>OY782947.1:0-3413404 GCA_963678615.1 uncultured Ponticaulis sp.
GCAACTGGTCAGGATTCACTCTACGGTGCTGAAACGCCGCTGATCGCAGTTCGCACAAGCAACGGTGAGTACATCAACTTCGGTCCAGACCGCTACCGTCACGGTAACCAGCTCGATCAGGAATTCATGCAGTACAAACTCAAAGCTGAGTATCTGTATGGCGACCACACTTTCAAAGTTGGTTTCGAGCGTGAAGAAGTCGACGTAGACAACCTGTTCGCTCAGAACTCTGAGGGTACTTACGCGTTCGATTCTATCGCTGACTTCGCAGCGAATATTCCTTCTGGTCTGACGTATAACAATGCGATCTCAAACGACGAGAACGATCTGCGTGCGATTTGGAGCTACGCGGTTAACTCTCTGTACGTTCAGGACAGCTGGGACATTCTCAACAATCTGACACTCGTTGCTGGTCTGCGTTATGACTGGTACGAAACTGACGGTCAGATCCGTGAGAACCAGAACTTCATCAACCGTTACGGCTATTCCAACACGCGTACCTTCGACGGTATGGATGTTCTGATGCCGCGCTTCGGCTTCACTTGGGACGCAAAAGACAATATCACGATCCGTGGTGGTCTCGGTCGCTTCTCTGGTGGCTCTCCAGGCGTTTGGGTTTCCAACAACTTCTCTAACGACGGCGTGATCAACGACGACGTTGCTTACTATGGCGGTGACGGCGGTGTGAATGTCTACCTGCCAACAACTCCAGATGCGACAACTGGCCAGTATCTGCCACCAATCGCTCTGACTGATCTGGCAAACCAAACCGTTGACGGCGACGTCAACGCGATGGACAGCAACTTCGAAATTCCAACAACCTGGAAAGCGAACCTCGGCGTTCAGTGGGATGTAGACTTCCCATTCTCTGAAGGCTGGACATTCACTGGTGACGTTCTTTTCAACAAGCTTGAAAACGCGTCTTACTGGTATGACGCACGTTGTACGCCAGACTCCACAGCTCCAGACGGCCGCGTTGTTTACGACTGTGACAAATCAGCTCCTGAAGCTCTGATCCTGTCTAGCGTCGATAAAGGCGAGAGCACTCTGTGGGCCGTTTCTGCAAGCAAAGAGTTCGAGAACGGCTTTGACCTCTTCCTGAGCTACACGCACCAGGATGTTAAAGATATCGGCATGGGTACGTCGTCTACTGCGACATCTAACTACTCTGACTCTTCACGTTACGACTATCAGGTTCCACACGAGCAGATTTCTCGTTACCAGGTTGAGCACATGTTCAAAATGCGCCTCGACTGGGAGAAAAACCTGTTCTGGGAAAACCACCCAACGAAAGTGTCTCTCTTCGCGACACGTCGTACAGGTCAGCCATACTCTTACACCTTCAACGAGAACAACAACTGTGTGTTCGCTGTTGGCGGTGGCAAGTGTGCGAACGAAAGCCGTGTGGATGATGCTGGTCACCTGCTCTACGTTCCATCTGGCCCGAACGATCCGCTGTTCTCTTCAGCGTCTTTCGGTGGCGATGCCGCAACTCAGCAGCAGTTCTTCGATTATATCAATGGTTCTGAGCTCGCTCAGTACAAAGGTAAAATCGCGCCTGCGAACAACGACAATTCTCGTTGGACAACAATTGTTGACATGCGCTTCCAACAGGAATTCCCAGGCGTATTCGATGGTCATAAGACATTCTTCTACATGGACATCGAGAACCTCGGTAACCTGATCAATGACGACTGGGGCCGCATCGAACGTACTCGTTACGAGTATGAGCGTTCGCCGGTTTCTGCTCAGATCGAGAACGGCCAGTACGTTTACAACAATCTGAATACAAACCCAGACAACATTGAGTACCTGAACCAGTCTCTCTGGAAGATCCAGTTCGGTCTCAAATACCAGTTCTAATCCCTTACAGGATTTGAATGTGAAAGGGCGGCCCTCGGGTCGCCCTTTTGTTTTGGCGCTGACTTTTCAGTTGATTGGTTCGGGCATCGTGATAAAGCGCGCGCATGTCAAAAGAAACTCGCATGCCGCCGCCGGAATGGGCGCCACAAAAAGCTCTGATGATCGGCTGGCCATCACACCCTGTGCCATGGGAAGACCCATTTGAAGAGGCCCGCAAAGAGGTTGCCGCTCTGGCAAACCTTATCCTGTCGGCTGAGCCTCTGAACGGACTTCCGAAAACAGAGGTCATTCTGATCGTCGACGGCGAAGTGGCCGAGAGCGCCGCGCGGGAGATGGTGCCCGATGCGCAGATCATCAACACGCCTTGCGGCGATACCTGGGTGCGCGATACCGGACCGATTTTGCGGGCGACAAAAGACGGGATGATTGCCAATTGCTTCGGCTTTAATGGCTGGGGCGAGAAATACATCTTTCCGGGCGATGAGGATTTGTCTGACCGGGTGGCGGATGCTCTGAAGGCAGAGATCATCGCGCACGACTTTATTCTGGAGGGCGGCAGCATTGACTGGGATGGCGAGGGCGCCATGCTGACAACGCGCGAATGCCTGATCAATCCAAACCGTAACCCTGCGTGGGATGAAGCCGCCGCAGAAAGGGCGCTGGAAAACGCGCTGGGCGCGACCGATCTCATATGGATCACAAATGGTCTTCTGAATGACCATACGGATGGGCATATCGACAATCTTGTCCGCTTTGTCGCGCCGCGGAAAGTTGTCTGTCAAATGCCGAATGGCACTGATGATCCGCATGCGGAACGCCTGCTGGCAATCAAGGATGAGCTTGATACTTTTCGGTTCCGCGATGGCGGCCGTTTGGAAGTGGTCACGCTTCCGTCTCCTGGGCGCGTGGTCGATGAAGATGGCGAGGCGATACCGGCCAGCCATATGAATTTTGTGATCACCAATCAGGCGGTTATCATACCGGCTTATACAGATGAGGTGACGAAAGCGGCTGACATATTGAAAGAATTGTTTCCAAACCGAAACGTTTTGCACAGCCCGGCTGGTGCGATCCTGACCGGGGGCGGCTCTTTCCACTGCATCAGTCAGCAAGTTCCTGAATATACAGGAGAAAACAATGCATGAAGTAAGACTTGGCGTCGTGCAGTGTGCACTGGGCGCCGATCTCGACACCAATCTTCAGACGCTGAAACGCCTGATTGAGGACGCTGCCGAGAAGGGCGCGAACCTTATTCTGACGCCAGAACTGATTGAGGGACCTTACTTTTGCAAGACGCAGGAAGAAGATCATTTCGATGCCGCAATGAGTATTGACGCGCATCCTGCGGTGAAATTCTACGAAGATTTGTCGCGTGATCTGCAGGTCACATTGCCCGTGTCCGTGTTTGAGCGCGACGGACCAGCGACCTATAACACGCTGGTGATGATTGATCAGGGAAAGCGGCTCGGCATTTATCGCAAGAGCCATATTCCGGACGGTCCGGGCTATCAGGAAAAGTTCTATTTCCGTCCGGGCGATACCGGCTTTAAAGCCTGGGAGACGAGCGCAGGTAAAATCGGCGTTGGCGTTTGCTGGGACCAATGGTTCCCGGAAGCGGCGCGGATCATGGCGCTGAAAGGTGCTGAGATTCTCTTGTATCCGACAGCAATTGGGTCTGAGCCGCACGACCCGTCCCTTGAAACTTCAAAGCGTTGGCAGCGTGCTATGCAGGGACATGCTGTGTCGAACTGTATGCCGGTGGCGGCGGCGAACCGAATTGGTGAGGAAGACGGCCAGCTTTTCTATGGCTGTTCCTTCATCGCGGATCAGACCGGCGAGCTTGTCTGCGAAGCCAGCCGGAATGCTGAAGCGGTGCTGATCCGGACCTTTGATCTGGACGAGTTGAGACGCGAGCGGTCTGCGTGGGGGTTTTTCCGCGATCGCAGAACCGAGCTCTATGGGGATCTGATCTGAGATCAGGCCGCTGATTTCAGAATAGACTGAGCCTGCTCAACCCAGGATTCGCGCTGGATGCGTCCCTTGAACGACAGGCGATCATCCAGCCAGTCGATGTTTTCCGGCGTCCACTTTGCGATTTGCGCGAAGTGGAAGACGCCAAGACCGTTCAGGGTTTGCTGGAGCTTTGGTCCAACACCCTTGATCTGGGTCAGGTCATCGGCCTCCCCCAGTGCCTCATTCAAAAGCTCTGGAGCGACGCTGGTTTCAACAGGCGCGTCAGCTTCAGCAGGGGCAATATCTTGCTGCCTGGATTCATTGGCGACATGGTCCGGCACAAGGTCTTCCGGCATCATTTTTTCAAAAATGCTGCCCGGTTTAACCGGAAACGGTGCATCGAATTTGCCATCCTGAAACTGGTCGAACCATTTGCTCCAGAATTCCCCAGGTGCCTTGAACGGGGCTTTTGCCCAGGCCGGTGCAGCCGCATAGGCCTTCGCCGTGCTTTCCCATGCTGACAGATTGACATCCGCCATCAGATGGAATGCCTCGCGAGAGGTTTCTTCGCCCTTGGCAGAGAAGGTCAGAACCGGGAAAGGAACAGCCGTGCCGCTCCATTTCACAGACCATGGGTTTTCCATGCGTGACATGATTTCAGTCTGGCGAACCATGGCTTCCTGCGCGGCGCGCGCATTTTCCATGGAAGCTTCCATGAGTGCGAGCGTGGTTTTGGTTGCATCTGTCCAAGCGCTGGTGAAGAACATAGTTCATTACCTTTCTGAGTTTCTCCATGCTGCATAGCACAAAATGCTGCGCTGCACAAGAATTGTGAAGGCGGGCCATGAGCACCGATATGAAGACGCCACATTGTCTTGTCTTTGACTCCGGAATGGGCGGGCTGACCATTGTCCGCTCTCTGCAGAAAATGGGGTTTGAGGGGCGCTTGTCCTACGCCGCCGACACCGGATTTTTTCCTTACGGAGATAAGTCGGATGCAGACCTGACGCGCCGGATTCCGAAGTTTGCGTCAGCGCTGATTGAGCACGCAAGGCCGGATATTTTCGTCATTGCCTGCAACACAGCCAGCACGCTGGCCTTGTCGATTGTGCGCGAAATCGTCGACATTCCGGTTGTCGGAACAGTGCCGGCAATCAAGCCGGCGGCGAATGCATCGGGCACTGGCGTGATTGGGGTTCTGGCGACGCCGGGCACATTGCGCAGGGCCTATACCGATGCGCTGGTGCATGAGTTTGCCCGGCATTTGACGGTGCGCACGCATGGCAGTGTCATACTGGTCGAGCAGGCTGAAGAGGTCGCTGCCGGTGAGATGCCGGACATGATGAAGATGCGCAAAGAGGTTGAGGCGTTAACCTCACAGCCGGATGGCGACAAGATCGACACGGTGGTTCTGGCCTGCACGCATTTCCCACTGATCCGCAATGAGTTGCAGTCTTTGTTTGGTAAGAATGTCTTGCTGATCGATTCAGGCGACGCTATTGCGCGCCGGACTTTGTCTTTGCTGAACGAGCGGCCGAAACAGGCGGCGAATACGCCGCTGCCCGGTCAGACACTGTATCTGAGCCCGACAGAAAGAAAGCCTGAGCGCTTGATTAAAGTTGCTCAGGCTTATGGATTTGAGACTGTCGAAACAGTCGAATTGGATTAGTTCGATGACGCCACTGATGCCGCGACTTCAACCGGACGGTTGAAGACAGAGCGCCAAGGCGTGTCGTTGGTGAAGGCTTCGATCACCTGACCATAGCCGTTGAAACGGGTCTGCATACAGACACCGTATGCGCCCATTGTGCCGATCTCGATGACGTCCCCTTCGCGAATATCTTCCGGCAGGAAGAATGGGCCCGGAACGAGGTCTGCAGAGTCGCAGGTCGGTCCAAACAGGCGATAGGCTTTCAGACGATCAGAATGCGGCGCATTGTTAGGACGGATCAGACGGGTCGGGTAAGACCAGTTGCAGTGAACCGCATCGTAAAGCGTTCCGAATGCGCCGTCATTGATGAATAGCGTATTGCCCTTCACCAGATCGACATGGGTCAGAATGGACGTGCCTTCCGCAACGAGCGCGCGGCCTGGCTCACACCAGAGCTCGGCATGTGGCGCCAGAGGCATGCGATCGAACGCAGCGCGGATCACTTTGGCATAGTTCGCCATTGGAGGCGGCTCTTTGCCCGGATACGCGACAGGGAAACCACCACCGACATCGATAATGTCGACATCAACATCTGCATCAACGATGAGACGAGACAGGGTTTCGCAGTGAACTGCGAACGCATAAGGGTCCATGCACTGGCTGCCCGGGTGGAAGCTGATACCCAGCTTGCGGGAAATCGGACGTGCTGTGCGAAGAAGCTCTACGAGGCTGGCTGCGTTTGCGCCAAACTTGCCGTCAATCGGCAGCTCTGCGCCCTGATTGGACACGGCGAAGCGAATGACGAGGTTCAGATCGCTGGCGTATTCAGTCGCCTGACGGATCTTGTCCAGCTCTTCGATACAGTCGAACACGAAGGTGCGAACGCCAAATTCGAAATAAGCTCGTTTGATTGCATGACGGGATTTCACCGGATGCATGAACGACATTTCGGCATCTGGGCAATAGGTCGAGATGAGTTCTATCTCGGTTTCAGATGCGACGTCGAAATGACGGATCCCGGTGTCATAAAGGCATTTCAGAACCCATGGAGATGGATTCGCCTTAACCGCAAAAAGCGTGTCACCCGGAAAATTATTGAGGAACCAAGACGCCGCTGCACGAATGAGGTGCGGGCGCCCGCAAGCAATTGGCCTGACAGGATCAACTTGTCGAATCAGGTCCCAAGGTGTGTTGAATGTGTTCATCACAGCCCCCAGATTAAAGTAAAACCTAATCCGGCGTTAGTGCGGGCCGCAGACCTATATCGCCTTCCAGAAGGAAGAGGAACATTGATCCGATGTCCGCCGGAACAGCGCATTTAGGGAAAAACATCCCCCAAGTAAAGACTCTTGACTGAATCGAAGTGCAATTAACCGAAAAAAATACGCTCAAATCGGTGTTTATCTTAAAGAATGACAAAAGAGTTTCATAAAACTCCGCTAGTACGCTGCGATGGTACGCAGGACATGGACATATGTCAGGACGCTCACGGCTAGCCGTTGGACGCGTCTTCTGGGCGCGCTGCTGATTGCAGCGGGCCTTGCCGCTGCGTGTGAACGGGGCACACCATCCGACCCGAAATCCGGTGTGTTTACCTCGGCGTCTCCGAATGAATTTCAGATCGCGGGCAGCTCCACTGTGTCACCTTTCGTGACGCTGGCGGCCGAAGTTTTCGCGGCGAACACCAATTACCAGCCGCCTGTGGTCGAATCAGCTGGCACGGGGGGCGGGTTCAAGCTGTTCTGTAAAGGCACCGACCAGAAGACCCCATCTATCTCTATGGCGTCGCGTCCAATTCGTGACAACGAGCGCGCCGAGTGTGAAAAGAACAGCGTTACTGACTTTATCGAGCTGAAGTTCGGCTATGATGGCATTGTGCTGATTGGATCACTGAAAGACGAACCAGTCGCGCTGACCCGTCGCCAGCTTTATCTGGCACTTGCCAAAGACGTCTGGATTGACGGGGCTTTCCGCGCCAATCCGTTCAAGCAATGGTCTGATATTGAGTCCTCTCTGCCGTCGCATCCGATTGAAGTGTTCGGCCCGCCAGTGTCATCCGGTACGCGTGATGCTTTTATCGAGCTGGTGCTGGAAGAGGGTGCGAAGACCTTTGCTGAGATTCGCGCTCTTGAAACGTCTGACCCAGATCTGTTTGACGAAAAGGTTCATACCATCCGTACTGACGGGGTGTGGGTGAATTTCGGCGAGAATGACGGACAGATCGTCCAGTCGCTTGTCCGCAATCGTCATGCGCTGGGCGTGATTGGATTTTCCTATCTGGAGCAGAGCTCTGATCGCGTGCGCGCCGCAGAGATTGATGGTGTTCATCCGACTTTTGAAACGATTGTGTCGACTGAATACGGCCTGTCGCGACCGCTCTATCTGTATGTAAAGACACAGCATTTCGCCAGAGTTCCGGCGCTGATCCCATTCCTGCGCGAAGCCTATGGTGATGCCGCAATGGGGGTGGATGGCTATTTGCTGGATAAAGGGCTCATTCCGCTAAGCCCGAATGAGAGAGAGCGCAATCTCAATCGGCTAAATCGCAAGATCATCGCGACGGGTGTTCCCGAAGACCGCAAACAAAAAGGCCAGTCGCTGTAACGACCGGCCTTTGAAAAGCATGATGCTGTCTGTCGGGTCTATTCGATCAGAAGCGAGCTTGGTTTGCGTTTGTCGAACTGTGACCAGACACCTTCGTCGCCGTGCCAGTCGCCCTGAGTTGCACCCTTGGAATATTCGGTTGCGCGCGCTTCAAAGAAGTTTGCGTGCTCAACACCGTTGAGGATTTCAGTCAGCCAAGGGATAGGGTGTTTGTCGACACCAAAGATTGGCTTCAGCTTCAGCTGGTTCAGGCGCCAGTCAGCAATATAACGGATATATTGCTTGATATCTTCCGGCGTCATGCCTTCAACTTCGCCGGCTTCAAAGGCGAGTTCGATGAATTTGTCTTCCAGTTTCACAACCGTGCGGCAGCATTCGGTGATCCGCTCAGCGAGCTGGTCATTCATGATGCCGGTTTCGTCACAGAAAGTGTGGAACAGCTTGATCATGCCTTCACAGTGCAGGCTTTCATCACGCACTGACCAGGACACGATCTGGCCCATGCCCTTCATTTTGTTGAAGCGCGGGAAGTTCATCAGCATTGCGAAGCTTGCAAACAGCTGCAGGCCTTCGGTGAAGCCGCCAAACACCGCCATGGATGTGGCAATATCTTCATAGGTTTCGCAGCCAAACTTACCGAGATAGTCATGCTTGGCGGCCATCTCCTCGTATTCCATAAAGGCCGAGAATTCAGAATCCGGCATGCCGATGGTTTCCAGCAGCAGCGCGTAAGCGGCGATATGGATCGTCTCCATATTGGAGAATGACGACAGCATCATGGACACTTCGACCGGCTTAAACAGCGGCATATAGTGTTCCATATAGTTGGCACCGACTTCGACGTCCGACTGTGTGAAGAAGCGGAAAATCTGCGTCAGGAGGTTGCGTTCCTTGTCCGTCAGTTTGACGGCCCAGTCTTTACAGTCCTCACCAAGAGGAACTTCCTCCGGCATCCAGTGAACCTGTTGCTGTTTCTTCCAGAAATCATAGGCCCACGGATATCGAAACGGCTTGTACGCTCGTGAAGGAATTAACAGTCCTGGTTTATCTGTCATGATTCCGTCTGCCATTTTGTGCTCCATGCTCTAGCTGACACAATATATGGTGCGCGCATCCGATAGTTAACGCAAGATACATGGATACGAATGCGCGCATTTGTCCACAAAAGTTTAGCCTGGCAGCTTTTGTGCGGAATCAGTCTTCAGCTGGAACCTGTTCCTGGAACTGAAGTTTCACATTCCATCCTGAAGACGTCGAGCGGCTCATGAATGGCGTATATGTCATCTCCAAGTATAGCGGATCTGCGGTGAAACTGTAAGGGGAGGTGAAATCCTTCGGTTCGTATTGAATCTTATAATAAACTTCGAATTTCTGGTCTTCCGTCTCTTCTTCTGAGGTCCAGCCTTCCGGAAGACAGGCTTGCAGTTTGGCCTTCACCTCATCGACGATTTTGCGCGCCTCGATCTCGCGATTCTCCTTGTCCAGCGAACCGCGTGCTTCATAGAGCTGGCAGCTGAAGGTGTGAAAATCGGTCTGTCCGCCAAAAAACTTACCCATTTTGTTGACGCGGCATGGCTTCCCGAAAAACTCAGATTTTGCAATCCATGCGTCTGGCAGTGGCCGATCGCCCAGCATTGCGTTGTCCCCACGCAGTGAAGAGAAAGGTGGTTTGTCGGATTTTGCAGCCAGAATGGTTTCGACGTCAGCGCAGCTGGATTTTGCTGAAACAGACTTTGCGTCTGACTTGTCGTCTTCGCCGCAGGCACTGGCAAACAGTACGAGCGGCACCAGCATAATTAGCTTTTTCATTGTGTCCCCTTTGATTGAATGCAGAATTATATCTGCTTTTGACTCTCTGTCGCGGGCAATTTGCCCCAGAGATTGAGACAGGTGCTAATCACCCATCGCGGCAGAAATAAGTTTGACTTAAGGCAGGCTGTGAATAATAAACAAATCATTCAATATGCATTCTGAGGTGCCGTATGTTCATTGGTCATTATTCCACTGCCTTCGCGGCGCGTGCGGTCAGGCCTGCGATCCCGCTCTGGCATTTGTTCGTCGCGGTGCAATTGGTGGATTTTGTCTGGGCTGTGTTGATCATGATCGGGGTTGAGAAAGTCCGGATCATTCCGCACTTCATGGAAGCCTCAAATCTCGACCTTTATTATATGCCGTACACGCATTCTCTGCCGGGGTGTTTGTTATGGGCCATCGGGGCGGGGATTGTTTACGCGCTGTTTCTGACCAGGGGGCGGGACTGGCGGGCAGGGCTGATCATTGGCGCCGCAGTGATGTCTCACTGGTTGCTTGATCTGATCGTACACACCGAGGATTTATTGCTCTACTTTGGCGGACCAAAGGTCGGGTTCGGGCTATGGAATTCCCTGCTCTGGTCGCAGATCGTTGAGGTTGGATTGCTCATTGGCGGGCTTATCCTGTTTCTGATGAACACAAAGCCGGGTGGTGTTTGGGGGCGCGTGTCGCCATGGGCGCTGCTGGTTGTCCTGATCGGTTTGCAGGCTTTCAATCATTTGCCGGTTGAGGAGCCGCCGACGCCTCAGTCATTCGGTGTGCTGGCACTGGTTGGGTACACCATTCTTGCGGCGGCAGCGGCGTTTGTCGACAAAACACGCGTCGCAAAGTGAGCGAAACGGGCGCTAGCGCCGCCAAGTGAGGGTGACGGCTGCAAACTCTTCTTCGCCAGAACGGGAAATCGCCCCGTTCCGATATTCGAACTCGCGCTGAATATAGCTGATCGACATTTGACCGGCCGGGCTCTGGAAGGCGATGCCTGCCTGAACATCCCCAATGGTGACTTTATCCTGCAGCGTGACCTGTCCATTGGTCAGAGAGCTTCCCCTGCGCTGCACATCCCAGACGACAGCTTCGCCATCGGCGCCCGCAAAGAAATACCAGTTGGAGTTTCTGGCCTTCTGACCGCGAAGATCAAGGTTCTGGCCCACACGGACCTCGGCGCCGGCGCGCGTGGTGCGGACATCGCCCTGTGCGTTGATAGAAACGTGCGGACGAACCGCCAGATCGAGCCCAAGCCCGGTATCCTGTTTGTTGGCGACGAAGGTATAGCCCGCATCAATCTTCTGAACGTCTTCCTTCTGCCAGCTGCCCTGATATTTCAGCGGCGAACTGGTCGATTGCGCAAACTCGGCAACCGTAATGTCGATGCCAGAGACTTCGCCAACCGGGCGGAAGCTCGCGCCGGTCTCAATTCGGTTGGATGAGGGCCGGATATAGCTGCTGGAGGAGAACTGAAGCGGTTGGTGTTGTTTCTGTTGCGGCGCTGGCGGTAACTGACGGATCGGTTGATGTGCCATCTTACTGGACGCTAACCGGATTGGTTCATCACTGTCTGACGTCGGCAGGATGATATCCGTCTGGCCCGAGCGAACCGCAATGGTGTCGTAAGTGGCAGGTGTGCTCAGACACGCCGTACAGCTCAGCCCGATGGCCGAGGTCAGCGTTGCTGCAACAAAGATGCGCGTCCCCAGTCTCAACATGTCCCCACAGTCGTTGATGGAAATTAATAGGTGTTAATAGCACTGACCGGCAGTTTTCCGAAATGTTTAAATTCGTCCTGCATTTGAAATGATTTGTTAACCTCGATTTCAGGCAAAATAAAAGCGGGCAATGGCCCGCTTTTAAGCATTTCAATCTGAACTGGCCTTACTGACAGGCGAGACACTCTTCATAGTCTGTCGGTGCTTCAATCTTCAGTTCACCTGTTGATTGCTTGCCTTCCGAGCCCGCAAACGCGGCACGCTGGACTGATTTAGAGCGGCAATAGTACAGAGACTTCAGGCCTTTTTCCCATGCTGTCCAATGCAGCATGTGCAGATCCCATTTGTTGATGTCACCCGGCAGGAAGAGGTTCAGAGACTGAGCCTGACAGATGAATGGTGTACGGTCAGCGGCCAGTTCGATGATCCAGCGCTGGTCGAGTTCGAAGGCTGTTTTGTAAACGGCTTTCTCATCGTCCGTCAGGCAATCAAGGTGCTGAACAGAACCGTCATGCTCAAGCATGCTGACCCAGACGTCTGGTGTGTTCATGCCTTTTTCTTCGAGCAGAGCTTCAAGGTTCGGGTTCTTCACTGTGAAAGAGCCAGACAGGGTTTTGTGCGTGTAGACGTTTGCCGGGATCGGCTCGATGCCTGCAGACGTGCCGCCACAAATGATGGAGATCGACGCTGTTGGGGCGATTGCCAGTTTGTGAGAGAAGCGCGCCATGACACCATTGTCTGCGGCATCCGGGCAAGCGCCGCGTTCTTTCGCGAGCTTCACAGAGGCTGCGTCTGCGCCTTTGCGAATGTGCTTGAACATTGCAACGTTCCAGGCTTTCGCCGCAGCGCTCTCCAGAGGCGCATTCATGGATTGCAGGAAGGAGTGGAAGCCCATCAGACCGAGGCCGACAGACCGCTCACGCTGCGCCGCGTAAACGGCACGCGCCATCTCGTCTGGTGCGCGCTGGATGAAGTCTTCCAGAACGTTGTCGAGGAAGCGGAACACATCTTCGATGAATTGTGGATCTGATTTCCACTCAAGGAATTTCTCAGCATTCAGAGAGGACAGGCAGCAAACGGCTGTCCGCTCATTGCCGAGATGGTCAGTGCCAGTTGGCAGGACGATCTCTGAGCAGAGGTTAGACTGTTTCACAGACAGGCCGAGTTTACGCTGGTGCGCTGGCATAGCGTTGTTCACTGTGTCGGTGAACAGAAGGTATGGCTCGCCGGTCTGCATGCGGATTTCGAGAATCTTCTGCCAGACTTTCCGTGCGTTCAGAGTCTTGATGACTTCGCCGGATTTCGGGCTGATCAGCTCATACTCTTCATTGTCACGGACAGCTTCCATGAAGGCGTCTGTGATGTTCAGGCCGTGGTGCAGGTTCAGCGCCTTGCGGTTAAAGTCGCCGGATGCCTTACGGATTTCCAGGAATTCTTCGATTTCCGGGTGGTGGATGTCGAGATAGCACGCAGCAGAGCCACGGCGCAGAGAGCCCTGGCTGATTGCGAGGGTCAGAGAATCCATGACGCGGATGAATGGGATGATGCCCGATGTCTGGCCGTTCTTGCCGACTTTCTCGCCGATAGAGCGGACAGAGCCCCAATAAGTGCCAATGCCGCCGCCATTGGATGCAAGCCAGACGTTTTCGTTCCAGGTCTCAACGATGCCGTCGAGGGAGTCGTCAACTGTGTTGAGGAAGCATGAGATTGGCAGACCGCGTTCCGCACCGCCATTTGACAGGACGGGCGTCGCCGGCATGAACCAGAGCTTGGAGATGTATTCGTAAATGCGCTGTGCGTGGTCGGCATCATCCGCATAAGCTGTGGCGACGCGCGCAAACATGCCCTGGAACGTTTCACCCGGCAGGAGATAACGGTCTTCCAGAGTTCGCTTGCCGAATTCCGTCAGATTCGCATCGCGTGACGGATCAATCCTGACGCCCTGCACGACTCGCAGGTCTGCGGACGTTTTAGGTTTGCCACGACGGATATCAGACGCCTGGGCATTTTGACCTTGTTCTGCGGTAGAGGAGACGGACATGCGGATTCCCTGCTCATTCAGTGCTTACGATAATATAGTGAATTGGGGAGTGTTTCGCCATATCTGGCGCAAAGCCCCCGTTTCAACGCTATATATAGTGGGTCCAAGGTTAATGAGACGTCAACTATAACAGAGGCCGCAAACTCGTTTTTCCGTGAAAAAAAAGTTAACGCCTGTTAGGAACTCGGTGGATAACGACAAAACCATGCTGTTATCCACAGGGTCGACGAAACGAAATGCCCCATGAAATGTCGATGATACGATAAATGCGGCGACTTCCCAAAACTATTCACAGGCAATGTGGGTTTGATGGTCAGAAAATGATCCTGGCCCGGTAAAAAATCGTCTCGCGAAACGATCCAATATTGAATTTCGAGATCGTTCTGCGTCGCGGCAGTGTCGAACGCGTCGGAAATGTGATTCGAAAGCACAAGATATTGTGTCTGGTGCTCGGAATTTGCGCGAATCTGACAGTTTCACATTCGCGTCGGGTCATTGTCGTAATTCTGCCCGATTATTAGAGGAAATGTCCTGTCATTGATGAACTACACATGAAATACTGGAACTCTGTCCAGTTCAGTCGAGTAACAAGCGCAAAAAGATAAGCGCGCATACCTGTTTAACTGTCAGCGGCCATCGGGCGGTTCGGTGACAAGCAAACGAAACACGATCGACGAGTTTTTCTATGAAGCATGCACGTACAGCCGTAATGGCCGTCTCAATGCTTGGGGTGCTTGTTGGCTGCAATCCGGCGGGCACCAATTCCAGGCAAGGTAGTCAATTGTCCCTGACTGCCAAGACTACAATCAAGTCGGCTCCTGAGGGGGAGTTGAGCGCTGAGGGAGACCCTTCGGCGGAACTGAAATACATCGAACCGGTCTTCGACACGGGGAATGATGACGTATTTCCGGCAGATGCACTGACGCCTGCAACGGAAATGCGCGCCGCGACATATATCAAATATGCCGACGAGGATGAGGTGAAAACGCCTCTGAATGCCTTTGTGGCCGTTTCAGAGAAAGCCAGACTCCTGGCTGAGCAGGCGTATCAGCCCTCACCAGCCCCGCCGGAATTTCTGTCAAAACTGACTTATGACGACTACCGCATGATTGATTTCAAGCGGGACGCCAATCTGTTCGCTGAAGATCAGGGCCAGTTCCAGCTCATGCTCGATCCGCGCGGGTCTCTGTTCAAGACTGAGGTAAAACTCAGCGTTCTGGACGGAACCGACATCACGCCGGAGCACTTCGATGTGTCAAAGTTCGACTTTGAGCCGCTGACACTGACCGACGCTGAAAAGGCGCAAGTTGGTCTTGCAGGGTTCCGCCTGTTGTCTCCGTTGAATGCGGCAGGTCGACTGGACGAAGTGATGAGCGTTAAAGGCGCAAGCTTCTTCCGGGCTCTTGGTCCGGGCAACACATATGGGGCGTCTGCGCGCGGCATCGCCATTCAGACAGCGTCTCCGGACGGTGAAGAGTTTCCTGAGTTCAAGGAATTCTGGATTCGCAAACCGCAAATGGGTGAAGATGCGCTTCGCTTCTATGCTCTGATGGACGGACCGAGTGTCACCGGCGCCTATGAGTTTACAGTCCATATCGGGGCGCAAACTCAGGTAGATGTGCGCGCGAGCCTGTTTGCGCGTCAGGACACAAGCCGTATTGGTCTTGCGCCGCTGACATCCATGTTCGAATTCGGTCCACAGGATCCGCAGGATAAACACACTGACTTCCGTCCGCGCGTTCATGACTCAGAAGGTCTGTCTGCCATGCTGGCGAATGGTGAGTGGATCTGGCGTCCGCTGACCAATCCGGGCACGCTGCAGCTTTCAAGCTTTGCTGATAACGTGCCGCGTGGTTTCGGTCTGATGCAGCGTACCCGCTCATTTGAGGACTATCAGGATATTGAAGCGGTCTATGAGTCCCGCCCGAGCGTCTGGGTCACACCCGGCGAAGGCTGGCGCCCGGGACAGCTGACGCTGGTCGAGATTCCAACGCCGAACGAGTATAATGATAACATTATCAGCTTCTGGCAGCTGCGCGATCCGCTTCGCAAAGGCGAGCGCATGGATATTTCCTATCAGCTGAGCTGGGGCATGGATGCGCCGATCAAGCCAAATCTGGCGTCTGTGCACGCAACCCGTACCGGCATGTCTGAAACCACTAAGGGCCGTTTGTTTGTTGTCGACTTTGATGTGAGCGATGCAAAGCGCATGGACGGCGTCGAGGCCAAAGTGTCTGCGACCTCTGGCAAGGTTTCAAACGTCAATGTGAAAGTCGATGAAAAGCGCAATCGCGTTCGTCTGAGCTTTGAACTGGATGCGGCGGGTGCCTCGGCATCAGAGCTGCGCGCTGTTCTGACCCGCGTGGACCGACCGGTCTCTGAAACATGGCTGTACCGCTGGAGCGCGACTTAATGCAATCAGGTTCACGCCCTCCGGAATCGCCGCTGGCCATGCCAGCTCAGGTTCTGGAGGCGCGGGGCATCAAGTCTCTGACGCACGGGCCGTCGTCACATATCTGGCGAAAGCTTTTTCTGGTGACAGTGTCGATCCTCGTCACCATCTGGCTCGGCTGGCTGATGTTCCGCGTTTTGAATGTGCTTGGCATGACCGCCCTCGAATGGGGGATGCTTGCCATCTTTATCGTGAATGTGGGCTGGATCAGCTTTGCATTCGTGAGTGCTGTGTGCGGCTTTCTGGATGCGCTGTTTGCGCGGCCTCCGCCAAAGGGCGAGGTTGATCCGAGCCAGCTAACCTCCCGGACGGTGATTTTATTCCCGGTCTATAATGAGAGTGTGCGCGATGTGTTTGCAACGGTTGAGTCGATCTCGAACGCGCTTGGTAAGCTCGCACCAGGGGCTTTCGAATGCTTCATTCTGAGCGATTCAAATCAGCCGGATGTCGCATTGGAAGAAGAGGCCGGGTTTGACGTTCTGCGGGAACGGTCAAGTGAGGCCTGCCCGATTTTTTATCGCCGCCGCACGATCAACCTCGCCCGGAAAGCGGGCAATGTGCATGATTTCGTCACGCGCTGGGGCGGTCGTTACGATCATATGCTGATCTATGATGCTGACAGTTATATGTCGGCAGAAACGCTGGTCGCGATGACGGCACGCATGGAAGCTGATTGCGAGCTTGGCTTGTTACAGACCATTCCAAAGCTGATTGGCGGACAAAGCCTGTTTGCACGCACCCAGCAATTTGCCGCTTCTGTCTATGGGCCGGTGCTTGGCCGCGGTATTGCCTGGTGGTCTCAGAATGAAGGCAATTACTGGGGGCATAATGCCATGATCCGGGTGCAGGCCTTCGCCGAAGCGGCAGGCTTGCCGGAAATACCGGGCAGAGCGCCGTTTGGGGGTCACATCCTCAGTCACGACTTTGTTGAGGCCGCTTTGATGCGTCGGGCCGGCTGGAAAGTGCGGATTGATCCGGATATTGGCGGGTCCTTCGAGGAAGGTCCGCAGACGATTATTGACCTGACCATTCGCGACCGTCGCTGGTGTCAGGGCAATTTGCAGCATTCCGCTGTGCTGGTGCGGGCGCGCGGCATGGCGCTGACCAGCCGTATTCACTTTTCAATGGGGATTTTCTCATATCTGGCATCGCCGCTCTGGCTGGTGCTGATCCTTGTCGGTATGGGCCTGTCTCTGCAGAGCCGCTTTTTGCGTCCGGCTTATTTCTCCGACAACCCGTCGCTGACGCCGACCTGGCCGGTGATTGACGCCGCACTCGCCCTGAATGTGTTCTTTGCAACACTGGCTGTGTTGCTGTTGCCGAAAGCCTTTGGCGTGATCGTCTCGCTGATCCGCCCACCGGAGAAAACCATCATGGCGCGTCTGCGATTATTGGGCGGCGCCTTTGTCGAGACCTTGATCTCTGCCCTGACGGCGCCGGTTCTGATGGCGGCGCAAACCTCGTCTGTTCTGTCCATTCTGACAGGGCGCGATGCGGGCTGGTCGCCGCAGTCACGGGGAAGTGAAGGCTATGCCATTGGAGATGTGGCTCGCAGACATGCGCTGACGACCGTGCTCGGCATCGTGCTGACGCTGGCAGCTCTGGCGATCTCGCCAGTGTTTGCGGCCTGGCTTGCCCCTGCAACGCTTGGCATGATGATGGCTGTGCCACTGTCTTACTATCTGGGGAAATACCAGCCAGACACCGCAGTGCTCGCCCGCAGCCTCAAAACTGCTGAGCAGGCAAATGTGCCGGCGTGTTTCTCAGACGCGCTGGAGGACCGGTCGCATTTCAGCAAGCTGAATGTGGCAAATGAGGTGGACTTGCTGGCGTCAGAGGATCGTCTGCAGCACCATGCAGATCTTGTCGATCCACACTGGCCGCTGGACGGGTTTGAGGTGCATACGCCGCTGGCGCTGGCGACAGCCAAGATCGGCAAAGCGCAAAGCGTCGACGCCTATCTGAAGGCGCTGACCCGACCAGAACGCATGGCGCTGGTCAATTCACCGGAAACGCTGGCTGAGGTCAGCCGGAAACTGAACGTGATGGAGCCTGGCCGTTAGGGTCAGGCTTCAAATGCCTTTTTAGCGGCTTTCAGCTTGGTCTGGATTTTTGGAGCGAGGCTCGGATTCGCCGCAATGATATTGCCGGTTTCCAGAACATTCTTGCCATCAATGTCTTCAATGACACCGCCCGCTTCGCGCACAAGTACGATACCGGCTGCGATATCCCATGGCTTCAGATTGCGTTCCCAGAACCCGTCGAAACGGCCGGCCGCAATGTAAGCCAGATCCAGCGAGGCCGCGCCAAAACGGCGAATGCCTGTGGTTTCCTGAGTGAGATGAGCCATCTCCGCCCAGAACAGGCGGTGGCGCTCTTCATCATGGCCGATGAATGGCGTGCCGGTCGCCAGAATAGACTGAGACAGCTTGATACGGGTTGCAACGCGCAGGCGGCGGTTTTCCAGCCATGCGCCCTGACCGGCTTCCGCCCAGTAAATGTCGCCGGAGATCGGGTCGTAAACAACACCGGCATGCAGCTTGCCTTCGCGTTCCAGGCCGATGGAAATCGCAAAGTGCGGAATGCCGTGCAGGAAGTTCAGCGTGCCATCGAGTGGGTCAACGATGAAACGGTTGGTTTTGTCCGTTCCTTCGATAATGCCGCGCTCTTCCATGACGAAGCCATAGCCTGGGCGCGATTTGGACAATTCATTATAGATGACTTCTTCAGCGCGGTGGTCCGCAGCCGTTACGAAGTCACCCGGTCCCTTTTTGGAGACCTGCAGGTTTTCAACTTCACCAAAATCGCGCGCGAGGCCTCGACCTGCGGCGCGGGCAGCTTTCACCATGATCGTGATGAGCGGGCTGGGTCTGGACATATGTTTGTTTCAGTCTGTTCTTAGTCGGCGGTCGCAGCATGGCAGAAAAGACCAAATCTCTGATTGGCGCTGACTGTAAAATTTCCGGGGTTCAGGGGCCGTATCCATCAATCGCCTTCAGGTCAACCATTTTGCCATTCTCACAACACTGTTGAGTCGCTTTCCTGTGACCTGAAAGTATGAAAAACAAATGATGATCCGATTATCCGGAGACTTTGAGAGAGGGGTCTTCTCGATGAAACACAACCTGCTAAAATCGATTTTCGCTGCCGGGCTGATTGCTTTGCTTGGGGCTTGCGGCAGTGAGCAGGCGACTGATTTCATCACGGCAAACAATCCGCCGCCGAAAAGCGCCAAACATAAAAAGGGCGATGTCCCGCGCGACAAGAATGGTCGTCCGTATCAATATGTGCTTCTGGGTCAGCCGGTTCCCGACTTCGCTGTCGTGACACCTGACGGCGAAACGATTACTCAGGACGCGCTGAAAGGCAAATGGACCATTCTCTATATCTGGGGTCTCTGGTGCCCGGATTGCATTGTCGATGGCCCGCTTGTCGCAGAGCTCGCAACCGCGCTGGAGGCAGATCCGGAGCTTGGTTTCATGACCATTCATTCGCCGCCAAGCGCGACCCGTGTGGGCGAAGCCTTTGGGCGGTTCGGATCGATCGACAATTATTTCAAGGTGAAGGGCTATACCTATCCCTATACGCTGGATAAAGACGCCAGCGCGAAGTCCGGCTTTCAATTGCCGTGGGTTCCAAGCTATCTGCTGGTCGATCCGGAAGGCTATGTGCGTGGTTATCGAAGCGATCTGACGCTTGCCGGTGACACGCCGATCCAGTCTTTCATTGGGGATGCCAAGCGTGTCATGGCAAGTGAGAACGCCTCCTGATCTCAGGTTGAGTTTTCCGGTTTGCCGGATTCACGGGCAGTTGCCTGCAAGGAAGCAGAAAACTGCAGTTGAGATGGGATTTCGTGACCTTCAGGCCTTTTAGGGGCCGGGTTTAGGTGCTTAAATATTGTTTAACTCTCCGGCTGAGCGAGTCCCAGAAATGTTGCATCCATCCACGCAAAAGCTCATTGAGAAGCTCATCGAAATGACTGAGGATTCCAAGATTGCCTGGCAGGAAGGTGACGAAGAAACCTGTTTCTACGATACTGAAGGCTATCGGGTGACCGTTGGCCAGTCTCCAAGCCGTCTGGTCCTTCAGGATGCAAGCGGCCGGGTTCTGGAAACCGTATCTGATGCGCTTTTGTCCGCGTCGAAGGATGTTGACGGGCTGTCTTACTCGCTGAAGATCGAAAAGCTGGTGTCTGATGTTCGCCGCCAGCTGACCGGGGTTGATGCCATTATCGATTCCATTGTGTCGGCGCTTGATCTCGATGGTGATGCGGACAGTGATGATGATGGCGGCCAATACGATATGATGTTCCCCGACCAGTCGGAAATGGCGTCGCGTGTCGCGCTGCTGGCTGAAAAGGTGAATAGCAAACCGCCTGTCTATGACGATGTCGAAGACGAGGACGAGAATGCGGGCGAGCCGGACCTTGTGGAGGTTGAGCCTGTGGCGGTGGAAACCGTTGAAACGGTCGAAGACGACATTGCGGCGGCAGAGCCGCCCGAAACACCCGTTGAGCAAGCTGAGACAGGTGAGCTGAAAGAGGCTCCGGTAGAGGAGGTCTCTGGCGATGCAATTACCGGATTGTCCGACGGGCTGACATCGCTCGGCGCGGCGGCGACCACCAGCGTCGAAGAGACAAGCCTTTCAGAGAAGTCTGGTATGATCGCGCCGGAAACCTATGACGAGGGCGAAGGCTGGACGATCCCGCCAGACGCCGAAATCGCGTCAGTGGAAGCTGTCGATGATTACATCTCTACGGAAGGTTTCGATGAGCCTGTGACCCAGTTCTCGCCGGTTGAAACGGTTCTGGGGAAAACGCCGATCGATAGCGGCATGGTTGTTGAAGAGGTTGTGGCCGCTGACATTGAGCCATCGGGTGACGCGCCAGAGGCTGAACCTGAAGCAGAGCCGGTTAAGCCGGCGAGTTTTGGCATGATTGGCGCGTTCGGTGCAGAAGCAGTCGAGGTTTTTGTCGAAGCCGAGCCAGCTAGCGAAGAGCTTGTCGATGACGGTCTGCCAATGGTTGATGACCTGCCGCCAGAGCCATTGATTGAGCCGCTCGTGCATGCCGCAGCCGAGTGGAGCGGGGAAGGCCAAACGCTTGATGCGCGCGCGATTGTCCCGGCTTATCTGATCACACCTCTGCCGGTCGAAGAGATTGCGCCAGAGCCGGACGTTCCAGTTAAGTACATCAGCGACGCCGAACCTGAGCCAGACCTGCTGGATGAAGGTCAGCCTATTGGTCTGACGGCAACGCCGCTGAGTGTTGAGCCGTTTGAAGCGCCTGCTGTCGCCGATGAGACGATTGAGACGGTCCTGATCGAAGGGATTGAATTCGTTGAGGTGAAAACCGTCACGCCTGAAGCTGAGTCTGTGGTGGAAGCGGACGAGCCTGTCATTGTTGAGGCTGAAGCCGAAGCTGAGGTACTGGTCGAGGCAAGCCCTGAGACGGCGGAAGCAGAGGTTGCTGAAGAGCCGAAAGAGGAGCCGCCTCCTACGCGCCGGACGATTTACAAATATAATCCGTGGATGTGATCAGACCGTCTGTTTCAGATGCTCTGATATGAAATCGATCAGGGTTCTGACACGGGTCGGCAGATAGCGGCCGGGTGGCCATAAAATCCAGACTTCCGGAACCGGCGAGGTCCAGTCTTCAAGGACGACCTGCAGATTTTCTGTATCGGTCACGCGATCTGTGCACCAGCATGGCAGCTGTGCGATGCCAAGCCCGGCTTGCGCAGCGGCGGTGACGGCATGAAGGCTGTCACTTTCAAAGCGGCCATCCACGCGGACGGTGCGGTTCTCGCCGTTCCGGGTGAGGGACCAGCGCCGCGGCTCCGGCACATTGGTGTCGATCAGGCATTCATGTTCCTGAAGCTCTTCCGGCGTTTTCGGCTTTCCGAATTTCTCGACATAGGCGTGAGAGGCGACCAGGCGAATGGATTCGTTGGAGAGCTTTTTGCCGATCAGGCCGAGATCGGTGTGTTTGCCAATGCGGATGGCGAGATCGAACCCTTCTTCGATCATGTCGGTCTTGCGGTCACTGAGGGACAGGCGCACCGAGACGGATGGGTTCTGCTCCATGAATTCAGAAATGATTGGGGCGATCCGATACGCGCCGTAAACAACCGGGGCGGTGATGCGCACCAGTCCGGTCATATTGTCGGATTCTTCGAAATGTCCTGACTCGATAGCGTCGAATTTTTCGATGATCACTTGTGCTTTTTCGACAAGCTGTTCGCCCTCTGGCGTCAGCCGGACGCGCCGGGTCGAGCGGTCGAATAGCCGGATTTTCAGCAGGGTTTCCAGCGAGGCAATCTGTTTTGAGACCTGTCCGGCGGAAATGCCAACTTGTCTGGCGGCCTCAGAGAAGCTGTTATTCTCAGCTACACTCAGGAAAATACGAAGGGAATCAATGCGATCCATCAGAGGCTCCGGCAGTAGTCTGGAGCCTAGTCTTGTCTCTTTCTGAAGCGTGCGTCCAGTCCTGAACGATCACTTCAACGACGAGGGTCAAGATTGTGCGAGTTCAACATCCCAGTAGAGATAGTCCATCCAGGTTTCGTGCAGGAAGTTTGGTGGAAAGCGACGACCTGTCTGCTGGAGTTGGTGGTTGCTCGGCTGAACCGGCATCCGGTTGGGCTTCATGTCGATATCGTCCGGCATGCGACCGCCCTTTTTCAGATTACACGGCGAACAGGCGGTGACGATATTGTCCCAGCTGGTAATCCCGCCGCGGGAGCGCGGAATAAGATGGTCAAATGTGAGATCGTCTTCAGACCCGCAATAGACGCAGGAAAAGCCGTCGCGCAGGAAAACGTTGAAGCGGGTGAAGGCTGGAGCGCGGTCCTGTTGCACAAATTCGCGCAGGCAAATCACGCTCGGTAATCGCATTTCAAAGGAGGGGGAGCGGACAACATGGTCGTATTGCGCGACCACATCAACACGTTCCAGGAATACGGCTTTGACGACGTCCTGCCAGCCCCATATCGATAGCGGATAATAGGACAAAGGACGATAGTCCGCATTCAGCACAAGCGCGGGCCACCCGTTAGGAGGGGTGGCGGAAACAGAAGCCATTTGCACCCTCGTACACTTAACGAATCAGAGGTTAACCTGAACCCCTGAAACCTCAAAGACGTGTGTAGCCGATTCCCTGCTACAGCTTTGTGACAATCCTGAATTCTTTTACCGAAAAGTAGAATAGTTGAAGGAAAACAGGGGCTCAGTAGTCCTTTTTGCGGGTCATATTTATATAGCCCCAGAGGAGTTGCGCTGCGACCGCGCGGTAGGGACGCCAGGTTTCGGCATGCTGGAGGAAGGCTTTGGGTGCGAATCGCTGTTCATCCTCTCTCAGCATACGGAAGGCCTCCATCAGGCCGACATCCCCTTCAGGAAACGCGTCCATTCGTCCGAGGGCTGACATTAGATAGATTTCAGCCGTCCATGGACCAATGCCCTTCACGGCAATCAGCGCTTTGCGGGCCTCACAATCTGGCAGGGTTTCCAGACGTTTCAGATCCAGTGCGCCCGTCGAAATGGCCGAGGCGATGGATTTCAGATGCTGAACCTTTGGCCGTGACAGACCGCAGGCGCGCAAGGCGTCTTCATCGCCCTTGATCACCGCATCACAGTGCAGCTTGCCGCCGCCCCAGGCGAGGACGCGCTCCCAGATCGCACCAGCTGCGCGCGTTGATAACAGCTGGAACGTCACGGTGCGGGCGATGGATTCATACTCTGGCGGCGCGGTCCGCCAGACCGGAACGCTGATCGCGTCATAAGCGCGTGCCAGAGCCTGGTCGGTCTCTGCCAGATGCTCGCAGGCGCGTTGGAGTGTGATGGGATCGTGATGCATAAGCCGATTTGGTGGCGCACAGGCGAAGGCGTCAATCTGATTATTGCGCAAAGCTTGGGTTTTTAATCTTGTAGAGCGGCGGGCAAGCTGGGAAAGCTGTTTGCTATGTCTCAGAGCTTCCTGACCCGCTTTGCTCCCAGCCCAACAGGGTTTTTGCATATCGGCCATGCCTATGCTGCCATGAAGGCATTTGGGGCAGGGACGTGTCTGTTGCGGATAGAAGACATTGATCAGACCAGATGCCGGCCAGAGTTTGAGGCTGCGATCTCTGAAGATCTGAGCTGGCTTGGCTTTTCCTGGGAGACGCCCGTTCGGCGCCAGTCAGATCATTTTGCAGACTATACTTCTGCACTGGCGCGTTTGAGTGAGCTTGGGCTGGTTTATCGCTGCGGGCTCAGCCGAAAAGAGATCAACGCGCATCTGGATGAGGCAGGGGTGGAGACCAGCCCGGCCGGTGAGAAGCCGTTTCGCCGGGCACTTCTGAAATCGGAACATGTCGTGGACGAGGCCGGATCATTTGCCTGGCGGCTCGATCTGGATGCGTGCCGTGACTATCTGGGGCCGCGCTGGTCTGAGCTCGGGTTTGAAGAAACGGGCTGCGCGCCCGGCGTTGACCCCGGCTGGGTGAACGCGCATCCGGACTGGCTCGGCGATGTCATTCTGGCGCGCAAGGATACGCCGACCAGCTATCACTTGTCTGTGTGTCATGACGATGCCCTGCAAGGCATAACGCAGGTCACGCGGGGCCGCGATCTGGTGTTCGCGACGCATATTCATGTGGTTTTGCAGGCCGTTCTGGATTGGCCGACCCCGGTCTATGCGCATCATGGATTGCTGCTGGGCCCGGACGGTCGGAAATTTTCAAAGTCAGAAATGTCAAAAACCATTCGCAGTCTGCGGGAAGAGGGCGTAAAGCCGGAGGATCTCCTCTCGACTCTTCGAAACACCCCGGCAGAATGACGACTATAATTCGAAACCCTCGCGACCAGATTATTGGTGTGCTGATCCTTGCCTTGGGCGGTTTTCTGATTGGCCTTGCGCCGATTGGTTTGCGCTATGCGGTGAATGATGGTTTGGGACCACAAACGACGGCTTTCTGGCGCTATGCGCTCGCTGTGCCTCTGTTCATGTTATTCTTTGCTGTGCGTGGAAGAAAGCCAGCGCGGCCCAATCTGGCCGTGATCGCGGCGGGTACGTTTTTTGCGCTTGATATCGGGCTTTGGCATTTGGCGCTGACCATGACGTCGGTGGCCAATGCGACCTTTATCGTCAATCTGGGCAATATCGGTACGGGCTTTCTGGTCTGGCTGGTGCTGAAAGACCGCCCATCCATTTTTTGGGGCATTGCCGTTGCCATGGCCGTTTTCGGCGCGTGGCTGTTATCGTCCGGCGGTGCTGCAGCGGGCGGAGAAACTGGTCTTCGCGGCGATATGATTGCGGTCGTCGCCGCAGTCTTTGTGTCGTTCTATATGCTGTTTGCGGCCATTGCCCGGCGCACAATTGATGCGCTGAGCGTGATCTTCTGGGCCACAGTGACGGAAGCGATTGTCGCCCTCGGCATGGCATTTACATTCGGCGAGAACCCGATTCCACCAAGCCTGAGCAGTCTCGGCCCACCGCTGTTTCTGTCTGTGTTCGCACAGATTGGCGGGCAGGGCTGTATCGTTTACGGCATTGGGAAAGCCCCGCCATCAATTGCAGGCGTTATGGTGCTGGTTCAGCCTGTCACCGCAGCAATTATCAGCTGGCCATTGTTCGGAGAAGAAATGGCGCTTATCCAGTTGTTTGGGGCGTCAATCATTCTGACCGCTCTCTTGGTCGCTCAGTTCCGCTGGCCCGCGCGTCGTGGAAATGAAACCGAATAAAAAAGTGTCATGGTTTGATGCGAAACCGATTGAAACCTCAACACCCGGAGACAGGTACGTTCCTATGAAACAAACAGTTCTGCTTTCGACACTGGTTGGTGGACTGGCGCTCACCGCCTGCACAAGTCTTACACCGCCGGTGAAACCTACTGATCGCCTTGTCGAAGCGCCGAAACAGGCGGGTGACAGCTATTATGTGACGGCGTCTGCTGCCGTTGATGCGCGCCGCCTGGAGCAGAAAATTGCCAGCGCCAAGAACGTCATCCTGTTCATCGGGGACGGCATGGGTATTTCCACGCTGACGGCAGGCCGGATTTATGCGGGTCAGAAAAAAGGTCTCGATGGCGAAAGCTATAAGCTGACAATCGAGCAGATGTCGCATCTGGCATTGTCCAAAACCTATGCGCATGACGGCCAGATCGCAGACTCAGCGTCGACAGCGACCGCCATCGTCACAGGCGCAAAAGTAAATATGCGAACGCTGGGCCTGACCAAGGAAGCGCCGTTTGGCCGCTGTGAAAACTCCAAGGGTCATGAAGCGACCACTCTGTTTGAGCTGGCCGAAAAAGCGGGCCTCGCGACAGGTGTTGTTTCAACGGCACGCATCACGCACGCAACACCGGCATCGACTTATGCCAAATCCGCGTCCCGGAACTGGGAAAATGATACAGAGCTTGGCGGCGAAGAGAGCGCAGGCTGTAAGGATATTGCAGCGCAGCTGATCGACTGGCCAGCCGGTGACGGCTTTGAGGTTGTGTTCGGCGGTGGCCGTCAGAACTTCATGACCAGTGAGCAGAAAGATCCGGAATACGAGAAAAAGTCTGGCCGCCGTAAAGATGGTCGTGACCTGATCTCTGAGTGGACGTCTAAATCTGACGCGCACACTTTCATCTGGGATCAGGCGGGTTTTGACGCGACGGATTTTGCGAGCGACGCAAAAGTCCTCGGCCTGTTTGAACCCTCCCACATGCAGTTTGAGCTTGACCGTTCAAAGGATAAAGCGGGCGAGCCATCTCTGGCCGATCTGACCAAAGCCGCCATTACGCGCGTGTCTCAGAACGATAAAGGCTATGTGCTGATGGTTGAGGGCGGCCGCGTTGACCATGGTCACCACGCCAATAATGCGAAACGCGCTCTGGAAGACGTTGATGCGCTCGACAATGCGGTCAAAGCGGCGCTCGACATGACGAATGATGAAGAAACGCTGATCCTCGTCACCGCTGACCACAGCCACGTCTTCGTGATTGCAGGCTATTCTGCGCGTAACAATCCAATTCTCGGCAAGTCTGCAACGGGCATCGGCACGTACAACAAGGCGGCTGACGGCAAGCCATATACCACGCTTGGGTATTGGAATGGCCCGGGTTCTGTTTGTACTGAGAAAGACGGTCAGATGACGTGTCTGCGTCCGGATATCAGCAAGGTTGATACCGAGGCTGACAATTACTTGCAGCAATCTCTGTTGCCGATGAGCTCAGAAACGCATGGCGGCGAAGATGTTGCGATCTTTGCATCCGGCCCGGGATCAGAGCTGGTGAACGGCGTTATGGAAGAGAACGAAATCTTCCACGTTCTGGCAAAGTCACTCGGCCTGACTGAGTAAAACGTTCCGACAGGAAACAGAAAGGCCGCCTCAATGGGCGGCCTTTTTTCTTTCAAGACAGTTGCTACATACATTGCTGCTCTGGACCAAAAGGAATGTGACTTCATGCATACGTTTCTGAGCATTGAGCATCCAGAGGTGATGGCTTCAATCCGGGAAATGCCCGGAGGACTAAACGTCGGTAAATTCCAATCATCAGATTCTTTTCTTCTGATCGTAAAGCAATCAAAGGAAGCGATCTTAGCTGCAGTCGAGAAGCAATATTTTTCTATTTATCTGTGTCCAGTTCTAGAAGGCCAGAGTTTCGCATTAATGTCTGCTTTTTGGGACGACACCGACCAACCGTTGGTAATCATGACACCGTTACTAGCAGACGATATATTGACTGTCACGTTTATCGAAATGCTGCATTCACAAACAGTTTTCGTTCATTTTTTTGATTTGCTGAACATCGAACGCGCAGGCTTCTTGGCAAAGATAAAAAGCTCCGATCACGCAGATAGAATTTTGCGAAATCCTATAGATTTCGGAGGCGCAGAGAGTCTCGTGGATATCCATGACGATGCATGGGATTGGTTTGCAAATAGGACTTCCGCTGATGACGCACGAGCGATTACGATTGAACTAGAAGAGTCTCTTTTTTCGGAGGACATTTTCGTTATCGATGCAAACGGGCCGGACACGAGAGTCGCGACATACGGAACAAGTCTGAGGCGTACGGGCAATCCTGGCGATATGCAGGAACCGGAAATCGCTACCATTCTCGCCGCAGTATTTGAGGAAGGTTCGGTTTACATCAATCCATACCGAACAGATCGTCATAATGAACTTTGCGATGTCCTCGTAGAAACCGATGAACTCATAATTGTGGTTCAAGCAAAAGATTCCCCGAATGACGTGCAAACGCTCTTCCGCACGATTTCCAGAAAGCGGAAATCGTGGCGTTCGAAATTAAAAGAAGGTCTGGCTCAGACAGTTGGTGCGATCAAACACCTTTCCGCGACGGATTTTATAGACTTGACGGACAATACTCGCGCATCAACAAATCGCGTTCAGACATCAAACAAGCCAATTTATGGATTGGTGGTCGTGCCTGAAATAGTCGACGATGAACGAGATGAGTACGCAAAATTTTACACATTGCATGAGCTAGCAAATCTACACGCTATCGTTCCATTGTCATTCACGGAGATTGCAAATTATTGCCATCGCGCAAGTTCAGCCGAAGCTTTCATTAAAATGATATGCGATATTTACTTACATTCTAAGATTGAGGGTGTGTTGCCAAAACTGCGATTTGGGTACGTCTGAAATCATCAGCGTCACTCCGTAACGCGTAGCAAGTAGGGCGGGATAATATCCCGCCGACATGGCCCCATCCGTGTTACGGCGGGTTTCGCGCTTCGCCCTTAACCGCGCCCTACAGATACCTGAAAGAAGAAATCAGAACTTAACTTCGCCCTTGTCGATTTGGGCCTGAATGTCCGGGGTTAGCAGCTCATAGGCATCTGAGCCCGGCAGGCGGACATAGACTTTGTCGCCATCGACTTTGGACAGGTCATAGCCTTCCTTCACTAGTTCGACTTTGCGGTATTTGAATGTGCCGGTGGTTTCGGCCTCTGGCTGAACGCGAATGAAGATCGGGCGCGCATAAACCGGTAGTTCGGCATCGACATGGGCCGCAAGACCCTTGCCGTCGAGCTCTTTGGCATCGTCGAGCGTGATTGCGGCCATGCCCGCGCGTCCGTCTGTATCCGGAACGGCGACGCCATAAACGTTTGGCAGTTTGATGCCTTCAAACACAGCGAGCGTTTCGGCGACTTCGTTGGTGGCAACGTTTTCGGCTTTCCAGCGGAAGGTGTCGCCAATCCGGTCAACGAAATAGATATAAGCCTGCTCGTCCTTTTTCATCAGATCGCCGGTGCGGAACCACATGTCGCCGGGCTGGAAGACATCGCGCAGGATTTTCTTTTCAGTCTGAGCCGGGTCGTTATAGCCGTCAAACACCTGTGTTTCGGTGATCTCGCCAATGGCTTCGCCGGCTTCGTTCGGGTCGGTTTCGACACAGAAGCCATCTGCATCGCGAATTGGTTTTTCCTCGGCGACGTCGAATTTGACGAATTTCACGCGGATCTTGTCTTCAACATAGCTTGGCAAGCGACCGACCGCGCCGATCTTTCCATCAAAGTTCATGAAGGACACATTGCCCTCGGTCGAGCCGTAGAACTCGACCAGATGCTTGATGCCAAAGCGTTCGACAAACCGGCCCCAGACTTCCGGGCGCAGGCCATTGCCAAATCCGGTGCGGATTTTATGCGCGCGCTCGTTCGGGCTTTCCGGTGAGTTCATCAGATAGCGGCAAAGCTCGCCAATATAGACAAAAGCGGTCGCGCCTTCCTCAACGGCTTCGTCCCAGAAGGCGGACGCTGAGAATTTGCGGCGCAGAATGAGAGATGCGCCCGTCAGCAGAGCTTGTCCGACACCACAAATGCCGCCCGTGCCGTGATAAAGCGGCAGGGTCATGTAAATCCGGTCGCGCGAGGTGATGCGGCAGGAGACGATGAAAGAGTTCATCATCTTCAGGGTTCGCTCATGCGTGAGCTTGGCAGCTTTCGGCAGGCCTGTTGTGCCTGACGTGTAAACATAAAGGCAGAGGTCTTTGCTCGTCACGCTGTCGCGCGCACTTTCGCCGGGCCGTGTGGTTGGCAGGGTCGGCATTTCATCATCGATAGAGCGGGCTGAGGCCAGTTCGCCGCCAATGGACCAATAGCTGAGACCTTCATCGAACAGGCCGTCAGCGGACTGGAACAGTTCGGCTTGTTCCGGGCCCATGACCAGAGCTTTGGCTTTCGCGATATTGACGCAATGGGCGAGGCCCTGCCCCTGAAGGCTGTTATTGATGAGTGCTGTGACAACGCCGACCTTCGCCATGCCGAGCCAGAATGCGATGTAATCGGGCTTGTTTTCCATGAACAGAGCGACGGCATCACCGGGGCGATAGCCCTGAGAAATCGCCCAATGGGCGTACTGGTTCGCGCGGGCGTCGAGCTCACCATAGGTGAAGAGCTTGCCTTCAAAACGGATCGCAACATTCTTGTGATGCTTGTCGGCTGAAGCTTCAAAATCGGATGCGACCGTACGCTTTCCGCCCGGCTCAAACTCGCCAATTTGCTTCATTGTGCCGGTCAGGCTGCGGAAATAGGTGAATTCCCGTTTTAGAATACCCAAAGCGTCCATGTCTCATCTCCCTCAATCCGCAGTATTATGTTCTCCCTTTAATTTAGCAATTCCCTCGGGATTTACTATGACCAAACGGACGGGGAGGCCCTCAAAGCACGAATTTTGAACACCGACTTCCGTATTTTGGCGAATCGTCGAATTCAACGCGCTGGGGAAATCGACGGAGGAAGCGCACCATGCCCATCACTCTTTACGGGCTGAAGACCTGTGACACGTGCAAAAAGGCGATCAAAACGCTGGAAGCCAACGGAAAGACGGTCCGCTTTGTCGATATTCGCTCAGATGCTGACCTGCCTGCGAAAGTTCCGGGCTGGCTGGCGGCAAGCGGCGTGAAGACGCTGCTCAATACGCGCTCAACCACCTGGCGGGGGCTTAGCGATGCGGAAAAGGCGCAAGCCGTCACCGACGAGGTTGTTGGTTTGCTGGTTGCAAATCCAACCCTGATCAAACGGCCGGTCATTGAGGCCGAAGATCAGGTTTATGTCGGCTGGAACAAGGAAGTTGAACTGTCGATCAGCTGATCAGAACGCTGTCGCGCTTTTGTCGGCTTTGCCGTGCCGCCCCCATATCCAGTAAACCAACGGGCCAACTGGTGAGGCGATTGTGAGGATCCACGGCGCAAACGCGCCAGTTTTGAGCATAGCAGCGCCAAGCAGGTGTATGCTCAAAAAATTGAAGTTCACGCGACCGTTCGAAATGTTGATGAGTTCGAACGCCATGGCGCCGGTAGTCCAGTTAAAATCGACGCCCCACAATCCGACCAGAATGAATGGAATCCAAAGGTACTTTCTTTTCACCTTCTTGTTAAACCCGCAGGCAATTGCCGTGAACAGGTGAAAGACAGGCATGCAAATCAAGAGTCCGAGCATGATCCAATGCAGCGGAGACTTTTCAGCCAACCGGAATGCGTTGAGTTGAGAAGGCGCCGTTTCGGACGGCCCAACCCAGATATATGTCGGCGTGCAGCATTCGCCTTCGTGCGGGAAAACGACCAGACTCAGTTGTGCGAAGCCATTTTCGCTTTGGACGTCGAACGATGACAAGTACCCGATTGTTGAAGCATCGCCCGGGACGTAACGATTTTCAGAATAGTAATGAGATAAGGTGAGCTGCCCGTCCGGAAGGAGTGACATAATTTTTTCGATCTTGGCGCGCCGTTCTTTGACGCGTTGCTCTTCCGGTATGAGTGCCATAAAGGCATCAACATCCCGGCTGATAGCTGTCTGAGCCAACTCTTCCATACTATGCCAGGCATCCGGGTTTTCTGCGTAAATCGCCATCGGGTCATGTTGAAGAGCTTGTTGGCAACCGCCTAAGAAGCCCAATGACAGCACAAAAAGACAAGCAGATATAAGACGCATTTCAACCCCACCCCTTTGGATGAGTTCTTGCGTGCTTTTTTACTCTTGTAAACGCCTGATTGAGATCAGCCGTTTACAATCTCGTGGATGGATTTCAGCTTCGCCAGAAGGCTTTCTGCCGACTCCAGCGGCAGACAGCTTGGGCCGTCGCACAGGGCTTTATCCGGGTCTGTGTGGAACTCCAGGAAGACGCCATCTGCACCAGCCGCCACAGCCGATTGTGCAATGATTGGAACGCCTTCACGGCGGCCACCGGTTGAGCCGCCAGCGGTGCGCGGGTCTGCGCCCGGCAATTGTACGGCATGCGTGGCATCGATCGTAACGGGTACGCCCAGAGTCTTCATGGCACCAATGCCCAGCATGTCGACAGTGAGGTTGTTATAGCCAAAGCTGACGCCGCGCTCACACATGATGACGCGATCAGACTTTGTGACTTCACCCACTTTGGAGATGATGTTCTTGGAATCCCACGGCGCGAGGAATTGCGCTTTCTTGACGTGGAACCAGCCATCGCGCTCATCAATCGCTTTTGCGCCAGCGACGACGAGGTCTGTCTGGCGGCAAAGGAAGGCTGGCAGTTGCAGGACCTCGGCGACTTCGGCCACGGGCTCAGCCTGATAGACTTCATGATAGTCAGTGACGATTGGCGTGCCGAGTTCGGCTTTTACCTTGGCGAGGATTTCAAGGCCCTTATCCATGCCCGGACCACGATAGGAGGTGATGGAGGAACGGTTCGCCTTATCAAAGCTCGCTTTGAAAATATAAGGCAGGCCGAGCGTGTCGCAGACCTTTTTCAGATGCGTGCCAACTGTGAGGGCGAGCTCTTCATTTTCAAGAACATTCAGCCCGGCCATGACGCAAAGCGGTTGTCCATCGCCGATGGAGATATCGTATTTGGAGAGCGTGCGAATGGCCATGAGGGTCACCTGTGAGATGCGTTTCGGGGTTGCGGTAAGCCAATGCCCCAAAACGCTTCAAAGTGAAAGGGGGCTATTCCGCCGCAATCGGTAAAGGGGCGGGAGCGGGCTGTGCGCCGCGCACCAGTCGACCGGGGCGGGCCTCGGTGAATTTGCCGTTCCGACGGATGATCTCGCCGCGCACAATCGTGGTGTCATAGCCATCTGCGCGTTGGGTGAGGCGACGTCCGCCCGCTGGCAGGTCATAAATGACTTCCGGCGCATGCAGGGTGAGATTGTCATAGTCGATAATGTTCACATCGGCGCGATAGCCGGGCGCGAGCACGCCTCTGTCGAGCAAGCCAACAGCGCGGGCGGTATCCTGTGTCTGGCGTTTGATGACAAATTCCAGCGGCAGCTTGTCGCCGCGGCTGCGATCCCGCGTCCAGTGCGTCAACATGCTGGTCGGGAAAGATCCGTCACAGATCATGCCGACATGCGCGCCGCCATCGGATAGTCCGGGTACGGTTGCCGGGCTGGAGAGCATGGCATGGCTCGGGTCGAGAGAGTTTTGCGCATAGTTCAGGAACGGGAAATACAGCATGGCTTTGCCGTCATTTTCCAGCATCAGATCCAGCGCCAGAGCCTCTGGCGTGACACCGCGCTGGCGCGCCATATTGGCGAGCATACGGTCTTCATCCGGTTCGTAGTTCGGCGGATCGCCGAGCAGGAACATCCGGTCAAAGCGTTTCAGAACGGCTTTGGCAAAGACATTGTCCGGGTCTGGCTGATCATTGAGAAGCTGTTTACGGAAAGCCGGGTCGCGAAGGGCGGCCAGGCGCTCGTCCAGTGGCTTGTCAGCGATGGTTTGATAGACTGGGTGCGCCGAAAACGGGTTCATGGTGAGGGTAAGCCCGAGCAGCACCCCGACCGGGCGACCACAGACCTGTGCCAGCATGGGCACGCCCTCAGAGCGGGCCTTTTCGATTGCGCCAAGAAGCAGTTTCCAGCCATCCGGGGCGAGATCGGACTGTGCCAGAGAGACAGACAGCGGCCGGCCTGAGGCTTCCACGAGCCGGCGCAGCATGGCGGCCTCTTTTTCCGGGTCGTTGAAGTCTGACACGAACTGCAAAACGCCAGCGTCCGCCTCTTTCAGAGCGGCGGCGATGCCGAGAAGCTCGTCTTCTGCTGCGGTCAGGGTTGGGGTGGGCTGGCCATCAGAGGTGCGGTGGTTCAGCGTGCGGGAGGTGGAAAACCCGAGCGCGCCAGCCTTGACGGCATCGCCTGCCAGTTTCGCCATTTCGGCAATGTCTTCTGGCGTGGCCGCTTCGCGGTTTGCGCCGCGCTCTCCCATCACATAGACGCGCAGGGCCGCATGAGGCAGCTGGGCTGCGATATCAATGTCGAAGACGCGGGTGGACAGAAAGTCGAGATAGTCCGGAAAGCTCTCCCATTTCCAGGGCAGGCCTTCGGTTAGCACCGGGAACGGAATATCCTCAACGCCTTCCATCAGACGGATGAGCCGGTCATGGTCTGTCGTGCGAACGGGGGCAAACCCGACACCGCAATTGCCCATGACGGCAGTGGTCACGCCATGCAGAGAGGACGGGTCCAGACGGTCTGACCAGCAGGCCTGTCCATCATAATGGGTGTGAATATCGACAAAGCCGGGCGTGACGATCTTGCCTGTGGCATCGATTTCGTTTGCGCCTTTGCCTTCAATCTGGCCGATCTCTGCGATCTTGCCGTCCTTGATGGCGATGTCTGCCTGAATGCCGGGCGCACCGGTGCCGTCAAAGACTGTGCCGCCTCGAATGACCAGTTCATACTGCGCCATGATATTCCTCCCGAATTATATATTTTCGGCAGGATAGCAGTGGTCAGGGGCGACCAAAAGCCTGACGTGGCGTTATCAGAACTTCCAGAAGCGCGGCGTGAGGACGACAAGAATGGTGATCAGCTCCAGTCGTCCAAGGATCATATTGGCGGTCATGACCCATTTCACAAAGTCTGAGACATTTTGGAACGTGCTCGACGGCCCAACATCGACACCGAGGCCGGGACCGACATTCGCAAGGCTGGTGGCCGCTGTTGAATAGGCGGTTATTGCGTCGAGACCGGACAGAGACAGGATGACAGCCGTGACAGAGAAGGTTAGCAGATAAACGAACGCAAAAATCATGACCGATTGCAGAACGTCATCTTTCACAGGCTTTCCGGAATAATGCACAATTGTAATCCTGTTCGGGCTGAGCATTCGACGGACATAGGCGTGCAGGGCGCGAACGATGATTTCAACACGGAACATCTTCAGTCCGCCTGCAGCCGATCCGGTACATCCGCCCAATAGCATGACGAGCAGGAACAACATGTTGGAGAAGCTGCCCCATGTGCTGAAATCGACCAGACCAAAGCCGGTACCGGTTAACATGGAGACGACCGAAAACACGGTGTCCCGGACCTGTGTCGGGCTGGATCGCATTTCCAGCGCCTCTGATGAGTCCAGTCGGAAATAGACCAGCAATAGAACGGTTACGACAAAAACGATGGCCAGATACAAACGCGGCTGCGGATCGCCAAGAATTGAGCTTGGGCGCCCCATCATGATCATCACAAAATTGTAGAAGGGCCATGCGGCAAGTGACATGAAGACACAGGAAATCCAGATGACCGGTGTGTTGGCATATTTGCCAATCGACATGTCGCTTGTGGAATAGCCGCCCGCCGACATGGTGGTCATGGCGTGGTTGACGGCATCAAACGGCGTCATGCCTGCCAATGAATAGCAGACGCCGCACAGCACGGTCAGGAAGATGTAAACAATGGCGGTATTCTTGGCGATCTGAGTTACGCTCGGCAGGAATTTACCGGACACATCAGAAGATTCAGTTTTGAAAAGGGCCATACCACCAACGCGCAGGGTTGGCAGAATTGCGAGCGCGGTGACGATGATACCAACGCCGCCAATCCATTGCAGAATGGACCGCCATAATAACAGGCCTTTCTGTTCGGCATCGAGCCCGGTCATGATTGTGGCGCCGGTTGTGGTCAGGCCGGACACTGTCTCGAAATAGGCGTCTGTCAGGCTGAAGCCCATGGCAATGAACGGCAGGGCAGAGGCCAGCGGCAGGACAAGCCAGAGAAGAACCGTCAGCAGGAAGGCTTCCTTGGTGCCGGTAACCGGCTGGTCACCGCCAGACGCAATCGCAAAGAGACCCCCAAATCCCATAACGCCCAGACCCGTTATGGCGAAGATCGTCCAGTTTTCCTCTTTCATGAGGATGTCGACCAGCGCGCACGGAAACATGGCTCCGCCCAGAAGGACCAGCAAAAAGCCAAGAGCGCGAATGATCGGTTGGAATTTCATGGGCGGCGTCGGCCGGTCAGTTCAACATGGACCGGTTATAGGGACTATCGAGTGAAAATGCCGGAATGCTCACTTTGAATTCCTCCCCGTCTTCCCGTCGCATGAGATAGCTTCCCATCATCATGCCGGAAGGTTCGGTCAATGGACACCCACTTGCGTAAACATAGCGTTCACCGGGCATAAGTTTGGGCTGCTCGCCTACAACGCCATCACCTTTGACCTCCTGACGGCGGCCATTGGCGTCTGTGATGATCCAGTGGCGACTGACGAGCTGGATGATTTCGTCAATGCCGTTCTCAATCTCGACAGTATAGCGCCAGAAATATTCCCGGCGCTCTGGCGCGGACCGGTGGTCCACATACTCAGGGAGTACGCGGACAACAACGCCATAAGTTTCGATTTCATACGGAAACGGGTTTGCCGATGCTGGCATGGTTCAGGCTTCCAGTGCCGCGTCGAGCGCGCCGAGCAGATCTTCAGACAGATCTTCAACGTCTTCCAGACCGATCGACAGACGCACCCAGGACTCATCGAGCCCCATTTGTGCGCGCTCTTCCGGTGACAGGGCGCGGTGCGTTGTCGTTGCCGGGTGGCAGGACAAGGATTTCGCATCGCCCAGATTGTTGGAAATGCCGACCAGCTTCAGAGCGTTCAGATAGCGGAAGGCTGCCGCCTGACCGCCTTTAAGCGACATGGAGATCAATGTGCCGCCAGAGCTCATCTGTTTGGCCATGACCTCATAATGCGGGTGATCCTTGCGGCCCGGATAGCGGATTTGCGCAATCGCGGCATGTTCCGCCATACGGTCAGCGAGAATGGCTGCGCTTTCCGCCTGTTTGGCGACACGCAGAGGCAGGGTCTCAAGACCTTTCAGGATGATCCATGCGTTAAACGGCGAAATCGATGGCCCCATATGGCGCAGATATGGATCGATCACATCTTCCATCGCTTGTTTCGGGCCGAGAATGGCGCCTGCGAGCACGCGGCCCTGACCGTCCATATGCTTGGTGGAGGAATAGACCACCCAGTCCGCGCCCAGTTCGAGCGGGCTTTGGTAAATCGGGGTCGCGAAAACATTGTCGACAATCAGCTGCGCCCCGGCCTTGTGGGCAAGTTCGGCAATCGCGCTGATGTCAGCGCCGTCCAGCATTGGATTGGCCGGGCTTTCAATCAGCACCAGCTTGGTTGGCCTGGAGAGCGCGCGCTCCCAGGCTTCCATATCCATGCCGTCGACAAATTCTGTCTCAACGCCGAATTTCGGCATCTGATTTGCCAGAATCCAGCGGCAGGAGCCGAACAGCGCATTCGCGCCGACAATGCGGTCGCCTTGCTGGATTGGTGCTGTCAGCATGGCTGAGATCGCGCCCATGCCAGATGCGGTCGCGCGGCAGGCTTCTGCCCCTTCGAGCAGACGCAGGCGTTCTTCCAGCATGGAAACGGTTGGGTTGTTGTAACGCGAATAAACATAGCCGTCTTCTTCGCCCGCCATTCGGGCCATGGCCTGTTCCGCGCTGTCATACATATAGCCGGATGTTAGGATCAGCGCTTCGCTGGTCTCTCCCCATTGTGTGCGCTCTGTTCCACCATGGACGAGTTGCGTCGCTGGCCGATAGTTTGCTTTAGGGTTATCCGAACTCATAAGAAAATGCCTTTCAACCTCAGGCGGGCAGCCTTAGAGACTTGCCTTGTGCCGCGTCAAGGTGAAGGTTTGTTTAGAACAATTGAATCGAGTCGAAAATGGGCGATACGTTTCCTGCCGGAATTCTGGCAGATCATCAGATAGAAAAAGCGATTGCCGACGGCATGATTACCAGCGACCGGCCGCTGGAACCTTTGCAGATACAGCCTGCGAGCCTTGATCTGCGTCTGGGCGGCAAGGCCCATCGTATCCAGGCAAGTTTTCTGCCGAACGGGCGAACGGTTGCTGAATGCCTGTCAGATGATCTGGTCATGCACACAATCGACCTCACCAAAGGGGCAGTGCTGGAAACCGGCTGTGTCTATCTCATCCCGCTGCAGGAAGGTGTGCATCTGCCTGCTGGGCTGACGGCCTCGGCCAATCCGAAAAGCTCGACCGGACGGGTCGATGTGTTCGTGCGTCTGATCGCAGATGGCATTTCGGCGTTTGATAAAATCCCTGAAGGCTATGACGGGCCGCTCTATGCGGAGGTTTCACCGCGGACATTTTCCGTGCTCGTGCATCCGGGCGACCGGCTGCTTCAGATGCGGTTTCGCAAGGGCGCGCACACACCGACGCAATTGCTGGATTTTTCCGTCTATCTGGAGCCGTTGCAGGACGGGATGGTTGGCTATCGCGCGCGCCGCCATTCCCGCGTGCTGGATTTATCCCGCATCGCCGCGCATCAGGTGGACCATTTCTGGGAACCAATTCCGGCACGCAATGGTCGCCTGATCCTCGAACCGGATGAGTTCTATATTCTGGCCTCCAAGGAATATGTGACCATTCCTGTCGATCAGGCTGCCGAAATGGCACCGATTGCGACCGACCTTGGCGAATTTCGCGCCCATTATGCCGGCTTCTTTGACCCGGGCTTTGGCTGTGACGGGATTACGGGCCGTGCGGTTCTGGAAGTCCGCGGCCGCGATGTGCCCTTCATTCTGGAGCATGGCCAGCCGGTTGGCCGACTGGTCTATGAGCCTATGTCTGAACTGCCGCGCACGCCTTATGGCACGAATGGCTCAAACTATCAGGGACAGGGCCTGAAGCTGTCTAAGCATTTTGCGGGCTGAGTACAGCCTCGATCCATGCCGGGGCGCGTCGATGCATTCTGGCGCATTTCGCTTTAAAAATTGAACACTTTTTGCGCAAATGCCTGGCCCATATATGGTTAGCGTTAAGCAATAGGAGTAAACATGAAGAGCCCCAGAAAGCTAGAGGTTGAGATTAAGAGATTCGGACAGCAAGTTGAAGCTTGGTCAGATGATGAGCTTCTTGATGCGTGGATTGCTCACAAAGACAGGTTAGAAACTGTGCCAGATTTGGATTTTCAAAAGTCAATATTGATGGAGCAGGAACTAATTCGCAGATATGGATTGAAATACAAAGCGGCTGTGAAATCGAGGCGAAGCGGGAATGCCGGTCCCTGAGGGTGATCCGACGCGCTGATTGATGTCGGCGTCGGATTTGCTTGGTGCCAGCCGCGCTTCAGGGTGTTGCCGAAGCCGAAGAAGAAAGCGACGCGCCGCAAGGTTTTTGCGCCAAAGAAAACGAAAAAGGTGTGAGCGGTCTTTGATGGGCGACCCGCTTACCCCGTTACCACCACACCGATCCAGCCCATGCCGTCATAGCTTTCATAGCCGGTGGTGCGTGCGAAATAGATGTGCTGGCCAGCCTCAGTGTAGCTGCCCATGGCATCGCCGCCGGTTTTCAGGTCGAATTTCTGGGCAATGCCTGAGTCGTCTGACGACGCGATGCAGTAATGGTCAGCGTTCAGAATGAGAACGCGCGTATTCTTCCATTCGGCAGGTGTGAAGGGTGGTTCTTCGGCAACGACGGAATGGCCTTGCGCCGACCAGTCAAAATGTACGCCCAGAACGCCAAGAATGCGTCCGCTGCGCTCTCCGCCGTCGCGAACGGCTGTCGCATAGGTCAGAATACGCGATTTGTAATCGTCAGACTGATAGACGCGGCTGACCACATAATCATCGCCGGACTGTGTGCTCATTGCTTCCTGATACCAGGCCTCGTCCGCGGCGCTACAGCCAAGAAGGCTGCGGGCCTGCGCATTTGCGCACGCAAAGACTTTGCCGCTTGTGTCGATGAGAACGAGGTCTTTATAGACGGTATAGTATCGGTGAATGACGCTGAGGCGCTTTTGCGCGAGATCCTGCGAGCTGCGATCATCTGGTCTGGACAGGGCGTCCCAGAACGCTGTGTCTGTTGCCCACCAGCGAACATCTGCTGTGCGTTCAAACAGGTTTCTTACGATGAGCTGCACGGTCGACAGCGCAATATCCTTCATGCGCTGGTCGCCGATCTTTTTGGCGACGTCAACGGCCTGTTCGAGGGGCGGGACAACGCTTTCCTCGAACCGCTCTGCTGCCTGTTTTGCCTGATCAGCCAATGCTTTGACTTCGTGGGCGACGACCTCAAAGCCCTTGCCCTGTTCGCCAACGCGAGCGGCTTCAATGGTTGCGTTCAGCGCGAGAAGCTTGGTGCGGTCCGCGATTTCACGGTTTTGCCTTGAAAAGCCAAAGACAGAGTGTCTGAGCTGATTAAGGCTCTGATTGATATCGAGTGCATCCGTCTGCTCAGCCGCGTGTTTATGGGTATTAGAGGGTGCGTATTTCTCAGCAAGCATTGGGCGGAGTCCTTCACTCAACATTTGTTGAAAAACTAACCGCGCAAATTCTAATATTTCCCTGATAAACCGCTTCGATAACAGCGACTTCGTTTCTGGATTTCATGGAAATATTAGTAAACGCGTTTATGCGGTAATACGAATATACGCGTGACGTTGCTTTGCTTTGAAATTCGCGTTTGGAGGGTGGCTCTCGCAGGGTGATGCGCGAACAGGAAAACACCCCCACTCGATACTGAACGGGGGTGTTTGATTTAACCTAGTTCAGGTTCAGCAGCTCCGGGTCACCGCCCTGAGCTGCGATATTGATGGTTGTCGTCCGCTCAACAGCGAAGCGCTGCAGATAATGCGGGCCACCTGCTTTCGGGCCGGTGCCGGACAGGCCTTCGCCGCCGAATGGCTGAACGCCGACCACAGCGCCGGTCATGGAGCGGTTCACATAGGTGTTGCCGACCTTTACGGCCTCGCGCACTTCCTGAGCAAAGCTTTCCAGACGCGAGTGAATGCCCATGGTCAGGCCATAGCCTTTTGCATTCAGGCTCGGTGTGACTTTGGACAGCTTGTCCGGGTCATAACGCACCACATGCAGGATTGGTCCAAAGGTCTCGCGCTCCAACAGGTCGATGCTTTTCAGCTCCACCAGCGTCGGGGCAAAGAAGGTCTGCTTATCAGCAAGGTCTTTCAGCTCCACCCGGTGGTGAATCTTGGTACCTTTTCCGAGATTGGTGAGATGGTCGTCGAGCAGGGCTTTTGCGTCGGCATCGATGACCGGGCCAAGATCGGTGTCTGGTCGGGACGGATCGCCGACTTTCAGCTCGTCCATCGCTCCTTTCAGGCCCTCAATCAGCATGTCTGCCGTGTCGTCCGGGATGAAGGCAACGCGCAGGGCCGAACAGCGCTGACCCGCTGAGCCAAAGGCTGACAGCACCATATCGTCCATCACCTGTTCGCGCAGGGCGGTCGTGTCGACGAACATGGCGTTCATGCCGCCGGTTTCAGCGATCAGAGGTACAATCGGGCCTTCGCGCTCGGCCAGCGTTTTGTTGATCAGACGTGCGACATCGGTCGAGCCGGTAAAGCAGACGCCAGAGACATCGCTATGGCGGGTCAGCGGCGCACCAATGGTTTCGCCATCACCCGGCAGAAGATGTAGCACATCTTTCGGAAGACCGGACTTCAGGAACAGTTTGACGGCCTCAAAGGCGATCAGGCTGGTCTGTTCCGCAGGCTTTGCAATCACCGTATTGCCGGCTGCCAGTGCGGCAGCGAGCTGGCCGGTAAAGATGGCAAGCGGGAAGTTCCAGGGCGAGATGCACACAAACACGCCGCGGCCATGCAGGCTGATATGGTTGGTTTCCCCGGCAGGTCCCGGCAGGCGTGTCGGCTGATTGAATTTGGATTCGGCCTCATGGGCATAATAGCGGCAGAAATCGACCGCTTCACGGACTTCATCAATGCCGTCCTGAAGCGTTTTGCCGCCTTCGCGTGCCATGATGGCAATCAGGCGTTCCATATTGTCTTCAAGGGCCTGACCCATGCCGCGCAAAATGTCGGCTCGTTTCACGCCACCAAGGTCGTCCCAGTCTTTCTGGGCTTTTTTCGCAAGCTCAAAGGCTTTGTCGACATCCTTGGCTTCGGCCCATTTGACAGTGCCGACGACATGAGAATGATCATGCGGGCAGACGACGTTTTGCTTTGCGCCGCCGCCGGTTTCCTTGCCGCCCAGAATAGGTGAGGCGCTGATGGCCGGGCCGTCATCCAGTGCTTTGACGGCTTTTTCCATGTCGATCCGGTCGTGCTCGACGGAAAGATCGCGGCCAATGGAGTTCCGACGCTCTGCGCCATAAAGCGCGCCGGGGCGGGGAATGCGGGCATGGCGACTGCCACCCGCCTCCAGCTTGGCGAAGACGTCGAAGACGACATCATCAACCGGCACATCATCATCGAGGAAGGTGTTCACGAAAGATGAGTTTGCGCCATTCTCAAGCAGGCGACGTACCAGATAAGGCAGCAAGTCCTTGTGCGCGCCAACCGGGGCATAGACGCGAACCCGGTTTGCTTCACCCGCTGCTTTGTAGAGCGGTTCACCCATGCCGTGCAGGCGCTGGAATTCGAATTGCTCAACATTCAGGTCTTCCGCCATCAGACGCAGGCAGGACAGAGTGTGCGCATTGTGGGTGGCAAATTGCGGATAAATGCTCGGAGAGGCTTCCAGCAGTTTGCGCGCGCAGGTCAGATAATTGACGTCGGTTGCATCCTTGGTGGTGAAGACAGGGAAGTCATCAACGCCATGCACATGGGCATGTTTGATTTCTGTGTCCCAGTACGCGCCTTTCACCAGACGCACCATCAGGCGCATGCCAGAAGATTTGGTCAGCTCAATCAGCTTGTCGATCACCCCAGAGGCGCGCTTCTGATAGGCTTGCAGGGCAAGGCCCAGGCCGTTCCAGCCCTGAAGGCTTGGTTCATGCGCCAGCTTGTCGAGGATTTGCAGCTGCAGAACGAGGCGGTCAGCCTCTTCGGCATCAATACACAGATTGATCCCGGCTTCTTTGCCCATTTCGCAGAGTTCCAGAACACGCGGATACATTTCGGCCATAACGCGCTCTGTGTTCACCGCTTCATAGCGCGGGTGAAGCGCGGACAGTTTGACCGATACGCCGTTCTGCAGTTCAGGCGTCTTGCCTGTGGTTTCTTTCTGCACCTGTTTGATGGCAGATTTATACGCTTCGAAATAGCGGTCAGCGTCTTTCTGGGTGCGTGCGCCTTCGCCGAGCATGTCGAACGAGAAGGTTGCGGCCTGATCTTCGCGGATCATTTTCTTGCCGCGCTTAATGGCAGAGTCCACGGTTTTACCGAGAACGAATTGTTCGCCCATAATCCGCATGGCCTGCATCATGGCAGAGCGGATGACCGGCTCACCGCTTTCGCGGACCAGACCCTGAATGAACTTTCCCGGTGAGCGGATCGCGCTCGCCGGCGGACCGATCACGCGGCCGGTCATCATCAGGCCAAAGGTTGAAGCATTTACCAGCCAGCTTTCAGACTGGTTCAGATGGGAGGCCCAGTCGCCAGAGCGGATTTTCTCGGCAATCAGATCATCGCGCGTTTCCGGGTCTGGAATGCGCAGCAGCGCCTCGGCCAGACACATCAGTGCGATGCCTTCAGAGTTGGACAGACCGAATTCCTCCAGGAAGGATTCCATCATGCCTTTCTTGCGGCCGCCAGCGCGGGCGATCTGGACCATCTCCTGACCGATGCGGACGGCTTCCTTGCGTTGCCCTTCGCTCACTGGAGGGCGATCAAGCAAGTCGGAAACAACTTCCTCCTCAAGTTTGTGCTTGAACGCGTCAATTTCATTCCAATCCAGTGTCGATTGGGGCATGTGCTGTCCTCCTATCGGGTTTTCTCAATAGTTATTTTGCCCCGATTACCTCTCTCTTCAAGGGAAAGTCTATCGGTCATTTCAGAAATCGACCTTTGGAGAGGGGCGCGGCAGCAGGGCTTTGTCCGTTCTGAGGCTTGCCGATGAACGTGCCTGATGACCATGCGTTTTGCCATATCCGGCAGATACATTTAAAACGGCATCTTGCTTTTGCCGTTTTGTTTTGAAAAAGCTTCGTTTCAACCGGTATGGCCGATGGAGAAGCCGTTTTGAAAATCATGCTCGTCACCGATGCCTGGCATCCGCAAGTGAACGGCGTTGTTCGTACGCTGAACCGCGTGATCGAAGAAAGCGAAGCCATGGGCCACACATTCGAAGTGGTATCGCCGGACGGGTTCAAAACCGTCCCCTTGCCGACCTATAGCGAGATCAAGCTGGCAATCGGTGCGCGCAAGGAAATCGAACGACGCTTTCACGAGTTCGAGCCAGAGGCCGTGCATATCGCGACCGAAGGCACGCTTGGCATGGCGGCGCGGGCCATGTGCCTGAAACAGAATTTTCCGTTCACCACCAGCTATCACACACGCTTTCCGGAATATGTGTCTGCGCGCTTCCCGGTTCCGCTGAGCTGGGGCTATGGCTTTATGCGCTGGTTCCACCGCTATTCCGGTCATGTCATGGTGGCAACGCCGTCCATGCGCGAAGAACTGGAAGAACACGGCTTTGGCAATGTTGTGTCCTGGTCGCGCGGTGTCGACACAGAGCTGTTCCATCCAGATAAGCGCACAAATATGCCAGACCCGTTTGAAGGGCTGGAGCGTCCGATCTTCCTCAATGTGGGCCGCGTCGCGGTTGAGAAGAATATTGAGGCTTTTGTTGAGCTTGATCTGCCGGGCTCTAAAGTCGTGGTTGGCGACGGGCCCCAACTGGAAGAATTGAAGAAGAAATATCCGAAGGTGAAGTTCCTCGGCGCGAAATTCGGCGACGAGCTGGCGTCATGCTTTGCGCACTCTGACGTGTTTGTTTTCCCAAGCCTGACCGACACATTTGGTCTGGTCATCATTGAGGCCATGGCAACCGGAACGCCGGTGGCGGGCTATAATGCGCCGGGACCGAAAGACCTGATCCCGGGATCTGGTGCAGGCTTTGTCAGTGATGATCTGCGTCAGGCGGCGATTGACTGTCTGGACTGCGACCGCGACGTGACGCGCAAATATGCCGAAGGCTTTTCCTGGAAAGCCTGTGCGGAAGCCTTCATTTCCAATCTGGAGCCGCTGCCAGTACCGGAGCGCCGCAAATTCTGGAAGCGCCTGCGCCGTATGCGTCGCCGCGAAGAGCGCGATCAAGAGAGCATTCTGTAGGGTGCTGTGCTAGTCCTTGTCGCGCGCCGTAAAGGTTGCGTGGCAGGACGTGCAATTGATCAGATTATCGGCAAACGCCTGTTGCAGCGTTTTCAGATCATCTGTGTCGGCTTTGTCTGCAATATCGAGGAAGCCGCGACGCAGTCCGCGCCCGAATGTGTGAAACTCATCGGGGGCATCTCGCATAACGCCAAGGCCGCTGCCAAAGCCCATTCCGCGGCCCATTCCATTGCCCTGGCCTTTGCCCATCCCCATGCCTTTGGGGCCCATGGACAGGGCTGCGCTTTTAAGGGTGGCGCGATCTTCATCGACGAATGCCTGCGTCATTGTCTGAACACCGCTCAGAAAGGCGCGCATTTCCTGTTTCACGTGGGTGCGCTGGGCATTTGAAAGATAGAGAATCTGTCGACCATCCTCGGCGTACTCAACGTCTTTTGCCGCTGTCTGTGAGGCGGCGGGCAGAGCGCTGGCAAAGAAAACCAGCGCAGCGGGCAAAAGAGCGAATACAGATTTCATAGCGCACCAATGAATATTATAATGTTCTGAAGTATCGTGCTAAATCTAAGGCAGACAAGGCTTTAAGTGTCTGATGCGCGGACACGCCGCATGTTATCGGCGCGCAAGAAAGACGCTGCATATTGACCTTGCGTTACAAGAATGATCTGCAAAATCCGACATTCCGGGGCGCACCATCTGAAAAGGACGACGAGAATGGCAGAATCTGCTGCTGCGAAGGCTGAAGCCATGGGCGTCTCCATCATTCGCCATAAATGGTATGAAGACGTCATTGCCTTATTGCTGGGGACGTTTCTTGTCGGCGTCAGCGCGATTTTCTTCTCGACCGGCAAGGTGCTGACGGGCGGTGTGTCCGGGGCATCGCTGATCTTGTCTTATGTCACGCCTTTTCAGTTCGGTGTGTTTTTCTTCCTGTTGAATCTGCCGTTTTACATTCTGGCCATTCTGCGCATGGGCTGGGTGTTCACGGCAAAGACCGTCATCTGTGTGGCGTTGATCTCTGTATTCTCGATTGGCCTGCGCCCCTTCATTCAGATTGAAAATGTGAACCCGCTGTTTGCTGCGGTGTTCGCCAGCGCGCTGGTGTCGAACGGTTTGATCATCCTGTTTCGACACGGGGCAGGCGTGGGCGGCGCGACCATTATGGCGCATTTCCTTCAGGAGCGCGGCATCATCCGTGCAGGCTGGTTCCTGCTGATTATTGATATTGGCATTCTGTCAGCAGGCTTCTTTGTGCTGCCGTGGCAGAACCTTGTCTATTCCATCATTGGCGCCGTGGTGATGAATGCCGTGATTGCGATCAATCACCGTCCGGGTCGCTATTTCGGGAAGTAGGCGGGGTGTCATCCCGGATGCTGGACAGCATCCTGAATCACAAATGTGAGATGAGTTTTTGTTTGCGCTTTTTTGTTGTTTGCTCGGCCTTGTTCCTCACTTGCGTTCGGATGGCCTGCGCCTGCGCAGTTGCTTGTGATGAGCGCCTAAAGCCTGACCGGGATGCGTCATGGCAAGACCTGTTCTTGCCATCCAAATCCAGATTTTACAGCGTGTCCAAATGTTGCTTTGCATCCCGGTAACAAGCACCGGGATACGCAGAACTCAAACACCAACCACGGTTTGCTCAATCGCGCCGAAAATGGTGTGCCCCTTTTCATCCAGCATTTCGAGACGGACGATATCGCCTGGCTTCATGAAAGCCGTTGAGGGTTTGCCATCGCGGATCGTCTCAATCATGCGGATTTCTGCAATGCAGGAATAGCCTTTGCCGCCTTCAGAGACGGGCTTGCCTGCGCCGCCATCTTCGCCGCGATTGGAGACCGTACCGGAGCCGACAATTGTGCCGGCGCAGAGCCGACGGGTCTTCGCCGCATGGGACACCAGCCGCGCAAGGGAGAAGGTCGCATCGACGCCTGCATCGGCAAGACCAAAGGCTTCGTTATTGTAGTTCACATGCAGCGCGCCTTGCAGGACGCTGTCTTTCCAGTTCTCGCCCAGCTCATCTGGCGTGACAGCGACGGGTGAAAACGCGCTCGCCGGTTTGGACTGGAAGAAGCCAAAACCCTTGTCGAGTTCGCCCGGAATGAGCCCGCGAAGCGAGACGTCATTGCATAGCATGACGAGTTTGATGTGGTCTGCTGCGTCTGCCTCGGTCGCGCCCATGGGTACGTCGTCGGTGATGACGGCGATTTCGCCTTCCATGTCGCAGCCCCAGGCGATGTCGCCGAGCGGGATGTCATCGCGGGGGCCGAGGAAAGCATCCGAGCCGCCCTGATACATGAGTGGATCATCGTAAAAGCTGGCTGGTACTTCGGCGCCGCGCGCTTTGCGGACGAGTTCAACATGGTTGATATAGGCTGAGCCATCCGCCCATTGATAAGCTCGGGGCAGCGGGCTTTCGCACTCATGCTCGTGGAAGCGGAAGGTCGGCACAGAGCCGATTTCGACCTGCTCGGCCAGCTGTTCTAGGCGCGGGGCGATATGCGCCCAGTCATCAAGGGCGGCTTGCAGGGTTGGCGCGATGCGTGCCGCGTCTGTTGCGCGGGCGAGGTCTTTTGAGACGACGACCAGGCGTCCGTCCCGCGAGCCATTTCGAAGCGTGGCGAGTTTCATTTTACCTCTCGTTTAATTTCCGTCCCTTATGGCAAACTCTATGTTTTCTAGCCTAAGCGTGAGTTCGTCGTGGGTTATAAATTGGCTTTTGGCAGTTACGTAAGCCAACACGAAATGCCCAATATTTGGATCGTTTGCCGGTACTTTCGATTTTACGAATTTCAACGCTTCGTCGAACACTGCTTCAGCGAAAGAAGTACTATTTATTTGCTTGGCTTTTTCCAAATTGGCTTGTTGCTCTGACGTCACGGACATTGATCAAATCCTTTGGTTGTGGGCAGCAATTATCTCACGATTCGAAAAGTTGGGCTTTTGGCGTCAACTTTCCTCCACAATTTTATCGTGCAGCCAGGCGGCGTGGCGCGGGGCTTTTTTGGTGAGCGACCATTCCTCGATCATCGGCTCGGCAACGTCTTTCAGCTGTTTCATCTGACCCGGCGTGCCGATATCGGCCGCGAGTTCGATCCGGTGACCATTCGGATCGAAGAAATAGATCGATTTAAAGATACCATGATGCGTCGGGCCGAGGACATCCAGCCCCATGCCTTCCAGATGCGCCTTTGCGGCGTGCAGCTCATCGAGAGAACCAACGCGAAAGGCGATATGCTGTACCCAGATTGGCGTGTTCGGGTCTTTGCCCATTTCCGGCTGCTGTGGCAGTTCGAAAAAGGCGAGCACATTGCCATGCCCGGCATCAAGGAAGATGTGCATATACGGGTCATATGCACCAGTGGAGGGCACATGGTCCTCGGCGATTGCAAGCTGGAACTCCATTCCCAAGGCATCGCGGTAGAATTCCACCGTTTCCTTGGCGTCTTTGCAGCGATAGGCGACATGGTGCACGCCACCGAGTTTGAAGTCAGATGTCATTCGAATTCCTCTGAAATCTTCCGGCTTTCATCAGGTTTGGGGAACATGCGCGATCCGACGTACCATCCTACCGGTCCGCCGACACTCGCGAATATGACTGATCGCACTAGGTCGTGAAACGGAAAGAAATCGAAGTTTTCGTCCAGGATTTTTCCTAAAGCGATGGAAATGCCTATACCGATCCCCATTACGAGGTTCACCTTCCTATTTCTTTCCTTTCTGGATAGCGTCATTTGCTAAGCGGGCTCCTCAACTTTCAGAACACCTCGCGCAATCTGGTCGCGTTCAATGCTTTCAAAGAGTGCCTTGAAATTGCCTTCGCCGAAACCCTCTTTGTAGTCGCCCTTGCGTTCAATGAACTCAAAGAAGACCGGGCCGACTTGCGGTTCTGCAAAGATTTGCAGGAGGAGACGCGGTTGGCCGCCCTCTGTCGTGCCATCCAGCAGAATGCCGCGCATTTTGAGCGCCTCAACGTCCTGACCATGGCCGGGCAGGCGTTCGGCCAGCATGTCGTAATAGGTGTCCGGCGGCGGCGTCATGAACGGCACGCCGCGCGCTTTTAGCCGATCCCAGCAGGCGACGATATCATCACAGATGAGCGCGATATGCTGAATGCCTTCGCCATTATACTGGCGCAGGAATTCTTCAATCTGACCTTTGCCGCCTTCGCCTTCTTCGTTCAGCGGGATGCGGATCTTGCCGTCCGGCGCGGTCATGGCTTTTGAGGTGAGGCCGGTATATTCGCCCTTAATGTCGAAATAGCGGATTTCACGGAAGTTGAAGAGCTTCTCATAGAAGTCTGCCCAATAGGCCATGCGCCCGCCATAGACATTGTGGGTGAGGTGGTCGATGACGTTGAACCCAGCGCCTTTCGGGTGACGGTCAATGCCCGGAAAATATTCAAAATCAATGTCATAGATAGACATTTCGCTACCGTAACGATCTACCAGATAGATCAGCGAATTGCCAATGCCGCGAATGGCCGGAATACGCAGCTCCATCGGGCCGGTCGGCACATCGACAGGCTCTGCGCCTTGTGCCAGCAAATGGTCATAAGCCTCTTTGGCGTTCCGTACACGGAAGGCCATGCCGCAGGCCGAAGGGCCGTGCTCACGAGAGAAATACCAGGCAGGTGATTTCGGCTCGTAATTGGTGATGATGTTGATGTCGCCCTGACGCCAGAGCTCCACGTCTTTGGAGCGGTGTTTTGCAATTTTCGTCATGCCGATCGTTTCAAGGATCGGTTCGATCATGCCTTTTTCCGGTGCCGAGAATTCAATGAATTCGAAGCCATCAAGGCCCGCCGGATTGTCAAACAGGTCAGCCATGTCCATCCCTCAGTTTTATTTTGCGTATGTGTTGAAATAGTCGCGCGTGCCATAGGTCAGCACGTCGTCACCGGGCGCGATTTCGCCCGGTTCCAGATCGCTCGCCGTGCGCAGATAGCTATAGACGGACTGGAAATCGCTATAGCAGCGCTCCAGCAGCTCATCAAAGCTGCGAATGACGAAATAGGTTTCCTGAAAGTCATCAATGCGATAGCGGGTGCGCATGAGACGGGTCAGGTTAAAGCGGATACGGTTCGGGCTGTTATTCTCCAGCGAGAAGACGCATTCCTGCGGTGAGGAGAGAATGCCCGCGCCATAAATGCGCAGCCCTTGCGGCGTTTCGATCAGGCCGAACTCCACCGTGTACCAGTAAAGCCGCGCAAGATTTGCCAGCTGGCCGGAGCCGAGCGCTTTTAAGCCCCCCTGGCCATAGGCCTGCATGAAGTCGGCAAAAACCGGGTTGGCCAGCATGGGCACATGGCCGAAAATGTCGTGGAACACGTCCGGCTCTTCAATATAGTCAAACTCAGAATCCGGGCGGATGAAGGCGCCTGCCGGAAAGCGGCGATTGGCGAGATGGTCAAAGAACACTTCATCCGGCACCAGGTCTGCGACGGGCACAACTTGCCAGCCGGTCAGGGCGTAAAGGCGCTCTGACAAGCGGTCGAAATGGGGGATGCCGCCTTCAGACAGTTTCAGCGTTTCCATGGCCTCAAGACAGGTGTCATGCGCGCGGCCGGGCAGGATGTGAGACTGGCGTTCGACCAGCCGGTCCCATCTTTTGTGCTCGTCCGGGGAATAGCTCTCCCAGTCCTGGTCGATAGTGTAATCCGCAGCCTTTGGGGCGTTCGCGTATCTGTTTTTGGGCGATGCGATCGTGTCGATCGTCATGTTTCCTCCGATATATTTTTATCAGAATGTAATTCAGATTATACGAAATATCTGTTCAATTGCTATGCTGGTGGACACATGGGTGAAATGAGAATCTTTCAATACGTCGAAATTTGAAATATACATTTCAAATGTCACTTTCGAAATCTGATATCGCGATCCTCAAAGCCCTTCAGGAAGGGTTTGATGAAGGCAAGCTGAAGCTCGCCGACAAGCTCGGCATGTCGCCAACCACGCTCTGGCGGCGGGTGAATGAGCTGAAAGAGGCGGGCGTGATCCGCGAGCAGGTGACGCTGCTTGATCCGGACAAGGCGGGCCTGCCGGTCTGTGTGTTCGTATTTGTGAATCTGAAGGATTACGCCAAGGCGACGCGGACAGAGTTTGAGAGTTTTATCTGTAGTTTGCCACAGGTGATGGAGTGTTTCTCTGTGACCGGTGCAAATGACTATACGATGATTGTCCGCTGCCGCAGTGTTTCGGACTTTGAACATTTCCTAATGGAAGACATTCTCTCCCATCCGGCGGTCGAAGCGGCCAGCTCTCAGATCTCACTGCGTCAGCATAAATACACGACCGCTCTGCCGGTGGGGTGAGGGTGTCTTGATCCCCCTCGGTCCTTCGGACCACTCCCCCTTTTCATGGGGGAGAGTCTCCTCCCCTTAGAAAGGGGGGGGTATAGTTATCTCCAGAAAAAATTATTAAAGGTCCAGAAGCACACCCCACAAAATCACTTGTTGGTTGTGCTTTTGGGCACTTTCACTGATGTATATGGTGTAGACGCGATTTTAAAAAAGCTGAGTTTCCAAAGTGAAGTTTTTTCGAACTGTCATGCTGTCGCTGATCATTGGTATCAGTCATTTGCTTTTGTGCTCAGGTGCAAATGCTCAAGATGCTGACATTCAAGCTGCTCAGCAGTTCCTGTCTGAACAAGGGTACAACGCAGGACCCGCTGATGGTTTCTGGGGGCCGAGAACTGAGCAGGCTGTTTCTGACTTTCAACGTGACCAAGGGCTTGAAGTAAGCGGGCAACTTGATGAACCAACGCTTCAGACGATCGATCGCATCGTAAATCCACCTCAGCCAAGTCCCTCACCTGAAATAGAACCTTCGAGAAACGAAGAGACGGGAGGACAAGCCTTCGTGTGGTGGATTGCTGTCTTCGCGGTAGCAGTCATTCTCCTGATGTTTAGAAAAAAACGAAAAAGCTCTGAGACATCTTCCAGTGATGAAACGAAGTATGAGGACATTTCGGAATCATTTGTAGACCATAATCACAGCCCTAACGCACGCATGGATGATCCTTATCAGCAAACCTACGTCCCTGCTGATTTGTCACCAGCGGGGCGGAGAAAACTGGACCAATTTTCTCTTAAGTCACCCGAACAAACTGAGGGTTTTGGAAAAAGGTCGCAGCCGAATGCTAAACATTTGTCTGAGGGAAAGTCATTAATCCAACAGACAATGAAAGGTGGTTGGATTCCAAAAGGACAATCAATAAAATTATCGGGCTTCGAAATTGGAGGCATGGTGTATGTGGGCGCACCACCTTTAACTGGCGGACGATATTACTCTGAGAAGGCTCGCTGCTTCATCGATCCCTCGTTGCCCATCGCTAAAAATGGCCGCGACTATGGTGGTGACGGACTATCCTACTGGCCCAGCTATTCAGACATCACGCCAACTGCACGCGCAACCTATTTGGATTGGCTTCAGACCGGTCGCAATAATCCTGATGTAAACCCGGGGTACCTTTTCTTATATTTCTATGGGCTGGAACGCCGCTACTTTGTGGACTCTCCCAGCAAAGACGAGAAGCACGAAATTGTTGAAGAAGTCAGGAGGTTGATCTCAATTTTTCCGAACAACTATTCGGTAGAGAATTACCTCGGTACATTTCTGGACGTTGCGGAAGCCATATCACTCCCCCCACTTGAAACTCCGCCTGCCGCCCCCATTCGCAGAACGTACGAGCTGTCTCCCAAAGTAGCCATTGGCGTGGGTTCGCACCTGCTATCCAATCGGTCCTTAAATAGCGAATGGCTATTTTTCTGGTTCATGAACGATGTAGAGTCCCGAATACGAACGCCAGCTTCGCGCTGTGGAAACGAATTTAAACAGCTTTTCAGTATACTATTTGATGATCGCTACCCCGAAGGTATGGCGATAAAGACGCCGAAAAAGTCGTTAAAAGTTGGCTACAAAGCCGCCTCATCAGAGTTCGAGACAGAATTCGAACTGAAAGACGACGACCTCGCTCTGCCCATCCCTGATATCTCGACTTTAAGAAAGCCGCTGCAAATCGCGCAGGAGATTGCTGACGAGGCCATGGATAAACTCGATTCCTACAGCCGTTTCTTAGGTCGATCCCCAGAGAAGAAAGACACGATTGAAGCGCATCTGCTGCTCCCTGCAGAGCTTCAAGGGCACAACAGTTCCTCAGAAATTGAATCACTCAAAGAATGGATCAACGAGAACTCCAACGCTCCTGTTTCAGTCACCGAACTCACCCAAAAAATCAAAGGTGAAATTCCCACATCTATGACGAAAAAGATTTGGAGTGAGCTGGCGGACTGTTTGGGGGCGCTCAACTTCTGTATTGCTCCAGACCCAGTGTATTCCATTCGACGCCTCAAAATCGACGACACTGCCATACTATTCAAGACGCCGAACGAAGGTCGCCTTCATACACCATCGGCGGAATTCGAGAGTTCGCTCGTTAACATGGCCATCGCGTCCATGATCGCTCACGCTGATGGACAGATCGCAGAAGCAGAAGTCGATGCAATGACGCAATCGATTGATGGGATGACTTCTCTCACGAGCCTCGAGAAGGACACTTTGCATGCTAACCTCAAATGGTTCCTAGCAAATCCTCCAGACCTCAGCCTTTTGAGAACTCATTTGAAAAATTCTGCGCCAGAAGCAGCGAATATAATCAGGCGACACGCCATCGCGATAACAAAAGCTGACGGCTTAATTCATGCCGACGAGGTTAGAAGCCTCGAACGAATTTATAAGGCTCTGGGGTTGGATGAAAACCAAGTATATTCTGACCTTCACGGCGAACATAGTCCTGACGCCCCTCTAACGGTCCGTTCAGCATCTGCGGCACCATCCGGAGAAACAATCCCGTCTGAACCAGAAAAGGCTTCGGGATTTAAACTCGATCATTCTAGGGTCTCAGCGTTGTCTGCAGAAACTGCGAGGGTGAAGTCTACACTCACCCAAATTTTCGACACGGGTGATGACGGCGAAGCTACCGACGAGGAGGTTCCTGAAGATGCTGAAGCGACCACGCCGCATCAATTTGAAGGCTTAAGCTCCAAGCACGCTCAATTTGTTCGAGAACTGATCCTGAAAGATTTCTGGTCCAAGGAAGATTTCGAAAGACTAGCAAAAGTCCATGGCCTGCTGCCCGCTGGCGCTCTTGAAGCTGTAAATGAATGGTCGTTTGCGCGCTTTGATGATGCATTGATTGAAGAATATGAAGGTTATGAACTTAACGGCGACATTGTCGCCCAGTTCAAAGAGTAGAGGGGGAAACCTGATGAGCATAAAGCGTCGAGAACGAGATGCGATCATCCAATCATTGCGAGCCGGTGTGGTGCCCAAACTTGGCCTCCAGCATATTCAAGTCGGCCGCGTGAGAGAAATTGAGGAACTCGTCAAAGATATGGAGCGCATTGCCGACGGCGGCTCCGCTATACGTTTCATCATCGGGGAATACGGTTCGGGTAAAACTTTTTTCTTGAACCTGATCAGGCTGATTGCGCTTGAAAAGGGGCTTGTGGTGATGTCCGCCGACCTAGCACCGGACAGGCGTATTCATGCGACCGGCGGGCAGGCTCGAAGCCTCTTCGCGGAAATGTCCCGTAACTTTTCGACCCGTACCAAACCTGATGGCGGGGCACTCCCAAGTATCGTCGAACGCTTCATCGGTCACGCTGAACAAACCGCATCGAAGGAAGATACGACCGTCGCCAATGTCATTCGAAAACAGCTTGCCCACTTTCAGGAAATGACAGGCGGGTTTGATTTCGCAGAGGTGATCAAAAAATACTGGGATGGCCACGAGACCGGAAACGAAGACTTGAAAGCGGCATCGCTTCGTTGGCTCCGGGCAGAATATGCCACACGAACCGACGCAAAGAATGCTTTGGGAGTTCGGACAATAATAGACGACGCGAATGTGTATGACATGATCAAACTCTTGTCTGCGTTTGCCGTCGCTGCCGGATACAAAGGCTTACTGGTTTCCTTGGATGAGCTCGTCAACCTCTTCAAACTCACGTCATCTCAGGCCAGAAACGCCAACTACGAGCAAATTCTGCGAATTTTAAATGATGTTTTGCAGGGCTCCGCTTCTCATCTGGGCTTTCTATTGGGTGGTACGCCCGAATTTTTGATGAACACGCGGCGCGGCCTTTACAGCTATGAAGCCTTACAATCGCGACTTGCTGAAAACACGTTCGCCACTGGTGGCCTCGTAGACCTTTCAGGTCCCGTCATAAAGTTGGCGAACCTAACACCTGAAGACCTGTTCGTTTTGCTTCGAAACGTAAGGCTGGTTGTTCAGGGAGAAGAAAATCACATCCCCGACCGTGCATTAGAGGCTTTTATGGCCCATTGTTCAGATCGAATTGGCGAAGCGTATTTCCGTACACCGAGAAACACAGTCACAGCGTTTGTGAACATGCTATCGGTGCTCGAGCAGAACCCGGGAACGCAGTGGGAAGACCTGATTGAAGAGGTCAACATTCTCACTGATTCAGGCGATGATCTAAGCGATATCACTGATGCCGGAAGCTCCGGAGCGGCTGCTAGTACCGAAGATTCATCCGATGACCTGTCGAGCTTCAAGCTTTGACGGCTCCGGCGTTTGAACAACTCGCTCGCCCAATTCAAAAATGGATTCGGCAGAAAGGTTGGCGGGAACTCAGGCCAATTCAGGTTGATAGCATCAACGCTATATTGGAAAGCCAGGACGATGTCATTGTCTCGGCGTCAACCGCAGGGGGCAAGACGGAAGCCGCCTTTCTTCCGTTGTTGTCCCAAACGCTCACCGCCCAGGAAGAGTCCGACGAGGCGGGGTTCGACATCGTTTATATCGGACCTCTGAAAGCCCTCATCAATGACCAATACCAGCGGTTAGAAGGCATGTGTCTTGAAGCTGAAATAGCGGTGCATCCATGGCACGGCGACGTGTCGGCGTCGAAGAAAGCTGTGGCTCAGAAAAATCCTTCAGGGGTGCTGCTCATAACACCGGAGTCTCTCGAGGCGATCTTCCTGCGTAAAGGAGAGCTGATCCCTCGCTTGTTTTCGCGCACACGCGCTGTCGTGATAGACGAGCTGCATACACTGCTCGATTCTGAACGCGGCATACAACTCCGCTCATTGCTCACAAGACTAGAGTTGGCGATAGACCATTCAATCCGCAGGATCGGATTGTCGGCAACGTTGGGCGATATGGAACTCGCCAAATCTTATCTCAGACCACGAAATCCTGATCAGGTTCAGGTTATAAAATCGCCTGAAGCGGAAGCAGAACTTCGCCTCCAGCTACGCGGCTATACGACGGGCAATGATGGCGATGATGGCGCCGCGATCACAGAAGTGTCTCGTCATCTTTTCACTCACCTACGGGGCAGTGATAACCTCATATTTGCCGGAAGCAGGCAGAACGTAGAAATCTACGCAGACAAGCTTTCAAGCTTCTGTGAGGAAGAGCATCTGCCCCAGGAATTTTATGCTCACCACGCGAGCCTCTCCAAGGAACACAGAGAGTTCGTTGAGGACCGCCTGAAAGACGAGACCAAGCCCACAACAGCGGTGTGCACTTCAACACTAGAGCTTGGTATCGACATCGGGGACGTAACTTGCGTAGCTCAGGTGGGTTCACCTTTTTCAGTTGCTTCGCTCCGACAACGCCTCGGTCGCTCAGGTCGCCGTGAGGGGCAACCAGCAATTCTGAGGCAATATGAGATTGAAGAACATTTGGAAGCCTCCAGCCATTTCAGCGACCAATTGCGCTTGAAGCTAGTGCGCTCAATTGCGATGATTGAGTTGCTCTTGGCGAAATGGTGCGAACCGCCAAGAGCCCAATCTTTGAACCTTTCGACGCTGGTACACCAGACGCTTTCGATCATTGCAGAAAGAGGTGGAGCAAGTGCGAAACGTCTTTTCATCACGCTTTGCGAAAAAGGCCCCTTCTCCAATGTAACGCCAGAAATCTACATGGCGCTGCTCAGGCATCTCGGGCAGCCTGACGTAGAGATAATTGAACAAGCACCCGACGGAAATCTCCTATTGGGTCGCGTCGGCGAAAAGCTAGTCGAGCATTATAGCTTCTATGCTGTCTTCAAAACGCCAGAAGAGTTTCGAGTTGTCTGCGAAGGCAAATCGCTTGGGACGGTACCGCTGGACAACCCGTTCAAACCGGGAATGACGATTATCTTTTCGGGCAGACGGTGGGAGATACTCGATATCGATACCAGTGCTAATGTCCTAATGGTCAGGCCATCTAAAGCAGGCAAACCGCCAAAGTTTGGCGGTGATCCCGGTATCATCCATGACTACGTTTGCCAGAAGATGAAAGAGATTTACGCCTCAGATTATGTCCCTGCTTATCTCGACGCGAATGCTCGACAGCTATTGTCTGAGGCGCGCACCAATGCACAGCTTATTGGACTCACGGAGAACCCAATCATTCGTCTTTCCGAAAAGGACTACCTTCTTACGACGTGGTGCGGGACGACCAAGAACCTCACACTTGAATTTGCCCTGACGAGCTTAGGTTTTGAAGCGAAGACGTGGGATGGAGTTGTTGAAGTCTCAGAAACTGAGAAGTCACCCAGTCTGCTGGAGGGATTGCACGAGATTTCGGAAAGCTCACCGGAGCGCTTTTTCACGGGCAAGGAAAACCTGATCTTCGAGAAGTTTCATCCGTTTCTCAGTCATGAACTATTGAAACAGGACGCGCTTAGTGCACGATTTGAATTTGCATCCTTGAGTGACGCAACATTGAGACTTGGGGCAACATAATATTGGATTTCATTGATTAGCTAAGCGGACACGTAATCAAGTTTGTCATGAGCCTAGCCAACTCCGGATTCACTCTTACTACGCCATCACTTTGCAAGTCGAAGTCAGCGCCCGAGAAAGTGCGCTCTTGGATGAGTTTCAGTACAGCTCGGTCTACAACGGGCCGAAACGGCTCCATCAGATCGAGCGCAAAAGATGGTGTACTGTCTTTCAGATAGTGCCGCTGGTCGTGAAGAATGCCAATCATCGGATCATATCCATCAACAATGGCATCAATTCGCTTTCGGCTCAGAAGCACCGTATAAGCATAGTTCAGCAGAGCGTTGATCGGGTGAGAGGCTCGGAGATTTTTCGCTTTCTTTCCGGTGTTGACCGATGAGCGGGACAGATATGTCCGCCACTCATCCGGGATGGGAAAGCGGCTTTCTGATTTCCACTGCATAGGCACGGACTGCCATGCTCGCCAGTAATGGCTTGCGGCTTTGCCTTCCTGTCCGAGCAGCTCTGATGTGCTCTGGACCTTTCCGCCTTCGATGAATTCCAGACAGTCTTTTGCAGCAGTGAGAGCGGCATCACGATACCGGCCTTCAGGGATGTAATCCCGCAATGTAACCACACTCGCTTGGAGTTTCTTCCGCGTCGTTTCAATCGCGAACTTCAAACGCTTTTCGGGATTGTCTCTCGTTGCTATTTGCCAAGAGACTTTGGATGGTTCTGCGGAATAACCACTCGGGCTCATCACTGAAATTTGCGAGCCATCGAAACGAATTCGGATGAGTGGGACATTCTGGTCCTGAAGCCAATCGATTGCATCGAGCGTGATTGAGCCACTTCCATCAATGACGACTATTCGTAAGGGTAACTCCAATGAGCCTTTGAAGAAAGCGAACTCGCGTGGCCCATTCGGGAAGTGGGTCGCGCCGTCTCGAATGAGCAACCGGCCCCTATCAACTTTAATAGTCAAACCATGACCAACGAGGACAAGTGGTTCTTTGGGACGTTCGCGACGTTTTCGATATGAAAGCGAGGCTTCGTATTCGGCTAACCAATATCTGCTACGTTCTAGCCATTCATCAGCCTCAATTGTTGCGACTTGCCGCGGTGATTTTTGCAACATTTAAGCCCCATTTATTGAGCCCAGAGAGTAGCATAAGTCTTGGAAGAAATTGAGAAAATTTGGGCATCTGGACAGCCTCTTTTCGATGTTTTCGACTGCATTAAACAGGTCGAAACAGAAGCAGTGAAGCGCACAAACTCTCGAACCGCTCATTTGGTGGAATTGGTTGAGCGGAATGCGTGGATGCGTACTGTGCAAGTTCTTCGGCGTAGATTAATGGCGGGCGAATTGATTGGTTACGGACTTCGTGAACTCGACGAAGAAACTCGTGAACTTCAAGCAATCCCAACTTCATTTTGGACAAATGCTGAGTTCGAACCCTTAAAGGGTTCTGCATGGGTGTCCGGCCAAAGCTATCTCGAAATTTCTGTTACTGGAGGCTCCGATCAAGCAGCCTCTGAAAAAAGTGTCACGAGTGAAGAAGACATTTTTGCACGTGGTCCAAAATCAAAGAAACTAATTCGCTTTGGGGCTATTTCGGCTTGCCACGCCTCTGGACTGGTGAAGTTCGAACGAGACGATCCCACTATTCGGCATCAAAAGTATATGGAATGGATCGCTAAGAACCATCCAGAGGTCGATACGCGCTCAAAATTTGGCTGGAAAGCCTTCGAGGCAGATGAAACTGAGTATAAGCGTTCTGTAAAATAGGGCCTATTTTCTCCTATTATAAAATAGGAAACATCTCAGGCGAATTAGGACGACCACCTTGCTTCACTGACCGCATCAGCGGCTCAGATGGAGAAAGAAGCAGTGGCTCGCTCTCGAAATTACAAAGCGGAATATGCCCGACGAAAAGCACGAGGACTCGCAAAAGGCCTCTCGCTATCGCAAGTGCGCGGTCACCCGAAAGCGGGTGAAGTCTTTGTCTCAGGCAAGTCGCTCCCCAAAACCACGCCCTCCAAGATTTCTGTTGCAATCAAACTGATGAACTCCGGGAGGTCGATGACAGCTTCTGCGAACGAAGCGGGCACGTCACCTTCCCGGTTTGCTTGGTATCTCAGCGCTATGAAGCTTGGCCAAAAGTCAGGTCGGAAATGGATTATTGGTGATCGCCGCCCTCGGAGAGTGCCGATCATAGAGAACTCGCAGACCAGAGCGATTATCGTTCCCGGCTTTTCTGAAGCCAGTCTTGTTGGTCATTACCACAATGATGTGAAGCGTTTCCTGCAAACACACGAAATCGCATTGCTGGATCGATATCGAGAGCTGTCGGTGTCCGACATCTACGGCAACGCTCACAAGTTCGAGACCAATCCCAACACACTCATTCGTTTCTCACTGAAAGACGAACCGGATTTCCCGGACGTCTATCGGATCATTTCACCCGAAAGCTAACAGAAGGAGCCCAGCATGTTTTCGGAAATCACTCGCAAAGACCTCAGACAGGAAGCCGACTTCAGGCGTCTGAAATCGCGTCATCCAATTTGTCTTTGGTGTGCCTTCAACAAGCACCCGGCAGCAATCGAATTCGCCCACCTCATCCCCAGTAAATTCGCGAACGGCACGGGCGGAGCACTTTGTTGCAATTGCCATCGCATCTCAACCGACACGGAGAAAGACATGTCGTTCAAACCTGAAACCAATAACCCTGACCTTGAAACAATAGGTAGATATCTTGATGCGCTCGGAAGCTGGCTCTTGCCTGTGTCCGAGACACTCAAAACATTCGGAAACGAACTCGTTCAGGAAGCAAAAGGACAAACCGAACAAGAGGGAGACAAATGATGGAACCTCTTAACACGCCTGTATTTGTGAGAGCGTATGTGGCGCCCAAAGATTGGGAGCCAAAAGCCTTCATCCCTGCGGGACACGACACAGACTTTACATCAGATTGGTCGCTGACTTTCGATACTGAGACAACGGTCGATGCCGCTCAGTCCCTGCGTGTGGGTTTCGCTCAAATCCGCAAAGCAGGAGAGCTTGTCCGCGAGTTTGTCTTCTTTGATGGCGACCTCAGTGATCAGGATATCGCTGTCATTCTTGACTACGCTGATCGGCACAAACTCCAAGCCATCACAATAGAGGCCTTCCGGAAGAAATTCCTTGAAATTGGCTACCGGATGAATGGGGCAGTGATTGGATTCAACCTGCCTTTCGATATCTCCCGTATCGCACTTTCCCATGGCGCAGCTAAAACAACCATGCAGGGCGGATTTTCTTTCCGACTTAGCTCTTGGAAATCCGAACCACGTGTTCGAGTGAAGCATTTGAGTGCCGTTGCGGCTCTTATCGACTTCGCCAAACCATTTAAACAATTGCGGGGCAAAGGATCGAGAAATCGCGATATCGATGTGCCCCATAACTCTGGTTGCTTCATTGACGTGAAAACAATAGCGGCGGCGCTACTTTCGAAGCGATTCAAGCTCGAAACGCTTGCCGTGTTTCTTGGAACGACACCGAAAGAACAAATCGAAGAACACGGTGGACCCATCACGTTTCAATATCTGGACTATGCCAGAGGCGACGTTCAGACGACTTGGGAATGTTATCAAAAACTCGCCGGCATCTATCGGGGATTTGGGTTGTCTACGCCTTTGCACCGCATTCTGAGTGAGGCAAGCATCGGAAAGGCGCTTCTTCGTGAAATGAACATCCGGCCATTATTGGTAGGAGGTGGTCATGTTTGATCGGCATACCTTCGCTCCAATTATGGAGACCTACTATGGTGGTCGCGCCGAGGTGCGCCTTCGCCGCATGATTATGGAAGTTCTCTATTGCGACTTCAAATCCATGTATCCCACCGTCAATGCACTGCTCGGTTTCAACGAGTATCTCGTCGCCAAAGGTTTTGAGACCTTTGACCGTAGAGAAGACGTGAGGGAATTCGTTGATCGAATTCAGCTTGACGATCTTAGAAACCCTCAGACGTGGAAAAAGCTACACGCCATCGTAAAGGTAAACCCAAAGGACGACGTTCTTCCGGTACGTGCTAAGTATTCTGAAGCTATCATGCGACTAGACGGGGCTACGAACTACAAGTCTAATCATTCGCCAAAGATTGGCTTGAACCACCTCACCTTTGATGGAGAAATCTACTACACGCTTGCGGATGTAGTGGTTTCGAAGCTTCTGAACGGGAAGTCTCCAGACATTGTAAAAGCAATTGGATTCAAGCCGGGGCCACGTCAGGAACGATTGAGGCCGATCAACTTACTTGGGCGTTCTGATTATCGGTTCGATCCAAACACGGATGACTTGTTCGTTTCACTCATCAACATGCGGGATGAGGCAAAGGCGAAAGGTGATCCAATCGAAAAGCAGCTCAAAATCCTTGCGAATTCCACTTGCTACGGGATTTTTGCTGAGTTTATTCGGGAAAACCCGTCTGTGCTGGAGGCTCTGCTCATCTATACAGCAGAGGGAAACGTTCACAATATTCAAAGTCGGGCGATTGAACGCCCCGGAACCTACTTCAACCCATTTCTCGCATCTACGATTACGGGTGCCGCCAGATTGATGCTGGCATGTGCCGAACATCTCGCCCTGGATGCCGGACTGAACTGGGCCTTCTGCGATACTGATAGCATTGCTTTAGCCAACACAGACGATCTCCCGCGTGAGGAGTTTCATCGCCGCTGTTACAAGGTGATCGATTGGTTTGAACCACTGAATCCTTATGCAGAACCCGGTTCAATTCTGAAGATCGAAGATGCGAACTATAAGGTCGGTACAGCTAAAACCACCAAAGAACTGGTTCCACTCTATGTCTGGGCAATTTCTGCGAAACGCTATGCGTTGTTTAATCTGGATGCTCAGAGACGACCCGATATTCGGAAGGCGTCGGCGCACGGCCTTGGTCATTTGCTCAATCCCGGTAAGGAGTACAAACCAGCTGAGAACGTGCCTATCGCCAGCGAGAGCCTGTCCGATATTGGTGTTTCGCAATGGCAGTACGACCTTTGGTATCAGATCATCAAGGCCGCGCTCGACGGACATCCAAATCAGGTGTCACTAGACTATCATCCGGCTTTATCTCTACCGGCGCAAAGTCGATACAGCGCAACAAGTCCGGACCTTCTCGGATGGATGAAGCATTTCAACCGAGAAAAGCCATACAGCAATCAGGTCAAACCTTTCGGATTTATGATCGCTCCTATCCCCAAGCGGGGTGTCTGGTCAGAGCCCGAAACAGTCATTGTTGCAGAACCAAAGCGCGGACGCCCGACCAAGCGGAAAGATTGCAAGCCAATCGCACCTTTCGGGACGGCATTGGAAGAAGACTGCAATAGCGCATTTGATCGTGAAACTGGTGAACTCGTGGAGGTGGACCAACTGAAAACATATGCGGAAGTGCTGGCGCTCTATCACCTCAGTCCAGAATGCAAGTTCGAGAATGGAGAAGCTTGGGATCGTGGTGAAACAGGTCGGCGGAGAATTATCGCGTCTCAAAAGCATTTGATTGGGAAAGAAGCCAACAAGATAGGTGACTTCGGAGATGTTCACCCAATCGAGGGTGCCGCAATTACGTTCAATAAAATTTTTAAGTGACGTATGCTATATAATTTTATGTTGGATAAATAATTATAAAAATCAACAACCTAAATACCAAGAGACTAAAAATTAAGGCGGTGCCATTTTGTCTGACCATATAATCACGTACTTGGGGCGCAACTATTCTGGCGCGGTGAATCAAAATCTTTTGTGGCGGTCTGGAAGTGTTTTCCTCATGGATAATCACAGAGCCGCTCTTTGGTGCTGGCAACAGCAAGTCGATCTCTACGCCACTCCACATCGCATATTGCACATTGATCGCCACAGCGATGCGCTTTCCGCCAATTTGCTTTCCCACGTCAACTCGATGCCGGACTTACGGGGCTTATCGATAGCGGATTACCTTGATGCTTCCGTGACGCTCGCGGGTTCTAATCATCCCTTGTTTCGTTGGGATAACTATCTTTCTATCCATATCGAGGTTTTCAAGAGCACACTATCCGGCCTGAGGTTCGCCACGCATGGCGATGGAGACGCTCCAAATTATGCAAATAAGATCAACTCCGCGCCGGATGAATTACCCGAGAACTTAGAATTCTGGCTGACAGGCGAGGGTCCGAAATGGATCGTCAATGTGGACTTGGACTATTTCTTTTATAAAGAAGCAGATGACAATTGGGAGCTGATGTTCTCGGAACAATTCATTGATGCAGTTTTCAGCGGAATCAGTGCCGCCCGTGATAAAGGGCATGTTTCAGCGATTACAATTTGTCTTACACCATCAAATTTCACATCAGGCTGGGAAGCTTGTCTCGAGTTGAGCCAACGTGCATTTAAATTGCTAGGGATAGATCACCCAGTTATTTGAAATGAAATGCGCAATATTAATGATTCAATTGGGCGCTTGCGACCGCTATAAACAACTTTCTTTGAACAGGTTTTTGCATGTGGGCCAAATTGGACGATGGGTCGATTGTCGATAGCGATGGTCGACTTGTCTTCTGCAGTATTGATCGCTTTCTGAAAGATATCGTCGAGGGAAGTTGTTGCTTCATTTGTGGAGCACGTCGAAAAGAGCGAGCATTCAACGACGAGCACATCATACCCAAGTGGGTATTAAAGCGATGCGGTTTGTTCGATCAAACCATAACGCTACCCAATGGGGTAAGCCAAAGATACAGCACTTACACTGTCCCCTGCTGTGTCAACTGCAACAACCTGTTGGGACGAGAAATCGAAGGTCCGATTAGCAGCGCATTTGAGAAGGGAAACGACGGCGTAAACGAGCTTGTACGGTCCGGTGATGGCCTCAAATTATTCATTTGGGCCGCTCTAATTTTCTTAAAAACGCACTTGAAAGATCGTCTCCTCCGCATGCATCTGGACCCGCGAAAGGGAACGGAAACAATTTCCGATACTGTGGGATATGGTTGGCAGGAGCTTCACCATCTACATTGTCTAGTTCGTTCTATTTTTAGCGGCGCGGTGGTTGATCATAGCGTTTTGGGGTCCTTAATCTGTTGGCCTGTCACGCCTGAAATGACCCAAGAGGATTTCGATTTTGTCGATTTAACTTTTGCACAATCAATCCTGATACGAATTCAAGGCACTGCACTGATCGTAGTTTTTAATGATTGCGGGGCCAGTTCGGCTCGATTTGATCATAAGATGAAAAACGTTACAGGTCCGATGAATGACCTCCAGGTTCGTGAAGTTCTTGCATCTCTAGCCCATATCAATCTTGGCCTAGCTAAACGACCTGAGTTTGCAACACTTATCAATCGCGCTGAGAAGTGGTGTGAAATCACAGCGCGGAAGCCTTCTGCCGTTGAACTACAACCTTACGATGGGAGTGTCCGCGGCATGTTGTTAGAAAAGGTGTTTGAATTTGCTTTGGAAAACATAAGAGTTCCAATGATGACGACCGAAGAAGTCATTACCGCAATCCGCTCGGGAGATTTTACTGTTCTCTTCGATGCGCAGGGGCAGTTCATCGATTACGTGATCCGCGAAGAATAAAGGCTCTAAGCCGGTCTCGCCTCTAAGTATGCAAAGCTAATTCATAAAACATCGTACACTGGTTTTTTGCTGGATGGTCAGTTGTTGTAGCGTCTTCTGAAGGAAAACTAGGCTAAGCAACCAAACACGCAGAGTTTAGGAAGACATCGATCATCCGATCACTCATTGCAACCTCCCACGTCTGGAAGAAATTGATGTAGAATATTGTTCAATGACTGACGATGCGAATCTTGGTGCTCAGGAATTGATCGGTACCTTTCGACCACCATTCGCCGCATGGGATCAGTTATTGACATATAGCAGTTGGTGAAAATTTCTTACTCAAATGGGAACTCCCAATGCCCCTTTTGACTATGCATGCTTGGCTCGTTTTGTACCAAGAACACATTGGATAGGGGACAGACTGAAGGTGGATGCTTCCCAAAAAATTGAACCGTCTCGTCAAAAATCCATAGCTTATCAGGTGGGCTATCGGGAACAAAATGATGCGCAAACACCCAATTCAGTTGTTTATCAGGTGCTTCAAACATCCGAACCGTTTCCATAATTTTCTGTGCCCTAACACTCTCGATCTGAGGCTCCTCTAGTGCGTCAAAACCGATATGAACAATGGATGGCGAAACAGTTGGAAGCTGTTCATATGCTTTCACCAATTGCCGCTTGACATCCCTTGCCCGAAGGTCAGTTGATTTCTCGGATAATGATCGATACCGGCAAGCGATAACAAGATCGACTTCCGCAGCGTAGCGAGGACAGTCCGAAGTCTTGAGCCTCGACAACTCTATGAAGTTGCTTCGCGGATAGTGTTTACCTAGTAAAAGTTCTCGAAACTTTGAAGAACCGATCATGACATTTTGGCTAATTAGATAGTCTTGCAGGGGATCTAAATTGGAAAACCCTACACTTCCAAAACCGAATTCGTCATTCCAAACTACGTTGTTTGAGTGTCCTTTCAACCATGTCTCTACATGGTCGGAGAGATAATCGTCTGGCACCTCTTCGAGTGGCTTTAAAAAAGTAACGGTGCAAACTGCACTTACATCGTTCTTTTCGAGTGCGTTCGCAGTGGGGCACCATAATTCCCTTGCTCTGGTGCGCTCGCTTTCAACAAAATCTGAGGATGATAGGCGCTTGCATTCGACAAAGAACTCATCTTTGCCACGCCGTACGTGTAAGTCAGGAGTTTTTGGTCCTCCTTTCATCTCAGGTATGAATTTGACCTCATATCCATCCAGAACGTAAGTGGATGCGACAAGCAATTCAAATAGCGGGCCATCGGGTTGCGAGCGATCATTGTGAACCATCCGGCGTATTCTTGGTTCTAGTCCATCAATAGACTTAATAGCCTCTAGTCGTCGTCCAACGGCATCAAAAACAGGTATAATGGAACTTCCGGAAATTGGTTCATAATTGTGCGGATGGTTTGAATAAGCATCGGCTTGGAAAAGGTGGTAAGCAAATTTGTCCATCGGATCGTAAAATCTTCCCTTCCCCGAGGGATCAAGACTCTGACGTAGGAGTCCGGCATATAACGCTCTTGCCTGATGTTCACGTCTCTTTCTCCAATCCTCACCATCGATATAGGTTAAAAACCAATGCAAAGCCTTAGCGACTTGGGCAGACCCATTTTCTGGATCAGCAATTCCAAAAATGTTGGTGTAGAATTCGTCAGAGATCGTATCTGGTAACATTTTAATATCTGTAAAAGGACCTGAACTTGTTTGATTTTCGAGAAATGTGGCTACTCCAAGCTAGCAACCAAGTGTTCTTTTTTTTAGTTGTTAGGAAGCGTCCGAGCACTTCGAGTTGTCCAGCGTCGTTGTGTTTGTGGATTACTAACTCATGCTCCCAAGTGGTGATTTAATCAAATTTGTTGATATCGATAATTTTCTTTGGAGATAACTATACCCCCCCCCCCCTTAGAAAGGGGAGGTGTCAGCAAAGCTGACGGAGGGGATCAATTTACCAGACTGCGGCTAAAGCCCGCGCAAAACCTGAGCGCGGCCGGAGTTCAGTTGCCAGTCGAGATCGCTGATCTGGTCGGCGATGGGGGCGACGCGTTTCAGCAGTTGTGCGGCGGTGTGGCGGTCAGCCTCCCAGCGCAGACGCAAGAGCAGGTGACAGCGCGGCGGGATAGCCTCGGCGCGGGCCCAGTCCTGACTATTGGTATAGTCGAGATAGTCTTCGCAGGCGCGTTTCACCACTTCGATCGACAGGGCCGGAATTCCGCGTTCCAGATCGCGATACTCATCTGACAGGAAGATTTCGAAGGTCTCGCCGTCCAGCGTGACAGCGGCCAGCGCACCGCCCTCCATGGTGAGCTGTGGATCTGGCAAGATCGATACGGAAAAGCCCGACTGCGCGATAAAGCTCAGCCGGGCCTCTAACCAGTGATGTTCATTTGCAGCTGTGCTCATGTCATCTCGTCGGTTGCCATGATTTGGCGCCGTCCCGGCTGCGGCATAGTCTTGTTCGTTCCCGTTTGCCTAGAGCAAACATGGACCGCGCTCAAGGCTGCTGCGCCCAGTGCAAACGGGGATGACGGGTCTGCCTATAATGGCATCAGCACATGGCCGCCATCAACCCGGATGGTTTCGCCGGTGATGTATGATCCTGCATCAGAGGCGAGCAGGAGAAGCGGGCCTGTCAGCTCGTCATAATTGCCGAACCGGCGCATTGGCACGCGCTTGCGCATTTTCTCACCATGCTCGGAATCAAGATACTCATCATTAATGGCGGTTTTGAAATAACCCGGCGCAATTGCATTGACGCGAATACCATAGCGGCAAATCTCAATGGCCATGTCTTTCGTCATGTGATCGACTGCAGCTTTCGTGCCGCCATAGCCGACATTCATCAGGCTCGGCTGAAGCGCCGTGATGGACGAAATATTGATGATGGAGCCGGGCTTGCCAGCCTTTAACAGCGCATTTGTTGCGGCTTTCGCCACGCGCCATACACCGGTGAGGTTGGTGTCGATGATGGACTGCCATTCCTCTTCAGTGGTTTCCTGAAACCAGCTTGCCTGACCCACACCTGAATTGTTGACGATGATATCGCACGGGCCGTCCAGATTGGCTGAAATCTCGGCGAATGCGGCTTCAACACTGTCCGCCTTGGTCACGTCCATCGCAACGGGATAGGCTTTGCCGCCAGCGGCTTCGATCTCGCTGGCAAGCGCTTCCAGCTTTTCAAGGCGACGGGCCGCGAGCACGACTTCTGCGCCCTGTGCAGCGAGCACCCGCGCGAAGTGATCGCCCAGGCCTGAGGATGCGCCAGTGACCAGCGCGCGTTTTCCGGTGAGGTTATAAACGTCTGTAAATGCCATGCCCCGTTACCCCTGTTTCGACCGTTCAGCTTTTTTGATCTTCTTGGCGAGGGACCATTTGTGAACCTCTGTCGGGCCGTCGTAAATACGGAAAGCGCGCACTTCACGGAACAATTGCTCGACAATCGTGTCGCGGGAGACGCCCATGCCGCCCATCGCCTGAACGCAGCGGTCAGCGACGCGGAACAGGGCTTCTGACACGGCAACTTTCGCCATGGAGCTTTCGACATTGCCATTCTCGCCGCGGTCCAGCGCATCGGCGCACCAGTCAATCATCAGCTCAGCCTGTTTCAGGTCGATCTGGTTTTCAGCCAGCATGAAGCCGACGCCCTCATGGTCAACCAGCAGCTTGCCAAACGCCTGACGCTTGCAGGCATATTCCGTCGCAATTTCCTGCGCGCGGGTGGCAACGCCGTGCCAGCGCATACAGTGTGACAGACGCGCCGGGGCGAGGCGAATTTGCGCATAGCGGAAGCCTTCGCCCGGATTGCCGAGCATCTGGCTCGCCGGAACGCGCAGATTATCAATTGTGCATTCGGCATGGCCACCTGGCATGGAGCTGTCGATGGTGTCGAGCAGGCGGTCAATCTTGATGGCCGGGTTCGGCAGGTCGATCAGGAACATGGTTGCGCCTTCTTCGGCTTTGGCCATGACAATGCCGACCTTTGCGCCCTTGGCACCGGTGATGAAGGTTTTCTTGCCGTTGATAATCCAGTGATTGCCATCCTGCGTGCAGGTGGTTTGCATCATGCCGGGGTCAGAGCCCGCGCCGCCTTCCAGCGCTGGTTCCGTCATGAAGAAAGCAGAGCGCGCTTCGCCGGAGACCAGCGGGTCCAGGAACTGAACGCGCTGTTCGTCATTGGCGACCTTGCCGATCAGGAACATGTTTCCTTCGTCTGGCGCCGCCGTGTTGCAGGCCACCGGGCCGAGTGGCGACAGGCCGGATTTTTTCAGGACATGCGCCGTTGCGCGTTGGGTGAGGTGTTTGCCATCCGGCAGGATGTGCGGCGTCATCACGCCCGCTTCACGGGCCTTGGCGCGCATTTCCTCGACCAGACTATCGGCTGGGCCGTGGTCTTCCAGACGGTCATCTTTCTCATAGGGAATGATAACCTCGCGGACAAACCGCTCCACACGCTCGCCAATTTCAATTGCCAGTTCCTGATCGGGATAACTCATGCACAACCCTTTCTTATTTGTTTGGCGTTCCTTCTGCGGGATTGCCGCTGGGGAAATCAACGGGGAAAGTGATCGAGTTTTGCGCGCTCAGTGTGGTTTCACTGCTGCCGGGTCAAACGAGATCCAGCGCAACCTTCTCGCAAAGGCTTTGTTGCGGGCGCAATACCTGTTGCAAACTTGGTGAAAAAGTCCGTGACTGCCGCAAGGGCAGGCTGGTACCCATTTGCCGATAAAAATATATGGGAGAAAACCAGCATGGATTTTGATCGCGATTACCGCATGCTTATCAATGGTCAGCTTGTTGAAGCGGCCAGCTCGATGGATGTCATCAACCCGGCAACCGGCAAGGCGTTTACGACCTGTCCGCGGGCGAGCGAAGCGGATCTGGACGCAGCTGTTGCAGGCGCAAAAGCGGCCTTCAAAACCTGGAAACACACCTCCATTGAAGAGCGCCGCGCGGCGCTGAAAAAAGCATCTGCTGCGATGATGGAACATGCCGATGCGCTGGCGAGCCTGTTCACGAAAGAACAGGGCCGACCAACAGCGCAGGCAAAAGAAGAAATTATGGGCGGGGCCTATTGGCTCGCAACTGTTGCGGATCAGGATATTCCGGTTGAGATCGCTGAAGACACAGACCAGCGCCGGGTTGAAGTTCATCACACCCCGCTTGGCGTAGTGTGCGGTATCGTGCCGTGGAACTTCCCGGTCACGCTGGCGTGCTGGAAGATTGCGCCAGCCCTGCTCGCGGGCAATACGCTGGTCATCAAGCCATCACCGTTTACGCCGCTTTGCACGCTGAAAATGGGTGAACTGTTTCAGGATATTTTCCCGCCGGGTGTTTTCAACGTCATTACGGGCGGTGACGAACTCGGCCCATGGATGACGGCGCATCCGGGCTTTGCGAAGATCTCGTTCACAGGATCTACGGCAACTGGCAAACGCGTTATGGAGACCGCGTCGAAAGACCTGAAGCGCATCACGCTGGAGCTTGGCGGCAATGACGCGGCGATTGTTCTGCCGGATGTTGATGTCGACAAAGTTGCCGAACAAATCTTCTTTGGCGCGTTCTTTAACTCGGCGCAGATTTGCGTCGCGACCAAGCGGCTCTATGTGCACGCTGATGTCTATGACAAGCTGCGTGACCGTATGCATATGATTGCGCAGAACACGCCTGTGGGCGATGGCTCTGATCAAGGCAATGTGTTTGGTCCGATCCAGAACAAGAACCAGTATGAGCGCGTTCTCAATCTGATGGACGATGCCAAGGCGAATGGCCTGACCCTGCTTCAGGGCAAGGATGTGCCGGAAGAGGGATATTTCATCCCGTTGACCATCGTTGACAACCCGCCGGAAAGCTCCCGCGTTGTTCAGGAAGAGGCGTTCGGTCCGATCCTGCCAATGATGAAGTTTGATGACCTTGATGAGGTGATCGAGAAAGCAAACGATTCTGAATACGGGCTTGCAGGCGCGGTCTGGTCAGCTGACGTGTCCAGGGCCGCTGAAGTTGCCAGCAAAATGGATACCGGCACGGTCTGGATCAATCAGAACCTTCAGATGACACCGCACACGCCATTTGCCGGTGCGAAACAGTCTGGCATGGGCGTTGAAAACGGTGAGCATGGCTTGCTGGAATTCACGCAGGTGAAAACGGTCTATATTCCGAAGTCGACTGCAAACGTCGCTTAAACCCTGTCACTTTGGTGATGCTGAAGTGTCATCCCGGGTCTTCGCCCGGGATGACACATCTTCAAACTCAGATATCCGGATAGTCCCGCAGAAATCTCACGGCGATTTCGCTCAGCAGATCGGACCCGGTCAGCAATAAATCATCATTGAAATCGAAATGCGGGTTGTGCAGCGGCGCCGCGTCGACGCCTGCGCCAAGCCAGATATAGGCGCCTGGCACATGTTGTAGCATGAAGGAGAAATCCTCAGACGCCATGCTTGGCCGGAAGCTTGTCATGACCTTGTCAGACCCGAACAGGCTGCGTGCGACGTTTGCTGCGAAACGGGCCTCAGCCTCTGTATTGATCGTGCTCGGATAACCTTCTGTGTACTGAGTCACTGTTTCTACACTATGCGCTGAAGCGATGGCCGAGGCCGTCTTTTCGATCTCCGCTTTGATTTTGCTGCGAACATCCGGACTGAAACAGCGGACAGTGCCTTTCAGATCGACTTGATCCGGGATGACGTTGAACGTCTCACCGCCTTTGATCTGTGTCACAGACAGAACAGCTGGGTCTTGTGGGTCAATCTTACGGCTGACAATTGTCTGGAGAGACAGGACGAGTTCAGCGGCCGCCACGATGGGATCGTGGGCTTTTTCCGGCATGGCTGCATGGCCGCCATATCCTTTGACCTCGACGGTGAAGGTGTCGAAAGAGGCCATCATCGGGCCGGGTTGCACGGCGATATGTCCGGCGGCTACGCCCGGCCAGTTGTGAAGGGCAAAGACGGCATCGCATGGGAACAGGCGCAGCAGGCCGTCTTCGACCATGACGCGTCCGCCGCCTGCATTTTCTTCAGCCGGTTGAAAGATGAAATGGATGGTTCCGGCAAGGTCATCCCGTTTGACGAGCTCTTCGGCAGCACCCAGCAACATGGTGGTGTGTCCGTCATGACCGCAGGCATGCATGACGCCGGGATGGGTGGATTTATGGTCGGCTGCGCCTGCTTCTTCGATTGGCAGCGCGTCCATATCTGCGCGCAGGCCAATGGATGGCCCATCGCCGCGTTTCAGCGTTCCGACAACGCCGGTTCCGGCAAGCCCGCGATGAACGCTGAGGCCGAGTTCACTGAGCCTTGCGGCGACAATATCCGAGGTTCTGTGCTCTTCGAATGCAAGTTCCGGATGGGCATGAATATCATGCCGGATTTTGATGAGGTTTTGGCGTCGTGCCTGTAACGCGGATGAAAGATCGTCAGCCATGGCGCATCATAGCCCGAGGCTGTCGCGTCCTGCAATCAGGTTCAGATGCTGTAATCGTCACAGCGGATTGTGGCCTGCACCTCATTGCCTTTCCCGATGAATTCAATGCTGGAAAAGGACAGATCGCGCGCCAGAGCAATGCCGCGTCCGCGATAGGCGTTTGGGTCGTCGGTTGGAACATCGAGCGAGTGATAGTCAAATCCCTGTCCTTCGTCGCGAATGCGGAAGACAATGCCGTCTGGGCCGCGCCTGAACTCAACAACAGCTTCGCGATCTGCATATTTGGCATTCGTAAGGCGGCGCGCGACCTCTTCGCGCCATTTGCCGGTGATCATCAGCTTGTCTTTCTCTTTTGCTGTGATTTCGAGGTTTCCGTGCTCAACGGCATTTACCATCAGTTCCTGCAATCCAAGCGCGACAAGGTCTGCATTCGGACAGGCCAGAGCCAGCATGGTCGACAAATTGCGCGCTTCTTCGAGCGTTGAGAAGGCGAATGTGCCGGACTTGATCGCGCCGATAGCGGATTTGCGAACGGACACCTCCCGACGAAGGTTATTGCTCTGTTGCAGAAGGTCTATACAGGCCTTGCAGACGGACTGAATGGTCTCGCTGGTTGTATCTTTTTCAAGCAGGAAGTCGGCCCGCGCGGCGCTTTCTGTCTGTTCGCCAATGAAGACGACTTTCTGGAAATCAGACGCGCAGGTCTTGGCATAGTCCAACATGTGCGCGTGAGTGTCGTCAGCGATGACGAGACACACCGTGCTGCCCTCTGGCAGGTCGTCGCCAAAGAAGAAATTCTCGTCGAAATGCTGAGCAAGAACATCGACCACATCGTTGGTGAAGGGCGCATCTGCCAGCGCAATCCAGACACCATCGACAATTGGCTGGCGGCTGGTTGTTCGCCCACGTGGAGCAATCGCTGTGACCTGCATGGACATCAGCGTCAGGTCATCATCAAACCGCTGTTCCGGGGCATAGCCGAGCGATTTGAGCAGCTGGCGGCAAAACGGTTCGCCGGTCTCGGTCGACTTCTGGCTGGCATCGATCACGACATCGGCAAGTTCTTGAGTGGACAGCGTTTTGGTCGGATCCTTGAAGTTCTCATAGAGCGCATCACTATAGAGGACCAGCCGGTCGCGCTGGAACAGCTCACAGGAGTCCTGCCCGTAGATCAGCTCAGAGCTGCAGCCAAGAATGGGGCCGGTTGAGCTGAGCTGAAGGGTTGTTTTGCCATCGGCTTTCAGAATGAAGGGCGTCGGGCTGCCCGCATTCACATAGGTCAGCTTGCGCTGCCAGCGATTATACACACCGTAAAAGCCGGAGGCGAACTGCTCAATCGACAACATGCCATGAAGTTCGCGATTGAGCCGCGTCATCCAGACCGCAGGATTGTGGCGGTCTCCTTTCAGGCTATCGATGATCAGTTGCAGGCGGAATGCATTGATCGCAGAGCTGATGCCGTGACCGGACAAGTCAAACATCAACAGGCCAACACGTTCCTTGTCGATTGGCAGAACGCGCCACCAGTCACCGCCGAGCAGGTTGGACGCCTGATACACATAGTCGATATCGACATGGCGGGGCTCTGCAATGGCATTGACGGCCGAGGCATTCTGCAGGAGGGCGGCCTGCATTCTCTGAGCGGCATGCAAATCCCGGCTGAGGCGGAGCTTGTCTGTGTTAAAGCGCTCGATCATCTCGCTGCGCTGCATGGCGCGGCTGGTGCGGATGGTGATTTCAGCGCGTGAGGAGGTGTCGGAGATAATCTCTGTCACGCCCGCGCGAAAGGCGGCTGAGCGGTTTTCAAAACTGTCATCCGGCAGATAGACGAAGATCGGAACGTTTTCGCCGAAATAGTTTCGCAAAGACTGGCAAATGTCGATTTGTGGCGCGCCGAGTTCATCCAGCCCGATGAAGATGATGCCGGGGATATTGGTGCGGATATAGTCGATTGTTTCGTCGAGCGATGGAACGCTGATGATATTCTGTAAGCCAGAATATCTGAGAATGTCGGATATTCTTTTAACTTCGTCCGGGTTCGGACCAATAAGCAATACTTTCTCGTCCCGAAACTCCAAAAGCCTTGGTTTTTCGGCGACGAGTCCATGTCTCAGCTCAGCGTCTGTCACACTTTGATCCTACTCGATGGTGAGTAATTGGTGCAGTTTGAACAGCTGGGCGACCTTTTCGACATTGCCGGTGAGATTGCGCAGTTTCAGCGTTTTTCCGGAGGCGGTCGCTTTCTCCTTCGCCAGCAGCAACAGACCAACTCCAGCGGAGTCGATGGCCTGAAGGGCACCCAGGTTAAAGACAACATTCTTCTGCGGCGAGTTTTCGATTTCGTCGATCAGGACCCGAAAGGATTGATGGTCCTCAAATGTCAGACTGCCTGAAAGGTTGATGGCGATGGTGTCGCCGCTTCCTGTGTTCTGGTATTTCATGATTGGCCCCTAAAATAATTCTATATCGCCGAGATCATCATCTTCGTCTTCGGCGCGTTCTATGCCGAGCAGGTCGAATTCGAATTGTTTGCGAACTTCAGAAATGGAGATGGCGTCCACAATCTCGTTCGCGACGGTGTCACAGCCCGCTTCATCTTCGAGAAAGCGGGGGGTTGATGCGATGAAGGTCTGAAGTTGCTTCAGTGCGCCGACCACGGCTTCTGTGCGCTGGGTCATGCGGTCCTGGAACTGCATGCCGATCACGACTTCCCGAATGTCCGACGCGATGGCCTCTGAGCGTCCCTTGGAGTGCTTCAGAACTTCTTGAACTTCGAAATTGCGTTCGACCATAGCGTCGATCAGCAGCTCAAGCCCGGACTGGGCGTCGAGCTGGGCGGTCAGGTCGAGCGCGCCGATTCGGCTCAGCTCTTCATATTCAGAGCGGATTGAATTGATCACATCGCTGATCTTGGTCGTGATCGATTCTGTGCGCGTCAGCATGCGTTTGGACAGGGAATCGATCCGCTTTGAGATAGACAGGATTTCGGTCGAGACGACATGGAACCCGCCAGCCGCATCACCGAGGCGGGCCGCTTCAATCTGTGCATTCAGGGATAAGAGGCGGGTCTGGCGGTTAATGCCGTCTATCTCAAGGATACAGCCGTTCAGATCCTTGATCTCACCCATAATGTCATCGAGTGAATAGATCAGGCTGACCCCTTGCTTGGAAAGGATCAACAGTCGCTCAGATGTTTCGCGGAGTGTTTTCTGCAGAAGTTTTGGCACTTCCACCAGATTAAGCTCGTTGCCGTCATGTTCGATGACGGTCATCTTTGCCACCAGTGAGCTGAGGTCGGCTGTCTGAACCTCTGAATTGTCATTCAGACGCGAGAACAGATTGCCCAGCTTGTTGGCTTGTTGCTCTACATCGGCAGAGGTTTCCTGCAGGATGACATTGGCCGATTCAATCACGCCGCGTGCAAGCCGACTGAACGCGTGGTTCAGCACACTCGGGTGGGACGTTGAAGAGTTCGGTTCGGACAATTGCAGCGACATTTCAATGGTCTCTCGTTCGGATGCTGGCAAAGACGCACTCAGATTCTGATCTTCTGTTTGTCGTTAGATGTCTTCGCCATGATATAATTAAATACTTTCTTTTCAGGTAACTGGACGTCGACAGCGCCAAGCTCGTGTGCGACTCTGGGCATGCCATAGACGGTGCTGGTGGCTTCATCCTGACCGCAGGTGACGGCGCCGGCCTGATGCATTTCCAATAGCCCTTCTGCGCCGTCCCGGCCCATGCCTGTCAGAATGACGCCGACGGCGCGGTCGCCGCAGGCCCTGGCAACGGAGTGGAACAGGACGTCGACGGATGGTCGGTGACCATTGACGGGTGGGGCGTCGCTGAGGCGGCAGACATAGTCCGCGCCATTGCGTTCAACGAGCAGGTGGGTATTGCCGGGCGCAATCCAGACTTCGCCCGGACGAATACGGCGGCCATTTTCGGCCTCACGGACCTTCACTTTGCAAAGGCCGTCCAGCCGGTCGGCAAACTTGCTGGTAAAGCTTGGCGGCATATGCTGGGTGATGACGGTTCCGGGCGCATTGGCCGGGAATTTCTCAAGCAGTCGACCAATCACCTGAACGCCGCCGGTTGAAGCGCCAATGGCAATCAGGGATTCTGTCGTGCTGAACTGATAGTCCGATTTGTCATCGCGATCATCAGTTCCGCCGCGTGGCCGTTTTCGGACATTCGACGTCGAGGCGATTTTCACCTTTTCGATCAGCGTACTCGCAAGCGCATGCATGTTCTTTTCAAGGTCAATGGCGGGCTTGGCGACAAAGTCAACCGCGCCAAGTTCGAGCGCTTTCAGGGTGATTTCTGCGCCTGCGCGGGTGAGGGATGACACCATCACAACGGGCGTTGGGCGCAATGTCATGATCTTTTCAAGGAAAGAGAGGCCGTCCATGTTTGGCATCTCAACGTCCAGCGTAATGACGTCAGGATTGGTTTCCTTGATTTTACGGCGGGCGATCAGCGGATCAGAGGCTGTGGCAACGACAGTGATCTCGCCTGTTTTTTCCAACAGGGTCGGGATCAGCATCCGCATCAGGGCGCTGTCATCAACCACAACCACTTTGATCCGTTTATCTGGCATCGCTCATTCCCCCTCAGAACAGCTCAATCGAACCAGCTGACGCAGCTGGTTTGGCAGGTTTGATGAGATGTTTCTCCTGATTGACGATGGAGAGTCCGGCATTCGGGTCGAGCAGTTTGCGCCAGGCGCGCCCTGTTGTCGGATCGAACATGATGCGCCGACCTTGCGTGCCGCCAAGGTCAAAGGTCACGACATTCAGGCGCTCGATTTCTGCATATTCGCGGGCAAACCGACTGTTCTTGTCGCCAACACCGGTCATGCCGGAAATGACATTTCCGCCGCCGAAGAATTTGCACTGCATTCGATGCTTTTCAGCGCCCGCCTTGATGAGTGCGTTGATCAGGGAATCCATGGCGTGATTGCCGTATCGAAGCGCGAGGCTTGCGCCGCTCCACAGGCCTTGATCATCATGTGGCAGCATGAAATGGTTCAGTCCGCCGACACCGACTTCCGGGTCCCAGATACAGGCTGCAACGCAGGAGCCGAGCACGGTTGCGATAATCTCATCTTCCTCACGGGTGATGAGCTGCTGGCCGGGCAAAACCTTGATCACCCAGCGCTCAAGCGATTTGTTGTAAAAGCGGTGCGTGCCGGGTTGGGCGTCTTGTTTTTTGGCTGGAGTGCTCATTTGCCGCCTCCGGTTTCGCTGAGGCGATAGATCGTGCGGCCAACCAGCTGGAAGCCAGCTTGTCGGTCGAGTACGGATTCCGAATGGCCGAGGAAGAACCAGCTGTCCGGGGTCAGGCTGGCGCGAAACCGCTGCAGCAACTTCTCTTTGCTTGGCGCATCAAAATAGATGATGACGTTTCGGCAGAAAATCACATCAAACTTGCCCTTGATCGGCCATGGGCCGTGCAGGTTCAGACGATTGAACACAACACGCGACTGCAGCGCCGGTGAAATATTGAACGTGCTGACGGTCTGAGACGTGATGAATTTGCGCTGATAGTCTCTCGGAATGTCGCGCAGCAGCTCGCTCGGATAGAGTCCCTGACGGCCAATATCCAGAACATTGGTATCAATGTCCGTTGCGAGGATTTTCCAGTTCCAGCTGTCATCGAGTTCTGCGCCCAGAACCATTGCAAGCGTGTAGGGTTCCTCACCTGAAGAACTCGCAGACGACCAGATCCGCAGACGCTTATTGCCGGTCTGTCTGGCGCGCGTCTTCCAATACGGAATGATTGTGCTGCGCAGAAAATCGAAATGGTGATCCTCGCGGAAAAACTTTGTGTGGTTTGTCGTCAGCGCGTTGATCAGATTTGTGCGTTCTTCCTGTCCGTCATCTGAATTCACGAAATCCAGATAGGACGAAAAGTCGGGGAAGCTGAGTTTGCGCAAACGGCGTGCAAGACGTGCATACACAAGCTCTTTCTTGCTGGTGTCGAGAACGATCCCAGCATGAGCGTAAATCGTCTCAGCGATGGCGCGGAACGCTTTTTCGCTGAGACGAAATTCTCTGTTGTCGGGCGGCGACGCGTCAGCGCCCCCGCGTGCGAGAGACGATGCCATGGTGGGTCCTAGAACTCGCTCCAGTCATCATCGTGACTCATAATGTTCTGGGCGAGGGCAGATTGCAGGCCGCGTGCTCCTGCGCTGCGAACCGGCTTTGGCGCGGAGGCAGCAGGGGCTGGTGCGTGAGAGACATATCCGCCGCTCATGCCGCTGCCTTGGCCGACATTGAAGAAGCCCATGCGCTCGCTCATACGGCGGGCCTGATCGGTCATGGTTTTGGATGCGGCCGCATTCTCTTCCACGAGGGCAGAGTTTTGCTGAGTCATTTCGTCCATTTGCGCAACGGCGCGGTTGATTTCATCAGCGCCGGTTGATTGCTCGCGGGAGGCCGCAGAAATCTCAGCTACAATGTCGGCAACTTTCTTGATCGCGTCGACAATGCCGCCCAGCGATTCCCCTGCACGGTTGACGAGATCAACACCGCCAGTGACCTGAGAGGATGAGTCAACGATCAGACCTTTAATGTCTTTCGCTGCCTGTGCAGACCGCTGCGCCAGAGAGCGAACCTCTGAGGCGACCACCGCAAAGCCGCGACCGGCATCGCCGGCGCGTGCGGCTTCGACCGCTGCGTTGAGCGCGAGAAGGTTGGTCTGGAACGCAATCTCGTCAATGACACCGATAATGTCGGAAATCCGGCGAGAGGATTCCTCGATTTTGCTCATGGAGTTGACGGCCTGATGGACGATATTGCCGCCCTCAACTGCCGACTCACGGGCGCTGACCGCCAGCTTGCTGGCCTGTTCGCAGTTCTCTGCGTTCTGGCGAATGGTTGAGACCATTTCCTGCATGGACGAGGCTGTCTCTTCGAGGTTCGCTGCTTGTTGCTCTGTCCGTTGGGACAGATCGTTTGCGCCGGAAGAGATTTCCTGTGCGCCTGATGCAACTTCCTCAGAGGCCGACGAAATCGCCTGAACGGTTTCGTGCAGCTTGGCCGCTGTGGCGTTGGCGTCATTTTTCAGCTTCTCGTAAACGCCTTCATAGTCGGCATCGATACGAGAGGTAAGGTCGCCGCGAGACAGAGCGTCCAGCATGCCGCCAATGGCGTCCAGAACGCCGGACACGGTGCCAGACAGAGAGTTGATGTTCTCCGTCAGGGTTAACATAAAGCCGGACTTGCCTTCCAGGGCGATCTTCTTGGTGAAGTCGCCGCGGGAAACGGCTGAAACGACACTTTCAATCTCGGCCTCGATGCGCTTTTCCATCGTGTCATCGCGCCATTCGACGACCGTGCCGACGCGGCCCTTATTGTCGTCAAAGACAGGCGTTGCGATCAGGTGGAATTTGCGCGGGCCAATTGTGATGTCGGTTTCAAATGTCGTCGACAGACGTTCCAGCATACGGCGCTGGTGCGCCGGATCCTTGTGGAAGATGTCGATATTCTGTCCCAGAAGTTTCTGGGAGTCGAAACGAGACAGCTCTTTACGCAGATCTGCTTCGGCAGCTTCCATCATCTTTTGCTGAGCCGAGTTCAGATAGACGATGTTGAATTCGGCATCGGCGACCATCACTTGCGTTGTCGCAACATCGAGAGCGGCGCGAACGCGCGCAGTTTCCTTCATGCGGTCACTGTTGGACAGGTCGGTTGCATATTTGATGACTTTGTACGGTTTGCCATCCAGATCAAAAATCGGGTTGTAAGAGGCTTGTAGCAAGACTTTGCGGCCACCTGCTGCAATACGCTCATATTCACCTGTTGAGAATTCCCCGCCAGCCAAAGATTCCCAGAACTGGGCGTACTCTCGAGAGTGCGCATAGTCAGCGGAGGCAAATATAGAGTGGTGTTTGCCTTTGATCTGCTCGAGCGAGTATCCCATAGTTTCGCAAAAATTTTCGTTCGCATTCAGAATGTTACCCTTGAGGTCGAACTCAATGACAGCCTGAGACCGATTGATGGCATCGATCTGTCCGGCCATATAGCTGGACTTGTTTTTCTCTGCGGTGATGTCGGATGCAAACTTGACGACTTTGTAAGGCGTGCCAGTTTTGTCGCATACGGGCGTGTAAGAGGCCAGAATCCAGATTTCTTTTCCGGCTTTGCCAAACCGCTTGAACTCACCGGACTGGTGTTCACCCTGTTTGAGCTTTTGCCAGAACGTCTTGTAGTCAGGACCCGCGACTTCGGCAGCGTCAACAAACATGGAATGATGCTGGCCGATGATTTCTTCCGGGCGATACCCCATTGCGCTACAGAAATTCCCGTTTGCGTGCAGGATGTTTCCGTTCAGGTCAAATTCGATAATGGCCTGAACACCGTCCAGAGCATCGAGCTTGTCCGCTATTTCACGTTCGGCCCGAGACGGGCCGCTGACAGATTTCGGGCGGAAATAATAGGCAAGGCCACCAATCGCGGCGAGCGGCAGGCCAACAAGGAAAGCCGCGCCCATTCCGAAGGCGCCAGCCGCAAGACCGGTGGTGACGCATCCGATCGCGGCGGCACCACTCAGAACGGAGCTCGACAGAAGTTTGCTCTTGTCGATGGTTGGTTGAGCCGGGCTGTTTGGTGAAAAAGTAGCTTGATAAGTCATGACAGGACCTCAATGAGCAGGAATTCAGGCTTCGAGTGCGGCTTCGACGAGGTCTTCGTCGGGCTGCTCGGCGAGAAGGTTTTTGAGATTAAGCAGAGCAACCATTTGCTCGGCCTCAGTGAAAAACCCCAGAAACATCTCGGTGTGCTTTCGAGCCTGGGTTTCTGGAACGGGTTTGATGTCCTCCTGGGCGATGGACAAAATGTCAGACACGGCATCAACGATGAAACCGACCTGACGATCTTCGACGGCCACAATCACAATGACGTGCCGTTGTGTCGTTGTCGTCAGGCCTTGACCGAGCAGACAATTCAGATCGATGATTGGCAAAACGGCGCCACGAAGATTCAAAACCCCCCGAACATATTCTGGCTGATGCGGAAGACGGGTCACATCGGACCAGCCTTTGATTTCCCTTACCGACATGATGTCGACAGCGCAGATGGCCTCCCCCACGAAAAAGCTGACATATTGATCTGCATTCTGATGAATTGAGGTCCCGACGTCCTCAGTTTGTGCCATCAGATTTGCCAGTTGTGCCTGGACCATGCGGGTCATGCTCCCTTTGCTTGCTTGGTGTTGACGGAAACGGGCTCGGCCTCGACGCCAGGGGGCGCGGTTTTACCGTTTGTCCGGTTTATTTTGCTGCGCCCTGAAGGAAGCGGCAGATTCGCCAGTCCATCGATATCGAGGATCAGGCGAACACGGCCGTCGCCCAGAATTGCGGTGCCTGCGACGCCTGCGATGCGACGGAAATTCGTCTCGAGATTCTTGATCACCACTTGCTGCTGGCCGAGCAGTTCATCGACCACCAGACCGACATGTCGACCGAGTTCGGTTTCAACAATGACGGTGATTTTGCGGATCGGTTCGACCTGTCCCTGACGCGACAGGCCCATAATGTCGGCAATGTCGATGAGGCGGATCACATCTCCGCGCAGAGACAGAACAGAACTACCGTTTGGCAGGTCGCGGATTTGCTTTGGCTCCGGACAAACCGACTCCAGAATAGAGCTGAGCGGCAGCACATAGCGCTCGCCCGCGACAGAAATCAGCATACCGTCGAGCACGGCCAGTGTGAGCGGTAAGGCGAGGGTGAAGGTTGAGCCCTGACCGAATTGGGAGTCGAGCATGACCCGGCCGCCAAGCTTTTGAATGTTCTGGCGCACGACATCCATGCCGACGCCGCGACCAGAGACGTCGCTGACTTCGCTGGCGGTGGAAAATCCTGGCTGGAAGATGAGGTTCTGGATCTCTTCGTCCGACAGATCGTCTGTTTCCGAGATAACACCATTTTCAATGGCGCGCGCGCGCACTTTTTTAAGGTGAATGCCGCCGCCATCATCGCTCACCTTGATCAGAATTCGGCCATTGCGATGTTCAGCAGACAGTTTGACAACTGCTGCTTCAGGCTTGCCAGCGGCGCGGCGCGCGTCTGGCGTTTCAATGCCATGATCGAGGCAATTGCGGATCATGTGAGTCAGCGGATCGGCCAGCTCTTCAATAATGGTTTTGTCGACTTCGGTTGTTTCACCCGCCAGCTCGAGGCGGACGGTTTTACCGAGCTTTTTGGACAGGTCGCGCACGACGCGCGGGAAGCGAGAGAACAGCGTGCGGACGGGCTGCATGCGGATGGCCATGACGCCTTCCTGCAATTGGCGGGTTCGCAGGGTCAGATCTTCCAGGGCTTGCAGTTGGCGGACATGCTGAGTGTCGATCTGTTCTGACAGGCTTTCCAGCGCCATAGCCTGCGCGATGACAAGTTCGCCGACCATATCAACCAGCTGGTCCACACGGTCGAGGTCGACGCGGATCGAGCCAGTGCCGGTTTTCTTTGCCGGGCCGTTTGCGACGGGCGTATCGGGCGTTGGCGCGGCGACCACTGGGGCGCTGATGTCTGCTGTCGCAGGTTCTGGCTCAAGCGCCTCTGTCGTCAGGCAAGTGATCTCAAGCTCGCAATCGCCATCGACGAATTCAAAGACGTCTTCGATCTGATCGGTTTCGATTTCACCGGTCAGCTCTATCTGCCATTCCAGATAGCCTTCGAGCGGGTCAAACTTTGCGAGCGGCGGCAGTCTGGACTGGTCCACCTGAATGGCAATGTCACCAAGGTCTGCGAGGGCCTGCAATAAAAGCTGGGGCTCATTGGCGGTTTCATACATGGCCCGCAGCGGTTTGAAGCGGATCTTATAGCTTTTTACAGACGGCAGGTCAGGTTCTGCGCCAGTGACGCCTGCTCTCTCGTCTGATGTATCAGCAGGACGCCCGGAGCGCTGGCGGATTTCGATCAGAACGGCGTCTTCGACACCTTGCGCGGCGGTCTCGCCATTGCGGGCGGCATCGACCAGCTGATAGAGAATGTCACCGGCCTGAACGATGAGTTCAGGGTCGCCATAACCGAGGCGCAGCTCACCTGAGCGGACGCGATCGAGGAAGTTTTCCAGCTCATGCGTATAGGTGACGAGGCGGTCGAGCTTGAACGCACCCGCGCCCGCCTTGATGGAGTGCGCCGCGCGGAACAGCGCGTCGAGATCATCCTTGTCATTGTCGCCGGGACGAAGCTGTACGGATGTTGTTTCGAACTTTTCCAGAAGCTCGAAGCATTCGTCAAAGAATGTCTGGCGGAACTGCTCAAACTCATCCATCGGCTGAGCCTCCGACTAGCGGCAGACGCGGCGGACAACGCCGAGCAGTTGGTCCGGATCAAACGGCTTGACGATCCAGCCGGTTGCGCCAGCCGCCTTGCCGGATGCCTTTTTTGTGGCGTCTGCTTCGGTCGTCAGGATCAGGATAGGCGTGGAGCGGAATTGCGGCATCTGACGCAGCTCTCGTGTCAGCGTAATGCCGTCCATGCGCGGCATGTTGACGTCGGAAATCACCAGGTCAAACGAGCCGGTGGTTGCAACGGTTTTCGCCGCCATCCCGTCATCAGCCTCTGCGACGTCAAATCCTTCTTTCTTGAGCGTGAAAGACACCATGTCACGCATGGTTTTGGAATCGTCGACAACGAGTGCTCTTCTACCCATTAGTGGGATCTCCAGTCTGAAAGTTGTTGGTCAAGGCCCAGGCATTGAAAGGCTTCGGTGAAAGCCGGGCTTTCGGATGTCAGGGAAAAGGGTTGGCCTGCGTCTTTGTTTTGCGCAGCCGCGGCAAGCAGGATCTGAATAGCGGTCGTGTCGATGACACTCACGGCGCCTGCCTGCAGTTCGAGTGGCATAGGGCTTGTCGCTGCCTGTTGCATTTCAGCCAGCAAAATATCGACGCTTTCGCCCATCAGGCGATCCGGGAGCGCAATAACTGTTTTTGCGTCTTTCGACTTGCTGGGAGATTTTGGCATCACAAACTCTGTTAACTATCTTTTTCTTCTTGCAAAGAAAAACAGAGTCCAGTTTGATCAGGTTAAGTCTAACCCATAGTTAAAAAGCCTGAAAATTCATTCATTACTTATATATGGGCGTCAAATATGATGGATATTAATTGTTTTTTAATGAATAAATAATTAATCCGTAATTTAAAATGCCATATTACTTAAGCGATGCTTAGATAATCGTATAGTTTAATTTCATTACTTTATTTATTAGCAATTCAAGAAGTCTTGAAGTGATGCCGAGTATTCGGTTGTATTTAGCTGAAAAACCACAGTGGAGTGAAATAAAAAAGAACCCTCCTGTTGAGGAGGGTTCTGGTGTGGCGGTTGTCCGAACGGGGAGGATGCACGGCCCGCCAAACGAAATTCGGGGCGACCTGAATTTTTGAACCTGGGGGGCATTTCTGATGCCCGGTCGTCCTGTTTTATCGCAACCTTGTCGATGATTTTGGTCCGGGCAGAGGCCGGTTTTGCGAGAAACTTAAAGTCAAAATCTTCCAAGCTACGAAATTCCAGCACGTCAACACCGTCCGGGCCGGGGGAAGCTGTAAACCATATTTGCCCCGATAAAGAACCCGTCGCCCGCTTTCAGCTCTTCGCTATTGATTGGAAAAGCGCGCCGGGTGGGACCCGGCGCGCTTGCAGAGTGCACGACTAGAAGGTCTTGCGGACCACTATGCCAAAGGTGCGCGGAGAGCCCATATAGGCGTTCCGGTCGATATCCTGCAGAGGCGTATTGAAGTGTGATGCGACATACACTTCATCCGTCAGATTTTGAACAAACGCAGATACACTGAAATTGTGTTCGTCAAAATCGAGGCCGATATTTGCGTTCAGCAGTGTAACTGCTTTCTGTTTCAGATTATTGCCAGAGTTTGTGTAAACCTCATCTGTGTACTGAAGCTGGGCCAGACCTGTCAGATAAATGCTGGAGGTTAGCGGATAATCCATGTTCAGAGATGCCTGCGCGGCGAGTTCCGGAGCGGTTGAGAAACGACGACCGGACAAACCGCCAAGCTCTGGCCGCGTTGGGTCGGCAATGCCAAGAATGGTGTCACTGCCGAAATCGGCTGTCTCAAGCCAGGTTGCAGAAGCGCTCGCGGTCAGGAATTCATTCACCGCATAAGTTTGTTCGATTTCCGCGCCGACGACTTCCGCCGATGGAGAGTTCACGATGGCGAACTGCAGACCAAGGAACTGAGCCACCTGCAAGTCCTGAATATCGTTATAGAAAAAGGCGATATTCGTCCGTGCTGTACCGTTGAGCCAGTCAAGCTTTGCGCCAAGTTCCAGCGCATCGATGATTTCCGGGTCGTAGAGTGGGCTGCCAAAATTCCCTGGTACGCCTGCGGCGTTTACATCCATGTTCACGCCGCCTGCCTTATAGCCGCGGTTATAGCTGGCATAGAGCATGGCATTGTCGTTTGGACGGTATTGCAGGCTGAGCGTGCCAGTGACAGCTTCGTCTGAGAACACTTCATCATATTCCAGGCCCGGCATGACGCCCGCAATTGCGAGTGGGTCGAGTGGACTGCGGAAATATGGATTGCTGAACGATCCGGTCTTTTCGTCTTCGGTATAGCGAAGACCAACAATCAGGTTCCATTTGTCATTCAGTTCGACATCCCAATGGGTGAAAAGCGCGAAGGATTCTGCCTTGCCTTTGAAGTTCTCGATTGTGAACAGACCCGGTGATGCATCAGCAAAGCCTGCCGGCAGAACGCCGTTGAATACCATATCCCAATACAGTTGCGCCTGTGTGCCGTGACGCAGATCGCGTCCCATATCGAGGTCTTCATCAGAATAGTACATGCCGATGACATAGTTGGCGTTCAGCTTGCCGCGTGTTTCTCCAGAGAAGGTGAATTCCTGCGAGAAGAAGTCAGACTTGAAGCGCTCATCAAGGTCCATAATGGTTGCGCCGGAAAAATCAGCGTCCTGAAGCTGATCAACATTATACTGACGGAAAGCGGTAACGGATTTCAGCGTGCCCGCATCAGTCTGATAATCGACCAGCATGGTGACGCCCTTGTCCGTGATCTTGTTCGGCGTTGCCGGGTTTGTCACAGCCTCAAAGTCTGATGAATTGTGAGATGGTGTCTTCAGTCCGTTCGCGACTGTCAGCGCATCGATAAAGCCTTGCAGCGGGCCGTCAAAGGAATCGACCGTGCCGTAACAGCATTCATCATCCTGTTTGGAATAGTCTGCGATCAGGCGAATGGAGAGATCTGAAGAAGGTTCCAGCGCCAGAGTAGCGCGCAAACCGTCACGTTTCACATCATTCAGCGTGCCGCCGTTCGGATTGTCGATAAATCCGTCTTTTTCATAATGTACGCCCGCAATGCGCAGCGCTGCCCAGTCATTGATTGGCAGATTTACAGCACCTTTGAGGCTGGCTGTGTCGTAATTGCCATAGCTGGCCTCGGCAAAGCCCTCAATCTTGTCGAAAGATGGATCGACAGAGGTGATCAGCAGCGCGCCTGCCGATGTATTCTTGCCAAACAGTGTGCCCTGCGGGCCGCGTAGAACCTGAAGGGTTTCTACGTCAAGGAAGTTGGACAAGGCCTGACCGGAGCGAGACCGGTAGACGCCATCGATGAATACACCGACGGCCCCCTCAAATGATCGGGCATTCCCGGTCGTACCAATGCCGCGAATCTGAATGTTGCTGGATGATGATGCAATGTTTGCGCTTCGGAATGAGATGCTCGGCGTCAGAGAAGACAGGTTTTCGACATTCTCAATCCGCAGTTCCGACAGAATTTTTGCGTCGGCAGCGGTGACAGACAGCGGTACGTCCTGAAGGTCTTCTTCGCGGCGCTGTGCGGTCACTGTCACGGTGCCAAGCGTACGAGCGCTCTCTTTTTCTTCTTTCGGTTCAACTTGTGCTGTGGCGCCCAGAGTTGCGGCGTAGCAAGCGAGTGCGGCGCTTACAAGAAGGCCGCGTTTGATTGAAGCGTGCAATTTATCCTCCCAGATAATTAACCGACCAATTAAATTTTTGATATATTTTTAGTCGATGATGACTAGTATTAGTCTCCGATTTTCGAGCGTGTCAATTCATCCCCTAAGGGCAGGGGAGGATTTGAGGCAGATCAGGAAACTGATGTGAGGACACTGCTTACGTGATTGTTTTTACTTGTATTTGTATAATATGTGGCCAGGGGATATTTGAGTCGCGCGCTCGGGTGTGCCACATTTATTTGTTGCGTATCTATTCGGCAACAGGTGTGCGGGCGATGATCTTTTGGGTGAAGCCTGAATCAGGTTTGTTCAATCGTACAATTACATTGCCAGCATTGAGCACTGGATGAATACTCCAGGGTTGAGAACGGAGAGCGGATTCGAATGGTCATATCAGAACAAGCTGAGGCTGGCGCAAAAGCAGCGGCTCCGCAGTTGGATGCGCGTTCGCAATTGCTGGAGGCCACCAGTCGTCTCATGTGTGAGCGCGATACGCTGGACATTTCGCTGGGCGATATTTCTGCCAAGGCCAATCTCAATTCTGCGCTGGTGAAGTATTATTTTGGCAATAAGGTCGGCTTGTTCGATGCTTTGCTAGAGCGCGATGTCGGGCCGCAAATGGTGCAGTTGAAAGAGCTTGTGGGTTTGCCGCTGTCGCCGTCCAAGCGCCTTAAGATTCATATCGAAGCCTTGATTAATTTATATTTTCGTCTGCCTTATCTCAATCGTCTGCTGATGCGATTAATGCGCGAAACTGATGAGGAATTCGGGCGGAATATTGCTGACCGGTTCGTGAAGCCGGTGACGGAGGCGTATGCAATTCTCATTGCTGAGGGGAAAGCGCGCGGCGAGTTCAAGCATGTTGATCCGGAGCTTTTCTATTTCAGCATAATTGGCGCGTGCGATCCGTTTTTCTCGGCCGGGGTGGTTCTGAAATATTGTTTCGGCATTGAACAGACGGATGATGATTTGCGTCGTCGATATGTTACTCAGACAACTGAGACCCTGTTGCGGGGCTTGTTGCTGGACGCTGATTGAGTCGATCAGTTTTCGGCAGAACTTGACGACAGGTTTTTAATCGATCGATTAAAGGCCAGATTTTCTTTACCGGATTCCAGATCATGCTTTCAGACCTTCAGACCGCTATTCGAGATTCAGTTCGCAGTTTCGCGCAGGAACGCATCCGCCCGAACTCGGCGCGCTTTGAGGCGGAAGGTTGCTTCCCGCCAGCCCTGTTCGAAGAAATGGCGGAGCTTGGCTTATGGGGCATGACAGCGCCGGAAGCCTATGGCGGGGCTGAGGCCGATACTGTGTCCTATGCGCTGTCACTCATCGAAATTGCGGCTGCTGACGGGGCTTTGTCGACGATTGTCTCCATCCAGAACTCCATCATTGTGTCGGGTATTCTGAAAGATGGCACCGATGCGCAGAAGGCGATGTTCCTGCCTGACCTGATCGGCGGCAAGGCCATTGGCGCATTTGCATTGACGGAGGCGGATGCCGGGTCTGACGCGGCGGCGGTTCGGACACGGGCGACGCGCGTTGATGGCGGCTGGAAGCTGAATGGCGCCAAGCAGTTCATCACATCCGGCAAGATTGCCGGTCTGGCCATGGTGATTGCCGTAACCGACCCGGATGCCGGTAAGAAAGGACTGACTGCCTTTCTGGTGCCAACAGACCGTGACGGCTATGTTGTTGAAAAGGTCGAGCACAAACTCGGCCAGGCCGCGTCGGATACCTGCGCGCTGCGGTTTGAAGATCTCTTCATTGAAGACGAGCTGGTTCTTGGTCAGCCGGGGCAGGGCTATCGGATCGCTCTGTCAAATCTGGAAGCCGGGCGCATTGGCATTGCGGCGCAAAGTGTCGGCATGGCGCGCGCTGCGCTCGACATTGCCATTGCCTATGCCAAGGATCGCACCTCCATGGGCAAGCCGATCATTCAGCATCAGGCGGTTGGGTTCCGGCTCGCCGATCTCGCCACCAAGCTGGAAGCGGCGCGCCAGCTTGTTCTGTCAGCGGCGGCCTTGAGAGATGCGGGCGAGCCTGCGCTTAATCAGGCGCTGATGGCGAAACTCTTTGCCTCGGAAGTGGCCGAGGAGGTCGTCTCCGGGTCTGTCCAGACACTTGGCGGCTATGGCTATCTGGAAGAGTTTGGCGTGGCGAAAATCTATCGTGATGTCCGTGTTTGCCAGATTTATGAGGGCACGTCAGACATTCAGCGCATGGTGATTGCGCGCGGTTTGTGAGGTGTCGGCTGGCTGACTGGTGACCCCGACAGGATTTGAACCTGTGACCTACGGATTAGGAATCCGTTGCTCTATCCTGCTGAGCTACGGGGCCGACCGGGCTCTCAGATAGCCTGACTTCGGTCGGGCCTCAAGCAAGAGTGCGCCAGAAAGCGGAGGGTGGAAACGTAAATACCCGCAGAATGCGGCGATAACTGCCGGAATTTCCTGACTCGGGCCTTGCCATACCGGACTCTTTCCAGTAGAAGCCGCGGCTTGAGTTTCTAATACATGTTATCTAGACGACGGATTTCGACCGATGAAAAGCGAAGGCCACCCAAAGTATCATTTCATCACGGTCGTGATGACTGACGGTACAGAATATAAAACGCGTTCTACCTACGGCAAAGAAGGTGACACGCTTCAGCTGGATATCGATCCGAAAACACACCCGGCCTGGACTGGTAACAACCAGAACCTTCTGGATCGTGGCGGTCGCGTATCTCGCTTCAAAGACAAGTTCAAAGGCTTCGTCTAAACCCGGATTTTGCAACTCAGGTTGTGAAGAAAGCCCCGTCGGTCTTCCGGCGGGGCTTTTCTTTTGGGCGAAGTTGCGCCAGTTTGTCGAATAACTGATCCGGTTAGTTGGTTTTTTGACGAGATCTATGGAATGCTGGGACGTCCCTCGACCAATCCTCCTGAAGAGAGCGCCTACATTCTGCGCGCTATTAAAGACAATACCGTAGACGGACTGATCGTGATCGACAGCGTCGGGTCGATCTTGTCGTTCAATAAAGCCTGTGAAGCGATCTTTGGTTACACCTCTGATGATGTGAAGGGCCGGAACATCCGCATGTTGATGCCGGACCCGTATCAGGGGGAACATGATGGCTATCTTCGCCGCTATGCTGAAACCGGCACGGCAAAGATCATCGGCATTGGCCGCGAAGTCGAAGGCATGCGCAAGAATGGCGAAACGGTGCCGTTGGAACTGTCCGTCGCGAAGGTCGAGCTCAATGATGAGGTCTTCTATAGCGGCATTCTGAGGGATATTTCAGAGCGTCGTCAGGCGGAGGCGCAGATCGCCGCAACGAATGCGGAACTCGAGCGGTTCGTCTATATCGCCTCGCACGATCTGAAAGAGCCATTGCGGACGATTGAGGCGTTCTCTGACATCATCGTGGAAGACTATGCCAATGAGCTGCCAGTGCAGGCGAAAGAGTATCTCGGCTATATCTCTGATGCGTCTGCGCGTCTGAAGAATCTGATCTCTGACATTCTGAATTATTCGCGCATGGATGCAGAAGATGCTCCGTATGAGATTTTCTTTGCGCGCGAACAGGTGGATATCGCAATTGAAGGGTTGAGCGAGGCTATTCGGGAAACCGGCACTGAGATTTACATTGCGGACTTGCCGCAGATTAAGGCTCATCCCATTCGCTTTTCCAGCCTGATCCATAATCTGGTGATCAATGCGATCAAATACCGGAATAAAGTCCGGTCACCCGTGGTGAAGATTTCCAGCCATATTGAAGACGGCGAGCATGTGTTCTGTGTGGAAGACAATGGCATAGGTATTTCAGAGGAATACCATAAGCAGATCTTTGACATGTTCCGACGCCTGCATGGCCGCCAGGAGTATTCCGGCAACGGGATCGGCCTCGCCATTTGTAAGAAAATTGTTTCTGGCTGGAACGGCAGAATCTGGATTGCCTCTCAGAAAGGTGAGGGCAGCCGTTTCTATTTCTCAGTCCCTGTTTAGGTGAGCGACGTTATCATGGCATCAAGACTAGCCCCTCAAAAACCCCAGCCACGGATCCTGCTTGTGGAGGACAATCCGACGGATGTGTTGCTGACGCGGCGCGCATTCAGTTCGCTTGGCGTGGATGTGGACTTACTGGTCGCGTCGGATGGCGAGATCGCCATGGACATGCTGACGCGGTCGGGTGACTATGGTGAGGACGAATTGCCAGACCTGGTTCTGCTGGACATCAATATGCCGCGCAAGGACGGCAAGCAGGTGCTCAAAGAAATAAAGGCATCAGACAGTTTACGGCATTTGCCGGTCATGATGCTGACAACATCGGACTCGCGCCGGGATATTGCTGAATCCTATCAGCTGTTTGCCAACGCTTATGCCGTGAAGCCGTCCAATCCGAAAGCGTTCCAGGATATGGTTCGCTCAATCGAGTCGTTCTGGTTTGAAACAGTGATGCTGGAGCGGCGTATCTGATACGCCGCCGGGCCTGAATGGTCTATTTGCGCCAGACGGCCAGAGGGTCGAACGCGCCGGCATTTGCCGCATCTTGCAATGCCTGAAGCTGAGATGTGACCGGGTTGAGGATTGGCTCATCCGTCTCGTCAAAAATGATCTCATCCAGTCGGAACAGACGCTCAAACAGATCGCGAGCCTGATCAACCAGTGTCAGAAGTTCTTCCGGGAGTTCCGGGTTCTGACGGGCGGTAAAGGCATCAATGCTGGACTCTTCCAGACGGAAGCGCGCTTCGGTCGCTTCCTCGACGGTCATGTCGCCCTCTTTGACAGCACGTTGCACGACCAGCCAGCTGGCGGCCTGCATGAGGCGCGTCGTCATTTCCATGCTGACGGTCGCATAAGACAGGGAGGCTTCGCGTGAGAGCTTGCGAGAGGCCTCGCGGCCCGGACCATCCAGATAGCTCGCGGTTTCTTCAACCAGCGCCATGCCATCGGAAAACAGCTTCTTGAACATTTCGGATGAAGCAAACTGAATCAGTCGCTGTCGAACGCCTGCACCGACGGTTGCAATCGAAGTGATGTCGTCGTTCTTCATGTCTGTTTCCCTGCTAATTCGCATTGTGTTTGTTTTGCCACCAGCCGCTTTCCGGAAGGTTAAGCCTTAAGAATGGCTTGGTGTTTCCGGTAAGATTTGTGCCAGTTTGCCCGCATCACTTCAGGCATTCATATTTCATGCCGTTTTTGAGCCCGAGGGAAGGGGAAAGCGCAGTTTTCCCCTGAAATGGGCGATTTTTAACCCTTAGTGCCGAAATTAAACATGGCATCTGCCGCTGATTTCGCCGACCCTTTCTTAACGATTGCGGCTTCACACGCCGCGATCTCGTCCTTCAGGGCCTCAATCCGCTCCTGCAGGTCCTCGACTGATAAAAGGTCCAGATCAAGTTTTGGTGTTGAGCGAACAGGTTGTGTGTCGTCATCCATTGCGCCAATCTCCTCCCAAAGAGACAATATCAGAGGTATATATGACCACAAACATGCGCGCCGTTGAAGTCCAGGACGATCAGACTCTCAGGATTGTCCCCCATTCTGTGCCGGTTCCGGCGGCCGGTGAGGTGCTGCTGCGGGTGAAAGCCTTTGGCGTGAACCGGGGCGATCTCATGCAACGCGCCGGGTTTTATCCGTCTCCGAAAGGGGCGAGCCCGCTTATGGGGCTGGAAGTCTGCGGGGTTGTCGAAGCGCTTGGCGAGGGGGCAGATCGCTGGGCCATTGGCGACCGCGTCTGCTGTATTGTTCCGGGCGGCGGCTATGCCGAATATGCGGTCGTGGATGCGGGTTCCTGTCTGCCTCTGCCAGAGGAGATGAGCTTTGAACAGGGTGCCAGCCTTGCTGAATCGATGATGACCGTCTGGACGAATGTGTTTGATGTCTGCGCGCTGAAACCGGGCGAAACATTTCTGGTTCATGGCGGCACAAGCGGGATTGGTGTTTCGGCCATTCAGATGGCCAAAGCCTGGGGCTGTAAGGTTCTGACCACCGCCGGATCGAAAGAAAAATGTGTGGCGGCCGAAACCTTCGGCGCAGACCGGGCGATCAATTACAAGGGCGAAGACTTCGTAGAGATCGTCAAGCAAGAGGGCGGCGTGGATGTTATCCTCGATATGGTTGGCGGCGACTATGTCGAGAAAAACCTCACCTGCCTCAATCGCATGGGGCGGCTCGTCAATATTGCCTATCAGAATGGCGCCAAGGTGGAGCTGAACCTGTTGCCGGTCATGCTGAAACGGCTGACGATTACAGGCTCAACCCTGCGGGCGCGCACGCCAGAGGAAAAGCGCCATGTGCGCGACGGTGTGGAGCGCGATTTCTGGCATTTGCTCAGCGCGGATAAGATCAATCCGGTGGTTTATAAAGTGTTCGACATGGGGGAGATTGAGGCTGCCCATGAGCTGATGAAATCATCCTCTCATATCGGCAAGATCGTGGTTCGGACCGGCGTGTAATGCGCCGGGAATTTGCGATCTCTGGCCCGTATCGGGCGGAGATCGATTATTCGGAAGATGGTGATTATCAGACGGTGAGGTTCGACTGGACCGGGGACACACTGACCTTCCGGGAGGTGTTTCAGCTCTGGCAGACCAGCGCGGCCTTTACAGACTTCTATGCCAGCCTGCTGCGTAGGTGTGAGTATGACGGCTATGTCTGGGAGATGCCGGAGATCAGCGAAGTCACGATTGATCAGCCGTTTGAGTACACCATCACCGAAGCCGGGCTATTCTTTCCGTCGGCGGATGCGTCACCCTTCGCTCAGCATATGTCTGCTGCAGGTGAGGGCGATATGATCGATTTTCCAAATCTTGGCGGCGATGCGCATCTGATTGTGCCGGTTGCGACGGGTGGCAGTGACTTTCGCGATATGAAGCGGTTTCTGGCCAATGCAGACCCGGCGCAGATTGCCAGCCTTTGGAGGCGTGCCGGCGAGGAAATGCTCGCCCGGCTCGGGCCTGACCCGATCTGGCTGTCGGTGAATGGCGCAGGCGTCGCCTGGCTTCATCTGCGGCTGGATAGCTGGCCGAAATACTATGTTCATATGCCGTATTGTTCGGCAAAGCCGAGGCCATAATCTTTCCGTTGCTCTGGTTTCAAGCGATCCAGGAAGCACCAAACACCGCCGCGTTGGCTAAACCCTTGCGTCAGCACCGGTCTGCTGGATCAGGTCTCGAAAACGCGTCAGCATATCAATATGCTTCCGGGCGGCGGCATCCGGATTCCCGTCGCCTGTATATTGGCTGATCATATCGCTCAACAGGGTGTTCCACGCGCCAATCGTTGTGCCGAATGGATTTGTGTAATTCTCATCGCCCGGTTCATAGAAGCCAATGACCTGTCCGCTGTCATCGGCTTTGAGATTGGCTGTCAGCTGGGCTAGCAGGAACGGAGCTTCTGCTTTCAGCCGGTCCCCTATACTCATGCCTTTGGTCATTTCCTTCCAGGCATCTTTCACCGCTTGAGGCGCGTTTGGTGGCGGTACGCGGATCCCGTTCGCAATGCCGGTTGTCACCAGACCATCATTATTCGTATCGACCTGCTGTTCTCGCGGCAAAAGCAGGTTCATCGCACCTTCTTCGGTTCTGACACTGGTGACGCCGCTGGTCTCAGCCAGACAGTGAACCTGGCGCAGCACTTCTATGTCGTCCGATGGCAGGCTGCGAATATAGGCGATCGGGTTGTCATATGCCCCGTTCGTGGCGGCGTCCTGAACGATTTGCGCAAAGCGCAGCTGCGTTTCATCAGAAACGCCGCGTCGGGCCATATTATCGCGGTCTTCCTTTTCGAAGATGTTGCCGCTGGTCTGGTATTGTAAGAGTGCTTTCTGAACCGCAGTCGACACGCGTGGGTTCGATATTACCGTGTTCACTTTTGCCGGTGAGGCAGAAACTGCCGAGGTCTCTGCATCTTTGCCAGAGCCTGATTCACCGGTTTCATCTTGCGTGAAAACCGCCGCAATTGCAGGCGGTTGCGGGACATAGACGGCGGTCGGGTTGGTGGCAATCACGGTCATTTTCAGAGGCTCACAACTGGGGAACACCCCAGACGAAGCAAAATGAAGACCAGAAATGGTGTTTTTGCGGGTCTCGCTGAATTTTGGCAGAAATCGTGGAGCGGTGCTGTCCGGGCTGAATTTCAAATGCCGCGTTTGAAAACTTTGCAATTTGTCAAAACTCACCCTATAATAGGGTCAACGACTGTTTCCCTATAGGAATCCCCCGTCGCCCGGCCAGTGTGCCGGGCGTACGTGTTTTAAGGAGTACGAACATGGCCAAGATTCTTATGCCGAAAGCCACGGCTGTCTGGCTGATCGACAACACAATGCTGACATTCGCGCAAATCGCGGATTTCTGTGAGCTGCACCACCTTGAAGTTAAAGGCATTGCCGATGGTGAAGTTGCGCAATCCATGCGCGGTGTTGACCCTGTTGCGTCTGGCGAACTCTCTCGTTCCGAGATTGAGAAGGCTGAGAAAGATGCGGATTACCGCATGAAGCCGAACAAGGTGAAGATTGACGACTCCATTCCGCAGCCAAAACGGAAAGGCGCGCGCTATACGCCGATTTCTCGTCGTCAGGACCGCCCGAATGCGATTGCGTGGTTCCTGTTCCACCATAAGGAAGTCACAGACGCGCAAATCTCCAAGCTGATCGGTACAACCAAAGCGACCATCAACTCCGTTCGTGATCGTTCGCACTGGAACTCTTCCAATATCAAGCCGGTTGACCCGGTGACGCTGGGCCTGTGTTCACAGATCGAGCTGGACGCGCTGATCGCGAAAGCGTCTGCAAAACGTCGTAAGATGGAAGAAGAGAAAGCAGCGTCTCTTGAAGGTCCGGGCCTCGCCCCTGTCGAGGAAGCTCCAGAGATCGAAGAAGAAGATGACGCTTACAGCCGTGCGAGCAAAAGCGAGCTGACAGCAGAAAATCTGTTCAACCTCGACTAAGACAAACTGAAGTTGGCTGGTCGTCGGAAGACATCAGCCAGCTTTCACTGGCCACCTATCAGGACCGGTGGCGCTGTGGGCATGTTTCTTGTTGTCCCTGGCGGCGTCATCGCACTTGTTGAGGCATTGGTTTGCGACGTTAGAGAAGCCAATTGGGGAGCGGCCATCTTCACTATTGGAGCTTTCCTGCTCATTGTGTCTGTTGGCGTGGCACTGGTTGAGCGCGGCGTTCTGGATGCGCGCGAGGCTGGCATCAAGATCATTCCGCTTTGTCCTTATGCCAAAGCTCAGATTCAGAAACATCCTGAATGGTAGGACGTTCTGGCCTGATCCGTCAGGAAAACGGGATATATTCAGACACCATTCTAGGGCGGTGATCGATCAGTGACGGGTCATAGGTCAGTCGCACGGCTGCGCCCTGTTCAAACAGCGTATCGGTGACGTCCAGAATGTCATCGACATCGACGAAATTGTCTTTGTGGCGGCTGATAAAGTCCTGACGAACATCGTTCAGCACCCGTTTCCACACCGCCGGTTTTTCAGACCCGACCATGAAGCGATAGGCATGGCCCTCGCCAAATATGCCCTCTTCATAATAACCGCAATTGATGAACCAGAGGCGGTTGTCTGACGGTTCGCTTTCGCCCGGTTTGACGATCTCAACGCGGTATCCATCCACCACATCAAGTTCGGCATAAGCATCGATATGCAAAGAGGAGGGGGTTCCCCACCAGTCTGTCTTCAGCTGTGCGTAAGTGTCTTCCAGCGAACTGCCGATACAAAAGCGCATATCGTGGATCTCGATATTCGCGGACGGGTGCGCCCCGCCGATGAGAATCGCAAAGAGTTTTCTGGTCATGGGAAAATCCTATCAGGCCCGATCAGGAAGTCATGGCTTGCTTTGCGCTTTGCCACTCAGCGCGCGTCATTTCCCAGACAAGGGATTGGCGGGTCTGGCCATCCGGGCTGGTACTGACCGTTTCGCCCATCCGGCGCAGCCCCATAGCGTCGATCAGCTTGATTGAGCGGATATTGTCCTTTGCGGCAGTGAAACACAAAAGGTCGACGCCGAGGGTATCATACACCCAGTCAATACTGGTGAAGATGCCCGTCCGGCCTTCACCGCGCGATTGCCGGGTCGGCAGCATGGCACCGCCAAACTCACAGGCCGACCAATGAGGCCAGACCTGATGATCCATATAGCTGATGATCTGGCCGTGTTGATCAAAAACAGCTGTCAGTAAGCCTTCGCCGCGCTGCTGCGCCTCGCTCTTGCGTGCAATATGCCGGGCGACGCTTTCCTGTGTGACAGGCTTTTCAATCGTGTAGATTGGGCCGGAAACCTCCGGGTGGGCGAAGAATTCAAACAAAGCGTTCGCGTCGTCCGGCGTGACGATGCGAGAGCGGCCATCGCCGCGATCCATGCCCTGAACAGCGCGCACGCGCGCTCTAATCTCGGCTTCAGCATCTGGGCTGACAGCGTTTCGCGTGACCGGAATGGACATACGACCTCCCTTTATCTTTTTGCGCATATTCGGCGCAGAGGCGAACGGGCGCAAGCACGTTTCGCGGGGGTGCGCGCAAACCAAACAGGGTAAACAGAGGTTGAAGGAACGCGGCGTTCCGGTATCAGGAGGGCTCTCGAAAGGCCCGCCAACAGGCCCGGCCCGCAGTGTTATAGGTCTTCATTGTGTCGACCATTTTCAGAAACAGCGTGTTATCCGCAAGCTCATCTGGCAAGAGTGGGTCGAGATTGATCGCCCGGATGACCGCTTGTCCGATCAGCAGAGATTCGCGGGCGCCCTCGATCGGGGGCAGGCTATCGAGCCGTTTCAGGCTGTCTGACATGGCCTTGATCGCGGACTGGTAATAGCTTTCCAGCGCCTCTGCGGACCAGAGGTGTTTCCAGTCTTTGTCTGCCGCCAAATGTGCCTCGCTTACGAGCAGAACCATAGCCGCCTCATCAACGCCCAGCCCCAGCAGCTCAAGGCGGTGGTCCTCCAGCGATTTGGAAAGATTGGCAGGGCGAACCCAGACGCCCGTTTCGGCTTCGCGATACCCGAACAGAGAGAAGGCCCGCTCCCTGATGCGCAATTGCTTGCGGTCTGTGCGGCCAAGATGCTGCGTCAGGATGACAATCCAGTCACCTGTCCAGTGTGTGGTCTTGTCGGAAACGCGGTGCCAGGCCTGAACGCGGCGTGTGAAGCGCTCGGCCTGATGGGCGATTTTGTACTGCCCTCTCTCCGGGCTTTCCAGAATGCCATCCTTCACCAGTCGACCCGCCGCGACGCGAACTGCGGTCGGCTCCATGCCGAACACGCCAGCCGATTCCACGATCTCGGCCGTGCTCAGCTCGCCGGATGCGGCGCTGTTCATCATGGCCAGGATCAGGGCGCGCGGCGTGATGTCTTCAGGACGGAGAGGAGCAAATTGAAACATGAATTGACAGTTTATGTAATATTGCGTTACAAGCAAGAAAGCTCGGGATGGATCACAATGAACACACTCAAACTTTCTGACGTTTTGTCAAAGGAAGAGCTTCGAACGCTCAGTCGCAAATCTGATTTGCGGGCTTTGGCAACACTCAGCTGGAACTGGCTGGTCATCGCGTCTGCTTTCGCCATTGCGATTGTCTGGCCGAATCCGCTGACCATTGTGCTTGGTATTCTCATGCTTGGCGGTCGCCAGCTTGGCCTCGGCATCATCAATCATGACTGCTCACACCATGCCTTCTTCAAAAGCCCAAAAGTGGACGAGTTTGTGGGTCACTTCATTGTTGGCGCGCCAATGAATATCTCTCTGCCAGCCTATCGGGCCTATCATTTGAAGCATCACAAATATGCCGGTACGCCGCAGGACCCGGATATCGGATTTGTGAAGAATTACCCGATCTCAAAGGAAAGCATGAAGCGCAAATTCAAGCGCGATCTGACCGGCCAAACCGGCATTCGTGATACCTTGCACAAGATCCGGAATTTCAAACTGTCGCGGAACTATCCATGGCTGGTCTTCCATTTGCTGCTTCTGGGGGGTCTGACAGCTGTTGGCGCGCCATGGGCCTATCTCATGTGGTGGGCGGCAGAGTTGTTCGTTTATCCGGCAATCGTCCGTCTGCGTCAGATCGGCGAGCATGGGACAGCGAAAGACCGGACGAGCCTCGATCCGCGATTAAATACCAGCACAACAGTTGCGCCGTTCTGGCAAAGATTTTTTATTGCGCCGAATGATGTAAATTATCATCTGGAGCACCATTATCTGGCCGCAGTGCCACCCTATAATCTCAAACGACTTCATACACTTCTGGCATCGCGAGGGTTTTATGAAGGATTTGAGTGTATCTCTTACGGATATGGCGATGTGCTGAAACGGGCCGTCAAACGAGATGCGCCAGAGGTCATGGTGCCAGCAGAATAAACGCGATCGAATAAATCGACGCGTTCAAGGGGTGTAGGCAATCCCTGAAACAGCGGCCCCATTCCTTAAAAGGGAGTGGGGCTTTGTCTCATTATTAACGCCTTTTCAGTTACTTGAGTCTCGCCGGCTCAAAATCCAGACAGACCATTGACCGGCAATCAGAATGATTGAACATGTCTGGGGAGTAACGAATGTTGGCGGCGTCATGACGCGAATTTTCAAAGCAGTCTCTGGCTTTTTCCGGATGACGAGCGATGATATCCAGGCAGTTAATGCGCTGGGTGGTGTGCTCGTACAAGATCTGGTGCCGCGTCTTGTTATCGAAATTGTGATTGCCGGTTTCTGTGTTTGGATCGGGCGCCCGGTGGCTGGCCTGATCTGGATGATTCTCATCGTTCCCGGCGAGTTTCTGGAAGTTGCGCTCCATCACTTCATCAAGTCCGGAAATCGTATAACGTCGCGTACTCTGTACGGACAATTTGCGATATCACTGATTGGCGGCGGCATTTGGTCTGGCATGGGGGTGTATCTCTGGACGACAGGGGACATCACGCTAATGACGTCCGGCCTTGCCATGGTGATGGGCGTGATGATGCACGTCATCTTCAAGTATGGAGACTGGCCGAAAGCTGCCGTCGTGGCGGCGATTCCGCCTGTGGTCGGTCTGATGTCGGTGATTGCCTTTCATGCGGCAAGCCAGGTTCCACTGAGCCACAAACTGTTCGTGATCTTCGGGATTATTGGTCTTTTATATTACACTTACATTGTCGGTGCCGCGACCATCTGCAAACAGATTGAGCTTCGCGAAGCCCTGAAGCAGGCGTCGTCAGCCAGTCAGGCAAAGTCGCGCTTTCTGGCCAATATGAGCCATGAAATCCGCACGCCGATGAATGGTGTTCTGGGCATGGCCGCACTGCTGGAGCGCCGCAAGCTTCATCCTGAAGAAGCAGAAATGGTCAGCGTGATCCGATCCTCAGGCGATACACTTGTCCGGATCATTGATGACATTCTCGACATCTCAAAGATTGAGGCTGGTCATCTGAAACTGGACGAACACCATTTCAGCCTGGATGACGTCGTCAAAGCGATTGTGGCCACGGCTGAGATCAATGCGAATGAGAAAAACCTCTCCTTCACCTGCCTGTATGAAGGCGGCTGCGATAAAGCCTTTTATGGTGATGCGCTGCGCTTACGTCAGATTGTCGGAAACCTCGTGTCGAACGCAGTCAAATTTACTTCAACAGGCGGCGTCACGCTGGAGCTGACAACACAGCCCGGCGCGGATGATGAGATGGTCGACCTCACTGTCCGGGTGAAGGATACAGGCCCAGGCCTCACCGAGGCCGAGCAGGAGGCAATCTTCCAGCCATTCGTGCAGATTGACGGATCAAAATCCCGTTTGCATGGCGGTACTGGCCTTGGCCTGACGATTGCCCGGCAGATCGCCGATATGATGGGCGGTGAGCTTTTTGTTGAAAGTACACCGGGGCTGGGCTCCACCTTTACGTTCAAATGCGCGCTTCGTCGTCACGATGAGGATGAGGCGTCCGCGACAGAGGCCAGCATTCCGGAAATGATGGAAACACTGACCCGCAGGCATCCGAAAATTCTGATTGCGGAAGATCATCCGGCCAATCGCCGCGTGATTGATCTGATGCTCGACAGCTTGAATGCCGAGATCGAATTTGCCGATAATGGTCAGGCGGCGATCGATGCGTTTGTCGAAAAGCGGTTCGATCTCATCCTGATGGATATTCAGATGCCGGGGATGAGCGGCATGGATGCTCTGGTCTGGATCCGGGAATATGAGAAAGCCAGAGGGCAGGCGCCCACGCCGATTGTGGCGCTGACCGCAAATGTGATGAAGCATCAGATTGAAGAATATGAGGCGCTCGGCTTTAGCGGTCATCTCGCCAAACCAATCAGCATTGAAAACCTGTTCAAGGTTTTGAGCCTCTTGCTCGAAGAAGACCTTGCCGCCTGATTGGCAGCCGACGGATTTCGCAAAGCCTTTGGATTTTTGCCTCAACCGGCGATAAGAAATGTTCACTTGTCCGCACGGGGATAATCTTTGCGCCGTATTGCCCAGTTTGATCTGAACCTGCTTGAGGTTTTCGAGGCCATCTATTCAGAGGGCGGCGTTTCGCGTGCGGCGCGGCACCTGAATCTGTCTCAGCCTGCGGTGAGTCATAGTCTGGCAAAGCTTCGCCAGGCCTTTGGGGATGAGCTTTTCGTTCGTGAGGGCAATCGTCTGGTGCCGACCAGCATGGCGCGCGAAATTGTTGGGCCGATCCGCGAAGCGTTGCGCAATTTCGGGTTCGCGCTGACCAGTGCCATGCAGTTTGATCCGTTACAGTCGAACCGGCAATTCCGGATCGGCATGCGCCTGTCCGGTGAAATGCCGAACTTTTCGACGCTCGTCTCAGTGATGCGCAAGGCTGCGCCGAATATCACCCTGACCAGTGCCCATTTTGCGCGTCAGGAACTGGTCGAATTGCTCGCCGATGGCGTGCTCGATCTGGCACTTGATATCCAACATGCAGACCGCGACGGGCTGAACCGCAAACGCTTGCGTGAAGACCAGTATGTTGTCGCGGCGCGCAATGGGCATCCGGATATTCAGGGCCAGCTTGATTTGGAAACCTATCTGCGTCTCGACCATGTGTTTGCCTCGCCGCGCTCGTCTGGTCTCGGTCAGGAAGACGCCGCGCTGAACAAGATCGGCCGGGAGCGCCGCATTGCCGTGCGCTGTCAGAACGCCATGTCGGCCTGGCAGATCGTTGCGGGCTCAGACATGTTGCTCACCCTGTCACGACGCAACGCCAAAGCCTTTCAGGCGCTGGAGAAAAACCAGCTGTTTGAGCTGCCGATTAAGACCGCTCCAACAGAATTGTTCATGTACTGGCATGAGGCAACGGCGGCTGATCCGGGCGCGTTATGGCTGCGCGAGCAGGTGGAAGCCTGTCTTGCCGAATTTGAATAACTGATGGCACAGGTCATTCGTCAAATGAATACCGCATATTCATAAAGCGCATTACCGCCTTTGCGGTTCATCGGTCTACAACCGCCCTATAAAAAGCGGAGAGCAAACCAATGACGCCTTTTGATCCTAATCTTAAAATGAACGACCTTGAAATGTCGGAAAAGGCCAAGCCTTTGTTCGAGGCCGTGAAAGCCCATATTCGCGATAATGTTGACCCGATCACGGAAGAGTATTTTGAGCTCGGCGCGACACTGGAAGATCGCTGGAGTTTCCACCCGAAACAGCTCGAGCTTCTGGATAGCGCAAAGAAAAAAGCGCGCGAAGCTGGCCTTTGGAACTTCTTCCTGCCTGACGCTGACACGGGTGAAGGTCTCTCAAACCTCGACTACGCCTATATCGCAGCCGAGCTCGGCAAATCCCCGCTGGCATCGGAATCTCTGAACTGTTCCGCGCCTGACACCGGCAATATGGAAGTGCTGGAGCGCGTTGGCACACCAGAGCAGAAAGAGAAATGGCTGAAGCCGCTTCTGAACGGTGAAATCCGCTCTGCTTATGTGATGACGGAGCCGAATGTGGCGTCGTCTGACGCGAAAAACGTCTCCACCACAGCGGTTCTGGACGGTGATGATTATGTCATCAATGGCGAGAAATATTACATTTCTGGCGCGGGCGACCCACGTTGCAAAATCATGATTGTCATGGTCAAAACAGACCCGGACGCTGAACCACACAAACAGCAAAGCCAGATCCTCGTGCCGCTGCCGCATCCGGGTGTGGAAATTGTCGGCCCGATGCATGTCTTCGGCGAAGATCACGCGCCGCGTGGCCATATGCACATGAAGTTCGACAATGTGCGCGTGCCGAAAGAAAACATGCTGCTCGGTCAGGGCCGCGGGTTTGAAATCTCTCAGCTGCGTCTCGGCCCGGGCCGTATTCACCATTGCATGCGCACAATCGGCAAGGCCGAAATCGCCCTCGACCTGATGGTGAAGCGCGGCAAGTCGCGTCAGGCCTTTGGCCAGGATCTGATCATGCTGGGCAAGAACCTTGAGACCGTCTCACGGGCGCGGATCGAGATTGAAGCCATGCGCCTGATGGTTCTGAAAGCCGCTAAAGCGATGGATGTGCTCGGCAATAAAGAAGCGCGCGTCTGGGTGTCTATGGTCAAAGCCATGGTGCCGGAAAAAGCGTGTCAGATCATCGATCAGGCGATCCAGATTCACGGCGCGACAGGCATTTCTCAGTGGACGCCGCTGGCCGAGCTCTACACGGACGTTCGCCACCTTCGTTTTGCGGATGGTCCGGACGAAGTTCACCATATGGTGGTTGGCCGTTCTGAGCTGAAATATCACTAGGGCTTACTTCTCTAATCTATACCTTTTTGGCCCGTGCAGTTCGCTGCACGGGCTTTCTCATCCTCGCACCCAACTGCTGATTTCCACCTGGAAAGCCGGGCCCGCACTTGGTTAGGGCTGCTTTCTTCTTATCTCAATTTCTACTTAAATTTTCCCCGGATAAGGAGACCGCGATTGAACCAGCGCCCCGTCGACGATTTTTTACCCTTACTGCAACTGGCCCAGATCTTCCCGATACTCGGTCCGCCGAACTTGTCAAAACTCGATGACGCAACGCTGGATGAACTCGAAGCCCGGCTTGGCTTTCCGGTCCGTCCTTTACCCGATTGGGACGAAGCGTTTTCAGCACAACTGGATTATCTGAAGCCCAGTCTTAAACGGTTGCGAGACGCCCTGTCGGAAGTTTGGGCCGCTCAGTCAGGACTGACTGATCATACCGACACTGTTTCACCTCGATTGGCGATCCCGAAACGTATGCCGGAAGCGGTATTTTCAAAGGCGTTGGCCGTCTATACTGCGTTGAAACCGCTGGCGCCGTGCGAGCTGATTTTTGCTGATTCTGACGAAATTGAAGACATGTTGCTGAATGAATCGGTCGACATGGCGATCAGCTATAAGAAATTTGAAACCAGAAAAAATGTCAGCGATGAGTTCGCGAAAGAACCCATGCGAATTGTCTGCCGTCACGGCTATCCGTTTAAAAAGCCAATGGATTTGGCATTCGGTCTTCGTTGGTTACAGAGGGCTGAATATCTGGAGGATGAAACCTTCGTGCTGGTGTCGACAGATGCGGCCGGTAAAGAGGATTTCTCGCCAGCCCGGTTCAGGCGGATAGGTTTCAAGATGGGCATCGGCTTTCCGTCGAGGCAGATCGTTTTGCCGAGCCGGGAGGAGGCGCTGTACCATGTGCGGGACGGACAAGGGATTACCTTCGCACCTCATTCTGTCGTTGAGCCGTTTCTTGCGTCTGGCGAACTGGAAGAAATCCGGATTAACGGCTGCCGTCGTGATGAGAATGCTCTTTATCTGACCCATTCAGAACGACGGATGAGGGAAAGGCGTTTGCCGGTGCGCTTGTTGACGGACGTGATGAAGCGCTATCCGCCCCGATTTGAGTCTCCAAAGGAGACACCGCCGTATTTCCGCTAACGATTTGGCGGTTGGCCGAGCGCAGCGGAAATATCGCGAGTTTGATAGCTGGTCCCCGTATAAGTGCAGAGCCCTTTCCGAGACGGCAGCTAAGCCATCACCCGCTCATCAGCAGGGATGGTGCTGGAGATAAAGCCGCCACCAAGCACGCGGGACTGGTCTGCCGCTGAATAGAGGACAGAGGCCTGACCGCGTGCGACTCCTTCTTCCGGTTCGTCGAAAAAGACAGCCGGAACACCGCGATAAAAGACGAGACGGGCAGGCTTTGGCGGGCGGGTGGAGCGCACGCGGACCAGCACCGGGCGCTGCGTTTCGCAGGCCTCTTCCAGTGAGCCATCGCCAATCCAGTTGAGTTCTTCCATGGTGAGGCCCGCCGTCAGCAAGGCTTCGCGCGGGCCAACAATCACCTGGCGGTTTGGCGCATCAATCTTCACAACAAACAAGGGCTCGCCCGTCGCGACCCCAAGGCCGCGGCGCTGGCCAATTGTGTAGTGAATTACGCCGTTATGTCCCCCCAGAACCCGGCCATCGAGATGCACGATCTCGCCGCCGCGCCCCGCACCGGGGCGGAGCTTTTCAACCACATTGGCGTAAGACCCGTCCGGCACAAAGCAGATGTCCTGACTGTCTGGTTTGGCCGCGACCTGCAGGCCGAAATGCTCGGCGAGTTCGCGCACCTGTGTCTTTGGCAGGCCGCCCAGCGGGAAGCGCAGAAAGTCGAGCTGTTCCTGCGTTGTTGCAAACAGGAAATAAGACTGGTCGCGCGTGTCATCATGCGCGCGGTGAAGCTCTGCCCGGCCATCTGCGCCAATAGAGCGCTGAATGTAATGGCCCGTCGCCATGCAGTCTGCGCCAAGGTCGTGTGCGGTTTGCAGAAGGTCTTTGAACTTCACGGTCTGATTACAGCGAATGCAGGGAATAGGCGTCGATCCGGCGAGGTAGGTGTCGGCAAAATCCTCCATCACCTGCTCTTTAAAGCGGCTCTCATAGTCCAGCACATAGTGCGGAATGCCGATCTGGTCAGACACATTGCGCGCGTCGTGAATGTCCTGTCCGGCGCAGCAGGCGCCTTTCTTTTGAATGGCGGCGCCATGGTCGTAAAGCTGCAGCGTGATGCCGATAACCTCATAGCCTTGCGCTTTGAGAAGGGCAGCGACGACGGAGGAATCCACACCGCCAGACATGGCGGCGACAACGCGCGTTTCGGATGGGGGTTTGGCAAAACCAAGGGAGTTCAGCCCATCGACCATAGGGGCCGGGGCGGTAAGTGATGCGATATCCATTTATCTCTCCAACGGGTTCAAGGGCCCGTGCAAAGTTCGTGTTGCGGGGCGTATAACCCAGATTGTCAGTTTTGTCAGCGCTCATCCCTGCGAATGCAGGGATCTGGACCTGTTCGGCACTTCTTCCCGTCGGAAAGGGGAAGATTGAGGAGGGGATCAATTCACGCCGACTGGCCCCAAAGTCCGATACGTCCAGCGACGACGAGGCCGCTAATTTTGCCATCTGCGGCAATAAATCACCCTTGAAAGGCCGAAAAGAGTGCGCTGACAGGCAAAAATTCGACCTTAGCCGTACTCGCAATGAGGTTTCTTTTCCTGCTAATCTCCGCGCGCGAGACATAAAAGTGGAAGGGAAGGGCCGCCATGAGCAGCTATAAGGACGTCTATGACAGCTGGAAAAGCAATCCGGAAGGGTTCTGGTTGGATGCGGCGCAGAGCATTGACTGGATCAAAGCTCCGCAAAAAGCATTCGATGCCGAGATGGGTGTCTATGGTCGCTGGTTTCCGGACGCGACCTGCAATACGGCGTTCAACTGTCTTGATCGACATGTCAAAGCCGGTCGTGGCGACGACACGGCGCTGATCTATGACAGTCCGATCACGGGCAAAAAGCGCAGCTACACCTTCAGCGAGCTGACCGATGAAGTGGCGACATTTGGCGCCGTTCTGAAAGGCCGGGGTGTTGAGAAGGGCGATCGCGTTCTCATCTATATGCCAATGGTTCCTGAGGCTGCGATTGCCATGCTGGCCTGCGCGCGCATTGGCGCGATCCACTCGGTTGTCTTTGGCGGTTTTGCCCCGCACGAGCTGGTGACGCGTATTGATGACGCCAAGCCGAAAGTCATCGTCTCTGCAAGCTGCGGCATCGAGCCGAACCGGGTTATTCCTTATAAACCACTGGTCGACAAGGCAATTGCAGATTCCTCGCACAAGCCTGACGCCTGCATCATTCTGCAGCGCGAAGAACACCCGGCAGACAGCATGGGTGAGCGCGACGCCGAATGGGCGACCCTGATGGATATTGCCCGTCAGAATGGCGACAAAGCTGGTATTGAGGAAATGGCGGCGACGGACCCGCTTTATATTCTTTACACGTCCGGCACGACCGGCCAGCCAAAAGGCGTTCTGCGGGACACCGGCGGCCATATGGTGGCGCTGAAATGGACGATGGAACATTTCTACGACATGAAGCCGGGCGAGACCTATTGGGCAGCGTCGGATGTTGGTTGGGTGGTTGGCCACTCCTACATTGTTTATGGCCCGCTCCTGCAGGGCTGTACGACCATTCTGTTTGAGGGCAAGCCGGTCGGCACACCCGATGCGGGCACGTTCTGGCGCGTCATTGAAGAGCACAAAGTCTCTGCGCTGTTCACCGCGCCAACGGCATTCCGGGCGATCAAAAAGGAAGATCCGAACGCCGAGTTTCTGGCGAAATACGATACCTCGTCCCTGCGCACTCTGTTCCTTGCGGGCGAGCGCGCCGACCCGGATACGATCAAATGGGCTGAGAAGATTCTGAATGTGCCGGTGATTGACCATTGGTGGCAGACAGAAACCAGCTGGGCGATCACGGGCAATCCGGTCGGCATTGAGCTGTTGCCGGTGAAATATGGCTCTGCGACCGTGCCAATGCCGGGCTATGAGATCCACATTCTGGACGAAGGTGGCCATGAGGTGGACGGGCCAAACACGCTGGGTGCGGTGTGCGTAAAACTGCCTCTGCCACCAGGCAATCTGCCGACGCTTTGGGGCAATGATGAGCGCTTCAAGACCAGCTATCTGAACCATTTCCCGGGCTATTATGAAACGGCAGATGCGGGCTTTATCGACGAAGACGGCTATCTGCACATCATGGCGCGCACGGATGACATTATCAACGTGGCGGGCCACCGCCTTTCAACTGGCGGCATGGAAGAGGTTCTCGCGAGCCATCAATCGGTCGCCGAATGCGCCGTTCTGGGCATGCATTGCGATCTGAAAGGCCAAAAGCCGATAGGGCTTGTCGTTCTGAAAGCGGGCGTGAGCACGCCATTCGTCGAGATCGAGAAACAGTGCATCCAGCTGGTGCGCGATGAAATCGGTGCGGTTGCGGCGCTGCGCAATATCATGGTGGTCGACCGTTTACCGAAGACGCGTTCAGGCAAAATCCTGCGCGCCACCATTCGCAAGATTGCTGATGGTGAGCCATGGAAAATGCCGGCAACAATCGATGACCCGGTAATTCTGGACGAAATCACTGAGGCGCTGCGGACCCATGGTCTGCTTACTGACGCCGTCGCCTGATCAGCTGTGATCGAATAGTTGCGACAAGGCCGCGCGGTTCGTCCTCGCGGCCTTTTTTTGTATTTTAGAACATGCTAAATATATCTTCGAGCTTTGGAGATTTCTGCATGCAAAGAACTACGCTTATCGGACTGGCTGGCCTTGCGGTGCTGGTTGCGGCCTGCACCCCGAACACGAAAGAGGCGCTGTCCGAAGAGGCACGTCAGTCTTTGCTCGTGCAATCACGCGGCGCGGCCGGGCAGTTGGGCAAAGAGCTAAAGGCAAAACTGGTCGCTGCCATTGAAGAGGGCGGTCCGGTTCAGGGGATTGAGGTCTGCTCTGAAATTGCGCCGGATATTGCTCAGAAAATCAGCTCTGAAACCGGGCTTGAGGTCGGGCGAACGGCGATCAAATTCCGAAACAAGGGCAATGCACCGGATGATTTTGAAACCTTGTCGCTGCAATCTTTTATTGCGGATATGGATGCGGGCAAACCTGCCAGCGAGCTTGAGGCCTGGGCGCTGACCCAGGAGCAGGGCAAGACGGTTTTCCGCTGGATGAAGCCGATTGAGATGGGCGGGCTCTGTCAGACCTGTCATGGCAGTGCAATTTCCAGTGAGGTTCAGACCGCCATCGACAAAGCCTATCCGGACGATCTGGCGACCGGGTTTGAGCCGGGCGAATTGCGCGGTGCGTTCACCGTTCGAAAAGTGCTCGATTAAGCCATTCGCAGCGTGATTAAGGGCTGCTTGTAAAACGCTGGTTTATGGTTTCTCCTGTTCTTCAGAACGGTGGAGGAAACCAAGATGACCCTGTTTAAAAGTGTAACAGCAACGATAGCTTCATTGGCCTTGTCAGGTTTGTGTCTGGCTGCCCAGGCACAGGAGCTGCGGCAGAATACGATCACTGTGACCGGCTCCCGGATTGATGTGGACGATCTGGCGGCCATGCCGAATGTTTTCATCCGCGTGCCCGCCGATTTCATTCAGTTCGGGCTCGCCTGTCAGTCGGCAACGCGTGATGCGAGCGAACGCAAGACAGAGCTGGAAACGCAGTTCAATGCACTGGTGAAATGGGCCGCGGACAAAGAAGGCTATGAGTTGTTCGGTGGTGAGGCGGGCAAGGAGACAATCCCGCTTGATACGATCAGTTTTCATGAAATTCAGCGCACGGTTTACGGCAATCGTCAGACCTTCACGCTGGTACTGACAGCAGACGCTATGAAAGACGAGACGTTTGATGGTGTGAAGCTGCGTGTCACAGAAGAGGTCGAAGCCATGAAAAGCGCCGGGCGCGTGGAATGCTACCTCAGTGATAACCAGTTTCTGGGCGTGCGCGATATTGATGAACATCGCAAAACGCTCTTGAAAGAGATCGCCAAAGAGATGAAAGACATGCGGACTATTTTCGGCAAGAGCGCGGTTGAAGTGACGGGCCTTGAATCGCGTGTGATCAGCCAGCCATCCGGGTCTATGATTGTTGATGTGTTCCTGCCTTACAAACTGACCCTAACGTCGGAAAAATAATGAACATACGCTTTGCCACAGCTGATGATGCGGCGGCCTGCGCCGCGATTTATGCGCCATTTGTGGATGGCAGTGCGGTCTCTTTCGAGATGGCACCGCCGGACGCCGAAGAAATGGCGCGGCGGATCAACAAGCTGTGGCCGAGCCATCCCTGGATCGTTGCGGAAGAAGACGGCGCCGTGCTTGGCTATGCCTATGGCTCGCCCTATCGCGAACGTAAAGCCTATCAATGGGCGGTCGAAACAACGGTTTACCTGTCAGCAGATGCGCGCGGAAAAGGGCTGGGACGCAAGCTCTATGAGGTGTTGATTGGTCTTCTGACCCGGCAGGGTTTTACCAAAGCCTATGGCGTCGTGACCTTGCCGAACCCGGCCAGTGCGGGCGTGCATGAAGCGGTCGGTTTCAAGGCGTTTGCTGTCTATCGGGATATCGGGTTCAAGAATGGCGCCTGGCATGATGTTGGCTGGTGGGAGCGCGACCTTGCGCCCTCGCATGTTCCGGCACAGACGCCAACGTCTCTGCCGGAACTTGGGTATTCCACAGCGTCTGTGCTCGTCGAATAAATTCCTCCGAAAGCCCGGCATGCTTCATTCGGCGGTGGCTTTTCCGTTTTCCGGTTCAGGCGATTTTGTGGGCGTCACGTCCGTCACCGGTTGATTGCGCGGCGTTGGCATATGGGTGCGCAGGAAGGCCAGAATTTCCAGACGCCCGAGCTCTTCATCATTTTCCCCACGTGAGGAATGGCCTGAATGTTCAAGCCGCAGAAAGCTGACAGGTTTTCCTGCGTCTTTCATCGCCTTTTCCATCAGCTCTGATTGCTCGATCGGCACAACGCCATCGTTTTCCCCGTGGATCAGAAGCAGAGGTGCTTTGGCGTTCGCCGCGAATTGGGCGGGCGAAATGGCATTCAGCTCATCTTTGTCTTTCTTCGGGTCGCCAATATGCTCCACCCAATAGGTGTAGGCCTCGGATTTAGAGCCCTCTTCCTTGCGTTCCCAGTTCAGCATGACAGGCAGATCGCTGATACCTGCCTGCGAGATGACGCATTTATAGGTGTCAGGCGTTTTCGTTAGTGCATAGAGGGCGGCATATCCGCCATAGGACGTGCCGAAAATACAAACCTTGTCCGGGTCGACATGTCCCTGATCGATGAGCGCTTTCAGCCCGTCATCAATATCGGTTTGCATGGCTTTGCCCCATTGGCGACGACCTTTGTCGGCAAAGTCTTTGCCAAAGCCGGAAGACCCCCGGAAATTGGGCTGAAACACCTGATAGCCATAGGCGGTGAGCATTTGAACGTCGAAGTCAAACGTCAGGTAATCGCGCACTTCCGGGCCACCATGCGGCATCATGATCAAAGGGGGTTTATCGCCCGGTTTGGCGTCGGCAGGACGGGTCAGATAGCCGGTAATCGGCAGGCCATCGCGCGCCTTATAGTCAATGACCAGTGAGTCTGAGAGCGACTTGTTGCGCAGTTTGAAGAAATTATAGCCGATGATTTCGACAAATGCTTTGTCCAGATCAAAGGAGTGGAAACTGCCGGGGTCCGTCGGCCCAAAGGTCTTCAGCAGCCAGACGCGACCATTTCGGGCGGACTGGATCGGCAATATGCTGGTGGTCGGCCCGAAAAATTCCTGCAACCCGTTCAGATTGGCCTGAATGGTTGAATCCTTAAACTCCAGCTTTAGACGGTTCTGGAAATAGGCTGTGCCCATAAACTCGCCCGTGTCGTCGTCAAAGAAGGCCCGTGTCACGTCAAAGATCGGGTCTGTTTTTAAGGTTTCGACAAATTCGTCTTTCGAGAAATCATAAAGATAAATACCGGTGGTCTGCGCGCCTTCTGGTCTTGCCGCGACATAATAGGTTGTCTCTGTCGGGCCGGGATAAAGCGGTTTGAATTCTGTCGCCGCTTCCCGGTTTTCATTCTCTTTGTTGAGCCGAATGGTGCGAACTTTCTTCCATTTGAAGTCGCCGTCTTCTTTGGCCTCGCGGGCATAGATGTAAATCACTGTGCCGCGGATATTGCTGTTGAACCGGAATGCAGGCTCACCTGAGCGGTCGACATACCAGTCAAATGTCCGCTTATTGCCCACGGCAACGCGCTCATACTCGCCTGTGTTGATATTCACCTTGAACAGGTCGAGATCACCGCGAAGATGCGCAGCCATCATGATGTGGTCAGGGTCATTTTTGAGAAAATCAATGACATTAGCATTGCTGAAACTGCGCTGGAAATCGCGTTTGTCCGACAACAGCACCATGCTGTCCGTGCCATCCCGGTTCACGGCGATCAGCCGCTCAATTGGAAACGGGAAGTTCTTATAGTTCTTTTCCCGAATGTCTTTCAAAGACAGGAACTTCATTTTGCGCACGCCATAATCGACATAGCCGCGCACTTTCATCACCAGCCGGTCTTCGGTCGCCCAGTCGACCCAAATCGGAAAGAAAGGGCGCGTATCGATAATGCCGGGTTTCTCGCCTGCCCCTTTCAGATCGACCGTCAGGGTTAGCGGGCCCAGTTCGGTATGGCGCATGCCGGCCACATAGCGTCCCTCCGGAGAGAGCTCAGCGCCCCAATAGTCCATATCACCGACAAAATCGTCGATCACCGGAAAGGGCAGGGGTTGATTCTCTGGTGTCTGCGCTGAAACCGACCAGACACTTGCGCTCAAAACAATACACAGAAACCAACGAAACATGCTGCCTCCATACAAAACCCGTTTATTGGTTTTAGCGATCAGGGGGCGATTGACTAGAAGTGTTGTGAAATTATTTCACTTCAATCCTCAGTCGTTTCTTCGATTGCTGAAACCGTCTGCCCTGGCGCCCAGAAGGAGGCCAGCAAGTCAGCAATTTCCTGGGTGCGTTTCCGGATATCGTCCGGCCTCCAGCTGGAATACTGACAGACATCCCGCACGCTGAGGAGATAGCGGTCTACGCCCGCGCGCTCATAGGCGGCTTTCTTGACGGTGAAGTCCTTATTGCCGACTCGTTTATCGAGTTCGCGCGGCAGCGGAATGCCATTGCCGAGCAAATCGAGGCTCTCGCGATGTTCTCGCCGGGTGAAATCCACCCACCACTGACTGCCGCCGCGCGGGGTTTTCGGCATGATGTGCTCGGCGCTCGATTGCCAGAGGGCATTCGGCAAAGGCCGCCCCTGTCTCATACAGAAGGCAAGCTCGACCCGGCGAATCAGCGCGCTACGCTGGGACAGTTTCGGGAAAGGCTGGGTCAAACGCTGGAGCGCTTTGTCGAGCTCTTTCTGAGGCGCACTCAGCGTGCCACCTGCACCAAACAAATCTTCGCCCTCGCGCATTTGCATGATCATGCGGAACACGACATGTCGCCGCGCCGATTCTGGCGTTTCATTGATGAACCAGGTGTAGAAATTCCGGTCGACAGCGCTCAGCATGTCGAACACCTTGTTTGGATCGTCGCCATACCGGACAAGGATTTCCAACGCGACCGGCAGATGCTCTTTCCACTCGCCCGCCGTACGACCGAGGAAGTTCAGCCCGGCAATCAGATGGTTCGGGTTCCGACTTGGTTCGGCAAACTCGATATCGCCCCAGTGTAGATTGGCGAAGGCCTCGCCATAACGCGGCAATTCCTCGAAATGGAAAGCGTTTGCTCCGCGCGACATCATGATGGCTTTCAGCTGTTCGGTGAAGGCCTGTCCGGGCGACACCCAGTCGCCGGAATAGATGAACACATAACATCGCAGCAGCGTGTCGAGATTTTCCGCGCCGATCTGGTCTTCCAGATTGTCCCAGATGCGCGAGGCTTCCTGTTGTTCGGCCGGTTTCATCGGCTGTAACAGGTCGGGTTTGATCAGGTCCGCTTCAGACAGCTGAAGGCCTCGATTGTTCAGCACCTGGAACAGGCGAAGGCCAGAGGTCGAGCTTGCCGCGACGAGGGCGATGATCTCGCACTGGTTCAGCAGGAAGTCCGTAAAGTCTTCGATCCGGGGCAGGCCAGACTGGCTGACAGGCGCTTGCAGTTTTTCGCGGAAAGCGTCGGCAACATCCAGCATCGCGCCGAGGCGTTCGGAAATGAAGCGGATATCTTCATTCGGCACGGCTTCACGTTTCGGGCTGGCGATCAGCGCCTCAATAAATTTGCGTTCAGTGGTCGGAAAGGACAGACGCCAATTGCCGGGTTTGCGCAGCTCCGGATTGGCCGGGTCGCGGATCAGCCGGTGCAGGCCGCGTCGACGCGGCATTTCGGTTTCCGTATCGCGCAGCACGCAGATCAGAATGAACAAAGTGGTCAGCCGCTGACGGCCATCAATCACCAGATAGTTCGGCCCGGATTCTGGCGTCATGACCAGATTGCCAAGGAAATAGCCCTCATCGCCGCGCAGCACAGCCGAGGCGACATCGTCCAGAAGGGTCAGCGCTTCATCCACCCCCCAGCGATAAGGGCGCTGGAATGCCGGGAAGGAAAAAATACGCGATCCATCGAACAATTGCGCAAGGGTCATTTGTTCTGTCTGGAAAGGTGAAGGCATTCAGGTCATTCTCACTATTTTTCGCAGTTCTGGTGTCGACCATCATTGATCGAAACCCCGAAAATACGGCATGGTGATGGCGAAGTTAAGCAGAGGCAAGACTGCTTGTGGGGAAGTATGGGTAAAGTCACTGATAAACCATTGACGGGGTCGCGGGCGCGCATCGACAAAATCGTTGAAAGCGGCCTGTTTCAAAACACGATTACGGCGCTGATCATTGCGAATGCGATTACGCTGGGGCTTGAAACGCTGCCGGATCTGCCGGCGAATGTGTACCTCGCGATCAGATCATTCGATGTCTTCGTCATCGGCGTTTTTACCATTGAGATTTTCATGAAGCTCTATGCCTGGCGGCTGGATTTCTTCCGCTCGGGCTGGAATTTGTTCGACTTCTTTGTCGTTGGCGTGTCGCTGGTGCCGGGCACTCAGGCGCTTCAGGTGCTGAGATCGCTGCGTGTTCTTCGGGTGCTGCGTCTGTTGCATGTCATCCCGATGATGCGCCGCATTGTCGAGGCGCTGTTTACGGCGCTTCCGGGCATGGGCGCCATCCTCGCGGTTCTGGCGGTACTCGTTTATGCGGGCTCGGTGATGGCGACGACCATGTATGGCGGGTCTCAGAATGAAGAGGTTCAGCTCTTGTTCGGCGATCTGAGTTCCTCAGCTTTTACCCTTTTCCAGGTCATGACGATGGATGGCTGGCGCAATGAGGTGGTGCAAAAGGTGATGGATGATGGCCACCCATTTGCCTGGGTGTTCTTCCTCAGCTTTATCTTTCTGGCGAGCTTTGCCGTCCTCAACCTCTTTATCGCATTGATCGTTGAGGCCTTGCAGGCAGAGCAGGGCGCACAAACCGAAGAGGCCATGGAGCATATCGAGGACGAGATTGATGATGTTCAGGAGGTCTTGCAAACTCAGAACGTAGAGATTCTGAAACTCATCAGCGAGCTGAGAGATGAAATCAGAGAGCTGCGCACGGTGAAATCCGCGAGCGACTAGCTACTCCACCGGCTGGCCGAAGATCAAAATAGCAAGGCCGAGCACGGCAAGCGCGCCATAGGCCGCCGCTTTGATTGGGGCTCTGTGTTTGGTCCAGCTGCGCGCGGCCGCGACGCCTGACTGCAGCGCATAATAGGCAGCAAAAGCACGCGAGGCATAACTGATGATCGAGAAGATATCGGCAAACCAGGTCAGGCCAATGCCGACAATGGCAATCAGCAAATAGGCTTGTTTGGCCGAGACTTTGTGATTGGTCAGTTCATCCACAAGACCGCCGCAGCCGCCTGTATCGGCAATGGCGGCGCTGAACTGGGCGCTCAACGCGGCAGCGATCAATAGAATTGGCAGGATTGGCGCAACCTGATCCATCAGGTCGATAATGGCGGTTTCGCTCAGCGAGATTTCATCCGGTCTGAACGTATAGGCCATCAGCAGAATATAGCTCATATAGATCGCGGTTGAGATCCACTGGGCATACTGCATGGAGCGAATGCGAGTCCGCGCATCATATTCACTGCCGAGATAGCGTGAGGTCTCAAACCCTTGTACCGTTACGATCAGGCCGAACAGCAGGGTGATGCCTTGCCAGATGCTGTGATGCGGCGTGTTGAAGATCAGCTCTCCGGCCGAGGCGGTTTCGCCGAAATAGAGGCCAAGTCCGACGATCAGGCCCGCAATGATGGCAAGCTTCAGTGTGACGGAGGCCTGTTCCAGACGCTCCAGCGCGGTAAAGCCTTTGCGCCAGCCAATGGCCAGCACAATCAGCAACAAAGCGGTGGTGATGAGGCGCGCGCTCTCTGGCGTGTCGACCGGGGGCAGACGAACGGCAAAAGCGCCGAACAGATTCAGGTAATACGTGACGGACACGATATAGGCGAGCGACAAAGACCAGGAGGACGTTGTCTCGATAAGCTTCGCAACCGGGCTGATCGGGGCATCATCCATGCGGTCGCGAATATTCTGGCGAATGGCCATGCCGAACAGATACGCCAGCCCGCACAGGGCAGCCATGGCCAGCGGGGCCCATCCACCATAGGCGTGATCCAGAATGGGGCCGATAACGAGAAACCCGCTGCCAATGATGGAAGCAAGCGGTGTGATAATGGCTCGCCAAATGCGCGCGTTTGAGACCGCGGGCAGAGCGAGGAAAATGATCATGCCGGACACGGCAATCAGGGTAAGGCTGCTTTCAAACATTCAGGGCCATTTTCTTTCGCAGGGAAAACTTACTCATCGCGACCAATTGGTAGGTGGCTTGCCGGATTACGAAGGTTTAAAAAAAACTGATTTTTGAATGATCTGACATTTGCCACATTTCAGGGTATAGTTACGTCAATGTCTATTTGGAAGCGGCTTCTGGACGGCGCGCAGCGACTGTTCGACCCACAGGATGAGAGTGATCTGCCTGAACGGGACGAATCCAATGTGTGTGGACCTGATCCGAATGATGTGGCGTTTACCGCCGCCGTCGTTGGTCTGGGCGCAAAGCTTGCAAAAGCGGATGGCGTCGTGACCGATGATGAAATTCAGGTCTTCTCGAAAGTGTTTCGGGCGGCGCCTGAAGACCTGCCATCTGTTCGACGGGTGTTCGACATCGCACGCCAGACGGTTCGCGGCTATGAGGCCTATGCGGCCCGCATTGCCAAGAAATATGGCGACCGGCCCTGCCTGCTCGAAGGTGTGCTGGACGGCTTGTTCTTCATCGCCGGTGCAGACGGTGTCGTGACGCTGGACGAGATGATCTATCTGCAGAAAGTATCGAATATTTTCGGTTTCTCAGATGCGCAATTCCGACGCATCAAAGCCAGCCATCTGGGCGCGGATCCGGATGATCCATATGAAATTCTGGGTGTTGAACATTCAGCCGATTTCAACACGATCAAGGTCGCTTATCGCAAGCTGATGGCGGATAATCACCCTGACCGGGTGATCACCAATGGCGCTCCGAGAGAGTTTGAACAACGCGCGCATGAAAAGGCAGCAGCCATTACCGGCGCGTATGCCAAAATTCGCGCAGAACGCGGTTTGCTGATCAGTGCAGATTGACGAACCGCATATCCATCCCCACACTCCTATACAGGAGAACGAAATGATACAGGCACATATTTCCAGTAATGGATTCGGCAATAACTCAAATGGCGGGGGCTTTCTTGGCTCTGTGCGGCGCGTCCTCACGCTGTTCGCGGCCTTTGTGGTTGGCGCACTTGTCCTGATTGCGGCGAGCGTGGTTGCGGTTGCAACGGCGATTGTCGGACTGATCATTGCCTTCGTTGCCATGCTTCTGCGCTTTGGCGCGTATCGCAAACGTCCGTCGAACATGGCGGACCGGACGTCTCAGACGCTGGATGAGCCGGGCGATGTTCTGGAAGCGCACCGCACCGCTCGCGGCTGGAAAGTCGACAGCTAATCACGCTAGCCTTGCTGCCCCCAGATTCTGATTGACCCGCCGCGCGGTCTTTGAGGCTGTATTTGCTGAGAATGGGCCGAATTATTCGAGCAGTTTAGATTAAATCGTGTTGGTCGCTGCTGCGTGTTTCATCTCGGTAATAAAAATCTATCGACCAATAAACCTTCGAATCGCTTCTCTGACTGAGAAAATAATACGCCAAATGATAAATTAGTTGATTTTCTTAAGTGAAAGAATTTTCACTGATTCGGTGTAGATTTTCGATTTTTCTGTCCACCTCATTCAATTCAGGCTGGGATTTGCCGTCTGGCTGTGGTTGTTAACAGCTTTACAACGGCAAAGTGTTCCGGTGACCTCAAGCCACATGCTTTTCAACTCATTGTAATATATAAGAAAAATAATTGTAAAGTTACTTCCATCTTTATTAGGCAGCTTTTTTTTCGGCCAATTTTGCCTCGAAGTAGTTGACGTCTCAATCACCTTAGACCCACTTTTATGTTGTCTCAGCGGGTTGTTTGAAATGAAAACGCCCCGCGATTAACGGAACGGCAATTCCATAAATCACGAGGCGTTATAACAAACCCCGCCGGAGCGGTTCTCGAAAGGTTTGCCATCTGAAGAGATGTCAAAGTAGACAAATTGTCAACTTGCTCTGGCCCATGACTAAGAGGAATTATCATGGGTAAGTACTATCAGCAACAACGGCCCGATTCTCCAAGCCGAAAGCTAACTTTCGCTGATGCAAAAGTAATTTGGAAGTTAAAGCGGGAAGGCTGGCTGCAAAGCCGCATTGCTGCGCATTTTGACGTGAATCAAGGACGAATCAGTGAGGTGTTAAATCATAAACTTCATCGGGGTGCCGAATCCGAAATGACTGGAACGACCGGTCTGGGAGATGATGAAGTTCCAAGACTATTCTAAATATGATCGGCCTGAAGCTGTGGAAGAGCTGCTTCAGGCCATTTCCTTGCAGCGACGATCGCCGAGCAAACCACGCCAGCCTTGCTGACCCCAGATTCTGATTGACCCGCCGCGCGGTCTTTGTCATTTAGCAAGGCTCTTTCCGTGCCCCTGTGGCGGAATTGGTAGACGCGACGGATTCAAAATCCGTTTTCTTCGGAAGTGCCCGTTCGAGTCGGGCCAGGGGCACCATTCTTGTTTGATCACCCGCTTCAACTTCGTTTTCGCGATGGATCGCGCTCACGGCCGCTGGCGCGTTCGGTTTCGTAAACTCATGCCGTTTCGGCCTTTTGAGCTTAGGAAAGCAGAATTTGTCATGAATCCCGGAAAGGAATCTTTTCGGGACTCCAAATTCAGCTCCCACCAACCCTTTGAAAGGAAAACGCACGCCGCGCCGCTTTGGCTATGCCAGGATCAGCGCAGTCTCACAGGATATCCGCCTTCAGCGCGATGCCTCGTTGAATGCGGGGTGTGAAGCGATCTATGTCGATGAAGGCTTTAGCGGTGCCAGATTGGAGTGGCCCGGTCTAGAAACGGCGCTGGGAGACCTGCAATCCGGAGATACGCTCTATGTCTGGAAACTTGACCGGTTGGGGCGTTCTCTCAAACATCTGGTCAAACTCATGGAGAGCTTGCAGGCGCGCGGTATCGGCTTTGTCAGCCTCACCGAAGGATTTGATTGCTCCACCGCCTTTGGAACCTTCACCTTTCAGATACTCTGCGCTGTTGCCGAGCTGGAACGGGAAATGCTGCGGGAAAGAGTGCTGGCCGGTCTGGAGGCGGCAAGAGCGAATGGCTCCGTGCTGGGGCGGAAGCCCGCATTGGATACAGACGCCCTGATAGAAGCACAGCTCATGATCCGCGACGGATTTAAAATCGATCACATCGCTGACACGCTTAATGTGGGACGCTCAACGCTTTATCGACACCTTTCAGAACTCATGTTCCAAGGTGCGAGCGAAACGGCCTAGCGTTGCGGTGCTCAAAGACCCGGCAGTTTAGTTCGCGCTACACACGAATTTCGAGTACGCCACCGTCGCGTTCTCGGGCACGTCCGGAAAACCTGATGTCGTCAGCGTTTCTGTTCTATCGTTCAACAAATCGGTGAACGCGCTATCGCGATCTGACGCATAAGAGGTACCGGTCACGCCATCACAAGTAAAGGGAACGCCGCCTGTGCTTGGAGTGGATTTACTCGTGCGCGGCGTTCCACTGAGCGATGTGCAATACTCATGTGTCGCCAGCATTGCCGTATCTTTAAGTTGTGCGCATGAGAACTCCTGACCAGGTGACCAAATGAGCACAACGCCGCCTTCGCGAGTGCTTTCAAGCTTCTTCACACAGGTTTTGCTGTAATCGCCAACAAAGTCACAAGCAGAGGTATCAGCGAAAGCTGAAAAGCCCAGAAGAGAGGCACAGCTCATTGATAGTATTGAAAATAATGATTTTGCAGATAGCGACGAATTCATGGCGCAGTTTTCCCCGATTCAGGATCAGAAACAAAGTCTAGCTAGTAACCAAGACCAGATGATAACGATAAGCAAGATAAATATTTTAAGAAATTTCAACTTTTTGATCTTGCGCTTCCTGCAAAAATATAAACCAATGGTGGTATAGTTTTTCGGGGGAAAGATGTTCAGATTTGTTAGTTTGTCTGCGTTCGTAGTGCTTATCGCAAGTGCAATCCCGTCTCATGCTCAGGTGACGCTTGAATACGAGTATGATGCACTCGGTCGCTTGGTCATTGTCACTGATCCAACCAATGGGAACCGGACCTATAATTACGATGATGCAGGCAACCGGACATCAGTAGCTGTAGGTGGTTCATCCGGCGGCGGCTCTGGTGGAGGTGGTGATCCGGGTGGAGGTGGTGACCCTGGGGGCGGCAGCAATCAATCACCTGTGGCCAATAGTCTTTTTGTGATCGCCACAGCCGGTACAACGAAGACGATTCTTGCAACGTCTGTTGGCACGGACCCTGATGGCGATACGCTGACTTTTTCGTCAGTTTCCCAAGGTCTGATTGCTGCCAATGGTTTGAGCTTTTATGTGCCGGTTCCGAATACTCCAAATCAATCGATTGCGATCAACTTTACTATTCAGGATCCATCCGCCGCACAGGATAGCGGTGTGATTACAATCTTCGTGAATGGTGGAGGAATTATTCCTTAAGCACACCCACGCTCCAACCTTTGCTACACCTGAGGCATTGTAAAAATGAATTTTGTTAAAGCATCCCTTCTCTCTGCGCTCCTATTCGCCGCGCCGGTCTACGCGCAGACAGCTTATTCAGGTAGTGGTCCTAAATCTGAAATCGGGTTCGTTTCGGAAAACTACGAGGTGTCGTCAGTCGACGCCAACGGGGTTGATATGATTTCCGGATCGGTCCGCATTTCTGCAGATTTGCTGAGTATTGGTCCGGAAGGACAAAATCTTTCCTACTCTGTTGTTACGCCATCTCTTGCTCAAGCAGGTTCTAAAGGTCAGTGGCTTTTAGGCGGGGACTTGCCCCATGATATTCTTGGACAGCCAGTTTGGAAGTATGACACTTATTCTGGCGGTATAGGTTTATCCGGTCAGGATGACTGTAACAATTGGTTTCAATACGGCGGAATGCGGGATGACTTCTGTGGTTCAATTGCCACTGGCTTAGTCGCTAAAAATGGTTCATCCGCCACAATTGAATTTGTGGGAGGCGAATATGTTTATACCACACAGGACGGTACGAAGTATTTTGCTGGCCAAAGTAATACTATCGTGAACCGCAGAACAACTTATATATCTGGTATCAATAAAATTCTGTATCCAAATGGCTACGAAATAACCATTCATCGGGGCGAAGTGAATGGGAAAGGTATTGTGTCAGTCCTCGACAATAGGGGGTACCAAATCCGTATTGAAGGATTGGAAGGCCACTCAAGCACCATCAAAGCATTTAACATGGCAGTTGATTATTGTGCTCCATTAGCTGCGAGTTGTAGCTATTCGAAAGCTTGGCCAACTGCCAGCGTTACAATGGGAAGTTCGACCCAACCAGCCGTCGCAACTGATATGCAAGGGCGCACGACCAAATTATATCCCATAGCCCTTACAGGTGATTTCAGCGGAATGTATCAGTTCAACGCCGTTAAGCCAGCTGGAGCCGATGAAGCCGCACGGATCACCTACACATTTTGTGGCCCATGGGGAGAGGCCTGCGGAGGAAATAATGGTCCTGTACCAAATTTAGGTGCGTGTAACAACTTTAATCCACCCCCGAATCAAGTCTGCCAACAATTCCGAATGTCATTAAATAAAGTTCGAACAGCTTTGAAGTTCGGTAAGACTTGGCAATATGAATTCATTTACAGTGAGTACTAGTTTTATGTTTTACTCTTTCCGGATTTGTTTGTTCATTTTGCTTTTCTTTCCTGTATTTCTTATTCGATCTGCATCCGCAGATAGTGAGCCTACAGGCTGTGGTGACTTTGTAGATGACACTGGTCAGGGGTTTAGATGCTATGTTGGTGGTCCTTCGAATCTTGACGGAAATCCAACTCCGGTCTTGCTTGATGAGCAGTTGCTCGCATCTGATTCGGGAATTAATGAATTCTCCCTGCCGGGAATTTGGGAGTATTCTTCATCCGTTCCTAATGGGAAAGGTTTCGCGGTTTATGGATATGAGGCGACCTACACTAACTTTTTGAACAATCCTATCACTTTTGAAAAGCAGTCGAATTTAGGACAAATCACAGACCCGCGCGGGAACAAATTTGTCTATTTAGGGTTTGTAAAAAGCGTTGGAGATCAGCTGTCTCCTCGGTTATATTTCATTGGTCATGCTGGTGGAGGCAATACACAACTTGGATATGACACGCGCGGCAACGTAAATAAAACGACTGTTACCGGGACAGATGACGTATCGACCATTGTGTTTGAGAAAGATTTCGATCCGAGTTGTGATACATTGGTTTCGTGCAACAAGCCAAACTGGGTTAAGGATGGTCGCGGCAATCAGACAAGCTATGTTTATGATAACACTCACGGCGGCGTTTTAAAGGTTACCAGTCCTGCAGGCGCAAATGGTGTGACGCCTCAAACACGCTACGAATATGCCCAGTTTCAGGCTCGGTTTAAGAATGTCTCTGGTCAGGTCGTCGCTTCGGGTAAACCAATCTGGCTCCTCACAAAAGAAGAGTATTGCATATCGACAAATCCATCTGGCAATGGATGTGTTGGCGGCGCGTCTGATGAGGTGGTCACGACCTATGATTATGGTCCGACGACGGGTGCCAACAATCTAGCACTGCGGGGAACTACGATAACGGCGGATGGCGTCACGAAGCGCACATGTTTTTACTATGACGATTTCGGCAACAAAACGGCAGAAACCCAGCCCAAGGCCGGGATGACAAGCTGTTACTGATCAGACTTTCGGGGAATGTATGATGATGAAGATGGGACGTCTGATTGGTCTTTGGTGCCTGGCGCTCTTAATGGCCGGAACGGCATGGGCACAAACTGGATCATCCACTTATACCACACACTATCGCTATGATAGCGCGCAGCGTTTGGTTGGAACAATTTCTTCCGATCCCGATGGGGCGGGGGTTCTGAAGTATCAGGCGACCCGGTCTACTTATGATTCAAGAGGACGGGTAATCAAGCAAGAAAGCGGAGAACTCTCAAACTGGCAGCCTTTAAGCATTCTTCCCGCGAACTGGTATGGCTTTACCGTCTATTCTACGGTCGAAACCGAGTATGATGGTTGGGGGCGTCCCACTAAGACCTATACAAAAAACGGCCCCACAAAAGAAACACTCACCCAAACCAGCTATGACGCGTTTGGCCGAACTGAGTGTGTCGCACAACGTATGAACCCGGCTGTATTTAACAGCCTTCCGACCAGCGCTTGTAGTCTCGGAACGACTGGGTCCTATGGTCAGGACAGGATCACAAAGACTGTTTATGACGGCTTTGACCGCGTCACGAAGGTTCAGAAAGCTTACGGTACAAGCCTTCAGCAGGATTATCAGACCTATACTTACTACCCTGGCCACATGATAAAGACGGTCAAGGATGCGAATGGCAACCAGACTCTTTATGGTTATGACAAGTTCAATCGCCTCAGCCGAACCATTTTCCCGTCCCTAACGAATGTTGGCACGTCAAATGCAAATGACGACGAATGGTATTGGTATGACGACAATGGCAATATGGAAAAGATCAGAAAGCGAAATGATCAGGAGATTGAATACACATATGATGCGCTGAACCGGGTGACGCTGAAAAATGTGCCGGGAACAGAGCGTGATGTTTATTACAGCTATGATAACCGCAATCTGGAATTAACAGCCCGATTTGATAGCGCGACGGGCGCGGGCATTACCAATACATATGACGGTTTCGGTCGTCAGCTAACGTCTGTTAGCTCTCTGACAGGCAGTAAGACGCTGACTTATCAGTATGATCTGAACGACAACCGGACTCAGATTTTATACCCGGATACGGAGTATTTTAACTATGACTATGATGGGCTGAACCGTCTTGTGCAGATCCGCCAAAAGGGTGGCAATTGGTGGATTTACAAGAAGTCATACAATACTGCGGGTCTAACCGCTGGATTTGAACATCGTGGATCAGCAGCCACTTTAGGGTATGATGGCATCCAACGCTTGAGTTCTGTCGCTTACGATCTGAATGGTACATCCGACGACATGACGGATACGTTCACCTATACGCCGGCAAGTCAGCTCAAAAGCCGTGTCATCAGTAACACAAACTATGTGTATAGTGGCAATGACAACAAGACCGGCAACTATGTTGTTAACGGCCTCAATCAGTACACGAGTGTCGACGGCACAAGCTTTAGTTATGACAGCAAAGCCAATCTGACCTCAGATGGAACCAACACATACACTTATGACAGTGAAAATCGCCTGACCAGTGTTTCGGGTTCGGCGTCCGCTGCATTGAAATACGACCCTTATGGTCGATTGTACGAGATTGTGTCGGGCTCCAACACGACGCGCTTCGTGTATGATGGCGATGCCATGGTGATGGAGCTCGATGGCTCGAACAATATTCTTCGTCGCTATGTTCATGCAAACGGTGTTGATAGTCCGGTGGTTTGGTATGAAGGCGCGCTGGTGAATTCAGCAGGGCGAAAAAACCTGCAAAAGAACCGCCAAGGATCAATTATTGCCGTCTCCGACACGTCAGGCAATATACTGAACGTCAACACTTACGACGCATACGGCATCCCGGCGAGCGGGAACTCAGGTCGCTTCTCCTATACGGGCCAAGCCTATCTGCCGGAAATCGGGCTCATGTACTACAAGGCCCGCATGTATAACCCGCATCTGGGGAGGTTCATGCAGACCGATCCGATTGGCTATGACGACCAGATGAACCTCTACGCCTATGTCGGAAACGATCCGATGAATATGAGCGATCCAACGGGGATGTGGTTAGAAGACGTGGTGATTGGAGGCCCTAGCATCGTTCTTGGAGTTGTTTCTGCAATAGATAATGGTTCGAAGGGTAACTGGGGTGCAATGGCTGTTGATATCGGTGGAGTCGTGATCGATGCAGCAGCAATCGCCACACCTGGCGTCCCTGGAGGAGCTGGGATTGCTATTAAAGGTAGTCGGGAAGCTTCGAAAGCAGCGGGGAAAATTTCGGCTAAAATTAGCTCTGCCTCTAAGCTTGGTGACGATGCTTTAGTTGTAAGAGGGGGGACAAACACTGCCGAACGATTTTCGAACGGCACTGGGGTGACCAAAAACGCCGATGGAACTCTTGACGGAGTCTCGGTTAACAGTGCACCCGGAGCGAGCGTGAAAGAGCTATCTGCAGACATTCCCAATAACCAAATTGGGGTTACAACAGTCGGGGATATTCGTGCAGCTGGTGGCGACGTTGTACCGTCGCCAACAGCAAAAAAACCGAATCATTGTACTATGTGCGGCGTAACAGCTGAAAAAGCTGAGGAGCTTTTCACTCCGACAATAAGGAATCCGAATAAATGACCGAAGAGGAACTGGCAGAAATAGAAAGTCGTTGCGAGTCTGCGCGAAGTGGCCCTTGGAAGTCTTTTGTGGAGGGGCGAGATCACACAAGCGGTTGCAGCTTTATTAAGGTCGGCGAACGAGAAAATCGCTCTGATGATATAGAATTGACGGGGGCAACTATCGCTGATCAGGACTTCATTGCTGCTGCGAAGCAAGATGTACCTGCTTTGGTCAAAGAAATAAGGCGTCTTCGAATATTGTTGTCCGCAAGCTCCGGAAGTTAGTGCGCGTCTCTCAGTGACGCGTAGTGTGCTTCATTCGCACCGAATGCACCAGATAAACAGGTGGTGATCGCGAACTATGGCTTGGCTTCCCGATGTCTTACAGATTGATTTAAACGTTAGGCTGCCTCCTGTGCGAACTAATTCGAACTATGTATTCCTAGCTATTTTCAGCAATCTATTATTCGGCAAAACGAATGAGTTATTTAGTCGTAAGTTTATCTTCGGTTGAGTTGCGCATTGTCAGTTTTGCTGTTTTGGTCGGGGTTGGTTGTGTAACTGGCTGTGCTTCTACTGAAGTAAAGAAGGAGCGCGCATCCTATACCTCCACTTTCAAAGTTACATCCGACACAAAGGACAAACCTCAGTCAAAACCTGATCATTTGGATTCTCCATCACTTCCAATAATAATTGAAAATGGTGACGGCTCGTTTGTTCGGCAATTCAAAGACAATAGCGTTCTGTCGAAATCGACAGCTCCTGCTGGAAAAAGTTTTACTTACCAAAATACCCAGCTCTCATTCATCCTAAACGACATCCTAGCCGAGAGTTTCAAAACCTCGTTCACAATTGACCCTTCAATTTCTGGAACACTGACGCTTCGTCTTTTCGGCATTTCTGCAGTTCAGGAGGCGGCCAGGGGCACCATTTTTCTTTGATCACCCGCTTCAACTTCGTTTTCGCGATGGATCGCGCTCAGGGCAGCTCAGTTCACGGAAAATTGAGGGCGTAAGCCAGAAAGTCTACGCGATTGCACGCAGGGTTGGCGCAAACGCGTTTTATTTCAGAGCTCCCTAAAATTAGGTCCCTTTTGCCGCAAAATCGTCTAATCTTTCTGTCAGGAGTTTGCAGGACGGCGCGAGAGCGTTCTGCAAATGTAACAGAAGGAGTGGGCTGGCCATGAAACTCAAAATCACGAATACTTTTAAGGCGCTTGGCGCTGCAACGCTGATTGCCGGACTTGCGGCCTGTGGATCAGGCGACGCGCCGAAAGAAGAAACAATTGCTGTGAAAGACGTTGATCCGGCGACAAAAACGCTGATCGAATCACGTCAGAAAAATTTCAAAACACTGGCGGGTAATTTCAAAACCGTACGTGAAGCAAACAAGGCTGGCGAACTGAATTCACCAGAAGTCATCGCCGCGTTGACCACCATGTCAGCATTGGCTGGCGAACTCACGACCTGGTTTCCTGCCGGTTCAGGCCCGGAAACCGGTGTGAAAATGGAAGCCCTGCCAGCGATCTGGGAAGACAAGGCAACTTTCGAAACCCTTGCAGGCGATCTCAATGCGGCGATCACTGAAACAAAGACAGCGCTGGAAGCAGGCGAGTTTGAAAAGGCAAGCGCCATGGCAAACAGCATTGGCAAGAATTGCGGCGCCTGCCACGACAAGTTCAAAGCTGATTAAGGCTTACAGAAACAGCCAGGTCACCACACCGCCTGCAAGGGCAAGGCTGACCAGCAAAGCGATCAGGCCGGGCTTTTTGAGCTCGGCCTTTTCTGTCTCAGCCGGTTCGCTCATCATTTTTCCGGTTACCATGGGGCGGATGAGATTGGTCTTCTTGATTACCAGATAAAAGGCCACGGCCAGGATGTGCAGAACGATCAGGGCCAGAAGGGCGTTAAATGCCAGCTCGTGAATTTCTGCGGCTTTGTGGGCGGTATCATAGTCCACATAGGACGATAGCGGCCCGGAATAGAGCCCGTCCGTGTCTTCGGCCACCAGCCCGGTGCCGAGCTGAACCAGCAGCGCCAGCAAGATCGCAATCACGGAGAGGCCGCCCATCGGGTTGTGCCCGAAATGAGGTTTGTAGGGCGATTGCGAGAGCGTTCCCATATATCCCAGCAACGCCTTTGGGCCTTTGACGAAATGCGTAAACCGGGCGGTCGTGCTGCCCCAAATACCCCAGCTGACGCGGAAGATCAGAAAGCCGACCAGCACAGTGCCAATCGTAATGTGTATGGAGAGGTATCCGTTTTCGGCTGTGAACCACATGGCCGGAATGGCGAGCACCATCAGCCAGTGCCAGATACGTGTGACGATATCCCAGACGGCTGGTTTTCCAGACATGACGAAGGCTCCTGAAGATAGTGTAGCTTGATGTTTGCGTAATCGCGGGCGTGCGGCAAGGCGTGAACATGATCAGCGCGCAGGTTTTGATGTCGCAGGGCGTTAACCGACGCAGGCCAGCGTTTTGGACATGAAACTACGTCCCGGTCTTATCGTTCTTGCCGTGCTTGTCGAGCTGACGGCATCCGCTGCGGAATATGCAAACCGCCAGCCGGGCGAGGGCGGCGCAGCATCAGAAACCATCTCGAAAATCTAATGGTCCGATGGTGATAGCGGGCGTCTTGATGGCTAGCCTTTCCGCATGGCGAATGTCGATTCTCCGGAGAAGGGTGGTGTGGGCCCCATTGGCGGTGCAAAGTGTGAAGACGGGCGGGTTCTGGCCTTTGAGGCCAAAGAGTTTATCGTCGCGGCGACGCGCAATGATGAGATCGAGATTTCCAGATCCTATGGCGCAGATTGTTATGGTCGCGAAGTTGCCGACTTGCGCGTCAACGGCAAGGATCTCGCTCAGCTTGGCCTGAAAGCGGGGCATTATCGTCCCTGTCTGCGGGCCAGCGCGCTCTGGCCCGCGGCCAGACTGGTGCGGATCGAAGCTCGCGGCGAGTTAGGTTTTTAGATTTTTCGAGCACGGCATCATTTTTTTGAATTTGCTTTGTGTTATCCATTCATCTTAAATATGTAAGGGGGACAAAGTATGATTAGAGCAATTATTCTATTTCTAGCTGCCTGCTTGCCGATGGTTTCGCCGGCAGTTGCTCAGGAAGTTGACCAGTTTCTTTACAGCTCGGAACATAAAAAGTGGCCTGAACATATTCCTTGGTTCAGAGTTGAAGACAGAATCTGGTTTTCTCCAATAAGGGGGCAGCTGTGCAGTGAAGCTTTTGCTGGTAGCGGTAACCAATTCTATTTTGGTTTTGGGCCAATTCAATCTAATGACCCGAAACTGCGCAATATACATGACCCCAGGTACGGAGTAGGAAATTCGTTTATTGCGGTCAAAAATTCGAGTAAATTCTCGGCGACGCGAATGGGGTATTTGCAAGTTATTGGCGATGGATATTATGACTATTCATACGATTTGAAATCTATCGCACCCAGTTTGAAAAAAAAAGTGAATGAAAGCTGCTACGAGAAAGTTGGCGGGAGAATAGTTGTCACAGATTTTATAGTAAATGATAAAAGTATAACGTTGTTGTACGAGAAATCAGATCGCCTGTCCGCTATTCGTCTTGGGTGGATGTTGAGTTTAGAACAAAAAAACATTTCTAGAAATTTTCGTAATCATCCACAAGACAATAAATGGTATTCTCCGCATGGTCATTATTTGGTTACTATAAATCCGGTGACTGACGGGACGGAACGGCTTGATGAAACATTCTTTCAAGGGGATAATTTAAGGCGAAAGCATTTTTGCACTAGTCCGAAGTTCGAGGTTGATATTTCTATTCGCGAAGAAGCTAGAACATTAGAAGTAAAATTGAAGCAGTTGAGATCGGAGAAGAGTCTTATCGCTTCATTTCTGGAAAAAACGAGAGATGCGAACAGTACCCATGGTGGCGCTTTTTACGAACTCTTGTTCGGTAAAGTTTCTGCCCTTTGTGATTTCGATGCAGCGAGCCAGTTAGAGCTGAGGTTCAAGTACCTAGGGGCTCAGCCGAGTTCTTTCTTTAAATTCAATACTATTACTGCTGAAAAATCTAAAATGATTCATCAATTGGACTGGACGACGACCACCGAACAAATCCTACCTTATTTTAGAGAAGTTTTGGTTTTGAGAGAAAAGCAAGCTGAAGCTAGGATTGCTCAAAAAGAAAAAGAGAGAATCAGAAACAATAAGAAAAATATGGAGATCAGCGCGGCGACAAAGAAGCGTGAAGACCAAATACTTGGGTCCTGTGATCAGGAAGATGCAAAAAATTACGTGTATTCGTGCGTTCCACTTTCAGTAAATTACCATGACAACTCGGGTTATAATTGGAGTTGTTCGCCATCATTGGATTACTTGTCCTCAACAGGGGTAGGTATTGCTTGTGGAAACCCTGATACTGAAATTATATGGAACGATAAGCATAAAAGGTGTGAATCATCTATAAGAGCTGCATTGTTGAATATTTGTACTTCAGCAGCCCAGAAAAAACGGAAAACTGATTAATTTAAGTCGTCTATTCGGATGACGGAGGGATTCAGTCGCTGTCGTGTTATGTTTGTAACTCCAGAAATTTTTCCCAATCTCCGGACTGGCTTTGAAAAAGGCATTCACATTGTCAGGCGTGGTAAATGAGTGCGATTGTGCCTGTCTAGCTGGTGAATTATCACAACTTCCCCGCTATCAGGGGGCTTTCGGCGCAATTCAGAAAAGTGCAGCCGAAAAAATTCTCAGAATTAAACGCTTGGGAATTGGTTGTCTTGAGGCTGGGATTCAGCTTGCGCTTTAAAGTTTTGAGGCTCAGAGTTCAGCGCTCAATAGTTAATGGGGGGTGATATGAAAAAGCTAATCGCAGAATTTATCGGTACATTTACACTGGTTCTTTTCGGCTGCGGGGCCGCCGTTTTGGCGGGCGCGGGAACGGTGGGCGTTGCCGCTGTCGGACAGCTCGGCGTTGCATTCGCGTTCGGTCTGGCCATTGTGGCCATGGCCTATGGCATTGGCCCGGTTTCGGGGTGTCACGTTAATCCGGCAGTTTCATTCGGCGCGTTCGTTTCGGGCCGGATGAGCATGATGGAGATGTTCAAATACTGGGGCGCACAGTTTGCTGGCGCTTTTGTTGGTGCGGGCTGCCTGTATCTTATCGCTTCTGGCAAGGCGGACTATACACTCAGCGGAAATGGTCTCGGCGCGAATGGCTGGGGCGAGAATTATCTCGGTGAGTATGGCTTGATCGCCGCCTTTGTATTTGAGGTCGTGGCGACCTTCATCTTTCTTGTCGTTATTCTTGGCTCGACCCATGAGAAAGCACCTGCCGGATTTGCAGGCCTGGCGATTGGTCTGACGCTGGTTCTGATCCACATTGTGGGCATTCAGGTGACCGGCGTGTCGGTCAATCCGGCCCGCAGTTTCGGGCCGGCCGTATTTGTTGGCGGAACGGCGCTTGTTCAGCTGTGGCTGTTCATTGTCGCGCCACTGATCGGGGCAGGCGCGGCGGGCTTTCTGTTCCGCAGCGGCCTGCTTGAAAGCGAGTAAACCCGCGATCAGATGATGGAGCCAATGCCCTTGCCGTGGACTTCGTCCATACGGGTTTCCATGTCGGTAAATTCCTGCATGGTTTCGGCATCTGGCTTCTTGGTGACGAGGCTGACGAGCACACCTGCCAGTGTGGACAGGATAAAGCCCGGGATCATCGCATAAACGATGCTTTCCAGAACTTTGCCCTCTGGTAGGATCGGCGCGTATAGCCAGATCAGAACCGTAACGGCACCGACAACCATAGAGGCCAGCGCGCCATTGCGCGAATAGCCTTTCCAGAACAGGCTCAACAGGACGAGCGGGCCAAAGGCTGCGCCGAAACCGGCCCATGCATTCGAAACAAGACCAAGGATGGAGCTGTCCGGATCCCAGGCCAGCGCAATCGCCACAAGGCTGACGCCGACTGTCGCGATGCGGCCGATCAGAACCAGCTGGCCCTGTGATGCATTCTTGTTGATGAACGTTTTGTAGACGTCCTCCGTCAGCGAGCTGGACGACACCAGAAGCTGGGACGAAATGGTGGACATGATCGCCGCGAGGATGGCTGCCAGCAGGAAGCCGGACACTAGCGGGTGGAACAGGGTCTGAGACAGCAGAATGAAGATGGTTTCATTGTCGCGCAGATTTTCCTGCAGGCTCATCTCATTGACATAAGCTACGCCAACAATGCCGACCAGAACAGCGCCAATCACAGTGACGAGCATCCAGCTCATGCCGATATAACGCGCTGCCGCGACGTCTTTCAGAGTGCGGATCGCCATGAAGCGCACAATGATGTGCGGCTGACCGAAATAGCCAAGCCCCCACGCCATGAGCGACAGGAAGCCGAGCGTTGTCATGCCGTCAAACCAGTTGAAAAAGCCTTGGCGGACAGGGCCGCTCGAGCCATCGATATCAACGAAAGGCGGCGCGCTGAGAACGGTTTCGGCAATCGCCTCTGTGCTGCCATTGAAGTGGAAATAACACACAATCGGGACAAGGATCAGGGCAATGAACATGATGCAGCCCTGCACGAAGTCCGTCAGGGACACGGCTAGGAAGCCGCCAACAACCGTATAGGCCAGAACCACACCGGCGGTCACAAACAGGCCCATCTGATAATTCATGCCGAAGCTTTCAGCGAACAGCTTGCCGCCGGAAACAATGCCTGCAGAGGTGTAAACGGTGAAAAACACGATGATCACCAGAGCGGAAATCATGCGCAGAATATGAGATTTGTCGCGGAAACGGTTCTCGAAAAAGTCTGGCAGCGTGATCGAATCCTGCGCGATCTCTGTGTAGATGCGCAGGCGCGGCGCGACAAACCGATAGTTCAGATAGGCACCAATTGTCAGACCCACGGCAATCCAGGCTGAACCGACGCCAGACAGATAGATTGCGCCGGGAAGGCCCATCAACATCCATCCGGACATGTCAGACGCGCCAGCCGACAGAGCGCCTACTGCCGGGTGGAGCTTGCGCCCGCCAAGCATGTATTCGTTCAGGTCGCTGGTGGATTCTTTGTACGCATACAGGCCGATGCCGAGCATCAACAGGAAGTATGCGCCGAGTGAGATCATTTCATAGACATTGATAGTCATCTGGTTCTGGTCTGCCCCTTATGGTTTTCCCGAATTGGTGAAGAAAAGGGCGCTTTTGGCGCCCTGTTTCTGAAACTATGGTCTCGTCTGGCCGGTGCCGTGAACCAGATATTTAAAGCTCGTCAGCTGTTCGAGCCCAACTGGTCCGCGGGCGTGCATTTTGCCGGTCGCAATGCCGATTTCTGCGCCCATGCCAAACTCGCCGCCATCCGCAAACTGGGTTGAGGCATTGTGCATGACGATGGCGGAATCGATTTCCAGCTGGAAACGGCGCACCGCGGCATCGTCTTCGGCCATGATGGAATCTGTATGCCCGGAAGAATATTTGCGGACATGGGCAATGCCCTCATCAATGCCGTCAACAATCTTCACAGACAGAATGGCGTCCAGATATTCTGTGCCCCAATCGTCTTCGGTTGCTGGCTTGATGCGGCCGTCAATGGCAACCGCCTCTTCATCGCCGCGCACTTCGCAGTCTGGAAGCGCGTTGACGATTTGTGGCAGCACATCATGCGCAATCGTGCGGTCAATCACGAGACTTTCAGTCGCGCCGCATACGCCCAGACGACGCATTTTCGCATTTCGAACCACGTCGACGGTGCGGGCGATATCTGCAGATTCATGGACATAGATGTGGCAATTGCCGTCCAGGTGTAACAGGGTCGGCACGCTCGCCTGATCACGGACCAGCTCAACGAGTCCGCGGCCACCCCGTGGAATGACCAGGTCAACAAACTCAACGCATTGCAACAGCGCTGTTACGGCCTGACGGTCGGAAATTCCGACAGTCTGTACCGCTTCGGCGGGTAGTCCTGCAGCCGCAAGGCCTTCGCCAAGGGCGCGGACGATGATTTCTGTCGAGTGTTTGCTGTCAGAACCGCCGCGCAGAATGATGGCATTGCCTGATTTCAGGCACAGCGCGCTTGCGTCAGAGCCGACATTCGGGCGGGATTCATAGATCATGCCGATCACGCCAATCGGAACCGCCACGCGCTCAATGCGCAGACCATTCGGGCGATTGAATTCGGCAAGTTTACGTCCAACCGGGTCTGGCAGCTCAGCAATATCTTCGAGGGCCCTGGCCATGCCTTCAATCCGCTCGGCATTCAGCATCAGGCGGTCGATAAAGGAATCGGGCTTGCCGGCCTCTTTAGCGGCAGCGACATCCTTTTTATTTGCCGCGATCAATTCGTCAGTGGCGCCGCGAAGGGCGCCAGCCGCTTTGATCAGGGCTTCGTTCTTTTGTTCAGTCGAGGCGATAGCGAGCTTCAGACCGGCCTCTTTGGCCTTGCGTCCAAGGTCATCGACATAGCTTTTGATTTTTTGTTCAGGCGTGCTCATAGCGTGCGTACTCTATTCCTGTGCGCGTGTTCTTGTTTCAATACGACGGGTCGGGTTGAAAGTCACCTTAACGCAGCTCAACAGCGCGCTTATACGCTGCCTCCGCAGTATCGCTGAGAATGGATTTGAGTTGTTCGGCGCGCATGAACTGAGCAAGGCCCGCTTGTGTGGTGCCATTTTTACTGGTCACGGAATTGCGCAGATCTTCCAGCGACTTGTCGCTTTGCGCCGCCATTTCCGTAGACCCGGCAACTGTGCCGATGGCCAGCTTGCGGGCGGTTTCCTCGTCAAAGCCTTGTTCCATGGCGGCCAGGGTGAAGAGGCGTAGAAACTCAAAGATATAGCCGGGGCCACTGCCAGCAATCGCTGTGAAATGGTCGATCTGGTCTTCATTTTCCAGCCAGATGCTCTCGCCGTTTCGCTCAGAAATGCCTTCGATCAGCTTTTTATGATCGACATCGCACTGGGCATTTGCGTAGAGGCCGCTTAACCCTTTGCCGACAGAGGCAGGCATATTCGGCATCATCCGGATGATTGGGCGTTCGCCAATCTGCGCTTCCAGCGTTTTCATGGAAACGCCTGCCGCAATTGACAGGACAAGATCGGCAGATCGGATCAGATCGCCTGAGGCGTCCATCACTACCGGGATAAGCTGTGGTTTCACGGCGATGACAGCGAGGCTGATACCGCTGGCGGCAATTTTAGAGGCATCCGGCAGCGTGGTGGCCATGTCGCCAAGGTCCGGTTCGGCCGGATCGATCACGGTCCATTCCAGAAGTCCTGATGCGGACCAGCCAGACAGCAAGGCCTGACCCATATTCCCGCAGCCAAACATGACCGCATGACCGCAGGGAGCCGCAGCGTTCGATTTCGAGCTGATGTGTTCGTCTTCTTTTATAAGCATGGTTCAAATATAGTTCGTAAACTAAATATACAACCCGCTTTTTTATATATTCAGACATGATTTTTTCGTTCTGGCGCGGTGGAATTTGCATATTTTGCGTAAATGTCACTTTAGGTGTTGAGTTTTCAGCTCATCACATTATTTCGAACACGAATAGAATTAAGGAGTTTGTTTTGGTTTCTGAAAATCGCCTCGTCGTGAAGGTTGGATCGAGTTTGCTGGTCAATGAGGAGCATCTCAACCCGTGTTACGCCTTCATTCACGGCCTGTTGGGCGATATCGCAAAGCTTCGCGCGGAAGGAAAAGAGGTCGTTCTGACGTCGTCCGGTTCGGTGGCGCTTGGTCTTGGTCTTCTGAAAACGAATCCGGCTGTTGCCGGCGTTCAGGAGAAACAGGCTGCAGCAGCCTGCGGGCAGCCTCTGCTTCTGAATGTCTATAAACAGATCGCGCTCGAATATGGCTTCGACATTGCGCAGGTTCTGGTGACGCTGGACGATCTGGAAAACCGTCGCCGGTTCCTGAATACGCGCAACACCATTATGCGCCTGCTAGAGCGCGGCATTCTGCCGATTGTGAACGAGAATGACACCGTCACGACCGAGGAAATCCGCGTGGGTGACAATGACCGTCTGGCCGCCAAAGTCGCGCAAATGATGGAGGCCAAGAACCTTCTGATCCTGACCAGTATTGATGGGCTTTATGACCGCAATCCCGAAGAGGAAGGCGCGCAGTTTGTTGAAACCGTTCAGGATGTTGGCGAATATCTGGAAGTCACAAAGACAACCAATTCGCTTGGCTCTGGCGGCATGCTGACCAAGATGCAGGCGGCCAATATGGCGCAGAATTCCGGCTGCACGACCCTGATTGGCAAGGGCGAGGTGGAAAACCCGATAATGGATATCCTGAACGGCAAGCGTCGCTCAACCGAGTGTGTCGCCGTCGAAAAACCTGAATCCTCCTGGAAAGTCTGGCTGACAGACCGTCTGCAAATGGCGGGCAGTGTGACGCTGAAAACTGAAGGTGCTGCTGCTCTTGTGCGCGGCGAGATCGGTGTTCGCGCGAGCCATGTCGTCTCGCTTCAGGGTGATTTCAACAAGGGCGATGTGCTGCACATTTATGATGAAGACGGCAATGAGATTGCGCGCGGCCTCACAAATTTCGGCTCGCAGGAAGCTCTGCTGATTGCTAGCTATCCGGATATTCCGGTGTCTGAGACGCTTGGATACAATGCGAGCGAAGTCATTATAAACCAGAAAAATCTGATCATTCTGGAAGATCACCATCTGAACTGGGATCAGCCGGACAATGATGTTCACGACATTCAGATCAGCGTTTAACCGTCGCGTCCGGTCATAAGCCATGATAGCCTGCCTCTTGTAAAAGGGGCGGGCTTTTTTGATGGCGTATGCTGTGTGGTGTGGCCTCGACAGGGCAGATGAAACGCGGTTTCAGCGCGTGATTACAGACCTGGCGTTCGCGCAAAGCGGGGCGGTGTTTCCGCCTCACATGACGCTCGGCTCTTTTCATGAGGCGCCGGATTTAAGCGTGCTTGCCGCTGATATTCCTGCTTTCACGTTGCAGCCAACTGTTTTGGCGCGAAGCGATGCGTTCACCCTGTCTTTGTTTGTCCGGTTGGCGATGACGGGGCCGGTCAGCGACCTTCGGGCACGGATTGAGGCACATGACGGGTTTCGGCCGGGCAGGGCGTTCGAGCCGCATATCAGCCTCTGTTATGGTTCGCCGCCTGAGGGCAGTGAGGAAAGGGACGAGATTGCAGAGCTCTTGTCAAAACCTGTCCGGTTTGACCGGCTGACACTGGTAGAGCTGACGCTGCCACTTACCGGATATGCTGACATAGAAGGCTTGCGAGTCGTATCGGACTTCGCCCTCGGCTGATCGACTATTTGTCGTGAATATCGAGATTGCTTTGCCGCAGATCGCCAAGCTCCAGAATAGGAGCGGCGTCGATCTTCTCGGCATCCATCATTGCGGCGAGGCGTTGAATGGAGGAGACAAGCTGGCTGCGTTCCCAGTCTTCCAGCAGTTCGAACCGCTCAATAAAGCCAGACTGTAACAACTCCGGTGCATTCGCCAGCTTCTCCCGTCCGAGGTCGGTCAGCGCAAGATCAACAGCGCGCCGGTCCTGCTGGCTGCGCTCGCGGGATAACAGACCGGCAGATTCCAGACGATCGATGATGGACGTCACCGTTGCCTGAGACAGATGAACATTCTTGGCCACAACAGAGGGCTTGGCATGACCCAACAGTTCAACCTCGCGCAGGACAAGCAATTGCGGCGCTGTCAGCCCGCTCTCACGGGACAGTTTCTTCGAGTGCAGATCAATGGCACGCGTGATTTTGCGGAGCGCAACAAGGACTTCGGTATAAGACGACATGGTTTTGAATGTAGGAGATGTCTGGCCCTTTGCGAAGCGTCAGGCACAAAAAAACGACCTGAAAAATCAGGTCGTTTTCTGTTTAAGCAGATTTCGATGATTTAGTCGTCGAGGCCGACAATATCCATTTCATCGATCAGATTCTGTGCGCCATCAACCTTGTCCATCACCCACAGCATATAGCGAGTGTCGACATGGATGGTGCGTGTCGTCTTTGGATCGAACAGCCAGTCAGAGTTTACACTCTCAATTGTGCCGTCGAAGAGAAGACCAACCAGCTCACCCTTTGCGTTCAGCGTTGCAGAACCAGAGTTGCCGCCTGTTGAATCGAGGTCAGACAGGAAGTTCACAGGAACAGAGCCGAGGCTTTCAAGCTCGTATGGACCGTAATCACCATCTTCGATCAGCTTGAGCTCAGCTTTTGGCGCATCGAATGGTTCCAGACCTGTGTCTTTCTCTGTAATGCCTTCCAGCTTGGTGAATGGCGTGTAGATCAGACCATCTTTCGGAGAACCGCCCATGACATTGCCATAGGTGACGCGCAGAGTTGAGTTTGCGTCCGGGTAAGTGGTTTCACCGAGGGATTTCTGCCATGCAATAATGGCTTCCATATAGGCTGGCTGCAGTTTGCCGCGTCGACCTGCACGGTCTTTATCGGCAGCTTCCATTTCCATGTTCGTGTCAAACAGAGCGATGGCGAGCTTCATGAATGGGTCTTCAGAGGCTTCCAGATCAGCTTTGCTCGCATCCATCAGAGCCAGACGCTTGGCGCTGTCATCAAGCTCAGTGTTTGCATAGAACGCGTCGAGTTTCGCAGACATCTCAGCCGGATCGAAAGTCGCGCCGAGTTGAAGCGCTTCGTCCAGAGCTTTCACGCGCATCGTCATTGGCGCGTCCATGTATTTCTTCAGGAACATGGTCCATACCGCTTTATCAACGCCGGCATCATAGCGGCGATCAATGCGTGCAAGGCCTTGCTTGAAGCCGGTCATGTCGCGGTTCTGATAGCCAGACTCACGTTCTGCGTCTGGTTTTTCCTTTTCAACAGCCAGGCGATACAGACGTTCAGCAGCGCCCAGAAGGGATGCTGTTGTCGCGTAATTATACCAGTATTCCCGCTTGTTAGAGGCTGCCGTTTCAGCTGTCAGCTTGTCGAGTTTCGCGATTGCGTCAGCGTAAGGCTTGCGGCTTTCGTCGGCTGCAATCCATTTGTCGAGTGCGGCTTCGCGATCTTTACGTGCGTCGACCAGACCAACGCGCAGCGCGCCTTCAATCTGTCCCTGACGGTTTTTGATATAGTTGTTCAGGCCAGCAAGACGGGCTTCGTATTTGATGCGTGCATCAGAACCTTCAGGCGCTGTGCGTTCGATCATGTCCACCCAGTCCTGGCTGTTCTTTACCCATGTCGGGTAATACCAGTCGAATGTGTAGGACACAGTCGCAAGACGCGCATAACGCGATGTGCGGCCCGGATAGCCGGCCGCCATGACGAAATCGCCATCATCAAGACCAGCTGCAGAGACTTTCAGCACGTGATCCGGTTTGAACGGGACGTTCTCAGCCGCAAAGTCAGCTGGTTTGCCGTCTGGACCGACATATGCGCGATAGAAAGAGAAATCGCCTGTGTGGCGCGGCCACATCCAGTTATCGATATCGCCGCCATATTTGCCGATATTATCGCCCGGCGCATAAACGAGGCGAACGTCACGGATTTCGAGGCGCTTGATCAGTTTGTACTGCAGACCGCCAAAAAAGCCGCTGACCTGACAGCGCGTGCCGTCTGCTTTTTCGCATTCTGCAACAAGTGCTTTTTGTCTGGCGTCGATCGCTGCATAGCGCTCTGAACCGGTCAGATCGTCTGACAGACCGCCTGTGATCTTGTCAGTTACGTCAGTTACTTCGGTTGTGACATAGACGCGTGTGCCAGGAGCGGCCTGAAGTTCGGCGTCTTTGGTCTTCGCAAGGAAGCCGTCTTTCAGATAGTTTTGCTCTTCAGTGGAGTTGAACTGAACAGATCCGCGCGCGCAGTGGTGGTTGGTGACAACCAGACCTTCCGGCGACACGAAAGACGCCGTGCATCCGCCAAGCGAAATAACCGCGCCCATCGGGAACGCGGTTAGATCCGTCAGAGTGGATGGATCAAGCTCAAGGCCGGTGGCTTTCAGGTCTTTTGAAATCTCTGGCAGCTGGTCCGGCGTAAACATGCCTTCTTTGGCGTGCGCAGGCAGGGCAAGTGCAACAAGCCCCGCTGCAGCCATCAATGTGCGTTTCATAAATTACTCCACAGTCGAAAAATTATTCTGTTTATCGATATGTAGTGGTTTAAAGCACCCCCTCAAAAATCTGTCGAGAGGTTATTTTTGCTCAGAGGGGGGAAGCTGTTTCTCAATATCTGACAATGCCTTCATGGCGGCCTCATCGTTCTTGAAAGTCTCTTTCGCGGTCGCAAGGTCCTTGCGGGCCTGATCAATCTTGCCCTGTACGGTGCGGGCGCGAATAAGGCGCAGCCAACCTTGCAGATCATCTGGCTCGTCTTTTAGCCGGGCTGCGAGCCCGTCAATCATGCTATTGATCTGAGCGGCGCGTTGTTCCGGTGTCAGCGCATTCATCGCGTCGATCTGATCCTGATCAATCTTCGGTGCGATAGAGCCGCCGCCCGCATCGATCCGGGCCTTGATGGCTTTGGCCTGAGCAAGCTCTGCCGCGATCTTCTGATCCTCCTCAGAGGCGCCGAGCGCAATTTCATAGGCACGAATGGCACCATCCACGTCGCGATTGCTCATCTTGGCGCGGGCCAGCAGATAATAGCCGACAGGGTCTGGCTTCTGGACTTTGGAGAGCCGTGTCTCAAGCTCATTGATGAGCTGTGGCAGAGACATATTCTGAAGGTTTTCAGGTATCTGGAAGGTTTTTGGCGACGCAGCTTCGCGCGAATACCCCGGTGCGCCGAGCAGCGGGTACAGCGTCAAAGTTCCGATCACCAGAACAGCCGGGACGCCAAAGCGGAAGACTGGCGACAAAGCAGGCTGCGGTGTGCGGCTGTCGAGCGCAGACAGTTTGTCACCGAGATAGAGAATGCGTCGCTCCATAGCGCGCTTGGCGCGTGCGGCGCTGTCTTCATCCTGAAAGCCGGAGGCGATTTCCGTTTCGATTTGCGCCAGCTGAGTTTTTGACGCTTGCAGCTCACGAAGAATGGCTGCGCGGGCTGTCACCGGCGCATCTTTGTTGAGAACGGGCCAGATGAAAACAACGGCCAGAGCAATCAAAAGAATGACCCAGAACCAGATCATGATGTGGTCTCTTCTTCGGTTGAACGTTTCAGGAGGTCATCCAGCTTGCGGCGCTCGTCTTCGGACAGGTCGAGGTCCACTGGGGACAGCTCAGCGTCCGTCTTGCGGATCGCGAAAATATACCAGACGCCGCCAGCCAGCACCAACAGCAATGGCCCGAACCATAACAGGAATGTGCTGAGTTTGACTGGCGGTTTCATCAGAACGAAGTCGCCATATTTGGCCTGCATATAGGCGCGGACTTCATCATCGCTTTCGCCGAGACGAACTCGTTTCTCTACGACATTGCGCATGTCTTCGGCCAGAAAAGAGTGCGAATCCGCAATGGACTGGTTCTGACACACAACGCAGCGCAGCGTTTTCTGAATCGCTTCCGACCGGGTGGCGATTTCTGTCTCGCTGAGGCTGGCTTGCTCATCTGCTACGGCCAAAGGCTGCAGGCAAAGACAGATCAGGGCGAAGAGGGCTGTCAGTCTCATTTGGAGAGCTCCAGCTTACCGATTTCCGGCAGGAAGGTTTTGCGCCAGACTTTTTCGTCCACCGCGCCGGAATGCTTGGCGAGAATGATGCCATCCGGCCCGACAAGGAAGGTTTCCGGCGCTTTCGATACGCCGAGCTCAATCACCAGCGCGCTATGCTCATCAAAAGCGATCACATCATAAGGATTGCCGCGCTTGTTCAGCCAGGTCTGGCCATCTTCGCGTGTGTCGCGCCAGTCCACGCCCAGTATCTGAATGTCTTCTGAGGCTTTCAGCTCCATCAGGTATGGGTGCTCGACGATACAGGTGACACACCAGGACCCGAACACATTGATCAGTGTGACCTTGCCCTTCAGGGCCTCTTCCGTGACGACGGGCTGGTCTTCATAAAGGTTTGGCAGCTCGAAGGCTGGCACTGGCTTACCGATGAGTTCAGAGCTCAGCTGCTGTGGGTTGAGCCGCGTGCCTACGAAAAAGCCGACAATCAGGATGGCGAAAATTGCCAGTGGCAGAAATGCTTTCAGCGACAGCGATTTCATGATCAGGCCTCCTGCGGGGTGAGTTTCGGGGCGGCTTGCTGCAATGGCCTGCGAAAGCGGCGATCGGCCATGGACGTAAAGCCACCTGCGGCCATGATGAGACAGCCAATCCAGATCCAGCTGACCAGCGGGTGATTATAAAAGCGGATCAGCCAGCCATTGTCATTGCCTTCGCCCAGTGCGCCATAAAGCGTACGGAATGGGAAGACAGCGAGGGCCGCTTCTGTCGTCATTTGCTGTTCGACCGGATAGAAGCGACGTTCTGCATTCAGCGTGGTGATGAATTTATCGCCCTTTTTCACATCCAGAATGGCCGTCTGAACGGCAAAGTTTTCACGTTGCGAGGTTTCGATGTCCCGCAGGGTGATCTCATATCCGGCGATTGGCTTGCTCTGACCGATATCAAGGCGCGCCTGACCTTCCTTCGCCCAGGCTGATATGCCGGTAATGCCGGCCACCGTGATGGCAAGCCCCAGATGTGCGAGGAAAAAGCCCCAGCTGGCCGCGGGCAGAGTGCGCGCCATTTGCAGGGATTTCTGGAACGGAACCTTGCCGATGAAAAGTTTGTCGCCCATGGAAACGCTGGCCCCAACGGCAAGACCGGCAGCGAGCGTCAGGCCGAGAACACCCCAGACATGTTTACCCCAGATCATGCTGGCAATGAAGGTCACAATGGCTGCGCCTGCAATCCAGAGCACTGGGCGGATAATGCGAGACAGCTTGTCGGTGCGCCATTTCAACAGCGGACCAAATGCCATGAAGGCGATCAGCGCCATCATGATCGGGCCGAACGTCATGTTGAAATAGGGCGGGCCAACGGTCAGCTTGTCATCGCTCAGCGCGTCAATGGCGAGCGGATAGAACGTACCGATGAAGACGGTGGCCGTCGCCGTACACAGCAGCAGATTGTTGATGACCAGACTGCCTTCACGGCTGACCGCATCAAAGCTGGTGGTTGAGGCAATGCGATAGGCGCGCAAGGCATATAGCAATAGCGCGCCACCAGAGGCGATGGTCAGAAGCGCCAGAATGAACATGCCGCGTTCCGGGTCTACCGCAAAGGCATGAACGCTGGTCAGAACGCCTGAGCGGACAATGAATGTGCCGATCAGGCTGAGCGAGAAGGTGGCAATCGCCAGCAGCATTGTCCAGTTGACGAATGTGTTGCGCTTTTCGACCACGAGGGTTGAGTGCAGAAGCGCCGTGCCCGCCAGCCATGGCATGAGCGAGACGTTCTCGACCGGGTCCCAGAACCACCAGCCGCCCCAGCCAAGCTCGTAATAGGCCCAGACAGATCCAAGCGCGATGCCGAGGGTCAGAAACGACCATGCGGCCAGAATCCATGGGCGCACCACACGGGCCCAGAGCGCATCGACGCGGCCTTCAATCAGTGCGGCGAGCGCAAAGGAAAAGGCAACGGAAAAGCCGACATAGCCAAGATAGAGAAACGGCGGGTGGAAAGCGAGGCCCGGATCCTGCAGGAGGGGGTTTAGTCCCTGACCGTCTTCCGGAATAACCGCATTGCGCAGGAATGGGTTGGAGGTGAAAACCAGAAAGGCGAGAAAGCCCGCGCCGACCAGTCCCTGAATGGCCAGCGCCCGTGCGCGCAGTGTTGCTGGCAGTGACTGGCCGAAGATCGCCATGGCCGCACCAAACAGGGCGACAATCATCACCCATAACAGCATAGAGCCTTCATGGTTCCCCCATGCGCCGGACACTTTATAGAGCCATGGCTTGGAGGTGTGCGAATAGGTTTCGACCAGTTTGACTGAGAAGTCCGATGCCAGAAATAACAGGATCAGCAAGGCAAATGCGCTGACAAGGAACAGGGCCTGCGCAATGGCTGCGCGATCAGCAAAGGCCATTAATCGACCATCGAGTTTTTGAGCGCCAATTAACGGTAAAATGCCCTGTAACACCCCAATGATAAGGGCGAGGATGAGCATGATTTGTCCGAGTTCTGCTGTCATGAGTGTCTGAGCGCCTGATGGAGTTCTCTTTTCTCCGTTAAGAGCACAGACGCGGCCCGAGGTGAAGCCTGACAGCCTGCGTCAGGTTTACTCGGTCTGTGTAAGGTCCCGAAATACACGCTATCGCAGAATCCTGTTTTGAAATCGTTTGGGCTGTCATATTTTGGGGAAAACAACGCCCAGTACGGGCGTCAGGCCTTAATTCCGCCTGCAGAGGCGGTATGCTCAGTGGTGGGTTGGACACGAATCGAAACCACCCGCGGAAATGATCTCGGTTGATGAAACGAAAAACTCTTTCACCCGGTACGATACTGAATTCCTACAAGATCCAGAGCGAGATCGGGCAGGATGCATTCGGTGCGTCCTATGTGGTCACCTCTGAAGAGGATGGACAGGCGCAGAAGCGTTTCCTGTTGCGTGAGTTTTTCCCTGCCTTTCTGTCTGCCCGGCGCAATGCACAAGTGGGTGTTGCGCGCCGAAACCGCGCCGAAGAGTTTGGCCGTGCCAAAGCAGAATGCACCGACATTTACGCGCGTCTTGTGTCTGCGCGCCATGCGGGGCTGGTGCTGGTGCTCGAACAGTTTGAGGCGCAGAATACGTGTTTCATCGTGTCGGACTGGCCAGAGGGTGAGCCGCTTTCAGAGCGTGTGCAAAACGAAGGCCCGCTCACGACCGAGGCTTTGCGGGCGCTGTTGGCAGATACGCTGCCAGCGTTTCAGCGCCTTGAAGACGCGGGCCTTGTTCATGGCGGCATTTCGCCAGAGGCGATTTTTATCGCGGAAAATGCTGCAGCTGTTCTGACGACGCCGAGCTTTCCATGTCTCGACGGGCGCTCTCTGATTGTTGGCTGGGGCAAATCCCCTGCGACGCCTTATGTCTCCCCTGAATATCTGGCCGTGTCTGAAGATGAGATCATTACTCCGTCGGCAGATGTTTATTCTGTCGGAGCTTTATCCGCCTTCCTTCTGACCGGGGCTGCACCGCCTTCAGCACCAGAGCGCCAGCTTGCTCTGGCAGCCGGGCAGGACGACCCGCTCGATTGGACAGCGATCGATGCGGCGTGCGGCGCAGATGACGATTTGCTGGATATGATCCGGACCTGTCTGGAGCTTGATCCGCTCGACCGTCCGGCCGGGTTTGGAAAGCTCCTGCCCATCATCGCGGTGCCGGTCGCGCCTGCCGTGCCAGTAGAGGACAGTCCTGCAGGGGCTGCGCCAGCGCAGACCTCAGTCTTTGACGCACCGGACGAGGTGAGCGAGGCAGTCCCGCTGCTCTCGCCAAAACGAATGAAACTGGTACTCGGGGTAGCTGCCGGGCTCGTTGCAGCGCTCGCGCTCTTTATGATCATGCCGGGCTATCTGCCGCCAGACTCGTGGAAATCGGCAAAGGTTGAGCCGTCGCCAACACCAACGCCTCAGCCGAAGAAAACGCCAGAGGTGCTGGCTGAAAATGATGTGGTCACGCCGACGCCGACCCCCACACCTCTACCAGAACCGACGCCAGAGCCGACAGCAACACCGGATACCGATGCTGTTGAAAAGGCTCTGAAAGAAGCTGAAGAGCGCTTTTTAAGAGATGAAAATGCTGCCTGGCAGGCTGCGATGGCAGGGGGAACGCCGGAAGCCTATCGCGTTTATCTGGCGGTCTATGGCCCATCGGCAGACAAGGCTGGCCCACATGCGAGTGAGGCTGAACAGAAACTTGCCGCCTTGCTGAAGCCTGCGATCAAAGAACCAGAACCGGAAAAGACCGCTGAGCCGGCGACCATCCGTGTCGGCCAGCCGTTCAAAGATTGCAAGGACTGCCCGCAAATGGTGTTGCTGCCGACCGGGAGTTTTCAAATGGGCGCGAGCGAGGGAGAGCCGGGCGCAATGGCGTCAGAGCGGCCTGCCCATACCGTCAACCTCACACAGAAAATCGCCTTTTCAGTGCATGAAGTCACGCTGGGTGAGTATCGCCGCTATCTGAGAGAGAGCGGCGCAGGCGTTGAAACGCTGTGTTCGGTTCAAAGCCCGGACCGGCCTGCCTACTGGACGCTGCAGACGGATAAAAGCGTCAACGACCCCGGATACCCGGTCACGGCGGCGCATCCTGCGACATGTCTGTCTTGGCAGGAAGCCGAGAACTATGCCAGCTGGCTGAGCCAGATGACCGGCGAGACCTATCGTCTGCCGACAGAAGCTGAATGGGAATATGCCGCGCGCGGTGGCGGTCAGTCTGTCTGGCCATGGGGCAATGCGGCGGCGTCTGGCTGCGTCGCGGCCAATGGCGCCGATGAAAGCCTTGATCAGGCAACCGGGCAGGACTGGTTCACAAATGCCTGTACTGACAAACACGCTTATTCCGCGCCGGTCGGCAGCTATCAGAAAAATGGCTTTGGCCTGTTTGATTTGTCCGGCAACGTGCTTGAATGGGTAAGCGACTGCCGGACAACCAGCTATGACGGGGCAGGAGATACGCCAGCGGCACTCACCAGCGGCGAGTGTTCATTTCGCGGCGTGCGCGGCGGCAGCTGGGCCAGCGCGCCAGATCAACTGAGATCAGCCAAGCGTCATTTCATGCCGCAAAGCGTTCGTTACAACACCATAGGCATTCGGCTGGTCCGTGAAGTGCAATAATATCCTGTGATAAGTTTCAATTGCAGAAAAATCTGGATAGCTGACGTAACGGAGTGGGTTTTCGGGGCATAAAACTGCGTGCTAGCCTGACCTGCAAAATCTATCATAAGGGGTTGGAAACATGGCATTGAAAACACGTTTCACCGAAGAGTTTGGTATTCAGCATCCGATCGCACAGGGCGGTATGCAATGGGTTGGGACAGCCGACATGGTTGCGCCGGTCGCCAATGCGGGCGCGCTTGGCTTTCTCACCGCGCTGACACAGCCAACGCCAGAAGCTCTGGCGAAGGAAATTGCGCGCTGCAAGGAAATGACTGACAAGCCGTTCGGCGTGAACCTGACCATTCTGCCTGCGATCACACCGCCGCCTTATAAAGAGTATCGCGACGCGATCATTCAGGGCGGCGTGAAAATCGTCGAGACTGCTGGCTATAAGCCGCAGGAACATATCGACCATTTCAAAGAGCACGGCATCAAGATCATCCACAAATGTACCGCTGTACGTCATGCTTTGTCAGCAGAGCGTATGGGCGCGGACGCGATCTCGATTGACGGCTTTGAGTGCGCCGGTCACCCGGGCGAAGACGATATTCCGGGCCTCATTCTGATCCCGGCTGCGGCGAATAAAGTGAAGGTCCCAATGCTCGCATCAGGCGGTATTGGTGATGCGCGCGGCCTCGTGGCAGCGCTCGCCCTCGGTGCGGACGGCGTCAATATGGGCACACGTTTCTGCGTGACCAAAGAAGCGCCAATCCATGAATCGTTCAAAAAGCAAATGATCGAGAATGATGAGCGTGCCACTAACCTCATCTTCCGTACGCTGCATAATACGGCTCGCGTCATGAAAAATGCCGTCTCTGACGAAGTGGTCGGCATTGAGAAAAAAGGCGGCGCGAAGTTTGAAGACATCCAGCATCTGGTGGCCGGTAAGCGTGGTCAGGCCGCTATGGCTGACGGTGACACGGATGGCGGTATCTGGTCAGCAGGCATGATTCAGGGCCTGATTGATGATTGCCCGACGGTTCAGGAACTGATTGATCGCATGGTGTCTGAAGCAGAAGCCATCATCAAGGCCCGTCTTGAGGGTATGCTGGCTTAAGCCAATGGCTGAAAGCTATGAACAAATCCGGGTTGAGCGGAGCGAGGCCGCCGCCATTATCACGCTCAACCGACCGGAAAAGTTCAACGCCTATACGGCTCAGATGGGCGCTGAACTCACGCGCGCAATTCATGCTGCCAGCGAGGATGATGACGTTCGCGCCATCATTCTGACCGGTGCGGGCAAGCATTTTTGCGCCGGGGCCGACATTTCCGATGGCGCAGACAGTTTCGATACGAAATCTGGTCGCGGATCGAAGAATTTCGGCGGCGATGACCGTGCCGAAGATGGAGCCGGTTTTGTCGGCGCGCTGTTTAATTCCAAAAAACCAGTCATCACGGCCTTTAATGGTTCTACTGTTGGCGTGGGTCTGACCATGACCTTGCCGAGCGATTTTCGAATTGCCGCCCAGGGCGCAAAATTCGGCTTTGTCTTTGCCCGGCGTGGCTTGCCACCTGAGGCTGGCAGCTCATGGTTTTTGCCTCAGCTCGTTGGTCTGCAGCAAGCCTTGAAATGGTGCATGACAGGGCGCGTCTTTCCGGCGGAAGAAGCTCTTGAGGGTGGCCTGATCAGCGAGATTGTCGCGCCGGATGATCTGATCCCGGCGGCCATGCGCCTTGTTCGGGAGATCGCAGAAAACACAGCCCCGGTCTCTGTGGCGCTGACCCGGCAATTGCTCTGGCGGTTTGGCCCGGCTGCCCACCCATTTGACTTGCTGAAGCTCGATGGCCGGTTTGCGATGGAATTGGGCGCAAGCGATGATGTGAAGGAGGGCGTTTCTGCCTTTCTGGAAAAGCGCGCGCCTGTTTTTCCGGGGAAAGCCTCCACAGATATGCCCAAAGGGTTTCCGTGGTGGTGAGTGCCGTAATGCCAGATCAAGACAGTTAGGCGATATTTCTGGCAAATTTCTTGCATCAGTTCGGATAGAATTTCTCTCATTCCCGAACTGGGGCAGGTTGTGTCCGATCACACACATTCATCCGCATCTCATTCTGGCTATTTCAGCCGTTTCCGGAGTGCACTTTTGGAGGCGATGACGCCGCCGGCTCAGCCGACGCTGGCAAAGTCGACCTCTCTTCGCATTCGTGTGGCGCGGCCAATGTGTATTTTCTTCATGGTCTGGGTGCATATGAACCCTGGCGTTGCCGAGTTTGATCCGGTTACGAATGGCATCCATTTGGCGGACTGGTATCGTTTCTTCTTTGCGGATGGTGTCGGGCGCACCAGTATCGGCCTTCTCGCGATTGCGTCTGGCTTCCTTGCCATTTCGACAGGCCGGGTTTTCCCATTTTCAAAGTTCGCAATGAAGCGCGTTAAGAGCCTCGTCATTCCAATGGTGGCCTGGAGCGCAATCGTGCTGTTGGCTTATATTGCGGGCGATCAGGTTAAACCGGGCTATCTGGAGCATCAGGTTGGCGAAGCGTTCTCATGGGGCCATATTCCAAACTGGCTGTTCGGCATCACCGACCACCCGGCAAACTTTCCGCTTGGTTTCCTGCGTGACCTTTTCCTCTGTGCGCTGCTGACACCGGTTCTGGTGATGGCAATGCGCAAAGCCGCTCTGCCGGTTCTGGCGGTGCTGTTTGTGATGATGGTCACGCACGTACAGTCGCCTTTTCTTGGCAACAATATTCCGCTTTTCTATTCTATCGGCATCTGGCTGGCGCTGAATGGCAAATCGCTCGAAAACATTATCGACCGTCATGCGGGCAAAGTCATTGTCGCCTTTCTTGTCTATGCCGCGCTGCTGACAAGCTTCCGCTTTGAGGTTGTGCTCGACCCGAACCATGCGCTTGAGCCTGTTTTCTTTGGTTTTATGGAAGTTCAGCGCCTGTTTGGTGCGGCGGCTTTCTGGGCGATTGCTGGAATGGTGTCCCGCACAAGCTGGGTCACACTGGTCACACGGTTTGAACCTTACGCCTTTTTTGTGTTCTGCAGCCACATCATCATTTCGACGTTGTTCTGGATTCCCTATCAGTATCTGATCGGTGGGTATTATCACCCGTCTTATGTATTGTTCTTCTCGATCACGCCGGTTTTCGTTTATATCTGCGCGGTCCTGAGCGCGCTGTTCCTGAGCAAGTTCATGAGCCCGGTTGCAACTATTCTGAATGGTGGACGCCCATTGCCGAAAGCGGGTCTGAAAGATTTGCTGCGCCCGGTAAACAGCGCAGTGAAACCGACGACCGAAGCCGTCGGCTCAAAGTCTGTGTTTAACTGATCTCTCGGGGTTATTTCGACAGGTACAGGCGTGTGATGTTCTCAGTCACCTTGGCGAAAGCGTCCGTCAGCTCCGAGGTGTTCTGAACATCAATGTAATCCTTTTCGCTGCTGGCGCAGGTTTTCAGAATCTTTGCCGAGCGGGAGTCGGTCTGATCCAGACGAATGGTGATGATGCGGACACCAGAGGCTTTGACATTCTTACAGGTTTCAAGCGTCAGATCGTCCATCGCGTCGAGAATGTCGTTTTGATCGGAGTTTGCATCCGTTCCGTCAAGTCGCTCATTCGCCAGATAGCCATAGGCGGAATAGTCAGACTTGCCCGGCCAGGTTTCGCGTTCCTTGATCATATTGTTACCATCTGACAACAGCACCAGAACCTTGTTCACGCCGTCTGAGTATTTGTCGGCTTCCTTGAACGGTGCGCCGGGGGACAGGACGCGCCAGCCCCAGGCAATGCCTTCAGATGTATTGGTCGAGCCAGAAGCAACCAGCTGGCCAATCTCAGAGCGCAGCTTGTCATAGTTGGCGGTTAGCGGCGTAATCGGGCGCATTTCGCAACCGAATTGCGGGCCAATTGTCGTGGTGACGTCGCTATAGAATTTATAATTGGAGAAGACTGACACTTTCTTCCAGTTGGCAGAACTGAATGGGTCAGGGCAGTCATTATTCCCGTAACCATTGTCTTTGTCATAATCCTCCGGACAGTCGTCGCGTCCAAGTACTGTTCCGTCAGGCAGTATGTAGGTATAGCCTTCAATATACGACTGAATTCCTTCTGGCACGCCATATTTGACTGGGTTACTAATGTCGAGAAACGGGATGCCGATGCTGGGGGCATCGCCAACATAATTGTTCGGATAGGTGTTGCCATACCGTCCGGCATCGGGTTCATCCGGATGGAAAACCGGCACGAACAGGGTTTCCGGTTTAGAAATGCGCGGCGTCGTATCACGCACCTCATGCGGGTGCGGACGCGCTTCGACACAGCCTTTCCACTCATATCCAAGGTGGTTGTAGAGTTGCAGGCGGTTCAGCCCGTCGACCAGATTGTCGCCGTGAATGGGCGATTTGCCTTCCGTGTCGAGCCAGCTTTCGTTAAGGTTTTCCTTTCCGACGTTCACATATGTCGCAAAAGGAACGATGCCGACCTGTAGTTGATCTGTATCCGCGTTGGCGGTTTCCAGAGCATTCATCATGCTGGTCGCTGCGTCCTGAAGTAGTTTCAGTTTGGTCTTCCCGCCGGTGCAGCCCCGTCTGGTACAGGTTTGTGTGTCTGACGCAATATTAGCCATTGAGCCGGTGGTATCGAGAACCAGCGCCACTTCCACCTTCTGCAAGCCGAACTGAACTTGCGCGGTGCGGACAACTTTCAGATCCCCAATGCCAAAAATGGCAAGAAATGTCGTGTCGACCTTACCCACCATCTTCGCAAACAGGGTGCTGTCGGTTTTTGAAATCTCGAAACTGACAATATCCATGTTCGAGTTCAGAAGCTGGGCTTCGAACCAGGAACGGGCATCTTTCGTCAGCTCTGTTTCGTCTTTTCCGAGCGCTTCGTGTGCAACTGCGAGAAGCGCTGCGTCGAGCGCGTTTTGAGCGCCAACTTCGCTGCCGCGCTGGCGTGACAGATCGACTGCACCACCCATAAGCATCAGCAAAGGGATCAGACAAAGCGCGAAAATCATGGCAACATTGCCATTGCGATTCAGGACGAAATTTCGAAACATATTTCCCTACCGGTCGTGTCGGAAGGAAACATCCCTCAAATAAAAAGATTTTTCGCTAAACCAGGTTTTTCAATTGTTCTGGTCGCGTTAACGAATAACGCTGACAGCACTTAATGTGCCGAAGTATAGTGTGAACTGGACTTCAGGCTATCCTGGCCCAGATTAACGTCTGGGCGAATTTTTGAACATTGCGACCTGAGGCTATTCTGTCGTTGTGGGGGTGCCAGATGGCGTAACCAGAAAGGTCAGCATGCGATTAATCGCCGACCGCATCTGCTCGGGATAGGCATCCGGGTTCCGGAAACGCCGGCTGGGTAGCCCATGGAAGAAGGCAAACAGCATTTCAACCCGCTCTCTGGCATCAGGCAGGCCGAGCTTTTTTTCGAAAATTGTTTGGAATTTTCGACGAAGCTGTGTGTCAAACTCACGCAGGATCAGGGCGACTTCCTCATTTCGGAAGGCTTCAGCGTGGATTTCCTGGAACAGCAAGGATTTGAACGGGTCTGAATGCTCCATCAGAGCTTCACGAATGGTTGCTTTCATATGATCCAGAATTTCATCGCCCTCGAGCGTCTCCAGCTCTGCAACAATTTTATTGGCTTCATCAAGTTCGCGCCGGACCAGTGCACACACAATGGCGCTTTTGTTCGCGAAGTAATGGTAGATGTGGCCAACACTCATGCCTGCTTCGCTCGCCAGCATGGAGATGCTGGTCGCGTGGAATCCCTTGCGAACAGAGCAGGCCGCAGCGGCATCAATCACCTGATCGATCCTCGAACGATGACGACTTTGTGATTGGTCATCTTGGTTTTCTGACACATTCACGCGACGGACTCCTTGAAATGATGCGTTGCAACAATAGATTTTATCAGTTAGTTAGAATGATCATTCTATCCTTACGTCAATATTGGATCGGCGGCAAGTTGGAGAAAACAGTATGACCCTGACATGGCTCAAGCCATTTGAAGGCAAGATGAAATTGGCGCTTGCGGCCTCGGTATTGGTTCTGGTGGCCGCATGTGGGAACGCAGGCCATAAAGACGCCGCACCAGCAGCAGGCGGTCCGGGCGCTCAGGCGGAGCGCGCTATTCCGGTTGACGTGGTCAAAGTGGAATTGCGTCAGGCGCCAAGCATTCGTGAACTCAGCGGTCGGGCAACAGCTTATGCGGAGGCAGAAATTCGCCCGCAGGTGACCGGTCTCATTCAAAAGCGTTTGTTCACCGAAGGCCAACAGGTCAATGCCGGTGACGCGCTCTATAAAATTGAGAACAGCGAATATCTCGCGGCATATAACAGCGCGAAAGCGAATCTGAAGAGCGCTGAATCGGCGGCAGAGATCGCAGACGAAACGGCAAAGCGCTATAAGAGCCTTGTCGAGATCAACGCCATTTCGAAACAGTCTTATGATGAAGCCGCGGCGAATGCGCGCGGCGCAGCGGCTGCGATTGATGTGGCTAAAGCCGCGCTGGAAACAGCGCGGATCAATCTGTCGCGTACAACCATAACCGCACCGATCTCAGGCCGGATTGGCCGGTCCAGTGTCACACCGGGTGCGCTCGTGACATCCAATCAGGCAGACGCGCTTGCAACCATCCGGCAACTGGATCCGATCTTCGTTGATATGACGGCGTCTTCTGCATCAATTCTGCAGTGGAAACGGCAAGTGAGCCGCGGTGAAATCCTTACAGATGAAAATGCGACAGTTCCGGTCGCCATCAAATATCAGGACGGCGAAACTTACGCGCACAAAGGACAACTCGAATTTTCCGAGGTCAGCGTCGATGAGGCTGCAGGCACGGTGATTGTTCGCGCGGTCGTACCAAACCCTGAAGGCTATATCCTGCCGGGCATGTTCCTGCGCGCAACTTTCACAGCTGGTAATCTCGACAAGGTTGTTGCGGTGCCTCAGCGCGCTGTTGAGTTCGACGCAAAGGGTAATCCATCGGTTTATGTGGTGTCGGAAGACTCTCGCGCGACCAAACGTGCGGTCGAGCTGGAAGGCGAACAAGATGGCATGTGGGTCGTTAAGGGCGGTCTTCAGCCGGGTGAGATGCTCGTTGTTTCCGGATTCCAGTCCGTCCATGAGGGTGCGCTGCTGGTGACAACTCAAACCGAAGCCAGACTCGCATTTGGCTGGGCGTCTTCCTCCTCTGCGCTGAAATCAGAATAACAGGCAAGTACAGTTCAAATGGCTAGATTTTTTATCGACCGCCCGGTCTTTGCCTGGGTGATTGCAATCATCACCATGCTGGCAGGCGTGGCGGCAGTGCGCTCATTGCCGGTCTCGCAATATCCGGACATCGCTCCGACCATGGTCAATATCAACGCGACTTATCCGGGCGCGTCGGCAAAGACCCTCGAAGAATCAGTGACCCAGGTCATTGAGCAACAAATGACGGGTCTGGATGGCCTCGACTATATGTCGTCGACATCCAGCTCTAGCGGCAATGCGAGTATCACGCTGACATTCGTCACCGGAACCGACCCCGATGTGGCGCAAGTTCAGGTGCAGAACAAACTCAGCCTTGCAACGCCGCTTCTGCCGGAATCGGTTCAGCGTCAGGGGGTAACCGTTAACAAGGCGGCTACTGACATGCTGCTGATCACGGGGATCTACTCAAAAACTGGCGCAAACGACCGGATCGATATTGCCGACTATATCAAGACGCACATGTATGACACGATCAGCCGTCTGGACGGTGTGGGCTCAGTTCGCGTTTTCGGTTCGGGCTATGCCATTCGTATCTGGCTCGACCCACAAAAGCTGCGTGAATTCAATCTGATGCCGTCTGACATTGTGTCCGTTCTGTCGGCGCAGAACACGCAGGTTTCTTCTGGTAATCTTGGTGGCACGCCGCACGTGCCGGGGCAGGAAATCAATGTGACGGTCACGCTGCAATCCCTGCTGACGACGCCTCAGGAATTCCGTGATCTGCCGGTTCTGACAACTGAGGGCGGCGGAACGATCCGGCTTCAGGATGTTGCGCGGGTTGAGCTTGGCGCTGAAGATTATTCCCAGATCGGCAAATTTAATGGCAAAGCCGCCAGTGGTTTTGGTGTGAACCTGGCAACGGGTGCGAACGCGCTTGCAACAGCGGAACGCGTCAAAGCGGCCGTTGCTGAGCTTGCTAAAGAATTCCCACCGGACTTTGGCTATGCCTTCCCGGTCGACTCAACGCCGTTTATCGATCAATCCATTCACGAAGTTCAGAAGACTCTTCTGGAAGCCATTTTGCTGGTTTTCGTCGTTATCTTTATCTTCCTGCAGAGCCTGCGCGCGTCTTTTGTTCCGATGATTGCGGTTCCGGTGGTTCTGCTCGGCACATTCGTTGTACTGTGGGTGATGGGCATGTCCATCAACACGTTGACAATGTTCGGTCTGGTGCTGGCGATTGGTCTGCTCGTGGACGATGCGATTGTCGTGGTCGAGAACGTTGAGCGCGTCATGCGTGAAGACAAGCTTGGCCCGTTGGAGGCAACCCGCAAATCCATGGATCAGATTACCGGCGCGCTTGTTGGTATCGCGGTTGTTCTGTCTGCCGTATTCATTCCAATGGCCTTCTTCCCGGGATCTGCGGGTGTGATCTACCGCCAGTTCTCGGTCACGATCGTTTCGGCGATGTTGCTCTCGGTAGCGGTGGCGATCATTCTGTCACCGGCTTTGTGTGCGACCATTCTGAAGTCACACCATGATGAAGAGGAAGGCGGCATTTCCGGAAAACTGAAACGTGGCTTCAACAACAGCTTCGAAGCGATGACGAATGGCTATGCGTCGGTTGTGGATCGTATGGTCCGCCGGAAATACATCTTTATGGGCGTCTTTGCCCTGATGTGTGGCCTGCTGGCTGTCATGTTTGTGCGCCTGCCGACCTCCTTCCTGCCACAGGAAGATCAGGGCCGGGTCATGGTGCTGTATCAATTGCCGCAAACCGCGACGATTGAGCGGACGGAAACAGTCATGGACGATGTCACGAAATACTTCGTCGAAGAGGAAGCGGGCGTGTCCAACGGCATCTTCACACTGGCAGGCTTTAGTTTTGTCGGTCAGGGCCAGAATGTCGGCATGGCGTTTTCGTCTCTGGTTGACTGGGCTGAGCGGGATGAGCACACGGATTCTGCTGCCGCGGTTGCTGGCCGGGTCATGCAAAAGTTTGGCGGTCGTACAGACGCACGTATTTTCTCGATCGTTCCAGCGGCGATTCAGGGGCTTGGTAACTCAGATGGGTTTGACCTCTTTCTACAGAATAACGGCACGCTCACACATGAAGAGTTTCTGGCGGCTCGCAACCAGTTCCTCGGCATGGCGGCTCAAAACCCGCTTCTGACAAGTGTTCGTCCGAACGGTCAGGAAGACGGTCCGCAGTTCAAGATCAATCTCGACTATCAGAAAGCTCAGGCGCTCGGCATTTCGACCTCTGACGCGACAAGCGTATTGTCGGCGGCTCTGGGTGGCCGGTATGTGAACGACTTTCTCGATCGTGGACGGATTAAGCGCGTCTATGTTCAGGGCGATGCCCCGTTCCGTATGCAGCCTGAAGATGTCGGCGACTGGTTTGTCCGTAACAATACAGGTGCGATGACGCCGATCTCTGAGATCACGACCACGAACTGGACCTTTGGTTCGCCCCAATTGCGTCGCTATAACGGTCTGTCTGCCTTCAATATTCAGGGGTCTGCGGCGGCTGGCGTCAGCTCTGGTGAAGCCATGAATGCGGTAGAAGACCTGATCGCAGGTCTGCCGGAAGGTATCACTTATGAGTGGAGCGGCGTGAGTGCGCAGGAGAAGAAATCCGGCAATCAGTCTGGCATGCTGTATGTCATCTCTATTCTCTTCGTCTTCCTGTGTCTTGCGGCACTTTATGAGAGCTGGACGGTTCCTGTGGCGGTCATTCTGGTTGCACCACTTGGGATTATCGGTGCAGTTCTGGCGGCGCATTCCCGCGGTCTGGCGAACGACGTCTTCTTCCAGGTTGGTCTTCTGACCACGGTTGGTCTGGCGTCTAAAAACGCGATCCTGATCGTTGAATTTGCCAAAGGACTGGAGGAGCAGGGCAAGGGCCTTGTCGAGGCGACGATTGAAGCGGTTCGGATGCGTCTGCGTCCAATCCTGATGACATCTTTTGCCTTCGGCATGGGTGTTATCCCGCTGGCACTGAGCCATGGAGCAGGTGCCGCCGGTCGTATCTCTGTGGGCACAATCGTTCTTGGCGGTGTGATCGCGTCGACCATCTTTGGTATCTTCTTCGCACCGGTCTTCTATGTCGCTGTCCGGAAAATCACTGGCGGACGACCTCTGAAACCGGTCGGCAGCCAGAAGGAGGCTGTGTAATGCACTATTCAAAAAAGGCGATTTTGTCTTTGGCGGTCAGCGGTCTGGTTCTGTCAGGCTGCATGAATCTCGCACCGGGCTATGAGCGGCCCGCCGCGCCTGTCCCGGCCGGGTTTCAGGCCGAACTGAAGTCCGGTCTGGCGGATGTGACAACACTCAACTGGGAAGATGTGATCGTTTCAGAAGAGCTGAAAAGTCTCATCACGCTGGCCTTGAGCGAAAACCGCGACCTGCGAATGGCGGCCTCAAACATTGAGATTGCCCGGCTTCAATACGGTATCTCCCGCGCAGGCCGTCTGCCGAGCGTGACTGTCGGCGGCGGTGTTGAGTTTGGCGACACGATTGATGAGACGCCAGCGGCCTCTAATGCGTATAGCAACGGCGCCAGCGCGCAGGTTTCTGTCAGCGCGTTTGAACTCGACTTCTTCTCGCGTGTTCGCAATCTGAATGCGTCAGCATTTGAAGCCTGGCTGGCAACGATTGAAGGCAAGCGCAGCGCCGAAATTACCATTGCGGCAAATGTTGCGCGCGCCTGGATCCAGCTGGCGGCAGACCGCGCGCTATTGCAACTTGCCGAAAGCACGGTGGAAACCCAGACCAGCTCTCTCAATCTGACCAAAGAAATGATGAATGCAGGCGTGGTGTCTGAACTTGATGTTCGCCGCGCTTCGACCAGCGTATCGACGGCCAAGGCGGCAGCTGCGCAGGCCAAGGCAGCCATTCGTCAGGATCTGAACGCTTTGCGTCTTCTGGTCGGCACGAACCTGCCAGCCGGTATTGCCGAAACCGCAACGCTGAGCCCGTCTCCGGTGAAACTGGTGGCGCCAGAAAATCTATCGTCTGACATTCTGTTCAATCGACCAGATGTGCTTCAGGCTGAGCACAGCCTGATGGCGAGCTATGCTGATATTGGCGCGGCACGTGCTGCGTTCTATCCGACCATCTCGCTGACAGGGTCTCTGGGCGCGGTGAGTACCGATCTTGGCGATTTATTCGACTCGACCGGCAGCGGCTGGACCTTCGGGCCAAGCATTTCTCTGCCGATCTTTGACGCAGAGCGCCGTACCAATCAGCTGGCCATTTCGAAGGAGAGCCAGAAGCTGGCTCTGTCGACGTATGAGTTGACCATTCAGACAGCCTTCCGCGAAACCGCTGATGCGCTCGCTGTGTCGGAAACCATTGGCGACCGTCTCGCAGCCCTCACTCAGCTTGAAGAAGACACCTCCGTTACGCTGAGCCTGTCGCGTGAGCGCTTCAGTGTTGGTGTTGATGACTATCTGTCGGTTCTTGATGCCCAGCAGTCCAATTTCTCTGCCCGACAAAACCTGATTTCTGCCAAGGCGGATCAGGCGGCAAACCAGATCACCCTGTTCCAGGCGTTAGGGGTGACGGTTGGATCAGATGAGGAAACGCCATAACGAAAAAGCCGGTCCTTTGGGACCGGCTTTTTTAATAACCTCAGTCGAAATCTTTCTTCCATTGAATGGACAGGGTCTGTCCTTTTTCCGGTTTGGTTTCCGCCTCGACGGATACATTCTTGCGGGCTTCCCATTCCACGCTTACGCCCGGTGAGCCGGAGCCGCCAGAGCTGAGCTCCATATAGACATCGTCAGAGAGGTAGCGACCTGTTGCGACCTGGAACTGGCCATTTTCGTTCTGGCTGACATCGACATTGTCAAACCCGGTCAGGTTCTCCAGCCCGCCCATCAGGTCAAAGCCACCGCCGCCAGACAGGCTGGCAAGAGCCGCGGCCAGACGTGCTGCTTCAAGGCCGGTTAGCTGGCTTGGCGAGCGGCCAAACAGAACGCGTGACAGGACTTCATCCTCAGGCAGAGACGGCTCTGCGCTCAGCGTAATATCCGGCTTTTCCGGTGTACCCGTGATGGTGACACGCGCGGTGAAGTCATCGGCGTCACGTGTCGCAACAATGTTGAGCCGCGCTTGCATCGGGTCGCCGCGGAATTCAATTTCGCTTTCTTCAAAGTCGAAACGCTTTCCGAGCAGCTCAAATTTGCCGCGAACAATTTCGGCCCGACCATTGATCTGTGGGGATGATCCTGTGCCGGATACTTTCGCGTCCAGACTGAGTTCGGCATCCATGCCCTTGCCGACAAGCTTCATGCTGCGCGGTGCTTTCAGGCTGATATCCATAGAGACGAGCGGTGCTTTCGCGGCGGCGTCTGCTTCTTCGGTATCAAATTTTACGTCCAGCGTCGGGGCAGATGATGACGGCAAACTGTCGAGACGGAACAGGCCATCGCTGAGCGTGAGGTCGCCAATGATCTTGATAGCCTTTTCGGTCAGATCGAGGCCTAAAGTGCCACTGGCGGTTGCTTTGGCTTCCTTGCGGTTCACGACGACGAGTTTGTCTGCCTTGATCTCGAAATTACTGGTCAGTGTATTGGCAAAGCCAACATTGCCTGCGCCCTTCAGCGTGCCGCCCTTGCGACCATTCGCGGTAAAGTCTGACAGCGAAACCTCGCCTTTCGACAGGGTGACAGCGAAATTGATATTCTCCAGATCCGTGCCGAGATTTTCGTGCTGGAATTCACCATCGGTGAAACTGACATCGCCTTCGATCTGGTTTGGAACAATGGGAAGAGGGACGGTCAGACTGGTTTTCGTCTTGCCGCGAACAATCTGACGGTCTGGCAGGAAAATTGCCGCCATATTATCAACCGGGCCCTCAATATCGACGAGGATCAGGCCTTTTTGCCCGGCATTATAAGAGAGGTAAGGCAGGCCTGCCTGCGTTACGATGGGTGCTTTTACGTCAGCTGTCGCTTGCAGCATCTGGCCGTCCGGCGTTTTCAGATTGAAGACACCGCCTGCCGCATCGATCTTGCCATCGAGCAGAAAGCTCACCGGGTTGGCTGAACTCTGCGGAACCGAGATATCCGTGAGCTGCCCGGTCACATTCGCAATGAGCGCATCGTCTGCCCGGCTGAAGTTTAATGCCAGCGACGTTGACCCGTTCACTGGCGCATTCCCGATCATCGCCATGAGTGGGGAGAGGCCAATATCGGCCAGCGACAGAGAGAGCGGCTCATGGCTGGCCTCATCGAGGTCGAGCGCGAGTTTGCCATCCAGCCCGCTCAGGCGCAGCGTGCCTCGCAAGCCATTCACCGTCTGGGTGAAGCGGAAAGGTTCGTCAGTTGTGAAGTTGTTTGCGCCCAGACGCGCTTTTAGTGAGCCGGTCAGAGCGGGCTCACCATCGGTCGGGGCAAGCGCGGTTCCTTTGAGGCTGACAACCGCCTTTTGTGGCATCTGGCCAAGCGTCGCAATGCTGTTCAGCGCCAGATCATAGTCCATGCTCTCGCGTGTGCCTGCGAGTGTGAACGTCATCGTGCCACCGGAAAGCGGGCCTGCGCTGATACCCTCAAGACGACCATCGGCTTTAACGGTTTCACCCGTGATATGCGCCGTAATGTCAGTTGACTTTGCCGGCAGTGTTTCTGGCAGATTTCCTGTCAGGGAAAGCTCACCAATGAGGGCAGAAAGGTCGCCGCCATTACCAGAGATATCGCCTTTCAGGGCGAGGTCCTGCCACGCGCCAAACAGGTCTTTCAGTGACCATTGGCCATCTTTGAAGGAGACGTCCGACGACAGGGCGAGCGGGTGCTCTTGTAAATCGCCTGCGATGCTGGTCTCGCCGGTCAGGGTGTGGTCTGCCCAGATGCCGGTAAAGGTCGCAACCGGGCTGATCAGGCTGTTCGTCTCGGCGCCAGCACGGCCAGCTTTCAGCTGTGTGGAGAGGTTCAGACGATCCGCGCGCCCTTGCATAGAGAACTCACCGGCAAGGCCGGGCAGGGTGTCATAAAGCGGATAGGTCTCAGATGTTTTCAGCGTGCCGGAAAACTTCAGATTATCAGCCCCGGTCGCGCTGCCTTTGCCGGTGACGGAAAGGGCAGGTGTCGACAGATTGAGGCTCGATAGTGCAACTGTCTTTGCGTTGAGCAACTGCCCTTTGGCAGAGAGGGACGCTTTTTCGCCAAGCCAGGGGAAGGCGGCATGTGTGTCGTCAAACAGGCCAGATGTTTTTGCGTTCAGCGTGAAGGTTTGCTGGCCCGGTTTGTTTTGTCTGACATTCCAGTCAGCGCGCACCTGCCCGGCATCGAACAGACCAAATTCGGCAAGGTCGACCTTGCCCTGACCAGTTGATTTCAGCGTCAGTGTTTCACCGAGCTGCACATCACCGTTCAGATTGATTTGAGACTTTGCGGTGCGAAGTCCGAACTGGCTGATGGAGAGTTGTGAGCTTTCAAGATTATAAACGGTTGAGGCAACAAGCTTTGCTGTTGGCACGGTGACAGGCTCGTCACTGAGACTCAGTTTGACCTGTCGTGCAGTCAGATCAAGATCGGCTTTTACCGTCTTGCCAAGATAAGCCAGTACGACCGGGCCGGACAGTTGAGACATGCTGACATCCGGGCGAGACAAGCCTGCGGCCGTCAGCTTGCCTTGAAGGCTATAGCCATTGTCATCGGCAAAGACTGTGCCGACGAAATCTGCGGTGTCGAGATGGAGTTGGTCTTCCGGAAGAAACGCTGACGGCTTTTTTAGGCGCGCAGATATATCTGCGGTTTTTCGCGAGCCTGACAATTTGAAATTGGTCAGGTCAGCGAGCAGTGTTTCAGACTGAACAGAAAGCGATTTCAGCGGCTCTTTCCGGCGCGGAGACTGATCAAGCTGCGCTGTCAGGCGAACCTCGCGCCCCAGCCTGTCCATCTGGTCGCGCGTCAGCGGGTGCGCTGCCAGCGCCAGATCAGAAGAGACCAGATAGCCGTTTGCGTCCGGTTTGATGCCAATGGTCAGCCAGCGTGTGTTATCGATCAGGATGGTGCCATCGCCTTGCGCGATCTTTGCCGTTCCCGCACCTTCGAAAGAGGCGGAGACAGACTGCCCGTCGAGCTGCAACAGGCTGGCAAACAGACCGCCTGCCGGGCCTTTCAGGTCAATCTTGCCGTTGATCGGGGAGGCTTTGCTCCAGTTGACATGCGCCGCCAGAAGATCGCCGGTATTCTCGCCGGGCTCAACATCAAGGTCGATCGTGGCTCGGTCTGGTGTCCAGTCTGCGCGGCCTTTCACCGACCCGGAAACCGCTTGCGGCGTGACGCCTTCGGCGAGCGAGAACTTGCCGATTTTCAGGTCTTTCAGCAGAATGGCCTTGAGTGGGAATTTCCCGGGTGAAGCGGACTTTTCTTTGGGCTCAGATGGTTCGATCACCGGGCGACGCGCCACATCGACCGTATCGATTGTGAAGGTCCGCACATCGAGGTTTCGGCCTGTCAGAAACGCAAACGGTTTCCAGGACAGTGTGACGGACTCGATTTCGGCCCAGACGCCGTTCTTATCCTTCAGCGTGATCTTGCCGATGGTTGCCGTCGACAGAAGATCGCCCTTCAAATCATCAATCTCGACGGTCTGGCCGCTGAAGGTCTGGCGTTCAATCGTTGCTTCGATCAGGCCGCGTCCACCAGACGAACTGACATACCAGCGCGCCGCAATGAGCGCGATCACAAGGATCAGGCCAACGCCGATGAGGAGTTTGGTCCAGAGCGGCAGGCGTTTCTTTCGGGGCTCTTTTGTGGCGGTGTCAGTCATCAAAAGGCCTGCCCGAGAGAGATATAAATTTGCACAGGGTCATCGCGCTCGCGTTTGTCGATCGGGGTGGCGATATCGATCCGCAAGGGACCGGCCAGCGTGTCATAACGCACACCAAATCCGGTGCCGAACCGCATGTCGGAAAAGCCCGGCACATCATGCGTGCTGACATTGCCGGCATCGACAAAGCCGACAAGGCTGATCTTGGGTTTGAACATCCAGCGCGCTTCGAAAGAGGTTTCCAGCAACGACTTGCCGCCGGTTGGTTCGTTGTCAGCAGAAAGCGGGCCGATATCCTGATAGGCATAGCCGCGAACACTGCCGCCGCCACCGGTGAAGAACCGGCTTTCAGACGGCAGGGCCTCAACCTGTGCGCCCCAGACGGAGCCCGCACGAATGCGACCTGCCAGAACGAAGGAATGATCATCGTTTAGCGGGTAATAGCCGCGCAGCTGGGCTGAGCCACGAATGAACTGTGTTTCATCGCCGCCAAAGGATACGCTTGGTTCAATCCGGCCCTCGGCGCGCCAGCCTTTGGTGGCGTTCAGCACACTATTGGCCTGATCGATGGCTGCGTCAGAATAAAGGCTGATTAGCTGCAAATCCCGTTTGCTGAACTGATCTTCCTCTCTGATCAGGCTGCCTTCAACGCCATAGCCATAGGTGAAACGACGGTTTTTGCGGTTCTCGAACCCACCACTCAGGCTGAAGCTCTGACGGTTATAAGCGTCAGTGTCCTCGTTAGAGAGTTTGCTGCCAAATACCAGATTTTTGCCATAGCCGAATTCATGCGGACGTCGCCAGGTCAGGTTCAACGTCTGCTCCAGACTGGTCAGGTCCAGACTGGCAATGAGGAAGTCGCCGCGCTTTGTGAGATTGCGACGGGTCAGGTCTGCGGACAGACCAAAGCCTTTATCGGTCGACAGGCTGACACCTGCCTCGACCGTATGGCGCTTGCGTTCTGTGGCGGTGACAATGATGTCCCGCACCTCGTCGCCAGTTTCGTCTGTTCGGGATGGCGTGTCAGACAGACGCGCATTGGCCAGCGTGAAGATGCGTGTCTCATCCAGCCGGCTGCCGAATTGGGCAAGCCGTCCGGGATTGTAAATATCACCGGATTTGAACGGGATAAGGCGCCGGAGATAGCTGGACTTGGTATCGATATTGTCCGGAAAGACCACCTCACCGAACCGGACTTTTGGTCCTGAGGAAATCTGATAGGTGATGTCGAGCGTTGCAGCTTCGCGGTCGCCCAGAACCTTGCGGTCCTCGGCGCGCGCATAGGGGTAACCGGCTTCGCGCAATTGCTGAATGATCTCGGTTTCGCGATGAATGATCGTGGCCGGAATGGCGAAAGTGCCGCTCGCCTTGTCTTCCTCTTTCTGGAAGCTGTCCTGCAGGTCCGCTTCAGGCGGGGTATCCAGATAGTCGATCTTTGAAACGCCGATTTTGAACCGTTTGCCCGGGTCCAGAATAACGATGGGCTTATAGCCATTCTCGGTGCGGACCAGCGTTTGCACATCCGGGTCGTAATAGCCCTTGGAATTCAGAAGATCGGTGATCAGTGTGGCGGCGCGTTTGGTCTGACGCCGCGCCTCAAAGGCGGTTTCAGGCTTGCTCTCGTCCGCCATTTGTTTTTGCAGATCGTCAATCAGTTCTTTGGCGGAAACGCCATCGGCAGGGCGGATCTTAACCCGGTCTGCACTGGCCGGAAGTGCAGCTGCAAGGGCCAGGCAAAGGCTGAGTAAAAGACCTGAGGCGCACCGGCTGACTGATGAGCATGATGGCTTGCTGGCGTCAGTTTGTCCGGTTTCGGTGCGCACGCATTCGTCCTGTTTTAATCTATAGCGCCTGGCAGATGAATTTCCGGCGCGTGAAAGCTTATTCTGCACCACATATTGTACAGAATGTGTTCTTTAAACAGCGATCTGCAAAGTTTGTTCCGGGATTGGGCGGGAATTACAGTTGGCGGGCCAGTTTGTGATTAAGCCGTGGGTTTAAGGGCACGCTGCGTTGCGGCAGAAACCGGCGCTTGCAGGCCCATGGCGATCATGTCGATCAGGTTTTCCACGCGGGCCGGGAGGTCTGGAGAGTTTCCAAGGCCTGTCGCTTCAAGACTGGCAAGGCCAAACACGCATTGATCGCTGGCTGTCTTAAGGCGCGCGCGGACAATCTCGTCCGGCAGATTCGATAACAATGCCCGTAAATGGCGGAGGGTTTCAAACCAGCCCGTCATCAGATCAATTGGCGCTGTTTCAATGGCCAGCTGTTTCTCCTGATTGGAGCGCGACAGAAACTGGACATAGAAATTACCCTCATCGCGCGGCAGCGTTTCCTCCGCCAGCGGCCAGATCATGACCGACACCAGCTCGCGAAAGCTATCCAGCTTTTCCTGCTCTTTCAGCTTTTGAAGCCGGGCAAGGCGCTTCGGGTTGATGTGCTGCATGCGATAGGCAAACACCGCCTCGACGAGTTGTTCGCGAGACCCGAAATGATAGTGGATGGCGGACGTGTTTTTCTGACCGGCAGCTTCGCTGATTTGCCGAAGGGAAGCGCCATGCAGGCCGAACTCAGCAAACAGCCGTTCGGCGGCAAGCAATATGGCGACGCGCCCGGTGATTTTTTCGCTTTCGGCCAGCATTTAATGTGTCCAGATTAATGTAGATCGCAGTGACAGCTTTTCTGAATTCTGCAAATTTCTCAATGCGGCCCGCCAATTTTCTGAATTCATAGCGATATCATGCAGGCTTTTGACGATTGCACAAGTGGATCGTGAAGCGGTTGAATTAAATAATTGACATTAAATACGCCAAATGAAATGAATTCCAAAAATTGCTAATGCATTTGAATTATATGGGGAGGTCGTAATGATCCGTTCTGCTTCACTGAAATCTGTCCTGCTGACGGGGTTCGCCGCGGTTTGTCTGATGTCTGGCGCGGTGTCTGCTGATACCGGTGCAACAAAAGCGACAAAAGACGCGAATGCAAATGTTCTGAAAGAGCTGCCGTTTGAGACAGACAAGAAAGACTTTGAATGGGCCACGAAAGGTTTCATCGCCAATCGTGAAGATCCGCTGATCAAGAACAAGAATGGCAACATTGTATGGGATTTGTCAGCAACTGAGTTTCTGAAGTCTGACGCGCCGGATACGGTGAATCCGAGCCTTTGGCGCAACTCTCAGCTTTATGCCATGGCAGGGCTCTTCAAGTCTGCTGAAGGCGTGTATCAGGTTCGCGGATTTGACCTTGCGAATGTGACCTTCGTTCGCGGCGAAACCGGCTGGATCGTCATTGACCCGCTGACCGCCGGTGAGACAGCGCGCGCCGCTTATGAATTGCTGATCAAGCATGTTGAAGACCTGCCAATCACGGCCATCATCTACACCCATTCTCATGGCGACCATTCGGGCGGCGCAAATGGTGTTGTCGAGTTTGGCGTCAAAGACATGCCAATCATCGCGCCTGCTGGCTTTCTGGAAGAAAGCATCAGTGAAGGCGTGATCGCCGGGCCAGCAATGACCCGCCGCGTGATTTATCATGTCGGCGCACCGTTGAAACTGGATTCGAAGGAGCGCGTGGGCGCCGGTCTTGGCGTTGGCCTGGCGCGTGGCACTTATGGTCTGATCCCGCCAACGCAGACTGTGTCGAAAAATGGCGAAGAGCTGGTGGTGGATGGCGTCCGCATGGTATTCCAGATCACGTCTGGCACTGAAGCGCCGTCGGAGTTCAATATCGGCTTTCCGGATCTCGGTGTTGTGAATATCGCAGAGAATGCGAACCCGACCCACCACAACATTCTCACCCCGCGCGGCGCAAAAGTGCGCGATGCGAAACTCTGGTCAGAAGCTCTGACAGAAGCGATCGACATGTTCGATTATGCCGATGTGCTGATCGTAAGCCATGGCTGGCCGGTCTTCGAGAAAGACGAGATCAAAACCTATCTGTCTAATCAGCGCGACGCCTATGCTTACCTGCATGACCAGACGGTGCGCATGATGAATAGCGGTGCGACTCTGCAAGAGATCGCAGCGAATATCGAACTGCCGGAAAGCCTTGCAAAACAATGGTATAACCGTCCGTATTACGGCGATTACAAATTCAACGCGCGCGCGGTTTATCAGTTCTATCTTGGCTGGTTTGACGGTAACCCGGTTCATCTGGAACCGCTTGCGCCAGAAGTTGCCGGCAAGAAATATGTCGAAGCCATGGGCGGTGCGCAGTCTGTCTATGACAAGGCGAAAGCCGCGTTTGATGCCGGTGAGTATCAGTGGGCAAGCGAGCTTCTGAACAAGCTGGTCTTCTCTGATGGCGACAATACAGACGCCAAAAATCTGCTTGCAGACACGTATGAGCAGATGGGCTTCCAGACTGAGAATGCGATCTGGCGGAACTTTTATCTGACAGGCGCGCAGGAGTTGCGCGGCGGTGTCTCGAAGCTGCCAGAGGATCTCAGCGGTCGTGCGGCGGCCGTGTTGTTCGCGCTGCCGACCAAGTCTGTGTTCGACGTTATCGCAACACAGGTCGACCCGAAGCGCATGGGTGAAAATACGCTGACCCTCGGCTTCAAATTCACCGACCTTGGTGAGGAAGTGACGCTGGAAGCGCACAATGGTGTTCTGGTCTATCGCGAAGGACTGGTCGCAGACAGCTATGACGCGACCTTGTCTGTCACACGCAAAGATTTCCTGCTAGGCATGACAGGCAAAGAGCCGCTTGCGGGCAAGATTGCCTCCGGTGCAGCTTCCATTGAGGGCAATCCGCTTGCCTTTGCCATGTTTGCCGGCTGGATTGTGCCGCCAACCCGCGATTTTAATATTGTGACGCCATAAACCGGCGCTCACCTGAAACAGGAAAGCCGCCAGACAATATCTGGCGGCTTTTTTGTCGCTTAAAAGCCGAGCTCACGTCCCACGGCTTTGCCGTCGACAATCTGATCAAGATATTCCGACATGCCATAGCCTTTCAGGCCATTGCATTCATACTCCGTCATGCCTTCGGTCAGACGTGTCAGCAATTCAATACCGTCTGGCGTTGTGCGCCGGTTGCGCAGTGGGATCAGCGACGTCACCTTGCCGGTAATGTCGTAGGATTTGCCGCCTTCCGTTTTCACGCTGGCGCGCAGGGCCGTCTGATAGTCGTTTTCATCCCAGTCACTGTCGACTGTGCATTCGGTGACAAGGTCATAAATACCATCGCGGAACACCATGCCGCTGGCATTTGCGCCGCCTTTGCCATCGCCGATCACGGTGAACATCATGGCAAAGTCAGGTGTGAAGTTCATCGGGCACCAGCGATACCATTCAATGGCCTGCCAGTGGCGCGGCCCCCAGGATTTATCGCGCAGGCCAAGACCGTTCAGGTCGAACCGCTCGCCATCAACTTCAACATAGCCAGTCACAGCGCAATGCTGTTCGTAATGGGCTTTGGCGAAGGATTTTTCCGGGTCAATTTCCAGCGGCGTACCGTCTTCATGCACGGTCTCTCCGCCATACATGGGTGACTGACCGGTATAGGTGAGCGACACTTTGCACGGCAGGCTCGGGTTTGAGGTGAAGGCGATTTTCGGATCAGCCATTTGCAATGGCTCTGTCATGACCAGCGCCTTGCCCTCATAGGTGACTTTCAGTTCCTTGAACGGTTCCACCACGTCGATCTTCATGCCGCCGGCATTCATTTCGTTATTGTGGGTGATTTCCGGACGCTGGAACATGAACGCGACCCGGCCATCTGGCAGATACAGACAGACCGACATTTCCGCATATCGCTGGTTCGGGCGATTGCCGAGCCGAAACCAGCCGCCAAAGCCTTTCTCAATGTCGAACGCATTGAAATACATGCTTTCATTATAGTTTTCTGCGTCGCCCGGTTCGTGCGTGTACTCATCTTCCGGTGCGAGCCTGTATTTCAATCCCTCTGCAAGACCTGCCATAACGTCAATCTCCCTATCTTTTTTAATGTTAAAAGCAGGCTAGTGAGAGCGACCTACGGTCAGTCAAGCGGGATAATTGGGGGAAGGGTGTGCGGGCGATCAGGATGAGGAAACACAATTCTTCCCTAAATTCGTTCCACTGGAACGAGTTTTACGAAATCCATACAGCGGCAGACCTGCAGTCGGGCTTTGCCCGCCTGCCGGAGCCGCTGCGCGGCGTGAGGTAAAACGACATACAATTTTCTGCTATTTTTGATCCACTGGATCAAAAATTTTTGCGAAGCAAAACTGCAGAAAATGGTGGGCGGTACAAGGATCGAACTTGTGACCCCTACGATGTCAACGTAGTGCTCTCCCGCTGAGCTAACCGCCCACTCTGGCGAAGCACGGAAATTACCGCGTTTCGGGAAGCGGTCATAAATCACAATGGGGGCTTGGCAGTCAATCTCAATTTTGCAGAATTTCGATCGGAAATGCCCCTTACCTTAGACAGATGCCTTCTGGCCTGAAAATCGCCAGGATAACGCAATCGCCAGACTGGTCGCGACATTGAGGCTGTCCACCTCGTTTGCCATGGGAATGAAGACGGGGTCGCCGCGCGAAATCAGATCATCTGGCAGGCCGGGGCCTTCAGCGCCAACGGCGATACAGACCGCGCCAGCGGCATTTTTCTCGTAAAGCGATTGCGAGCCTTTGCCGGGGGTGAGCGTCCAGATCGGCACGCTGCGGGCCTCAAATGCAGAGAACAGCGTATCGCCGGTATCGCCGTGAAAGAAAGGCATCCAGAGCGCGGTTCCGGCCGAGACGCGGATGGATTTGCGATAGAGCGGGTCGCCGCTCGTCTCATCGAGGATCACGCCATCTGCACCTAGCGCCGCTGCATTGCGAAACAGCGCGCCGATATTGTCATGGTTCGACAGACCGATGCCCATCACGAAGGTTTGCGCGTTCGGAAGATCGTCCAGCCAGGTTTGAAAGTCCGGTTTCGGCTGTTTACGTCCACAGGCCAGAATGCCGCGATGGATGGGAAAGCCGACAATCTTGTCCATGACGTCCTGATCGGCGGTGTAAACCGGAATGTGATCTGGAAGCGTGGCCAGCAAGTCTTTCAGGACGGCAACCCGCCCGGTTTCCAGAAACAGGCTCTCGACCTCAAAGGCGGATTTGCGCAGGAAAATGTCCAGCGTCACCTTTCCCTCGACAATGAATTTGCCATCCCGGCCTGTGAGGTCGCGTTCGCGCACGGCGACATAGTCGGCAATGCGCGGGTCGTCTGGCGTATCGATTGAAACAATCTGAGGCATGATCTTGTGAAGGCTGGATGTGAGGGGAACCGGGTGAGAGCTGACACCGATACAATAAAAAACGCGCCCGGTAACGAGCGCGTTCTAATGTCTGTGACTGAAGGAGCTTTAATTCCCCAGTGGGAGGCCTTCGTCTTTAGCGGCGCGGATCATCGCTTTCTGAAGCTTTTCAAAAGCGCGCACCTCAATCTGACGGATGCGTTCGCGTGAGACATTATACACCTTGGACAGGTCTTCCAGGGTAACCGGTTCATCTTTCAGGCGGCGCTCTGTGATAATGTGCTTCTCACGTTCATTGAGGTCTTCCATGGCTTTTTCGAGCAACGACATGCGCGCCTGGAATTCCTGATTGTCCGCGAATTCCTTCGCCTGACCTGGATTGTCTTCGTCTTCCAGCCAGTCCTGCCACTCGCCATCACCGTCCTGACCACCAATCGGGGCGTTCAGAGAGGCGTCAGACGCTGACATGCGACCGTTCATGGAAATGACTTCCTCTTCGGTCACGTTCAGGCGTGTCGCAATTTCCGTCACCTGTTCCGGACGCAGATCACCGGCTTCGATTGCGTTGATCTCGCCCTTGATGCGGCGTAAATTGAAGAAGAGCTTTTTCTGGGCGGCGGTTGTGCCGAGTTTCACAAGGCTCCAGCTGCGCAGGATATATTCCTGAATGGCCGCGCGGATCCACCACATCGCATAGGTTGCGAGACGAAACCCTTTATCCGGGTCGAATTTCTTGACGGCCTGCATCAGGCCCACATTGCCTTCGGAGACCACTTCAGCCATTGGCAGGCCATAGCCGCGATAGCCCATGGCAATCTTGGCAACGAGGCGCAGGTGAGAGGTCACCATTTTTTCGGCCGCTTCAGTGTCTTCATGTTCGGTCCAGCGCTTGGCGAGCATGAATTCTTCTTCTTTAGCCAACATCGGGAATTTGCGAATTTCCGTGAGATATCGAGACAGCCCCTGTTCCGGGGAGAGTGCAATAGAAGTTCCAGCCATAATCTTTCCTTCGCAAATGTTCTGGTCTCGGTCTGCGACAACCAGCCCATGTTTCTTTCAATAATCCGCCCAAAATTCGGCACGGAGCAGGTTTTTTCACGCATCTCCAGGATCGCGTTCCAAGCAATGTAGGAAATTTATCGATTAACGGAAGACACAACAAGGTGAACTTTATGTGAGGCCGACGTGCGCTTTCTGGAATATGCGCAAATCGCCGCCAGAATGCCGCCAGGGCACACTTTCTGGTGTAGCAAACGCGTTCATATAAACTTTTTTTAGTGTCTGATACAAAAATTATTAACCAAAGGCCCGCAAAAATTAGGAATAATTACAAAAAGTGGGTGGCTAGAGATGAAGCTGAAGTTCCTGGACAACCTGTCCGTCCGTTGGAAATTGTTGTTGGCCGTCATTGTGCCTTGCATCGCAATGGTCGTTTTTGCAGCCGAGTTTATGTATCAGAAATATGATCGGGCGCGGACAATGGCCGCATTGGAGGAAGTCTCAGCTTTTTCCATGGTGGCAAGTGAGGTCATTCATGAGCTGCAACGCGAACGCGGTCGCTCTGCTGGCTTTGTCGGGTCGAAAGGGGCGACGAACTATCAGACGGCGCTTCAGACCCAGCGGTCGAGAACCGATCAGGCGATCAAAGCCCTCCGTGATGAGATCGGAACTCATCGGTCCATGTTCGTGACAGCGGATCAGAAATCTCATCTGGCGAAACTTCAGATGGAACTGTCTGACCTTGTTGGTCACCGCCGTGAAGTCGATAAGCTGGTCCTCAGCCTGCCTCAGGCGGTCGGGCCCTATACGCAGATCATCAATAATATCATCACGCTGGTGGTGGATAATTCCAGAACAACTGGCGCTAAAGAAGCGGCCTCAACCATGACGGCTATTCTGGCGCTGATGCGGGCAAAGGAAAGCGCCGGGCTGGAGCGGGCCGTGGGCAGTAATGTTTTCGCATCCGGCGAACTCACCCAGCAAAAGCATATGAAAGCGGTTGATCTGATCGCTCGCCAGGAAGGCTATTTCGCTGAGTTTGGCGATGTTGCGTCAGATGAATGGGACAAACGCCTTGCTGAACTGCATGACAGTGATGTTTCGAAAGCCGTGTTTGAGGCACGTAAAGTGATGATTGATGCGGCTTATGGCGGAAAGCTTGAAGGCTATACCGGCACGGACTGGTTCGAACTCACCACCAAACGCATCGATGCGCTGAAGACTCTTGAGTTCGCACTGGTGGAACATTTGCGCGGCCTGACGCTGAAGGAAAAGCAGGCTGCTGAGTTTTCTGTGGGTTTGGCGATGGTGCTCAGCCTCGCAGTCCTGGTGATCTCCATTCTGGTGTCTGTGGTCATGATCCGGAATGTGCTGATACCGATCATCAAAATCAGTGACTGTCTCGATCGTCTGTCACAGGGCGAAACCAATATCGAGATTGGCTATGGCGGGCGCGGAGACGAGATTGGTATTCTGGCGAATGCAGCCCAGAACTTTCAGTCTGTCACGGCTCAGCGCGAAATGCTGATGGCACACTCAACACGTCAGGAAAAGCAGGCGATGGCAGAGCGCCGCAGCGTGTTGACGCAAATGGCAACCGAGGTTGAGGACGCAACGCATCAGAGCGTGGCGCGCGTCATTTCACTGGCAGATACGCTGACTGAGCACGTCATGAACATGCAGAAAAGCATGGATGATGTCAGTCGGACGGCGGGTGATACCAATTCGTCTACGGCAAAGTCTCTGGACGAGACCAAACAGGCGTCAGACCTGGCATCTGAACTGTCGGCGGCGATTTCTGAAGTGGCGCAGAATGTCGTCAATGGCGACCGTCTGGCGCGGGAAACCATCGCGCTTGCCGATGAATCCAAAGCCAATGTTGAAGCGCTCGACGAAGCCACCCAGCAGATCAATGACTTTGTCGGCATTATCTCTGAACTTGCTGACCAGACAAACCTGCTGGCATTGAATGCCACGATTGAATCGGCACGTGCCGGGGAGGCAGGTCGCGGATTTGCCGTCGTTGCCTCTGAGATCAAGCAGCTTGCAGCGCAGACAACACGTTCAGCCTCTGAAATCACCGAACGGGTCAACAAAATCCAGGGCAGCACACAGGACGCCGTCAACAGCATAAATCGCATCACCTCGTCCATCAGTTCGATTGGAGAGATGACGTCGTCAATCTCTGCTGCGGTTGAGCAGCAGCGTGTTTCGACCGAGAATTTTGCCGAGTTCCTTGGATCAAATCGCAGCACAATCGAAACGGTTGCAACCCGCATCAATGATCTGAATGAAATTGCGATGCGCGTGACAGAGCGCAGCCGCCGGATCACCGAACAGGTTGCAGAGATGGCTGAAGTCTCACGAGAGGCTGATCGCTCCATTCCTATCATAATCAAGAGAGCTGTTGATGCAGCCGATAATCGCAGGGAAGACCGAATGGACAGCGATGCCAGTATTGTGCTGGCCAGCGGCAATGTGCACACGCCGACAAAACTGAAAGATATTTCAGAGCATGGCGCGCGTGTGGATGTTTGGAGTGACGGGCCAGTTAGCGTGACATTGCCGGACAATATGGGCGAGGTCAGCGCGCGCACAGTGTGGTCCTCTGACACTGAAGCCGGGCTTGAGTTCGACAAGCCGCTCGACAATTCACTCGTCGGCCGGTTGGTTGCTCAGAAAGAGGGAGAGGCCAAGAAGACCGCCTGACGCCCAAATGCGCGGGGCGACTGGTCGCACAGACAGAATGCGCTACACTCTCATCATAACGTCTTGTGGAGGTCATGATGAGAGTTCTGTCACTTACTGTCGCGATGATGTGTTTGCCGCTCACCGCGCAGGCTGGCACCGATATCACTTATAAAGTCGGTGAGGCTGAATATGAGGGCTATCTGGCGAAAGCGACCCTGAAATCAAAGGGACTGGTCATCGTCATTCATGACTGGGATGGACTTGATGATTATGAGCGCACGCGGGCCGAAATGCTGGCGGATCAGGGCTATGACGCGTTCGCCGTTGATCTCTATGGCAAGGGCAATCGCCCGGACACGACTGAAGGTAAAAAAGCTCAGGTCGGGCTTCTCTATAATAATCGCGACATGATGCGAGACCGCATTCTGGGCGGACTGGCGACGGCGCAGGCCGAGTCTGGTCTGACGAAAGCTGTGGTCATGGGCTATTGCTTTGGCGGCGGCGCGACGCTTGAACTGGCCCGGTCAGGCAAGGGCGACGATGTGGTTGGCTATGCAACCTTTCACGGATCGCTCGATACACCGGACGGGCAGGACTACACCAAGGCAAGCGCGCCAATCCTGATCGCCCATGGCGGCGCCGATGCGGGCATTCCGAACAGCGTTGCAGTGGCGCTGGCCGATGAACTCGAAACCGCAAAAGTGCCGTATGAGCTGGAAATTTATTCCGGCGCGCCGCACGCATTCACGGTGTTTGGGGCATCACGGTATCAGAAGCTCGCCGATGAGAAATCATGGGCAAGTTTCCTCACTTTTATTGATCGATACCTGGCTGGAGCCGATATGACGGATGCATCTGAAGAGTGATCTTTAGGGGCCGCAGGCAAGCAGAAAGCGATGAAAGTTTCTCATGACGCAAGAAGAAATAGACAAGATTCTTCGAGATGCCTTTGATGCATGGGAGGCGGGCAATCTGAACGATGCCGTTCGATTGTATAAACGTGCTGCGCGGCAAGGCTCGAATGCCGCGCGATCAAATCTAGGTACAATTTTCGATGACGTAGTTGTTCCGTCCAATCCGGCGAAAGCCGTCTATTGGTACAAACAAGGCGTCCGAAATGGTTACGGAAACTGTGCCTGGAATTTGGCGATGCATTATGCAGGATTGGGGCGGCGGCGAGGATATCTCTATTGGCTCAGAGTTGCCGATGAAATGGGTGAAGAAGATGCGTCTGCTGAACTTTCCGACGGTTACTGGTGGACGAAAAGAAATGCGGACAGATTGCAAGTCGAAGCAGCGGGGCGCCAAAACGCGCCTCTTTAGCAAGCGGGAGTCTCTTCCGCTTCTATGAGGAAAAACGTATTTGCGGTCCTCTCGCTTCGTGCGTCGACCTAATCGACGCAAAGCGTTCCATCGACGCGGCCATCAATGATTTCCGCATAGCATCCAAACGGACTGTCCGTAGCCTGACAGATGCCGCGCGCGCCGCCTGTCTCAAACGACCAGTCGCCGCCATTGTCCGCGCCGGTCAGGCATTTGCCTTCACAGTCAGACCGGTCAGAACAGGCCTTTCCGGCATCTGAGTATGGCATGGTGCAACGCCACCAGCCCAACATGCCTTCGCGCTGATAAGACCCGCCCGCAGCTGCGCACAGTTTCATGTTTCCTTCGACATAGGCTTCGGTCGATTTTGGAATTTCTGGCGGCGCAGCAGGTTCCGGAGACGCGCATGCCGCAAGGAAAAGAATGGCCATTCCCATAATAAACTGTTTCATGTTGCGCCTCCTTCTGCGATTGAACACCAGCTTAGCCAATCGGGCCGCGATTGGCGATAACAGACTGCAGGGGAATGGCACATGAACGGACAGACCAGCTCGGTGATCATCGCATCTCGATTTAACGGTCCGCCTCTGTCTGGAAATGGTGGGTATACGGCGGGCTGCGTTGCGGCGCTTCTGGATGGCACGCATGCCATTCGTATTTCATCGCCCATTCCGCTCGATACACCGCTCACCCCGGTGCGCGAGGGCGATCAGGTGCGCCTGATGAAAGATGATCAGCTGATCCTGACCGCACGGCCAAATACGCTGAAGCTGTCAGCGCCAAAGCCGCCAACTCTGCCCGATGCCCTGAAAGCCCCAGAAAAGCCAATCAGTTTTGGTGATGCTGGTCCGTCCACCTGTTTCGTGTGCGGTCGTAACCGCGACGAGGGCGACGGGCTGCGCATCTGGTGCGGTGAAGTTGATGGCTTTGATGGCGCGGTTGATGTCTGGACCCCGCATCCGAATTTCGCCGATGAAGGTGGTCTGACCCGACCAGAGGTTATGTGGGGCGCGCTCGATTGTCCGGGTGGATATTGTCTGCCGGAAGAGCACCGCCGTGTTTTGCTGGGTGAAATGACGGCCGAGATTTATGAGCGCCCACCTGTTGGTGAGCCAACCATTCTCACCTCCTGGCTGGACCGTTCAGAAAGGCGCAAACACTTTGCCGGAACCGCCATGTTTTCCGCTGATGGTCGCTTGCTGGCGCAGGCCGATACGCTGTGGATCGAAGTGAAGCCGGAACAGGCAGCCGGATTGTTCGGCTAGGCAATCTGCCTGTCAGATCATCATTACGCAGCTTTCATCCACAGGGCTGTCGCAGACGCTTGTTTGTGCGCCGGTCGACAATTAGGCTGCGATCAAATTTCGAATGATGGATTTGATTGATGCGGTCATTGTTTCTTGCTGCCAGCTTTGCGGTTCTCTCCTGCCTGTCGCCCGCCATGGCGCAGACGGCGCCGGTCGAGGACAAGCCTGAACCGGATGCGAAGGCGTGTCCGGCGGACGCGACCAAAACCTCCCTCGCAATGCTGAACACCGCTCGCAAGATGGAACTCTCGAAAGAGCAGGTCGCTGTCTTGAGCACCTCCATGGAAGGCCTGGGTGAGCGGTGCCGCGATAATCCGTTTGTGCAATTGCATGTCGCCGAAGGGGCCTATGCCCTTGCGCGCTATGCCTCGCCAACCGAGATCGTCAAGCGCGTGGAGCAATCCTATACGGCGCTTCTGCATTATGATGCACAGCTGAAAGTGATGCAGTCTCTGGTGGCAAATCCGCAGGCGCAGAAAGTGTTCGATCAGCAGCGCTCGAAAGAACGCGTCGTGATTCAGGCGCTCTATAATTTGTTCATTGGGCCCGTCATGTTCGATCTCGCCCGTCAGAAAGTCGACTATGAGGGGTTTGCTTTCGATGCGGAAGCAGGCTGTCCCTATGCGACGACGGATGTGATCAGCGCCGAACTGTTCGGGCATACGGTCGCGATCAATGACTGGCTTCAGAAAGCACCGGAAACGCTGGCGGTGGTGGATATTCCAACGGAAAAGCGTCTTCTGAAACTGCAATCTGTCTGCAAGGGCAAAGAGCGGCATGTCTCGCTGGTGCTGGCTGAAGGCTATCTCAATCTTGCCCGCCGGGCTGTGAAATTCTCGCAAGCTAAACTCGAAGACGGCAAACCAATGCCGGCTGATCTCGCCGCCAGCCTGGCGCAGACATCGGGCAAGTATCTTGATCAGTATGAGAAATTTTCTCCGGACACCAAACTCGACGAAGAAAAGATCAAGCACGGTCTGGCCGCCATGCGAGAAGAGATCGGCAAGCTCACAGGGGCTGATCAGAAACAACCGGACGCGGAACCCAAAGAATGAGCGCCGCGCTGCGCAATTAACGAGATGCAGAGCTAGTCCCGCGTCAGCGGAAACATCTGGCGATGGCGATCGCAGATCGCTGGCCAGAGATCGTCCAGATACGGAATATCGAGGGTGAAGACGGCTTTCAGCGTGTCTCGTAAATCGTCCACGTTGTCGACAAAGCGCGCTTCACTTCGCCCGGACCATAACGTTTCCAGCTTGCGACCGCGCAACACATAGTGGGCTTTGTCGCGGCGGATTTTCGTCACTAGCGTTTTACGGAAAATCGATTCCGGGTCCGTTACCTGCTCGGTGAACCGTTGGCGCAGCAGCGCCTCATCAGCGGGCTCTGGCTTGAAATCATAGCTGATGAAAGATTTCAGCCCGCCTTCATGCAGACGCCAGAAACCGTTTTCAATCGGGCGCAGCGCAAACTGTATCGGGGAATGGTTGGTGACGGCTTCTTCCAACGGAATGGCGAAGACCTGAGAGCTGCCAAAGCCCACATCGACCAGATATCTCTGATCAAGATGGACCATCAGGCAGAGGTGATTTCCCAGCGCGGCATCACCCAGAGCTTGTCGCCGCACCCCGCCAGCCAGCCGCGTCACCTCAAAGCCAAGCTGTGTCAGGACCCAGCCGAACAGCTCGTTCATTTCATAACACCAGCCACCCTGGCGCTGGGTGACGATCTGATCAAAGGCGGCCTCAACTGAAAATTCCGCAGGCCGCGCCGCATATATATCCAGATTTTCAAACGGCACGGCAAAGACATGCGCCCGCATCAACGCATTCAGTGTCTCAAGGTCCGGGCGCGGTGCGCCCGTATAACCAATGCGTTTGAAATAGGCGTCGAGAGTCATGCCTCGTGAATGGCGGATGGTGCAGGCGCTGGCAAGCCGACAAGCTATTCCGCCAGCATTTTCTCCATCATGTCCATGGCGGCGGTCCAGCCCATAGCCACTTCTTCCAGTACATCCGGGCCAGCGAGGGCGACGGTCTGAAGGGTGACAATCATTTCCGTGCCGCCTGCGGTTTCTGTGAAGGAAACCGAGATCTGGCTGATGCCCTGAATCGTGTCTTCTGACTTGATGATTTCTGTATAGACAATGCGCTGATTGGCGACGATGTCATGGTACAGGCCTTCGACTTCAGCGACGATATGGTCGCCCACCAGACACAGCGAAACATCCCGGCCACCGGGGGTGAAATTATCCTCTGTATAGCGAATGGTCACCTCGTCGGAGGGCGAATTCCACTGGCCGCGTTTCTCAAGATCGGCCCAGGCGTCGAATACGATGTTCGGTGCGACGCTGAAGGTTTTTTCCAGCGTGGTTGTGCGGTGATGCATGTGTATTTGTGTCATGAGGTCAGTCCCCTTTATTGAGCATGGCGTCGAGGCGATTCAGTCGCGTTTGCCAGCCGGATTCGTAAGTGTTGATCCAGCCTGACAGCTGGGCGAGTTGTTGACGTTCCAGTCGGCACATGCGTTTACGCCCGACTTTCTCGGTCGAAATCAGCCCTCCGGCCTCCAGCACTTTCAGGTGTTTCAGAAAGGTTGGCAGCGCCATTTCGAACGGTTCTGCAAGTTCCGTGGCAGACGCATCTCCGTAATGCAGGCGCGCAATCACGGCGCGGCGCGTTGCGTCCGCCAGTGCGTGAAAGCCCAGATCAATGGGATGTGGCTGTGGTGCTTGAAAGTTAGTCATATGGCTCAGTATCAATGCGTACACCGTCTGTCAACATAGTAAGTGATTTGGCTAAGTTTTATGCGTCTGAAGATTTCTGCACTTATCGCTGCATCAGCCTGTTTCATTCCGTCGGCTAGGGTCCGCTGCGCAGATCACGGCGCTTCAACTCCCCGGGAGCAGCGCCGTTTGCGCTTGGTGACGCGGCTAAGCTGACAGATAAAGGCTCAAATGCCGTCTGCTGTTCGTGTCATATGTCTTGGCGTTCTTGCGATGATCGCCTTTGCCGCAAACTCTGTTCTGGCAAGGTTTGCGCTGGTTGATGGGGACAGCGGCGCTTGGAGCTTCACGCTCATTCGGCTTATCTCCGGCGCGCTGGCGCTCGCGCTTCTGGTCCGCTTGCGTGTCAGGCGAGCGGGCAGCTGGAAGGGGGCGGTCAGCCTCCTCATCTATGTGGCCGGTTTCAGCTATGCCTATCTCGCGCTGGGGGCTGGCTTTGGTGCGCTGATCCTGTTCGCAATGGTGCAATTCACCATGGTGGGCTGGGCGCTGAAATCCGGTGAGCGCTTGTCGGCTCCGCAATGGGCGGGTCTTCTTGCTGCCTTTGGCGCGCTGGTCTGGCTTTTGTCGCCAAGTCTGCGCACGCCATCCTCGGGCATTGCCATTCTGTCCATGATTGCCGCCGGAATAGGGTGGGGCGCTTACTCTCTCATCGGGCGGTCGAGCACACAGCCAACCCGCGACACGGCGGGGAATTTTCTGCGCGCCAGCCTGATCGCGCTGGCGCTGACGCCGGTCGTGATCTTCATCCGGCCAGAGGTGATGCCGGGGCATACGGCAATTCTGGCGGGGCTTGCATCCGGCATCCTCACCTCCGGCATAGGCTATGCCATCTGGTATGGCGTTCTGCCGTCACTTGCGCGGGCGCAAGCGGGCATCTTACAGCTCAGTGTGCCTGCGATTGCGGCCATTGGCGGCGTAGTATTTCTCAGCGAACCACTGACCGCGCGCCTTGCGGTTTCAGCGATGATCATTCTGGCCGGTGTCGGCATTGCGACGCTGCGTGGACGGCGAGGCTGAAAGAGCTTACGCCCTAGTCCAGCGACGCCTTCAGAAAAGCGAGGGTTTTCGGCCAGCCATCTTCGCGGGCTGACTGACTTGCGCCCCTCGTTCCGCCATAGCTGAGCGCCTCGCCTGCACGTGCCGGATCAAATGTCAGGGACGGCGCGCCGCCAGCCCCGTGTCCGGCTTCAGGATAAGCAAGAAGATCAATCTTCGGGCCGCCGAACGTCTGCGCGCGGGCAATCAGCGCATCTGACATTGGGCAACTCGGCCACAGCGTGTCTGCCCCACCGCAGATCAGCAGAACAGGTGCTTCGGTCTCCTCAATTCTGATGATCGCGTCCTTATGCGCATCAACTCCCTCAAGCCCATTGGCATAGAGCGAATAGAGTCCGGTTGCCTCATCCCAGTCACCATAGGGCAGTGCCGGAAAAGGCATTCCATCAAGTGACCAGGATGCCTCTGGCGGTCGTCCATCGAAATCCCAGTTGATGCCCTGCCAGGACACGCTCGACGGCACCACGGCGACAATGGCAGAGATCTCATCCGGATGTCGAACCGCCGTGATCAGCGCCGCCTCTGCGCCTTTGGACGTCCCGAAAATTCCGACACGGCGCGGGTCCACTTCAGCGCGCGCAGCCAGCCAGTCAAGGCCGCGATCAAAGGTCTCCAGAGGGATCATCTCCAGATTATCAGGCTGACCGGGTGATTTATAGAAAGACAGTTGCAGCACGCTGAACCCCTCATCGCGCAGAAGACGCGCCTCCCGCGCCGATGCCGGGTTCAGTCCGCCTTCCGACCCACCCAGCAGAATAATCGCCGGGCCGGGTTCACTGACGGCTGCCGGAAAGTAATTGGCGAAAAGGCCGGGCTCACGCAGCTCGATCATATCAACAGAAGACGCCCCAACAGCCACATCAGGTGTCGTCACGCCTGCACAGCCGACCAGCGCCACTCCCGCCAGAACCAGTGCCGAAGAAAAAAGCGCGCGATACGTCATGAGAGGAATCCTGAAGTGAGGGAAAGCAGTTCAGGCCGGTCATAAGGGCGCCCGGATAATCCCACAACCCTCACCGGGTGGGATGTGATCGACACAACAGGATTGTGATCGTATCGCCGTCTCAGAGACTGTTAAGTGTCGCCCTTTCCCCTTCTTCCCAAGTCAGACCAACTGAACTAGGTTTTCCCCATTATCCGAGGGGCGCCGGTGCACCGGCTGAGATCTCGTTTGTTGGTTAGGAGTTCGAGCCGAAGAGGCGAGAACGGGAACTTTCCGCCCGAACCAACAAACCACTGCAAAAGAGCACCCTTTGAACCTGATCCGGTTTAGACTGGCGTAGGAATGGAGTGACAATTGATTGATCCAGACTCAACAAATCCCGACGAAAAAGTGTTTCTGCGTCTGCAGAAGACCGGGTCAGATTTGGATAGCCCGATGGTGATCGACTTTCACTTTCTTTGTCCAAAGGAGGCCGAAGCGGATCGGGCGCACGATGAGCTGCTCCGTAAAGGGTTCATCGTAAAACTTCATAAGCCTGGCAGCCATCAACGATATCAGTCTTCAAAACTCGAACCGGACGGCGAATGGCTCATAGAATGCATGGTCAACATGCTGCCCAATACCGACAACTTGTATGATGCCTATTCTGAAATCGCAGAGGTTCTGGAAGGTTTGGAAGTAAAATCGTCGGGCTGGGCAACTTCTGGAAATAATTTTAGTGGCCGCAGCGCTGCGCACTGACCCGATTGGAAAGCTCATGAACAGACCAACCTCTGCGGCCGTTCGAGACCTTCAAAGTTTCGACCGATGCGCTTGCGTTGGTCTCACGGCTTGAGCCTGATCTGTGATGTCATCTTCGAAACCATACAATGAAAACGTCTTACCGACGCAAATAAAGTCTGAGTGGTTCCAAGCTCGGCTCGAGCAGGCACTTGTGGATGGAGATAAGCTCATCTGGACAGCCGAAGGATGCGGCGCCATTGGGATGCACGTTTTGAGGTATATCTTCAATCTCGTCGGGGGAATGGCGATTTCTGTCTATGTGTCTGTTTACGCATTGCCAGCCATTCTAAGCGCGCACTTCATTCCAGCGACTGCAGGGGCAGTGCTATTGGCCGCATGCTGGTTACTCCTTGTCAGCGTACCATTGATGATGATGGCTCGTCGAAACAGGTTCGCCTATGCGATTTCTGAGAAGCACATTTTCGTCGCGAATGACTGGGCTTGGATGCCATCATTTGAGCGCCTGCCGTTGGAACGTATCCGCTATGTACGAATGATGGGCGATCCTGAAAACGGGTCAGTGATACTGTTCGACTATTCCATGATGACGTTTCCGTTCCAAACCATCGGGCGTTTGTGGTTACCTCTAAACAGGCTTAGTGGAATTCCCGATCCAGCGAGCGTTCAGGCGATGATCCAGAGCCGATTTGTTAAGTTGAAACGCTGAAGCAGCGCCTCTTCACAAAGCGCGCCAACTGCACTAACTTGATGGCTTATCCGAGGGGCGCCGGTGCACCGGCTGAGATCTCGTTTGTTGGTTAGGAGTTCGAGCCGAAGAGGCGAGAACGGGAACTTTCCGCCCGAACCAACAAACCACTGCAAAAGAGCACCCTTTGAACCTGATCCGGCTCAGACCGGCGTAGGAACGGAGCACGTATGGCGAAAGTCACAGAACTCATTGATGACATTCAGGCCGCCTTGGCGACCTTTACAGGCCGTGAAGTCAGCCTGCTTTCCGAGGTTAAGGCGCGTTTTCGGTCGCGGCCAGATTTTGAAACGTCGATAATAGCGCTCGCGGCAAGTGATGACCCCATGATCAGTCGGGCGGCGATGTGGATCATACTGGAATCCGTTCGCGAAGGAGCGTTTCCGGTTCATCGCATCAGCGTTGCACTTCAACCGCATTTGCAAGCTCTTTCAGACTGGCAGGCTGTGCTGTGCCTTCTGCAGGCATTTGAACAGCCCTCCCAACCGATCGACCATGCGGAAAGCTATGCTGATTTCGCCGAAGCAAATCTCAGACACCGACGTCCGTTCCTGAGAGCCTGGTCGATGAATACAATGTGTCGCCTGGCGCACTTTCACCCGGAACTGGCCGCCCGCGCACAGAAGGCCCATCAGAACGCACTCAACGATCCTGCCGCTTCCGTTCGCGCTCGCGCGCGAAACATCACACCACCTGCTTTAAACGCATGAAACTCGCTTCAGAAAGCCCTCTACCCATGAACAAACCAACTTCCCAGTCCGAATTCGAGACCCCGAAAGTCACCACCGGCGCGCTGCCAGCCAGCCGCAAGGTCTACACCCATCCAAAGGCGGACCCGAGCCTTGCCGTGCCGCGCCGCGAGATTGATCTGCACCCAACGGCGAACGAACCACCCGTGCCGGTCTATGATACATCCGGCCCATACTCTGACCCATCCGTCACCATCGATGTTGAAAAGGGCCTTGCCCGCATCCGCACCGAGTGGGTGAAGGAACGCGGCGGCGTCGTCGAATATGATGGCCGGGAAGTCAAACCTGAAGATAATGGCGGCGCGACCGGCAAATACCTCGCTCGTGAGTTCCCGACCCACAACAAACCCCTCCGCGCAGCCGACTTCGACCCAACCTTCAGTGTTGAGGGAGCAGCCCTGAGCGTGACCCATCGCGAAGGCGCAGCCGAAGCGGGTGGTCAAACAAGTAAAACCCGACTTCTGGGTACCACCCCAAGCGACCGTCCCGGATCGGTGTCCGGGACAGGCTCCGGCGCAAACAGCCCTGAGCGCGACCCATCGCGCAGCGAAGCGGAGCGGGCGGTCAAACAATCAAAACACCCAATCACCCAGTATGAATTCGCCCGCGCGGGCATCATCACCAAGGAGATGATCTACGTCGCCGAGCGGGAAAACCTTGGTCGTCAGGAAGCGCTCGCGAATGCCGCCGAGACCGTCGCGCAGGGCGAGAGCTTTGGTGCAGAAATCCCGGAATTCATTACCCCTGAATTCGTTCGCGACGAGATCGCCAAAGGCCGCGCCATCATCCCGGCCAATATCAACCACCCCGAGCTTGAGCCGCAAATCATTGGCCGCAACTTCCTTGTGAAGATCAACGCTAATATCGGGAACAGCGCCGTCGCCTCATCTGTCGAGGAAGAGGTCGAGAAAATGGTCTGGGCCACACGCTGGGGCGCGGACAATGTGATGGACCTCTCCACAGGCCGTAACATTCACAACACCCGCGAATGGATCATCCGCAACTCGCCAGTCCCCATCGGCACCGTGCCCATCTATCAGGCGCTGGAAAAGGTCGATGGCGTGGCTGAAGACCTCACCTGGGAGGTTTATCGCGATACGCTGATCGAGCAGGCCGAGCAGGGCGTGGACTATTTCACCATCCATGCCGGTGTGCGCCTCGCCTATATCCACCTCACGGCGGGCCGCGTCACGGGCATTGTCTCGCGCGGCGGCTCGATCATGGCGAAATGGATGCTCGCCCACCATAAAGAGAGCTTCCTCTACACCCATTTCGAAGAAATCTGCGAGATCATGCGCGCCTATGATGTCAGCTTTAGCCTCGGCGATGGCCTGCGCCCCGGCTCCATTGCCGATGCGAATGACCGCGCACAATTCGCTGAGCTCGAAACCCTGGGCGAACTTACCAAGATCGCCCACGCTCATGGCTGTCAGGTGATGATTGAAGGCCCCGGCCACGTGCCCATGCACAAGATCAAGATTAATATGGACAAACAGCTGCGCGAATGCGGCGAGGCGCCATTCTACACGCTCGGCCCCCTCACCACAGATATCGCGCCGGGTTATGACCACATCACCTCCGGCATCGGCGCAGCCATGATCGGCTGGTATGGCACGGCCATGCTCTGCTATGTCACGCCAAAGGAACATCTCGGTCTGCCAGACCGCGATGATGTGAAAGTCGGCGTCATCACCTATCGCCTCGCCGCACACGCGGCCGACCTCGCCAAGGGTCATCCGGCGGCGCAGGTGCGCGACGATGCGCTCTCACGCGCCCGGTTTGAATTCCGCTGGGAAGACCAGTTCAACCTCGCGCTGGACCCGGAAACCGCCCGAGATTTCCACGACCAGACCCTCCCGAAAGAGGCGCATAAAGTGGCGCATTTCTGCTCCATGTGCGGGCCGAAATTCTGCAGTATGAAGATCACGGCTGAAGTCCGCGACTACGCCGCCAACATGACGGATAATGAGAAAAAAGCGCTGAACTTGGAAGCTGAGAAAGGCATGGCGGAGATGAGCAGGAAGTATGAGGAGATGGGCTCGGAATTGTATTTGGAGCGTAAAGAATAAACGTCGGTTTCGATGTTTCAACTTGAGCGCAGAGAGTTAGAGATAGACAACTTGAACGAAACGCTGTTCAGTGCAGGAATTGACGGGGATTTATTTTGAAACCATTCATTAAATGGGCAGGCGGGAAACGCTGGCTGGCGGGCGCCGAAGGCTTCAAGCTACCAGAATTTAGCGGCATGTACATTGAGCCGTTCCTCGGCGGTGGTGCGGTATTCTTCGAGATTATGCCTGAATCTTCTATACTTTCTGACGTAAACTCAAGATTGATTGAGACTTACAAGGCGATCGCGCAAGACTGGAGGGGCGTCCAGATCGCCCTCGAAGATATGCAGCGCAAGCATAGCAAAGAGTTTTATTACACCGAACGAAAACGGGTGCGTAGAAAACCTACTCATCGTGCCGCGCAGTTCCTTTACTTGAATAGAACCTGTTGGAATGGACTATACCGCGAAAATCTCAAGGGGCAGTTCAATGTGCCGATTGGAACAAAATCCAAGGTAATTTTTGAAGACGAAGACTTTGCCGCTATAAGTGCGCAGCTGCAGAAAGCTGAAATCTCTTGTTGCGACTTTGCGGTGTCGATTGGAAAAGCTGAAAAAGGTGATCTCATATTTGCTGACCCACCCTACACTGTGGCGCACAATCTGAACGGTTTCGTCAAATACAATCAAAACATTTTCAGTTGGGAGGATCAGGTCCGCCTAAGAGACGCTTTAGTCGAGGCATCGAAGCGGGGAGCGATAGTGGTGGTAACCAATGCAGATCATGCTTCAATTCGAGATCTTTATCGAGAAGTAGCGGAATACAGAAGCTTAAGTCGAGCATCCGTAATTTCTGGATCGCCCAACTTTCGTCGGTCGACCTCAGAAGCACTGCTGTATATGTGAGATGTAATGGCCTTCCTCAACGCAATCACGGGAAAAGCAAAGGCATTCTGGAACGGCACGATCTTTTGTGGCCGCTGGATAATGAAACGAGTTCAATTCGCCCCGTTCTGGCGTACAGGTGCTGAACTCTTCTTCGCGGCTGCCTTTACCTTTTTCCCTTTTTTGTTGTTATCCACCCCATTGGCTCAGGCCAGTGGAACATTAAACAGCGCGTCAGTAGGATCGAAATTTTGGTCGTATTTTGACTCAGGTGAAATTGCGCTCCCGATATTGTCATTATGCGGCTCAATAATTGCTGTGGCATTCACTCGCAGACGAGCGCTTAACGAGTTCCTGTTCTTTTTGGCGTTGAGTATGTCGATTTTAATTGCAATTATTGCATCCTATGCGATCGGCGTCAGCGAAGAGTTCACGGAGGTGCTTTACCCGCTCTTCACTTGGACGGGGTTTACTCTCTATGGAGCTCTTCTTCTTCTTTGGGGGATTCTGGGGTTCACGGCGAATATCGAAAAAGAGACGGGAAACCCGGAAGACCGAGCACAAAAATTGCTTGAGCAGGCGCGACAAGTGCGCGCTAGGAGTTCTAAATGAAAACACTGACGGTACTCAAGGTGGACCAGCCGATCGGTGAATTCTACGTCGGCGCAATCAACTATGACGATTTGTTAGACATCGCCACGGTCGATGTTCGAGAATTTTCAAATGGAAACCCCGGTAAAATCGACGGACTGCAACGTGAACTTTCGCCTAGCAGGCTAAAATCGCTCAAAGAGTACGTCAATCTAGATTATGCCACTTTTCCAACTTCTATAATCCTTGCTGTTGACGAACGTTGTGTAGAACTTCGTGAAATGGAAGACTGCAAAGGCGTGTATCAGTTAGAAATTTCTGCTTTCGAAGATAAAGAGGAAGAAATTTATGTTTCAGTTGAGAAGTCAGCGTTCGTCATCGACGGCCAACATCGTCTCGCTGGATTGCAGAATAGAGACCCTGAGCTCGGACCATTCGAGGTAAATGTTTCTATTTTTGTTGGCGCGGACATGGCTGATCAGGCGGAAATTTTTTCTCGAGTGAACTTGGCTCAAACTAAAGTCAACAAATCGCTGACCTACGACCTTCTAGACTACGCAAAAGAAACCAGCCCGTTCAAAGTTGCGCATGACATAGCTGTCGCTCTGAATTTGGAAAAATTGGAATATGAGGACGGCTCGACGGAACCAGGCCCATTTTACCACCGAATAAAGCGGCTTGGAAAGAGAACCCCCGGTGTCGATTCTGAAACGTTGGCTCAAGCTACGGTGGTGAACGGCCTGTTGAGGCATCTTCCTCGCCAGCAAGAGAAAGAACGAACAAAAGGGATATTTGGCAGGACGCACGAAAAAGAGCCCAATGAGAGCTGGAGACGTACTATTTTTGTCGATTTCTACAGGAGGAACGACACCACATCAATTTACCTCACAGTATCGAACTATTTCGAAGCAGTACGCGACAGATGGGAAGATGCTTGGGTCAGTGATGAGGAAGGTGCAATCCTTTCTCGCACGACGGGATACAACGCTTTGATCCGCTTCCTAAACGACGCTTTTCTCGAGATTGTCGATAAACCTCGGGTCGTAGAATACAAAGAATTTGCAGAGCTACTCGGTAACATTGACATTGATGACGCTCAGCTGAACAAGCAAAACTATCTCCCAGGTAGTTCCGGTGCTAGTAGGCTGTATAAGCACCTAAAACAGAGAAAGTTCAGTGAGTAACTTCCAACTTTCCCTCAAACCTGATTTTCTCTTCAGGGGCTACTGAGGAACGCAGTGCGCCAGAAAGACTCTTTCATTAAAGCAAACGTCACTCCGTGACGTGTAGGTCGGCTCAAGGCGAAGGCCGGAGCTGACAATAGCATCCAGAAATAAGTCGGGTCCATTTCATTTGACCCGACCTACATCCACCGCCCAAAAACTTATCCCACCTCTCCCACACACCCCTAAACTCAGCGGGATGAAACACATGCCCGCCAATGTCATATTCGAGCACGCGACCGGCCCCGGCCGGGCGATTGGGCTGTTTTTGGCGCGGCTTTTGGCGTCACTTCTTCGCCTGCGGGCGTCGGGTGAGGTCAATTTTCCCCCTTACATCGCAAAAATGGTGAGCACGGCGGACGATATGGTGCGCGCCTATATCTGCAATCTGGCGGCTGTGCGGCTGAAATCTGCGGGCTATGCTCATGCGGCGCGGGTCTTGCGCGCAACGCGTGTAGACCGGCCAGCTACCGCGCCGTCTGCCCATATTGAGCCCGCCTCTCTGGATGAGCTGACCGCGCGCCTTGAAGGCACGATTACCCTGTTTCATCAGGCCGAGGTGATGAGCGAATATTTCGCCCGGCTCGTTTTCTGTGCGCTGTGCATGATCTCAACGGATGAGCTGGCCGACATTTTTCTTGTCGCTGCTAATTTCGCGAAACTCCGTTTCGCCGTGGGGCGGGGCTCAGCCCGCCAATATGGTACGACGGCGGGCCGAGGCCCGCCCTACTGCCAGCAAACGTCACCGATGGTGGATTATGGCCCGAACATTATTGTTTGCTTCCGCGACGCTAAAGCGTCACATGAAGCGGGCTCAAGGCTGCTTCGTTTCTAATCCACTCTACAGATCTTTTCTATTACTTCCCCGCGCGGCAGAGACCCCTCTGCGGCGATAAGTGTGTTGGTTTTGTTTGTTTTGCTCGGACGTGTGTCTCGCAAGCTCGACCGTCCTGCGCCCGACCCTTGGTCGTGTTGAGCACCCAACAGCCCGACCGGGATGGGCGCAGCCGGGGTGAGCCAAAGGCGAACCGCAAAGGCGAGCAAACAAAATCAAACCCCGCCGGAGCCGCCGCGCGGCGTAAGGCAAGTGAATCACGCCTCAGCTTTTGTTTTTCATATGCTCCAGACCATTCACCACACCGGTTTTCATGCTTGGGTTGGACGCATTGGTCTTTTTCTTCAGATTGTGTTCGGCTTTTGGTTTGCGAGCTTCGCGGCTCGACTTTTTCTGGCCTTTAGCCATGGGGTAACCCTTCAGGAAGGCCAATCGCCTTCCGGTTGATAAGCGGCACGCTGCCCTTAACAGGCTGGCAGCATATCATGTCCAGCGGAGGCGTATGTATTTATTTTATACAGAGCGTAGAAATTTAAAAAATTGATCGCCTGGTGACTGTCGCGCTCAAATATTTTCATGTAATCAGGGGCGGTGAATATATTTTTATTTTGCCCGGTGCAAAATATTAATTCGCCCCTATATACAATGAAGACTGATGAGTATTTCAGCTCATCAAAAAGCCCGAAACATTTTCGGCAATCAAGAAACGACACCAGAAAGATTTGCTTAGCGTACCCGGACCGGCCGCTTTATCGCGTCGTTACAGTCCGCGCTCGTCTTCTGGCGACATTCGCAGCTCGCTTTAGCCGCAATAAGGTGGCCAGGTCTGCATCTCCCTGAACCCGCAATGTCTTTGAGGCATGCGCATGGCTCAGGAGAGCCCTTCGGAGCAGAGCTCCGATCATGAAAGACAAAAACATGACGATTATCTCTTATAAAAATCCGCGCTGTGGGACCTCCGCAAAAGGCAGTCTCGCGCAACGCACATTTGCTCCCCGTTTCAAAAAGCCCGTCTCAAAGCCCGTGGTACTGAAACCACTGGCAGCTGAGAAACGCCTTCACGGAACGCTGACGATGTTTGATCCGACCTCCGTCAAGTAATCTGTTACGCTTGCGCGAAGATCTGAATAGCGCAGGCCGTCACCTCTTCCTCAAGAACAGCGTTCTCACAAAAGCCGCCGAAACCTACCCCTCGTTCGAGGCGCAGACATCTTTTTTAAACCGCACTGGACCCTTCCTATGAGTATCGACAAAGTTATCGAAAGCCTGCCCGGCATGTCGGCCGAAAACCGAGAAAAACTCAGACTAAACGCCGAGGCTATGCGCGATAATGGTAAGGCAGACCAGGCGGACAGCGCCGAGCGCGTGCTGCAGGCCCTTATTGAAGTGGCCGCAGAGGAAAAACAGGCGAGATATGATGAACTCGTCGCCATGAGCATGGCTGAACGCGTGCAAGACAGCTTTATCGCCAACTCTGCGACAAAAAGCGAACAAAGAGCGATTGTTGCCATCGTCGACAATCCGGGAAAGACAGTTAAAGAACTCACCTCGATCAGTGGGTGGGCAACACAATCATGGCAGCACTATTTTTCAGTCCTGTGTAAACGCCGTGAAGCTGTGCTTTGGCCTGACACCCCGTCTGATCCACAGTCGCCAGCAAAGCTGGTGAGCATGCTGGTTGATGAAAATACCGATGACAATACGCTGTCGCTCAAACCCGATGTTGAAGATATGTTCCGAAGCATGGGCTTTGGCAAAAAGAAGCGAAAGCTTGCCAAGGTCTGAAACTGACGCGTTGAGCGGTCATTTGTCCGCAGGGGAGGCGGCGGCTCTATAAGCCAGTCAATCCGTCCCGAACGGTCAGTAGCTTTTCGTTTAACCACTGGTTTTGCAGATTTTTTTGTTCTCGCGAACCAAAGTTTCTCATGTAATAGGCTCTGGGCCACTGCCTTCGTGATGGGCCGGGCTTGGGGCTTTTTTTAATTCTTGCTCGGACGTGCGTCTCGCAGGCTCGACCGTCCTGCGCCCAGCCCGGTCGGGCTGTTAGGTACTCAGCACAAACGACTGTGCAGGCGCAGAATGCCTTGAGCCGGAGGCGAAAGACGTGCATTCGAGCATAAAGAAAGAATTCTCATGACTGACACATCCCAGGACTCTGCCCGAATTGACGAACTCGAAATGCGCATTGCGCATCAGGAACAGACGATTGAGGATCTGAACGCCGCCATTACGGCGCAGTGGAAGGTGATTGACCGTCTGGAACGTCAGGCCGCCATCCTCGTCGAGCGCATTGCGGATGCGGAAATCTCCTCTGGAGCGGCTGCGCCGGTCGACCGCCCGCCGCCGCATTGGTAAATTCTTCTTGCTGACCTCAGCCAAACCGGCGCTATCATCCTGTCAAAAGGATAAAGGGAGCGGCCGATGGCAAAGCGGATCACACATCAGACACGACCGGCAAACAGGCTGGGCCTGAAACGGGCGGCAGCGGCGTTGTGCGCTTTGCCTGTCTTTATGCTGCCGGTTATGGCCGAAACGCCTGCGCCCAAAGAGCAGCCTTCAAATGCTCAGACCGCGTCAGACCTCGCGGCGAGCGCGTTTGAGCGGCTGAAGACGCTGGAAGGCAGCTGGCATAAAGCGAGCGCGCCGGACCATGGGCTGCTTATCTCATTTTACCTCACCGCGGGCGGGTCTGTGCTGGTTGAAGACTGGCAGTATAAAGGGCGCTCGCACTCGCTGACGCTGTATCATCGCGATGGGGAGGCTCTGCTGGCGACGCATTATTGTCCGCAAGGCAATCAGCCGCGCATGGCGCTGGTGTCTGGCCCGGGTGTTGCGTTCACCTTTCGCGATGCGACCGATCTGGATGTCAGCCGGGAACAGGTGCAGCATGATCTGCGCTTTGAGTGGGGAGAGAACGGCCAGCTGATCCGCAGTGAAATCTATCGTGACGGTGAGGGCGTGGACCATCCCGGAAAGCTGGTTCTGGAACGGCTGGTTGAGTGAAGCTGGTCGTTGATGGTTGACTGTCCTGCGTCTGCTGACAGAGCGGCCAGGGGCCTGTCTGTGCCGGGCATGCCAATTGGCTCTCCGGGCATGGGGACGCCATATACATCGGACACTTATGACGTGATCCTGTTCATCGGAGACGGCCAGTCGGCCTATGCAAGCTATGTCCGGGCGTAGCGGGTCGATGAGACCAAAGACGCGTCTGAATCTAAGTCCGACTAAGCATTTGAAGGGCCTCAGACAGTACATGTGTCTAGTTGAGGTCACCGCAGACTTCCGTCATCAAACCTGTTCCAGTCTGAGCAGGGCGTGGGGGTATTGCCTGCGCTTCGATGTTCGAGTTTGGCTGGACAGGAGGGAGATGCCGTCATGGCAAAAGTATATTTGATGTCCCGTCTGATGTTGGCCGCTGGCCTGATGGCCTCATGTTCTACTCAAGAGCCAGGCCCGGACGTGAAGCCGGATGCGCCAGTTCAGGAAACGAAAACGGGTGCTGCGCCTGTCCTGCTGAGTGTGGTACGTGACGGGGAAACCTATTCTTTTGAAGACTGGTATGGAACGCCGGCGCCATCCGCGCTGATCGCATGTTCAGGTGAGTCTGAATGGCGTTTGCCGATTTCCGGCGCATGCGTTGGCGCGGTTGATTATGACACGCTGCCAAAGTTCATCATTGATCAGGAACCTCCAGGTTGCGGCTGGGTGAATACAGAGGCTGATTATGCCGATAAGGCGCTGCGGTTCCGGGCGCTCGGGTGTTCTGATGCCGTGACCATGCTCGACTATGGCGCGGGTGCGCACGCAGCAGAGCTCACCTATGTGCTGTCGGCATCCCATGGCGAGGCGTTCAAGGACAAGGTTGCCGTGCGCCTGATGGAGTATTGGCAGGATGACACATTCCGCCTGAAGGAAACCATTCCGGAGGGCAGCGCTGACCTGTGCGAAATCCGACCGGCGGGTGAGGGATATCCGGAAACGGCGCTGGTGATCGCGGCAAAGGCTGATTATCCGACAGCTGATTGTGGCGCGTATGCTGTTGGCAGTGAGACCGACAATTTCTGGGTGGTCGGTAAAGAGCTGGTCATGGCGTTCAGCCTGCCATCTGATGGATGGGATATTGACCCAACGTCATTCGAACTTGTTACTCCGCAATAAGGGCAAAGCTGGTTTATGACGGCAGCTTGGATATATGTTCGCCCATAATGCCATTGGCGCGGCGTGCTTTGATGCACTCAAAGCTACCCGCGCGAAAGGCCCGGCAGGCTTCGGGGCGGTCTTCATATACGGCGCAGACCGCTTTTCCTGCGCCGAGTTGCAGGTGGACACAGTGTCCGCACTCAAAGCGGACATAGCGTGTGTCGCCATCGGCAAGAACACTCTCGGCAGGAAGTGTGCGGTTGGCATCCCAGTTCAAAAGACGAAGATAGCGCGGATTGCTGCTGAAGCAGCAGGCGCCGCAAGACACGCAGTCAAACGACGGGTTGGACATGTAAGACCAGATCGCTCCACCGCCCGGATACGGCCTTCCGTATCAGCCTGCGGCGAGGCCGTTTAGTCTGGATTTTGGCAAAGCACAAGCGAGATGTTTTTGTCGGATGCTCGCACAGGTGGTGATTTTGTGGTAGGCTCGTCTCAGGCTTTGAGGGGGTAAACATGAACGATCCATTCCAGATACAACCTGAACTTCGCTATGGCGCGCCGGTATGCGATGAAATCCTGACCGGTCGCTATTTTACGATTGGGTATTCCTGGTATTTCCGGCAGGCAAAATGGACGCTGGAAATTGTGAACCGGAACCGTCACCTGTTGACTGAGGTTGAGCGCAAAGATCACTTCCGGGCTGATACGCGCTTGCCGCCGCGGTTTCGGGCGGGCCTCGGGGCGTATCGCGGCAGCGGATATGATCGCGGGCATATGGTGGCGAGCGCCAATCAGGACATTATGGAAATCCAGAACAGCGAGACATTTCTGCTTTCAAATATGTGTCCGCAGCATCAGTCATTTAACCGGCAGATCTGGCGCAGGCTGGAAATGGCCATTCGGGATCTGAATGACCGCGACGATATTCTGGAGACTTATGTTCTGACAGCACCGCTCTTTTATTTTGGCGAAGTGGTTGAAACGATTGGCGATGAAAATGACGAGTACGGCATCGACGTTCCAATCCCGCATGCTTTTGTCAAAAGCGTGCTGGCGGAAGACGATAAAGGGCGTTTGAAGCTCTGGACATTTGAGATGAAGAATATGGCGCTGGATGGCGATTTGGGCGACTATCTGACCAACACTTATGATGTGGAACAGAAAGTTGGCGGACGGTTCTGGGACCGGATTGCCGGCAGTGATCTGCATGAGCAGAAGAAGACGCCAAACCCGATGTGGTGAGGCGGCCGGGTTGACGGGCGGCATCAATCTGTTCTCCAAACAGAGTTCGGTCTGGGGGAGTGTGATTGATGCGGTTTGGTTTTCTGGTTCTGATTTCGGCCTTTTGTGTGCTGTCGGCTCAGGCAGAGCCAGGCGGTCGGCGGATAGCGCTCACCTATGATGATGCGCCGCGCGCCGATACGCGTATGAGCGGCGATGAGCGCGCTACCCTTTTGCTGGGTGGCTTGAAAGATGCCGGTGTCGAACAGGCCGCCTTTTTCATCGTGACCTCGCGTATCAATTCGCCGGAACGACTGGCGCGGGTTCAGTCTTTTGCAAAAGCCGGACATGTGATCGCCAATCACAGCCATACTCACCCATGGTTTTCGCGTGTGACCGCTGAGGAATATCTGCAGGAGATCGATACCGCTGAAATGATCCTGCAGGTGTTTGAAAACCGGCGTCCCTGGTTTCGCTATCCCTATCTGAATGAGGCACCTGATCTGGCGCGCCGGGACGCTGTGCGGGCGGGTCTGTCTGAACGTGGCCTGATGAATGGATATGTGACCGTCGATACCTATGACTGGCATCTTGATGCGCTTTATCAGACAGCTTTGAAGACTGGCGAAAAGGTCTGCATGCCTGCGCTCGGCAAGCTCTATGCCGAGATGCTGGTCGGTGCGGCAAACTTTTTTGACACGGCGGCGCGTGAGTATCTGAACGAGGTCCCGGCGCAAGTCATGTTGCTGCATGAAAATGATATCGCCGCTTTGTTTGTCGGCGAACTGGTTGCGGCGCTGAAGGCCGATGGCTGGGAGATCATTACCGCAGACGAAGCGTATAACGACCCGATAGCCAGCCTGTCGCCAGATACAAAATTCTTAGGCATGGGGCGCGTCGCGGCGCTGAGCAGTCTGGCGGGGAAGCCTGGCCGCGAGTTTACCTTTCTGGCGGTTGAGGAAGACCAGATTGACGCGGCATTCAAAGCGCGCGTTCTGGGTGGTTGCGACTGATTTACTCCCACGGGCCCTTTTTGCGGTTACGCTGTCTGGCCGCAGCCCAGGGGGAAGTCACGGTTTCGATCTCTTCAGGCGCGTAAGCCTCACCGACACTGCCTTTGAGTTTCATAAGAGCCTCAATCCGGTTTTGCGTCGCCGGGTGGGTGGAGAACAGATTGTCTCCCTTCTGACCAGCAAGCGGGTTCACAATGAACATATGCGCCATGGATTGATGTTCTTCGGTATAGTGATCCGGCATGAGTTCGGCCTGACCGGAAATTTTTGCAAGCGCGCGGGCAAGCGGTTCCGGGTCGCCAAGGATTTCGGCGCCAATACGGTCCGCCTCATATTCGCGGGCCCGGCTGATCGCCATTTGAACGACACTGGCCGCAATCGGGGCAAGGATAGCGATAGCGATGCCGGCGATCAGGCCGCCGCGGTCGCGTCCACCGCCAAAGAACATGGCGAAGTTGGCAAGCAGGCCAATGGCACCGGCAATTGTCGCCGTAACCGTCATTGTCAGCGTGTCACGGTTTTTCACATGGGCGAGCTCGTGGGCCATCACGCCGGCAATCTCGTCCCGGTTCAGCATGTTGAGGAGACCTGTTGTTGCAACAACAGCGGCATGATCCGGATTTCGGCCTGTTGCAAAGGCGTTTGGCTGATCCATCTCGATGACGCAGATCTTCGGCTCAGGCAGACCGGCGCGCTCGGCAAGGCGGCGCGTATCTTCCAGATAGGCGGCAACCTTGGCATTGCCTTTGAAGTCCTCAGCGGGCTGTGCGCGATAGCTGCGCAGGACAATGCTGTCTGAGTTCCAATAGCTGAAAACATTGAGGCCAATGGCGACAACAAAGGCGATCATCATGCCAGGCACACCGCCAACCAGATAGCCGACCGCGCCGAACAGCGCTGTCATCGCGGCAAGCAGCATGAAGGTCTTGGTATGGTTCAAAAGCGGCATGGTGTGGTCTCACTCCTTAGAAAACTGCCCCTTCCACATGTAGGAAGTTGTTGTTCTTCGAAAAGAGCGAACCCGTCGCATTAGGCCATACAGGTCCTGCCTTTTGTCTATGGTTGGCGAAAGCCTTCTATTTGCAATTTTGTCCGATGCGGGGCGTTGAGGCCATGAGGGGACCGGCGGCGATCTGGTCTTCTTGCGGCACGGCTTGCAGCGCCGTCAGGAAATCAGACTGTGACATGCCTGTATTGCCATGGAGGAACAGAGCCCAGGCATATGCCTCTCTGTCATTATTGGCTTCTGCGACGACATTGTCCCGAAAGTCTTTGATCCAGCAGGCGCACTGAGATGCGTTATTGCCCGCCGATTTGCAGGAGGCTTTGATAATGTCTTCTGCCTGAGCGAGCTTGCCGAGAGTCTTTGTCTCTTCCGGATCGGCTGTCGTGTTGTTCTGCAGTTTCTTGAGTACTTCCTCGGAGAAGCCGCCATTCTTGCGGATCGTTTGGTCGGAGCCTTTGAGTTTGTCAGCCCATGTCAGGGCTTCACAATAATTGTCATCATCGCCTGCGTTTGCGTCGATTTTCTTATTGGCTGACTTGATCAGCGCGTCATAGGTGGTTTGCGAAACCCCCATGATTTCAGCGTGAGATTTATGCTTTTCATCGGCTGATTTGATGTCCCGTCCGAGGAAGTCGGAAAGGCCGCGAAAGTGCGCCTCTAATTCTTGTTTGCTGACATGGCGGGCTTTGCGATCAGCATAGCACGCGCAGTAACGGGCCTTTGAGCTGTCGCCGCCGGCCGTGCAGATATTGGCCAGTTCGGTTACGAACGAGCCGGGGTCTGACTTCGGTACGGATGGCAAAGGCGCGCCTGGAATGACGCATCCTTGTTCATAATCGGAAATCTCATCCGGAATACCGCCGAACTCATTCATCGCCTGATCAAAATCCATCAAATCGGCAGAATCGTAGAGCGCTCTTGAATTGGCGAGATAGGTATTTGGCAGATTAAGCTCCCACAGATACCCTTGGTTTACCACAGTTTTCCCGAGCTGCGATTTTGTATTTTGCTGCATCGTATCAACGCGTTTGGCGACGCAGGCGCAGTCAATATTTGGGCGGTTAAGCGTGCCGCAGGCTTTGGCAATGTCTGTGTCAGCAAAGGCGGCGCTGGAAAAGGCGGCTGAGACCAGTGTGAGTAAGCTCAGAAGTCTGAACATGGGTATCTCTCCCCTGTTTGCCTGACTCTCAGAGTCGACGAATTGATGCGGAAATTCAAGGTCAGCCAATTGAAGACGCCTTGGGCTCACTGTCTTCCACGCGTATAGTCCCGGAAGCAGGACATTGAGGGAGTGCCGTAATGGGTAAAACATTCAAATTTACCATCCACCAGACCGGCGGATCTGGTGAGCTGGATGCCATTCGCGGCTTCCTCGAAAACGAGAAACGTATCTCCAGCATTTCCTGGCAGTGCGGGCAGCATTATTCCGTGCCCGATCGCGATGATCTTCCTGAATGGGAGGCGCTGTGGGTCTATCTGGAAGCAGAGAATTTTGACGCGTTCAAAGCCTGTGTCGACGATCTGCAAGACCGGATGGCAGCAGCCCTCGGCGCTGCGATCGTCAACAAGGTGAGCGTTGTGTTGAGCTGAGGGGGAGGGCTCGCTGTTCGCTCTATTCGACCTGTGGCCAGACGCTGTCCAGCAGAGTTGCGCATGGGGCTTTGGAGAGTTTCACCCGTCCGTCATTTGAATGCGCCTGATCTGGCGTAAACACCCAGGTTTCCTGACCGGTTTGCGTATCGCCATCGACTTCGGTCACAGACGAAAACGTCGCCTTTCCCTTGGCGTCGAGCTTACCGTTAGAGAGCTGCGTTTCAAAGGCGGCGTAATAGGCTGACGCATCGTTGTGGATGGTTCCGAAGTATTGCGCAGAGGCCGTTTCGGCTTCGGTTATGGTCAGCTGAAAGCCTTCGGTAGAGGTCTCATTTTTGGCGAAATAACAGTATTTGCCAGACGACATGGATTGTGCGGCAGCTGCTGGTTTTGGCTCTGGCGTGCCAGATGGAGCCGGGCTTGGCGTGGGCTGTGAAGGCGCATCACTTGCAGGCTGACACGCCGCCAGCATTGCGCCAAAAAAGATTGTGAAAACACTGCGTTTCATGGTGACCCCTCCCGATCGACATCTGAAACTTTGTCACCATGATCGGCACAAAACAATATCACTTCTTCATGAAAGCATCGATGCGGGCTTTCATGTCCGGGCCGACGCCCTCGCATTCCATGACTTCCCATTGCAGGCCGGCATCCAGCTTGTCGCTGTCTGTTGCGTCCAGCAGACGCTTGTTTGCAGCATGGCTGAAAGGTGAGTTGGCAAAGATAGAGCGGGCAAAGATTTCGACTTCCTGGAAGAAGGTCTCATCCGGGAAAACCTCTTCGCAGAGCCCCATTGTCAGTGCCCGGTCCGACCGTACTGTTTCGGCGGTGAACATGAGGCGTTTTGCGGTGGCAATGCCGACACGCCGTGGCAGTCTCTGGCTCATGCCCCAGATCGGCGTCAGAGCCCATTTCGCATGCGTATCTGCGAATTTGGCATTCTCACTTGCCAGAATGAAATCAGCCGCGAGCGCGACTTCGAGTGCGCCGGTATAACAATGATTGTGAACGGCGGCGATGACTGGCTTTGGCAGTTTTTCCATCATGCGCAGGGTTTCTGAATGCCAGCCGCGCGATGGAACGTCTTCGCCGCTGGCGATATCGCCGAGGTCATGACCAGCAGAAAAGCATTTGCCTGCGCCGCGCAGGATAACGCATCCAATACTGTCATCCTTGTAGAGATCCTGCACATGGCGGCGCAGTTCCTTGAAGACACCGACGGTCAGTGAGTTCAGTTTGTCCGGGCGGTTCAGTGTTAGCCAGCAAATGCCGTCAACATCCTCGCGGGTTACAAGTGCAGTCATCATGTCTCTCCCTGATCGTGTTTTGAGGGAGTATAAGCGTCAATGGTGTGGCTCGAAAGCGTGCCTTAGCGGCAGGGGCACGGCTTTGTTAGTTATTGAAAAGTTGCGTTGCGAATGTCGGGAACTGGTTTGCAATGTTGAGCGATTGAGCGCCCAATTGCTGCCTGGTCTGCGTTGCCTGCAGTTTGGCCGATTCCTTACCAAGATCGGCATCGACCAGCGTTCCGAGATTATTGCTCAAAATGTCTGAAGTCTTCACCGCCAGCGTGCGCATTGTGTCCATCGTCCGCAATTTTCCGCCGAGCGTGTTCATCATGGAATGATGGGTATCGAGGCTGGTCTTGATGCGCTCCAGTGCTTCACGGGCAGCTTCAAACGGGTCGAGCACCAAAGTTGCAGTGATGTCGGTGTCCGCGCCGCCGGGCAGGACATCAAAGCCAGGAATGGTGACAGCCTGTCCGCCGTTACTGTCTGTAATCGGGGCGATATCCAGCGTGGAGCCGTTGAGAAGATTGATGCCGTTGAACTCGGCGTTTCCGATCATGACAGAGAGCTGATCGCGCAGAACGACAAAGTCTTCGTTCAGAATGGAACGGCTGCGGTTATCGAGGGACGGTTCTGACGCGGCCAGAGCTTTTTCCTTCATCTCGATCATCAGGTCGGACAGGGCCTCGGTGGCGCTATAGGCAACATCCGTAATCGAGATGGCGTGGTTCAGGGATTCAGTGACGACGGCGAGGCCAGAAATATCGGCGCGCAGAGTTTGCGCCATGCCGTGAACGGCGCCGTTATCCTTGGCGCTGTTAATCTTCCGTCCGGTATTCATGCGGGACTGGATCGCTTCCAGGTCGCGATTGGATTTATTCAGTTCAATCAGTGCCTTCATTGCGGCACCATTGGTATTCACGCTGAAAGACATGACGTGTCTGCACCTTTCTGGCCTTTGGGTCACCTTCTGGTGATCTTTTTGGTTGGGTGCAGAATAGCCGAAGTGTCTGAAAGTGGTTTTTACCAGGTCCTTGAGGATTGAACGCGCGCGTGAACCCTTAGGTAGGGTTAACGCGTTTCGTTGTGCGTTGCTGGGCTAGCCGTGAAAGGCCTCGTCATGGGCGCTGCCAGCCGATTTCTTGCGGAAAATGTCACCATTTTCGTCTTTGACCCAGTTTGGGTAGACGTCCAGAAAGGTTTCGAAAATCTCGTTCAGCGGCAGGTCATTGAACGAGCCGCGTTGATTGACATACTCCATATGGCGATTGCCAGCCTGATCATAGGCATGCATGAGCGCGCCATTCTCAGCGTCGAATTCCAATGGCTTTGTGCCGAACCGGTCGCAAAGTTCAATGTTGAAGGCCGTTGAAAAGGCGACCCATTTTTCATTCAGCCACAGCTCGCTATAGCCATGCCAGGCGAAGAGGTCGGTGCCCATGTTGTCGGAAAGCTTTTTGGATGTGAGATGGTTTTTCACATCCGCAAACCCGAGGCGGGCAGGGATGCCAACCGCGCGAGCGGCTGCTGTCAGCATGACCGATTTTGGAACGCACCAGGCCGACTGGGTGTTCACTATCGTGCTTGCCCGAAAGTCTGCCGGCTCGGAGGAGATCGTGTAAGGGTCATAGCGAAAGCCGTCCCGTACGGCGTAAAACAGCCGACGCGCTTTCTCGACAGGTGTTTGCGCATCACCAATGGCGCGCTTGGCGAACTCGATGACCTGAGGATTGTCTGAATCCAGATACCAGCTTGGTTTCAACGCTATTGCAAGGTCGGCGTCTGTTGTTGGCTTTTTCATGCGTCTGTTAATCCTCAAAACCAACAAAGATTGCTGCCTTGTCGACGTCCTTGCGGCGAGACACAACGGCATTTGCCGGGAAGGTGTCGTCCGGCCAGCCCAAAGCGGCGGCCATCATGATGACCTGATCATCCGGAATGCCAGCTTCTTCGCGAACGACAGGGCTCTGCATAATGCCTTGCGAGTTGATGACGCAGCCAAGGCCGCGCGACCAAGCGGCATTTACGAGGCCGTTCATAACCGCGCCGCAGTCGAATGGAGTGATGTCATTCCCCTCAACCGCCTTGTCAAAGGTGATGATAACGGAAACCGGTGCATCGAACTGACGGAAACCGCGCAGCACCCAGTCCATACGCTTTTCCTTGTCGTGGCGTTCAATGCCCATGGCTTCAAACAATTGTACAGCAATCTCGATCTGACGATCACGGTGGACGCCGCCATATTTGTCGCCGCCGCGGAATTCGCGCGAATCCGGCACGCCAGCAAGGTTGCGCTCAACATTGCCTTTGCGGATACGATCGAGAACCTCGCCGCCAATGACATAGAAGTGCCATGGCTGTGTATTCATGGATGACGGCGCGCGCATGGCCAGCTCAATGATCTCTTTGATCAAAGCTTTTGGAACGGGTTTGTCGAGATAACCGCGAATGCTGCGTCGACCGTTTACGACGGTATCATAATCCATGACGTTTCCTTATTTATTGTGTTTTACCGGTGATGTTACACGCGGATATCAGGCTGCCTAGCCATCTCGTAGCGTTAGTTCCTAACGGGAGTCTTTGGGCGCGATCGGGCGTCCGGATGATTTCCATTCCCCGAATCCACCGCGAAGGCTGAAGCATTTCAGGCCCATTTTCTGAGCGATTTGTGCGGACAAAAGAGAGCGCCAGCCCGAGGCGCAATATAGGATAAAGGTCTTGTCTTCAGCCAGCCATGGCTTGTGATAAGGGCTTTCCGGATCAATCCAGAATTCCAACATGCCGCGTGGGGCGTGGCGCGCGCCGGGGATCAGGCCGTCACGTTCAAGTTCTCTCACATCGCGAATGTCGAGGAATTGGTACGCATCGCTGTGCATCAGCGCTTGAGCTTCGTCGCCGGAAACCGAGGTGACCTCTGTTTCGGCAGCTGCCATCAGATCCTTTATCCCGAGTGCCATTGTCCTACCCGCTATTGTTTCGGGAAAACGTAGTTGGTGATCAGGGGAGGGGCAAGACGAAACAAAAAAGGCACGCCGTTATGGACGTGCCTTAAAATCCAGAAGTTGGATCGCTTATTTCAGCGTAACTTCTTTTGTGTCAGCTTTTGCAACAACTTCGGCCGCGTCAGCATCAGCGAGGGCTTGTTGGTAAGTTGTTTTCACGCAGTCCTGACGAGAAGAGGCAGCGTAGAAGCTGAGAACGCCGGAATACTTCACTTTAGAGCAAACTTTTTCAGCAGCTTTCAGGAGTGCAGCTTCTTTAGCGGCAATCGCATCAGATGTTTTTGCGAGCGGAACCTCAACCGTTACGGAGTTTCCTTCAGCAAAGCCTGGAGCTACGAGGAAAAGAGAGAATACGGAAGCGGAAAAAAGTTTCTTAAGCATTAGAGTGTCCTTCGTCATGGGTTTGACCTGTCACTCCCCAATAAACACCGGACTTTTTTTGCTCGCCGGATTAAACGTATTATTTCATGCTGCGATGCAAAAATCAATATGATAGTGCACCAACATTATTGAAAAAATGCATGGCTTGTAGCGGGTTTTGCATAACATAAGCCATTGCTGCGGCGCACAAGTTTGGGTTCCGTAGCGTTACTCTTCTTCTGGTTTATCGTCAACCATCTCTGCCTTTACATACAGGATGGAATTGCCGTTTGCGGCATTGGACGTCAGAAACAGGCGGATGAACTGAGTGCCGTCCAGAATGGAGGTATCGAGGGACAAACCGATCTGACCAATTTCATTTGGCGGGACCGGTGTTTTGCTCCAGGAGACTGTAACACCTGACGTTTTCGTCGTTACATTGTCGATGATGAGGTCTGCTGTCCCATTGTTCAGGAACAGGAAGTCGTGCGTCGCTTCTGTGCCTTTGGTGAGCTTGCCAAAGTCATGTGTCGCGGACTTGAACCCGATGACAGGGTGCTCACCGACCAGGGTTTTTCTCTTCAGAGGGGGTGGGTCTGCAGGCTCTGCAAGAGAGGCGAGCGGGATGGAGGTGCTCAGACATGCTGCGAGTGCAAAATAAACAGGTTTAGACATTCAGATTTCCCTCTATCCGCTTCAAATCGGGACGCAAGGGAGGGGGAGTGCAAGAATTAATCCAGCAAAGCGATCTGTCAGGCTTTGAATTTCAACTGATCATCAGACGAAATCTGGCGATAGAAACAGCTTTTGCGTCCGGTGTGACACGCTGCTCCTTTTTGACGGACTTTCATCAGGATGGCGTCCTGATCGCAGTCAGTGATGATTTCAACGATATGCTGTTCATGGCCGGACGTGTCGCCCTTGCGCCATAGCTCGCCGCGTGAGCGGGACCAGTAAACGGCGCGTCCGCTTTCAAGCGTTGCGCGCAAAGCTTCTTCATTCATCCAGGCGAGCATAAGGACTTCGCCCGTATCGGCATCCTGCGCGATGGCCGCGATCAGGCCGTTCGAATCGAAACGTGGACGAAACATGGCTGTTTCGTCCTGTTCTTTTCCGGAAAGGGGCGGATGAAAACTCATACCGCCCTTATGACGGGGGAATTACTTGCCTGCAAGACGCAGGAAGCGTTCGCGCTTGTCTTTGTCTGTGCGGAAGACGCCAGTGAACTGAGTTGTGATCGTAGACACGTCCGGGTGGTGCACACCGCGGGTTGTCATGCACTGGTGCTTGGCATCGATCAGGACAGCCGCACCTGCAGGGGCAAGGCTTTCTGTGATCGCGTCACAAATTTGCGCTGTCATGGTTTCCTGCGTTTGCAGGCGCTTGGAGAAGATCTCGACAACGCGTGCCAGTTTGGAAATGCCGACAACTTTCTCTGTTGGCTGGTAGGCAACATAGGCTTTACCGAGGAATGGCGCCATGTGGTGCTCACAATGTGACTCCACGTCGATTTCGCGCAGCATGACCATATCGTCATAGCCCTGAACGTCATCGAAAGTACGCGACAGGTATTTTACCGGGTCTTCTTCATAGCCGGAGAACCATTCTTTATACGCTTTCACAACGCGCTTGGGCGTATCGATCAGACCTTCGCGGCGCGGATCGTCACCGGCCCAGGCGAGCAGAACGCGGACTGCGGCTTCAGCTTCTTCCTGACTTGGGCGCGTAACAGGTTCGGTACGCTCAAAAGAGCCAGGTGTCGTAATTGTATCCATTGGCATGGGGAGTTCCTATGACTGAGGGACGAGGGTCGAGCCGGGGCTGTTGTTTGCCCGGACTTAACGCCCGCCCGAGTTAATACCCTCAGGGCTTTGATATGCTTATATAGCGATTAAACTATTCTGTTTCCAGCTTGTCTACGCTGACGAAGGGGAAATGGATTTCCGCAGACTTGCATTTTTCGGTAAATATGACCGGATTTTTCAGTTTTGAGCCGCAACTCACGCGAGATATCCTCAGGCGTTTGGCGCTGTCTCCACAGGCAAGTCAGTCCAGAAAGATCACCTGAAATGACCGCTTTGCCGTCTTTTTGTTTCAGGTCTTGAACGATTCTGAAACAGAATTCAGGTTCAAAGTCCCAGGCGCATGCGGAGCGAATGAGGGCGACATGAACATTCTACAGAAATTCGAACAATTGTTTCGAATCTCGCCTGATACACCGGCAGAATATCTGATCCGCTATCGCGCGATCTGGCTGCTTGGCCTGTTGTTTGTCGCCGTTGAATTGATGAACCTGATCGTGATGTCCTTCACATATGGCAAGTGGACGTATGATCATACGATTGCGGTCGGAACGTCTTTGACGGTGATATTCCTGATCGTTCTGATGCGATGGTTCAAGCAGTACTATCACGTTTATGCGTTTATTTATTCCAGCCTCGTTCTTGGTGGAACGGCGGCCTCTGCCTTGCCGGAACATGCCGGCATCAATTCTGCTCTCTTGCCACTTTTGACGCTTGGGCCGCTTGTGACAGGCTATATTTCCGGCCGGGTGGCATCGATCATGTTCTGGGTCGCCGGATCGATGTTTCTGGCTTTCCTCTATTGGGTGTCGGTCAACAATCCGCCTTTCATGGCGAATGGAACTTATGTGATCGAGGCAAACCGACTGTCGAACGCGCTCTATTTTCTCTCAATCTCTGCCGCGCTCTCATCCATGCTGACCGAGCAGACCTTCAGTGCGATGAAGAAAATGCGAGAGAACGCCGAACGCGCGCGCAAGGCCGAGGCCGCCAAAACGGAATTTCTTGCCAAGATGAGCCACGAGCTGCGCACGCCGTTGCACGGCGTTCTGGGCCTGACCGATGCTTTGCTGATGCGGGATTTGCCCGAACGGGAAGAGGAAATTACAAAGACGATCCGCCAGTCAGGACAGTCTCTTTTGCTGATCCTGAATGATCTTTTGGACCTGTCCAAGATTGAAGCTGGTAAAATGGCCGTTGAGCCTGCGCCAACGCATGTCTATGCCACCATAGATATGGCCGTTCAGGGCTGGCAGGAGGCTGCGAAAAAGCGCGGTCTGGAGTTTGATGTTCTGATCGATCGCTCTCTGCATCGCGGCGCAATGATGGACAGTCTCCGCTTTCGCCAGATCATGCACAATCTGATCTCAAATGCGATCAAGTTCACCGATGATGGCAAGGTGACAATTATGGCCGAGGCTGTGCAGGGTGATTATGGCGAAGAAACTCTGGTGGTGCGGGTGAAGGATACCGGTTGCGGCGTTAGCGACAGTGCCTATGAGCGCATTTTTGAAAGCTTTGAACAGGATGAGCGCACGGGCGACCGACGCTTTGGCGGGACTGGCCTTGGTCTTCCGATCTGCCGAATGCTGGCGGAGTTAATGGGCGGCGATGTGGCGCTGGAAGATACCAGTGAGGCGGGCAGCACATTTCGTGTGCGGATTCCACTCATCCCTGCGGATTTGCCGGAAGAAAGCCAGACAGAAGGGCTGTCGGTTGCCGAAAATCTGGAGCTGAAAGTTCTGGTCGCCGAAGATCATAAGGTCAACAGGCTGGTTCTGGCTGAATTCCTGAGCATTCTCGGCATGCGGTATGATTTTGCTGAGGATGGGATTGAATGCCTCGCACGGCTGAAGGCGGACAATTACGACGTCGTCCTGATGGACAAGAATATGCCGCGTCTGGACGGGATCGAGACGACGAAACGAATTCGCGAAAGCAAGGAAGCCTGGCGCGATATTCAGATTATTGCGCTGACCGCGGATGCCATGGTGGGCGAAAAAGAGCGCCTGCTGAATGCGGGCATGGATGGCTTCCTGTCAAAGCCGTTGCAGATAACGGAACTCGCAAACGTTATGGTATCACAAACCAAGCGGAAAATGGCGGCGGCGCAGTCGAGCCTGGGCCAGTCATAACCCGACATCGCATGGGCGTTTAGCCCGACAAGCTGGTCGATGAACTTGCCAAGGGTAAGGCAATGGCGAAGATCCTGCGGTCTTGAGGCGTAAAGCAATCGATCCGGTTTGTAGGGTGGCCTTGGCCCACCAATGTCATTCTGGCGGGCAAATGCCCGCCCTGCAGCGAAACGAAGCTTCGCGAACTGGTTTCACCGAGTTCAAGACGGATTTGTCAAAATACGCGCAGGAGCATCAAATGGTGATGATGGGGGACATGCTGGATAAAGGAGAGTTCTTCAGTTCGAATGTCTCGGCATGGTGGATTTGTTCGCACGGCGCAGGCCATTTTGCCGCCGCGGTATCGGGAAAAAGCTTAACGCTTAAAGACTGGTTTGTTGGCGAAAAGAAACGAGATGAAATTCGTAAAACAGGCGAGACGCAAATGCGCGCCGCGGTGAACGCGTCAAAGGCGAAATAGTGCTCTGCAAGACGGCCGGTTCGGTGAGCATTGCGTGGGTGACAGTCTGATATTTTCGGGGTAAAGCCCGTGGCATGAAAACGCGTATCGAAAATTGTTGTTGCTGATAGACACAAAGCCCGCTGGAAAGTACCTCCGAGCGGCAAATCACTTCATTCCGTTTTCACCTTTCCTTGTTTAAAAGCCTCATCATGACACTTCGCATCTATGACTCCATGGCGCGTGAAAAACGCGTATTCAAGCCGCAAGACCCGAAACGCGTGACGCTGTATGTGTGCGGGCCGACGGTCTATAACTATGCTCATATCGGTAATGCGCGCCCGCCGGTCGTGTTTGATGTGCTGCGCCGCCTGTTGAAAGACATTTACGGGCGCGGCTCTGTCGTGTTTGCGCGCAACATCACCGATGTCGAAGACAAGATCATCAAGAGCTCGCTGGAAAGCGGGGAGCCGATTGCGGCGATCACCAAAAAATATGCTGACATTTATAATGCCGATATGGCGGCGCTGAATGTTCTGCCGCCGGATATCGAGCCCTGGGCGACGAACCATATCGACGGGATGATCCGCATCGGCCAACAGCTTGAGCGCAAGGGCTATGCCTATGTGACTGCGGATGGGCTCTATTTTCAGGTCGATCAGATGGCCGATTACGGCAAGCTGTCTGGCCGCAAACAGGAAGACAATGAAGCCGGTGCACGCGTGGCCGTTGATGAAGGCAAGCGCAACCCGTCTGACTTTGCCATCTGGAAATTCGCCAAAGAGGGTGAGCCAGAGGAAGCGATCTGGGATAGCCCATGGGGCAAGGGGCGTCCGGGCTGGCATATTGAATGCTCGGCCATGATCAAGGCAGAGCTTGGCGATACGATCGACATTCATGGCGGCGGCATTGACCTGCAATTCCCTCACCATGAGAACGAGATTGCGCAATCAGAATGTGCACATGGTGAGGCGCTGGCGAACTATTGGATGCATAACGGCTTCCTCGACATGGAAGGCGAGAAAATGTCCAAATCGCTGGGCAATGTGAAGCTGGTGCATGATCTGGTGAAGGACTGGCCGGGTGAAGTGCTGCGCTATGCGTTGCTGTCTGGCCATTACCGCGCGCCGCTCGACTGGACGCGGGATCTGCTGGAACAGTCCAAGACGACGCTCGACCGGATTTACGGCGCCTATCGCCGGGTCTGGGGCGATGGCAAGCCGGTGGCCGATAACCGTCATACGGTGCGGGAAAAGCTGATGGATGATCTCAATACGCCACTGGCACTGGCCGAGCTGAATGCACTGGCCGGTGAAGCGAACCGCGCAGCGGATGAAAAGAATGAAGCGGCCATGGTAACTGTGCGCAACATGATGTTTGACGCAGGTCAGGTGCTGGGCATTCTTACCAAAACCCCGATGGAGTGGGAGCAGGGCGGCGACAGCGACGACAATGCTCGTATCGACGCACTGGTTCAGGCGCGGCTTGATGCGCGCGCCAACAAGAACTGGGCTGAAGCTGACCGCATCCGCGACGAGTTGAAAGCCGAGGGCATTGAGATCATGGACTCTGCGGGCGGGGCGACCTGGCGGCGGGTCTAGGAATTCATCGATGGCAAAGTTTGCCAAAATGAGTTAGAATGGTGTTGAAACCGGAGACCGCTCATGGCGACGATGAATATTTCCCTGCCTGATCAGATGAAAGACTGGGTCGAGAAACAGTCTGACAATGGACAGTACGCCAATTCCAGCGATTATGTTCGTGACCTCATTCGTCGTGACCGCGAAAGACGAGAGAAAATCTCGGCGCTTCAGCAGAAGATTGACGAAGGGCTTTCCAGCGGTTCGGCAGAACCTTTTGACTATGAGGGCTTTAAGGCTCGGCTGAAATCAGCCGAGGGTTAGTCCTTGTCGCTTGCTCTCCACCTGAGACCCGCAGCACGACGCGATCTGGAGCAGATTTGGACGGCGGGGCTGACGCTCTGGTCTCCACAGGCCTGCGAACAATATGTGGACGGTCTTTATGGGTTCATGGTTTCGCTGACCGATTTTCCGGAACGATATAGAATTCGGCACGAACTTCTCGGTGAAATTCGCGTGGCACCGTATCACTCTCACATTATTCTTTATCGGATCGATGGCCAGATCATTGATGTTGTTCGCATTCGCCATAGTCATGAAGATTGGCAGGGTGAGACAGGCGAAGGTTAGTCTGCTGAAAAATTGAGAAAAACACCCACTAAACGCCTTTGCAGTTCTGGGCGATTGTGGGGCAATTTGAAGATTACGGTTGTTTAATCTGCTTTCCGACCCAGCTTTTACCCACGAGCTAGAGGAAGGAGAAATCGTTATGGATATTACTTATCTGCTTGTTTGGTTGCTGATTGGTGGTCTGGCTGGCTTTCTTGCCGGGACTGTTATGGGCTCGTATCGCCCGTTTGGTCTGATCGGTGACATTGTACTTGGTATTCTTGGTGCCGTTGTTGGTGGCTGGTTGCTTGGCGCGCTTGGATTTACAGCGAGCGGACTGATCGGAACGCTGGTGACCGCCTTTATTGGTGCCGTTGTTCTGATTGCCGGTATCCGCGTCATAAAACGCGCCTAGCTGATCGGTCTGGAACGTCTCTGCCGCTTGCAGGGATTGCAGGAAAACATGATCCCCCGCATTATCGCTGGAAACGGCTAGATGCGGGGGATTTTTATGCGCAGTTTTCTGATGTTCCTTATGGTAGTTCTGAGCGGCGGTTTGCTGTCTGCTTGTGTCACCGGGACAAAAGCCGAGAAGGCCGATGATGCACCCGTCACTATTGTCTATCTGGTTCGTCATGCCGAAAAAGAAGCGGGCAAGGACCCTGCATTGACGCCAGAGGGCAAGGCACGCGCGGAGCGTCTGGCGGCTTTGTTAAAGAGTGAAAACGTCGTCAAAGTGTATTCGACCGACACACGTCGCACGCGGGAGACGGCAGACCCCGTCGCCAAAGCCTTTGGACTCGAGATTGAGCTTTACGAGCCAATGCATCACTACCGTATGGTAGACCGGATTAAAGGCCAGCCCGGTGTGATTGTTGTGGTGGGGCATTCCAACACCATTCCGGCTATGGCCGCGGTGGTTGCCGGCAAGGATGAGACCTATCCCGATTTCGACGAGAGCGACTATGAGAGCCTTTACTGGGCCGACATCTCCGCTGATGGGGATGTTGTGGTCGTGAAGTCAGATTATGCAAGGCTTGCAAAGCGCCTGAAATAATCAGGCGCGGCGTTTGCGCTTTCCGGAAGACGTGTTGTCTGGTGTATGGCTTTGAGCGGCGGCCCGTCGCTGATCTTCGCTGATATAGCTTTTTGTGTTCTCAACCGACAGCGGTTTGGCAAGGTGGTAGCCTTGGACCAGATGCCCGCCCATTTCCTTGATGAGGTTGAGCTGCGTTTCGGTTTCTACCCCTTCTACGACACAGTCTATATCCATGTTTTGGCACAAGAGAATAAGCACCCGCACGATGTTTGTACTGGCCTGATCATGCTCCATGCGAGCAATGAAGCTTGAATCAATTTTCAGCTTGTCCAGCGGCAAAAGCTGCAAATGGCTAAGGCTGGAATGGCCTGTGCCGAAATCATCAAGTGATATCCGGCAGCCAATGGCGGCCAGCCGGTTCAGGGCTGACCGGGCCTGATCAAAGTCGCAGACAAGTGCGGTCTCAGTAATCTCAAAGTCGATCCGTCGCGGATCGATCACGCTGCCGCCAACGATTTGCAGAAGTCCGTCAACAGCATCCATAGATGCAATATCACGAGCTGAGAGATTGATTGAGACACGGAGGTGCTTTGGCCATGCCGAGGCATGTTGCAGAGCATTTTTGACCAGTTGACGTGTTAACTCGAGGATAAACCCCGAGCGTTCTGCCGCCTGAATGAACAGGCTGGGCGGAACGATTCCCAGCTCGGCGCTGTTCCAGCGCGCCAGAGCTTCAAAACCATAGGTCTGGTCGGTTTTGATGTCGACGATTGGCTGGAATTCGACATAAAGCTCATTTTCCAGATCTGCCCTGCGCAGAAGTTGTTCGATCCGGGCAAGCTGAGAAATCTCCGCTTCGTGAGACGGATCAAACAGAATGGCCTGACCTTTATGGAATTGCTTGGCAAAATAGAGCGCATAGTCTGCGCGTTGGTACAATTGTGCGGTGCTTTGACCATCGGCAGGCGCCCGCGCCAGTCCGACTGATGCGCCTATTTCGGCGACGACCCCTACCGTTTTGTAGGGCTTGGACAGTTCTTTGACCAACTGCTGACCGAAAGTCTGAATGTCCTTCGGTTCGACTACATCTTTCAGGATGAATCCAAACTCGTCTCCGCCAATGCGGGCGATTTGATTCACATCTCCCACCATTCTAAGCAGCCGTTGTCCGACCTCAATTAGGAGTTCGTCTCCGACTGCATGGCCGAAAGCGTCATTGACCGGTTTAAAACCGTCCAGATCGATCAGTCCGACTGAGAATGCATCTGAGCTGTTCAGAACGTGGCTCATAACAGTTCGAAAGCCACGGCGGTTCGGCAAGTCGGTGAGCGGATCGCGCATTGCTGCATGTTCCAGGTCGCGCGTTCTTTTTGCGACTTTTCGCTCGAGTGATTGATTCAGGTCACGTAGTTCATCAACGAGATCCGTGTTCTCCGCCTGTAGCGTCAAGGCCTGACGATGAACGCGATGATTATTGGACATGCCGACCATGAGAACGGACCAGCAGAGTATTGCCAGCGCGGCCAAAGTTGGATCGGGTTCTGCTGAAAAGGCAAGGATGGGCGCGGCAGGGAGCAAAAGGGAGGTGATATAAAGCCGCCCTTCATTGATAAGGGGGGAACATATACCGGAAGCGCCGCCGGCGAGACCAGCAATGACGATACATGCAAAGTATTTTGACTCGCCGCCGGCAACCACAGCGCGCTCCAGAATGACAGACCAGCACATGCCGGCAATCAACAGGCCAATGCCGAAGAGGCGACGCCAGTGTTTTACAAACTTTTTGCGTGTGTCCGTATGTTGAAGCACTCCTGCTCCAGAGTTCTTAGCCTCTTTCCCGGTAATGCTGAAAAAAGTCTGCCACGTTATGCCGCGCAAGAAACTGAGCGCAAGAATGCAAGCGAACCAGCCGACGGCAAATTGAGGTGAGTTCGGATAGAGGAAGATAGTCACCCCGAGGGCGGCGGCTGCATTGACGAAAATCATTGTCCTGCCATTTGCAAAGGCATTCAGCAGCAAATTGAACTCGATGTCGCAGGCGTACCGTTTTCTCAGAATGTCAAACGTATTTTCCTGTTCTTGCGGAAAAGCCGAAGAGTGCCCAAAAGCTTGAGCACGCCCATCCGTTGCGGTTGCGCGTCGCTTCCATTTTTCGAGTTTAGAGGTGATTTGTCCCAGCCATTTCATATGAACTGGCTACGCGAAAAAGATTAATACTCACCCGCTCATTTGTTCAACATTTTCTCAAATAAGCATTTGAATGTATCTGTTTGGGGCACCTTTTGGGCGCCGTCTACATAAACAACAACCCACGCAAGAGGTAGGCTGTTGCGAGAACGACGCCTCCGCTTGCAAGAGCAATCCCAACAAACCAGCCCAGACGGGCAAAAAGTGACGGCTTGGGGCCGTCAGTATCTGGCCCGACAGGTTTGAACAGATCAGCCATGATAGCTCTCTTCCGGATCTACTTTGCCCCAGAACAGGGAATAGACATACACTGTATAACATAGAATGACGGGCAACATGATCGCCGCACCGACCAGCATCAGCATGAGCGCATTGTCACGAGCGGCGGTCTGCCAGATGTCGAGTTCAAACGGCACAAGCCATGGGAACAGGCTGATTGCGAGGCCGAGATAGCCCGTCAGGAACAGGCCGGCTGACAATATGATTGGACGCCAGTCTGGTGCCTTATGCGGTTTCAGATGCAAGTCACGCCAAAGTGCCAGCATCAACGCTCCGGCGATCAATGGTACGGGCGCGAGCGGCAGGAATTTGCCGAAATTGATGTGCGTCATGGACACGCCCCAGCGCTCAGTTACGCGTGGGTCAATAGACAACGTGGCAAGGCTGACAGCGGCCATCGCGATCAGGATGAACACCGTCGCGCGTTTCGCCCATTTGCGAGCGCCTGCCTGGCACTCACCCTCGGTTTTGAGGATCAGCCAGGATGAGCCGAGCAGAATATATCCGCCAGCGACAGACAGAGCGGTCAGAATGCTGAATGGCGTGAGCCAGTCGAAAGTTCCGCCTGCGAAATTGCGGCCATCCACGGTGACGCCTTGAATGAAACCACCAAGAATGAAGCCTTGTGCCAGAGCGGCTGTCAGGGAGCCATAAGCGAAGGCTCCATTCCAGAAACGGCGTGTGGGCTTGCGAACCGCCTTATGGCGGAATTCAAAAGCAACGCCGCGGAAGATCAGCGCGGCCAGCATGATCAGAACCGGAATGTAGAAGGCCGGCATGAGGACGGCATAGGCGAGCGGGAAGGCGGCAAACAGGCCGCCACCGCCCAGCACCAGCCAGGTTTCATTGCCATCCCAGACGGGCTCAATCGTCGCCGTCATCAGATTGCGTTCGTCTTCGTCTTTGGCGAAAGCGGTCAGAATGCCAATGCCGAGGTCAGCGCCATCAAGCAACACATAGAGCATGACGGCTGTTGCGATCAGCAGGGACCAGATCAGAGGTAAATCCATGTCTATGCTCCTTTAGTGTTTGTGTTGGTGGCTGGCATTTCAGCCATATCGTCGACAGAGCCCAGGGCAGAGCCCGGCGCACGCTTCTCGCTGTGCACGTCATCGGTCGGGTCATCATCAAAGCCGCGTGTTGCGATGCGCGCCATATAGATGACGCCTGCGGTGAAGATAATGGCGTAGACCACCATGAAAACGAGCAGAGAGGTTGCGACCGCGCCCGGTTCGACCGGCGAGACGCTGTCTTCCGTTCGAAGCACACCATAGACCGTATAGGGTTGCCGACCGACCTCAGCGACGATCCAGCCAGTGACGACGGCGACAAAACCGAGAGCGCCGGTGGGAATGGCAGCCAGATGGAATAGTCCCGGTTTTTCGATGCGGTTGAACGCCCAGAGGCCGACGCCCCATGCCCCCATGAACAACATGATCAGGCCAGCGCCAACCATGGCGCGGAAAGCCCAGAAGACCATAAAGACGGGTGGTCGTTCATCAGCCGCAAAGTCTTTCAGGCCTTTCAGCGGCTCATCTGTGTTGAACAGATAGGGGGAGGTGCCAGGAACGGTGATTTCACCGATATTCTTTTCTGCCTTTTCGTCGGGCAAGCCGAACAGGACTGTGCCCTGAACGTCGCGGGTTTCCCACCAGCCTTCAATCGCAGCAACTTTTGCAGGCTGGTGATGGTGCGCAACTTCGCCGGACCAGTGACCTGCCCAGATTTGCAGCGGCATGAGAAGGAGGAGCGTGCCGCTTGCCATGCGGATCTGCCAGCGTGTCGGCTCTGAGACGCGGCCGCGCAGAACCTGATATCCGCCTGCGGCCAGAACCACGGCTGCTGTGGTGATGAAGGCGGCCAGCATCATATGGACATAGCGAGATGGGAAGCTTGGGTTGAAGATCACGGCCATCCAGTCGGTGGCGAAGAGATTGCCGGTTTCCGGATCGATGTCGAAGCCCACCGGAGTTTGCATCCAGCTGTTTGCAGACAAGATCCAGAACGCGGAAATGCTGGTGCCGATGGCAACGGCAAGGGTTGCGATGAAGTGCAGTGTCGGGCCGACGCGCTTCCAGCCGAACAGCATGACCCCAAGAAAGGTTGCTTCCAGGAAGAAGGCGGTCAGAACCTCATATCCAAGAAGTGGGCCGATAACGCTGCCCGCCTTGTCGGAGAAGACGGACCAGTTCGTTCCGAACTGATAGCTCATCACGACGCCTGAGACGACGCCGATCCCGAATGCGAGGGCGAAGATCTTCACCCAATGCATATAAAGACGCCTGAAAACATCTTTCTTAGTGAAAAGCCACAAGCCTTCTGCGACGGCGAGAAACGCCCCGAGGCCGATGGTGAAGGATGGGAAGAGGATGTGAAACGCGACCACAAAAGCAAATTGTAGTCGGGATAAAAGCAGCGCGTCGAATTCCATGAAGAGGACCTCCTGAACGGTCCTTCTACCTTATCTGCTGTTTTTCTAAAATGTTACACTATGCCCCTGAGGCGGAATAACTCACAAAATGACTGGGGTTTTGTTAGTTATTCGTCTGCAATTCCTCTAAAAAACTGAGGGTTGGAACCGCAGCGCGACACCACCTGGGCCAGATTTCAGCAAAGTCACCAACACCCAGTCACCATATTCATAATTGTATTTGATGGTTTTGCCGTCGTCAGTGCGGCCTTTAAACGTCAAGGCGCTACATGTTTGCAGGGTCTTTGAAACGTCTGTCAGCCTGATAGAGCTCGCTGCGGTTTTGGCGTCATCATACCAGAGGCAGCTGGCGTCATACACTGAGCCGTCTTCATACCCTTCATCATATTCGCAGCTGGCGCCGTTGAGGGTCATATCGTCCGGCAGAAAAGACGCGTCTTCGTTTTCTACCGCGTCAGCAATGGATTTTACCGTCGCGCAGAAGTCAGCATGAGCCGCCATTGGCGTCAGCAAAATCAGTGCTGTGCTCAGAACAAGTTTCTTCATTCTCGATTGTTCCCGAATGAATGTGATCGTATGATCACTATTAAGCGAGGATCAACTCGTTGTTCAAGCAAAAAAGCAAGGTTGGATACATCTGGTTGATGTGAATTATACGTGCCGTTTGAAGATGTCTTCGTCGATATAATGATCTGCACCAATGCCGGCTCTTGTGTCGGACAGCATGTGGGCTGCAATGTCAGTGAGCGGCATTGGGCGGGCGAAGTAATAGCCCTGAACGACACGGCCACCGAGGCCGAGCACCTTCTTGTACTGGTCGTGGGTTTCGATACCTTCGACGACGCATCCGATCCGCATATTGTCACACAGGCGAAGGAGCGTGCGGACAATGTCTTCGCTCGTCGGGTTGGTCATGATGTCTGAAATAAAGCTGGAGTCGATTTTCAGAATATCGATTGGCAGCAAGCGCAAATGGCTGAGGCTGGAATGCCCGGTGCCGAAGTCGTCCAGCGCGATCAGTGCGCCCAGACGGTGGAGTTCATGCAGCGCGGCCTTTGCCTGATCAAAATCGCAAACCAGTGCGGTTTCGGTGATCTCAAAGATGACCCGGTTCGCATTTACACCGCTTTCCTTCACGATCTGGACGATTTCATCGACGGCATCCATTGAGGCGATGTCGCGTGCGGACAAGTTGATGGAAATGCGCATATCCTCGGGAATGCTATGCGCCCCCCGCAACGTACTTTTCAACAGGTGTCGCGTGAGCTGCAGGATCTGACCGGAACGTTCTGCTGCGCGGATAAACAGCCCCGGCGGTACATCGCCGATCACAGGGCTTTTCCAGCGCGCGAGCGCTTCAAAACCATAGGTGCGACACGTTACGGCGTTCTTTACCGGCTGATAGACGACATAGAGTTCGTCTTCGAAATTGGCTTGCTTTAACACCTGTTCCATGCGGGCCAGATCACGGATCTCTGCCTCATGGTTGCGGTCAAAGACAATTGCAGTGCCCTTGTTGGATTGCTTGGCATGATAGAGGGCGTAATCGGCTTTTTCGCAAAGCTCTTCAGAGTCCCGGGTGTCATCCGGATAGGTTGCCATGCCGACGGATGCACCGATCTCGGCAACGACGCCGACGAGTTTGAACGGACGCGCGAGTTCCTGGCAAATGCGGTGACCAATATCTTCAAGTTGTTGCAGCGTTTGCGGGCGTGGAATGATGAAGCCAAACTCGTCCCCCCCAAGGCGCGCGATATAGTGTTCCTCGCACAGACAGTCTTCCAGTCTCTGGCTGACCTGAATCAGCAATTCATCGCCGGTCGCATGACCGAAGGCATCGTTGACGGGTTTAAAGCCATCAAGGTCAATCACGCCGACGGCAACTTTGTGTTCTGTGTCTTTGATGCGGGAAATCTGTAAGTGCAGCATTTCATGAAAGCCGCGCCGGTTTGGCAGGTCTGTCAGAGGGTCCCGCAAAGCTGCGCGCTGGAGTTCCTCGGTCCGCTCTAATACCTTTTTCTCCAGCGAAGCGTTCAGCGACTGAAGGTTTCCAACAAGGGTCTGATTTTCCAATTGCAGCTGAAAGGCATTCTTCAATGTGTTGAAGTTGTTCGTATGGCCGTAAATCATGACAAACCAGAAGATGAGTGTCAGAAAGGCCAGCAGAATGTGCGGTTCGGGAGCTGTTGCGAGAATGACGGCTGCAGGTAGCAGCAGGGCTGAGATGTAAATTCGCCCTTCGCGTTTGAGCGGCGCTGTGACGCCCATTGCCCCGCCAGCAAGGGCTGAAATGATAACCGTGGCGACAAAGGCCGGTTCATCTGTTGTTCTTAAGGAAGCGAACAGAAAGCCGTTCCACCAGAAAGCCGTGGTTAAAAGGCCAGTGCCATAGATGAGTTCGGCATTCTTTCGAATGTCCGGATAATCTGGGGATGAAAATTCAGTGATTTCAATTTTTCTGCGAAATGCGGACAGGCCAATGCCGCGAAGGACTGCTATCGCCGTCATCACCGCGACCCAGCTGTAGCTGAAAAGTGGATTGTGCCGCGCCAGAACGATGGTCGCACAAATAGCAGCGGCCATATTGACGAACAGCATTGGCTTCACATTGCGGAAGGCTTGCAATAGCAGTTCCCGCGTGACGGTGCTTTGTTCGACCGGGGGGCTGAGAGTACCAGACATGACGCGACGGGCGACAGTTTTGAAAAACGTCACCGCGTTCATTGTAATGTTCTGATGGTCGCCCCTGGTATCCAACATTCGCTTGCTTGCATTTATTTCGTTCTGCAAAAGCTAGCAGATAGGGGTTAATATAGCGCCGATTGAACGTGAGAAATTTCAGGTAATCTTCAGGCAGAGCTGGGTCGCAACTTGCGTCTGGGTGTTAAAACTCCAATTGTGAAACAGTGAAGTCGTGAGGGAATGCGGAATGCCATCAAAGAAACGATCGCTGTGTACCCTGCTCGACAGGCTGGCGGAGGAAACGGAAGGCGAGCACGTCACGGTTCGGGATTTGCTGAATGTTGTGCGGTCGCGGTCTTTCGGGCCGGTCATCTTTTTGCTTGGCTTTATCGCGATCAGCCCGCTGACCATCATTCCCGGGGCAAGCTGGGTGGTGGCTGCTGTCACGCTGATTTTTACGGCGCAGATCGTGTTGGGCCTCGATCACCCCTGGTTGCCCGAGAAGCTGCTCGATTTCAGATTTAAGCGGGAACACCTTTTGAAAGGAACACAAGGTGCGCGCGGCTGGGCAGAGGTATTTGACCGTATGCTGGAACCGCGCCTGCCGTTTCTGACGCGTAAGCCTTTTCTGCAGTTGATTGCGCTGATCTGCGTTCTAGCCGCGCTGATCACATTCCCGCTGGGTCTGGTGCCGTTCGGGCCGCTATTGCCGGGGATCGCCATCCTTGTTTTTGGACTTGGGCTGATGGCGCGGGACGGCGTGGTCATTCTGCTCGCAGGGACAAGCCTTTTTGGGGCGATCCTGCTATTGGAGCGCCTTGCCGAGCGTTGGCTGGGGTTTAGTTTTCTCTGGGGCTAGGCCAACCGCGCGGCACAATGTTTCGAAACTGAAAGCTGTCCGCTTCCGAATCGCAACTTGAAAATCCTGATATTGAGAATTATTCTCATGTAATGACGTTACTCTGAACCGTCAAAGATGAGAAAGCCCGTATGAAGCCCGAAACTGAAACCACAACACGAGAGGCGCCGGTGATTGAACGCGTGCGCCTGCCGCTGCAAAGGCGCAACCTGACGGTTACTGAGAAATTCTATCTGACGCCTAACATGATCCGCGTGGTTGTTTCCGGCGATGAGCTTGAAGGTTTTCAGAGCCCGTCACCTGACGACAATATCAAGATCATGACGCCGGACCCGAGCGGTGAGCAGACCATGCGCAGTTACACGCCGCGCCGGTACGATGCTGACAAACGGGAATTATCGCTCGATTTTGCTGTGCATGAGGCGGGCCCGGCGACGCGTTGGGCACTCGACGTAAAGGTCGGGGACCCAGCCCTGATTGGCGGTCCGCGTGGCTCTAAGCGCGTAGTGGGAGAGATTGATCACTGGCTGCTGATTGGCGACGAGACGGCTCTGCCCGCAATGTTGCGCCGCGTGGAAGAGGCTGGCGCCGGTGAGCGCTACACAATGCTGGCGTCAATTCCAGGTTCCTCCGATGAGCAGGCAATTGAAACCGACGCTGAATTTGCGCCGGTCTGGCTGCACCGCAATGGTGCGTCGCCAGAAGATGCTGATCTCTTGATAGCGGCTCTGGACAAGATCGATATTCCGGAAGGAACGTTTGTCTGGCTGGCGGCTGAAGGTGATGTCACGCGCAAGGTGCGCACTTATCTCAACGCGAACCGGAATGTGCCGCTTCGCTGGATCAAAGCCACTGGCTATTGGGTGAGCGGGCAGGCTGACACCACAGCCAAGTTTGAGGACCAGGCGGCGAAATAAAAAACGCCACGCGATCGAAATCACGTGGCGTTCGTACTTCGGTGAAACGGTCAATGCGCAAAACTTGTACTGTTCCACCCCGGGGCTGATCTATGACGAACCTTGACTAGCCGTTCCGTTATTTGTTTCGAAAAGAAACGTTGGCTTGCCGTCAACGCGCTTTTCACCGAGTTGAATGAGTTCAGGCTTGATCCATTCAGATTTCAGTTGAGTTGCTTCCGCATTTGCCGTCTCGTTGGGGGTGGTGGTCATTTTGCATTGTCCTTTAGAGAAGTGCTCTAGCCTTGTGGTGTGTCTAACACTTGTTCTTTAGATTGATATATATGAAAGGGATAGTTTTCCATAATTTTCTCTGATTATTCAAGGACAGTAAACTGGCGACACTCAGTTGGAGGAGGCTTTTTACTTCGAGAGGCAAAAGCCACGCGATCGAAATCGCGTGGCATCTAAATGTCGTGAAGTGAGTGGAAATGCGGGTTTAGGAGGGGCCCTGGATACCGAAAGACGGGGTGTCGGCTTCAAATGGAAGAGTAGGCTTGCCGTCGACGTTACTCTAATTCACTTCAATAAGTCGTGGTTTACCCAGGCAGACTTGGATTCTGCTCCGACAGTCTCAGTTTCATTCAGATTGCTGATCGTTATTCTATGTCCCCTGTGCACTTTGCTGCTAGTTGAGATGCTTAAAGCACTTGATGGTCGTCTAATATAATGTGCACGCGGGGCATGTCTCGGTCGAGTTGAGTTTTTCCCGTGAGAGGGGATTACCGAAACGGCGGTTCGTCGAATGAGCGCAGCTTGCGGGAGTGGAGCGTTGATGCGCCGTCCTCTGCAATGCGTTCCAGGGTGCGAATGCCGATCTGGATGTGCTCGCCAATGGCGCGCTGGTAGAACGCATTGGCCGCACCCGGAAGCTTGATCTCACCATGCAAAGGCTTGTCGGACACGCAGAGCAGCGTGCCGTATGGCACACGCAGGCGATAGCCATTGGCCGCAATCGTTGCACTTTCCATGTCGATGGCAATTGCGCGCGACTGATTGAACCGCTTGGCAGATTGGGTAAACTGAAGCTCCCAGTTCCGGTCATCGGTTGTGACAACTGTTCCGGTGCGCAGGCGCGCTTTCAGGTCTTCCCCGGTTTCGCCGGTGACTTCGGCCGCGGCGCTGTGCAGGGCCATCTGGACTTCAGCAATCGGTGGCACGGGAATGTCTGGCGGTAGGACATCGTCCAGCACATGGTCGTCCCGCAAATAGGCATGGGCGAGGACATAGTCACCTATGCGCTGCGAGTGACGAAGACCGCCGCAATGGCCAACCATGATCCAGCATTGCGGACGAAGCACGGCCAGATGGTCTGTAATGGTTTTCGCATTGGACGGACCAACGCCAATATTCACCATTGTGATGCCCTGACCATCTGCGCGGCGCAAATGGTAAGCAGGCATCTGGTGACGCCGCCATGGGGCGTTCTGGATTTTCTCAAGCGCATTTGGCGTGTCGGCGAAGACTTCAACGCCGCCTGCAGCCGACAGGCTGACATAGGGGCCGGGTTGTTTGATGCGCTCAACCGCCCATTCTGCAAACGCATCGATATAGCGATGATAGTTCGTGAACAGGACATAAGGCTGGAAATGCTGGAATGGCGTGCCGGTGTAGTGGTTGAGACGCTGCAGTGAGAAATCAACGCGCGGCGCATCGAACAGGGCGAGTGGCTTGATGCCTTCCTCGATCAGGAAGTCACCATCGGCAACTTCATCACCGATCAGGGCCAGTTGAGGGCTCGGAAAGTGGAGCGCGATTTCAGAGGATTGCTCCACCGTCAGGCGGGCGGCCTGTTCCTGATCCCAGACATAGGGAAACGGAATTTCCACTTTGGACGGGCGGACGTCGATCTCGACCTCATAGTTCGACAGAAGCGGGGTCAGCTGTTCGCGCAGATATCCGTCGAAGAATTCCGGGTGCGTGACAGTGGTCGCAAAGGTGCCGGTTTCTGAAAACTTCCCGAAAGAGCGGGAAATCTGAGGAATGGCCTGGCCCGGCTCATAGCGGATGACCAGTTCCGGATAGGCAAACAAACCCTGTGCGCGTTCCGCAGGATCGGGAACAATGCCATGGTCGATGTAATCGGTGAGTGCTTTTTTGAGGTTTCCAGCAGCTGTTTCGTACAACTGCGACAGTTCATTTATCGTTTTATCTATTGTCATGGCCAGCACTTAATTGGTTTTGCCCGAAAGTACAATTCCTTCGCACATCATTATGACTTCTGTTTGTGCATAGCCGGTTTGCCCAAATAAAATCTTTCATTTGAGAAGGCTTAGCTTGATTTGCATCTCAACAACGGCCTAGAGCTGGTCGCGTTCAGATTATTGCCGACTTGAGGATGTGCGTATGACCGGCCTTGCCAGCGACCTTTCGGAAAAACTTGCGAAGATCAGTGTGGATGCCGGTGTGGTCATCATGGACGTCTATAACGCGGCTGGCGGGATCGACACGGACACCAAGAAAGATGATTCTCCGGTAACAATTGCCGATCAGAAAGCTGAAGAGCTGATCCTCAAAGGTCTGGCTGAATGCGCGCCGGGTATTCCGGTGCTGGCCGAAGAATCTGTGTCTGCGGGCAATATCCCGGAACTGGGCGAGATGTTCTTTCTCGTTGATCCGCTGGACGGCACGAAAGAGTTCATCAAGAAGGGCTCTGATTTCACCGTCAATATTGCGCTGATCAAGAATGGCCGTCCGATTATGGGCGTTGTCTATGCGCCAGCGACCCATCGCATCTGGGTGGCTGAAGGGCCGGGCTCTGCCTGGGAGGCCAAGGTCGCGCCGGGCGCGGCACTGCCAGCGACACGCACACCGATAAAGATTTCTCCTGCGCCAGCGGAAGGCATTCGCGCCGTTGCCTCGAAAAGCCACCGCACCCCGGAAACGGACGAGTTTCTGGCGAAATTCAAAGTGAAGGATCTGGTCTCTGCCGGGTCGTCTTTGAAGTTCTGCCTCATCGCATCAGGCGAGGCTGATCTCTATCCGCGCATGGGGCGGACGATGGAATGGGACACAGGTGCGGGCCATGCGGTCGTTCTGGCTGCTGGTGGCCGGGTCTTGACGCTTGAGGGCGATGACCTCACCTATGGAAAAAAAGAACGCGGATATGACAATCCGTATTTTGTCGTTTATGGCGATCTGGATCCGGTTGCCTGACCGGCACATAATGAGTGAGTGCGAAAACTATGGCCGTGAACACCTATCTCGATTTTGAAAAACCGCTGGCAGAGCTGGACCGTAAAATCGCTGAGCTGGAACTGCTGTCTGTTAAAGAAGATGGCCCGTCGCTCGGTGATGATATTTCGCGTCTGCGCGAGAAGTCGAGCAAACAGCTTCACGACCTCTACAAGAATCTCGATGCCTGGCAGAAGACGCAAGTCGCGCGCCATCCGGAGCGTCCGCATTTCGAAGACTATATCGAACATGCGTTTGATGATTTCGTCCCGCTCGCTGGCGACCGTGTTTTTGGCGAAGATCAGGCTCTGGTTGGCGGCCTCGCCCGTCTGAATGGCCGTTCGGTTGTTGTCATGGGGCATGAAAAAGGCCGCACGACAGAGTCTCGCCTGCAGCACAATTTCGGCATGGCGCACCCTGAAGGCTATCGCAAGGCTGTGCGCCTGATGGATATGGCCGATCAGTTCAATCTGCCTGTGGTGACGTTGGTTGATACTGCTGGTGCCTTTCCGGGCAAGGGCGGTGAAGAGCGTGGTCAGGCAGAGGCGATCGCCCGCTCAACAGAGCGCTGTCTGACACTTGGCGTGCCAATGGTGTCTGTGATTGTTGGCGAGGGCGGGTCTGGCGGCGCGGTCGGCATTGCGTCCGCGAACAAGGTTCTGATCCTTGAGCACTCGATCTATTCCGTGATCTCGCCAGAAGGCTGTGCGTCTATTCTGTGGCGTGACGCAGCGCGCGCGAAAGACGCCGCTGAAGCGATGAAGATCACCGCACATGAATTGCTGAAGAACAAGATTGTCGATGGCGTTATTACAGAACCACTCGGCGGCGCGCATCGTGACAAGATCGGCGCGATCCGGTCTGTGTCTGATGCGATTGAGCGCGAGCTTGGTGTGCTGGAAGACCTCACTCCGGCAGAGCTGCGCAAACAGCGCAAAGATCGTTTCTACGCGATTGGCCGTCTGAACTAAGCGTTCATGTCGTGTCCGTGCGGTCTTCCTGCGGCCTATGAGGGCTGTTGCGGGCGGTTCCATTCCTCTGCGGCGGTTGCTGATACGGCTGAAGCGCTGATGCGGTCGCGCTATTGCGCTTATGCAAAGCGCAAGATCGATTATCTGGTCGCAACCCATGACCCGGACCGGCTAAGTGAGTTTGATGCGCTCAACGCCTCTAAATGGGCGTCTGATGTACAATTCACCCGGCTCGATATTCTGTCAAAATCCAAGGGTAAGGCCGGTGATGAGACAGGGGTGGTTGAGTTCATCGCCTGGTTTGTCACGGATGATGGGCTGAGCTGTCACCATGAAGTTTCGAGCTTTCGAAAGCTCGGCGAGCGCTGGGTTTACAGCACTGGTGAGGGCAAGCCAGCTGAGGTCATGTTTGCGCTGATCGGTCGGAATGACGCGTGCCCATGTGGTAGCGGCGAGAAGTTCAAGAAGTGCCATGGCGGGTGAGGCGTTCTGAGAATTCCCCGTACGATGGAAATGACTTGGCGTGATTTCGAACGAGTATATCCTCAGATTAAATGAGGATATATGATGACCGACATTACTTTTGACCGGAATACATACTATCCGGTGCTTCGCGATTTTCAGAGCCGGTTTGGCTTTCTGCTGGATGCAAAGGCCAGTTTGCAGCGGGACCTTCGGCGCTTTTTGAAAAAGCCTTTTGAAGCCGAATTTTCCTTGATTGCGGCCATTCGCGACTGCGATGGACAGTTTCTGGATGTGGGCGCAAATCGCGGGCAAAGCATTGATGCGATCCGGCTTTTCAAGCCCGATGCCTCGGTCGTCGCCTTTGAGCCGAATGGTCTGTTGGTTGAAAAACTGAAACGACGCTTTGGGAACGAAAAGCGCGTCAGCATTGTCAGCGCCGGTCTATCCGACCAGCCCGGGGCGAACGAGCTCTTTGTCCCATTCTACCGACAATTCATGTATGATGGCCTGGCATCTTTCGACTATGAAGAAGCCCGGAACTGGCTGAATGAAAAAACGGTCTGGCGATTTGAAAGTCGCCTGTTACGGGTTCGATCTGTGCCATGTGAATTGAAAGTAATGGATGATCTGAACCTGACGCCCGCTTTCGTCAAAATCGATGTTCAGGGGTTTGAAAAGTCGGTCCTGATGGGCGGTCAGGTCACGTTGGAAACGCATAAGCCTTTGATCATTCTGGAAAATAATCGAGACGCCGGTGATTGGCTGAGGGCGAAAGGGTGGGTGTCCTATGCGCTTCAGCAAGGGCGTCTGGAGCGCGCCGAATTTGGGCCAAACAATACGGTCTTCCTGCATCCCGATTCTGCGCTGGCGGCTAAGGTCTTGAAAGACTTTTCTTAGCCGCCGCGATCCGGTCAGCTCAGAATCTGTTGTTCCCCGCCTTTTTCGACCGCGATTTTATAGGCGGGGCGTTCATGGATGCGGTCCAGCCAGGCCTGAATATTCGGGTAAGGCTTTTCAAGTTGCGCGCGAGACATGGCCGCCTCAACCGGAAAGCTCATCATGATGTCAGCGGCGGACAGCCGGTCGCCGGCAAACCAGCCAGTCTGGCCAAGCTCTGCCTCGATATAATCGATCATATTGGTGGTGGACGGCGTCAGATACATGTCACGAATGCGCCCGGTGACCATTTTGATGATCGGGCGAATGAAAAACGGCGGCACGGTTTCCATGCGAGTGAAGAAAAGCGACATGACCAGAAGCGGCATGAGACTGCCCTCAGCGGCGTGTAGCCAGTATTGGTATTTTTCGCGGCCCGGTGCGCCGGGTTCTGGGCGTAGACCGGCATTCGGGAACAGATCCATCAGGAATTCGATGATGGCGCCAGTTTCAGCCAGAACTTTCCCATCCATGGTCATGACGGGCGCCTTGCCGAGCGGATGGAGCGTTTTGTACGCGTCTGGTGCAAGATTGGTGACAGGATCGCGCTGATAGACCTTCACATCATAGGTGATGCCGAGCTCTTCCAGCAGCCAGATCAGTCTCAATGATCGTGAGTTTTCCAGATGGTGAATCGTGATCATGTCTCTTGCCCCTCATGTTCTGAAAACAAGTTAGCGCATTTGAGCAGAAAGAAAGAGGCCGCGCCAATTAATCTGACTTTGGCAGGATCACGATTTCAAGCGTGCCAATCATGAAGCCCGCAGAGGTGCGATCAAAGCCGAGTGCTTCGGACCGCCTTAAGGCTGCATCGGCGTCATCCACTTCGAAGATGAACTGGGAAAGGCCGGTCAGGTCGCCTTTGTCAAAACTGATCGTAGCGTTTGCGGTGTGCAGTTCGAACGCGTCATCGCTCTCTGTGCCCTCCAACAGGTGTCGCCATTTTCTGCCGATCTTGACCGCTTCGGGTGAGCTGACGGTCAGGCCGGTAATCTTGCCGGGTGCGCTGTTGAACGACCAGTCCGGCCCGCCCCAGCGCCAGGTCGGGGCCGGGCGCGGCTCATCAACCGAGACAATAGCTCCGCCAATATCTGACGGGTGAATATGGCTGGCGGCGATATCGGGCAGATCAATATTCCAGACACGGCGCATGCCGAGTTCATCTGCGCGCTGGCGGACATCACGAATGCTTGGCACCTGAAAGATTGCCATATAGCCGCCAACGCCGCATCGGTCGATGAAGCGGCGCGCAGGGGCGTCCTGCGTTTGGGGGACAACGACTTCCAGGAATTGATCGCCCAGTGCAAACACCGCATTGGTCAGGCCAAACTCGGCAACACCGGGATCGTTATAGGGTTTTCCGAGTTGCAGAACGCGCTGCAAATTCGGAATGGTTGACGCATTATCAGTCGCAATGACCAGCTGTCTCAGTCTGAGATTTCGCGATGTCATAAAACCCCGCTCAGTTTGCCGACTCACCTCTGCCGGGCGATATTCTTGTTATTCTTGTTAAAATTTCCGCAGTTCGCAAGCTTAACACGTTAAACGGTTTGCTGAGTGCGTGAGGGCGGTGCATTATCTGATGCCTGTGGGGGACATTATGAACTGGACTGACATCGAAAGACGTCTTGGTATTGAGGGCGTTGAGCGCCTCATTCGTGACGAGGTGAGACCGCCGCTTGAAACGCTGCCTGCCAGCAATGTGGATGAGCAATCGAAACAGGCACTGATGAAAATCACGCGCGGTTTTACCATCGCGTTTTTTGGATTTGCTCTCGGCTTCTTTCTGTTCTCTGCTTTTGTGCCTGATACCTGGTGGGGCACTGTTCTGAAGTTTGTCTGCTTTCCCTTGGCATTTTTTGGCTGTCTGGCGCTGGCGGCGGTGATGAACCGGGACGCGATTTCCGATTATTTCCTCGCGACACAGGCCCGCTATATCGTGAAAAGCAAGGTCATGACCGCCATCGCAGAAAAGGTCGGACTTAGCTATATTGCGGCGCCGGGCGGCGCGCCGGAAAGCCTGAAAGCGTTTCAAAAGCTTGGCCTTTTGCGCAAGGAAATCCAGATCGTTATGGATGTGCTGAACGATCATGGCGGCCTTGACGAAAGCGTTGAGGCCGCTGCGGCGACGGGTCTTTTAACGGCTGATGTGGTTGTGCTGGGTTCAGAAGAACAGAAAGCTCGTTATCTCCGTCAAAGCGCGATGGGTCATTCCTTTGAGGATGGGTTTTGCGGTGAGCGCAAAGGCATCAGCTTTTCTGCGTTTGAGTGGATTGAACAGGTTGATGAGGCGCCGGACAAGTATCACTTGCTGGTGGTGTTCAAGGCGCCGTATCGTTTGTCTGGGGCAACGCAGCTGCGGTCACGCAAGACACCATGGCCGAGCAGGTTCGACCTTGCATTTCAGGATGTTCAGCTAGTGCCGGAAGATTTCGCGAAGACATTCCGGTTGCGCAGTACCGATCAGGTTGAGGCGCGCACCTTGTTTAACCCGGCGGTGGTCGAGCGTGTTCTGGCCCTGGCGCATGGCGATCCGTTCCGCGCTGTTGCCGTCGACAAACACCTTGTGATCGACATTGTCGGGGATAATCGCTTCCCGCTTCTCGATTTGAGACTTGGCGAATGGAGCGACGAAACAATCCGTCAAACGCTGGTTGATATCGCAGACTTACTTGATGTTGTTGATGAAATGTCCCGAACTTTCATGGTGAAACGGGATTAGGGGCTCGCGTTTTCGGGGGCAAACCGGAAATGACGAATAGCTTTGAGCCCGGTCAGAAGCACGGGCTCTTCGCGCGTTCCCCGACCGATATTATGCACCACGCGCAGGATGAGGGTCTCTGCCGGAGCAGGCTTTGAGACAATCGCGACATGTGGCAGGTTTCCCGGCAGACGGCAGGTCATCAGATCGCCCGGCTGCCAGTCGGCGTTCGCAAGCTCGGCATCCTCTCTGGCAAGCCAGGTTTCCAGGTTTGGCACGCGGCGATGATCGATATTCTTGTCGGGGCGCTTCAGTCCCCAGATTTTGGGATATAGGGCAAAGCTGGTGGTCATGTCTTCGTGAATGGCCTTTTGAAAATCAAAGTCCAGCGCGGATCGATAGGCGCGAATAATGACATCGATACAGACACCGCGATCTGTTGGAACATCGCCGCCGGGATAGTCGAGACGAACATAGGCCGGGTCATAAACCGTCGTCACACCGATCTGCTGTCGCGCGGCGGTCAGCAGAGTGTCTGCTGGTGAAGTCTGGATGCGGTTCGGATCGGACGACGCAGACAATAGCGGATTGGCCGCAATTGGCAGGCTGAGAGCGCTCATGAGAAATATCCGTCTGTTCAGTGACATACTGAACGATCAGACGGGTGTGTGGCCAAAAAGCGGACTAAATTGCGGCGTTGTCAGTTCGCAGCTGTTGAAACCGACAGGAAGTCCCGGCTGCCGTCCGGCTGGACAATCAATGCCGTCAGCGCGCCGCCATGGACCGCGCCAGTATCAATGCCTGTGGCGTGTTTAAACAGGGCTGGCCCATTCATGAACACTTCATGGCCAAAGACCACATGTCCGAACCGGCCATCATAAACCTCTGCCCAGAACGGGTCGTTCGGCGTTTCCCGGCCCCGACCCAGAAATTTGCCGGTATCCCGGTCGATATATCGGGTCAGCCAGATCTTTTTGATATGCTGCTGTTCGCTGTTGGACAGGGTCTCGACCGTGTCCCAGTCAAAGGGAAATTCCTTCAGATTGCCGGGTATGCCGCCATGCACGGCGAGGATGTTCAAATCCGGATCGTGCCAGAAGGGCGCGGCTTGCTCGAGCACGTTCCAGTGCAGATCCTTGGCGGTGTTGTGAAAGCCTGGCAGTTCAGATGCGGCTTGCGCCATTTCTCGTGCAATCTTTGGCCGAAGGGCTAGATTGGTACGAAAGCGAATATGCTTGTCTTCGTGATTGCCCCGTAACAGGATGGTCTCAATCTCAGGATTTGAGATCAATTCGCCAACGCGATGCACTACACCGACAGGGGCAGGACCTTTGTCGACCAGATCACCCAGAAAGATCAGCCGGTCACCGCCTGTCGGCGATAATCGGGCCAGCAGTGCGTCCAGCGCATCCAACATGCCGTGAACGTCACCAATGAAAATTGTGCGGGAAGTGGTGAGAGTGGCCTCCATGGAAACTGAACACCTTAGATTGGGAGTGCCGCGACGAGCGTCAAGCGGGCAGGGCGCTGGCGAGTTGGTCCCGATAGCTGCGCGAACCGGGGATTTCTGAGCCATTGTCCAGATGAATGGTGACATTGCCATCGCCTGTCGGAGTGATCTCCCGAATATGGCTTTTGTTCACCAGATAAGAGCGGTGCACGCGGATATGCTCTGTTCCGGCTTCTTCGAACAGATTTGCGAGACTGGAGAGGGTGATCCGCGCGAGGTGGGTTTTGTGCGGTGTGGTCACCTCCACATAATTGGATGCGGCCTTTGCAAAGAGCACGTCTGCTGCATCCAGAAATATCATCCGTCCGCCAGAGCGCAGGGTGAGGCGCCCGGTGGAGCGCGCATCCTCGCGCACAGACTGCGCTTCGAGCCGTCTTTGCTCCAGCATCCGGCTGGTCGCAAAGGCGAGAAGGGCGATCAGATAGGAATAAGCATCCTTGCGATATTCATAAATCCAGATGGAGGGATCTGACAGCCCGAACGTATAGTCCTGTCCCAGCACTGGCGGATAGCTGAGCTTGCGCAGCGCCACCATGAGCAGCGTATGACAGAGCGAATAGGCGATGGTCGCCAGTATGTGCATGGGCACAGACCGCTTCCAGTTCTGAGGCGATACCGGCCAGCGATTGAGCATGATCGGAACGATGGCAAAGCAAACAAAGCTTGCTATGTGAGACCCGGTTTCGCGCAACCAGGGCTCAAGGCCCGGATGGCGTCCGCTGCGTAATAGCTCATCATACTCAGAGCTCGACAGAACGATCCATGAGGCAAGCGTCAGCGCCGCAATGACGATCCAGGTTTTCCGGTCGGCCTGTCTGTCTGCCTGAGCTTCAGGATGCAATTGCGGTTTGGACATGAGCTTTCAGTGCCACAAATCCGCAAACGGTCAAATCGGGAAGGGCGATGTTTCGTCCCCGTGGGCCGCATTTCGTCAACACAGGTCTGATTTTGGCCCGGCAAGACGGGCTTTGCCCCATACACGCTGCAGACGTCCCGACAGTCTGACAGTCAGGCTGCATGAAACAGGAGTTTTCCATGCAGTCACTTTCTACGCGGCGATACGACCTCGACTGGCTTCGGGTCATCGCCTTTCTGATCCTCATTTTTTACCATTCCGGCATGTTTTATGTGACGTGGGACTGGCACGTCAAAAGCGTTTATGCGGGCGAAGATGTTGAATGGCTGATGCGGCTGTCCAGTCCGTGGCGACTGTCGCTTCTGTTCTTCATTTCCGGCGTTGCTCTGCGGTTTGCTGCAGACAAGAAACCGCCTCTGCAAATGATGCGCTCACGCCTGTCGCGGCTCGGCCTGCCTATTCTGTTCGGAATGATCCTGGTGGTCTCGCCGCAAAGCTGGTTGCAGCTGGTTGAGAGCGGCGAGTTTACGGGCAGCTTCTTTGAGTTCTGGCCTCACTATATCGACCCTTTGTCAGAGTATTCGATCACCACGCCAACATGGAACCATCTCTGGTATGTGGTTTATCTGCTGGTTTACAGCCTGATGATCTTGCCGGTCTCTGGCTCGCTTAGCCGGTTTGCATCCGGCCCATTTGCGAGGCTGACCCGCCGCGTCTTTGTCGGAAAGATGGGGGTTGTCTGGGCGGTCATTCTGCCTATAGCGCCGCACATTCTGATGCGTCTGTTTCTGGACCAGCATTTTCCAACCACACACGATCTGACCGGGGACTGGGCCAATCATGCGCATAGCCTGACCATGGTGCTGAGCGGCTATTTCCTGGCCAAAGATGAGGCGTTCTGGGGCGCGATCCAAAGAGGCTGGAAACTGGTTGCGGGCCTGATGATTGCGCTCGGCATCGTGCTGACAATCGTGTGGAATAACTGGGATATGTTCGGCGGCGAGGCTGCGCCCTTTGAAGCGTGGCTCTGGCCAGCCCGTATTGCGCGCATTTTCTATGCATGGATGGTGATTTACAGCCTGCTTGGCATGGCGCAGCAATTTCTCAATCGCGATAGCAAGGCGCTGCGCTATCTGACTGATGCGGTCTTCCCCTGGTATATTTTGCACCAGACATTGATCGTCATGTTTGGCTTCTGGCTGACGCGGCAGGGCCTGCCGGTGGCGGTGGAGGCAAGCCTTGTGATCGGGCTGACGGTTCTGGGCTGTGTGCTCAGCCATGAGTTTATCCGGCGCGTTCCGCTTCTGCGCCCATTATTCGGTCTGAAATGAGAGGTATCAAGCCCTCGCAAAGCTATGGTCGCGACGCCCTGACTTGTCAGAGTTCGCAAACTGAGAAACCCTCGCCTGTGGTCAGCAGGCGGGGACATAATGCGAAACTTCGAGAAGAGTTTTAAGGTCAGAAGCCGTGCCGCGCTGTTTAGTGCCGTGTGCCTTGCGGCATGTGTGTCTACCGGCAGCCTTGCGACCGAAGCGGATGGCGCAGCCAGAAAACTGATTAACGATCTGGGACCGCAGCAGACCTTTGCGCGGCTCGGCTGGCAGCAAAACCCTGACTACAAACCCTCCGATGACTGTTTTGATATCTGGTATGGCGAGGGAGAAACCTCGCTGACGGACAGTGAAGTTCAAGACTGCGAAGTTCACGCGAAAGACCTTGCGCGGCTTTATGCCTCTTACGGCACGCAGGTTGACCCGATTGTTTTTAAATCCAGATATTACTGGTCCGAGCTTGAACGGTTCAATCAGGTTTTTCCACAATTGGTGACGGCATGGGAGGAAAATGGCGGCAGCGAAGACGACCGAAGTTTTCTGGATCATCCTGTCTGTGCCGCGCCATTGCAGAAAGACTGGACGGGGTCAGACTTTTTCTATGATGGCGCAGAGCACCCGCTTTGCCGCTTGTTCAAGATTGATCCTGACGCCGCCACGCAGTGATGGCCGGCGGCCTAGTCGTGCTTGTGGCGGCGATGATGCTTGTCTGAACGATCGGCCGTGTCATAGGCCCGGTCGCGGACCCACTCGCCATTCTTGCCACGGGTAAAGCCTTCGCCTTTGCCATTCACCTTTAAATGCGAGGAGGTGTAGGAGCCATCTTTGGCGTCTCCAAAACTGTCAGCCCAGCCATCATTATTGGTGTCGCACTGATAGAATGTGCCGGTGTGGAGGCATTGGTTATAGCCAACCCAGGTGCCGGACCTCGCGCCATAAGTGGAATAGGGTGAGTTATAGCTGTTCTGATACGCAACCGTCGCCATGGCGTCGTTAAACGCGGCGAGGTCAGCGGTTGTGCAGCCAGCAAGCAAGCTGCCTGCAACGACCAGAGTTGAGAATTTGAGAGGTGTCATCATAAGCCCCAAAGTGATTATTCAATCACAATAAAGCTCGGCGGCGAGACGATGGGCAAAGTGTGACGATTTCGGGGCAGGGCATTTTCCAATGGGGAATGGATCGGTTTTCGGTTATTCTGAAGCAGGAGGATCAGACAATGACTGTCCGTTTTCTTGCGCCAATCGCCTGTTTGCTGGTCCTGTCTTGTGCGGCCCAACAGAAACCGCCTGAACCTGTTCCAGCGCCGAAACCGGCGATGAGTTATCATGCGGACTGGGACGCAAAGCCCGATGGCGCGAGCTGGACAGCGCTGACTGCCGAGGCGATTTCTGATCTGGGCGGTGATCTGCTGACGGCAAATGTGTCTGATGTGGCAGACTTCTGCCCGGCCTATCCGTCTATGACGTCTGAGGCGGATAAGACTGCTTTCTGGGTGGGGCTGGTCTCGGCTATGGCGCGTCTGGAGAACGGGCATGACCCCTCTGTCAGCTATTAGGAAAATTTCAAAACCTCTGACGGGCGCTGGGTGATCAGCCGCGGCTTGCTACAATTGTCGCAAGAGAGCGCCAATGCCTATCGCGGGTGTTCCGTACCGAGGGATAACGAGGTATTGCTGCACGATGCCGAAGTTAATCTGCGCTGCGGGGTGATTATCCTGTCGCGCTGGGTTGGGACGGACGGGCAGATTGCCGATACGCAAGCGCCCTGGCGCGGCGGTGCCCGCTATTGGAGCGTTTTGCGTGCTCCTGCGAAAATCGCCACGATCAAGGCCTATACGCGAGGCATGACTGTGTGCGGGGTTTAGGTGCGACGCGCGCCTCCTCCCCTTGAAAAGGGGAGGACTCGGGAGGAAAAAAGTCGGATACGATTTCCCGAGCGAGGGTGGGGATCAATCACCCGACGATTTAAGCTCAATAACTGTCAGCTCGATCTGTTGCAGAACGCCGTCCAGATTTTCGTCTATGTCGGAAACCGGAATACGAAGCGTTTGAACGCCGCGCTCCGCAAAGAATGCGTCGCGTTTCGCATCTGATTTTTCATCATGCCAGTCGCCATCGACTTCGACGGCGAGGTTCAAAGAGACGCAGAAATAGTCCGCAAAATATGGGCCGACAGGGTGTTGTCGCCTGAATTTTGTCCCCAGTTGCTCCTTGCGAAGATACGGCCAGAGCTTGTGTTCGGTTTTGGAAACGTTTGATCGCAATTCGCGAGCACGGCTGGTTTGAGATTTTGTGCGACTGAAGCGGGATTGTTTAGTCTCGTCCATTTTCTGATCCCCACCTCTATCCTCCCCTTTTCAAGGGGAGGAGGCGCTGTTGCGCTGCCCGTGTGTCAGTCTCGGTGGTTTTCTCCCCCTTGAAAAGGGGGAGTGGTCCGAAGGACCGAGGGGGATCATTTGTTTTTGGCTTTCGCAGCGCCGAAGCTCAAGTATGGTTCGAACACCGTGTAGAGCTTTCGAAAAACGAGTTCAGATTTTTTAACGGCTTCCCTTTTGTTGTGTCTCAGTGTTTTGAAGTCGGCGACCTCATTGCATGCGCGCGCTGCGGGAGAGTGTGCGTCTGATAGTTCTTCTTCTGCTTCCTGAATGTCACAAACCGCTCCCCAAACTTGATCTAAATATTCCCCGACTTCGTCTGAGAATAAGAAACGAGCTAGGTGAGGAGTGTCTTGAAAAGACCGAACGTCTCCGAGTTCTTCATTAAATTTTCTCGAGCGTGCAGTTTTGATCAGGTTCGCTGTAGCTTCGAAAACTTTGAACCTGCGTTCGAATAATTCCAGTCTGACTTTTTCTTGTTCTGTCAGCCAGCGGTTACGTGTGAAATGCATTGCGCCGACTGAAGCGATTATAACGGACAATAATTTCAGATATTCGATCAGTGCAGGTTGGGAAAGAAAATGTTGAATGTCTGAAAACTGCATTTCCGAACGGTCTCCCTAACCTTACTCCGCGGCGACCTCGTCGGCGTCTTTCATTGCGCGCATTTGCTCGGCGCGTTTTTCGACGAGTTCGACAATGTGATCGACCATGTCGGCATTGGAGACATTGTGATCGGCGCGGCCAGCAACAAACATTTTGCCCGATTCCTTGCCGCCGCCGGTAAAGCCAAGATCGGTGAGGGCCGCTTCGCCCGGGCCATTCACGACGCAGCCAATAATGGAGAGCGAGATCGGCTCTGAAATATGAGCGAGGCGGTCTTCCAGAACTTCGACGGTCTTGATGACGTCAAAACCCTGACGCGCGCAGCTCGGGCAGGCAACAATGTTGACGCCACGCGTGCGCAGACCGAGGGATTTCAGCATTTCAAAGCCGACTTTGACTTCCTCAACCGGGTCTGCCGACAGCGAGACGCGAATGGTGTCGCCAATGCCTGCCCAGAGAAGAGAGCCCATGCCGATGGAGGATTTCACCGTGCCGGTGCGCAGGCCGCCTGCCTCGGTAATGCCGAGATGGAGCGGTGCATCGGTCGCCTCTGCGAGCTGATGATAAGCCGCGACGGTAAGGAACATGTCAGACGCTTTGACCGAGATTTTATACTGATCAAAGCCGTGATCTTCGAGAATGCGGGCATGGTCGAGCGCGCTTTCCACCATGGCATCAGGGCAGGGCTCGCCGTATTTTTCCAGAAGGTGTTTTTCAAGGCTGCCGCCATTCACGCCAATGCGGATGGAACATCCATTGGCTTTTGCTGCGGCGACGACTTCTTTCACGCGCGCTTCAGAGCCGATATTGCCCGGATTGATGCGCAGACAGGCCGCGCCCGCATCAGCCGCCTCAATGCCGCGTTTATAGTGGAAGTGAATGTCTGCCACGATTGGTACAGGGCTCTCGCGGCAGATTTTTGGCATGGCGGCTGTTGCCTCTTCTGTCGGACAGGAGACGCGGACAATGTCGACGCCCGCCTCTGCGGCAGCGCGGATCTGCGCGAGGGTCGCGTCAGCGTCCTCTGTGGGCGTGTTCGTCATGGTCTGAACAGCAATCGGGGCATCGCCCCCGACCGGGACATTGCCGACAAAAATCTGGCGGGATGTGCGGCGCTCAATATGACGCCATGGACGAATAGCCTGCATGCGAATTCACCTTTGCTTGCTTCCTCTACATGGCGGTGGATTGCGACAAGGTAAAGACAGAACTAGGAAGAAATCCTGTGCGGTTCAGTTCATGGGAGTGGAAGTTGCGCGTTTCAAAACGAGGAAGTGTCGATGCCTTCATCGCCATGGATGTGCAGGAAAAGGCGATCCGGATGGAAGCAGCCGGGCGGCATATTATCCGCATGGAGGTTGGCCAGCCGTCAACGCCTGCGCCAAAGGCCGCGCGTGAGGCGCTGAAGCGTGTGCTGGACACACAACATCTTGGCTATACGGGCGGGCTTGGCCTGAAGTCACTGCGCGAAGGGATCGCGGCGCTTTACAAGGAATGGTACGGGCTCGACCTGAACCCGGAACGGGTGATCATCACGCCGGGGTCTTCTGGCGGGTTCACGCTGGCGTTTACATCCCTGTTCGATGTTGGCGGGCGGGTTGGCATTGGTGCGCCGGGTTATCCGCCTTATCGGGCGATTATTAAAGGTTTGGGGCTGGAGCCGGTTGAGTTTCCCTGTGCGTCTGAGAATAGGTATCAACCGGTGCCGGACGATCTGCCGCGTGACCTTGATGGCTTGCTGGTGGCGTCGCCCGCAAATCCATCCGGGACGATGCTTGATAAGCCAGCGCTGAGCGCGCTGATCGAAGCGACGCAGGCCATGGGCGCGGCGTTTATCTCTGACGAGATTTATCACGGGCTGGAATATGAGCGGAAATCTGTGTCCGCGCTTGAGATCACCGATGATGTCTATGTCATCAACTCCTTCTCGAAATACTTCTCCATGACGGGCTGGCGCGTCGGGTGGATGGTGGTTCCGGAAGATCATATTCGCCGCCTTGAAAGCCTGATGCAGAACTTCTTCATTTGCGCGCCTCATGCGAGCCAGGTGGCGGCGTTGGCGGCGCTTGATGCAAAAGACGAGCTGGATGCCAATCTGGCGGTGTATCAGCGGAACCGGGACTTGTTGCTGGAAGGCCTGCCGAAAGCGGGGCTGAAACATTTCGCGCCGCCGGACGGGGCCTTCTATGTTTATGTCGATGTGTCAGAGCTGACCGATGACAGCTTCGCACTGGCCGAAGAGATTCTGGAAAAGGCAGGCGTGGCGGTCTCTCCGGGCGTTGATTTCGATCCGTTCAGAGGGCGTCATATGCTGCGCATGTCTTATGCGCGGTCGACGGCTGATATTAAAGAGGGGCTGGCGCGCCTCAAAGCGTATTTCGACCAGCACTGACTTGCCATGCGCGGTTGAGGCCTGTATCGGGAAAGTGTCAGACCGCACGACACCATTAAATTCTGAAGGAAAGGAGAGCGTTATGACCAAACACACCCTCTCCTATGGATCCAACTGCTGATCAGCTTGTTGCTGAGCCGTTTTACGATCCTCTGAATCTTCAGGAAATATCATGAAAATCAAATCTCTGGGCGCCAGCATGCTGGCGCGCCTGCGCAGTTTTCTGCGAGGGCCAAAGACACATACGTCAGCCACAGCTGACAAACACGCAATTGAAAAATCTTTATCGGGAAAGGTCTCTGATCATTTGATCAGGGATTTAGGGGGTAAACCATAAGGGGAGGCTGAGCGAAGCTCAGCCGTCTTTGCGGGTCAGAGTTGCCGCAAACTCATCAATGCTGAGGGAGTAGATGGCCTGATCGGCTTCGCCGAGTACCTTGTCCGTTTCGCTATTGACGATCCATTCAAATGCGCCAGCGTCGGGTGTGGTCAGCGTCCAGCCAGCGCCAACGCGCAGGTCATAGACTTCGCCTTTAGAGAAGCGGCGGTCCACAAAGACAGTGCCATCAGCGCCGCGGATCTCGATCCAGGCGCGTTCTTTAGCGCGAACTTCGAGGCTGACCGTATCAGCAGGGACGAGAACAGCCGGAGAGGCGGTCTTCATCACAGAATTGCCAGCGCCGTTCAGATCTGGCGTCACGACGATAGACGGGCTCGTCTCAAGACGTGGGCTGGAATTGGATTGCTGGCTGAACATCTGATAGCCAGACCAGACGCCGACGCCCATCAGGACGGCGATCACGGCAGTGACGCCGATCTTGATGGCTCCGGTCCAGTCCTTCGGGCCTTCAGGTGCTGCAGCAGGCAGTTCGCTGGCTTGCGAGAGTGCGCCGCACTGAAAGTTGAAGTCGTCAACGCACTGGCGTGTGTCCAGGCCGAGAAAACGCGCATAGTCACGAACGTAAGGGTTTACGAGCCCTTTTGGCAGTTGCGCAACCTGCATGCGCTCAATGGCGTCGAGATATTCTTTGCGGAATTTGATTTGCTTGGCGACGTCGTCAATGCTCAGACCTTTCTCAGTCCGCGCAGTTTTCAGGCGTTGACCGACCCGCACATTGGGATCGTTCGTTTCATCCACCAAGTGAAGATGAGACGGTTTGACCGGTTCAACCGCCGCAGGACTTTCAGAAGCCTGCTTGCTTGCACCAGTTGCTGTTACTTTACTTTCAACTGCCTGTACCATGGCTCGCCCGCCTGTTCAGAGCTTATTTACCCGAAAAATGCTGCTCCTCCAAACTTTTTAACAAGCTGAGGGCCGAATTCAACGGCTTTTCACACGTGAACATAATCTTTCAGGAGACTTAATAAATCCTTTTCCAATTCTGCATTTTTCTTCTCAAATAATGCTTCGAATTTAACCAGTAGATCAGCAATGTTGATGGAACGGAGCGTTTTCTTTACCGGGCCGACCCCTGAGGCGGGCATGGAAAGCTGCCTGAAACCAAGCAAAGAGAACACAATTGCTGTTTCCGGGTTGCCGGCGGCTTCGCCACAAATGGAAACAGGAACGTTAATTTCGCGGGCTTTGTCAGCAATGCCCTTCAGAAATAACAGGAAAGATTTGTTTAGAATTGGATAGCGGTGCGTGAGCTTTGGATTGTCCCGATCCACCGCAAAGAAATATTGGTGCAGATCGTTCGTTCCGACCGACAGAAAATCGATCTCGCCAGCAAGTTCATCAAAGCTGAGAGCAAAGGCTGGCGTCTCGATCATCGCGCCCACGCGGACGGCATCCGGACCTGCGCGGCCATGGCTGCGGCACCAGTTGAGCTCTTTCATCAACAGGGCGCGCGCTTCACGAAATTCAGATGGCGTTGTGACCAGCGGGAACATCACAGACAGGGTGTGTCCCTCGGAGGCGCGGACCAGCGCGCGAAGCTGGCGACGGAACAGGCCGCGCTTGTCGAGCGCGAACCGCAAGGATCGCCATCCAAGAGCCGGATTGTCTTCATGGTGATGGCCATTGGCCAGCAATTTGTCGCCGCCAAGGTCGAGTGTACGGAACAGGACCGGGCGATCCCCGGCAGTTTCAACCACCTGACGGTAATAGTCTTGTTGTTCCTGCAGCGTCGGCAGGGTTTCTGAGACCAGAAACTGGAACTCAGTACGGAACAGACCAATGCCTTCAGCGCCAGAGGCGTCGAGGTTTTCAACATCAAGGCCCAGCCCGGCATTCATATACAGGGTAATGTCTATGCCATCGCGGGTGATCGCTTTGAGGTCACGAATGGCCGCAAATTCTGCGAGACGCTGGCTGCGCATGGCCAGCCGGTCGCGATAGACATTGATAATGTCCTGTTCGGGGCGAATGTGAACATGGCCGGTTGCGCCATCTACAATGGCGAGATCGCCCGTCTCAACACTGGTCATGATGCGGCTGACACCGCCGACCAGCGGCAGGCCGAGCGCGCGCGCGACGATCACGGCATGTGACTGTGTGCTGTCATCTTCCAGCACCAGCGCTTTCAGGCCTGCGTTCCGGTATTCCAGAAGGTCGGCAGGGCCGAGACGACGAGCAACGAGAATGGCACCGTCAAGATGCGTGGAGTCTTTCGTGCCGGATTGCCCGGCGAGCAGACGCAGCAGTCGGTTGTCCAGATCTTCAAGATCGTGCAGCCGGTCGCGCAGATAGCTGTCCTTGGCGTTTTGCAGGCGCGCGCGGTGTTCGCGGCGTGCCCGGTCAACTGAGGCTTCTGCAGACAGGCCGGATGAGACCGCATCGAACAGTCGGCTGGCCCAGCTCGGATCATGCGCGAGCATGCGATAGGTTTCTAGAATATCCCGGCTTTCGCCGCCAAGCGGTGCCACATGATGCATCAGCATGGCGTCGATTGAGGTTCGCAGCTTTTCCAGTGCATCGCGCAGACGCGCTTCTTCGCTGGCAACGTCACGCGCGAAGAACTGAGCCGGGGCAACAACCGGGTCGTGTTGGTGAACAGGGCCAATGGCCAGACCATCGCTGAGCGAGCGTCCAAGAAGTTCCAGCGGCCGGTTCGGGCGAACCGCGACATCAGCAAGCTCATCAGAGCCGCTCTGGCTTTCTGTCGTTACGACTTCGGCCAGAACCATGGCGATGGTTTGCAGCGTTTCGACGTCTTCATCGTCATACAAACGGCTGACAACGTTCTGGACGGCCAGAACGCCAATCACCCGCCCAAAACGAAGGATCGGAACGCCGAGGAATGCGGTGTAAGGGTCTTCGCCTGTTTCCGGGCGATAGCTGAAGCGCGGATGATGCGGCGCGTCCTGAACATTCACCGGCTGCGCCCGTGATGCCACCAGACCGACCAGACCTTCATCTGGCATGAGGCGCGTGGTTTTGACCGCTTCGGGTTTCAGGCCTTCAGTAGCGACAAGCTCAAACTCGCCCGCTTCCAGCCGAAGATAAATGGAGCACACATCTGCAACGAATGAGCGGGCGACGAGTTCAACCACACCGCTCAATCTGCCGTCGAGACCGAGACCGTCAGCCATTAGCGATCTCAGCCGCGTCATTAAAATACGCGGAGCAACAGCGCCAATGGGTCTATTCGGCCTTTCGGGTCGGGACATGTGCTACCTGTGTTCGTCCTTCTAGCCGGCGTCCAGGCCGTAAGCCGTATGTAGGGCGCGAACTGCCAGTTCAGTATAGGATGAGTCGATCAGTACAGAGATTTTAATTTCTGACGTAGAGATGACCTGAATGTTAATGCCTTTTTCTGAAAGCGCATCAAACATTGTTTTCGCGACACCGGTATGGCTTCGCATCCCAACGCCGATAACCGAGACTTTTGCGACGTCTTTGTCGACGATGACGTTCTCAAAGCCGATCTTGTCTTTGGCTGCTTCCAGAACGGAAACGGCCAGCTCGCTGTCGCGTTCTGTCGTCGTAAAGACCATGTTGGCGACTTCCGGTCCGCGGGAGTCTGCCTGAACGATCATGTCGACATTGATATTTGCGTCAGCCAGGCGTGAGAAAATGCTGGCCGCTATGCCTGGGTGGTTCGAGACGCCAAGCAGGCTGACCTTGGCTTCGTCGCGGCTATAGGCGATTCCGCTGACAACCTGTTTTTCCATAATCTCATCCTCATCACAAACGAGTGTGCCGGTGTTCTGTGCACCCGGCTCTGCAAAACTGGACAATACCCGGATTGGGACGCCGTGATTCATGGCGAGCTCAACCGAACGGGTTTGCAAGACTTTGGCGCCAAGAGACGCCATTTCGAGCATTTCTTCATACGAGATACGCTCAATGCGGTGGGCTTTAGATACGATGCGTGGGTCTGTCGTATAGACGCCGTCCACATCCGTATAAATATCGCAGCGTTCTGCGCGCAGCGCCGCAGCAACCGCCACCGCCGATGTATCAGATCCGCCCCGCCCGAGAGTCGTAATCCGGTCTTTATCGGATTTACCCTGGAAACCGGCGATAACAGCAATCTGTCCACCGCTGACGGCTTTTTGAAATTCGCCGTCTTCAATATCTTCGATCCGGGCCTTGCCGTGAACGTCGTCTGTCAGCATTGGCATTTGCCAGCCGAGCCATGAGCGCGCATTCAGGCCACGCTTACGCAGAGCGAGCGCCAGAAGGCCGGACGTGACCTGTTCACCAGAGGAGACCACAACGTCGTATTCGTCGTCAAATTCAGGACCATGAAGATCCGGACCCGCAGCATTTCCAGCCAGGCCAACAAGGCGATTGGTTTCGCCCGCCATTGCCGATACGATGACCGCAATACCGCCACGACTTGTCTCAGCCTGTTTGGCCACGACATCTGCTACATGATTGATTCTTTCAAGGTCGGCGACGGATGTGCCGCCAAACTTCATTACGATGGGTGACATATGCTTTGTTCGATACACTTCTCATATTATGGGCAGATTGCCCCGAGCTCTTCTATGTGGTCTGAGGCTTGTGCGCAAATGCCGATTTGGAGGAAATCATGAACAATTTATCGAATTCCACTGAACAGGCCCCGAAATTTCCGAGCATTGATCCCAGTGAAGTCGAAAAATTTTCGCAGATTGCAAGCGAATGGTGGGATCCAAAGGGCAAATTTCGCCCTCTGCATAAGTTTAACCCGGTTCGCCTGGGCTTTATTCGGGAAACGCTCGTTTCGCATTTCGGACTAGACGCAAAGGCACAGAAACCGCTCGACGGATTGCGTCTGCTGGACATTGGGTGCGGCGGTGGTCTGGTCAGTGTGCCGATGCGCCGACTTGGGGCATCGGTCACCGGAGTGGATGCCTCTGAAAAGAATATCAAGACGGCAAGTGTTCACGCGACCGAAATCGGGCTCGACATTGATTTTCGGGCCGGGGCAGTCGAAGGCCTGGCTGAGGCTGGCGAGCCCCCATTTGATGTCGTTCTGACGCTGGAAGTCGTTGAGCACGTCTCAGACCCACATGCGTTTCTGGAAACCTGTGCCAGTCTGGTCAAGCCGGGCGGTATCATGATCATTGCGACCATCAACCGGACGGCCAAAGCCCGCGCGCTGGCTTTGTTTGCAGCAGAGCGCATCCTGCGCTGGTTGCCGGAGGGCACCCATGATTATGACAAGCTGGTCACGCCGGATGAGGTGAGGGCGGCCGTCGCCCGTGCGGGCCTGACTGCAGAAGCGCCAATCGGTGTCAGCTATACTCCCGTCTTTGATCGCTGGTCGCTCGGGAATGATACCGAGATGAACTATATGATGGTGGCGCGTTAAAGCTCAGGCGTCTGGCAGCTTGATATACATGGTGTAGTTTGCGGCCTCTGAAATGTCTTTCAGAGCCGTCTGCAGTTCGAAAAAGCTGCTGATCGCCCCGGTGCAGGATTTTTCCTCTGCCGGGTATTCCGCGCCCATCGCCAGACAGGTGGATTCCCGAATGAATTGAGCATCGGCGAGCGCCAGGAACAGCTTGCCATTCGCAATGCGGGCAAAGCCGTAAATATGCTCGTCCTCTGTGTCGTGAACGCTGGATACCTGAAAGATATAGTCGCTGTTTGTGCTGAGTGCGGCAGCCCGGCGAAACTTCGCAAACCGGATGGCATAGCCTTCTTTATGGTCTTCCGGGTCGGTGACGACATAATGGTGGTCTGATTGTTCGATTTGCAATGGCTTGCAATCCGACCAGTCTGACAGGTCTTTGTCATCGCGTCCGCAATGGATGAGCGAGATTTTCTCGTTCGGCGTCAGCGTGAAAGGGAAGACAGCGTCAGCTTCGCTGATGAATGGCGTTTTCGTGGACAGAAAACACCCTGATAAGCAGAGTGTCGCAACTAAAGTGACTGCGTATTTCATCCATGCCATGTGTGCCTCCCATCCGACGGTGGCAGTTTCAAAGATTACTGGGGCGAAACCAAGGCGCTGTTAGTAGGGCTCAACCGCGCGCAGGTCGATCAGATCTTTCTCGGTACACTGATATTTCGCAGAGGCAAGCGCCTTTACTGCTGCGCCATGGTAATATCCATGGTCATCCGCAACAAGATTGAGATCGAGGCCCTGACGGTGCGCTGCATTCATGAATGTGATGAACCCAGGCTCCCAGCGCAGCTGACAGTAAGCGCGTGTGCCGCTGACAATGCCCATCAGCGCAACATCGTCTTTGACGATGGAGTCTGAGATCAGTGCCATGACGAGATCGGATTTGTAATACTCGACAAAATTGCGCGGTACGACGACTTGTTTGGTCTCGTCGGTTGGCTCTTTTGCGGGCGTTTTTTCTTCGGTCTTCTGAACAGGCGCGTCATCGCCGCCTTTCAGCGCGGTGTCATCGTCTGTCTTGGCCGATTGTTTGTCGTCGGCAGGAGGGGCGTCGTCGAGTTTTGCGTCGGGCTTGGCCTCAGCCTTGTCTTGAGCCGTGACGACTTTCACATCCGGCGGGTCTGCAACCGCTGTGTTTGACGGAACGGTCTGACACGCCGCGAGTGCGATTGGTATCAATATCGTCAGATAACGTTTCACTTCAGAGCTCCATCCCCAATTGAATAAGCGCAATGTACCGCTTTTTGGGTCTGCCATGAAGTTAAAATGGCACAACTGACCCGAAGCGGAACACCTCACAGTTTTCAAGCAAGGAACGCGCCATCGGGTCAATGCCGGTAGACTTACAGCTATTCGCTTGTGACCGGTGAGGACTGAAGCTGAATATAATTCTGAATGCCGACGCGTTTGATCAGGTCAAACTGAGTCTCGAGGAAGTCGACATGTTCCTCTTCATTGTCGAGGATTTTGCAGAACAATTCACGCGAACCATAATCGCGAACGGATTCACAATATTCGATAGCATCGCGCAGAAGCGGGATAGCGATCTGTTCGATCTTGAGATCGCATTCGAGGATTTCCTCAACGGTCTCACCAATCATAAGCTTGCCGAGATCCTGCAGATTTGGAAGGCCTTCCAAAAACAGAATGCGTTCGATCAGCCAGTCAGCATGGTGCATTTCTTCGATGGATTCGTCATGCTCTTTCTTGCCGAGCTTGGTGACGCCCCAGTCATTGAGCATGCGCGAATGAAGGAAATACTGATTAATCGCTGTCAGTTCGTTCTTCAGCGCCTTATTCAGAAATTCGATTACCTTAGGGTCGCCCTTCATGATTCATCTCCTGTTCTAAGGATATGACCTAACATTTGAAGAGCAGGCGGCAAGTAAAAACCGCCCTTGTTTGTCAATTATTTGTGCGAATGAATATTACTAAGCAAAAGCAGGTGTTTCGCCAATATTAGTTGCGATTGCTTCTGATTTTTGTTCGCGAAGACGAGCGCACATTTCAGGCTTGCACCGACCGCACTGGAACTTATTGCCATGATAGGCCTGGATCTCTTTTGGAGAAGCCGCACCGTTATCAATGGCTTCGCCGACTTTGCGGCAGTTCAGATTATGACAAACGCAGATGATCATGACTCGCATCTTCATCAGATGCGAATGATTGTCAATCCTAAAAAACTCTGTGTGCTGTCGTTCGTCTCAAAGGATCTGTGCCTTGCGGGCAGCAGCTTCCAGGTCGGCGCGGTGGTCCGGATGGGCAAGCGAAATCATCGCGCGGGCCCGTTCTTCACCGGACAGGCCGATCAGTCGGGCAATGCCGTATTCTGTGACGATGGTGTCGACATCATTCCGCGGTGTCGTCACCGGGCCAGTCAGTTCCGGCACAATGCGCGAGACGCTGCCTTTCTTCGCCGTTGATGTGCAAGCAATGATGGATCGGCCACCATTTGAGGCGCGCGCACCACGAACAAAGTCGAGCTGACCGCCTGAGCCGGAATACTGGCGGCGGCCGAGATTTTCAGAGTTGCACGCCCCCATCAGGTCAATTTCAAGCGTTGCATTGATTGAGACCACATTGTCATTCTTCGCGATATGGCGCGGGTCATTGACGATATGCACCGGATGGGACGCCATGGCTGGATTGTCGTTCAGCATGTCATACATGCGCTGATTGCCGAGCGCGAAGGTAAAGACGGTTTTCTTTGGAAACGTCTTTTTCAGACGGTTCGTCACCGCGCCGCACTCGATCAGATCGACAAGGCCGGGTGATAAAAGCTCGGTATGAATGCCAAGATCGCAGCGGGTTTTCAAATGGCCGCAAACCTCGTTTGGCAGGGCACCAATCCCCATTTGCAGACAGGCTCCATCGGGCACCAGTTCGGCGATCATCTCGCCAATAATGGTTTCTTCCGGTTTTGGCTTGCGCGCCGCTGTTTCATAGAGCGGTAGATTGGTTTCAATCAGGGCGTCGACTTCGCTGATATGGATCTGACTTTCACCAAAGACGCGCGGCATGTTCGGATTGACCTCAACGATCAGCTTCTTGGCGGAGCGGGCCGCCGTGCTGGCATAGTCGTTATTGGTGCCGAGGCTCATAAAACCGTGTCGGTCCATTGGTGCAACGGTTGTCATGAAGGTGTCGAGTTTGACGTGTTCGCTCAAAAGCCGGGGGGCTTCAGAAAAGGCAACAGGCACAAAGTTCAGGACTTTCTGGCCGTCTTCTTCGGCGCGGCGCTGAAGTTCCCGCTCAATTGGCCCCATGAACATGCAATGCGGATGGACGCGGTCCATCAGGTCATAGCGGAGAATTGTCTCCGCAGCGATCGGCATTGAATGGAAATACCAAAGCCGAATGCCGTGCAGATTGCCAGCCTCGACACGAGTACCAAGCGCGCGCAGCAACTGGTCAGGTTCGCCAAGCGCCATGCCCATGGACACATCAGATCCGGACCGGATCGCCGAAACGGCCTCAGCCGGGTCAACGCGTTTGGACTTGTACTCTGCCAGAAATGGGCTGTCGGTCGTCATGCTGTGTGTCCGTTAGTGATTAAAAACTCTCACACGACAATGGCATTTGAGGCGTACAGGATTCACCTTTGCAGAAATTGTATTTATAGACCGGGGCGCTGGATTTAGCGTGAGAAACCTGTTCGCTATGCGAGTCGTATTTGCCGAACAAACCACCCTTATCTCCTAGCGTAAAGACCTCCATTCGATCAGATTTTCCGTCGACGCAAATACGGGCCGCGACATTGACGGGCTGGGCGCAAACATTTGTGAATTTCAGCTCTGAACGCCCAAGGAAACTACGGTCGCCTTGTGTCACGCGCACGCACTGGGTCACGGCTGAATAGCCCTTTTTCTGCTCGTCCGAGATGTGAACGCTGGTTTGAGTGTCAGGCTTTTTCTGGGGCTGGATTTTTGCAGTGTCCGGCAGGACGAAAGGTTTCGCTTTCAACTCGCCGCTGGTGTCGTCTTTCTTTGGTGTCAGCACGTCTGGCTTCTTGTCCGGATCGACATTTGGGGGCTTTGAAAAATCGAGTGTCTGTTCTGCAGGGGCTTGTGTTTCCTGAGCCAAACCGGGCGCAGAAAGGGCGAGAGTAAAGCTCAGCGCAAGCCCGGCACCAAGAAAGTTTGTTGACGCAATTCGTTTCATAAGAAAGTCCCCTGATCTCTGACGAAATGTACTGCGATGCTTACAACCGCCACAAAAGGCTATTTTATGGCGGTTGCATGAAGTGCTGCTGGTTTAATTTTCGGCAGTTTCGTCCCAGCCGAATACTTCTTCCAGTCCGACGCCAAATACCCGGGAAATGCGGAATGCGCTTTCAAGGGAGGGGGAATAGCGTCCCTGTTCTATGGCGATGACCGTTTGGCGGGTTACGCCAATGGCCTTGGCGAGGGCTGACTGGCTCATATTGTCGTTTGCTTCGCGCAGCTCTCGAACACGGTTTGTGATGGGTGGACGTTTAGCCATGGTTCAATACGCCCTGTTGTAATTAAAGACCTGAAGTCCTGTTCGGAACAGATCTCCCATCAGGAAGGCACCGATCAGGCTATGGATCAGAACGGGCGTATTGTGATGTGCAAACCAGCCCAGAACGGCGATGAATATCAGAAACAGATATACATGACTCGCACCAGCCTCTGTTTTCGTATTCACCAGTCTGTCGCGCTCATCCATGATGGTGCGTTTATCGTTGAGTTCGCTATTTGGCTGTGCCCTTTTGTTCCATGTCAGACTGACAAGAAATGAGAGTCCAATCTGAAGCGCCAGATAGGTCATAACGATCCAGAGCTTCGGTTCAGGAATTGTGCCTGACTGCGACCAGTTCAGAATAAGCCAGCTAAAGTAGGCGCCGCCTGCAATCAGGCTCGATGCGCCGATGGCGATGATGTTTTTTTCTCCGAAAGTCATGGTCAAACACCCCGTCGATCGCAAACGATGGTCAGAATATAATCGGCGAGCTGTGACAGGCTGATCTGCCAGATTTTCTGGGTGTACCAGACACCGATAGCGGCAATTAACAAGCCTATCGCCCAGGTAGATTTTTCATGAAATGTCATGTGGTTGTCTCCTGACAGGGGGCTTAAATGCCGCGTTTCAGATACCAGGTGAGGGAGGCGATCCGCACGATCTCTGCGGCTATGAAGACCCCGATCACGGCATGCGCAAGGTTCATCGGCTGCATGCTATCGAACGCTTCCATGAAGATGATGGCGAGGCCGCCGGAATAGGTGAAAAGCGAGTTGCGCATGGCGCGGTAGTTTATTTGATCTTCCAGCTCGTCTGAGGTGGGCGCTTCTTTGTTCAGAACAGCCGCCAGAATGCCGACAATGATGCATCCAATGACAACGAAAGCGATTGAAATGCCGACCCGCCAGTAAAGCTCTGTGCCGGTTTCGGCAGGGTGCCACCATAAACCCCAATAAGCGCCGAGATGTATCACGCCTGCGAGAATGGCTAAGGATGATGCGGTAAGATCTACTCGTAAGAAGTTTGTCATTTTGTGTCCTTTCGGGCCGACACTGTTTTTGCGTCGGTGTAAAAAATTTCTGACACGCATATGGTCAAACATTTTTGACATGTCAAATATTTCTTACAACAAAATGTCGAAAATTTTTTACACCTCTGAATGCGTTGAAGTTTTGGGTATTGAGGGAGTTGAGGGCCGGGTCAGTGCTGTGCGCCCTACCCACCCAACTTGCCTGGGGCGCGACCGTTTTTGTGAAACTGTGCTGACAAAAGCGACAGAAACGAATTACGCCTTGCCTAAGTCGGGTTCAGACGAGAGAACAATTTGAGCGACCGGTTAGCGGCGGGCTGTTTGGGCAAGGGAGTGACAGCGATAATGTTTGGTAAGTTCGGGTTCAGGAAAAAAGCGCCAACGGATACTGTGGTGCGATCTCCCGCTCCTGAAACAGATCACAAGATCGTCTTGCTCGGCAGCAAGCTTGAAGCCGCGATCCACCATATTCCGGGGTCCGGGCTTGTTTATATGAACAATGCCAAAGCCGGTTGTTCGAGCATCAAGAAGTCTTTGTGGATGTCGAAATCGCCGTCCAGCTTCACCCAGCCTCACGATAAGGGGCGGTCACCCTTTCGACATATGTTCAAGAAAATCATGCTGGATCGAAAGCAGTTCGAGACGGCTCAGGTTTTCACTATGGTGCGCAATCCTTATACGCGCGTCTTGTCGGCCTATCTCGATAAGGTCGCGACCGGAAAGGGCGGCTTTGCAGGCTCGCACTTTCGAAACCGGTTTCAGGTGAAGGGGCGTATTCCACTCTTTTCAGAGTTCCTGGAACTCATCGCCAGTGAAGAGCCTGAATTGCTGGATCAGCACTTTGCCCCGCAATTCTATACAACACTGCATCCTCTGATCTGCTATGATTTTATCGGCCATATTGAAGAGTTGGAGAAAGTCGGAAGCTGGCTTGATAGCTGGAAAATTCCGCAAGAAGAATTCCGGCCGCACGCGACCAATGCCAGACAGCTGCTCCAACAGCACTATACCGCGAAAGATTATGACCGGGTGCGCGCGTATTTCGCGGCTGACTTTGAAGCCTTTGGATATTCCGACGACCCGGCAGTGATCGCGCCGATTGCGCCCGTAAAGATGCCGGATATTCCGCGCACCAATCTGGCCGATCTTGTTGCGGCATTTGCGGACACAAATGTGAAAACGCGCGACGCGGCGTTTGCACGCCTTCGCCAGAATGCCCCCATGCTGGAGCTTGAATATATCCGCCTTGAGCGCGGTCTGATTACGCAGGGTGAGATTGAGGAGAAGGTTTCGGCGGTACGTCAGGGAGATACTCTGAGCTGGGCGATGCTGGAGCGCTTATCTGAACTGGCATCAGAAATCGGCCTCACAGATGACGCTGATTTCTTGCAGGAAGCAGCCCTCAAGCGGCGTGCCTACCGGATCGGCTAGCCTCAGTGCGGGGAAATCCTTGACGGTTCGCACCTTCACCTCTACCTCCCGCCATTGGTTTAATTGAAAGGCAAGTAACCGTTATGACCGACCTGACTACGCTGGCAGACTCCGCAAAGGCTTGGCCCTTTGAGCTGGCGCGCAAACTTAAACAGCGCGTCGAGCAGTTGGAGAAAGCCGGGAAGAAGAAGGACACGGTCATTTTCGAAACCGGTTATGGCCCGTCCGGACTTCCCCACATTGGCACGTTCGGCGAAGTGGTGCGCACAACCATGGTGCGCGTCGCATTTGAAACGCTGACGGATGGGAAAATCCCAACACGTCTGATTTGTGTGTCTGACGACATGGATGGCATGCGCAAAGTGCCGCCAACGGTTCCGAACCCGGAGAGTCTGGAGCAGTACCTGCAACAGCCTCTGACAGTTGTGCCAGACCCGTTTGGCACGCATGAGAGCTATGGCGCACACATGAATGCGCGCCTGTGCGGATTTCTGGACAGCTTTGGCTTCCAGTATGAGTTCGCGTCTGCAACCGAGCTTTATAAGAATGGCACCTATGACCCCATGCTGATCCGCGCGGCGGAAAAGTATCAGGACATTATGGATGTCATGCTGCCGACTTTGGGGGAAGAACGCAGGGCGACCTATTCGCCCTTCCTGCCAATCTCACCGACCACGGGCCGCGTGCTCTATGTGCCGATGAAAAACGTCGATGCCGCTAAAGGCGAGATCACGTTTGAGGATGAAGACGGCACTGATGTCACCATTCCGGTCACGGGCGGCCATGCGAAACTGCAGTGGAAGCCGGACTTCGGCATGCGCTGGGCGGCACTGGGCGTCGACTTTGAAATGTTCGGCAAAGACCACCAGGCGAACGCACCGATCTACTCGAAGATTTGTAAAATCCTCGGTGAACGCGCGCCGGAGCAATATGTCTATGAGCTGTTCCTTGATGACAAAGGGGAGAAAATCTCCAAGTCAAAAGGCAATGGTATCTCTGTTGAGGAATGGCTGAAATATGCCCCGCAGGAGAGCCTTGCGCTGTTCATGTGGCAAAAGCCACGGGCGGCGAAAAAGCTCTATTTCGATGTCATCCCGAAAGCGGTTGATGAGTATCTGACCTTCATTCAGAAATACCATGAGGAAGAGCCGGAAAAGCAACTGGAAAACCCGGTCTGGCATATTCATGGCGGCAAGCCGCCAGAGCTGAATGTGCCGGTCAGCTTCGCGCTGCTTCTGAACCTCGTGTCAGCGGCAAATGCGAACTCAAAAGAGCTGATCTGGGGCTTTATCTCGAAGTATGCGCCGGATGCGACGCCAGAGAACGCACCCTTCCTCGATCATCTGGTTGGCTATGCGCTGGCTTACTATGAGGACTTCGTGAAGCCTGCGAAAACCTATCGCGCGCCAAGCGATCAAGAGCGCGCCGCGCTGGAAGAACTTGTTGGATCTCTGCGGTCCTATGATGGTCCGGTAACCGGCGAAGACCTTCAGACCCTGACCTTCACTGTGGGCAAGAACCATGAGTTCGAAAACCTGCGTGACTGGTTCAAGGCGATTTATGAGGTCTGCCTTGGTCAGTCTCAGGGCCCGCGCTTTGGTGGCTTTATTGCGCTTTACGGTGTCAGCGAGACAGCTGATCTGATTGAAGCGGCGCTTAAGGGCGAGTTTGTCGCCTGATCTGAAATCGAAAATCCCCTGGGCATTTGTCTGGTTCAGGGGATTATGCGGCCTCTCGCCATGGCTATGCTATTTCTTCGGCTGGAGCATGTGGGTGCCTGCGGTTCTGATCCCGCTGGCTTTGTTATCTGACATTTATGACGGCATTCTGGCGCGTCGTTGGAACGTAGTCAGCGTGCTGCTCCGCCGCGCCGATGGCTGGGCGGACCTGATTTTCGTTTTGTCCTACACGGCGTTCGCACTGATCTTTCGGTTCGAGATGCTGGCGACCGTGCTGTGGGCAATTATCGCCATTGGCATTTATAAAGGCATCAGCACGGCCCATGACTTTATGCGGTATGGGCGCGGCGCGGCGTTTCATTTCTGGTCGGCAAAACTCTGGGCGCTTCCGTACTATGCGGTGCTGTTTGAACTGCTGATTGGTCACGCGCCGCTCTGGTTTTTCTGGCCGACGATTTTCATGGGTATCATCGCCATCACCGAAGAGTTCATTGCTGTCCGGCTGATCTCTGTCTGGATGCAGGATCAGCCGAATATTTTTGCGGCGCTCCGCGCCTATCGGACCCTAAAAGCGAAGGCCAGTGATCAGGTTGAGTGAACGGCGCAAAGCTGCGTTTTTAATTATGCTCAGGTTATGCCGCGCTATTGTGGGCAGTCTTTTTCAGGCGTTTCTGGCGGCGTGCGCGTTCGGCCCAGTGAGAACTCCATTGGGTAGGTCAACCCGAAGTGCTCAACGTTTGGATCACGTTCGCCATCCTTAAACGTCTGAAATGTAACCCGGCTAAATGCCCGGCGTGTTTCCCGACAAAAAATCGTGTCGGAGCAGGTCACCTTTTTGATGTGGGACGTTTCATTGGACAAGACATCATAATGGACCGTGCAAGTACCTGTTCGCCCCTCATTCATCGCGCGAATTGGGTAGGATGGAAAGGCGTGATCAATTATCTTCAGACCCTCCCGCAGCGGCTGTGCAACGCTGGGAAGTGCGCAGAACAATGTCGCGTAGAGGATTAGATGTGCTGGCTTCATGTTTTCCTCGATGCCTGGTTCAGCCAGATATTAATGGCACGTAGAGATAAAACTCAAGGTCGTACCTAAGTCCGGGTTAACGTTGCTCTGTTTGCAGACGATAAACATCTGGAAATAGAGAAGCGTTCACGTGAGCGTTGTTGTCGTCGATGAAAAGGCTGCAATATCCGAGGTGTCCACGCAGCATTTGCTTAGTTCTTTGAAAGTATTAAAAATTGAATTCGTTTTTACGGCGAAGATTATGTTTAATTCCTATTTTCTGAACGTGTGAAAATTCGATTATTTCAATAAGTATTGATTTAAATTCCGACTGAGATACTCGCCCGGCATTATTGAACTGGGCGCGTGCAAGTGCAGATTTCATATCCTGTTTTTCAGTCCAAATTTTCAGTAACTCGGCGTCTGTTCGAAGACCGTTCGGGCAATACGATCATTGTGTTTGCCGTCATGTTGCCGGTCATGATTGCGGGTCTGGCCCTGGTTGCCGATTTTGGTCTGTGGCGTCATCAGGTTCGCCAACTGCAAATGTTTGCAGACGCGGCTGCGGTTGCCGGGGCACATGAAGTCAGCCTGCGCGATGAAAACGCTGATGTCTCGCTTGCCGCAAAGGGTTTGCTCCACGAAAACGGGATCAACTTTCTGACCACCGACATTGCTGTTCACTACCCGCCGATCTCCGGCACGCATAAGGGCGGGAACGCGGTTCAGGTCGTGCTGAAGCATAGCCAGTCTCGCTTTTTCTCAAGCTTGTTTGTGGATGGCGACATTCGTGTCGAGCGGGTTGCGACAGCGGTGATCCGGTCCGGGACCAATGCGCTGTGTATTCTGGCGCTCGACCCGACTGCGCCGGGCGCTTTTGATCTGAATGGAACGGCGGACGTTTCTGTAAATGGATGTGCCGTTCAGTCCAACTCTGTCGACATTCAGGCTTTGGAAGTCAGCGGAACAAGTTCTCTTTCAGCGGCCTGCATTTATGCGTCGGGCGGCGTTTATGGCGATCTGAAAATGTCGGTCAGCGAGTGCGATCAGATCGAAACGGATTGGCGGCGTATGCCAGACCCGTATGCCGATCTGACGCCGCCTGCCAATATTGCTGCGATGGCCTGCAAGACACCGAAGAAGACCGGCAAGCAGTCGCTGTCTCTGGAATCTGGCCGGTACTGCAAATCTTTCTCTGCGATGGATTATGCCGAGCTGGAAGAGGGCGGTACATTCATCTTTGATGGTGCCACGATGGATCTGAAATCAGCCTCGTCTCACCTCTATGGGCGGAATGTTACCCTGATCTTTGTGAACGGCGGCACGATCGGGCTGCCGACAGGTGGCATGATGGATCTGACGGCGAAGCTCTCGGGCCCATATGCGGGCATACTCATGTATTCAGATGCCGCGACCAGCCCGTCCACGCTAACCGTGAAAATCACCGGCCATGCGGACGCCCGTCTTGAAGGGGTCTTGTATTTCCCGAACCAGCCAGTGGAATTTACGGGCGGCTCTAACAGCGACAGCACCTGCACGCATTTGATTGCGCGTACGGTGACGCTGTCTGGTAATGCTGGCTTTAACAATCAGGGCTGCACAGCCATGGGAGCGCGCGAAATGGCGCTGATCCCTGGCGTTGTGTTGTCATCAAGTTGAAGGGCGCGACGATGGATAGGTCTGTCATGCCGTTCATGCACCGCTTCTTCAGCAATCGTGCAGGCGTGAGCGCGCTTGAGTTCGCCCTGATTGTGCCGTTCGCCATCGGCGCGGGCCTGTTTGCGACATCGGCTGCGTTTAAAATCCTGCAGCGCCAGAAGCTCGATTCTGCGGTGATTTCGACAGCCTATTATCTGGAAGACCGTGTCCTTTCCGGAGACTGGGAAGCCTTTCAGCCTGTCCAGGCGCAGGACGGTTCAGGCCTGACAACCGGCGAAGTTCTGACGACGGCGAGGCTGGTTCTGGGGGATGCGTTCAAATCGAATGCGACCCTGACGATCCGCAAACTCGACGTTTATTGTGGCTGTCCGCAGCTGTCTTCCAGTGTGGATGACAGCTTTGATCAGTCCAAACCCTTTTTTACCCGCTACGCTGTTGAAGAAGCGGGTATGCGAGAAATCTGCTCATCTCCGTGTGCAGATCAAAGTGAGGCTCGCATCCTCGCAGAAATAGAGGTTCGTGCGAACAGCAAAGATATGTTCGGCGAACCTTATGTCCTTGATAAAAGACTTGTGACCAGACTGCGATGAAACAAAAAGCTCCGAAAAACAGACACTTCGGAAACAAACTCATAGACGACAAAGCCGGCGTCACTGCCGTTGGATTTGCTATGGTGTTTCCGGCGACCGTAACGGTCGTGCTGGCCCTTTTTCACATTGGGGTTGGCTTCTTCGGCATCCAGCAGGCACAGGCAACGACCGAACTCGTTGCCCGGATGGCGTTCACAATGAACGATCCGACCGCAGAAGAAATCAAAGCGCTAGTGAGCCAGAATCTGGGAACAACACTTGGCGGAAGCTTTACGCCGAACGTTGTCGTGACCGAAAAATACGGATCGACTTATGCCGATATCCAGATCGCGTTTTCTTATAAACCAGTCATTCCGTTTCTTTCTGACCTGAAATTCGAAACCACGACCAGCACTGAGGTTCTCATTCGGAACCTCGACTGATCCGGACCGGATTGCAGGCAGAACTGATAAATTTTCTGCCGTTTCCACCTTTGGGTGGAGAATGTGGTGCGACATTCTGTCAATCACCGAGGATGTGTGATAATCTCACGTCATGGTGTGGGACCGACAATTAGGATGCGTGCTGGCCTTCGTCCTTGTGACAGGCTTTCAGGCATCGGCAGATGATTTGACCTACGAGGTTCAAAGAGGTGATCCTCTTCTGGCTCCGGCAGTGCTGGCGGAGAGCGCTGACTCTCTGGCGCAAAAATCCCGACAATTATTGTCTGAGTGTCTGGTAAAATCCGGATGTGAAGACGAAACGGTGCCGCAAACGGCCGAAGATTTGGCACGCAGAGCGCTCATTCTGGATGAAAGCCATATTGAGGCCCGGCTACAGCTGGCGATTTCCATTTCCATGCAGGCGCGCAACATGTCGATCGGCAAGGCGCGTAAGGAAAAGGTCGCCGAAGCCATGCGCGACTTTGCGGAATCGGTGTTGGTTGATGATCCGGACAATGCCTGGGCGCACGGCTTTCTGGCGGTCTGGCATGTTGAGGTGCGTCGCCGCGGCGGTGTAATCGGCGCGGCAATCATGGGCGCGAGCCTGAAAAAGGCTGAAGCCCATTTTCAGGCTGTGTTGCGTGTTGCGCCGGACAATCTGGTGCTGCGCTGGCAATATGCGCGCGCCCTTGCAGCGCTGGACGCTAAGCGTCATGACACGGAAATTCTGTCTCAGCTGAACATCGTGTCGACCAGTACCTGCGCTGACAAAATAGAACGGGCCGTGCAGAAACGTGCGCTTTATCTGGCAGATGCAATCCGTCACCAGAAATTTGCGGATGCGGAGACATTCGCGAACACGCAGATGTAGGTTCAGAAACAGGCGGGTGTTGGTCCAGATCTTACCGCAAACTTAATTCCGTTTTTTCAATTTTAACCTGCAGGTGAATTCTGTCATTTTTAAAGATGACAAATGCGTCATTTTTATCGGATGCGACATTTCTCCTACTGACAAACAGGTCAAAAACCTTCATGATTTTATATGAGAATGGCTTTCAATTCCGAGCGGGAGGTTCTGGAATTAAAGGCTGTTGTGTCCCGACGAATGAATGAAAGTGAAATAAAATGACGAATGAGCGACAGGTACTGCCGCGATCACTTGCCATCCCGAAGTCATGGAAGACCTTCAATTTCGGAAGCCTGTTTTCCGCTTTTCTGTATCCGGCCCTGGGCGTTATTGGAATGATCTCCGCAATTGTTGCGGGACTTCTGCTCGAAAGCGTCCAGCTGCACTGGTATTATGTCCCAATCGTGCTCGTCGTTATGGCTGTCACGGTCGTTGTTTGTAATATCGGCATTGGTGGTCTGCACCGCGTCTGGCAGCACAAGGCTGGAGAGCTGAAAGCGCCGGCGCAGCTGATCGTCATGGTCAACTGCCTGATTGCAATGCAGGGGTCCATCAAGGACTGGATCAACTATCATTCCCAACATCACCGGTTTTCCGACAAGCCGGGCGATCCGCACAACCCGTTTGAAAGCAAGACCTGGGCATGGGTTGGCTGGATTCTCTTCCGCGATGAGAACGATCTGAAACGCCCTATGCCAGCCTGGATCAAGAATAACCGCATCATCACTTTCGGTGACAAGAACCATGACATTCTGGCACTTGGTGTGCATTTCGGCATTCCGCTGGTGATTTACGCTCTGGTTTGGGCATTCGGCGGAGATCTGGTGATCACGCTTCTGATCCATGCGGCTGTCGTTCTGGGCCGCGCGATCCAGTTCCACGCAACCGTTCTGGGCATCAATGTATTCGGTCACTTCCAGATGCCGAAATGGTTCACTTATATCATGGCGCTGCTGACAGGCGGCGAGGCGTTCCACGACCATCACCATGATGAGCCGGTATCAGCCCTGCACCTGCCGCGCAGAGGCTTCTGGAACCGTATTTTCGATTATAACGGCACATTCCTTCTCGTCTGCGAAAAGCTGAAATGGGCGAAGGATCTGAAATATCCGCCCATGTTCGAGAATGTGAAAAAAATTTCAGCCTGATTGATCAGCCCTGTTCCCCGAGCAGGGCTTTTCTTTTGCGCGCTATTCCATCGAGTTTGGCGTGGAAGAGCGACCAGTCATCGTCATCTGCAATCGCTGACCAGAGATGTTCGATCTCATCAATGAGCAGGGTTTCGGGTTTTTCCTGATCAAAGTAAGCGTGGTTCAACCGTTCGGGACGGTCTGCGGCCCGGCCGGTCAGGCCTTCGCGAATGGGCGCAAAGCTTTCGCCGATATAAAGCGCGGCTGACGGGGATTTTGCGGCTCGAGGCTGGCTGTCTGCGCCGCCAAACCAGTCGAAAAAGAACTGATGCCATGGCACTTGCGTCTCTGTCATCCAGTTGAACAGAGCCTGCAGGAAGGTCAGATCCTCCTGAAGATCACCGCCTTTCAGGCCAAGTTGAAAGAACATTTCATCGCGCAGGCCGGTCTGATAGGCGCGCTCATATGTGGTGAGGGCCTCTGACAGCGGTGCTGCATCGCACAGAAGCGTGAAAGATCCGGCGAGTTGCTTCAGATTCCACAACGCCGCTTCTGGCTGGCGGCCAAAAGCATAGAGACCATTCTGGTCGAAATAGGCAGCTGTAAAGCCGGGATTACTTGTCGGGACGAACCGATAAGGCCCGAAGTCAAATGTTTCGCCCGTGACGTTCATATTGTCCGTATTCATGACGCCATGAACGAAGCCTGCCCCCATCCAGCTGGCAATCATACGCGCAGTGCGTTCAGTGATGCGCTGCAAAACAGCCGGGGCGAGCGCCTCGATGTCGGAATCGGGAATGTCGTGATGATAGTATTCGCGGACGTGGCGGATAAGTTTTTCAAGGTTTTCAGCGTCGTCATAATAGGCCAGGCGCTGGAAGGCACCGAACCGAATGTGGCTGTGCGAAAGACGCACCATGACGGCGGAACGGGTTGGGCTCGGTTCGTCATTTCGATGAAGGTGTTCGCCGGTTTCGATCAGGCTGAAAGTTTTGGACGTGTAAACCCCGCTCGCTTCGAGCATTTCAGTGGCCAGTACCTCTCGCACACCGCCTTTCAGCGTCAGGCGGCCATCACCGAACCGGGAATAAGGCGTTTGACCAGACCCTTTGGTGCCAAGATCCAGCAGTCGACCCGTGTCATCTCGCAGTTGCGCAAAGAGAAAGCCCCGTCCATCGCCGATTTCGGGGTTATACTGTCTGAATTGATGGCCATGATAGCGAATAGCGAGCGGATTCTGTATATTGTTGTCCAATGGTGTGAAAGAACCGAAGTGATCCACCCATTGTTCTTCGCTTAAACCACCCAAATTCACTGATTCGGCTGCTTTGACGTTGCGGTAGCGCAATATGTGTAAAGGAAATTCGGCAGGGCATGTTGCATCTGCAAATTGGGGGCCGAGTTCTTCAAAAGGTGATTTCATGGTTCATCGTTTCTTGAAATACTTGGATCACTAAACGTGATTACTGGAACAGACTTCCCTTGGGGAAAGTATCCGGTGGTTTCGCAAATCTTAAAAACCGAATTTGCGGGGGTCATTGCTGCAGCGCAATGTATTTTATGGGTTTTCTGCAAAAAAACGTCATCCTACTCTCGTCTGGCACCCGACAAAAAAAGTCGGGGCTACTGAATAATAAATCAGGGGAGAAACATGCGACATACTGCAAAGCTTATAGCTGGTGCGTCGTCTTTGGCCATTCTGGCAAGTGGCCTGTTGGCACATGCACAGGATGACGAGGGCGCCCTCCGTCAATCGACAGTAACAGTTACCGGTTCATTCATTAAGGGTACACCTGAAGACGCTGCGCTTCCGGTTGATACGCTGACAGCCGACGACCTCAAACTTGAAGGTGCGCCACGCGTTGATGAACTTATCCGAAATCTTGGCGTGTCATCAGGTGCGGACAGCCAGACCAACCAGTTTGCGTCGAACGGCCTTGAAGGTACGTCCAACGTCAACCTTCGTGGTCTCGGCCCGGCACGGACGCTGGTTCTGATCAACGGCAAGCGCCAGACCTATTCACCTTATGGTATTGGCGAGCAGGCTCAGCTCTTCGTGAACACGAACCTCATCCCGGCAGCTGCGATTGCACGCGTCGAGGTTCTGAAAGACGGTGCTGCAGCGCTTTACGGTTCTGACGCGATTGCGGGCGTCGTAAACTTCATCACCAATGACAGTCTGAAAGGGCTTCATCTGTCAGCGGATTATCAGACCTTTGATGGGTCTGATGGTGAGTACACGCTCTCTGGTTCCTATGGTTGGCAAAGTGAGAACTCGGGCTGGGTCACATCTGTCAGCTATACAGAGCGCTCTGAGGCGAGCTTTGTCGACACAATCGGCACGCCGACACTGATTGAAAACGAAGTGGCGGGTTTCTCCTCTCTGTCGAACCCGGGCCGTTATGTCGTTATCGGCGCGACTGGTACGGCAATCGGTGCGGAAGTTGACAGCGGCTGTCTTGCGGTTGGTGGTCAGCTTCACCCGACCGTCGGCGATTGTCGCTTCCAGTACACCCAGTACGATAATCTGGTGGAAAAAGAGAAACACCTGAATGTGTTCTCTGAGTTCAATCACACTTTCACAAGCGGAGCCGATCTGCATCTGGAATTCATGTATGGCAATACAGATGTTCCTGAGTGGAAGACGTCTCCGTCTTACCCCCCGCAGGTTCTGACCAATCAGTTCGTTCCGGCAAACCATCCTGGCTATCAGCAATATGTTGCGGACAATCCAGGCACGCCGCTCGCTGGCGGTATTGGTGCGCTGTATATTGGTCGTTCTTTCGGTTGGGGCGGTTATCCGGTCACGGGCGGCGCCAATGAAGGTTACCGGAAATATGACGCTTACCGTCTCGCAGGCGATCTGTCTGGCGAGTTCGAAAACGGCATCTCCTGGGATGTTGGCGTTGGATATTCCACCATTGAAGGCGAGCGCCTCACCAATGACGCCTATATTGTGGGTCTGACTGCGGCGCTTCGTGGTTTTGGTGTCTGTACAGATGCGTCAACCGGTGTCGACCCGGCGACTGGCACACAGCCATGGGCGGCTGGTTATACGGGCTCTCTGGCTGCGGGCAGCGGGTCTTGTGAATATTACAACCCATTCTCCAATGGCATCATCGCCAATGGTGTGACTGGTGCGGCGAATCCGAACTATGTCGCAGGCCTTGAGAACACAGCAACGCTTGCTGATTGGCTCGTCGACGGCAACGGTACGCAGGTCGAAACTGGTCTTCTGACATTTGACGCTGTTTTCAGCGGCGCAAGTGGCGTTCAGGCGGCTGGCGGCGAAGTTGGCTGGGCGGCTGGCGTGCAGATCCGGAAAGAAAACTATAAAGTCAGCCCGTTCCCGATTACAGACCTTGCGCTGAACCCGGGCCCGGATGGTAATGGTCCATTCTCATTCCTGGCGGGTACAAATGCGGCGGATGAAGACCAGACAATTTATGCATTGTTCGGCGAACTTCAGATCCCGCTTTATGACAATATCGATATCCAGGTCGCAATGCGTTACGAGGATTACGGCGGCGAAATCGGTTCAACATTTGACCCGAAATTTGCAGCCAAATGGCAGCTGACAGACATGTTCGCGCTGCGTGGCTCAGCTCAGACCTCGTTCCGTGGTCCAAGCCTGAACCAGCTGTCTGGCCAGTACACTACGCTGCAGTTCATCGCGCCAACATCAGCGTTTAAAGCGGTTGATACATTCGGTGCGTCTGATCTGAAGCCGGAATCTGCGTTCAGCTTCAACATTGGTGGTATCTTCGAGAAGGATAACTTCTTCGCGTCGATCGACTATTATAACTTCGACTTCAGCGATCCGATCATCGTTGAGGATCACAACCCGATCGTAGATGCGGCGATTGCTGCGCTCGGCACGGCAACAACTGATGATGATGGTATTCTGAACCGGATCACATTCAACGATCCGACAGCGCCGTCATCAACGACAATCTCCCGTATTCGTACAAACATCACGAACGGTCCTGACATTAAAACCTCAGGCGTCGATGTTCGTGTTGAGAATGCATGGGATGTTGGTTCGGGCCAGTTCACGCTCGGCATGGATGCCACTTACGTCTTCGAATATGACGTAGATGACTTCCTGATCGAAGACCGCACAATTGCGGGTGGTGACTATGTTGGCCAGTTCAACCGGTCTAACTTCACGCGGTCTATGCCACAGTGGAAAGCGAACTTCTTCGCGAACTACAATTTCGATGCACCATGGGGCAACAACAACCTTCGGGCCGTTGTTCGTCACATCGACTCCTATACGGATGAGCGCGGTGACATCACACCTCTGAACAATCGGAACGATTCAAAAATCGACTCTCAGACAACTGTGGACCTGTTCTATTTCACAGAACTTCCACACGAGTTTGAACTCGGTCTGTCCGTGGTCAACATCTTCGACGAAGATGCACCATATGTTCAGTTTGACCCAGGTTATGACCCATACACCCACAACCCATTCGGTCGTACGGTGAAGGTCAGTCTGTCGAAGTCCTTTTCGGGCCTCTAACGTCTCTTACAAAAAGTAAGAGAGATGATCTCTAAAACTCAGGCGGTCTTCGGACCGCCTTTTCTTTTGCCCGATGACGCGACTTTCACGCCCGATTGATTGGACTTTGAACCGGTTTGCCTCACATCATCTGGCATGATGAAAACCCGATCCAATTCTGTTTCCCGTCGATTTCTGCTCGCAGGCCTGCCTGCAGGAATTCTCGTTGCGGCCTGTTCTGGTGGACGCAAAGGTGTGAGCGCTGAACCGGTCAAGGCGTCTGCCTCTGACAATAAATGGCTGCAACTGACTGAAGATGACTGGCGTGCACGCCTGACCCCGATGCAGTTCAAAGTATTGCGTCAGGAAGCAACTGAGCGCGCCTTTACCTCACCGCTTAATGACGAGCACAGAGACGGCGTTTTCCACTGTGCGGGCTGTGATCTGCCGCTGTTCAGCAGCAAGACCAAATATAAGTCCGGTACGGGATGGCCAAGCTTCTGGAAGCCGCTCGACGGCGCGATGGAAACCAAGCCCGATCATTCGCTATTCGTGACCCGGACAGAGTATCATTGCAGCCGGTGTAAAGGCCATCAGGGGCATGTGTTTGACGACGGGCCAAGGCCAACTGGCCAGCGCTGGTGCAATAATGGCGTCGCGTTGACATTCCGTCCGGATGCCGCGTGAGATACACCGAAATCAGGATGGGGGAGACCAGAATGAAAATCATGACAGGTGTGCTGGCGAGTGCCGCGTTGAGCGCGGCCTTTATGGCATCGGCGCAGGATGAGATAACCGTCAGGACAGATGACCTGGGCGGCGGCGTTTATGCCGTTTCTACAGGTGTGGCCGGAAATGTTGGCGTGCTGGTCGGCGACGATGGTGTGTTCATCATTGATACCCAGATGGCAAATCTCGCATCGAAGATTGACGAGGCGATCAAGGCTGTGTCCGGCGGCGATGATGTGGATCTGGTTCTGAACACGCATTTGCACGGCGATCACGTGCTGGGGAATGGATATTTCGCCGCCAAAGGCGCGGTGATCATGGCGCATCCAAATGTGCGTCCGGGGCTGATCTCGCCGAAAACCTCGCAACTGAGTGGCCGAACACCTGCCCCCCTGAAGGGCGGCATGTTGCCCACAGTCAGCGTTAATGAAGGCGATGCTGTCACCATGAACGGCCAGACGGCAGAGCTGTATCATACGCCGAATGCACACACAGACGGCGATATTTTCGTCTATTTTAAAGAGGCGAACGTCCTCCACGCCGGTGACTTGTTGTTCAATGGCTGGTTCCCATACATCGATCTCGACAATGGCGGCACAGTTGATGGGTATATCGCAGGCATGCAGCGCATTGTGGATGTGGCCGACGACAAAACCGTGATCATTGCCGGGCATGGTCCGCTTGGATCAGAAGCTGATCTTGAGGCGTCCATTGCGATGTTGAAGGCTGGCAAAGCTGCGGTTCAGGCGCTTGTCGATCAGGGGATGACACTCGCTGAGGTGCAGAAGGCTGCGCCGCTCGCGGCCTACCATGATGAGTGGAATTGGGGGTTTATCACAACAGAGCGCATGGTCTGGACGCTCTATCGCGACATCACCGGTAAAACCGAGTAATCGCTGAAAATTGCCTGTTGCTGCGGCCTGTTTGCCTTCCGCCACGGGCCACAGTAAGCAGGGGCGATGTCACTTCACATTTTTATCGATGCGGATGCCTGTCCGGTCAAAGACGAAATCTATAAAGTTGCCGAACGCCATGCTGTGCCGGTGACTGTGGTGTCGAACACGTTCCTGCGTGTACCACAGCTGGCCTTTATCAAACAGATTGTTGTCGATGCAGGCGCGGACGTCGCCGATGATTATATCGCCGAACACTGCGATGCGGAGTCTGTCGTCATTTCAGCCGATATTCTTCTGGCAGAGCGTTGTCTGGCCAGGAATGCGTGTGTCATTGATCCACGGGGAAAAGTGTTCACCAAGGCGAGCATTGGGGCGGCCGTTGCGACACGGGCTCTGATGGAACAGCTGCGTTCGACCGGCGATCAGATGGGCGGTGCGCCACCATTTTCAGCGCGGGACCGGTCTGTCTTTCTGCAAAAGCTCCATCTCGAAGTCGAGCGTCTGAAGCGCTCGGCCTGATCAGAAATCGGATTGTATCGGTGATGGCGCCTGCAGGCCCGGCGCGGTCATTCGGTCATTCACGCGGAACCATCCGGCAATGGAATAGCGGTTACGCTGAGTGGGCAGAACTTCGTGGGGAATTTCCTCTGACAGGAAGATCACCATGGTGCCGATTTCGGGCATGACGGTCAGTAGCGGAGCAGCGTCACTGTCGTTGCTGGCGTAGATTGCCAGGCCGCCGCCGTCAGCCTCCTGCCAGTCATCATTCAGATAGAAGACAGATGAGAGCACGCGGTTCCGCGCGCCTTTAAAGGCGTCGAGATGGCGTTTGTAGAACCCGCCGCGCTCATAGGCGGCATAATGGGCCTCATAGGAGAACAAGCCGAGGAACAACTCCCGGTTCATGGTCAGGCGAACCGTTTCCATCAAATCCAGATAGTCAGACTGGGCGCTGCTTGAGCGATCAAACCAACGGGTCTTGTCGCGGCGAAGAGAGGCGGCGAGCTGGAAATCATCGGCGCGGCCAACACCAGCGCGCTCAAGACATTCCTGATTGTGAAGATCGCGGGCCTCGCGGGCAAGGCGGTAGGCGAGTTCGTCGGGCACAAGTCCGCGAACGATGGCGTAACCTTCATCGGCGAGTAGAGCCAGCCAGTTCCAGCCGGCAACAGGGGGCGAGGCGCATAACGCCGCTGCGTTCATCTGAGGTTTCCTGAAAACAGAAAGTCGCGTCGAATATCATTAAAGCACGTTCTGCGCTATCGAATTTTAGCGGGGTTGGCGGGCAGGACTTGAAGAACAGCCCGGTCTCGGCTTTACAGCTTCGATGAGCCAGATTGACCTGAACACCGTTGAAATTGCCTTTGCAGACAAAGCCGATGCTGCCGCGCTCTCAGAGATTGGGCGCTACACCTTCACGAAGAAGTTCGGCCATTTGTATTCTGATGCCAATCTCCAAATGTTTCTTGAGGAAGATCACAATGTGCCGGGCTATGAGGCGCTGATCGAGCAGCCTGATTATGGTGTCTGGAAAGCGTTTGATCCGGGGTCTGGCAAGATATTCGGATATGCCGTTGCCGCGCGCAAATGCGAGCTGCCGGCTGACAATAAGCCAGCGCGCGCGGGTGAAGTGAAACGGCTTTATCTGCTGGATGAGTGTCAGGGCAGTGGCCTTGGGAGAAAGCTGCTTGACGAGATGCTGGACTGGATTGAGTCCGATGGTCCGTGTCCGGTCTATCTGAGTGTCTATAAATACAATGATGGGGCGCAGCGGTTTTATGCGCGTGCGGGGTTTGCCCTGCACAAGGAATATGAGTTCATGGTCGGCGAACATGCCGACCCGGAATATATCTTCCTGCGCCCTTAGGCAGGTGGTTTAAGCCTCTGGGTCTAGTCGCCGAACGAGGAAGCCTGCGCGTGGGAAATGGATGTGCAGGTTTTGCTCTGCGCCTTTCACCTTTTGAAGGGTGATGCGGTTGGCCATGGCGGACACGATTTCGCCTTCCACCCAGACCTGACCGTAATCATCCGGTGCGATGGCAACGCGCTCGCCCGGGCGAAGGCCTTGTGGTTCTGTCCCAGCTGTTGCGGCCAGAAGGCGCGGCGCGGTTGCTTTTGCCATTTCAAGCGCCTGTGCGCTGGTTAGTTCAACTGGCTCCTGCCCCTTCACTTCGTTCAGGCGGTCATACCAGTCTTGTGTCAGCGGCGTTTCCTTCAGGCACTCTTTGCCAAAGTCCGGCACGGTGTTCATGACGAACCAGATATTCATATGGGCGTGGACATCAGCCATGCCCGGACGCGAGCCAAGCAGCCAGTTGCCAGAGCCTGCGCCACGGCCAGAATCCAGTCTGGCTTCGATCCAGCTAAGCTGAGCGCGCCATTGGTCGCGCAGCATCGGGGCGGCGGCCTTCATGGCGTCCGTGTTAAACGGACGGCCCGACAGGGCTTCGCGGTCTTTCTTGAAGTCGTCCGGAACATGGTCGCCAATCGCGCCAAAGATCACGCCGACACTGGTTTGGAACCATTGACGATCTGCCCATGAGCCGATCATGGCATGAAGGCCTTCATGTCCCGTAGTGATCAGGGGAAGGTCGCGGTAACGACGGTCGATTTCGTTCAGGATCAGGGCTGAGTCGCAGAAAATGTCGGCACCAATCTGCATGACCGGGGTTTTACGATATCCGCCAGTCAATGGCATCAAATCCGGCTTTGGCATGATGACCGGAATTTCCACCTTGCTCCAGGCGAGATTTTTCAATCTCAGAGCAAGCCGGATTTTTTCAGAAAATGGTGAGGTCGCATACTGATGAACAATGATCGATTGCGCAGTCGCCATAGAAAATCTCCAGCCCTTTTACCCCAGTGAAGCGAGTTTTTCCGAAGAGGGGAAGGGCGAAAACGACGCGAATTGTCATTAATTGACAATTTCCTGAAATTTCTAAGGGGTAAGCCAGCGTCCTTCGCATTGACCGTGTCGCCATTTCAGCTGCGCGCGCTTATGGCCGCTCGCGGAAAGCTGCAGCCAGTCAATCTCGGAGATGGCAATTTCGAGCACGCAAAAATTGTCAGACCCAAACGCGGCCTCTTGTATCCAGCCCTCTGTTGGGTCGTTGATTTGTGCACCGGGTGGCAATCGGCTGAGATAATCGCCGCGGCCAAATTCGGGCAGTTCGCCCCATAAATCGTCGGTTTCTGAGGTTTGGGTCTTAAAGCTGGCGGTGCCTGCGATCCGGAAATGAAGCTTCCGCCCACCATCATAAAACACGGCCTGCACGTTCGGGTTCCGGCGCAATTGGTCGAGCTTGGGGGAACGCGCGTCGGTGAACAGGCGCAATGTCATGGATTTCTCATCAAAATGACGAAGCACCATGACGCGGGCCTGAGGGGCGCCGTTCTTATCGACAGTGGCGATGACTGGCGTTCGAAGGGGGCTTGCCGGGTCACGCTCGGCAAGTTTCAGGGCGTCGACAACATCCAGCCGGACTGTTTCCAGTTCGTGCCCTTTCAGGTGTGAGGTGTCGGACATCATTTTCCCCTTGGTGCTTTAAGCGCATTCAGACTTTACCGCCTGTGTCTTCCCTATTAGGTCAACAGGCATAATTCAAAGCGAAACGCCAGTATAAGGCGATCGTGAGGGAGGAAAACATGACGAACGCACTAGCGTTTACCCATCTTGCAGAGATTCCACGCCTGCGCGCTGAGAAGCATCCGGACGCGACCGCCTATTGGTTTGAAGGGCGCGAAACCAGCTTTGCCGAGCTTGATCGCCGGTCCAGCCAGATCGCCAATGGGCTGATCGAACTGGGTGTGCCTCCGGGCGAACGCGTCGCTTTTCTCGGCAAGAACATGGATCTTTATTACGAAATCCTGTTCGGGGTCGCCAAGGCGCGTGGGTGCATGACAGGCGTGAACAACCGCCTTGCGCCGCCAGAGATCGCTTATGTCATCAATGACTGTCAGGCGAGCGTTCTGTTTGTCACCTCAGATTTCTTTGATGCCGCCGACAAGATTCGCGGCGACTGTCCGGGCCTGAAACATGTCATTGCGATTGAGGGCAGTCATGCAGGCTGGCCAGACTATACAGACTGGCGCGAAAGCCAGTCTGACGCTGATCCAATGTTGGCAAATGACGGCGATGACGACGTCATACAGCTATATACCTCTGGCACGACCGGCTTTCCAAAAGGCGTCCAGCTGTCCAGCGACAATTACCTCGCCTTTTTCACGAACGCATTTGAACATGGCTGGGCGCAATACGAAGAGGGAGATGTTGCGTTAAACTGCATGCCGCTCTTCCACGTTGCTGGCGTGAATTTCGGGCTGTTGACCGCCGCACAAGGCGCTAAAGCCATCGTGTTGCGCGAGATTGAGCCACAGACCATTCTGAAGCTGGTCGAAGACCATAAGGTGCAGCACACCTTCTGGGTGCCAGCCGTTATTCTGATGCTGACCCAGCAGCCAAATGTCCGTGACATTGATTTTTCCAGCCTGAAGAATGTGTCCTATGGCGCGTCACCAATCGCCGAAGACCTGTTGAAGACGGCTGTCGAGATTATGGGCTGTAATTTTCACCAGCTCTATGGTCTGTCTGAGACCATTGGGGCGGGGGCCTGTTTGCCGCCGCACGCGCATGACCCGTCAAAGGGCAAATTGCGGGCTTGCGGCCTGCCATGGTCCCGCGCGCAAGTGCGTACGGTGGACGGTAATGGCAACCCGACCAAGCCGGGTGAAGTGGGTGAAATCTGTATCAAGGCCGACTTCGTCATGAAGGGCTATTGGAACCGTCCAGAAGCCACTGAAGAAGCGATCCGCGACGGTTGGTTCCATACTGGCGATGCCGGGTATTTCGACGAAGATGGCTATCTCTATATTCATGACCGGGTGAAGGACATGATCGTGTCCGGTGGCGAGAACGTCTATCCGGCAGAGGTGGAGAACGCGCTGTTTTCTCATCCGGACGTCGCAGATGTTGCCGTGATTGGTATTCCGTCTGAACGCTGGGGCGAGGAAGTCAAAGCGATCATTGTGAAGGCACCGGGCACGGACCCGAGCCCGAAAGACATCATCGCTTTCGCACGCGAGCGCATTGCAGCCTATAAAGCGCCGAAATCAGTTGATTTTACGTCGGAATTGCCGCGCAATCCGTCTGGCAAGATTCTCAGAAAAGATTTGAGAGAGCCATTCTGGAAGGGCGTCGAACGACGCGTGGGATAATATGATCCGAACTGAAGAGCGAAACGGGGTTCATTGCCTGACAATCGACCGTCCATCGGTCAATGCGCTTGATATGGAAACCATTCTCGCTCTGAAGCAGGTCTATCTGGATCTGGCAGAGACAGAGAGTTGCAAAGGCATTGTTCTGACCGGGGCGGGAGACTGCTTTTGCGCTGGTATCGATGTGAAAGCGTTCCGGTCGTACCCTGTCGAAGAGAAGCGCGAAATGATCCTCGAGATCACGCGCATGGCCTATGCGATCCTGTGCGTGCGCGTTCCGACGGTTGCGGCTGTCAATGGCGCGGCTATGGGCGGCGGCATGGTGCTGGCGCTGTGTATGGATGGTCGACTGAGCATGACCCATTCCCAACCTTATTGGGCAATGCCGGAAGCCAAAGCTGGCGTGCCGTTTCCGATTGGGCCGCTGGAAATTGTTCGCGCTGATCTGCCTGCTTCTCTTCAGCGTCCGCTCATGCTGCATGGTCGCCGTTATGGCCCGGCGGAACTGAAAGATGCGGGCGTGGTAGATGACATTTGCCGCTATAAGGATCTGGTCAAAAACGGCGTGGACATGTGCCTGGAGCTTGGTGCTCAGCCCGCATATCGCGCGGTGAAAGATCAGCTTCGCGACCCGCTGCGTGCCACCGTTCGTCACTGGGTTGATCTGAAAGATGATCCGCTATTGAAGTTCATTTCCTGATTCAGTTGGCGCGCACATTTTTGATTTCAGCCAGGCGAAGGGGGCATCATAGCTGTCGGCAGAAATCGGGGTCCAGATCAGGCTGCGCAGGCTCGAGCGTTCAATTGTCAGAGATTGCTCGTGCAGTTTGGCAACATCCTCCACTGTGCTTGGCAAATTAGGGGCATGCTCCATTGCCAGATAGACATAGCTGTTGGCCTGGCATTTCAGCGCAATGTCCATCAGGGTTTTATTGCCATAGGCATTGCCGATCAGAACGGTGGCAATCGGGTCGCCGGATGAAAGCTCGTGCGCATCCATCAGCAAATAGCTGTTGCCGCGCTCTGATTCAAAAATGATCGGTGTCGCAGATGCCCGAATTGAAGCGCTGTTCAGCTGCGCAATTGCGGTGTCTGTAAAACCCAGAACGCAAATCAATGCCGATATCAGTCTGATCATTTCATTAGCCCTTACTGCCCGACGGGACGGTAAGTCCGCATCAACCTCTGCGCAACACCAACGAACAGCCAGGGTTTGAAATTTCTGGACCTTTGGAATTGCGGGCATAAACTCAGTCGCATGCCAGATATTGATGATATCGCCCAGAAAGCCCTGCTTGCCGTCAATATTGACGATGAAGGGCGGGCATGCCGGGATATTCCGGAAAGTGCTTGTCGTGAGCAGGGCGGCAATGCCTTTCGCCACATCATTTCGCTGGGCCTGTCAAAGGCGGCAGACGGTCTGGTGGATCCGAAACTCGTTTTGAGCTGGCTTTTGACGACGCTCGGTGCGCCGGCCTGGATGATCGGCATGTTGGTGCCCATTCGGGAGTCTGGCGCATTGCTGCCACAACTCTTTACCGCCGCGTATTTAAGGTCATTGCCACGGCGCAAATGGGTTTGGTCGATTGGTGCGGCCTTGCAGGGGCTGAGTGCTGTTGGAATGGCGATTGCGGGGCTGAGCTTGAATGGTGCGGCTGCCGGAGCGGCGATCCTTATTTGTCTGACCGTTCTGGCCTTTGCGCGCAGTGTCTGCTCGGTCTGCTATAAGGATGTCCTTGGAAAAACGGTCGACAAGCAAAGCCGGGGATCGGTGACCGGGCTCGCGTCATCGCTGTCAGCTGTGTCGGTCATCGTTTATGCATTGATCCTGTCGACCGGGATGATTGAGCGCATGCCGCTAGTTCTGACGGGACTGATGCTGGCGGGTGCAGCCTGGCTTGGCGGTAGTGTGGTTTTCCTTGGCTTGAAAGAAGAAAAAGGTGCCACGAAAGGCGGAAAGAATGCGATCAGCGCGGCGATTGAGAATCTGCGTTATCTGAAAGACAGTGCGCAGCTGCGCCGGTTTATTCTGACGCGCGGGCTTTTGACGGCAACAGCACTTGCGCCGCCTTACATGGTGGCGGCCGCTGCCAGCGAAGGGAATGAAGCGTATAAAGCGCTCGGATTTCTGGTGCTGGCGTCTGCGGGGTCCAGTCTTTTGAGCAGTTATGTCTGGGGCTGGTTGTCGGATCGCTCCAGCCGCAAAGTCCTGATCCTGTCGGCTGTGCTTGGGTGTCTGGCTTTGACGGTGACAGTCTGGCTGCATCTTTCCGGATGGCTGGCCGTTCCATTCGTTCTGCCTGCCGTCCTGTTTGTTCTGATGATTGGGTATCAGGGTGTGCGCCTTGGGCGGTCGACGCACCTTGTTGACATGGCTGATGATGAAAGCCGGGCTGCGTTTACTGCGCTGTCCAACACCATCATTGGCGTTCTGCTGATTGCAGGCAGTCTGTTTGGAATTATCGCCAGCCTGGTGGGGACTGCCGCAGTTTTGGCGGTCATGGCCGTGATGTGCGGACTGGCGGTTTTTGCGGCCCTTGGACTGGATGAAGTACAAGCCTCGGATTCTTAAGGGATTTCCGACATAAAAACCCACTATTATTATGAGGAGACTTTGTAAAGATCAATAAGATCAGCGGGGTAGCGACAGCATGACGCGCGTCAAAAGACGCACTTTCATTGCGGGTAATTCGGGCGCAAATATGGGGCATCAAAACACAGCGCATGCATATGGAGAGCGCCTAATGTCTATGTCTAAGTATATTCTTTTCGCCCTTGCGACTACTTGCATGGCAACACCAGCCATTGCACAGGAAGCAGCTAACCCTTGGCAGGTTCGCGGCCGTGTGATCACCGTTATGCCAGACGAAAGCGCTGATCTGAGCGTTGCTGGTGCGGCACTTGGCGGTGATGTTGATATCGACTCCAGCTATGTTCCAGAGCTCGACATCACTTACTTCTTCACTGATAAGATCGCAGCTGAGCTGATCCTTGGTGTGACTCCACACGACGTGAAAGCAACTAACGTTGCAGCTGTTGGCGGCGCAAACGTTGACCTCGGTGACGTAACGCTTCTGCCACCAACTCTGACTCTGCAGTATCACTTCAAGAACGACTCTAAGTTCACACCTTATATCGGTGCTGGCATCAACTACACGCTGTTCTTCGATGAGAACGCTGGTCCTGTCGCTGACGACATCGACTATGATGCAAGCTTCGGCGGTGCGCTGCAGGTCGGTCTGGACGTTGACCTCGACGGCAAGCCAGGTGGCTGGTTGTTCAACATCGACGCCAAGAAAATCTGGATCAACACTGACGTGACAGTCGATTTCTCTTCCGCACTCGGAGCTACAGTCAAAGCTGACGTGGACATCAACCCACTCGTTGTCGGCGTAGGCTTCGGCTACAAGTTCTAATCCTCCGACTATCCCCAGGAGTGTGGAATACTGGGTCCAATCGGTGTCTGAAATTCAACTGGACCCAATTCGGGGCGGAGAAATCCGCCCTTTTTTTTGTGTTGACGCTGCGATCTGCCGTTGCGGTACGCCTTGGACTTCCCGTGATTTCCGATAAGGTTCGGGCAAAATATAAATCAGGGAGTAAACTATGGCAGACGGACAGGCTTTGCCTCCATTTCGTCCATTAGCGCAAAAGCAGCCGGATATTGAAATGCGCAAAACAGATGAGGGTGTTATCTATCTGTCGCCGCGTCAGTTACCGGGCGATCGCCCGCAAACAATTCCCCATTGTCTCGATGAGCGCGCCGCTGAACATCCGGATCGTCCGTTTCTGCAACAAAGAAACCCGGTGACGGATGAGTGGGATACCGTCATCTATGGCGAAGCCAAACAGGCGACAGACAGTCTGGCGCAAGCCTTTATTGATCTGGGCGCGGGGCCTGATGCACCGGTCATGATCTTATCCGGAAACTCGATCAAATCTGCTTTGGTCATGCTGGCTGCGCAAAAGATTGGTGCGCCAGCGGCCCCGATTTCGGTTCCGTACTCTCTGATGTCGACGGACTTTGACAAGCTGAAGCATTGCTTTGGTGCCGTGAAGCCAGCTCTGATTTTTGTGGAACAGCTTTCGCCATTTAAGCCAGCGCTTGGCGCGCTGGAGCTGGGTGACTGTAAAGTCTTCACGGCCGACGCCGTCGAGCCGGGCATTCTGTCCTATACTGACCTGACGCAGACACAGGTCACAGATGCGGTTGCCGAGGCGAAGAGCAAGCTGAGCGATGACAGCATTGGCAAATACCTGTTCACCTCCGGCTCGACCGGCATGCCAAAGCCTGTGCCGCAAACGCAAGGCATGATGTGCTCCATGATTGCCGGTGTTGAAGGCCTGAAAGATGAGAGCCGCGACCCGGACTATGATCCCGATGAGGTCGGTCAGGTGCTCGACTGGCTGCCATGGAACCATATTTCTGGCTCGAATGTGAACTTTAACGGCGCGCTCTGGAATGGCGCGACGTTCTGGATTGATGGCGGGAAGCCGACACCGGCTCTGTTCGCTGAAACCATTCGGAATATCCGTGAAGTCTCTCCGCAGGTGATTGGCACAGCGCCGATCGCGCTCGCAATGCTGGCGGAAGAAATGGAAGAAGATGAAGATCTTCTGCGTGCCGTGTTCAAGCGCTTACGCTCAATTGGATATGGCGGCGCGACCTTGTCAGATGATCTTTATGACCGGCTTCAGAACCTGTCGATCAAGGCAACGGGCAAGCGTATCCCGATCACAACCATGTATGGGGCAACGGAAACGCAGGGCATTACGATTGTTCACTGGGAAGTGGAGCGGGTTGGCCTGATCGGTCTGCCACTGCCGGGCATGTCGCTGAAACTGGTGCCATCCGGTGACAAACTGGAAGTGCGGGTAAAAGGCCCCTCCGTCATGCCGGGCTATGTGAATATGCCGGACCAGAATGCGGAAGTCTTTGACGAAGAGGGCTATTATTGTCTGGGTGATGCGGCAAAACTGGTCGATGAGGCCGCACCGAATAAGGGCATCATTTTTGATGGCCGGGTCGGAGAAGACTTCAAACTGTCATCCGGAACATGGGTCAGCGTTGGCACGCTGCGTCCGGATTTTGTTGCGGGCGTGTCGCCTCTGGTTTTTGACGCAGTCATCACCGGTCAGGATGAAAACTATATTGGCGCACTCGTTTGGCCATCACCAGCAGCGATGGAACATCTGGCAACTGAGCATGGCGGCGATATGACCAAAGCCTTTGGTGCCTACCAGGAGCAGCTGGCGAGAAAGGCCGCCCAGTTCAATGCGGGTGAGCCGGGCTCTTCGCGCCGGATCAAGCGGATTAAAGTTCTGACCGATCCGCCATCTGTTGATGCCGGTGAGATCACCGACAAGGGCTATGTGAATCAGCGTCTGGTACAGTCTCTGCGCGCTGGCGATGTGAAAGCTTTGTTCACCGATCCATCACCTGCTGGTGTGATCGTCGTCTAACGCAGTGAGGCGAGTATGCTGAGCGCAGTCCAGGATGGGCTGTGCTCTTTATCCGGCTATCAAATTGTGCTGCCTTCAAACTGCCTGTATTTAGGGGGAAAATGGGCCAATGGAGGCGCGTTTGATTTCTCGTTTACTTACAGTCCTTTCCACGGGCGCAGTTCTGATGTGCCAGACGGCGTTTGCCGGGACATTGCTTGATATTCAGAACATGAATGCGACACTGCTCAACCGGGCACTGGAGGCACGGGATGCGCACGCCTCTGACATTCATAATGATCGGTATATGGTGGTCATAGACTATCGGAAACCGTCCAGCGTGCCGCGTTTTTTCCTGATCGACCTGCAGGAAGAGACCGTTGAGAACATGCTTGTGGCGCATGGAAAAGGCTCCGACCCGGATCATGATGGCGTGGCTGATACGTTCTCAAATACGCCGGACTCTAAAATGACATCGCTCGGATCATTTGTGACCGGGCCGACCTATTATGGTCGCCATGGCTTGTCGCTTCGGCTGATCGGGCTCGAGAAACGAAACGACAAGGCCGAGGCTCGTGCCATTGTTATTCATGGCGCCGAATATGTAGACCGGGGACGTAAAAAGCTGGGCCGAAGCTGGGGCTGTCCCGCGCTTAGCAATTCAGATGCGCAGCGGGTAATCCCGCTGATCAAGGACGGTGTATTTGTCTACGCGGTTGGCCGGGATAAGCAGGGCTGACTTTGTGTCTTTCAGTTTCAGGTGTACGCTTCCCGAATAATAAAATATTCGGGAGGAAACCATGACACTGCACGTCGATCCGACGCGTTTCACCTATTTTGATGTCAGCCCATTGTCACCAGTCATTGGCGCTGAATTGTCCGGAATTCAGATCACAGGGGATTTGCCCGATCAGGCAATCGCGGAAGTGCGTCAGGCACTGCTCGATTACAAGGTCGTTTTCTTCCGGGATCAGAACCATCTGACCGCTGAACAGCATATCGCTTTTGCTCGTCGCTTCGGCGAGCTGGAAGTTCACCCCGCAACGCCAAAAGATCAGCCGAACCGGGAAATCCTGCGCATCACGCATGACGAAAACTCACGCGGTAGCGAGAATATGTGGCATTCGGATGTGACCTGGCGGCCAGAGCCGTCGCTAGGGTCAATCTTGCGAGCCCATGAAATTCCGCCCGCTGGCGGCGATACATTGTTTTCCTGCATGTATTCTGCTTACGAGGCGTTGTCGCCAGCTATGAAGGAATGGGTGTGCACGTTGACCGCGCGCCATGACATTGCGCGGGTGTTTGCAAAGCGTCTGAAGAAATCACCTGAAGAATTGCATGCGCTTTATCCGGTGCAGGAGCATCCCGTCGTGCGCACGCACCCGGAAACGGGCAAGCGCGGGCTCTATGTAAATGGCGGATTTACGGACAGCATTATTGGCCTGTCCAAAAAGGAAAGCGACTGGCTGCTTGAGCACCTTTACTCGCTGGCATCCGTGCCAGAGCATCAATGCCGGTTCCGCTGGGCACCGGGCAGTATTGCCTTCTGGGATAACCGGGCCTGCCAACACTATGCCGCGTCAGACTATTTCCCGCAGCGCCGCGTCATGGAACGCGTCACTATTGCCGGGGATCGTCCGTATTTCGATCCGGAGAGGTAACGAAAAAAGCCCGCTCAGTTGAGCGGGCTTTTCTTTTATCGCGTTGGCGATGGATTAGTTTTTCCAGCTCAGCTGAACGCCAACAATGCGTGGCTCGTTGACGAAGCCGGTCAGATTGTTGAAGTCGATACCGCCAGTGAGGGCATCTTCGTCCAGAATGTTGCGTGCGAAGAGCGCTGCTTCATAGCCTTTGTCGGATTTGTATCCGAGGCGCAGACCACCTTCCCAATAGCCTTCCTGTTGATACTCAACAGACTCATAGAGGAAGAAGTTGGTGTCGCCTTTATACGCCCAGTCTGTATAGCCAAAGAACTCGCCGTTTTTGAACGGGATGGCATAACGCGCTGTGAAGTTTGCAATCCACTCCGGTGCGTTCGGGAACGAGTTTCCGGAAATGTTATAGCCGAGCAGAGCGCCGGTTCCGTCATAGACGGCAGGGTCCAGAATTGTGCAACCAGATCCACATCCCGGTGCGATCAGCAGGTCGTCCTTGATTTCAGTGTGGTTGTAAGACAGGCCGCCCGTGAGGAGCAGGTTATCGATTGGCGCAGCTTCGAAGTCTGCTTCGATACCATAACCTTCGCCTTCGTCAGCGTTGAACAACGCAACCGTGTTGCTCAGGCCGCCGACAATGGTCAGCTGCTGGTCTTTTACGGTGTAATAGAACGCGCCGACATTCGCACGCAGGCGATTGTTGAAGAGTTCAGATTTTACGCCAGCCTCATAAGAGATGACGGTTTCGGAATCGGCTTCTGAAACCGTATCGCCAAAGACCAGACGTCCTTGAATTGACGGTCCGCGGAACCCTTTCGCGATACGCGCATACAGGTTCACATCATCCGTGTAGGAATAGGTTGCAGACACGTCCCAGCTGACATTCTCATCGCCGGTTTCACCAGAGATCGGGCCAAGAGCGCCGCCGCCTGACGGGCTGAGGATGCGTTCAACGGTGAAGCTTTTGTCTTCGTCCGTGAAGCGCGCGCCACCGGACACGGTCAGCTTGTCTGTGATGTCCCATGACAGAGAGCCGAACAGAGCGAATGACTGGGTTGAGCCGTCACGTGTTGCCAGACCATTCAGCGGGTGACCCGGTGAGAATGTGTCGAGGCTGATAGAGGAGATGCTGACCTCTTCGTCAAAGAAGAAGAAGCCTGCCTGACCTGTGACCGGACGACCGTCATCGAATGCGAGGCGCAGTTCGTGCGTGGTTTGTGTCAGGTCATCAACCGAACCGCCTGTTTCTGAGTTGAACGGGATGAAGCCCGGGCCGTAATAGCCCATGTAAGAGGCGCCATAGCCGCCATCAATGTCGCCGATGGACGAGACCGAGGCTTTCTCGCGGCCATAGACATAAGTCAGGTCAACGGCTTCGTTGAGCGACTTTTTCATGGTCAGCGTGACGCCCCAGGCGTCCTGGTTGAGGCCGTTCTTGCCGTCGAAGTAAACTGTGTCGCGGTCCCAGTTGGAACCAAGACCGGTTTTGCCCGCATCAATGATGTTCGCACGGAACAGACGAGCGCTGGAATTGTTGTTCCGCGCGTGAACGTTCAGAAGGGCTGAGAAGTCATTGTCAAATGGTGTGAACAACAATTGCACGCGGCCAGCCAGTTCGTTGAAGCCTTCATAGGCGTCTTTTTGGCCAGTGAATGCGTTGTCGACATAGTCGTCGCGGTATTGGTAGAGCATGGACGCGCGAACGGCGAGCGCCTTGTCGACACGGCCTCCAACGGCGCCTTCAAACTCAGTGGTGTTGTACGTGCCGTAAGCGAGTTTCGCGTATGCATCGAACTCATCGGTTGGCTTTTTGGAGTCAAACTTGATGATGCCGCCCGGTGTGTTGCGTCCGAACAGTGTGCCTTGTGGGCCACGCAGAACTTCGATGTCGTCGAGGTCGAAAACCGGGAACCCCTTCAGGATCGGGCTTTCGTATGGGACGTCATCATAGACCAGTGAAACCGGCTGTGTGGCATTCAGGTCAAAGTCTGTGTTGCCAAAGCCACGAATGTAAAAACGAGGGAAGGCGCGCCCGAAAGAGCTCTCCGCGATGACGCTTGGAACGCGCGCTGAGAGGAAACGGACATCAGCGCCGCCGGAAGAGAGCACATCCAGTTTCTCATCTGCGATCTGGGTGAGGGAAATCGGAACGTCCTGCTGGCTTTCCTCAATCCGTTGAGCCGATACGGTGACTTTGCTGAGACGCGTTTCTGTGTCAGCGGTATCGTCGGCAAAAGCAGGCGCCGCTGCGCTTACAGCGAGGCAGGCCAGTCCACTAACTGTTGTTGCAAGAATTGTCTTCAAAGAGGTCATCTGGACACCTCGAGATCTGATGGTTGAAAGCAAACTGGGCCACACTCTTCCTGGCGTATCGGCGCGCAGATAATCAACTTGGCTCTCCCTTAGCCATTGGGCTAAGCTTGTTTAGTAAGACCCACACACTTGCAAGCGGTATCGGCAACACGCATCAGGGATCACCTGCTTTCGTCTAAAATTGTTGCGAATCTGTCACAGAAGTCTGCGCATTACTCAGATACTGAAAATACATAGCCGGGTTGCAGTACCGACACTCCTTAAGCGAAAAGTTTCGTGATAGTCTGTGAGTCGGGATTTAGGAGGGCTGGATGGCGATTAAGAAGTCTTGGCTCGGTTTGACTGCGGCTAGTCTGGCGCTCTTTATCGCTTCATGCGGTAATGAAGAGGCTTCTGTTAAAGGGAAGTCCGAAGTCAAAAACGTTGATGCCAGCGATCTTGTCATTTCCAACCCACCAAAGTCTGCGTCTCCTGCGCCAAAGGTTATCGTGACGGATGACACTAAAGGCGGATATGAGCCGGAAAGTATTCTTGGCATTTCGACACCTCTGTTTGCATCCGGAAACGAACCATTCTGGACTGCCGAAATCGACAAGGGCTGGATCATGTTTGAGCGTCCGGGGCTGCCTCTGGTCGAGGTGCCTGTGCCAGAGTTCACCGAAACCGGCGACACGCTGACCATCGTGTCAGATGGTCTGCATGTCGAGCTTGAAAAAGGCAGCTGCGATGGTGAGGTGGGCCCGTTAAAAATTGTTCTGAAATTCGGCGCGGTCGAAACGAAAGACGGTACCGAAGCCATCGAGTATTTTGGTTGCGCAGGTCCAGCCTCAGAGATCAAATCCTCCGGCACCAACTCCCTGTCCTGGAAAGAGATGATTGAGCCATCTCTGACGGCGATTGATGCGTGTCTGGCAAAGGCCGGAAGCGACAAGCTGATCGTTGCGCTTTATCCACGCGAACCCGGCACAGTGGGCATGATCCTCGGTGACAAGCTCGGTGGCTATCAAGAGTGTGGCGCAGATACTCAATCCGGCGAGGTTTACTTCCTTGACCCGATGAGCGGCGATCAGGCGCGCGACTGGATGACGGGTGCAGCCTTTGTGCGGAAAGGCCAGCCGCTAAACTGTAAGGCGGGCGATATGCTGGTCAGCGGCGCTGGCGAATATCTGCCGAACGGCTGTTAGACAGACGCGCGTTTCGCGTCTGAGAGTGTGCGAAAGGCCGCAAAGAAACTGACAGCTGCCAGTCCAAGTGAGATCAGCGTGTTATACCCGGCCATGGAAATGCCAAACAGGCTCCATGCGACCGCATCGCAAGATGGCATGGCGTAGGCTTTGTCGAGATTGACGGATGCGGCATTCTTCGGAATATCATTGATGGTCACGGTGGAGGTGCAAGCCTCAGGTGCGGGGAAAATGCCCCATTCCACACCGGTGTGATAACCCGCAATCAACATGCCGCAAAGAAAGACGAGCCCGAGCAAGCTGTTCATGGCAAAGGGCAGGCGCGGTGAGCGTACCAGTCTCATGGAGATAATCGCGACGACTGAAAGCGCGATGGCGGCCCAATAGACATCTCTTTGCTTCAGGCAAAGCTGACACGGCGCCAGAAACATGAAGTTTTCAAACGCATGCGCAGACGCCAGCATGAAGGCTGAGGCGAGGAGCGCCCAGATCGGCCAATTGGTCGGAGCAATGAGTTTTGAAGTCATAATCGCCGTATTGTCAGATTACAGTCAGTATTACACTGCGACGTCCAATCGCATTCGGCAAATGAACTTTCGGTCAGCCGCCGACCAGACCTCGGAAAAAATCGATCAATGGCTTGATGACGTCGCTTGTGCCTTCCGCGCTCATAAAGACGGTATGGCCAAACAGGAAGACCACGGCTAGCAGCATGGAAATCCAGACTGTGCCAATAATCATGCCGACAATCATCATGAAGCCATCACGTGACATCAGGCCGAAAGACACCATCGCAACTGCAAATCCTGGAACGGTATTGGTTGCCGGCAGCGGCACCAGAATAGAACAGCAAAAGAAGACAAGCAGGATGCCGACAACGCGCTCTGCGCCGGATGAGGCGAGGAATTGCAGTCTTGGGCGGGCGATTTTTTCAGCCCAGCCGAAATATTTCCGGCCGCCATTTGCGATTCGGTTCAGGCCCTTTTTATCGACCATGCGGCCTGCAAATTTTGATGGCAGCCAAGGCTCATGACGACCCATTACCATTTGCGCAGCGATTGCCGCCATTGGCAGAGAAACAACTTGCGGAACACCATAAAGGAATGGAATGCAGCACGGTATGGCGAGGATGAATAAAAGCGCCCCGAACGCGCGTTCGTCCAGCGCGTCAAAGATCTGCGACAGTGACAATCCTTCTTCCGGTGCGCCGTCAGCTAACCGGTCAAGGGCTGTCAGAATTGAGCCATCCGGCTCGCCAATCGATGTATCTGTAGTCATGACCCTTCATTAGGTCGGATTGTTTGGTTTTGATAGCCTTTATTCGTTTCGCTGGACGTGAAAATATGAGCTGCTGGCTTTTTTAGCAGAGCCGCAATTGGAGGGTTTTATGGACTGGTTCGCACTTGCCGGAAAAGCGATCGTCATCGGTGTCGCAACGGTCGCTCTGACAGAGCTTGCCAAGCGAAATGCCTATGCATCTGCGGTCATTATTGCCTTCCCGATTATGACGGCGTTTGCCATGGCATTGCTGTATGTTGATACCGGTGATGCCGCGCGGTCCTATAAACTTGGTTTCACGACCTTCTGGCTGATTATCGCCAGTCTGAGCTTCTTTTTGTTTCTGTTCGTCACGAAGAATATGGGGCTTGGGTTCTGGACGTCCTTCTTTGGCTCTATCGCGGTGACTGCTGCTTCGATCACAGGAATAACGCTTCTGTTGAAACACTTTGGGATCGATCTTCTGTCGAATGTTTGATCTCTCGTCCGGCCTCTCTTATGTGAGAAGCGAACCGCACGAAGGAGCAGGGCTTTGGACGAAACGATTTCTGGATATGTAAAGCCGGGTTTTGAGGCCGTCAGAGATGTCTTCGCCGCCAATTTCTCCAATGATGAAGAGCTCGGCGCGGGGTTTGCTGCCATTCAGGACGGGGAAGTCCTCGTCAATCTGACAGGCGGCTATCTTGACCGAAAGAAAGAGCGGGTCTGGGATGAGACAACGCTTGTGCCGATCTTTTCCACGACCAAGGGCGTTGCCGCTTTGGTTCTGGCGCATGTGATTTCGGGCTGCAGCGATGTCAGCTATGACACGCTGGTCACGGATATCTGGCCGGAATTCGCCGCTCACGGCAAAGATAAGCTGACGATCGCACATGTCATGTCGCATCAGGGCGGGTTGTCCGGCTTTGCAGAAGAAATTGATCCGGGTCTTTGGCTTGATCCACCGGCATTGTGCGCAAAACTGGCAGAGACGGCACCTCTCTGGTCGCCGGTCCCAGATGGCACAAGCGGGTATCATCCGCTGACCTGGGGCTATCTCATTCAGGAGATTGTGACCCGTCTTGCGGGCAAATCAGTTGGCACTGTTCTGGCCGAGGCCTTCACCGGCACGGCAATAGGCACGAATGAGGTCGATTTCTGGCTTGGCACACCAGACAGCGAACATGGCAGGTGCGCAGAAATGCAGCGCCCGCGAGAGCTTGCCGATCTCGGGCCGATCAATGACTTCAAGAAAGCCGCCTTTATGACCAAATGGTCGGCGCCCAATCGCGGCGGGGCGGAATGGAAACGCGTAGAAATTCCATCAGCGAATGGCCATGGCACTGCGCTGTCGACGGCGGAGCTTTATGGCATTTATGCCCATGGCGGCAAGCTGGGTGACACAGAGCTGATGGACCCGGACACATTCGCCGCGCTGACACAGCAAAGAACACTTGGGCCGGACCGTGTCCTGCCGTTTGAGATTGAGTTTGCAGCGGGTGTGATGCGCAATAATGCCGGATTTTATGGGCCGAACAAAAACAGCTTCGGTCATTCGGGATGGGGCGGGTCAGCCGCGCTCGGTGATCCTGATCTTGGTCTGTCTGCAGCCTATGTGATGAACCGTCAGTCCAACAAGCTGCAGGGCGATCCGCGCGGTCAGCGACTGTTTAAGGCGCTTTACGACTGTTTATAGGCTCGCAAAGTCGCGTTTGAGGCGTTCTTCCGGGTCGGTTGCGAGTTTTTCAAGCGTGTGTACGCGCTGGCGAAGGTCTTTGACCTCGCGGCGCAACGCACCAATTTCGTTCATTGAAGCGTCCAGTTCGGCGCTGTCTGCGCCCTTATTGCGGTTTTTGTAAACCGACATGATGGTCACACAGATCATGATCACAGCGACCATTGTAAACGGTGAATCGATTTCGAACATTGTGCCCTCTGGTAAAGAAATTTATTGATAAACAATATATACGTATTTTGCCGGTTTTGAAGAGCCGTTTACGAAGATTCTGACGCATTTCACGAAAAGGTCAGTATTTGTAAGCGGTTAGAGACGATCAATTCTGCGCCGCAGAATCTCTTCCGGATCGGTTATGATCTTCTCCAAAGATTGAAGTCGCGCTTCAAGGCGGTCAACTTCATTCTGTATTTCAAGATATGTCTCATCTTGCTGATCTGGCATTTGCTTTGGTCGGTTCAGAATTTCAAACAAGATTGTGACCCCCGCCAGTACTGCAAACAGTACCATAATCATGGGTCCACTCATTCATCAGTCCTCCGTATTATTATTGATAAACAATATATAGGTGGGCTGATGCCACTCTGTAAGAGGAAAGATTACGAAAAATTTATAACAAGCGTTGAGCGCGGCGTCGCTTAGCTTTCGTCTTCTTCATAGCCGACAAGACGAAGGGGTCTGGCTTTGTAGCCCTCAAGCTCTGCCCAGCGGCAAAGGGCGTCTTCGCGACCATGCGTTACCCAAAGCTCTTCCGGGTTCACGTCTTTCACCGTGCGCGTCAGTTCATCCCAGTCGGCATGATCGGACAGGATGAGGGGAAGTTCGACGCCGCGCTGTTTGGCGCGCTGGCGGACACTCATCCAGCCGGAGCAGAACACGCTGAGTGGGTCAGGAAAGCGCCGCGCCCATTTATCAGCAAACGCTGAGGGTGGACCCATGACGATCTTTCCGGCAAACTTTCGTTGATGCTCCTTCGCCTGGCCTTTCTCAAGCGTGGCAGGCTCAAGTGAGCCGAGCGCGACGCCATGACGTTCATAAAGCTCACAAAGCTCTTTCAGCGCGCCATGAATGTAGATGGGCTCATGGTATCCGGCCTCGCGCAGAAGGGCGACGACACGTTGTGCTTTGCCGAGTGCGTAAACGCCCACAAGATGTGCCCGATCTGGAAACTGTGTGAGGCTGGTGAGCAGTTTTCGGATTTCTGCTCTGTCGTCCGGATGGCGAAAGACCGGAATGCCAAAGGTCGCCTCGCTGATGAAGACATGGCACGGCACAACTTCAAACCCGGCGCAGGTCGGGTCCTGTCTGCGCTTATAGTCGCCAGTGCAGACCATTTTCAGGCCTTTGTGTTCGACAACGGCCTGTGCCGAGCCAAGCACATGGCCAGCGGGTGCGAGTGAGACTTTCACCCCGCCAATATCGGTGACATTGCCCAGAGGCGAGGCCTGCCGTGAGGCGGTGAAGTTTTCGCCATAGCGCGACGCCATAATGGCGAGGGTTTCCGGTGTGGCCAGCACGGCACCATGGCCTGCACGGGCGTGGTCTGCATGGCCATGTGTGATGACGGCGCGATCCACCGCGCGCACCGGGTCGATATAGAAATCGCCCGCCGGGCAATACAGCCCCGCAGGCGTTGGATGGAGAAGCTGGTCCGGCGCGATCATCCCCTCAATCTGGATCGGGGAGAAGACACAGGCAAGGGCGGTTATTTCGCGATGCGCAGATTGGTGAGCCTGCTGGCAATCTCCGCATAGGCCGCTTTCAGCTCAGTGCCGTTTTTTGCGTCATAGAAATACTCGGCTGAGGTCGCGCAGGCTTTCAGAACCTTCTTGCCGCTGGTCGGTGCCTGAAACGCGACGGAATAGACCAGAACGCCCTCTTTCTTCATGTTCTCGCACAGCTTTTTAGACTGCTGAACAGAGTTGCCCTGCGCCGTCTGATAGTAAGTGTTGAACTCACCATCGGTCATCAGGATCACAGCCTTGATCGTGTCGGTCTCATCATACGCGAGCGGTGTTGAGGCGGTCGGCCAGATATCGGCCCAGTCCGGGGAAATCAGATACCAGGCCCAGGCAATTCCAAGATGGCCTGCAGTCCAGCCATTGGCTTTCAGTTTGCCGATCTGGTTTTTCAGCGTGGTCGCGTTCGCGCTGAGCGGTTCCAGAGAGCTTTCCGGGCAGGACATGGCATTGCCGTTCGTGCTTTTGGCAATCTCTGTCATTTCCTTGCCGGATTTTGGCGCATCATCTCTGAACTTTGCAATACCATCGCGCTCTGTGACGCAATTCTTAAGCTTGCTGTTCTTGTTGTAATTGTCGCCTTTAACGGCCTTTGCATAGTCGCCCACGTTTACGGCGGTTGAATAGGTGTTAAAGCCGATCCGGACCCGGTCTTTTGAGTACGGGGTGATCAGAATATCGATCGCGTCTTTCGCTGCTGTTTTCAGGTCGGCAAGCTTTGAACCGCTCATGGAGCCGGAAACGTCGAGCATCATTACAAGATCGAGATTAGAGACCTGGATGGCCGCAGTTGAGCTTGCGCCAATGCTCATCTTCTCGAGAGAGAACAAGCCGCCAAACACCGTTGGCAGATCGCAGTTAATGCTGGCTGTCACCAGACCTTTAGTGGTGTCGACATTGATTGTCGGCTTGGGGCAATCCAGAGACGTGTTCGAAAGCAGAATGTCTGCACTGAACATAGCCTGCGCATCTGAGGTGATCTTCGCTTTGTTGGTTGAGGTTGTCTGAACGGCCTTTGCGCCGGACAGAGCCGCTGCATCGAGGGCGGCCTGAATGCTTGATTTGGCTGATACGCTGCGTTGGAAATCAATGGCCAGTCCGGCCACAGACATCAAAGTCACGGCGAAAAGAGCAAAGATGATAACGATGTTACCAGATCGGTCCTGAACAAAGCGATGGATAAGCATATGTGCCACCTTGAAACGAAGAGAGAGGTCTCAAGGGTGGCGTCGCAAAACTCGCGCCAGTGGAGAAAAGCGGAAGTGGCGCGTTCTGTGACAGGTGAGTTCGGGTTATTTCATAAATTTGCGACGGGCGTCTTCCTGAATCCCAAGCTGCATTTGCAGATCAGCAAAGACTTTCATTTCACGCTTGTATTCTTCCGGATCGGTGATGGTCAGAAGTTTTTGCGCCTGTGCCCGGACCGCTTTTTTCAGTTCGATTTCTTTGGGAACCACATGAGCATCTGCCATGATCTGATAGCCAACGGTCACAGTTGGGTCACCGCCGGTTTCAACGTTCAATGGCTTTCCGGCGCCTTTCAGATTGTCAAACTGACCTTCCGCCTGGGCTTTGCGGATTTGTTGCTCGGCAAAATTGAACAGCTTCATCGTAGTGATCCTTCCTTGAGCAATTTAGCATTGATCCTGTGACCGGTGAACGTGCCGGTTTGCCGCGTCGCTGTTCAATGTCATACCGTGGAGTGAACAGGACTTAACCGCCGGAGGTGTTATGACCCGATTTAAAGCTGCTTGCGTTCAGATGCGATCCGGGACGGATATGGCGGAGAATATTGCCGAGGCGACCCGTCTGATCGAAGAGGCTCATGCGCAGGGCGCGCAATTGATTGCGACGCCGGAAATGACGACTCTGCTGGAGAAGAATGCTGCGGCCCTGTTTGCGAATGCCGGGACGATGGAAACAGACCCAGCTATTCCGGCGTTTATGGCGCTGGCAAAGCGCCTTTCATGCTGGCTGGCAATTGGGTCTGTGCCGATCATTTTGGGCGATGGGAAATGCGCAAACCGAGCCTTGTTTATCTCTCCGGCAGGTGCACTCGTCGCATATTACGACAAGATCCACATGTTTGATGTGACGCTTGGCAATGGCGAGTCCTATCGCGAGTCAAAAAGCTATCAGCCGGGGGAACGCGCCGTTCTGGTGAAGACGCCGCTTGGACGTATTGGGCTGTCGATCTGTTATGATTTGCGCTTCCCGCACTTGCATCGCGATCTGGCGAAAGCTGGCGCAGATGTTCTGATGATCCCGGCGGCGTTTACCAGGGTGACTGGACAGGCGCACTGGCATGTTTTGCAACGCGCTCGGGCGATTGAGACCGGGTGCTTTGTCATCGCCGCCGCACAGGGTGGGCATCATCAGGATGGCCGGGACACATTTGGGCACAGCATGATCATCGCGCCATGGGGCGAAATCATTGCTGAAGCGGAAAATGCGGAACCAGGCGTGATCTGCGCCGAAATTGATCTCGAAGAGGTTGAAAAAGCGCGCAGCCGCGTACCGGCCCTGACGCATGACCGGGCTTATTCTCTGGACGTGATTGAGGCGGGCTGACGCGGTACGATGGAGACTATGTCTCCAGCTCCGGGCGCGGCGCATTCGGATCAAGCCGTGTCTGCGTTACGGGCGGCTGGGTGTAGGTGAAGCGGATCACCGCGCCGGTCGGGTCCTGAAACTCCATCCATTTCTGGTGCGGAATGCTGGTCTTTTTCTGGATGGGCTCAATCTTCAGGGCGTCCATGCGTGCGATGGTATCGTCCCACTCGTCGTGATCCCAGACCCCGATCTCGAGTTTCAGACCATGGGAATCAGTCGGCGCGTGATCGGGCCTTAGCAGAAAGCCCAGAGCAACTGATGGCAAGCGTTTGCTGGCGAGATAGAGCATACGTCCGGCATGACCAGAGGTGACGCCCGTTACATAAAAGCCAAGCCCGTCACAATAGAAATGTTTGACGCTCTCATGGTCCGCACAAGAGCGTTCAATCGTCAGAACATGTTCTTTTCGATCACGTTGTAAGCCGTCAGACTCATTTCCAAACCAGACACGGACCATGAGCTTCTTTTCGTTCGATCACCCCTGCGTATAACGCATATTGGTGTCGCTCATCATGTTTTTGACCGCCGTCATCACATCTTCCGGCAGGGTGAGGTCAATCGCGGCAAAGATATCGGCGAGTTGGTCTTCCCGGCTGACGCCAACAATGGTGGAGGCGACAAAGTCATGCTGTTTCGACCAGGCCGTCGCCAGTGTGACCGGCGACATGCCTGCTTCGGCTGCAATCGCCATGACTTTCTCCGTCGCGGACAGAGATTTCTGGTTCACGAACCGGCTGGTCATTTCGACAAAGCGGCCGCCCGCATTGATGAGGGAGGAGAAACGCGCGCCGTCCGGTGTCGCGCCGCCAAGATATTTGCCAGACACAACGCCGCCCGCGAGCGGTGAATATGGGATCAGGCTGACGCCTTCCTTGCGACAGGCGAATGCCAGATCATCCATGAAGCGCGTGTTCAGCATGGAGAAATTGTTCTGAATGGTTTCGTAACGCGCAACGCCCAGATCTTCTGACGTTTTCAGAGAGGTCATCAGGCCCCAGGTGTTCTCATTCGAACAGCCGAGCACGCGGACTTTGCCGATGCGAACCAGTTCATCCAGCGTTTCCATTGTCTCTTCATAGCCTGTGCCATGATCGGGCCAGTGGGTTTGGTAGAGATCCACATAATCGGTTTGCAGGCGCATCAGGCTCGCATCAATCGCTTTGGTGATGTTGTGGCGATCAAGCGCGGTCATGCCTGCGCGTTGGGAGCCAACCACCCAGCCATGAGACGGGCCGCAAACCTTGGTCGCAACAATGATCTTGTCGCGGTTTTTGGTTTTCAGCCAGCGACCGAAAATTTCTTCGGTGCGTCCGGCGTAATCCTCGCGCGGTGGTACGGGATAATTCTCTGCCATGTCATAGAAATTGATCCCAGCATCAAGACACTGATCCAGAATACGAAACGAGTCTTCCTCGCTCGTCTGGCTGCCGAAAACCATGGTGCCCATACAAATGTCTGATACAGCAATGGCGCTGCGTCCCAGTCGACGATGTTGCATGATGTAATCCTCCCGCTCTTTTGTTTAACAAGTTTAGCCGGGTCGGCGCGTTTGGGAAGCTGATTGTTTCAGGATCCCGAAGTTAAAAACGCTTTGCGCCAGACAGAAGCCAGATTAGGGAAAGCGCATGGCTGCTCTTCTTACCCTTATTCCCCTGTCTCTCGGACTTTCCACTGATGCGTTCGCGGCGTCGCTTGCGCGCGGCGGCAAAGAGCGATCTGTGCATGCTCTCAAAGCGCTGAAATCCGGCGCTGTTTTTGGCTCAGCTGAAGGGCTTATGTGCCTTGGGGGCTGGTTTGCGGCGTCTTTGTTTGCGGCGCAAATTCAAGCGGTCGACCATTGGATTGCGTTGATCCTGTTGGCTTTTATCGGGATCAAAATGATCCGCGAAGGGCTGGACCAGGACGAAGATGAAGACGACGAAGGTAAATCGGGAAATTGGGTTGATACGATGGTCACAGCAATTGGCACCAGCATTGATTCAGCGGCTGTCGGGATCGCGCTTGCTCTGTCCGGTGTCACGGTCTGGGCTGCACTTGCGATTGGCCTGACCAGTTTTGCGGCCTCAACGATTGGCTTTCTGATTGGCCCCTTGGTTGCCGCCCGAATTGGCAAAATGGCCGAAATTGCCGGCGGCGTTATCCTGATCCTGATTGGTATGTCAATCTGGGTCAGTCACATGACCGGCAACGGCTAAAACGCGCGCAAGCAATGGCCCGGAGCGTCAAGGCAAGACGTGTCCTTGCCATCCAACTCGCGCGTTAGAGGTGTACGTTACTTGTCGCCTGATAATCCCGGAAAGGTCAGATTATCGATGATCTCGATTTTCTGGTCCTTGTCTTTCTTGAACATGACCGACAATTCCATGTCGGTCAGAACCCGTTTGAGATAAGGGCGGCCAATCGTCGATACCTCGCATTCGGCATCGACAGTCAGCGACAGCACCTTCGCAACGGGAAGCGGTTTGACTGGCTTGTTCAGTTTAATGACGGCTTTTTCAATCTGGCCTGAGGTTTTATTGATGGTGAGGGTCGCCGTTGAGCTTTCCATCACTTTGCGGGCCTGTTCGTCTTCCGGGTCGGTCGGCTGATAGGAATAGACGGCTTTGTCGGCATCTTCAGAAACCAGAGTGACTTTGCTGTTCACTTCATTGGAACGGCCATCACACCAGATTTCGTCATCCTCATCCTCGCGAATGCTCGCCAGGATTTTGTCAGTGTGTTCCTTCAGATCATCGCGAATCCATAACAGGCGCACACGGGTTTCCGGCGTGGCCGCAGAGCCGTCATAGTGAATTTTGAGGGCCTCGGTTCCTGTAATGCTGGCATAGGTCTTGTCATAGGCGACGACTTGCCCTGTGCCAAAATCAGGCGTGACCGCCTTTTTGAACAGGTCGGGCCAGTCCGGCTCGGCGACGGCAGGTATGCTGAAGAAGAGAGCGGCGCCTAAACAGGCCAGAAACGGTTTCATTTGTAACTCCTGTCAGGGCGGTGCGCTTAGTTTGCCCGCTCGATCGTGTAACCCGGATTGGTGCAAAGCGTGACAACATTACCGGACTTTTCGCCCATCTGGAAACTCTGAATGCCGTTGAGGGCCGAGATGTCGGCCTCAATCCGGAAACCGGCTTCTTTGATTTTCGGGTTCTTGAAGCGCCTGGCCATTGCTCCGCGATTCATGCGGTGATGCGGCAATATAGTACGCTGGCCATTGGTGTCTGTCAGAATGGCGGACATTTCGTTCGGCGCGTATCCCTTTTCCAGATCGCCCATCACAAACCAGCCCTGAATGTCGAGCAGATCCTCGGCTTTGAGTTCTGTTGTGCCTTTGTACACGCGCTCATGGTCAAGCAGGCCAATAGCTGTCTGGCATGCATCTGTCGTTTTGAACTCGATCTCATCGGATACGGCTTCCGGACGATGAAAGGCGACCAGATCTTCTGACGCAGTCGTTGGGCTGACGTCGAACTCGAAGAACTCTACCTTGAACTTTTCGCTCCAGGTCGTGTTCGAGATGTATGGTTCGATTGTGAAGGTCAAAGCTTGCTTGGACAGCTTCACCGCCCGCGGAGAATAAAGCTGCAGGAATTCGTCAGTCGACATGACCACTGGAGAAATGATCAACCCTTCCTTGATCATGCTCGGCACAATGAAATTGTGTCGGACGACATGATCGTTCGGGCCGCGTAGGAAAATTCTGAGCCGGCTCGGCTTGTAGAGGAAACTGCGGAGCTTGCCGAAGGGTGATTTTGAAACTGAGATTTTGGCGTAGATAATCTTGTCCGTCTCAGGGATGCTGACGGGCTCACCAAAGGCATAACGTCCTGATGCCAGCGGTTTCATCACGACGTCGGATGGCGTTTTACGCTTCTTCAACAGCGCATAGCCGCTGACAACGTCGACAGGCTCGTAGCGATTGAGAATGACCGGCCAGCTTGGGCCGTCCAGCATATTCGGCAAGCGTCCATCAATGGCGCGGGGGCGGAAGAAGATATTGTCAGGTGCGCGCGGGCCGAGAAGGTGGTCGCGGTTCTTGCGAACCAGACTTGGGGTATAGGCAGAATAGCTCTGGAAGACTGGGCGCGGGGACCATTTATTGCCCGAAGCGAACAGATGGTATTGCTCGAAATTATAGAGGTCGGATGTGCCTTCGAGCTTTGGAAGGGCCGCATCTTCGCTGAGCTTGGCAAGCCGCTCTTTATACGTGGTCTTCAGCGCGTCCGGATTGGAAAGTCGTTGCTGAAGTCCCTCCCATGTAGACGTGAATTTTGAGGTGAAATTTCGGGTGATCAGCGTCGTGTTATAGCTGCGTTGATTGCTGATGATCAGCACGCTGCTGAACAGAGCGATGGGGAGCAGGGCATAAACGACCGGAATGTTCAAAATACGCTTGCTGTTCACCGCGATCGCAAACCCGCAAATGATCAACAACAGGGTCGCAGAAATGGTTGAGTGTCCGTCATGGCGGACAAAACCAGCCTTGAAGCCCAGAAAGGCGGTCAGCGCAAATCCGGCAAGAATGGTGAACTTTTGCAGCCGTGGTTCTTTGCTGCTGAAGAACAGAATAACGAAGGCGATCAGCGTTCCGAGGAGATAGGTTCGTGTCTCCATTGGCGGGCCATAGCGCACCATTGCGTCAGAATAACCTGATGAAATCGGGATCATGCTGAGAATATAGCCCGGCAGATCGAGCAGACTTTGTCCGGTCAGCCCCCAGAACAGCATTGGCGAGACAAGGCCGACTGCGCACAGCGTGATCGCGCCCTTCCACCAGCGACTGGCCACAAAGAGCGCCAGCAAGATTGCGCCCGTTCCGCCACTGCCCAAAAGGTTTGATCCTTTGATCAGAGGCAGAAAGCCGAGCGGGAATAAAAACAGGGTCAGTAATATCAGCGTTTTGCGGGTGTCGCGTGTCTCGGTTTCTGCAGCCATCTGACTGGCCGCGATCAATGCGGCGAAGGAATATGTCAGCAAGATCGCATCTCGTGACCAGGCGAAGGCGCCGGTGATGACGATGGTGGAGATCAGGCCAAACCAAACCTGTTTTCGGAAGATGAATATCAGAACGCCCGCATAGGTCAGCGCCAGATAAAGCGAGCCGAGCTGTGTCCGCAAATCTGTCGCGGGGTGATAGTTCTTTGTGTAGATCGCCGAGTACGGACCGGAGGTGAAGATCAGGTCTTTGCCGAAGGTCAGCTTTTCAGCAACGGCAACGTTCAGACCCTGACGCCAGGAACTGTCGAGCCCGGAAATGGGCATAGCCGGCTTCATCGACACAAACATGCAAATAAATAAAGCAAATACAAATATGTATAGCGCATAGCGCGCAAGGGCGACAGGTGAAAGCTTGGTCAATCCTACATTGAGTTGCGCTGACATTAACCCCTCCAGTTCGCCTCCTGATCACGTCTACTGTATGTTATCGGGTGTGCCAATGGCCGTGCGGGAAAAGCTGGGCCAGGCGTGCGCGGGGGGCGATGTTGAAGCGTAGAAAGACTTTGGTTTGCATCCGTGGCAGGCCTGTGCACACTACCAGAAAAATCCGGCGGAGACCCCATGTTCAGAATATTGATGACTTCAGGCCTTGCGATGACGCTTGCCTGCGCGCACGCTCAGACGGTCGACACGACCGAGACTTTAGATCGGGCTTATGCTGCAGGTTATAAGGCGCAGTTCACCTGTTCGGGCACGTTCAATGCGGGCAAAAGCAAGGACGCGATTGCGGCAGATGAACTGACCGGCATTTACCCGGATTATCGCGACGCACTCGCCAAACTGCCAGAGGCTCAGATCGAACTCGAAAAAGGCTATGTTGGCGTCAAATGGTCAGACACTTTGCCGGACCGTTATGCGATCCATCTTGGCAATGGCCTTGGATGCAGATCGCTGCCGATCGGGGCAAAGCTTGAAGATTTCATCAGTCTTGCAAAGCCAGCGGCGAAGGAAATCACCGGACCGGAAACGATTGCCGCCTGCGATCCGAAATCGACGTCGGTGTTGATCGATCCGCAAGCCAGCACTGAGGGTGTGAGTGTTCCTGTGGCGCTCGGTCCGGTCATTGAAGCTGCTTTTGATGGTAAGACCTATGCTGAGGGCAATAAGACCAGCGCCATTCTGATCATTAAAGATGGTGTCCTTCTCGGTGAAAAATATTTCGATAATTCAGGTATCTGCGTGCCGCAACGCACATGGTCGGTCGGGAAGTCAATTTCAGCGACCGTGATCGGCGCGGCGGTGTATCAGGAACTTCTCGACGTGAAAGCTCCAACCGGATTGAAGGCGTGGGCAACGCCGGGGGACCCAAGACAAGCGATCACGCTGGAAAACCTCCTGCAAATGGCGAGCGGTCTGGATAGCGGCGAAAAGGGCTCACGCTCTGACCAGATCTATTTTGGCGGTGGCTCTGTTGATGAGTATGCCATGAACCGGTCGCTGGAAGTCGCCCCGGGAACACGCTTTAAATATGCCAATGACGATACGCTGCTGGCCATGCGCACCCTGCGTGAAAAATTCCAGTCAGTTGCTGACTATAACGCCTTTCCGAAGGCATCCGTGCTGGATCGGCTGGGCATGAATTCAACATCGATGGAAACCGATTGGCGCGGGAATTTTGTGTCCTCCAGCCAGGTCTGGACCACGGCGCGTGACCTTGCAAAGCTTGGCCAGCTTTACCTGAATGACGGTGTGTGGGCAGGCCAGCGTATTCTGCCAGAGGGGTGGGCGAAATATGTTGCTGCACCGACCGGGCCGCAGCCTGAAAACGGAAATGGCTATGGTGCGCAATTCTGGCTGCCGAAGGGTAAGGATGGCCTGCCGGAAGATGTTTACATGGCGGCCGGTCATCGCGGGCAATATGTGGTGATTATCCCGTCTGAAAACATGGTGATCGTCCGCCGAGGCTATGACCAGAGCGGAGGTCCGGGCGGTTTCGAAATTACAAAATTCGCCGCTGATGTGCTGGCCGCGATGAGAGACGAGTAGGCTGGTCTGGTCTGATCGGGGAGGAAGGCATGTCCAAAGTTTTCAATGGTCAGAAAACGGCCCGAATGGAGGGTGATTTTGTCGTCTTCCTGATTGGGATGCGGTTCAATAAGCTCTGGAAAGTCTGGAAATGGTGGCCGGTCGTTATGGCCATGCCACGTATGTTGACGGAGCTTTCGAAAGACCCGGACTCCGGGCTTTTGCATTTCAGTACCTGGAACACCTGGCGAAATGTGATGGTGGTTCAGTACTGGCGAAGTTGGGAAGAATTGCATGACTATGCTTATGCGCGGGAAAAGGCACATCTTCCGGCCTGGCAAGCCTTTAACAAGGCAGTAGGTGGTGATGGCGATGTTGGTATCTGGCATGAAACTTATCTGGTGAAATCCGGTCAGTACGAAAACGTGTACGGAAATATGCCTCCTTCTGGGCTCGGTGCGGCCGGTACGCTCGTCGATGCGGCTGGAAACTTGCGCTGGGCCAAAGGGCGAATGGGAGAAGTCTAACAGTCGTAAGACGGGGTTGGAAAACTGTTTTGCAGTCTTGGAACGCCGGCCTATCTTCTCCCCATGCCTGATGGTTCATCCCGACTTCTGCTCCCCGACCGGTTTGAAGACTGGTTCGCCATGCGTGGCTGGGCCCCGCGTGAGCATCAGCTGGCATTGGTCGCGGCGGCGGCACGGGATGAAAGCACGCTACTGATTGCGCCGACCGGGGCCGGTAAAACGCTGGCCGGTTTCCTGCCGTCGCTGATCGATCTGGCGAAGGGGGGGAAGAATGATCCACGCCCGGCGCTGCATACGCTTTATATCTCGCCCTTAAAGGCGCTGGCTGTTGATGTGCAGCGCAATCTGATGACGCCGGTTGAGGAAATGGGGCTCGGTCTGCGCATTGAGACGCGGACAGGTGATACGCCGCAATCGCGTCGCCAACGGCAGCGGGCGAACCCGCCGGATATATTGCTGACAACTCCCGAACAACTGGCGTTGTTTGTGGCCTCTGACCGGGCCAGCGAGTTCTTCAGCGACCTGAAATGCGTCATCATTGATGAGATCCACGCGCTGGCACCAACCAAGCGCGGCGATTTGTTGGCGCTGTGCATTTCAACGCTTCGCCGCTGGGCACCCAACCTGCGCCTGACGGGCTTGTCAGCGACGGTACGCGATCCGGATCAATTGACCGGCTGGATGGGCGGCGCTGAAGTCATCACCGCAAAGGGCGGAGCGAAGGCGCATATTGATTTACTCGTTTCGAAAGAGCGCATTCCCTGGTCGGGCCATTCGGGGCGGTTCGCGGTTGGCGAGATTTACGAGGCAATCAAGACCGCGAAGATGGCACTGATCTTCGTCAATACGCGCAGTCAGGCCGAAATGCTGTTTCAGGAACTCTGGACAGCAAATGACGACAATCTGCCGATAGCACTTCATCATGGCTCGCTGGATGTGGAGCAGCGCCGCAAGGTGGAAGCGGCCATGGCGAAAAGCCTGTTAAAGGCGGTGGTCTGCACCTCAACGCTCGATCTTGGCATTGACTGGGGCGATGTCGATCTGGTGTTGCAGCTTGGCGCGCCGAAGGGCTCGTCCCGACTGATCCAGCGGATAGGCCGTGCCAATCACCGGCTGGACGAAGTGTCCCGCGCGATCCTTGTGCCAACCAACCGGTTTGAAGTGCTCGAATGTCAGGCCGCCAAAGCCGCTGTTGAGGCAATGGAGCTGGACGGACCGGCGCGTCGTCGCGGCGCGCTCGATGTGCTGGCGCAACACGTTATGGGGCGGGCTTGCGGCGAGGGCTTTGATATGGCGGCCCTGTTCGAGGAAATCACCTCCGTCACGCCCTATGAACATATCGACTGGGAGACGTTTGAGCGCATTGTCGACCTCGTCGCGACGGGCGGCTATGCGCTGCGAAGCTATGACCGGTTCAAGCGGATCGTAAAACGCAAAGACGGGCTCTGGCATGCGCGGACACCGCGCGATGCGCAGGGCCATCGTATGAATGTTGGCACCATCATTGAGGCTGAAACCCTGACCGTGCGGGTGCTGGGGCGACCGAAGCGAAATGGCGATGGCTCGCTGCGTCTGGTTGGAGCGCAGCTCGGCAAGAAGCTGGGCGAGATTGAAGAGGGCTTCATGAACTCGCTCTCGACCGGCGATACCTTCCTGTTTGGCGGTGAAGTGCTGCGCTATGAGGGCATCTTCGAGACGAATGTCATCACGACGCGGACGTCTGATCCCGAACCGGCCATTCCGAGCTATGCGGGCGGGAAGTTTCCCTTGTCGACCTTTCTGGCCGACCGGGTGCGCCGCATTCTGCATGATGAGGCCCGCTGGCCGGACTTGCCGGAACAAGTGGCTGAGTGGATCCGCATTCAAAAGCTCCGCTCTGTCATTCCGCCTGCAGACAAAATGTTGATTGAGACCTTCCCTCGGGCTGAGCGGCACTATCTGGTCTGCTATCCGTTTGAGGGGCGGCTGGTGCACCAAACACTCGGCATGTTGCTGACGCGGCGTTTGGAGCGTTGGGGCAAGAAGCCGCTCGGCTTTGTCGCCAGCGAATATGCGCTGGCCATTTGGGGGCTGGAACCGCTTGGCGACCTCGATATGGACGAGCTGTTTGCGCAGGATATTTTGGGCGATGATCTGGAAGAATGGCTGGATGAAAGCTTCATGATGAAGCGGACCTTCAAGCAATGCGCACAGATTGCGGGCATCATTCTGCGCCGTCAGCCGGGCAGTGAGAAAACCGGGCGTCAGGTGACGTTCTCGACCGACCTGATCTATGACGTGCTGCGCAGCCATGAGCCGGATCACACCCTGCTGCAGGCCGCGCGGGAGGAGGCCGCCGAAGGTCAGCTGGATATCCTGCGGCTGGGCGAAACGCTCGCCCGTATCAAAGGGAATATTGTGCATGCTGACCTGACGCGCATTTCACCCTTCGCTGTGCCGGTCATGCTGGAAGTGGGCCGCGAAGTTGTCGCGGGTGTGAGTGCGTCGGAGGCTATTTTGCGCGAAGCTGAAGATGACCTGCTCGCCGAAGCGTTTGGGGATGAGTTGGTGGATAGGTGAGAGATTGGTTTTGTGTTGGCTGGGTCCCGGACACACCGTTCCGGTGTTCCGGGAAAGCTGAACTCTGGGGTGTTTTTATCCAGCTGTCCCGGTTTGCGCAGCAAGACCGGGATCCAGAGTGTCCGGGTGCTTGGTCCCGTATCTGCAGCGCTTGTCATTGACCTGCAACTGATTCAATTCTGCATGGAGTAAGAACCAAATATAAAGGAGGTTTTGCCAGAAAAGGGAATGGCTCACGTGTTCCCTTTTTCGGATTATTCTGATCTGCCACTCGTATTACAGGCAGTGCGTAAGGAATCTGCGGCTCGTCCGGGAGGCCGTTTGCAACATTGTCCTGTTCGATTAGCTACGCATTTATGGTTTAAATTGAACAAGTTTCCTGTTCCAGAGAACGCCACGTTCTCAGATACGCTTGGTCAGGCAATTCGAAAAACCCATAATTTTTACGGCTGGCGAGCGGAACATAAAACCCGAGGTAAGTGTGTCGGTACACTTTACCGGACGACTGGTTTTCTTGGCATTCCGCCATCTGATCGTAACGGTACGCAGTCGAAAGCACGTAATATCCATTTGGAACATACGATGCCCGCGAGCGTTCTACTGAATTCTCTGAGATATCGTCTGGGTTCGCTTGAGGGTCCTGCTGACGTTCTCGATTTTCTTCTTGAATATTCGGTTTGTACGGCATTTAGTCATGAAGAAGAAAATGCCATGAAACATGGCGTTGTACGTGGATCGAAAACCGATTGCGTTCATTCTGACGGTGCTCTGAATTTGGATCATCCGTTTCCGTTCGTCAGATACGCCCGATTGTTCGATGAGATCGACGGATTTCAAATCATCAATGTGGTGACAGGTGAGCCGGTTGATATTTTTAATTTCACGTTCGACGATCATAACAAGAATCTGGCTATCGCTTCGGCGCGAAGTGGACTAACCAACGACCCGATTTTCAGCTCTCATGCTTTTCCTATGGCTGCTTGGGTACATGCTTTGAATTGAAGGCTCTGATATCCTTATTTAGCCGGACGAAACCCAAAAAACCTGCCTTGTCCCGCTGGGGCATGTCTTAACGGCAGGACTTGACCGCCCCGCGGCCTCCTCTGACACTTTGTTCAAAAGAACAAAATGGGAGGAAGAACGTGAATCTGGATTTTTCAGACGAGCAAAAGCAATTGCGCGAGCAGGTGCGTCGTTTCCTGAGTGAGAAATGTACGTCGGCCACGGTGCGCAATATTCTGGAAACAGACGAAACCTGCGACAGGGGGCTTTATGCGGGCCTTGCAGAACTGGGCGTGCTTGGCGCGGCCATTCCGGAGGAATATGGCGGGGTGGGCCTTGGCCATCTTGAGCTTTGTGTGATCGCCGAAGAGCTTGGCCGCGCGATTGCGCCTGTGCCGGTGTCGTCCTCCATTTATCTCGCCGCTGAATTCCTGATGCTGGCAGGCTCTGAAGAGCAGAAATCCAGCTGGCTGCCAAAGCTCGCTTCAGGCGAAGCGATTGGCACTTTTGCCATGGTCGAAGGCTCAGGCCGGGCGAGCGCAGACAAGATCAGCGCGAACGTTTCCGGTGGGAAGCTGACCGGTACGAAACTGCCTGTCGCAGATGGCTGTGATGCGGATTTTGCTGTTGTTGCAGCAAAGGATGAGGCCGGTGGTCTGAGCCTCTATCTCGTCTCTCTGACAGGTGAGGGCGTGACGCGCGAGGTGTTGGAGACGGTTGATCCTACGCGCGGTCAGGCAAAGCTGACCTTCTCTGGCGCGCCAGCAGAATTGCTGGGCGTGGCCGGTGAGGGCTGGGACATCGTCTCAAAGGTCATGGACCGTGCCGCGATCCTGATGGCGTTTGAGCAGGTTGGCGGCGCTGACAAATCGCTGGAAATGGCGCGCGACTATGCCCTGGAGCGTATGGCTTTTGGGCGTCAGATCGGGTCTTTCCAGGCGATCAAGCACATGCTGGCGGACATGTATGTGTCGGCGACGCTGGCGCGGTCGAATTGCTATTATGGGGCCTGGGCTCTGTCATCGAATGCGAGCGAGCTGCCGGTTGCGGCAGCAACAGCGCGCGTGTCGGCGACGACGGCTTTCCAGCATTGTTCCAAGAACAATATTCAGACGCATGGCGGCATGGGCTTCACATGGGAATATGACTGCCATCTGTATTATCGCCGCTCAAACGCACTGGCGCTGGCGCTCGGCTCACTCTCCACTTGGGAGAGCCTGCTGATTGAGCGCATGGCTGCCGACAATTCCGGCAAAGCAGCATAAGGGAGGACGATGCTATGGATTTTAAAGATACACCAGAAGAAGCCGCCTTCCGCGCCGAAGTCCGCGCCTGGATCGATGCGAATGCACCCAAGCATCTTGAGCCTGAACTGAAGCAGGCGGGGTTTGCCTCAAGTGGTCTCGTCAGCGAAGACCCGGTTGAGGCGGGCAAGAAATGGCAGAAGAAAAAGGCAGACGCCGGATGGGCTTGCCTGCACTGGCCAAAGGAATATGGCGGCGCGGCCCGCACCCCGATTGAGCGGGTGATCTGGGGTCAGGAAGAGGGCGTTTATGCTGCGCTGTCTGGTCCGTTCACGATTGGTCATGGGATGTGCGGCCCGACTGTCATGGAATGGGCGAATGAAGACTGGAAACAGAAATTGCTGCCGCCGCTCGCCAGTGGTGAGGAAATCTGGTGCCAGCTCTTCTCTGAGCCTGCCAGCGGATCTGACCTTGCGGGGCTGCGCACACGTGCAGTGAAGGCGGATGATGGCTCGGGCGACTGGATCATCAATGGTCAGAAAATCTGGACAAGCGGCGCGCAGAACTCTGACTGGGGCCTTCTGATCGCGCGGACAGACCCGGATGTGCCGAAGCATAAAGGCCTGACCATGTTCTTCCTCGATATGCGCTCACCGGGTGTGAAGGTCGTACCGATCAAGCAGGCGAATGGTCAGTCAGGCTTTAACGAAGTCTATTTCGCAGATGTTCGTATTCCGGACGATCAACGCCTTGGCGCGGTTGGTCAGGGCTGGGCGGTATCACTGACCACGCTGATGAATGAACGCCTGTCGATTGGCTCTGGCATGCCGACCGGCTTCCCGCATTTGTTTACCTATTGCATGGAGGCCGAAATCGACGGCAAGCCAGCGATTGAGGACTCAAATGTGCGCTCCAGACTGGCGCAGTTCGCGGTGAAGGAAAGCGGGCTTCGCTATACGGGGATGCGGGCCATTTCGGCGCTGTCCAAAGGTGAGACGCCGGGGCCTGAAAACTCCATCGGTAAGCTGGTGGCGGGCGCAACCATGCAGGAACTGGCTATGTTCGCGCTCGACCTGCAAGGCGAGTCTGGCGTGATGTGGGACGAGAATAGCCCGCAGAATGGCCGGTTCCAGTCTATGCTGATGCGTTCCCCTGCGACCCGTATTGAGGGCGGGTCGGATGAGATCCTGCGCAATATTATCGGCGAGCGTGTGCTTGGCCTGCCGGGCGATATCCGGGTCGATAAGTCGGTGCCATTCAAGGATATTCCGACGAGCGGCCGCAAAAGCTGATCCATTCGCCCCGCAGATGTTGCATTTGCGGGGCGTTTTCTGCCTAGAGATAGGCGGATAAAAATTCTGCGACCTGTGCGGTGAAATGACCACCGTCGGATATGTCAGAGCCGCATATCACCCCGTTCAGGCAGAGCCGGACAATATGGGAATCGAGGCGGTCATAGGCTTTCTCTGAGTCCGAAATACCCGCCAGCAGCCCGAGTGTGGTGCTGCCGCTCAAGGCGATCAGACCTGCGGCAAGGCTCTTGTTCGCGCTGTCGCGGGTCGCGCGCAGCATGATGTCATCCATGGCTATTGCGCCCGTGCGTCCGATTTGCTGTGGCCCTGCCAGATTTGGCAGAATATCGCGCGAAAATTCTATGCGCGTATAGGTACGGTTCTGGCGTGGCAATTGCTGAGCCTGTTCGCGCGCTGCGGCGTAAATTGTCTCGAATGCGGCGGATAAAATATCATTCAGCGTCTGAAAATGGTGTGTCGTTGAAGAGAGCGATATCCCGGCCTTTTTGGCGATGGCGCGGTGAGACAGAGCGGCGCAGCCGTCTTCCATAATGATGTCGCTGGCAACTGAGATGATACGGCTGCGCGTGGTGCCGTCTTCTTCCTGCACGGCGTTTGGTGTTGCGAGATTTGTTTCGGCGGCCTGCCGGGCAGGGCTGTCTCCCGGCCTGCTTGGTGTTGTGTTGAAGAGGCGTTCGGTCAGCCGGGTCAGGATGTCGTCCATCCAGATGCGTCCGGTGAGCGGCTTATCGCTCATCAGGCCGATGCGCATACAGCCGAGAAGGCTGCCAGCCCAGCCTGCAGCTAGCGAGGAAGGGAGGCCGAAGCGCGGAAGCATGTCTGACCAGAAGTCGACATCCTGTTGACGCCAGGCAGTGAGGACGGGGGAGACGTCGGCAGACCGCGAGGCGAGCAGCTGAAACTCCCACATGCCGAGCAGCATTTCGCGGTGCGTTTCGATGCGGTCTGTGACGATGGCGTGAGCGAGCGATTTCAGACTGTCAGGCGTGGGGGCATCGCCGAGTTCAGATGCGTAAGCTTGCCAACATGTCTGGTCTTCCTGGATCAGCCAGTTTGCAAATTCGGCGAGAAACGCCTCGCGGGATCCATACCTGTATAGAAAGCCGGACGGGCTGAGGCCTGCGCGCTTGGAAATTTCACGGGCGGTCAGCCCGGATAGTCCGGATTCGCCCACCATTTTCAAGGCGATAGTAAAGATCGCCTCGTCACTGTCGCGTCGTGTGTGTTCAGATGTCAGGGATTGGTACATGTGTTCGGTATCTGTGTTTTCTTTTACTCGTGCGGAAACTCGTCGGCTTGGTCAAGGTAAATATTATCGTTCTCTAAAATGCTCTGTTGGCGGATATTGTTGACTAAAAAACTCCAAAATTTTCTGGATGCAGCGTATTTTTGGTTACCAAACTGACACGAAAGCGTTGAAAAACATTCACTTGGTACAAGTGTTCAGTTCGCTTAACGGGCCTGCGTCGATCTCGACCAAAAGGGGCTTATATTATGCGGATTTCAGTCAAATCAGGATTGCTCTGCACGGTTGCGCTGGCGCTGGCGCCAATCGCAGTTGCAGAGAATGTGGAAGAAGAATCTCGTCAGGAAACCGTCATTGTTACGTCGACGCCAATTCGTGACAGTCAGCTCGCGGCAATTGAAGCGAAAAAAGATGCTGGCAATATTGTCGACATTCTGGCTGCCGACACGATTGGTCGCTTTCCGGATCAGAACCTTGCGGACTCACTGGGGCGGGTTCCGGGTCTGGCCATTGAGCGTGACCAGGGGCAGGCGCGTTTCATCAACTTCCGTGGGGCGCCGTTCCGCTACACCAAAATCGCGTTTGACGGCATTGACGTTCTGGGCGCTGAAGATGGCCGCACGCCACGTTTTGACGCTTTCCCATCTGTGATCACGTCCAAAATCGCTGTGAATAAGGCGATCACGGCAGACATGCCGGGCGAGTCGACCATCGGTTACGTCAATATCGACACTTATAAGCCATTCGATAAGGAAGGCCTGCATTTTTCACTCGAAGGCGGTCTCGGCAAGCAGCAGCTGGGCGACGACGATATCGAAAAAGTGAATGGTCGTGCGTCCTATTCCAATGATGTTTTCGGTCTTCTGGTTTTCGGCTCGCATAATTTGCGTGGCCGGATCACGGATAACCGCGAGTATTCTTATCTCGACCTCAATAAAGATGGCACAGATGATGCGGTTGAGAGCATCGACTTCCGGTCTTATCGCGGTGAGCGCGAAGACAATGCCTATGGTGGTCGTCTGGAATTCCGCCCGACCTCAGATTCAACAGTCTTCCTGTCCTCTCTGTATTCAGAGTTCATCGACCGCGAAGAACGCAACCAATATGTGTTCGACTTCAACACGCCGGTTGATATGGGCACTGAAACCTATGCGCCTGTGATTGTTGTGTCTCGCCTGCTGGAAGATGGCAAATATGAGAGCTCAACCTTCTCGAACACGCTCGGCTATGATGGCGTTTTCGGTGAGTGGGAAGTTGGCGCGCGCATCAACTATACTGAAACTGAAAACTCAACCTTCCTGCCAATTCCATACAGTGCTGGCGGTCTTGTGGGCGGCAATGTTGATGTCACGAATATTTTCGATCCGAAAATTTCACTGACGCAAATGGGTCAGCCGGGAACAACAGCAGATGTGAACCATTTGTCGTACGCGCAGACCTTTGGTCTGTTTTATGTGGGCGAAACCAATACCGAGGCAACCAAGTTCAAGCTGGATGCGGAACGTGATCTGACGCTGTTCGGATATGATACGCGCCTCAAAATTGGCGGTCAGTTCGACACACGTGAAGCGACCGGCGGTAGTGCTCAAGCCTATGACTTTGTGTCGCTTGCTGGTGTGGATATCAACAATTACGTCACATCCGCGCTGTGGGATTCTGACTTCTCCAACACAATCGGCGCAACGAACATTGATAACGTTGGTCTTCGCAAAGCCTGGGACGCTGCTGCTGGTGGTCTGGCGGCTGAATATACGCCGGACTCTCTGATCAGTATCGAAGAAGACGTCACCGCGCTCTACGCGATGGCGACATCTAAATTCGACTGGGGTAGCCTGGTCTACGGTCTTCGCGTTGAGCAGACTGATTTTACGTCAGCGGGTACGATGATCGATCCTGTGACTGGCAATCCGGTTCAGGTGAGTGCGTCGAACGACTACAGCAATGTCCTGCCGTCTCTGCACGCGAATTTCGACCTTACGGATGACCTGAAAGTCCGTCTGTCTGCGTCGACCGGTCTGTCCCGTCCGACCTATATTGAGGCGCGCGCGTCTCAGTCGGTTAACACCACCAGCACACCGTTCGAGATCAGCGGTGGCAACCCTTACCTCGAACCGGAAACTTCTGTTGGGGTGGATGCGACAATCGAATGGTATTTCGCGCCAGCAAGCCTTTTGTCGGCAGGTGTGTATCACCGCCGTATCGACAATGTGATCTATCCGGCCTCGTCTACGGTTGATGGATCTGTCTATGCACCGGGTCTGATCCCTGCCGGAACACCAACAGTTTTCAACTCGTTCTTCAACGGTGAAGACGGTGCAATGACCGGCCTTGAGCTGAACTTCATGGGCACCGCAGAAGACTGGCTGCCAGCACCATTCGATGGTCTGGGCGTGTCTGGCAACCTGACGCTTGTTGACTCAAGCTTCTATGCGCCAAACCTCGGGGATAAATACTCTATGCCGGGGACATCTGACACGGTTTATAACGCGTCAGTGTTTTATGAGAAGTTCGGTCTGTCAGCCCGTCTGAACTATCAGTCCCGTAGTGCATGGCTCTCAACAACCGAGAATGACTCTCTTTCTGAATACTGGGGCGACACAGAACGCGTTGACGCATCTCTGCGTTACACGCTGCCTAACCCAGTCTTTGGAACAAGCGTCACGCTGGCTCTGAACGGCAACAACCTGACTGATGAGCGCGATACGCGTTACATCAAAACCTCTGCGACACCGAACCAGTATGAAGGTTTTGGCCGTCGTTGGGTCGCGTCCATCCGTATCGACTATTAACCCCCAAAACCTGCAAACAGGCCTGCTCCTTTGGGAGTGGGCCTGTCTTTTTATGGAGATTTACATGATGAAACGCGCTCTTCTGGGCCTTGTGAGCATCGCGGCTCTCGCGGCATGCCAGCCATCTGAAGCCCCAAAGCCAGAGGCGAAAACCGATGTCGCCGTTACAGTGGCTCCTGTTATCAAAGCGGCGAGTGCAGAGTTCAAGGATGGGGCTTACACGCTGAGCTGGAGCTTTGCGGGTGAGGCGTCACCGGTCACAATTTCTGTCGCGTCTGACCCGTCTGCGACGGACGGTGATGTCATCGCAAGCGATGTCACAGCAACGAATTTCTCATGGACGCCGAAAGAGGGCGTGAAAGAGCGTCATTACTTCATCGTGACACCAAAGAATGGCGAGGGTGAGCTGTTTGCGACGCGTCTTCTGCCGCTTGAGGGGGGGCGCAATTTCCGCGAGCTCGGCGGCTATGAAACTGCAGACGGCAAGTCCATCAAATGGGGCAAGCTCTATCGGTCTGGCGTTATGAATGGCCTGACTGAAGCAGATTACGACTATCTGTCATCGCTCGACATCAAGGTGATTTGCGATTTCCGTACGGCCGAGGAGCGCTCTCACGAGCCAACTGAATGGCAGGCGGGTGAGGTCAATTACAAATTCTGGCCAGACCCTGAAGGAGACTTCTCTAAAGGCTTTGCGGCAGTTTTCCGCGACCCGGAGCTGACACCTGAAAAAGTGAAGACGGCATTCGGCAAATCCTATTTCGGCATGGCGCATCAACAGGCACCTGCTTACGCGTTCATGTTTGATCAGCTTGCAGCAGGGAATGCGCCACTGGCGTTTAACTGCTCTGCCGGCAAGGACCGTACGGGCGTTGGCGCAGCTCTGCTGTTGACGGTTTTGGGTGTGCCGCGTGACATGATTGTTCACGATTATCAGCTGTCTGACGATTATGTGGACTATATGGCTGTCTTCGCGAACGAAGATGCGCGCAAGAAAGCAGCAGAAGAGAATTCGTCTTACAGCTTCTTCTTTAAACTGCCGAAGGAAATCATCGAGCCGATGATGGCAACCTACCCGGAATATATCGAGACATTCTTCTCGGATATTGAGGCCGAGTACGGTGATGTCATGACCTTCCTGAAAGAGAAGGTTGAGCTGACGGACGAAGAAATCGCTGCGATCCGTCGCCAGTATCTCGAGGACTAATTCGCAGCGTTGCGAAAAGAAAAGGGCGGGCCGGAAATCCGGCCCGCTTTTTTGTTACGTGCTGGCCAGTTGAGGCTGCTCGCCATCGGTTGATGTCGATTTTCGTGTTGCCAGCAGCAGGACTGCGACACCACAAAGGGCTGACAGAGTTGACCCGATCAATACGCCCATGCGCACATCATTCATCATGTCGAGCGAGTTGAAGGCGAGTGTGCCGATAAACAAGCTCATGGTGAAGCCGATACCGGTGAGCAGCGACAGGCCGTAAAGCTGAGACCAGCTAATGCCTTCTGGCATGCGGGCAATCCGTGCTTTCACCGCGATGACGGACGCAAGCATGACGCCAATCTGTTTGCCGAAGAACAGGCCCGCGGCTACACCCAGTGTGAGCGGTGACAAGAGTGCTTCCGGTGTCATGCCTTTGAACGAGACGCCTGCATTTGCAAAAGCAAACAGCGGTATAATCATGAAGCTGACCCATGGGTGCAATCCATGCTCAAGCTTCAGGAGCGGAGAGTGTTCTTCATCATCGCGGCCCTGAATTGGAATGAAGAGCGCGGTGATAACGCCGGCAAGTGTCGCATGGACGCCGGATTTCAGAACGCACACCCACATAATGAGGCCGAGAATGGCGTAAGGCGCGATCTTCTTCACGCCAAGGCGGTTAAGCGTGAACAGGCCGAGCAAGGCGATGGCTGCGATCATCAGAGCATTGAGCGACAGATTGTCGGTATAGAACACTGCGATGATGGCGATGGCGCCAAGGTCATCAATGATCGCAACGGCCAGCAGCAGGATCTTAAGCGCTGTTGGAACGCGGCTGCCCATCAGGGCGAGAATGCCGAGGGCGAAGGCAATATCCGTTGCGGCCGGAATAGCCCAGCCGGACAGGTTTTCAGGGCTGCCCTGATTGATTGCGTAGAAAACGAGCGCCGGCCCCACCATGCCACCAATCGCAGCGAATAACGGCAGGACGACTTTAGCCGGAGAGGAGAGCTGTCCTTGCAGGACTTCTCGTTTGATCTCCAGGCCGATGACGAAGAAGAACACCGCCATCAAGCCATCATTGATCCAGAGGAGCAGGGGTTTGTCGATGTTCAGTGCGCCGATCTGCACAGCAACCGGGGTGTTCAGAAAATCTGTGTATGTCGCGGCGGCGAAGGAATTGTTCGCCACGATGGCGAGCAATGTTGCGGCAATCAGTAGAAGTCCGGCGCTGGGCTCCCAGTTAAAAAACTGGCGCGCCCGATGGAAAACGAAAGTCATTGGTCCTCTTTTGGTTCGGGTTCAATTGGAAACGTCTCAAGGGACACCTCAGACTGGATGGGCTAAATCCAGTCCGAGGCGTTGAGTGAGAGTCTACTGGCGCCAGACTCATGTCTCCCCAATCTGGGGACCGGGAGACGACAGAAGAGTGCTCGGGGAAGAGTGAAAACTCTCTGTCTGCTATTGAAATGGATGATGTGGTTCCATAATTCCAATAGAAATAAACACTCTTTCTGATCGGAAAAACAGATCAATGCGCCCAACACTTCGTCAACTGCAATATCTGGTCGCCATCGCGGATACGGGCCGGTTCGGTGAGGCCGCGAAACAGCTGAATGTCAGCCAGTCTGCCTTGTCAGCTCAAATCGCTGATATGGAAGCCAGTCTGGGCGTCGTGCTGATCGAGCGCGGGCGTCATGGCGCCATGATGACCCCTGTTGGCGAAGAATTGCTTGGCCGCGCGCGCCGCATTCTAACGGAGGTTCAGGAGCTTCGAAACTCTGCGCGCCAATCTGTTGATGGCATGTCGGGGCGCATTCAGCTGGGCGTGCTGCCATCGATCGGGCCGTATCTTCTTCCGGCCGTGGTGCGATCGCTTCACTCGCAGTTTCCTGAACTCCGACTGGTTGTGCGCGAAGAGCGGACGGTCGATCTGGAAGACGGGCTGGAGAATGGTCGTCTGGATACGATTATTTCTTCCGACAATGAGCGTGATGATATTGTTTTTCTGCCGCTTTTTACTGAGCAGCTATGGGTATGTTCCGCGCCCGATGATCCGCTCGTTCAGACCGATGGCCCTATGAAACTGGCAGAGCTTCAGGGCTGTTCCTTCCTCAGTCTGGGGCAGGAGCATCGTCTGAGCCAACTGGTACAAAACATTGCCGCAGAAGCTGGCGCGGTGGTCTCTACCGAGTATGAGGGCACAAGTCTTGATGCGGTCCGTCAAATGGCGGTCATGGGAGCGGGCATTGCGCTTTTGCCAAGCCTTTATGCGTTTTCAGAAGCGCAACGGGACCCGGATTTCATCGTGCGCCGTCTCGACCATCCAAGGGCCAGCCGGGAAGTTGGCATGTTGTGGCGAAAATCATCGCCTCTGGCGTCGTCCTTTGAGATTATCGCAGGGGAGCTGAAAAGCACGGCTGATCTGATTTTGTCCCGAAAACAGTAGGACGCACGCGCCGCCTAGCATGGGCTTTGCAAGGCGGGTTCTGAACTGCTTCAGAACAGGACAGAATTTTTGTATAGCCCCGCATCCGAAGTGCCCATTCGCCTCCGTCACTCAAATCTGGGTGTGCGAATTGCCGAGCGAGCGACATCGACGGGCTTTCTGGAGCGGATTGGTCCTTACCATGTGATGTTCATCGTGGTCATTCTGTCTCAGGCGATTGAGGCGTTTGTCGCCCGAAATGTCAGCTTCGGCCTGATGGGCAAGATGACCTATGCCTTCACCATTCTGGCGGTTCTGGTGACAGTGCTTCCGGCCATCATTCTGAAGTTCAGAACCTTCATTTTCACGATCTGGGTCAATGGCTTGTTCTTGTTATACCCGGTCGTCGCGATGATCAGCATGATGTGGTCAATTGCGCCCTCTGAAACTCTGAAAATGTCGCTCACGCTGATGGGGTTTCACCTGACGGGGACTGCGCTTGCGTCCATGTATTCCTGGCGTGCGATCTGGAAAGGAATAGCCTGGGGATTGCTGCTGCTGGCCTTTCTTGGCGTGTTGATCATTCCACATGACGGTCTGGCCGATGCTGTGCATGAGGGCGCGTTCCGCGGCCTGTGGCTGGAAAAGAATGCGACGGGTGAGGCGCTCGGCATTGGCGCGATTGCGTGTGTCGTTGTCGGGATTGCTGACAAGAATCCGCGATATTTCTTCGGTATGGTCTTTTTGCTGGTACTCACTGTGTTTGCAGGCGCGGCCGGGGCGCTGGCGACTTCGGTTGTGGCAATCAGTATTTGCATCTTTGTTGAGTCTGCGCGTCGGGGGCCGTTCCGGTTCTTCTTTGGAACCTGGCTGGCCATTGTCGCGGTTGCGATCATTGTCGTTTTGATCATGGCGATGGGGAGCGATGCAACCTCACTTCTGGGCCGCGATAGCAGTCTGACAGGGCGTACGGCGATCTGGCCAACGGTGATTGACTATATCAAGGCGCGTCCATGGTTTGGCTATGGCTTCCAGGCATTCTGGATTGAGGGCAGCCCGACCATGAGGACGGTTGAGCTGCGCGCAAACTTTGAAGCCTTCAACGCACATAACTCCTTCTTTGAGCTGATGCTGGGCTTCGGGATCGTTGGTAGCTTCTTTGTCTGGACTGGCGTTGCGCGCGCTATGTGGCAGTCTGGTACGGCGCTTTATGGCAGCAATGATGCGCGTCGGTTTGCGCTGCCATTCTTCCTCTATGCGATTACTTTGTCTCTGTCAGAAAGCATGTTGGGCGATAGTGCGGGCATGACAGCCTTTATTCTGGGCGTGTTGGTGCCGCGTGTCGCGCTCGGCAATGCGCTCTCCAAGGGGCGGTTCAGAGGCTAGCGTCAACATTGACGTGGTGGGGTTCGTCCCGCAAACTTGCGGCTATGTTATCTCCTCGCCCCAACGATTCTGCGGACCATTCAGTGCGCCTGTTACTGAAGGAGCATGAGCTCTTTCCTCTGGCGGAGGGCGCGCTTTGGTGGCCTGCGAAAAAGACACTGATCGTCTCGGATCTGCATTTCGAAAAAGGGATGAGCTTTGCGCGGCGTGGCCAGTTTTTGCCGCCCTATGACACGGCGACGACGCTGGCCTGCGTACGGCGACTGATTGCGGACTATCAGGCGCAAAGTGTCATTTCGCTGGGCGACAGTTTTCATACGCCGACATCTGCTGATCATCTGAGTGAGGAACTGATTGCGGGCATTCGCCAGCTGACGTCTGAGGTCGACTGGGTTTGGGTTGAAGGAAATCACGACCCTGACCCGCCTCAGCATTTGGGGGGACGGGCGGCAAAAGAGCTACGCCTTGGGCGCCTGGTCTTTCGCCATGAGCCGACGGGTGAGGCCGGTGAGGTGTCAGGGCATTTGCATCCATGCGCCAGAGTAGCCGGGCGCGGCGGCAAGATCGTTCGCAGACGCTGTTTCATCACAAATGGGGATGCGCTCATCCTGCCAGCCATGGGGGCGTTTACGGGCGGGCTGAATGTCCTTGATGAGGCCTATGGCGACGTAATGGCCGGGGCGCGGCAGGTCTTCATGATGGGGCAATCGCGCGTTTACGCCGTGCCTGCGGCGCGTCTGGTGCCAGACCGGACGCGCGGCCGTGTTTGGAAGCTCTGATCAGGACTTAGCGGCAGCCGCCTGAAGCTGGCGGAGCAATGTCGGTGTCACCGCACCGCTTTGTGGCAGTCGGTTTGCGGACTGGAACAGCAAGATGGCTTCGCTGGTTTGAGTGCCAGCCTGACCGTCAGCCGTGCCCGCATTGTATCCCAGCTTGTTCAGCAGAATCTGTGCGTCGCGGACCATTGAGGATGTCACTGTTTCGGCGCCATCGGCATCAACAGACGCGTTCCCGGCGGTCGGGAAGCGACCATTTGCTATAGGATCAGATGGTTTTGACTGGAAGCGTCCAGCAAGGAGCGCCGTTTTCTTGGCGTCGTCTTCAGAGACTTCGCCAGCCAGTTGCGTGACCTTTTTCGCCGCGGATGTATCGCCGAGCTTTTGCGCCACGCGGAACCAGTACAGCGCTTCTACTTTGTTTTCAGTAACGCCGAGGCCTTGCTCATAGAGAATGCCAAGATTGTACTGGCTGTCGATCAGACCGTGATCAGCTGCCTGACGGAACCATTGAATTGCGCCCTGATAGCTTTGCGGACCGCCTTCGCCTTCAGCGTAGAAGACAGCAAGGTCGTGCATGGCAGTCACATTGCCAGCCTCGGCAGCTTTTTGTGCCCATTTGCGAGATTGTACGAGATCGCGCGGCACGCCCTGGCCGCGCTCATAGAGCTTGGACAAGTTATATTGCGCAATTGGTTCGCCTGCCTCAGCAGCTTTCGAAATAAGCGAAGCTGCCTCGGCAATCCGGCCTTCATTCAGCGCCGCCATGCCGAGTTTATATTGCTGAGCTGACACAGACAGTGTCGGCGTTTGTTTAACTGGCGCAGGCGCAGGTGCTTTGCTTGCCGCAGGCTTCGGGGTTGGCGTTGGTTTGGCTGCTGGCTGAACTGGCTTTGCAACCGGGGTTTCAGTCGGTGCAACTTCAGAGAGCTTGGACTCTGCCTTGATATCGGTTGTCTCAGCTTTTGCCGGGTGAAGCGTTTCCGGGTCAGCCTTCACCTCAGGTGTCGGGCTGCCTGGATCCTTGGCCGCCGGCGTGTCTGTCGCGTCGTCGGCAATGTCACCGGTCGCGTCAATCTCGTCGGATGGGCCTTTCGCCTCAGGATCGACGCTTGGCGGCGTGTCATCCAGGGTTTCTTTTGGTGTCAAATCGCCTGGCACAGCGACGATTGGGTCTTTCCGCTGATCCTGCTTGCCGCGGATTGTCAGATATCCAACCGTGCCTGCGGCTGTTAGTGCGAGCACAGACGCGGCTGCGACCAGAGGGATTTTGGCGCCGCCCTTGCCAGACTTCTGCTTTTTCGGGCTGAGTTTGGTTGAACGACCATTTTCAAGGCCGGCATTCGCCGCGGCGCGCGCGCGTGCCAGATAGTCATTCGGTCCCGGAGGCGGTGCGCCGAACTCTTCTTCGTATTGGTCGAGGTCGGTATCAGCGGCGTCGAGATCAAACTCTTTTTCAAGAGGTGGCAGATCGGCAGCGAATTCGTCTGTTGTGCCGAATTCATCCTCAAAACCATCTGCTGATGGCGGGCTGAACATGTCTTCGTCTGTAGCCCATGGGTCATCGTCAAGGGCGGCAGGCGTGCCGGCGTCTGCTTTTGGCTCCGGACTGTCGGGGAAGGAGGTTGGCGTATCGGCCAGATCATCAAGGCTGTCCCAGCCGGACATATCCGGCAGGTCGGCAGCTTTCCTGGCAGATGGTGCCGGTGCTGGCGCGGCTGGCGGCGTGATGATCGATGCGGGCTCGGCAGACGCTTTTTTCAGTTCAGCTTCAAAGCTTGGCAGTTCGAAATCATCTTTCGGCGCCGAGCGTGAGCCCGGAGGTGCGGAGAAATCTTCGACCGCTTGCAGGCGCTCAACAAAGCCAGCCATGGCTTTCTGGATCGGGCTGACGGCAGATTGCGTTGCCTGTTCAACCTGAGCAATACGCTCGCGAACACCGAGAAGCGCTTCATCCATGCGCTTCACTTGACGGTCTTCGGAGGCTTTGATCTGGCTGGAAATGTCTTTCAGGCCCTGATCCTGTTTTGCAGACAGGTTTTTCGTGAGGGTGGTGACATGCTCAGTGAAGTCGCGAATGGCAGCGGCGCTGCGCTCCTCAGAGGCGTTGACGCGCTTATCGAGCGCATCGGCCAGCTCATTCATGCGCTCGCCAACGGCAAGGAGGCTCTCATTGTCGCCCGGCTCGCGCAGTTCCAGTTCTGAAATTCGCTTGTGGAAGTTTCCGGCGAGATTTTCGATCTGCTCGCGAACGGCTGAGCCGAGTTCGGAATCATTGCGCTGTTCAATATGGCGGACGCGGCGATCAAGCGATGCGGTGAGCTTTGCAAACTCTTCGCCGATGGTTTCAATCGCGTCGTTCTGACGCTTTTCGGCGCGCTGCATGCGTTTGTGCATTTCAGACACGACGGTGTTGATTTCAGCAAAGGCAGCATTCGGCGCAGCGCTTGCGGCTTCCAGCTGATCTGCGAGTTCAGTGCGAATGTCCTGAATGGTGTTTGCCAGCTCGCTGGAGGCCGCTTTCACGCGGTCTTCAACCATGGTTTCGAGATCGGAGAGGCGTCCGCCTTCCAGATCCTGGTCAAACTCTTCGAGGCGGCTGTCCAGACGGTTAAAGTGATGCTCCAGCTCCCGCATGGCGGCATCCGTTGTCGTCTCGGCGCGGTTCAGGCGCTCGGTGATGTTCTCGATCGACGCGTTTTGCTTTGTCGCCTGCGCCAGCGCTTCCTGAGACTGCTTCAGCGTGTCGGACATGCCGTTGCTGAGGCGATCAATCTGGTCAGTGATGCTGGACAGGGTTCCGCCGACGCGGCTCTCAATCTTTTTGAAGCGATCATCATGCGCGCGCTTTTCTTCGAACAGCTCGACCTCGAGCTTGGACATACGCTCTGACAGATGTTTTGCTGTGCCCTCGGCGCGAAGCTCGGCCTGTTCGACGGCTTTGCTGACGCTGTTGGCTGCGGATTCGAGTGTGCGCTCAACATGGCCGGACATGTCGCTCAGCTTGCTGTCGACCTGTTCAGACAGATCGCTCATGCGCGTTTCGGCGCGCACAACGCTTTCATGCGCTTTTTCCGTATTGGCCTTTTGTTCGGCGACATTGTTGGCAAGGCGTTCAAGTGCTGTTTCCAGCATTTTCAGAGAGCGCAGATTCTGGTGGCTGGTATCGTCCGCTTCCATGCGGTCAATACGCTGTTCCAGAGCATGTTTGGTTTGACGCAGGCTGTCGACGGCTTGTTCGATACGGCCTTCAAGGCCGGCGCGTGCTGCGTCAGTGTTTTCCAGTCGGCTGAGCAGGCCAACAACGGACTGATCGATGCCAGTAATGGCGAGCGTGGAGCGCGCCTCGACCGCCTCGATGCGACGTGTCAGCTTTTCCAGAGCTTCAAGATTTGCGTTGGCGGGTGCCTCAGGCGAATCAGTCTGTCTGTTTGGAAGTGACATTTCGGCGTCCTCAGCTTCAGCCTCTAAGAGCAATCGGTTCAGGTAATCACCAAGCGTAATGCCTTCATTGCGAGCCGCTGATAATGCGGCTTCGCGAGCTTTTGCTTCGATTCCCTTAACACTCCATGGACCGCGCGTCGCCATGGTTGCTCCTTAACAATGCGGTTGCCCGCGATACATTAACCCATGATCACAAGGCGGTACGTCTCGTTAAAAGCCGGTTAAGAAAGTTAAAATTTCCGTTTCAATTTCGATTAAATCTCATGAATGTCAGTGGGGGCTTGCAAAAACTTAACAGGGTTGACGTTGACGTACGCGTAAATCAGTGCGACTAGTATTGGATGATAAAAACGTCCGAAATAGCGAACTCCGTAAAGAAACGGGTGTATTCGATCAGTGAACTGGCGCGTGAATTTGGTGTCACGCCCCGGGCACTTCGCTTTTATGAAGATAAAGGACTGTTGTCTCCGGACAGGGAGGGACTAAACCGCGTGTATTCCAACCGGGATCGCGCACGTCTGAAGCTCATTCTTTCCGGTCGGAAAGTCGGGTTCTCCCTGAATGACATCAGAGAAATCCTGGATCTTTATGATCTTGATGACAATCAGCGTGCTCAACTGCGTCAGGCTTATAAAAAGCACAAACAGCAAGTTGAGATCCTGCAGCAGCAACGTTTGGAGATCGATGAAGCGATCAACATGTTGCGAAACGGGATCAACTGGATGGAAGAGCGTCTTCAGAAATTCGGCCCGACCGATGATGAAGCCAATTCCGCACGAGCCTATGACGCTGTCGCTCGTGCGCATTTGGAAGACGAGAACTGGAAAGCCAATTCGTAAACGGTTAAATCACCGCTTTTACAAATGTTAATCTACTCAGCCGGCAGTGTCATACGCTGCCGGTGTTTCTTTGGAGAATAGTATGCCGCGTTATTCCGCACCCGTCCGTGATATGCAGTTTCTACTTCATGATGTGTTGGAAATCGAAAAATACGACAGTTTGCCAGGGTTTTCAGATGCCCCGCGCGACGTTGTCGACCAGATTTTGGAAAGCGGCGCGAAATTCTCTGAAGAGGTTCTGTTCCCGCTCAACAGGATTGGCGACGAGCAGGGGTGCATTCGAAATGACGACGCGACGGTGAAAACACCAGATGGCTTCAAAGAGGCCTATGCGCAGATCGTTGAAAGCGAATGGTTGTCTCTGTCAGCGGACCCGGCCTATGGCGGTCAGGGGCTGCCAAATGTTGTGAACGTTGCGATCAACGAAATGCAGTCGTCTTCGAACATGGCATTTTCCATGTATCCGGGACTGACGCATGGCGCGTATCAGGCGCTTCTGGCGGGCGGCTCTGAAGAGCAAAAGCAGATGTACGTCACCAAGATGATCAACGGTAAATGGTCTGGCACCATGAACCTGACCGAGCCGCAATGCGGTACTGATCTTGGTCTGATCAAGACAAAAGCTGTGCCGCAAGCCGATGGCAGCTATAAAATCACGGGTCAGAAAATCTGGATTTCGGGCGGTGAGCAGGATCTGTCTGAGAACATTATTCACCTCGTGCTGGCACGCATTGAAGGTGCGCCAGACGGCATTAAAGGTATCTCGCTGTTCGTTGTGCCAAAGTTCATTCCGGATGCGGACGGTAATCCGGGAGAGCGCAATGCAGCCTCTTGTGGCGGCCTTGAAGAGAAAATGGGCATTCACGGCAATGCCACATGCGTCATGAATTATGATGGCGCGACGGGCTGGCTTGTTGGTGAAGAAAACAAGGGCATGCGCACTATGTTCGTCATGATGAACGAAGCGCGCCTGGGGGTTGGCCTGCAAGGCCTGGCTCAGTCTGAGATCGCGTATCAGAACGCGGCTGATTTTGCGCGTGACCGGGTTCAGGGACGGGCGCTGTCTGGACCGAAAGCACCAGAAAAACCAGCTGATCCGATCATTGTTCACCCGGATGTGCGCCGCATGTTGATGGATTCCCGCGCGTTCAACGAAGGTGCGCGTGCATTCCTTTACTGGACAGCGCTTCACGGCGATCTGCTGCACAAATCTCCGGATGAAAAAGTCCGCGAGAAGGCGGGCGACTATATGGCGCTGATGACGCCGGTCCTGAAAGCCTTCCTTACGGATCGAGGCTTCAAATCCTGTTCTGACAGTCTTCAGCTGCATGGCGGGTCTGGCTACACCAAAGAATGGGGCATGGAGCAGTATATGCGCGATTGCCGGATCGCGCTGATTTATGAAGGCACAAACGGCGTTCAGGCGCTCGATCTGGTGGGGCGTAAACTGGCAGCTGACAGTGGCCGGGCGATCTTCTCATTCTTCCGCGAAATGGATGATTTCATTGGCGATCATGGCGACGTTGCAGAGCTGAAGCCATTCATTGAGGGGCTCCAGACAGCTCGCAAAGAGCTTGAAGAGGGAACAAACTGGCTGATGTCGAATGGCCTGTCGAATTTCGACAATGCGGCAGCAGCATCCACAGACTTTCTCCATCTGTTTGGTCTGACCGCACTCGCCTATATGTGGGCGAAAATGGCCAAGACGGCGCTTGAGAAAAATGATGGCTCTGACCCGTATTTTGATAACAAGCTGAAGACGGGTCTGTATTTCGTTCAACGCATGCTGCCAGAGACCGGCGCACACCTCGCCAAGATGAAAGCGGGCTGCGAAGCCATGATGGCGCTGGACGCTGATCAGTTCTGATTTTTCTGAGTTTTCACTCAGTTTCCGAAAAATGGTGCCGCAGGTGAGAACCTGCGGCATTTTTTCTGAAAAAACCGGCATTCTTGCCCTTACGTTACGGGGCGACAAAGGGTAGAAAGGGTGCATATAACGTTGACGCAAACGTCAACTATAGGCCGGAGGAAGCCCGAATGCTGCAATCCCCACTCGATATCCCTGCTGCGAAATGGCGCCAGGACGAAGAAATCGGAATCTTTTCTGACTCAGTCGGACAGTTCTTTGAAAAAGAATGTGCCCCACATGTTCAGGACTGGCGCAAAGCCGGTCTCGTTCCAAAAGAGATGTGGAAGAAAGCTGGCGAAATGGGCATTCTGGGTGTGTCTGTTTCTGAAGAATATGGTGGCGCAGGTGGTGATTTCCGCCACGAAGCGATCATCGCGGAACAAATGGGCTGGAAGGGCATTGATGGCTTCGGCATCACGCTCCATAACGGCATTATCGCGCCATATATCGAAACGTATGGTACGCAGGCGCAGAAGGAAAAATACCTTCCGAAAATCGTTTCCGGTGACATCATCACTGCGATTGCGATGACTGAGCCGGGCGCAGGGTCTGACCTGCAGGGCATGAAAACCACGGCCAAGAAAGATGGCAATGGGTATGTCATCAACGGTTCTAAGACCTTCATCTCAAACGGTCAGAATGCGAACCTGGTTCTGGTGTGTGCGAAAACCGACCCGTCACAGGGTGCGAAAGGCATTTCCATCATGCTGGTGGAAACTGAAAACGCAGAGGGTTTTGAGCGCGGCCGTAACCTTGAGAAAATCGGCCAGAAAGCGGCTGATACGTCAGAGCTGTTCTTTAACGATGTTCACGTTCCTGCGGACGCGATCCTCGGCGGTGAGGAAGGCAAAGGCTTTATCCAGCTGATGCAGAAACTTCCGCAAGAGCGTCACATTATCGGCGTTCAGGGCATGGCGACGATTGAGCGTGCGATCCACGTCACAGTTGATTACGTGAAAAACCGCAAGGCGTTCGGCGGCACAATCTGGGACTTCCAGAACACACAGTTCAAAATGGCTGAGTGCAAAACCGAAGCAACTGTTGCGAAAGTCTTTGTCGACCATTGCACAGAGCTGCTGCTCAAGGGCGAACTCGACTCTTCAACAGCATCCATGTCGAAATACTGGATTTCTGACCTTCAGTGCAAAATCGTTGATGAGTGCCTGCAGCTGCATGGCGGATTCGGCTATATGGACGAGTATCCGATTGCTCAGATGTATGCAGACAGCCGCGTTCAGCGCATCTATGGCGGTGCCAACGAAATCATGAAAATGCTGATTGCACGGACCATGTAAGCAATGGGATCAGACAGTTTCGATCCAAAATCATTTTTCGTGGGCGGTGCCGCAATGGCGCCGCCCGCGGCAAAACATCTGCAGTTCGAATTTCAGGATGCAGATGTGGATCGCGGCTGGATCCGGGTAAAATTCACACCGCGCCCAGAATTTTTAAATCCCGCCGGGATGGTTCAGGGCGGGTTTCTTGTCGCCATGCTTGATGACACGATGGGGCCGTCAGTCCTCGTCAAATCGCGCGGCGATTACATGACCACATCTGTCGATATTCATGCGCATTTCCTGCGCCCGGTTCGTCTGGCTCCCGTATATTGTGAAGCCGAAGTAACTAAAATGGGGCGCACGATCGCCTATATTGAGGGAAAGCTTTTTGACGAAAAAGGCAAGTTGTGTGTGCGCTGTGTATCCAGCGCGATGATCATGAAGTTCCCAAAACCAGAATAACAATAAAAAATATCAGTCCAACAGGAGAGACATCCAATGGCAGAAGCTTATATTTACGACGCGGTCCGTACACCGCGCGGGAAGGGTAAGGCCTCCGGCTCCCTTCATGAGATCACGGCGCTCAGCCTGGCGTCACAGGCGCTGCAGGCTGTTCGTGATCGCAACAATCTCGACACGTCCAAAGTTGATGACGTGATCCTTGGCTGCGTTGGCCCGGTGGGCGAGCAGGGATCTGACATTGCGCGCATCGCGGTTCTCGCGGCAGATTATCATGAAAGCGTTGCAGGCGTTCAGGTTGACCGTTTCTGCGCCTCAGGTCTGGAAGCGTGCAATATTGCAGCGGCAAAAGTCATGACGGGCGAAGCTGACATGGCGATTGGCGGCGGCGTTGAATCCATGTCTCGCGTGCCAATGGGCTCTAACGGTGGTGCATGGCCGGTTGATCCGAGCATTGCGCTGAAAGCTTATTTCGCGCCGCAGGGTATTTCCGCTGACCTGATCGCAACCAAGTATGGCTTTACGCGCGATGATGTTGATGCCTACGCAATCGAAAGCCAGAAGCGTGCGAAAATGGCGTGGGATGAAGGTCGTTTCGCCAAGTCTGTCGTTCCTGTGAAAGATCAGATGGGCGCGATCATTCTCGACCATGACGAACACATGCGTCCGGATGCTGACATGCAGTCTCTGGCAGGTCTGAACCCGTCTTTCGCTGGCCTTGGCGGCATGGGTTTCGACGAAGTTGTGAAACAGCGCTATCCGGAAATGGAAGGCATCAACCACGTTCACCACGCGGGGAACTCGTCTGGTATCGTTGATGGTGCGTCTGCGGTTCTGTTCGGCACGAAAGAAATGGGCGATGCGCTCGGCCTGAAGCCACGCGCAAAAGTCAAAGGCTTTGCGTCTATCGGTTCTGAGCCGTCCATCATGCTGACAGGCCCGGAATTCGTCACAACCAAGGTTCTGAAAAAGCTCGGCATGAATGCCAGCGATATCGACCTTTATGAGCTGAACGAGGCGTTCGCGTCTGTGGTTCTGCGTTTCATGCAGGCGCATGACATCAGCCATGACAAGATCAACGTAAATGGCGGCGCGATTGCGATGGGCCACCCGCTCGGCGCAACCGGCGGCATGATCCTTGGCACAATGGTTGATGAGTTGGAGCGTTCCGACAAGGAAACAGCTCTGATCACGCTGTGTGTTGGCGCTGGTATGGGTACAGCAACGGTTATTGAGCGGGTCTGATCATGAAAGAGCGCCATATGCGTATCGCAGTTTCACTGCTTTTAGGCGGGATAACAGGCGGGATTATCGGCTTCATGCTGAAAGACCCGAAGCAGGGCGTGTTGATCGGCCTCCTGATGGGCGGCGTTTATGGCTTCTTTTTCGACAAACCTGACGAGAAAAAATAACAGGGCAATGCGCCCTGAGGAGTTTTACAAATGAACCTCGAAACATTTGGTTGGGACGTAGACGCAGACGGTATCGCAGTTGCGACCTATGACGTACCCGGCCGTTCCATGAACACACTGACCGGTAAAGCGGTTGCTGACATCGTCGCAATCGCCAATGAAGTCGCGTCAAATGATGCGATCAAAGGTCTGGTCATCACATCCGGCAAGCCAACCGGTTTCTGCGCAGGCGCAGACCTCGGTGAAATGGGCGACAGTGCTGGCAGCGGCGCAAAAGCAGACATGGATGAGCAAGCCATGCTGAAAGCCAAGTTCGATGCTGGCTTCACGCTGAACAAGACACTTCGTCAGCTGGAAACCTGCGGCAAGCCGGTTGCGTGCGCGCTGAACGGTCTGGCGCTGGGCGGCGGTCTGGAAGTTGCGCTGGCGTGTCATTACCGCGTTGCGTCTAACGACAATCCACGCATTCAGTTCGGTCTGCCAGAAGCGAAAATTGGTCTTCTGCCAGGGGCTGGCGGCACACAGCGTCTGCCGCGTCTGATCGGTATTATGGAAGCGTCCCAGTATATTCTGGAAGGCAAGCCGATGAATGCCGAGAAAGCTGCAAAGCTTGGCGTTGTCAACGAACTGGCACCAACGGCTGAACTGGTTGACCGTGCAAAAGCATGGATCAAGGCAAACCCGGATGCAAAAGCCCCTTGGGATACCAAAGGCTTTAAAGTTCCGGGCGGTAAGCCGAACCAGCACCCAATGGCGACGCAGGTTGCGACCATGGGCAATGCCATGATCTCTTCAAAAACCTACGGCAATTACCCGGCGCAAGTGAACATTCTGAAGTGTATCTATGAAGGTATTCAGGTGCCGATCGATGCCGGTCTGCGCATTGAGACACGTTATTTCGTAGACACGCAGCAGCGTCCGGAAGCCAAAGGCATGATCCGCTCTTTGTTCCTGTCCATGCAGGAATTGTCAAAAGGCGCGTCTCGTCCGGCTGGCTATGACAAGTATGAGCTGAAGAAAATTGCGGTTCTCGGCGCGGGTCTGATGGGTGCAGGTATTGCGCATGTTCAGGCGATGGCCGGTATTGAGACCATTCTGCTCGACGTCTCTATCGAAGGTGCGGAAAAGGGTAAGGCTTACTCCAAGCGCATTCTGGATAAGCAGGTGTCTCGCGGTAAGATGACTCAGGAAAAGGCTGATGGCATTCTGTCGCTCATCAAGCCATCAACTGATTACTCTGAAATCAAAGGCGCTGATCTGGTGGTTGAAGCTGTGTTCGAAGACACAGAACTGAAAGCCAAAGTCACCAAAATGGCGGAAGAGTATCTCGGCGAAACAGCCGTTATGGGCTCTAACACCTCAACTCTGCCGATCACAGGTCTGGCAGAAGCGTCTGTTCGCCCTGAAAATTTCATCGGCATTCACTTCTTCTCTCCAGTTGAGCGCATGGGTCTCGTCGAGATCATTATGGGCGACAAAACAACTGAAGAAACGCTGGCGAAAACCATCGACTACGTTCTGAAGATCCGTAAAACACCAATCGTGGTCAACGATTTCCGCGGCTTCTACACGTCTCGTTGCTTCGGCACTTACACGCAGGAAGGCATGGAAATGCTGATGGAAGGCATCAAGCCTGCCATCATCGAAAATGTCGGCCGTCAGTGCGGCATGCCAATGGGTGCGCTTGAAGTGTCTGACTCTGTCGGTCTCGACACAGCGCTGAAAGTCGGTCGTCAAATGGCGAAAGCCATGGGCATTGATGCGAACGAAGCGCCATCAAGCCAGTTCATGGCATGGCTGGTTGAAGACAAAGGCCGCCTCGGTCGTAAAGCCGGTAAAGGCTTCTACGAATATGGCGATGACGGCAAGCCAGTCCGTCTGTGGCCGGATGTTGCTGAGAAAATCGAAATCAAGGTCGAGGAATGCACACCTGAATTCAAGCAGGAACTGACCAAGCGTTTCCTTTTCCGTCAGTGTATTGAAGTAGCGCGCTGCTTCGAAGAAGGCGTGATCACCGATGCGCGTGATGCAGATATCGGTTCCATCCTTGCATGGGGCTTTGCGCCTTACACCGGCGGCTGTGTGTCTTACATGGACCTGAAATGGGGCATTAAAGGCTTCGTCGCTGAAGCGGATCGTCTGGCAGATGCCTATGGCGAACGTTTCCGTCCGAACGCAATGCTGCGTGACATGGCGGAAAAAGGTCAGAGCTTCTATGATCGCTTCCCGCCAGCGAAAGCGGAAAAAGCCGCTTAATCTGCTGCATAAGGCAAGCTGACAATCAAATCTGGAGACGCCCGGGGTATTACGCCCCGGGCTTTTCTGTATGGACAGCCGGATGACACTCTACGGCACGGAATGCCCTCATTTTACGCGTGAAGTCTGGTCGGCCAGCATTTACAACGACAGCACCTCCAACGCGATAACGGGTGTGGCTGGCATCGTTTGCATTTGACACATAATCGCATTCTCAAATGCTGCTGAAAGTTGAGCAAATCTGATTGCAAACGCAGCTGAAAGCTGCCATCAGCGGAGCGCATGTTTGGGGTAGGATCATCATTTTCAGGACGCTCCGTCCTTTGCCTTTTGGCGCTGTTGGCGATCCTCCTTCGCGGGATGGTCGCTGACGGCTATATGCTCGCCCGATCTGTCGATGATCCCGGCCCTATCAGGGTCACGCTATGCAATGGTGGTCATTATGAGTTCGCCTCGAAGACGATCACCCTTGGTGTAAAACAACAAGCTCCGGGCGAGAACAATGGCGCAGATCATGAGGGTAAGCCTTTTGGTGGATGCGCATTTGCTCTGTCATCGGTACTTGTGCCGCCGGTTACGCTGTTTGATGTCATTGTCTTTCAGGTTTTGTCATCGGTTCAACCGTCGGTGCGAGCCTATATGCGTCCCGGACTGGGGCTCAGTGCACCGCCCCCTCCGGCGCGCGGTCCCCCGATAACGTTCTGATTATCTCATTATTTTGAAATGGCCCCCGCAGCGGGGGCGTTCGCCGGGCATTGGCGGCGGGCTGTTGCAAGGCCGCACTACAGGCGCAATCAGGACACTACGAACATGTATAACACCTCAAAGCGAAACCACTTTTACGGGGCTGTTGCCCTCACGATTTCAGCTCTCACGGCGTCACCTGTTGCGGTGATCGCGGAAACAGAAGATCCCGAAGCACGTCAGGACGTTATTGTCGTGGAGGGTCATCAGAACACGCTCGGGCTTGGGGCGCCGGCAAGTTTTCTTGAGACACCATTATCCACCACGACAATTGAGGCTGAGCAGCTTCTGGCGCAGGGAAGCGTCACACTGCTCGAAGGACTTCGCAATGTGCCGGGTGTGCAGGCGGATATGACGTTTGTTGGCAGCCACTCTCAGGTGTTTGTGCTGCGTGGGGCGATTGCGGACAACGGGACTCAGGCAAGCCGGATTTTGCGTGATGGAACACGTTTGACCAATTATGGCTATACGCCTGCATTCATTGAAAAACTGAATGTTTTGCGGGGCCCGGGAGCTGCCGCAGCAATCCGGTCAGAGCCGGGCGGTACGGTGGAAGTGATCACGAAGTCGGCTCAAATGTCGAACTTTGGCGAAGCCTTTGTCCGGGGCGGCGAGAACAATGCCCAGGAATACTGGTTAGATGTCAATCGCGTGCTTTCAGAAGAGCATGAACTGGCTGTGCGTGGCGTACTGGTCCGGTCCGTTGCGGATGAATGGCGCGGTGTTCCGGATGAATTGGATGGTCTGAAGCTGAACATCGCGAAAAGTGGTGCGAATCTCTATCGTATCGAATTCGATTTCGAGGCGACCAATAACACTTACCAACCTGATTTTGGTTTGCCCGGCATGAATGGGAGGCCGGCGGATGTGCCGCTTGATCTCCAGTTGAGCGAACCCTTCGCAGACTCTGAAACCAACAACAGAATCTACACTTTGAGCGGCGAGTTCAACCTGTCTGAAACGACGCAACTGGCAGCGCGCTACACTCATATGGACAGCGAAACGGTTTCTATTCGGAACTCCATTTTCCGGGAAATCGGCGGACCGGTAGGGACGTTCATGCGCGTGACAGCCTATGAGCCTGATGGGGATCGCGACATTGATAGCTTTTCCCTGTCGTTGACATCTGAAGTCGAGTTTGGCGGATTGAGCCACAATCTGTTCGTTGGTGCTGAGTATTTTCAGGAAACACTGGATTTGATCCGGTTGACGGTGCCATCTTCGAATAATCCACCCATTAACATCTATAACCCGGTATTTGGTCTGACGACCGCGCCGACGGGTGATCTGGCATCTTCTTTGACCATTCAGGATTCAGAGGCGTTTTTGCTGAGCGTGCAAGACCGGATTGAAATCGGTAAGTTCAATCTGGTTATTGGTGCGCAATTCGTTGACGAGACATCTGTTCACGGAACCGTTGATACGATACCGAGCGATGAGAGCCGCATCTCCCCTAAATTGGGGCTGACCTATGCGCTGCTGCCCAATCAGACACTTTTTGCGTCCTATACCACCGGAACGTCACCTCAATATGTTGCCACGGCGACAAATGAATCTGTGCCTATGCGTAGGTCAGAGCAAATTGAGGCGGGTTGGAAAGGCGAGTTCCTGAATGGGGGGCTACAGGCTGAACTGGTTGCCTTCCGGCTGGATCAGGAACGAACACTGACACCTGATCCTGTCGTATCCCGCACGTTTCTGGTCAATGGCGGCATGCGATCACAAGGCGTTGAGGCAGCCGTGAGCGGGGCGGCAACAGACCGTCTGACGCTCGGCCTGGCCTATGCCTATACAGATACGGAGTTCCGGGAAAACAGCCTCTTCCCAGGGAGCCAGACGCCGAACGTGCCATATCATTCCGGCAATATCTGGGCTCAGATGGAATGGGATCAACACTGGCGCACAAGTGTAAATGTTTACGCGCAGGGCGACCGGTATGCCGATCTGGCGAATACGACCGTTATGCCGGGATATATTACAACGGACCTTTCTCAGGCTTATGCCTTTGAACTGGCAGGTCATGAAGTGGAATTCCAGCTGAACATCAAGAACCTGTTCGATGAAGAATACTATTCAGGCAGCCATTTGCACGTTTCGCGCTATATCATGCCGGGTCAGCCGCGCACGGTTTCTGCCAGTTTGCGCTGCGCTTTCTAAACGGGATTCAGATATGCATTTTACAAAGCCGGGGGTTTGCCCCGGCTTTTTTGCTATTTGGTACGTGACCGTTCCTGTTTGGCGGTGTTGTAAATCCATTGGTTCGCATTCGGGCTGAGCACTGGATTTGTCGGCTGTTTGTCGCGCATATTTCGAACCGCCGAGAGATATTTCTTGTTGTCATGATAGTCGCCAAAGGCTTTGGCAAAGCGCAGCGGTAATTTGATATTGATATCCTTGCCATTGATCGGCTTTCCGGATTCCTCAATCACCAAAAGCCTGCCCACATGGATGTAATTTGAGAAGGTCAGCTTCTCGATGCGGCCTGTATTCGGAATGAGTGGCACAGGATCATTGTTCAGCACAATGCGCAGATTATCTGGCACAGCGCGGGTGAAATACTGAAAGAAAGCGGCGTTGCCGACGCGCGGCGAGCCGGACACCATGTGGGTAATCGTCTCGAATTTATGATTATAATTGGTCCGCATATCGGCGGCCATCAGCGTCGCCATCGCCCCGCCAAGGGAGTGGCCGAAGATGAACAGATTGGATTTCGGTTCGTCTTTTAGCTCTTTGTGGATGGTCGCGCGGAACCGCATATAGGAATCATAAAATCCCTTGTGAACGAGCACGCCTTTTTCAACATCGCGCATAGCGTCGCTGTCTTTGATGAAGATAGGTGAAACCATTTTGGTGCGGGCATCGCTTCGGATGACGTTTGCAAAGGTTTCGCCGCGGTCATCGCCGCCGGTGCCCCGGAATGTCACGATGATGGCAGGCCCTTTGCGGACCATGGTCATGCGCAGCCGCTCGCCATTGATGCCGCCAGCTTCAAACACCCCGTCACCAATGAGGGTGAAGTCATTGTCTTCGAGCAACATTTTTGCCGTTTGTTTTCCGTCGCTGGAAACGATCTGCACATGCTGTTGCATGGAAACGGCTGTATTGGCTTTGTTGGTATCAAAGGTCGGACCGACAGACAGAATGCTGGCATAACCTTCATTCACCGCAAGGCCGGTTTTGACCGGTTTGGGCGTCTTGGCCGCTTCGGCCTCTTTGCGTTTACGCTCTTCAGCGGCCTTGCGCCTGGCTTCTTGACGCGCGCGTTGCTCTTCTTGCTGTTTCTTGCGCTGCTCGTCCTGGGCCTTGATGTCGACCAGCGTCATCCATTTATGAAACTGCCAGGGCGTTTTGACGAGCGGGTCGCGCGTTTCGCCTTGCTTGAAGTTCAGGATTGGCGGTGGAAAACGATCTTTCACCGTGCCGCGCCACTCCGTGCCAATTTTGCCTTTCCACTGAGGAAGGGTTGTGTTTTCCCATGTCCAGCGCCCACTGAAACGAGAGCCAAGATCGCCTGTCGCGACGAATTCGATATAGCCCCAGCGACCGTCTTTGCGTTCAAATGTACCGCGCAGATACTCGCCGCATGGGCGGTTCAGATAGGCTTTAATTGTGCCGAGGTCGGCATAGTCGCCATACACCCTATCGCCATCTTCAATGAGACGAAGCTGACCATAGGTCGTGTCCCAACTGCCAGTCCAATAGGGGTCACAGGTCTTAGTCTGGGCGGTGACCGGGCTGCTCAAAAGCAAGCTCGCCATCAGCAGAACCAGCACGTGTTTGAGTGATGTCAGTTTCATGTGTCCCCCATGATTTGTATCGCCTGTCCTATATAACGCCATTTCAGGGGAAATCCGGACGCGATGGTCCTGTCGAGTGCGGGAGAAAGGTCTGACGGGGCAGGGAGGCACCATAAAAAAAGCCGAGGCATTGCCCCGGCTTTTTATGATTTTGTCTTATGAGATCAGATCAGCTTTGACCGTTGACAACCGGCGTGAGGATCATTTCAACACGGCGGTTCGCCGGATCTGTGCCAGGAATGCCAGGCAGTGGCTTGGATTCGCCCATGCCATAAGCTTTCATGCGGACAGAGTTGACACCCTGACCCGCCAGATAGGCCTGTACGGAAACAGCGCGCTTTTCAGACAGTGTCTGATTATAGGCGTCCGGGCCATCTGTGCTGGCATGACCGATAATGTCGATCGCCGTTGAAGGGTAAGCGTTCAGCGCAGCAGAAACATCGTTCAGGACTTTATAAAAGCCCGGAGTGATTTCGGCGCTGTTCACGCTGAAGGTCACATCAGATGGCGCAACGAGCTGAATCTGGTTGCCTTCACGCACGACAGAAATGTCTGTGCCTTGAGTGGCTTTGCGCAGCTCACGTTCCTGTTTGTCCATATAGTCGCCAACGGCAACGCCAGCGATACCGCCAACAACTGCGCCAATGGCTGCATTTCGTTTGTCATCGCCGCCCGCGAGTGTGCCGAGTGCAGCGCCCGTTGCTGCACCGATACCAGCCCCATAGAGACGTCGGTTCGATCCACCGTCTGTTGTGGCGCATGCTGAAACCAAAAGGGCGGAGGACGCGATGCCCAAAATGATTTTCTTATTCATAGTCTCTCCTTTCGTGGATGACAGGCGCAGACATGCCATCGAATGACGTCAAGATTCTGACATCAGTTCGATTTTTAGAACACAATGACAAGCACACTTGACAGACAAGTGTACTTTACATTATGTACAGGTCACTTACCAAACGGGAGGACCTGATGGCTCAATTCAATTTCAAACAGGCAAATCGCAGATACAGATTACTGTTCTGGCCCGTAATGGGCATTTATGTTGCGGTATGTATCGGCGGTGCGTTTTTGCAGCGTCAGTTTGACAGCAACCCGCTCTGGCTATCTGCTGGTCTGGCCGTTCTGACAACGCTTCCGATTTTCGGCTTTCTGGCTCTGTTGTGGCGCTATGTCATGGAAACCGATGAGTTCACCCGCCTGATGCAGCTGGAATCGCTGGCCATTGGCGGCCTGGTCACTGTCGGCGCTATCGGCCTGATTGGTTTTCTTGAGATTTATGAAGCCATTCCGGGCTTTCCGGTCTTCCTGATTATGCCATTTTTCTTTGTCAGTTATGGCGCAGCGAAATGGTTTCGTGGACGCGGGGCGTGTGTGTAATGGAAAACAATCTACGCGTTTTACGGGCGGAGCAAAAATGGAGCCAGGCACATCTTGCTGAATTACTCGGCGTGTCCCGACAGTCCATCAATGCGATTGAAACGGGAAAGTATGATCCCTCTCTTCCATTGGCGTTTGCAATTGCGCGGGTGTTTGGAAAGTCCATTGAAGACATTTTTGTGGATGATGGGGCGGCCGCAGCGGCTGAATAAAGTTTCAAAAAACGGCCGGAATATCCGACCGTTCGTGTTTCGGGTTTTGGGGTAGGAGGCAGGCCGGATTAGCTCTGTTCCACAGCGAGGGTTTTAATCTGCTGGCTAAGCACACCATCAACGCCAGCAGCCCATTGATCGAGTTTTTGAAAGCTGGCGCCCGTCACGTGATAGTCAAACCGGACAGTGCTGAGATCAGGGGTTTCCGGATCGCTTTCGGGCGTGACTTTAATGGTTAGAATGGCGTTGACGCCAATGCCCTGCAATGGGCCGAGGGCGGCCTCAAACCGGATCATTTTCTCTTGGTCTGAGTCTGTCATGGCAATGACGCGGCCATGCTGAACCTGGCCATGCTCCCAGCTCTCCAGCCAGAGTTGGCCGGGTTTCATGCCTGTCAGTCGGAGATTACCCGCATCACCAGAATAGGTGTGGTCGGAAGCCCACCATGCCGAAAGGTTTCCGATTTTGCTGAAAAGATCATCCGGGGAGAGAGTGGATGTTCGCTCTAGTTTCAGCTGAAACCCATCGGGTGCCGACTGAATGACATCTGCTGACGCGGTTGAAAGAAAAATTGAAGCGCAAAACGCCCCGGCCATAAGCCATGTCTCTGTCTGCCGCATCGGAGCGCTCCCTCTGTGTGGAGAAGAAATTATTCCGGCGGCAGGTGTTCTGTCAAAAACTTACCCATTTCCTCAAGCGCCTGAATGCGGTGATGTTCATGCGCGAAAGAGTGGCGGGCATCTTTCATGACGACAAGCCGGGCGTCTTTGCCTGCTGCTTTCATTGCTTTTAGCATCAGCTTGCTCTGCTCGATATCTACGATCGTGTCTTTATCGCCATGGATCATCAGAAGCGGGGCTTTGATCTGATCAATCGCATTGATTGGAGAGGCTTCCGTGAGGCGGGCGCGATTGCTTTCATTGTTCGCAATGACACGTTCCCAGTAATCAACGACCCAGCTGTATTTGCGTGTTGTGTCACGTTCGTAATTCATCATGACATTGAGGTCGGAAATCCCCATTCCTGCGATGGCGCATTTATAGGTGTCCGGCTGAAACGTAATGCCCGCGAGCGCAGCATATCCGCCATAGCTGTAACCGGCGATACACACCCGGTCAGGGTCAGCCCAGCCCCGGTTGGCCAGCGCGGTGATACCATCAGACAGGTCGGTCTGCATTTTGCGTCCCCATTCGCCATCGCCAGCGCGCATGAAGGCATCGCCATAGCCGGTAGAGCCACGGAAGTTCGGCTGCAACACCAGATAGCCGAGCCGTGCAATATACTGGGCCATATAGTCATAGGTGACTGTGTCATGTGAGGCCGGTCCACCATGTGGCAGGACGACGAGTGGGAGGGGTTTGGATGTGTCCGCTTGTGGAGGCCAGGTGAGGACGCCTTCAATAGGCAGACCATCCTGCGCGGCATATTCAATCGTGTGAACGCGGCCGACCTGAATATCTGTTGAGGATTTATACTTTGACGCAATTGGCGTGATCTGGCCAGTCAGGGCATCCAGCATGATGTATTTCCCAGACCCGCCAATGCCTGCATCCAGTCGGAAGATCAGGCGTTTTGATGTCTCCGTCACATTCCATGACATCAGGTAGAGCGAGGTGCCCTGCAGCTTTGGCAAAAGCTCGGTATAGGCCTTTTGAAGGTCGGCATCGTAGAACTCAAACTCTGGCGTCAGGCCGTAATGGCGTACGGCGAACAGGACTTTGTTCGGACCGCGGTACACCCAGTCGACGCGTTTGCCCGACGGGGTTGTCATTGGCTCTGATATGTCGCCGGTCTCAATGTCGATCAGGCGATAGCTTTCACCCATGCGGCTGTCGGCGTCGCATGACATGACGATCTTTTTATAGTCCTGAGTGATGGCACTCAAACCACAGCTTGGAAGCCTGTTGCGTTCCTCATAAACGATGCGCCATTCAAGCGTCTTGCCCGGTACTTCAAAGAAGAGACGGTTTGAAACATCATCATGGTTGGCGCGTGCAACCACGTCGCCCTTCGGTGTAACGATATAGTCGTAAGTATGCGGACCAGCATTGGCTTGTTTGACGCCTTTGCCGTGGGACAGGCTGACTTTATACAAATCATATTCCCGGATACCGGCATTATCCATTGTCCAGGCCGGCATGTAGACGAATTCGCCTGTTTCGTCGCGACCATCAATGCCGCCCATTGCGTACTGACGGGTTTGCCCTTTCTTGCCGTTCAGCAGGGGCACAATACGTTCTTTTTTGAGGTGGATCGCATAGTGAACGGCGCCAGAACGACCTTCAAATACGGCCTCGCCAGCTTTGGAGATGACCGCCGTCATGATGATCGTTTCTTCATCAACCCAGCTGAGAGATGAAACGAAATAATCAACGATCTTGATGGAATAGAGCGACTTGAACGTTGCGAGGTCAGACACGACGAGATAACGGTCGCCGTCTCTGTTCATGACATAGGCGAGTTTGGTGCCGGATGGTGACAGGTCGAGCGAATGAATATCGGCGTCTTTGCCATAGGCTTGCGCCAGTGCGACCGGGTCCTGAGCCACAGCGTTTGACGCTGTCAGGCTGCAAAGCGCCCAGAAAATCGCTAAAACCGTAAATCGCATACCCCACCCCTTAATACTACAAATAGGACAGGGAGGGTTTAGGTTATGCGGTCAAAAGAGGGAAGGGGTTTGGGCTGAAAATCAGCCGAAAGCAGCTTTGTTGTCAGCTTTGTCCTGCATCGCCTGACGAGCCTTTTTATGCTTGGCGATTGTGAAAGCAATCGTTTCAAACAGAGCCCGGATTTCGACCGGCTTGATCATGAATTCGTCAGCGCCTTTATCAAGACACTCGCCGCGAAGGTCCATAGCTGTGTCAGCGGTAACAACAATGATCGGAATGAGGCGTTTATCGTCTTTGCGGTTCCGGATGTGACGGATCGCTTCCAGTCCGTCCATTCCAGGCATACGAAGATCCATCAGAACAAGATCAAACTCATTCTGCTCAATCATATCGAGACCTGTCAGCGCGTCTTCGGCTTCAAACATCTCGATGCGCGCTGCTTTAAGCATTTCGCCCACAACGCGTCTGTTCATTGGGTCGTCTTCTACGAACAGAATCTTCATAACCAGCTCAAATCATTAACGGAGGCGGCTCTTCCATTAATACCATACTATCGCGATCAAATTAACTAATCGTCTTTTCTTCTGTGGAATTAGCTGAAAAATTGCCAGTTTTTTCGCCTGGTCTTGTAGAAAAATATTCTGAAACCTTAAGTAAAGCAAACTCTGGAGAGAGTAATTCTTGTATAACACCTAAGGTTGTTTCTTTCTGCGAATCGTTTCCATTCTCGCTGAATAAGAATAGTTCGCAGTTCTTTTGTGCGCACAGAATGCTGATCCACTGTACGGGGAGGGTTTCAGTTGCTGTGGCGATCGCGATATCGAAGTTTTGTTCTTCGAGCGCAGTTTGGAACGCTTCTGGTGTTTCGACACGCGTGAATGCGCCAACCTCACCCGCAAAGAAGGCATCGGTAATCAGTCCCTGCATCATGTCGGGTTCAAGATAAAGAACCGAGCAGTTTTCTTTCCTCAGTTCACCTGTTGCCCCGATGGTAACGTCTTTGACGGGCGGGGTGACGGGAATATCCAGGGTGAAGGTTGATCCACGACCGGGTTCACTTAGAACCGTGACGCTGCCCCCCAGGGCTTCAGCGTATTTCCGGCAGATGGACAGCCCGAGACCTGTGCCTGCGTATTTCCGGGACTTCGCACCATCGACCTGATGAAAGGGTTCGAAAATGGCGTCGAGTTCTTCAGCCGGAATACCAATGCCGGTATCTTTGACTTCCAGCCGTAACCAGATGTCGTCTGCTTTGTCATAACTGGTCGCTGACAGAGTTATGTTGCCATGCTCTGTGAACTTCACCGCATTGGACAAAAGATTGAACGTGATCTGACGCAGTCTCTGCTCGTCGGTGAATACATGCGTCGGGCAGTCATCCAGCCGAATATCTAACGACACGTCTTTATTCAGAGAAGATTGCGGCCAGAGAAGAGAGACTTCCTCGATCAGGGCGCGGGAATTGAATTCCTTTTTCTCGATGGAGACATTGCCGGTTTCTATTTTTGCAACGTCGAGCAGATCATCGACAATCGCCTTCATCGAGTTACCGGCAGAGCAGACAACGCCCAGCTTTTCGCGCGTGTCTGGATCCAGAGATGATTGCTGCAAAAGAATTTGAGACATGCCCAGAATGCCATTCAGCGGGGTTCGCATCTCATGGCTGGTTGTCGCCAGAAACTCTGACTTGGCATTGTTGGCTTTTTCGAGCTTAACATTGGTCTCGTTCAGAGTTTCGTTGACTTTCGCGATGGCGTTTCGGGCGCGGCGAGCAGAGATATAGCCAGCCAGCAGGAATCCGAGAACGATTGTTCCGCCAATCCCCAGCGCGCCGAATAACAGATTGCGCTGACGGGTTCGGGCCTCTGCAATCTTCATGTCGCGTTCGAGTTGACCTGCGCGGAGTTGTTCAATCCGTGCCTTTTGATTGGCAGAGTCAAAACGCGCTGTCATCAGAGATGTATTCGCTGAAGCCGCGGCCCGGAGGGCTTCATCTTCCAGTCGTTTCACTGCGATCAGATGTTCCAGCGCTTTTTCCGGCCGGACCGTACGAGAGTAAATCTCGAAAGGGGCCTGGTGAAAATCCCGGAAAGGGAAGGCCGTATTGGTGGTATCCAGACCAGCAAACGTCTTTTCGATAAGGCGTTGCGCTTCACCAATATGACCCTGAGCGAAGGCAACGCGGGCCTGAACGCCCCACAGAAAGCGATGCCACTCAGTGACTTCGTCACCTTCAAACTGTGCCAGCGCTTTTTCAGCGGTGACAGAGGCTGCGTCCAATTCGTCGTTTTCAAATTCCGCCGCAGCAATATTGCTTGTGATCCGCGCATTCAGCATCGGAGAATTCAGAGTAGCGGCATATTCCAGCGCCTTCTGATAAGCAATTTTTGCTTCGCTTGGCTTGCCCATTTCCCGAAGAGAATTGGCGCTGTTGTTATAATTCACCATCAGGAAGGATGGATCATCCTGATAGGCGTCAATCGCGCGATCAAAGTATTCCAGAGCGCGGGTATAGTCGCGCGCCGAGTAATAAACATTGCCGACTTCCTGCAGGGCAATCGCCTGCTTTCGGTTGTTCTCGATTGTTCGGAAAATTCCGTGTGCATCCAGAAAATGCTGCAGTGCATTTTGAGCATGACCCATGGCGCGATCAATTCGACCAGCCGCCAATTCCAGATCCCCTTTCAGGGCAATATCCGCGCCTTCGCCACTGGTGAGTTTAAGTGCGCGATCAACAATCGGTTTGGCAAGGTCGGGCCGCGCTCTGCGGTTCGCGGCTTCCGCCTGCAGCCACAATGCCGTGGCCAGTGCATTTGTTTTGTTCGGAGAGGATGAGACGGACTCAAGAATCTTTTCTGCCTGTAGGGCAAATTCGGACGCTTTTTCCGGCGCGCCCATCATGTTCGTTTTTGCAGATGTGACCGCAGCCTCGAAATCTGACTTAACACCGGCCCAGCTTTTTTCCGCGGCCTGGCCGCTCGTCGCTTCGTCGGCATGAACAGTAAGTGCAGGTGCGCAAACCAGAGCCGTCGCAAGAGCGCCAGCCTGAGCAATGTATCTGAGTTGGCTTATCTGCCGATGTGCCGATGCCTTTTTCGTCACTCTCTTCTCACGCAATTGTGCGGCAGGCTGAAAGGGTTTGGACCCACCGTCAACTTAATACGTCCCGGTAAAAGCTTACCGAAGGTTAGTATTGAGTAGAGTTATGCCACAATTGCTTGAAGGTAATTCTAATATTGAAGAACAAATCGCGCGCCGAATGAAAGCTCGGATTCACCATCCATATAAGACGTCTGGAGTGACGTTCCGGATTTCGTGAACGCCATGAACTGACCCGCGCCATCCAGAACAGGCACTGCGTAAATCGCTTCGACATTCAGCTCACGAGAGCCCTGATCAAGAGACCATGCCTGCGTCACCTCGCCGAGTTCACCTGTCTCGCGGTCGACGACTTCGAGCGCAGTGAAATTCAGCGTACCGTTCTCGACCTGAAGCGGTTGAGACAGTGACAAACGGAAACGGTCTTGCTTGCCGAACACGCCTTCTTTGAGAAGACCAACAGCAAAGCCAGAAACGTCCAGACCGTTATTGTCGACAGACAGGAAGCCTGAATCAAAGCGTGTTTCGCGTGTCTTGCCGAAGGTCGCCGACGTTGCGAAGGTGAAGGCCATTGGCAGTTTGACCTCAGTTCCGACCGTCATGGAGTCTGTCGTCGCCCCACCATCCAGAGCAAACAGACCAGAGCCCTGATCGCCGAGCAGGCTGTTGGCTTCGTGCAGCTGAGTATAATCGAGGTTCACACGAACCGCATTTGTCAGCTGGTAACCGAAAGACACGTTCGCCGCAGCTGCAGAGAAGTCCGTAATCTCAACCGTGTCGCCGACGCGCAGGCCAGTGATCGGGTCGATATAAGTGTGATCGAAGCTGTTCTCAGTCACAGCCGCAGACACGCTCATGCGGTCATTGAGCTGGAAGTTCGCTGCTGCGTAGCTGCCGCCGGAAGCCAGCCCGAGGACCGGATTAACGCCGCCGGTTTCAACATTGAAGTCTGAGTAGAAGCTGAAGACTTTGCTGGAGGCCAGTCGAGAGACGCCGTCACCATAGCCGAACCTGAATTCTGTTCCGGTTTTCGCCTGCGCCAGCGTGATGTCAGACTGGAATGGCAGATCGCCGTCGCGAATGTCCGTGCCCGGCGCGTAAGGGCGCGCAGTCATATACATTGACCAGTCGCTGTCTTTGCCAATGCGTGCTTTCAGACCATTTGTGTCGCCGAATGACGCACCTGTCGCCCAGTCAGCGAAGCGCTGATAGAGATGGCGCTGGAAGCGGCGCTCATTTGCCATGCCGTGAAGGGTGGACGTTGCGCCGAACAGATTGGTTGAGAGCGGAATGCGGAAGTCACGATAGGTTCTGCCGACACGCTCAATGCCAACGATATAAGCGTTGTTTTCCTGAAGCTTCAGTGTATTGGAGCGAAGGTAAGTACGCTGCATTGAACGAGCGGACATACCCAGATTCAGGAAGCCGCGACGGTTGGAAGAGTAGAAACGCAGCTTTTCCCAATCAAGTGGAGACAGTGCAGCTTCAACGTTGAGCAGGCCCCAGCCATACACTTCGTCAACGCCTTCTTCACCGAGGTCGGTTGCAGATTTCAGGATGACGTCGACAGTCTCTTCACCGTAGTTTTTCCACCACGGCCAATAACCGTGAATGAGGGCGGCCGTGCCAGACACCAAAGGCGCGGCAAAGCTGGTACCAGATTGACGCATAACGCCGCCTTCACCGTCAGAGACGAGCAGATACTCGCCAGGTGCAACGATGAAATTGTATTTCAGCTTGTTCTCTTCATAGCATACGCCATTGATCAGAGCGCAGGCTTCGCCCGGAGTGTTGGACCACTGAGCGATCGAGCCCGTGATATCAAGGGCGCCAACGAGAATGAGGCGTGAAAGCGCTTCAGTGTTTGTCCAGTCAATATCATCTGTCTGGACAGCGCCGTCATTGCCTGCGGACTTGACGAAAATCGTACCGCGGCTGGACCAGCGATCAGACACAACACCATCAAGAATATCAGACCATTCTGACGACAAGACCGTGTTTGGAACGCCCAGAGACATGTTGATAATGCGCGCACCATGATCGACCAGCGCGTGAATGCCGGTTTCGACATCTTCAAAGCTGGCCGTCTTGGTTTCATCGAATGGGTTATACGTTGCAACGCTTGCGTTCGGCGCAATCCCCATCACGCCCTCGCCATCGTGCGGCGCGATCATGAGAGAAATGACAGAAGACCCGTGCGTGTCACCGTCTTCAGTGTCGTAGCCACCGGAATAGACAATGTCATTGGTCAGCAGGGCATCATCGGTGATGCCGAAATCGAGAAGACCGATAACCGCTTTGCTCTTGAAATCATGGTCCTGGGTGAGGGCTGGCGACCAGTTGACCGGACCCATCCAATGGTCGATGCGGTCCATGCTGTTGATGAGTACAAGGCCGTCCCAGAAAGTTTCCAGATTGCCGTAAGCACCGCCAAGGTCGCCCCAGAACGTTTCGAGATTCCCGTAGAAGGTCTCAAGGTTCCCGTAGAACGTTTCCAGGTTTCCATAGAAGGATTCGAGGTTTCCGTGGAACGTCTCCAAATTCCCATAGAAGGTTTCGAGGTTTCCGTAGAAAGCCAGAACTTCCTGTTCCGTCGGGTTTTCAATCGCGAGGAAGGTTTCGAGATTGCCGTAAAACGTTTCTAGATTTCCGTAGAACGTCTCAAGGTTGCCGTATTGCGGGTTGGTCGCGAGGAAGGTCTCGAGGTTACCGTAGAACGTTTCGAGATTTCCGTAGAACGTCTCAAGGTTACCGTATTGCGGATTGGTCGCGAGGAAGGTTTCGAGGTTGCCGTAGAACGTTTCGAGATTGCCGTAGAAGGTCTCGAGGTTTCCATATTGCGGGTTTGCCGCGATGAAGGTCTCAAGATTTCCGTAGAATGTTTCGAGATTGCCGTAGAAGGTTTCCAGATTTCCATAATATGGGGTCGCGGTCTCGAAGGTTTCGAGATTCCCATAAAAGGTTTCCAGGTTGCCGTATTGCGGGTTTACGCCGAGAAAGGTTTCGAGATTGCCATAGAACGTCTCGAGATTGCCGTAAAAGGTCTCAAGGTTTCCATAGCTCGGGTTCAGGCCGGCAAAGGTTTCGAGGTTGCCGTAAAAAGTCTCAAGATTACCATATTGCGGCGCGTTTGATCCTTCAAACGTCTCAAGGTTTCCATAGAAGGTTTCCAGGTTTCCGTAGAACGTCTCCAGATTGCCGTAGTTTGGCAGGAAGACGCCAGTGGTGCCGACTGGGAAGTCGTCACTGACAGAAGAACCTGATGTCACTTCTGCAAATGCCATGTTCCCGAACGTAAGTCCGGCGAATGCTGCAGTTGTCAAAAGAAGTTTTTTCATAGCCTGTAAACCAACTCGCGCGTCCCCGCCGCACACTGTTAGGCATTCTACCTGGGGTTTCCCCTGATCGTACCCTAGGGCGGCATCTAAAGTAAATGTTCGGTTAATATTAATCCCAGTTAATTTGTACAAAATTGTGGAGAACTAAAGATATTTTGCCACTTTTTGGAGAAATCCGCGCAATTTTTCGCCTATTACGAGAGTAGGTTAAGAAAATGCCGTCGTGAATTAAGACATGTTAAGCAATCTGACCTGTAATGGTAAATAAAATTAATAGTTTTCGAGGCTCTTCTGACTGTGTTCGTGGTTCCTGCGTTCCCTATTTTGCGCATCAAAGACAGTTGTGAAGAAATTGACTTTTTGAGCTTTGCAATGAAGACATTGAACGAAGACAAGTATTGATAGAGATTGCTATGCGCTCACTTATCGTAGTTCCCGCCCGATACGGTTCGACCCGCTTTCAAGGCAAGCCGCTTAAACTGATTGCCGGTCGCAGCATGGTGTCTCGTGTCGCCGAAGTTGCGAAACAGGCCGCGGCATTGCTGGATGACGCTGATTATGTCGTGGCGACCGATGACGAGCGGATCCGGGATCATTGCGTGGATATGGGGCTCAAAGTCGTCATGACGCCTGTTGATGTTGCCACGGGAACCGATCGCGCCCTGGCGGCGGTCGACGCGTTGGGGGCGAGCCCTGAGGTCGTTATCAATCTTCAGGGGGATGCGCCCTTCACGCCTGCGGAAATGGTCGCGGCTGTTGGCCGGGCCGCAGCAAAGGGGGATGAAGACGTTGCGACGCCCGTCGTTCGTCTCAGTTGGGAAGCGCTCGATGAAATGCGGGCGCATAAATTGTCAGAACCCTTCAGCGGGACGTGTTGTATCGCAGACCCGTCTGGCCGGGCGCTCTGGTTCTCGAAAATGGTTATTCCGGGCATGCGCAAAGAAGGAAAGCTGCGGGAAACCGCGTCTGTTTCCCCTGTGCTTCGCCATATCGGCCTCTATGCCTACCGGCTGGACGCGCTGAAGCGTTTCGCGGTCCTGCCTGAGTCTCATTATGAAAAGCTGGAAGGTCTGGAGCAGCTTAGAATGCTTGAGAATGGGATGACGATCCGCGTGGTCGAAGTCGACCCGCCTGAGGTCAATATAGGTGGGATTGACACCGAGGCTGATCTGGCGCTGGCCGAACGTATTCTGAAGGAAAAAGGGCTCGCCTAGTGCGAGCTCGATTTCGACACTTTATTCAGCAGTAAGACCGGGATCAGGCCGATGGCGACCAGTGCCAGCGCGGCGGGCGCGGACTCTGCCAGTCGCTCATCTGACGCCAGTCGGTAAACCCGTGTCGCCAGCGTTTCAAAGTTGAATGGGCGCAGCAGCAAAGTTGCTGGCAATTCGCGCATGGTATCGATGAATACCAGCAAGGCTGCAGAATAGAGCGCAGGGCGAAGGCCGGGGAAGTGAATGCGCTTCAGGATTGTCCATGTGCGGGAGCCGAGCGTCCGGGCGGCTTCATCCATCGCGATCGGTATGGCGCTGACAGCTGGCTCAATGGCGTTATAGGCCACGGTGAGGAAGCGGATTGTGTAGGCATAAACCAGCGTAAAAATACTGCCTGTCAGAATGAGGCCCCAGCCAAAGCCGAAATGGTGTTCGACCCATCCGGACAGAATCTTGTCAAAGGCTGTCATCGGCAGAAGAAGTCCGACCGCCAGAAGCGTGCCGGGCAAGGCATAGCCAAGCGTTGCCAGCCGGGTTGCGAAAGTCGCTGTTTTGCGATGCTCATTGCGAGCGCGGCTTCGTTGGGCATAGGCCAGATATACGGCGACGCCGAGCGTGATCAGCGCCGCAATTACAGACAGGCTGAAACTGTTGCGGGCGTAGATCAGGAAGTTTGAGACAGAGGCGATGCCCGCCTCGCCGAATGCCATGATGGCCAGCGAGCCAACAGGGATCGCAAAGCCAAGCAAAACGGGCATCAGGCAGGCGATGAAAGCGATTGCGGCGTGAAGTGGTGACAGCTTCATCGGACGGGTGACGGCATCTCGCGCAAGACCAGCCGGTGGGGCTTGTTTGCGATAAATCCGCTCCATCACCAAAAGCACGCCCATGATCACAAGCAGGAAACCCGCAAACCGCAGAGCGGAGACCGGGTCTCCCAAACCATACCAGGTGCGGTAAATGCCAGTCGAGAAGGTCGGAACCCCGAAATAGTCGGCAACGCCAAAGTCTGCAGCTGTTTCCATCAGCGCCAGAATGACGCCGCCCAGAATGGCCGGGCGGGCAGAGGGCAGCGCAACGCGCCAAAAGGCTTTGAGGGGTGACGCGCCGAGCGAGCGAGCCGCAGCGAACTGGGTTTGCGAATGGTTCAGAAAGGCACTGCGGGCGATCAGATACACATAAGGGTAGAGCACCAGCGACATCATCACGGCAGCCCCGCCGAGTGAGCGGATTTGCGGGAAGGAATAGTCATCGACCTGCCAGCCCGTCAGACTGCGGAGCGCTGATTGCACTGGCCCGGCATATTCCAGCAGGTCTGCATAGACATAGCCAATAATGTAAGCAGGCGCGGCGATTGGCAGGACGAGCATCCATTCCAGAATGCGCTTGCCGGGAAATTCCGTCGAGGCAACGAGCCAGGCAGTTGTCGTGCCGATGAGCGATGTCAGCACGGCGACAATAAGCAGCATGCCCAACGTGTTAAAAATATATTCCGAAAGCACAGTTGAAACCAAATGGTTCCAAGCGTCGGACGATGGCCCGAATGCGCCAATGATCACGCCGAAAACCGGCAATAACAAAACGCCAGCCAGCAGGAATAATCCGGCTTTCTGTACGGGCAGGCGGAAAAGACGTGGCGTCCTCTCATTTGTTTTTGTAGGGGTGGCGTCCAATACACTCATGAAATTGCTCTAGACCTAAGAGCGGTTTCAGTCAAAGTAATGCTTATGACACTCATTCTCGAAAATCTCAGACATGCTTATGGTGACCAGAAAACGCTGAAAGGTGTATCGTTGACGGTCGAGCGCGGCGAGATTGTCTCACTTCTCGGGCCGTCGGGATGCGGTAAAACAACGCTGCTGCGTCTGATTGCAGGTCTGGAGCGGCTTGAGGCGGGCACAATTCGGATCGACGATAAAGTTCTGGCGAATGAAAATTTACATCCCGGCCCGGAAAAACGTCCTGTTGGACTGGTGTTTCAGGAGCACGCTCTGTTTCCCGGAATGGATGTTGCGCGCAATATCGAGTTCGGCCTTGGCAAAATGCCGACAGACGAGCGAACCGCCCGGCGGACCGAACTTTTGAATATGGTTGGCCTGCCTGACATTGCCGCGCGCATGCCAGGCACGCTGTCTGGTGGTCAGCAGCAGCGCGTTGCGCTGGCGCGGGCCCTGGCACCGCAGCCTGAGATCATGTTGCTGGACGAGCCTTATGCGAGCGTCGATGTGATGTTGCGTCGGGAATTGCGCGAATCGGCCAGATATCTTCTGAAACAGGCGAACAGCGCGACGATTCTGGTGACGCATGATCCGGATGAGGCGCTGGAAATGTCAGATCGCATCGCTGTTATGGGGGATGGTGTGATCCTTCAGGTCGGTACGCCAGAGCAAATCATCGAGACACCGATTGCGCCAAGGGTCGCCCAATTGTTTGGTGAGGCGCAAACGATTGAAGGCCATATCCAGGATGATGGGCTGCAAACGGATTTCGGGCGGTTTGATATTCCGGGTGGCACAGCGAAAAGCATGTCGCAAAAGCCATTTTCACTGGTGGTGCGCCCATCAGGTCTGAAGTTTATTCCAGACTCTGAGGGAAACTTTGAGATCCGCGATATTCGTTTTCGAAGCTCGGGCCAGATTTTGCTGGTTGGCGGAAAAGACGATGCATCGCTGCGCTTTGTGCGCGTTGCGGGTGATATTTCGGCAAGCTTCAGGGTTGGGGATACAGGGCGGCTTGAGGTTCAGGATCGCAATGCATTCCTTTTTGGCAAAAAGTCGCAGGAGCAGCCCCTTGAGAATGAAAGTCATCTCCTCTAGATAAGAATGACTCTCAAAAAGGGATTCAGTTTATGTTACGTGCCATTGGCTTTGCCGCTTCCGCCCTTCTGTTCGTTTCGGCGTGTACGCCGTCAGATAGCGGGGGTGAGGTTCAGGCCAAGGCAGATGCAAAGCCGATCATCGGCAGTGTGAATGTCTATACGGCTCGTCACTATGACAGCGATCTGGCTCTGTATAAGCAATTCACCGAAGAGACCGGAATTAAGGTCAATCTGCTAGAGGGCAATAGCGATCAGCTGATCCAGCGACTTGAAAATGAGGCGGAGTTTTCGCCAGCCGATGTGCTTATCACTGTTGATGCCGGCCGGCTTTGGCGCGGCGTAGAGCGCGGCGTGTTTCAGCCGTTGAATGACCCTGCCTTGTTCAATCGCGTGCCGGCTAATGTTCGCGACAGCCAGGGCAATTGGATTGGCGTGACCAAACGAGCGCGCGTCATTGTTTACAATAAAGAAGTCGGCGAACCTGAAGGGTTGACGGATTATGCCGATCTTGCTGACCCGGCCTATAAGGGCAAGGTGTGCATGCGTTCCTCGACCAACACCTATAACCTTTCGCTGATGGCCTCGATTGTTGCTCGTAAGGGCGAAGCGGCCGCAGAAGACTGGGCAAAGGGCGTGGTCGCAAACTTTGCGCGCTCTCCACAAGGCAATGATATTTCGCTTCTGAAGGCAGTGGCCGCAGGCGAGTGCGGTCTGACGCTGGCAAATACATATTATATTGCGCGTCTCGGCGTTTCGGCCAATCCGGCAGATCGTGCGGTTTATGACAAGCTTGGCATTATTTTCCCGAACCAGGGAACAACTGGCACGCATGTGAATGTCTCCGGCATTGGGATCACCAAATATGCGCCGCGTCGTGAGAATGCTTTGAAACTGATCGAGTTTCTGACGCGTGACGACATTCAGACAGAGTTCTCTTCTGGGAATAACGAGTATCCAGCGGTCGCAGACGTTCCTGCCGCGCCGCAAGTGATTGCGCTTGGACGTTTCACGGAAGACGATCTGGATGTGAGCGAGCTCGGCGTGAACCAGGCGGCTGCGGTGAAGGTTTTTGACCGGGCGGGCTGGAACTAGCTGTTCAACTTATTGTGTGGGGATGAGGTCAAACGTCGCGTTGATCTTTTCAACCCCGCCATCCAAATGTGTTCAATGAGTACAGTTTCACCTATTTCTGCTGGCCTTCAGGGCAAATGTCCAACATGTGGACAAGGGCGTGTCTGGCGCGGCTATCTTAAATTCAAACCTGCGTGCGAGGCCTGTGGTCAGGACTTCACGCAAGCTGATACGGCGGACGGCCCGGCGTTTTTCGTCGGTTTTATTGTTCTGATTTTCTTTGGACCATTCGGATTTATCATTCCGATGGCATCCCAGCCAATCTGGTGGAAAATCTGCATGATGCTGGTCCTGGTGTTTATTGCGACGGTCGCCAGCCTGACTTTGCTTCCGAAAGCAAAGTCACTGCTGATGGCATTGCAGATTGCCAATAAGGCCAAAGAGGCTGAGCTCGATCATTAAGTGTCTTTCGGCACGATCTTGAAATCTCGTTCCACAATTTGCCATGAGCCGATAACGTGAGTTGTCGGCTTATCGTCATGGCGTCTGATCCATGTCTCGATGAGGCCTGTCTTGCGGGCGCGCTGTAAGACCCGCGTTTCGATCCGGTAAGACTGACCGGATGGAACAGGGCGCAGATACCGGGTCTGAAAGTCGATTGTCGAAAATCCTTTCGGGGCATCGAGCGTAGTTGAAAAACAATGGCCTTGTGCCAGATCTGCCAGAACTGTCAGCACGCCGCCCTGAGCAATGCCATCCATACTGTCGAGGCTGTGGGCGGCATCCCAGTCGAGGATAAGCTCGCCTTCGGCGACATGCACAAGACGCAGGGTGTTTTGCAGGTTGAGGGTTTGAATAAAAGGGAGTTTCCAGGAATTTCCGCCATCCGACAGCGCGGCGCGAACGGCGCGCACACCCCAGATTTCAGATACCTCAGACGCTGTTTCTGTGATCAGTGACATGGTCAATCCTTTTAAATCAATTTAAAGTAGTATTTTCAGATATCACGTCACGGCGCAAGTGGTCGGCTTTGATTTTCTCCTGTACACATTCAGCACTGTCACGGGAGGAAAGAATGACGGTAGACACAATCGCGGCGATGAAGCCCGCACTTTTACCTGTATTTGCATTGATCACATGGACGTTTGTCATGTGGTTCTGGATGTCCGCTACGCGCGTTCCGGCCATGCAAAAGGCCAATATCAAGCCTGACTCGATCAAGGGCGGGGAGGATTTGAGACGCCGCCTGCCAGCAAGCGTCATGAATGTCAGCGACAATTATAATCACCTGCATGAACAACCGACATTGTTCTATGCGCTCGCGTTTTATCTGGCGCTTGCGGGCGGCGCAGACGTGATCAATGTGTACCTGCTCTGGGGGTATGTCGTTCTGCGGGTCGTGCACTCTCTGATCCAGGCGACATTCAACAAGGTCACGCTGCGTTTCCTTGTCTTCCTGCTTTCGTCGCTCTGTCTGATTGTCATTATTGGACGCGAATTGCTGCGCCTGTTCACCTGATCAGGGGCTGGAGAGTTTCATCAGCAGCAGCCCGCCTGCAATCATCAGGGCTGCTGACACTCTCATGATTGAGAGCGGCTCATTCAGAATTACCACGCCGATAATGAAGGTGCCGACCGCACCAATGCCGGTCCAGACGGCATAAGCGGTTCCGAGCGGAAGGGACTTCATGGCGAGGGCGAGCAAGCTGAAGCTCGCCAGCATGGCAATTACAGTGAGAATGCCGGGGATTGGGCGGGAAAACCCGTCCGACCATTTCATGCCAAATGCCCAGACGATTTCCAGAAGGCCTGCCAGAATTAAGAAGAACCATGCCATCAGGTGTGACTCCGAATGAAACCGGGTCGTCCCGAAAATGTCCCGGTATGGGGGAGGTCGTCCTCCGATTTGTGCGTGTTGCCACCCGATTTATGCCGCCGGGGCGTATCTTTCAATGCGCTGGCGCTTTTCGTTTGATGCATTTCACATTATGTCAGGCCGCTCAGGAGCAAAAAGAAACACATGGCCACCATTCCACACCACCGTCTTGAGCAGGTTATCGACCGGTTTGATGAAGTAGAAGCCCGCATGGGCGTTGTTTCTGATCCTGATGAAATCGTTGCACTGTCGAAAGAGCACTCTGAGCTGAAGCCTGTTGCCGAAAAAGCAAGAGAGCTGTCGCAGGCGCGCGCCGATCTGGCAGAAGCGCTGGAGATGATCGATTCCGGTGATCCGGACCTTGCTGAGCTTGCCCGTGAAGAGCTGCCAGACCTGAAGGCGCGCATTCCTGAGCTGGAAAACGAAGTCCAGATCATGCTGCTGCCGAAAGACGAAGATGACTCGGCAAACGTTGTCATCGAGGTTCGCGCGGGTACAGGCGGCGATGAGGCGGCCTTGTTCGCGGGCGATCTGTTCCGCATGTATCAGCGCTATGCGCAGCTTCAGGGTTGGCGGATCAACGTTGTGTCTGCATCTGAAGGCGATGCGGGCGGCTTTAAAGAGGTGATCGCTGAAATCGAAGGCGATGGCGTGTTCGGTAAGTTGAAGTTTGAAAGCGGCGTGCACCGGGTGCAGCGCGTTCCGAAAACGGAAAGCGGCGGACGTATTCACACCTCAGCGGCAACCGTTGCCGTGCTTCCGGCACCTGAAAATGTCGACATCGAAATCAAGCAGGACGATATCCGGATTGATACAATGCGGTCGTCTGGTGCGGGTGGTCAGCACGTTAACACGACCGACTCTGCGGTGCGTATCACCCACCTTCCAACCGGTATTGTGGTGACATCCTCTGAGAAGTCACAGCACGCGAACCGCGCCAAGGCCATGGAAGTCCTGAAAGTCCGCCTTTATGAAAAAGAGCGGGAAGAAAAAGATGCCGCGCGGGCTGAAGAACGTAAGTCGAAAGTTGGCTCAGGCGACCGGTCTGAGAAGATCAGGACCTATAACTTCCCGGAAAACCGCGTGTCCGATCACCGGATCAAGCTGACCCTGCACAAAATGGAAAGCGTTCTGGCAGGCGATGATCTGTCTGAAATGATCAATGCGCTGCTCGCGGAAGATCAGGCGGCGCGCCTTGCCGATATGGAAGCCAGTGGGAACTGATCTGCCGATTTCCGGACCGAGCTATCAGGCGCTTCTGGCCTGGGGGCGACAACAGCTCAGCTCTGCCGGGAATGAAGAGGCCGCAGCGGATGCGCGCTTTCTGTTGTTTCATGCAGCAGGATTTCAGTCTGCCGATCTGATCATGAAGTCAGATGACCCGGCGCCGTCTGATGTGCAGATTTCTTATCGCGGACTGATTGAGCGGCGGCTGGCATATGAGCCGGTGTCGCTGATCCTTGGCAGTGTTGATTTTATGGGGCTTGAGTTTCGCTCAGATGAACGGGCACTGGCGCCCCGTCAGGACAGTGAGCGTCTGGTTGAGCTGGCGCTGGAGCGGACTGAGGGTCAGAAAAGCGGGCTGATTGTCGATCTTGGCACCGGGTCTGGCTGTCTGATTGAGGCGTTTCTGCATTACCGGCCCGGTTGGCGCGGTGTGGCGCTTGATAAGAGCGCGCAGGCGCTGTCGCTGGCGAGAGAAAATGCCGTCCAGCTTGGTCTTTCCGACCGTATTGAATTTCTTGAAGGTGAGTGGCCAGTTGCGCGCGATGCGCTGTCCGGCGCGGACCTCGTTATCTCCAATCCGCCCTATATTCCGAGTGCGGACATTGAGGGGCTCTCAAAAGAAGTTCGCGACCATGACCCAATGTTGGCACTTGATGGTGGCGAAGATGGTCTGACGGCATATCGGGATATACTTGCGTTACTGGCGCGGACGCTAAAACCTGAAGTCCGTGTTTTGATGGAGATCGGATTTCATCAGGCAGAAGACCTTAGAATACTTTGCCAGAGGCATAGTTTTGTCAGTTTTAGCGTTCATAAAGACTTTTCCGGGCATAATCGTGTTGTCGAAGCCGTTTTTCCTGAAAAAGGACTTGGCGGAATCGATTAGAGACGCTAGGCAGGACTAGAACGAACTTGATTAGACGTTCTTCCCCGGCAGTAAACCACGCCAAACGCTGAATAATCTGCGGCGCTGGACTGTCGATTTAGCTTATGGGCTATCAGCAAAAGCAGGATGGATCTATGAAACGCCAACGCGGGCGTGGGCGGAAGCCAAGCAATCCGAATAATCGCTCTTATGAGAGCAATGGACCCGACGTAAAGATTCGCGGCAACGCCAGTCAGATTTACGAAAAATATCTGCAATATGCGCGCGATGCTCAGACATCCGGTGATCGCATTGCAGCCGAGGCCTATTTTCAGCACGCTGAACACTATTTCCGTATCGTTGCTGCAAATACGCCGAAAGATCGTCTGCCACAAACGCAGGATGATCAGGACGATGTGACTGACGATCGCTCAGACAATGATGATGTCGATGCGAAGTCTGATGATTCAGAGTCTGATGATGTGTCTAAAGTTGACGGCCTTCAGGTCGTTGATGGCGATGGCGAGCAACCTGAGCAGATCAAGTCAAGCTCTGATGAAGAGAAGAAACCACGTCAGCGCACACGTCGTCCACGTCGCAAGCCAATGGATAGTGCTGGCGAGGGGGCGTCTGCCGATGCGGGCAAGGGCGGCGATGATGCTGGCCTTCGCAACATGCTTGGCAAAACTGCGGCACCGGACATTTCACCGGAGCCTGCTGCTGAAGAAGCAAAATAGGGTCACACCCCTTCTTGTGCAGCCGTATCAGGCGGCTGCACGGTCTTCCGGGCCGCTTTCCAGTTCGGCAGCGGCCTGTTGAATCATCTCTGAAAACTCGCTCAGAAACACAGAGCCCTTAACGGTGCGCTGGACCAGAACATTTCTCAGATCATCCGGGTCTTTCTTGCGACGCACCAGGTCAAAACGCGACAGCGTATCGAGCGCGCGTGTGACAGCTGGCTTCGTAATGTTCAGTTTTTCTGCAAGGCCGCGAACCGTGTGAGGTTGTGGGCACAGGTAAACATTCAGAAGAATGGCTTGCTGGCGCAATGTCAGATCCGGGCGGTCAGCACTGACCACGTCCGAAATGACGCTTCGCCATAACTCTAATGAATTCATATTGTTCATCGGCTTCACGGGGCACCTCTGGGAAGGTTTTCGTCGTTGAATAAAGACTCGACGTATTCGCCGAATCAGGCAAGCGGCAAGTTAATAAACACTTAACGCCCTTGGGGATAACGCCAAAAACCTGAGTCAACTCAGGGGTCTATTTTGTGAGATTTTTTGATGAGTTTACTGGCTTGCCCATAAAATCCGGGCAATCCAGCTAATCTGTTCCCGATTGGTTTCACGCACGGGATAGTCCGGATTGGCAGAGATCAGCTCGACCTTGCTATCCGTCATGCGGCCAAGCGTTTTGGCGAGAATCTCACCCTCAATCGTTTTGACAATGACGCGGTCGCCGCGGCGAACCTGTGCGTTCGGCGCAACGATAACCCGGTCGCCTTCGCGGTAGACGGGCTCCATGGAATTGCCGGTGATCTCCAGCGCGTAGACGGATTCGCCCTCCAGGCCGGGAAAGCGGATCGCGTCCCAGCCTGCGCCGACGGGGAAGCCTGCATCATCGAAATAGCCGTCATTGCCGGCCTGTGCGAGGCCGATCAGTTGAACGGAGCGGCCGGGGCGACCTTCGACCAGATCTGCGAACTCTTCGAATGTGGCGTTTACGGCGGCGAGCGCCTTGGAGACGCTTTCGGTGGACGGCCAGCGCAGCTTCCCATCACGCGAAATTCGCTTGGATTTGTTGAAAGAGGTGGAGTCCAGCCCGGCTTGTCTGGCGAGCCCGGATGGGCTGAGCCCGTGCTTTTCAGCCAGAAGGTCAATGCCTCGCCACATATCCGAATGGCGCATGACGCTCTCCATAGTGTCCGTTTCGATAGCCATACCACAGAATATAGGAAAGTAAACCTAGTTAAGGATATTCGTCTGGTTCACCTTGGGCGCGGATGCGGCGGCTTAGATCAGCACTTCATTTCCCATGAGGCTGTTGACCAAGGCATCAGCGAATACGTCCGTGGCGATATTCACAACAACTCTTGTGAGGGTTGTTTCTCATTATTCAAGCGCCGTATGCGTGCGTGTATCAGAAGTGCGATGAAAAACATCTTCACCGCTACCTTGCTGAGTTCGATTTCCGCTATAACAATCGTGTTCGTTTTGGCATTGATGACAAGGCCTGTGCAGACATTCTGCTTTGCGGGATCGTCGGCAAGCGCCTAAACTACGAAACGACTAGTCAGCTAGCGTAAGTGGTATGCCGAAAAAGAAAAATCCAGACAAAGACGAGAAGCCGCAAAAAGAGCGATTTATCGAAACCGCTAAAGAACTAGGGGCGTCTGATGGAAAGGACGCCTTTGAGCGTGCGTTTGAGAAGATTGTTCCTGAGAAAAAATCAAAGTCGTCTGCTTAATTTTTGCAATATATCTGCGGCACTATGTAGTGATCGCAACGACGCTTGACCAACCTCATTTAATGAAGAGCAGTCATATTCGTCAGGATAAGGCCCTTCTCCGAAAACTCTATTTAGAAGCTCATCTCTAAGTGCGATTGCGGTCGGTCGTTGTCCGATTTCCCATATTTTTCGGCGCTCATAAATCCCACCGAAATAGGAATCTGCTAAGTCATCTCTGGAAAGACCAGTTGTGAAGCGTTCTGTCACTTCGCTTCGCTCCCATAGGGAGAATGAATCACACAAAGCCCAAATTCTAAATACGCACTGTGATACACAGTGGCGCAATTCACTGGTATTCAACAAAGATAATTCATACCCAGTTCTAGAAAATTTTTCATGGTCAAAAGAATAGTTTTCCTCGTGATAAAATATTGCGTTATCAATCGATGGAGATGATGGCCTGATGCACACATCAACAAACACTCGAACATCTGTTGGAGAATAATCAGATTTTCCGTTTACTGGCTGAAGCAATTCTCCAGAAGTTGATGTGATTTTCGAGAACAATCCATCATCGTGAGCAAGAACATAAAACGGTTCCTCGCCATCGTCCGGCCCGGATGGATTTCCCATTTCATCCAATCCAGATGGCCGCTTAAGCGCATCACAAAGAACCTTTATTTGATTATCAATATCTGTCACTTGGCCTGGAATGTCGGTTGGGCGAAGCAATCGAAAATCTAAAGAACAATCAACATTGATGTATGGATTTACGATAGGTAAAAACCGATAATTACCTATGGAGTCAAAGTAATTTGGCAGAAATTCCTTCATGGAATGAAGATCTGAACCTCCATCAAGAGACAGAATCCAATTGCTCAAGAGATGATTAGTTTTCCATAGCCTCTTTAGTTGATGATGAAAGCACTGACGTATCCTGTGGATGCGCGCGCCCCTTCCGCCGCCTTTTCCGGTTTTTAATTCACCCTCATAAAGCAATGTGAAACGCACCGGACAATCTCTCCTGCGAAAATCTGGGTCCGCAAGATGTACGCGAACATGATCGCTCATTTATCACATCTCTAAAACAAAGGGCACGCGAAGTAACGCATTAGGAAAGTAAACCTAGTTAAGGATATTCGTCTGGTTCACCTTGGGCGCGGATGCGGCTATCAGTGCAGGGAGATTCCCGCAAAGCGAGCCTGCAATATGTCCCTATACAAACTTGGTCAGTCTGTTTTCACGAAGATGGACCCGGAAGCGGCGCATAAAATGACCATCAAGGCGTTGAAGACAGGCTTGTTGCCATCGCCGCGCACTCATTTCGATCCGCGCATCGCGGTCACGTTGCCAAAATCCGGATTGCGACTGAAATCGCCTGTCGGACTGGCTGCCGGGTTTGATAAAAACGCTGAGGTGCCAACAGCAATGGCGGGCTTTGGCTTTGGCTTCGTTGAGTGTGGAACCGTGACGCCGCTTGCGCAGCCGGGCAATCCGCAGCCGCGTCTGTTTCGTTTGAAAGAAGATCGCGCGGTCATCAACCGTATGGGATTCAACAATGAGGGGCTTGAAGCATTCCTGGCAAATCTGAAGCGCTATCGTGGAGATGTGCCGGTTGGTGCGAATGTCGGGGCGAATAAGGCGACTGAAGACAAGGTTTCCGACTATCGCAAGGGCATTGCTGAGGTCTTCCCGTATTGCGACTATATCACCATCAATATTTCCTCGCCGAATACGCCGGGCCTGCGCGGCTTGCAGGATAAGGCGTCGCTCTCTGATCTGTTGCGTCAGTGCGGCGAGGCGCTGGAGGCGGTGCGCGAGGTGTATAAAACGCTTCCGGCCAAGCCTGTCTTCCTGAAGCTGGCGCCAGACCTTGATGAGATGGCGGTCGACGACATTGTCTCGGTCGTGAAGACTGAGGGAAGCTGGCTGTCCGGCCTGATCGTATCCAACACCACGTTGGAGCGTCCGGAGACGCTGGCGAGCCAGTATAAGAGCGAAATGGGCGGTCTTTCTGGTGCGCCGCTGTTTGATCTGTCGACGAAAGTGCTTGGCCAGTTTGCGAGCCGGTTGGGCGGTGAGTTTGATCTGATTGGCGCGGGCGGCATTGCGAGCGCCGAGCAGGCCTATGCCAAGATCAAGGCGGGCGCACATGCGGTACAGCTGTATTCGGCACTGGTTTATGAGGGCATTGATCTGGTGGATCGCATCAATCAGGGGCTGGTCGCCTGTCTGGAGGCGGATGGTTTCGCTTCGCTCGAAGAGGCTGTCGGGAAAGGTCTTTAAACCTTGCTGGTCTGGGCTGGTTTTCTCTCATGCTGAAAATTGTTCACCACCCGGAATATGACGCGCCGACAGTGGCAGATGATCACCGGTTTCCGATGCGCAAATATTCAGAGCTTGCGCGCTATCTTGAATCTGTCGGTCTGGTGAGTTCGGTGAATCCGTTCGTGGAGCCGACGCCTGCAAGTTTTGAAATGCTGTGTGCAGCGCATGATCCCGACTATGTGCGTGGATGCTTTGATCTGACGCTGGACCGTCAGGTGCAGCGCGTGATCGGGTTTGAGGTGACGGGTGCCGTGGTGCGCCGCTCTCGCTTGTCGTGTGGTGGTTCGTATCTGGCGGGGAAAATCGCGCTGGACGAGGGAATTGCCTGCAGCGCCGCGGGCGGTAGTCATCATGCCAAACGGTCTGGCGGGGCCGGGTTCTGTGTGTTCAATGATGTTGGCGTCGCCGTGAGCGCTTTGCTGGCGGAAGGTGCGGTCCGGCGCGCCATGGTGATTGACTGCGATGTGCATCAGGGTGATGGCACGGCGGATATCTTTCGGGATGATCCGGACGTTTTTACGCTGTCTTTGCATTGCGAAACGAACTGGCCGACGCGGAAGGTTCCCTCTGATCTGGATGTTGGGCTGGATGAGGGGCTGACGGACGGGCCTTATCTTGGCGCGCTCGAGGTGGCGCTCGGCAAGGCGTTTGATCGCTTCAGGCCGGATATTGTCTATTATAATGCGGGCGTCGATCCGCACATTGACGACCGGCTGGGGAAGTTGTCGCTGAGTGATCAGGGGATTGCGGCGCGCGACGAGATTGTATTCGCGAGCGTTCGGTCGCGCGGCGTGCCGGTGGTTGGTGTCATCGGGGGTGGATATTCTCGGGATGTGCCGCATCTGGCGCGGTTGCACGGCGCGATGTTTCATGCGGCGTCGGTGCTCGTCTGATTGGCGATTCGTGAAAAGTAAACCAAAAGTTAAAAAATATCTGTGAATAGACTCGACTCTTTGGTGCATAACCTTTTTTAGTCCCCCTCAGTATAGCAGGGGTGAGATATGGCTGACGGGGGATTTGCGCATTTCGCAGATCAGGCCAGGCGTGCGTTAAAGCAACGCTTTTCAAGCCCTTTCGCCTATGTCCCGACGGACGCTGAACAACGACGTCATGATGCGGAGTTTCATCTTGCGACCGCCCATCCTGAACACTCTTGCACGCAGGGTGTGACCGCGGCGCAGCTGCGTCTTTTGAAAAAGACCGGCATTGTGTTGGGTGTGGCTGGAATGCTGATGCCAGACATTTTGGTGATGCTCGTGATCTGGCTGGCCTTTGGCGTATTTGCGTCGCTGGTTCTGTTTCGAGTTTTGCTGGTCATTGCCGGGGCGCTTTCTCGCCCGGGCCTGTCTGATATGGGCATCAGGCCTGTTGATCGGAAAGAGAAGACGATCTGGCCTGTTTATACGGTGATGGCGGCGGTTTACCGCGAGCCGCGTGCGGTTGAGCAGCTGGTCGCGGCGCTGAAAGGGCTCGACTATCCAAAACGCCAGCTCGACATTCAGATCCTGATCGAAGAATCCGACACAGAAACCTATGACGCGCTGTGTGCGCTGAGGCTGAAGCCGCATTTCCGCATCGTGCCGGTGCCCGCGGGCAGTATTCAGACAAAGCCGCGTGCCCTGAATTATGGTCTGTCGCTCGCGCGGGGGCAGTATGTCTGTATCTATGATGCCGAAGATCAGATGCATTCAGGCCAGCTGAAAGCGGCGGTTCGCGCGTTTCAGGGGCCGGGCGGTGAGGGGCTTGCCTGCGTTCAGGCGCCTTTGGTGCCGCATAATGGCCGGGAAAGCTGGATAGCCCGCCAGTTCGAACTGGAATATCTCGCGCATTTCGGGCTGATCGTGCCGGGGCTGACGGCGCTGTCTCTGCCGGTCATGCTGGGTGGAACGAGCAATCATTTCCGCCGGGATGTGCTTGAAAAAGTCGGCGGTTGGGACCCGTTTAACGTCACTGAAGACGCTGATCTGGGGCTGCGCCTGTCCAGAGCCGGGTATCGCATTGGTATGATCGCGCCGCCAACCTTTGAAGAAGCCCCCGTGGCGCGCAAGCAATGGGTGGGCCAGCGGTCACGCTGGATCAAAGGCTTTATTCAGTCGCTGGGCGTGTTCACCCGAAATCCGGGGCTCGCCATTCGGGAAATGGGCGCATTGAAATGGGCGGCCGCCATGTGTTTGCTGGGCGGGTCCGTTCTGTCCGCTGTGATGCATGGGCCATTGGCGATCTGGCTGCTGGTATCGGCTGCATTGCCGGGCGTTTCCGTTCCGGTCTCATCCGTCACCTTATTGCTGACCGGCTTTGGCGTGCATTTGATGTCCAGCGTTTTGAGCTGGCCGGATGTTAAAGTCAGCCGCATTGCTGGCGCGCTGACCGCGCCGGTCTATTGGCCGCTTCAGATGTTTGCGGCGTATAAGGCCATTAAAGAGCTGCGGACCAATCCTTATTTCTGGGACAAGACAGAGCACGGCGTAACAGAAAAAGAGCTCTGCCGCAGTAAGCTGCGGGGGTGAGAGTTTACCCGTTCTTGCCGCCATCTTCCGGATGTTGAATTTGCGCTGACATCGCCTCGCTGCCATCTGTGCTGGCGGGGCTGGCGAGATGCACAATTTCGACATCGGACTGGTCCATCTGGATCTGACCGCGACGACGCGGCAGCGCGCCTGGATGTTTTTCCTGTAGCCAGGAAATCATTTTCTCGCGGATTTCGCAGCGCAAATCCCACGCAACGGGCGAGTTCTTGGCGCTCATAAGCGCGCGCAACTGCATGGTTTCCTGTGTGGTATCGATGACCTGCAGCACCTGTACATCGCCATCCCACAGGCTGGATTCTTCCAGAAATTCTTTCAGCTTTTCGCGCATTTCGCCGACAGGGGCGGTGTAGTCCAGATACCAGACGACGGAGCCGATAATGCTGGCGTTTTCGCGGGTCCAGTTCTGAAATGGCTTTTCGATAATCTGTGTGAGGGGCACGACGAGACGTCGCCAGTCCCAGATTTTTACCACGACATAAGTGGCGGTGATTTCTTCAATCCAGCCCCATTCACCTTCCATAATGACGGCATCATCAATGCGGATAGGCTGAGTGAGGGCGATCTGAATACCCGCCAGCAGGTTAGACAATACGGGCCGCGCCGCAAAACCAATGACAATTCCCGCAACGCCCGCCGAGGCGAACAGTGAGACGCCAATGGCGCGCACGCTTGGAAAGGTCATCATCATGGTGGCGACCGTGACGAGCAGGATGATCATGCTCATCCCCTGACGCAGGACCTTCATCCGGGTCGCGACCTTTCGGGCCTCAAGATTATCCTCCGCCTTGAGGTCGTATCTGGACATGCGATAGTCCGTAACACTGCGCACCAGCTGGTTTGCCAGCCAGCCGCATGTGCCGATCAGCATGAGGATGACAATGCGGTCGAGCAGTAAATCCCAGCCTTCCGGCAAGCGGACGGTTGGCAGTGTCAGCTCGATTGCGAAGATAATGGCGGCAATCCGGGCGACGGACTTTGTGCGTTTCAAAACGCGCAGCGCCATGCTGGATTTTGATTTTGCTGCCGCCTTCATCGACAGGCTGAAGACAATCCAATGCAGAATGACTGCAAATAAAACGGCCCCCGCGATCAGGCCAAGGGCAAACATGCGATCAGCTTCGAGCGTGTTGAGGAAAGAGTCGAACAAAGCTGCGGTCTGGGGCGTCGGCTTGGCGGCCATTCAATGTCCTTTAAGGTCAGTGTGGCGTCTCATGAGGGGAGTATTTCGCAAATCCGGACCAAATTGAACCTCAGGAGGGCTGATTTCTGCAGTTCAGCGACTATCTCTGGTCTTCTGTGCAATTCACGGTCAGTTCGACCGGAAACCACGCAGGCTGATGAGGACAAGCTATGCCGGGATGGCTGACACCTGATTTGATGATCTCGATTGCCGCTTTGCTGGCGTTCATCGGCATTTGCGTGTTTGCCTCACACCGCGCAGGTCAGCCTTATAATATTGAAAAGCCCGACCGCGTCCCCTGGAAACTGGTGCTGATTCTCAGCGGCTTCCTCGCGGCCATGGTGTTCGTCCATATGATAAATTTGTTCGGATATGAGACCGGCGTCGACAAGGGATTACTTGGGCGGCGGTAATCGAACCCGTTCATAGCAAAAACACCTCAACTACCGCAGGGTTACGACTTGCGGTGCGAATGTTCTTTGGGATAGTCTGCTACACTGAAAAGAGCCGACATTCAGGCTCGGTTCGTCACATCAGGGAGGCTATGCAAATGGCAGATGGTATGGATGCAGGTCTGGAGCAGTTCCGGACTGAAACACGCGCCTGGCTGGAAGAAAATTGCCCGGCAAGCATGCGGACCCCGCAGGTCGAAGATGAAATCGTCTGGGGTGGTCGTCGCGAACAATTCAAAAACCCGGAGTCAAAGCTGTGGCTTGAGCGCATGGGTGAAAAAGGCTGGACCGCGCCAACCTGGCCAAAGGAATATGGCGGCGGCGGCCTGACAAAAGCTGAAGCAGCAGTGCTACAGCAAGAGCTGTCTCGCATTAAAGCGCGTCCTGCGCTGAACTCTTTCGGTCTGTGGATGTTTGGTCCGGTTCTGATCGAGTATGGCAATGAAGAGCAGAAAAAGCGCTTCCTTCCGGATATCGTCAAAGGCAAGATCCGCTGGTGTCAGGGCTATTCTGAGCCGGGCGCAGGGTCTGACCTTGCTGGTCTGCAAACCAAGTGTGAAGACAAGGGCGATCATTGGCTGATCAATGGTCAGAAGGTCTGGACGTCTTATGCCGACGAAGCGGATTGGATTTTCTGTCTGGTGCGGACCGACACAAGTGTGAAGCATGAAGGTATCTCCTTCATCGTATTCGACATGGAATCCGAAGGCGTTGAAACACGCCCGATCAAACTTATCTCCGGGTCGTCTCCATTCTGCGAAACCTTCTTCACTGACGTGAAGGTGCCGAAAGAGCAGATGGTTGGCCGCTATAATGGTGGCTGGGAAATCGCGAAACGTCTTCTCCAGTATGAGCGCACAAACATCTCTGCTGGCGGTTTTGGCAGCGCGCGCGGCGCAACGCCAATGCAGGGCACGGTGAAACAGTATGTCGATCTCGACGAAAACGGTAAGATTGAAGACTCAGCGCTTCGTCTGAAGCTTGCTCAGACGCTGATGGCTGACAAAGCGTTTAATCTGACGGTTCGCCGGATGGCAGAACAAGCCAAAGCCGGTGACGAAGTCGGGCACACAGCGTCCATCATCAAATATGCGGCGGCGAAGCTGAACCAGAACAAAACCGAGCTGATGGTGGAAGCCATGGGCGCGCAAGGTCTTGGCTGGGATGGCGATGCTTATAGCGAGAAAGAGCTCGCGGCACCGAAAGCGATGCTTCGTGCGAAAGCGAACTCCATTGAGGGCGGGACTTCCGAGGTCAACCTCAACGTCGTGGCCAAGCGTGTGCTCGGTCTGAAAGAGCATAAGGGATAAGAGGCCTCGGCCTCGAGAGGAAACGAACACATGACATTCGTACTCACTGAAGAACAGAATATGCTGAAAGACGCGGCGGTTGATTTCGCGCGTGAACAGCTCTCACTCGAACATTTCCGCAAGCAACGCGACGCGGGCGCAAACGGCAAGGACCCTGAAAGCTGGGCCGCTATGGCCGAAATGGGCTGGGCTGGCGTCCTGATCCCTGAAGACTTTGGTGGATCAGACTTTGGCTATGTTGGCCTGGGGCAGGTTCTGGAGGCGCAAGGCCGCACGCTCGCGGCAACACCGCTTCTGCAAACGGCTCTGGTTGGCGTATCTGCGCTGGTTCTTGGCGGTTCTGACGCACAGAAGGAAACGGTCCTTCCGAAAATTGCTGAAGGCGCGATCAAGACAGCCCTGGCGGTTGATGAAAAGCCGCACCATGCACCGCTGAAAACAGCCATGTCAGCTGTTGCCGATGGCGGCGGATACAAGCTGAACGGCAAGAAGGTCTTTGTGGCCAGCGGCCATATGGCGGATTTGTTCATCGTAGCGGCGCGTACAAGCGGCAAGCCGGGCGATGCAGACGGCATCACCCTGTTCATGGTTCCTGCAGAAACGGCTGGCCTGACCGTCACTGAGCTGGAAACGCTGGATTATCACGGTGCAGCGAACCTTGAGTTTGCAGACGTTGTGGTTCCGGCAGCAGACGTTCTCGGCGAAGTCGGCAAAGGCTGGCCAGTGCTGGAAGGCATTCTTGATCGTGCCTGCATTGGTCTGGCGTGTGAAATGCTGGGCCTGTCGGCAGCAGCTTTCGAAATGACGCACGAATATCTGCAGACGCGGAAACAGTTCGGTCAGTTGATCGGCTCGTTCCAGTCTCTGCAACACCGTGCGGCAATCATGTTCTCTGAGCTGGAGCAGACACGTTCTGCGATTGCGGCGGCTCTGGCGTCTCTGGATGGCGGCAAGGATGATGTCTCTCTGATGGCGTCACTTGCAAAGGCGCGTGCTGCGTCGACGGCGCATCTGGTGACGAATGAGACCATTCAGATGCATGGCGGTATCGGCATGACCGATGCGCATGACTCTGGTTTCTACATCAAACGTGCTCGCGTTCTTGAGTCGCTTTATGGCGGTGAAGGCTATCACGTTGAGCGTTATGCGACCCTGATGGGCTTTTAAAGCTCGCTCACAGAGTTCGACTTGAAAGCAGGGGCCAAATGGTCCCTGTTTTTTTGTGTCCCATTTCGATGCAGTGATGATCTGCGTCTGGTGCAATACTGTGCTGAAGTCGCGCTGATCCCGGGGAATGTTGATTTTTCCGTTTAGAAAGCTTTAACTTTTGATGGGATTCGGGGGCTCAGCGATTGGCACGAGTGTTGCTTCGCCTGAGAGGAGAATCTGAAACTTTCTTTTCCACCGGGTGGGGGTAAAATGAAAACCATTACGATCGGCAGCTTTAAAGGCGGCACTGGCAAGACCACTCTGACAGCAGTGCTGGGAACAGCGCTTGCCAATCGGGGCATCAAAACCTCTATCATTGAGCTGGAAACCAACACAAAACCTTTGGCGCGGTTTGAAGCAGCACGTAGCTTTGCTGACCTGCCGACCTCATCTGTTGCCGAGCTGGCCTTGTCTGGTGGCAACCCGGATATTCGCGACTGGCAGATGATGCTGAGCCGTCAGATTGAGCAGGCCAAAGTGCGCGGCTGTCAGCTGACCATTATTGATACCGGTTCTGTCTGGAAGCCTGAGGTGATCGCGGCGCATTTGCTTGCTGACCTCGTTCTGACAACAGTGACGGAAAGCCCGATCGACCTTTATCAGTTCATGCCGGGCGCTGGCCCGAACATGCAGGCAAACCACCCTTATGCGGAACTCATCAATCTGGTTCGCCGGAATGCAGAGAAAACCAACAAAGTGAATTTTGACTGGACGCTTTGCATAAATCGTCGCTCGCATTTGCGCACTCGCGTTGGCGACAGCGTGTATCAGCGCTTGCAGTCTTTTACGCGCGCGACCGATGTCAGCCTGATGGATGGCCTGACGGATCGTGTGGCGTATCGCAATATGATGGAAACCGGCGTGACGCCACTGGATGACATTTCGGGTGAGCCGATTGCGCGCAGTGCGCTGGCCGCGCGAACTGAAGTTGCGCGTCTGGTCAGCACGGTGCTTACAAAGCTGAAGCCGGAAACGGCCAGGCCGCCCTTTGAATTCGCCTGATCAGATTTTCAGACATTAAAAAAGGCGGGCAGTTGAGATAACTGCCCGCCTTTTTGTTTGTTTCCTGTCAGGATTACTGAGCTTTCAGTGGTCCGACTTCCAGCACGTCTTCGACAGTGCGCAGGCCTGGTTTTGGCGACGTGACCAGAACGGCCATGTTGCCCGGCAGGTGGCGGTTATCGAGCATTTTCTCGTGCGCTTCCGGAATATCGTTCCAGCCGAACACTTCAGACATGCATGGGTCGATACGACGATCGATGACCAGCTGGTTGGCAGCTGAGGCCTGTTTCAGGTTCGCAAAGTGGGAGCCCTGAACGCGCTTTTGGCGCATCCACAGGAAGCGCGCATCCATGGTCAGGTTGAAGCCGGTTGTGCCCGCACAGATGACGACCATACCGCCGCGCTTCACTACGAACACTGAGACTGGCATGGTGGACTCGCCCGGGTGCTCAAACACCATGTCGACGTCTTTGCCGCCGGTGATTTCCCAGATCGCTTTACCGAATTTGCGGCTCTCTCTCATATAGTCCTTGAACTCAGGACCGTTTACCGTTGGCAGCTGGCCCCAGCAGTTAAAGTCTTTTCGGTTCAGAACGGCTTTTGCGCCCATGCTGAGCACGAAGTCTTTCTTACTGTCATCGGACACGACACCGATAGCGTGGGCCCCGGTAACGGCGCAAAGCTGTGTTGCGAATGAGCCCAGGCCGCCTGACGCGCCCCAAACGAGTACGTTTTCACCCGGCTTGACGATGTGTGGGCGGTGGCCGAACAGCATGCGGTAAGCGGTTGCGAGGGTCAGTGTGTAGCAAGCGCTTTCTTCCCAGGTTAGGTGCTTTGGACGCGGCATGCACTGGCGCGCCTGAACGCGGCAGAACTGTGCGAAAGAACCGTCTGGCGTCTCGTAACCCCAGATGCGCTGGCTTGGCGAGAACATCGGGTCGCCGCCATTACATTCTTCGTCGTCGCCATCGTCCTGGTTGCAGTGAATGACAACTTCATCGCCCGGCTTAACGCGGGTTACTTTGCGGCCAACGGCCCAGACAATGCCAGCGGCATCGGAACCGGCAACGTGGAAGTCAGCCTTGTGGACGTCGAACGGGGAGATTGGCTCACCGAGACCCGCCCAGACGCCGTTATAGTTGACGCCAGCCGCCATAACGAGAACCAGAACCTCGTCCGAATCGATTTCCGGAACCGGAACCTGCTCGATTTGCATAGCCTGATTTGGACGACCGTGACGCTCGCGGCGAATCGCCCAGGCGTGCATCATCTTCGGAACGTGGAACTCTGGCGGGATCTCGCCAATGTCATAAAGGTCTTTCTTTTCACGGGTTGCAGCGAGTGCAGACATGAGCGTTCTCCCCAAGAACAAATAGGAAAATTGACTGCTGGCGTGACTGTTTTTTGCACGTCCAGCTCTGGGAGGCTAACCTGACGGAAGCGCGACTGAAGTCAACCAAAAATGCTGCGTTGCAATAAATTTTTGACGGATTGGCCCGCAGTCTCGCGTATCGGTTATGCTGTTATGCATAGGCATTGGGGCATGTTTATCTGCTATAATTTGACTTTGTTGAAATAAAAAATTCTAAAAATCCAAAATACTGGAATAAACGACGAATTTGGAAAAAATCGAAATTTTTCAGGAATCTGAAAAAGTGTAAGTTCTGTGTTGCATTGCACACTACCGTAAGGGTATCAGGGATGTTCGGGAGAGTTATGAAATGACTGAGACAAACTATCAGCACGCTGCAGATCGTCCATGGATTTTCCGTACCTATGCGGGACATTCAACAGCAGCGGAATCAAACGCGCTGTACCGGAAGAATCTGGCCAAAGGCCAGACCGGTCTGTCGATCGCATTCGATCTGCCAACGCAGACGGCTTATGATGCTGACCACGTTCTGTCTCGCGGTGAAGTCGGTAAGGTCGGCGTTCCAATCGGTCATCTGGGCGATATGCGTACTCTGTTCCAGGATATCCCGGTCGCTGAAATGAACACGTCTATGACGATCAACGCGCCTGCGGCCTGGCTTCTCTCTCTTTATGTTGCACTGGCGGATGAGCAGGGCGCGGACCGCAAGGCTCTGCGCGGCACAACGCAGAACGACATCATCAAGGAATATCTGTCGCGCGGCACCTATGTGTTCCCGCCAAAGCCGAGCATGCGGCTGATTTCGGACATGGTTAGCTGGTGCTATACAGAGACGCCGAAATGGAACCCGCTGAACGTTTGTTCTTACCATTTGCAGGAAGCTGGCGCGACGCCGGAACAAGAGCTGGCCTACGCACTGGCGACAGCCTGCGCCGTTCTGGACGCGACCAAAGAAGGCGGTCAGGTTCCTGACGAAGATTTCGCTATCGTGTTTGGCCGTATTTCCTTCTTCGTGAATGCCGGTGTGAAGTTCGTCACAGAGCTTTGCAAAATGCGGGCGTTCGTCGAAATGTGGGAAGAGATTGGCCGCAATCGCTATGGCGTGACCAATCCGAAGTCTTTGTTGTTCCGCTATGGGGTTCAGGTGAACTCGCTCGGCCTGACAGAGCCGCAGCCAGAAAACAATGTGTATCGTATTCTGATCGAAGCACTGGCCGTGACTCTGTCCAAGAAAGCGCGCTGCCGTGCACTGCAGCTACCTGCCTGGAACGAAGCCATGGGCTTGCCGCGTCCATGGGATCAGCAATGGTCTCTGCGGATGCAGCAAATTCTGGCTTATGAAACCGACCTTCTGGAATATGAAGACCTGTTCGACGGGTCTCATGTCGTTGGTGCGAAAACCAATGAGCTGGTTGAGAAGGCGCGGGCAGAGCTCGCAAAGATTGATGCCATGGGCGGCGCGGTCGAAGCTGTTCCATACATGAAAGAACAACTGGTTGAGAGCCAGCGCCAGCGTGTGGCGGGCATTGAAACCGGCGATCATATGGTTGTTGGCGTCAACGCCTATAAAGAAACCGAAGAGAGCCCGCTCTCCGCCGGTGAAAAATCCATTCAAAAAGTCGATCCGATGCTTGAGGCCGAGACGGTTGCGAAACTCAAACAGTGGCGCGCTGATCGTGACGCTGTGGCTGTAGAGGCGGCGCTTGAGAATCTGCGCTCTGCGGCTGTTGAAGGTCGTAACATGATGGAGCCGAGCATTGCGGCGGCGAAAGCCGGCGTTACCACGGGTGAGTGGGGCGGTATTCTGCGCGAAGTGTTCGACCAGTATCGTGGCCCGACAGGCGTCTCTCTGGTTCTGTCGGCGGACCCTGAAAGCAAGGAAGCCGAAATCAAGGCTGAGGTCGACCGCGTTTCAGAAATGCTGGGCCGGACGCTGACTTATGTTCTGGGCAAGCCGGGCCTTGATGGCCATTCGAACGGCGCTGAGCAGATCGCGACCAAGGCGCGCAAAGTCGGCATGAATGTTCGCTATGACGGCATTCGCTTCACGCCGGAAGAAATCGTCAAACAGGCGGTTGAGGAAGACGCGCATGTGGTGGGTCTGTCCATCCTGTCAGGCTCTCACGTTGAGCTGGTCCGGGAAGTTGCGGCGCGCATGCGTGAAGTTGGGATCGGTCATGTGCCGCTCGTTGTTGGCGGTATCATTCCGCCTGAAGACGAGCTGGTTCTGAAACAGGTTGGTGTTGCGCGCGTCTACACGCCGAAAGACTATAAGCTGAACGAAATCATGAGCGATGTTGTGAAGCTGGTCGAACGCAATGTCAGCGAGACTGTCTGAGGAGTTTCCTGAAGCGGCTTTGCGGCTCGTATGTCGCCAGGACGCTTCATGTTTCTCGTAAACTTGCGTTCGCGCCTCTCTATACATTTGCGGGAATCGGGTATTAATTACGCATCAAAGGCGCAATGAAGTGAAAACACTATTGCGTACTGAAAGCGTTTAATGCACTGTTTTCTCGACGTATTCGTAGAATCAATACGACGGCAGCGCATTTGATGCTCTTTGGTTTCAGTTTCGGGGAGGAACGTCCGGAAACCACAAGAAGCCCGCCCTATGTAGGCGGGCTTTTTTAATGCGGATTTATTCGCCTGAATGGAACAGCTTACCTTTTTCTGTCCACAGAACGATCAGCAAGGTCACCGAGCCAAGCCCGACATAGCCCAGCAGAACCGGCGTCAGCGTACCGTTATACTGGTGAGCAATCAGGCCGCCAATGCTGGCCGCCATGGTAGTTGAGGCAAAGCCGAGCAAGGCTGATGCGGTCCCGGCAATACGGCCGAGCGGTTCCATGGCCATTGAGTTGAAGTTCGGACCCATAAAACCGAAATTCATGAAGATCAGGCAAAACAGCCCCATGAAGACATATAGGTTCGGGCCGAAAATCATCGTGACGATCAACAGAATGATGCTGATCGAAGTGAAGCCGATGATCGCGATATGCGAGATCATGCGCTGGCCGAGTTTCTCAACGATCCGCGAGTTTGTGAAATTGGCAATGCTCATCGCGCCGGCAATGCAGGCAAACCAGTACACAAACGTCTCAGGCGATTTGAAGATGTCGTTGAAGATCTGCTCTGACGATGAGATATAGGCAAACAGCGCGCCAAAGATGATGCCGCTGGCGAACATATAACCAACGGCCTCGCGCGTTTTGAACACGGTTGCATAGGCGTTTAACACGGCCTTCGGATTGATCGAGGTGCGCTGCTCAGGCGGACGGGTTTCCGGCAGGCGGAAATACGACCAGACCAACATGATCAGACCGCCAATGGCCAGAATACCAAATGTGCTTTGCCAGATATGGAAGGTGTTCAGGATTGTTTGCCCGATCAGTGGCGCCAGAATTGGCACCACCATGAAGACCGTCATGACGAGAGACATGACACGCGCCATACCTCGCCCGACATAAAGGTCGCGAACCACACTTACCGCGATCACGCGTGTGCCGCCTGCAGCAATGCCGAGGATGAAACGCCAGATCAGCAGGGTTGAAAAGTTATGCGCGAGCGTACAGCCAAGGCTGGCCAGAACGTAGCCAATCAGCACCCAGGTCAGAACGGATTTCCGTCCGAAACGGTCGGTAACGGGCCCCCAGACAAGCTGAGACGTTCCGAAGCCAAGCATATAGACGACCACAATCAGCTGTGCATCGTTTGGATTGGCGACGCCCAGTGCAGCCCCAATCTCTGACATTGCCGGCAGCATGACATCAATTGCCAGTGCGTTCAGCGCCATCAGATAGGCTGTCATCGCCACAAATTCGGGCGTGGAGAGTTTTTTCTCCGGAACTAAATCGGTTGAAGAAGCCATTGTGAAGAATTGCTTTCGAGAAATATCGATCGATAAGGTGGGGCCTATATGTGCCTTTTTGATCTCTCATGATAGGTTTGGTGCAGAAATAACTTCCTTTTTTGATCAGTTTCTCTTGAAGCGAGAACCTCTCCTGCATTAATGCGAGCCATGACCACATACACCGTTGCAGCGCTATACAAGTTTACCTCTTTTCCTGACTTTGAGAGCTGGCAGGATAAAATCCGCGACTATGCGAACTCACACGACGTGTGCGGATCACTTCTGATCGCCAGTGAGGGCATTAATGGCACCATTGCCTGTCCGACCGAAACAGGTATGCGCCAGATGCTGGATTATCTGGAAGCAATTCCTGCGATTGGGCAGCTGGAAGTGAAGTTTTCTCATGCTGCGGATAAGCCATTCAAGCGTATGAAAGTGCGACTGAAGGAAGAGATTGTTCGCATGGGCGTGCCGGGGATCGACCCGAACAAGGTGGTTGGCACCTATGTTGACGCGAAAGAGTGGAACAAGCTGATTTCCGATCCGGAAACGCTGGTCATTGATACGCGCAATGATTTCGAATTTGCCATGGGCACATTTGAAGGCGCAGTTGACCCGAACACCAAGACATTCCGCGAATTTCCGAAATGGGTGGATGACCATATCGGTCGGCCGGGCGAACGCAATGCGAAGAAAATTGCCATGTTTTGCACGGGCGGTATTCGCTGCGAAAAAGCGACGGCTTATGTCAAAGAGCTCGGCCATGAGAATGTCTTCCACCTGAAAGGCGGCATTCTGAAATATCTGGAAGAGGTTCCGGAAGAAGACAGCCTGTGGAAGGGGGAGTGCTTTGTTTTTGACGAACGCGTCGGCCTGAAACATGGGCTGGAGCTCGGTGAGTTCGTCAGCTGTCATGCCTGTGGCCGCGGCGTCAGCCCGGAAGGGCAAAAGTCAGACAACTATGTGCCGGGCGTGTCGTGCGATTACTGCATCGATGAGTTCACGGAAAATGACCGGGAGCGGTTTCGTCAGCGTCAGTTCCAGATCAAGCTGGCCAAAGAGCGCGGTGAGCCAACGATGGGCCCGGATGCGACCCCGGAAAAACGCCGGGCCGCACGGGATATCGAAAGCACCTGATCGTTTCCTTGCAGGTGCTTTCGGGAAAAGCGCTTAGTCTTTTGCGCGCTCGAGGTAGGTGCTGTCCTCTGTGTTCACAACAATGCGTGTGCCGGCATCAATGTGCGGAGGCACCATGACGCGAACGCCAATATCTGTCATAGCTGGCTTATAAGACGACGAAGCCGTCTGGCCTTTCACAACTGGCTCAGTCTCTGTGATCTCAACAGTCACGCGCGGTGGCAGTGTGATAGACACAGGATCGCCGTTAAACATTTGCAGGATACAGGTCATGTTTTCCTGAAGGAATGGGGCGCTGTCGCCAACCATAGCGCCAGAAACATAGATCTGCTCGAAGTTCTCAGGGTGCATGAAAACGTAGTTGTCGCCATCCTGATAGAGGTAAGTGTGGTCCACTTCTTCTACGAACGCTTTCTCCAGCTTTTCCTGAGTTTTCGTCGTGATGACAGTTTTTGTGCCATCAGAAATGCGGCGCATCTCGATCGTTGTTGTCGGTGTCCCTTTGCCCGGGCGGAAAGATTCCGCTTTCAGAACGGAATAAAGGTGTCCGTCAGTGTGTTCGATGATGTTGCCTTTGCGGATATTCGCTGCGACTTCAACGGCCATTGTAGTTTCCTGAGTTGCCCAGATCGGCTCTGGTGTTGTAGAGCGCTCCGGGTAAGCGGAGCAGAAAGGTTGGGCATCGCATTACCTGTACTTGGGCCTTTCGCCAAGCCCTACGCGTATATTCATCCCTGAGGAGAGGTTTCTAACATGAGCGGAGCAGGCTGGTGGCAGCGCGATCGTCATGCTGACAGGCGCCCTTTCCTCATGCAACGCGGAAAGGTGCGCCGGGCGCTGGGACGCTGGTTCGATGAACAAGGCTTTCTGGAGGTGGAGTGCGGCGCCATTCAGGTGTCACCCGGCAATGAAACCCATCTGCATGCGTTTTCGACCCGCTTTCTGAATGAAGACGGCACGCCTGCCGCAGACCTTTATCTGCAGACCTCACCGGAATTTGCCTGCAAGAAATTGCTCGCGGCCGGAGAAGAGAAGATCGTTGATTTTGCGCGGGTATATCGCAACCGCGAGGCCGGGCCGCTGCATTCCCCGGAATTCACCATGGTGGAATGGTATCGGGCTGGTGCATCGCTGCGTGATGTGATGGCTGACAGTGTTGAGCTGTGCCGGGCGGCACTTGCCGCAACCGGGCAAGACCAGCTTCGTTGGCGGAACCGGGCCAGTGATGTCTCGCTGGAGCCTGAATATCTGACCCTGACGGATGCCTTTGCGCGCTATGCCGGAATTGATCTGGACGCTGTGTTGGATGATCGCGACGCGTTTCTGGCGGCGGCGCGGAAAGCGGGCATCAATTTGCCAGACATGGTGACCTGGTCTGATATTTTTTCCGCCGTCCTTGTTGCCCGGATTGAGCATAAACTTGGCGAAGGGCGACTGACGCTGCTTTATCGGTATCCGGTGTGTGAGGCGGCTCTGGCGCGGGCCTGTCCGGACGATCCGAGATTTGCAGACCGGTTTGAAATGTATGCCTGCGGCGTTGAGCTGGCGAATGGCTTTCATGAGCTGACCAATCCTGACGAACAGCGCGCCCGGTTTGAAGCGGATATGGAGCTGAAAGAAGAGCTCTATGGTGAGCGCTACCCAATCGATGAGGCGTTTCTCACCGCTCTGCCCAATATGCCGGATTCAAGCGGCGTTGCGCTCGGCTTTGACCGCTTGGTGGCGCTGGCGAGCGGCGCTCGGTCGATCAATGATGTGATCTGGACACCGTTTCCGGCATGACCAGCACGAGACCGCTCACTACATTGAAAGCGCTGGAACGTGACGGCTTGATCTCGCCTGATCAGGCGGAAAGCCTTGCGCCGGTGACGGAGCATTATGCGCTGGCGGTTACGAGCCATATTTCCCGGTTGATTGACCGGACGGACCCGTCAGACCCGGTTGCGCGCATGTTCGTGCCGAGCGCGGATGAACTCAATGTGTTGCCTGAAGAACTGAATGATCCGATTGGTGACAAGGCGCATACGCCTGTGCCGGGGATTGTTCATCGCTATCCGAACCGGGTCTTGTTAAAGCCTGTTGCGGTGTGCCCGGTATATTGCCGGTTCTGCTTTCGGCGGGAAATGGTCGGGCCGGAGCTGGGCGAGGCTTTGTCACCTGCCGCACTGGAAACGGCGCTGGATTATGTGCGGCAGACGCCAGCGGTGAAGGAAGTCATCCTGACGGGCGGTGATCCGTTCATGCTGTCCGTCAAACGGGCCGAAGCGCTGACAACGGCGCTGGCAGAGATCCCGCATGTGGATGTGATCCGCTGGCATACGCGTATGCCGGTGGCAGACCCGTCGCGGATTACGTCTCAGTTTGTCTCAGCGATCCGGTCAAAGACCAAAGCGGTCTATGTGTCGACCCATATCAACCATGTGCAGGAATTGTCTGCAGAGACGAAATCGGCGCTTGGCAGGCTGGCAGATGCAGGCATTGCACTGCTCTCGCAGTCAGTTCTGCTGAAAGGCGTCAATGACACGGTTGAGGCACTGTCCGATCTGATGTCGGCGCTGATCGCCGTGCGTGTTCAACCCTATTATTTGCATCATCCGGACCTTGCGCCCGGCACCAGTCATTTCCGGGTGAGTGTCGCGGAAGGGCAGGCACTTTATACGGCCTTGCGAGACCGGGTGAGCGGCATTGCAGTGCCGCAATATGTGATCGACATTCCCGGTGGTGTTTCAAAGGCAAATGCCTCGAAATCTGACGTGATTGCAGGCGAGGCCGGATACATGATCCGTGGCCGAAATGGGGAGCTTTACCCGTATTAGAATGACATTTAAAACATGTTTATGGCTATCGGGGATGCAAACGGCGCGGAGTGGCGCGCGTATTGGAGCGGTCGCGCCCAGATGAACGGGGGCGGCTCATCCATTGGCGCGAGTGTTGAGCGTGACGCTGAACTGGCAGATTTCTGGGAACGGAATCTGCTGGAGCAGCCGGTTGAGAGCCGTTGTCTGGATCTTGCCTGCGGCGCGGGAACGGTGGTTCGTCATGCGGTCGGTATCGGCTTTTACGAGGTGTTTGGCCTCGATATTTCACCAGATGCGATTGCCTTGATGGAGGAAGCCAATCCGGCGGCCAAGGGGCTGGTCGGTTCGGCGCACACGATTCCATTGCCCGACGCATCGGTTGATGTGGTGACGAGCCAGTTCGGTTTTGAATATGCTGGCGTCGAAGAAACCATGCAGGAAGTTGCGCGCATTCTTACGCCCGGCGGAAAGTTTCTGGCCATCGTCCATATGAGCGAAGGCGACATTGCCAAAGAGTGCGCAAAGGCGCGTCAGGAAGCGATTGCGTTTCGGGAAACCGGATTTGTCACAGCGGCGCGTGAGGTGTTCGTGCAGGCCGCCACTCTGGCGGAGACACCGGAGGCGCGCCCGGCTTATGAGGCTGCCGTGTTGGCAATGCGTCCGGCGCAAATGGCGCTCAGCGAACTGGCACAGGCCGGACATCAAATGGCCCAGCATGCACTCGCTGGCACGGGACAGATGTTCCAGCGCAGACAGAATTATGCCCTTCAGGATATTACCGACTGGCTGGACACGCTGACCCGCGAAAATGAAGCCCATTATCAGCGCATGCATGGCATGTTGGAGGCTGCGATTTCGCGCGTTGAAGCGGAGCGCGCCCTGACAATCCTTCGGCACAAGGGCCTTCAGACCTATGCGTTGAGAGCGCTGACGCTGGGCCCGACAGAAGACAAAGTCGGCTGGATTCTCGAAGCCGACAAACCTTCGTAACGCTTTAGGCGTTTATCCTCTGGACTATCCTTAGGACAACGATGTTCAATTCTCTCAAACCAATAAAAAGGAGAGGGAGGACGCCATGGATGTTTCTCAATTAATGTTTCGCGATGGCCTGATGAAAGACGAGCGCATTCTCGTAACCGGTGGCGGTACGGGGCTCGGCAAGGAGATGGCTGAAGGCTTTCTGAAGCTCGGCGCTGAAGTTCATATTTGCGGCCGTCGCGGTCAGGTCTGTGAAGACACTGCGAAAGAGCTGATGGATATGCATGGCGGCAAGGTTGTAGCCCATGCCTGCGATATTCGTGTCGCTGAAGCGATTACGGACATGAATGATGCGATCTGGTCTGGCCACGGGCCACTGACAGGTCTTGTGAACAATGCGGCGGGCAATTTCATCTCACGCACGGAAGACCTGTCGATTCGCGGGTTTGATGCGATTTCCAACATCGTATTCCGCGGCACATTTTATATGACGCACGACATTGGCAAGCGCTGGATCAGCGAAGGCCGTCGCGGCAATGTTATCTCCATCCTGACGACCTGGGTGTGGAATGGCGGCCCGTTTGTTGTGCCGTCTGCCATGTCCAAGGCAGCCGTCAACACGATGACGCACTCTCTGGCTGTTGAGTGGGCCCGTCACAATATCCGCCTGAATGCGATCTGTCCGGGACCATTCCCGACGGAGGGCATGTCCAAGCGTCTCGCGCCAGACGCTGAAGGTGCCAAGCGCATGGATTCTGGCAGCGCGAACCCTATGGGCCGCGTGGGTGAGATGCACGAACTCGTCAATCTGGCGGTCTTCCTGATGGGGCCGGGCGCTGAATATGTGAATGGTCAGACCATTGCGATTGATGGCGCAGCCTATAATGCATCTGGCGGCAATTTCTCCGCTCTGTCAGCCTGGGGCGATGAGCAATGGCAGGCGGCGCGCGATGCGATTGAAGCCACTAATGCCAAGGATAAGGCGAAACGTACCGTCTGATCCGGATCGGTTTGCAAGTCTGGGTCATGACGCATATGTGTGCCTCATGACCCAGCGACCGGTACTTTATAGTTTCAGACGATGCCCCTATGCGATGCGCGCCAGACTGGCGCTCGCGTCAAGCGGTCAGGTGTGTACCCACCGCGAAATCATCCTGAAGAACAAGCCTGCAGACATGCTCGCCGCCTCGCCAAAGGGGACGGTGCCTGTTCTGGTTTTGCCGGATGGGTGCGTCATCGATGAAAGTCTGGATGTGGCCTTCTGGGCGTTGAACACCGCAGACCCGGAAGACTGGCTTGCGCCATGGCGGGCCGACAAACAGCGTGCCGACGCGTTAATCGCGCGAAATGACGGGCCGTTCAAACATCATCTCGACCGCTATAAATACGCTACCCGCTATGAGGATGTGGACGAGATGGAGCACCGCTCAGCGGGCCTGAAGGTAGTTGAAAGTCTGAATGCTGATCTTGAAAAGACCGGGTTTCTCGGCGGTGAGCGCTTCACCTTTCTGGATGCCGCGATTGCCCCGTTTGTGCGCCAGTTTCGAATTCCGGACAAAGACTGGTTTGATGTTCTGCCACTGCCAGCGCTGCACAGCTGGCTGACCGATTTCATGGAGAGTGACCGGTTCAATACGGTCATGAAGAAATACAAAGTGTGGGACGGGGAAACCGATAAAACGGTATTCCCCGAACCGTCAGAGGCTTAGTCGGCGACAAAGCCTTTCCAGCCGCTCATATATTTCACAAATGGCTCGCCGAGGCCTTCCGCACGCAGATGATCTGCGGTCACGGGCAGGTCTGGTGATGCATAGCCTGGGTCGGCAATCATGCGCGCGGCTGCATCATGGCGAAGGATAGCTGCGCGTCCGAGCATGACGAAATCACACCCCTGATCGAGCGCAGACTGTGCCGCTTCAGCGGTCTGAATTTTGCCAGCCGCGCCGAGACGAACACCATTGCGCGGAATATCGGTGAAGTGTGCGAGCAATGGTTTGCCCTTGAACTCGTCTTCTTCGGCTTCTTTCTGGTAGTTCCAGAGAGACATGTCGACATAATCGACTTTGCCTTCTGACATGATCTCGGCGACGAGCGTTTTGATTTCACCCAGTTTCATGCCGAACCGTTCTGGTGACAAGCGCAGTCCGAGCTGGAAATCGGACCGACATTCAGCGCGAATGCCATCGATAATTTCCCGGATAAGGCGGGCGCGGTTCTCAAGACTGCCGCCATACTGGTCGGTTCGCTGATTGATTTCAGGCGACAGATACTGCGCCAGAATATAGCCGTGTGCGCCGTGAACTTCGACACCGTCAAAGCCGGCCTTCTCGGCGCGTTTGGCAGCGGCGATGAAGTCTTCGCGCAATTGTTCGGTTTCTGGCGTGCTGAGCGCGCGGGAGCCTGTCTCGGCATCGTCAGATGGACCAACTGGCTGTGTGACTGCAGACTTTTCGGCCCGGAACCCGGCATGGTGCAGTTGTACGGATGAAACGCTGGCCTTTTGGCGCAGCGTGTTGGCGAGCCGCGTCAGACCCGGCAGATGGGCGTCATCCCAAATGCCAAGCTGGCCGGGAAAGCCTTGCCCAACCGACTGAACATGCGCGGCGCAGGTCATGACCATGGCGAACCCGCCATCGGCCCGCATAGTCAGCCATTTGAATTCGTCGTCTGACAAGGTGCCGTCGGCATGGCTCTGACAATTTGTGAGCGGTGCCAGTGCGAACCGGTTTTTCCAGTCCGGACCGTTTTTAAAACTCAGCGGCGCTGTAAAATCTGAAGACATACTCTTCCCCGTTTTGTGTTCTGAAGTCAGATAGGTACAAAAAAGCCCGCCGGGTAGGGCGGGCTTCTGAACTCTTTGTGAAGGTGGACTTAAGCCACGCGCTCGACGATCATTTTCTTGATCTCGCCGATTGCTTTGGCTGGGTTCAGACCTTTCGGGCAAACCTGCGCACAGTTCATGATTGTGTGGCAACGATACAGCTTGAACGGGTCTTCGAGGTCGTCGAGACGCTCACCTGTGCTCTCGTCCCGAGAGTCGATCAGCCAGCGATACGCTTGCAGCAGGGCTGCCGGGCCAAGATACTTGTCGCCATTCCACCAGTAGGATGGGCAAGATGTCGAGCAGCACGCACACATGATGCACTCATAAAGACCATCAAGCTTGTTGCGGTCTTCTTCAGTTTGCTTCCACTCTTTTTCCGGCTCTGGTGTGTCGGTTTTCAGGAATGGCTGCACATAAGCGTGTTGTGCATAGAAATTTGTGAGGTCTGGCACGAGGTCTTTTACGACCGGCATGTGCGGCAGTGGAGCGATGGCGATGGTAGAGCCAGCAATCTCGTCCCAGCCTTTTGTACACGCCAGCGTGTTACGGCCGCCAATATTCATGGCGCAAGAGCCGCAAATACCTTCGCGACATGAGCGACGGAATGTCAGGGTCGAGTCGATCGTGTTCTTGATGTAGATCAGGATATCGAGAACCATTGGGCCGCATTTCGACGTGTCGACGAAATATGTGTCCCAACGTGGGTTCTCACCGCCCTCAGGGTCGTAGCGGTAAATCTTGAACTTCTTGACGGTCTTCGCATCCGCTGGTTTCGGCCACGTTTTGCCGGTTTTCACCTGGGAGTTCTTTGGAAGCGTCAATTGAACCATTTTGCCCCGTCCTTACGAAACTGTTTGCGCAGCTTATAGCCACTCATTTGCCACTTGATAAGTCGACCATTGACTTAGGTTAGTTTTTTTCAGTTGGCGAGATCAATTGCCAACTTTTTTCGCGATTTTCAGACCGGCAAGCCCAGAAAATGAACCTGCCATTGCGTCAATCGAATGTCGCGGCGGTGTCTGGATTAACCCAGGCCGGGTCTGTCAGCACGGCTTTCGAGGTAATTCCCAGATTTGCAAAATGCATAAAGGCCATGCTGATGACCTGCGCCACCATCATGATCAGAAAGCCGATCAGCAGAAACGGGCTGGTGAACATCGCCATGATGGCTTCCGGACTTTCCGGGTTTGGAGCGGAGGCAATGCTGACCATCGCACCAACCATTGGGATCATGCTGGCGAACTGCCCGGCCATCTGAATCGCACAAACGATCAGGTAAATCACCAGATACGCGCCAACCATCGGCCAGAACCGGCCTTTCGTGGTGGGCCATGCGCTCCAGAATTTAAGCTTCTGGTCCCGAATGGTTATGGCGGATGCCGGGGCAAGTCTGACACTGAAGAAAATCATTACCAGTCCGAGCGGCAGCATGAGCAGCGGAATCAGAAAAATGAAGGCGGGGACTTCATTTGAGTTCGACGACAACAATGCCGGTGCCATAGCTGCGCCGATTATGACGAAGCAGACCAGATAAACGGCCAGGAACAGAAGAAACCAGACGATCTGCACGCCCATGATGCGGAATTCGTCAGCGCCGAGTTTCAGCGAAAATCCATCTCCGCGAATATAGCGACGTAGCGCAGCAGATTCGAACATGCAGTAGAGGACAAAGTAAACGATCATGAAAATCGGCATGCCGATGACAAAGGGTATCAAAATTCCCCCCATCTGAGCGAGGGTCATATCAGGGTCTGGGTCACCGCTGGTTATGACCTCGGACATGAAGGAGAACCAGCCGATCAGGAACGGAACAAACACCACGGCTGAAATGATGGTCATGATGACGCTGTAAGTCAGCAGAAACTTCCAGATGAACCCGGGTGGCCCCTTGGTACGCTGAAAGTGCATGAATGCGCTGTCGAATGAAAATTTTTCCGGCATGTGCGTGTCCCGCTCTCTCAAGATCAGCTGAAGGTTTCAGCCGTGCCTTCCAGATCACTCCATTTCGGGTCGGTAACGGCCGCGCGCGCTGGAATGCCGATAAAGGCGAAATAGGCGATGGCCTGAATAATGCCCAGACCGAGCGGCGAAAGAACGGCCATGACGATCATCATCGGGTTCAGGCCCGGTCCTGTTCCGCCGGTCGGAAAGCCGCCGGTCGCCGCAAAGCCAACGCCAATTGTTATGCCAAAGAATACGATCATCGCGACATAGACGACGATCGACAGCACAAGAAATGCACCGAACATCGGCCAGAACCGGCCTTTGGTGGCCGACCAGGCTGACGTGAAAGACAGTTTGCGGTCTCGGATCGTGACCGCCGCAGCCGGTGAGAACCGAACAGAGAAAAAGATCAGACTGCAATAGATGAGGATGATCGCAACAAACATCAGCAATGGCGCGAGGAAAGGTGCGGCCTCTCTGGCGAGATATCCAAGAACCCCAAATACAAGGCCGACTGGAAGCGCAGTGCCCAAATAGATGCCGAAAATGGTCAGCAACCAGAGAAAGTAGACGCCGATCAGGCGCAGTTCGTCAGCACCAAAACCAATGCTGAATCCTTCGCGGCGGGTATAGCGGCGCAGGGCTGCGGCCTCGAACACTGAACCGAGTAACAACCCGAGAACAAGGATAACGAGGTAGAACAACACGACAGCCCCCCAATTCTGCGCAAAAAATGTTTCCATCGCATACGGGTCGTTCCCGGCATTTGCCAATTGCGGTGCAGCGAACGCCAGAGCGGCCATGTAAATGCCGGCAATAATGGCGAAGCCGACAATGTATGTCAGAACGAATTTCCAAAGGAAGCCTGGCGGGCCCTTTGTATTGCGAAAGTGCATCAACGCAGAGCCGAATGTGAACTGTTCCATGATGTCCCCAATTCCCCAACTAGAATAATCAGGGTTACACTATCGCCGATATTTGGAAGGAACAAGACAGAAGGTCGCTGTCTTTGCGACCATTTGAGTCTTGACAATCAGGCCTCTGGTTCGGTTCTGTGCCGCACGATAAGAAACAAGGTTAGGGGACCATATCTAATGGTTAGTGTATCAGTTTTGCCCGCCGGCGAGAAATTAGCTTGCTTTGAAGACGTCAGCCCGGAAAGCATGCGGAACCTTTCGGCTCCATCGCTTTATCAACTGGCTGTCGAACGCGGAGAAGGCGAAGTCGCCAAAAACGGACCGCTTGTTGTTCGCACTGGCGAGCACACCGGACGTTCCGCAAAAGACAAGTTTATGGTTCGCGATGCGGTGACTGAGAGCACTGTCTGGTGGGAAAAAAACGCGTCCATTACCTCTGACCAGTTCGCTGCTCTGCACGAAGACATGCTGGCGTATGCAGCTGACAAAGCCCTGTTTTCTCAAGACCTTAAAGGCGGCACTGACAAAACGCACGCTGTTAAAGTTCGCGTCTTTACAGAGTATGCGTGGCACGGCCTGTTCATTCAGCACCTTCTGGTGCGCCCGCCAATGGAAGAGCGCGGCTATGAAACAGGTATCGCACCTGATTTCACCATTGTTGACCTGCCAGGCTTTGAAGCCAATCCAGAGCGCCATGGCTGTCGTTCCAAGACTGTGATTGCACTCGATTTCAGCCGCAAAATGGTTCTCATCGGTGGCACATCTTATGCCGGTGAAATGAAGAAATCTGTCTTCTCGATCCTGAACTTCCTTCTGCCACCGAAAAACGTTATGCCGATGCATTGCTCGGTCAACGTTGGCAAAAGCGATGATTCGGCAATTTTCTTCGGCCTGTCCGGTACAGGTAAAACCACGCTGTCAGCTGACCCGAACCGTGTTCTCATCGGCGATGACGAGCATGGCTGGTCTGAGAACGGCCTCTTCAACTTTGAAGGTGGCTGTTATGCGAAGATGATCCGTCTGTCTGCGGAAGCTGAGCCGGAAATCTATTCCACCACGCAGCGCTTCGGTACCGTTCTTGAAAACGTTGTGATGGACCCGAAAACGCGTGAGCTTGATCTGGATGACGCAACTCTGGCGGAAAACTCTCGCGGGGCGTATCCGATCAACTATATCCCGAACGCGTCTCTGACAGGCCACACGGTTCACCCGAAAAACATCATCATGCTGACGGCTGATGCGTTCGGCGTTATGCCGCCAATCGCGCGCATGACCTCGACTGAAGCGATGTACCAGTTCCTGTCTGGTTACACGGCGAAAGTTGCGGGTACTGAGAAAGGCGTTACCGAGCCGGAAGCAACCTTCTCAACATGCTTTGGCGCGCCGTTCATGCCGCGTCACCCAACGGAGTATGGCGATCTGCTCGGCCGTCTGATTGAAGAGCATGGCGTGACATGCTGGCTGGTCAACACAGGCTGGACAGGTGGTCCTTATGGTGTGGGCAACCGAATGCCGATCAAGGCAACGCGCGCACTTCTGAACGCTGCTCTGGATGGGTCACTCAACTCTGCGCCAATGCGCAAAGACCCAACCTTCGGCTTTGAAGTTCCAACTGAGGTTCCAGGTGTCGACACTGGTATTCTCGACCCACGCAGCACCTGGTCTGATGGCGCGGCCTATGATGCGCAGGCCGCCAAGCTGCGGACTATGTTCAAAGAGAACTTCAAAATCTTCATGCCACATGTCAAAGACGACAAGCTGAAAAACCTGGCGGAAAGCCTGTAAGGTTTTTTGGCCTGAATAATTTTGAAACCCCGGCTTTGTGAATGCAAAGCCGGGGTTTTTCTTTTGGTACGTGCCGCTTATTGCGTCTCGTCATCAGTCGAGCCAGTGCGGCGAAGTCATCGTAAAGTGGGCCCTCTTTCGCTTGCGAGAGGGCTTTGGTTGTCCGCGCTCAGCTACTGCAGCCGACAAAAGCAGCATCAACCGCTATGCTGGGTGTACCGCGAAGCGCTTCATGCAGTTTATTCAATTGCGATGGATAAACGACAATAACCCGCCCTTCAGCATAAATGTTGAGAAGCGCAGCGTCGGCATCGGTGTTTAACAGGCGAACCAGGACATTATGCGGGTCGCCCGCTGCGGTTAATACCGCAACGGGTTCCCCGGATCTGGGTTGTGGAAGACAAATTCCGATAAGCGTCCAGATCAGCAATGCCAGTGCAAAGAAGAGCATCCAGAAGGGTTCGCTTCTCCGTTTGAGTGGTTTGGCCGACATTTACGCCGTCCGCAGACGTTTAAGTATTCCATCGCACTCTTCTGAGGCATCCAACGCGGTTTTGCTCAGGCTGGTCGCTTCATTCATCATGCTGGCTGATGCGTCTTCAGCGTTCTTAAGAAGAGACATTGTCGACGATATTTTATCCTGTACGATCTCGGCCTCTCGGGCGAGATTATTGGACGTTTCCGCTATCGATTGCGTGACGGTGCTTTGCTCTGCTGTTGAGCTGGCGATATCAGAGGCATGAATGCGGGCTTCTGTTGTAACTTCCTGAATTGCGCGAATGGCTTCAACGGCTTCCTGCGTTTCGAACTGGACACGCGAGATCTGGCTGACAATGTCCTCGGTTGCCTTTTTCGTCTGCTCCGCCAGGGCTTTAACCTCTTGAGCGACGACCGCGAATCCACGTCCCGCTTCTCCGGCACGCGCGGCCTCAATTGTGGCGTTCAGAGCGAGAAGATTTGTGTTTTCGGCGATATCACGGATGATCTTTGTGACTTCACCAATGCGCTGACCAGACTGATCAAGTGCCTGAACACGTTCTGCGGCGCGTTCAGTGGTGGTAACCGCCCCTTGTGCGGCACCTGCTGCGGATTCCGCGCGGCGCGCGATTTCCTGAACGGATTGCGCCAACTCTTCAGCGGCGGCAGCCACGGCACTGATATCTTGAATTGTCCGACTGATAGCATGATCGGTTTCATTGCTATTCTCGCCACAATTCCGGCTGACGCCGGAAACATGTTCCGCCGATTGCGAAACTGTACTTGCTGCCGAATTGATGTTGGCAAACAGAGATTTCAGACGGTTCTCCATTTCACCAGCGGTCGTCAGGATGAGGCTCGTGCGTTTTTCGGCTTCAGCGCGTTCAAGCAATGCTTTCTGCGATTCCTCTGCTGCACGTCGCGCTGACAAGTCGGCTTGTTCAAGAGCTTCCTCATTCGTTGTCAGGACAGAGTACATTTTTATGGCAGCATATATCAAAGGAACGACGAGGATCACAGCGATGCTGGCGTGGATAAACAGGTGCAGGACGGCGTTGGCCGCGGCTGCCGCGCTCCAGATGAAACTCGGAATGACAAAGGTCAGCACTAAATGGTGCGTGACAATCATTACGTTGAAGAGCAGAAGTGATCTCCAACACACATACCCCAGAAGATACGTTGCTACGATAAAGTACAACATATGCCCTTCCTGAGCGAATTCAGGACCTATGCGGGCCGCAGCCATAATGACCAGCATGACTTGAATCGCCAACATTGCTGCGACGGTCATGCGGCTGACCAGAGAAAGCGGATATTGAAGAATACTCCAAACTCCAAACCCTGCTGCTGCAACAGCGGTGACCGTAATGAAAAGCTGGTTTGCCCCGCTCAACATTGAAACCGCACCGGCTAATACCGCCATTAAGCAAAGTATACCTAAATAAAACCACGAGGATGCTCGTCTTAGCTTGTCTACGGAGCTTAAAGAGACTGTATCTGGGTTCATTTTATTATTCCCACTAAACCAGTATTAACTGTATTTTTCTGAAAGAGGCATTTTGTTATATCTTGCGCTCAATTTGTAAAAAAAACAGAAATAAAAATTATGGTTTTCAGGATGAGTCCTTGGTGATTATTTGGTAAACATGTTCCTGATTTTGTATTTCATTTAAAAGAAGTTCTATGAATGGATTTTTTAGAGCGTAGTCCGGATCTGTCGCGTTAGCTGGTCGTTGTTTCAGCGGCGGGACCCGGCAGTTTGGGGCCGGTCTGACAAATAAAAAAGCCGGGCACTGGCCCGGCTTTTTCGAAAGTCGTTTGCTGCAAATCGATTAGTATTTGCGCTCTTTCGGCTCGATATACGCAATGTCGTTGGACATTGTGTAGTTGTGAACCGGGCGATAGTCGATTGTGACTTTGCCAGCTTCGTCGCACCAGGCCAGAGTGTGTTTCATCCAGTCCTGATCATCACGCTGTGTATAGTCTTCACGAGCGTGTGCGCCGCGGCTTTCCGTACGGTTCACCGCACCGTTCACGGTCACAGCTGCTTGAGCGATCAAATTGTCGAACTCAAGTGTTTCAACAAGGTCAGTGTTCCAGATCAGGCCGCGGTCAGTAACGCCGATGTCTGGCATGCCAGTGTAAACGTCTTTGATTGCCTCAACGCCCTCAGCGAGCGTTTCGCCGGTCCGGTAAACCGCACAGTTTGCCTGCATGGAGCGCTGCATTTGCAGACGCAGCTCAGCTGTCATGGTGCCGCCGGAAGCGTTGCGATACTTGTCGAGACGCGCCAGAGCGTTGTCGCCGTCTGTGGCTTTCAGCTCAGGCTGGCTCGCACCGGCATCTGTTGTGTCGCCGAGGTGGAGGCCCACAGCGCGGCCAAAGACCACGAGGTCGATGAGTGAGTTGGAGCCGAGACGGTTCGCACCGTGGACGGATACACATGCCGCTTCGCCAACCGCATAGAGGCCGGCAACGACTGCGTCCGGATCGCCACCTTTTTTGGTGAGGACCTGACCGTGATAGTTCGTTGGAATGCCGCCCATATTGTAGTGAACGGTTGGGATAACCGGAATTGGCTCTTTCGTGACGTCGACGCCTGCGAAGATTTTCGCAGATTCGGAAATGCCCGGCAGACGCTCTGCCAGTGTGTCCGGATCGAGGTGGTCGAGGTGCAGGAAGATGTGGTCGCCGTGTTCGCCAACGCCGCGGCCTTCACGGATTTCCATTGTCATTGAACGAGAGACCATGTCGCGCGGCGCAAGGTCTTTTACGCTTGGCGCGTAACGTTCCATGAAGCGCTCGCCTTCGGAGTTCCGCAGAATACCGCCTTCACCGCGCGCACCCTCAGTGATGAGACAGCCTGCGCCGTAAATGCCAGTTGGGTGGAACTGAACGAATTCCATGTCCTGAAGCGGAAGACCCGCACGCAGAACCATTGCGTTACCGTCACCAGTACATGTGTGAGCAGACGTACAAGAGAAGTAAGCTCGGCCATAACCACCTGTCGCCAGAACAACTTTCTGAGCGCGGAAGCGGTGCAGCGTGCCATCGTCGAGTTTCAGAGCGGTAATACCGCGGCACTGGCCTTCCTCATCCATGATGAGGTCGAGTGCGAAATACTCGATGAAGAACTCAGTCTCGTTCTTTACGCACTGGCCGTAAAGCGTGTGAAGCATGGCGTGACCCGTCCGGTCAGCCGCAGCACAGGTCCGCTGGATTGGCGCTTCACCATAGTTTTTGGTCATGCCGCCAAATGCGCGCTGATAGATCTTGCCTTCTTCTGTACGAGAGAATGGCATGCCCCAGTGCTCAAGCTCGTAAACGGCTGCAGGCGCGTTCCGTACGAGGTATTCGATTGAGTCCTGGTCGCCCAGCCAGTCTGACCCTTTTACGGTGTCATACATGTGCCAGCGCCAGTCATCCTGCGCCATGTTGCCGAGAGAGGCAGCGATACCGCCTTGCGCCGCAACGGTGTGGGAACGGGTTGGGAAAACCTTGGTCACACACGCCGTGCGCAGACCAGCCTGCGCAGAGCCGAGGGCTGCGCGAAGGCCGGAGCCACCTGCGCCAACAACCACGACGTCGTAGGTATGATCAATCCAGGTATATTCAGTCATGAGTTCAAGCCTTCATGTGTCGTTTATGCCGAAAGACCGACACGAATGATGGAATAAGCCGCAGCTGCGAACAGTGCGATGGATACGAAAGTGTTCAGCATCAGCAGAATGACGCGGGTGCTGTGCTTGGCGATATAGTCTTCAATCACGACCTGCATACCCAGACGCATGTGATAAAAAGCTGCGCCGCAGATCAGCAAGAGAACAATCGCCCAGAATGGATGGCTGACGAAAGCGAGGGCTTCGTAATAGCCGCCCTGGCTGGCGCCGATCAGACCGTAAAGGCAAAGCGGAACCAGAATGACAAGCGCAATCGCAGTGACGCGCTGAGCGATGAAGTGGTTTGCGCCTTCTTTGGCAGAGCCAAGGCCGCGAACCTGTCCGGTAGGTGTCTTGATGGAATTGGATGACATGTCTTAGCCTCCCATGCCCAGAAGAATGAACGCCCAGATCGCAACCGCGCTGATTACGCCAAACAGAATGACAATCCATGCTGTCAGGGTTGCAGTGCCCGGCTCATAGCCTGTGCCAGCGTCCCAGAAGAGGTGGCGAATGCCGTTTGCGAGGTGGTACATGACCGCGACGGTAAAGCCGAACAGAGCAAGCTGTCCGATGACCGAGCCAATCAGCCCGGAATACACGCTGTAAGCCTGTTCACCCAGAGTGAGCGCAACAAGCCAGCCCACAAGAAGAAAAGTTCCCACATAAAGTGCAACGCCTGTTGCGCGATGCAAAATCGACGTGGCCATTGTGATGTGCCACTTCCACGTCATGATATGTGGTGACAAAGGTCTCGGATCGTTCCACTCGGTGCCAGCCAAGTCAGCCCCCTTGAAATAGAGTTCGTTTCCGGTTCAGGTTCTAGAATTCAAATCACTTTAGTCAATCCTAGGAACGTCGAACTCATGCGAACAATCATCAGAAGTCTCATTTATTTTGGGGTTGCCGCGACGTTTATGTCGTCTGCACACGCATCGCCCACCCTGAAAAGCGTGATTGATTCGTATCAGTCCCATCTGGATTCAAAGAGTACGGACATCAAAGAAGACGGAACTTACCCGAAAAGTTTCTGGCCGGATGTGTCACCGGAAGGTCAGAAAAAAGAGCTGGAAGAGCTGAATTCAATTCTTGGTGAGCTGAATAAAGTCCCTCGAAAAGGCCTGTCTGAAGACGAACTTCTGAATATCGATATTCTGAAGACCATTCTTACGAGCAAGATTGAGCGCATGGCGTTTGACGAAGAGCGCCTTCCGTTTACGGGTGATTGGGGCTTTCACAGCAGCATTACGTTTCAGATTTCCGGCATGCGAATTGCCGATGTCGCAGATGAAACTGAACTTCTCGAAAAATTGAACGCTGCGCCGGATTATGTCGACGCGCATATTGCAAATATGAAACGCGGGCTTGAAACCGGGTTTGTATCTTATGCGGATCCGCTGAAAACCGTGATTGAACAGCTGGAAGAACTGGTGGCCGACGCGCCGGAAGACAGCCCGCTTTACATGCCATTCAAATCCCTGCCGTCGCATTATTCTGAAGATCATGCAGAACGCACGCGCGACCTTGGCAAAAAGGCCGTGGTCAAGGTGCAGGCATCTTTTGCGAAAGCGCTGACCTTTCTGAAAGAGGATTACGCCCCGCATACGCGCAAACAAGCTGGTGTTGTCGATTTTCCGAATGCGAAAGACTATTACAAGACGCTGGTCGCCTATCATACGACATTGCCAGACATGACGCCTGAAAAGGTTCATGAGATCGGTCAGGCCGAAGTCACGCGCATTCGCGCCGAAATGGAAGCCATAATGAAAGAGGTGGCGTTTGACGGCAGTTTTGCTGAATTTCTGGATTTCCTTCGGACGGATGAGCAATTCTACGCCAAGACACCAGAGCAGTTGATGGAAAAGGCTGCCAGGTTTGCCAAAGACATTGACTATCAGATGCCGAAATTCTTTGGCCATTTGCCGCGTCTGTCATACGGCGTTGAGCCAGTTCCAGCGCATATCGCACCGGGCTATACCACGGGGCGGTATGTCGGTGGCAGCCTGCAGGATGGCCGCGCCGGGATTTACTGGGTGAACACCTATGCCCTGGATCAGCGCCCGCTCTATGAGCTTCCGGCACTGACCGCACATGAAGCCGTTCCGGGTCACCATCACCAGATTTCCATCGCTCAGGAATTAAAAGACGTTCCGGCCTTCCGTCAATCTTATTATGCGACGTCATTTGGTGAGGGCTGGGGGCTGTATTCAGAGTCACTGGCGAGTGAGATGGGCCTTTATAAAACGCCGTATGAGCGGTTCGGGAAACTGTCTTACGAGATGTGGCGGGCCTGCCGTCTGGTCGCTGACACCGGAATGCACTGGTATGGCTGGACGCGCGAAAAGGCCGAGACGTGTTTCAAGGAAAACTCTGCGCTTGCACCGCTGAACATCAAAACTGAAGTGACGCGCTATATTGGCTGGCCGGGACAGGCGCTTGGCTACAAGATCGGCGAGCTGAAAATCAAGGAGCTTCGTGCGCGCGCTGAAAAAGCTCTGGGCAAAGAGTTTGATATTCGTGAGTTTCACGACACCGTCCTTGAAAAAGGCGCTTTGCCGCTCGCTATTCTCGAAAAACGCATTGATGCGTGGATCGCAGAAAAGTCCAAGACGGAAGAATAGGCCGCGTCAGACATGAAACTCACCATTGTTGAGACCGGCCTGCCACCGGTCGCCATCCGGGATCAGTATCCGGGCGGTTATCCTTTGATGTTTGAACGCTTGTTTCAGGCCGTTGAGCCCGAAATGACGTTTGAAACCATTGCGCTGGAGCAGGGCGAGGCTTTGCCTGACCCGGAAACGCTGGACGCGATCCTCATCACGGGATCGGCCTATGGCGTTTATGACGATGTGTCGTGGATGCGGACGCTGAAGGAATGGATCGGGTTTGCCGCCGAACATGAAGTGCCGATGATCGGCATTTGTTTTGGCCATCAGGTCATCGCAGATGCGCTGGGCGGTGATGTCCGCAAATCGGACAAGGGGTGGGGGCTTGGCCGCCACACCTATCAGATTGAACAGCATCCGGATTGGATGCAGCCGGATGCTGACCAGTTTTCTGTCGGGGTCAGTCATCAGGATCAGGTGCTGGTCCGGCCAATTGGATCTGATGTTCTGGCAGGCAATGAGTTCGCGCCAAATGCAGCGCTGGTCTATACCCGCGCGCCGATCATCAGCTTTCAGTGTCATCCGGAGTTTGACGACACATTTTTGCGCAGCCTTTATGAGGCCCGCAAAGGCAATCCATTGTCGCAGGAGCAGGTTGATGCCGCCATTGGGTCTTTCCGGGTGATGGATGACAATCTGAAGCTCGCGCAATGGATGGTGAATTTCCTTAAGGATGGTTTGGCGCAAAAATGCTAGCCGCCCGCAAAGGGCGACTAGCGATTTGGTTATCAGCTTGCGATTCTGGACGACAGAGCTTTCACCTGCTCTGTTGATGTGCGGATCATATTGGTGATTTCAGCAATCCCCTGAACACCCTGTGAAATATTGCTGACGGCGACCGTCGCATCGCCCATATTCGTTGAAATATCGCGCGTGACACAGGCCTGTTCTTCAACAGCGCTGGAAATTGAAACCGAAATTTCGTTCACTTCTTCAATGACTTTGGAAATGATATCGATAGCATTTACCGCGTTCTGAGTGGCAAGCTGGATCGCCGAAATCTGATCGGAGATGCTATCTGTCGCTTTGGCGGATTGATTGGCGAGCGCTTTGACCTCACCGGCAACCACAGCAAACCCTTTTCCTGCGTCACCAGCACGTGCAGCCTCTATTGTCGCGTTGAGAGCGAGCAAATTTGTTTGTTCGGCAATGCTGGAGATGAGGTTGATAATTTCACCGATCTGGTTCGCAGATGCAGAAAGACTTGTGACGGACTGGTGCGCGTCCTGTACCTTCTGGACCGCGCTTGTCGAAATCGTACTGGCTTTGGAGACCTGATCAGAAATTTCTTCAACGGAAGCGGCGAGCTGTGTTGCGCCTGCAGCAACACTTTCAACATTCGAAGATGTTTGTTCGGATGCAGCTGAGGCTTCTGTGACCTGACTAGCGGCGCTGGTGACACCTTCCAATATTCGGGTCAGGTCGGCATCGACTTGCGCAGAGACTTCTTCCAGTTCTTTGCGTTTAAGCACCTGTTCGGTGATATCCGTCGCAAACTTGATGACTTTGTATGGTTTACCGGAGCCATCCAAAATCGGATTATAGTTCGCCTGAAGGAAGACAAGGTCTCCCGATTTCTTCACCCGAGTGAATTCACCGCTCTGAAATTCTCCGCTCTGAAGGTTCTGCCAGAACGCTTTATAATCGTCATTCTGATCAGCTTTCTCGATGAAAATGGAGTGATGACGCCCGATAATTTCGGACAAAGCATACCCTGTGGCGGAGCAAAAGTTTTCATTGGCATCAAGGATCGTGCCCATCATGTCAAAATGAATAACCGCTTGAGATTTGTTTATCGCAGCGATTTGGCCGGCTTTTTCCAGTCCGTCGAGCTTTATCGCTGTGACGTCGGAAGCTGTTTTGAGGATAGAAACCAGCTTGCCATTGGCACCATATACGGGGGTATAGCTGCCCTGCAGCCATATTTCTTCCCCTTGGGAATTTACTCTTCGAAACTCACCGGTTTTTGGTTTGCCTTTTGACAGGTCTTGCCAAAAAGATCGATATGCGGGCGTTTCACTTTCACCAGCGGGCATGAGAATTGCGTGATGTTTCCCCCGAATGTCCGCAAGTTTGTATCCCGTGCAATTTTCAAAATTCTCATTTGCGGTCAGAATTGTTCCTGATGGGTCAAACTCGATAATCGCCTGCGAACTGCTGATTGAAGCCAGTCGCTGAGAGTCCGCCAATCTTGAACCAATCCTTTTGTTTGCTGTGAACATGAGTTCTTCCCCACTATTTAAAAGGAGTCCGGTTTTGTTGATGTGGATATACTTATTATTTGAACAATTAAAAAAGAAGAAACGAATATTTCAGGAAGGTAAAAATGACTGTCGAAATTATTTCCGTTTATTCTTCTTTACTTAAAAAAAGGACCGACACCGGGGCGACAGTGTCGGTCGAATTGTCCGAGATCTTGTGGGAAAGGGGGGGGATGCAGATACCCGGACAAACTGAGTTTGATGATGATTAAATGAATGAGTTTAGTGTGCTGTAGATACAGCTTTCCTGTAGGTCTTCTCCCTTGTTGGCTCCTTAGATGGAGGTTCTCTTTTTTGGGTATCAGTTGGGGTGTGTAACTGATGTGACCAGTTTAGATCGAAAACTGTTTAACAGATATTGCCGCAATCTTAGTAATTTTTCCTGAACACGGTCAGAGTCTTAACGCCGAAGCGCTTTGGCGTTAACAAACAGGTCTTAAGGGTGAAAGAAGTCTGAATTTCTATCGCTTCTTCAGCTGCGGAGATACGATCCAGCCAGCGGTTTGATACGCAGCTGCTGTCATCAGGAATAAATCCATCAGCGGATGGTTTATGAAGAAACTCGCGCCAGCGATGACGAGGCTCGCAATATCAAAACGATCATCACTGATAAGTGCGCTCAAAGGTCGGCGCACCTGTTTCACGCGCGCCATATCGGTTTGATAGATTCCGTTCAGCGTTGGCGGGCCGAAAACATCCTGCAGAACGCGCGGGTCAAAAATCCCGGTTAACTCACTCAGATCAGCAGCACGCGCGCGACCTTCCATCACAGCCTGACGCCGTGATCCAGTGGTCATCAGGCTCACAATCGCCAGAAGGATGATTGCGAGCGCAATGAATGTGCCAGCAGGACCGATCAAGCTGTTATTTGCCCTTTGGGATCGCGGCCCAATAGTCGAAGTCGAGCAGAACGGATGGAAGATATTTTCCATCCTCGCCTTTCAGCGGGAAGTCCGCACATTTCAGGTCTTTTGTTGCGACAAGCCGAAGGCGCAGGGCGCCGACCGTGTCAGACAGGTCCGCTTTGTCGAGGACTTCTGACCATGCATAGATTGTATCGCCTGCAAACAATGGGTTGCAGTGCGTGCCAGCATTGATGCCGATCATCTGTGCGGCATTGGCAAGGCCGTTAAAGGCGAGGCTGCGCGCTGTTGAAATAACGACGCCGCCATAGATGAGACGCTTGCCAAACCGAGAAGCGGCCTGTTCGTGCAGATTAAAGTGAACTTTTGCGGTGTTCTGATAGAGGCGCGTCGCGCTCTGATGTTCCGCTTCCTCGACCGTCATGCCGTCGACATGGTCGATTTTCTCACCGATTTCATAGTCTTCGAACAGGTGAGGGCTGCCAGCCAGCTCTGTGTCATAGCTTGCATAGTCTGCGAATGCCGACAGGCTGCCTGCGTCAACCGCTTTTGGAAGGTCTGGTAAGACGGCTTCTGGTGCAGGGGTGGATGCGTCCTTTTTGTGAACCATGACCCAGCGCACATAAGACAGAACAGTCTCGCCATTCTGGTTGGTGCCAGTGGTGCGGACATAAACAACACCCGTTTTGCCGTTGGAGTTTTCCTTGCGGCCAATGACTTCCGACGTCGCAAACAGCGTATCGCCCGGGAAGACCGGCGCCAGGAATTTGCCGTCAGCATAGCCAAGGTTTGCCACAGCGTTGAGTGAGATATCCGGAACGGTTTTGCCGAAAACGACATGGAAGACGATCATCGGATCGATGGGCTGACGGTCAAATCCGGCGGCTGCTGCGAATGGCGCGGCCGAATAAAGCGCGTAGCGTGATCCGGTCAGCGATCGATAAATCGCCAGATCTGCTTCTGTTACGGTTAGCGGCGTTGCATGTTTCAGAACGCGACCGATAGCGAAGTCTTCAAAATAATTACCGGCAAAAGATTTCACGGACACCCTCCATTATCGTCAGAAGGATGGGTATGCGTTACGGAAGCCTGTCTTGCAAGCGGTCCATGTAAACTGGAAGAAGGTGACGCTGGTGATCGAGAAAAGAAACGACGTTCTGCAGAGCCGGGGCGTGTCGTTCTGCAATCGGGGCACTGGCTGCACCAAGCACAGCAACCAGCAGCAGCTTCATCTGAAAGCTGGTGAACAGGCCGCGAGCCAGAGACAAAAGATTTGCGAGTGGCCATCCAAAAATCATGAAGATGCCGGCTGCAAACATCCCTGACATAAATGCCAATGGTGAAATCGTGGTCAAATCGGTCTCCCGTCAAAGAGAGAATTAGCAATTAAATTTTAAAGCCTGCTCAAACGGGTCGAAGGAAATTCAAGTATATAAGCATAAAATTGCAAAAATATTGGGCATCGGGCGGAAGTGACATGGGATTGGTTCCACAGGTCATCCAGATCTCATCGATTATGGAATTGTCTGGGAGCACAATCTGCCCGGTGCCTGACCAGAGTAGGGGACAGCATCCCTCCGGTTAATTCAGGTGAATAGCACCAACAATTTTCGTTCAAAATTGGGGCTGGACGTGCGAGGCCATATCCGATAGCAAGCGGACGTAATAAAATAACATTACGGGCTATTGATATGAAATTTTCACCTTCGCTGTTCGTCTTTACTCTGGCGTCGACTTCTTTGATTGCGTCGGCGCAGGAGTCTGAGCTGCGGGAATCGACCATTATTGTCACAACACCGGGACCGCAAAAGGCGGCGGGTGAGATGATTTCTCATGTCTCGCGCCTGTCTCGCGATGACATTGTCAGCAAACTTTCAGGCACTCTGGGGGATACGCTGGACCAGCAACCGGGTGTGGCGACGACTTATTTTGGCGCAGGGGCAAGTCGCCCGGTTCTGCGCGGCCTTGGCGCGGAGCGCGTGCTGGTTCTGTCGAATGGTCTGGGTGTGATTGACGCCTCTGCGGCCTCACCGGACCATCAGGTGACGGGTGACGGTATTGATGCGGAAAGCATTGAGATTCTGCGCGGTCCTGCGGCGCTGGCTTATGGCGGGCAAGCAATTGGCGGCGTCATTAACGTGATTGACGGTCTGATCGTTGATACGCCCGTCAAGGACGGTTCAAAAGGCGATTTCTTCTTTGCCTCCAATTCCGTAAATGATGGCACGGAGGGCGCTGCCAAGCTGCAGATCGCCAGCAATGGTTTTGTGGCGACATTCTCTGCATCTGGCCGTGATTTTGGTGCATACGACATTCCGGGCTTTGTGGAGTCTGACAGACAACTCGCCGCTGAAGGCGAAGATGAATCCGAGCGCGGACTGGTCGAGAACTCATTCCTGAAGACAACAACCTATTCAGCTGGGTTGAGCTGGGCAGATGAGCGCACATTTGTAGGATTGTCCGTTCGCCAAACCAACTCAGAATACGGGATTGCCGGGCACTCTCATGCCCACGAACATGAAGAGCATGATGATTTGGACGACGATGATCATGACGATCACGACGACGAGGATCATGATGATCATGATCACGACCATGGCGAGGAAGAGAGCCCGTTCATTGATCTTGAGCAGACACGGGTAGATTTCAAATTCGGGCGCAAATTCGATGGCGACTTCCTGAAGAAAATCGAAGCGGCCGTGTCTTACGCTGATTATGAACACACAGAGTTCGAAGCCGTTGGTGAGCCGGGCACGCGCTATGAAAGCGATGGCTTTGAGGTCCGCGTTGAGGCTGATCATGCCTTCAGGGAATTTGAAGGCGCGATTGGCATTCAATACATGGACAAGTCTTTTGGTGCGTTTGGCGATGAAGCCTTTATCACCCCAACAGACACACAAGGGATTGGCGTTTTCCTCTATGAATCTCGCGACTGGACGTCTGGCTTCGGGATTGAAGGCGGATTGCGCGCCGAGACAGTGAACTACGACAATGATCTGAATGGCGAGGTTGATTTTGACCTGTTCAGCGGTTCGTTTGGCGCACACCAGCACTGGAAGTCAGGCTGGTTTATCGGCGCACAGCTGAGCATTGCTGAGCGCGCGCCAAATCAGAGCGAGTTGTTCGCTGATGGTCCTCACCTTGCGACCAGCGAGTATCAGATTGGCCGCACTGACCTGAAGAAAGAGCGCGGAACGAATCTGGAAGGTACGCTGCGTTGGGAAAACGCCGCGTCGAGTTTTGGCGTGAGCGTCTTCTATACCGACTTCAGCGATTTCATTTATCTGGCGCCGGGTGAAACTGTGCATGATGGCGCACTGGTTGATGAAGTTGATGAGCTTCCGGTCAAGCTGTTCTCTCAGGATGATGCCGAGTTTACCGGCTTTGAGATCATTGCGGCACATGCGTTTGCGACCCCGTTCTTGGGGGCGGACTGGTCGATCAAAGGCAATCTGGATTTTGTGGAAGCGGAACTGTCAAATGGCCAGAATGTGCCATACCTGCCGCCGGTCACCTTTAACGGCTCTGTCGGTGCAGACTGGGGTGTTGTGCGGACCGAGCTGTCGACCACGATTGCGGGCGATCAGACCGATAGCGGCGAAGGTGTTCTGGATACAGACGGCTACACGGTCATCAATCTCTATGGAGAGGCTGACCTCAACGCTCTGATCGGGGCTCCAAGCGGCCTGTTGGCATTTGTTGATGTGCGGAACCTGACCGATGAAGAGGTTCGGTACTCGACATCGGTCCTGAAGGATCTGGTTCCGGCGCCGGGTCAGAATATTCGCGTTGGTGCGAAGTTCAGCTTCTGATCAGTTCGCGGCATCTGAGAAATGGGCGTCCAGCCAGGCAAGGAAGGGCGTCCAGTCTTCAGGTGTAATACCGTGTGTGCCCGGGCGGAACTGGAAGGCGAGCAAAGCGTCTTTCTGGAAGTCTTTGAGGGATTTGGCATCGAAGCCATCTTTCCCGTAAAGCTCATAGACTTTACCGGCCGCCCTGGCCGCGGCAAAAGACCCGCGCGGGTCGGCCCATTTATCCCGGTTTGAGTTGCCAAGCAGTAGCGGGCGAGGGGCCATCATGGCGACGAGCGCATGCTGGTCGAACGGCATATCCTGAGCCCGGTCTGTATAGAGTTCATAGCTTGGCGTGAACCAGTGCGGATAAGACTTGGTGATCTGGCCAATGCTTTCACCGACATCATTTTTCTGCAGAGACGCACCGCCCGTTCCGGACTGGTGCGCGATGACGCCGGCAATGCGATTGTCGAGCGCGCCAGCCAGCAACGAAGATTTTCCCATACGCGAATGGCCGAACAGGATGACCCGGTTTTCATCCAGCACGGGTGAGGTCTCGATGTAATCGGTCAGGCGTGAGGCGACCCATGCCCAGATGCCGATGGCGGCATAAGGGCCGTACGTCATCTCACCTTTGCGAATCTCCGCCAGCGCCGCCATGCCGGTTTCTGAATCGTCTGGTACCACCATGCCGGGGTAGTAAGCGCCATAAGCAAACCCATGGTCGATCAGCTGTTCCAGTGGCGGTGTTTCGATATAGCGTCCAAAGATGAAGTGAGCGAGGTTTTTGGAAAAGCCGGACGCGTCGCAATAGCCGGGATAAGATACGCCCTCAGGAATTGAAGCCGGAAACCCCGGCAGGGTGAGATGGTTCGGACACGAGCCCGCCCCCAGAATGACAGGATGAGTGCCAGCTGTTTTCGGAACAACGAAATGCACATCCTGACGAAAGGCTTTATCCCCGATCGTCAGCTCAAGCTGAACTTCATAGAAATTAGCCTTGCCGTGAAGAAAATCGCCATCGATTTTTTTGGCGGAAATGAGCCTTGTTGGCGTGGCGTCGGGAATGCTGCCATAGACCTGACTGAGCAGCATATTGCGCCAGAAGGGTTCGCGTTCCTGTTCCCAGGCGTCCACACTGGTGACTTTGTCCATGCCGCCAATCGGGTCGAGCAGGTTTGGCTGACCGACTATATTGGCGGGTTTGGAGCTGACTTTGGGCAGGCCGACCGTCGAACAGCCAACAACTGTCAGAGTGACCAGCCCAAGGACAATAATCCCAATCCATTTCAGAACGCGCAACAGCATGAAGCCTCCAGCTTTTAAAGTGCCTCCAGCCTTAATGAGCGCGCTGATGACATGACAGTCAATTCTACGCGATTATGCGATTTTGAGGAGGTCTTCCGGCGGACGGCCCAGAATTGCTTCGTCACCATTAATGCCGATCGGGCGCTGGATCAGGCGAGGATTGTCGACCATAGCGGCGTAAACCTCGTCATCTGTTGCGGTTTCCGGCAGCTCGAACTTCTTTGCATCCTTATCGCGGAGAAAATCGCGTGGGCTGTTCGCCCCCATTTTGCGGGCGATATCGCGCAGCTCATCTTCGGTGAGTGCTTCGCCCGCATTCATGTATTTGCGTACCTCGTAAGTCACGCCTTTTTCGTCCAGCGCCTCAAGGCCTTTGCGAGAGGTTGAGCAGTTCGGGTTGTGGAGGACGATATACGTCATGGGCGTTTCCTTGCGATCTGTTAGGGGCGTTCAGTTTGACGCGAAACTTGCCTGAACAGTCTGATTATTCAAGACCTTTGGCGGCGAGCTGACAAATTTGGTCCATAATCGGTGCGTAAAAGAGTTTTCAGTTGAAAAGCAGACACGTTGAGCGCACTTCACTGATATGACACAAACACGCCGATCCAGTTCTGTAACCGTTCGCAATGCCGAACTCCGCGATATTTCGGGAATCCTGAATCTGACCGAAAAGGTCTATAAGGACATCCCGCCCTATACCCATGGTAATATTCAGGGGCAGATCACCAAATTCCCGAATGGACAGTTCGTCGTTGAATATGATGGCGAGATTGTCGGCTATGCGGCCAGTTTCCGCATTTCAGAGCGGCTGGCCATGGCGCAGCACACCTGGGATGACATTACCGGTGGCGGCTATGCGGCTCGTCACAGTGCGCGCGGCAACTGGCTATATGGCATGGAGGTCTGTGTTGACCCGGACCGCCGCCGCCTTCGCATCGGCCAGCGACTGTATGATGCGCGCCAGAGCCTGTGTGAAAGTCAGGATATCAAGGGAATTGTCTTCGGTGGCCGTCTTCCCGGATGGGCCCGGCGACGTAAAACCTATCCGGATGCACGCGACTATGTGAAAGCCGTGCAGGAAAAGAAGATCACCGATCCAACGGTCAGCTTTCATCTGCGTCAGGGCTTTGAATGTATCGGTGTTCTGGAAAACTATCTTCCGGATGACAAACAGTCTGGCGGTCACGCGACGCATATGGTGTGGCGGAACCCGTATTTTGAAGGCGAAAAAGACCAGAAAAAGCCAAAACACCTGCAAACCGACTCTGTGCGTATCTGCACGGTTCAGTTCCAGCAGCGCATGGTAAAAAGCTTTGAAGAGTTCATGAGCAATGTGGAGTATTTCACAGATGTTGCCGCCGATTATCGTTGCGACTTCGTGGTGTTTCCTGAACTGTTTACGCTGTCACTGCTGGCATTTGAAGAGAAACGCCTGTCTGCCGTGGAAGCGATTGAGAGCCTGACGCGTTACACGCCGCGCTTTGTTGAAGAGATGCGCCAGCTCGCCATCAGCTATAACATCAACATTATTGGCGGGTCGCACCCGACCCGCACAGATGACGGTGAGATTCAGAATGTCGGATATGTCTTTCTGCGAGATGGCTCTGTCCATGCGCAGGAGAAAATTCATCCGACCCCGGATGAGCGCAGCTGGTGGGGAATCAAGGGCGGTGAGGAACTGCAGACAATCCTCACCGATTGCGGCCCGATTGGTGTCCTGATCTGTTATGATTCAGAGTTCCCGGAACTTGCCCGCAAGTTGGCGGATGAAGGCGCGAAAATCCTGTTTGTGCCATACTGCACCGACAGTCGACCGGGGCATTTACGCGTGCGGTATTGCTGCCAGGCACGCGCGATTGAAAACCAGTGCTATGTGGTGACATCCGGCAATGTGGGCAATTTGCCGAATGTTGAGAATATGGACATTCAGTACGCCCAGTCCGCCATTCTGACACCATGCGACCTGCCGTTTGCACGTGATGGAATTGCGGCTGAAGCCACCGAAAACGTTGAGACGGTTATCATGTCGGATCTTGATCTGACGGATTTGAACTGGGCGCGGGCGGAGGGGTCCGTTCAGAACCTTCGCGACCGGCGCTTCGATCTTTACAAGACGCTTTGGAAGGGCGTATGATGCCTGAACTGTCATCATTTGATGATAGTTTTGATGTGCGCTGACGAGATGAGAACAACCATTAATCTGGATGATGACTTGCTAGAGACGGCGACGTCGATGACGGGTCTGACAGAGAAAACAGCGCTCATTAGAGAGGCGCTGAATGCCCTGATTCAACGGGAAAGTGCCAGAAGGCTTGCCGCGTTAGGCGCAACCCAGCCTGAGTTGGAAGCGGCTCCTCGTCGGCGTGGGTTTGCAGAAGATCCGGGCAAATGATTTTGGCGGATACCAGTGTTTGGGTTGATCACCTGAGAAATGGCAATGCTGACCTGACACGCCATCTGAACAGTTCTGAAATCGTCATTCATGACTTTATCATCGGAGAAATCGCGCTCGGTTCACTTCGCAACCGGCCTGAAGTTCTCTCATTGCTGAACCAGTTGCCAAAAACATCAGTCGCAATGCATTCGGAAGTCATGGCGATGATTGATCGTCAGATGCTGTATTCAAAAGGTATTGGATATGTGGACGCACATCTGATCGCATCTTGTCTTCTTGGCCCGCATATAACACTCTGGACCCTTGATCGCCGTCTCAAGATGACGGCGGAAAACTTTTCTCTGGCGACGCTGTAAAAATGACTTTCTCCGATATCCATCTGGATCTGTTGCGCAGCATCGTTCACGAGGCGGCAGAGGCGGAGGTTTTGCCTCGATTTCGCGGTCTGCAGGCAGAGGATATCGGAACGAAAAAGTCTCCCATTGATGTGGTGACAGACGCCGATGTGCTGGCAGAAGAGCGCATCACCAAAGCGCTGAAGGCGAATTTTCCGTCTGCGCTGGTGTTTGGTGAAGAAGCCTATGCCAGGGATAATTCGCTGGTGGATGGTCTGGCGGAAGCAGAGCTTGCCTTCATCATCGACCCGGTCGATGGCACACTGAACTTCGTCAAAGGCTTGCCGTTGTTCGGGACGATTTTGTCCGTCACCAGCAAGGGCGAAACGATTGCGGGCCTGATTTACGACCCGCTGAACAACACATTCCTGATGGCAAGCAAAGGCGCAGGCGCGCATCAATTGTTCGGCGATGGCGACATTCGCAAAATTCATACTGCGCCGCCCGTTAGCATTAGCGAGATGTCAGGCGTGCTGTGCTGGATGTTCTATCCACCTGAAATTCGCGCGCGCATTGCACCCAATCTTGTGAAGCTGAGCACGTTTCACGCGGTCAATTGTTCGGTCTTTGACTATTGGATGGTGGCGACAGGCTCAGCGCACTTCACGGCAAATTTCTGCGGCATGTATTGGGACCATCTGGCCGGAACACTGATCCATTCGGAGGCTGGCGGGTATAACGCGCATTTCGATGGCACGCCCTATAACGGCAAAGGTGATCCGGCGAATGTTCTCTGCGCACCGGATAAAGACAGCTGGGAAGCAGTCAAGCGCGAGATTTTGGGACTTTAACTGAGCTTATGATAGTTCGCGGCGAGTCGCGCGTCGAAACGCGCAAAGTCGTCTTTTATGGTCGGATTCTTGTTGACGTCATGCGCGGCAAAGCTCGGCAATGGTGTTAGTCCAAAGAATGCGAAATTAATGTGTGCCGGGGCAAGCAAGTCATCGACAGATCGCCCGGCGAACAAGTTCTGTGCCGGGTCGTTAAAGGCCTGAGCCGGGGCGTTGAGTGTGACTGACAACATGTAGCATGTGCCTGTCAGTTTCCCGCCGGACCCATATTGTCTGGCTGGGTCTTTACGCGAGCGACCATCGCCTTTGGCGAGGCGTCCATCCATTCCGGCGGTGTAAATCTCATCCAGATAGCGCTTCAGCGACCAGGGCATGCCCATAGAGTTCACCGGAAACTGAACCAGAATGAAATCTGCCCAGAGTTGGTTTTCAATCTCAGTTTCGAGATCAAAGGGCTGATGCGTCTCGACGCATTTAATCTGTGCGCCTTGTTTGGCCAGATAAGTGCTTGCGCGTTCAACATAGGCGCGAGTCAGATTTCCGGGAGATGAGGGAAAGGGGTGATGGCCATTCAGGATCAGGACATTTGTCATGCCGTCAACTGAACAGGACTGGCGGTGTGGTTCAAGGCAGGTGAGCTCAAACCTGCGTTAAGCGAGTTTCTTCCCCGGTTATGTAGGGCGTATAAAAGCATGTCCCTGACTTGATCAGGGGCGAAGCGTTGTGCGCCAGATTAAGCTTGTGTGTTTTTCGCTCGGTACGCACACTTCCACCATGTCGGATTATCGCCGATATTATACGCTGGGCAGATGTTCGGTGGATGAGTCATTCTGGCGCACAACGCTCCCGCTTTTATACGCCCTACGCGTCACAGAGTGACGCTTGCTCAAAAGCAGCTGTCCGCCCAGATGCCGCCAGCCGCCAAAAGAATATAGCGATAGGCGTCCGCAGCTCCACCATTCTGCCGCCCCGGCAGCTGAGACGCGACCATTTCGCCTATGGCCAAGCGTTCCGGATCCGTTCCAGACCAGCGAAGCTCTTTAAAAAGCCGCTTCGGATACTCAGTCAACCAGTCCATTAAGCCTTCCGCCCCCGAATAAACATGACAACGCTTGGAGTAAAAATTGAAATAAAGCTAAGTATTACGGATACGATCCTAGAATAAAATAAACTTGACATCACATGCCGCATTGACATTTCCACATGATAAACCTGCAAAGAGAGCGAGAACATCGCAATAGCAAACAAAGCGGCCATGGGGGTTAGTATATAAAATATTTTTTTGTAGAACAAAGACAGAGATAAAACAGAAAAATATATTAAGTACAAATAAGTAAATTTATCGATTATTACATATGCTTCGTAATTTCTTATTTACCATGGACCAGCAATGTATCTAGCCAGGTACTCTGTACAACTAAAAACAGATAACGCCGAAATAAATATGAAGACGGACAACCCTATTTTAGTCTTCATTCCTAAACTTCTATTATACTCAAACAGGCTACTCACCTTTCCCTCCCGGCTTCATTGGTTGCTTTTGCAATCGGCGACAAAAGGTAGCAAGCGAACCTCCGTGCCGCCTAGGGTGTCATCAAGCGCAGCGGATACATCGGATTAAACGACGCCCAAAATCAAATCCTGCAGCTTTTTTGACTGAATATTCAGGTTGAAGTCGGTCATGTCGGCGGGCTTGGAGCGTGAAGAAATCGCATGAGATGCGATTTTAGCGAGAAGAGTCCCGCCCTACGCGGCACGAAGTGGCGCAAACTGTCGAACTAATCAGAGCTGCTTGTTGCATCATTTACCGCTTGATACCACTCATCCATACTAGGGGAGTGAATCGGTTCATAGGCCATAGCGGAATCGACGCCGAGAAGAAGAAGATAATTCCAGCCAATCAAGAAGCGCGGGCTAAAATAACACCTGTCCTCAGTTTCAATTATCCCAGTTAAGCCGCCATATAGACCTTTCATATCCAGTGCGCCATGTTGTGCGGTAATATCTATATAATTTTGTGGAATAGCCTGAAATGGCGAGCTCCCCCAAACCTTCACTTTTGATAAGAAGCGATCTCCCTTGAGAACTGTGCCAGAGGACATGAAAGTGTAATATCCATCAAAAGGTGGATTGGAGTTATCGAGGGTAAATTCCTCTGCCGACGCGAGCATTATCGTGTTAGATTGCCCCACTAATTCGTTTACGCTCGCTCCCCTATTGTCGAAGAAACTCTTGCTACAATTTGGCTTTGAGTCGGCGCTTGCTGGCAAAGATGCACTAGCAGAAACTCCCGAAATCAGCATTAGCGCGATTAGCCGCGTAAAAATCGACATATCCATACCTCATTCGCTGTCTACCGAGACCGCTTCTTTTTCTAAACACGTTGGTTCGGTTAACTGCTCTGGTTAGCGGCACTCCGTGCCGCGTAGGGTGTCATCAAGCGCAGCGGATGCGCCAGATTAAATGACGCCCAAAATCAAATCCTGCAGTTTTTTCGACTGAATATTGAGATTGAAGTCGGTCATGGCGACGGCGCGGCCTGCTTCGCCCATAGCGCGTGTGCGGGCCGGGTCGGACATCAGCCGCGTCAGGCGGTCGGCAAGGGCGGTGTGATCCCGCTCTGCAACCAGATAGCCGGTTTCGCCGTCCCGGACGCATTCCGGAATACCGGCATGATGCGTGGCGGCAAGCGCGCAGCCCGCAAACATGGCTTCCATACAGACCATTGGCAGGCCTTCAGCATCGCCCGAAGCCGCACGGTTGGAGGGAACGCAGGCAATGGCGGCGTCTTCAAAATGGCGCGGCATGTCATCGGCCGGGATCCAGCCCGGAAGCTCTACGGTAACGCCAGCCTCTTTAAGCAGAGGCAGGAGCGTTTCCTTCAGCGCGCCATCACCGAGCAGGCGGATGCGCCAGTCTTTCAGTACGTCTTTCTCGATCAGGGTGAGGGCGCGGATCAGCGTCTCAATGCCCTTTTTCTCCATCCAGCGACCTGCAAACAGCAGGATGTTCTGCTTCTCTCCCGGTGTGAATTTGTCAGGATCAACGCCGTTATACTGAACTACCATTTTGTCATCTGGCGCGCCCTTTGCGAGGAGCTCGCGGCGGATGAAATCGGAAACAGGCAGGAGGAGCGCCGCCTCGTTCCATAGCGTCTGACGGCGGCGGTTATAGACGCGCAGCAGGCTGTCTTTGGTGTTGCTGGTCTTGGTGGCATCGCCGCCATGATAGGTGATAATCAGCGGAATGTTCAGCTTGCGCGCCAGAGGCAGGGCATAGGCGCCGGACTTGCCGAAATTGGCATGCAAGGCGACAGGGTTCAGCGCGCGCAGACGCGCTTCCAAAGCGGTCGATATCCAGCCAAACTGTTTGAACCCGGTCTCGCCAAATGGGCCATGAAGCGGGCCGATCTCGATTGCTTCAAACCCATCTGGCGTTGGTCCCTTGCGGTCATGCCCGATAAAAACGGGTTTGAGTTCATCAAACCCGTGATACGCCCGCGGAATGAAGCTCTCCGAGGGCGTGAAAAGCTTGTCCGAATAGGAAAGAATGGTGTGGGTCATTGGCCAGTCTTCACCTATTCGGACGTTTAACTTACTCAGCTTCCATCGCAGTGATGGCTTCGGAAACGGCCACCAGACGCTTAGCTTCTTCAAGGTGGAGAAGCTCGGTCATTTTGCCATTCACTTTCAGAACGCCTTTGCCAGCATTGGCAGGGTCTGCGAAGGCTTCGATGACGGCTTGAGCCTGTTCCACATCTGCCGGAGACGGCGCGAACACATCGTTTGCGATCTCGACCTGAGACGGGTGGATGAGGGTTTTGCCATCAAAGCCCATAGCCGCGCCTTCTTCACATTCTGCGCGCAGGCCGTGCTCGTCCTTGATGTCGTTGAACACGCCATCAATTGCGATGATGTCATAGGCGCGGGCCGCGAGCATGGACAATGACAATGAGGTGCCGAATGCGAGCTGGCGGTTTGGCTTGGCAGATGCGCGAAGCTCTTTTGCCAGATCGTTTGTGCCCATGACAAACAGGTTGAGGCGTGTACCGACAGATGCTGCGGCGATTTCCTGAATGTTCAGAATGGCCAGCGGCATTTCAATCATCACCCAAAGCTGCATGTCAGCCGGGGCACCGGCCTCGGTCATGGCCGCGTCGAGCTTGCGGATATCGTCACCGCTGATAACTTTCGGTGCGAGAATGGCATCTGGTCCGGCAGCAACGGCGGCCTTCAGATCGTCGAGGCCCCATTCTGTGTCGAGGCCGTTAATGCGGATACAGACTTCGCGCTTGCCATAGCCACCTTCTTTTGCAGCCGTGCAGACATTTGCGCGGGCTTCGGCTTTTGCGTCCGGGGCGACGGCGTCTTCAAGGTCGAAGATCAGCGAGTCAGCTGGAAGCGACTTGGCTTTTTCGAGTGCGCGGGTGTTTGCGCCCGGCATGTAAAGAACAGAACGGCGAGGGCGGTGTGCAGAAGCGGTCATGTATTTTCCCCGAGTGATTTCGCTTAACGCTACGGTGTTTGCCGCATTGCACCATGAATATCAATCACCTGTCTTTCATCGGCTCTTGGCGAGGGGCGAAAACCTCTTCATTCTTTCGCTATGAAAAGCGTGTTGGTGATCTCCTCATTCGTTGCCGGGTCGAATGTCGGCGGCAGTCTGGCCATGAAGGTTTTGCCTGTGTTGGGGCATGAGGTGGCGTTGCTGCCGACAACTCTGTTGGGGCGGCATCCGGGTTGGGGCGCGCCGGGCGGCGGCGCCGTGCCGCAAGCCTTGTTTGAGGGCATGGCGCAGGGACTGCTCGATAATCAAATTCCGCAATCCGCAAATGTGATCATTACCGGTTATTTTGCGAGCGCTGAACAGGTTTCGTTTGCGGCGCGAATGATCCGGGAAAACGCGACGCGCGACACGGTCGTGATTGTCGACGCGATTCTGGGCGATTTTGGCAAAGGACTCTATGTGATGGAAGAGGTGGCAGAGGCCATCGTTCGGGAACTCATTCCGCTGGCCAGTATGGTCAAAGGAAACGCCTGGGAATTCTGGGAGGTAGAGCGCAGGCTGGGACGTGTCGATGCCGCGCCAGAGTTGTCACGAGACCTGAGTTTATTGGCTTCCTATGTGAAACACGCTCCAGCGCGTCAAGCGAAATGGCTGGTAAGTTCTGTTGAGGATGGCGCTGAGGTCGGGATGTTTGGCTTTCATGGGCGCGACAATGGCTTTGGCGGAATACCGCGCCTTGATGCGGTAAGGCTGCCGAATGGTCTTGGTGATTTCATTACGCTGATGCTGTCGTGTCAGCCGACGGCGAGTGTCGTCAGTCTGCATGATGATATCGCGGTCGCGATGGGAGCCTTGCCTCTGCTGCTGGAGGGGCAGGTTAAAACGGAACTGAGCGAACTTAATCTGGAGCCGTTGTCTGGCATTGCGGCGTTGAAGCCGCGCGGGTTCGTTCGTGAAGTTTGATGACGGCTTATGGCATGCCGAAAAAGGACTGATAATAAGCCGCGACAGTGTCTGGAATTGAGATGTCGTAAAATGCCCCGGCAAAGCTCGACAGAATTGTGATGCTGACGATCACACCAAGAATTGGCAGTATCTGGACGAGCCTTTTGGACCGGACTGGCCAGCCAAAACGGACAGCCGCTGCGATGTGAATGAAGAAGGCCATGATTGCTGCGAAATAATAGACCATGAAGCCGTATTTCAGCGGTGAGTAGGCAAGCGACCCGGCCGCCCAGTAGAAATTTGTCTCTATGCCGTAAAACCAATGCGTGAAGGTGGCGGCGCTTGTGTGGGCAAACAGGAATATCAGCAGGTATATTCCGGATATGGTCTGAAGGGCGGCCCAGCGTCGAAACTTCTTTTTGAATAGCCGAATAAAGCCTGAAGCGATCTGGATCAGAATTGCGAGGATCAGAACCGCTTCGCCAACAGGATTTCGGTAAAACCAGTTGACCGAAGACAGCGCTCTCAGATGTGTTTCAATTCCAAAAATCGCCGTCATGTGGATCAGCAGATGTGAGATCGTGAAGGCGATCAACGCGATGCCACTATAGCGGTGAGCGAGTTTTGTGAGTGGCATGCTGGTCTCCAGATTTAATTCGGATAAAAAACATCCGAATATGGACCCTGTCAATATATTCAGATAAAAATTATCCGAAATGAGAGGTGTGCATGAAAATCGGAGCTGGAGTTGAGTGGTGTGTTCACGCATGCACGCTGTTGGCGGTGTTGCCCGCGAACAGAGCGCTGAACGCAGAGGCCCTTGCAGAATATTTTGATGTTCCGCCTGCGTATCTGGCCAAGCAGATGCAGGCCCTGTCGAAGGCTGGATTGGTGATCTCTCATCGCGGGTCTTCAGGTGGATATCAGTTATCGCGCCCTACAGAGGAGATCAGCCTGTGGGACATTACTGAAGCCGTCGAAGGGGCAAAGCCGAGCTTTCGCTGTCAGGAGATTCGTCAGGGTGGCCCCTGTGGTGCGCGCCCTGAGGAGTGCAGGCGACCTTGCGGCGTTGCAGCAAGTTTTTATGCCGCAGAAGCCGCCTTTCGGGACCATTTGCGCGGCGTTTCACTGGCGAGCATTATCGTCGACGCGGCCAGCTCATACGCGCCAGACAGGCAAGAGGACGTTGCCGTTTGGATGGAGGCAAATGCCTCCAGACTGTCATGAGTGCCGAGCGCTAAAGCCCCAGCACACGCTTGGCGATAATATTGCGCTGAATCTCATTGGTGCCGCCATAGATGGACTGGGCGCGACCGGCGAAATAGGTCGCAACTGCTGGCGGGGCATAGGCAGAAACGGGCTCGTCAGACCATGCTGGCGCTGTCGCATCCGGTGATTTGATCTGCGCGGCAACGCCGCCTGCTTCCAGCATGAGTTCGGTGATCTGCTGGTGGGTTTCGGTGGCGAGAATTTTCACAATGCTGGCTTCCAGACCCGGTGAGCCGCCAGACGCGAGCGTTGAAAGAATGCGGAAGACCTGCATTTCCAGCGCGTCGACGCGCATTTCGGCTTCCGCAATTTTTCGATGGAAGTCAGCGTCGTTTGCCAATGGGTTTGGCATATTGTGGCTGACCGAGCGCATGAGTTTTCGAATGCCGGACAGCATTTCCCGCTTGCCGGCGATGCGGGCATAGGAGGTGCGCTCAAAGCCCAATAGATAGTTGGAATAGGTCCAGCCCTTGCCTTCATCGCCAATGCGATAGTCCACCGGCACACGGACATTATCGAAGGTCACACGGTTCAGGTAGTGCTTGCCATCAATGGTGATGATCGGGTGGCACTCGACGCCCGGGCGGGTCATCTCGCAGCAGAGAAAGGTGATGCCTTCCTGCTTCTTGCCGGAATTATCGGTCCGGGTGAGAAGGAAAATCCAATCGGCGTGTTGACCCGCAGACGTCCAGATTTTCTCACCATTCAGGACGTATTCGTCGCCGTCGCGAACAGCAGAGAACTGAAGAGAGGCGAGATCAGAGCCTGAGCCGGGTTCAGAATAGCCCTGCGCCCAGCCATCAGCGCCGCTGCGAATGCCTGGCAGCCATTTTTCTTTCTGCGCGTCAGAGCCAAAGGTGTAGAGGACCGGGCCAACATAGATCACGCCCATTGGGGTGACGGTTGGCACGCCTGCGCGTTCCAGTTCTTCATCAAAGATGTATTGCTGTTCAAAGCTCCAGCCCGGGCCGCCATACTCTTCTGGCCAGGCAGTGGCGAGCCAGCCTTTTGCGCCGATTGCCATTTCGCTGCGCCGAACTTCCTGTGTTGTCAGACTGGCGCCGCTTTTTGCTTTCTCAATGATATCACGAGGGAATTCGGTTTCGAAAAAGCTTCTGATTTCAGAGCGGAAGGTCTCCAGCTCCGGGCTGAATTTCAAATCCATAGATCACTCCCTGTGCGCGTATTGTATGGCGCATTTTGAATATGTTTGCCGGATGATAGCGGAGTTCTCGCTGCGATAACAATTCACAGATGCGTAAGTTTACGCGAATTGAGAAGGAATTCTGATTGATTGTTTCCAAAAGCGAAACACTGATCTTCTCTATGTTGCCCTACTGAAAGGAAAGTTGCGCAGCTATTTTCTCGTCAACGAAGCAATTGGAGGTCAAAATGATTGATGTTCGTCGATTTGATAAGCTGGGCCGTTTTGACAATGAATGGCTGAATGCGCGCTATCACTTTTCCTTTTCGGGATACTTTGATCCTGCGCGCATGGGCCATGGTGCACTACGCGTCTGGAATGACGACACCATCCGTGCCGGTACAGGCTTTCCGCCGCACCCGCACGACAATATGGAAATCATCACTTATGTCCGCAAAGGCGCGATTTCGCACCGAGACAGCCTTGGAAATGAGGGCCGTACAGAAGCCGGTGACGTTCAGGTCATGAGCGCGGGGTCTGGCATTCGCCATTCGGAAGTCAATCTGGAAGACGTTGATACAACTCTGTTCCAGATCTGGATTTTGCCAAGCGAAAAAAATGGCAAGCCGTTCTGGGGTGCGAAGAAGTTTCCAAAGTCAGACCGCGCAAATGTCTGGTCTGTATTGGCGTCCGGAAAAGGTGACGACGAGGCTCTGCCGATCCGTCAGGATGCTCAAGTGCTGGGCGCAACCTTGCAGGCCGGTCACTCGCTTGAGGTCGAGACCAAAGCAGGTCGCTATGGCTATCTCGTCGTGGCGGCGGGAACGGTGAGGTTTGGCGACACCGTGCTGAACGCGCGTGACGCGATTGCGATCACCGGCCCTGAAACCCTGAGTGTCACGGCGGACGCTGAGGCTGAACTCGTGCTCGTCGATACGATCTAGTCTGATGACGTGAGCAAGGTCATAGCCAGCTTTCAGCTGTGTTATGGTCTTGTTCACTATATTGGGGCCCTTTAGTATTTACCCATACTGAGGTGGAAAACAGGTCCCATCCCATGAAAAAGCTTCTTCTGATCCCGGCGTTGATGACATGCGCTTTTCTGCCAGGCTGTATTGCGGCGACCGCGGTTAGCGTTGCGGCGAACACGGTTGAGGCGGGCGCCAAGGTGACTGGAAAGGTTGTTGGCGCATCTGTCGATGCGGTGACTACAAGCGACGAAGAAAAGCGCAAAAAAGAAGCCAAAAAGAACAAAGACTAACGTTCCGCAAAGCCTTAAACCGGCTTACCCGCTGAGCAGATGTTTCGCCGGTCCGGGCAATATTGCCTGACGGACGTCTGTTTTCGACGGATTTCCTGATCCCCGCCCGTTTCAACAAGTTGTAATTCGCCAAAAGCGTGTTTTCGGCCTATATTTGAAACAGCGTGAAAGGAAACTGCTATGAAATACCTGTTGATCAGTGCATGCGTCCTCGGTCTCGTTCCTGCGGCTCAGGCCGGCGACGTGAACATCACTTTCTCTGAAAAGTTCGCTGAATCCCTTCAGGATAAACTTGGAGAGCGTGAGGGAACCTATCTCATCAAGCAGCTTACCCGCGATATCGAACAGGAGTTCGGCGATGAACTCGCGACCATGGGCGATATCAACATCAAGATTATCGATGCGAAGGCAAACCGCCCGACCATGAAAGAGATGAGCGACAAGCCGGGCCTCAGCATGCGCAGCATCGCTGTTGGCGGCGCAAGCCTTGAGGGTGAAGTCCTAGGCGAGGACGGCGAAGTGATCGCCTCCACGAACTATAAGTATTATGAGACAGACATTCGCTATGCCAAAGGCAGCGCGACCTGGTCTGACGCAAAGCGCAGCTTCAATCGCTTCGCGGATAAGCTTGGCAAAGAGTATCGCAAAGCAACAGACGACGCTGACGCCGACTCATAAGACCGGCCTTTCGGTCAGCCCTGCAGGCGCAGCGTACAGCTTTCCTGCAGGCTTGGCCGGGATACCGTGACGCGGGAAAGCTTTGGCAAAGCTGGCTGAAGCTTGTCCGCAATCCAGACGCTGATGCGCTCTAGCGTTGGCAATTCCAGCCCCTCAATATCGTTCAGATATTTATGATCGAGCTGTTGGCAGACTGTCTGAAGTTCTGATCCGATGCGGGCGAAATCATCAACCCAGTCTTCGCCTTCCTTGACCACGCCAGAGACGCCGATCTCAACGTGGAAAGAGTGGCCATGCAACTGGCCGTAAGGATGGTTCGGGTCCTTCGGGGCCAGATGGTGCGCGGCTTCAAATCCGCCCGTACGGGTGATTTCAAAAGTGCGCCCAACCAGATTTGGGGCATAGCCTGACGGTTTCGCCGAAGTTGTCACTGTATTCGTCACTTTATTCTTCCGTTTGGGGCCCGAGAAATCAGCGCAGCGCAGATGGATCTCCCGGCTTTCCGGCTTTGACCCAATTGTCCCAACCTGTCGCGCGAAGCTCGCAGGCAGGGCAGGTTCCGCACCCATAACCCCAGTCATGTTTGTGTGTTCGGTCGCCCAGATAGCAGGTGTGTGAATGTTCGACAATAATGTCCGTTAGCGCCTCGCCGCCGAGCGATTTTGCCATGGCAAATGTATCTGCCTTTGAGGTGTACATGAGCGGTGTTTCGATCTGTACAGACTTGTCCAGTCCGAGGCTGAGCGCGGACTGTTGCGCGTCCAGTGTTGCGCGTCGACAATCAGGGTATCCGGAATAGTCTGTTTCACACATTCCGCCGACCAGAACGCCGGCATTTCTGCGCCAGGCAACGGCACTTGCAAGCGTCAGAAAGATCAGATTTCGACCCGGAACAAAAGTCGATGGCAGACCGCTGTCTTCCATGGAAATGGCAACGTCTCGCGTCAGAGATGTGTCACTGATCTGGCCCAGAACGGATAGATCCAGCACGACATCTTCACCAAGATTGCTGGTGTCAATGGCATCTGATTCCCGGAACGCTTTCAGTACCTGCTGGCGGCAGTTCAGTTCAATTCTGTGTCTTTGACCATAATCAAAGCCAACTGTTGAAACATTGTTGTATCTGTGAAGTGCCCAGGCGAGACAAACTGTCGAATCCTGACCGCCTGAGAATAATACTAAAGCATTTGAGTCGAGCACTGGTTTTGAAGTCCTTTAAGTATTTACGCAGCGTAAAGGCTGATCTTTCGTGTCTGTTTTGCAACAGTTTTGCAATTGAATTCGCACAACTTCACGATTTGGACATTGACAAACTGTCAGCAACGATAGTCTGATCACAGTACTCGAAGAAGTGCATACACGCATTTAGCCAAAAATCGGTCCGAAACAAAGAGACCGATGGGTAGTCGAGGGGAGGAGAAAAAAGTGAGACTCAAAACACACCTGAAGTGCGCCTTGACTCTGGGCGCATCTGCGATTGCGATTTCTGCAATTGCACCGGCAACATTTGCGCAGGAAACTGAACGCAAGTTCGAAACAGTTGTTGTTACAACCCAGAAACAGTCTGAATCCATTCAGGATGTTCCGATTGCCGTTTCTGCATTCGATGAAGCTGCACTGGAAAAGATGCAACTTTCTGGTGGTCCGGACCTAGTAAAATCTATTCCGAACGTGTCTTTCAGCAAAGGCAACTTCTCAGGATTTAACTTCAAAATCCGTGGTATTGGTGCTGACCTTGTTGCGACATCCGGCGATACCGGTGTTGGCGTTCACCAGAACGATGTGCCACTGGCAGCGAACCGACTGTTCGAAGCGGAATTCTATGACGTTGAGCGTGTGGAAACCCTGCGTGGCCCTCAAGGTACGCTCTATGGACGTAACGCGACAGGTGGTGTGGTCAACATCATCACGGCCAAGCCGGTCTTTGAAGAGTTTCAGGCCAATGTGAAAGGCACATACGGCACTGAGAATACCTTCAAAGTCAAAGGTATGATGAACATCCCGCTGGGTGATAAGGCAGCTTTCCGAGTGGCTGGCTCTTCGCTGACACGTGATGGCTTCGCGCAGAACACCGTGACAGGCAATGACATTGACGATCGTAACCTGTGGAGCTTGCGCGCAACTCTGGCCTTCGAGCCAACCGACCGCTTCCGTGGCTATGTCATGTATGAGCACTTCGAAGAAGATGACAGCCGTCTTCGTTCGGGCAAGCAGCTCTGTAATAAAGACCCGTTTGAGACATCATTTGCGGGCATTCCGATCCAGTATTCCGACCAGATTTATACATCTCTTGGCTGTGAGGAAGCACCGCTCAGCGATTCTTATGAGCGCATCAACTCAGCGGCATCTCTCGGCGGCGGTCTTGGTATCACAGCGGGTCTCCTGAACGGCGACGTTTATACAAGCCCGCTCGACAAGAATATGCGCAACATCGAATCCGTGTTCGATCCGCGCTATAAGGCTGAACAGAGCCTGTTGATCTGGCAGGGTCAGTTTGACGTCACAGACGCACTGACGCTGACTTATCTCGGCAGCTATAACGATACGAAAGTTCTGTCGGAAGAAGACTATAACAAGTCGATCCCGGATTCTCCGTTCAACACGTCTGGCGCGCCGCTCGGCAACCCGGCTCTGACACCAATCTATGAAGCCCTGTTCCCAGGCGGTCTGGTTTCAGACCCGCAAATCGGCACATCAAACTTCTTCAGCACGTTCGATATGTCTGGCGGCATTTCTGAAGCAACGTCTCACGAGCTTCGTCTCCAGTCAGATTTCGATGGTCGTTTCAACTTCAACCTCGGTGCGATCTATTACGAGTTTGAAGCCAACCAGATCGAAAACAAAGAAGAGAGCTATTACGTTTTATCAAACACACTGACTGCACTGACCCAGCTGAACAACGCTCTGGGCGGCGCGATCTTTGGTGGCCTCACAAGCGTCGATACGTCCGGCGACGGTTCGCCTCCGATCATTTCAAATGTGGATGCGACAGGCCGCAACTATTACCGCTCAATCTCTCCATATAATCTGGAGTCTTTCGCGGTCTTTGGTGAAGGCTATTTCGACGTCACGGATGATCTGCAGCTGACAGTTGGTCTTCGTTACACCAATGACGAAAAAGAACAGCTGAACATTCCGACCTATCTGTTTGTTCCGGATTCAGTTGTTCCAGACCCACTGCAGCCACAGCCTGCAAGCGGCGCTCCAAACGGTATTTTCAATGCATCGTTTGAAGAAGTCACAGGTCGTATTGGTTTCGACTGGTCGCCTGATTTCAGCTTCTCTGAAGACACGCTGATTTATGCTTTCTATTCCAAAGGCTATAAAGGCGGCGGCATTAACCCGCCACAGCCAGCTGGTTCAGTGAATGCCTTCCCGCAAGTCTTCGATCCAGAGTTCATCAACTCATGGGAAATCGGTACGAAGAACACGCTTGCTGGCGGCGCCCTGCAGCTTAACGCAACAGCGTTCTGGTATGATTATGAGGGATATCAGATCACTCAGATCGTTAACCGGACGTCTGCGAACTTCAACATCGACGCCAAGATTTCAGGTTTCGAACTCGAAACAATCTGGAGCCCGAACGAGAACTTCATGATGAACATGAATCTCGGTCTTCTGGACACTGAAATTCAGGATACCTGGGCGGTGGACGTGCTTGATCGCGCAAATGGACGAGCTGACCTGGTCGTTCTGAAAAACGCATCCAGCTATGCAAACTGCACAGTGTCGGCTGAAGGCTATGCGACCGTTCTTGGCGCAATCGCCACTGGCGCACTGGCGCCGGGATCTACAGCGGGTCTGTGTACTGGCGCATTTGCCGGTATGGAAGGCGCGCTCGGTGTTGGCACTGTCACTTACACGGACAGCAATGGTGTGACGCAAACAATTGGCGGCCTGACGCCGTTCGATGGGGATGCGAAAGATCTGGAAGGTAACTCTATTCCAGGTACACCAGACACAACCTTCAGCCTCGGCGCGGAGTACACCTGGTACCAGATGCCGAAATTCATGGAAGGTTGGAATGCGACCCTGCGTGGGGACTATTACTACCAGGCAGACAGCTTCTCCCGCGTCTGGAATACGCCGCATGATAAGCTGGATAGCTGGGACAACCTGAACCTGACACTGCGCTTCGACAATGAAGACAAGGGTCTGGCAGTTGAGATCTTCGGTAAGAACGTCATGGATGACGATGTCATCACAGGCGCTTACCTGACAGATGACTCTTCTGGTCTGTTCACCAACGTCTTCCTGAACGAGCCTGCGACTTACGGTATCTCACTGACCAAGCGCTGGTAAGCTCGACAGGGTCGACACCCAAATCGGAGAAGGGGAAGCGAAAGGCTTCCCCTTTTTTTGTTTACCGACACGCGCCGGGTTTTACTTTTGTGAAAACGGCCACACATAGAAGGGCAAACAGGAGATCGCCATGAAAATTCAACATTCCGTTCTCGCTATCGCAGCTGCTGCCATGTTGACCGCATGCAGCGCGCAAACAGCGCCGGCCGACGACGCCAAGACCACCGCCCCGGAGGCAAAGCCTGCGCCTGCTAAAGTCAGTTATAAGCTGACCGAAGTGGCGACCGGGTTTGATTTTCCATGGGGCATCGCTTTTCTTCCGGAGGGCGGTTTTCTGGTGTCTGAACGCGATGGCTTTGTGAGCTATGTTGCGCCGGGTGAGACGACGGGCAAACGCCTGACGGGCGTGCCAGAAGCGCTAGTGAATGGACAGGGCGGCGTGTTCGACATCGTTACGGACCCGGATTTTACCAATAATCGAACGATTTATCTGAGCTATGCCAAAGGCACAAAAAGCCAGAATGGCACGGCAATTCATAAAGCTGTTGTCAGCGCAGACTTTTCTGCTCTGGAACAGGGCAGCGATATTTTCATCGCCCCAACGCAGCGCGCGACGAGCTATCACTTTGGTGGCCGCATGCAGTTCCTGCCAGATGGTACGCTGATGATGGGGCTTGGCGATGGCTTCCGCTATATGGATGACGCGCAATCGCCTAAGAATTCTCACGGGACGATTGTCCGCATTAACACCGATGGTAGCGCGCCAGCCGATAACCCTTATGCAGATGGCAAGGACGGGCTTGCGGTCGTCTATTCCTATGGCCACCGCAATGTGCAGGGCATGGCATATGACAGCGCGACGGACACGATTTACGCGCATGAGCATGGCCCGAAAGGCGGCGACGAGATCAATATAATTGAGCCGGGTCTGAATTATGGCTGGCCGAAGATTACCTATGGCGTGAACTATGACGGGTCGATCATCACGACCGAAACTGAAGCGCCGGGCATGGAGCAGCCTATTGTCAAATGGGTGCCGAGCATCGCGCCATCGGGCATGGTGTTCTACACGGGCGATAAGTATCCGGACTGGAAAGGGGATCTGTTGGTGTCAGCCCTTGCCGGATCAAAAGTCCAGCGCGTCGATCTGGAAAAGGGCCGCGTCAAAGGCGAAGAAGCGTTGTTCGAAGAAAATGGCGAACGGTTCCGTCAGATTGCACAAGGCCCTGACGGCGCGCTTTATGTTCTGGTGGATGGCCTGGAATCCCCGATTTATCGCATTGATATTGAGGCCGCAGAATAGGGCGCGGAACGAAGCGTTTCACTTAATTGGCGCACCGTTTTTAGCCTTTCGGTAATGTCTCTTGGAAGATTTTTAACGTCTGCACCGCTCTGATAAACGCGCCCCGCTGAATTTGTTCAGCGGGGCTGCTTTATTGTGAATGGGTGCGTCATGAAACAACTAATCGCGACACTTGCGCTGGCCTGCGCATTGGTGCCTTCGGTTTCAGCCGGGGGCGGGAAGGCCCATTGGAGCTATCACGGGGATGAAGGTCCGTCTCATTGGGGCGATATCGACCCGACCTATTCTACGTGCAAAGGGCATGAGCAGTCGCCGATTGACCTCAACGGTCAGGCGATCCATGCAGATGTCTTGCCGCCTGCAGTCTACTGGCAAGCCGCTGACATAAAGACCGCGACAAATAATGGACACACCTTTCAGGTGGCGCTGGACCGTCCGGGCAAGATTGTCGTGGATGGCAAGCAGTATGAGTTCCTGCAATTCCACTTCCATTCAGGGTCTGAGCACACGATTAACGGACGCCGCTATCCTTTGGAGGTGCATCTTGTGCATGCCGCGACTGATGGCTCGCTGGCCGTGATTGGCATCATGTTCATACAGGGCAAGGAAAACCCGGCATTGGCGCGTCTGATTTCGACCCTTCCGGGCACAGAGACCAGTTACAGCCCGAACATGACGTTCAATCTGAATGACTTTCTGCCACCGCGCTGGAGCACCTATCGCTATCAGGGGTCTCTGACGACGCCGCCGTGTTCAGAGATTGTCTCATGGACGGTGTTTGATACACCGCTGACAGCCTCTGAAGAGCAGATCAAAGTGTTCGAGACACTGTTCCCGCATTCCTATCGTCCGGTTCAGCCAACAGGACGTCGCTTCATTCTGAAAGCGGACTAAGCGCGTCACCCCTAATCGAGGCCGCGGCGGCTCATCAGGGCCGCCGTCAGCGTACCATCATCCAGATGATCGAGCTCGCCGCCCATCGGAACACCCTGGGCGAGGCGAGAGATTTTCACATCCAGATGTTCCAGCCGGTCAGAGAGATAATGCGCCGTCGTCTGCCCGTCGACTGTCGCAGACAGGGCCAGAATGACTTCCTGCACTTGCGGCTGTGAAGCGCGCTGGACCAGACTGTCAAGATTCAGCTCTTCCGGGCCAATCCCGTCGAGCGCAGATAAAACCCCGCCCAGAATGTGATACTGGCCTTTGAACGACCCGGCGCGTTCAAGCGCCCAGAGGTCTGGAACATCCTGAACCACGCAAATCACTGTGTGATCGCGGTTTGGGGCAGAACAGACCGTGCAGGGATCGGTCGTATCCCAGGTGCCGCAAACCGAACATTTGGTGATCTTGTCCGCCGCGTCGGCCAATGCCTCTGCCAGCGGAATGAGCAGGGCGTCCTTGCGTTTCAGCAATTGCAGCGCCACACGCCGCGCAGACCGCGGGCCAAGGCCGGGAAGCTTTCCAACAAGGTCGATGACCCGCTGCAATTCCGGGCCGATTAGATTTTTGGACATGGGTGCATTCTGCTCAGTTTGACCATCTATCTGAATGTGCGGATTCGGAAAGACTTCGAAGGGGAAGTGTGGATTTAGGTCTATTCCGACAAAGGCGTAAAGCGTTGAAGCAATATAAAGCGCTTCAGGGCTGTCTGGTTTGCGAAGTTCTGTTAAGACGCGGCAGTCGGAAATTTCAGTGCCTGTGAAAGACCATGACCAAAGACACTTTGACCATCACGCCGCCAGATCATGCCTTGACAGGACAGGTGTCACCTCCAGGGTCGAAATCGATCACCAACCGGGCGCTTTTGCTGGCTGGGCTGGCTCATGGAACGAGCCGCCTGACCGGTGCGCTGAAAAGCGACGACACGATTTATATGGCCAAAGCTCTGCGCGCGATGGGCGTGCAGATTGAGGAACCGGACGAGACGAGCTTTGTGGTGACCGGGCGCGGTGGACTGACGCCGCCGGATGCGCCTTTGTTTCTTGGAAATGCAGGCACGGCGACACGGTTTCTGACTGCTGCTGTGTGCATGTTTCAGGGTGATTTCGTCATCACCGGCGATGCGCATATGCAGAAACGGCCAATTGCCCCTCTCGTCGAGGCGTTGTCCTCGCTCGGCCTGTCTATTGAAGCGCCAACAGGATGCCCACCGGTGACAGTGCAGGCGCAGGGCGGGTTTCAGGCGGATCGTGTGGTCATTGATGGCGGATTGTCGAGCCAGTATGTCTCGGCCTTGCTGATGGCAGCGGCGTGCGGAACGCAGCCCTTTACAGTGGCGCTGGCGGGCGACGCGATTGGCGCCAAGGGCTATATCACCCTGACCACCAGCTGTATGGAAGCCTTCGGGGCGAAGGTGACAGAAGACAGCGACGCGGCGTGCTGGCACATCGCACCGACCGGGTACACAGCCGCAGACTATCACATTGAGCCGGATGCGTCCGCGGCAACCTATCTCTGGGCGATGGAAGTTCTGACCAAAGGTCAGATTGATATTGGTGTGGCCGCCGATAAGTTTTCGCAGCCTGATGCCGCCGCTTATGATGTCATTTCGGCTTTCCCGAACATGCCGGCAATTATTGATGGCAGCCAGATGCAGGATGCGATCCCGACACTGGCGGTGCTGGCGGCTTTTAACAAAACGCCTGTCCGGTTTTGCGGCATTGAGAATTTGCGGGTGAAAGAATGTGACCGCATTCGTGCGCTGTCATTGGGGCTGAATGCGATACAGCCGGGGCTGGCAGATGAGATTGGCGACGAGTTGGTGGTCAATGCCGATCCGTCATTGTCTGGGAAAACCGTCTCCGCCCGCATTGATACATTTGCGGACCATCGCATTGCCATGAGTTTTGCTCTGGCGGGTCTGAAAGTGTCTGGTATCCAGATTGAAGACCCGGACTGTGTGGCCAAAACCTATCCCGGTTATTGGGACGCGTTACGCGCGCTGGGCGTGGCGTTTGTGCGGGCTGCATAGTTGAGCTGATTTCTGATCAGCCAGTCACCACAATTGGGGTTGAGACTCCCGGACGACATCATCGCAGCCCTCATCCCACGGGAACAAGTCATCAACTGCGCCGGGCCAGACGATCTGGTAGACTTCCGGTGAGCCTTTATTGCCCTGATAGTTCCAGAGCAATTTGGAAACAGTCGTATATTCTTGAAACAGGTTATGCGCTGTCGCTCTCTTGCTGACACATTCATACCCCTCAAGGAGGTCAGACCATCGCTTGTCGTGCTCGACTGTCGCGCCAGCTTTGATCTGGTCATACAGACTGGCCAACATGGACTGCATGAGCTCTCGTCTTAACCCAAAGATGATGAACTCTGGTGAGCCGAGTGATCCGGCAAAGCCAACCGAATAACTGAAGTCAGGTTCAACACCGTCCGGATCGAAAACATGGTTGCATTGCCAGCCATACGTCTCAATATTCTTGAGAAGTTTCTGTTCGTGTTCGGCTGGCTCGTCAGAAGGCATAGCGGAAGGCCTAGAACGGCATTTTGAAGCCGGGCAACATGCCGCCAAGGCCAGAGGTTGCTTCTTTCATTGCGTCGGCCAGAGCGTCATCCAGACGATGGCGTGCATCTGAATGGGCCGCCTTGATCAGGTCTTCCAGAATCTCGGCATCATCGCCCATGAGAGACGGATCGATAGACAGATCGACCAGTTCGCCTTTGCCTTTCAGGGTGACTTTCACCATGCCGCCGCCAGCGACGCCATCGGCGGTGATGTTTTCAGCCTTTTGCTGTGCTTCCTGCATCTTGGCCTGCATTTCCTGCGCCTGACGCATAATGTTGCCGAGGTCTTTCATCGGCTTTCCTTTCTGGTTTTCTGTTCGGACGAAAAGTTCACATGAACAATATTTTCGCTCTCGTCAGTTTCAAGTTCCGGCATCAGAACATCGAGAACTTTTGCCCCCGGAAGACGTTCCAAAAGCGCCGCGAGTGAGGCATTTTTGAGCGCGTCATCAATGCGTTCCTGTTTTTCGCGATCTCGTCGTTCGATAACCGTTTCTGCGTTGGAGGGTTCCTGCTCGATCCGCCAGGTCTTGCCGGTTTCAGTGGTCAGAAACTTCTGCAGATTTCCGATCATGCCGGATGGCGCGTCGGGTGTGAGCTCGCACGTCAGACTGCCAAAGCTGATATCGCCGGGGCGAATATAGCGTTCGATCTCGTATTTGAGATCAACGCGTTTGCGAGATTCCAGAAGAGAGATGATGCCGTCAAATGTGGCGGGCTGTCCCATTGAGGTGACGCCCGCACCGTCATTTTTTGACGGTAATCCCCCTGACGATCCGCCGCCTCCGCCTGTCTGGGCGGCGATAATGGCTTTTACGGCGTCTTCCGGTGATGGCACATGTGCGGCTGCCGCCATCTGGATCAGGGTCATTTTCAGCGCGGTCGCAGGCTCTGGTGCATAGCCTGCCGCTTCAAAGCCTTTCATCAGGATTTGCCAGAGGCGGGTCGACTGGGCCGGTGAGAGCTTTTCGGCAATGGCGCGTGTCATGCGCGTCCATTCAGCCGGACCAACAGCAGAATAGCTGTCACCCATGACGCGGGCGCGGCTGACTTCAACCGCCAGATCGATCAGATCCTTGAAGATGATCATTGGATCGGCGCTGGCGTCGAGCTGTTCCTCAACTTCAATCAGCGCCTCTTTGTGCTTGCCTGACGCCGCCATATCAAACAGGGACAACAGGCGAGACTGGTCTGCCAGACCCAGCATGTCGCGAACCGTTTCGGCAGGCACTTCCATATCGTCTTCAGCGGTGACGATGGCCTGATCCAGAATGGAGAGCGCGTCACGCACAGAGCCTTCGGCGGCGCGGGCGATCAGGGTGAGACCTTCGGACGACACGCGGGCATTTTCCTGCGCGCAGATATTGGACAGATGCGCGGACAATTGTTCCACGTCGAGGCGGCGCAAATCAAAGCGCTGACACCGCGACAGAACCGTGACCGGCACTTTGCGGATTTCCGTTGTCGCGAAGACGAATTTGACGTGTTCCGGTGGCTCTTCGAGCGTTTTCAGAAGTGCGTTGAAAGCCGATTTGGACAGCATGTGCACTTCGTCGATGATGAAGACTTTATAACGCGCCGAAACGGGCGTGTAGCGTGCGCCATCCAGCAATTCGCGCATGTCATCCACACCTGTGCGAGAGGCCGCGTCGAGTTCCAGAACGTCAGGATGCCGGCTCTCAATGATCGCCGGGCAGTGGCGACCAAGCGGGTCGAGCTTTACGCTCGGGCTGTGGACGTCATCGGTTTCATAGTTCAGCGCGCGTGCGAGCAGGCGCGCTGTGGTCGTTTTACCGATGCCGCGCACGCCTGTCAGCATGAAGGCGTGGGCAATGCGGTTCTTGCGGAAGGCATTTGCCAGCGTCGCGACCATGGCCTCCTGACCGATCAGATCAGAGAAGCGCTGTGGGCGATATTTGCGGGCAAGCACGACATAAGGTGTTTTGCTCACCTCTGCCGGTGGCGGCGTGGTGTCGCCGAACATGTTTGCCGTCAGATCATCCCGCTCGTGTTCGGCGGAAAGCTCCGGCAATTCATCGTCATCGTCGTGAAAATCTGACTCGCTCATAAGCGCACGTTAGTTGCAAAGTGCGCTTATAGCGAGGCCAGAGATTATCTTTTTTGGCCGCGGTCAGACTTATTCAACAGTGAAATAAGAAATGAAGGCGTCATGCACTTTGGTGTGCTCGTCAGTTACCTTTTTACCGGTGGCATAAGTCATCAACTGAAGCGCACGATTCTCGGTGACAATAACCGTGTTCACGTAAGTGATATCAATGCCGTCAATGTTGACTGAATAGCTGATTTGGCCAGCTGAGTGATCTTTCAGGGTCACATCTTTATTGTCTAAAACCAGCACATCTTTCGCTGTGATTCCAGCGGCGCTGGCGGCATTTATGACCGCTGCGGACTTAAGAATATCGGTCGTGAATTCGTGTCCATCCGGTAGCGTTTCGTTGACGATCAGTCCACCGATCGCGTCACTATAGGTTAGTGTGATCGCGTCACCTGGCGCCTGGTCTGTGTCGAACTTCCAGCGTCCAGTCGGGTCACAAAAGGTGAGCCCTTTCGCCACGGTTTTGCAGTCAGCTGCTGATTTGGTTTCATAGTCCCAGCTATAGTCATCATAAAGGATGACTGTTTTCCCATCTACCATCGCCCGGCCCACCATCGTTTGAGCCATTGCGCTGGACGTAAAAATCGTCAGAAATGAAATGAAAGCAATCGATATAAAACGCATGAGTGTCCCCTCTGAAATTTGATTGTCGAATGTGCTTAGACTTAGTTGGGGAACAATTCCATCCCCCGACCTCAGAGTAGAATATCTCCCGTTCAGACGTGGCCAATTTCGGGCGAAACAGAGGTAACAGGATGAATTGTGGAGGCATTTTAAGTGACTGATGTTTTGCTTCTGGCATTCATTTTCCTCTGCGCAGGGGTGGTTGCGGTGCCTGTGGCGACGCGCCTTGGCCTCGGATCTGTGCTTGGCTATCTGATCGCGGGAACGATCATCAGTCCGATTCTGAGCTTGCTGCATGTTGATGTGGTCGCCATTCAGCATTTTGCTGAATTCGGCGTGGTGATCATGTTGTTCCTGATCGGGCTTGAGCTGGAACCCAAGCGCTTATGGAGCATGCGAACGCGCATTTTAGGGCTTGGCGGTGGTCAGGTGCTGGGCACAGCGGCACTGGTCTTCATCGCCGCTAAGGTATTCGGGCTGGACTTCAGATATGCGCTGGCCGTTGGTTTCATTCTGGCGCTGTCATCAACGGCCATCGTGCTTCAGACACTGAATGAAAAGGGCCTGATGCAAAGCGATGGCGGGCAGGCGAGTTTCTCGGTGCTGTTGTTTCAGGATATTGCCGTCATTCCGATGCTGGCGTTCCTGCCGCTATTGGCTTCGCCGGATCTGACAGAGGCGCTGTCTCATGCTGTTGGTGGAGATCGTGGCGGCGAAGACACGCATGGCGCGGGACTGAGCCTTGTGGCGGGGCTTGCGCCCTGGCAGGCAACGCTGGTGTCGCTTGCTGCGATTGCAGCTGTGGTTGCCGCGGGGAATTATCTGACGCGGCCAGTCTTTCGCTATATCGCGTCAGCGGACCTGCCGGAATTGTTCACCGCATTTGCGCTATTCATGGTGATTGGCATTTCCCTGTTGATGGTGCTGGTCGGTTTGTCGCCGGCACTTGGAACATTTCTGGCGGGTGTTGTTTTGGCGAACAGTGAATATCGCCACCAGTTGGAAGCAGACATCAATCCGTTTCGTGGACTGCTCTTGGGCCTGTTCTTCATCACGGTCGGCGCGGGCATCAATTTTGGTTTGCTGATGCAGGAACCTGCGCTGATCTTTGGATTAGCCATCGGTTTGATGGTTCTCAAAGCGGTGGTTCTGTTTGGTCTTAGCTATGTTTTCAGGATTGGTGGCGGGCATCGCTGGCTGTTTGCGCTTGGGCTCTGCCAGATGGGGGAGTTCGGTTTTGTCCTGTTATCATTCGCGACCAATAACGCCATCCTGCCGAGAGAGATCGCAGATCAGCTTTTGCTGGTCATTACGATCTCAATGTTGCTGACGCCGTTTTTGTTCATTCTCCGCGAGAAGGTGATCGCGCCGCGATTTGACCAGACGCAGAGCCAGAAATCGGCGGATAAGATTGACGAGCATCACGACATCATCATTGCCGGGCGTGGTCGGATGGGCGGGATTATTCACCGCATTTTACGCGCAGCCGGGTTTTCCGCCACGGTTATCGATTTCAATTCTCGGCATTTGGAGATCATCCGCTCGTTCGGGTTCAAAGTGTATTTTGGTGACGCCACGCGTCGGGACTTGCTGCAAGCAGCGGGTATTGAGCACGCCAAACTGCTCGTAATCGCCATCGACAACCAGTATCAGATCAACGAGCTGGTCGGGTATATGACCAGGCACCATCCGAATGTTCATGTCGTGTGCCGGGCAATTGACCGCGATCATGTTTATGAATTGTGGTCGCTGGGATGTCGCGACATTATTCGTGAAACCTATGACAGCTCCTTGCGCATGGGCCGGTCTGCGCTGGAAGGGTTAGGCTTTGAGCATGAGATCGCTGATGAAATGGTGAAAGCCTTTGATCGCAGTGATCGGTTGCGCATGGTGGAAATCGCGGACGCATATGACGTCAATCTTCCGGCTTATGAGAATAAGGCCTTCATGCAGCGCGTACGCGAATCTCTGGAACACTGGGAGTTCGACCTCAGCGCAGAGATGAAAGATATTCAGAAAAAAGGGAAATCGGCAAAAACGCCGGAACAATGAGAAGAGACTGACACGACCCGAGCAAAACTCGTTAGGGCTGCTTCCTTCCGGACCTGACCCGGTTGGCGAGGCACTCGTCCATGCCAGCCTCCGGCAGCCTATATCGCGAAGGATGTTTCCGATTGCAAGGTGTGAAATCGAGATTGCGCATCCGTCGACGGATTATGCGGACAGTTTTTTCTCAGAATGTTTGCTTGTCGCCTGCAATAGGGCCGTCCAGAGCATGTCTGGTGTGACCGGTTTCGCGAGGAAAATATCTGCATCGAGGTCCATCAGATGACGGCGTTTGTCTTCATCCATGTCTGCCGAGACAACTATCGTGGTAATATCGCTGACGGGGGATGGCAGGTTCCGGATATGCGTGAGTAGTTCAACACCGCCCATATTCGGCATGTTGAGGTCAAGCAGAATAAGATCAAACTGGTCAGACTGCATTTTCTGCAGGCAGTCCGAGCCGGAGCTTACAGTTTCCAGATCCAGATCCCATGCGGTGAACAGGGTCTGCAGATACCGCAGATTTGGCGCACGGTCATCGACGGCCAGAATTCGGAAATCTTTGACATTCTCAACTCGAATATCAACGGGTGTTTCGCAGGCCTGATTGTCCGGCGAACACAGCTCAACCGGCACACAATAGCGGAAAGTGGTGGAGGTGTTGTCTGACTGGACAAGCTCCACCGTGCCGCCCATTTGCGCGGCGATCAGGCGGCAAATATAGAGGCCAAGGCCGGTGCCGCCGAATTGGAGATAGGTGTCTTCGTCAGCTTGGCGATAAGGCTCGAATATCCGGGCCTGACGATCGATATGGATGCCGCAGCCCGTATCTGTGACGTCAAACTGAAGCATGGTGCGGTCATTCACAGTCTCAGCGGATGAGACGGACAGGCAGATCGAGCCGGATTGTGTAAATTTCAGCGCATTGGATAAGAGGTTATCGAGCACCTGTCCGATGCGGCCTGCATCTGACATGATTTGTGTTGGTATATCCGGTGACAGCTGAATGAAAAAGGAAAGCCCTTTGCCTGCTGCGGACATCTGCCAGCGCGAAGACATCTGAGTGAGCATGTGTTGAAGGTCGATACACTCCGCCAGGATTTTGATGGAATTGCTTTCCAGACGAGTGATTTCCAGCGTGTCGTTCAACACACGTACCAGCGAGTTGCCTGACGCCTGAATGAGCTCGACCTTGTTGCGGACGTCATCTTTCAGGTCATCCTGAAGCAGAGATGAGGTGATGCCAAACACCCCATTGATGGAGTTTCGGACTTCATGACTGACCGCGCCAAAGAAGCGCAATCTCTCTTTTTCTGACGCATGCGCACGGCTGAGGTTTCGCCGCGCTGTCGTAAGCGCGTTGAGAATGGCTTCATGCAAGGTCAGAGAAATGATGAGTGAAAATGTCAGGGCCAGAAAGGCCATGATCAGCAGGTCATAAATCTGAGTATAGCCGCCAAAATAGACGTCAGGAGGAGGCAGAGAAAGGGAGTGAAGCAATAGGAAAATATAGGTCGCACTGGCCATCAGCCAGCAGCCAATCGCCCCAAGCCGGCCAATGAAATGGACCCCGACGATTGGCATGATAACGGTCAGAAACATTGCGCCGACCTGAATGCCTGTCTGATCAATAATGCCCATAAGGCAGACATAGCCGAAGAAGGTGGACATGAGGACAAGCCACAGCCAGAAGAAACGCTTCATCCGCTTCAGATTCAGGATGATCAGGGTGAGGGCGAGGGATAGACTGCTTGAAATTCCGTCATGATAAGTCAGCGACTGATTGAAGGTCTTGGTCGCGATGAAGTTCAGCACCATGACCAGAATGAAGAAAAGCAGAATGAAGCGGATTGCAGACCGCCGGAATGCCTGAATGTCCTCATAGTCGGTGCTGACTTCAAAGGCTTCCAGGACGGATTCGGTGACAAATCGGCGTAGTCCAGTCCAGAGATTCACCCGTTCAATGCCCATAAAGCCGATTCATACCGTCGTTTTATAAAGTACCGCCCCCCGACAAAGGAGTTTGTCGGCGGGTCATGGTTAACACGCTAGTATTTACTGAAAGTATCTAAATCGTATTTTCAGCGGGTCAAATCGCCTCAAAGTGTTGAGGGATTGCGCATTTCAAGCAATACCCTTGGCAGGATCATTTAACAAAGTCGATGAAATCGCGAAATCGGGGGCGGGAGCTGTATGATCACTTCAAATGATATTTTGCTGGGTGCAAAACCGCTGGATCGCGCTGCGCATCATCGTACCGATGAGGCATGGCTGGACGCGGCGTTCCGCCGACCAGATGTGCTCGTCTTCCTGATGAAAGATGGCTGCCCTCTTATGGAGGGTAAGGGGGGACCGGCTTTGTCAGCGGGAATGCGCCCAGACACGACGCCGCGACCGCTTGTCTGGCTGGGAGCGAATGCCGCCAGTTTTGCAGAAGGCGCTATTCGTCTGTTTCTGGGGCAGGATAAGAATGGCACGCCGATTTTTGCGCTGGGCCTGCCTGACAGTTTCACACTTGCCGGAACCTTGCTTGAAGGGGCAGGCAGTTTTGAAGATATGCGCGCAGCCGCGGCGAGCCTGTCACCGCTGGAGGCCAATCTGGTCTCCACGGCGCGCTCGATTACGGAATGGCACCGCAGCCACGCCTTTTGTTCGAAATGCGGAGAGCGGTCCGATGCTACAGAGGCGGGCTGGAAGCGCGTGTGCCCGGCGTGTGAGGCTGAACACTTCCCGCGGACAGACCCGGTCGCAATTATGCTGCCGATTTATGAGGATCATTGCCTGCTCGGGCGCTCAAAAGGCTGGCCCGCTGGCTTCTGGTCGTGCCTGGCGGGGTTTGTCGAGCCCGGTGAAACGGTTGAGCAGGCCGCTTGTCGTGAGATTTATGAAGAAGCCGGTGTGAAATGTCTGCCGGAAAAGGCGAAATATCTGTTCTGTCAGCCCTGGCCGTTTCCGTCGTCATTGATGATGGGCATTCATGTTCCGGCTGAAAGCACTGACATCCATATCGACCCGAACGAAATCGAAGAAGCGCGCTGGTTCTCAAAAGACGAGCTGCGTCAGATCATGGCGGGCGAGCACCCGGAAGTGTATGCGCCAATGAAAATGGCCGTGGCCTATCACGTCATGAACACCTGGCTTGAGACATAGAAAAAGCCTTTCCGGTGAGGGAAAGGCTTTTCCAATAACTTATTGGCCGACTGGCTGGTGAGTCTTATTTCGCGCCGAAACGATAGACGGCAGAAATAGAATAGATGTCCAGACCGCCATCAATATCGTCGTCATTGACTTCGAAGCGAGTGATGTCGCCGCGAACACCAATGCTTGGTGTGAAGAAGTATTGAGCGCCAATGCCGTAAGCGAAGCCGTCAACGTCGACGTCTGCGCTTCCGATACCGGAAATGCTGCCGGAAATTGTCGCTGTGCCGTAACCAACGCGACCGAACAGTTCGAAGTTTTCAGCGGCCGGATAGCGAGCAACCGCATAACCCGCGAAAGCATTATCGAGGTCGATGTCGACGCCGGCAATTTCTTCACCAGAAACGCCGAAATGGCCTTCGACTTCTGCGCCGATGTAATCAGAGAAGAAAAGCGTGCCACGTGCAGTGATCGCGCCAAGCGTCGCGTCGTCACCGTCAAATGCACTATAACCGCCGCTGATGCGGAAGTCTGTCTGTGCGAATGCTGCAGGAGAAAGTGCGGCAGCTGCGATCGCAGCAATGATGAGTTTTTTCATGGAATGTATGTCCCGTTTCTGTCCGCGCCGTTGCGGACAAGGAGGGAATTAAGCGCTCACTTGCAAAATCTCAAGATGATTATGTTTGGAAATATAACCTGAAATAGCTTTTGACTGCGAAAGATAAAAGGCTGTGACTTTCTGGACACAGGCGCCTGTTTGCGATGGCTTCCCCTCCCTGAACGGAGAGTGTCCTGTCTGGTATCTCATCGTGACTTTCAACGACGCCGAAGGGGCATATAGGGACAGCGTCGTCTCAAGTCACGATGAAAATTTGCATTCCTGTGGAAGAAACTATTTCGTCAGCACATTCGGCCAGTTCTGATTGGCTTTTTCGATGAAACCGGACCGGTCTTTGTCCCAGTCAGTCTGAACCTTTTTGTTGTAGTTCAGATAGAGTTTGCCATCGACAATGGCCCAGTATTTGGCGTTACCCGGCGCGGTGTAGCCCTGCGAAACGGCCCATGCGCAATATCCGCCAAACTGCGGCGAATACTTTTCCGGATCTCCCCGAAACAGGTCGAGGTTTTCCTGACTGGCAAAGCGAAACTCAGCGCCTTTATAGTCGGTGCGGAAGTCTTTGTGCCCTTTCAGGGGAGCATTTTCGGTGAAATAGGCAACGACATCATAGCCGTCCGCAGCTGTGTTGCTGAACGTACCCGTCTCGATTTCAGGCTTTTCGGCATTTGCGAGCGGTGTAACCGAAAGGCCAATGGCGATGGCGAGGCTGCCTGTCAAAAGAAGTCTGGTAAGCATGGTGTATCCGTTCAAACTGGGTGTGAACCCTATCTAGCGGACACGCCGAATGATTGCGAAACACGAAGCGTTCAGCCGGTTTCACGAAGCTGCGACCAGCCTGTTATGACGGTTTGTAATCACGCCGCGGGAAAACACCCAGTACCCGGATTTCAGAGCTGAAAAAGCCGAGTTCTTCGAGCGCAAGCTGAGTTGAGCGCTCGTCTGGATGGCCCTCAAATTCCGCGTAGAACTGAGTGGCCGTGAACGATCCACCAATCATATAGCTTTCAAGCTTGGTCACGTTGATGCCGTTGGTCGCAAATCCGCCGAGCGCTTTGTAAAGCGCAGCCGGGACGTTGCGGACGGTGAAGAAGAGGGCGGTCACTGTCGGCCCGGTAACATCCAGAAGGTCATTCGGTTCGCGGCTCATAATCACGAAACGGGTCGTGTTATGGGATTCGTCTTCTATGTTTTCAGCCAGGATATCCAGGCCGTAGACGCTGGCGGCCAGACGCGGCGCGATGGCAGCAGTCGCCGGGTCGCCGAGTTCCTTCACCTCACGTGCAGCGCCAGCAGTGTCAGCTGCAGTTACAGACATGATGTCGTGCTCACGCAGGAAACGGCGGCACTGCCCGAGGCCCATAATGTGAGAGCGGGCGCGCTTGATGTCAGACACTTTAGTGCCGGGCAGGCCCATCAACTGAAAGCGGATCGGTTGATAATGTTCTGCAATGATAGACAGTTTTGAGGTTGGCAGCAGATGGTGAATATCCGCAACCCGGCCCGCAATCGTGTTCTCAACAGGAATCATGGCCAGATCGCACTCGTCACCCTCAACGGCATGAAATACGTCTTCAAACGTCCGGTACGGCATAGCCTCCATTTCGGGATAGGCTTCGTTACAGGCGATGTCTGAATTAGCGCCTCGTTCGCCCTGAAATGCGATTTTACCGGCCATGCTGTCCTCTTTATCTCATCCGGCGTTGCAGAAACCACGGTGAGCGCTATCGTGCAAGCGCGTTTCAACTTTGGTAAAACATTGTGCGCAAACATGCGGCTCATCGACGCGTAAACCGGCTGGAACGCCGTTTTCGTGAGAATTCAATATTGAATTGAGCGCACCGGCATGTAAGAAGCGCTCAAAAAGCGGAACAAGCTGGGATTCGACACCAATGCTGTTTAATAAAATCTTCGGGGCCTTACTGGCCGTACTTCTTGCCATTCTCGGTCTGCAGACTTTTGGCAATATCGTATTCGGCAAGGGCGGACATCACGGTGCACACCATGAAGATGGCGAGCACTCTATCAATGACCGTCTGAAAGCTAAGTTCGCATACTACGCTGAAGTGCAAGACAGCAGCGATGACGGCGAAAAAGTGGAAGTCGTTTTCGACCTCGGCAAACTGCTCGCTGCGGCTGACGCAGAAAAAGGCGCTAAGTCTTTCCGTTCTAAATGTGCAAGCTGTCACACAATTGATGATGGCGGCCCGAACGGTACTGGCCCGAACCTTCACGACGTTGTTGGTCGCGTGATCGCATCTCACGAAGGATTTGGTTATTCTGCTCCAATGCAAGCGCATCAGGCCGATTACCCGGCATGGACTTATGAAGCACTGAACGAATTCCTTGAGAATCCAAAAGGTGCGGTTTCTGGTACAGCGATGGCCTTTGCGGGTCTGCGTAAAGAACCAGAGCGTATGAACGTTATTGCTTACCTCGCTTCTGTGAACCCAGGCGCGCCAGCTTTCCCGAAGCCTCTGCCAGAAGCAACTGATGACGGCGCTGATGGTGCAGACGCTGCTGTTGATGGCGAAGTTAAGGCTGATGACCCTGCTGCACCTTCCGACGATTCTACAATCGCAATTGATGATGCTCTCGACGGTGCGAAATCACTGATCGAAGACGCCAAAGACGTGATCAAAGAAAAAGTTGAAGATCTTTCTGACGACGCTGACGAAGCGAAGAAGAAAGTCGAAGAGCACACTGACGGCCATTAAGGCTTGTAAGAGTTGAGTTTAAGAAGGCGGCCGACTGGCCGCCTTTTTTGTATCTGAAACAGGAGTGGCACGTGGAACCTGTAGCGATCCCCTCTCACATCACTGAGGCTTTAGGTGCGGCCCATGACGTGCTGCAGTCGTGCGATGAGGGGTGGCATCTGTTCGGCAGCTGCGCGTTAACCCTGCAGGGAGTAGGCGGTTTGCAGGTGCGGGATGTCGATGTTCTGATTTCGCCTGCGGACGCCGCGAAACTTTCAGTCCATCAGAGCATTTCAGATGAAAGTGGGGGAGGGACCTGTCTGTTCCGGTCTGCGCATTTCTTTCGGCTGAAACATGATACACTCGATGTGGAATTCATGGCCGATATGCAGGTCTGCTCAGGCGGCGTCTGGCAGCCTTTTCATTTCGAGACGGTGCAGGAGGTTATCCATGCGGGACGCATTTTCTATGTGCCGACGCTGGATGAGTTGAAACAGTCTTTGCGACTGTTCGGACGCGCCAAAGATCTGGCGCGCCTGAAATTGATTGAGGATCAGAGCTGATCAGACATTGAAGCGGAAGTGCAGAACGTCACCGTCCTTGACGATGTATTCCTTGCCTTCAGCGCGCATTTTGCCGGCTTCTTTGGCACCTGCCTCGCCCTTGTGTGCGACATAGTCCTCATAGGCAATGGTTTCAGCGCGGATGAAGCCTTTCTCAAAGTCACCATGGATAACGCCGGCAGCCTGAGGGGCTGTTGCACCAACGCGAACAGTCCAGGCACGCGCCTCTTTCGGTCCAACGGTGAAATAGGTCTGAAGCCCGAGAAGGTCATAACCTGCGCGGATAACGCGGTTCAGGCCAGGCTCTTCCAGACCCAGTGTTTCGAGGAATTCAGCCTGTTCGTCTTCGTCCAGCATGGCGATCTCGCTTTCAATCTTGGCGGAGATCACAACAATCGGAGATCCTTCAGCTTCAGCATGTTTGCGAACGACTTCTGAGAACTCATTGCCTTCACCAGCAGACTCTTCATCGACATTGGCGATGTAGAAAACCGGCTTTGCCGTCAGCAGCTGGAGCATTTTCCAGGCCTTGGCAGAATCCTTCGGTACGCTCGCATTGCGGGCTGGCTTGCCATCGTTCAGCTGTTCCAGAGCGAGGTCGACCATCTCAAGCGTTTCTTTGGCGTCTTTATCGCCGCCGCGCGCTTTTTTCTCGAGGTTCGTGCGACGCTTTTCGAGGCTTTCCATATCGGCCAGCATCAGCTCGGTCTCAACGACTTCATAGTCAGCCAGCGGGTCGATCTTGCCAGCGACGTGCGTGATGTCATCATCTTCGAAACAGCGCAGAACATATGCGACAGCATCGGTTTCGCGGATGTTGGCGAGGAACTGGTTGCCGAGGCCTTCGCCTTGTGAGGCACCCTTTACGAGGCCGGCAATGTCGACAAAGTTCATACGGGTCGGGATGAGCTCTTTCGAGCCGGCAATATCGGCCAGCACTTTCAGGCGCGGTTCCGGCATGGCAACGTCACCGACATTCGGCTCAATCGTACAGAAGGGATAGTTTTCAGCCTGAGCTGCAGCCGTTTTTGTCAGCGCATTGAACAGGGTGGATTTGCCAACATTCGGCAGACCAACGATTCCGCATTTAAAGCCCATTGGGTATTCCTTTTGATCAAGGCGCTGACATAGCAAAAATCAGGGCGGTGAACAGTCCATTTTCCTGTAAACACCCGTCAAAGCCCTCAAAAACCGGCGGTTGGGGCCGAAAACCCTGATGAAAACCAGACGAAGTGATGCTGCATCCTGTCACAACAGACGGATTTGCCGTTGTCAGTTCGCCCGCCAATCCCTTAAAACGCGTGCGGATATTCAGACCAACAGGGGAACAAACCATGGAACAAGCGCGTACACGACGCTGTTTTGCGACTGACATTCACGAATGCCCCGTTGTTGACGTGGTCAAGGAAGCCGATCTGATGGATGAGCTGAAGGCTGGCGTGTATATGCTGTCTGAAGAAGACGAGGCAGGCATCGCCTGGTGCGAGTCGCAAGGCTATCTCGGCTACACCTCTTATGCCTCGCTGGACGATTTGCCGATGCGGATTCCGGCTTTTGCAGAGCTGGAAAAGCGTCTGATCAAGAAAGCCAATGCATTTGCCAAACAACTCGGCTTTGCCATGGGCAGCCATAAGCTGAGCATGGATAGCTATTGGGTGAATTTGCTGGATCCAGGCGCCGGGCATTCCGGTCATATTCACCCGAACTCTATTCTGTCTGGCACGTTTTATCTGGACCTGCCGGAGGGGGCGAGCGCGATCCGGTTTGAAGATCCGCGTCTGCCGTTCATGATGAACTCACCGGCGTTGCGCGAAGACGTGCCGGAGGAGCAAAAGCGGTTCATCTATATTCAGCCATCGCTCGGCAATGCGCTGCTCTGGGAAAGCTGGCTGCGTCACGAAGTGATGATCAATATGGCCGATGAGCCGCGTCTGAGTATCAGCTTTAATCTGAGTTGATTGGGAGAGGGCTGATGGGCAGGAAAAAGTCAAAGCCAGTAAATTAGTGGCAATCCACATTACTGATACGATCTTGTAGTAACTTAAAACTTTTTCGGTCTTTATCTGCGAATTCTCTTCGAAAAAAAGCCTGTATTTTCAACTTTTCTGCACGCCCTTCAGACATAATCACAAATACGGTTTTCTTTGACTCATCAAATAATGAAACGCTCATAAAGTCAGGCGACCCGTACAGAAATACAATCTGTTCTTCAGATAGTTCGTCATAATTAATGCCCACTTCATCTTAATAGAAGTGACTAGAGAAGATGAAAACAATCCCAATTGCAGTCAACAATAATAAATGAACACCGATAGTATATCTCTTCCCGCCCTCCATAGCTTTTCTACCGTAGGCCGACCACCCGCAGTAAAGCGACATAAACCCAAATGCCAAGAAAAATATGGCCCTCAAAACCAAGGTATGCGTACCTAAAAAGTGATTTAATCCGAGGCCAATTGAGAAAAATGCAATCGAAGCCAACAAAAAACCAAATGAAATTAGGTGTCTAATACACTCCACAGGTCGCCACATCCGTGCTATCAAGTAGGCAGAACAAGAGAAAAATCCAAATACAAGATTTCATTGGCATGACGGTAAAACTTCGCACGATCTGTCCCGGATAAAGGTATCTGCTCTCAATATTCGATCTATCGATATCCGGTCAACGTAGTTGTGAGCGCGAGCAATTGTAACCGCGCCGGGAGGGGCGGGGTGATCGAAGCGGAGAATCCAGACTGGCTGGATTTGTTTTAACGCCTCAATTTCTAGATCAATAGGGCGCTGGTTTGATAGTTTCTGAGTTGCGCTTTCCACCCACACCCCGACCAACTGAAAAGGCTGCCAGCAGGGAAATCAGCGTGCCATAGCCTAACCAAAGGGGGATTTCTGGTATCCACCAATTTGGAGGCCATTCGTGTCTCGGAATATCCGATGATGGGCCGATATTGGCCATCGCTCGAACGGATATGGTCAGATTATCAAAAGACGGGAGTAAGTTGAGCGGGTCCCAAGCCTGCGGGATCAGTACCAATGCTGGACCTACAAGGAAAGCGAGGAGCGTTTTTGCGGGAACTGTCGTGCGCCGTGCGTAAATAAGCCATGCAAGGAGAATGGCGAATAGTGCTATGACTCCAATACCTTTGCCTGAAAGCAGGAAGAGAAAAGCCATAGGTAATGTCAGCACAAAACTGCAAACGAAGAAGAGTGATTTCAGGTTTGTCGCGCTGAGAATTTTCAATCGTCCGCCTTCATGTTCCAGATCGGCGAGCCGAGAACCATCCAGATGACAATCACGCCCATGCCGAGCGCCGGAACGAAGGCGATCTTGTGCGGGCCGAACGTGTCGACGGCGTGTCCCATCAGATAGGCGCCAATCGGTGCGCCTGCCATGAAGCCAAGCTGGTAAATGGAAAGGACGCGGGCCAGCTGGTCTGGCGGCGCGGCAGCCTGAACAATGGAGCGGCTCATTGCGATAGAGACGCCCCCTGCCAGGCCCCAGATGAAGACGATGCAGAGGAAGATCTGGTGATAGTCCTTAATGCCTTCCCAGAGCATGACGAGGATGACCATTGAGCCAACGAACTGGGCGGTCAGAAGCGGGCGTCCCGGATGCTTCAGTTTGGGGGTCATGGAGAGAATAACGGACGACACAAAGGCACCGAACCAGAAGGTGACATACATGTCGCGAATGCCATCCGGGCCGAGGCCGTAAACATCGCGGTTGATAATCGGCAGGACCACCAGGAAAGAGCCAATCACGAAAATGCCGACGCCAAACATTGAGAGCGTCATGGCAAGCAGGCGATCATTTCCGCGCACCGTGCGGAAACCGTCAGCCATATCTCCGAAAGCGGCAGATAAGCCGGACCGCCCGGTGCGGATCTGTCTGCCCTTAGCGAGGAAAATAGCGGCGATGGCACCAAAGGCGACGACGGCGCCTTGCAGGTAAAGAAGGTCTTCAGATGAAACCGGACCAACTTTGAAACCGCCCATAAAGCCCGGCATTGTCGTGGCTTTGTCGGCATAGCCACCAATAATGATGCCTGCGATCTGCGCTGCGAACTGGGCGAGCGTGGCGAAGGCTACACCGCGCTGGAGTGTAACGCCGGACCCTGTACGCACGCGTCGCTCAACCACTTCGTTCAGAATGGCGTCGCGGGCGGGCATCATGAAGGCCCCGATTGTGCCCATGGTGACACCGTAGCTGACCATGAGAATGTAAGCGAGCCAGCCTTCATGAACCGCAAAGGCCAGTACGATAGCGGGGAAGGCGGCAAGGGAATGCAGCAGCATTAACATGCGTTTGCCGTCTGCGCGTTCGGCAACGACACCGCCAATCAGAAGGAAGACTACGGACGGGGCTGCGAGCGCCATGTTTGCAAGGCCAAGCTCTGCACCATCCAGCCCCAGCTTGTTGGTGATCAGATAGGGAAACAGCACCATTTGCAGGCCGAAGGCCATGAACCAGCAGGACTGAACAATCAGATAGGCCGGAAGCTCACGGGAGACATGTTTGAAAATGCGGCGTCCGAAGGCATTGCCCGCGGCCATTGCGCTGTCCATTCCGGAAACGGGAGAGCGAGCGCCCTCCATGACTTCCTCATCCAGACGATCGAAATCATCACTCATGCGCAAATACCCAACTGTCGCCCCACATTTTTCATTATTCTCTGGCTGACCGTTTGTAAAACGGTTGTCAGCCGGGTCAATGCACTGCAACTGTGTTGATGTGTTCCGGCGAGCAGTTTTTAGATTGAGGCGAAACTTGAATGCGGCAAATCCGAATGCTTCTCAGCTGGTGTCTGGCATTGTTTCTTCTGGCTATTTTAACGCATTTTCTCGCCTTACCCTGGATCGGAGAGGCAAGCGGAAACGGGCTGTTGCGGGATGCTGTCGGCGAGAATGTTTTCTTCAGTGACCTTGCCGACAAAACCGGCCTGTCGGATGTTGAGCCAATGGGACGTTATGCATTCGCTGGTTTTGGTGTTTTTGCCGGAATAAGCCTGCTGATACCGCCCTTCAGGAAGGCGGGGGCGTGGTTATCCATCCTGTTTTTTGGCGCGATGGCAGCCTTGATGATATCGCCCTTTGCACCCACGACGAATACAGGTGATCAGGCCGCGTCAGCCAGTCAATCGGAGGCGCTGTTATATCTCGCTCTGGCATCCATAACGGCCTGTTTTCTTCTATTGGCTGTTCATCCGGCTAAACATGTAAAGTGAACTCCTCGAAGTGCTTAATTTTTTTGCCTTGGATATCAGGACTTTAGTAGTATTCGCTTGAATCTGTTGGGTGTCAGGTCACCTGTCGTTAACTTGTAATCAAGTACTTTACCCTTGGTGAGGTGCATCAATGTCGAGTGAGCCAGCTTTAGTTTTAAATGATACGGTTCCGAAGACGCAGCCGCGCCGTGCGAGGCTGACCCTCATGCGTCGTCTGATCGACGTCGTCGCTATGCCATCCTCCCGAATTCCACCGCAAGACCGTTCTATGGCGGGCGATGTGCTGCTCGAAATGTTGTTCGAGGCAGATGACCGCGAACGCGCCTTTTGTGCGCGCCGACTGATCCCGACCCATGAAGCGCCACGGAATGTGTTGCGCTATCTGTCGCTTTGCCGGATCGAAGTGTGTCAGGAACTTCTTGAGCAAAACTCATCTTTGGATGATTCCGATCTGAACTTTATTCTGAAGCGGACGACGACCGCTCACGCCGAAGCGGTGTCGCGCCGTAAAACGCTGAGCCCGTCTGTTTGTGACGCGCTTGTGCAGGTCGGGCATCCAAAAGCCATTATGGCGATGCTGGAAAACCGCCGTGCGTTCATCTCTGAAACAGCGATGGACGAGCTGCTTGAAATGTCGCGTGATCACAAAGAATTCTGTCCTCTGCTCATCGAGCGCGGAGAGATGAAGCCATATCACGCCATGACCATGTTCTGGTGGTCAGAGGCTGAAGGGCGTCAGCAAATTCTTATGCGCTTTGCCGCTGAGCGGTCTGAGCTGATTGAGCTTTGCAGTGATGTCTTTGCGATGGCTTCAGAAGAAAAATGGGCTGACCCTGTTGTCCGCAAGACGCTGCAGCTGCTTGAGCGCCGTCAGCGCAACCGCGCAGCGATTGAGCGCAGCCCGTTTGAAAGTCTTGAGGAGGCCATTGAGGTCGCCGAAAAGAAAGGCATTGATCGCGAGCTGGCCCAGGAAATTGGCTATCTTGGCGGGATCAAACCTGTCACCGCTGCGAAGATTCTCACGGATCCGGGCGGAGAGGGGCTTGCCGTCTTCTGTAAGTCTACAGGTCTGAAACGGCATTATTTGTCCAAACTGTGGGTGGCTCTGCGTCGCCCGACCGAATTCGGACCCGGCTCCCTGCATCCGCAGTATGAGCGGGTGAAAGAGACGTATGAAATGCTGAGCGTGGCACGCGCTCAGACGACGCTGCGTTATTGGAACTGGTCGCTCAGCTCCAGCTTCCATGCACGAATGGACGCCACAACTGTGTCTGACGAAGACGATATCAACTTCTCGTCTTCGCACCGTGCCGCACGTCTGGTTTTTGGTAGCTAATTAACCAGCAGTCCCGACTTTTTTCAGGAAATTTTATCTACCCGCTGGTCAAGCCTGATCTTGGGGGTTAAGTCCTAGCATTCAATTTTGGTTCTTGGGCGAGGGTGCAGGTCACGTGGGCTACGTTGTCGGCTTGTCAGGTGCGCTGACACTGTTGTGGTTGGGCTTTTCAGGGATTTACGAACCCCTGATCATTGTGCTCGGCATTATTTCGATCGCGATTACAGTCGTTCTGACAGGGCGGCTGGGTATTATTGATCGTGAAACTTCCCCGTATCATCGGATACTTTCCTTCATTTTATACGCGCCCTGGCTGATCGGAGAGATCATTAAAGCCAATATTGGTGTGCTTAAGGCGATCCTGTCGCCTGAGCTGAAAATCCATCCGACGCTGGTGAAGGTTCGAACCACCTGTAAGTCCGATCTGGCGAAAGTCATCTTTGCAAACTCGATCACCCTGACACCGGGAACGGTCACACTGCGAGTAGATGACGACTTCATGCTGGTGCATGGCCTGATTGAAGAAGATGCTCAGCCTGAAGCATTCGAAGAAATGGACCGTCGCTCGGCAATTGCCGGTGATGGCCGGAAAAAGGGAAGCTGAACAGATGGTTTTGCTGGCAGTTGCCATCATCGCGCTCTTCGTCGCGATTGCCTTGTTGTTGATCCGCGTTTTTGCGGGTCCGACATTGTATGACCGCGTTCTGGCAGTGAACTCTGTCGGGACGAAGGTTGTTGTTGTTCTGGGACTGGTTGGCTTCATCATGAAGCGTCCGGACTTTCTGGATATCGCGCTGCTCTATGCGCTGATCAACTTTGTTTCCACGATCGCGATCCTGAAATTCTTCCGGTATCGTTCGTTCCAGATTCCGCTCTTCCGCTCAGGAGGCAGCAAGAATGTCTGAGTTTCTGAACGCGCTCTGGGCAGCGATTGTTGACCCGACCTGGCGTTTTTGGGTGGGCGCGGCGCTCTGCGCGGTTGGCGGCTTGTCGACCATTGTTGCGGGTGTTGGCGTTTTACGCTTCCCTGACTTCTATACGCGCATGCATGCGGCCAGTGTGACGGACACGCTTGGCGCGCTGGCACTTTTGGTCGGTATGGCCTTTATGGCCCCTGATTTCCTTATTGTTTTCAAGCTCGGCATGATTGGCGTCTTTCTGGTCCTGACGGGTCCGACCGCAACCCATGCGATTGCAAACGCTGCATTCACGGCAGGTCTGCATCCGCTCGTCGGACGGATTGATGAGCTGAAAGCTGCAGAAACTGAAGAAGGTGACGCATGAGCGATGCGACAACCGCACTGGCTGAGCCATCTCTCTCAGTCATTCTGATTGATATCACCGTACTGGGCATGATGGCGATTACGGCCATCGCAATCGCGCGGCTTCGCAGCCTGTTTGCGATTGTCATGTTGTCCGGTGTGTACAGCTTGTTCTCCGCAACCTGGTTTGTAATTGTGGACGCTGTCGACGTTGCCTTTACCGAGGCAGCCGTAGGCGCCGGTATTTCAACCGCACTGATCCTTGGCGGCATGTTGTTGACGGTGCGAACCGCCAAACAGGACGACCGGGTTTTAAAGCGGATTGCGCCTTTTCTGGTCTGTCTGGTGACAGGTGCCGTTCTGGTTTACGCGACCATTGATTTGCCGAGTTTCGGCGATCCGACGTCTCCGGCGAACACCTATCTTGCGAAAGAATATATGGAACGGAACGTCACTGATGTTGGCATTCCAAACGTCGTGACCTCTATTCTGGCCAGCTATCGTGGTTTCGATACGTTCGGTGAGACCGGGGTGGTGTTTATTGCGGGTCTGGCCGTTGCTCTGCTCATCGGTTTTGGCGAGCGGTCTCTGTCGGCGTCCATGGCAAAAGGCAAGAAATCTACTGGCAGCCTTGTTCCGGAAACGAGCACAACCGACCATCACGTCATTTTGCGTGTTATGGGTAAGCTGCTCATTCCAATCATCATCATGTATGCCTTTTATGTGCAGTTCCACGGCGATTATTCGCCGGGTGGCGGCTTCCAGGCGGGCGTTATCTTTGCTGTCGGGATCATTCTCTACGCCCTGATTTTCGGTGTAGTTGCGGCTCTGACGCATGTGACAGCAGGCTTTGCGCGCTATCTCGCGCTGGCAGGTTTCATCATTTACGGAACCGTTGGCATTTACGCGATGCTGAACGGTGGCAACTTCCTCGATTATGACTTCATCGTTGCGGAAGGTCCGGAAGGTCACCACGGTCAGCACTACGGTATTCTGGGTGTCGAACTCGGCGTTCTGTTTGCGGTTGCCGGCAGCATGCTCACAATTTTCTACGCATTCGCAGGCCGTGCGCCTGAGATTGAAGATGAGGACTGGTAAGGCATGATCGAATTCATCTTCGAACGGTACAATTATTGGGCGGTCATCTTTCTGATGATGATCGGCCTGTACATCACTTTCCAGGCTGGAAACATGATCAAGCGGATGGTTGGTCTGTCCGTTTTCCAGACCTCGGTCTTTCTGTTCTACATCACTCTGGGCAAGGTAAATGGCGGCTCTGCGCCAATCCTGTTCGGCAAGGACGACCCGCACGGCGCTGAACACGGCGCTGAACATGGCGCAGGCCATGGCGATGCCGCACATGGCGCAGTTGCTCATGGCGGCGGTGCGGACCATGGCGCGGTTGACGGTCTGGGGCGTCCTTTCGTTGAAGGCTTTATCGACCCGGCTCATCCGGCGTCGGAACTTCACGGACTTCAGGAAGTTTATTCCAACCCGATCCCACACGTTCTTATTCTGACAGCGATCGTTGTTGGTGTGGCAACGCTGGCGGTCGGTCTGGCCATTATTGTTCGTATTCGGGAAGCCTATGGCACCATTGAGATGGATGAGGTGAGAGACGCCGACATCAAAATGGCCGATCAAGAAGCCTCTGCGGAGACTGCATAAGCCATGATGATTGATGTTTTGTCTCTGATCCCGGACGGTCTTGAAAAGCACATGCCCGTCCTGATCGTTGTGATCCCGCTCATGCTGGCGCCGATCAGTGCTGCGATTCCGAATTGGCGCGTCAGCTGGACTGCCGCTCTGATCGGTATTGGTGTTTCACTTCTCTTTGCGGCTGGTCTCGTCCAGCAGGCGTCGAATGGCGAGCCGATTGTCTATGCTCTTGGCGGCTGGGCACCTCCACTCGGCATTTCGTTTGTCGTGGATCAGCTCAACACGCCATTCCTGCTGTTGATCGCATTGATTGGCTTCCTGGCGACGATCTTTGCGCTGCCAACCATCGTCAAAGATATTGCCGAAGAGAAGCGTGCACTGTTCTTCTCAGCTTATCTGATGTGTGTGGGCGGCCTGCTCGGCATGTCGGTCACAGGTGACGCGTTCAACCTGTTCGTCTTCCTCGAGATTTCGTCGATTTCGACCTATGTGATGGTGGCGCTTGGCGCGACACGTGACCGCCGGGCTCTGCCTGCTGCGTTCAACTATCTGATCATGGGCTCAATTGGCGCGACCTTCTATGTGATCGGTGTTGGTTTCCTTTATGCGGCGACCGGTACTCTGAACATGGCTGACCTTGCGCGGCTCCTGCCAGAGGTTATGGGCAGCAAAACAGTTCACGCTGGCTTTGCGTTCATTGTGGTTGGTCTGGCTCTGAAAGCGGCGATTTTCCCGCTGCATCAATGGCTGCCAAACGCTTATGCCTACTCGCCGAGCTTCGTAACGGTGTTCCTGTCGGCTACGGCGACCAAGGCAGCGTTCTATGCGCTGGTCCGTCTGTCATTCACTGTGTTCTCTCCAGAACTCGACTTCCAGCAAGTAATCTTCACCTGGGTGTTGGCACCTCTGGGGGCGATCGCTGCAATCGTCTGTTCCTTCCAGGCGATCTTCCAGACAGATATCAGGCGAATGCTTGCTTATTCTTCCGTCGCGCAGGTCGGCTATATGGTTCTCGGCCTGTCTCTCGTCACCGCACCGGGGTTGTCGGCGGCATTGTTCCACCTGATCAACCATGCGCTGATGAAAGGCGCTCTGTTCATGGCGGTTGGCGGTGTTGCGCTCAGCCTTGGCTCGACAAAGCTGACAGACCTTGCCGGTGTTGCCCGCCGGGCTCCCTGGACGGTGACCGCACTCGGTATTTCCGCGCTCAGCCTTGTTGGCGTTCCGCTGACGGCCGGCTTCCTGTCTAAAGTTGCTCTGTTCCAGGCTGCTTTGATGAAAGACTGGTGGTGGGTTGTTGTCGTTCTGGCGATCAGCTCCGTCCTCGCGGTTCTTTATGTCGGCCGCATTCTGGAAACGGCATTCTTCAAAACGCCGGGGCCGGTGCAGGCCAAAGTGACCGAAGCGCCTCTGACGCTTTTGATCCCGCTTTGGATTCTTGCGATTGCCAATATCTATTTCGGGCTTGATGCCTCCTTCATCACAGGACTGACTGATGGTGCTGCAAGTGTTGCCTTCTCAGGAGGTCAGCCATGAATGACGCTGTTCTGATTTCCCTTATTCTGGTTCTGCCGCTGGTCGTTGCTGGCGCAGTGGCTCTGTTGGACCGGATTCCGGATGTACGCGAAACGGCCACACTGGTTGGTGCAGGCGCACTGTTCGTTCTCTGCGGTTATATGGCTGTGCGGGTTGGGCAGGGTGAAACCCTCGAGCTGATCAGCCCTGAAGTGGCGCTCGGCCTGAGCTTCAGTTTCAAGCTTGAGCCACTGGGCGCGATGTTTGCGGTGATTGCGAGCGGTCTGTGGATCCTGAACTCTATCTATTCCATCGGCTATATGCGCGGAAACCGAGAACGCAATCAGACCCGTTTCTATATTTGTTTTGGTCTGGCGCTGTTCGGCGCAATGGGCGTTGCCATGGCTGGCAACCTCTTCACCCTGTTTGTGTTCTATGAGGTTCTGACCCTTTCGACCTATCCATTGGTCGCCCATAAGGGCGATGAAAACGCACGTCGCGGCGCGCGTATCTATCTTCTGACATTGCTCGGCACCTCTATCGGCCTGTTGCTGATGGCGATTGTCTGGACCTTTGCGATTGCCGGAAATCTCGACTTTGTCGAAGGTGGTTTGCTGGCCGGGAAAGTTGGCCCGGCACTTGGCGGCGTCTTGCTGCTGCTGTTCGCATTTGGTGTTGGTAAAGCGGCTTTGATGCCGTTCCACTTCTGGCTTCCGAATGCGATGGTCGCGCCAACACCAGTGTCTGCACTCCTGCACGCGGTTGCCGTTGTGAAGGCGGGTGTGTTCACCATTCTGAAAGTGTCGGTCTATGTGTTCGGGCTCGATCTGTTGTCGGCATTGCCAATGACAGAGGTCGTGCTCGCCGTGGCCTGTATCTCGATCATTGTGTCGTCGCTGATTGCTCTGACGAAAGACAATCTGAAAGCGCGTCTGGCGTATTCAACAGTGTCTCAGCTGTCTTATGTGACGGCTGGCGCGATGTTGGCCGATGGGGCTGGTGCTCTTGGCGCGGCGCTTCAGATTCCGATGCACGCCGTTGCGAAGATGACGCTCTTCATGTGTGCGGGCGCCATTTATGTTGCGACAGGCAAGACGAATATTTCGGACATGCGTGGTCTTGGCCGTAAAATGCCAATCGTCTTCACCGCCTTTCTGGTTGCGTCCCTCTCCATTATCGGCGTTCCGCCGTTTGGTGGGGCCTGGGCAAAATATGAATTGATGCAGGGTGCAATCGACGCGGACCGCATCTATGTCGTGTTCGTTTTGATCGGATCGACCCTGTTGAACGTCGCCTATTTGTTGCCAATTGCCATTCTTGGCCTGATGCCACCGAAGGATGACAAGCTGCAGGTCGCAGAATTCAAACGTCCTGGCGGCGCGCCTGCGCTGACCGTTCTGCCGTTGTCCATCACAGCGGTCGGATGTTTAGTTCTGTTCTTTGGCGTTGATGTCATCGCCGATTTCATTTCACCAGCTTTGGGAGCGGGCTGATGAGCGAGCCTCTATCTACTGAAGACGTCACGAAAGCTGACGAAAAGGGACGGTTCCCGGGCGAACTGGCGTTTGGCTGGACGAGCCACCCGAAAGCCGGGCTGATCGTTTTCATCCTGATCGGCATTCTGTGCGCTGGATTGTTCATTGCTGACTTTATGGTTCATCGCCATGAGTATCTGCACATTGCTGAGTTCAAGGGCTTTTATGCAATTTTCGGTTTTGCCGCCTTTGCGCTCGTGGTCCTAAGCGGCTGGCCTCTGCGCCGCCTGCTCGGACGTCCGGAAACCTATTACGAACCGGAGGACCGGGCTGATGATTGATCTTCTGCAAACCCTGTTTTCCGGCCTGAACCCGGGCTTTATCGTTATTCTGGCAGGTATTGTTGCCTATTTCGCGCGTCAGGACATTGTCCGCGGCGTGGTGACGATTGGTGGCCCGCTGCTGGCTATTCTGGCGCTTGCGGTTCACGACAGTCAGGGGGAACCGCTCGCGACCCTTCAGGTCATGAATGTCGAAATGATCCTGTATCAGGTCGACCGCACAAGCACGGTGTTTGGCCTCGCCTTCATGATCGCAGCGCTGTGTAATTCCATTTATGCACTGCATAATAAGGACCCGCTGCAGGATTCCATGGCACTTGTGTATGCGGGTGCAGCCATTTCGGCGACATTTGCCGGCGATCTGATGACCGTATTCGTGTTCTGGGAGCTGACGGCGGTGTCGTCTGTCTTCCTGATCCTGCGGTCTGGAAACAAAGAGGCTTACAAGGCGAGCATGCGCTATCTGGGGATTCAGATCCTCTCTGGCGTATTGCTGTTGATGGGCTCGGCCTTTGTTTTTCATGAGTTTGGTTCACTTGCTCTGCGTCAGATGAAACTGGGTGAGCCAGGTGCGCTCTTCATCTTCATCGCGCTCGGAATCAAGGCGGCATTCCCGCTCATGCATAACTGGCTTCAGGACAGTTATCCGAAAGCAACGCATACGGGCGCGGTCGTCCTGTCGGCCTTCACAACGAAGCTGGCGGTTTACGCATTGCTGCGCATGTTCCCGGGCGAGAGCGCGTTGATCTGGATTGGCGCGATCATGACGGTCTTCCCGGTCTTCTTCGCGGTGATCGAAAACGATCTACGCAAGGTTCTGGCCTACTCTCTGAACAACCAGGTTGGCTTCATGGTCTGTGCGATTGGTGTGGGAACGCCGCTCGCACTGAACGGTGCGGCTGCGCACGCCTTCTGTCACATCATCTATAAGGGCCTTCTCTTCATGAGTATGGGTGCGGTGATGTATCGGACGGGCACAACGAAAGCGACCGAGCTTGGCGGCCTTTATCGCACCATGCCGTGGACGGCGACTTTCTGTCTGATCGGTGCCGCGTCGATTTCTGCCTTCCCGCTTTTCTCCGGTTTTGTTGCGAAGTCTCTGACGATGAGCGCGGTTGGACATGAGCATCTGACAATTGTCTGGATGATGTTGCTCTTCGCGTCTGCCGGTGTGCTTGAGCACTCTGGTATCAAGATCCCGTACTTTGCTTTCTTTGGGCATGACAGTGGTAAACGGCCGAAAGAGGCTCCGTTTAATATGTTGTTGGCGATGGCAATTGCGGCCTTCTTCTGTGTGTGGATTGGCTTCCCATTCCTGGGCGGCACAAATTTCCTCTATGGTCTGTTGCCTTATCAGACTGAGGCGCAGGGCTATCTGGACAAGAGTTTGTGGACAACGGACCACGTGCTCACACAAATGCAATTGCTGGTCTTTGCTGCGTTCGCCTTTATCGTGCTGAATCGGGTCAAGCTCTATCCGCCAGAGAAGCGCGGCGTGGTGCTTGATACGGACTGGATCTATCGCCGTCCGCTTTACTATAGCTTCGTCTGGGTTGGTGATGTCTGGAACAAAGTTGGACCAGCACTGACCGATACGGCGAAGTCTGTCTCCCGCAAAGTATATGATCAGATTGAGGCGGCGTTCAGCCCGCAAGGGCAGCTTAGCCAGGGGCCGATGTCTGCCGGTATGGCGATCTGGACAAGTATCCTTCTTGCAGTCGTCATGCTTGTTGCGCTGGTTATCGGCCTTTAAGCACCGAGAATTTCAAGTATAGGGCGGGACCTGTGAAGGTTCCGCCCTCTTTGATTCAGGCGCTTTGGGAATTTTTTCGAACTATTTCCTAAACAAATTTAAAAAAAAATTCTAAGCTGAGTCTGGATACTCCGCACATTCCGTCTATATTGATCAGACTTTGCTGCGGCGCATCATTTTTTGATGTTCGTATAGTATTATTGGAATGCTCGGTAAAACAAGGCAGTTCTGTATTAGCGCTGAGCCTGCAAAGTATAGTGAGTTTTGCTAGTATTGTGCGATGCAAAAGTCAAAACTATAGACTTATTATTGATAATGGCTGGTGTAACGAAACCTTTGACTTTTGTTTTGTTTTCATTTCTTCTGGTGGCATCAATGAAAAGCGGGTGTATAAACCGCAATAAAGAAAACAATGCTCAGATAAGGGCATCGGGGAGGTAAAACATGATTACGGTAAAGAAGGAGGACTTCGACACCGACACTCAGGCTATGTTGATTCAGATGACGTCCGAAGTTGTTGCGGCTTATGTCAGCAATAATCCGGTTCAGGCGAGTGATCTGCCAAATGTCATTACACGCGTGCATTCGACAATGCGCGACCTGTCATCTGCACCGGGCGCGGAAGAGCCGGTTAAAGATGCTAGTCCTGCGGTGTCTGTTCGCAAGTCAATCACGTCTGACTATCTCGTGTGTCTGGAGGATGGAAAGCGCTTTAAATCGCTGAAACGTCACCTTCGCTCGAAGTATAATCTTTCACCGGAAGAGTATCGGGAAAAATGGGGTTTGCCATCAGACTATCCGATGGTGGCGCCGAATTATGCCAAGCAAAGGTCCGAACTCGCCAAGAAAATGGGTCTTGGTCAAAGTAAATAAGCTTTAATTGTTCCGCTTTCATTACGAAAGCGGAACAATATTATTTCATGAAGTGTTCATATTTTGGAAGAAAAGGGCTTGGCGAGCGATTCGAATTAACCGATGTTAACCATATAGGTTAAGTGGCGGGCAAAAAATGGAACGCATGAAAAGTCCAAATCTTTCTAAAGATCAGTCCGGTCTTCTCAAGTTCTGGATCTCCAAATGCCAAAACGGACATCTTCCCCTCAGGAGAGATGTAAGTCCTGCAGAACTTGTCTTTTGCCTTTCAAGTATTTCTATTGTTGAGCGCCGCTCTTGCGGCACAGATGTATTTCGCCTGACTGCGTCTTCTCTTCGCGATATTCTGGGGGAAGAATGCCGCGGCCAGTTGCTCGAGAATGTCTGTGGTCGGACGCTCCCATGGTATGACGGCATCAATAAAGCCATTGAAAGCAGGTCTCCGGTTCTTGGAGAAACACCAGTCGGACATTTGAGGGTTCACAAATGGATGCGCTTGCCTCTGGAACCACTCGAAAATGGTCGCCAGCCTGTGCTTTGCTATGACCGCGTCGCGACGCTGGACCGCAAAGAGGAAGTCTTGCGAGAAGCAATGTTTGTGACAGCGAATGCGTTTCGCGTCGATCGGGAACTTGCTCACTCCGTCGCTTGAAAGCGTAACGGCGGTATGCCGAAATAATCCGACACTCCTGAACGAACTTCGACCCCCGCAGATTTCAGACTGCGGGGGTTTTTCGTGACGGACTGGTGGACTTTCAACCCATAAGAGGAATATTATCCTACTCTGATGACGCCGATCTACACTCGGTTAAAACAGACATGAATTGGGTGATGACGAATGAACACAAAACCGCAGACGGATGGATATACAGAGCTATTGATCAATCTGGTTTCGGTTGCCACACAAACGAGCCGGGGCGCTTTATTGATGCGCCGCCGCGGGGAAGCCAGCGTTGCGCACGCCCGGCAAATTGCGATGTATCTGTCGCATACTGGGTATGGCAACAGTCTGACAAAGGTCGGCGCGCAGTTTGGCCGCGATAAATCAACGGTGGGCCATGCCGTGCATATCGTAGAAGACCTACGCGAAGACGCCGGCTTTGAGCTCTGGATATCCGAGCTGGAGGCCGCGCTTGATGCGGGCAAGAGATGTCTGGACCTTCGCTATCCTGGAAGGGCGCTCAACAGCCGTAAGGCGGCGAAGGAGGAGGTTTTAAGCGTTCTCTGAAGACAGGCGCGCCAAAGCCTTGATGCGTTCGAGCATGGCGTTCAGACCGTTCGCCCTTTGAGCGCTCAGGGCTTCGTTCAAACCGATTTCCGAAAAGAAAGCCGGTGCATCGAATGCCAGAATTTCGTCGGCGCGCTTTCCGTTGAATAATTCAGTCAGCATGGCGATCAGGCCCGACACGATTAGCGCGTCAGACTGCGCCTGAAAATAAACTGAATTGCGAACGGGGCCGCTTCTTGGAACAATCCAGACCTGACTGGCGCAGCCGCGAACTTTGTAATCTTCGACTTTCTCTTCGTCGGGCAGGTCTGGCAGAACCTTCCCGAGGTCAATGATGTGTTCGTAGCGCGTTTCCCAATCGTCCAGAAAGGCGAATGTGTCACGGATTTCGTCTGCGGTTTGATTTACATTCATGCTGCACAAATGGGGGATGCCCGTCCAGAATGAAGGGGGCAGAGCCAGAAAACTGAAGACGAAACCCTAGTTGCTGAACTTATCAATACAGCGACCGACATCTGTCACGGCGTGCTCACCAATACAGAAGGCGCGTTCATAGACGAACTGATTTCCCTCAACACACGCGAAATACTGAAGCTGAGACATTTTCAGACAGCTGGTCATGCTGAGACCGCCCGGAACATCTTTGTCTGTCAGGGCTCTGGTGAGTTCAGGGGAAACCTCATCGGTTTCGTTCAGAATGCGCATAGCGGCCAGTGTGGTGATGCGGCCATTCAGGAAGTCATACTTTTTCTTGCGACGAGCAAACGGCGAGAATGTCGTAAAGCCGGACCCGTCAAAGGTCGGCAGTTTGAATTCTGTATCGGTCGTTGTCGTGCCGTCGGTGGACAGAAGATTGTCCCAGAGGGATGTGTCCGAGCCGAGCGTGTCAGCTTTCTGGATCGCGTTGTTGACCGAGCCAATATCAAACAGGGTCTGAATATCTTCAAAGACCGGGCGTCCATCAATGGCGGCCTTTTCCAAGTCGCGGACATAGGTGGTTCGATTGCCACGAAGACGCGCTTTTGCCCAGCCAAAGGCCTGCAATGTGTTGCCAGACTGGATGGCCAGAGATTTGCCAATACGGGTCAGGCGCTTTGAGTCCGCCTTGCTGACATTCAGCGCCTTGTTCAGAGCATCGTCTGAACCATCGAGACGCATGGTATAGGTCACATCCCGGTTCATAATCTGGATGAATTCATCACGCCCGAAATACGCATCGGCTTTGCGGACTTCGTCAGCAAACTGCGAAGACTGCGAGGCAAGCAGAGCAGAATAGGCCAGCCAGCCAGAGGCCAGCTCTTCGGCGTTATGTGTGCCAAGTTCGGTCGATGCCTTCAGGATATCATCCTGAGATTTGAAGATGCGGTTATAATTTGAGACATCTGCCTGAAAGGTCCCATAGCTGCCGGCTGTATCGGCCAGAATATCGCGGATCGGATTGGTAATCGGGCCTTCATAAACCGACGTATCATCAAGAATGACAGGTGTCTCTTCTGTAATTGGCAGAATCGGATCAGGATTCTCCGCAGCTTTATCGGTTTTCGGATCAACTTGTTGGGCTTGTTTATCGGCTGGATCTACGTCTGCAAATGTGTGCGAGGTTGCGAAAAAGCTTGTTGAAATACTAACTGCAACGAGCAAATTTCTTAACGACATTAGCGACTCCCCCGATACTGAGCCTACACTGGCACAATTTGTGCGTAGGATGCCATAGTTTGAGTGGAAATGCATGGTGAATTGCAGCTCGGAAAAGAAGAAATCATGCTAGCGAAACAGAATGCGTCTGAATTCATTGGAACGAGCGGGGATCACACACTCGTTTTCTCCACAGTTTTCTCCAGTGCATTCTGGATCGGGCTGAATATTGCTGCGGCTATTGCGGCTTTTCTCAACGGAGTGAGCCCGTTTATTGCGGTTCCTGCGATTATCCTGAGCATGTTCCCCGCTGCAATAGCGTTAATATTTGGACGCCGTGACGTATCTGCAGCCGACGGATCTGACATCTGGGTCGTCTTCCTCTGGCTTGGTCTCGCCTTCATGGCGATCTATGCGTCCGGCTCCGCCATGTCGCCGCTGGCAATATTGCTGGCGCTTGGCCCGCTGCATGCGATCAGCGTTGGCCGTTTCCGTCTCGGCATTGAAGCCAGCGTGTTCGCAGCGATTGGCTTTCTGGCCATCGCCGCGCTGGATACGCTGGGTTATGGGCTGGATGGCTCGGGCTGGCTCGGCATTCTGACCGGCCTTGGCGTATTGATTGGCGTGCTTCAGATCGGTGTCTTCATTGCGGCAACACGCTCCAACCTTCAGATACGTCAGAAAGACCGCTCGCTCCTGCGGGAATGGGAGCATATTCTGAACGGGCTGCCTGTTCTGTTGCTGAAACTGGACCAGAAAGGGCGCGTAAAGTCCTGGGTTGGTCACCGCAGCCTGATTGGTTCACCTGAACATACTGACCTTACCCGCTTTGGCGTTACAGAGCTGTTCTCGGATGCGAAAACCATTAAGGGCGCTGATGGTCATCCCGTTGCGCTGACCCCTGTCTGGGAGTCGGGCTATGAGGTGGAAGGGCGTCTCTATAAGGGGCCGGGCGGTTTCCGCATGGTGATTGCGCCTGTTTCCAAAGCCATCAAGCAAGTCGGTGAGCTGACGGAAAAGCTCAATGTCGAGAAAGAGGAAAAAGCCGGGCAGGCGCGCTGGGTCGCCAGTATCGGGCATGAAATCCGCAATATGTTGAACCCTGTCGGTGGTTATTCCGATCTGATGCTGTCAGAACGCGCGGGCGCTTTGCCTGAGCCGTACAAAGAATTTGCGAAAAGCATTAAACAGGGCGCAGAGCATCTGGGTCTTTTGATTGATGACCTGATGACGGCAACGAAATCGCGCGCCGGGCATTTGAACCTGTCACCTGAAAACCTTGACCTTAGAGATGAGGTTGAGGGCGCAATCAAGCTGGTCAACTGGCAGGCGGATGCCCATTCGGTCTCTGTGCTGATGACGGATGGACCGGATTTTGAAATCCATGCAGACCGCAAGGCGCTGCGTCAGATCCTGATCAATCTGTTGAGCAATGCCATCAAATACTCCCCGGTTAGCGGGCGAGTGATTGTCAGTGCTAAACAAATGGGCGAGCGCATCCGTCTTGAAATCCGAGATCATGGTGAGGGGATGAGTGCCTCTGACCTGTCAAAGATCGGCGAGCCATTCTTCCAGGGTGAAAACGCCAAGGGTCGCGCAGGCACCGGGCTTGGTCTGACCATTGTCAGACTGCTGGCCGAAGCCAATGGCGGCGAATTCCAGATTGATAGCCAGGAAGGCAAAGGCACGCAGGCGTCCGTCTTTCTGCTGCTTGCGCAGGAAGAAACGGCTGAAAGCGCCATGAGTGACAAAGCTAAAGCGGCGGAAGCTTCGTAAAGGCGTGCCCGGCGGCAAAGTCGCCGACCTCGACCTCAAGATAAATGGTTTCTGCAGAAGCTGAACGCGCATTTGGTGTGATGGCGATTTCGAACCGCTCCCGTGGGTCCAGTTTTTCTATCGCAGCCGTCGTTTCTGGCGAGAAGGTAAAGCGGAGCGTTGTGACACCGCTTTCTTCGTCTGTAATCTCTTCCCGGCCGGATGACCAATATGCTTTGGTCAGCGCTCTTGGGGGCGGGGCATGAACCTTCTTGAAGATTGAGCCGAGCCATGGCTCAGGTGCCTTCGCCTCATCGCGCAACAGGATGCGCGCCAGCGAAGGCGCAGACATGGTTTCAGGCAGCTTGATATCAAGCGACAGCGTGAAGGGCTCGGTTTGCAGCGGCGCATCCAGCGGGCGCGCAAACGCCGCTGGAAAATCATTCGGATCTTTCAGCATCGGGGCGAGCAAGCCAAACTGGAATGGGAAGGCATCGCTGCTGCCATTCTGCACGAGGCGCCAGGTATCCCAGCGACTGCGCGAGGCGTTCCAGATTTTTTCTTCGCCGGGATAATCCATCACCATCGTGCCGATAAAGGCCTGGAACGCGCTTTTCAAATGGGAGCGCGCTTTCATGAAGTCTTCGCTGCCGCAAGGCTGGCGATTGGCATAAAGCTGAACTTCCTGGGCGGCTTTGTCGATATCGTCTATTGTAAAGCCGGCGCGCAGCAGAACGCCGCGTGCCTGCAATTGTCCTGCGATCAGAGCAGAGCGTTCAAGATCGGTAAAATATTTGCACTTCTCATCTGCCGCGGCGAGCGATGTGCGCTCCAGAAAGGCTTGCTCGGCGTCACGATACACCTTCGGTTCTTCGGCCTGTGCAGGCAGAGCAAGGCATAACGCGGTCAGGGCAGTCGCGATGAGTGAAGCACGTTTCATGCATCTCTCAGTACAGAATCGAGATTTCTGACTGGTAAATAAAGTGTGTCAGGACTGGTGAGACGCTGCGGTCTGTTTGGGGCAGGTCAGCTGTTGTTTTCTTCTTCTTCAATCCGGATTTCGCGGACGACAGCAATCGCACCGGTAATGATCAACACCGACAGACCAATCAGGCCGAGCCAGGGCTCGATAATAAAATTGCCAGAACCGACAGCGACCGCCATCATCTTGACCGGAAACCGGGAAGATTGAGCGAGGAGTGTTTTTGTGACTTCAGAAAGCTGTATCATTCTGGCTGACCTGTTTTGCCTGAAGCCAGACAGAGCAAGTCACATACCAAAGGGGAGAGGCACATATGGATCGGCTCGCAACATATATCTGGGTTGATGCGCTGCTGCGCCGGGTACAGCTGAGCGGTGCGTTTGCCTTTGTCGTACAGAAGGGAGACAAGGAGCGCGGCGATGTTCTGATCAAGCTGGCTCGACTGGATGGGCGCGCTGTTTATCTGGCGCGTACCCCGATGGCGATTGAAGAAGACAGCTTCGACTGGTTACCTAAATCTGAAGAATGGGCAGATGAACGCGAAGTAGATCAAGTAATCGCGCGCCGCAAACAATCTGACCGCGATCTCTGGGTTATTGAGATTGAAGACCGAGATGGGCGACATTTTTTGACCGAGCGCGTTAATGGTGAATGCGTTTTGCCTGATAGCGGACCTAAGTCTTAAGACGCGGCGTTGAATTCGAACACTCAGTAACGCGGGACATTAAAACTGAACCGGTATGGTCCAACTCACTGAATGGAGTTGGGTGTATGTTGTTCTTGTTCAATGACCGGGTGCTGGACATTGGAAATCCGAATGTTCGCTTGCTGGCGAACTGGCCAGAGCTTGGCTGTGGACGTCCCGATCTGTTGTTTGCCCGGGATGCTATTGATTTTGCAAAAGCGCTGGTGATCGACAGCGATGAGTTTGGTGTGGATGAACAGCTCTATGCCGATTGTGCGGCACTTCTGGCTGTGAAAACCCATGCAAATGCGGCGTTCTTTATCCGTAAACTAGGGGAGTCGGATGCGACGCGAGTGGAGGCGCGTCTCAACCTGATTCCTGAAGAGCATTTACAGCGTGTGCGCGATCAACGCCGTCCTGTTGGTGGACATGCCTCGCTGACACCGGTATGGGTGCGCGCAGCATAAATTACCTACCCCAACACACGGAGATGTCTGAATGCGCTTTTTCGCATTGCTTTTTGTATGCCTTATCGGCACCACGCCTGCCCTTGCTGAGGAGGCAAAAAATGGCTGGAGCGGTGAAGGCTCATTCAGCGCCGGAACATCTACAGGCAATACGGAAACTACAGATTTCGGGTTGGGCCTGAATCTGAAGCGCACACAGGACCGCTGGGTTGTCGGCGTGAAAGCGCAGGCAGATTACGGCGAAACAGATGGCGTTGAGTCCAAGAACCGCGTCTATCTGTCTGGTACGGCAGACTATCAGATCAATGATCGCCTGTTCGGCTTTGGTCAGGGTTCCTACGAAAAAGACGAGTTTTCGGGTTTTGAGAACCGCTATTTCATCGGTGGTGGTCTTGGTTACAACGTCATTGAGAATGACCAGATGAACTGGTCTGTTCGCGGTGGTCCGGGTTTCAAAGTCGACGAAGTGCGTGAAGTCACCACCAACGGTGTTGTCACAACTGAGGGCGAAACAGTGAATTCTTTCTCTGTGATCGCAAGCTCTGATTATGCCTGGAAGATCAACGACAATGTAGCTTTGTCGAACGAAACAAATGCGCTTTATGCGAAAGAAAGCACGCAGATTTCAAACACGGTCGCTCTGACGGCGTCACTGACAGATACGCTGTCTGCGCGCTTCTCGTTTGATGTTCGTCACGACACAAACCCGCCAGCCGGTTTTGAGTCTACAGACACGACCACACGCATTTCTATCGTCTATAAGTTTGGCGGTTAATCAGACTGCCTGAACGGGGCCGTCAGGCCCCACCACAGGCTGGCTGTATTGCCTTTGGGCCTTTCATCGAGGCCAAGCTGCATTTGCTCATGCCCATCGCGCGGCTGCGGGGTGTAGGTCTTGAATAGCTGATCCCAAACGGACAGACAGAACCCAAAGTTTGAATTGGTCTCGGGCATGTGGACCGAGTGATGCACGCGGTGAAAGTCCGGCGTGACGATGACGTTTCGCAATTGGGCATCAAGGTGCAGAGGCAGCCGGACGCTGGCATGATTGAACATAGCCGAGGCGTTGAGCAGCACTTCAAACAGCACAACGGCGAGCGGGTCGACGCCAAGGCACACCACGATCAGGATTTTAAAGACGGCAGAGATCACCTGCTCCAACGGGTGAAAGCGGATGCCGGACGAGGCGTCGAGGTCTTCATCGGCATGGTGCACTTTGTGTATCGCCCACAGAAATGGCACATGGTGCATGGCCAGATGCTGCGCCCAGATCGCCAGATCCAGAAGGATGACCGCCAGAATGATCTCGATCCAGCCTGGCAAGGGTGTCCAGTTGAACACGCCAAAGCCAAGCTTTTGAACCTGCCAGGCAATCATGGTGGTGGTCGCTGGAATGCACATCCATAACAACGCTCTCGAAACGCCAAGCATACCAAAATTGGTAAGCCAGCGATGCTCACGCGGCTTTACACGGCCTCTGCGCGGAAAGGCTGTTTCCAGCCCGGCCATGAGCAGAAAGACGCCAATAAACGCGCCAATCCGCAAATATGTATCCAGCCAGGCCAGTAACTCCATTTCGCGACAACTCTCCGCTTAGTTTCGGTGGGTTCAGATTTTATACGCTGCGAGCTTTTCGTAGATCGGTATGGCGGCGGTGAGGATGGGCTCATAGTCCGCCGACAGAACAGGCGGCGGGCCGGGAGGATCGGCAAATCCGGTCGACGCATTCACCCGGTCATACCAATGCGGCGCCCAGGCGCCATCATAGGGTTTTGGCCCTTCCGGCCAGGCGAGCATGTTTTCCGTCCATGGAATATCCAAAGCGGCGCAAAGCTTTTGCAAACTGGGTGCCGGTGCGGACAGAATATCATCGCTGTCGATGACGACTGGCGTTTGGCCTGCCTCCAGGAGTTGATCGAAGAGTTCTTCCTGTTGCGGAAAGCCGATGGCGTCGAGTGACGCTGTTTCCATCTTCTTTGAGTATGACGCCAGCACGCGGGCCGGATGCCGGATCAGAAAGGCATTTGTTACATCAGGTATCCAGTCGCGCGGAATGCCGCGCGCCATGTGATGCGTCATATGCTTTTGATAGATGATGGTGTGGCCGTCCTGAGGCGCGCCTTCGGTCAGTTCTTTAATCACCAGAAGCGGGGCGTCTTCCTGCGTTGCCATGATCTCGGCCTGCATGGGATGCACCAGACCCGTCAGGGAGAGATAGGCGGCGTAAAACGGCTCATCGATGCAGGTCGTATCCCCGCGCGCGCCAAAGCTGCGCATGGTTGCGGTCGAGAGATTTCGTGGCCCGGACCACATGGCGATACGTTTGATCTGGGTCATGCGATTGGGGTCAGGCTGCGAGAGACGAGGTCTTGATAAAGGCCGCGAATACGCTGGGTCATCGGACCATTCAGATGAGCAATATCTCGTCCGTCAACTTCGCGCACTGGCGAGACGCCCGCAAATGTGCCGGTGATGAAGACTTCGTCCGCCGAATAGACATCAAACAGGGAAAACCGCTTTTCAATGGCCGGAATGCCCGCCTCGCGGCAGGCGCGCAAAATATTGGCTCGCGTAATCCCGCCAAGGCAGTAGTCAGGGGGCGAGGTCCAGACCTCACCATCGCGCACAATGAAGAAATGGGTGGAGTTGCAGGTTGCAACGAAGCCGTCCGGATCCAGCATCAGAGCTTCATCCGCGCCCGCCTTGTCGGCCTGAATACAGGCCAGAATGCAGTTCAGTTTGGAATGTGAATTGAGCTTCTGGTCTTGCTCGGCCGGGCCTGTCCGTCGGACATGGACGGTGAAGAGCGTCTGCCCGCGATCTATGACAGACGGAACCGGGTCTTTGTATTCCGGAATGATCACGATTGTGGCTTTGCCGATTGTAAAACGCGGCCCCTGATAGGGCGTTTTCTTGATGCCGCGCGTGACCATCAGGCGGATGTGAACGCCATCGGTCATGTTGTTTGCTTTCAGGCAGTGAAACAGGCGGTTGGTCAGCTCATCTGGTGTCAGACCAATATCCATGTCGATGGTTTTTGCGCCAGCATAGAGCCGTTTCAAATGTTCCGGCAAAAAGGCAATCGCACCGTTTTTGACGCGCAGCCCCTCCCAGACGCCATCGCCCAGAATGTATCCACTGTCGAAGACGGAAACGACGGCTTCATTACGCGGCTTCAGCTCGCCATTCACCGAAATCAGAATGTCTGCATTTCGTGGATCATCGACATAGTCATGAACGCCATGTGGGTCGTCAGTCATTTCGTGCCTCATATTTGAAGCATGACTGTTCACTGGTTCAACTCACCGGGCAAGACGGGAAACTTATTCTGTTCCCAGATAGACCAGTTTCTGAACGCGGCGACCTGTGCCGACCTCTGATGTGTAGAGATTGCCCTTTGAATCAGCGACCACAGAAATACCTGAGTATTATGCACATAGTATTCGGGAAGAGGTAAGCCAGAGCGGAATTACGAAACGTTCAGATTGCTGACAAATGTGTTATCAGCCTGCGGTGAGACCGCCATCGAGCACCAGTTCGGCGCCTGTCATATAGCTGGATGCATCGGATGCGAGGAAGATCATGCCGTTCACGATCTCATCAATCGAGCCCGGACGTCCGAACGGTACACCTTCAGCTGTCATGCCGCCGAGCGTTGCGGCCCGCGGTGCGTCATTGGAGCCGTCTTCAGTCGTGCCGATGAGCGTGTCCCAGATCGCCGTATCGATAATGCCAGGATGGATGGAGTTCACACGCACGCCGTCTTTCAGAGCGGCGCACTCCAGCGCGACCGATTTGGTGAAGGATTTTACCGCGGCCTTTGTGGCGCAATAACCGGAAAAATTCGGCGTGGATCTAATGCCGGCGACGGATGAGACATTGATGATATTTCCGCTGGTCTGAGCGCGCATAACCGGAAGAACATGTTTGGTGCCGAGGAAGACCCCGTCGACATTCACATCCATCATCTTCTTCCACAGCACGTAGTCCATGGCGTCCACGGCGCCTGAAAAACCAATGCCCGCATTGTTGATGAGAAGGTCGAGACGCCCAAACTCTGCTTTGATGGTTTCAACGATAATAATCCATTCGGCTTCTGAGGTGACGTCATGCTTCAGGAATTTCGCCTTGCCGCCGGACGCTTCGATTGCGCTGACCGTTTTTGCCCCCTCATCTGGCAACACATCGGTGACGATGACGCTTGCACCGAGCTCTGCAAATCGCTCAGCCGCGCGCTGGCCAATGCCTTTTGCGGCACCAGTGATCAGAACGACTTTCCCTTCAAAGGTATCAGACATGTTACTCTCCCTCATCTTTTGCCAGCGACTCTGGCCCAAGCATCCGTCAGGAGCAATCGGTCTCGTTAGGGAAGGTTAGCAGGCGTGATCCAGAAACGCCAAGACGGCGGCGAGGCGCTCGTCTGGGGTTCCGGTGACTTCAAGATAGGGAATGCCTGCTTTGATGATCTCTGAGCGCAGCTTTTCCTGAAGTTCATGGCGGGCTTTGCCGCCTTCGCGAATGTCGTCCGCTTCAAACGGAATATCATCGCCGGTGAGGATATAGATGTTCGGGCGGATTTGTGCCCGGGCGATGGCATCGACCTCGTCAGAACGGTGTCCGAAATAACGCTCGTGCCAGAGCGCGGTGGTCATGGCGTCGGTGTCGGCGACAATCCAGCGATTGGTGGAGCGCAGGACCGCTTCGTTTTCGAGCTCGTTCTGAACGCGGGCGATTTCGGCAAGCTCTTCGCTGCGCCAGGGACTGTCTTCAACACGTGCCCGGTTCTGCGTGTATTCGCGTCCATATTCTGGCACATAGGGGCAGTTGAGCGCCTCGGCGAGCGCCAGCGCAAGCGTGGTTGTGCCCGTGCTCTCTGCGCCGGTGACGATGATCCGGCGAACGAATTTCGCGCGCCAGTCAGCCGGAAGCAGCGGTAAAAACAGGTCGATCATGAGGCTGGGTCCGCTTGCGGTGCTTGTTTCATCGCTTTGCGCCATTCCAGCAGTCCGGCAATGCACATGATGAGGAACACCACATAGAGGATCGCCGTCAGCCAAAGCCCTTTATGCAGGTAAAGTGGAATATAGACCAGATCGACAGCGATCCAGAGCCACCAGTTCGCTATCCATTTGCGAGACAGCATGAATTGCGCAACCAGGCTCATGGCGGTGGTCAGGGCGTCCCATCCGGCAACGGTGGAATTGGTATAGCGATGCAAGAGCCACTGAATGATGGCCGCAATCACAAGCACCGCAACGCCGCAGGCCGCCAGACCAAGCGGTGAGGGGTTGGAATATTCAACGCCGTCATGGGTGTCGCCGCCCCTGAGCCACCAATACCAGCCGAGGCAGGCGAGGATGAGATAGACGAGCTGAAGCCCGGCATCAGCATAAAGCCCCGCACTGATAAACAGGACGAAGAACATGACGTAGTTGATCATGCCGACGGGGAAGTTCCAGATGCTGCCCCTGACCAGCAGCCATACACAGGCCGCCCCGGCAACAAAGCCGACAATTTCAACCCAGTTGGTGATAATCCAGTCGACCATTTCCGTTTCCTTTCACCTTAAACTGTTGAGCGAAGCGGACGCGCACGGTCAACAAAAAAGCGGGCAAACCGGAGTTCGCCCGCTTTCTGATCAAAATGTGATACGCGCACTTATTTGGTGAACAGGTCCGCCCAGCGACGCTTCTGGCGAGTTTTCCAATGACCGCGATGGAACGCGTCTGAGGCGATGATTGGTGCAACGGTGCCCGCTTCTGCGAAGACCATCTGCTCCAGCGCGACGTCGACTTTGCCCCATGAGCAGGCTTCTTTCAGAGTGGAAGAAGAGCATGCGCCATCGCGGACGTCCGCAACGGTGATCTGCACCGCATAAGCGTGCATTTCAGCGTCTTCGCCGAGGATTTCCGCGCAAACGACAGTGTCCTGCGCAAAGTTTTTCGGCACGCCGCCGCCGATCATGAAGAGGCCTGTGCGGCCCGCTTTGATCTTCACTTCGGTGAGTTCGCGGAAGTCGGCGACAGAGTCGATTGTCATGTAAGGCTTGCCCGCCTTCATGCGCTCAACCTGGTGCTTTACGAGACCGAAACCGGCAGAGCAGTCAGAGAACGCGGGGACGAAGATCGGCACGCCTTCTTCATAGCAGGTCTGGATGAGCGAGCCTTGCTTTTTGGCATTGCCAGCGGCCAGCCATTTGCCAATCTCGTAGATGAATTCACGAGAGGAATATGGGCGTGGCTCAAGCGTGTCTGCGATGTCCTTGATGATGTGATCGCAGGCCTGAAGTTCTTCTTCATCGATATACGTGTCGTAAATGCGGTCGATATAGAGATCGCGCAGAATACGGTCGTCCGGAATTTCCGGCGCGCGGTAATGTTTGAAGCCGAGGGCTTCAAAGAAATCCATGTCGATGATCGACGCGCCAGTGGACACGATCGAATCGATCATGTTGTGCTTCACCATATCGCGCCAGACATGCATACAGCCGCCTGCAGAGGTCGAGCCCGCCAGTGTCAGCATGGTTGAGCAGGATTGGTCTTCCAGCATCATGTTCAGAATTTTTGCAGCGCGCGCCGCGTCGCGAGATGAAAAGCTCATCTTGCCCCAGGCTTCGATCAGCTCGCGGCCGTCAAATTCAGTGATATCAATGTGCTCGACCGGGTTGTCGAGAAGTTCGGCTTTACGCTGTCGATCAATGCTTTCGGACATGGCGGATTCCTTTATCTGTCATTCCCGGCAGGAAGGCGCTCATCAACCATCTGAAAACCGGTGCGCCCCTTTATATGCATGGTGCATTTCGTCAAGCGTAAATCATCTGACGCATGTGGCAAGTTTTGTCTTCAAGGCATGCGTGGAGAGGGTTTGTCGGCTTAGAGAGGTGCAGCATGGCTCGACATGAGATTTGATCCCGCCTAAATCGCCGCAGCTAGTTGCCCCAATCGGAGGACACCTCATGATGCAGAGAATTCGGTGCTTAATTTCTCTCCCTTTTGTCAGTGCGCTGGCGGTCAGTGGTGCGGTCTTTGCACAAGAGATTCCGGCGCTTGAGTCCTTGCCCGACTATGTGCCGCCAAAGGTGCAACACCTGATGGCGAAAACTCTGCGCGACTATAGCGCTCCGGAGGCCGATCAGGGCGTGGCGGTCGACGAGGATTTCTTCTACCCGGTCGATAACTCGGTAATCAGCAAATATCGCCGCGATACAGGCGAGTTGGTGGGCCGGTTCATGACCGCGCCCAAGGGCCTCTTACGGCATATGAATTCCTGTTATACGCGCGCAGACAAGCTGTGGTGCGCAAATTCCAACTACGCTCTCACGCCTATGGCGTCGTCCGTGGAGATATTTGATTCAGAGACCATGACGCACAGCTCCAGCTGGTCGCTCGGCCTGATGGAAGAAGGCTCGCTCACCTGGTTTGATGATGTGGGGGAGGACCGGATTGCCGGTTTTGCGCATTATTCGAAAAAGGGTGGCGTGTCATTCAAGGGCGCAGAGTTCTCAGGTGTGGTGCTGTTCGACAGTGACTGGCGGCGCAAGGGCGGCTGGATGCTGCCGGAGAGCGTGATTTCCCGCATGGCGCCTTATGCGGCCTCTGGCGGCGCGATCGGGCCAGATGGATTGCTCTATCTGCTCGGCCATGACCTGCCGGAAATGTATGTCGTTGCGAAACCGACCATGGGGCCGGTGCTCATCCATGTGGCGACGATTGCGCTTGAGGCGGAGGGCCAGGCCTTTTCCTTTGTTCCGGACGGGTCGGGCGACATCTTCGCCATTGATCGCGCGGATGGGCTGGTGCGCCATATCGATCTGCCGCCGGTTGGGGACTTGCCGGTCGAGGCTGTGCCGTTTCGGTAGGTGGACAGGTTTTCCAATCTCGACAATTGCGCCAATCCCCACTAAATCGCGCGGATGACACTTTCCCTTTCTGAAGAAGCCGAACGTCGGCGCACATTCGCGATCATTTCTCACCCGGACGCCGGTAAAACGACGCTGACGGAGAATATCCTGCTGGCAGGCGGCGCGATCCGTCTGGCGGGGCAGGTGGCCGCGCGCGGGGAACGCCGCCGGACGAGCTCTGACTGGATGAAGATTGAACGCGATCGCGGTATTTCGGTTTCCGCATCCGTCATGACGTTTGAGCATGACAACAAGATGTTCAACCTGCTCGATACGCCGGGCCACGAAGACTTTTCGGAAGATACCTACCGCACGCTGACCGCGGCGGATTCGGCGATCATGGTGCTCGACGCCGCAAAGGGTATCGAGCCTCAGACGCTGAAGCTGTTTGAGGTGTGTCGTCTGCGCGATATTCCGATCATCACCTTTGTGAACAAGATGGACCGCGAGGCGCAGGACCCGTTCGACATTCTCGAAGAGGTGCAGGAAAAGCTGGCGCTCGACGTATCGCCGCTCTATTGGCCAGCTGCATCCGGCAACCGGTTTGCGGGCATGAAGGATTTGCGCACGGGTGAGTTTTGCTTCTACAAAAAGCTCGCAGCGGACTCCAAAGAGCACCCGGAAGCTGCCGAGCGCATTAAAATGGACGGCTCGAATTCACTTACCAGCCGCGTTGATGAAAGCGTTCTGGAAGAGCTGGAAATGGGCGCAGAACTTGCGGCTGACGGCCTGCCGGAATTTAATCATCAATCCTATCTGGAAGGGCATATGACGCCGGTGATTTTCGGCTCGGCGCTGCGCCATTTCGGGGTGCATGAGCTGCTGTCTGCGATTGGCGAGTTTGCGCCGCCGCCGCGTCCGCAAAAGGCGGAAGTCAAAGGTCAGGAGCGCATTGTCGTGCGCGACGACAAACAGGTGACCGGCTTCATCTTCAAAATTCAGGCGAATATGGACCCGAACCACCGCGACCGTGTGGGCTTTTTCCGAATCTCGTCTGGCAAGTTCAAGCGCGGCATGAAGCTGAAAACTTCATCCGGGAAACTGCTCAATGTGCATAACCCGATGATGTTCCTGGCGCAGGACCGCGAGATTGCTGACGAGGCCTATCCGGGCGATGTGATCGGCATTCCAAACCATGGCGCGCTGCGCGTGGGCGATGCGCTGTCTGAAACGGGCGATGTGAAATTTGCGGGCATTCCGAACTTTGCGCCGGAGCTGTTGCGCCGCGCACGGGTGAAAGACCCGATGAAGCAAAAGCATTTGAAAAAAGCGCTGGAAAGCCTCGCCGAGGAAGGCGTGACGCAGCTGTTCCGTCCGAGCATTGGCTCTGACATGATTGTGGGGGCCGTTGGCGCGCTGCAGTTTGAGGTCATGAAAGAGCGGGTTCAGGCCGAATATGGTCTCGAGGTCGAGTTCGAAACCGCGCCGTATAACGTGGCGCGCTGGATTGCGGGCGATGCCGCCAAGCTCGAAGCCTTTATGGACAAGAACAAATCTCAGTCCGGTACCGACCTTGATGGCGACCCGGTCTATCTCGGCAAGGATAGCTGGGATGCGAACTACACCATGGACAAGAACCCGGACCTTCGCTTTACCACGACGAAAGAAAGATTGGCTTAGGTTTGGCCTCACGCCGCGCGGCGGCTCCGGCGGGGCGGGCTGACCGCCCGACATCCGGTCGGATGCTGAATCCCAAGCACAAATAGCGTGCTCGGTGCAAAGTCCCTCGCCCCCTTGTGGGGAGAGGGATTTAGGGTGAGGGGGCCATGAACGGTTCGAGTCGCCGCTGTGAGCCCGGTTTACGAAGAGCATGTTTCCCGCAGGATGAAATCCTTCCCCCTCTCCCGTCATCCCGGATGCTTTGCAGCATGGAACATGATGCAAAGCTGATCCGGGAGATGAGGCTGGCACCGGACGTGTTTCGGGTCCCGTGTCTGCAAAGCGATACTGCGCATCGCATTGCGCACGGGATGACAATTTGAACGCTTTTCTACCTTCCCCCACGCGCAAAATGCGCTAATCTCACGGCAGAGGGGAAATGGGCATGGCGGAAAAACACGCGGATTTCTGGGCGAAATGGTGGGAACGCGACTATTCCTGGGAAGGTCTGGCCGCGCTGAACGATGACGGCACGCCGAAGCATCCGTGGGAAGGGTGGATTGTGCTGGCGGATGGCCGTCTGGAGGCTGACCCAGAGCCGGAGCGATACAATTTTCTTAAGCTGCAAAAAGAAGAAGTGCCCGCCAATACTCGCCTTGCGACTTTGCAGGATTACTGGCGGGATCAGGAAAATCATCTGATTCCGGACGAGACCAGCAAGAATGAGAAGGGCGAGGTTACGCGCCATTTCACGCGGTTTCATCTGCCACTGCATTGGCCAGATGGCACGCCAACTGGCAAGGCCGGATGGAATGAGGCTGAACAATCAAAGCTGAACGTTTTGATCGGCCAGAAGATCGAGAAATCCGCCGAAACGGCGTTTGATGTAGTTGGCAATTTAAAAGGCCCGGATCGGCGCGTGCAGTTTCAGGGCGGGGTGTTTCTGGACTTCAACGCCGATGACTTTAAAAATCCGCCCGCCGAACCCGATGCCGAGCCTGAACCGATTCAGTTGAACTGGCGATCGGATTTCGCTTTCTTCTCCGGATACGCTTGGTTCCACAGCGCGACCTTCTCCGGATACGCTTGGTTCGAGAGCGCTTTCTTCTCCAGAAACGCTGGGTTCCACAGCGCGACCTTCTCAGGATACGCTGGGTTCAACAGCGCGACCTTCTCCGGAAACGCTCGGTTCAACAGCGCGACCTTCTCCGGAAACGCTTGGTTCAATAGCGCGACCTTCTCCGGAGACGCTCGGTTCAACAGCGCGACCTTCTCCAGAGACGCTTGGTTCAACAGCGCGACCTTCTCCGAAACCGTTTGGTTCAGCAAGGCGAGCTTCTCAGGATGCGCTCGGTTCCACAGCGCGATTTTTGTTGGCAATGTCAGCTTTCAGGGGGATGGCGCTAGTTTTTTGGTGGAGCCGTTTCAATTGCTCCCCAAGGTGCGATCCGACACCGAAAAGGCGGAATCCGAAGAAGTGGCGTTCGCGGAAAAGTTCGAGCGCGTGATCGAAAATGGTTCCATTGCGACGCGCGCCTTTAAGACCGCCAGTTTCGAAGACTGCGTGTTTCTGGGCGATGTGAATTTCAACAATCGCGACTTTACCGAAGCGACAAGTTTCAGGCGCTCAGAATTCTGGCGGCTGGCCAGCTTTCATGGAAGTCGGCTTCATCAGGGCGTCAGCTTTTACAATGCGATTTTCAGATACGCCATTCATCGCGACAGGCAGTGCAGGAAGACAGGGTCGGATCTAGGCGGTCGGGACTGGCCGCAAGTGCGGGAAGATGTGATGCTTCGGCTTTGGAAGGCAAAGCGCCGCGCCGATAGACTGCGCCTGGAGACTGCTCTTGCGCCGCTGCAGACCCAAGACTTCGTCTCTTTTGAAGAGGCCGGAAAGCATGGTTGGCAATCTTACGATGTCTGGTTGGAAGATTTTGAAGACAGGCGAACGGAACAGGCAAGCAAATTCGGAGCGCTGGATAAATCCAAATATGATAAGCGCGAGAATAAAGGCTTCTGGGTAAAGCTGGGGCTGCAATTCCTGAACCTTATTCGGCTGAAACAGCACCAGCCCAAACCCGCCGATGGCGATACACAGGAAGACTATTTTGAGGAATTAGAGGGCTGTTACCGCACGCTGAAGCTCGCCATGGAAGACAAGCGCGACCGTGTGGAAGAGGGCAAGTTTTTCAGTCTGGAAATCAAGACGCGCCGTCGGCGCCGTATGCCGAATGTTCCGCTTTGGGAACGACTGATGTCTGACCTTTATGGCGTCACATCGGATTATGGAAATTCGGTGGTGCGGCCTGTGATGTGGATTTTGAGGTTTATGCTGGTCTTTGGCCTTCTCTATGCGGTGCAAGGGTCATCTTCGTTGCTTGGCTGGGAATGGAACGTGCCGAACTTCGCGGAACTTGGTCAGGCCTTTAGTTACTCCGCCGGTCGAGTATTCGGCTTTGGCCCCTGGGGCAGTGAACCGGAGGCCTGCACCATGATGGGGCAGATGTTAAATGTGCAGCCGGACGCTGGAGTGACATGCGATGACGGCCATAATGGCTGGGGCTATTGGACGGCGTTTGGCATTAAGGTGCAGGCGACGGTGCAAACTCTGATGGCGATTATTCTGGTGTTTCTGTCTGGTTTGGCGGTGAGACGTCGGTTCCAGATTAACTGACAGGCTCGCTCGTCCCTGCGAAGGCAGGGATCTGATTGAGGCGGATTGTGAGAGATTCCTGCCTGCGCAGGAATGAGGGTTTCATTTCTTGTTTTGCTCGCGCTTGTTCCTCGCAAGCTCGGTTGCGCTGCGCCAGCGCGGTCGCTGGAGAGCTCCCTTCTCCTTGAGGTCTGGTCTCGTAACCTTAAGCCCTTCTCCCTCAGGGAGAAGGGTTTGGGATGAGGGTGTTTGGTGGAGAATGCACCCGCTGATTTTTCCCACCTCACCCCCAGCCCCTCTCCCTCCAGAGGGCGGAGAGGGGAGCTCTATCTTGCGCATAAAGGCTGACAAACGCGTCATTATCCCCTATTTAACCGGCTCCAACGGAGCTTTTATGTATTCACGTTCAGAGATTGTGGGTTAGCCCGAAGCTGAATTTTCAGCGACGGGCAGGACAGAACCGAGCCGCCATCCGCCTTGCGGAGTGGTGATCTTCTGTTTGCGGCTGTGCCGCACCTATCGGACATCTAAAGAACAATGGATATTTCACGCGCCGAACAGCGCATTCTCCACTTGCTCGCTCAGGGCGGGCGAATTGAAAAACTCAAAGACGAAAACGACGAGCTGATTTACGAATGTTTCACACGCGATGGCTGGCGCTATCCGCATCTGGATATATGCCTGTTTCGCAAGCTGAAACGCAAACGCGCCATCGCCTCACGCAATGGCCGCCCGTATCAGATCACGCGGCGCGGGCTGCAGCTCGTCCGGGCTCAACTGGACAATTGTGGTTAGACCAAAGGGGCGGCGTCTGAACAGACGTCGCCTTTCTTTATTGGCCGGTTGAGGGTGCGGGGCTGCTTGCCTGTGAGGCAGTTGTCGCTTCCCGCTCGCAAAAGGATAGATTTTTGTAGGACCCGCGCTAGGCTGCGTCTCAAATACAGAGGTCACCTCGGGGGTTGAACATATGTTTCGAAAATTAGCGCTTCTTTCAGCGGTCTGTCTTTTGGCGTTGTCGCCGTCTGTCGGTGCGGATGAACTGACGGCGGATCACGCCAGGGCACGGGAAATCTACGCCAAGGTCGTCTCTATCCGGTCTGCGCGCGGGCAGCAGAAAATGCCGGACGTGGTGAACTATCTGATCAGCGAGTTCAAAGCGGCGGGCTTCACCGATGACGATATCGAGGTCACGGATTATGACAGCAATGGCGAGCCAACGCAGGGCCTGATGGTCTGGCTGCGCGCCGAAGAGGCGACGCAAAAGCCGATTGTTCTGCTCGCGCATATGGATGTGGTCGACGCGCTGGCGAAAGACTGGGTGCGCGATCCCTATACGCTGACTGAGGAAGAGGGTTATTTCTTTGGCCGGGGCACGGCGGACAATAAATACGGCCTGACGAATCTGACACAGACTTTCATCCGCCTGAAATCTGAAGGCTTCAAGCCGACGCGTGATCTGGTGCTGGTGCTGTCTGGTGATGAAGAAACCGATATGGTGTCCACCATGGCGCAGGCCAGATATGTCGCCGAACATGTCGATCCGGAATTTGTGCTGAACTCTGACGCAGGCGGGGTGACGCTGGATGATGAGGGAAAGCCGCGCGATTTCCTGATCCAGGGGGCGGAGAAAACCTTTGCCACGTTTGAGCTGACGGTTACCAATCCGGGTGGGCATTCCTCACGTCCGCGCAAGGATAATGCGATTTACGAGTTGGCGAGCGCGCTGAAACAGGTGGAAGCCTATACTTTCCCGGTGAATTACAGCGATCTGACGCGCTCCTTCCTTGATAGCGCTGGCAAGAAGCGCCTCGACAAGGTTGGCTTTGCGATGCGGGCCTTTGCCAAAGACCCGACCAATGAAGAGGCGATTGCTGTGTTGCGCGCCAATCCGGCTACGGTCGGAACAATCGGAACCACCTGTATCGCGACCATGTTGCGGGCGGGTCATGCGGAAAACGCGCTGCCGCAATCTGCGACAGCGACGGTCAATTGCCGGATTTTTCCGGGCGAGGGCGTTGAGCTGACGCAAAAGCGTCTGGCGGAGGCAATCGGCAATGACGCGGTGAAATTCGAGATTATCGGCGATGTGACCGAGAGCTCTGAATCCGGTATTCGGGATGATGTGCTGGCAGCGGTTCGCAAATCTCTGATCGCGCGCGGCGCAGAAGACGCGGAATTGATCCCTTACATGTCGTCTGGCGGCACTGACGGCATGCACTATCGCAATCTTGGCTATAACACCTATGGCATTGGCGGGCGCGGTGCCAAAGAGAATGACACGAATGCGCATGGACTGAACGAGCGCGTGCTGGTCAAGGAATTCTATGCGGGTCTCGATCACTGGATGATCATTCTGAAAGAGCTGGCGGGTGAGCCGGCAGAGGATTAAGTTCTCAACCGGACATTGCGAACTGCATTTGCTGTAGAGCGGCATGTCCGGATTTTCTCTCTGAGTGCGTGAGTATTCATGCAAGCCCAAATTTCGGGCGCTCAATCGGGAGAAACGTTATGATCAATTCGGTGAAATACGGCTTGTGTGCAGCCGTTCTTGTCACAGCGGCCGGCGCTGCGTTCGCTGAACTACCTGAGATGAAGGCTGAATATGTCGGCCAGGCTCAATATATGTGGGAAAACAAGGTTGTTGACGCCACGCTCCGCGCCAAAGGCAAACTGCTGCGCGTTGATATTCCAGCGTCTGAGCTTGGCACACAAATGGGCGCGACGGTCATTATGGACTTCGACAATGAGCGCTTTCTGAGCTTCTCAACCGGCGATGTTCCAGCGAATATGCGCTTTTACATGGAAATGAAAGACAGTGCATTTGGTCTGGAAGAGCAGGATGTTGTGGCCGTCGGAACCGACAAGGTCGCGGGCATAACCTGCACAAAATATGAGTACGTTTCGCAAGGCGCGACGGGCGAAATCACCACCAATCAAAACTGTATTTCCTCGAAAGGCATTTGGCTGCGCGCAGTCGATGGCGAAGACAAAGCTGTTTTCGAAATGAAAACCATCAAGATCGGGTCTCAGCCTGCGTCATTGTTTGAGCCACCAGCGGGTTACTCCAAAATGGACATGGAATCTTTTGGCGATTTCGGTCTGGGTGACTTCGTGAAAACAGACGAAGAGAAGGTCAAGGACGGCGACAAGAAAGTCGATCAGGTCAAGGACGAAACCAAGCAACAGGTTGAAGACCGCGTAGACAATGAGCGCCGCAAGCAAGTCGACAAATTCCTCGGAAAGATCTTCGGCAACTGATTTTCGCTGTTGGCGAGTGGGGGAACCTCTCGTCGTGCTGCAGGAGGGACGTCCTGCAGCACACCCCTGTTTCAGGCCTGAGGATTGATCAGGATTTTGACTTCGCTCGGCTCTTTGGCGAGCGCATCAAATGCCGCAGCGGTCTCCTGAAGCGGACGCCGACTGCTGATCAGTTTCAATGCCGTGTCCGGATGAGCTTCAATCATGCTGAGCGCGGTCTTGAACTCTTCCGGACGATAGGCGAAGCTGAACTCCAGCGTCAGCTCGCGAATGATCGCTTCAAGCGGCGTCACTGTTTCATTATGTGGGCAGACGCCAGCGACCACGATGTGGCTGTGTGGCGGGGCCGATGTGACGACCTGGTTCAGAACGCCCTGCACGCCCGTGCACTCAAAGATGTTCACACCGCTTGGGCGACCTCGGAACTCTCGTTCGAGCAGCGGAGAGGGCGGGTGAAGGTCAGGCTTCAGATCATCCCATCTTTCATAGGGTGAGGTTTCAGCCGGATTGATGACGATGTCCGCGCCCATGGCTTCGGCGATAGCGCGTCGCTCTGCAGAGAAGTCGGCGGCCATGACCGGCCCACGGCCGGAGAGTTTCAGCGCCATGATGACCGCCAGTCCCACAGGGCCGCAGCCAATAACCATGGCCGGGCCGTTCGACCGGTTGGCGAGATTGGCGGCGTGTAGCCCAACGGAAACCGGCTCTGTCAGGGCGGCAAGGTCGTTGCTGACGGAGGACGGCACCTTGAAGCAGCGTTCCGCGTCAAAGCATGACAGGCTGGCCAGACCGCCGGAATAGTCTGGCGAAAGACCAATTGTCTGCATGCCCTCATGATTGTGAGAGAAGGGAAGACCGGTGACCCGTTCCCCGACCCTCAGTGAGGTTGAGACACCTTTCGGAATGTCCACGATTTCGGCGCTGAATTCGTGTCCGGGTACAATTCTCGGAAGCAGATCATATTGGTCTTTTGGAAGCGCTGATTGGGCTTCCACCATTTGTTTGCGGAGGCTGAGATCGCTTCCGCAAATGCCTGTGAACAGGGGTTTGACGAGGATTTGCCCGGCCTTTGGTGTCGGGTCTGGCAGATCCGCAATTTCGATCGATGAGCCGATCATGACAGCTGCGCGCATCGGATTATCCTTGCATCAGAAGTTTCGGGTCGACGAAACGGGCGATTTCCGGCTGCCCCGTGCAGGCGGTTGTGCCGCCATCGGCAACCATGATGGTTCCTGTGACGTATGAAGCCGCATCGGACGCAAGGAAGGCGATGACCTCGGCCATTTCTTCCGGCTGAGCGGCGCGGCCCATTGGAATGCGGCTGACCCAGTCTTCGAGAAGGCCGGGAATCTCCTTGGTGGCGGCAGTGATTGGCGTATCGATCAGGCCGGGGCACAGAGCATTGACCCGAATGCCGTCGCGGGCGTGGTCCATGGCCAGAGAGCGGGTATAGTTGATGACCGCGCCTTTGGCCGCGCTATAGGCCGCAAAGCGATAATCGCCGCCAAGTCCCGAAATGGAGGCGGTGTTCACGATTGTGCTGCCGGATTTCATATGCGGAATAGCCGAATGGCAGGCATAGAATACGCTGTGCAGGTCTACCGCGATGACGTGCTCCCACTGCGCGGCATCCATTTCGACACTGGTGCCAAAACTGCCAATGCCCGCATTGTTGAACAAAATGTCGATCTGGCCATGCGCTGAGACCGCTGTCTCGATGAGTTTTTCGATATCGGCTTTTTGCGAGACATCGCAGCGAACGAATTTCGCAATGTCGCTGCCGAGCTCTGCGACCATTGCCGCGCCTGCATCGGCATTAATGTCGGCGAGGACCAGTTTGGCGCCTTCGCGAGCCATGAGGCGAGCCGTTGCTGCGCCAATGCCGGACACACCACCCGTGATGACCGCTACGCGGCCTTCGAAGCGATTTGAAGTCATGGGACCACCTTGTCGTTCAGATTAGTTGGATTGGCTTGGCGGCGTTTCCTGAGCCCAGGATTCGCGCTTGCTTGAGATGTTTTGCGCGATCTTGTCCCAGACACCTGCTGTCTTGGCGAGGAAGTCGATATTGAAATCTTCTGCGTGGCGGAACTCCAGGACCTCAACGCCCTCGCGGCCCGGCGTATAGCGATAGGCTTTGTCTTTCGGGACAAAGAAGCCATCACCAGCACCAAGCGTCTCGGTTCCGAGTTGCAGCGTGCCGGCAATCACATAGTACAGACAATCTGCATTGTGGGTGTGCAGGGGCAGGGGGAATTCAGATTTGAACCAGGCGTAGGTCAGGCTGAACCCCGGTTGAGAAAACAGCGTTTTGACGACATTTCCTTCGGAGAAGCCAGCTTCCAGAGCCTGGCCAATGCCCGCTTCCTGTTCCGGTGTCGTGTTCACAAGTTCCATATGGCCCGCTTCATCAAGAGACGGGCAATCAGCGGCGCGAAAGATTTCAAAGCCAGCGCCTTTGGATTCAGATTTCAGGGTTGCAGTGTCTGCCATTTTTTCCTCCCAAACCACGTATTGATCCGTTTTCGGATTCTGTGTGCGTAAGTGGTCAGAATGACAGACTTTTGATATTAGTCAATAATGACCAATAATAGCGAGAGTTGACGCTCATTCAAACTACGCTTTTATGACTGTATGACGAATCTGACAGAGACCGCACTTACCTCGGGCGCAACACAGGGGAAGCGACGCAATCGCAAAGGTGCCGAAACGCGCCAGCGTGTGCTGAACGCTGCGATCACCTGTTTGCATAAATCCGGTTACGCCAATACGTCGATTGAAACTGTCATGGGCGAAGCAGGGCTAAGCCGCGGCTCTGTTCTGAACCAGTTTCCAACCCGGCTTGATCTGATGAGCGCCGCCGCTGGTGAAGCCATGTCGGTGATGATTCAGGATACGTGGCAACAGATGGCAGAGCTTGGTTCGCCAAGGCGTCGTCTGGAGGGGCATTTGGATGTCATTTGGCATTCTCAGAATATTCCGGCGGGCTCGGCGGTAACCGAGATTTTGTTGGCATCTCGCTGGGACCATGAACTGGCTGAACGGTTAAAGCCGATTGCCATGGAAGTTGAGCGCAATATCGATCGGCTGGTCGAGCAGATTGCGATCGATAACGGCATTGTAGATGTGGCGGAATATCAGCTGCATGTCCGGGTGCTGATTCTGTCTCTGCGCGGGGTCACAATCGAGAATATGTATGATGACGATCGTGAAATCATGCGTCGCGCGCTCGATCGTTTGCGTCAAATGCACAAACGCCAGTGCGAACGGCTTTTGCCATAGCCTTTCGCGCCCAAAATCACGTGAATTGAACCCCGACTTTTGGCGCAGAACGCACCTAAAAATTCAGATGCTCTTCCGTCCTTGATGATACCTTGCTATAGCCCGCGCAAACTGTGCACAAAACAAGGAAGAAGTCATATGGCTAAGATCAAGGTTGAAAACCCGATCGTCGAAATGGACGGCGATGAAATGACCCGCATCATCTGGCAGATGATCAAAGATCGTCTGATCCACCCATATCTCGACGTTGACCTGAAATATTACGACCTCAGCATCGAGTCTCGTGATGCGACGGATGACCAGATCACCATCGACTCTGCAAACGCGACGAAAAAATATGGCGTTGCTGTTAAATGTGCGACCATCACACCTGACGAAGCGCGCGTTGAAGAATTCGGCCTGAAGAAAATGTGGAAGTCGCCGAACGGCACGATCCGCAACATTCTCGGCGGCGTTGTCTTCCGTGAGCCAATCGTAATCTCTAACGTTCCACGTCTGGTTCCAGGCTGGACCAAGCCTGTTGTTATCGGTCGTCACGCGTTTGGCGACCAGTACCGCGCGACTGACATGCTGGTTCCGGGTCCGGGAAAGCTTACAATGACGTTCCAGCCAGCAGATGGCGGTCCGGCGGAAACTCACGAGATCTTTGACTTCCCATCCGCTGGTATCGCGATGGGCATGTATAACCTCGACGAGTCGATCCGCGACTTCGCTCGTGCAAGCTTCAACTACGGTCTGCAGCGTCAGTGGCCAGTTTACCTGTCCACAAAGAACACCATCATGAAAAAATATGATGGTCGCTTCAAAGACCTGTTCCAGGAAGTTTTCGAAACTGAATTCGAAGACAAGTTTAAAGAGTTCGGCGGCACTTACGAGCACCGTCTGATCGACGATATGGTTGCAGCTGCGATGAAATGGTCAGGCGGCTATGTCTGGGCTTGTAAGAACTATGACGGCGACGTTCAGTCTGACACTGTTGCACAAGGCTACGGCTCACTAGGCCTGATGACCTCTGTTCTGATGACTCCGGATGGCAAGACTGTCGAAGCTGAAGCGGCTCACGGTACAGTGACACGTCACTACCGTAACCACCAGAAAGGCGAAGCAACGTCTACAAACTCTATCGCGTCTATGTATGCGTGGACACAGGGCCTCACGCACCGTGGCCGTATGGATGGTACACCTGAGGTTTCTAACTTCGCGAAACTCCTCGAAGAGACAATCGTCAAGACAGTTGAAGCTGGTGACATGACGAAAGACCTCGCTCTGCTCATCGGTCCGGATCAGGGCTGGCTGACAACAGAAGAGTTCATCAACAAAGTTGGCGACAACTTCGAAAAAGCGATGTCTGCTCAGTAAGTCTGAACCGTCTTCCGTTCTTCAGAAAGCCCGCCTTCTGGCGGGCTTTTTTATACCCGGTCTGGCGGGGAAGTCGCGGTTTCCTTCTATCCAAGCGCATTCAGGGTGAGCGACAGCATTCAACCCTGACTGGATTGACAGCCCGCTTGCAAACAGAGTGTTATGAGCTCATTCGGGGGAGGATGATATTTAATGAAAACGTTTTTGTTGGGGCTGCTCTTCTTTTGCATCAGCCCGGTAGCGCAGGCGCAATTCTTTGACATTGCGCAGATGCACGTAATTTTTGAGCCAAATTCAGAGAAAGACGGTCAGACCTTCACGCTGGAAGAAGATGGCGTGATCTTACAAACGACAGCCTATTCGCCACGCTCAGTGAAGCTGGAGGAAGATGTCACCATTGGAACGCTTGGTTCGGGATATGACCTGAAAGCGGGTTCAATCCTGTTTGGCCGATATGACAACAGCGTCTGGACATATTGCGGCTTTTTCAAAATGAACAGTGAAAGCACGGCAGCCAGTGTGATTGCGCTCGGTGTGTTAACTGCAGGCACGACCTTGTTGTTCGAGCCATTTACGGATCGCGGCGACATTATGTGCGCTTACGACAGCGACAATGATGGTAAATTTGACTCAGGCTGGGGCAGTTCTGATCAGGTGAAAAAGACGGATAGCCTTTTGATTTATTCTCTGAGGGAAAAGAAACTGTCTCAGGACGTTGCCTATACTCAGGTCGATCCGGCAACGGGCATGCATATGCCGTTTGAAGTGAAGTGGAAGAAGGTCGCCAAAAGCCCGCGTATTCTGTTCACCCTGCAAATGGCGGGAACGGTTGCAAGCCGCAAAATGGTGGATATTCCGGTTCCGGGAGATGACCCGGTCGAAGTTGTAATTGCCGGTGTGAAACTGAAGCTGAAATCCTATGACTCGGCGAACAAGACGATCACGTATGAAGTCGAGGAAGGCTTCAAGTCGCGCTATGAACGGGTGCGTACGATTCAGTTCAGAACCTACGGATATTAAGGGGAGTGATGACGATGATGATGAAATCAAAACTCCTTATCGGTGTTGTCCTGCTGTCTTTGCTGGGCGCCTGCGTAACGCCGCAACTGCCGCAAGATCGCCCTCGCATCCTGAATTTCCGGTGGGATTTGCAGCCTGAAACTACGGACGTTCAGTCGGCTGAAGTAGAGCAGGGGGAGGTGTTCTTCACCTGGACAGCGATTGCCGGTGCAACGCATCAAATCCCGTCATTGGGGGTACAGCTTGCGATCTCGACCACTCGCCTCGGAAAGCTGTTCTGCGGAAGCTATCAGGGCAAATATGTTTGCTATGAAGACCGTGATGGAAATGGCGCGTTCGATTATGTCTGGCAGACCAATAGCCGCAGTAAATCTCCGAACGTTCTGCTCAGTGCGTCTACGCCGCAGCTCATCGAGACAGAGGTGCCGTTTGAAAGCATTTCAGAGGGCGCCCAGCCTGTGATGACAAACATGGTCGGGCTGGTGTTCAACGGGCCTGTGCGCGGCATGCTCAATGAAGACATGAAGTTCACTGTTGCGATGGGCGAGTTCGCGATGGGCTGGATCAACGGTAAGGACGGCGAGCGTCATCCGGATGGTGAAGGCTGGTCGCCGCTGCGGACATTCCCGTTGCTGGTGATCGATGATCGCGCGCCGAAGACGATTTTGAAACCGCTGGAATTCACCTATACGCCGATCAGCATGACAACGTCGGGTAAGCTGATTGTCGAGTATAGCGCTGTTCCGGTTTCGGAAATGAATCTGTTCGAGAAATGGGATTTTGAGTTCGAAGGCGGAAAGCAGCCTGAAGAATGGAAAGAGGTCGGATCCCGCGCGAAACCTGCTCAGGTTTACGCATTTCCGAAAACGCCTTGAAATCGCTTTTATAACAACGTGAAAAGCCCGCCTTTTGGTGGGCTTTTTGAGTTCGATCAGTCAGGCCGGCATGAAGGGGACACCATGTTGAAATCAGAGGGCGGCGCCAGCAAGGCGTCACTGGGAAAGCGGCTTGGATGTCTGTTTCCAATCATCGCGTTTGTGACGTTTCCTCTGCTTGGCTATGTTTTTACAAGTTTTGTACAGCCGCAACGACTGGCCAAGGTTCAGCAATGTATTGCCTTCAACACCAGCTCGCTCGCCTACGGCAATAGCTGTGATTTCGACATCAATATTCAGTATTGCTTCTGGTCAAAAGAGGGGCCGGAAAAGGATGTTTGTTTTGACGAGCATCTGGCACCGGGGCGTGAAACCAGGCCCGTGGGTGAACATCTGGCGAAGCTTGGCGGATTGCTCAACGATCATCAGATCGCGTGCAAGGCGCCATACCTGCCGGGGCGGACGGTTCATCCGAACAACAAACAATGGCGTCCCGGATGCCTGAAAAAGGGCCATGAGAATATTGGTCCACATGTGTCCAGAACCCTTCCGAAATGGTTTGGTCAGGACATGTCGGGAAAAGAAGATTCGCCTTTGGAGCTGGAAGAGTCAGAACACTGACAGACGCGGTTCACATTTTATTCTGCGGTGATCGCTCAGAATTTGATCATCTTTGAGATATTGCTGAAACTGTTTAGAATTCAGAGCGTTGGTGACTTTCAGTTCCGGATTGATATTTTCACTGGTCGACTAAACTGCGACAAAAGTCACGTTTTTCTAAAATAACCCTTGATCGCTGGTCAAAACGGCGTTAGGGGACCGCCCTTCACTCGGAGTGTAGCGCAGTCTGGTAGCGCATCTGGTTTGGGACCAGAGGGTCGGGAGTTCGAATCTCTCCACTCCGACCAGTGAACTTTTTTTACAAGATTGCCGGGTGTAGTGTGTGGCCGCGACCCCCCTATCCCCCTCCAGCGGCTTTTCAATCCTGCGTCCCCCCCTATGGGATTGAGCGTTGCATCCGGCATACCTCCAAAACAAAAGCGGGTCTCTTTCGAGACCCGCTTTCTTGTTTCTGAATGTCTGATTTGATCAGATTTTTCCTTTGAGATCGCGAACCGCGCCGCGTGCTGCTGATGTGGTGAAGGCGGCATAGGCCTGCAGCGCCTTGGAGACCACTCTGTTGCGATCTTTCGGCGTGTAGGCTGCTTCCCCCCGCGCATCCTGCGCAGCGCGACGTGCGGCCATCTCATCGTCAGAAATGCGCAATGAGATGGTCCGTCCCGGAATGTCGATGTCGATCATGTCGCCATCTTCGACCAGAGCGATGGCACCGCCTTCGCCCGCTTCCGGAGAGACGTGACCGATAGAGAGGCCGGACGTGCCGCCAGAGAAGCGACCGTCAGTGATCAGCGCACATTCTTTGCCGAGGCCTTTGGATTTCAGATAGCTGGTCGGATAGAGCATTTCCTGCATGCCCGGTCCGCCGCGTGGGCCTTCATAGCGAATGACAACCACGTCACCGGCCACAACCTTGTTGGTCAGGATCGCGGAAACCGCATCATCCTGGCTCTCATAGACCTTTGCCGTGCCGGAGAACTTAAGAATCGAGTCATCCACGCCTGCAGTTTTCACGATGCAGCCATCTTCAGCGAGATTGCCATAGAGTACGGCAAGGCCGCCATCCTGACTGAAAGCGTTTGCGCGATTGCGGATAACGCCTGTCTCGCGATTGTCGTCCAGCTCTTTCCAGCGGTTTTCTGTGCTGAAGGCCGTCTGGGTTGGAACACCGCCCGGCGCAGCACGGAAGAATGTCTTTACTGATTCAGATTGTGTGCGGGTGATATCCCAATGGTCGATCGCGTCGCCAATGGTGGCTGAATGCACGGTCGGCAGATTGCGGTGCAGCAGCATAGCGCGGTCCAGCTCGCCGAGAATGGACATGATGCCACCGGCGCGGTGAACGTCTTCCATGTGAACGTCATTCTTCGCTGGGGCGACCTTGCAGAGGCATGGAACTTTGCGGGACAGGCGATCAATATCGGCCATGGTGAAGTCAACTTCGCCTTCGACGGCTGCCGCGAGAAGGTGGAGCACGGTATTGGTGGACCCGCCCATAGCGATATCGAGGCTCATTGCGTTCTCGAACGCTTCAAAGCTGGCGATTTTGCGCGGCAGGACGCTGTCGTCATCCTGCTCGTAATAGCGTTTGCAATTGTCGACGATCAGGCGGCCAGCTTCAAGGAAGAGGCGTTTGCGATCTGCGTGTGTCGCCAGTGTTGAGCCATTGCCCGGCAGGGATAGGCCAAGCGCCTCTGTGAGGCAGTTCATGGAGTTTGCCGTGAACATGCCAGAGCAGGAGCCACACGTCGGGCAGGCAGACCGTTCAATGGTTTGAACATCATCGTCAGAGACTTTGTCGTCGGCGGCGGCAACCATTGCGTCGACGAGATCCAGCGCGACCTCCTTGCCGTCAAGAATGACTTTGCCGGCTTCCATCGGGCCGCCAGAAACAAACACGCACGGAATGTTGAGGCGCATTGCGGCCATCAGCATGCCTGGCGTGATTTTATCGCAGTTAGAGATGCAGACCATCGCGTCCGCGCAATGGGCATTGACCATGTATTCAACGCTGTCAGCGATGAGCTCGCGCGATGGCAGGGAATACAGCATGCCCGCATGGCCCATGGCGATGCCATCATCAACAGCGATCGTGTTGAATTCCTTCGCAACGCCGCCAGCAGCTTCAATCTCGCGAGCGACCATCTGGCCGAGATCTTTCAGGTGAACGTGTCCCGGCACGAACTGTGTAAAAGAATTCACCACCGCGATAATCGGTTTGCCGAAGTCGCTGTCTTTCATACCTGTTGCGCGCCATAGTCCACGTGCGCCAGCCATGTTGCGGCCATGAGTAGATGTGCGGGAACGATAGTGTGGCATTGTCTCTTCTCTTTCGGCTGAAAGGGCAGGCGCTCTGTTGAGCAAAGCCGTACCCGGACTTTCTCCTAACAGTCGTTAGGAGGCATCGCAAGGAAACTGAGTGCCTGAAAACGCAAAAACAGGGCGGATTCTTGCTTAAAGTCCTTCATGGAAGTCACTTGGCGATAAGATTGTTGCGAGGCGCGTTGTCTGGGGCCGGTTTTTCCCGTGCCCGAGTTTCCGGAAATTAAATTTAAAAATATCCCGAAAGAGATTGCAAATCAGTAACAAACTAAATATGCCAAGCCCCGAGAATGAGAATTATTCGCAATAAGGGGCAGTTATGACATCTCAGTTGGTTTCCAGAGTTTCAGCAGTGGCTATCAGCATGGCAGTGTTTTCGGGACATGCTGCGTTTGCCGATGACGCCGCAGAAGCATCGAAAAAGAAGCCGCTCGACAAAGAGCGCAAGCTTGAGAACATTGTTGTGACAGCTGCAGGGTTTCAGCAAAATATCGTTGATGCGCCTGCGAGTATTACGCTTTTGCCTGCCGAAGAACTGAAGCTGCAACGGGTGAACAACCTCGCGGAGGCTTTGAAAAACGTACCGGGCGTCGACATTGGTAATGGCGTCGGCAAAACGGGCGGCCAGAACATTTCCATTCGGGGCATGCCAAGTGATTATACGCTGGTTCTGGTCGATGGCCGTCGTCAGAATGCTGCCGGTAATGTGACGCCAAACGGTTTCGGTGAGACGTCTACGAACTTCATTCCGCCGATTTCTGCAACAGAGCGGATCGAGATTGTGCGTGGCCCGATGTCGACACTGTATGGCTCTGACGCAATGGGGGGTGTGATCAATATCATTACCCGGACGCCTGATGAGAAATTCGGCATTGATCTTGGGTTTGACACAACCCTTCAGGGCGATGACGCCTTCGGAAACAGCTATAACACCACGCTTTATGCGGATGGTCCTATCGTTGCAGAGAAACTCTCATTTGCTGTTCGTGGCCGGTATTTCGAGCGCGAAGCGTCTGACCTGATCTACACAGATGCAAATGGCGACCCGATTGAAGTTTCCAAACGTGGACCATCGCCTGTTGAGGGCACGATCTGGTCTGCCGGTGGCCGTCTGACCTTTACGCCGAACGATAATCATCGCCTGTGGTTCGACATTGATGTGAACAAGCAGTCGTTTGACAACTCTGACGGCCAGCTCGGTACGCTCGGAACACGAGGCTATGCTGACGAGCTGGAGTTTAACCGCGAACAGTTCGTGCTGGCTTATACAGCGAAAATCTTTGGCGGTTTCTTTGACGCAGATATTACGCGCAACACCACCGAAACCATTGGTCGTATCCTGCCGTCAGATGTCGCGGGCACGCCGCGACTGGCCGGCGATCCACGAGAGCTTGAGGCGACCAATACCATTTATAATGGCCGGTTTTACCGAACTATTGGCGCGCACACTTTCACAGTCGGTGCGCAGTTCTGGGATGCGGAAATGACCGACGGTGTGGCCGCTGACGAGTTCACGCATGAGCAATGGGCTCTGTTTGCTGAGAATGAGTGGAAGATCCAGAAAGATCTCGCTCTGACACTGGGCGTTCGCTATGATGATCACAGCATTTTCGGTGAGCAGCTCTCTCCGCGGGCCTATCTTGTCTGGACGGCAAATGATTACCTGACTTTGAAAGGTGGGGTTAGCCGCGGCTTTAAAACGCCTCGACTGGAACAGATCGCGCCGGGAATTATCGGCTTCCGTGGCCAGGGCACGATTCCTGTACTTGGCACGCCAACTCTGAAGCCGGAAACCAGCACGACTTATGAAGCGGGCGCTTACTTCACCGATGGAAATGGCTTTAGCGGTAACATCACCGTTTTCCAGAACGTGTTTGAAGATAAGATCGCGGACGGTCCGGAGCTTCTCAATTGTGCCTACGGTCTGACCGAGGATGAGTATAACGCGCTGTCACCGTCTGATTCTTGTGTGGACTATGGCTATTGGCCGCGTCCGGCGACATACTCTCAGGCGGTCAATGTCGACAAAGCCGAAACAATGGGCATCGAGGCCTCGCTGCGGAAATCCTTTGATCAGGTAACAGTGACGCTGAATTACACCTATCAGGATAGCGAGCAAAAGAGCGGGGCTGACAAGGGTGAGCCTTTGGTCAATGCTCCGGAGCATCAACTGAATTCGCGTATCAACTGGGATGTTACTTCTGACATCAATCTTTGGGTTCGCGGTGAGTATGCGTCTTCGCGCTATCGTGGGGCAGGCGAAGCGCAGGATCAGCTCGGCGATTATTCAAGCTACGTTCTTTTCAATCTCGGTGGCGGCTGGAAGATGAACGACCACGTTACCTTTAACGCGACGATTGATAACCTGTTTGATGAGGATTTTATCCAATACATGCCGTACACAAGTCGCGGATCGCAAGCATACTCTAATGAATATGCCATCAATCAGGAACCGCGGCGTCTCTGGTTGTCCGTCAATCTGAACTACTAAACAGGTTCAGGCGGGATTTCGTCGCCTTCGGACGCAGACCTTCTTTTGAGTGATCGGCAAACCGGGCAGGTTTCCTGCCCGGTTTTTGTTTTTGATGCGCTTTATTTGTGTGGAGATGCACTTTGTGTCGCTCAAAATAAATAAACGAACATATATATAAATATAGGTGGATTCTGACGGTGCTGTATATTTAGGTGAATTGGTATTCAGTTGGATGTTAGCTGGTTATTTTATTGCTGGGTGACTAAACGTTAACGACTTTATTTGATCGTCCGGGGCATATCATTTAAGGTGATCACGTAAGTGAGATTCATTTTTCCGATATCGGGCAATTGCGAGGACGTCATGAAAGAAGAAAAGCAAACACAGGTCACGTCAGTCGAAACGAAATCAGACTGGAACGAACCAAGCGTGACATGGGTCAAACCAGAACTCATTCGTCTCGAAGGTGATATGAATATTGATGGCAAGGTCACTCGCTCTCCTGAGATCAATATCGCTTACGGTCCATCCTGAGCCTGTCTGGCTGGATCGGCGATTAAAGCTTTTAAAGCCGGGCAGAACGCTGTCCGGCTTTATTTTGCCCAGCTGTGAGGCGCATTTGAAAACGGAGTTCAGCTGAACACGTATGGTTTCAATATCAGTTGACGCCTTAACAATATTGGCTACCCTTTTGGCGGATAGATAATCGAGGATTGAACCATGAAGCCGCACAATGACACTGAAAAGGACGTATCCGCTAAAAGTGAGTGGTCTGAACCAAACGTAACATGGGTGAAGCCGGAACTGATCCGCCTCCAGGGCGGACAAAATGTTTTGGGTAAGACTTACACAGCGATTGTAGAAGTCTACGCGGAAACCGGCCCGTCCTGATCTGCCGTATGCCAACTGAGGCAAAGAGATGCATTGACGATAGAAACGGATTGGGCTGCAGTCATCTGGCAGCCCTTTTTTGCAGATAGAGGACTTTGTTTCGTGCCGCGTATCGTTCAGAAACCAAAAACTGTTCTGGAGCTTGGTGATGTTGATATCTCCAGGCTGAAAGCGCGCGTCCAGATGTTGTCTGAAGCCGTCTGGCAACAGGAAGACGAACTGAAGGAAAACCGGTTCGACTGTTTCCATTCAACGGATCATATCGTGTTTCGTTTTACGCCCGGAAATGTTGATGCCAGCTATTTTTATGAGACGCAGGCCTGGGCGATGTGGAAGCCGATTTTGTTGCCGATAATGGATGCTGTCAGCGCTTATTATGGATATTCCAACCGCGTCTATTGCAAGGCCATGTTTGCTCGTCTGAGAGCGGGGCAGGTGATTGACCGCCATGTCGATGGAGCGGGCTCTAACGTGCACTGCCATAAAATCCATGTGCCGCTTCAGACCAATCCGAAAGCGGTGTTTTATGCTGGCGATGAGGGCTTTTACCTCGAAGAGGGCAAAGCTTATGAAGTGAACAATGTTCGCATGCATGGCGTTGAGAACCATGGCGATGAAGACCGTATTCACTTCATTTTCGAAGTCTTTGACGATGTCGACAACGAAGCGAAGCCACAGGCTGCCTGGCGGACGCCAGATATTGAGGCCGTTGAGTAAATACCCATGACATTGAAACTTTCTGATTGCGTGAAACAAAGCGATACGATCATGACTGGCGAAGAAAACGGTCAGACGGTCATGATGGACATTGTGAACGGCGGCTATATTCAGCTCGATCCGATTGGGGCTGCGATCTGGTCAGAGATTGAAACCGAAAAGACCATTGCCGAGGTCCGTGACGCCATGCTGGCGCGGTATAATGTGGACGAAGAGACCTGCACAAAGCATTGTTTGGCGTTTCTGGCGGAACTTGCCGGTGGCGGTGCGGTCATTGTCGTCAGCGAATGATCATCTCGTTCAGGCATAAATTCATCTTCATTGCGGTACCCAAAACGGCGGGCCATTCCGTTCGTGATGCGTTGCGTCCACATATGGCTCCGAATGACTGGGAACAGTGCGGACTGTTTGAAAAGAAAAGCTTTCCCCAGCCACATATTGCGGCGCTAGGACATGGGCATTTGACCTGGCGCGACGCTAAAGCGTTGATGCCGGAAGCGATTTTCAGTCAGTTTCGTAGTTTTGCGGTGATCCGGGATCCGTATGACCGGTTCGTTTCGGCGTGTATTTTCATTCGTCGCGGGAACCCGATCCCCGCCGGGGACGAGACCGAAACGATGAAGCGGATGCTGGAAGACGACAAACTGATGCGTCATTTTCTGTTTCGGCCACAGCACGAGTTTCTGACGAATGACGAGGGTGATCTGGTCGTTGATCAGTTGTGCCGACTGGACAGACTGCAGCAAGATTTCAATAAGGTGCTGCAGTCATTTGGTCTGCCCGACTATGATCTGAAAACGATCAATGCGATGGATCGGGACACTGCCGATCGTTACTATGACGACGATCTCAGACAGAGCGTTCGGGAACGATATGCCCGAGATTTTGACTTGTTAGGGTTCTCGAAATAGGTTCTGATTATTTTAGCTGAACTTTGGGACGCATAGAGAAGGCACTTGTCATGAGCGATACACATCAGAACACTACCGATGAGATGGATTCTGAGCAGGTCACATCGAGCTGGGTCAAACCAGAACTGATCTGCATTACGGAAGATGCAACAGCGGGAAAGGTGACATTTTTCGTCGAAACGGCTCTTAGCGGCGGCGCTTCCTGATATTATTCCCTTACCCTAAGGCTGACTTCAGCGCCTGTTCCAGGCGCAGCATATCCTGTTCGGAAATGTGCAGATGAGGCGCGAAACGCAGCGCGTCGCCGCGTCGACTGATAAAGATGTTCTGGTCGGCGAGCTTTTGCAAAAGATCATCCGGCAGGCCGCTTTCAGAGCTCGCGCCAAGAATATTGGGCGAGCGGTGAGCGGCTGGGACGGGCGTTAGTCCAACATCCAGAAGCATATCTGAGATGCGCGTATTCATTGCGCGGATGCTTTCCTGAATATTCTCAATTCCCCAACTTTTGATTTGCTCCAGCGCGGCAATACCGCCCGGCACGAGCGTTGGCAGAGACTTCTCGCCCATATCAAACCGGCGCGCGCCTTTTTGATAGGTCGGGGAATATTGCGCCAGTTTTTCAAAAATATGGGCGCCTTCCCGGTTCATCCAGGTTTCTTCCAGGGGGCGGGCTGAATGCCATTTCGGGTCGACATAAAGCGCGCTGAGACCATAAGGGAAGAGACACCATTTATAGCCTGCAATGGCGACGAAATCGGGTTTGATCCGGTCCAGATTGAACGGGATGACGGCAAAGGACTGGGTCAGGTCAAAGACAAGCCGGATACCTTGCTTGTGAGCCGCGTCTGCGACGGTTTCGACGTCGATCATCGCCCCTGTGCCCCAATGGATATGCGGCAAAGACAGAACGCGGGTTGCTGGCGTCAGGGCAGAGAGGATCGCGCAGGTCCAGTCATGATCTGCTGGCGTCGGAACGGTCGCGATTGAGGCGCCTGTCTCATCGGCTGTCCGTTTCCAGGTGAGATAGGTCGACGGAAAAGTCTCAGCGATCATCAGGATTTCATCGCCCGGCTTTAGCTCTGCTTCCAAAGTGCGGGCCGCGAGCGACAAGCCATAGCTGGCCGAGGGGCAGATCGAGAAATTTTCTGCGCTGGTTTCTGCCAGGTCGGCAAACAGCACGCGCAAACGCTCCGGTGTTTCGAAAAAGTCGATCGGCTTACAGGTCCACGGGGTGGACTTTGCGCGGATACCATCCGTTAGCGCCGCTGCTGAGGCTTTCAGCAAGGGCCCCTGATAGGCACAGTTGAAATAGCTGATGTCTTCCGGAATGTCGAAGAGATGGCGCTGAGTTGAGATCAAGGACATAGGATCACCAAATGATGAGAGTTCTTGAGACAATGTATCGATTGTATTAGAAGTAAGTGCAATCGTTACATTGTACATGGGACAATTTTATGCGCTCCAAATTCCGCAAAGTGGTCGCTGAACTGTCTCGCGCCATTCAGGATGGCGAGCTGAAGCCCGGCCAGAAACTGCCGACGCATAGAGAGCTCGCCTATACGCACGGCTTGTCGCTCAACACGGCTAGCCGCGTGTTTTCCGAGTTGGAGGCGTTGGGGCTGACCATTGGCGAGGTTGGGCGGGGTACTTTTGTACGCGCAGATGTCGATATTCGGGCCGTTGAGTTTTCGCTTGATGATCCCGATATGCAGCTTGCTGATTTCAGTCGGAATGTCTTTGTGTTGCCGGAGCAGGACAAGCTGTTTCGGCAGACCATGGACAAGGTCTTGTCGCGCACGGATTTTGACGTTCTGGACTATCGGGGCAGTGCGGGCTCTGCCTATGACCGGCTTAAGGCCATGGACTGGCTGAATGGCTCGCGAAAGCGAAAGCTCGAAAATGTCGATGATATTCTGATCACCAGTGGCGGTCAGCATGCCTTGTTGGTTGCGCTGCTCTGTTTGTGCAGGCCCGGCGATGTGGTGGGCGCGGAGAAGTTGACGTATCCGCTGATCCGTCTTTTGGCAGAGGATCTCCGGCTGGAAGTCTTAGAGGTGCCATCTGATGCGCAGGGCATCAGCGCAGAGGGGCTGGATGCGATTTGCAAAACCACCCGGCTTCGCGCCGTCTTTGCGATGCCGAATATGCAAAACCCAACTTCCGTAACCATGCCGTTGAAGCGCCGTGAAGACCTGATCGACGTTATGCGCAGGCATGGTGTGTTCATGGTGGAGGATGATGCGTTTGGCTTTCTTCTGGAAAAGCGCGCGCCGTCTTTCAGTGAGTTATGCCCTGAGCTCAGCTTTTTCACGTCGACGTTCTCAAAAAGCTGGGCGCCGGGGCTGCGGGTGGCGTATCTCGTTGTGCCGGAAGCCTATCGGGCGCGCGCTATCCGGGCGCAAGGCTCGACCATATGGATGCCGACGCCAATCATGATGTCCTTTGTCAGCGAGCTGATTTCAGGCCCGGACTATGACGGTGTTGTTGCCATGAAGCGCAAGGAAATTCGCAAACGTCAGAAAATCCTGCAGTCTGCGCTGGGGGAGTTTCGATTGCTGACTGCACCAGACAGCATGCATGCCTGTGTCTACTTGCCGCCGAAAAAGCGAACCGATCCGATCATCAGCCAGTTGATGGCGCGCAAGGTGAAAGTTTCCTCGCTTCGCCAGTTTGCGGCAGCGCATGATGCGAGCCCGACAAGTGAGGGGCTTCGGCTGTGCATTGGTGCGCCGCGGTCTCGGAATGTCATGGAAAACGCTCTTATTGTGATTGCCGAGACGATTAGGTGAGATGCTGACTGCGTTTCATTCGGTGGCGATACGCAATTGAGAAGCGGATATCCCTCCAGACGGCTGGCAGGGTAAGGCTGATCAGGATCACGCTGAGTGGTAAGAGACCGACAACACCCAGGCTTTCGACAATCAGTGCGCCCAGCGTGCCTCCCAAAAAGAAGGCAGAAATGATCAGCAGAAAAAGCAGAATACGCGAAAGATCTGCAGCTTTGGATGTGTCGCTTTTGCTGAGCAGAAGCCGACCGAGAGAAATGCCGATATCTGTTGAAATTCCAGTGACGTGAGTGGTGCGCACCACCGACGTCGATGCCTTTGTAATCAGTGCATTCTGCAAACCCATTACGAAGCAAAAGACACCAATGAGCACGTGCATGAAATAGGTTTGGGTCAAATCAAGTGACGCTAAGCCGACAATGATGATCAGCAATCCGGCTTCTGCCAGCAAGGGAAGACTGTATTGTGCGTGAATGGCGTATCGACGCGCAATCAAGACCATAACGGTTGTGCACATTGCCCCGCTGATGAAGCAAATCAGATAGGAAAAAACGCTTACAGCCAGCATGAATTTTCCGTGTCCGGTATCAAATGCGGCAGACGACAATATGCCGGTCACGTGAGACGTGAACTGGTGGACGATCACAAAGCCGCCCGCATTTATATACCCAGCAATCAGTGCCAACAGTATTCCCAGCTGCCAGTTGCTGGCAGGGGAACGTTTTTTGCCGGCAAGCCTGTCGAATGAAACGGGTCGTAAACGCTGCATGGGTGCAGGATATCATGTCGGAAGAAGAATTGTCAGCATTGTTCAAGTGCGGCTTCCCACTTGCCAAACTCTGACTTACCGACGAAATAGCGCAGATGGCAGCACCTCCAGTTTTATCTCTCACCGACATTCGCCTTACCTGGGGCGGTAAACCCGTATTTGAAGGCGTAACCATGTCGGTCGGGCCGAATGAGCGCGCCGTCCTTGTCGGGCGAAACGGGGCGGGCAAATCCACCCTGATGAAGATCATCGCAGGCGTGATTGACCCTGACGAAGGAGATGTCTGGCGCCAGCCTGGCGTGCGCGCGGTTTATCTGGCGCAGGAGCCTGATTTGTCAGGCTATAAGACGCTTGGCGATTATGCCGTTGGTGATCTGCCTGCGATTTCTGCTGACGATCGCCATGTGGCTGAAGCCGAGCTCATGTCGCTTGGGCTTGATCCGGAAGCGGACCCGGAAACGCTCTCGGGTGGTCAAAAGCGCAGAGCGGCGCTTGCGCGGGCCTTTGCCGCCGATCCGGATATTTTGCTGCTCGACGAGCCGACCAACCATCTCGACATTCCGGCCATTGAACAACTTGAAGGTCGTCTGGCGAGCTTTCGCGGCGCCTTGCTGATGGTCAGTCACGACCGGCGTTTTCTGGAGAGCATTTCGACAAGTTGCTACTGGCTGCGTCAGGGCGTGGTGCGCCGGTATAATCAGGGCTATGCGCATTTCGATGACTGGGCGGCAGAAGTTGAGGCCGAAGAGGAAAAGGCGCTGGAGCGTCTGAACACTCAGCTGAAAGCAGAACAGCGCTGGCTGGAGCGAGGCGTCACAGCGCGCCGTAAGCGGAATATGGGCCGCCTGCGCAAAGTCATGGATATGCGTGCCGAACGGCAGTCTCGTAAAACGGGCCTGAATGAAATTCGTGCCACGTCGGAAATGGTTTTAGAAACCGCCGAGGGTTCTGGAAAGCGCGTGATTGAGGCGCGCGGTATTTCTAAAACCTTCAGCACGCCAGCCGGTGACTTGCCGGTGGTTGACGATCTCTCCATCCGTATTCAGCGCGGCGACCGTCTCGGCATTGTCGGGCCGAACGGTGCGGGCAAATCCACACTGATCAAGCTGTTGCTGGGGGATCTGGAGCCCGATACCGGGTCTGTGAAGCTCGGAACCAATCTTGAGATTGCCTATCTGGATCAGGGCCGTGCCAAGCTCGATCCGAATGACACATTATGGCAGGCGCTTGCGCCACAAGGCGGCGACCAGATTGTCGTGCGCGGCTATCCGCGTCATGTGGCCAGTTACGCGCAGGATTTTCTGTTCAAATCCGATCAGTTGCGCCAGCCGGTTTCAGCCCTGTCAGGCGGTGAGCGGAACCGTCTGTTGCTGGCAATCGCACTAGCCAAGCCGTCCAACCTGTTGGTGCTGGACGAGCCGACCAACGATCTCGATATGGAGACGCTGGAACTGCTGGAAGACATGCTGGCCGAGTATGACGGCACGCTGATCCTTGTCAGCCACGACAGGGCTTTCCTGGATGGCGTGGTAACGTCCTGTCTGTCGCCTGTGGGCGATGGAAAATGGCTGGAAACACCGGGCGGCTATGCCGATGCGGTCCGCCAGCTGAAAGAGATCAAAGGCGCGAAAGTCGCTGGAAAACCTAAAGAAAAGTCTGGCGGCAAATCAGAGAAGCCTGCTCAGCCGAAAGTTCAGAACAAGCTGTCCTTCAAAGACAAGCACCGTCTGGAAGAGCTGGATAAACTGATGCCGAAACTGCAGTCGGATATTGCGGGGCTTGAGACCGAACTGGCTGATCCCGGGCTGTTCACACGCGACGCGGCGAGATTCCATAAAGCGAGTGAAACGCTGGAGCAAAAGCGGGATGATCTGGAGGCTGCAGAGATGGAATGGCTGGAGCTTGAAGAAAAGCGCGAAAGCTTGTCTCAATAAGCCCCGATGCATGAAAATCCAGAACACTTCCCCAATGTTTCTTAACTAAAATCGTTCACGTTTACGCCCAAACGATAATCGCTGGGTTGGTCATGACACAAAAGAATACACCGTCCGCATTTGCACACCTGAAATCTCTGGCTTCTGAGCCTTCAAGCGATAAGCGTCGGGAACTGCTGCGGACTGTTACAGACCTGTTTCTGGGGGATCCATGTGAACGCTCTGAAACTGAATGCATGTTGTTCGAAGACGTCGTGGCAGCGGTGGTTTCTGACATGCAGAGCGCTGTCAAAGCAGAGCTCGCAGACCGCCTGGCTGACACGAAAGCGCCAATTCAAAGCACGCTGAAAAAGTTTGCGATGGATGACGACATCAATGTTGCGCGTCCAATTCTGGAACGTTCGGCGACGCTGTCTGATGATGACCTGATCGAAATCGTGGCCAGCAAAACTCAGGAACACCTTTTGGCGATTACTCGCCGTGACACAGTTTCTGAAAAAGTTTCGGGCGCAATCGTTGAGAAGGGTAGCGATCACGTTGTGGCGTCGCTGCTTGAAAACGATGGCGCGATCATCAACCGGACCAGCCTGGAACAAATCGCAGACCGTGCGATTACATCGGACACGCTGCAAAAATCTTTTGTCGGACGGGACGATGTACCGCTCGATCTTTTGAACGAACTCGTTATGGTTGTTGAAAAGGATTTGCGCTCAGAAATTCTCAGCCGGTTTGAGAATGTGTCGTCGGCCGAACTGGATGCAGCGCTTGCCAAGAGCCGCCGCGCTATTCGCCAGAATTACGGCAAGGCGACCCGCCAGCAAAAGGCTGCCGAATCTCATATCGATCACCTCGAAAAGATCGGTAAGCTCAAGCTTGATGACCTTCTGAAGTTTCTCCAAAGCGAAGACTACCCGGCGTTTGCCGAGGCGCTCGGTCGCCTGTCCGGCATTGGCTATGAAGGGGCGATGAAGATCTTCAAGGATCGGGACATTGATAGTCTCGCCATGACGATGAAGGCTCTGGATGCGCCGCTGCCATTGTTTGCAACCGTTGCGGCCTATGTCGCAGGTGTTTCCAATGCGGTCGACCAGGTGAAGACTTATGCCGGCGTCTATAAACAAGTGCCAGCTGAAGCCGCGCGCCGCGCTATCCGGTTCTGGAAAGTTCGCGCAACGGCCAGTCGCGCTGCATAGTTTTTTCTGAGAAAAGAAAAAACAAAAGCCAGCGATTTGAGGTCGCTGGCTTTTTTGTTGTGAGACTTTCTTTGGAGGGAGGGTTACTCGCCATCTCCGTCGCCAAGACCGGACGCTTTCGCGTGAGCCAGCTTTTCAAGGCGAGCCCGTTCGACACGCGGCGACAATTCCGGCGGAGACATGATCTCGGGTGGGTCTTGCTGCTGCATGTAAACGGTGCGGCTTGGGAAGGCGAAACCGGTTCCGGCTTTTTCGATAATATTCATGATCTCCAGCGCCAGCTCTTCTTTCAGTGCCAGCCACTCACCCCAATTGGTTGTGTTGGTGAATGTGTAGATCAGGAAGTCGATTGAGCTTGCGTTGAAGGTATCCACCCGCACAAACAACGCAGTAGAAGGCGGCTTGGCGAAAGCCGGACTGCTCCAGAGATAAGCTTCAATCTCGTCGCGGATATATTTTAGCTGTTCGACAGTGGTGCGGTATTCGACACCGACGGCCCATTTGATCCGGCGATGCGTCATGCGCGAGAAGTTGGTCACGGCGTTGTCGGAGAGTTTTGAATTCGGCACATACATCGGGCTCTTGTCGAACCGGCGAATGAGTGTGGAACGGAAATTGATTTTCTCAACCGTGCCCTCGCAAACGCCATCTACCGCGATCCATTCGCCGGGTTGAAAGCGTTTCTCGGTGAGGATGAGCAGCCCGGCAATCAGGTTCTTGAACAAATCCTGTGCGCCAAGACCGACGGCAATGCCGAACACGCCCAGACCGGCAATGATCGGCCCGATTGGAATGCCCCAGATATCGAGAACGGCTGCGGCACCAATGATGATGAAAATAACCTGAAGCGCTTTCACCAGCCAGTCGACAATGGCGCCGGAAAGCGTTTGGCGAAGGCCTGTAAACAGAAAGGAAAAGGCACCAACCGCGCGATTAAGCGTCCAGAAGATCGAGACCGCCACAAGCGAACGAAGCACCTGGTCAGCAATATTCTGTGCATTGTCAGGAAGGTCGATCACCTGCGTGCCGATATAGACACCAATGATGATCGGAACGATTTTGAGCGGAGCGGAAATCGTGGTGACGAGGGCGTCATCCAGATTTGTCTTTGTCCCGGCCGCGGCTTTTGTGACGGCGCGGATTATGGTGCGCGCAAACAGGCCGCGAATGGCAAGCGCCAGTAGCATGATGCCCACCGCCGAAAAGATCTGGCCATAGGTCAGGTCGAACACGCCCTGAAACCAGATTTTGATGATATAGGCATAAGCGTCCTGTCCCCAGGGCGGTAACTGAGACACCCAGGCAGGTGTGGTCGTGGTGAGTAAAGGTGAAAGCAAAATCCCGTCTCCCATTCCGCTTTGCAGATCGTTTTTGAGCAGGCGTGCGGACAGGTCAACACTCAACGCAGGGATTTAAGGGAGTCAGGCTGAAAAACCTGTGACCGGAAAAGAAAGTTGACGTTGACGCTAGGTTAGTCTTGCCGGATGTGAGACTGCCGCTACTTTGCTGATAAATTCCGTCAGGGGAGAATCTAAATGACTGTTCCTGCAGTTCTTAGCAATTTGCGTTTACCTGTAATCGGTTCGCCGCTTTTCATTATTTCACAGCCAGATCTTGTTATCGCTCAATGTAAAGCGGGCATTGTCGGCTCATTTCCGTCGTTGAACGCGCGCCCGGTCAGCCAGCTCGACGAATGGCTGGATCGTATCACGTCTGAACTCGACAGCTATAACAAGGCTAATCCGGACAAGCCGGCAGCGCCGTTTGCTGTAAATCAGATCGTTCACAAGACGAATAACCGCCTCGAGGAAGATCTGGCCCTGTGTCAGAAATACAAAGTGCCGATGGTCATCACATCGCTCGGCGCACAGCAGTTCGTGAATGACGCGATCCACTCTTATGGCGGCATTATTATGCATGACGTGATCGACACGATCTTTGCGCGCAAAGCTCTGGAAAAGGGCGCTGATGGTCTGATCGCGGTTGCGGCTGGCGCTGGCGGGCATGCTGGTACACGTTCCCCTATGGCTCTGATTCAGGACATTCGTGAGTTCTTTGACGGTCCGCTGGCTTTGTCAGGTGCGATGGGCAATGGCGGTGCGATCGCTGCGGCTCAGTGCATGGGCGCTGACTTTGCCTATATCGGTTCAGCCTTCATTTCTTGTGACGAGGCTGTCGCCGTAGACGGCTATAAGGATATGATCGTCGAGTGCGACAGCAAGGATATCATCTATTCCAACCTGTTCACTGGTGTGCACGGCAACTATCTCGCACCGAGCATCGCAAAGTCTGGCCTTGATCCAAACAATCTGCCGGAAAGCGACCCGTCGGCAATGAATTTTGGCTCTGGTGGCAACACAGAAGCAAAAGCCTGGAAAGACATTTGGGGCTGTGGTCAGGGCATTGGCGCGATCAAGAAACGTGGCCCGGTGTCTGAACTCGTCAACCGTTTTGAAGCAGAGTACAAAGCTGCCATTGCCGCTGTGTCTCGCGGAGAAGCGTTTAATTTCAAAGACCTGACGGCAAACGCATAATCATTCGAACCTTTGAGAACCTCGTTGACATTGCTGCGGTGAACTGCGGTTATGTCAGCGGGGTTTTCTGTTTCTAAAGGACGCGGTGTGACGCATATCAGGTCGCTGGATGGTTTGCGTGGAGTGGCGGCCTTATTGGTGCTGTTCGCGCATTTTTCCGGCTATGAGAAGGTCTGGGAAAACGTTCTTGGCGGCGGTGTCGGCCAGCTAGGCGTGATGATTTTCTTCACCCTCTCCGGGTTCCTGATGGCCTTCCTGTATTTTGAAAAGCCGATCAGCGTGCCGTCAGCGCTGCGGTTTTATGGGCGGCGCATTGCGCGGGTCTATCCGCTGTTTGCTGTGGTCGTTCTTTTCTTTTTCGCGATCAGTACATTTCTGTTTGGCGGACGAGGCGTCGTTTTTGACCTCGATCTGCCGATGACCCTTCGGCATTTGACCTTACAGACAGGAACTGGCCCGCTCTGGACCATACCGGTTGAGATCATCTTCTATCTGTTTGTCCCGATCTTCTGGCTGACCTATCGAAAGACCGGGGCGGTCGGTCTTGGCGTATTGATTGGTGCGATCCTCGCGGCGCAGGCTGCAGCCGATTACAAAAGCTATTTCATGCCATTGAATAAGGTCAGCCTGACCGTCGTGGTCCATTTTTTCCTGTTCGGGTTTCTGGTCTGGTGGCTGTTTCGGGCAACGCAAAAGATTGAGACGAGCAGGGGTTGGACGCGCCGGGTCTATGACCTTGGATTTGTGATCTGTCTCGCCCTCTTGGTATCAGTGTTTCCGAGAGTGTTTGAAAGCCTGACCGGCATGAAAACGGCGATTTGGAAGCCCAGCGTGTATATGGCGTATGTGCCTGCGCTGTTATTCTTCACGGCTAAAAGCAGCCTCGCTCAAGCAGTATTCGGGTCTGTTGTTCCGGCCTTTTTCGGCAAGATTTCCTACTCAATCTATGTCTGGCATATGCCGTGTATCGCAGCCGTCTGGAAGATTGGCCTGTTTGCGGACATGCCGGTTCTGCGATTGTCCATGGTGCTGATGCTCACGGTCTGCGTGTCCTGGCTGTCCTATCTCGTCATTGAAAAGCCGGCCCGCGTATTCCTCAATAAGCTGATGGGCGCGCGTAAAACGTAAAAGACTAATCCGACAGGTCTTTTCGCCTGACACACTGCCTGCCGACCAGAAGGAGCGGCAGGTTTATGTCAGAGAGCGATTTCACCCCTTTGTTGGGGTTACCCTATCTATTGTCCAATCAGGCGCGCAAACACGCCACGCTGAATGAGAGCCTGCGTGTTCTGGACGGGATGGTGCAGCTGTCCGTTCTCGACCGAGATGTGACTAACCCGCCTGCCGAACCGGATGAAGGCGCACGCTATCTGATTGGCGGTGAGCCGACGGGCGTATGGGCAGGGCACTCTGGCAAGATTGCGCTTTACTCCGATGGGGGCTGGATTTTCCTTTCCCCAGTGACCGGTTGGCGGGTCTGGATCGAAGCGGATACAGAGCTTCTGGTGTATGATGGCACCGTCTGGCGGGGCATTCTGCCTGATGAGATGCAGAACCTGACGGCGCTCGGCGTCGGGGCCACGGCGGATGCCTATAATCCGTTGCTGGCAAAGCTGAATGACAGTCTGTTTACCGCGCTTGAGGCGGCCTATGGCGGGTCTGGTGATTTGCGCTTCAAGCTGAACAAAGAAGCCAGCAGCAATGTATTGTCGCTGTTGTTTCAGGACAATTACTCTACGCGGGCGGAAGTCGGCCTCGTCGGGGATGATGATCTTGTTTTCAAGACCTCGTCGGATGGCTCTACGTTCCACGAAGGCTTGCGTATTGATCGGTCAACAGGGCGTGTGAGTTTTCCGCAAGGGTCGCCGCAGCTCCGCGAACGCCTCAGTTCCAACCGCACCTATTATGTGAATGCCAGCGAAGGGTCAGATACCAATTCTGGTCTGAGCAGCGGCGCGTCGTTTGCGACGATTCAGAAAGCGGTTGAGACGGCTTTATTGCTGGATAGCGGGATATATGACGTGACGATCAGCGTTGCGGATGGGAGCTATGCTGAAAACGTTACAATATCTGGTGGGCTCATTGGTGGCGGCGAGCTGAATATCACCGGCAATACCGCTTCACCCGGTGACTGTGTGATTTCGCCAGCAAGCGGCAACGCGATCACCGTAGACAATGGTGCGCGCTGTCAGGTCTGGGGTTTTAAATTGGCCGGATCGCCGGTCTATGCGGTTCTGTGCAACGACCATGTGACCCTGGATTTGCGGAATATTGTGTTTGCCGGGGGCTCAACCGCCCACGTGTCCGCAGGCGGATACTCGACCGTCAGCATTAGCAGCAATTACGAGATTGCCGCGTCGACCGGGCGGCACATGTATGCCAACCGCTTTTCGCGCATTCAGATCATCAACCGGACGGTGACGATCATCGGGGCGTTGCATTTCGGAACCGGTTTCGGCTGGGCCAACTATTTCTCACTGATCGAAGCGACTGGGTGCACCTTTGCGGGCGATGCGGCGAGCGCAACTGGCCGCCGGTATCTGTCTCAATCATCGTCTCGGGTAGAAACCGGGGGCGGCGGGGCCAGCTATTTTCCCGGTGATCTGGCGGGCATTACAGGGCCGCTTTCCTATTACGGTTAGAGCGCGCCGGTCTTTCAATTCAACAAGCAAAAGAGAAGCTGATATGGATGGTGATTGGTTTGGTCTTGCTGCGAGTGCAGCGGGCGGCGGCGTGTTCGGCGTCATCGGAACGGCGCTTGGCCGGGTGGCCGGATATTTTGAGCAACGTCAAAGCAATGCGTTCGAAGAAAAGCGCTGGACGCATGAGCTGTCATTGAAACGCATGGCGATGGAATTGAGCCAGCAAGAAGCAGATACCGAGCTTAGCCTGGCCGAGCAGAAGGGACGATGGGCTGGTCTGTCGAGCAGTCTGAGTGCCGATGCGGCTATTCCTGACAGCTATCCCTTTGTAAATGCGGTACGCGCGCTGACCCGGCCAACGCTGACTTTGTTGTTATGGGTGATCACAACGCTGGTCTTTTTCAATGTTGAGGCGGACCTTCGTGCCCGCATTACCGAAACGGCCGTCTTTGCCGCAACCGCAGCGACGCTTTGGTGGTTTGGAGATCGTACTCAGCTGTCAGCGCGTTCGCGTCGAGGGGCCTGAAAAACGTTCAGGCCGACAGTTTCTGCAGTTCTGACTGCAACCATTTCAGATGGTTTTTCAGCTCGGAAATCTCATTTGGGTCCGTACCGGGCCGGGCGGTCTTTTCTGCAATCCACTGTTCCATCTGTCCGATTTGTTCGGTCAGCCAGCTGGCGTGATCAAAGTGATCGTTTTGAAGGTCAGTAAAATCATCCATGCGCCCACAATACCCTAAAACAGGCGCTTTTCGGATCGACAGATGGTCACATGCGACCGCCTGCCGCAGGTGTCAGGTCATGGCGCTGATCGCAGCATAGCAAAGGCAGCCAACCGACGAGAGGGTCGCGATGATGCGGACTGTGAAATACCAGGCCGGGTAGTTTGCCATGGAATCCCATGCGAGCAGCAAGAGGTAACAGCCGGAAACGATGAACATGCAGCCCGCAGCCCAGTTGCCGGGAATGTAACCGATCATCAGCGCGATCCAGGAAATGATGGCCGGAACACCGGCCAGTAGCATGGTCGTGCTGTTCACGTCTTCACCGGGCGTGGTGAAGCCCTGTCCCCAGCGTATGCCCGTCATGAATGACAGGATCACCGCTCCATAGCCCAGCATGGCGAGATGCGCGAAAATCTCGACAATGCCAGTGCCAACCATTTCTGGCGGGACGAGGGAGCGGACACTCATCGGATTGATAATGACGTACAGGATTCCGAAGAACGGAATGGTTCCCGAAAGCGTCATGAACATAACTGGCCAGCTGAAGCGTTTATACATGAGTGTCCCTATGTCCTCACGGTCGCTGAAAGCGCAGCATCCCAACCTTTGATCAGGTGTTCGCGCGTCTCTGCTGGCATTGAGGGCTCAAACCGGCGCGCGATCTTGCGAGAAGAATGCCAGTCTTCCAGCGTCATCCAACCCAATTCCCCCGCAGCGAGAATTGCCGCACCGACCGCTGTCATCTCAGGATAGGTCGGGCGTTCAACTGGCCGGTCGATAATGTCTGCCAGGAATTGCAGCAGCCAGTCGTTTTCCGCCATGCCGCCATCGACGCGCAGGACGTCTACGGGACACCCATCACTGTCAAATGCCTTGAGCAGGTCGCGTGTCTGATAGGCGGCAGCCTCCAGCCCGGCGCGAACGATGTGCGCGGCACGTGTGCCACGGCTGAGGCCTGAAATCTGACCACGGGCATTCGGTGCCCAGTGCGGCGCGCCAAGGCCGGTAAACGCCGGAACGAAATACACCCCGCCATTGTCAGGAAGCTCCGTCGCCATGGCCTCGGAATCGGCGGCATCGGCAATCAGGCCGAGCTCGTCGCGTAGCCATTTCACAACGGTTCCGGCATTGAAGATGGACCCTTCCAGAGCCCAGTTCGTACGCCCCTGTGCCTGATAGGCCGAGGTCGCAATCAGGCGGTTCTTTGAAACCGGAACGTCTGTGCCGGTATTGGCGACAAGAAACGCGCCGGTGCCGTAAGTGATTTTCGCTTCGCCCGGCTTGATACAAGCCTGACCGACAAGGGCGGCCTGCTGGTCGCCGATCATAGACAGGATTGGCAGGGATTTTCCGAACAGATGATGGTCGGTCCGGCCGAACTGACCACCGCTCGGGCAGATGTCTGGCAACATGCTCCATGGGATTTCGAACAGATCACACAGGCGTTTCGACCAGGATGAAGCAGCAAGATCCATCAACAGGGTGCGGCTGGCATTGGTCACGTCAGTTGCGTGTTCATTGCCGCTGGTCAGCCGGGCCAGCAGGAAACTGTCAATCGTGCCAAAGGCTGCTTTGCCCGCTTCCGCAGCTTTACCGGCCTCAGGATAGGTGTTGAGCAGCCAGGAAATCTTTGTTGCCGAGAAATATGGGTCGATCAGCAAGCCGGTCAGGGCCTGAATTTCCTTCTCCTTGCCGTCAGCGATCATTTTGTCGCAAACAGGGGCCGTGCGGCGATCCTGCCAGATGATGGCCGGGCCATAAGTTTCGCCCGTTTCGCGGTTCCAGACGAGCGTTGTCTCACGCTGGTTGGCAATGCCAATGCCGGCAAATTTCTCTGCGCCGCCGCAGGCTTTTACCACCTCCCGGCATACTGCCAGAGTGCGGGCCCAGATTTGCTCCGGGTCTTGTTCAACCCAGCCATCTTTCGGAAAAGACAGCGGAATTTCTTTTTGCGATGTCGCAACAGCGTTCATTTCGCGGTCAAAAGCGATCGCCCGGGTCGACGTTGTGCCTTCGTCGATAACAAGAATGTATTCGCTCAAGGCGTTCCTCATCGATTCTTTTTCTGACTATGAAACTGCTGACGCAGAAAAGAAAGTGGTAGCGGTCAGACAGGACTAGTCAGCCGCGTGCAGCGCCGCGTCAATCCAGCCGCTGACTGTGTCTGTCACGTCAGCATGTTTAAACGGATCAAGCCCGATCTGACAGATGCGCTGCAGAAGTTCGGCTTCGGCTTCGGTCTGCCCATCTTCCTTGGTCGCGCGGCTACGGGAATATCGAGGCTGGCCCAACAGGCCGCGCTTTATGTCTGATGCCGTCAGAAATATTCTGTGCTTCAGAGAAAATTGTTTCTGAAAGATACCGGTTTCATCGGCGGAGCGAATGGTTTGCGCGATGGAGGCCCCATCCGGCGCAGACCTTGCCAGCTCAAACCACCAGCCTTCAATCGTCCGGTTCAGGCGTCCGCGGTGCTGGTGCGGAATCTCAATGCCGTTCAACTGCATCAACAGATTCAGAACCGGCATCGGCAGGCTGTCATTGCGCTTTGGAACTGGTGTCAGCTCGCTTTCATTAATACCGACATGTGCCAGCAGGCGCTGAACCACTGTGCGGTCGTATGGGAAAAGTGTTGGGATCAGGCCACATTCAATCCAGCACCGGGTCTGTTTTTCCGAGATGGAGTCAGGTTGGCCCGCAAACGGTGCAGGCAGGCTGGTGCGATAGGGAAACTGCTTGATCTGCTGGCGCGCCATGGAGTCGTGCCAGGACCGGGCATCACGCGCGACATAGAGCACCTCAATATCGAAGTCGCGCAGATAGTCGCGGATTTTCGCAATGGCCAGAGTGGAGAGAGCTGAAAAGGCCTCACTCGAAACGATTATATTTCTGTCTGATTTGCGGGCATAGGCCGCGAATTCTTTCCAGATCTTGTCGGCTGGCACGCGAACATGTTCGGGTACGAAGGCCGGGTATTCATCCATCAGTGAAAAGGCGAGATTGTGCTGCGCATCGCCGCGTTGCTGATCGGTGTAGGCGATTTTCGGGTAATCAAGCCCCATGGAGTACAGAGCTTTCTGATTCAGATGTAGCAGCGCCTGCAGGGTTGTCGTCCCGGTTCGTGGTGCGCCAATGTGCAGATAAATCTTCATGTCAAATCGCTCAGATACAGAATAGCGCCGTTAGAAAGGCATGCCGGAGCCGACTGTCAATCTGTTTGGGCATCTAAGTGGTTGGTGAGAGAAAAAACTCAAAAAAAGAGGCGCTGGTTGCGCCTCCTTCTATAGTTCTGAGTGACGGATCAGAACGCGGCAGTCGCCCCGATTAACAAGACATCTGTTGTGGCGTCATTGTCTGACCATGAGCTGCCATCCGGGAAGTTACCGCCACTGATGAAGTTCAGAGGCGCAAAGCCGTCCACGTGAATGAATTCACCGAAGAAATTCACATTGTCAGTCAGGAAACGCGAATAGCCGAGCACGATCTGGTTCTGGCGTTCCCATGGCGCGCCATCATCGCCAGCAGTGAAGTTGGAGAACTCCAGAGACACGTAAGACGAGCTGTCACCCGTCAGGAGAACCGGACCAAAGCCATAGCGTCCACCAATGGTGAAGGCTGATGTTTTCTGCGCTTCATAAACGCTGAGTGGGTTTGATGGGTCTGGAACCGCAGATCCCGGCCATTCTTTTGTTGTCTGGGCATACTCACCGAGAATCTCGACCGGCCCCATGTTCAGCACGCCATAAGCGGACCATGCCGGATTGGCTTCGCTACATGGGTTGAAGTGGAAGACCGGATATTCCTGACAATAAGAAGAACCATGCGTATAGCTCGCGCCGAGCATCAGATCGTCCGCTTCGTTGAACGCAAATGTGTAGTTGCCGTCTACAGCGAAGTTGTTCAGGCGCGATGGCACATTGGTGCCAACAACCGGCATATTGTGTGCGCGGAACTGAGCGCCGCCTTGAATCGCCATTGCGCGCAGCATCAATCCGTCTTTGACATAGCCAATTTCGGCGCCATAGGCGTGGCCGGCAAAGGCGTGCCAGTTGGTCGAGTTGGTGAACGGGCTGACAGAGTCGTTCAGGCCAAATGGCGTGTCCATTTTACCGATCGCGGCGAATAGCGGGCTTTTTTTCAGATCGCCGAACAGGATGAAGGCGCGGCGCGCATCAATCTGGTTTCGGTTGAGGTCTGTCAGTGTCCCGGAGCCAAAGCTTTGTTCCGGGCTGTAAAGCAATTCCAGATACCCTGTGATCCAGTCGTTCAGGTTTGCCGTGAAGGCGATATTTGCCGAGTGGATGAGGGCTTCAGACACATCCTTACCAAGCTGGTTGGCAGAGGTCGGATGGCGCATCAGATAGCCGAATTTGCTGTCACGATTGCTGCGTTGAGCGTTCGCAATGGCTGTGACCTGACCACTGATTGTGAGCGGGTTTTTCAGACGATCCTCTTTGCGGGCCTCAAGAACGACCATACGTTTCTTGTTGACGTTCTCAACCGGGTCCAGAACGTCATAGCCATATTTGGCATCGGTTCCGACAAAGCCGGTTTTGTTACGAATTGTGTCGGTTGCGTCATTAACCTTCTTAGGCAGGCGCTTGAGTTCTGCATCGGACAGCACAACGTTCAGACGCTGCATCAAAGCCGCGTTCTGCGCTTCCAGTTTCTCGATCCGTTTGAGGAGTTCTTCGTTCGTCGGTGTGTCCTGCGCATGAGCCGGTATGCACCACGCCATCGCTCCCATCACAGCTGAGAGAGCTACGCCGCTCATAAGTTTCGTCATGATTATCCCTTTGATTTCGCCAATGTCCCGTACTGGCGAATCTCCCTTTTGGAAGTGCGCGGATAAAATCAGACCTAACGCGAGAGGGAAACTTAATCTAGCGTTCAGAAAAACTAAGAAAAAACAATAAGTTAATAGAATGTATAAATATCACTCCAACGCATTTTTCTAGATTATGGCAGCAGTTTTTTGAGGCAAATTTGACGATGCTCTCGACAATACTTCAAGTCGTGTTGAATTGTTGAAGGCTATATTTGTTTGCACTGTTGTGAGTTTGAGTAAAAAATAATTCGGAACAGAGCTTTGGCCCGCGGGAGCGCGCAAAAGAAAAAGGCACGGTTAATACCGTGCCTTTTCGCGTTAAGAGTTCAGGGCTGGCGATTAACCAGCTTTTTTCTCGGCAATCCACTTATTCACCAGCTCTTCCAGGACGGCGAGCGGAACAGAGCCGTTCTTCAGCACCGTGTCATGGTATTCGCGGATGTCGAACTTATCGCCGAGCTCTGTGCGCGCATGTTCGCGAAGCTCCAGAATTTTCAGCATGCCAATCTTATACGCCGTCGCCTGACCGGGCATGACGATGTAGCGATCAATCGCTTTTATACAGTCACCTTTCGGGTTTGGCGTATTGTCGAGCAGATATTGGGTTGCCTGTTCGCGGGTCCATTTCTTCTCGTGCAGGCCGGTGTCGACGACGAGACGCGCCGCGCGCCAAAGCTCCATCGCCAGACGACCGAAGTCAGAATATGGGTCTTCATAGAAGCCATATTCTTTCGGGAAATACTCAGAATAGAGGCCCCAGCCTTCGGTATAAGCGGTATAGCCGCCGTACTTGCGGAACTTCGGAACGTCTTTCAGTTCCTGCGCAATCGCGATCTGCATATGGTGGCCCGGAATGCCCTCGTGATAAGCGAGCGCTTCCATCTGATAGACCGGCATGTCAGCCATATTATAGAGGTTTGCGTAGTACGTGCCCGGGCGGGATCCGTCTGGGGCAGGGCGCTGATAGAAGGCCTTGCCGGCAGATTTCTCGCGGAACGGTTCAACCGCTTTGACGACGACTTCAGCCTTCGGGAACGTGTTGAACATTTTCGGCAGAGCCTCACGCATCGTATCGATAATCTGCGTGGCTTCTTTCAGATACTCCGCTTTGCCTTCTTCGGTGTTTGGCTTGAAGAATTTTTCGTCCGTGCGGGTGTAGTCGAAGAATTCCTTCAGTGTCCCTTCAAAGCCCACCTTGGTCATGATGGTGCGCATTTCTGTATGGATGCGGGCGATTTCAGACAGGCCGAGATTGTGAATCTCGTCAGCTGACAGATTGGTTGTGGTGATCTGGTTCAAACGCATTGCGTAATAGTCGCCGCCATCCGGCAGCTTCCATGCGCCATCTTCTGATGTTGCGTTTTCCATGTCTGCTTTCAAAAACTCGATCAGCGTGACGTAGATCGGTCCGACGGAGTCGGCGAGGGCTGTTTCGCCATCTGCCAACAGGGTGTTGAACTCGTCTTCAGTGATGGAGCCGCTCTCTTTCAGAGCGGTGAGTTTCCCCCGGAAATCCTTCATGATCGGGCTGTCGGTCATGTCTGCCGTTTCGGCGAATGGATAGCCCGTCAGAACGTTTTGAGCGTCGCTGATGACATAGTCATAAACAAACAGAGGCGGGCGAATGCCTTTTTCTGCTGCGGCTTTTGCGTTCTCAATGTGTTGGCCGAGATAGGCCTTCACGCCGTTGAGGCGCGCGATATAGGCTTCAGCGTCGGACTTGTCAGAGACTTTATGCTGGTTGATCAGAAACGCCGGAATTGAGCTCTGCTGGCCGAACATCTGGTTGAAGGTGTAGCCATAATGGCGCCATGGGAAGGCTTTGCTCTGTTGTAGGAAGCGATAGTTGAACAGGTCGAAAGACAGTTTGGCATTATCGTCGAGCTTGTCGTAATCGAACCTGGTGTTCATTTCGGCGACGCGGGTTTTCAGAAGCTCGAAATCTGCGACTGCGCGGGCGTCTGACACGTCATCCCATTTGTCGTAATCCTGCTTCATGCCGAGATAGGTCATGGAGATCGGGCTGCGTTTTGCCTGTTCCATGAAGACATCTTCGAAGAAAGCGTTCAGCAATTCTGATTCAGATTTTGCAACGACTTCTTGCTTTGGTTCCGGGTCGACCGGCTTTGGCGTGACCGGATCAACCGGCGCTTTGTCAGGTGTTGTGCAAGCCGCCATAGCAAGGACCAAGGCGATTGCCGTTAAAGGCTTTTTCATTTCGAAGCGCTCCCTTCACTTGTGCTCGGATCAGACAGGATTAACACTCATATCGAGAACTACAATGACCGGGCTATTCCTTAAACAGGCCGGTCCGACTTTAAGGAGACTGCCTATGAGACGTGCACTCGTTCTGATGACTGGTGCTTTGCTTGCCAGCGCGACGCCAGCTTTTGCGGATGGAACGGCTTTTCACGCCGGGAGTGTGATCAAGAATTACGGCAATACGGCTCAAGTGCCCGATTCGCGTTTGGGCCCGGATACCAAGCTGAAAGTCGCGTTCGACATCTCCAAGCCGGGCGGTAAGGGACTTGAAAGCCGGTATCTGACGACGCCGGCCCGGTTCCTGAACATGCATGCGGGGGCAGGCGTTCTGCCAGAGAATATGAAAATCGCGATTGTTGTGCATGGCGGTGCGCACCGCGATCTCATGACGGCCAAAGCGCTTGGTGAAGACAATCCGAATGCGGGCCTGATTGCTGAGCTTGTCGCGTTTGGTGCGCGGATTGAACTTTGCGGTCAGACGGCGGCCTTTTACGACCTGACAGAAGAAGACTTGTTGCCGGGTGTAACCATTGCTCTCTCAGCGATGACATCGCACGCTCTGCTGCAACAGGAAGGCTATACGCTGAACCCGTTCTAAGACTGACGGAATGGCCTGGTTTGAGAATTAGCTTTACAAAAACATCGAAAAACGATAAATAATAATCGTAATTCGAAAAGGGCTAGAGGCTGAATGAGCGTGCAGGGCGTTAAAGACAGACAATTCTGGGAAAAGTTAGCAGACAAATATTTCCAGAAACCGGTATCAAATGAGGACATTTACGAAGGCAAGCTGACGCGAACACGACGCTATCTTGAGCCGTCACATACCGTGTTCGAGTTTGGATGCGGAACGGGCACAACGGCGTTGAAGCATGCCGAGCAAGTGAAACGCATTCTGGCGACAGATGTGGCTGACAACATGCTGGAGTATGGGCGTCAGCGGGCGGAAGAAGCTGGCATTCAGAATGTCGAGTTTTTACGCACGTCTATTGAAGACTACGTGCATGAAAGTGAGCGGTTTGATGTCGTGCTGGGGCTCAACATCCTGCATCTGTGCCGCGACCCGCGCGCCGTTATGGAAAAAGTCCATGCCTTGCTGAAACCGGGCGGGATTTTCATCCAGAGCACGGCGTGTCTGGGTGACATGAATCCGATGATCCGTCTGGCTCTGCCGGTCATGAAACTCATCGGCAAGGCGCCTTATGTGCATGTCATGACCGCCGATGAGCTTTTCCAACATGTCGATGCCTGCGGGTTCCATATTGTGGAAGACTGGTACCCGAATGGGGGCGCGGCCCGTTTCATCATTTCGCGTCGTGCGATAGACTAATAAAAAAGGCGGGGACTTCCCCGCCTTTTCGGTATTGGTATCTGGCCGGGATCAGTCCTCGGCTTTGACCTCTGCAACCCACAGGTCAACACGCTTTTCAAGCAGGTCGAGCGGAAGACCGCCGCCACCGAGAACCGCATCGTGGAAGCCACGAATGTCGAACTTCTCGCCAAGCTCTTTCTTCGCTTTTTCACGCAGTTCCAGAATACGGATCATGCCGATCTTGTAGCCGGTCGCCTGACCCGGCCATGTGATATAGCGCTCGATTTCGGCAAGCGCCTGAGCATCCGTGATGGCAGAGTTTGCCTGGAAGTACTCAATTGCCTGTTCCTTGGTCCAGCCTTTTGCGTGCAGGCCAGTGTCAACAACGAGGCGGATTGCGCGCCAGATTTCAGAACCGAGACGACCGAACTCAGAGAGCGAGTCCTGATAAGTGCCCGGCATTTCCTTAGCGAGATATTCTGAGTACAGCGCCCAGCCTTCAACATAGGCGTTGTAGAATTGCTGGGTACGGAACTTTGGAATGCCTTCCAGTTCCTGCGCGATCGAAATCTGCATGTGGTGGCCCGGAATGGCCTCGTGATAGGCGATCACTTCCAGTTCACGCTTTGGCATGGCTTTCATGTCAGACAGGTGAGCGTAGTAAATGCCCGGACGGGAGCCGTCTGGCGTGCCCGGATAATAGTGCTGTGCTGCGCCCGGCTGTTCGCGGAAGGCTTCAACGCGTTTGACCACAACATCTGCTTTTGGCAGCAGGCCAAAATACTCTGGCAGGTGCGTTTTAATGTTGTTGATGTATTTGGTCGCTTCATCGATATAGCCCTGACGACCTTCATCGGTGTCCGGGAAATAGAGGCGTTCGTCATCCTTATTGGTGCGCAGGAATACGAAGAATTCCTGCAGCGTGCCTTCGAAACCGAATTCAGCCTTCACCTTTTCCATCTCGTCGCGCAGGCGCGCCACTTCGGACAGGCCGATATTGTGGACTTCATCTGCTGTCAGAGAGGTGGTTGTGGAGGTTGCCAGCATATAGTCATAGAAGGCTTTGCCGTCTGGAAGGGCTGAGGCACCATGCGCTTCAGTCGTGTTCTTCTCGTCTTCGCGCAGCCAGCTGATAATGTTTGTGTAGGCCGGGCCAAACTCCTCCAGCAGCGCAGTTTTGCCCGCCGCTTCAAGTTCGGCAGCGCGTTCTGGCGTGATCTTGCCATCGTCTTTCAGAGCCGTGATTTTGGATTTCAGATCCGCAAAAATTGCTGTGTCTTCACCGTCCGTGAAGGGCGCGCCATCGATCACCGCTTCCGCCTGTTTCAGGGCGCCGCGATAGGCAAAGCCCGGTGCGCGAATGCCTTTTTCCGCCGATACCTTTGTTTGCTCCAGAAGCTGACGAAGGGCGCGACCTGTCTCTTTGACGCGAGACACATAAGCGGTCATGTCTTCTTCAGTATCGACCCGGTGGAAGCTGATCAGGAATTGTGGGAGCCAGGCCTGCGCGCCGCCCATCTGCTCGAAGTTATAGCTGTGAAAACGCCATTTCCATGCCTTCTCGGCATTCTCGGCAATGTTGATCCACAGATCGTATGACATCTTCGTCTCGGTATCGAGCTTGTCATAGTCGAAGGAGGCTTTCATCTCGTCGACGGTCGCTTTGCGCCAGGCAATGCGTTTTTCCTGAGCGGCCCAGGACATGTCATCGATTTCGGAATAGAGCTCTTTGCTGCCCAGCTGAGTGAGGTTCATCGGGCTCATCTTCAGCTCTTCGTCGTATTTTACGTCGAACCAGGCGTTCAGGCGCTCTGACTCTGTCTTCGCAACTTCACTGGTGACTTCAGGTTTTGGTGTTTCCTTTACCTGCGGATCTGTGCTGGATGGAGAACAGGCTGCAAGAGCCAGGACTGCCGTTGTGGCGAGCAAAATTTGACGCATAAGATTATCCGTTTATCGATGAATTACTCACGTTCTAACGCGATCTGAGAAACATGAAAGCCGTGAAATGGTATTCTGTGCAAATGGCATATTACAAAAAGGTAATATAAGGGGGCGGAAATGACAGACTGTTTGCTTCATGAGAAAACTTATGAGCGTTTGAAGGGCAGATTGGCCGAGCTGGATCATTCCGTACGGTTCATTCTGTTGAATGATGCGGGCGAAGTGCATGACAGCCAGTCTGGCGAGCGGATCGAAACACCGGACCCGTCTCTCGCTTACGGCAATGGCGATGTCTGGTTCGGGCCTGCTGCGCGCGCCTTTCTCAAACACGTAATGTCGGCCACTGAGCTGGACTGGTTTCAGTCCTCTGCTGCTGGCGTGGACAATAAGGCGCTGGTCGCTGTTCTTGAGAAAGCGCGCCTTTATACCACCAATCACCGGCAATCTGAGGCGATGGCGGAATGGGCAATCTGGCAGGCCATGGACTGGCTGAAACGTGGTCCAGAACACCGCGCTCAGCAAAGAGATGCTGTCTGGAACCGGCTCACCCAACGTGAAATTATGGGCTCACGCTGGCTGATCATCGGGTATGGTGCAATCGGTCAGGCGGTGGCGCGGCGTGTTCAGGCGCTTGGCGGGCAGGTCACGGGCGTGCGCCGTTCAGGCGGAACTGACCCCTATGCGGAAGCGATTATTCATCCCGATGACGTGATCGCGGCTCTGCCAAAGGCTGACATTGTTCTGCTCGCTATGCCGCATACGCCAGAGACCGAGAATTTCGCGAATGCGGACTTTTTCGCTGCCATGAATGAGGGCCAGACCTTGTTCATGAATCTTGGTCGCGGCGCGCTGGTGGATGAAGCCGCATTGATTGCGGAAATGGATCGTGGCCGTCCGGCCCATGCGACGCTTGACGTGACCGGAGTTGAGCCGCTGCCAGAGGCGAGCCCGCTCTGGCATCATCCGCACATCACCCTGACGCCGCATGACAGCTCAGAAACGCAGGGCACTTTGTTGCGCGGCGATGAGACGTTCTTTGAGAATTTTGAGCGTTATATCCGCAACAAAACATTGCTGCATGTCATGGGCTAAAAGGTCGCCTGCCTCAGCGAAAGTCAGCCCCTCGCTCCCCTGGCGGGGGTAGGGCTCGTCGCAGAAGGCGGTCTGAAGCCCAACCCGGCAAGAATTGCCCGGTTTTCACGGGAATGCCCCAAATCTTAAGCGCTTTGTTAACCATTTCTTTGCATTGGTTAACGTTAAGAGCTCTTAAGGTTACGTTTATGACTGGTGCAGAAGTACTTGATCTGGGGCGAGACGCCCTGTGGACCACCGTTTTGATGGCCGCGCCGGCCATGATTATCGGTCTGGCGGTCGGTGTTGGCATCGCCCTGATTCAGGCGCTGACGCAGGTTCAGGAAATGACCCTCGTTTTCGTTCCCAAGATCGTCGCCATCTTCCTCGCATTGCTGATCTTCCTGCCCTTTATGGGGGCGATGATCGCGCAATATGCGCAGGAAACCTTTGCCATCATTGCTGGCATGTAGATGAATGCGCTGCTGCCATATGTCTGGATCGGCGCGCTGTTGTTTGCCCGTATCGGATCAGTTCTGATGCTTGCCCCCGGTTGGGGTGAGGCAGCTGTTCCGGCGCGGTTTCGCTTATCTGCTGCGTTACTGGCGACAATGGCTGTCGCGCCGAGTGTGTCTGCACAGATCCCGCCTCTGCCAACGGCCTTTTCTGACACCATCTTCCTGCTGATCGGAGAAATCCTGATCGGGTTGATGTTTGGCGCTGCTGCGCGGATTTTCATGTCTGCCGCCAATGTCGCTGGTCAGGTTGTGTCGCTTCATACCGGGCTTGGCTTTGCCATGCAGATGGACCCGATGAGCCAGACGCAAGGCGTTGTATTGGGCACGTTTTTCTCGCTGATTGCGACCTTGCTGGTGCTTGGCGCGGGCATTCACCGCTGGATGCTGGAAGGCGCAGTTGATTCCTACACGCTGTTTCCGCCCGGACAGCTGCCAAGCGTTGGCGACGCGGCAACTTATGGCGTGACCGCGTTCATCGAAGCGTTCCGGCTCGGCGTTCAGATTGCCGCGCCTGCCATCGCGTTTGGCCTGATCTTTAACCTGGCGCTTGGCCTTGCTGCGCGCCTTATCCCGCAAATTCAGATTTACTTCATCGCTATGCCAAGCTCCATCATGCTGGGGCTGATCATTGTCGCAATTGGCATGGGCGCAGGACTGCTGGCCTGGTTGAATGGATTTGATCAATTCCTCAACGGAGGTGCCTTCTAAATGGCAGATCAACCAGACCAGTCGCAGAAGACCGAAGAACCTACCCAGAAACGGTTAGATGACGCACGGAAGAAGGGCGATGTCGCCCGCAGTCAGGACGTGCCGATCTGGTTTGCCTTGCTTGGTCTTGCCGTTCTGATCGCGGCATCCGGGCCTTTGCTGCGCATGGTCGCCCGGCCTTTGGTCTCGCTGATCGATCATCCGCATGCATTTGATCTGCAAAATGGCGGTGTGATGAGCCTTGCCCGGTCTCTGGTCTGGTCGCTTGTGCCGGTCGCGGCGATTGTTTTCGGCGTGATGATCCTGTTCGCGCTGACAGGGCACCTCATTCAGAACCGTCCAATCTGGACGATGGAAAAGGTCAAGCCAAAGCTCGACAAGCTGTCGCCAATGTCCGGATTGACGCGCATTTTCGGCCCACAGGGCTGGATGAACCTTTTCAAATCCATTCTGAAACTGGCAGCGATTGTTATTGCGCTGGCCTATGCCGTCTGGCCCCGTGTGTCTCTGATTGAGCGGGCAGGCGGCATTGAGATCGCGCTTCTGACCGGGGCGCTGCATTCCATTGCGCTGCGTCTTTTGATTGCTGCTCTGGTGGTGGTCGGGCTGATCGCAGCCATCGACTATATCTTCCAGAAACAGCAGTTCGATCAGAAGATGAAAATGACGCGTCAGGAAGTGAAAGACGAACACAAACAGTCTGATGGTGACCCGCAGGTCAAAGCTAAAATCCGTCAATTGCGTCACGAGAAATCTCGTCAGCGCATGATGGCTGCGGTTCCGGAAGCAAACGTCATCATCACCAACCCGACACACTATTCCATCGCCCTGAAATACGACGATTCCACACCGGCACCGGTCTGTATCGCAAAAGGTGTGGATGAGCTGGCGCTTCGTATTCGCGAAGTCGCCGAAGCCAATGATATTCCGATGATTGAGAACCCACCACTGGCGCGCGCACTGTACGCGAAAGTGGAGATCGATGATGTGATTCCGCGTGAACACTATGAAGCTGTGGCCAAGATTATCAGCTTCGTCATGCGGACCCGTAAACGCCCGGCACCAGAGGGCAGATAGAAAGCTGTTACGATCTGAAACGCGAATCGTGACAGAGTAGAGCACCTTGAGTGAGTTTCCGCCAATGACCGACCTAGACCCAACTGAAATCGAAAAAGCGCTCGCCAGATCTCATCCAGAGGACGGGGAAACCCCGCAGTCAGGAGGTCTCGACCTGTTCCAGGGCTTGTTCTGGTTCTCACTGCTCATCGCTGTCGCGGCGGCGTGTATCGCCATTGTCCGGCCGGAAGCGGTTGGAAAAACCGGGCCGGTTCTGCTGATTGCGCTTGCCTCGGGCGGCATGGTGTTTCTGGTCTGGGTGATGCGCGGCGCGGGCAAACGACTTGGCCTGTTCCCGTCCAGAGGCGCAACCGAAGAAGTCGTTGCGAAAAAGAAACAGCCCTTTGCATGGATCGACGCGCTGGATGAAGCGGTCATCATCACTGAAGAGGGCGGCGGTGCGGTTGCCTCCAACGCGGCCTACGCCGCGCTTTCCAAGGATCTTGGTGTTGTGTCCGAAACAGAGCGGGCCGCGTCGGTTGATCGTCTGTTCGGGTCCAATCCGGGCCTGAACGCTCCGATTTACCGTCTGTCTCGTGCCGCAAAGTCTGGCGAAGGACGCCGGGAAACCCTGCCAGCGATTGCGATTGGAGATGATAACGCGCCGGTTCAGTTTGAAGTCACAGTTTCGCCGCTTGAGAACAGGCGGACAATGTGGCGCCTGCGCCGGCTGGAAGCCCTTAGCGGTGCTATGGGCTCGGCTGATGCGCGCGCCCTGTTCGTTGAAGACGCCCCACTCGGTTTCTTTATTGCGCGCGCCAATGGCCAGATTTCTTACGCAAATGGCTGGATCCGCGATTATCTCGGCCTGCCGGACGCGTTCACCGACCTGAAGGTCGAAGACATTATGCGTCCGGAATCGATGAAGATTTTCAAACGCGACAAAAAGGGAACCGGCCCGCTCTGGCTGGACCTTCATGTGCGTGCGCGTGATGGCGTTGAAACACTGGTGCAAACAGCAACCACATGGTCTGGGCGCGGCGCTGATGCTGTTTCGCGTACAATTGTGCTGGCCCCGTCGAATGCACCGCAGGGGGCTCGCGAGCGTCTGACCGCGGTTTCATCGTCTCGCCCGCTGCGCGGCGATCATGATCCGCTGTTTGAAGATGCGCCATTTGGTGTTGCGCGCCTCGAAGGCGAAAGCCTGTCTCAGGCCTGTATTATCGATGCAAACCGGGCACTGGTTGAATTGACTGAAGGCAAGGCGACACCGGGCGGTTCATTCTCTCAGCTTTTCACCAATTCAGCTGACGATCGTGAATTGTCAGAGGTATTGCTCAATGCTGTGGACCACCCGATTGAGCTTCGTACCACGACGGAAAAGCCGCGTGATGTCAGCGTTGTCATCACGCTCGACAATTCTGGCAAGCCGGTCATCGCGTATGTCATCGACATGACGGAGCAGTCTCAACTGCGCTCGCGTCTCATGCAATCTGAGAAGATGCAGGCGATTGGCACGCTGGCGGGCGGCGTTGCGCACGATTTTAACAACATGCTGACCGGCGTAATGCTGCACACGGACAATCTGCTTGAGCGTCACACCGTTGGCGATCCGAGTTTTGATGAGCTGCAGCAGATTCATGAGCTGTCATCTCGCTCAGCTGAACTGGTGAACATGCTGCTCGCCTTCTCGCGTAAGCAGACCTTCAAACGTGAAATGCTGAACGTGAATAACGTGCTCAATGAGCTGCGCTATCTCATCCGTCCATTGCTGGACGAGCGTGTCACACTGGCCATGAAGCATGGCCGTGATCTGCCTCTGATCCGGGCCGATAAGGGACAGCTTGAGAATGCCATTATCAACCTCTCCACAAATGCGCGCGACGCAATGCTGGAAAAAGGCGGCGGCGTTCTGACCATCTCGACCAGCCGTGCGACAGAGGAAGACGCCCATGAACTCGGCTTCACTCAGGTCGAAGGCGGGGAATATCTCTGCATTGAGGTGAAAGATAACGGGGCCGGCATGCCTCAGGAGGTCATGGACAATATCTTTGAGCCATTCTTCACCACCAAGAAAGAGGGCAAGGGCACGGGCTTGGGGCTCGCGACGGTTTATGGCATCGTCAAACAGTCTGGCGGCTATATCTATCCAAAGTCCAAAGTGGGTGAAGGCACCAGTTTCTACATTTACATGCCGGCGCTGGCAGCTGAAGAAATCGAAGCGGTAAAAGAACCGGAGCCAGTTGTTCAGGAAGCGCCGAAGCCGCCAGCAGACCTTGCTGGGCGTGGCCGCATCATGCTGGTCGAGGATGAAGACGGCGTTCGGAATATCGCTGCCAGCATTTTGAAAAAGCGCGGCTATGACGTGATTGAAGCCGCTGACGGAGAAGAGGCGCTTGAGCTGATCATCGAGAATCAGGGCCAGATCGACCTTCTGATTTCTGACGTCATTCTGCCGGGCATTGACGGACCAAGCCTCCTGAAAAAGGCGCGGGAATATCTAGGCGATGCGCGGGTAATGTTCATCTCTGGCTATTCGGAAAGCGATCTGACGAAAACGCTCGATGAAGAGCGGTCTATTTCCTTCCTGCCAAAGCCGTTCCGCATGGAAAAACTGGCAGAACGCGTGAAAGAAGAGCTTAGCGCAGCTTGATTTAGTGAGCACAATATGGCGAGGCTACCAGATATGGTGGCCTCGTTTTTTATTTTGTTTACCGTTTGTTCTTGTGGAACAAACGTGGTACAAACATCTCCAAGAAGCAAAGAGTGGGCTTTCGACGAGTCTGAGACTCAGTTAGTAAGGAGATGGATCAATGGGACAACCGACACTTCGACTCGTGGAAGGTAACGGCGTGGATAAGCAAAAAGCACTCCAGACAGCACTCAGCCAGATTGAGCGCTCTTTCGGCAAAGGCTCTGTCATGCGACTGGGCGATAATGAGGCAATGGACATTGAGTCGATTTCGACCGGGTCTCTTGGCCTTGATATTGCGCTCGGCATTGGCGGCCTGCCAAAGGGCCGTATCGTTGAAATTTATGGTCCGGAAAGCTCCGGTAAGACGACTTTGGCTTTGCACGTGGTTGCAGAAGCTCAGAAGAATGGCGGCGTGTGTGCGTTCGTAGACGCAGAGCACGCACTGGACCCTGTCTATGCGGGTAAGCTGGGTGTGGATCTTGATGATCTTCTCGTCTCTCAGCCTGACACGGGCGAGCAGGCCCTTGAGATTACAGACACGCTGGTTCGCTCCGGGGCGATTGATGTTCTGGTCGTTGACTCTGTGGCGGCTCTGACACCGCGTGCGGAACTTGAAGGTGAGATGGGCGACAGCCTGCCAGGTCTTCAGGCCCGCCTGATGAGCCAGGCACTGCGTAAACTGACCGGTTCAATCTCCAAATCTCATTGTATGGTGATTTTCATCAACCAGATCCGGATGAAGATTGGCGTTATGTTCGGTAGCCCGGAAACGACAACTGGCGGTAATGCGCTGAAATTTTATGCGTCTGTACGTCTGGATATTCGCCGTATCGGTTCGATCAAAGATCGGGACGAGGTTGTTGGTAACCAGACCCGCGTCAAAGTGGTGAAGAACAAGGTTGCGCCTCCATTCCGTCAGGTGGAATTTGACATTATTTATGGGGAAGGTGTCTCCAAAATGGGCGAATTGCTTGACCTTGGCGTGAAGGGGGATGTCGTCGAGAAATCAGGTTCCTGGTTCTCTTATAATGGCGAACGCCTTGGTCAGGGGCGTGAAAACGCAAAGCGTTTCTTGCGTGAAAACCCTGCTGTCGCCGCTGAAGTCGAAGAGCAAATTCGTCGTCAGGCTGGCCTGATTGCAGACGTTATGCTGGTCGGTGAAGACGATAGCGAAGACAGCGATGTTGCTGTCAACGAATAAAGAGTAGCGCAGTAATGGTTGGCGTCTGCCCCGGTCATCTATATATCCGGGGTTAGACGTGACCGGAGCGGGTGAGTTCCGGCGAAAACTAACCCTTGGGGCGTTATATACATGACGAGCGTATCGGATATCCGCAAAGGCTTTCTCTCTTTCTTTGAAGAGCGGGGACACGAAGTAAAACCTTCTGCCCCTCTGGTTCCGGAGAATGACCCGACACTTCTGTTCGTCAATGCGGGCATGGTCCCGTTCAAGAACGTCTTTACGGGGCAGGAGAAACCAACATCTCCGCGCGCTGCAACGTCTCAGAAGTGCGTGCGCGCGGGCGGTAAGCACAACGACCTCGACAATGTCGGTTACACGGCGCGCCACCATACCTTCTTTGAAATGCTTGGGAACTTTTCCTTTGGTGACTATTTCAAGGAAGAGGCCATCAAGAATGCATGGGATCTGGTAACGGGCGATTTCGGTCTGGCAAAAGATCGACTGCTTGTTACGGTCTATTCCGAAGATGATGAGGCGGCTGCACTCTGGAAGAAGATTGCGGGTCTTAACGATGACCGTGTGATTCGTATTTCGACTTCAGATAATTTCTGGTCCATGGGTGACACAGGCCCGTGCGGCCCGTGTTCTGAAATCTTTTATGATCATGGCGAGCATATCTGGGGCGGCCCTCCGGGAAGTCCGGAAGAAGATGGCGACCGCTTCATTGAGATCTGGAACCTCGTTTTCATGCAGTTCAACCAGCTGCAGGACGGAACGCGCGAAAACCTGCCTAAGCCGAGCATTGATACCGGTATGGGTCTGGAACGTATATCGACCATCCTTCAGGGCGTTCACAATAACTATGACATCGATCTGTTCCAAAAGCTGATTGCTGCTGAAGAAGATGTCTTCAATCGCAAAGCCCAAGGGGATCAACTGGCATCTTTCCGGGTCATTGCAGACCATTTGCGGTCTTCCGCATTCCTGCTTGCTGATGGTGTCATGCCATCAAATGAAGGCCGTGGTTATGTTCTGCGCCGAATTATGCGACGTGGAATGCGTCACGCGCACCTGCTGGGGGCGGAAGAGCCGCTCATGTATAAACTCACTGACGCGCTGATCACCGAAATGGGGGATGCCTATCCTGAACTAAAGCGAGCAGAGGCAATGATCAAAGCGCAGCTTGAGCAGGAAGAAGCTCGCTTTCAGCGTACGCTGGGGCGTGGCCTCGCATTGCTCGATGACGCAACAGACGGATTGTCCGGGGGCGGTGTGCTTCCGGCGAAACAGCGTTCAAACTGTATGACACATACGGGTTCCCACTCGATCTGACACAAGACGTTTTGCGTGGGCGTGGTTTGACCGTCGATACGGATGGTTTTGATGCCGCGATGGACAAACAGAAAGAGACTGGCAAAGCCAACTGGAAAGGGTCTGGCGATGCGGCCGGAAACTCTGTCTGGCAGGAACTGAAAGACCGACTGGGGCCAACTCGCTTTACCGGCTATGACAACACAACTGGTTCTGGCGAAGTTCTGGCACTCCTTCAGGACGGCGAACTCGTGGATGCGGTTGACGGTGGTGACGTTGAAATCCTTCTGGATGAGACGCCCTTCTATGCCGAGTCTGGTGGTCAGGCTGGTGATCACGGCACGCTGACATTTGCGTCTGGTGCTGTCCTGACTGTGAGCGATGTTCAAAAACGGGCTGGCAGCCTTCATGCGCATATCGGCACGCTTACGGCTGGCGGTGTCAAAACGGGTGACCGGGCTGAGGCGGTGATCGATACAGACCGCCGCGCTGCGATCAAAGCCAACCACTCTGCCACGCATATTTTGCATGCGGCACTTCGCAATGTGCTCGGCACGCATGTCACGCAGAAAGGCTCGCTGGTTGAAGCAGACCGTTTGCGGTTTGACTTTAGTCATGGGCAACCCGTGACGAAAGAAGAATTGCTGCTGATCGAAGATCAGGTGAACGCCATCATTCGCCAGAACGAGCCGGTTTCCACACGCGAAATGGCACCGGAACAAGCGATCGAAGAAGGCGCGCTTGCGTTATTCGGCGAGAAATATGGTGATATTGTCCGGGTTCTGACCATGGGCAAGGCGATGGAAGCTGATCATCATTTCTCGATGGAATTCTGCGGCGGAACACATGTCGGTCGGACGGGCGACATTGCTGTGTTCACAATCCTTTCTGAAGGCGGTGTGTCCGCTGGTATCCGCCGGATCGAGGCAACGACGGCGAAAGCGGCCTTCGAACATTTGCGGTCACAAGTGGCGCTGGGACAGGCGGCTGCTGACAAGCTGAAAACACCGCTTTCAACGCTGTCTGACCGTGTCAGCGGACTTGTTGAACAACGCAAAGAGCTCGAAAAAGAGCTCTCTGAGACCAAGCGTCAGCTCGCAATGGGCGGTGGTAGTGGCGCCGCCGCGCCAGGGCCAGAAGAGGTCAATGGCGTCAAGCTCATCGCACGTGTTCTCGACGGCGTTCCGGCCAAAGAGCTTCGCACGCTTATGGACGATGCCAAGAATACTCTCGGTTCAGGTGTCGCTGTGTTTGTTGCCGTCAATGACGGCAAAGCCGCCGTTGCAACAGGCGTGACCAAAGACCTGCTCGACAAAGTTTCGGCGGTTGACCTTGTGAAGGTCGCAGCAGCTGCGGTTGGCGGGAAAGGCGGCGGCGGTCGCCCGGACATGGCGCAGGCCGGTGGTCCGGATGGCGACAAGGCCGAAGATGCTCTTGCGGCCGTTCGAGACGTTCTGAAAGCTCTATGAGCCTGATTGGGAATGCAGCCGCGTCATTCCAGGCGCGGCCCTTTCAGGTGAACGATCTCAATAGGCTTTATCAGATTAATGAAGCCTGCACGCCCGGTGTGAGCCGTGAAACACGGGGTGATTTGGAAGAGATTATTTCGCTGTCTGAATGTTGGGTGGTGATCGATGCGAATGATGACCCGATCGGGTTCATCACTCTGATTGAGCCCGGCACGCTGGCGTATAAAAGCCCGAATCTGCGTTGGTTTGAAACCTGGGCCAGGGAGCAATCTGTTTCAGTGATTTATGTCGACCGGATCGCCTTTGCGCCGGAAGCGCGAGGTAAGGGGCTGGGTGCCGGTCTTTATGAGGCCGCTGCGCTGGGGTTTCCAGACCGCGACTATCTCGTTGCAGAAGTGAACACCAGGCCGGATAATCCTGGATCTCATCGTTTTCATCAAGGTTTTGGCTTTGAACGCGTTGGCGAACAGGACTTCACGCCGGACAAGGCCGTTGCCTACTATGCCTTGCCGTTAAAGGGGCGAGGCGACGCGGACTAACGGTCCGAAATTCTGTTCGAACGCTTCGCGCAGAGCGATGTCGGCGTCTTCCATCGAAACCGGGTGACCAAGATCGACAAGGCTTGTGACGCCAAGTCCGGGGTCAGCAATGCCGCAAGGGGTAATGCCCTGAAAATGGGTCAGATCCGGTTCGACATTGAGACTGAGGCCGTGAAAGCTCACCCATTTTCGCAGGCGGATGCCGAGTGCCGCAATTTTATCTTCCTTGAGTGGGCCGCCACTTTCGGTGCGATCAACCCAGACACCGACGCGCCCGTCTCGGCGTTCGCCTTTAATGTTGAACGCGCCGAGTGTATCGATGACGACTTGTTCCAGAGACTGGACGAATTTTCGAACGTCACGTCCGCGTTCGCGCAGATCGAGCATGACATAGGCAACGCGCTGACCGGGGCCATGATAGGTGAATTGGCCACCGCGTCCGGCATCAAAAACCGGGAAGCGGTCCGGGTCGAGCAGGTCATCGCTTTTGGCGCTGGTGCCCGCCGTATAGAGTGGTGGGTGCTGTAGAAACCAAACGAGTTCGTTGGCCTCGCCATCAAAGACTTGCTGGACCCGGTTTTCCATGATGGCAAGGGCGGCGTCATAAGGGATCAGATCGTCAGAAACTGCCCAATCAATGCCTGTTTTGTGAACTTCGGCCAAATCTTAACTCCGCACTAACCAAGGGGCATGGATACTTGAACTTCATCTAAATGGGAATTTATCATGACGCGTCAAATAGATGCCGTGAAAGTCGAAATATCGGTCATTCTTGGCCGGGCCCGTTTGCCTATGCACCAATTGCTGCGCATGGGCCGGGGCGCGGTTATCCCGCTCGACACCCGCGAAACAGATGAAGTCTGGATCCTTGCAAACGATCATCCGATCGCGAAAGGCGACATCCAGATTGAGGGTGAACGCATGTCTGTGAGGGTCACAGGCCCTGCCAGCGTGCAGGATTTTAACGTCGTCGACTAAGATATTCACCGGCTTCTGACGGATAATATCATTTTTCTGAAAAAATCACTTCACAAGGCAGGGTATTCTGGGTTATCAGCCCCGCTCTGCTAAGGCGTGCGGTCGTGGCGGAATTGGTAGACGCGCAGCGTTGAGGTCGCTGTGGGGCAACCCGTGGAAGTTCGAGTCTTCTCGACCGCACCATTTTTCCCTTCACTTTCGAAGAAAATAAATCTCATTCGATGAATGAGGTTGAGAGTGAATTGTATTTCACTTGCTAAGCGGCTCATGACGTTCTGGCTGAGCGAAATCGCCCAGCCAGTACAGAAGACACTCTAGAAACTCCGGTTGATCGAGTTACCGGTTTCCGGTTCGAACTCGACAATGCCGATGGCGTCATAACCGAACAGGAGCGTTCCGGTCTTTTTGTTCAGCCACATCGGGCCATAGTTCAGCGTCAGTGTGGCCAGCGGGCCTTCTTTACAGATCGGGAACCATGGGAAGTCAGCTGTCTGGGTGCAGCCGGTATCTGTGACGAGCAGTTTGTTGGTCTTCGGGTCATAAGCCGTGACCATGGCGGAATTCATCTTGCCGGAAATCCAGAAGACGCCGCGCGTATCATCCCACTGAATATGACGCCATGCCTCTGGCTTTGGCGCGTCACGCATAAGGGCGCGGCGATTGCCCGTTGCCGGGTCGATTTCGAACAATGTCTTTTCGCCCGTCGAGTGGGAGTAGAGCTTTCCGTTGTGCAGATATGCGCCGAGCATTGGTCCGCGCATGTCATAGCCGCGTCCTTTGGACAGGTTATCGTCGCGCTGGCCGCTCAGGCTGATGAAATCACAGGATTTGCCATCGGCGCTAATGCGGGCAAAGCCTGTGCCGCCCATCAGATTGTTGTTGAAGCTGACAATGAAAGACCCGTCCGTCTGGTCGACAGCGAAGACTTCCTGAGTGTACTGGACGAATTTCTGAGATTCGCGGCGAATGACGGAGCGCCCGGACGGGCATTGGCCATATGCACCATTGCGCGCTTCCCAGACTGTTTTGCGTGCGCCCGTTTCAGGATCAACACGATAAATGACCGGGCCGCTGCCAATGCTGTCCGCGGTGTTTTTGCGATAGACATAGTTGAAGGCATACCATTGGCCATCCGGGCCGGGCTGAATGTCTTTTAGCAGGTTGAAGGCCGGACCTTCGCCGATTTCCATCGGGCCGTATTCGTCATTTGCATCGCCGCTGATGAAGCGCCGCGACCAGTCATCAAGATTATAGGCAACGACAAGACCTTTAGAATCCTTGCTGTTGTCCCAATGGACGGATGCGATCAGTTCATTGCGGTCATAGTCGATGAAGCCGCCACTGATATGGGCGTTGTGATAGGTCGCAAAGGACGGGCCCTCAGCGATATTGCTTGCCCGGTTCATTGCAATTTCATAGGGCCGCATACAGACTTCAAGACCAGTGCTGGTGCTGGCATTGTGGCCACACCGGCAGTCAGCCTCAAAGGCTGTTTTGTGTTTCATATGCTGCTTCAGCGGACAGCTGCGCGATGCATATTTTGCATTTGGGTCTTTTAACGAAATGTCCTGTGCGCTGGCCCCGCCCATGACGGCGCTGGCTGCAAACAGGAGAGAGACGACGAACGATCGCATTTGGGGTCCTCACGAAACATGCCCGAAACTGAAGCGCGCACACGTTTGATTGGAACGGGTGAGATGAAAATCCCACCTTCTAGGGGGTTGCCTCGCTTTTTGCGTCTCTCAGCTGCGTTCGTTTTGTAAGTCGGCGAGCAGCATTTTTGCGGCCTTGTCGGCAATCATTATGGTCGGCGTATTCGTGTTTCCAGACGTGATGGTCGGCATGACAGAGGCATCGATCACCCGAAGTCCGCTAAGGCCTTTAAAGCGCAGGCGCGCATCCAATGGTGCCTCAGGGTCTGATGGCCCGCCCATGCGGCATGTGCCAACGGGGTGAAAAATGGTGGTGCCAATCGCGCCAGCGGCTCTTGCAAGATCCTCTTCAGTGTCGGCATAGGCAGGGCCGGGTAAGACCTCTTCCGGTGTAAACGGGGCAAGCGCGCTCTGGCTCATCAGTTTGCGGGTAATGCGGATGGCATCTGCCGCGACCTGTCGGTCTGCTGGGGTGGACAGGTAATTTGGCGCGATCACAGGGGCATCGCCCAGCCTTGGGCCGCCAATTGATAGTGTACCGCGAGACGTGGGGCGCAGATTACAGGCGCTCGCGGTGACAGCGGGAAAGCGGTGCAGCGGATCACCGAATTTATCGAGGGAGAGCGGCTGAAGGTGGAATTGAATATTCGCCCGGTCATGGCTCGCATCTGATCGCGTGAAAATGCCAACCTGTGACGGCGCCATGGTCAGAGGACCTCGCCGCCAAAGCGCATACTCCACGCCCATCCAGGCGCGCCGGACAAGGTTGTAATACGTCTCGTTCAGAGTGCGCGTGTTGGCGACTTTATAAATGGCTCGCTGTTGTAAATGGTCCTGCAGATTGCTGCCAACACCGGGCGCGTGGAGCACGGGCTCAATGCCGTTGGCTTTCAGTGTCTCAGCCGGGCCGATGCCGGAGCGCTGAAGGATTTGTACGGAACCAATGCTGCCCGCAGACAGAATGACGCTTGCGCGGGCTGACCAGCTGACCTTGCGGCCTTTTTGCAAGCCGGTCACGCCGGTTACGCGTCCATTGGACAGGATTAGCTTTTCGATTTCCACATCGGTTTCAATGTGAAGATTCTTGCGGTTGCGCGCCGGGTCGAGAAAGCCTTTAGCGGCAGACCAGCGGCGGCCCTTTTTCTGGTTCACATGGAAATAGCCAGAGCCCTCATTGTCGCCAGTGTTAAAGTCGGCAGATTTGGGAATGCCCATGTCTTCGGCGGCATCGCGCATGCGATCCAGAATGTCCCAGTGAATGCGAGGTTCCTCAACGCGCCATTCCCCGCCTGTTCCATGGTGTGGTGTGTCGCCAAGAAAATGATCCTCAATCTGTCTGAAGTGAGGAAACACATCATCCCAGCCCCAGCCGGGAAGGCCCATATCGCGCCAGCCATCATAATCCTGTTTCTGGCCGCGCATGGAAATCATGGCGTTGATGGCCGAAGATCCACCGAGGACTTTTCCGCGCGGATAGGCAAGGGCACGTCCGCCCAGTCCGGGCTCGTCTACAGTTTTGAACATCCAGTCAGAGCGCGGATTGCCGATTGCGAACAAATAGCCCACCGGGATGTGAAACCACACCCAGTTATCCTTGCCGCCCGCCTCTAACAACAGGACGCGAAGGTCTGGATTTGCTGACAAACGGTTCGCCAGCACACAACCCGCTGACCCGGCACCAACAATTATGATGTCGAAAGCATCATCCTGCGTGTCTTCCATTTCCTTCCCCTGAATTTTTTGCTTATGATGTACAGGAATCCTGTTCGGAAAAAAGGCTGACTTTAGGCGGTGGGGTATTGTCACCATTGACCCATAGCCGGGGGTGTGTAGATCAGGGCCAAAGGGACACGTTTTTTCAGTGGAGTGAAAGATGGAAAAGGAAGACATTTCCGACATTCCTGCTGAAGACGAAATGTCTGATGAACAGATTGAAGCGGAACGCCTTTCAGAAATCATGGAAGCACAAGAAGCCGGTCAGACCGCTGACCTGCTAAGCTGTCTTGATGAATATCACGCGGCTGATGCGGCGGACCTTCTGGAACAATTGCCGCGTTCAACGCTGGGACAGATTGCCGAACAGCTCGGGTCTGACTTTCCAACCGACATTCTGTTGGAGCTTCGCGATGAGTATCGCGAGCTGGTGGTTGAACACCTGCCGGACGAAGCCCTGTCTGAAGCCGTCAACTCGCTGGATACAGATGACGCGGCGCTCCTTCTCGACGATATGGAAGAAGAGCGTCAGAGCTCCATTCTTGAGAATCTGGAAAAGGTTGACCGGGAAGAGCTGGAGCGGGTGCTCGCCTTCGACGAGGAAACCGCCGGTCGCCTCATGCAGCGCGACTTTCTGGCTGCACCAGAATTCTGGAATGTCGGTCAGACGGTAGATCATGCGCGCAATAATGCCGATGACCTGCCGGATATCTTCTTTGAGATTTATGTCATCGACCCGGCGTTTCGGGTGCTTGGCTGTATCCCGTTGCACAAGATTTTGAAGTCTCCACGATCCATGCCGCTCAGCCAGATCATGGAAGAGAACAAAGTCGAGATTCCGGAAGACATGGACCAGGAAGAAGTCGCTTACCTGTTCCAGAAATACGATTTGACGTCAGCGCCGGTTATTGATGAATCGCGTCGCCTGACGGGTATGGTCACCATCGATGACATCGTCGACGTTATCCAGGAAGAAAACCGCGAAGACCTTCTTGCCCTGTCTGGTGTTAGCTCGGCCAGCGCGTTCGATACGGTTGTGTCATCCTTCCGCTCGCGAGCGCCCTGGCTGGCCGTGAATGTGATCACGGCTTTTGTGGCCTCCGGTGTGATTTCCATGTTTGCGGGCACGATCGACAAATATGTGGCGCTCGCCATTTTGATGCCGGTTGTTGTGGCGCTTGGCGGCAATGCCGGGTCGCAAACTCTGGCCGTCTCGGTTCGCGGTCTGGCGGAACGCGAGTTATCCGGTACTGCGGCACGGCGAGCCATTGTGAGGGAGGGCCTCACCTCATTGATCAATGGCGTGGTGTTTTCTGCAGCAATCGCCGTGATTGCATATTTCTGGTTCCAGGACCCGAAACTCTCTCTCGTCATCTCGGTGGCGATGATGGGAACTTTCGTCTGGGCCGGTCTGTCGGGAATCCTGATACCACTCACTTTAGAGAAGCTTGGGGCTGACCCAGCGGTTGCGTCTTCGGTATTTTTGCTCACAAGTGTCGATATAATAGGCTTTTTGAGCTTCCTAGGATTGGCGACTCTCATTTTGATATAGGTGGAACGTCAGCAGGCGTTTATCTTGCATGACACGACGCAGAACGCGCCACATTGTGCCAGAAAGAAGCAATTCATGAGTCAGGTAAACCGAACATCGAAAGCAGGTCTTGATCTCATTAAGGGATTCGAGGGGCTTCGTCGTAGATCAGAGCCACTGCCGAAAGGCGGCTGGATTGTAGGATACGGCCACACAAGATCAGCCCGCGAAGGTGTTGAAGTCACCGAGCGTGAAGCAGAGTTTCTGCTTCGCTATGATCTTCAGGAAATCGAACAATTCGTCGCCATGCATGTTCATGCGCCACTGAACCAGAATGAGTTCGACGCTCTGGTTTCACTGTGCTGGAATATCGGCAAAGACGCGTTCGGCGAATCCGATGTGCTGACTTATGTAAATGGCGGCGAAATGCTTGCGGCGGCGGAAAGCTTCTCTGCCTGGCGCAAGGCTCGTATTGGCGGCCGCCTGATTGTTGTTGACGCTCTGGTCCGTCGACGTACGGCGGAGAAAAATCTCTTTTTGAGCCATCCGTCAGGTCCGCCTGCTGCGCCGTCTCTGGTGATCCGACCTGAGCTCGATGTCGCGGCGTCTGTGCTGGCACTGGCTGAAGGGGCGCTGTCTCTCGAAGCGAAAATGAATGGTCCGGCGCGCGGTGAATCGAAAACGGCTCTGCCAAACATCATTGCAAATGATCAGTTTTCTGACGACAGCAAGATGAACAACATCATCGTGGATGTAGATGATGTTGATGACGTCGAAGATGTTAAATCAGACGACACGTTTGATAAGCTGGCTGATCTTGCGGTCAGCAAAACACCATCCGAGTTTGATGATATTGAGCTGGACGACATCGCAGATGATGACGTTGCAGACGATCAGGACGAAATTCTTCCACCTTTCCCTCTGCACGGTGACGTGTCTGACGACGCGCCCGATGAGATGGCAGACGAGTCTGCTGACGATGTGGTCACGAACGACTGGGAAGAGACTGACCTTGATGAGATCAAGGAAGGTGACGTTGAAGTTCGCGAAGAGATTTTGCCACCTTTCCCTGAAGAGGGTGGCGATTCGGACGATGCTGACGTAACAGTTGCCGCAGACATTGCGGATGCGTCTGATGATGACGACGCTGCGGACGAGACAACAGACGCTATTATTCCTGCGATCTGGCAAGAAACCGATCTTGATGACATCGCAGATGATGACGACAAAGCGCCTGCGTCTGATCTCGACAGCCTGGATGCTGACGAAGATGATGATGAAACAGACGGTGAGCTGAGCGCTGAACAGACGGCTGACACCGTTCTGACGTCTGATGAAGACGAAGTCGGCGTTGTGATCACAGAAGACACTGGCGATCTCGATGACATTCCTGACGCTGACGACGTGGTTGATGCAGATGATGTTGCAGATGTTGTCGATGACGCGGACGACACAGATGATGATGGCGATGAAGACAGCCTGTCTCGCGCCATGGCGGCGGCAACTCTGATCGAAACAGACAAAGTCGTTACAGAAGATCTGGACGAAGAAGTGGTGACACTCGCCGACGTCAAAGTCGACGAAGCGGTCATCGTTGAAGACAAAACCGACGATGAAGACGAAGCGCTTCCTGAAGTCTTTAATGAGACGGACGACGAAGACGATGACGAGACAGCCCCAACGGGTCTGGAACTGTCATCTGCTATGTCTGACGACAGCGATGAGCAGGTTGATGACGCGCTGCCTTGGAATGCTGAAGACAGCACAGACGAGCCGGTCAGTGTTTTTGAGGCTGCTGACGCGACATCTGATGTTTCAGAAAAGCGCATTGTCGTAAACGATATTGAATATCCAAACGGCATGACCGTTGAAGAAATGGAAGCGATGGACCCGCAAACGGCGTTCCCGCATTCCGCAGGTCGCAATAAGAATGGCTTCCTGACGGTGCTGCCATTCCTGATCTTGTCCGTTATCGGCCTCGCTATGGTTGGTCTCGGCCTGTTCGACTGGTGGGGCCTGTTGCAATCTGACAAGCCGATCAATGAGAACGAGCTTTATGCAGGTCCGTTCATGACCCTGCTCGGCGGTTTCGCCCTGGTGTTCGGTCTCTATTTCATGGTGCGCAAGATCATGGTGAAGGACCGCTAGTCCGGGCTGAGCCCTGCCTTAACATTGACGTAAAACCCGCTTCTATTGAGGCGGGTTTTGTTTTGAGGGTGATATGCGCAAATCGGTTTCAATCTGGATGCTTGTGGTTGGCGTTGTGTTTGGCGCTCTGGCACCGCCGGTTCTGGCAGAGCCGGGCGCGCACTATGCGGTTCCGAAAACGACGCTGTCTTTTGCCGATTTCACGGCAAACGGCCCGGATGCGGAGATCATCTCTGTGGTCGAACGCTGTGTCCGTGAACAAGGCCATCCGGGGAAGGTTGAGGCGATCTGCGCCGGTCTGATCACGTCGGCTTGTCCTGATGAGACCGGAACCACTGCGAGTACTCTTGCCTGCCTGGAAGCTGAGTTTCGGTATTGGAATAAGCGGATGGAGGTTGCGGGGGCTCGTTTGTCATTTGTGTTAAAGCAGGAAGACGCGGACGCCGATCAGGACGTTTACCCCGTTCATCTGGAGATTCTGGTCGCGGGAGGGCAAATGCGTTGGCTCGCCTTTGCGGACCAATGGTGCGCGTATGAACATGCCCGCTTTCGCGGTGGGTCCCTTGGCCGGGTTACATCAGCCAGTTGCCGGAACAATAAAACCGCTTACCGGGCGATTGAGCTGGAGCAGGCCATCGCGAATCATGCGCCGGTTAACGGGGAATAGTCAGGGTCGCGCGAAGCCCGCCAAGGCCTGAACGGGACAGAAGAATATCGCCGCCATGACTGCGCGCGACGTCCCGAGCGAGTGCAAGGCCCAGCCCAACGCCAGACTTGTTCTGATTGCGGGCTTCATCGAGACGTGAGAACGGCTTGAAAGCTTCCTCATAGAGGGATTTGTCGATGCCGGGACCGTCATCCTCAACAATAACGCTGACGGCGGTTTCTGAAGACATGACAGTGACATGCACGACATCAGCATGATCGGCCGCATTTTGGATGAGGTTCGCCAGAGCGCGTTTTACGGCCAGCGGACGCACCCGCACCAGAGATTCCGGCGCTGTTGTGACTGACACATCAGCCTGTTCGGCAATCGAGAGAGCCGTTTCACGGGCAAGGTCTGATAGCGGAATATCCTGATAGTCTTCTGTTTCTTCGCCGCGCGCAAAGGCCAGATAACCGTCCAGCATGGCGGCCATATCATCCAGGTCGCGTTTGGCCGCTTCCCGGTCTTCTGATGGCGGTAGTAGCGCCAGCTGGAGCTTTAGCCGGGTCAGTGGTGTGCGCAGATCATGACTGACCCCGGCCAGCATGGCGGTCCGCTGGTCGACATGTGCCAGAATACGGTCGCGCATTTCCATGATGGCGAAGGCCGCCTGGCGAACTTCCGTCGCGCCGGAGGGTTTCAGGATGAATGAGTTCTCGCCGCGCCCCCATGCTTCCGCGGCAGAGGCGAGTTTCAGAACGGAGCGCACCTGATTTCTGAGGAAGCCCATAGCGATGATGATGATCAGCAAGGAGAACAGGATCACCCAGACGATGAAGATGTGCCCTGTCGTCGCGAAGGTCCGTTTGCGGTCCACCAGAATGCGATAAACAGCATCTTCATTGGCGGGTGCCAGTTGAATTTCGACCTGAGAGTTTTCGGCGTTGGTATCAAACCAGAAGGGCACGTCTTTCAGACTGACGCCAAGCTCGTGTTCCAGAATGCTGTCCCGGTCATAGCTCCAGAACGGGCGTTTTGGCGGCGGAGGCAGGCTCGCCCCCGGCAGGCGCGTCACCGTCATGCGCAGCGTATCGGCAATATCCTGAGTGCGCTCATCCAGACTGCGAGTGTCAGTTGGCGAGGTCATGGTGGTTTCGATGAGCGCAACATCACCGGCAATCGTTTGCGACAGTTTCCGGCTGACTTCAGCAATATGCGTGTTGAAGAAGAACCAGGTCATCATGATCAGAAGCAGCACCAGCGGCACCAGCACGATCAGAATGCTTCGGGCATAAAAGCCGCGAGGGGTGAAATCTCGTAATCGAAACATGGTCTGGACCCTAGGCGTCCGGCATCAGGCGGTAGCCAATACCGCGAACGGTTTGAATATGGATCGGATCCTTCGGGTCGGGTTCGATTTTTTTGCGCAGGCGGGTGATCTGCACATCGACGGAGCGGTCGACAACCGCGCTGGACCCGGTCGCAAGCGCCTCACGGCTGACAGGTTCGCCGGCCTGTTTGGCCAGAATTTTCAAAAGCTGGAGTTCGCCATCGGTGAGCTTGATCCGCTCGTTTCCGGCTTTGAGTTCTTCGCGGGCAATATTGAAGACCATGCCGGACATCTCGATTTCTTCCAGCGGCTCATCGGTCTCCACACGACGCAGAATGGCGGCGATCCGCAAGGCAAGCTCCTCTGGCTCGAAGGGTTTGGCGATATAGTCATCGGCACCAAGTTTCAGCCCTTCAATCCGGTCAGAGGAGTCCCCACGCGCTGTGAGGAGGATGACCGGTGTGGATTTGTCGGTCAGGCGAATCTCCCGCAGCAGGGTGAAGCCGTCAATGACGGGCATCATGACGTCCAGAATGATCAAATCAAAAACCAATTGCCCCAGCAGTTTTTTGGCACTTTCGCCGCCGTCAGCCGTCGTGACATGATAGCCGACATTGGTCAGATAGCGTTTGACGAGATCGCGGATCCGATCGTCATCATCCACAACGAGCAAATGACTGGCAATGCGGTTCATGGATCGGTTCCTTTGTCAGCTAGGGCCGCAATGGCTTCAAGAAGTTCGAGTGCGCCAGACACAGATGGCTCGCCGGCTGAGCGGTAAACACCGGTCAGATCCTTGCGGATGCTGGCCAGTGCATCATTCACAATGGCGTCGCCAGCGTCAGACAGGGTGAGGGCACGTTGTCGTCCGTTCGACTTACTGCGCGGGCGGCTGATCAGCCCCTTCTTGTCGAGTTCGCCGAGCAGGCGGGCAATGGTGGGTGTTGTGCCGCCAAGTCGGTCGCGCAAATCCGTCACGCTGAGGCCGGGGGTGTTGCGAATTTCCAGAAGCACGGACAATTGTGGCGCCGAGACTTCAGCGGCGGTTGCCACCTGACGCAGCCGCGCTTCAATGCGCCTGGCAGCAGACATCAGCATCAGCGCCCCGCGATCAAGATTGTCATCTGTCAGAAACAGACGACCATCCACGCGGTCTGGTCTTGATTTTCCGTATGGCAGATTCACACTCATACCCTGTTTTGACACGGATTGGGTCAATCCCGCCAGCGTTTATGCATTGCCAATCTAATCTGAGGGAGTATCAGTTAAGGTTCGTCCCTTTGAGACGATAAACTGATTGAAATGAAAGTAAGGAATAATGTCTACAGCCGCTTACGACGACCGCGATGGATACATCTGGATGGATGGTCAATTCATGCCATGGCGGGACACCAAGGTACACGTCCTGACGCATGCAATGCACTATGCGTCTTGTGTGTTTGAAGGTGAGCGTGCGTATAACGGTGTGGTATTCAAATCTCGCCTCCATACAGAACGCCTGCACAATTCTGCGCGAATTATGGGGTTTGAGATTCCTTACACGGTTGATGAGCTGGAAGCCGTCAAACAGGAAACGCTGGCAAAGTCCGGTCTTGAGAACGCCTATGTCCGCATGTTTGCGTGGCGCGGTTCTGAGATGATGGGCGTTTCTGCACAGAACAACACCATTCACGTGGCATGTGCGATCTGGCATTGGGGCGATTACTTTGCTGACAAAATGGCTGGCATCAAGCTGACCCATGCGCAATGGCGTCGTCCAGCACCGGACACAGCGCCATGTCATGCCAAGGCAGCCGGTCTTTACATGATCTGTACGCTGTCCAAGCATGCTGCTGAGCGTGATGGCTATGCCGATGCGCTGATGCTGGATTATCGCGGTCAGGTCGCTGAAGCGACGGGCGCGAACATCTTTTTCGTTCAGGATGGTGCGATCCACACACCAACGCCGGATTGTTTCCTCAACGGTCTGACGCGTCAGACGGTCATTGGCCTTGCGAAAGATCGTCAGATTGAGATCGTTGAACGCGCTATCATGCCGGATGAGCTCTCGACCTTCTCTGAATGCTTCATCACCGGGTCTGCCGCAGAGGTGACACCGGTCGCCAGCATTGGCGACACGGTCTACAAACCTGCCGATATTTCTCACTGGATGGTGGATGACTATTCAAACCTGGTTCGCGGTAAGAAGGTTTAAACCGTCCCCCGAACCGATCTGTGATCAAGGCGAGCCAATGGCTCGCCTTTTTTATATCGAATTCGATATCTATTAGTTAATGTGATATATAAATATGTATCACTTGGCTAGTAATTGAATTTTGGTGATATTGTATTATATATCTAAAGAATAATCAGATATAGAAAACGATATCATGAGTTACGAAGTTTCAGAGCTTGTGTCGTCTTTAAAGGCGGCGCGATTAGAAAAAGGCCTCAGTCAACGGGAGTTGAGCGAGCTTTCCGGTGTGCCGCAAGCTCAGATTTCCAAACTGGAAAATGGGCAGGCGGATGTGCGCATCAGCACCTTCGTGGCGATTTCGCGCGCGCTTGGGCAGGAAGTGGAAATCATCCCGCGCAAGCATGTTCCGGCAGTTCAGGCGATTGTTCGCCGATCCCACTCCGGGACGGCAAGAAACCCATACGCGCTTGATGCAAATGTGCTCACAGATTCCTCTGAAAGGTCCGCCTATTCCTTGACGGATGATGACGATGAGTGAGCTGACCACACTTAATATTGTTCTACATGGTGAACAGATTGGAACATTGACGCGACTGCCAAACGAGAAAGTTTTGCTCGCCTGGTCACGCCATTATCTTGAGAATGAGGCGCGCAATACGCTCAGCCTGTCCTTCAAGGATCAAATGGGTGAGTTGATCACTGATTTTAAACCGACCGGCCCCGGTCTTCGGACCTATTTTTCAAACATGTTGCCTGAGGGCAGGCTGCGCGATTATCTCGCGGCACGAGCGGGCGTGAAGCCGGAGCGTGAGTTTTTCCTTCTTTGGGCGCTCGGCCGGGATTTGCCGGGCGCGATTGAGGTTCGGCCCGCTGAAGGAGATCCCCAGCCAAACTGGCAGGCTGCGGTTTTGCCCGGAGCAGACGATATTGAAGGTCCTCTGAGATTTTCTCTGGCAGGTGTGCAGCTCAAATTCTCCGCACTAATGGCGGCGCGCGGCGGATTGACCATTCCGGCGCATGGGTTGGGCGGCGATTGGATCGTGAAGCTCCCATCGCTCGAGTTTGACGGCGTCTCAGAGAATGAATTCTCCATGATGACGCTGGCTCGCATGCTAGGCATGAACGTGCCAGAGGTGAAGCTGCTGGATGTTTCCGACATAGAGAATTTGCCGTCAGGACTTCCACAGTTCAAAGGGCAAGCTTTTGCAATTCGCCGGTATGACCGATTGGGTGATGGCACGAAATTGCATCAGGAAGATTTCGCGCAGATTTTCAGTCTGCGGCCATCTCAGAAATATGAGCGTGCCAGTTATCGCCGTATTGCACAGGTTCTGGCCATTGAGGGGCAGAATTCCGATATCGTCGAATTCGTTCGGCGGCTGGTATTCAGCGTGCTGATCGGAAATGCGGATATGCATGCCAAGAACTGGTCAGTTGTATATCCGGACCGGAAAAACGTTGCGATCGCACCTGCCTATGATTTTGTGTCGACCATAGCTTATATGTCTGATGACAGGATGGCGCTGAAGGTGAGCCGCACGGCACGTTTCGATGAGGTGAGTTATGACGGACTCGCACATCTGGCGGGTAAGGCGATGCTGCCAGAAAAGCTGGTGCTGGATACGGCAAGAGAAGCGGTTTCGACCTTTATGCAGCTCTGGGGCAGGGAAAAGACAAATCTTCCGCTGAGCCAGCAGGTTCGCGAGACGATCGACCAACATTTGACGCGGCTGCCTCTGCTGAAGGCATAACCTGAGCCGACAAATGGAAATAAAAAAGGCGGGTCTGATGGCTCGCTTTTTTATTTTCGTAAATCCGGCCGGACATTGCGCCATGAAATGAAAGCGCTGGAACCGCCTATAATCGCGCCAGAATAGGCAAGAAGTATTTGCACGACTGGGGGCATCGCGCCGGGATATACAAGAATATTGGAACAAAAAATCATGATAGCCGAACCAAGTAACGTGCCTATACCGACATATCCATGAGAGCTGGTCTGTTTGAAAATCTTGAGAAGAAAGTGGACTGGAAGACCTAGCGTTGCGGTGAAAAACAGAACGCAAATCCACACGCAAATAGCTAATGCGATTGCTGACGGAATAGCGACCAAGGTGGTGACAATATTGTCTTTTGAACCGATGAAAAAGAACAAGAGGAATATTGGAGCACTTGCGGCGAGCCAGAAATTGGCTGGCATAAAGACCGCCCAGCCATAATTCGGTTTACACAGTGGCACTTTTTCAGGTTCTGGATCAGTCAGGTTTTTCATTCGTTATTTTCTAATTTTCGTTGAGTTTTGTCCATCCGGTATCCCTGCGACAATCATGCCCGCAAAAAGATTGTGGGCGTCACTTGTGTGACAAAAAAGACACACTACGTTTTGAGGGAACACGGCGCATTCCGCGCTAATCCAGTTCTTGAGAGTGTGACCCATGAATGTAGAAAAATTTACCGAGCGCGCACGCGCCATACTTCAGGCCGCTCAGTCTGCTGCGCTCGCAGCCCGTCACCAGCAATTCACGCCAGAGCATATGCTCGGCGCGATGCTGGATGACAAAGACCAGCTGGCCACAAATCTGATCACCGCTTCGGGTGGCCGGGCAGATCTTGTCCGCACCGGTGTCAATGAAGCGTTGAGCAAACTGCCTGCCGTTTCCGGCGGGAATGGACAGATTTACCTGTCGTCTGAACTCGCGCAGGTCTTTCAGACCGCTGAAAAAGAAGCGAAAGATGCCGGTGACAGCTTCGTCACGGTTGAGCGCATTTTGCTGGCCATTGCCAAAACCAAAGACGCAAAATCCGCAGATATCCTGAAAGCCGCTGGCGTGACGCCTGAAAAGCTGAATGCGTCGATTGAGAAATTGCGTCAGGGCCGGACAGCCGATTCTGAAAACGCCGAAGAAGGCTATGAAGCCCTTAAAAAATACGCGCGCGATCTGACAGAAGATGCGCGCTCCGGCAAGCTCGACCCGGTGATTGGCCGGGATGAGGAAATCCGCCGGACGGTGCAGGTCTTGTCTCGCCGGACAAAAAATAACCCGGTTCTGATTGGTGAACCTGGCGTTGGTAAAACCGCTATCGCAGAGGGCCTCGCCCTGCGCATCATCAATGGCGATGTGCCGGAAAGCCTGCGTGACAAGAAACTGCTGGCGCTGGATATGGGCGCGCTGATTGCGGGTGCGAAATTCCGCGGTGAGTTCGAAGAGCGCCTGAAAGCTGTTCTGAATGAAGTTCAGGCCGCTGAAGGTGAAATCGTCCTCTTCATTGACGAGATGCACACGCTGGTCGGTGCGGGCAAGTCTGATGGCGCAATGGATGCGTCCAACTTGCTGAAGCCTGCGCTGGCCCGCGGTGAGCTCCATTGTGTGGGCGCTACCACGCTCGATGAGTATCGCAAATATGTTGAGAAAGACGCGGCGCTTGCCCGTCGTTTCCAGCCGGTCTTCGTTGAAGAGCCGACTGTGGAAGACACGATCTCTATTCTGCGCGGTCTGAAAGAACGCTATGAAGTGCACCATGGTGTACGGATTTCTGACGGTGCGATTGTAGCAGCAGCGACTTTGTCGAACCGATATATCGCGGACCGTTTCCTGCCGGACAAGGCCATCGACCTGATGGATGAGGCGGCATCTCGCTTGCGTATGCAGGTCGACTCCAAGCCGGAAGAGCTGGACGAGATTGATCGTCGTCTGATGCAGCTGAAGATCGAATCTGAAGCCCTCAAGAAAGAGAACGACGATGCCTCTAAAGCGCGTCTGGAAAAGCTGGGCGTTGAGATTGGCGAACTTGAAACCAAATCGCGTGAACTCACCACCGCCTGGCAGGCGGAAAAGCAAAAGCTTGCCGGTTCGACCGAAGCGAAAAAGCGTCTCGATCAGCTGCGTGCCGAACTGGCTGACGCCGAGCGTCGTCAGGACTGGGAACGTGCTGGCGCGCTGAAATACGGAGAAATCCCGCAGCTGGAACAGCTGGTGAAAGACGCCGAAGCTCGCGACAGCGACAGCGCGTCTGAAGAAGGGCTCGTGTCTGAGGTCGTGCGGTCTGAAAACATCGCGCAGGTTGTCTCGAAATGGACAGGCATTCCTGTCGACAAGATGATGGAAGGCGAGCGTGAAAAGCTGCTCTCCATGGAAAGCGCGCTGCGTAAGCGTGTGGTCGGACAGGAAGAAGCGCTGCTTGCGGTTTCAAATGCTGTGCGCCGGTCTCGTGCTGGCCTGCAGGATCCGAACCGTCCGATTGGATCATTCCTGTTCGTTGGTCCGACAGGCGTTGGTAAAACCGAGCTGACGAAAGCTCTGGCCGAGTTCCTGTTCGATGATGACACAGCGGTGCTACGGCTCGACATGTCGGAATATATGGAGAAGCACTCTGTCTCTCGTCTGATTGGCGCGCCTCCGGGCTATGTCGGTTATGATCAGGGCGGAGCTCTGACCGAAGCGGTGCGTCGCCGACCTTATCAGGTTGTCCTGTTCGACGAGGTCGAGAAAGCGCATCCGGATATGTTCAACACGCTGTTGCAGGTTCTGGATGATGGCCGCCTGACCGATGGTCAGGGGCGCACGGTGGACTTCAAGAACACGCTGATCATCATGACGTCAAACCTTGGCGCAGATGCACTGGCGAATGATACGAGCGAGGATGAGATTTCCGAACCGGCGCGCGAAAGCGTGATGGCCGCAATCCGCAGCCATTTCCGTCCGGAATTCCTCAACCGGATTGACGAGACCGTCTTCTTCAAACGGCTTGGCCGCAAAGAGATTGGCTCTATCGTCGACATTCAGGTCAAACGCCTTGCGAAACTGTTGGCGGATCGTCAGATCACCATCGAGCTCGATGATCAGGCACATGAATGGCTGGCCAATCGTGGCTATGACCCGATCTATGGGGCGCGGCCACTGAAACGTCTGATCCAGCGCGAGCTGCAAGACCCGCTGGCACGCCTCATCCTTGAGGGCCGGGTGAAGGATGGCGAAACCATCAAGGTTTCATCCGAAGCCGGAAACCTCATTCTGGACGGCATGCCGACTGGTATTGTGAAGGGCGAAACGCCGGTGAATTAATCTGGTGACGAGTTAAACTTGAAAAGGCGGACCGAAAGGCCCGCCTTTTTCATTCAAAAAAATGGCCGGTTCGTCAAAGGGGTGAAGCGAACCGGCCAGTCAGGGGTGCATTCCAGGGGAGGAATGTTCTGCAAAACTGAAGTCAGGCCCGGGAGGCATTGGGCTGTTCTTCAGAGACAGGGCTGGAAACGTTGATTGGGCAAGGTGTACCAGTCCTGTCTGACATCAATGGCCGGGCACCTGCCGTGTAGCGGGAGCCAGTGCGAATTTCCGTTCGGGCTGAAATTCGCAACAGGTCCACCGGACCAGTCATCATCGTGATCTGAACGAGGTCTCGAGTCATCGTTCAAGCGAACACAGGCAGCAGGCCGATCGACAAGTGAGGGTAGCGAGGGACCACCAGCGCCATTGCTGTTTCTGCCGTGTTCAATAGTAAAAACGTTTCCGGGCAGGGCTTCCGTCGAATTTTTTGATGACAAATCAGACAGGTTTGACGGATACAAAAAAGGCGGCCAGTGGCCGCCTTTTTCAAACAGTGTTGTTTCAGCTTAACCGATGCTGACCAGTTCGAGCGCGAAGGTCAGGTCTTTGCCGGCCAGACGGTGATTGGCGTCCAGCGTGACTTCGGTTTCAGAGATTTCAACAACCGTCACAGGAATTGGATGGCCTTGCGGGCTCTGCGCCTGCAGCTGCAGACCAACTTCCAGCGGGATTTCAGCCGGAATGTTTTCGCGCGGAATGGCCTGAATGGCGCGTGGGTCTGGCTGGCCATATGCCTCGTCGGCTGGAATGGTGACGGTTTTCTGTTCGCCTGTTGCCATGCCGGTGACAGCTTTATCAAAGCCCGGGATGACTTGTCCTGATCCGACAACGAATTCCAGCGGGTCACGGCCCTGGCTGGAATCGAAGACGCTACCGTCGTTCAATGTGCCAGTGTAATGAATACGGACTTTGTCACCGCTTTTGACTTCGGTCATGAGAATTCCATTTCTTTTCATGAGGTGAATTTCAAAGGCCGCGAGAGATGTTCGCGGGTGCTTCTGGGCTCAGTTCAGAAACCTACTCTACACGAATGTGTTTAGCAACGCGACAGGTCGCCAGAGTTCTGATCGAGGCCCGAAGACAACTTTAACTGCTATGAAACAGTGCTTCACCTGGGGCTGACGCGGATTATCCACGGGATGCTGGATTTGTGTGAACCGGGGGATCATCTGTTTTTGTCTCAAACAAATGCAGAAGAGGGTTGCGGTCTCAGGAATTCAACTTCCTTTTGTGAGAAAGTTTTCTGACGTTAATCCAGTGTCAGACCGGCAGCGATTTTCCAGCCATCCTCTTTTCGCACCATGCCTACACTCATCCAGCCGGGGACATCGAATGAGGCACCGCCGGGCAGGAATGCGGTAAACTTGTATCTGGCGCTGACAAAAGCGGCATCGTGGCCCATCGCAGCAACGCGCATATCTTCAATCGTTATGACGGATTTGCCCGGTCCCGCAGTAAAGTCCGACAAAGACATGGCAGCGTCCTGACCGGTTTCATGTGCAATTTTCTTCTTTTCCAGCCAGTGAAAGCCTTCGCCATCATCGTAAAACGCGCGTGCGGTTTCGAGATCGCCTTCGTTAAGTGCTTTGATATAGGCAAGATAGGCATCTGCCGCTTCTTTTCGGATGCTGGCTTCATCAGGAACCGGGGCAGATTGCGTACAGGAGATACATACCAGGCCGGCCAGTGCGAATAGTCCGTTTCTCATTTGATCTCTTCCATCTTACCACCTTACCGAACCGCAAGTCTGCGCGTTGGTGGGTGCGCTGACAAGTCTCTATCGCGGGGGAGCGTGTCGATGCATACTCGTCTCATGAAAGTCGAAAACGCCCTTAATATTTCAGACCTGCGGCGACTGGCGAGGCGCCGCCTGCCGCGCATGGTGTTCGATTATATCGATGGCGGCGCGGACGATGAGGTCACGCTTCGCGAGAATTCATCCCGGTTCTCCGATATCAAGCTGAAGCACAATGTGCTGGTTGATGTGTCCAAGGTCAGTCTTGAGAGACAGATTTTTGGACAGGAAAGCCGTCTGCCGTTTCTGATTTCGCCGACCGCCAGTTCGCGCCTGTTTCATCCTCGCGAGGGAGAGCGGGGTGTCGCGAAAGCAGCCAGCCGGGCTGGAATGATTTATTCCATCTCAACGCTCGGCTCTGTCACGATTGAGGAAATCGGCGAGATTTGCCCCGGTCCGAAATGGTTTCAGGTCTATGTCTGGCGAGACCGCGAGATGATGACAGGCCTGCTCGATCGTATCCGGAAAGCAGGGTTTTCCGGGCTGATTCTGACGGTGGATATGCCGGTGGCGGGAAACCGCGAACGCGATCCGCGCAATGGGTTTTCCATTCCGCCCAAAATCAATCGCAAGACGGCGTTTCAGGCAGCGATGCGCCCCGGCTATCTGCTCGATCTGGCGCAAACGCCGCCTATTCAGCCTGTCAATTTCCCGAAAACAAAGGGTGGTGAGGGGATTATCGAGTTTGTGAACAGGCAATTCGATAACACCGTCACATGGGAGTATGCCGCCTGGCTGAAAGAGGCATGGGGCGGGCCGTTCATGGTGAAGGGTATTTCGCACGGTGCGGATGCAGAACGCGCGATTGCCGCCGGTGTCGATGGTATCTGGATTTCGAACCATGGTGGACGGCAACTCGATACCGCGCCAGCCAGCATTGACTGTCTGCCAGAGATTGCAAAAGCGGTTGCTGGCAGGGCGAGCGTGATCATGGATGGCGGCATTCGGCGCGGCAGCGATATTGCCAAGGCATTGGCGCTCGGCGCGGATATGGTGGGCATTGGTCGGCCCTATCTTTATGGACTGGCCGCTGGCGGTGAAGCGGGTGTTGACCGGGCGATCACCATTCTGAAAGAGGAATTGCGCCGTACCATGCAATTGATGGGCGTTTGCCGGGTGGGTGATCTGTCGGCGGAGCAGATTATCCTGCCGAAATAGGCGTCAGAAAAGACTCGCCTAACCTCGCGATACCTGACTAACATCACGCCCATGAGCAATAAAAAAGAATTGTCTTTGCAGGCGCGTGAGTTCCTTACCCGTCTGCAATCAGGGGAATGGAAACCGCCTGTGGGCTTGCAGAATCTGGGCATTCGTCCAGACCTCTGGCTGAAGGAGTTTGACTACGGACATACGTTGTATGAGTGGCCGAATACCGGAGATCGCGACATTGAAGGCGGCCGGGTTTTCGGCGGATGGATCGCGGCGCTGTCTGACCACATCGTATCCATCACCATGGCGAGCGCGCTGGATGACGGTGAATGGTTTACGACGATGGAACTGCAAACGCGCATGTTCCGGCCCATGCAGCATGGTCTGATCCGTGTTGAAGGCAAGCTGATCAATCGCGGACGAACGTCTGGCTATGTTGAGGCCAACTGGACGGATGAGAACGGCAAGCTGATCGCCAATGCAACCGCAATGAAAGCCATCCGATCTCGTGAGGAGCTGACAACGAAGCGATAGGCGTTGGGCCGATCGGGTGAACCTAACTCATTGAAAGGCAATAAGGCAGCTATCGGCAATAACCGGGATGCTGTCTTGGCTGACCTATTCTTCCGGTTTTTCCAGCGGAGGAAGGCCGAGGACCTCTTCCAGCTGATCATCCAGAGCCTGGGCCACCATTACAACCGTTTCGACAGATTTCAGGAAGGTGTCCTGATCGATATTCTCGAACGTGTCGGTCGGCTTGTGATAGTCCGGGTGATCTTCGACGCCGAGATAAAGATGGGGAATGCCCGCTTTATGGAAGACGGCGTGATCTGACATGCCGGTCCAGTCTTCCTGATCTGCGTTTGCGCCATCAAAGCCCATTTGAAGCTTCAGCGGAGCGTCTTTGGACACAGCCTCAATCAGAGGGCCGAGCGCTGGCGTGTGGTGCGCGCCAGACGCCCAGAGAATGCCATTGTCTGCACGCGCGACCATGTCGAGATTGAGGTTAAAGGCCAGCTGTTTCTTTGGCAGGGGCGGGGTCGAGATGAAGGCTTTGGACCCATCAAACTGGTTTTCCTCGCCATCAAAAAAGACGAAGACGAGGGTGTGTTTAGGCGGTGATTTCTTGCGGGAGAAATGTTCAGCAATGGCGAGCGCCGCCGCAACGCCGGAAGCATTGTCGTCCGCGCCGTTATAGATTTCGCCATCCTCGACGCCGAGATGATCGTAATGGGCTGTGATGACAATACGGTTCAGGCTTTTTGACGTGCCACCAATGACGCCAACCAGATTGACCCCTTTCGTGGTGTCCGTTGCACTGATCATTTCAAAGGGATGGGCATAGCTGTTGCCAATCTTGAGAAGTTCCAGCGCCTGAAGGCGAGAGATAATCATCTCTTGTGCACGCAGTGAGCCGGGCGTTCCCATCTTCCGGCCTTCCAGCGCGTCATCGCTGAGGCCTTTGACCATGCCGATAACCGGGCCCGGTTTAAAGGTTTTGGTGTTATAGCTTTCGTGACCACCGCGTCCTGCAATAAAAGTCAGGCCGATCAGGGCCAGAACGATTGCAACAATAATCCCGAAAGTTCGCATGTCAGACGCCTTTAAACGCTAAAGTTTTGAAACTTCTATTGCGTTTGCGGTTTCGGGTCGAGCCTTGCAACGCGGGTGGGTTGATGTGCCGCAAAGGCCGCAGACAGGCGTGCGTAAAAGGCCGCGCGTTTCTGATCTGCTTCGCTGAGTTCGGAGCTGCTGTCTGCTGGCGCAACCTCGGTGAGAAGGCCCTTTGCGTACATGTCTGAGATCATGTCGTGCCAGGTCTGCGCTGGCAGGAAGCCGCCCGTGACCTTGCGCATGGGCTGGTTGTCGTCATTGCCAAGCCAGATGCCGGCAACATAATCCGGCGTGTAGCCGATGAACCAGGCATCGCGCCAGTTCTGGGATGTACCGGTTTTCCCGGCGACGCGAATATCGTCCATATTGGCGCGCCAGCCAGAGCCATCTGTCACCACACGGCGCAGCATGCGGTCCATATCTTTTGCGACGCGCGCCGTCAGGACGGTGCTCTCAGGATAGGGCTTGCGCTGATAGATCAGCCGACCACGCGTGTCTTCAACCTTTTCGATCAGATAAGGATCGAGACGTTTTCCCTTGCGGGCAAAGGCGCCAAAAGCACGGGTCATATCAAATAGTGTGGTTTCATCTGATCCCAGCGCGATGGAGGGGACAGAGATGAGATCAGTGCCAATGCCGAGGCGGTGCGCGATGGACACCACCTGATCTTGCCCGACTTCTTTCGTCAGCTGCGCCGCAACCGTGTTGAGAGAATGGGCGAGGGCATCTTTCAGCATGACCGGACCAACATAGGAGTTGGTGTAGTTTCGTGGGGCCCAGTCGCGCGTGATGTAGATGCGCTGATCTATGCGGATGGTTTCCGGGGTCAGGCCTTTTTCCATTGCAGCGGCATAGACGAAGGGTTTAAAGGAAGAGCCGGGCTGGCGCATGGCCTGAGTGGCGCGGTTGAACTTGCTTTTCTCATAGTCTGTCCCGCCGACGAGTGCCAGAATGCGCCCATCCAGGCCGATCATTACTGCCGCACCGTTTTTAACGGCATAGGCTTTGCCGCGCTTTTTGAGAGTGTCCTCAACAGAGGCGCGGGCGATGGCCTGCAGGGCCGGATCGAGCGTTACCGTTACCACGGCATCATGTGGGGCATCTGGCAACAGAGCCGCCATTTGCTGCGCAACGAAGTCAGCGACAAAGCCCATATCGTCGCCATTCTCCGGGCCTGGAGGGGGCTTGATGTCGAGGGGTTCTTCGGCGGCTTTTTGAGCGTCCTCAAGGGTGATGAAATCTGCATTGACCATTTGAGCGAGGACATAGCGCTGACGTTCCTTCGCCTTGCCTTGATCGCCCTCATTGCCGAGACGAGACGGCGCCTTTGGCAGCGCCGCAAGGAAGGCGGCCTCGGCGATGGTGAGCTCATAGGCCGTCTTGCCGAAATAGACGCGTGCAGCGCCGTCCACACCATAGGCACGGTTGCCGAGATAAATGCGCGACAAATACAGCGCGAGGATCTCATCCTTTTTGAGCCGTTTTTCGAGCTCAACAGCCAGATACATTTCCTGAACCTTGCGGCGGATGGACTGTTCCGGCGTCAAAAGCGTGTTCTTGATCAGCTGCTGGGTGAGGGTCGAGCCGCCCTGAACCGTGTAACCGGCGCGCCAGTTGGCGATGAGCGCACGGAACACAGCGGAAATATCAATTCCATTATGGTCGTAAAATCGTTTGTCTTCACCAGCGATGAAGGCATTGACGACATGCGCGGGCAGGGCATCGGCCTCAACCGCGGAGCCATACCACGGGCCGCGATGCAGCAGCAGCTTTCCATGAGTATCGCGCAATTCAATGGAAGACGTCCGGCCAAGCGTCCAGAACTCATCGGTTTCAGGCAGGGCCGGAATGCCGCGAAACAAATGGACCCAGGAAAAATAACCGCCAACGATGACGGCTAAAAGCAGGGTGAGGAAAGTGCCACGCCAGAGGGTTCGACGCACGTTCTTCGCGCGCTGCCGACGTTGCTCAATATCAGCTCGAAATGTCGTCACCGCCATCCGAGAGCGATCCCCACACTATACCCAATGGCCGAATTCTTTGATCCGGCTTTCAATCTACGCAGCTTAGCCTAATGTGTCCCCATTAAGAATTCTTATCTCCTGTGGGGAGAAACTGTCCAGACCTGGGCGCTTAACGTGGAAATGAGTCATCCGGACGAGGAATAGTTTGAGGTGCCGGGGCAGGCTCTTTCGTCTGCCCCGGCCCAAAGGGTTACACCAGCGCCTGATCGAGATCGGCGATAATGTCTTTTGGATCTTCAATACCGATCGACAGACGCAGAATGTCTGGCGCAGCGCCAGCTTTGACTTGCTCGGCTTCTGACAGCTGGCGGTGGGTCGTTGAGGCCGGGTGGATCACCAGAGACCGCGCATCGCCGAGATTGGCGACATGGCTGAACAGTTTCATGCCAGCGACGGTTTTCGTGCAGGCTTCATAGCCGCCCTTCAGACGGATGGTGAACAGCGCGCCCGGACCTTTCGGAACCACTTTTGCGATCCGGTCATGGTAAGGGGACGAGGCGAGCCCCGGATAAGTGACTTCCGCAATGCGTGGGTCTTTTTCCAGCCATTCTGCAACTGTCTGTGCGTTGGCGACGTGTTTCTGCATACGCAGAGACAGGGTTTCAATGCCCATCAGTGTGTAGTGTGCGCCTTGCGGGTTCATCGTCATGCCGAGATCACGCAGGCCGATGGCAATGCCGTGGAAGGTGAAGGCTGCCGGGCCGAAGGTCTCATGGAAATTGAGGCCGTGATAGGCTGGCTCTGGCTGAGACAGGCTTGGGAATTTATCCGACGCGGACCAGTCGAACTTGCCTGAGTCGACGACCACGCCGCCTGTGACGGTGCCATTGCCGGTCATGTATTTCGTCAGCGAGTGCACCACCAGTGTCGCGCCGAGTTCAATCGGGTTGCAGAGGTATGGTGTCGCCGTGGTGTTATCCACGACCAGCGGAATTCCGGCATCATTCGCGATGGACGCGATGGCTGGCAGGTCGGTGATATAGCCGCCCGGATTGGCGATGGTTTCACAGAAAATCGCGCGCGTATTGTCATCGATTGCGCCTTTGACGGCGTCCAGATCGTCGAAATCAACAAGCTTTGCTGACCAGCCAAAGCGTTTGAATGTCTGTGTGAACTGAGTGAGCGTGCCACCATAAAGGCGCGTAGAGGCGACGATATTGCAGCCTGGCATCATCAGGGGGAACAACGCCATGATTTGCGCCGCGTGACCGGACGAACAGCAAACCGCACCTGCGCCGCCTTCAAGCTCGGCAATGCGGGCCTGAAGTGCGCCAACGGTTGGGTTGGTCAGGCGCGAATAGATGTATCCGACTTCCTGCAGGTTAAACAGCGCGGCAGCATGGTCTGCATCGCGGAACTGATAAGCCGTTGTCTGATAGATCGGCACCTGACGCGCACCGGTTGCCGGGTCTGGAACCGAGCCGGCGTGAATTTGCTTGGTATCAAAGCCGTGTGTGTTTTCACTCATGGATGAAAATTCTTTCCCCTGTCTTTTCCGGATGAGACCTATTCGAGTGTTCGGTCGAAAGCAATTGATATGAATTGTGAGCAAGTCTGAAGGATCGCGCGGCTTGTCTTCAGATCGTCATGTTTCCGCGATATCGGGAATGCGGATCGTTCAACTGTTTCTGAAGGGAAGTGTCTCATGCACGCCAGCCGTCGTTCGTTTTTCAAAACCGCCATGTCGCTGGGCGTGGCCGGATCAGCTTATTCTGTGCTGGGCGGATGCGTGAGATCAGAAGAAACTGCAGATGCGGCCAAAGGCCTGATCGCGGACCCGAACGGTCTGCTCGATCTGCCGGAAGGCTTTACCTATAAGACGTTTTCGGCCTCTGGTGAGGTCATGTCAGATGGCTATGTCGTGCCAACCTCTCACGATGGCATGGCGTGTTTCCCCGTCGAGGGAGATGCAGATCGCTGCATTCTGGTGCGCAACCATGAAATGAGCCTTGGTGAAGTCGAGGATGGCCCGTTCTCCCAAACCGAGGCCAGCGATGAGGTCAAAACGCTCAGCTATGATGTCTATGCCGATGGCACGCCGCTTCCGGGTGGCACGACGACGCTGATCTATAATCTGAAGACGCAAGAGGTTGAGCGCTCTTTCCTGTCTCTCGCCGGGACGCTGAGAAATTGCGCAGGCGGTATGACGCCATGGGGCAGCTGGATTTCATGCGAAGAAACCGTTGACCGGGCAGGCAAGGAAACCGGCAAAGATCATGGCTTTGCTTTTGAGGTCAGTGCGACAGCGACAAGCCCGGTTGCACCAGAGCCGCTCGCGGCGATGGGACGTTTCAGGCGCGAAGCCGTCGCCATCGATGCGCGCACTGGCATTGTCTATCAGACTGAAGATGAGCACACCTCTCTGATCTATCGCTTCATTCCGAACATTCCAGGCGAGCTCAATAAAGGCGGCAAGCTGCAGGCGCTGGCGATTAAAGGCCAGCCAAAGGCCGATACGCGCAATTGGGATGATGCGGACGCTTTCCCAATGGGCGGCAGCTGGGATGTCGAATGGATCGACATGGACGACCCGACGGCGCAGACAAGCCCGCTGATGAAGCGTGGTCACGAGAAAGGCGCAGCCCTTTTCGCGCGCGGCGAAGGCATTTGCTATGCGGTCGAAAAGTCCGGCAGCGCGATCTATTTTGCCTGCACGATTGGCGGTCAGGAACGACTTGGCCAGATCTGGAAATACATTCCCGGCCCGAATGAAGGCACAGCCGACGAAGCCGGAAATCCGGGTAAGCTGGTGCTTCATTATGAAAGCCAGAACGTCAACGATATGGATATGTGCGACAACATCGTTGCCGCGCCCTGGGGCGATCTGATCATCTGTGAGGATGGCGATGGCGACCAGTTTGTGCGCGGTGTGTCACCGGATGGACATGTCTATCCGATTGCGCGCAATGCTCACCCGGATAAATCCGAATTTGCTGGCGCGTGTTTCTCTCCGGACGGTGAAACCCTGTTTGTGAATATGCAGGGGCCGAACACCTCAATTGCCATTCGCGGGCCGTGGTCAAAGACCATCCGGGCCTAGGCAAGCCAAATTCCGGCGCTATGGTCTCTGCCTTGGGCGAGGACATTTAAGAGGGCGTCGTGGAGAGTTTTGAAAATCTGGGATTTTCCCTGACCAGCGGGACTGGCTTGCTTGCCGCGCTGGTCTTTCTGTTTCTGACGCGGACGCAGAATAGCTGGCCGCGCTCCATCATTAAAACCATTCCTCTGGTCGCGTTTTCGATTGCGGGCATCCTGGTGAATGCGCCCTGGTTGTTGGTGGTAGGCCTGATCCTGTCAGCCTCCGGGGATTTCTGGCTGTCGCGCGATGGCGATACCAATTTTCTGATCGGCCTGATCAGCTTTGCGCTCGCGCATATCGCCTATATTGCCCATTTCATACAGGATGCCGGTGTCTATCCGTGGCAGGCCTATGCCGTGGCGACAGTGCCGGCGGTGGTGCTCACCCTGATTGTAGTGTCGACAGAAGTCTGGCTGTCACCTCATACCGGCGCGCTGCGCTGGCCCGTTCGCGGCTATGCGCTGGTCATTGGTACAATGGGGCTGACGGCGTTGTTACAGCCCAATCCGTTCAGCCTGTGGGGCGCGATGATGTTTATCGCGTCTGACCTCATCCTGTCGGTGGATTTGTTCCGCCTGAAAGACGGCAATCCCCTGCGCTGGTACACAGGAATATCGCTCTGGATATTCTATATTGCAGGCCAGTTCTGTCTGTTGCTGGGCGGTGTTTAGGCTGCTGATCCGTCGCAGGCGCGCGCGGGTCTAGCCCTCGTCTGAGGCGACAGAATACATAGACGGCGTACACGTGCCCTTGATGATGCTGTCTTTTTTGAAGGTTCGCTTTTCTCCGATTTCGGGAAGCGTCTCAAAGGCGCTTTTTCGAATGGAGAAGGTTTCCAGCTCATCCTCAAATTCCACCGTTTCGTCATGAATGGCGATGGCTTTGGCTGTCACCGTGCTGGTTTCGTATTTGCACGGACCGCCTTCCATCTGAAGCGGGTTTGAACAGGCGGCGAGCCCAAACAGGCTGCCAGCGATGAGTGTCAGAAGTGTTGCGCGCATGTCTGTCCCCCGAAGTCTGAGCGGTCAGGCCAGCTTAGGCCAATCAGTCTCAATAAAAAGAGGAAAATAATCCTACGCTGTCTGGGTGCTCGTATAGTTCCTCTCATGACGAACACACACGACACCACACTCACCGATATGACGGGGCGGCTGCGCGAGCAGATTATTGAGGCTCAGACGCTTCTCGAAAACGGCGACATTAAAGGCGCAGAAGCGCTCGGCAAGGCCGCGCTTCAGCTCATTCGCGCGCTCGAAGCGCAAGTCAAACTCGAAGACTCTCAGAAACAGGAACAGAAAAAAGGCGTGACCTATGACGCAGACGACATTGCTCGTGCGCGTGCTGAACTCACACGCCGATTTGATCGCCTCGCAAAGACGCTCCGTAAGGACGAAATGGGTTGAGGCGCTGCCTGATGTCTATCTTATCACGCTTCTCTCCTTGTGGGATTTCTGGGCACGAACGGACCAGAAGCCAGCTGAAACAGGCTGGCGTAGCTGGCTGTTTCTCGGCGGACGCGGCGCAGGTAAAACCCGCGCCGGAGCCGAATGGTTGCTCACACAAATCCGAGACGGCCGGGCAAGGCGTATCGCGCTTGTGGGGCCGACCATGAATGATGTGCGCGAGGTGATGATTACCGGGCCATCCGGGCTGATGAATATTGGCTGGGACGGTGAACGGCCAAGCTATGAGCCGTCCAGGCGGCGCCTGAGCTGGCCGAATGGTGCAGTGGGCTATGCCTTTTCGGCCGAAGAGCCAGACCGTCTGCGCGGACCGCAATTCGATGCGGCCTGGGTGGATGAGCTTGCGGCCTGGGACAAGGATGTCGAGACGTTCGACATGCTGCAATTCGGGCTGCGTCTGGGCGAGGCACCGCGCCTTGTTGCGACCACAACGCCAAAGCCGAAAAAGCTGATCCGCCGTTTGCTGGCCGATGAAGCGTGTCATGTCTCCCGCGGTGGCAGTGCGCTGAACGGGGCCAATCTGGCGGACGGGTTTCTGGACGCGATGCGGGCGCAATATGGCTCTGGCAAGCTGGCCCGGCAGGAGCTGGAAGGCGAGTTGGTTGATCATCTGGATGACGGATTGTTCCGCCTGTCCGTGCTCGATCAGACGCGCGTCAGCGCCGCGCCTGATCTGGACCGTATTGTGGTGGCGGTCGATCCGCCAGCCATGGCCAGGGATAGCTCAGATGCCTGCGGGATTATCGCGGTCGGTCTGGCTGGCAAAGACGCCTTCATTCTGGCCGATGAGACGGTTCAGGGCGTTCGCCCGGAAGACTGGTCCCTGCGCGTTGTGACGCTGGCCGAACGTCTCGGCGCAGACGAGATCGTCGCAGAATCCAATCAGGGTGGGGAAATGGTGCGCAGCGTGCTGGTAAGTGCCGGAACGAACCGCGCTGTCAGTCTGCGCCACGCCCAGTTTAGCAAACGTCGCCGCGCGGCCCCTGTCGCGGCGCTTTATGCGGCAGGGCGCGTCCATCATGTCGGTCATTTCCGTGAGCTGGAAGACGAAATGCTGGCGTTTGGCGAAGCAAAGGCCAGTCCGAACCGGCTCGATGCGCTGGTCTGGGGGGTGAGCCATCTGCTGATCCGACCTGCCGAACCTCAAATGCGATATGTGTAAGGACGGGCTCTTATGTTCTGGACCAATAAGACGAACAAAACAGAAGCAAAATCAAGCTATAGTACGCTTGTGACATTGGCCGACCCGGCGCTGGCCAACTGGCTGACAGATGCGCCAGGCGCGCTGGAAGATGCTGGATTTCGCAACAATCCGGTGAGCTATCGATGCATCCGCATGATTGCAGAGGCCGCCGCGAGTATTCCTGTACACTGCGATGTGTCTGAGACGTCAGCGCTCGGGCGGCTGCTGGCTACGCCTGTGACCGGAGAGACACTTCAAAGCCTGCTCGAAGGAGTTTATGGCGATCTTCAAGTCAGCGGAAATGCGTTTCTGGAGCTCGTTCCTGGCACTGATGACGGCTATGCGGGCCTGCAACGCGTGCCGCCAGCGTCTGTGCGCCCGCTGGAGCGTGAGGCTGGCTGGAGCATCCGGTCACGGAGCGGCCAAAGGGCGGTTCGCCCTAATGTGACAGGCTGGTCGCGTATTCTGCACTTCAGGTCGCTGGACCCGTCAATGCGCAAGCTTGCCATGTCGCCTTTGGTGGCGGCACGCCGGTCGGTTGAGATCCATAATTCCGGCTCGGACTGGGCCAAATCGCTGATCGATAATGCCGCCAGACCATCGGGTGCGCTCGTCTATGGCCGCGATGGCGCGCATCTCACGCCGGACCAGTTTACGCGCCTGAAGGAACAGCTGGAAGACGCCCATACCGGGGCGCGAAATGCCGGACGTCCAATGCTGCTGGAAGGCGGTCTGGAATGGAAGCCTATGGGGCTGACGCCGTCTGATATGGATTTCATCGATGCCCGCCGGGAGTCGGCGCGGGAAATCGCGCTCGCCTTTGGTGTGCCGCCCATGCTGCTCGGCATTCCGGGGGACAACACGTATTCAAACTATAAGGAGGCCAATCTTGCCTTCTGGCGATTGACGGTCTTGCCGCTTGTGCGTCGGACGCTCACTGCGATGGAAGCCTGGTTATCGCAGGCCGGACAGGGCGAGGCTGTCTGTCTGCGTCCTGATCTGGACGCAATTGCAGCGCTCGGTCCGGAGCGAGAGGCGCTCTGGAACCGCGTGATTGCCGCAGACTTTCTGACTGAAGACGAAAAGCGCGCCATGGTCGGCCTGCCGCCAAGGGAGGTGCACCATGCTGATTGAGGGGCTCGCATCTGTCTTTCTGGAGACCGATCAATCGGGTGATCGGGTGCGGCCTGGCGCCTTTGCGGACAGTCTGAAACAAGTGCCCGCCATTCCCATGCTGTGGCGACATCGAAATGGCGCGATTGCCGGTCGCTGGACGCATTTGCGCGAAACGGGGCGCGGACTGGAAGTGCGCGGCCTTGTGGATCACGCCTCGCGCATTGGCCAGCTCGCCATCTCAAAAACAAAGAGCGGACTTGATGGATTGTCCATCGGGTTTCGTCCGCGGGCGTGGCGCTATCGGCCCGATGGTGGACGCGACCTGATCTCAGTCGAGCTTGTCGAAATCTCACTCGTTGAAACCCCGATGGCTCCGGGCGCCCGGTTTCGGGTGGTGGGGTAGTGGGAGGTCGAAACAGGCCATCCGAACGATATGCGGCAATGCATTCGAACAGACACTTAAAAGAGGAAAAGCACATGGAAATCAAATCTTTGGAAGATAAGCTGCTGGCAGAATTCGAAGCTTTTAAGGCTGCGAATGATGAGCGCTTGTCGACGATTGAAACAGGGCGCGAAGATACGCTTCTGGAAGAAAAAGTTGCCCGCATCGACAAGGCGCTGACGGATACGAAATCTGCGCTTGATCGCTTGGCCATGTCTGCCGCTGCCCCGGTGGGTGATGAGGCGACCCATGCTGTACCAAAGGGCTGGAGTGCATATTTGCGGTCTGGCGATGAGCGCGGTGTGTCGCGCCTCGACACGAAATCTCTGAATGAAGGCACGGAAACACAAGGCGGCTATCTGGCCCCTCCTGAACTTGATCGCCTGATCGAAGCGCGCCTTCTGGCGGCGAGCCCGATGCGCCAGATTGCGACGGTTCGTCAAACTTCTGCCGGGACGTTCAAAAAGCCGGTCAGCCTTGGCGCGAGTGCGAGCTGGGCAGCAGAAACCGGTGCGCGCTCAGAGACGACGGCGCCGACCTTGTCTCTGCTCGATTTTCCAACGGCTGAACTCTACGCCATGCCAGCGGCGACGCAGGCTCTGCTGGATGACGCCTATACCGACATTGACGAATGGCTTGCCGATGAAGTGCAGGATGCCTTCTCCGCTCAGGAGAATGCGGCCTTTATCACGGGCACCGGATCGAACCAGCCAAAGGGTTTTCTGTCCTATACCAATGTCGCCGAAAGCTCTCACAGCTGGGGGAATATGGGCTATGTCGCGTCCGGCGTGGAAGGCGATTTCGCGAGCGGTGAGGAAGTCGAGCGTCTGCTCGATCTGATCTATGCGGTCAAACCGGGCTTCCGCGCGAATGCTCGTTTCACCATGAACCGTCGTACGCTGTCGGCGCTACGCAAAGTGAAGGATGGCGATGGCCGCTATATCTTTGCGCCGGGGATGGGCGGTGAGGCGGCGAGCCTTCTCGGCTTCCCGATCTCAGAGATTGAGGACATGCCGGATATTGCCGCAGATGCGACGCCAATTGCGTTTGGCGATTTCAAGCGGGGCTATCTGATCGTTGACCGTCAGGGGGCGCGGGTTCTGCGCGATCCGTATTCTGCTAAGCCTTATGTCCTGTTCTACACGACCAAGCGCGTTGGCGGCGGCGTTCAGAACTTTGATGCTATCAAGCTGATGAAGTTCGCAGCGTCTTAGACTAGCTCGGCCTTGTTTCTCACCAAGGCGCAGAACGCCTGACCCCGGACTTTGTCCGGGGGAAGCATAGCGTTCGGGCACACGAATAAAGATCACTAAAATGACCATTGAAACTCTGACACCGCCTAGCGGTGAACCCTTGAGTCTTGCCGACGCGAAGGCCTTTTGCCGGATCGGTGATGACCTCGAAAATACCCTGATCACGGGCCTTATCGAAGCTGCGAGGGCCCGCGTCGAGGCGATAACAGGCCTTGCATTGATGAGGCGAACCTTGCGTCTGACCCTCTCCGACTGGCCGCTTGGGGTGTTGGACAAAGGCGCGCTGCGTTTGCCGCGTCCGCCGGCAGCCAGCCTTGCGGCGGTTCGGTTGACCGATGGCGTTTCAAGCGAAGATGTCACTGCGTCATTCGAGCTGGAAACAGGCCTCTTGCCGCGTCTGAAACCCGCGCCTGAGACCGGTTGGGTCTGGCCGCGTTCTGTCCATGAACGGATCGAGATTGACTGGCAGGCAGGCTATGCCGCGGCGGACGATATCCCGGATGATCTGGTTCACGCGGTGAAGCTGATCGTTGCGCACGAGTTTGAAAATCGTGACGCCTCTGACTATCGCGCGCAAGACCGGCTGCACGATCGCTTGCTCAGCGTGCTCTCGCCATGGCGGGAGGTGCGGATATGAGCCTCGTCGCAAGCCTGCAGGGAGAAATCTTGCGCGTCCTCTCAGCGAGTTCCGAAATTGTCTCAAAGTTTGGCGATCCGGTTCGGCTGGTTTCCGGCGATGGCGCGAAGTCGGCCTTTCCGTTCATTCGCATTGAGCGTCATGAAGTGCGTACAACGGACCCGTCTGGGGCTGGTCCGGAAGATCATCGCGTGCGCTTTGAAATTCTCTCGCGAAATGGCGGACGCACTGAAGCCGGGCTTCTGGTTCAGATGCTCAGCGACACGCTGCGGACGATGAACCGCCAGCTCGACGACGTTCGTATTGTGCTGGTGCATCCGGTCTATTCCGATGTGTTCCTGCGAAATGACGGCATCAGCTATCGCGGCGTTTTGCGCCTGCGTCTGCTGATCGAACCAGGATCATAACGTGAGAGGGGCGGCCCGTCGGAAAAAGTGGGTGAGCGAACCGACGGGCCAGCAACGGGCGGGCAAGCCCCTTTGCTGAAATTCTTTACGCCGGGGCATTGGCCCTGGATCACACAAATCTCAAAAAGGAGGCCGAAATGGCCACTCAGGCAGGACAGGATGTCCTTATCAAGCTGGAAGACGGCATTACGCCGGGCAATTTCATTGCGGTTGCGGGTATTCGCGCCAAGAGCATTCAACTGAATGCCGGGGTGATTGATGCCACGCACACGCAAAGCTCTGGCGGATGGCGAGAGCTGTTGTCGGGCGCGGGCGTCAAGTCCGTTCGGGTGACGGGTTCCGGCGTGTTTCGCGATGACGCCTCTGATGCCCGTATGCGGGATCTGTTTCTGACGCGATCTCTGGTCGACTGGAAACTCATCGTGCCAGATTTCGCAGAATTCACCGGCCCGTTTCTGATCTCACAGCTCAGCTATGGCGGTGATTTTGATGGTGAGGCGACCTTTGCCATCACGCTGGAAAGCGCAGGCGAAATCGCTGTTTCCGACATCTGACACGCTTCACTGAAAAGGATATTTCATGAACCCGATACGAGGGGAAACCGCCATTCTGATTGATGGCAAGATGAGAACGCTGTGCCTGACACTTGGTGCTCTGGCCGAGATTGAACACGCGCTTGGGTGTGAGAGCCTGAAGGATTTGACCATCCGGCTGAAAACCGTTTCGGCGCGCGATCTGGTGACGCTGCTTGGGGCGCTATTGCGCGGCGGTGGCGAGACAGAGCTGGCCGCAAGGGTGCGAGATCTTGCCGTTCCGCCGCAAGAGGCGTTGCGGGCCATTCTGACCTGTTTCGGACAGGCGGCAGAATGACAGGGGTTGGCAAAGTTCAATGGGATCGGCTGATCCTGTCTGCGCTGAGACTTGGCATTCTGCCAGAGGCGTTCTGGCAGCTGAGCATTCGAGAATGGCAGATGCTGACGCGCGGCAAGGCCAGGTCAGGCTTTGAGCGCTCAGACCTCAGCCGGTTGATTTCCGCGTTTCCAGACAAGGAGTGACATCATGACAGATGATGGCAGTGACGACATGTTCGACCTTTCGTCTGCGCTGGAGCAGGCGTTAGCGTTCGAAGATCAGATGGCTGATCTTTCCGGCATCGCTGTGCCCCGCGCAGCAGAGGCCATGGCGGACGCTTTTGAAGCTGCGGGCACGCGGATTGAGGCGGCGCTCTCCCGGGCGGCAAAGTCCGGCCAGTTTGATTTTGAGCAAATGGTGTCCTCCATTCTGGGCGAGCTGGCCCGGCTGGCGGCAAATGCCATGTTCGACCAGCTGACGTCTGGCATTGCCGGGATGGGCGCGCAACAGCCGCCGGTTTCGATCAATTTGTCCGTTCCGGAAGGTGCAGATGCTGGCAGTATTCTGGCGGCGCAGGGACAAATCGCATCGGCGCTTGGTCAGGCGGTTCTCGCCGGGGGCCGGTTCTCATGACGCCTATTGTGAATGAGCGGTTTGTGAGCCCGGTCGGGTTTCAAACCAGTGGCGGGCCGGTCTGGAAGTCAGACATTTACCCGCTGGCCAGTGGGGCAGAAGCGCGAAATGCGCTTTGGGCAAGGCCGCTTCGAAAATGGCAGGTCTCAGGCGTGCCGCTGAGTGAGGCCGACGCGCAATCTCTGATCCGGTTTTTCAATGCCCGGTCCGGAGCGGCGCAAGGCTTTCGTTTTCGCGATCCGTTCGGTCATTCCAGTGCGGCGCAGGGCGCAGCGATCACCCCCTCTGATCAGTTGATTGGTGAAGGTGATGGCACCGAGACGCGCTTTCAGCTGTTGCTGGATGATGGGGCAAGTGTGCCGCGAACGGTCACGCGCCCGGTCGCAGCGAGCGTGCGTCTGGCTGTCGACGGCGTTGAAACGGCGGCGTTCACGCTGGATGAGACATCAGGTGAGGTCATGCTGGCGTCTGCGCCGCCAAACGGCGCAATTGTGACGGCTGGCTTTGAGTTTGATCTGCCCGTTCGGTTTGAAACTGATCAGCTGAGCCTCAGCTATTCTGCGACGGGCGCATGCCAGCTGGTCCAGCTGAAGCTGATCGAGTTACGGGAGGGCGTCTGATGTCAGCGGATGTAACGACGCTCTGTGACTGTTGGAAACTGCAAGCGCGGCAGGCTAGCAAAACGCTGTATGCGACCAGTCACGACCGACCTGTTGTCTGGAAGGGGGAAACCTATCTGCCAGGACTGTCGTTGAACATGTCGAGCCTGACGCTGAATGGCGGATTGGCGCCAGAGCCAGCGGACCTTAACGGTGCGCTCGACGCAGAGGCGCTGACCTTTGAGGATTTGCGCGCGGGCATCTGGGATGGGGCAAAGGTCACGATTTATCGCGTGGACTGGCAATCTCCGGCGGAGGGTGACTGGCTGTGGTCGGGTTATCTCACCGACATTGAAGAAGATGGCGGTCAGTTTGCGGTGAAACTGGCATCGGTGAAATCCGATCTGGAACGCACAATCGGGCGCCTATTCTCGCGGCGATGCGATGCCGTTCTGGGAGATGCGCGCTGCGGTGTGGACCTCGATACCGCCCCACAGGCAGGCTGCGATAAGCGCTATGCAACTTGCCGTGACATATTTGAAAACACAGAGAATTTTCGCGGTTTTCCGCATATACCAGGCAATTACACGCTGATTTCCGGACCGGGGGAAAAGCGGGATGGCTCCTCGCGAGGTCTTGAACGATGAGCGCGGCAGATATTGTTGATGCGGCACGCGACTGGCTGGGCACGCCTTATCGTCATCAGGGCAGCCGCAAGGGTGTTGGCACAGATTGCCTTGGCCTTGTGCGCGGCGTCTGGCGTGACCTCTATCTGGAGGAGCCGGAACAGCCGCCCGCCTATACGCCCGACTGGGCTGAACGCCTTGGTGAGGACACGCTGCTGCGCGCGGCGCAGCGTCATATGAGCGAGATTGCGATTGGTGAGGCGGAGGCGGGTGATCTGTTGCTGTTTCGCATGGGGCTTGGGTGTCCGGCCAAACATGCGGCCATTCTGACCGGCCCGGACACGCTCATTCACGCCTATTGGGGCAAATCTGTTTGCGAGACACGGCTCGTGCCGTGGTGGCGGCGACGCATAGCGGCAGCCTTCCGGTTCCCACCGGTTCCGCCGCGCGCATAATTTTCGATCAAAGGAATGTATCATGGCTCAGCTGGTCTTTGCTGAATTCGGACGCCGTGCGGGCGCCGCTCTTTTGCCCGGCGGGTTTGGCCTGCCGGGGCTCTCGGTTTCAGGCGCTGCGATTGGTCAGGCCCTTGGTGACATGGCCGGGCGCGCTATTGATGCGGCCTTTTCCGGCCCGGTTGGCGAGGTAGGCCGCATTGACGGGCTGACCCTGATGGAGAGTCGCGAGGGCGCTGGCATTCCCCGCGTTTACGGGCGTTATCGGATTGGCGGGCAGGTGATCTGGTCAACCAATCTGAAAGAGCGGTCTCGTGATCGGCAAATTGGTGGCAAGGGCGGGTCGAGCGTTACCGAATACAGCTATACGATCAGTTTTGCGGTGGCCCTGTGTGAAGGGGAAGTCACCGGTATTGATCGGGTCTGGGCCAATGGTGAGCTTTTATCACTCGCAGATGTGACCTGGCGACTCTACCCCGGCAGTGAAGCACAGCTGCCTGATCCAATCATTGAGGCGAGCGAGGGTATTGCCCCGGCCTATCGCGGCACGGCCTATGTCGTGTTTGAGGATTTCCCGCTGGATGACTATGGCGCGCGGCTGCCTCAGCTATCCTTTGAGGTGATCCGTCCGGTTCGTTCGGGTACGCCGCAACTGCGCGATGTTGTGACAGGCGTGAATTTAATCCCGGCAAGCGGGGAGTGGGTATATAGCCCGGACCTTATTCGGCGCATTGAATATCCGGGCTGGGAGGAGACGCTGAACCGGCACTCTGGTTCTGGCGAGATTGATGTGCGCCAATCTCTCGACCAGCTTCAGGCCGAGCTTCCGAACGTAACGTCGGTAAATGTGACTTTGGCCTGGTTTGGGGATGATCTTCGCTGTGGGAATTGCACGGTGAAGCCGGGCGTCGAGACGGCTGAAAAAATTACTCTGCCGCGCAACTGGGCGGCGGGCGGCTGTGATCGCAGCTCTGCCCATCTCATCAGTCAGGATGATGAGGGAAAGCCCGCCTATGGCGGCACACCCGATGATCAGTCGGTTCTGGCCCTGTTTGACGAGATGGCGGCGCGCGGCCTCAGTGTGACGGTCTCTCCGTTTCTGCTGATGGATATTCCAGCCAGCAATGGGCTGAGCGATCCTTATGGCGGTTTAGAACAAGCGGCTTTCCCATGGCGCGGCCGGGTCACGGCGATGACGGACAAAACGGCTCAAACACGTCTCGATGTGAAGGCTTTTTTCGGGGCGGCGCAGGCGTCAGATTTCTCCGTCAGCCAAGATGGGGTCAGGTATTCCGGCCCAGGCGAATGGAGCTATCGACGGTTTGTCCTGCATCTTGCCGCGCTGTCTAAACAGTCCGGGAGTGTAGACCGGTTCCTGCTCGGTTCAGAACTTCGCGGTCTGACCCGTCTCAGAGATGAAAATGGCGCCTGTCCGGCGGTGGAGCAGCTCATCGCTCTTGCGGCTGAAGTGCGCGCGCTTGTCGGGCCAGAGGTCGAGATCAGTTATGCAGCGGACTGGACAGAATACGGGGCATATCAACCCGGCGATGGAACAGGCGATGTGCTGTTTCCGCTCGATGCGCTTTGGGCAGATGATGAGATCAACTTTATCGGCATTGACTGGTATGCGCCTTTGTCGGACTGGCGCGACGGCGCGCATATCGACGCTGAAAGCTATGACGCCATTACCGACACGGCTTATTTGTCCGCCAATATTGAAGGCGGGGAGGGCTATGACTGGTATTACGCAAGTCCGGCGGACCGGGACGGGCAGATACGAACGCTAATCTCTGACGCGGCGCATGGCGAAGACTGGGTGTTCCGAGTCAAAGATATTCGCAGCTGGTGGCAGAATGTCCATTATGAGCGCCTATCTGGCGAGCGGTCTTCAGAGCCGACAGGCTGGCAGCCCCAGTCCAAACCGGTCCGGTTGATCGAGATTGGCTGTGGAGCGGTTGATAAAGGCACCAATGCGCCAAATGTTTTCCTCGATCCGAAAAGCGCTGAATCCGGTGTGCCGCCCTATTCTGATGGCACGCGGGATGATGATATTCAGGCCGCCGCGATCCGGGCGCTTTATGACTATTGGTCGCTAAGTGGTGGGCAAAACCCGGTCTCGACTGTCTATTCAGGACCGATGATCCCGGCAGATGGCTTATCGGTCTGGTGCTGGGATGCGCGGCCTTTTCCGGCCTTTCCGTCGCGCAGCGATGTCTGGTCTGATGGCGCGAACTGGACAACAGGCCATTGGCTGAATGGCCGGACCAGCCAGTCTGATCTCGGCAGCATTATTCAAGAGACGTTTGACGACGCGGGCATTCCACTGGAGGCGCTGTCAGTCACTGGCAGTGTGCCGGGCTATATGTCGGCTGGGCTTGTCAGCGTTCGCATTTTTCTGGAACCGCTGGCAAATCTGTTCGCGTTGAGCTGTCGGCAAAGCGAAGCGGGATTATTCCTGTTCAACCTGCCAAATGGAGAGGTGCAGACACTCCCGGCTGAGGCGCTCGCCAGTGATGGTATGAGCCAGCGCGGCCTTGTCTATTCTCGCACGACGACGGAACACGCACCGCGCATGGTGCAACTGACATTTGCCGACTTAGATGATGGTTTTCAGCCAGCCTCGGTTCGCGTCGGTGACTGGACCGCAGGCGATCAGGATATTCATATTCAATTGCCGTTCGCCATAACCGCCACAACCGCCGAAGGGTTCGCTGAGGCGCTGTATGCGCGGTTCAATGAGGCGTCGGTGTCGGAGCGGCTTGTCGTGTCGCCTGAGTATTCTGATATCTCTGTCGGTGATCTCATCATTGCAGGCGATCTTGCATCGGTGCGGCGGGTATCATCTGTGACCCGGCAAGGCGTTTTGCAACTCGACCTTTCCGCACCGCTGGATGTGTATGCAGGTCAGCCAGGCTTTCCGTCTTCAGGAAATGATCTGGCGCATTCGCCAAAGCCTGACTTCGTTGTGCTTGATCTTCCGGCATTGCCCGGCGCAACCAATGACGCGCGGCCTCTGGTTGGGGCGTTCGCATCGCCCTGGCCGGGACAAATCACGGTTGAGGCAGGTCGCTCTGAGACGGTTTCGACGGTGCGGGCCGTGCTTAGCAATCCGGCGCGCATTGGGCGATTGGTCGGCGCGTTACCCGGTGGTCCGGGTGATCGGTTCCGTCCCGGCCTTGAAATAGAGGTAATCCTTCCGGCGGCGGATTTGTCATCGCGCGGGCGTCTCGACGTGCTGAACGGGGCAAACCTCATCGCCATTGAAACAGAAGTGGGCTGGATGCTCGCCGGGTTTGAAACCGCCGAACAGCGAGCGGCGGATCGCTGGCGGCTGGGCGGTCTTTTGACCGGGCTTTTCGGCACCGATGATGCATCGGCGCTGGGCGCACTGGACGGCGCGCGGATTGTCGTGATCGATGACGCGCTTCAACGTGCTGAATTTGGTACAGATGAGTTTGCTGAAACACTGGTCTGGCAAGCTTTCGGCCCCGGAAGTCTTGCTGAAGCAGCGAGCGAAGAGCTCAATCTGTCTGGTCGATCTTTCATGCCGTTTCGTCCCGGCCATTTAAAGGCAAAGCTCAACACTGATGGCGAACTCCAGCTGAGCTGGACCCGGCGCGCCCGCCATTCCGCCGATGGCTGGGAAGGCGAGAGCGTGCCCCTGCTTGAAGAGAGCGAGCGCTATCGGGTTGAGATCATGAAAGACGGCGCGCTTCAGCGCAGCGTGGATGTGTCAGACACAAGCTGGACCTACACAGCCAGTGATCAGGCGAGCGACGGCATTGGCAGCGCGTTCGAGGTGAGGGTCGCTCAGCGATCGGCTCGCTATGGCGCGGGCGCTGCCGCCCATATGTTTGTCAGCTTCTGAGGAAGCTCTCTATGTGCCCCAGCGAAGCCCGGTCTGATTGCCGGTTGCGAGCAGCGTACCATCCTGCGCAAACAGATTGATATCGCCGTGGAAATACCCGTTGCGATGCTCGCTGACCCGGCATTCGCCCAGCACCCACTCACTCTCAACGAGTTTATGGACCCGAAGGACATTATCAAGGCTGGTGCATTTATTGGTGGCAGGATGTGGGGCCGGCATGAAGTCGGCCAGCACGGCAAGCCAGCTGGCGCTCATTGGCAGAGCGTCTTTTGAGCGGAACCATAGGTATCCGACACCGGTTTTGGGGTTGCTTCCGGCGTCGCGAATATCGATCCGGCTGATCAGATTATCAGACACCGGATTCAGGTTTATATCCCAGGGCGTTCCGGTTTCCGGGGGCGTCACCTCAGGCATGGTGAAATAAGTTTCAGCATGAGGCGTCTCCAGACAGGCCAGCGAGCCGGACACGACATGGATCGGCTTGTCGCCGGAATAGAGCGTTGCGCGTGCATGTTTGGCCCGTCGGCCATTATGCAAAAGCTCTGTCCGTATGGTGACATCTGCGCCGACATGCGCTGTGCCGAGGAATTGCACGCTCGCCCACAGAATCGGGTGACCAATCATCTGTTCCATGGCGTAAATGCCAGCCCCAAGGCCAATCCCGCCCATAATGTACTGAACACCAGTTGGGCCAACACAGGCAGCTTTAGACAGATGAAGATCGGCGACGGATGGATCATCCGCGCGCGGCGTGCTTTCCCAATACATGAAACCTCCCCGGTATTCTTATGCGAATACCGTAGGGAGGCTCACGGATGGGTCAATCCATCACCTAACGGAAGATCAGCGCTGAAAGTATTCGACCAGCGGCCAGACTTTGGCTTCCAGAAGTTCGATCAGTTCAGGGTCCATCAGATGATAGTCATCGGGAATATCCAGAACATGGATCGCTTTATGGGCCACCGCCTGACGGAAGTCGGCTCGAATGCGGGATTTGTGCTTTTCTTCCATGACCAGAATCATGTCTGCCCATTGCACGTCCTTCATCGACAGCTGATGACGCGCACCGCGCGCCGTTCCGGCTGAACGGGCTTCAATGCCGGGCTGGCCCATAAAGACGCGTTCGCCGGTCGGGCTGCGCCATTTATTATGGCTGCAGACAAACAAAAGCCGGATCGGATCTGCATCCGCCATGAGTTTTATCCATTCCTTGTGCGGCCAGATTTTGCCGATCTGCCGGGCACGATGAAGCTTGTTCTTCCGCCAGTAAAGTTCATACCAGCGTTTTGGGTAAGGGTCGCACCAGCGAAATCCGCGGGTGCGTGGGCCGTGGCGATCACCGCGCACGCGCTCAGCCTGCGCCCGTCTCCAGGAGCGGTTTCTTGTGTCAGGCATTGCCTGTATCCTTTCGTGATGTCGTCTTCAGCAACCGCGGCAACACGAAGGAGAGGCGCTTATACGCTCGGGAAATGGGCAAAAAAATGACAGTTTCGCGCTTTCCGGATAGAAACTGCGAGTTCACTCACGTTTTCGTGAAAAAGCTTGGCCGTGTCCCTTTGAAACAACTGCTGTAGTTCCTACCTGAAACCCTGAACAGAGTAAGGATTTTTGACAATTGAGTTGGGACCCGTATGCGGTGCTTGGCCTGAAAAAAGGGGCCGACACAGCTGAAGTGAAGAAAGCCTATCGCAAGCTGGCGAAGGAAAATCATCCGGACGTGCGTCCGAATGATCCAGCGGCCGAGGAAACCTTCAAACGCGCAACGGCGGCGTTCAATCTGTTGTCTGACCCTGACAAGAAAGCCCGTTATGACCGCGGCGAGATAGATGCCGAAGGTCAGGAACAGGCGACATTCCGCGGCAATCCTTTTGGCGGTGGCGGAAATCCCTTCGGCGCAGGCGGGAGCCCTTTCGGCGGTGGTCAGCGACGCAGCTATACCTATGGTCAGGGCGGGGGTGAACCCGGCGCGGATGGTTTTGAAGACCTGTTTTCCTCGTTGTTTGGCGGCGGTGGTCAGCAAAGACGTCGCCAATCGACCCGCGGTCAGGATGCGAAATATGTCGTTGATGTCGATTTCATCGATGCTGTGACGGGCGCTAAGCGTCGTCTGTCCATGACAGACGGCAAGGTTCTTGATGTTAATATTCCGGCCGGTATCGAAACCGGCAAGAAGCTGCGTCTGCGCAGTCAAGGGCATCCGGGATCGGGCGGTGCGCCTCCGGGCGATGCGATCCTTGAGGTCCGTCTGAAAGATCACCCTGATTTCGTCCGCAAAGGCAAAGACATTTACACCAAGCTGCCCATCTCAATTGTGGAAGCGATTGAAGGCGCAAAAGTTGATGTGAACACGCCGTTGGGTCGTAAAACGCTTTCAGTGCCAGCTGGAGCAAACTCTGGTGGCAAGTTGCGCATGCGTGGACAGGGCGTTCAGCTGTCTGACGGGCCGGGCGACCTTTATGTCGAACTGCGTGTCACTCTGCCGGAGAAGCCGAATTCTGAGCTGAAAAACTTTCTCAAGACCTGGTCTCAGCGCGACGAAACACCAAAACGCTGATTTCGAGCGGCTCGAATATGAAGCCTCTGTTCAGAGAGCGTTCAGATGGATAAGAATAAACACGATCATTATGAAACGCTTTATCTTGTCCATATGCCTTGTGGCGCTTGTGTCACCCGTAACCATCGCTCAAGTGAGCGGATGGCAGCCCGGCAGTTCTTTCGATACGAAAGAGGCCCGCGACGCGCGTAAAAACGGGGCAAAACCTCTCAGTGAGATCAAAGCCAGTCTGAAAGCCAAATATGGTGGGAAGATGCTGGACGCGACATTCACAAACTCGCAACGCGACACCTATCGGATCCTCTGGGAAACCGGACAGGGACAGCGAATCAAGCTGGAAGTGGATGCCGCTACAGGCCGGGTTAAATAGGATTGATTCACGCTGATCTCTGCGTGGAGGGAAGAATATGCGAATACTTGTTGTCGAAGATGATGCGGATCTGCGCCGCCAACTTTCAGAAGCGCTGACACAGGCTGGCTATGCCGTTGATGTCGCCGCTGATGGCGAAGACGGTCATTTCCTCGGTGATACCGAACCCTATGATGCGGTGATCCTTGATCTCGGCCTGCCAATCATGGATGGCGTGACGGTTCTGGAGCGCTGGCGCGAAGACGGCAAAGTCTTTCCGGTTCTGATCCTGACAGCGCGTGACCGCTGGTCAGAGAAAGTTGCCGGGTTTGATGCTGGCGCTGACGATTATCTGACCAAGCCTTTCTATACAGAAGAGCTGTTGGCGCGCTTGCGGGCATTGCTGCGCCGGGCGTCTGGCCATGCCAGTGCGTCTCTGGAATGTGGTGAGCTGCGCGTTGATACGCGGGCGGCCCGCGCGACTGTGAACGGCAAGGCGATCAAGCTGACTGCGCATGAATACCGCGTGCTTAACTATCTGATGCATAATCAGGAGCGCGTTGTGCCGCGCACCGAACTGGTTGAGCATATTTATGATCAGGATTTTGACCGCGACTCCAACACGATTGAGGTCTTTATCGGTCGTCTGCGTAAAAAAATCGGGACGGATTACATCCAGACCGAACGGGGGCTCGGCTATCGGCTGACAGACCCGACTGGTTCAGAAACTGCCTAGTCCGGATGTCGGGGAAGCAGTCTCTTGCGCGCCGCCTCGTCATCGGGGCCAGTGTCTGGAGTCTGATCATTCTTCTGGTGACGGGCGGGGTTCTGACCGTCATCAACAAAAATCAGGCTGAGCTTCTTCTGCATGATGATCTGGATGCGGTGCTGGTGTCTCTGACCCGCGCCTCTGAGGTCAATGAAGCGGGCGCGTTTGGTCTTGCGCCGCAATTTGTACCTTCTGACCAGCGCTTTTCGCGGCCCTTGTCTGGTCGATACTGGATTGTTGCGCGCCTCGATAGCGAGGGCAAAGTCGGTGCCTTTCGCAATTCCAACTCTGTCTGGGACTGGGATATTCCCTGGGACCGTTTTCCGATTTCAGAAGCCACCAGCCAGCTGGGGCAGGTGAGCTTTGTGAATGGCCGCGGACCTGACGGTGAGCCGGTCGAGTTTGCGGTGAAAGCCATCAGCCTGCCATCGCTGGAAGGCTCGGTCTTGCTGGTTGCCGCGCTGGATCGTCGACCGACAGACCGGATCACCCAGAATTTCATTATCACCCTGACCGTCGCCATGATTGTTCTGGTACTGGGCATGATCAGCGCCATGGTTATTCTTGTGCGGATCGGGCTACGCCCGTTGACGCGCATTGAGCATGATATTGCTGACATTCGCGAAGGCAGCAAGGAACGCCTTGATGAAGCCTATCCGCAGGAAATTGCGCCGCTTGCAGAAGAGCTTAACAAGCTGATCGAGCATAACCGAAACGTTGTCGAGCGTGCGCGAACCCATGTGGGGAATCTGGCCCATGCGCTGAAAACTCCGATTGCGGTTCTGATGAACGAGGCTAAGGGCGATGACCCGCTATCGGCTTTGGTGCGCCGACAAACCGGCGCCATGTCCCAGAACGTCCAGCATTATCTGAAACGGGCCCAGGCGGCAGCCCGGGCCGAAGTGCTCGGGGCGCGGTGCGAGGTCAGCCCGGCAATTGATGATCTGACGCGTCTTCTCGGGAGGTTGTTTCAGGACCAGAATATCAGTGTCGCGCCGGGCAAGGTTGAAGAGCGCATCATCTTTCGCGGTGAGCGTCAGGATCTGGATGAAATGCTTGGCAATCTGCTTGAGAATGCCTGCAAGTTTGCGAAAACCAAAGTCCGCGTTTCAGCAGGCTGGGGTGAAGACGGGCATTTGCTGATCCATGTCGATGATGACGGGCCGGGCTTAACACCGGAAGAGCGGGCACAGGCGCTAAAACGCGGTGTGCGCCTTGATGAGACCGCGCCGGGAACCGGCCTTGGTCTGTCGATCGTGAAAGATCTGGCGGAGCTTTATTCCGGCCGGTTTGAACTGTCTGACAGCCCGCTCGGTGGCTTGCGAGCAACGCTGGTGCTGCCATCTGCCCGATCTCGCTGAAATGGACAGTCTGACACATTGATTGATTTGCTCAGGTATAGCACCTAGGTCGTCAGTAATGTGGAGGCTCTGAATGCGCGCTCGTGCACGTCGTTTTTGGTTGGTTGTAATTGCCGGTGCAATTCTGTGCTCTTGCGTGGCGCTGACGCTCTATGCGCTCGGAAATCAGGTCTCTTTGTTCTACACGCCTGCTGATCTGATCGCGAAAGGCGGCGGTGTTGTTGGCGAACGCGCCCGCATTGGCGGCCTGGTGAAGGCCGGCACGGTCGAAACCCATGATGACGGCACGCTGACCTTCGTTGTTGAAGATGGCGAAGGTGAGGTCAATGTGGTGTTTGACGGTTTCATTCCTGACCTGTTCAAGGAAGGTCAGGGCGTTGTCTGCAACGGTACATTCACGGAGGCCTATGCGTTCAAGGCTGATGAACTTCTGGCCAAGCATGATGAAAACTACATGCCGAAGGAAGTTGAAGAAAAGCTGAAAGAACAGGGTGTCTATCGAGAGCCAGAAACCTAGGCTCTAGGACCAGTGATACGCCTCTTCATCGATTTGCGCGGTCAGCTTCAATCCGGTCTCGGTCACAAAAATCAGCACAGTGGTGAAGTTTCCATACCAGAGGAAATAGCTTTCCCCTTGTTTACTGGCGCCGAAATGCGTGGTCAGCGACGAACAGTCTGAGTTCAGCCGGGCGCCAATCTCTCTTGCATCGGTCTGGGTCCAGGTGTGCTCGTCCGTATTCTCCCAGATGCATTCGAATCGATTCTTGAAGATGTCAGAGGTTTTGGCGCTGTACTGACAGTATGCTTCGTCCAGTCCGATGTTAAATTTCGCTTTCGGACCGTGTTTTGCTTTTTCGATATTTCCGAGGTGGGGAGAAATGGCGGCGCAATATTCAGCGTTTGCAATCGGCGCAAACAAGGTGAAGGCGCAGGCCAGACCAACTAAAGATTTGAAAACCACTTTATGCATCAGCACTCTACACGCAATTTGTTTTGATCAGGCTAGTTGAAAAGCCGGAGGTGGGGAAGCCTGCCACACACTTGCCAAATAAATATAAACAGATTCAGGGAGAAAATGCTGACTGAGCAAGGTTACGCCAGACGATCATTTCACGGCTTTTGTGTTGATCAACTTGTCGATTTCTTGCGCCGTGCTAAATCTACATCTGTGTGGTGGGTGATGGTTTCCTCATATTTGGAGGAGCCATTTTGCCGAAACAGCGGAACTGAGAATGCGGCAAACAGGTCAGAACAACACGTGGAGTGACCACCTTTGGTGTGATCGTTCACGTGCGTATGTATACGTGGATGTCTCAGGTGGTGATCTGTGACGTCGAAACAGACACCTCCTCATTTTGAATCGCAAATGCCATCCTCTGTAGGTCAGGTTATTGGCGGTATTAAAAGCCTGTTCGTTTTCCGCCTTCAGGAATGGGATTCGGCAGTGTTGGTTGTCTCGCAATTGCTTGATGATCTGGCGCAGCGTCTTCTTATGTCGCTTGTCGTTTTTCTGATCCTCCTCTTTGTCGGCGATTATACAATAGCGGCCATTTGGTGCGGCGTGGTTGCCGTCAATGAAACCATTGAGGTGATTACCAACCGCCGATTGATTGCCAGCTCACAGCCATCGCGATGGCTGATGATCGTTCATTGCCTGAACTGGATTATGGGCGGGTCGACCTGGACAGTGACGTCGCTCTATTTAGTGGCGACCGGCACGATTGCTGAGATTCTACTCGGCATGGTCATGCTGATCGGGGCTATGCTTCATATCGTGTTCAACTATGCAGACTGGCTGAAAGGGCTCTTCTACGCTGCCTCCCCTCTGGTTCTGGGATTGTTATCCCTGCCATTGGTCTCGCGGTTCGATGGGGCTGGGGCTCATCAGTATATTGTCCTGACGGTCGCTTATACGGGCCTGCTTTTTTATCTGTTCTTTGCCGTCTATCAGAACATAAAGCGCCATGCAGCGTTTAAGCGGGCGCTTGAGGCATCCGCTTTGGCGAGCGAGTCCAAGAGTGCGTTTCTGGCAAATATGAGCCATGAAATCCGCACGCCGATGAATGGGGTGTTGGGCATGACCAAACTGCTCAAACGGACCGAGCTGAATTCAGAGCAGGGCGAACTGGTCGATATCATCGATGATTCCGGTGAAACCCTCTTGCGGGTTATTGGCGACGTGCTGGACTTGTCAAAGGTCGAAGCCGGTAAGCTTGAGCTCGAATACGCTCCCTTCATGCTGGAGGATGTTCTAAAGACCATCATCGCAACGGCTGAAATCAAGGCAATTGAAAAAGGCCTCAGGTTTGTCTTCGTCAAACCGGACGACACCAATGTCTGGCTGCTAGGCGATGAAATCCGCATTCGTCAGATCATCAACAATCTGATCTCGAATGCCATTAAGTTTACAGAGGCGGGCGAAGTCTCGCTGAATGTCTTTCTGGGGCCGGTCGCCGGAAAAGAGCATGTTTTGTTGATCGCAGAGGTCAATGACACCGGGGAGGGCATTTCCCCGGAACACGCGATGCGGGTTTTCGAACCATTTGTACAGCAAGATCCGTCTTTGAGCCGTAACCAGACCGGGGCAGGGCTGGGGCTGACCATTTCTCGTCATCTGGCTGAGTTGATGGGCGGCGATATCCGCCTGATCAGTCGTAAAGGAAGTGGCGCGAAGTTTATCTTCACGCTGGAGCTCACCAAATGCGCTCCAGATGAGCAGGAGCGGCTGTCCAGGCGTTCTGATGACCAGTCCGAAGTGACGATTGATACGGGCATCAGAGTGCTCGTCGTTGATGATCACAAGCAGAACCAGCTCGTGATCCGCAAAATGCTGGAAGCGATTGGTTTAACACCGACAATTGCATCAAGCGGCGAGGAAGGCGTGGGGCTTTATCGTAAAGATGAGTTTGATCTTGTTCTGATGGACATCCAGATGCCTGGTATGAACGGCATAGAGGCGCTCAAGCACATTCGGGATCTGGAACGACAAGGCAGCATGCGCCGGACGCCCGTGGTCGCGGTAACGGCCAATGCCATGAAGCATCAGGTGGATCATTATATGTGGGAGGGGTTTGACGACCATATGCCCAAGCCGATCAGTTTGGGAAAACTCGTCAGAGTCATCAGTTCCGTCACGCGGAACTGAGAAGATTGATTACCGGTCTTCCGGGTCGACGCCGCCATTCAGGCGCGCGCGCAATTCCTTGCCAGCTTTGAAAAACGGTACCCGCTTTTCGTCTACCGGAACGGATTCACCTGTTCGTGGGTTTCGTCCGATGCGTGAGTCGCGCTGACGAACAGAAAAGGCCCCGAAGCCACGCAGTTCAACTCGTGATCCATTTTCCAGAGCGGTCCCGATTTCGTCGAGAATGACGTCAACAACGCGCTCCAGGTCCTGTGGACGCAGGTGCGGGTTTTCATCGGCGAGTTTTTGTACAAGTTCTGATCGAAGCATTTTGCGATACTATACAAAAATACGGCGGAGAAGAAGTCTCCGCCGTATGAATTTATTCTGACAATCCAATAATTAATCGGATTGGACCAATGCCTTAGTCGTCGTCGCCATCATTTTGGGCGAGAGCCGCGCCAAGGATGTCGCCGAGAGACGCGCCAGAGTCAGCTGAACCGAACTGTGCGACTGCTTCTTTCTCTTCTTCAATTTCGAGAGCTTTGATGGAGAGAGAGACACGACGTGAGCCACGGTCGAAGTTTGTAACTTTCGCGTCGAGTGTGTCGCCAACAGCGAAACGCTCTGGGCGCTGCTCTGAACGGTCACGAGACAGGTCAGAACGACGGATGAACGCTTTCAGACCTTCGCCGAATTCAACTTCGATGCCGCCGGAAGCAATCTCAGTAACCGTACAGGTTACAGTTGATCCCTTACGGACGTCGCCGCCAGCCATTGGGTCAGATTCGAGTTGCTTGATGCCGAGAGAGATACGTTCTTTCTCAACGTCGACTTCGAGGACCTTAACTTTGACAGTGTCGCCTTTGTTGTAGTCTTCGATCGCTTCTTCGCCAGTACGGTTCCAGTCAATGTCATTGATGTGAACCATGCCGTCGAGTTCCGGGCCGATGCCGATGAACATGCCGAATTCAGTGATGCCACGAACTTCGCCTTCGAGTTCAGAACCGACCGGGTGTTCAGCCAGGAACGCATCCCATGGGTTGTCCATGCACTGTTTCAGGCCGAGAGAGATGCGGCGCTTGTCAGAGTCAACGTCGAGAACCATGACGTCAACTTCCTGAGATGTAGACACGATCTTGCCCGGGTGAACGTTTTTCTTCGTCCAGGACATTTCAGAAACGTGGATCAGGCCTTCAACGCCGTCTTCAAGTTCAACGAACGCACCGTAATCAGTGATGTTTGTGATGCGGCCAGTGTAGCGAGCGCCCAGTGGGTATTTCGCTTCAACACCATCCCATGGGTCAGACATGAGTTGTTTCATGCCGAGAGAGATACGTTGAGTGTCCGGGTTGATCTTGACGATCTGAACTTTGACAGTCTCGCCAACGTTCACAACCTGGCTTGGGTGAGAAATACGTTTCCAGGACATGTCAGTCACGTGGAGCAGGCCATCAATGCCGCCAAGGTCAACGAACGCACCGTAATCAGTGATGTTCTTGACGACGCCTTCGCGGACATCACCTTCAGCCAGTTCGCCGACGATCTCTGCACGTTGCTCTGCGCGGCTCTCTTCGAGAACGGCACGACGAGAGACAACGATGTTGCCACGTGGACGGTCCATTTTCAGGATCGCGAATGGCTGAGTCTGACCCATGAGCGGGCCGACGTCACGGATCGGACGGATATCAACCTGAGAGCCAGGCAGGAACGCGTTGACGCCACCGAGGTCGACTGTGAAGCCACCTTTTACGCGGCCAACAATTGCACCGTCTGCTGGTTCTTCTTTTTCGTGAAGGCGCTCGAGGCGAGTCCAGGCTTCTTCGCGGCGGGCTTTGTCGCGCGACAGAACGGCTTCACCGAGTGCGTTCTCGATACGCTCGAGATAAACTTCAACGATCTGGCCAGCTTCTGGCTTTTTCTCGTCGTTGGAAAATTCTTTAGCCGGGATGCGGCCTTCAGTTTTCAGACCGACGTCGACGATGACAGCGTCATTCTCGACGGCGATAACAGTTGCTGGGACAACACGGCCCTCTTGCATCTGGCTGCCAGCAAAGCTGGCTTCGAACATGGACGCGAAGTCCTCTGTCGATGGATTCATTGTATCAGACATTCATACTCCAAAATTGATTCATTGCTGGCCAGCCGGTTGAATCCGGCGGTCACAAAAGACACGTGGTGTGTCGTTTCAGTTTCCAGTGTTTGACGACCTTATGGGTGCACGCTTTGGAATTTTAGGGCCTGATCGAAATCTGTCCTAAGAACGCGCGAGACCTGCCCTGACCTGGTCGACGATTTGCCGGGCTTTTGCTCTGGCCGCGTCTATAGACAAATGAGTCGTATCGATCAAGTGGGCATCTTCTGCCTGTTTCATCGGTGCGACGGCGCGGTTCTGGTCACGCTCATCCCGTTCGCGAAGCTGAGCGACCATTTCGGCCTGTGTGATCGGGTCACCTTTGGCGTTGAGTTCTGCCACGCGACGCGCCGCGCGAATCTCAACATCGGCATCTACCCACAGCTTTACGTGCGCATCCGGGCAGATCACCGTGCCGATATCGCGGCCATCCAGAATGGCACCGCCCGGCTGAGCCGCAAAGTTTCTCTGTAGATCATAAAGCGCGCCGCGAACGGCAGGGTGAACCGCAACTTTAGAGGCGGCCTGACCGACGTCTGCCGTGCGCAGCTCATCTGGGACCATGGCGTCAATGTTCAGGGCTTTTGCAAGCTCTGCCGCGCCGGCCTCATCGGACGGGTCAATCCCTGCGTCCAGACACGCCTTTGCAGTCGCCCGATAGAGAAGCCCGGTGTCCAGATGCGGCAGGCCAAGTTCCTGTGCCAGTCCTTTTGACAGCGTTCCTTTGCCGGATGCCAGCGTACCATCCACAGCAATCACCAGATCCGGATTGTTTCTGGACGTCTTCAATTGAAGAACAGTCGCTGTGACGGACGAGAGAATGGACACGTCTGGGCCTCCGGATCGCAAAATGTAACTGGCTCATGACCCAGCCGAACCGACTTTGCAAGACATGCGGGTCAGTTCAGAATATGACGCTCGGCCAGCGTGTTGGAAATAGCTTGAGCGTTCTTGCGATCAATGGCCACCAGAATAATGTCTGGGCCACCTTGCTGGGTTTCGGCGATACAGGTGTCGACAGCAATATGCGCCGCGCGCACGGATGGGAAACCATAGGCGCCGGTGGAGATGGCCGGAAAGGCAATCGTTTCCAGTTCCCGCTTTCGGGCCTCGGCTATGCAGTTCTTGTAACAGGCACGTAAAAGCGCGGCTTCGTCCTCCTGGCCACCTTTCCAGATTGGTCCAACTGTGTGGAAGATCAACGCAGGGGCCAGACCGAAGCCGTCTGTCACCCGAACTTCACCCGTTGGGCAGGGCGCCAGAGGGCGGCACGCCTCTTTTAATTCAGGACCGGCAGCGCGATGGATCGCGCCATCTACGCCGCCTCCGCCCAAAAGCGAAGAATTCGCCGCGTTGACGATGGCATCCACCCGCAGGTCTACAATATTGCCATTCTTAAACTTAATCATGACCCTGATTATACACCAATCAGGCGAAGATTTCACCTGTTGGTTTTCTTGATCAGTTTCGCCGTCTGTTTCAGGGCGTCCGCATGACCTTTTACCGGCGCGCTTTGCGGATAGATTTCAAGCGCGATATCTGGCGGAATACCTCGGCCTTCATAGACGTCTCCGGCAGGCGTCATGAACACTTCATTGGACAGTTCCAGATACCAGCCATTCGGCAATGGCTTTGCAAGCGGTGTTGAGAATGAGCCACGCGTTTTCGTACCGACCTGCGTAACATTGCGCAGCTGTTTCAACATGAGCGTGGTGATCTCGCCGCCTGATACGGTGACGTCGCTCGTCATGACGTAAACAGGGCCGGTATAGCGCACGCCGTCATAGGGCTGGATGATGTAGTCCAGGCTCGCTTCGGCATGGCCGGGAACTTCTACGCGATAGCCTTTAAAGGCGGTATCGGTGAACCGCGCTGCAATGGCGCGCGTTACGGCGTCATAACCGCCGCGATTATTAGACAGGTCCAGAATGATTGCATCGCTGTCTTTATATCGGGTGAGCAGGTCATCCAGAATGCGATTGAGCTCTGTCAGCTCACCCTCAGCCCAGTCAACCGATCCGGCGGGCTCAATATTGGTGAAACCGCCCATGGTGAAAATCTGGATATAGCCAATTCGGTTATCGATCGTGCCGGTGACAATTCGGTCTGCAATGAGCTCAGCGCCGGGATCGAGAACATCGTTCATCAATTGTTCGACCAATCCGCGAACCCACGGGCCTTCGCCGCCATTCTCGCGGATGAAAGGCAGTGTATTGCCCAGTCCGCCCTGAATGCGCTGTTTCTCACCTTCAACGAGACCGACCATTTTTGTGTGTGAGTCGCCAATGTCGCTGACCAGCTCGTCGAAAACAACCCAGAGCGCCGCTTCGCCCATGCCATCTGTAACTGATTGTCTGGCGGCGCTGACACGGGATGGCCAATCGATCTGGCGCGCATCGAAAAAGGCAAAATGCTGTTCGAAGATAGTGGTCAGAATGTCGAAGAGTTCTGTCTCGGTATAGGTTTTATCGCTGACACAGCGTTCAGGCAGTTGTTCCAGCTTTTCAAATGTCGCGCTGGCATCACCGGGAAGATATTGAAGCTGCGCTGTCTCAGCCGTCTTTGAAAGGCGATAGAGCACATATTCGAGTTGTCCCATGAGCGGTGTTGCGCTGTCCGGCGCGGGGGACGGATAGCAGGCGGCAGGTGTGTCTTGCCACCGCTTGATTCCGGTTTCGCCGATTTCGAGAATCCATCCTTTCTCTGATGATGACCACACGCCTCTGATGTCCGGGGCGGACAGACCCTCTTCTGAGAAAATCGGGCGCGCTTCGGTGACTGGCTCGCTGCAGGCTGACAGGACCGATCCGGCAATCAGAAGCGCGGATAGTGCGCGTGGGAAAATCTGCATGATACTCTCCGAAAGTGACCGCGGTCATTTTTTGAGTGGAGGATGATGCAAAGTCAAGCCGAAATAAGATCCACCAGTGTGGTGATACGGACTTTCAACGTGTCAGCCAGATCGTTCCGGCCGCCCGTATTCAGCCATTCGCGGATCGTACCGGTTACGGCAGCCAGATAAAGGTCTGCAATTCCCGGCAGGTCGAGCTGCGAGCGCAGCAGGCCGTTCGCCTGCGCGTCTTTCAAAAGGTTGATACAGTGTTCCCGAATGCGGCTGTCCGCTTCGGTCTCTGCGGCCTGGATGGCCTCCGACAAAGGCGCATGAGCATGTTTGGCGCGCCAGAGATCAGGTTCACGGCTCGCTGCTGCGACCGCCAGCACGGGCCAGCTGATTAATGTGTTTGCGTAAGACAAATGGTTCGGCACGGGGTGCTGGCGTTCAGCGGACCGCATCGTCTCAGCATACCAGACAGCCAGAATATCGGCCTTGTTCGGAAAGTGATTGAAGAAGGTGCCTTTTGCGACCCCGGCATCCTTGCAAATGGCGGCAACAGAGGTGGCCTCATAGCCATCTGTTCGAAACCGGTTAAGCGCGGCGTCATATAGTCTTTGCCGCACAGCTTCTTTTTTCGAATCCCGAAGTCCAGTCATAGCCTAGTCATGACGGAAAACCTGACCGCGGTCATCCCTTTCCTGACGGGATAATACTGTAGCGAGCAGTCAAAAACACAGTACAGAATTGTGCTTTTAAAGGTACTCTGAACAGGTGGCTGGTCAGCCTTTTGCCCTTGCGATTGTTGTGTGAACAGGATTTGTCGTCAGGTGCTGAAATACGACCAGAGCGCAATGAATGAATATTAGACGCTTTTAGCATCTTGATTTTGCACTGCGCTTCGTAAAAATTCTGCTTTGACAGGGCGGGCCTATCATGGCAAGCGCTCGCGCTTGATGAGATTCTAATTTTTTATATCCGAAATGGGGGCAGAAGTGCCAAAAAAAGATCTTGGAACGAAACGGACCTGCCCGGAAACGGGAAAGAACTTTTACGACCTGAATAAGGACCCGATCGTTTCTCCTTACACGGGTAAGAGCTACCCGCTCAGCTTCTACGAAGAAGTCGTCACATCTACGCCAACGCCGTCACGCGGCAAGGCGAAACCGGAAGATCCGGAAGATGATGATGAAGATGAAGATGAAGATGACGAAATTGAAGACGTTGCTGAGAAAGGCGACGACGACGATGATGAGGATGAAGACGATACGCCAGAAATCGATGAAGTCGATAAAGACGCGCCAATCCCGACTGGCGACGACGATGAAGATGATGATGACGGCTCAGGCGTTCCGGAAGGCTTCTCAGAAGACAATCTGGACGATGATGACGACGTCCTTCTCGACGACGATGATGATTTCGACATTGATGACGACAATGACGTCGACCTGGACGATGATCTGCTCGCCGATGATGACGACGAAACCAATCCATAAGACCTGAATAGATGAGGCGATCCGGATCACCTCATAACAGGATAGCGAAGGGCCCTGACACGCAGTGTCGGGGCTTTTTCATGTTTAACGCAGGTAAGGCTGGCTCTGTTGTTTTTCGGGCGGCTGCGTGAAATTTGCTCTTGATTCACGCCAAGCATCAGCGTAACCATCGCGCTCCGAATTTCGGGGCTATAGCTCAGTTGGGAGAGCGCTTGAATGGCATTCAAGAGGTCAGCGGTTCGATTCCGCTTAGCTCCACCATTCGTTTTCGCTGAAATTGCCTTTGGCAAAATTTCGCGCTGACGAACCGTCTTCCCGAAAATTATTCAGTTCGAATGCGCTGTTTTTGTTAGGATGATTGGTTTGTTAACCTATTACAGGTTAATAATGTTTGTCAGGCTGGTATTTTTAACACACTTGTGCTAGTCACCTCTTTATCGGGAGCGCACCTGTATGGTGATGCACTCGATGCGTAGAGTAGCGTAGAGTGCGGGGCGGTCCTTATGGGCCGCCCTTTTTCGTTCCGCATTCGTCAGTGCCAGCAGGCAGAATTATGGTTAATTTCTCGCGGGCTGTCGGGACGCTTTGTTCAGCGGTCTGCACTTTTGCGCGGGTCGTTTTTCGGGGCGGGGGCGAGTCGCAGAACCTCGGTCTGATAGCGTTCATCGTCACCGGCAGCGAGGAAACCAATTGCCCGCGCCAGTGCGTTTAGCAAGTCATCTCGCCATTGCTGGTCCGCTTTTGGAAAATCGTTCAGCACATACGGCATGACTTTGGATTTGTCGCCGGGATGACCAACGCCCATGCGGGCGCGCCGGATATTGGCATCAAGATGCGCGATGATAGACCGAAGGCCGTTATTGCCCGAATGTCCGCCGCCCTGTTTCATGCGGAAGCGGCCCGGCGCGAGATCAATCTCATCATGAAAGACGACCACATCTTCCGATGACAACTTGTAAAACCGAACGGCTTCAGAAACGGCGCGACCGGTTTCATTGTAAAATGTCTGCGGCTTCATCAGCAGGGTTTTTACCGAGCCGGATGCCGATTGAATATTGCCCTCGGCAATCTGTGACTGGAATTTGGTCTTCCATGGGCCGAAGGAATGAATGCGTGCGATCTCATCAATCGCCATGAAACCGAAATTGTGACGGTTCCCGGCGTATTTATCACCGGGATTGCCTTGTCCGATAAGTATCAGCATGGGCGGGTCTGCCTGTTTTCGTTTGAACAATCGATCGAGGAACATAAGGGCTCATATGGCCTGAATTGCGACAAGAAAAAAGGGTCAGGCGGAACCTGACCCTTTTTGTCGTTGAAAAGGGAGAAGCCCTTATTCTTCTGCGTCGTCGCCTTCAGTTTCTTCTTCAGTAGAAGAAGATTCGATAGCGCCGCCACGGCTCGCAATTGTTGCGATTGTGAAGTCACGGTCTGTGATGGTTGGTTCTGCGTTTTTCGGAAGCGCAATGTTTGAAATCTTGACGTTGTCGCCGATTTCGAGACCAGTCACGTCAGCAGTCAGGTGCTCAGGGATAGAACCAGCTGGAACGTTCAGTTCGACAGTGTGACGAACAATGTTCAGAACGCCGCCCATTTTCAGACCTGGAGATGCTTCTTCGTTGATGAAGTGAACAGGAACTTCAACAGAGATAACCTGATCTTCGTCAACGCGGTACAGGTCGATGTGCTCTGGCAGGTCAGTCACCGGGTGGAACTGGATGTCCTGGCAGATCACAGATTGCTTTTCGCCTTTGTGATCGATCTCGATCATGTGCGCGAGGAATTTGCCGGAGTTCAGCGCTTTAACGACTTCGTTTTTCTTCAGATTGATAGAAACCGGGCCGAGTTTGCCGCCATAGAGGCTGCCTGGGACGAGGCCAGCACGACGAGCTTCGCGTGCGCCACCTTTACCAGTGCGCTCACGCACTTCGACTGTAAGAACGAGATTAGATGCCATATCATTTATCCTTTGTCCTGAAGTCCACTTCGGCCCATCCGAAGCAACGACCTGACCGACACGCGCTTTCTGTGGCGCGGAAAGTCGGGTCGATACCTGAAGAGGATGTAATTGGCAAGTTCTAACCCGTCATAACCCGCCAATCGGTGGGATTGCGACGGATATTTTTAAACCGGTTTAACATAAACCCGTTTAAATCCTGCGTGGTGATGAGGAAAACCGCGCGCGCAAAAATAGAAATCGCGGGCGGACGTGGAGAGGTGTGCTGTGAAGCTCTGCCGAAGATGCAATGCGCGCAACAGCGATAAATCGAACTTCTGTGGCAATTGCGGCATGGCACTTGGCCGTGCGGCTCCCGTTCAAGGCGGCGCGCAGGCCACAGCTGGTCGACGGCCACAGGCCCGGCCTGCTGCGATGGCCGCCGCGGTTTCGATGCAAGAACCAGAAAAGAAGAAAACCTCTCCCATATTCTGGATTGTGGCCGGTGTTCTGGTGGTGGTCATTCTGGCCGCCTTCGGCAGCATGTCAGGAACGACGACGGCCAGCGTGACGCCGAACTCGGCCGAAAAGCGCGTCAGCAATAATGAAGCTGTGCTTGCGCTCGTCGAACAGCAGCTGGACGCCGGTGATCTGGAGGCGGCAGATGAGAAATTCCAGGGGCTTCCCCGGTTTGTCGAGCCAGCCTTGCGAGACCGTTACGAGCAGGCGCAATCAAAGATCGGCTCCGGTCTGGTGGCTGCATTTGTGTCCGGTTTCTCTCCGTCTGATGGGACGCCAGACACCCAGCTTGCACGCTTTCGGGCGATTTATGACCGGGTCTGGTCTCGCTATTCCGTCGATAACGCCACCGCGAACCGGTTTGGCGCGTTGCTGGCAGAATATGTACGTAAACTGCCTGCGAGCGAGCTTTCCGCCAACGCAGATGGCTATCAGTTATTGTCAGAGCTGAATCCGGGCGAAGAGAGTTATGGCCTGAAGGCAGCAAGCTATCGCACCAAGGCAACGGAAGCGCGCCTTGCCGAAGCCAATCGCAAAGTGGCGGGCATTCTCAAGAATTACCGCGCGACGCGGGATGAGTTTAACGGCTCGTCATTCTATCGGCATGTGAATTCGCCGCGCTATGTGAACTCCCGCAGTACGGTCTGGCTCTATATCGGGCGTAAGGATGACTTCAACTGGCTGCGCATGAAGACGAGCTATACGGCGGAAGACTGGCTGTTCGTCCGTCAGGTCCGCGTACTGGTGGATGGCGAAACCTTTGAACTGACGGCTGGGCGGTTCAAAACCGATCATGATTCCAGAATCTGGGAGTGGAAAGACGAGACCCCGTCCGTCATGCAACTCGCCGTGCTCAAGAAAATGGCGACGGGTTCCAGCGTGAAATTGCGCTATGTCGGGTCAAACTATCATCGTGATATCACGCTGGGGGCAGCCGACAAGCGCGCCCTGCGCGATGTGCTCAATGACTTTGATCAGCTTCAGGCGCTGACACAGAAATAAAGGCTACATCCCCGGAATAGCGGCGTAGCCTGTCATCATGACGTGGCCGCCCATTATGATCCAGCCGGTAATGGCAACGCCGGCGATTACGGCAATGCCGTCCCACAGCGCGCTTGGTGGCTTCGGTTCCACAACGGGACGCTTCTTGATGGAAATCCGCACGAGGACGGCCCAGGCCAGAAAGCTGCCAAACAGAATAAAGCTCGTCAGATCCCAGTTGGCGAGCAGATGCCCAAGGGCCCACAGCTTCACGCCAACGAGTTGAGGATGTTTCAGAAACTTTGTGATGAAGCCGCGCGGCAGGCTGCCAGCGACAGCCAGGATCAGCGCAATCGGTGAGAACAGAGAGTTCAGATGCTTCAGGAATGTTGGCGGCTCGGCGAAAGTGATGGTCGCGCTCTGCGCCGCCGGATAGCCAATGATCAAAAGCACAAAGAAAATGAGAGAGGCGAGCGCATAAACGCCTTTCCAGCCCATTGGGCCGATCTTGCCTATCATGCTGGCCCGGAACCCCGGCGCAAAAGCGTGAATGAGATGCACGCCCAGAAAACCAATCAACCCGATAAGAAATACAGCCATTTTTTCCTCCCCGTATCTGGTGAGGACCCTGCCATATTCAGTGATTTGAATCTATGGGCGATGTGTTCAACTTTTACCGGGCAAACGCTGATAGACGTTGATCGGATGGTCGCCAAAGTCTACTTTCCGGTCGAGTACGAAGCCAAGCTTGCTGGCGATCTTCTCTGACGGAACGTGCCCCGGATTGATGATGCACTGGCTTGGGAATTCCGGGTCCTGAGCCTCTGCCCAGGCCATCAGGGCCGACATAGCCTCCAGCACATAGCCTTTTCGCCAGTGAGGGCGCGCAATGCCCCAACCGGCTTCCGGGATAAGGGGCAGGGCTGGTGAAATGTCTTCACGGCGGGTGAGCATGAAACCGCATTCGCCCATATAGGCGTCTGTTCTGCGATTGGCGATTGTCAGATAGCCAAAGCCGAACAGGCCCCATGAGCCGATGTTTCGCTGCAACATGGTCCAGACTTCACCGGACTGGCGATACCGCCCGCCTGTGTGGATGATGTACTCATCGTCCTGCCACATCTTGAGTGCGGACTGGAAGTCTTCGGCCCGGCTCGCCCGAAGGCGCAGCCGTTCAGTTTCAATAACCGGAATGTCGCTCAGGCTGCGGCTGGGCAGTGTATACATTCAAACCTAGTCGAACATTTTGGAGATGGATTCGTCATTCGCGATCCGGCGAATGGCTTCGCCGATGGTGTCGGCAACGCCCAGAACGCGGACGGAAGATGAGTTCAGCGCATCTTCGGTTGGACGAATAGTGTCAGCGATGACGATTTCTTTCAGAACGGAATTCTCAATCCGGCCAACAGCATTGTTGGAGAGAACACCGTGTGTGACATAAGCGGAAACGCCTTTGGCGCCTTGCTTCATCAATGCGTCTGCCGCGTTGCACAGCGTGCCGCCGGAATCGCACATGTCGTCATAAAGAATACAGTGGCGCCCTTCGACGTCACCGATAATGTTCATGACTTCTGACACGCCTGCTTTCGGACGACGTTTGTCGACGATGGCGAGATCACATTCGAGACGGTTCGCCAGAGAGCGTGCGCGAACCACACCGCCAACGTCAGGCGATACGATCATCACGTCTTCTTTTGCGCCGTAAGAGCGGCGAATGTCGCGCTCCATAACCGGTGTCGCGATCAGGTTATCTGTCGGGATGTCAAAGAAGCCCTGGATCTGGCCAGCGTGCAGATCCATGGTCAGAACCCGGTCCGCACCAGCCGTCGCAATAAGGTTGGCAACCAGTTTGGCAGAGATTGGCGTCCGGCCATCGGTCTTGCGGTCCTGACGGGCATATCCGAAATAAGGAATGACGGCTGTGATGCGCGCTGCAGACGCGCGGTTCAACGCATCCATGGCGATCAGCAATTCCATCAAATGGTCGTTTGCAGGGTAAGAGGTGGACTGGATGACGAAGACGTCTTCACCGCGAACATTTTCATTGATGCGGACGAAGACTTCATGGTCTGAAAACCGTCGGAATTCTGTCTCTGTGAGTGGAATATCGAGATAATCTGCGATGCCTTGCGCCAAAGGCTCGTTGGCGGTTCCTGTGATCAGTTTCATGAGCCGGAATGCCCCTTCCCGTCAGTGATTTTGCCATGCTTTTAGGGCAATGGTAAAAGCTTGCAACCGGAGAATTCAAGAATTCCGGACCTTTTTAAGGATTCACCCCTTCAACATGATGACGGAGGCATTTCTTCCGTAATCGGATAAACCATTCTGAACCCGCCAGCGGTTTGAAAAATAACGATCTGGCTGGGTCAGTGTGTCTTCAAGAAGACACTCCACTTGAGAAATGCCCTCACGGATCAGAATGCCTTCGCAGAAGCCCCAAATATCGAACTGACTGCGGTCTTCGCGGCCGGTCTGAAAGAATCGTTCGCACCAGGGATGCTTGTCGACAAAGGGGGATTTGAGATCCGGTCCGACTTCAAAACTGGCCTGCGACAGGCTGGGGCCGATGGCTGCTGTCATATGTTCCGGAGAGGCGCCGAGGGCGACCATCTCAGCGACCGTATTCTCGATTACACCGGCGAGCGCGCCTTTCCAGCCGGCATGCGCCGCACCGATCACACCAGCCTTTGTGTCCGCGATCAGGACGGGCGTGCAGTCAGCGGTGAGAATGCATAAGGCAAGGCCGGGCGTGTTTGTGACCATGGCGTCGCCTTCCGGGCGCGCCTCCCAGTCAAATGGTTCGGTAATGCGTACGACATCTGCAGAATGGATCTGATAGAGCGAGATCAGATGATCGCAATCAGCCGCGCCCAATGCGTCCGCGACGATGGTGCGGTTCTGTTTCACCGCGTCTGGGGCGTCGTTCGAGCCCGGGCCGACATTCAGGCTGGCATAAAGGCCGGTCGAGACGCCGCCTGTTCGGCCAAAAAAGCCGTGAGCCAGATTGGGGTCGACGGAGAGGTGTTCCGCACTTGAAAACGTCAGAGCATGGGTCATGCTCTGACTTTTGTTCAATTTGCTGAGCCTATCAACTCATCATTCGCGCTTGAGGCTGGCTGGTCAGCTCAGGCGGCGACTTTTCCATTGCGGCCAGACGGGTCATTCAGAGATGACGCGCCAGCTTTCAGCATTGGCAAAGTTCGTGGATGGTCGAAGAAGGCATCCAGCGCCATATCGCGCCAGCGCGTTCCGGCCTGTTTGTGATGCAGGTCTTCCATCTGTTTGGCCGTCAGCCTGATATAGCAGAGATAGGCTTTGCGGCCGTCTGCTTTGGCATCGATCAGAGGCTTTATCTGTTTCACCTGACGTTTGCTGACATTCAGATTCATATAGGTCTTGAGGTGTTGGCTGGCGGCTTCTGAAACAGAGCCCGCATCCAGACAAGGGCTGCCGGGAAGGTCCCAGTAGGCCGGAAAGGAAATGCCGGTTACGTCATCACGCAGGAATGTTCTGATCCGACCGTTATGGGTCAGAGCAATCTTGATGTCGCAAATGTTTTCCGTATCGCAATTCATCATACTTCCTCCTGATTGGTGTTATTCTTGTTTTAGAAGATGAATGTGGCAGATTTCGGTATTTAAAACGTGTTTAGTATTTAATATTTGTAATATACTGGATTCGTATTCTGACAATTAACGAATTTTTATTTTTTGTGGAAATTTCTTCATCTTTCTATTACTTGATCAGTCGAAAAATTAATTGAAACAAGCAACTAAAGCATGTTTCGGTCGCGCAACTGTCGCCTCATTTATACGAAAGTCCATGCCTTTCGGGCGCGGAACATTTGCTGTGCTTGAGTGCTTCTATGTCTTTATTTCTAAAGAGCTATTTTCACTTCAAGGGGCTGAACATTAAATTTCAGCTTGCCGGGTCAGATGACGCAATCTGAATTGGGCAATTGTGTGATGCCCTTTTGCGGTGGTGTGCGTCAGAGCAGGCGGTCTGCCGCCAGAGCTGCGATAAGTCTGTCCTGAAGATGTCGGATAGCGCCTTCATGTTCCAGAAACTCATTGATCGACATGAGTTTCCAGTATTGGCCCTCATCACCAAACTCTATACTTGCGATTTCCTGAGGCGTGACATTGGCGAGACAAAAATAGCTGACATAGCCAGGTGATTTTTCACCGGGATATTTCCGGATCTGGCGCACTCGCGCTTCGGAAATCTGAAGGCCGAATTCTTCTTCGGTTTCGCGCAGGGCGCAGGCGACTGGGCTTTCATTGCCTTCGCGGCCGCCGCCCGGCAAATCCCATGCGCCGGGATAGGGGATGGTCTCGATATCATCGCGCAGATAGGTGATGATCTGATTGTCGCAGATCAGTGCGATCTTTGCGCCTGCAAAGTGTTCGCCGTCCCAGGTCATTCCCTGTCCTCCTGACACGAGTCCTGAACAGGGAATGAGGCAATTTGAGGACGATGGCAAATCAGTCCACTGGTTGAGCCTTGAACTTCGCGCCATAGTCGACCGCGATGTCATAGTCCGGGTCTTCCAGAACGGAGACTTCGACAAGGTCGCCAGCCTTTTCCAGCAGCTTCACGCACGCCGGAGAGAGATGCCGCAGATGCAGCTTTTTGCCTGCCGCCTGATATTTCTGCGCAAGGGCATCAATCGCTTCGAGGCCGGAATGGTCCACCACGCGTGAATTCAGGAAGTCGACAACCACATCGTCCGGGTCGTTGGCCGGGTCGAACAATTCGCCAAAGCCTGCGGTCGATCCAAAGAAGAGCGGCCCTTCGAGACGATAGACCTTCCAGCCTTCTTTAGAGGTGCCAATGCCTGCGTGAATGCGGCTTGCTGCGTTCCAGGCATAGGCGAGGGCGGACATGATCACGCCAACGACAACAGCCACGGCAAGGTCAGAGAACACCGTTACAATCGTCACGACGACAATGACGATGGCATCCGTCATCGGGATTTTGCGTATGATCATCAGTGAGCGCCACGCGAATGTACCCACAACCACCATGAACATGACGCCGACCAGTGCTGCGACCGGGATCTGCTCGATCAGCGGCGACGCAAACAGAATGAATGACAACAGGAACAGTGCCGCCGAAATCCCGGCAATGCGCATACGCGCGCCAGATTTCACGTTGATCATGGACTGTCCGATCATGGCGCAACCGCCCATGCCGCCAAAGAAACCTGTCACGATATTCGCCGCGCCTTGAGCCACACATTCCTTGGACGCGCCGCCCTTTGTGTCGGTCATCTCCGAGACGAGGTTGTGCGTCAGCAGGCTCTCAATCAGACCAATCGCGGCGAGGATCAGAGAGTATGGCAAAATGATTTCCAGTGTCTCCAGGTTCAGAGGCACCATTGGAATGTGGAATTGCGGCAGACCGCCCGAAATATTGGCCAGATCGCCGACAGAGCGCGTATCGAGGCCAAAGCCGATCACGATTGCGGAGACGGCAAGAATGGCCGCCAGGGGAGCCGGAATGGCTTTTGTGAATTTCGGAAGCAGCCAGATGATCGCCATGGTCAGCGCAACGAGCGCCAGCATGATGGCGAGTTCGCCCGCTGGCAGCCATTCGCCGCCCGCCATGCCATGGCCGCCTGAGGCTTCTGATGGCAGTTGGAACTGACCAAGTTGGGCGAGGAAAATCACAATGGCGAGGCCGTTCACAAAGCCCAGCATCACCGGATGCGGCACCATACGGATGAACTTACCCCAGCGCAGTGCGCCAAAAATGACCTGAAAAATCCCCATCAGAACGACCGTGGCGAAAAGATATTCGACGCCATGATCCGAAACGAGGCTGACCATCACGACGGCAAGCGCGCCGGTCGCGCCCGAAATCATGCCCGGACGTCCGCCAAACACCGCCGTGATCAGGCCGACGAAGAACGCAGCATACAAGCCGACCAGAGGGTTCACACCCGCCACAAAGGCAAAGGCGACAGCCTCTGGCACCAGTGCGAGTGCGACAGTCAGACCGGCCAGCAATTCGATTTTCAGGCGGTCAGGTGTCAGTTTGACAGGCGTGGTGTTGGTCAAAGCCTCGGCGCGTCCGGACAAGGGCGTCTCCAGTCATTTCGGTGTCTGATGATTTTTATGACGCCGCGCCAGTCAGCCCAACTGCGCGACAGGAATCTGCGCTGGCTCTTAACGGAGTTTCCGCATTGCAGCAAGGTCGAGGGCTTTAGAAGCGCTGGTCAGGCCTTAAAACTTCAGTCAAAATGGAGCAAATGCCTGTTGTGGGGACCACATGCCAATTGGATTAGCACTAAAACTCTATTTCACACGCGCTCTGGATTTTCGGGGCCGGTCTTGCCGGGCTGAATTCTGGTGGCCGCTCATTCTGAACCTTGTTCTGGTCCTGCTGTTCGGCTTGTTGGGCATTGAATTTGAAGAGGGGCGAACTGAGGAAACCGGTGTCGTTCCCGGCCTGTTGTTCGGGTTCGTTGGACTTTATGTGATCGCAACGCTGTTGCCGACGACATCTCTCTATATCCGGCGTCTGCACGATATGAACCAGTCAGGCTGGATTTATCTCGGCGTCGTCGTGGGGTCGTTATTTTTTGCGCCTGTCAGCGTCGTGGCCCTCATCGTGATTGGCAGCATTAAAGGCACAACCGGCACGAACCGGTTCGGTCCTGATCCGCTTAACCCGGGCGTTTCATTCGCTGATCTGTTTGATTAGCGTACTCCTTAAAACCCGGCTGGTGTGCCAAGTCCTTTGGATGAGAAGCACATTGCCTTGAACCGGCTGCCCATTTGCGCCGGGTCGATCAGGCGCGCTGCCGCCGTGTAAATCGCGTCTGCTCTGTCTGGGTTTTCTTTGATCAGCTGTTGCATGCGCGCCTCTGCGCCAAGCGCGAGCAGGAAATGCCCTTGCTGCACAGAGCCATGGACGACCAGTCCGGCTTTCTTGCTTTGACGGCGCAGCTCCGCAAAATCGACATCAACCGTCAGGTCGCAATAACCCGGCATGGAGAGAGGATCGACCTGCTCGCCTTCGAAATAAGCGCGCAGCGTATCTTTCGGCGGCAAGCCATCTGGTCCGTAGTCGATGACCAGAGCGCGCAGCTTGTGGCCGCTCTCGACATGAGCGGCAAGGCTCAGCGCAAAGGTTTCAAGACCGGGCTGTACCTCTGCATATTCATGGCCCATCGGGGCTTGCTCAAGCGCGACGGCTTCTTCGCGGTCCATGCCCCAGACAAGCTCGCCATCTGAAACGCCGATCTTGCGCTCATGCCATCCGCCATCCGGGTCATGGACAAACTGACGGGCAGGAAGGCAGTCCAGAAACTCGTTTGAGATCAGAATAGCTGGCTGGTTCGGCAAGGCATCAACATGCGACACGAATTGCGGCGCATAGTCGGCGAGGCGTTCAACCTGCGTCACGCGCAGGGCCGGGCTCGGCTCTACCAGATAAAGCTGCATGGCTTTCAGACAGGCGCGGCCAGCTGGCGTCATTTCCATGGCGCGCAGAGCGTCTGACATCATGGTTGCGCGGCCAGCCCCCGGCTCGACCAGCGTGAACGGGTGAGGGCGCCACATGGCCTCCCATTCATGCACCACCCACAAACCGATCAACTCGCCAAAAATCTGGCTGATTTCAGGGGCGGTGGTGAAATCCCGACCGAGGCCGGGGCGTGTCGCATAGTATCCGTGCGTCGGATCGTGCAGGCAAATCTGCATATACATGGAGACAGGCATAGGCCCGTCTGCCTCGATAATTTTGACTAAGCGGTCTTTCAGCGTCACGTTTAACCTGCAGGCTGGCTTGTTGGCGGAGATTTCATGCCTCGCCAGATAAAATAGGCGCCAAGTGCGATCATCGGAATAGACAGAATTGTTCCCATGGTGATCCATTCCGGCAGGCCTTCAACAAAGGCATCCGGCTCACGAAACTGCTCAGCAATTGATCGTCCGGCGGCATAGCCGAGCAGGAAAATGCCAGTACAGATGCCGGGCCGCTTCAGTGCGCCAAAAGCCCAGATGGCAATTGCGATGACGATGAACAGTAAAAGGCCCTCAAGACCGGCTTCGTAAAGCTGGCTCGGATGGCGGGCAAGCTCATCGCCGCGATACACCCATTCCTTGGTTGCCCAGTCGAAAGATCCGGGCGGGCCGCCACTGCCATAGCCTTCCGGGAAGATCATGCCCATCGGGCCGTCAGTCGGGCGTCCATAGAGTTCCGCATTGATGAAGTTCGCACAGCGACCGAGCAACAGGCCAATCGGTGTTGCGGCTGCAGCAATGTCTGTCATGCGCAGCAGCGGCACTTTATGTGTGCGGCACACATGCCAGGTGGCAAGGCCGACACCAATCAGGCCGCCATGGAAGGACATGCCGCCTTCCCAGATTTTCAGCGCCATAAGCGGATGGTCTGCCAAAGCGTCGAACTGATACGGAATCTGGTAAAACAGCAAATAGCCGATACGGCCGCCGAGAATCACGCCGAGTGTCGCCCAGAACAGGAAGTCATCAATGACCTCCACACTCGCCGGGCTGGTGCCGCCAAACAGTTTCGGTCGTTTGATGAGGGCAACGGCATAACGCCAGCCCAGAATCAGGCCCGTAATATAGGCCATCGCGTACCAGAGAATATTGATTGGGCCGAGCGTCAGCCCCCCCAGTGAGAACTGCGGAATGGAGATGATCGCCGGATACAATTCCGGGAAATTAAGACCAGCGCTCATTTGTCCCCTTTTCCTGACCCGCCTTGCGGGCCACATATAGCGTGATAGATTCTGAATACGCGGACAATCCGCAAACGATTAAGTGCAGGAGTAATCGAATGGCGCAGGGAAATCCACTCCTTGATGATATGGCAAAAGTCATGACTGGCATGATGGAAGCTGCGCAATCGGCCGGCGAAGAAGCCAAAACTGCTATGCGGGCTCAAGGTGAAAAATTTGTGACAGATATGGACCTCGCGCGACGCGATGAGGTCGACGCTCTGAAAGCGCTTGCACAGGCCGCAATTCAGCGTATAGAGGCGCTCGAAAAACGGGTCGAGGAACTCGAATCCCGTTCGGATGGTGAGGCGTAAAAGGCACACGTCGAGCTTAATCCACAAATTAACCAACAACTTCGCTGGGGTTCACCTGAGACTCGCGTTAATGCGGTGTCAGGGAAGACCCCCTCGTACTCATGCCTGGGAGGCCACTCATGACACGCGAAGTATCATTGCATACTGATGCGATTGAAAATTCTCTCGATCTTGTGGAACGAGAGCTCGATGCGGCGGACTGGTCTCACGAACGTGACGGCTATAATTCCATTCACTGTATCGCACCAACCCGTTGGGGTGATCTTGGCGGCGTGTTTACCATGCGCGAAGAACCAGAAGCCCTGCATTTCTCTGTCACGCTGGACGTGAAACCGACGCCATCGCGTCGGAATGAGATCAATGAACTTCTGATCATGGCGAATGAAAAGCTGTGGCTTGGTCATTTTGACTTCTGGCCGGGCGATGGCCTGATCATCTTCCGTCACACCATTTCCATGGCGGGCCGGGAAGAGCCGGAAAGCAAGGAAATCAGCGCGATCATTGCCGCAGCAACAGAGGCGGTTGAGCGTTTTACGCCGTGCATGAATTACGTCATCTGGGCCGGAAAGTCGGCTGAAGATGCCATGCTGGCAGCCATGTTTGAAACGATTGGCGAAGCCTGAGGTTTCGCGCGCGTCACAGTTACCCGGCACACATTTCATCAAGGTCAGCGAGCTCTAACAGGCTCGCTGTTTTTGTATCCGGCGCCCAATAAACTCACACCGTCCATGCAGTCTGTCAGAGATTTCAGCAGGCTGGGGGTTTCGTTTCACACCGTCTCGCGCTTAACATCGGTTTGCGCCGGAATATCCGGATGCAGATAAAAAGACAAAATATCGTCGGGGAAGGAAGTGGGATGCTGAACAAGCTATCTCGTGGGCGTACTCTTACATTTTTACTGGGCATGGTGATTGCCTCACGATCAGTTTTGGCGTGATCGCAAAGCTGTCCGACATCCGGTTTCTGGATGGGATGGCGATGCCAGGCGAAGTGCTCGATTATGTCGGCACGCTGACCAGCAAGCAAAAGATGATCCATTCTGTCGTCACCGGGTCGCTCGATGTGCTCTATCCGCTGACCTATGGCGCTTTGCTTGCGGGCGTTGTGCTTCGTTATATGAACGACCCGCATCCGGCCTGGCTGCTGCCTGCGGTGTTGGTTATCCCTGTTGATCTGGTCGAGGGTGTTGTTCAGATCATGATTCTGAATGGCGGAGTTCATCTGGTCGGCTTGAAGTTCTGGCTGACGACGGTGAAATTCGTGCTGTTCTTTATGGCGGTGGCCATTGCCGTGTTTGCAATGGGCGGCTCTTTCGTGACCCGGATCGCTGAAAGCCGAAAAAGCTAGCCTGAGCAGGTCGCGACATGTAACAGCCTCTCCTGTTTGGTGTAACGAAAGAGGCAAGACGCACATGGCTCAATCTATCGCGCTTTTTGGATGTGGCCGAATGGGATCGGCGCTTGCAACGGGCTGGCTGAAATCGGACCCACGTCCGACGATCCGCATTCAGGACCCGACACCAAGCGATCTCGTCACCGAATGGAACGATACTGGTCTGGTCAGCCTGAATGGCGCACCAGCCCCGGCTGATACCCTGATCGTTGCCGTGAAGCCGCAAGTCTTTCCGTCCGTGCTCGATCAGATCAAGCCCTTTATCGGTCCGCAAACGCTGGTTCTGTCCATTATGGCGGGTTTCACCATTGAGAAAATTCAGGCCGCTCTTGGGACGCAGCGCGTTGCGCGCGCTATGCCGAATACGCCGGGCGCTGTCGGTGAGGGCGTCACACTGATCTCTGTGTCTGATGTTCTGGGCGATGACGATGTTTCGACGCTGCAGGCTCTGTTGCAGCCGCTCGGCACTGTTGAAGGCCCGATGAGCGAGCGCGACTTACAGATCGCCATGACAGTATCCGGCTGTGGTCCGGCCTATGTCTTTCATCTGGTTGAAGCGATGGCAAAGGCAGGCATTGCCAAAGGGCTTGATCCGGATCTTTCCATGCGGATTGCGCGCCAGACCGTTATTGGAGGCGGCGCGCTTCTGGAGGGATCTGAGACCAGCGCAGAAAACCTGCGCATCGCTGTGACCTCACCGGGCGGCGTGACGGCTGCTGCGCTGGAAATTCTGATGGGGCAGGACGGTTTCACCGACCTGATGACGCGGGCTGTGACCAACGCCCTGAAACGGGATGAGGAACTCTCCAGCTAGTCGTTTCCGGCTGACAAACCGCCGCATCGCCCTTCTTTCAGCGCATTTTCCACTTAAATTGGAAGAGGCACAGACATCGCAAGGAGAGGTTCATGACGGATCAGGAACTGAAATCAGCTGCAGCCAGGGCGGCGCTTTCGCTCGCGGCTGAAATGCCATGGTCAAAGGTCACCTTGTCGGCGGTCGCCGAGCGGGCAGAGCTGCCGCTTGCTGAATTTTACAAAAAGGTCAGCCGCGAAAACCTGCTCGATCTCATTGATGCAGAGCTTGATCTTGCCTGCGCCTCGGAGCCTGTTGAGGCCGATGCCACCCTGCGTGAGCGCATTTTTGATGTCGCCATGCTGCGCTTTGAGGTGATGGAAGATCATCGTGAGGCGCTTCTCAACATTCGAAACAGCTGGAAGCTGAAGCCATTAGCAAGATTGCAGGCTGCGAAACGGCGTACGCGCACCGCGAAATGGGTGCTCACCTGTGCGAATGCGGATTTTGCTGGTGTATCAGCGCGCTCTGTCTTGCTGTCTGGAATTCTGTTCCGGGCGGAACAGGCCTGGGAAAAGGAAACCAGCGCAGACTTCTCGCGGACTATGGCGCAGCTCGACCGTGATTTGCGAGATGTCGACGCGTTCGTCGGTCGGGTGAAAAAATTCACCGGTGGCCGGTCGTCGAAAAAGACGGACGAAGCAAGCGAAGGCATGCAGGCTTCGTCCAGTTAGGGGATCAACGCTCATTCAGCGGTGATATCAGTCAGCTTTTGCGAGCTGTGTCTGGTGAGGCCCTAGCGCTGCTGCGTGCTGGCGCGACAATTCCGGAATTGCGAATTTCAGGACGGCCTGATCCAGCAGATCGGCTGTGCAGATTTCTCGGGCATCTTTAGAGATGCGTGCGACGAATGTGTCGGCTCTGTTGGCGGCCTGCTTACAAGCGCGCTTCGCGGTCGCTTGCATTTCGGCGTAATTCTGTTCGATTGTCAGACCGTCGCGAAAGACGAAGTCGCCGGAAACAGGTTCTGCGTGAAGCGGTGAGATGAGGCCGGTTAAAAGCACCGACAGCGTGATGAACAGTGCGGGTTTCATAGCAATTTCCTTTATTGGGTGATCCTTGTGACCACTTCAGGAAATTGGGGGTGTGTATACAATTCTTCCAATGAATAATGAGTATTTCAACTATTCCCTTTCGGAATTTTCCGTCCGGCGATGTCGAGAATGACACCTCTCAACCATTTCGAGGCCGGATTTTCTGAGTTCCGTTTCGTCCAGACAAGTTTCATGTCACCAAAAAACTCAGGAAGCTCAAAAGGTACGGGGCGCACTTCTAGTCCGAGCCCGGCTGCCTGACGACACGCCAATGGAGCAGGCGCCAGCATGATGAGATCAGATTGCGCCACGGCTGGTGGGCCGGCCAGAAACTGATTGACGGTCAGGCCAACCCGGCGAGACAGGCCCATATCTTCCAGCAAGTCATCGACCCGGCTACGGTCATCGCCCCGAATGCTGACAAGAATATGCCGGGCGGAGGTCAGGCGCTCTGCGGTGAGCTCCCCTTCTGAGAGCGGATGGCCTTTGCGCATGATGACGACAAAGTCAAAATTCAGGATCGGAGCGGTTTCAAAGCGTGGCGGAAATTTATCCAGCGGCGTGATTGAGAAATCTGCGACCTGTCGGTCGAGTTGCTCTAACGAGCTACCGGTTGTCGGCAGCAAGCGAATGTCGATGCCGGGCGCATGTTGATCCAGATAGCTGACCACGTCTGGAATGATTGTGCTGGCCACAAGATCATTCGTCAGAATGGTGAAGCTCCGTTCGGCGCGCGCCGGGTCGAAAGACGATGCACTGAGCGACTCTTCCAGCAGGCGCAAAGCCCGCGAGATTTCCGGGGCAAGGTTCAGAGCGCGCTGCGTCGGCAACATGCCGTCAGACGTCCGCACAAACAGGTCATCTTTTAGCAGATGGCGCAATCGGCCAAGCGCCTTTGACACGGCGGATTGAGACAGGCCAATGCGGCTGCCAGCACGCGTGACGTGCCGCTCTTTGATCAGAGCGTCAAAAACGACAAGCAGGTTGAGGTCGATGCCAGCAAGGTTCATCTCATCAAGATGGGATATTGGCATCGCACCACCAACTGTTTTCTTCGATAGGCTGTTGGCCTGTCCCGGTATCAGCTAATCTGAAAGCGGGGCGAGGTCTGGGGAAGCCCAGCTGCGACGCGCGGCGACAGAGAAGAGCTTATCCCGGCTCCAATGGCAGAAAATCCAGTCTGACCTGTCATATCCGGACGCCAGCAAATCATTCACTACCAGATAAGATGGGGTGTCGTCCGGGTGCTTTCTCAGGAAGGCCCGTGCGATGATTAAAGAGGCAAGCGTAATCGTCTCATGATAGCCTTCCGTGTCAGTATTCGGCACGCCGCAGGCCGTGTTGTAGGCCCTGATGATGCCTGGCATATCCGTTTCTGCGTGATAGTCCGGATGCCGGATCAGCCAGACGGCACCAGCCCAGTGCGCGGCATGGGTCCATTCTGCTTTCGGCAGGGTTCGGTCGGTTATCCCGCGCCCGATGCGCTCAATGTCTGTGTCTGAGTGAAACATGGGTCGTCTCCTGTTTGGTCCGATCTGAGGGGATGAAAACAGGAACCCGCCAGACCGGCGGGTTGATGAAAGAAGCCGATTATCCGGCTTCTGAAACGCACACACCCACCTCCGTAAGAAAACGGCTTGTCTGTTGCTGAGTGGTTTGAACGTGCATGTGCATACAGCCTGAATAGGCGAGCTTTCGCGTTTCGGCAAGAATGGGCCAATGGTGACTTGATTTTTTCCGGCAGCTTGCTATTTATCGATTAGCAATAATTCTGGAGGCTGCATCAATGAACACTTTGAGGAACTCAACCCCTGTCTTTCCTCAAACGCGAGTGTTTCATGCCAGCCTATATTACTCTGAACAAGCTGACTGTTCTAAAACCTGATCAGTCCCCTCTCTTTACAGATCTGACCCTGTCCATTGGACAAGAGCGTATTGGCCTTGTCGGTCGAAATGGTGCGGGTAAGTCGACGCTTTTTGCGGCGCTTCGCGGGGCGTATCCCGTTGCGTCCGGTCACATCTCCAGTCACGGACATATGGAGGAGCTGGCGCAATCGCCGGACCCGACCGGAGAGGTCTGTGACCTTCTGGATATTCGAGAGGAACTTGCGCGTCTTGACCGGCTTGAGGCAGGCGAGGGGACAGCGGATGATCTGTCCGAAGCGGATTGGACGCTCCCAGACCGTGTGGCAGACAGTCTGCGCACGGTGGGGCTCTCACATGTCATTATGCACCAGGCCGTCTCCACGCTGAGCGGCGGTGAGCGGACCCGCGCCGGTCTCGCGCGCCTTCTGATCAAACAGCCTGATATTCTTCTACTCGATGAGCCAACGAATAATCTCGACGCAGATGGCCGGGTCGCCATTCGGAATTTGGTACGCGACTGGAAAGGAGCGGTGATAATTGCCAGTCATGACCGCGCCTTGCTGGATCATGTCGACCGGATTGTTCATCTCTCTCCCGTTGGGGTCACGATTTTTGGCGGCGGATGGAGCGCGTTCGTTGAGGCCCGCGAGGCCGAACGCGCTCGCACCGAAAAAGCTGTCGATGACGCCGAACGAGCTTTGGCTCAAACCCGGCTTGCGACCCGCAAACAGGAAGAACGACAGGCTCGTCGTGATCGTATGGGGCGCAAAAAGCGGGCCGAGAAATCTGCACCCAAACTTCTGCTCGATGCCCGAAAGGAACGCGCTGAGGCGACCGCTGGACGGGATGCGGGCATTGCCGCACGCCAGCAATTGCAGGCCAGCGAAGCGCTGAAATCGGCGCGTCAGCAAGTCGAAATCCTCACCCCGATTGCCATTGATTTACCTGAGGTTTTCATGCCTCAGGGCAGGGTCTTGCTGGACGTAAGCGCTGTTGGTTTCCGCATTGGAGAACGACAATTGTTTCGGCCATTGAGTTTCACTCTGCGCGGCGGCGATCGCATCGCAGTGTCTGGCGCGAATGGTGCGGGCAAGTCGACCTTGCTGCGCGCAATTATGGGGCAGGGCGAGCCGACGTCTGGAAAGATCACTCAGCTCACGCTAAAAATTGGCTTTCTGGACCAGCATGTCAGCCTGTTGGACCGGCAAGCGACCTTGCTTGAAAACATGCAGCGGATTTCACCTCAGCTAACGGAAAACGCGGCGCGGGCAGTGCTCGCACGGTTTGGGTTTCGCAATGTGCAGGGTGAGCAGATGATTGCCGATATGAGCGGCGGCGAGCGGTTGCGCGCCGGGCTCGCCTGTGTGCTTGGTGGCCCCGCCCCCGCAGAAATCCTGATGCTGGACGAGCCTACAAATCACCTTGATATAGAAACAATAGAAGTGCTGGAAGTTGCGCTCAGCCAATATTCCGGCGGTCTGATTGTTGTCAGTCATGACGCAACGTTTCTAAAAAATATTCAGTGTAATCAGAATGTAAGGTTGAAATCGGCCTGACCTGAAAATTCTTTTCTTAGACCCTCTGGGGCGTTCAGATTCAGGTGATGATGGGCTGCAGGGCGTGTCTGATTACGGGATCAGATAAGCGCCAGGGGTTGAATATGATGGGGTCCAGCAGAGGCGTAACATCGCCCCAAAAGCGACTGGATGGCGCGCAGGACAAAGCGCACCATCATTTCGTGTTGTTGCACGTTCTCCGCACATTCTCCCAAAAACAGAAGGAAACTAAACAAAATCAACCTGAATTGTGGAAAAACTGACACATCCGGATTAGGTGTCAGTAAAGCGTTCGGGGCGAGGTCTCCTGCGCGGAGGTAAAGCCCTTTAGGGGCAGATGGATACAGGGGTATTAAATGATCAGGCAATGGCTCATTGCGGGCGTCGCAACGGCAGCGCTTCTTTCAGGTTGCGCACCGAGCAACGAAACAAAAAAAGAGACGACGACAGTAACTGACGAGAAGAAACAAACAGCAAATCCTTTGCTGGCAGAGTGGCAGACGCCTTACGGTATTCCGCCATTCGACAAGTTCTCACCTGCTGATTTCCCGCCAGCGATTGCGACCGGCATTTCTGAGCTGGAAGCTGACATCAAAGCCATCGTTGAGACCGAAGACGCGCCAACGTTTGAAAACACGATCGTTGCGCTCGATCTGTCTGGCAAAACACTGACAAAAGTTTCCCGCGTTTTCGGCAATCTGGCCTCCACAGATACCAATGACGAAATTCGCGGCATGCAGTCAGAGATCAACAAAAAGATCACCCAGACGTATGACAGCGTTTATCTGAATGATGCGCTGTTCCAGCGTGTGAAGTCAGTTTATGACTCTCTAGATACGCTGGGCCTTGAGCATGAAGACCAGCGTCTGGTTGAGCTGACCTATCGCGATTTTACGCGCCGCGGTGCTAATCTGTCTGATGAGGCGAAAACGCGCGTTAAAGAGATCAACTCCCGTTTGTCTGAAATCGGTACAAAATTCTCTCAAAATCTGGTGCAGGAAACCAACGGGTTTGAGCTGCACATCACGAGCGAAGAGAATTTGTCAGGTCTGTCAGACGCCCTGATCAGTGCAGGCAAGGCCGCTGCCGAAGCGAAAGGCAAAGACGGCTGGCTCTACAACCTTAACCGCTCTACGTATGAAACTTTCATGACCCAGTCGACCAACCGGTCACTGCGTAAGAAAATGTTTGATGGCTATCGCTTCCGCGCCGCAAATGGCGGGCCAACGGATTCAAGCGAGTTGATCCTTGAAACAGTACGTCTGCGCGCAGAAAAGGCGCAATTGATGGGCTATCCGAACCATGCCGCTTTCCAGCTGGAAACACGCATGGCGAAAACGCCTGAGGAAGCCATCGACTTTCTGCTGCTCGTCTGGAAGCCAGGTCTGGAGCGCGCCAAGGAAGAGCTTGCTGACATGCAGGCGCTCGTGAATGCCGGAGACGATCCTTACAAGGTTGAGGGCTATGACTGGTGGCATCTGGCAGAGAAAGTTCGTCAGGAAAAATACGCTTTTGATGACAATGCGCTGAAGCCATATTTCGAACTCGGTGCGATGCGTCAGGCAGTGTTTGAGGTCTCCGGCAAACTGTTCGACATCGAATTTGAGCCCCTGGAAGACGTTCCGGTCTGGAACGAGGTTGTTTCACCTTTCAAAGTCACCAATCCCGATGGCTCTCTGATCGGCATTTTCATGGCAGATATGTATGCCCGAGATTCAAAGCGTGGCGGTGCATGGATGTCGTCTTTCCGCGGTGCGTCAGCTGTTGATGGCAATGTCATCCGTCCGATCGTGGCGAACAATCTGAACCTGATCAAACCGGCTGAGGGTGATCCGACGCTGATGTCTTTTGACGAAGTCGAAACGCTGTATCACGAGTTTGGTCACGCTCTGCACGGTCTTCTGACAACCATCACATATGGTCGTATGTCCGGTGTGGGTGGTCCGCGCGATTACACCGAATTCCCGGCGCAGATCATGGAGCATTGGGCAGGTGAGCCGCAGGTTCTGGCGAAATATGCAAAGCATTATAAAACCGGCGAACCAATCCCGCAGGAGCTGATCGACAAAATGCGCGCTGCGTCGACCTTCAATCAGGGATTCAAGACCACCGAATACATCGCAGCGTCTCTGCTCGATCTTCGCTGGCACATGCTGACCCCGGAAGAAGCTGCGAAAATCACCGACCCACACGCCTTTGAGAAGAAAGTTCTCGAAGAATATGGTCTCATTCCGGAAATTGAGCCGCGTTACCGCTCTCCATACTTCGCGCATATTTTCTCAGGCGGATATTCCGCTGGATATTACGCGTATCTCTGGTCTGAAATCCTCGACGCAGATGGCTTTGCGGCCTTTAAAGAGACCGGTGATATTTTCGACCCGGAACTTGCTAAACGTCTGAAAAAGAACGTTTACGAGGCAGGTGAGCTTTACGAAGCGGACGAGCTTTATCGTAAGTTCCGCGGCAAAGACCCAAGCCCGGAACCTCTGCTTGAGCTGCGTGGCTTCAAAGAGGAAGACGGCGGCAGCTAATCCTCTGAATACGGATAAAAAGCGCGCTTTCGGGCGCGCTTTTTTTTAATTTTAATGAAATTTCCCTGAGTGAATTTAGTCGATGGAAGTGCCGGTCAGATAGAAAAGCCCCTGCTAATAGAGCTTAAGGTGGGTGGGGATGCCTCAGTTTGGTAAAAAGCAATCTGGTCGACCAATGCCGCGTCGCACCTCAGCAAATCCTCGGGTCCTGGCGAGTTCGCGTGTCGACACCCGCGAGGATCTTTCTCCTCAGGCGCAAAGCTTCCTGAAGTCTCAAAAACGCTCCAAGCCAGACCAGCCAGATATGGGCGGTCTTGGTGGCATTAAAGCCGGTGCACCACGCACGGCAGGCTTTACCGCCGGGCGACCTGTGGCGGGGCGACGCTTATTCTCATATCTGATCGATGGGCTTTTGTTCTCGCTTGTCTGGTTCTTCGCCATCTTTCCGGCACTCAATATGCTGGGGGTTGGCGGTGGCGGTCCGCCGCTCATGATTTCAGATGCCTATGGCAATCAGATGATCAATCCAGACGCGACACTCGCCTCAATCGGCTTCGAATTTATGATCGCGCAATATCTGTTGCGCATCGTGTATTCGGTGGCCTTCGAAGCATCGGGCCTTCAGGCAACGCCGGGCAAGATGGCGCTTGGTCTCATCGTGGTGAACCGCAACCATGACAAGCCGAGCCTGTCTGAAGTGATTGGCCGAAACACCTGGGGACGTTTCATTTCCTACGTTACCCCACTCATGATTGGTGTGCTGATGGCGCTGTTCCGTCAGGATAAAAAGGCGCTGCATGACATGCTGGCCGGAACGCAGGTCTGCAAAAAAGCTCCAGCGGGTGCGTCGAATTATTCCGAGGTCTTTGCCTAGGACAGGCGGAAAACTTCGCTATAACGAGTTCAGACCAACCCGCCAATAAAGAGCGTTTCATGGCTGACCCTATTTTCCAGATAAATCCGGATTTGGACCCGGCCGCCCTCAGTGCGATTTTCGCTGAGGGCAATTGCCTGCAGATTTCAGAGTTTCTGGATCAGTCCTCAATCAATCGTCTGGTTGGCACATTGTCTGATGTATCCTGGAACCTCGTCATGAATGACCGGGAGCGCCATATCGATCTGCCGGTTGCGCAACTGCCCTCATTGGGGCTGGACCGAATTCAGCGCGCTATCCAGCAAGCGCGCGCCCGTGCGGCGACTGAGTTTCAGTATGTTTATGAGAACTTCCCTGTGGCCGATGCGTTTCAGAACGGCCATTTGAAAGGGAAGGACCTTGGCCGGTTCTTCACCTTCATGAACTCAAAGCCGGTGCGGACCTTTCTGGAACAGGTAACTGGTCATTCGATTGATTTCTGCGACATGCAGCTGACGAAATACGGTCCGGGGCATGTCCTGACCCAGCATGATGACGGGATTGAGGGGAAGAATCGCAAGTTTGCTTATGTGCTCAGCCTGACACCGGAATGGCGTGCCATCTGGGGTGGGCAGCTGCAATTCCTCACTGATGATGGCCAGATCAGCCGCAGCTTCATTCCGGCCTTCAACACGCTGTCTATCTTTTCGGTGCCAGTGCCGCACCATGTCACCGAAGTGGCAAGTTTCGCCCCGCATTCCAGAGTGTCCATGACAGGATGGTTCCGGGTGCGGGGCGACTAGTCTATTTCAGCAGTTCATAGGCTTCTGGTTTGACCTCCCGAGACTGGTTCCAGAAGTCGATCAGACGCAGTGGCCAGTTCTGTGCCACCCGGCCGTTCGCGTTGCGATACCAGCTATTGGCGTTCGCATAGCCCCACGGCATCTCCGCGTTCGCCGCATCGATGAACTGGTTATACGCGTCATGCGCTTCCTTGGTGACGTCAGCGGCATGAACACCATTCTTCGCCATATGGTTCATCAGTTCGACCATGTAATGCGCTTCACTCTCTGAGAAGAAAATGATCGACGCATTCACGACGATATTCGTGTTCGGACCGTACATCAGATAGAGGTTCGGGAAGTTCGGAACGGTCACGCCTTTATAGGCCCGGCCATCGCCATTCCACATTTCGTGCAGATCAATGCCATTGCGGCCTGTAACGGTCATCGGGAACAGAAAGTCCTGCGCCTTGAAGCCCGTGCCATAGATCAGCACGTCGAACTCATGTTCAGTGCCATCTTCCATGAGAATGCCCTTCGGCGTGATTTCACGGATGCCAGTGGTGTCGAGCTGAACATGGTCCTGTTTCAGTGTTTTCGCCCAGATGCCATTATCCCGCAGAGAACGCTTCCCGGCGATCTGGAAGTTCGGGGTCAGGGCTTTGCGCAGCTCTTCGTCGCCGCCTGCCTGTTCAGCGATATAGGCTTCGATGAGGCGACGTATTTCGGCGCCCATTTCATTCGGTGCATAGTCATAATCATTCCAGGCAGGGTCCTTGGCCAGATACATGAGCGGTGCATCGCCCATGGCGATGAACAGGAAGAACCGATACCACATCTGATAGAAGGGCAGGGTCTTCATCAAATGGAGTTTCTCTGCTGAAAGCGCTTCGTGATATTCCTGCGTCGGGGCCATCCAGCCCGGTGTGCGTTGGAACACGCGCATTGAGCCGACTTTGCCAGCGATTTCCGGAATGAACTGGAACGCGCTCGCGCCGGTGCCAATGACGCCGACCCGTTTGCCGCTCAGGTCAACAGAGTGGTCCCAGCGGGCAGAGTGGAAGGCCGGGCCGGCAAATGTGTCTGCGCCTTTTATGTCTGGATATTTTGGCTGGTTCAGCTGTCCAACCGCACTCACAACGCCGCGGCTTGTGAGTTGCTCTTCGCTGCCATCTTCATTGCGGAGGGAGACGGTCCAGATCTTGTCGGCATCGCTCCAGCTCATGCGTGTCACTTCCGTGTTGAAACGGATGTGTTGGCGCAGTTCATATTTGTCCGCCACTTTTCGGAAATAGGCCAGCAAATGGTCTTGTGTGGAAAAGTGGTGCGGCCAGTCATGATCGGCTTCAAAGGAATAGGAATAGATGTGGTTCGGGCTATCCACCCGGCAGCCCGGATAGGTATTGTCATACCATGTGCCGCCAAGATCAGCGTTCTTCTCGATAATTTCGAACGGAATGCCCTGACTTTTGAAAACGATCCCTGCGAGCAGGCCAGACATGCCCGCGCCGATAATGATCATTTTGTGCTGTTTGGCCCAGCTCTTGTCGAGATTGACACCATGTCCCGGCATGCGCTTATCGACGCCGTCCAGTGGCAATTCCTGGGTCAGGAAGTCGTGATACTCATCTGGGATCTCGTCCGTTGCGACGTAATCCATCATCATCTTCAGTGTCGCACGATCTGGCGGTGGAGGCAGTTTGCCGCTCTCCTGATAGGCCAGCATGGCGTTCACAATCGCATCGCGCAGTTCTGCCTTGGCGTCTTCTGAAATACCGCCATTCGGGTCGCCATTGATTGGTTCATACAATGGTTTGAACCGCTCATCTGTCAGGAAGCGGGTGTCGCCGGTCAGGTGAACATATACGATTGAAAGTGTTGGATGGTGTGCGTGCTGCAAGGCAGCCTGAAGATAGTTCTCGTCCAGTACGGGCATGCCGTCGGCCATTGTTTCCTCTCCCTGATATATCTTTTTAAAGGGAGTGTAACGCGGCAATTGAAAAATCCGAAGACTGTCGTCGCGTCAGGAAGCGGGAAAAAATGCATATGCAAAAAAGGCTCATCCGGAGATGAGCCTTTTCAGAATTAGGTCAGATCAGAAAATCATCAGTCGTCGTCTGAATCAGTGTCGCCAGTTGCTGCACCGTCAGAGTCCATCAGCTTCAGATTAACTGCTTTCGGGCCTTTACCGCGATTGTCCGCAGCCAGGTCGAAAGTCAGCTTCATGCCGTCCTCAACCTGTTGAATGCCTGAGCGTTCGATAGAGGAGATGTGTACGAAAACATCATCGCTGCCATCATCCGGAGTGATAAAGCCGAAGCCACGATCCTGATTGAAGAATTTGATGACGCCTGTGACGCCTTCTTTTTCAATCTGCATTGGCTGACGAGGAGGACGTGCACCGCCATCACGGTCGCCGCCACCGCCGCCGCGGTAACCACCGCCACCGCCGCCGCCACGGTATCCGCCGCCGCCACCGCCGCCGCGGTACCCACCGCCGCCGCCGCCGTCACGATCACCACCGCCGCGATAGCCGCCGCCACCGCCGCCGCCACGGTATCCACCGCCGCCACCGCCGTCACGATCACCACCGCCACGATAGCCGCCGCCACCGCCGCCGCCACGGTATCCACCGCCGCTGCCGCCGTCACGATCACCACCGCCGCGATAGCCGCCGCCACCGCCGCCGCCACGGTATCCACCGCCGCTGCCGCCGTCGCGATCACCACCGCCACGATAGCCGCCGCCACCGCCGCCGCCACGGTATCCACCGCCGCCACCGCCGTCGCGATCACCACCGCCGCGATAGCCGCCACCACCACCGCCGCCGCCACGGTATCCACCGCCGCTACGACCGCCGCCGAAGCCTGAATCATCATTTCCGAAATGTGGGTCTGCAAAAGGATCAGGAGGAGGACCGCCAAAATCGCTGTCGTTGCCGAACTCTCGGCGACCGCCACGCTTAGGGCGTCGCTCACGACCACCGTCACGCTTGCCGCGTGGTTCGTCGTCGTCAAAACTCATATCTGTATGCTGTCCTCTCTGCTGAAGCGGATCTTATCTGTTTGTCCACGCTTCACACGTCACCTGCGCTTCATGTTCCGTAAGGCAGACGACGTCGCAGACCGATCAACTACCACGCCTGAATATGCCTGAATTCCCAATTCTCAGCAAATGAAATATTTATATCGCTCGGAACAGTCGGTTTTAGTTCGGCAGATCATGCCTGAATAATGCCGGTTACTTGCGTATATTAGTTAATGTTGAAATTAGGTTTAAGCAAAATTGTTAACCTGTTGAGTTTTCAGACAAACTGTATTTACGTTTCATGCATAGATTGTGTAATATAGAATCAGTATCTTACGGTGCTGGTAGACCCGGCGCAATTTGAGGTACTGGTTTGACTCGCAGAATACTGCTCATTGACGACAATCCGCAGATTGGACGCGTTTTCGAGGTGTTTCTTCTGAAGACACACTTCGCGGAAATGTCGTTTGAAGCTGTGCTGACTGCCGAAGCCGGTGTGGCTTCATTGCAACGCGAACCAGCGGATGTCGTTATCCTGGATAATTATCTCGGTCTTCATGAGAGCTATGAGACGCCGCTCAAACTGATCCGCAATGTTTCAGATGCGCCGGTCGTGCTGATGACGGGCTCAGAACTCGATGAGCTGGGCCTTGGTTCTCTGCCAGTCGGATTGTCAGGCTATATCTGGAAAGTCGGTATGACGCCCGCCAGTATCGAAGACAGCATTGAGCGCGCCTTGATTGATGCCGGGACGTTTGCTTCGGCGAACCTCAGAGATACACAACCATCATAAAGACGACCGTCGCAAGGCCGATGCCGGACCAGAAGCCGAGCAGCATACGCATGCTGGCACGGGTGATGCGCGTTTCGATCTGGTCGTCCCAGGTTTCGTACAGCTGAATTTCACCCATGTCCCTGACCTGTTCGCGCCCGCTAGTGTTGTTTGGAAGAGGCGCGATTTTACGATGAAGCAGGTTTTTCAGCCAGACGGAGATCGTAAACCCAGTGGAAGGTTTTGTTAAGGTCTGGCGGGAGGCGAGCAAAAAATTTCCTAGAAATTTTTATTAGTCTCGCCGTGCCGCAACGGGTCGATGGATGATTTAGTACTCGTACTCTTCGAAGCTATCGAGTTCCATGACATAGGCCGTATCCGCACGATCCGTTTTCTGAACCTGCGTTTTGATGGTGCCGTTCACCCAAACCGCCTGCGCCAGATCAATCGATTTGATCGGCTTTTTAGAGACGACATACAAAGTCTGGTTCGGAGGTGGCGGCGGCTGGTGCAGACATGCGCCGAGCGTTGGCACGAGCAGAAACTCAGTGAAGTTGTCAGCAGAGCCAAGTGGAACCGTATAGCCCGGCAGTCGAACTTTCTTACCGTCCAGATCGTCAACCACATTGAATGTGCCGACCTGATTGGCTTTGTCGCCCGGCGACCCTTCCATGACGGAGAAAGCCATCATTGAAGACTGCATCTGGCTGTAAAGCTGGAGAAGTTTTTCTTCCTCGCCCGGTGGCATCAGATCTTCCCAGAACAGTTCCAGATACCCTTTCACATACTTTTCCGAGAGAACGCTGTCCGACTTCTTCGTTTCGGTTTCGGTCTTCGCTTTGTCAGACTGCGCAACACTGTTGCCGCAAACCGCAAGCGCGAGAACGCCCGTCATCAAAAGATTGCGAAATGAGAGTTTGGTCATGGTTTCCATCTTCAGAGTTTGACGGATAGTCCGTCTGCGAGTGAATTTCTGAGCGCTTGCCAGGCAGGAATAATGCCCAGAACCGCCGCAAAGAGTGTGACGCAACCGAGTACGGTCAGATCTGTCAATCCGGGAAGTCCGGTCGAAAGAGCCAGTCCGAAATTGGTCTCAATGATTGGTGCTATGCTCAGAATGGCCAGATAAGTCAGCACAATTCCGGTCAGCGCACCGATTGCTGCGAGTAAGGTCGCTTCACTTATCAATAACAGCATAATATGCGCAGGTCCCGCACCAATTGCACGCAGAACTGCCATTTCCCGGCGTCGCTCGCGAACACTGGTCATGATCGATGTCAGAATGGAAATCAGACCGACAAAAATCACGAAGGCAGAGACGGCAAGCAGGACATTTTCTACCACACCGACCAGTTTCCAGATTTCGGAAATCGCAAGCGTCGGGATGGCTGCAACCAGTGCTTCTTCACGATAGCTGTCAATGGTGCGCTTGATCAGGAATGGGTTGTTTCCTTTGAGTCCAACCAGGGCGGCAGACACCGAATCTGTTTCCAGATTCATATTTCGCACGCGGTCCGGGGTGATGATGTTGACCACCGCTGAGCGGGAACCGGTTTCCCATCCGACATGAATGGCTTTGATCGCGGGCAGGGACACAAGCACTGAGCGGTCAACCGGTGTGCCTGTCGGTTTCAGAATACCTGAAATCTGGAAGGGCAGATTGTCATGGCCGCCGGAAAAATCGATCCCCGCGCCATGGCTCAGCGTGATTTTATCGCCAAGCTTGTAGGACAATTCCCTGGCGACGGCGGAACCGATCACGACGTCGAACAAATCATCAAATCGTGCGCCTTCAGCAAACTGAATATGCTGCTGATTGCGAAAGGCATAATGGTCAAAGAAGTCAGGCGTCGTGCCAACAACGCGATAGCCTTTATGATTGTCCCCAAGGGAGATCGGAACAATCCAGTCGATCTCTGGTCGGCTTTTCATCCATTCCACGCTTTTCCAGGTGACGTTGGCTGACGGGTCGCCAATATGGAAGACTGAGAACAGCATGACGCTGACCGGGCTGGTGCGCGCACCAACGATCAGGTCCGTGCCCGCAATCGTATTGTTGAAGCTTTCCCGCGCAGAGGTGCGCAGCTTGTCGACGCCCAGAAATAGCATCACCGCCACGGCAACCGCCATCATGGTGAGGATGGCTGAGCCACGCCGGCTGTTCAGGCTGGACCAGGCCAGCGAAACGATAGAACCAAGAGACATCAGGCAGTCTCCTTCTTCGCGGTGTTGAGATCCGTCAGTGACACTTGTGTCTGAAAGGCGGACGCCAAAGAGCGATCATGGCTGACAAATAAAAGGCCCGCATTTGTTGCGGATGCTTCTTCCATCAGCAATGCAAGGAAGGCATCCCGCGCCGCGGTATCGACAGAGGAGGTCGGCTCGTCGGCGATGATGAGATCGGGCGACCCGATGAACGCGCGCGCGGCGGCGACGCGTTGTTGTTGTCCCACGGACAGGTTGGAGACTTTGCGTGTGTGCATCTCCGTCGGCAGGCCGAGCCGCGTCAATAACCGCCGGGCTTCGTCTTCCAGACTATCAGCTTTGCCCAGAACATTTTTCCGGCGTTTTGAAGAGAAACGACATGGCAGCAGAACATTGTCGATCATGCTGAGATAGGGCAGCAGGTTAAACAGCTGGAAAATAACGCCCATGCTGTCAGCGCGCAGCTTGTCGCGCTCTGACATGCTGAGCGCGTCCAGACGCTTTCCATTCATGCTGATTTCCCCGGATCGCGGCGTCAGCACGCCGGCAATCATGCCGAGAAGCGTGCTTTTGCCTGATCCGCTTGGGCCTTCAAGGAAGACATGGCTTCCTCGCTGCATTGAGAAGTCGTCCACAATCAGAAAATCAGGTTCCTGTCCCCAGCCAAAATGGAGATCAGTGACCTTGAGCAGGAATGCGTCTGTTTCAGACATTAAGGACGATCAATCTTGGTCGATGATGGGGTCATGATTTTCGCATTCGCGCCTTCATCGGTCAGGAACATGGTCTGAACTTCAGAAAAACCTGTCCATGTCTTGAAAATGTTGAGGGTCACATTCTTAAGTTTGTCAGGACGCTTACACTCCCACGACATTTTCAGTTCGGTGTCTGAATGACCGGCGTGGGCATCATGCTCGTCATGGTCGCCGTCGTCGTGCTCATCGCCGTCGTCGTGTTCATCACCATGGTCATGATCGTCCGCGTCGTCATGATGATGGTCATCCTGCATGTCGGCGTCGATTGATTTGGTTTCCAGCGACGCAGTTTTGGCGTGGCACTGTGCCGCTTTCGGCAAGGTCAGAATTTGCGCTGCAGATGCGTCGGTTCCGTCAATGACGACATCGCCGTTGGCGGCTGCGAAATTCGCGGTTGGTCCGAGGAGGTCGAGAGAAAATATTTTGTTTTCAATGGCTAAAGTCAGTGTCGCTTTGCCGTGCACATGCGCTGCAGCATGGCGTTCACCGCCATGAGCGAACGCTGGGGAGGTGGACAAAAGAATAATTGGCAGAAGGGGGAGGGAGCGCTTCATCAAATATGACCTTAGAAGAATTGGTTTACATTTCGGTATAGTATAACATAAAAGCGAGCTTCCAAGACGCACAGGACTGTTTTTCGCAGTTTTGGTCAAAATTTCTGCCATTCGAAAAAGGAAATTCGCACTCGTGTTCAGCAACCCGTTGCTCGCACCCTTGTTTTTGTCCGGGCTGGCCGCCTTTGTGGCGACGCTTGGACTGTTGGTCGTTGCGATGCGTAGCGACTGGAGCCAGAAGTACGCACATATTTTTGCAGTCATGGCGAGCGGCATTCTTCTGACCATGGTCGTCGTGAATCTGGCGCCTGAGGCGATCAAGGGACATCCGCAAGCACCATGGTTCATGCTGGCAGGATTCTTCCTTGGACTTCTGGTGCATGACACGCTCCGTCTTGTCCTGCCGGTTTCGGATGCAAAGACGCTTGCCGCAGGGCTGACCCCGCTGATTGCGATTGGCGTGCACTCTTTTCTTGATGGCATGATCTATACCGTGACCTTTTCGCAGGGCTTCGAGGTTGGTCTTTATGCGACGCTTGGGCTGGTCGTTCATGAGTTTCCGGAAGGCATTATCGCCTTTGCCTTGCTGCGCGGCGCGGGCATTTCGAACCGGAACTCATTCCTCTTTGCCTTTATCGCGGCGGCGCTGACCACACCGCTTGGAACCATTATCGCCATTCCGATGACAAGCGGCGCTGAACAGGATGTCTTGTCACTGATGTTTGCAGTGTCTGCAGGCTTGTTGCTGTTCGTTTCGACCGGACCGCTCATGGCGCATATGAAAGAAGATAAGCCGGTCCGAACTTTGCCAGCCCTGGCCGTTGGGGTTGTGATCGCCATTATTGTGGCGCAGGCTCATATGGGGTCCCATGGCGCAGGCGGACATGACTCTCATGACGGGCATATTCATTTCTCTTTTCCATAATCTGCGCCAGCAGATCGGCGCTGTATGCGTGCTCATTCTGCTTGCTGTGATGAGCGCATCAGCCCCGGCGGCATTTGCTCATCCCGAAGATGAGCTTTGTCAGACAAGCGATTTGGACCCGGATCTCTGTCTGTCGCTGTCGCAGCTGGATTCCAGTAAGCCGGTGACGACAAAAGAGCTGCGCGAACAGTCAGGCCAGACGCTGTTGGGAAATACCGGGCAGTTTATCATTCGCGGCGTGCGCCATATTCTGCCGGGTGGCTTGGATCATATTCTGTTTGTGTTGGCGCTGTTCTTTGCGGTTCGAAGGTTCGGGCCACTGGCGCTACAGATTTCTGTGTTCACGCTCGCTCATTCAGTGTCGCTCGGTCTTGCTGCAGCAGGGCTTGTTTATGTTCCGTCCGGAATTGTTGAGCCGCTGATCGCCGCCTCGATCGGACTGATCGCGCTGGAGAATATTTTCTTTCAGCGCGTGACGCGATGGCGACCGTTGATTGTTTTTGGATTTGGCCTGTTTCACGGTCTCGGCTTTGCCGGATTTTTTCTGGAACAGAAACTGCCAGACGGATTCTTCTGGTCGTCGCTTGTCGGCTTCAATATCGGTGTAGAGCTTGGTCAGTTGAGCGTTGTGCTGATCGCGTTTGCCATGTTTAGCTGGTTCTTCAAATCAGGCTGGTACACAAAAGCCATTGCGATACCGGCATCTGTCGTCATTGCGGCGGTTGGCTTTTACTGGGCGGTTCAGCGCGTCTTCTGGGGATAGCCCCGGCAAGATGGTCCTGCCGAGGCGAGAGATCAGCTTTCACAGCCTTTTCGGTAACCACCGCGTCCCTGAACATCCAGAACCAGCGAGGTGGTATAGCTTTGAACATCGGTTTCAGAGCCCTCAGGCGCATAATCCAGATGCCGAACCATGATCATATAGATGCCCGCTGGAAAGGTCGCGAAGGTCAGCTTGCCAGCTGCGTCGGTTTTATAGTCCAGTCCTTCACCCTCACCGAGATAAGGACCGAAGGGTCTTGAGATGGTGACATCATGATGCGCGAGCGGGGCGCCATCAAAGTCGATATCCAGAACCAGTCCCTGGCGGTCCAGAATGCAGGACGGGTGGGTGCCCAGTCCGATCGTCAACCGGCTCAGAGCCTCTGGCTGTACGGCGGAAACCTCGCCAATGCTGACATAGGCATCGGACACCGTCACTGTTTGTGACGTCAGGATTTTGCTGCCATCCGCGAGCTTGTCCGGATCAGGTTTCGACGTCGCGCGCGACAAAGTGGTGCCATCGTCGATGACATAGCCTTTTCGACCTAACCTCTTGCCGGTGGTCAGTCGATAAGTGCCTGTTTCGGTGAGTTTGGCGGCGAGCACGGTCATGGCGCCAATGGTTTGCTGCTCGTCAAAGGCGATGGTCTCGCCCGTCGGCATCACCAATCCCATAGAGGGGCTGCGCAAGGCAATTTCCGGCAAGGGGAAGGTCTCACTGAACGCGGCCTGTGTTGTGATCGTGCCTGCCTCGGTCAGGAAGAACCGGTTCGGCAACAAATAGCCGGTATGGGCGAAAGCGGGTGACACCGCCCCGAGCGCCAGGGCGGTTGTTAGAAGGAGATGCTTCACCATCAGTAAGTCGTCTCATCGAGCACGGTTTCGGTTTCGCGCAGACGCGAGCTCAACTCGCCAATATCGGATGTTACATACTTTGCCATGACGGTTTTTGCGTCCTGAACGGCCTGTTCAAGGGTCTTTTTCTTGGATTGGACCGCTTTGGCATAGTCGAGCAATGGTAGATAGAGGTCTTCGGTTTCGCCTTTCAGCGTAATGGCAAACGTCTCATTCTCATCAGCAATTCGGGCCCATTCAGCGCGCACTTCTGCCCAATAGTCCTTGGTGGCGTCCCAATAGGTGAGGCCCGGTGTCGGGTCAAAATCAGCGCTGTGTTTGTAAGTGTTCAAGCCCACTTCGCGAACAAGCGCAGTTGGCGCGCCGTTCGTCAGAATGATCTTGGTATTGTCTTGCTCATGCACCCAGCCCCAAGGCGTGATGGCGTGACGGTTCAGGGCATCAACCGCATTATAGTCATTACGGGTCGTCATATCGCGGCGCGGAAGCGGGCGCCATTCATGCGGCGGTGTCCATTCGGCGATACCGTCTGCGAAAGACCATTTGCCGACCGCACCATAGCGCGGGGCATCATCCACCTGATAAACGGTCTGAGACCAGCTGCCTGCGCGATCTGCATCTGATACCGGGCGCGTTTTCCAGGCATTGCCACCGATGAACACCAGAACGCTTTCTGGCTCGTATTGCCAATCCTGACGCCAGTGCTTGACGACGATTGGCGCATCTTTCGGGCCGACCACCAGAATGTGCTGAAGGCTGATAAAACGTCCTGTGTCTTCGACGACGCGGACGAGCTCATACCCGCCAGACAGTTTTGGGTCTTTCAGCTTATAGCCTTTCAGCAGGGGCACGGTCTCTGTGAAATCAAAGGTGACCTTGTAGTCACCAGCCATTGCGAGAATCGCCTGGCGCTCTTTCAGGAACACGGCCTGCTCTGCATCAGTTTTGGCGTTTGAGACATTACTGAAGGGCAGTTTCTGCTGTGATGACACGGTTTGACAGCCAGACAAAAGGGTGCCGCCAATCAGGCAGGCGGACAATAACGGACGAATTTTCAACTTAACCTCCACACGATCTAACAGGGTCTTCGTATCAATAATGAGAATCATTTGCAATATTGTTTTCTTCAGAATATGAGAGTGCGAATTAATCGCAAAACCTACTGGGGAAATCAGTTATGAACAAAACATCTCATCGGGCGCTTGGGATTAGCGCCTCGCTTCTGACAAGCATGGCCCTGTGCGCCGGCATCGCGGCAGCAGAAGAAGAGGCACCAAAGGAGAAGCGTGAAGAGGCGGTTACGGTCTATGGAACGTCCAATCCCCTGCCGGTATTCGACTATCCGGGGCAGGTGAGTGTCGTAAACCGTGACGATATTGACCTCTTCCAGCCGTCTACACCCTCGGAAATGTTACGAGATGTGCCAGGCGTCGAGTTTTCCGGCGGTCCGCGTCGGACTGGCGAGATGCCGGCGATTCGCGGCTTTAGCAGCGAGAATGTGCTGGTTCTGGTCGATGGTGCGCGTCAGTCATTCATTTCTGCGCATGATGGTCGCTTTTTCCTCGATCCGGAAATTCTGAGCTCTGCAGAAGTGGTTCGCGGGCCATCGTCTGCGCTTTATGGTTCCGGTGCCGTCGGTGGGGTGATGGCGTTTGAAACAGCTGATGCGGCCGATCTGCTCCGTGAGGGCGAAACCTTTGGCGGACGTGTGCGCGCAGGCTTTCAGAGCGCAAGTGAAGATACATTTGGCACGCTGACGTTGTTTGGTGCGCGGGACGGCTGGGATGGCATTCTCAGTCTTGGCCTGCGTCAGGCGGGTGATATTGAGCTCGGATCCGGCGGAAAGCTTCCGGCCGATGACGACATTGAAACGGGCCTCGCAAAGCTTGGCTATCAGTTCACAGATGCGCTGAAAGGCGAGGTTTCCTGGCAGAAATTCAAGAACAGTGCGTTTGAGCCAAATAATGGTCAGGGCACACTTGGGACGGGCGACGATGCTCTCGACCGCAATGTCGACAAGGATATCTCCAGCGAAATCTTCCGTGTCGGACTTGAATTCAATCCGGTTAGCAAGCTGTTGAACACCAGGCTGACGGCTTATCAGTCCACCACATCAGTCGATGAGTTTGACGCAACTATTCCCCGCACAACCGTGCGGGATATTGAGACATCAGGCATCAGTCTGCGCAACGCATCTGTCTTTGATCTGGGCGCAAACCAGCTGATATTCACCATTGGGGGCGACTATTATCAGGATGAACAAAAAGGCGTGGACACTGACACAACATCCGGTGTTCGCGGCGGTGTACCAAACGGGAAGTCTGAATTCACCGGCCTTTTTGCTCAGCTGGAAACGGAAATCGACAAACCTTTCGGCGCGCCCGGCAGTCTGATCATCATTCCAGGCATTCGCTATGATGACTTTACAAGCTCGTCTGACCTGTCGACTGAGGACAGCTCCGACAGCAAAGTGTCATCGCGATTTGCGGTCGGGTATGGCCCAACAGACTGGTTCCGCATTTTCGGTAACTGGTCAGAAGCCTTCCGCGCACCGTCCATCAACGAGCTGTATCTTGATGGCGTCCACTTCTCTGTTCCGCACCCGGTTTTGTTCAATCCGGGTGCCGGTCAAATGGTTTTCGTGAATAATAATTTCATCGCTAATCCGAACCTGAAACCGGAAACAAGCGAGACGGTCGAAGTTGGCTTCGGGGTCGATTTTCATGATCTCTTCCGCAAGGATGACCGCCTGCAGGGCAAGATTTCCTGGTATGAAAGCGACGTTGAAGACCTGATCAATATTGGCGTCAGCTTTACCTATGATCCAACGTGTTTTGCGGGCCCATCCTATTTCCCATGTACGGCGGGTACGACCATTTCGGACAATGTCGACAGCGCTGAACTGTCCGGCACGGAAGCAGAGCTTGTCTATGATTCTTCACGTATTTTCGCGAATATCAGCTATTCTTCCATTGAGGGCACGGATCAGGCAACCGGCGAGGATGTCGGCGTTCTGACACCAGACCGCTGGGCGATTAATCTCGGCGTGAAAGTGCCGGAATGGAATGCGCGATTTGGTGGCCGCGTTCAGATCGCGACAGACTTCACCCGCAAGACAAGCGATGGTGCAGGCGGCCTGACTGTTTCTGAAGAGCGCGACGGCTATACCGTGCTGGATCTCTACAGCAGCTGGTCTCCGCAGTTTGCCGAGGGCCTGCGCTTTGATGTCGGCGTCGATAACGTTTTTGACGAAGATTATAGCCGCGTCTATGAGGGCGTTTCTGAGGTTGGTCGATCCTACAAGATCGCTGCGACCTGGCAGTTTGGCATGTAATCATGCCGGAGGGGGGGTAGAGGGTGCTGTTCGGGAAATCGCGGCGGCACCCTCTAGCCTTTGCCCCAGACGACGATCTTATTGTCGATGTCATGGCCAATGTCCGCGCGGCCAAGGAAGGGAATGCCTTCACGCGCGCACCAGTCCATAACGCTTTCCTCATAGGTCATGCCGAACGGAATGTCGTTTTCGGGAATGGCTGAGCACCGGCCAAGCGCAAATCCGGCCAGTTTCTTGATGTTCAGGTTCTTGCACAGCGTGAACATTTTCCGGTCGATGGCATATTCATACTCGCCGACATCTTCGACCATCAGAACATGGCCGGACAAATCCGGCATCCAGGGTGTGCCGATCAGATGTTCGATGATTGAAAGATTGATGGCGATGCGCGGATGCGGTGTCTGAATGCTGGTTTCCAGCCCGTCTTTGCTGCGTCCGGTTACATAATCGAGCACGCGTTTGATACAGGCTTCGCCGCCCTTGCGATTGATCTCGACCGCGACAGGGCCATGGATCGGGCGACCGATCTGCATTTTGTAAAGCCGGGCGAGCAGGGCGCCAACATCGCTATACCCGATATAGGCTTTGGCGCGGGCGTTCTCGTTCAGCCGGTCGAACATGTCTTCGTGCAGGCGCATGCAGCCATATCCGCCGCGCGCGGCCCAGATGACGTCGATATCAGGATTGTTGGCATATTCCAGAAACGCCAGACTGCGCGTTTCATCCGTTCCGGCGAAATGGCCATGGCTGAGAAAGCACTGCTGGTGAAATTTCAGTCTCACCTCAGTACCGTAGTTATCTGACGCAAATTGCGTCACTTTATCGGCCGTTTCCCGACTTATGCCCTTGGCGGGAGCCACGATGCCTATCGTCAACGTCGAGGAGCCCATATAGACCTCTAATAGCTGAAACGTGAGTGATTCGATTATGACCTTATCCGGACCTTCCCTTCAGACCAAAAGCTATTTCTTCTGCGGAATTGGTGGAAGTGGCATGTTGCCGCTTGCAATGATCCTCAAAGGGCAGGGTGCCGAAGTTTCAGGCTCGGACAGGGCGCGCGATCAGGGACGCTCAGGCGAAAAATTTGCTTATCTGGAAAGTCAGGGGTTCAAACTTTTTGATCAGGACGGGTCTGGCCCGTCTGGCGCAGACCAGATTCTGGTCGCATCAGCTGCCGTCGAAGACACGGTTCCAGACGTTGCCGCAGCGCTGAAGAATGGCGCAAAACGCATGTCTCGCGCTGAGCTATTGTCCTCTCTGTTCAATCAGGCCGGACGCAGCGTTGGCGTTGCGGGTACATCGGGCAAGTCGACGACAACCGGTATGATTGGTTGGGTGTTGTCAGATTGCGGGCTCGACCCGACGGTGATGAATGGTGCGGTGATGAAGAATTTCGTCAAGCCGGATGCCTTGTTTGCCAGCGCGCTTGTCGGAAACAGCGATATTTTCGTGTCGGAAGTCGATGAAAGCGATGGCTCGATTGCCAATTACACGCCTTATGTTGCGGTCATCAACAACATCGCGCTCGACCATAAAACCATGGACGAATTACGTGTTTTGTTTGGCGGTTTCGCTGAGCGCGCGGCGCATGTGGTGTTGAACCTCGACAATGACGAGACAAGCCGACTGGCGGGCGCGTTTCCGGACGCGATCACCTATAGTCTGAAGGATCCGGCAGCGAGTTTTCTGGCCAGCAACATTCGTCCGAACCCGACCTCAATCAGCTTTGAGGTTTGTGACCGTGACAATGATCAGACCCGGACTGTGACGCTGCAAGTGCCGGGGGCGCACAATGTGGCCAACGCGCTTGCGACCATTGCGACGGTGACGCGCCTTGGCGTGAGCTTTGCGGAGGCTTGTGCATCGATGGAGCGCTTTACAGGCATTAAACGCCGTTTCGACATTGTCGGAACAACGGCAGACAATATCACTGTCATTGATGATTTCGGGCATAACCCGGACAAGATCGCAGCCACACTGAAAACACTGCACGACTTTGAGGGGCGGCTGCTTGTTATGTTCCAGCCTCATGGGTTTGGTCCATTGCGTAAAATGCTGACCGAATTTACCGAGTGTTTTGTGTCCGGGCTGGCAGAAGACGATGTTCTGCTCATGCCGCAACCTGCCTATTTCGGTGGAACGGTTGATCGTACGGTGACGAGTACGGAACTTGCGGATGCTATTCGCGATGGCGGCCGGAATGCGGAAGTTTTCGAGACGCGCCCGGAATGCGGCGACCGGCTGGTAGAGCTGGCTCAGCCCGGTGATCGGATCATCGTCATGGGCGCGCGCGACGATACTTTGTCAGAGTTTGCCGCCGATATTCTCAGCCGGGTCTAGCGCCGCTTCGGTCATCCCTGATTGGCTTGAAATTTCTACAAGAGAATAAAAAAAGGGCGGTCCGAGGACCGCCCTTCCCAGTTCGGGAGGAATAAACTTAGTACGTGTAAGTCAGTTCGATACCGAGCACGCGACCTTTTTTCAGTGGAGAGAACGTACCAGCGGCAGGGTAAGCGCCGAATGGAGTGTTCACACCAGAAGAGAGGTTTGATGATCCAGGAACCGCTGGAGACAGAGAGCCACCGAATGGAACCTGAGTGTCGTTGCCTGCAGTGACTTCGTCGAGAAGGTTGTCACCGTAGAATGACAGGGACAGGCCTTCATATGGAGTGTTCCAGGTTACGTTCGCTGCGAGCGCGTTGTAGTCCTGAATCCAACCGAAGTTGCTGTCTGTGTAAGCGAACTCGTCTTTGTACTGGTAGTTCAGAGTCGTTACGACTGTACCATTGTCGCCAAGGTCGAGGTCGTGAACGAAGCCGAAGCCGTAAGTGAGTTCCGGAACACGTGGGATTGCCAGAGCGAGGTCTTTTCCGTCGAGAACGAGGTCACCAGAGATGTCGTATTTGACGTCTGTGTATTCCGCGTCGATGACACCGATATTCGCCGTCATCAGGAAGTTGTTTGTGAACGCGTAGCGGCCTTCAACTTCGAAACCGAGGATTTCAGCGTCAGCTGTGTTCACGATGTTCTGAACAACACCTGCTGATGGAGAAGACGAGTTGATCTCGCGCTGCATGTTGGCAATCTTCGTGAAGAACACAGACGCGTTGACCATGCCTTTGAGGTCGTTTGTCTCGTACTTCACGCCGAGTTCGTAGCTATCAACTTCTTCTTCGTCGAAGCCCATATCGCCAGTTGCGGCAACGATGTCCGAGAACACGTTGTAGTCAGTGATACGGAAGTTGTAACCGCCAGAACGGAAGCCTTTGGTGTAGTTACCAAAGAACTGAGTGTTGTCATTGTAGAAGTACTGGAAGCCAAGCTTTGGAGTCCAGTTTGTCCAGCTATCGTCATCGCTGAAGCCGTTAGGCTCGCCTGGGATGTATGGGTTTGTGCCGTCTACAGGGCAAGTTCCGTCAACGACTGAACACTCTGGGCGTGGACGGATGTAAGTGATGCTTGCATCTTTGTCCTCTTTCGACCAGCGGATACCGAAGATACCGGTAAACTTGTCAGTGAAGTCGTAATCGACCTGAGCGAACGCACCCAGAACCGTGTGGTCTTGCTTACCACCACCGTAGAAGCCGAGTGGCGTGGATGGTGGAATGCTGCGGATCTCAGTGTAAGCGAGTTCTTGCTGGAAGAAGAACACACCAGTTGTCAGATCGTATTTGCCGAAGCGACCAGCATAACGCAGCTCGTTGGAGAACTGCTCTTGCGTGAACTCAGATCCAGAGTGGAACAGAGTCAGAGGCGTTGCGTCGATGTCGCTTGCAGTTGTTGAATCGAGGTCGCGGTAACCCATGATGTTGGTGATTGTACCGTCGCCGAAATCGATGTCGATGTCTGTACGAAGAGAACCGAACAGAGTTTCTGCTTTTGCGAAACCTGGCTCGTTGATTGAGAAATCAAAGCCGTCACGCTCGAACAGACCGCGGTTTTGACCCGCAGGGCCGTCACCGTCAGCGTCAGAATACTCAACTTTACCGAGGAAAGTTACGTTGTCAGCAGCGAACCATTCCAGTGCACCACGGATCATGTAAGTTTCAGCCGCACCCTGGTTTTCACCATTGTACAGGTTCTTGAAGTAACCTTCGTCATTGTTGAAGTAAGCGCCGATTTTACCGTTCAGCTTGCCTTCAACGATTGGGCCGGAAACTGTGCCCTGAACGTAAGTGTTGATGCCACCACGGTCGCTGTCGACTGGGCCTTCAACAGCCACGCGTGCTTTCGCCTGGAAATCGTCAGTTGGGTTGCCAGTGTTGATCAGAACCGCACCACCAGTGGTGTTACGTCCGAACAGCAGACCTTGTGGGCCACGCAGAACTTCAACGCTTTCCAGATCGAACAGGTCCATAACAACGCCGCTGTTCACGCCGATGTATACGCCATCAACGAACACGCCAACTGCTGGGTCGATGGACGGAATAGAAGAGTTTACGCCGAGACCACGGATCGCGAAGTTCGCAGAACCGCGAGATGTGCCAACGTCATCCAGAGAGACGTTTGGTGAAGAGTAAGAAAGAGATTCAAGGTCACGAACCTTGAGCGCTTCGAGCGTGTCGCTGTTGTACGCTGTTACGGAAACCGGAACAGATTGTACGTCTTCAACGTCCTTCTTTTTCGTAGCTGTTACAGTAACGCGGCCGAGGACGCGCTGAACAGCAGAGTCTTTTGCACCATCTTCGTCAGTCGAGTCTTGTGCAAGAGCCGGTGACGCGAGGGCAAGCGCTGCAATAGATACAGTACTGGCGATAAGTCGAGAAAATTTCACGATGATCTCCCTAGAGAATATTAGTAGTTTTTGATTTTTGAGCTCTATCGCGGCTCTTATTTTATAGTCCACTACATATACCGAATTGAGAATACATGAAGATGTGTAGAAAAATAAGAATACAGTGTTGCCGTTACGCAACAATCACTGATTATGCGCGTTGCAAATACAACATCTACATGCGTTACTTTGCGCGACGGCTGCCCGTTTGAAGTTTAGGAAATAGAAGCGCCGCACGAAGTCCTGGAGATTCTGGGCTTCCGGGGCCATCTTCCAGTTTTAATTCACCAGAATGAAGGTTAGCGATCGCTGAAACCATGGACAGGCCAAGACCATTTCCGGCCTGGGTCCGGCTGGCTTCCAGACGGACAAATCGCTCTACAGCGCGTGATCTGTCCTTCGCCGGGATGCCGGGGCCGGTGTCTGTGACAGAAATTTCCAGCAAATCTTTTCGTGTATAACGGCCCCGCAGCGTCAATGCGCCGCCAGCTGGCGTATATTTTATGGCATTGTCCAGGAGATTCGTCACAGCCTGCGCGATGAGGCTCGGATCACCTTTCATCTCAAGATCGTCTTCGATTTCGCTGTTAAAGCCAAGCTCCGCGTCTTCGGCTGCGGGCTCATAGAATTCTGACAATTCGCGCAGCATGTCGGTGACATTGATGTCAGCAAATTGCGATGTCGCACCGGCCTGAACCTTGGACAGGCTCAGAATGGCGTTGAAGGTACGAAGAACCGCGTCAACTTCTTCAATAGCCCGGCCAATAGACTCTGTGCGGTCGACTTCTGGTCCAGCCGTCAGGTCGGCTTCCAGTCGATTGCGAAGACGCGTGAGCGGAGAGCGCAGATCATGCGCGATGGAATCGCCAGCATGGCGCGTCATCATCATCAGATGCTCAAGCCGTTCCAACATGGCGTTCAAGTGTTCGGACAGGCGGTCAAACTCGTCGCCGGATCCAACAACCGGGGCGCGTCGGGATAAATCACCGGACATAACGCCCTGCGTGGTCTTGCTAAGTTCTTCTGCACGCCGCGCTGCCCATCGTGAAATGATCAGGCCGCCAAGCAGCGACAAGCCAAGACCAATCGGAAGGGCCGTCCAGATGGTGCGGGTAATCCGAGAGACAATTTGCGTTCGGGTGCCAAGATCGTAGGCGATCATCAGGCTGGCCCCGTTCTGAAGCCGGACGACAATACCATTCGCCGAATGCATGACTTCCTGACCGTTACGGTCGACCGTCATATAGCTGAAATTGGTTTCTACCGAGCTTTTAACCGGTGGGATTTCGGTTGGGATATAGGCAAAGTCGCCTGAGATCTTATTCCCTTCGGCGTCCTGCAACACATAGAAAAACGGGCCGGGAACCGATGAGCGTTCAATAATAGTCTGGTTCAGACGTTCCATCCCGCCAGAACGGAACGCTGCGCCAATCGCCTGAAGTTCGGAGTCGAGTTCGCGGACGGACTCGCTGCGCATATATCCGGCGGTGGAGTGATAGAGGTAAACGAGCAGCCCGAGTGTAAAAACGGCGAACATCACCGCATGAACCACCGCCAGACGAAAGGTGGTGGTTCTTATAAAGGCGGGCAGGGTAAAGCTCATGCCTGCAGGCGATATCCGGCCCCGCGCACAGTGTGCAAGAGCGGACGGTCGAAATCCTTATCGATTTTGCTGCGCAGACGAGAAATATGCACGTCGATCACGTTTGTCTGAGGATCAAAGTGATAGTCCCAGACTTTTTCGAGCAACATTGTGCGGGTCACAACCTGACCAGCATTGCGCATCAGATATTCCAGAAGCCGGAACTCGCGTGGCTGAAGATCAATCTTCTCATCACCGCGAACGACAGTCCGCGCCAGAAGGTTCATCTCCAGATCGCCGACTTTCAGTGTGGTGATCGGCGCTTCTGTACCACCGCGGCGGCCAAGGGCGTCAATCCGGGCCACAAGTTCGCTCGGCGCAAAGGGCTTGGCCAGATAATCGTCGCCGCCTGCTTTCAGGCCTTCGACACGGTGGTCGACATCGCCGAGGGCAGAGAGGAAGATCGCTGGCGCGCTGCCACCGCTTTCACGATACTCCGTGACGAGATCGATTCCGTTCTTTTTCGGAAGCATTCGATCGACGACCAGCAGATCCACATCAAGTGAACGGGCCATTGAGAGGCCCGTTTCACCATCATGAGTCTGGTCAACAACATGGCCTGCTTCTGTCAGCACACGCTGAACGAAAGCTGCCATTTCCAAATCGTCTTCAATGACCAGAATTCGCATTCAGTTGTTATTCCTGTTCGATAAATTCCAGAGATTGAACCGCTGACTGGGTTCGGCGACGAACCGTGATCAGGATGCTTTCTCCACCATCTTTTTTCTTGGCTTCGATCGCGGCTTCAAGCTCTGCTGGTGACGAGATCGGCTTCAGATTCACTTCCAGAATGGCTGTGCCTTTTTCAATGCCGATGCGTGACGCTGGTGAGCCTTGCTCGACGTCATAGACGACAACACCGGTTGCGTCCGGGGCGAGACCCAGGCGGCGGCGGTCAATGTCTGTCATAGAGCCAAGTGTCATGCCTTCCATGTCAACAAAACCAGACGGATCTGTTTCAACGTCTTTCGGGCCGCTCTTATCTTCATAAGGCAGGTTGTTCACATCATCTGGAAGCACACCAACTTTTACGTTGATTGTGCGGGTCTTGCCGTCGCGCCAGACGAGGAATTTGTGCTCGCTATCGGCCAGCATGCCGCCAACAGTCCGGGTGACTTCCGTTGAGTCTTTCATCTTGCGACCGTCGATCTCAAGAATGATGTCATTGACCATGATACCGGATTTTTTCGCCGGGCTGGTAGAGACAACCTGACGAACAATCGCGCCTGTCGAATTGTCTTTCAGACCAAGGGCTTTGGCCATGTCTTCATCAAAGCTCTGAATAGAGACGCCCAGCCAGCCGCGCTCGACTTTGCCATGCTTGATCAGCAGGTCGACGATTTCCTTGGCCTGATCTGCCTTGATGGCAAAGCCGAGGCCAACAGATCCACCTGTCGGGGAGATGATTGCAGTGTTCACGCCAATCACGCGGCCTTGCAGGTCGAATGTCGGTCCGCCAGAGTTGCCGCGGTTAATCGCAGCGTCGATCTGCAGATAATCTGTGTATGGGCCGGCGCTTGCCAGCTGACGGCCGTCAGCGGAAACGATGCCCGCTGTCGCTGTGCCGCCAAAGCCAAACGGGTTGCCGAGGGCCAGAACCCAGTCGCCGCGCCGCGGCATCTCTTTGGTTTCAAATTCGACATAGGAATATTTGCCAGGTTCTTTGACTTTCAGAACCGCAAGGTCTGTGCGCTCGTCACGGCCGACAATCTCGGCTTCCAGTTCGCGCTCGTCTTCAAGAACAACGACGATCTTCGTCGCGTTTCTGACAACGTGGTTGTTTGTAACAATGTGGCCGTCTTCAGAAATGAAGAAGCCAGAACCAAGAGAACGGCTTTCGCGCGTTTGTGGTTCGTCTTTTTCCTTGTCGTCATCTTCGCCGAAATAGTCTTCAAAGCCAGGACGGTTGCGGAAGAATTCAAACAGATCTTCGCGGATACGCGGTGTCTTGATTTCTTCTTTGGAAATGACATTCACGCTGACGACAGCCGGGCTGACCTGATCTACGAGATCAGCGAAACTGACCGGCGCTCCCTTCGGCGCTTCAATAGCGATCGGCTTGGCGTCTGCCCCCTGCATGAAGGCAGGCGAAAGAACGGTCGCACCGAGCGCGGTGCCAGCAAGAAGTGCTGCGGAGAAGCCCAGAACCTTTTTCCGAATGGTATGCTGCATTTGTGACGTATCTCCAGATTGAGTCAGGCTGATAGTGTAAACCAGTTTTCAGCTTAACAGGATGTGACCAAGGAATTAAACTTCCGTCATTTACGATGACTGATTTTCGATAAGAGGTTTGGGTGTAAGGGGCTGGATTTCAAGGCCTTTACTGAATTCACCTCAGAACAGTCACAATGTCAGACCGGTGATGCAGAATTTTATGCACCGGGCACTTGTTTGCGATCTCGATCAGCCTGTCGCGTTGGTCATCGCTCAGATCTCCCGTGACGGTTAGCTGGCGGGTGAAGGTGACAGGGTGCCAACCCTCTTCATTCTTGTCTTCAGCGCGGGTAAAGCTGACATCCACGGAGATGTGGTCGACCGGCCATTTCTTTCGGTCCAGATACATACGCAGCGTTATGCTGGTGCAGCCGGCCAGAGCCGCTGACAGAAACTCTGTCGGCGTCGGGCCAGTGTCGAGGCCGCCATGCGAGCTTGGCTCATCGGTCGCCAGCGTATGCGGCCCTGTGAAAACGCGGTTGGCGTATGGGCCTTCACCGGTTTCTGACACGCGAACAGTGCCGCGCGGCACCTCTGGTGCGCTGTCTTCGACGGGGGCAGTCCCGATATAGCGGGTTGTCCAGGCCGCAATCGTATCCGCAGCGAACTGCGAGTCTTTGGTGTCAGACAGCAAATGATCGGCGTGATCGAGGCTGACAAAGCTTTTCGGATGCTTTGCCGCAATGAACAGCTCTGTGGCGTTATCAATACCCACCACCTCATCAATCGGGGAATGCAGGATCATTAGCGGGCGTTTGAGCGCAGAGGCGGCCTCAAGAACCTTTGACGCGCGCACGTCTTCAACGAATTGTCGCCGAATGGTGAACTCACGCCCCTGAAGCTGGACGCGGGCATGACCTTCGGTTTCGATTTCGTCCAGTTTTGGAGAGATCTGCTTCAGCACATGATCGGCGTCTGCGGGCGCGCCCAGCGTCGCCACTGCCTTGATCGCAGGCAGTCTGCTGGCAGCAACGATCGAGGCGGCGCCGCCAAGGCTGTGACCGATCATCAGATCACATCGCCCATATTCGTTGATCATCCAGTTGGCCGCAGCAACAAGATCATCCACATTGGATGAGAAATTGGTGTTTGAAAAATCCCCTTCGGATTTGCCGAGCCCGGTGAAATCGAAGCGCAGAACCGCCAGACCATGCGTGACCAGCCGCCGGGCGAGCCGTGTGGCGGCCAGAATGTCTTTCGAACAGGAAAAACAATGCGCAAACAGCGCATAGCCGCGCGGTGTGCCGTCTGGCAGTTCCAGACGCGCGTCCAGAGTGTACCCGTCATGGCCTTCAAACTGAACTCTGACTGTGTCGCTCATGCTGTCTCCGCTGGTCTGTCTGCTGTGTCATACGATCAAATGTAGTGCAGCGACGCCGATTGTAACCGTCTTCACGCCTTGCTGACACTTTCTTGTATTTGCGAATGTCTCTAAACTGCTATTGCAGAGGGATGACTGTTTTGATTGATACACTGCCGGCTGAGAAGTTCTCTCATCCGCTGATCACCGCAAAAGGTGAGACCCGCGCCAGCGTGGATTATAATGGCACGCAGACGCTCTGGTTTAACACAGGTACGCTGTGCAATATTGAATGTGTGAACTGCTATATTGAAAGTTCACCGACAAATGACCGCCTTGTCTATCTGACAGCTGCCGATGTGACGCCTTATCTGGACGAGTTGGACGCGGCGGGCGAGTGCCCGATTGAGATCGGCTTCACCGGTGGTGAGCCGTTCATGGCACCGGAAATTATCGACATTCTGGACCTCACGCTGGCGCGTGGCCATGACGTGCTGGTCCTCACAAACGCCATGCAGCCCATGATGCGCCCACGCGTGCAAAAAGGGCTTGAGGCGCTGATCAACGCCTATCCCGGTAAACTGACATTTCGCATCAGCCTCGACCATTACAGCGCCGAACGTCACGATGAAGAGCGCGGTTCTGGCAGCTTTGAGATCACCTGCAAAGGCATGAGCTGGTTGGCCGAGCGCACTCAGGCGATTGCGATTGCCGGGCGGACCATGTGGAATGAAGACGAGGCCTCCGCGCGAGCAGGCTATGCTGCCTTGTGTGACGGGCTGGGTATTTCGCTGGACGTGATTGATCCAAGACAACTGGTCTTGTTTCCGGAAATGGACCCGGACAAGGACCCGCCAGAGATCACCACTGAGTGCTGGTCGATCCTGAACAAGGATCCGGGAGAAATCATGTGCGCATCGCAGCGCATGGTGGTGCGTCGTAAAGGGGCGGCGCGCGCCTCGGTGCTGGCCTGCACGCTTTTGCCATACAGCGAAGAATTTGAACTCGGGGCAACTCTGTCTGAGGCCCGCAAATCTGTTCAGCTCAACCATGTCTACTGCGCGAGCTTTTGTGTGCTCGGCGGTGGTTCCTGTTCCGCCTAGTCAGAAGAAGTCTCCATGAAACAAGATATTGTAAAAGAGTATTATGGCTCGACGCTTGCCGGGTCGTGTGATCTTAAAACGGATGCATGCTCAACGCTGTCAGCGCCAACCGCGCAGGTGAAAGCAGCGATTGCGAAAGTCCATGACGAGGTTGCGACCCGCTATTACGGGTGCGGCCTTGCCATTCCGGCAGCACTTGAAGGATTGTCGGTTCTCGACCTCGGGTCCGGTGCAGGGCGTGATGTCTATGTCTTGTCCCAACTGGTCGGTGAGAGCGGATCTGTGACCGGCGTCGATATGACGGATGAGCAACTGGCCATCGCGCGCGCTCAGGAAGCCTGGCATGCAGAAAAGTTCGGCTATGCCGCGCCAAATACGCGCTTCCTGAAAGGCTATCTGGAAAAGCTCGATGAGCTTGATCTGGAGCCGGGAAGCTTCGACGTCATCATTTCCAACTGCGTGTTCAATCTCTGCACGGATAAACCGGCTGTTTTCCGGGCGGCTCACAAGCTGCTCAAGCCGGGCGGAGAACTTTATTTTGCGGATGTGTATTCAGACCGCCGGGTGCCTGAGGAACTGGTTGATGATCCGGTTCTCTACGGTGAATGTCTGTCCGGTGCTCTTTATTGGGGCGATTATCTGTCGATTGCGAAAGCGGCGGGCTTCACCGATCCGCGTGTGTTTGAGCATCGACCGCTCTCTATTCTCGATCCGCAGCTGAAAGACCGCTTGAACCCAATCCGGTTCGCATCCGTTACGGCGCGTCTGATGAAGCTTGATGGTCTTGAGTCTGCCTGCGAGGATTACGGTCAGGCCGTGATCTATAAAGGCGGCGTGAAGGATATGGAGCGCAGCTTCAAACTCGACACCGAGCATGAGTTCGAAGTCGGCAAGGTCGAGCCCGTTTGCGGCAATACGCTTGCCATGATCAACCAGACCCGGTTCGCCTCATACTTTGAGGTAGTCGGCGATGGCGCAACGCATTTTGGCGTCTTTCCGGGCTGCTATGCGCCGGATGTCTTTGCTCCGCTTGAGGGCGAGGCAGCGTCTAAGCCGTTGATTTCAGGGTGCTGTTAAGCCCCCTGAACGCCGCTAGTCATCTTCTGGCGGAGGTGGTGGTGGACCATCAAAGTCCTCCGATGGCGGCGGTGGCAGGCCTTTGCCCTCGCGAAATTTCTTCTGATGTTCGCGCATTTTTTCCCGCCGATGTTTGTTCTGGTCCTGCAAGTCCCTGATCAGCTGAATACGCTCTTGCGGATCCATGTCTTCAAGAGTGTCCAGCAGCAAAACATATAAACGCGCGCGCAGCGTTGTCGTGGATAGCTGGATCTTGTTGAACGCATCTTCTGCGGCCTGCCGGTCCAGCTTTTCCTGTAGCAGAATGCTCGATAACTCTTCCCGGAATTTCAGTTGAGAATTCAGTTCAGAGCCTGATCTGCGCCACTCTTTGGCCAGCGCTTCGCGGAAAGCAGCTTTCTCTTCGCCATCCAGTTTGTGGAACAAGGCTTTCGCCAGAGTTTCATCGAACTGTCGGCTCGGCGGCGGGTGATCGCCCCGGCGAACATGTGATTTTTTAGTCTCGACTTTTGTCGGCTTCTGAATTGCGTAATAGCCTGCTGCAACGCCGCCCATCAGCGCCGCGTTCAGGCACAGAGAAGCAATAAGGAAAATTGTGGTTTTGCTTGCCATCGGTTTATCCTTCCTCTCCGGTCCAGAACTCGTCTGTATAGGTTGAGATTGATGCGGTCATAAAGGCTTCTGCGTCCTTGCGGGTCTGAATGCTATCGACGGACTGAAGGCCGACGGCAAAACCAAATGCCGCGCATGCCAGGCTTGCCGCAGCTGCGCTCGCCCATCGCAGAGAGAACCAGGATTTTAGAGCACTGCCAGCACCGGCCTGAGAGGCGGCTTGTGCCTTTGGCGCGAGATCCAGAAGCCGGGCTTCAAACGCGGCGCTCGGCTCTTCAACCGTGTAAGCGTCTAGTGTCGTATCCAGCAATACGGCGTCTTCGAGCGTCTGGCGGACATCGTCAGACCGCGTCAGCAGGTCTTGAGCGTCCTCGGCCAGACCCTCAGGCCAGATCGACAAATCTGATCCGTAAAGGTCCAGCGCGTCTTCAAACTGTTCGGGCGTCATCATATCAATCAACCTTTCCCAGCAAGGTATTCCGTTCTGCGGCCAGACTGCTCCGAAGGCTTCTTCGGGCGCGTGACAGAAGGCTTTCTACGGCCTCCACCGATATTTCCAGAATCTCAGCTGTTTCAGTGTTACTCATATCTTCGTAATGGCTCAAAAGCAGTGCTGCTCGTTGTCTCTCCGGCAGTTCATCAATTGCTGCTTTCAAGCGTTGTTGTCGTTGCTGGGCCAGTAATTGTCCGGCTGGCCCAGGGCTGTCATCTTCCTGATCGGGCGGTTCTTCGAGCAGGGTTTCCCGCTTTTTCCGCATTCGGTCATAGCACTGGTTCACAGTTACTCTGTGCAGCCAGGTGGTGAATTTGGCGTCTTTCTGTTCCCAGTTCTCAGCGTGTTTGAAAACCTTGATAAAGACATCCTGCGTCACGTCTTCGGCATCTTCCCGCGACCCGAGCATACGCTGGGCGAGAGACAGGACACGCGGCGAGTGTCGGTTGATCAGCATGGCAGATGCCTGTTGATCGCCCTTGGCGCACCGTTCCAGCAATACCTCGTCGGCAGTTGCCATTTATGTCCCTTTATCCCGGTGGCGCAGCGGCTGGCGTGCAGCCGCTGGCCGGTGTAACACGATTTGGCGGCGAATTAACGCTTGTCTTTTTCGCCTTTGAATTTGCGCATTTTGCGCTTCATGCCTTTGTACTTGTCTTTCATGGCCTTCATTTCGACGTCGTCAACGACACCGTCAGAATTGGCATCCAGCTTGTCAAACATAGGCGTTGGCTTGGCTGCGAATTCTGCCTGGGAAATCTTGCCATCCTTGTTCGTATCGAGCTCAGCCAGCATGCGCTTTTGCTGTTCTTCCATACGCTTCTTGCGCATCTCAGCCATTTTGGCTTCGTGATGAGCCGAAATTTCTTCCGCAGTTACAAAGCCATCTTTGTTTGTGTCTGCTTCGATGAACATCTTGTTCTGATGCTCTTCGATTTCGGCTTTGGTGATTTTGCCGTCCTTGTTGGTGTCGAACATTTTGAGGCCCGGACCATGATGGCCTTTTTGTCCGAACTTACCCATTTGCTTTTGTGGAGGTGGCGGCGGCGGTGGGGCTCCATCTTCCTGGGCAATGGCTGTAAAGCTTGCGCCGAGGAAAGCAGAACCTGCGAGAAGCGATGTAATCAAGTGTGACGTTTTCATCTGGGGGTACTCCGATTTGGTCTGTGTTGTCGTCCAGCCCTGTACCCACCTTAACGAGTGTCCACGTCTTATTCCGTCGTTTCTGACTGCAGTTTTCTGCAGAGAATATCCCATATCTTTGTTTTGTAATGATTTATTTCATTGGCGAGCGCGGTAAAACTTTCTGCGCCGACCGCCCGACAGGTTCTGGTCTTTAAAACATCGGGCCAGTCTTGCGGTAAGGTTGGGCCGGGCAGAGCGATCCTCTGAAAGGCCAGAACACCAGACATAAGCGCATATCCGGATTTCAGCGTTTCGGCCTCATATGCGCCGAGGCAGTCATAGTCGACCGCATAGTCCAGCACGCAGGTGACGTTGCGCTTGCCCCAATCGCGATCCGGGTTTTGCAATTGCAGAACCTGCACGATGAACTCCACATCCATCATCGCACCCTGAGACAGTTTCAGGTCGAACGCATGCTTCGCCGGTCGGTCTTTCAACAGGCGCTGGCGCATATCCCAGGCATCGGCTGCGATCACCGCCGGGTTCCGCGCGACGGACAGAATGGCTTCTTTTTCTTCAATCAGGCGTCTGGCGAGTTCTTTGTCGCCAGCAATTGGCCGCAGCCGGGTCAGAGCCATATGCTCCCAGGTCCAGGCATCATTACGATAATAGTCCGCAAAGGCAGACAGGCGCACCGCAACCGGCCCTGCGCGTCCGGACGGGCGAAGCTGCATGTCAGCTTCATAAAGCTGGCCTTCCTCGGTCTGGGCCGAGAGCGCCGTGACGAGGCGCTGGGTCGCGCGGGCGAAAAACCGAGGGGCTTCCATCTGATCATCAGAGTCAAAAACAACCATCAAATCGAGGTCGGAGTCCGCCGTCAGATCGTGCGAGCCCAGTTTTCCAAGGCCGCAAATCACCCATTTTCCGGGCGCATCGCCAAGAGATTTTTCCGCCTGTTTCAGCGCGACAGGCGTCAGAGCCTCGATACAGCTGTCTGCCAGAGCCGTGAAAGCCGGAGCGCATTCGCGAAGCGCTTGCGGGTCGTGCAGCACTTTAAACCGGATGCGGAAATGTGCGTCCCTGAAATGCCGTCGCACTTCATTCATGGCCCCTTCGAAATCATCTGACAGGATTTCAGGTACGCGGTGAATGGCTTCATAATGGCCGCACGTGTCTTCTGACAGAGGCGCGAGGAAGCCACCTTCCAGCAAAGATTCCAGCAGCTCCGGTCGACTGCCAAGGTCGCGGGCCAGACGCGGCGCGACAGAGAAGATCGAGATAATGTCTTCCAGAATGGCCGGGTTCGCCGCGAGCAGAGATAACGTCTGCACCCCGGATGAGAGGCCAGAAAAGAAGGTCCGCAAGCCGTCAAACGCTGCATCAGGTTTGCCCGTGTCGGCCATCAGCTGGAACAGGCGGCGTTCCATAGCGGTCAGCAAATGGCGACCGCGTTGAGATCGGGTGGCGCGAATGCCGCCGCGATGCCAGTTCTGAAAATCGGCAATCACTGAAGACGGATTGCTGAACCCCAGCTTGGACAGGGTTTCCAGCGTGCCCGGGTCGTCATCAACCCCGGTGAAAACCAGATTGCCGGTCACGCCGGGCAATTGTTCGGTTTCACGGAACAGATCAGCGAAATAGCCATTCACCAGCTTACGAAGCTCGCGCACGCTGGCATCAAAGTCTGGCAATGTGTCATAGCCGCAGAGCGCCGCAACTTTATCGCGCGTCTCTTCATTCTTGCTGAGCGTATGGGTGTGCTCATCATTCAGCATCTGAATGCGGTGCTCAATGGCGCGCAACAGGCCATAGGCATGAGACAGGTCCGCCGCGCATTCTGGTTCGATATGACCTGCTTCGGCCAAAGCTGCCAGCGCGTCCAGCGTTCGCGAGCTGCGCAAAGCAAGGTTTCGTCCACCATGGATCAGCTGTTGGGTCTGAGCGAAAAATTCGATTTCACGAATGCCGCCGGGGCCGAGTTTGACGTCAAACTCCGGGTCTTCCATATCCAACTGACCGCGACTGGAATTGATCTGCTGTTTAATGGCGCGAATGTCTTCCAGCGCCCAGAAATCCAGATGCCGCCGCCAGACAAATGGCGTCAGTTCATTGAGGAAATGAGTGGCCGCATCGCTGTCACCTGCCGTCGGACGCGCCTTGATATAGGCCATGCGTTCCCAGTTCTGGCCGCGGCTTTCATAATAGACCTCAGCTGACTGGGTCGAGACAGCAACCGGCGTTGAGCGTGGATCAGGCCGCAGGCGCAAATCCACACGCAGCACATAGCCATGCTCGGTCATGGTCTCCAGATGTTGGGACATGGCCTGAATGATCCGTCGGGCGGCATCTGCCGGGCTGGTATTGGCGGCCGGAAAAATGTCGGCGTCATACATCGCCACCAAATCGACATCGCTGGAATAGTTCAGCTCAAACCCACCGAGTTTGCCGAGCGACAGGATGAACAATCCCGGCACAGGCTTTGTCTGGTCGTCCCAGCTGATCCAGCCGCGCTCCAGCGCCTTGCGGCAGCCAAGGGTCAGCGCGACTTCAATCGCGGCGTCAGAAAAACGAGACAGGGCGCGTGTGACTTCGTTCCAGCTCCAGTCACAGGACAGATCCATCCGCGCGAGGGATAGGTGCATGTCGGCCTTGGCCTGACGCAGGTCTTTCAGGATCTGAGTTTCATCGGTCAGGCCAGAAAGGGCTTTGACCCGTTTGATGACATCCTCGACACAGGTTTCACCGCACTGGTCTGCCAGACAGGAGACCGTGTCCGCGCGCGCACGCGCCAGTCGGGTCAGATAGGGCGAATAGGCAAGCGCATTTGCCAGCGCAGGCAGGCGATCTGTAAGGTCTGCGTTTTGCGTCGCAGTCGGGGCGGGGCGGGGAGAGTTCAATTCGAACATGATAGGTATTGGGTCCTCCCTGATCTTTTACACCTCCCTTAAACAGGTTTGCAGCTATCCGGGAACCTGAAATGTCTCAAGAACCTCTGGCCCTACGCGGACGGGCTTGCGGGTTTTGGCATCGATCTGGCACCAGTCAATGCGTGAGTATGACGAGAATTTCTTCGCTCCCGGTTTGCGGATATCGACATAGCGCTCAAAGCGTGGGCCTTTGGCGCGGCCAAGCCAGGTGCGCGCCTCCACCGTTTCGCCCTGCAGCACCTGATCGCGATAGTCGATCTCATGGCGCAGCATGACGAACAGATACTTATCCTGCAGCAGACCCGGCGCGACCGCTTCCCAATGCGCCACGGCGATCTTCTCGACCCAGCGCACATAAACCGAATTATTGACGTGCCCCATGACATCAATGTCGTCTGGGACAGCTTCAAAGGTTCGCATAAAGGCAGTTTCGAAACTGACGGCGCCAAGGCCTTCGCCGGGTGTACTCATTCGGGTCTCCTGTCCCGCATTGTTTGGGCTGGACAGACCGGCTCTGTAAAGAGCAGATAGGCAGGATGACCGAGAAAACAGAAACCCCGAACCAGAACCCAGTCCGCGAGGCGATCCTTGCATTGATCGCAGGCCTTGAAGACGGTAAAACTGTTAGTCCTGAGGCCGTCGCGCGTGCTGTATCGGCAACACGCTGGAATAAACTATTGAGCGACGTTCGGGCTGAATCTGTTCGACTGGCTTTGGCGGGAAAAATTGGTATCTACCGCAAGGGTAAACCGGTGCCCGACGTTGAAAAGTTCAAAGGTGTCTATCGTTTGGGTCCGCCGACCTGAACGCAGCGACATTTGCAAGGGAATTGGGCATTTTTGGTCACACATTCGTGATCTCGCGCGATCTCCATTTACAATAGGGTGGTGAGGTCTAGCTATCCACGTAATGTTTAGGAGCGTTCTCGTACATGCCTTTGCCACTGGCCCGATCTTTTCGTCTGATCCCTTTCTTTTGTCTATTGATGGCGGCGGCTCTGCCTGCCCATGCGCAGCGCGGTCCCGCACCTGTGTTTGCGCACACTGTCACAGAGATTGAATTCTCCAATCAGATCGAGGCGCTCGGCACAGTGACACCAAATGAAATGGTGGAGCTGACGGTCAATGTTTCAGACCGGGTCACGGGCATTTATTTCGATGACGGTCAGCGCGTGAAAGCCGGACAAACCCTCCTGCTGCTGGTGCAGGGCGAACAGGTTGCCCGCGTTGAAGGTGCGGTTGCCCGCGTGCGAGATGCGCAAAGCGTGGTTGACCGGATGAAACCGCTCGTCGAAGAGGGCGGCGTGTCAGAGGTCGCTTATGATCAGTCCAAGCGCGATCTGACCATTGCGCAGACAGAGCTGACTCAGCTGCGCATTCAACAGAAAGAGCGTATGCTTGTCGCGCCATTTGATGGCGTGCTCGGCTTTCGCCGTGTGAGCAAGGGCACCTATCTCAGCCCGGGCGACGTGGTTGCGACCCTTGTCGATGACACGGTGATGAAACTCGATTTTGAAGTTCCATCAATTGAGATTGCAGACCTCAGGCCGGGCCTCGAAATTCATGCCAAGACGGATGATTTTCCAAGCCGGGATTTTCCGGGCACCATTCAGAGCATTGATAACATGATCGACCCGGTGACGCGGTCCGTCACGGTTCGGGCGATCATTCCGAATGAAGACCAGCTCTTGCGCGCAGGGACATTCATGAATGTCCTGATTAATGCGGCATCGTCTGGCGGGCTCGCCGTACCAGAAGGCGCCGTTCAGCCGCGCGGGCCTAAAAATTTCGTCTTCGTTGTCGAAGAGGGCGATAACGGCCTGATCTCAGTTCGTCGCGAAGTCGAGATTGGTCGTCGTCAGGGCGATTTTGTTGAGGTGACAAAAGGCCTTGTCGCGGGCGACCGGGTTGTCACCGATGGTGTCATTCGTGTGCGCGATGGCGGCGCAGTGAAAATCACAAATGAAACGTCAGTGTTCTCCAATTCGGTTTCGGGCGGCAACAAGAACGGCCCTTTGCCGGTCAATTCTCAATAGGGGCCGGCCATGCTTCTGTCTGATACCGCGATCAAGCGGCCCGTTTTTGCAACAGTGATCGCAGCGCTGATTGTTGTGTTCGGCATCGTCTCTTTCATGCGTTTGCCATTGCGAGAATATCCGGACATTGACCCGCCAGTCGTCACCATCGACACGAGATATGCCGGGGCCTCCGCCAGCATTGTCGAGACGCGGATCACGCAGGTGATTGAAGACCGTATCGCGGGTGTCGAGGGCATCCGGTTTATCAGCTCGAATTCGTCAGATGGACGTTCGCGTATCAGCGTCGAATTCAAGATTGATCGCGATATCGATGCGGCCGCAAATGATATGCGCGACCGTGTGCAGGGCATTCTCGACAATCTGCCGCCGGAAGCTGATCCACCCGAAATCGAAAAAGCAGACTCCAGTGATGATGTTATTATCTGGCTGAACCTTGCCAGCGATCAGATGACGACGCCGGAAATTTCCGACTTTGCAGAACGCTTTCTCATGGATCGCTTCTCCGCGCTGGACGGTGTTGCCCGTGTCCGGGTTGGCGGTGCGCGTAACTATGCGATGCGGGTCTGGCTGGATCGACAGGCCATGGCGGCTCGAAACCTGACCGTATCAGACATTGAAGGTGCGCTTCGCCGAGAGAATATCGAGGCACCGGCCGGCACGCTTGAATCTGACAGCCGCAGCTATACCGTGCGCATTGACCGCGCCTTTCAGACTGAAAAAGACTTCCGTGAGTTGGTCATCCGGGAAGGCACTGACGGGTATCTGATCCGTCTGGGCGACGTTGCCCGGGTCGAAAAAGGTACAACAGAAGATCGCAATATTTTCCGCGGCAATGGTATTCCCATGGTCGGCATGGGGATTGTGAAACAGTCCACCGCAAATACCGTGGAGGTTGCTGCTGCCGCGCGCGAACTCGCCAAACAGCTCAATGAAACTCTGCCTGATGGTTTGCAGATTTATCAGAGCTATGACAGCTCGGTCTTTATCGAGGCGTCGATTGAGGAAGTCTACAAAACGCTGATTGTTGCTGTGGTGCTCGTGACGCTGATCATCTTCCTGTTCCTTGGTAGTTTCCGCTCGACAATCATTCCTGCTGTTACGGTTCCGGTCTCGGTCATCGGTACGTTTATTCTGCTGTATATGCTCGGCCTGTCGGTCAATCTGATGACGCTTCTGGCGCTGGTTCTGGGCATTGGTCTCGTCGTTGATGACGCGATTGTGGTGCTTGAAAACATCCACCGCCGTATGGACGAGGAAGACGAGACACCGCTTGTCGCAGCCTTTCGCGGGACGCGTCAGGTGGGCTTTGCCGTTGTCGCCACCACGCTGGTTCTGATTTCAGTCTTCCTGCCAATTACCTTCCTGCAAGGCGATGTTGGTAGGCTCTTCTCTGAATTTGCGCTAACACTCGCGTCTGCGGTCGCAATTTCGAGTTTCGTGGCATTGACCCTGTCATCCATGCTGGCCTCCAAGCTGTTGAAAAAGACAGAGCCGAAAGGCTGGACCAGTGCTCTGCCGCGCGCAATGGATTGGGTGATCGGCCATGTTCGTGACGGGTATGCCTGGGCTTTTGATGGTCTTGTGCGTCGGCCAATCATCATTGCGATTGCGTTTTTTGCCATTCTTGGTGGCACCTGGTTTCTCTTCCAGAATGTCGAAGAAGAATATGTCCCAAGCGAAGACCGGGGCGGCATTTTCGTCATGATCCGCGGGCCGGAAGGCGCAAGTTTCGACTATATGGAAAAGTATATGGACGAGATTGAAGCCCGGCTTCTGCCATTCGCTGAAAGCGGGGAATTCAAGCGACTGCTGATCAGAGCGCCGGGTTGGGGCGCAGGCTTCAATCAGGGCTTTGTCGTTATCGTTCTGGATGACTGGGGCAAGCGCCGCTCTGCCGACGAGATCGTCGCTGACCTCAACAAAAAACTCTCAGACCTGCCGGGCATTCGTGCCTTTGCTCGCATGCGGCAGGGGCTTGGCGGCGGGAACAGCAAGCCGATCCAGTTTGTGCTGGGGGGGCCGTCCTATGAAAAGCTCACTGAATGGCGAGATACTTTTGTCACGGCGCTTGGCGAAAGTGATCTGGGGCTGGTCGACATTGACTGGGATTACAAGGAAACGCAGCCGCAATATCGCATTCAGATACGCTATGACCGCGCCGCTGACCTTGGTGTAACGGTGTCTGACATTGGCAATACGCTGCAAACCATGCTCGGTTCAAAACGCGTGACCACTTATATCGACGATGGCGAAGAGTATGATGTTATCCTCGAAGGCCTCCGTGATGAGCAAAACAATCCGAATGATCTGAAGAACATTTATGTGCGCTCCGAACGGTCTGGCCGACTCATTCCGTTGTCGAACCTCATCGAAGTGAGGAGCATCGCTGACAGCGCGACGCTGAACCGATATAACCGCGTTCGGGCCATTACAATTGAAGCCGGGCTGGAAGCAGGTGTTCCGATGGGCCATGTTCTCAACGAAATGGAGCGCATTGCACGCGAGGTTCTGCCAAGCGAAGTCACCATCGATTTTAAAGGCCAGTCGCTGGATTACAAATCGTCTGGTGACTCGATCATGTTCGTCTTCATGATTGGTCTGTTGATCGTTTTCCTTGTTCTGGCCGCTCAGTTTGAGAGCTTTGTCCACCCGATTGTCATCATGCTCTGCGTACCGGTCACGGTTGGTGGCGGTCTGTTCGGGCTCTGGGTGATGGGGGAATCCCTCAACATCTACACTCAGATTGGTCTGATCATGTTGATTGGTCTTGCCGCTAAGAACGGCATTCTGATTGTCGAGTTTGCCAACCAGCTACGCGACGAGGGCGAAGAGTTCAACAAAGCCCTTCGCGATGCAGCGATGGCGCGCTTCCGCCCGATCATCATGACAGGTCTCACCACGGCTGTCGGCACATTGCCTCTGATGCTGTCATCAGGCGCGGGCGCTGAAACACGTCAGGCGATTGGCGTGGTCATGCTGTTTGGCTCGATTGCGGCCGTTCTGGTTACGCTCTTGCTCGTTCCAACGGCCTATAGCGTAATCTCACGGCGTACGGGCTCACCGGGCAAGATTGCCCGTGAGCTGGAGCAGCAATCAGAAAAATCTGAAGAGAAACTGGCACCGGCGGAATAGCCTAATCATTATCCCAGCGGGCAAAGATGGCTGTCGGCAGCAGAACATCACGGCCCGCTTCAGGAATCACCATTTCGCCGGTCGTGATGACACCGCCGCGTCCCGGCAGGGCGTCGCGGACAGACTGTGCCAGCGCGATGTAAGAAAGGCGCACGGCATAAACCGTTGTCGTCATGAAGAGTGCGTTCTCAGACAGGGTCTGACGGCAGAGATCCAGCAATTCCGGCAGATTTTCTTCCAGACGCCAGGTCTCGTTCTTCGGGCCACGGCCAAACTTTGGCGGGTCCAGAACGATGGCGTCATAGGTGTTACCGCGGCGGACTTCCCGGCGCATGAACTTCATCGCGTCATCGGCAATCCAGCGGATCGGCTTATCAGCAAGGCCCGATAGCGCCTGATTGTCCCGGCCAAATCCAATCGATTTTGGTGAGGCGTCCAAATGGGTGACTTCAGCGCCCGCCGCAGCTGCCGCCAGGCTCATCATGCCGGTATAGCCAAACAGGTTGAGCAGCCGGACCGGGCGACCCGCCGTGCGGATGCGCTCCATGGCATGACGCCAATGCACAGAATGTTCCTGAAAGACGCCCATATGCCGAAAGGCAGTGCGGCGCACATCGAACTGAATGTCATGCCAGCTCATGCGCCAGATATCTGGCAGCTTGTCAGACGATTTGATCCAGTTGCCTTTTTCATCATCGCCAGAGGCAGAGAATTCCGCATCTGCTTTCCAGTGGTCGACCGGTGTTGCAGGCTCCCAGAAAGCTTGTGGGTCCGGACGGTTCACGGTCTGCGCGCCAAAGCGTTCGAGCTTCCGGCCATGTCCGGAATCCAGCAGTTGATAATCCTGCCAGTCATCCGCGCGCAGAAGGGTGGGCGATGAGATTGCGGGTGAGTTGCTCATCAGACTTTGTATCCTCTTGCGCCAAGGGCGGCATAAATCATCAATCCGGTGGCAATGCCAAGGTTCAGGCTATCTGCGCCGTCGCGCATTGGAATGCGTGAAAGAGTATCGCAGGCCTGCTCGACATGATCCGGAAGGCCGGATTGCTCATTCCCCATCAGGATCAGGCAGCGCTCGCCATAGGGCGCTTCGTGATGGGCAACAGTTCCGTTCATGCTGGCCGCAATCATTGGCAGTTGCGTTGAGGTTTTCCACGCCAGGAAGTCTTCTTCGCTGGCATAATAAACCGGCATAGCAAACAGAGAGCCCATGCTCGCGCGGACCGCCTCAATGCTGTAGAGATCACAGCAATCGCCGATCAGAATAACGCCTTTCACACCTGCAAAATCAGAGGTGCGCAGGATCGTGCCGAGATTGCCCGGGTCGCGAACCTGATACAGCGCCACATAGGTGCCATCGGCCAGTGCCTGAGGTTTCAGTTCGTTGAGGTCGCGATATTTCGGACGAAAGGTTGCGAGCAGGGTCTGCGGATTGTCTTTGCGTGCAATCGTGCCGAGCAGACGATTATTGACGAGCGTCACACGCGCGCCTTTCGCTATGCCGTCATCGATCAGCTCTTTGTTGACGTCGCGCTCTGCGGCTTCCGGGCCACAGACAAATGTGACCGGCTGCCAGCCATATTGAAGCGCTTCACCGATCAGGCGCGCGCCCTCCGCCAGAAAGGCGTTTTGTTCTTTCCGGCCCTTTTTTCGCTCAAGGCTTTTCAGCGCTTTGATCTGCGGATTTGACGCGCTGGTAATGACCGTTTGAGGATCTGATTGAGACGAAACTTCTCGGTCGGTCATATCTTTGCCCGTTTTCCTTGTATGTCATCGTGACTGACATGATTTGCCGCGACGCAGCGTTCAACACGCGAATGGGAGACACCTGTAAAAGCTATGTTCGGACGACGCCACATTATCGATTTTATTGCGCTTCCCGTCGGCCTGATTGCTCTTGGTCTGCTGATCTGGTGGGCGATATACGCCGGACCGGACCGAGCTGACAAGATTGAAGCCGATTTGAAGGCTGAAGTCACCCGGATGTTGAGCGAAGATGACTTTGGCTGGGTCAGCGCAGAGGTGGAGGGGCGCAATATCACGTTGACCGGAACCGCCCCGTCGAAAGAGCTGCATCAACTCGTTCTGGCACGGCTTAAGCGGGCCTCCGGCACGGGCGGATTGTTTTGGGGCAGCATCAAGAAACTCAATGACGAGACAGACCTTCAGCCGCCTTTGGACGTGTATGAGTTTAAGGCAAGCTATCGAGGAAAGCTGTTGCGGCTGGAAGGCTCGCTGCCGGGCGTTTTTGGCAAAGACAGGTTGATGACTTTCCTCAAATCCAAGGGGCTGGAAGACGACAAGATCGAAGATGAAATTGTCTATCGCGATGGTGTGCCGGATGGCGACTGGTATGGCATGGCCGAACTCGGCCTGTCACAGCTCATTTCCTTGGCCATTGGCGAGATGGATCTCATCGAAAAGCGCTTGCTGCTCACCGGGCAGACGCGCAATGAAACCTCGCGTCTTGCCATTGTGGATGAACTCACCCGCCCGCCAACAGGTTATACTGTGGATGTTGACCTCAGCGGCTCTGTCATCTGGTCGGCCAGTCTCGCGAATAACCGGCTGGTCCTTCATGGCGACGTGCCCGACGCGACCGATAAAAGCCAGATCACAGAACTCGCGAAACGCTTCTTCGATGGAGAAGTCGTCAATAATCAGGGCGTTGGTCAATTGTCTGAGCGGGCCTGGCTGGCGGGCGTGCGCACCGCTTTGCCGAACTTCCTGAACTTCATCAGCGGGGAAATGACCTATCGCGGTAATGAGCTGGTCATCTCAGGCGAAGCGACACAGACTGCCATCGATTATCTGCGCGAGGATGTCACGCGTATCGGGACGCTGGTCAATTTCCAGTTCGATGTCACACCGACCCTGAAACCCCTGAAAACCTTTGCCGGGCTGAAAGAGGGAGAGACGCCTGATTTTGCGCTGTGTGAAGCCGCCCTGCAGGAGGCGTTGTCCGGTCATCAGATTGAGTTTCGCAATCGCCAGACATCCATGACACGTGAGACAGGGTTCTCTCTGGATGGCGTGGAAACGGTGCTTCGTGTCTGTCAGAACACACAAATCGAAATTTCTGCCTATACTCATGTCAATCGTCGGTATGTTTCCGGGCAACAACTCACAGAAGGTCGCCAACGGGCGGTATCTGACTATTTCATTGCGCGCGGAGTTCCGCTAAATCAGGTATCGTTAACAGAAGTAATTGCTGGCGCCTCAGCCCCGAATATTGGGGAGGGTGCTCTTGGGGCCAGCCAGATCAGAATGCGTTTGAAGGAGTAACAAATGCTCGGACTCTTGACCGATATGTGGATGTATCTTGCGGGGGCTGCAATCATCGGTCTGATCATCGGCTGGGCATTCAGAGGGGCTTTCCTTCCGCGTCCGAAAACAGTCTCGGTCGCGCAAAGCCTGCCACCGGCACCAATTATCGCTGAATTCACGGAAGAGCAGAAACAGGCGCTTGAGCGCGCCGAACAGGCTGAAGCTGTTATTTCTGCTCTGGAAGGCCGAGTGAAAACGGCTCAGGAAGCGGCCGCAACTGCGCAAGGCGAAGTGACCGCTCTCAAAGCGTCTCTCAAATATGCTGAAGAGCGGCTCGCTGCTGCGCCTGCTGCGAAACCGCCGACAGGCGGCACATTGGCTGTGGCCGGCGCGATAGGCGCGGCCAGCCTGACGCCAGCCGCCAAAGACAGCTATGACAATGATCCAAAACTGGAATGGCAAAAGCGCTATCTTGAGGCGCGCGTTCGTCATCTCGAAACACAGCTTGCGGACACGCCAGCGAGCGCAGCCGCACCAGCTGTTGATACCTCGGGCCTGGAGGCTGAGCTGGCTCAGCTGAAATCCAGCGCGGAAGAGATGCAGGCCCGACTGACAACGGCGCTTGGCGAACAGAATGCGCTTCAGGCGAAACTGCACGAAGCACAAACCGCGACCGAGCCAAAGTCAGAAGCGACCATCAGTCTTGGCGATTACTCAAAAGTTAAATGGCAGAACCGCTATCTGAAAGCGCGCCTGCTGCATGTCGAAGAAAACGGCATTGTCGCAAATGACGATATTGCGCCGGTCTCTTCGCCAGATACGTCTTACGAAGTTCAATCGCTGAAATCTGAAATCACTGTGCTGAAGGCAGAACTGGACCGTGTGTCTGGCGCCGATACAGAAGCGGAAAAAGAACTGGCGAGCCTGCGCTGGCGCAATCGCTATCTTGAAGGTCGCCTGAAATATCTGGAAGCGGCGTCTCTGGATGCGGCAAGCGACGCAGACGATCGCACAGACGGTGTTAGCGCAGCCTTGTCTGGCATTGCGGCACCTGTTGCAGCTCCTGTGGTCGAGACACCAGAACCTGACCCAATCAAAGAACTGGTTGAGGAGGTCATCGCGAACATCGAGCCTAAGAACGAAGTTCGTCCGCTGTCTCTCGATGCCCCGCGCGGCGGTCAGCCGGATGATCTGCAGCGCATTGGCGGCGTTGGTCCGAAAATCGAGGGCATTCTCAATGAACTCGGTATTTTCCATTTCGACCAGATCGCTGCCTGGACGGATGAAGAGGCCAGCTGGATTGACAGCTATCTGCGGTTTCAGGGCCGGGTTCAGCGCGAAAAATGGGTGGATCAGGCGGCCTCGCTGGAAAAAGCGAAGTCCACACCAGCAGAATAATGTCTGCGCCCTCTATACGGATTTGAAACAGCCCCTTAACTGGGGCTGTTTTTCGTTACGGACCCTGTCATGTACCCTCGTCGCCAACCAGACAATATCGGAAGCCGTCTGACCGCGATCATTCTGTTCTGCCTGTTTGGCATGGATGCTGTCTATTACACCGTGAAATTCGCGATGAGCGCTCTGGAAGAGCTGACGAATTCCGAGCAGATCAACAACATCTCCTATTATATGTTTTCGGCCTCTGTCTGGTCAGAGCTGTTCTGGGGCTTTGTCATGCTGATGGCCGCGGGGCTGGCGGCCTTGGCACTCCGCTCTGAGGGCTTTTTGAAAGACGCCTACCCGACTGCACCGTTCACGCTAAACACGCTGCGTCTGACCGTGATGGTTCTGGTGTTGGATTATGTTGTCGGGCTGTTACTGATCCGCGTGCTCAGCCTGTTTTCGCCGGGTCAGGAAGTCGAGTTTGTGAAACCGGGCTATGAGTATGATTTCTCGCTGGAAATGCTGCCCGTCGATGCTTTCACTTCAGTGCTGGTGGCCCCCATCGCAGAGGAGTTTCTGTTTCGCGGCGCACTCTTCGCTGCGCTGATGGCGCGTGGGACCGGGCCGGTTGCGACAATTCTGATCAGCTCGCTTATCTTCACCCTAGGCCATGCGCAGTATGAGTGGCAGGGGCTGGTCATCGTCTTTTCCGGCGGTGTGTTCCTTGGCCTGTTGCGATGGATCACAGGCGATCTGCGCGCGGCCATTCTCTGCCATGCGCTCTATAATGGCTGGATGGTTGGCATTGATTACTGGCCGGTCGTGTTCGGCCAGTCTGCAGGCTGATCAGCCCTTTGATTTGTCAGCCAGCGCGCCGGCATACTGTTCCCAGTGCACGCCATCAAACGGGTGCAGGGCGACATGCTCGAAGGCGCGCGGGTCATCCAGACAGCGCCACGTTACCGCATAGCCATCCGGGTTAGACCGGGGCGTATAAAAGCTTTTCACACCGCAAACCGAACAGAAGGTGTGCCTGGCCTGCCGGGTGTTGAACGTATAGGTGGTGAGGGCGTCCTCACCGCTCAGCAGGCGAAACCGGCTTCCCGGCACAATAATGTGCGCATTCTGGCTCTTCAGACAGATTGAGCAATTGCAGTCTTCCACCTCAATCCGGTCGGGAAGAGAGACTTCGAACCGGACAGCGCCGCAATGGCAGCCGCCTGCATGCCAGGAAAACTCAGTGTCGCTCATACCCTACTCAAAAAAGATGGGCGGCGTCTTGTCGAACCAGGGCTGGGCCTGTTCCAGCTGACCCGCCAGACTGTATAAAATGTGCTCGTCTCCATAGCGTGCGCCAAACATCATGCCCAGAGGCAGATTATTGTTCGACCAGTGCAGCGGCACGGACATGGCCGGACAACCCGTATGGTTGAACACAGCGCAATGCGGGGCAAAGGTCGACACCGCCTGATTATAGGCATCCATGTCATCCGGTGTGAGAGACAGATCGCCGAGGAAACGCGGCTCGCGCGAAAGAGTCGGCATCAGGCAGACATCATAATTGCCGGCATTCATCCAGTCTTCAAACTGGATTGCCGCGGTCTGGAAGGCCTGATTGGCGCGCGCAAATTCACTCATCGGCACTTTGCGGCCAAGATCCGCCATGCCGCGCGTTACAGGCTCCAGATCGTCATCGGTCAGGGCGCGGCCCAGCGTTTTGGCTTTGTCGTCAACGAGCAGGGCGATCTCTGCTGAGATGGTCATCACCATGGCGCGGCCAATGGCTTCGCCGTCAATGTGCGGGTCGGCGTCTTCGACCCAATGGCCCAGCCCTTGCAGCAGGCGAACCGTGTCGTAAAGCCCTTTATGGGCGTCTGCATCCGGTCTGGTGCCGTTCGGGGCATTCACCCATAAACCAATGCGCAGAGGACGCGGCGGTGTTTGCGCTGCGCTCAGAAAGCTTTGCTCAACGGGCGGTGCCACATAGCGGGCGCCAAGTTCGCGCCCTGCTGTCAAATCCATCAAGACGGCATTGTCGCGGACAGACCGGGAGACGGCGTGAACGGTCGATATCCCGTTCCAGTTTTCTGTTTTGCCCGGGCCCATAGGAATGCGTCCGCGAGACGGCTTCATACCGAACAGACCGGTGCAGGCCGCTGGAATACGAATAGAGCCGCCACCATCGCTTGCTTGCGCCAGCGGGATAACGCCGCTCGCTACGGCGGCGCTCGCCCCACCTGACGAGCCGCCCGAAGTGCGCTCCAGATTCCACGGATTGCGGGTCTGGCCATAAAGCGCGCTTTCGGTGGAGGTTGTCAGCCCGTATTCCGGGCTGGTGGTCTGGCCGAACAGGACAAGCCCGGCTTTGCGATAGCGCTCAACCAGCGTGGAATCCCGCTCTGCGACATTGCCTTTGAACAGGCGCGAGCCATTGGTCAGTGGTGCGCCTTTAATCTCTATGGCCAGATCTTTCGTCGCAAACGGCACGCCGGAAAGCGGGCTGTCCGGCAACCCGTCAGCGATTTGCTGCTGTCCGATTTCAGAGAACAGGGCGGAAAAACAATTCAGCTTTTCATTGGCTGCTTCTGCGCGGCTCACCGCATAATCGAGCAGTTCACCAGCGCTGACCTCTTTCTTCGCGACCAGCTCGGACAGGCCCATTGCGTCGTATTTTGTGAAATCGTCCATATCTCTCCCCATTTCTTTTCAGGGGAGAATTTCAGGTTTTCAGGCGCTTGTCACCTTGGCGGGCGGTCTCAGTCTTTCGCTTTCTTACAGCCCGGTTTGTATCCATAGTCACAGGCCTTCTGATAGGTTTCCCTGATCTGAGTTTTCATCATGATTTTCAGATTGTCCGGAATGCACGCGCTTTCGTTCTGGGTCTCGAAATGCTTTGCCAGATTGTAACAGGCTTCGCCGTCTTCCATGGCGCATTTCTTGGTGGTTTCCGCCAGTTCCAGATAGGTCTCTTCAACGGACTTTTTTTCAACCGGCTTTTTTGGCTCTCCGCCACCACATGCCGAAAGCGCCGCTGCGCCGATAAGCATTGCAGCAAGTTTGAAGTTCATATGATTTAGTCTTCCGTTTCAACAGGTTGCCACAGTTCAACCTTGCGGCCGTCCGGATCCATTAGCCAGGCAAAATGCCCGTAGGAATAGGTTTCCTTTGGCTGCAATTGCTCAATGCCTGCTTCGCTGCATCGAGCCAGAACGCCGTCCAGATCATCCACCATAAGGTTCAGCATGAAGGGTAGTTCTGAGGGTTTGAAATAGTCGCTGTCCGCACCAAATGGTGCAAAAATGGTGCGGGCGCCTTTTGGAAAGGCTTTGCCTGCATCAGCATGGCCAAAATCCCAGCCACCATAATCATTGGTGTCTGTTCCCATAACGGTTTTGTACCAGGTCTTTGTGGTGTCGGTGTCTTTGCATTGGAGGAATAATCCTCCGAGTCCGATGACTTTTGCCATATGTGCGTCCCTCTTCAACGGGATCACTTTGTCATCGAAGCGGCCAAATTGCCAGAGCAGGCAGGTGAACAGGCTGCTGCGTTATATTCGAGTAGAATTTGAAATTTCTGGTAAGCGCGCTAGGGTCTGCTCAAACGGGGGAGGACATCATGCTGCCAGATCATATCGACCCAATTGTATTTTGGATTGTTGTTGGGTTTGCTGTGATATTCTCGGCGGTGGGTTTGTTCCTGCTATATTTGACGTTTCGTGTTCGCAGAAACGGGAGCCCGGCGCGGCTGAAACTGATCGATTTTGAAATCCATCTGGGCGGCGAAGGTGAAGGGTATCAGCCTGTCTATCAAGTGCTGGACGGTCCCCGTAAGGGTGAGATTGTTCGGTCCGACACATTTTCCTCACAGTCTCAAACGACAATTCTGACCAGCGATTTTAAGTCGAAAGACAGCGAAAAGCTGAAACAGAAGATTGGTCAGGAACGACGCGGCTGGGTGCACCACACCGAAGACCGCGGCATGAGTAGTGGCGATTTACTGAGGCAAACGCTATTTGCCTCAGGGTTTATGGTGGTCGGGATCGGGGCGACAGCTCTCAGTCTCAGAATGCTGTTTGGATGACGCCGCCCCGGGGCGTGCTCATTCCGCCGCGATGGCGTCGAATTCTGCTTTCCAGTCTACCATCACGTCGCGATTGTCGTGATCCCAAGGGTGGAAGCCCGGCTTGAACCAGCTGAAGAAAATGCCGAGGTCTTTGCCGAACAGGTTCGGCTGTTTCCAGAGATAGCGTTTCACCGCTTTGCGGGCTTTTTTTTCATCCCAGCCCTCGGCGACCAGCATCATGGTGGCGTAGCCGGCGATATTCTTTGTGAAGTTAGAGCCGATGATCAGCATGGACAGACAACGGCGCATATAGCGCTTGAACGGTGACCAGCCTTTTGTGACTTCCAGAAAGACGTCATAGGCGACGGCTTTGTGTTCGGTTTCTTCCATTGCGTGCCAGCGCCACAGGGCGACAACAGCCGGATCGGTATTGTCGAACATTTCGGCCTGATCAGTCATCAGGTCTGCCATCATCGCCGTCATATGCTCCAGGCAGATGGTTGCAAGAAGCATACGCATTGGTCCGCCATCATAGCCGGTTTTTACGCGTTCGCGGATAGAGGCTTCAATCTCTTCGACCGGATATTTGTCGTGGTCGATAAGCTGGTTCAGCAGATGGTGCTCGCGGGAGTGAATGGCTTCCTGGCGGATGAAGTCGCGCACATCCTCCTTCAGCTTGCCATCGACATCATTGCGATAGGCTTTCACCGCATCCATGAACATGCGTTCGCCATCCGGAAAGGTGAGAGACAGGCAGTTCATAATGGCTGTGCCGACCGGGTCATTTCCCATCCAGTGTGTGCCTTTGGCTGCATCAACATTGAATTTTATGTCACGCGGCAAGATGGTGACATCTTCAGGGGTTCGTTTCTCAGTCATCTTCTGCAATACCTGTTCGTGTATAACATCCGGCAATCACGCCGTTTTCGAAGCTGAATATAACGTTTACTGACAAAAATGTCGATAAGAAAAAACAAACCAACGCGCATTCGTCGCACGCCTGAGGAATCACGGGCCAATATTCTGTCAGCTGCAGAGCGTCTTCTGACGTCTAGCGGGCCGCAATCTCTGCGTCTGGCCGATGTTGCGAAAGAGGCGGGCATCGCGAATGCGACTGTGCTCCATCATTTCGGATCGATTGATGCGGTGCATACAGCCTTGATGGAGCGAATGATCGACGAGCTGGTCGAGCAGGTCGTAACGGACGACTTGCCAGATGATTTTGCAGCGGCGCGGGGCATCAGCCTGAAAAAGCTTTTCGATGCGTTTCAGTCAAAAGGGGCGGCGCGTCTTGCCGCCTGGCTGGAGCTGACAGACGAGTCCAAACGTCTGACCAGTGTGCGTGAGGCGGTTCAGCGCGTTGCGAAGGAAAAGTTTCCTGATGAGGATGTTTCAATCGATCTGGTTGAGAGCATCATGCTGATTGCGATTGTTCTGGCGGTTGGTGTTGGTCTGTTCGGACATACGCTGGAATCTCTGTTGGGACGGCCAGACGGGCAGGCGCGGGAAATGGCATTTGAAATGCTCGTCACTTATATTGCGAGTAAGGAACCTGTGCCGAAATTGGGCGAATAAGCCCCGAGTGAAAGAAATTTGCTTTGGTGCGTCAAAAAATGGCTGCCAGAGCAATTTACTTGCGCGTTCAGTCTCGTTAAAGACGCCCTTCCATTTAACGCGCCCTGCGCACCTTACAGGAGATAACAGACCATGAGCACGCGCTCTTTCCCATCGAATCCAAATGTCGGCATTGTCGGCGCAACCGGACTCGTCGGTGAGAATATGCGCAAGATTATTGCCGAGCGGGATTTCCCGGTTGGTGAGCTCCGTCTGTTTGCGTCTGCGCGCTCTGCCGGAAAGACGATCCAGTGGAAGGATCGTGAGATCACGGTTGAGGACGCTTCGACAGCCGATTATTCCGGCCTCGATATCGTCTTTTTCTCTGCTGGTGGTTCGACCTCGAAAGCCATCGCGCCAAAAGTGGCTGCGGCAGGCGCGGTCGTGATCGACAACTCGTCAGCTTACCGGTCTGACCCAGACTGCCCGCTGGTCGTGTCTGAGGTGAATGCGCATACGCTGAAAAACCTGCCAAAGGGCATCATCGCAAACCCGAACTGCACAACCATGGCAGCCATGCCGGTATTGAAACCTCTTCATGAGGCAGCCGGTCTGAAGCGTCTGGTCGTGTCGACTTATCAGGCGGTCTCCGGTGGCGGCGTTGAAGGCAATCAGGTGCTCGAAGATCAAATTCAGACTGGCGCAGATGGCTGTATCGGTCTTGCTGAGCGCTCTGACGCGGTTGATCTTGGCGCGCCGAAGAAATGGGCGGTTCCCATCGCGTATAACGTCGTCCCGCTGAACTATGTTCTGGGCGAAGATGGTTACACGGAAGAAGAGCTGAAACTGCGTGACGAAACGCGCAAGATTCTCGAAATTCCGAACCTGCCAGTGTCTGGCACATGCGTTCGCGTCCCGGTCTTTACGGGCCACGCCTTGTCTATCAATGCCGAGTTTGACCGTCCGATCAGCGTAGCTGAGGCAACGAAGATCCTGTCCGAGGCTGCCGGTGTTGTCTTGTCTGATGTGCCGAACCCGCTTGAAGCAACAGGTCAGGACCCGGTATTTGTGGGCCGCATCCGTCCAGACCCGACCGTTGAGAACGGCCTCGTTCTGTTCGTTGTCGGCGACAACCTCCGCAAAGGCGCTGCGCTGAATGCGGTTCAGGTTGGCGAAGAGCTGATCAAGGCTTACGCGACAGCGGACGCTTAAGCGGCAGATTGATCCCCCTCCAACTCCCCCTTTTCAAGGGGGAGAGCTGGCCGTGCCTGTTGCGCCTCCTCCCCTTGAAAAGGGGAGGACCGAGGTGCGCCTAAAACCCCTCAACCCCGAACGCTTTGAGCAATTGCTCGGCGGCGGCAGAGGCTGGCACTGAACCGGTCTCAACGCCCGGGCGAAGCTGTGTGAGCAGGCCTTTCACATCCGGATGTTCGCGGAATGACGCCATCAGCCCGTCCTGAATCAGCTCATTCATCCAGGTGATTTGCTGATCGGCGCGGCGTTTATCGCGTGAGCCGGATTCGGTGGTCTTCTTCTTGTGAAGCTCAATCGTCTCCCAGAGGTCTTTCAGGCCTACGCCGGTTGCGCCGGCACAGGTCACCACGGGCGGCGACCATGCCGGGTCAATCGGCTCCAGAATATGTAGCGCATTCTGATAATGGCGCTGAGCGCGCTTGGCGGCGCGCTCATCAATGTCTGCTTTGTTTACCGCGATCAGATCAGCGACTTCCAGAACGCCTTTCTTGATGCCTTGCAGGTCATCTCCGGCATTTGGCAGCATCAGGACGAGGAAGAAGTCTACCATATTGGCGACAACCGTTTCGGACTGGCCGACACCCACAGTCTCGACGAGGATGACGTCATAGCCCGCCGCTTCGCACAGCAAGAGACTTTCGCGGGTTTTGCGCGCCACACCGCCCAGCGTGTCGCCAGCCGGGGACGGGCGCACAAAGGCTTTCTCATCAACCGACAGCCGCGCCATGCGGGTCTTGTCGCCAAGAATGGAGCCACCAGAGCGCTGAGAGGTCGGATCGACCGCCAGAACAGCGACGCGCAGACCGAGTTCGGTCAGCATTGTGCCGAACGCATCAATGAAAGTGGATTTGCCGACACCCGGCACGCCGGTAATGCCGATGCGTTGCGCCTTGCCGGTTTTATCCATGACAAAGGTCAGAAATTTACGGGCTTCGGCCTGATGGTCGAGGCGACGACTTTCGACGCGGGTGATGGCGCGGGCCAGACCGCGTCGTGTGGCAAGATCAAAACTCATGCCCTGTTCCTAAAAGTCGCTGGCGAGCGGATCAAGCGAATTGAGCCAGTCTGTATAGGCTGCGCGGCGAATTTCTATCGGTGCCTTGGACGAGAGGCCGAAAAGCCACCAGAGTGAGCGGATTGGCAGCCCGATTTCAGCGGGGTCCTCCGTCGAATGCGCGTCAAGCACGAAGACGGCTGAAAGACGCGCTCCATTGATCCAGTCGGTCGCCGCTGCCCAGACAAAGGCTGTATGAAGCGCGCCAATTTCAGGAAGTTCTGCCTGATCAAAGAGGTATTTCTCAAACGTGCTGATCGAGGTGTCGTGATCTGGTTCCCAACTATCGACATGCGCTTTCAGGTCAAACCCTTGCGGTGGGCGTTGGCACAATTGTTGACAGGCTCTGGCTTCTGGTTCGAAACCGAGAAGATGGCAAAGGTCTTCACTTGCTTTCAGAAACCGTGTCGCCTCAGCATGGGAGAGGTCTTGCTGGTGGGCCCATTTATCCCTGAGGCGTGACAGCGGCTTGATCAGCCCTGACAGGTCAGCGGGCATGTCTGTAAACAGCGCCGGATGATCAGATAGCATGCGCAGCGCAGCGCGAGCATCAAGTTCAAAGCCATGTTTCAGAACCGGGCTGGAGGGCGGCAGACAAGCGAGCGGGTCAGCGCCTGCGCGTTTCAGCGTGTCTGGTACAAAAGGGAGCAACACGCATTTCAAAATCTGCAAGCCGACAGCCATGCGGCTGGCGGGCGAAAGCGGGAAGTTTGAGTGCGTGTCTGACATCATCTTCCGACGACACTGGAGTGCGCGGTTTCTGTCAATGTGCACTGAGACAAGTCACCACATTCAGTAATGAGATTCTATATGTATATTAGAAAAATCTAAAATACTGAGGTTTATGATGAGCTATAAAGATAAGATCAGAGAGATGCGCAGCGAGCTGCGTGAGTTCAATTCACTGGTTCCTGAAACTGCGAAAAGCTTCGGGGCGCTCTCAAAGGTTGCCAAAGACACCGGTCCGTTGAGTGCCAAAGAAAAAGAATTTATCGCACTGGGCATGGCGCTGGTCATGCGGTGTGAGCCTTGCATCAATTTCCACGTTGAAGCGCTGATGAAAGCAGGCGGCACACGCGAAGAGCTGGGCGACGTGCTAAGCATGGCGGTTCAGATGAGCGGCGGTCCTGGCCTCATGTACTCTGGTCACGCACTGGCGTGCTGGGACGAGCTGGCCGGCGCGTAAGTCGACAATCAGAAAAGAAGGAAAAGGCGGCGGTGGGTGCATTGCCGCCTTTTCCTGTCATTGACGACAGGTCACAGGCCCAACTGGCTAAGGCCGGGATGATCATTTGGGCGGCGCCCCAATGGCCAGTGGAATAAACGATCCTCCTCCCTGATCGGGAGATCATTTATGCTGGCATAGCGGCAGATCATCAGCCCCTGTTCGTCAAAGACCCAGTTTTCGTTCCCATAGGAACGGCGCCATTCGCCCGACTCTGTGCGGGATTCATAGGCATAGCGGACCGCGATACGGTTCTCATGAAAGGCGAACAATTCTTTGATGAGACGGTAGTCGCGCTCCTGCCTCCATTTCTCAGTCAGAAACCCGACAATTTCAGCCCGGCCAGTGATGAACTGGTCCCGGTTTCGCCAAACGCTGTTAGGGGAGTAGGCGAGCGAAACCTTTTCCGGATTACGGCCGTTCCAGCCATCTTCGGCAAGTCGGACTTTCTCTGTCGCAGTTTCAAGGGTGAAGGGTGGAAATGGGGGACGCATGGACGATGCCTCCTTTCAAAAGCAAGCGTAAGGGTAGGGGGCGAGACACGCCCGCTCCTGTCAGGAGGCATCGAAGCCGGTGTGGTTAAGCCGCCAGAGGCTTGGCTGCCGGGAAGTCGATTTCTGTGTCGAAAACCGAGTTCACATAATTGGTCAGCGTGTTGAGGGCGACATTCACCGTGATCTCAACGATTTCTGCATCTGAATAGCCAGCTGCTTTGACGTCAGCGACATCTTGCGCAGAAACCTGACCGCGAGCATTTGCGACCTTCACGGCAAAGCGAACAGCAGCGTCAGCCTTGGCATCAGTCGAGCCGCCTTTGCGGTTTGCTGCGATCTCGGCATCTGTCAGTTTGGCGAGGTTCTGTCCGAGATAAGTGTGCGCTGCCAGGCAGTAGTCACAGCCATTGATTTCCGCGATTGCGAGCGCGAGGCGTTCACGTGTTGGTGCGCTGAGCGAACCTTTACCCATTGCGCCGTTCAGCCCCAGAAAGCCTTCCAGAGTTGTTGGGCTGTTCGCCAGAAGGCGGAACATGTTTGGCACGCTGCCGAGCTGAGCTTTAACGGCGTCAAGCAGATTCTGAGAGGCAGCTGGCGCGTCAGTGATGGTTGCAGGTGTTGGAATTCGAGACATGTGTTTTTCTCCTGTGTGTGGGGGCGTTGGCGATGGGCCGCGGCGACACAGTGGAAATAGGTGCTTCCATAAAAAGTAAGAATAAGGATATATTGAAATTCATTATTTCGAAAAATGGAATAAAAAATGGATCATCTGAAAGCGTTTCGCATTGCCCTGGCTGTCGCAGAACAGGAAAGTCTTGCAGGGGCCGCCCGTCAGCTTCGTATGAGTGCGCCGTCCGTGACACGCATTCTGGGTGATCTGGAAGCCGAGCTTGGGGTGGTCCTGTTTCACCGCACCACCAGAGCCGTGGTCCTGACTGATACCGGCCGCGCCTTTCTGTCTGATGCCCGGCGAATAGTCAGCGATTATGAAGAGGCAATGGACGCCGTAAAAGGGGCGGCGCAGTCACCGAAAGGCATGTTGCGCATCACAGCGCCCGTCCTGTTCGGCGAGCATTATGTGCAGCCTGTCCTGTGTGAGTTCATGTCAGCCTATCGCGATGTCAGTGTCGATGCGGTCTATGTCGACCGCATGGTGAATATCGTCGATGAAGGCTTTGATGTCGCTATTCGTATTGGCGAGCTGGCTGACACAAGTCTGCTGGCAACGCGTGTCGGCGCAGTTCGCCGGGTCGTGTGCGGTTGTAAAGGCTATTATCAGGCCAATGGCATTCCGCAGACGCCTCAGGATCTGCTCAGTCACCGCCTGATTGCGGCCAAACCGATCTCTCCGTCGAATGACTGGCGGTTTAAGGACCGGGAAGTCGTGCGGGTGAAGCCACGCTATTTCGTGAATACTATGTCCGGTGCGATTGCAGCGGCAAAGCTCAGCTGGGGGCTAGCGCGCGTCCTGTCCTATCAGATCGGCCCGGAGCTTGATACGGGTGGATTGAAGACCGTTCTTGACGATTATTCTCCGGAAATGCTGCCCATTCACATCATGCATTCTGAGGGGCGGGATGCGTCAGCAAAAGTGCGAATGTTTGTGTCTCTGCTCGCGGAAAGATTGCGCGCAAATCCATATCTCAATCCTTGACTGAATTTAATGTAATCCAGCTGGAAATACCTGCCGAGGACACACTATAACCAATGTTCTGCAGTAGTAATTGCAGTTGGGGCGACGGATCAACTGCATCTGAATCGTAACACAAACACGTTGTTTTGATGCTGGCGCTCCTTAGACCGGGATTGTCTGCCAGTCAGCAGGAAAGTAGATCTCGATGAAGTATTCCTCATTGCTTGTGAGCCTGATTTGTTGCCCCGCAATTCTGGCAAGCGTGTCTGCCACGGCGCAGACGGCAGACAAGCCCGACGAAGAAATCGTTCTGAACAAGGTGAAGGTGATTGGCACGCTGGATGTCAAAGCCGCTGATACGCAGATCAAACCGGAAATGACCCTCGATGCCGAAGACGTCGCCTCCTACGGGGCATCGACCATTGAAGAGCTTCTTGAACAGCTCGGCCCACAAGTGTCGAGTGGTCGGGGCCGTGGAAGCGAGCGTCCGGTCATCCTGATTGACGGCGTCAAGGTCGCCAGCTTCCGCGAAATCCGAAACTTCCCACCGGAAGCCATTGAGCGGATCGATGTCCTGCCTGAAGAAGCCGCCCTGAAATATGGATATAGCGCCAATCAGCGCGTGATTAACTTCATCCTGAAAGACAAATTCTCAGCGGTGTCTGTAGAAGCCGAACTTGGCGGCCCGGTTGAGGGTGCCGGTTTTGGCACTGAGTTGTCGGCCAACTATCTGAACATCAAAAACCGCAATCGTACCGCGTTCGATACTAAGCTGGAGACCGATTCCGGCATTCTGGAAGCCGACCGCGATGTCACGAATGAGCAAAAAGGATTGCCGGGCTGGAAGGACAGCCTGTCTGCAAAAAGCGATACACTGACGCTTGGCGTCAGCCAGCACCGACCAATCGGGGAAGACTATCGTTTGACCCTGAGCGGCGATCTGGAGCTCGGCAATTCGCTGCAATATCTTGGTCTGGCGCAGTCAGACTTCATTCTGCCAGTCACGAATCCGTTTGCGACCTCAACCGAAGACGAAAGCTTTTCGCGCATTTACGGCATTCCGGGTTCCATGGAGCGCGATACCGAGACGTTGACAGGCAATCTGAATATGACCTGGACAGGCAATATCGGCAGTTGGGACTTTACCTCCGCAACCAGTTTTGGTCGCACGGAAACCACAACAGATACTGACCGCACGCCGGATGTCACCGCTTATCAGGATGCGTTGAACTCCCTGACGGACCCGGTTTCGCCAACCATGAACATCTCGCGTTACCTGTCTTTGCGCACAGAACAGACAGAGCGGATCACAAACACGCTGAGCACAAATCTGTTGCTGAAAGGGTCGTTGTTCTCGCTTCCGGCAGGCAATGTGAATTCCAGCATCAGCGCCGATCTCAGCCATTCTGACCGGTCTTCAAAGACCATTCTGGACGGCATCACTACAGAGACAGATCTTGATCGCCAGATTGCAAAGCTTCAGGCGAGCGCGGACCTGCCACTTATCAGCTCGGATATGGATATTCCTGGCTTTGACACGCTCGGTTTGAATATGACGGCCAATATGAGCGACTATTCCGATTTCGGGACTCTGTACGGGTTTGACGGAACGCTGCTCTGGTCGCCGATTGAAAAGCTGAACCTGCTCGGTTCTTATTCTTATGAGCGCGGCGCACCGTCCATGTCGCAATTGGGCGATACCATCAGCATCACGCAGAATGTTGACGTCTTCGACTATGTGACGGGCGAAAGCGTTCTGGTGACACAAACAACGGGCGGCAATCCGGATCTGGAGGCCGATACCCGCAAGACATTCAAGGCTTCTGCAGAGCTTAAGCCTCTGGACGAGTCTGATCTGCGTTTGCGCGTCGAATATATCGACTCCCGGATTGACGACCCGATTGGCTCAATCGGTTCAATTGATGCGGCCATTCAAACGGTCTTCCCGGACAGTTTCGTTCGGGATGCGGAAGGCACGTTGATTGCCTATGATGCGCGTACCGTGAACTTCAAGGAATCGACCTCGCGCCAGATCCGCTGGGGCTTTGACTGGTCAAAACGAATTGAACCAAAGAAACCGGCGGGTGGGCCCCCTTCAGGTGCAGCCGGTAGACCAATGGGCGCAGGTGCGCCGGGTCGTCCGCCAGCGAACGCCAATGCAGCGCCGCCAAAGTCTGAAGACGGAAGCCCGAAAAAGCCGGGAAGTGAGGGCAAACCTGCAGAAAAGCCTGCGCAGTCTTCTCAAACGGCAGCCAAAGCACCGTCAGCTGGTCCACGACCGTCGGGTGGAGGTCGGGGGAGACGCAATCCGGGCGCGCGGCTGCACATGTCGCTCTATCACACATGGATGCTGGAAAGCACGCGAACGCTCGCCGAAGGCTATCCGGTTCAGGACTATCTTGATGGTGCAGCTGCAGGCGGCATCGGCGGCACCCCGGAACATACAGTCACGCTGAGCGGCGGTTACTTTAACAAAGGTGCCGGTCTCTGGATGTATGCGATCTGGCGGGACGGGACGGATGTCTTGTCGGACGGCGCGTCAGGCAATCTCAGCTTCTCTGATCTCACAACGACCCGGCTTCGTTTGTTCTACACGGTTCAACAGGGCAGCTATCTTGCCAGGAAAGTAGATTGGCTACAGGGCAGCCGGTTCTCGATTGACTTCAAGAACATCTTTGATGAGCGCATGACCGTTCGTGATGAGACCGGTGTTATTCCGCTGCGTTATGAATCAGACCGTCTGGACGCTGAAGGCCGCGTGATTAAAATTTCTTTCCGCAAGAGTTTTTAAGCGGGGTCAAAGTTCTTTGCTAAGGTCATGAAGTGGAGACAGCAAATTTAGTTTGCGAACAACATGGTCAAATCCGCCACGTTCGGGCTCGCAGAAAGCCTGAGCTAATAGGAGGCTGAGATTAGAAACTTCATCGTCAAGACAGGGCATATTGCAGGCCTCCATCCAGCATTTTTTAATGTCCAAAGTATCTGCGAAAATATTGAGAGAACGAGATGGTGTGACTAAGTGCTCGTTCTCTGTTTTGACGGCTTGATTAATCGCCACTTCAGCGACCTGAGATCTTGCCATGAAGAGATTGTTTGCAGGAGACATCGAGATGAGGGGCTCATCAGCGGAATGATATTTGAGTGCAATTTCTTTGGTTTGTACGCAAAGAAGTGCAGCTGTTAGAGCGGTCGTTGCAACGTTGCATAGACTTTCCGCTGGCCAGCCTTCAGTTCTGTTTAATTCGATTATGGAATTCACGAGGCCAAAAAAGTCACAAAACGCTTCTTCTTCTAACCTTTCATGCGTGTGATTCGGGCCAACGACTTGATTTATGGCAGCACTGATATCTTTGGCTGTGGCGCTCCGGTAGTGGCCGCGAGAATAGGCTATGTGACCGACTTCGTGCAATAGCAACATGAAGGTGATCACATTTGCGATCATTTGGATAATATCATGACCGTCCGGTAAAGCTCGAAGTTTTCGATCTAGCTCTCTATTGCGACCATTAAACTCATAAAGGTATTCTATTATAAAGCGGGCAGAGTTCGTTGATTTGTGGTGAAGCCAAATTTGTTCTGCGACGAATTTTTTGAGATTGCCGGTTAGCAGTTCTTGGTAGTTTTCTTCGCCAGGGAGAAGCTGGGAGGCTATTTCTATTTTAACGGCATTGAATGCGAACGAGCCTACATAGGTATTATCGACCAAGAGGATCATATCACTGGAGTGAGATCCAATCATTTCCACATGTTCAGGCGACCAGGTGGACAATGTCCAAATTGGTTGTTGGATAAATTCTGTTAACTGACCTAAATCCGGCTGATACCAGTTAAAGTGTGGAGCATTTCGATAGCGCGTCTCAATTCGTTGAACCTGAAGGCTTTCCTTTGGTGGTTGATCAGTCATCTTTCAGCCGGTCCAACAATCGTTGTGCGACCGCATCCACATTTTCAAGTTCGTCTTTTGGGATACCAGTCAAGGAAACTTTTTTTCCGTTAGCTTCCAATTCAATTTTATCAATCTTGTCGGCTTTGACTAAGGCACGAAGGATTTTCAACAATTCGGAAACACCAGCCTGACTCCACTTCACCGCAGTCTCAATGGCTGCCGCCCCTGAGAAGTGGGTTTGCTCTGCTGTCGGCAGGTTTCCCGTTTCTAATGCTTGGGAAACTTCTGAAATACTGTCATCCGAAGCAGGAAATACTGTTACAAAAATAATGCTATCCTGATCCATTTTCCTCTCCCTATTTAATCAATCTGACATAGAAATATGGCTTTCAATAGACCCCAATAAAAAAAGCCTCTTCCAGAAGGAAGAGGCTTTTTCAATTTCAGAGCTGTGAGGTCTTATTCCGCGGCGCTGGCGTGACCGAGCTTCGGGCCAAGCTTTTTCAGTAGCTCAATCGCCGAATCTGCAATCACTGTGCCCGGCGCAAAGATCGCCTCAGCGCCAGCTTCATACAGCGCGTCATAGTCTTGTGGTGGTACAACGCCGCCGACAACAATCATGATGTCTGGCGCGCCCTGTTCTGCCAGGGCTTTCTTCAGCTCTGGAACAAGCGTCAGGTGACCAGCGGCCAGAGACGACGCAGCCACGATATGGACGTCGTTTTCAACGGCTTGTTTTGCCGCTTCTTCAGGAGTCTGGAACAGTGGGCCGATATCAACGTCCCAGCCAAGGTCAGCCATGCCAGAGGCAACAACTTTCTGACCACGGTCGTGTCCGTCCTGACCCATTTTCGCGATCAGGATACGTGGACGCCGGCCTTCAGCGGCCTCGAAGTCATCAGCCATTTTGCGGGCTGTTTCAACAGTGTCGGATTTTGCGCTCATACCGGAAGCATAAACCCCCTGAATGGATTTGATAACGGCCTGGTGACGACCAACGACTTTTTCGACGGCTTCGGAAATCTCGCCAACGGTCGCTTTGACGCGAGCCGCTTTGATTGCGAGGTCCAGAACGTTGCCAGTGCCTTCTTCCGTCGCACGGGTCAGGGCGTGAAGCGCCTGATCGACTTCCGTCTGGTTACGGTCTGATTTCAGACGCGCCAGCTTGTCGATCTGCATACGACGAACGTTTGCGTTGTCGACTTTCAGAACCGGAACATCCTCTGGTTCGTCGAGGCGGAACTTGTTCACGCCAACAACCGTCTGAACGCCAGAGTCGATGCGTGCTTGTGTCTTCGCAGCAGCCTCTTCAATGCGCAGCTTCGGAAGTCCTTCCTCAATGGCTTTCGCCATGCCGCCCATTTCTTCGACTTCGCGAATGTGTTCCATCGCGCGGGCCGCCAGATCGTGCGTCAGACGCTCGACATAGTAAGAGCCGCCCCATGGGTCGATCATGCTGGCCGCGCCTGCTTCCTGTTGCAGGAAGAGCTGTGTGTTCCGCGCAATGCGGGCAGAGAAGTCTGTCGGCAGAGCGAGGGCTTCGTCAAATGCGTTGGTGTGCAGAGACTGTGTCTGACCACCGGCTGCTGCCATCGCTTCAAGACATGTGCGGACAACATTGTTGTAAACATCCTGAGCCGTCAGAGACCAGCCAGATGTTTGGGAGTGTGTCCGCAGAGAGATCGACTTGGAATTCTTCGGGCTGAATTCTTTCGAGACGAGGTTCGCCCACAACAGACGCGCGGCGCGCATCTTGGCGACTTCCATGAAAGTGTTCATGCCAATCGCCCAGAAGAAGCTCAGGCGCGGCGCGAAAGCATCGACGTCGAGGCCAGCAGCAACACCGGCGCGAATGTATTCGATACCGTCGGCGATCGTGTAGGCGAGCTCCAGGTCAGCTGACGCGCCCGCTTCCTGCATGTGATAGCCGGAAATCGAGATCGAGTTGTATTTCGGCATGTGCTGAGACGTATAGCCGAAAATATCCGAAATGATCCGCATGGATGGTCGCGGCGGATAGATATAGGTGTTGCGGACCATGAACTCTTTCAGAATGTCATTCTGAATTGTGCCCGACAGTTTGGACTGATCCACGCCTTGTTCTTCAGCCGCTACGATGTAGAGCGCCAGAACCGGCAGAACCGCGCCGTTCATCGTCATGGAAACTGACATTTCATCCAGCGGAATGCCAGCAAACAACGTGCGCATGTCATAAATGCTGTCGATGGCCACACCGGCCATGCCGACATCACCCATTACGCGTGGGTGGTCAGAGTCATATCCGCGGTGGGTTGCAAGGTCGAACGCGACGGAGAGACCTTTCTGACCGGCTGCAAGGTTGCGACGGTAAAACGCGTTGGAGTCTTCAGCCGTCGAGAAACCGGCATACTGACGAACTGTCCATGGACGCTGTGGGTACATGGTCGGGTAAGGGCCGCGCGCGAATGGCGCCATGCCCGGAAAGTCATCCAGAAAGTCCAGGCCAGCAACATCTGCCGCCGAATAAACCGGCTTTACTTCGATCTCTTCTGGTGTGGTCCAGGTCTCGTTTTCAGAGAATGACTGCGCACTGGCAGCTTCACCAGAAAGCGGAGACAGGGCGATTTTCGTGAAATCAGGATGTGTCATGTGTCTATCTCCTCTTCTTATGCACCAAGACCAAGTTCAGAATGCGCGATTTCGAGCTTCTGGATCAGGTCGGCTCCCATAAAGATATAGTCGTCCATTCCAGCTTCGCTTAGCGCAGCTTCCAGCTCGCCCGGCTTACCGGCGAGATAGATGCGGGCATCTTCGCGCGCGCCGCGCAAAGCTTTGACCGCGTCCGTACCCAGTTCCGCATATTGATCATCAGAGCCACAGATACAGCACAGAACGGCGCCGCTGGCTTTGAAATCAGCGGCCAGCGCCTCGACCGTCTCATACGGGACATTGCCCGCATTGGACGTAATCCCGCCAGCCGCAAAGAAGTTTGCAGCAAAGCTTGCGCGGCCATTGTGTTTCGCAATCGGACCGAGGCAGGCCAGGAAAACTTCCGGCTGTTTGCCAGTTTTGGCTTTCATCGCATCAGCGTGATCGCGCAGGGCCTCAAACGCTTCAGACCAGCGAACCGGGAAGAGTGGGTCTGCCATCGCATGATCGTCTGTTTCCGGAGCGAGCAGTTTGGCAAGCGAGGTGCCATTACCGGCCGCAGTGACGAGATCGCCAAATTCACGGCTTGCCGGCGCGCTGCCAGCTTCGCTGATGGACGCAGGCAGGAATGGCGCGCGGTCAATCACGCTCGGCACTTCTTCGTCGATCAGCGCAAATTCAGAAACGCCGGTGATTGGCTGTTTGCGCTTTGCGATGTTCTTGCGCGCCACATTGCGGGTTTCGGCGATCTGAGCCTGGAAGCTACCAGACTGAAGGCTGGCACCAATGCCGCCTTCGCTCTCAATGCTTTGGAAAATTTCCCAGGCCTTCGCTGCGAGGTCTTCTGACAGTTTGCCAATCGACCATGTGCCGCCAGCAGGGTCAGACACCTTGCCGAGCGAGCTTTCTTCCTGTGCCATGATTTGTGTGTTGCGCGCTGTACGTCGCGCCAGCTTGTCGGCAAGGCCAATCGCATCCGTGAATGGACGCACGGTGACGACGTCCGCGCCGCCAACACCAGCCGCAAAGCAGGCAGCGGTATTACGCAGCAGGTTCACCCACGGGTCGCGCTGTGTCAGCATGCGGCGGGATGTCACTGCTTGCAGCGTCATTGGCAGGCCAGCCTCTGCGCCAAAGGCTTTGGTCACGTCAGCCCAGAGGCGACGGGCTGCGCGCAGCTTGGCAATCTCCAGAGAATATTCCGGACCAACAGCAAAAGTGAACAACAGGGCTTTGTTCGCTGTCTCAAGCGACAAGCCTGCGTCGAGGAGTGCTTTCAGATAGGTCACGCCGCTCGCCATCGCAAAAGCGAGTTCCTGCGCTTCCGTGCCGCCAGCGCAATGGGCTGGGCGCGCATCAACGCGGATAAAGGTCGAATTGGTGTAAACCGGTGCGACTGTCTTTACGAAGTCAGCCGTCTGGCTGAGCGCCTCTTCAAAACTGCCCGGCAGAGAGCCTGAACGGGCAAGCTCTGCGATCGGGTCGACGTTGAAGGCAAACTTTTGTGCGGCAGGATCTTTGCCGTTTGATTCGCTCCAGGCTGACAGAAGCGCAGCGCCCTCAAGGCCAAAGCCTTCCAGAGCGGAGTTTGTCAGAGCAATGCCTGCCAGATCGGTCATAACGCCCGACAGAACAGTGCTCAGGTCGCTGACAGACTGAACCGCAACACCGCGTTCGCCTGTTGTGTCTATGCGCAGCTCAATCGAGCTCACACCGCGTTCCAGATCGGCCATGAGTTCATCATGGGCGAGTTCTGGCTTTGGATGGCTGACAACCTGACGAATATCCCATGGCAGGAAGGCGTCTTTGCGTTCTGTTGTGCCGCGAACGAATGGTGCCGCGCCTGGCGCGCCGTTCGGGTCCGTCGACGCCGGGAAATCAGTTTCGCGATACAGCGCCTGAATAGTGATCCCGTCTCTTGTCTTGCTGTTCAGGGAGTCAGGGCTTTTCCCTTTCAGCATTTTTTCGACGAGGCCACGCCAATCCGCTTCAGTTGCTTCCGGGAAAGCCGCACTGAAAGGAGTCAATGTATCGTCAGCCATGGATGATCCTCTAACCGTTTCTTTTGGCCGGAGAAAGAAGCCTAAATTTGCCTACGTCAAGGCTTACCATAGGAGAGGTTTGCTCTGGAGGGTCGTTTCGCATGCCTTTTACGAAAATTCCTGCCGCGAAACTCGCCTGGTGAGCACGCGAAACGCCCTGAAAGGGGTGTGACAATCGGGCTCTTGACTGCAAATGAGAATTATTCGCAATATGGAGATCTGATGTTCATATCCGGAAGGGAAGGAATGAATCATGGAATCAGATTGGAATGCTCGCGGCGATCAGGCAGAAACAGAACGCCTGAGAGACTGGCTTGAAACTCAGCGTACCGTGATCGGGTTCTGGATGGACCGATTATCTGACTGCATCGACGAAGATCGCTTCATTCAGTTACAGGCCCATCAACGCGATCTGGAACGGCTACTCGGTAGCTTTGGGTGAAAATACCCGGCATAAATCTCTGGGTTGATTGATCATTCTATTCCTATATTCCTGAGCTGAGACAGAGTTTAGTATCGGGGAATCGGGAATGAAAAAGATAATCGCGGCGCTTTTGGCCACAGGGATGTCGACTTTGCCTGCACTTGCAGGGCCCAAGGAAATTGCCGAGATCTTCGGGAAGGCCGATGCGGCCTGGGGCGCAGAGGTTTCGCCGGACGGCAATTTCGTTGCGCTAGGCTGTGCGCCGCTTGGCCCGCCATCTGTCTGTATTTACAGCCTGACGACCAACGCCAAGCCGAAACTCTTTCAGGTGCCTAAGAAGACGCGGCTCTCCAACTTTTACTGGGCAGGTACAAAGAACCTGATCATCGAAGCCAGCATCTTTGACCGGCTCGATACGCAACAGGGTTTGAAAGACTACACATTCTATCGCGCCATCTCCTTTAATGCGGACACCGGGAAGAGTGAAATTCTGCTCAGCAAAGAGGCTAATAATTACCTCGATGCGACCTGGACTTTGGCGCTGAAGCCAAAGGAAGACGACAAGATTATCATGGCCCTGCCGGGATATCGCATCGCAGCCTATGATGTTGATTTGAATTCCGGCAAAACCAAACGCTTCAAAACCTATGGCGACGAGGTCTGGACACCTGTTCTTGGGCCCAATGGTGAGACCATTGCCACGGTGAATTTTGGCAAAGGCCTGGACCAGTTCAAAACCACCGGCACAATGTTTTCGCGCAATAACGGCAAAAGCGATTTTGAAGTCGTTGATGCGAACGGCAAGCTGATCTTCGAACAGAAACAAGTTGAAGAAACGCCATTCTATGTGATGGGACTGGCTCAGGACGGAAAGAATTTGCTGGTTTATGGCAATTCCGAACTGGTTTACGGACGCCGCATTCTGAACGTTGAAACGGGCGAGCTGACGCCGCTTCAGTTTGGCCAAACCGACCTGTCTGAATCTGCGACCATTCGTGATGAACGGACGAACAAGATTGTCGGCTTTGCGGGTTTTTCTGACCTCTATGAACAGTATTTTCTGGATACAAATCTCAAGGAATTGCACACCAAACTTTCTGCGAGTTTTCCAGGCAAAGTCGTCAATATTACTTCATGGACGGATGATCGCTCGCTGATGACGGTCAGTGTCAGCGCGCCGGGCGTGCCAGACGAGTTTTACCTGCTCGATGCTGTGAAGGTGGAATTGTCGCCTCTGGCGTCCGATGCGCCGCTCGCCTCGCAAACCAAACTCGGTAGTGTTGAGAAAGTCACTTACACGGCAGAAGACGGTCTGGAAATTCCGGCTTATCTGGCTCTGCCAGCGGGCAAGACAAAAGCAGACGGGCCGTTTCCGATGATCCTGATGCCGCATGGCGGTCCGGAAGCACGAGACGATGCAAGTTATGACTGGTGGGCGCAGGCTTATACCGCAGCGGGTTATGCTGTCCTGAAGCCGAACTTTCGCGGCTCAAGTGGTTATGGCGAAGCCTTCCGCAATAAAGGTTATGGCGAGTTTGGCGGCAAGATGATCACGGACGTGCTCGACGGTTATAAATGGGCTGTCAAAGAAGGCATTGCTAAATCGGGCGGGTATTGTCTCGCGGGTGCGAGTTATGGCGGCTATGCCGCGCTTCAGGGCGCAGTTCTTGGCGGCAGCGATGTGAAGTGTGCCATTGCGATCAGTGCCGTCGGCGATCCGTTGTCTCAGATCCGCGTTTGGCCAGACGACCATCCGATTGCTCGCTACTGGACACGTTATCTGGGATTTGACCGGTTCGCGACGGACGAAGAAAAAGCCAAATTCATTCCGGTGAAAAATACAGCTGCGATCTCGGCGCCGCTTCTGGTCATGCACGGCAAGGAAGACACGACTGTTCGCTTTGAACAGGCGCGTCTGATCAAGACAACATTTGAGGGCCGCACGAATTTCCGTTTCGTCGAAATGCCAGGCGAAGATCATTACCTTCAGTCGACACAGGTTCGAACCCAGGTGCTGCAGGAAAGCCTGACTTTCCTGGATCAGTATTTCCCGGCGGGCGAATAAGGCGCTCACCCCCGTAAAGAAAAAGCCCCGCAGGATCGTCCTGCGGGGCTTTTTGATGAAGAGATGTGTGTCGGACTATTCGCCGGTTCCGGTGGCGGCCAATGGCGCGCTCACAGGTTCTTTCGTTGCAGACGCGGCATAAACCGTATTGGTTTCACCAATGCCGCGCAGCTTGTCGATTTCAGCTTTGACGAGCTGGAAGGCTTCCAGTTCTTTGCCAGTCAGCTTGCGACCTGTCGGCAGTTTCAGTGTCATCGCGTTGACCGCTTTTCCGTCCTTATGGACTTCATAATGCAGGTGTGGGCCAGTCGAGCGCCCCGTTGTGCCAACATAACCAATCAACTGTCCCTGTTTGACACGTGTGCCGGCACGGATGCCCGGCCCGTATCCGTTCAGGTGCGCATAAGCGGTCTTATAGCCGTTTGCGTGACGGATGCGGATATAATTGCCGAATGACCCAAAGCGGGAGGCGCGTTCAATAACGCCGTTACCGGCCGCCATGATTGGTGTGCCGCGAGGCGCTGCGAAGTCGGTGCCTTTGTGTAGGCGGTTATAGCCGAGCACAGGGTGGCGACGATATCCGAAGTTCGATGACAGACGCGCACCGTTCACCGGTGACTTCATCAGGAACTTGGTCGCGCTCTGGCCGTCTTCGTCATAATAATCGCTGATGCCATCATCAGACGGGGTGAAACGATAAAAGCCGCGATCAAGCGCGTGGCCGTTCAGCTTCGCATAAAGGACATTGCCGCTGCGAATGTGACGGCCTTTTTCGTCAGTGTATTCTTCAAACACGATTTCGAACTCATCACCGACACGCATTTCGCGCTGGAAGTCGACGTCATATGCAAAAATCTGGGCAAAATCATAGACTTGCTGGTCGTGCGCGCCGCCTTCAAGAGCTGCCTGATAGAGGCTGGTCTGAACCGTGCCCTTGATACGCTTCTCGCTTTTTTCGAGGCGCGTGTGCAGCTCGTGAGCCGTGAAGCCGTCATCGAAATTGCGAGATACAACCAGCGACGCTTCACGGGCGTGTTTCAGCGTCATGCCAACCAGACGAACCGCTTCCGGCTCGGTTTCCGTCGGCGCTTTTTCAACATAGGCGGAGACCTCCAGGCCAGGGCGAACCCGGCGCGGATCAATCAGCTTTTGATCATAAAGGGCATACAGCGCAGCATTGGCGTCGCTACGGCTGACGCCAAGCCGGTCCATAAGATCGGTCAGCGTGTCCCGGTTTTGGAGTTTTTCGATTCGGATTTCTGTCGGCGTGGCGACTTCGAGATCCTGAAACGACGTTAAAACGATGTCCGGCTCGACCGGAATCTTTTCGTCAACACTTGTTGCCACATTTCCTTTTGGCGATTTCACCGCCTGTAGCATAGTTTCAGAATCAGAACTCTTTCCTGCAAACGTGACAGCTAACCCGGCTGCTCCAAAGAGGAGAACCGCGACAAACCCTGCAATAACGGGCTTTTTTGTCAAAACGCTCTTGGATGGGAGTCCATTTTTGGGATCAAAAACGCCGATCAAGTCTCACCTCCGAACAATTGTGACCTAGAAACACACACAACCTAGAAAATTAACACTAAGTCTTAACAAGGACACAACATCTTCACGTTTTATGCCAATATATAGTGTTTCCAAATGAAGTGTTTTTAATGAAATGGGTATGGGCGATACACTTCCGAAAAAAGAACGATTAAAAAACCGCCGTTTATGGGCGGTTTTTGCTGTTGGCGCGGCGCTGATAATTGTTCCGGCCGGGCTCTGGCTGGGACGAATTTCGCTTGCCGAAACGGCCGTTCGCAACTTTTGCGCGGGCAAAGGTATCTCATGTTCGCTCTCAATTTCAAAGCTCGGCCTTAACCATATTCGGGCCACCGATATTCAACTCACAAAAACCAATGTTGATCCGGTCAATCTGGATGAGCTGATCATTGACCTGACCTGGCCGAAATTGTTCTCGCCCTCGTTAACATCTGTTACCGCCGTCAAGCCGACATTGGTGGTCGATGCCCGCAACGGACAAGTCTCTGTCGATATCCTTGAAAGCTTTCAGTCTGAAGCCGGGTCTGGCGGCGCGCAGATGGAGTTGCCGCCCTTCACCATCAAGAATGGCGAACTGACCATCCTCACCGATGCCGGGCCGGTAAAAGGCGTGGTGAACACAGCCGGCAGTATTGGCCGGGAGGTTCAGTCCAGCCTTAAGCTGGAACCGGCTGATCTGTCCCTGAACGGACACTCCTTGTCGCTTCAGGAAGGGCAGGCGAATTTCGTGCTCGCGCAATCACGCATCTCTGGCGATGCCATCCTTAAGCTTGCCTCGGCTCAGCTTGAGGGGTTTGCAGGCCGGGATATTGATCTGGCGCTGAAGATCGAACCCGGCGATGATCAGAAATACAGTCTCGACTGGAACATTCGTGTGGACAGGGTTGAGAGTGAAACACTCGGCCTTGATACGCTGGCGTCTCATGGCTCTTTGGGCCTGCAGATCGAAAGCAATTATTCTCCCGAAACCGCTCAGCTCTTGTCGGTTGAGGGGGCGGTAACGGCAAACCGCGTCAAGTTTGATGAAAACGCCGTCTCTGATCTCACCGCGATCTGGGACATTGACCGTACTGGCGGAGAGCTCACCGGGCCTGTCTCGTTCAAGTCTGGTGAGACCGTGCTTGACGGCGTTCTGACGTCAAAAGCCTCTCTCATTACAGGCGATGTTACGCTTCAACAGGCAGGCATGTCTCTGCCGAGTGGCCGCTTTGACGGCGTTGCTTCGGTTGAACACGGGCGCCTCGGCCCATCGCTTCAGGCGGCAATAATCAATCCGCTCGGCTTGCCAGAACCGTTTGAAACCCATTCTACTGAACTGCAATACAGTCTGACGCGCCTGGTCTCCAATTTTAATCTGGGAACAGAGATCAGCGGATCGTATGATCCAAAATCAGGCGCGTTCTCGTTTGGCTCTGAGCGTCCTCTGGTGATGCGCACCGTTGACCGCAAAGCTGTGCTCTCTGTTCAGCCGTCGAAAACCGATCACTGGCTGACCTTTGATGCGGCCGGGCTTCGGGTGCATGGCAATCTCGAATATGCGGATACCGCGTCTGATCTGTCGATCAGCGGCACCCACCTAGATGTCCGGTACAACCTTCAGACCGGGGTGATGTCGGTGAAGGGCGATGCTCTGGTGCTTCCGGAATGGATGCGGGCCGGGCGAGCGCTTGACGTCGATCTGCGTCATATCCGTTTCAGATCCGGTGAGGGTCGAGGCACGTTCTCCACCAAAGGGCAGTTCCGCTATTCCGGCCCGGCCTTTGGCACCGAGCTTGATCACGCAACGCTTGTCGGTGCGTTTGATGGCTTTGAGAGCCGGGATGGCTGGATGATCCGCTTGTCGGACGATGACTGTTTTGACTTCGGCTTTTCATCTGCGACCATCGCGGACATGACGATTGGCACCATGTCGACGACGTTCTGTGCGCCGGATGGTGTTTTGTTTGATCGCAAGCTTGATGCGCGCGGCAAGACGCTCTCCATTGGCGGCACGCTGACCTCTGACACGCTGAAGCTGCCGGTCACACACGCCGCCATGACGGCGAGCACAACCATTGAAGCGCCTGTTATTCGCTGGACGTCCGGCGATGCCAGCCAGATCGTTTTCAGCTCTGGTGCCGTTAAAAATTCCTTCCGCCTGACGGGAGAAGATAAGGACGGTCCGCACCGTCTGACGATAAAGCAATCGACTTCGACGCTTGATATCGTGGACAACCAGACCAGAGTGGCACTCGATTTCCGCGACATGGCGCTCAACATGAATGGTCTGCCTGCGGGGGCACATGCCTCGGAATGGAAAGCCACAGGTGTTCTTGGCGATGACGGGCCAGACCTTACCTGGAACATTCTCGGAGTTCAGATTACTGATCAGGTGAACCCGGAAAACAACGCATTGTTCCAGCCTCTGGTCACGTCGGGCTCTGGCACGCTGACAGCGAAAGAGATCACGTATGCGGGCCGGTTACGGCTGGTCGATCAGGATGCCAATTTCGGCATGCTGAAAGTCTCGCACGACATTCCGGCAAATGAGGGCCATGCGGAACTTTCCGGTGGTGAGATCGTCTTCTCTCTTGGCAATCTGCAACCCTATGACATTTCAGAGCGCCTTCGCGGTATTGCGGTTTCCAGTTCCGGGTCCATCACGCCTTATCTGAACGCCAGCTGGAAAGATGGCGAGCCGGAAGCGGACGCCAAAATCACGCTCGATAAACTGTCATTCTCGTCTTTCCGACTCGGTGATTTTTACGAATTGTCCGGAACACTGGAAATTTCAGACCTGATCGACCTGCGCACCCCGCCGGGACAGAAATTCACGTTGCGTGGCCTGAGATTGTCACCGGCGCTGGTTCTGGAGAATGGCGAATTCTCGGTTCAGCTGGTGAATGGAAACCTCATCCACCTCGAAAAGGTCAGCTGGCCGTTTGTTGATGGTACGTTGTCTGTCGATCCGGGCTGGTGGGCGCTTGATGAAACCAGGCAGAAGCTGACGGTTCGCGCGGATAAATGGTCGCTCAGCCGACTTGCCACGCTGTTCGATGTGCCTGATCTCGACGTGCAGGGCACAGTATCCGGGGAGTTCCCCATCGAGATTATCGGCCCGAACCTTTATTTGCGCGATGCGCGTCTGGACTCAGTCGAGAATGGCCGCATCCGGTATCTCGGCGATATCGGCTCTAAGGCCGGGTCTGCCAATGAGTATGCAAAAATGGCGTTCGATGCGCTGCGAGACTTTGACTACCGCGTTCTCTCTATCGGTGCGAACGGCAATCTGCAGGATGACATCATGCTGGAAATGTCGATTTCGGGCCGCAATAAGGATGTTCTGGAGGGGCATACCTTCAATCTGAATATCTCTCTTCAGTCCAAGCTCGCCGAGCTGATCCATGGCAGCAGTTTTGTAACATCCACCACGGCCACGAAAGATGCCGTATTAAACCTGATCCGCGACAAACAAGCTGCATCTGAAGATTGACGTGACAGCGAATACGTCCCAGAATCACAAGGTAAGAGGAGACCACCGCGTGAAACAGATTTTCTTGTTTATTCCGCTGGTTCTGGCGGCATGCACACCTACTGTGAGGGTGGTGCCCCCAACAGAGCCGATCACCATCAATCTGAATGTGAAGATTGATCAGGAGATTCGCGTTAAGCTGGATGAAAAGGTCGAAGACCTTATCGCCAAGAACCCAAATATTTTCTGAGGCATAGTTGAAACATGCTGAACATTAAAAACTTTGTGCTCGCGTGCTTCGCGGTATTGGCTCTGGCGGTCTCTCCGGTTTCCGGTGTCGCACGCGCGGGCGATCCGGTCATCGATGCTGCGAAAGATGCAGGTAAGGTCGGCGAGAAGATCGACGGCTATCTCGCGCCTGTCTCAAGTGTTGATCCGGCCCTGAAACGCAAGATTGACGAAATCAACGCGCTGCGTCGTCAGTTCTACGCAAACCTTGCAAACCAGGAAGGTACGTCTCTGGTGGCGGTTGCGCGTGTCAGCGGCGAAAAACTGGTTGCGGGCGAAAAATCTGGCCGTCTCGTTTATGACGACACAGGGCGCTGGATCAAAAAGCCTTAAGCGAAGATCATGCTGAAATTTCTATTGATGACCGGTGGGGGTATTCTTGCCTTCACCGGTTTCGTTTTATCGGCGCTGCACTTTGGCTGGCTGGGGGACACACAGATTTCGCCGTTTGGATGGTTTGCTTTCATGCTGGCGGCCTTCCTGACGATTGCGATGTCCACCGGGCTGTTCGCGCTCATTTATTATAGCGCGCGTACCGGGCGGGACGATATTTCTGATCTCTGAGTAAGACCGGTGCCGTAATCGCGTCGAATCGGTTAGTTTTAGACCTCTACTGACAGAGCCGTTATGTGCGGTATGATCAGATCACAGTTTTAACGTCGGCTGGTCGTGAGCTTTTTGAGAGTCTGGCACCGTCCGGCATCCGAAAAGGACAGACTTTTTCATGCTGCTCGAACCGAACCGCCTCGCGTCTTATATCGCTTCCAAAATCTGTCACGATCTTGTGTCACCTCTGGGCGCGGCTTCGTCTGCTCTGGATTTCATGGATGACACGTCTGATCCTGAAATGCGTGAACAGGCTGAGCAACTCCTTATTTCAGGTACAACGCGCGGCCTGGCGCGGTTGCAGTTCCTGCGCTACGCCTTCGGTTCAATGGGGTTGTCCGGCGGTGCCGCGGACATGCATGAGGCGAAGTCCATCATTGAAGGGTATATTGAAACCCATAAAGGCAAAATCGACTGGAACATTAAAGTCGACAGCCTGTCTTTCTCTCAGATCCGTGTTCTCATGAACCTGATCATGCTCGCAATGTCATGCCTGGCACGCGATGGCGTGATCGACGTGGACGTCACTGGCACGGATAAGCTGACCATCGTTCTGACGGCAACGGGGCCACGCGCGCGTATTGCGCCGGATGTGAAAGTCGCGCTTGAGCGCACAGAACCGGAAGATGGTTGGAATCCGCGCACCATTCAGCCTTACTTTACCACGTTATTGCTTGATGAAGCGGGTGCTGAGCTGACCTGCGTAACAGGTGAAGACCAAGTTAAATTAATTGCTACAAATCTCTGATCTTGATCTTTGCTTTTGTAAGCATTTGAGAAAGATCAACTATATTACGAAAAGAAAGCAATTTTTTAACTGAGATCGGTCATCCTGAAGTCCACATTATTTAACTGAACATTCAGGTGGGCTTATGGACGACCTACTCAGCGAATTTATTACCGAAACTGCAGAAGCGCTCGAAGTAATCGACGCGGAGCTTGTCAGGTTTGAAGCTGAACCGAACGACAAGGACATTCTGAACAATGTGTTCAGACTGGTCCACACCATTAAAGGGACTTGCGGCTTTCTCGGGCTGCCCCGTCTTGAGGCGGTTGCCCATGCTGGGGAAACGCTTCTCGGGAAGTTCCGCGACGGGTCGCTCGATGTAACACCTCCTATGGTAACTCTGGTTCTGGCGTCGATCGACCAGATTAAAGACCTGATGAACCATCTGGAGACTGAAGAAGCTGAGCCTCCGGGGGATGATGCTGAACTGATTGCGCGCCTTGAGGCCGCAGCAGAAGGTAAGGTCGCCCAAGGGGCTGCCGAAGCTCCAGTTGCTGCTGCGCCACCGCCACCAGCGGCATCTACAGTTGAACCAAACGAGAAAAAGCCTCGTCCAGATAACATCGCTGACGATGTGCGCTGGGATGAAGATCTTGGCCGCGAGCTGCGTCCGGGCGAAGTCTCTCTGGCCGAACTTGAAGCTGCGTTCGCTGCAGCTGAGTTTGATGAGACGGCTGTAGAGCCCGTTGCAGAAGCCGACAATGATCACGCCGATGCGCCTGCTTCTGAAAGCAAGCCTGTCGTGGACAAACCGGCTGTAACCGCTGACCAGTCGCTTGCTCAAATGGCTGAGGCGGCTGCTGCGCTGCACGGCGGCTCTGAAGATGGCGGCATGACGTCGTCTGGAGGCGCGTCTCGTTCCAACCAGTCCATTCGCGTCAGCGTTGATGTGCTTGAGCACCTCATGAATATGGTTTCAGAACTCGTTCTGACGCGTAACCAGCTGATGCAGATGGTTCGCTCTATGGATGAGTCTGAGTTCAAAGCGCCGCTTCAGCGTCTGTCGAACGTGACCGGTGAACTGCAAGACGCCGTTATGGCGACACGCATGCAGCCAATCGGCAATGCCTGGAAAAAGCTTCCACGGATTGTTCGCGATACATCGAATGACCTGAACAAGAAAATCAAACTGGTCATGGAAGGTGATCAGACTGAACTTGACCGTCAGGTTCTCGAACTCATTCGTGACCCACTCACACACATGGTTCGTAACTCTTGTGACCATGCGATTGAACTTCCGTCTGACCGTCTTGCTGTCGGCAAGCCGGAAGAGGGCACAATCGTTCTTCGTGCTTACCATGAAGGCGGTCACATTATCATCGAACTGCGTGACGATGGCGCTGGTCTGAAGACGGCCCGCATTCGTCAGAAAGCAATCGAAAACGGCGTTGTTACAGCTGAAGAAGCTGCGACCATGCCAGTCGAGCAAATTCACCGCCTCATCTTTGCGCCGGGCTTCTCAACCGCTGAGAAGGTGACAAACCTGTCTGGCCGCGGCGTTGGTATGGACGTTGTTCGCACCAATATCGAGCTGATTGGCGGCGCAATCGATCTCAGCTCTAAAGATGGCGAAGGCACTGTCTTCACGATCAAAATTCCGCTGACACTGGCGATTGTCTCTGCCCTTATCGTTGGTGTTAAAGGTCAGCGTTTTGCTGTGCCTCAGCTGTCTGTTGTGGAACTGGTCCGCACGGGCACAAACAGCGACAATCAGATCGAGAACATTCACGGCACTCGCGTTCTGCGTCTCCGTGATCGTCTGCTTCCAGTCCTTCCATTGTCGTCTGCGCTGGAGATTGATGATGACTGGCAGGAAAAAGAGAACCACTTTGTCATCGTCATGCAGATGGCGAACCAGAAATTCGGTCTGGTTGTCGACGAAGTCTTCGACACAGAAGAAATCGTGGTCAAGCCGCTCGCAAACGTTCTGCGCAATGTTTCAGAATACTCAGGCTCAACAATTCTCGGCGATGGATCTGTCATCATGATCCTCGACCCGATGGGCCTGGCGCGTCTTGCATCTTTCGACACCTCAAATGCCAACAACAAGGCAGCTCAGGTAGAGGCAGAAGTGAAAACGAAGAAAGCATCCGGCAACCGCATGAGCCTTCTGGTCTTCTCTGCCGGTGGGTCAGAGCCGAAAGCCTGCCCATTGTCACTCGTGACCCGTCTGGAAGAACTCGAAGAAAGCCGTTTCGAAATGACCAACCGTGGCCCGGTTGTTCAGTATCGCGGACAGCTTATGCCGGTCGTTCACCTCGCAGGCCGCATGTCATCCAACGCAGATGGTCGCCAGCCTGTACTCGTGATTACACACGGCAACCACGTTGTTGGTCTGGGTGTTGATCAGGTTCTCGACATCACTGAAGACCTGCTGGATATCAAGATTTCTGATGAAACTCCGGGCGTTCTCGGTACGGCTGTTATTGACGGCAAGGCAACAGAAGTCATCGATGTCGGTCACTTCATGACCCAGGCGGATCATGAATGGACGAGCTCGTTCAAGCAAATGGAACAACAGCCACAATCTGTCCTGCTGTTCGAAAGCAATCCGTTCTTCCGTAACCTGCTTGGCCCAGTACTCAGCTCACAAGGTTATCAGGTCACGACCGTTGGTTCTGCTGAAGAAGCCGCAAGCCTCGATCTTGAGCCGGAAATGTTCGACATCGTCCTGGCAGACATCGACAATGATGTCGAAGTGGCCCGCTTCATGGAACAGCTGAAAGTCGACGCAGACTGGGGCGATGTTCCACGGATCGCACTCTCAAATTCAGACACTTACCCAGACGAAAACTTCACGGGTTGTGTCCGCAAATCAGATCGTCACGGCCTGCTAGCCATTCTTGATCAGGCAGTCAGCATGAAAGGACGCGCCGCATGAGCAGCACAGAATACATCACTCTGAGAATTGGTGGTCAGCTATTTGGTGCTCCGGTTTCTGACATCCATGATGTGTTTTCACCAACCTCCATTACGCCGGTTCCACTGGCCCCTAAGGAGATTGCGGGTGTCCTGAACCTTCGTGGTCGCATCGTTACGGCAATTGACAGCCGTGCCCGTCTTGGCCTTGGGCCGCGCGATCCGGATGCCTCCATCATGGCGATCCATATTGAGGTGGGAAATGAGTCCTTCGGTCTGATCATTGATCAGGTCGGTGAGGTCCTTCGACTTGATGACGACAAACGCGAAGACACGCCTGCAAATCTTGACCCGACCTGGGCACAAATTGCATCCGGCGTTTACCGTTTGGAAAAGGAATTGCTGGTCATCTTGCAAATTAACAAAGTCCTGTCCTTTGCACTTGAGGCGGACTCTGATCTGGCGTCGAAAGCTGCCTGATCCGCTAAGGAGAAACCTATGAAGCGCTGTCTGATTGTTGACGATTCACGAGTGGTTCGAAAAGTCGCTCGTCGGATCATTGAAGACCTTGATTTCACAGCTGAAGAAGCTGCTGACGGGTCTGAAGCTCTGGAAGCTTGCCGTGCAAACATGCCAGATGCGGTCCTGCTGGACTGGAATATGCCGGTTATGAACGGCATTGATTTCCTGCGCGCCCTGCGCCGTGAACCGGGTGGTGACACACCGATTGTGGTTTTCTGCACGACAGAAAACGACATGAATCACATTGCTGAAGCCATCAGCTCCGGCGCAAATGAGTACATCATGAAGCCGTTCGACAGCGAGATCATCGAGTCTAAATTCGCTGAAGTTGGTCTCGTCTGACAGATCGGTCACATAAATGAACAGCCTAGCTGCGAAGCCACTCGCCAATTCCAAACCCGTCCGGGTCCAGCTGATCGACGACAGCGCCGTCGTTCGTGGACTGACGCGTCGTTGGTTGGGTGGAAATTCTGACATTGAAATCGTCGCCGTCAGCGTTGACGGTGCGCAAGGTGTGGCAGATGCCGGCCAGTGCAATCCGGATGTGATCATTCTGGATGTTGAAATGCCGCGCATGAGCGGACTGGAAGCCCTGCCGCATCTGCGCAAAGTCGCGCCGAAAGCCAAAATCCTGATGGCGTCCACGCTGACGCATAAAGGGGCGTCGACAACGATCCGCGCTCTGTCACTTGGTGCGAGTGATTACCTTCCAAAGCCGGAAGCAGGTCAGCTTGGCGGTGCGGAGGCGTATCGCGATGCGCTTCTTGAGAAGATCCGTCTGTTTGGCTCGCCGGAACGCGCTCGTGCACCAGCCATGCCAGCGCGGCCATTGCAGCCTTTGGCACCGGTTCACAAACCGGCACCAGGTGTGCCAGCGTCGGCTCATGAGCATTTGGCCGCGATCCGTCCGGGCCTTCGTCCTCTGCCGATGATGCGCAAACAGCCAGAAGCTCTGGTCATTGCGAGCTCGACAGGTGGTCCGCAGGCGCTTCAGGAAGTTCTGCCGGCTTTGTGCAAAGTCACCAAGCTGCCAATTCTGATCGTTCAGCACATGCCTGCCACGTTCACGCAAATTCTGGCCGAGCACCTTGATCATTCCTGTTCCCACACGGTGCAGGAAGGCAAAGAGGGTCAGATTGTCGAGAGCGGCAATGTTTATATCGCGCCGGGCGGCTATCATATGAAAGTTGTTCGAAAAGCCGGGCGTCCGACTCTTGTCATGAATCAGGATGCACCTGTAAACTTCTGTCGTCCCGCAGCGGACGTGTTGTTCCATTCAGCAGCCGAAGTGTATGGCGGGTCACTTGCCGCAATCGTGCTGACAGGAATGGGTGCTGACGGATGTAAAGGTGTTGCGCCAATCCTTGAAAAAGGTGGCCGGACCTTCATTCAGGATCAGGAAACAAGCGTTGTCTGGGGAATGCCGGGATCGGTCTTCAATGCAGGGTTTGCTCACTCCGAGCACGCATTGAAAGAGATTGCACCGGCGGTTGATAAGTTTTTACGAGGGGGTCGCTAATGAACCCGACTGATTTCGATTACGTTACATCAGAACTAAAAAAACGATCTGGCATCATTATTGGCCGGGATAAACTCTATCTTCTGGAAAGCCGCCTGTCTCCGCTGGCGCGCACAGAGGGTCTGTCATCTATTGATGAGCTGATCAGTGTCGTTCGCACACGTCGCGACGAGCGTCTCATGGCGCAGATTGTCGACGCGATGACGACCAATGAGACCTTTTTCTTCCGCGATAAAACGCCGTTTGAGCATCTGGAGAAAATAGTGTTTCCGGCGCTCACGCAAAACCGCACAAACAGTCGTATCCGCATTCTGTGCGCAGCCTGTTCTACGGGTCAGGAACCATATTCCATCGCAATGCTGCTGGACCAGAATCCAAGTCTCGCACGCGGCGCACAAGTCGACATTGTTGCGACTGACATTTCAGACCGCGTTCTGGAAAAGGCAAAAGCCGGTGTCTACAGCCAGTTTGAAGTTCAGCGCGGCCTGCCGATCAAAATGCTGATGAAGTATTTCAAACAACAGGGCGATATGTGGAAGATCACAGACGATCTTCGCACCCGTGTTGCCTTCCGCAAGCTGAACCTGCTCGATCCGCTGACAGGGCTTGGCAGTTTTGATGTGGTTCTCTGCCGTAACGTGCTGATCTATTTCGACACGCCAACCAAGCGGGACATCCTGACCCGTCTGTCTCGTCAGATGGCGGACAAGAGCTATCTGCTGCTCGGTGCGGCTGAAACTGTGGTTGGTGTTTGCGATGCCTTTGTTGCGAACAAGGAAACACGTGGTCTCTATGAGAAACAGACGACAGGCGGACGTGGCATCCGCGCTGCCTGATCTGATCGACCTTTTACAGATTTAAATGCCGCCTCAGACCGTGTCTGAGGCGGTTTTTTGTACGCTGGCTGGCTTGATATGACGTGCTGACTGAACCAGCAGGAACAAACCTGTCAGGGCAAAGCCCAGCGTTACGGCCAGAATGTATGGATTGCCATAGGTGCCAGCATAATTCACCGCGTGGATCAGCGCCGCGAGCACGAGGGACAGCCCCGTCAAGCCACGCAGAACCTTGCCCGCGCGGCCTTCCTGCCCGAACAGGGCAGAAACCAGTGTCACGACGACAAGACCGATCCAGAAAATGGCGGTCAGACTGGCAGATGACAGTCCCAGAATAGCCAGGGGCAGGGTGGCGGCCAACAGGAAACAGCTGCCCCAGACAACACCAGACCAGCTGGCTTCCCAGCGCGGTCTGCCATTTCCGGCCTCATCCTTTTTCAGGAAATAGATGTTCATGCCGGTCGCGATGATGACGCAAAGGAACAAGCCCAGCACGAAATAGGCAATCTTCATCGGAGTGCCGCCGAAATCACCGAAATGCAGACGATAGACAGAGTTTGCGATCTGAATGCCCGCTTCACCATCTGAATTGCCTTCATGGCCGGTCAGGCTTCCAGCCGCGTCGAATTCATAGGTTTCACCGTAAATCAACCGATCCATATGCTCGCCATATATGCCGATATGCTGGCTCGCTTTGCCGGGATCATGCACCACGACAAGAAAGGCGGGTTTATCGGCAAGCTCTGTCTGCATGTAGGACAGAGCGCCTGCGATGTTGGGCAGATCAGCAGGCGTTTCATCGACCTCCGGTTCGCTGCCGAAAAAGGCCTGTGTCAGGGCGCGCGTGTCACCGCCATATCCGGTCTGCGCCAAAACAAAGGCGATGACGACGAACAGGCCGATCATTGCGCCTGTTGCCGCGACAATGATGTGAAACGGCGCCGTCCAGACGCTCAGGCGGTTGTGCAGGTCAGCCTGAACAATACGGCGCTGTCCCTGTCGTTTCAGGCGGAATGCATCTTTGAAGACTTTCGGGTGGGCCAGAAAGCCTGAAATCGCCATGCCGACGAGGAAAACCCCGAAAATCGCGACGATGATCATGCCAAAAGTTTCCGGCAAATGCAGGTAATAGTGCATGTGAATCAGGAAATCATTCCACGCACTTTCATATTCGCCAACCAGTTCGCCATCGGCATTTGCCGAGTGAACGCCATTGTCAGTCGCGACGACGAAGCGCGGCCAGTTTTCGCGCGGCAGATAGAGGTAGAGATGCGTGGTTTCCGGGTCCTTGGCGAAGGCCGCCTCTGACCCTTTTTGTACAGCCTCAGGGCTGACAACAGAAACGGCAGGTGTCTCCGGGAGCTCCCACCAGCCAATTTCGTCTTCAAAAACGGCGAGCGTGCCGGACAGGCAGATAATGAACAGAACAGCGCTGATAATCAGCCCTGTTACCGAGTGCGCGGACAGTGAGCGCGCAACGCGGGCGCTGGAGGCGTTCGGCCAGATGGATCGTGCCATGGTCGTATCTCCTCAGAGGAAGGCGAGTGCGGTTGCCGCCAGCGCGCTGACGCCGGCATAGATGGAACGGCGCAGAGGCCGTGGTTCGATGAGCAGAAGAATGCTGATCAATGCCCACAGGAAAACGGACACGATAATGCTCGTGACGGCGACCGTTGCCGGATTGCCGTCCGCAGGCCGCAGGATTTTGAACAGCGCGCCGCCAAGAAGAAACGCGATAATGCCTGCCACCGGGCCAGACAGCAGAAAGGTCCAGACATTCTGCAGGGCTTCAATGATCGGGCGGCTTGCTAAAGGTGCTCGTCTGGTGCGGACTTTGACATTTGTCTTGTCATGCATGTCCCGCATGCCGCGCAGCAAAGGCAGGCACAGCACAATTGAGACGACCATCATCCAGACGACAATGCCCTGAGCAATACCGCGATCGGCATTTGCGTAAAACCACAGAACGCTCGACAAGGTGAGGGCGATCCAGCCCGCCAGGACGAAAACCGGTTTTGGCGCAGACTTCCAGGCCAGATAGAGGAGACCCAGCCCGCAAAGCGAGCTGGCAATTCCAGTCAGATACAAGACCATCGACATGATCAGAAATTATATCCGAGACTTGCAACGACCGTCCGTCGCAGACCTGGGAAACAGTCTCCCCGTGTCAGGCACGAGGTCACATATTTCTCGTCTCCCACGTTCCGGGCATTAATCTGGACGTCCCAATTGCCCCACTCATATCCGATCATCAGATCGGTGAGCGTGTAGTCAGGGCTTGTCAGGCGAAGCGTTTCGTTTTCAGAAATGCTCTGGCCGACATAGCGCATGCCGCCGCCGATTTTCAGACCCTGCCATTTCGTACTTGGCGCCCATGTCACCCAGAGAGAGCTATTGCTGTCTGGCTGGCCTGCGAGTTCAAAGCCGTTCGGGTCTTTCGCATCAATCGTTGAGGCGGAAGCCTGAATGTAGAAGTCTTCGACTTGCATGCGCGCTTCAACTTCAAAGCCTTTCAGCGTCGAAACGCCAAGCTGCTGCGCAGATGTTGACGGCAGAGCGTTCGGGTTCGGCAGGTTCGAAATCTCGATATCGTAATAGGCTGCCGTGATCAGGCCCGGGAAGCTGTGTGGCTGGATTTTGAAGCCCACTTCATACTGACGTGCTTCTTCTGGTTCCAGCTGCCTGCCGTTATTGTCGGTGCCGATTTGCGGCTCAAAGCTCTCGGAATAGCTCGCATATGGTGAGATGCCGTTTGCGAAATTGTAGAGCACGCCGACACTGGTTGAAACCGCGTCGTCTTCCTGAACGGACAGACCGTCATCATTCTCGATTTTGTCGGCACGAACACCGAGCGTGAAACGCCAGTTTCCGTAAGAAATCTGATCAGACACATAGAGACCAGAATCCTCTACCGTCTGTACCGGGCCATCAACATAGATTTCGTCCAGCGCCGCATTGATCAGATCAAGATCAGCCTGACCATAGACAGGGTTTGCAAGGTCGAAAAAGCCGCTCACATTATAGGCCAGGCTTCCGCAATAACCCGGCAGAACGCCGCCGCCAAAACAGTAAGCCGTGTTGCTGTCTGTTTCGACGTTCTGATACTGAACACCTGCCAGAACATTATGCTCAAGCGGGCCGGTGGTGAAGTCGAACTTCGCACGAACATCAATCGCAGCCTGATCGAATGTGTTGTCAGCGCGATAGAAGGAACGCGGAACCGTCGTGTCCGAGTATTGAAGGCCGTATGCGGCCAGCAATGGGGCCAGTTCAGGGATCTGGTTCACATAGCGCGCGCCGTAGAAGACCGGCCATGCTTGCTGATAGTCCGCTTCGCCAGAGCGCCACAGAGCTGTCGCCTCAAGCTTGATGTGTTCATTGACGCGGTGCTCGCCGAGCAGTGTCAGCTGGGTGGAAGACGTGTCAAAGAAGTTGAAGTCTGGCTCACCGGCGTAAACATCCTGATCGAGATACTCGCCAGTGACGCTGTGCGGGTAGAGCGTTCCGTCAACCGGAATGAACTGTGCCGCAACGTCGTTCTGATTGTCCTGATACATGCCGATCAGGGTCAGGCGCGTGTCGTCAGTTGGTGCCCAGGTGAAGGATGGCATAAAGACGAAGGCTTCTTCATCGACATGATCAACCTGGCTACCGGTTTCACGGTAAAGGCCAACCATACGGTAAAGCAGTTTGTCATCGGTTCCGGCAAATGGACCAGTGACGTCTGCTGCGATCTGGTAGCGATCTAAATTGCCAACTTCACCAACGATTTTACCCTGAAACTCGTCTTTCGGGGTTTTGGAAACGACATTCAGAAGGCCGCCCGGAGAGCCCTGACCATAAAGAACCGAGGCTGGACCTTTCAGGATTTCGACCTGATCTATTGTCCATGGTTCAACGCGCGTGGTGTTATAGCTGCCGAACAGTTCGCGAATAGAGTCGCGATAGCGGGGGATTTGCAGGCCACGAGAGGACACCCAGTCGCCACGTGTTGAAAAGCCATATGTCTCGCCGGTTACGCCGGCGAGATAGGTTACAGTCTGGCCGAGGTTCAGCGCGCCTTTTTCAAGAAACTGCGTTTCTGTCTCAATGGAAATCGAACGGGCCGTCTCTGTGATCGGTGTGTCAGACTTTGTCGCGCCGAACGCGCCAATCTTTGATGTGACAACAACCGTTTCTTCGCGCTTTACGTCGTCTGTCGACGTTTCATCTGCCATTGCCGGTGCGGATACTGCCAGGCTCGCAGCAATCGCGACAGATGTCAGGGCAGTGGCCCCTTTGAGATGGCTGAACATACATTCCCCAATTTGCAAACAATTCTCAATTAGCGGAATGCGATAATGAAAGAGAAAATGCAAGTCAATTGCAAACTGGAAATCTTGCTCAGATACTTGATGATCAGATACAAAAAAACCGGCTCGTCTGAGCCGGTTTCTTCAAACAGATATAATCTGAATTAAGCTGCTTCTTCGTCGCGCATAGCGTTCGGAGACGGGTCGCGAAGCACATATCCACGGCCCCAAACCGTTTCAATATAGTGCTGGCCACCGGTTGCCTGCGCGAGCTTCTTGCGAAGCTTACAGATAAAGACGTCGATAATCTTCAGTTCTGGCTCGTCCATACCGCCATAAAGGTGGTTGAGGAACATCTCTTTTGTGAGCGTCGTGCCCTTACGAAGAGAGAGAAGCTCGAACATCTGGTATTCTTTACCAGTGAGGTGAACGCGCTGATTGCCGACTTCAACAGTCTTGGCATCAAGGTTCACAATGATGTCGCCAGTGCGGATAACGCTTTCCGCGTGACCTTTAGAGCGGCGGACAATCGCTGTGATACGTGCGATCAGCTCGTCTTTGTTAAATGGCTTGGTCAGATAGTCATCTGCACCGTAACCAAGTGTCTTAACTTTTGCCTCGATATCTGGGTTACCAGAGAGGATCAGAACCGGTGTGTTAACTCGGCTCATGCGCAGCTGTTTCAGAACATCAAAGCCAGAAATGTCAGGCAGGGAGAGGTCGAGGATGATAATATCATACTCATAAACCTTGCCCAGATCGACGCCTTCTTCACCCAGATCTGTCTGGTAAATGTTGAAACCTGCGGCCTTGAGCATCAACTCGATGCTTCGAGCGACTGCGTTGTCGTCTTCAATCAATAGTACGCGCATCAAGTCGTCTCCCGAATCACTTACAGTGTAACGCGTTGGCGGTCTTCATGTATAGGTAACCAACCGATTGGAAACAAAAGGTTAACGGAACCTCTTTTTGGCACCATTGATTTTAACCAAGATTTCTTTTTTTTGGCGAAACGCCTTAACCAAAGCTTAGCGTCGCTCTCGCAGCATGGAAATCTCACCCATGGCTAACCGATTCGATCCTTATGCTCCAGAACCTCGCCCGCGATATTAACCGACTGGCTCCCATTCGTTCCGAAGGGCGTGTTTCCGGTCTTGAGGGTCTGCGCATTGAGGCGACGGGTCCGAAACTCGCGCTCCAGATCGGGGCGCTTGCGCGCATTGGCAGCCCGGAGGGGTTGAGAGCAGAACTCGTTGGGTTTCGTGGCACCGATGGCGTTTTCCTCGCCTGCGAGGAAGGCGAGGGTATTTATCCCGGCGCGCCAATCTATTTTGAAGCCGAGGGAAATCTTCTGTTTCCAGCTGCATCCTGGCTTGGGAGGATCGTCGATCCGTTTGGCCGCCCGATGGACGGACTCGGCCCGGTGTCGCGCGGCGCCTATGGCAAGCCGGTTTCGGCATCCCCGCCGCCCGCCCACAATCGCAGCCGTGTGACGGACAAACTGCACCTCGGTGTGCGGGTTATGGATTTGTTTACGCCGTGCGGACGTGGCCAGCGTCTCGGTCTCTTCGCCGGCTCCGGTGTTGGTAAGTCCACGCTGATGGGCATGCTGGCGCAAGGCGCAGACGCAGATGTGATTGTCATCGGACTGATCGGCGAACGGGGCCGTGAAGTCAGAGAGTTCGTCGAAGACGCCCTTGGCCCAGCCGGGCTAGCGCGTTCAGTTGTTGTGACAGCCACCTCGGACGCTCCGGCCCCGGCGCGTCGCCGCGCCGCTTATGCCGCTTTGACCGTGGCTGAATATTTCCGCGATCAGGGCAAGCAAGTGCTGTGTCTGCTCGACAGTGTCACCCGTTTTGCTATGGCGCAGCGCGAGATCGGTCTTGCCGCTGGTGAGCCGCCAACGACGCGCGGTTACACGCCATCCGTGTTTGCCGAATTGCCAAAACTGCTGGAACGGGCAGGACCAGGCCCGGCAGGCAGCGGCGATATTACAGGCCTGTTCACAGTCCTTGTCGACGGTGACGACCATAACGAGCCGGTCGCCGACGCCGTGCGCGGTATTCTCGACGGTCACATCGTGATGTCACGCCATATCGCCGAGCGTGGCCGGTATCCGGCAGTCGATCTGCTGAAATCCTTGTCGCGCTTGTCGAGTGCGCTGCATACCAAAGAAGAGGCGGACCTCATACGCACCGTTCGCCGTCTGGTGTCGGCCTATACCGACATGGAAGAACTCATCCGCATTGGCGCTTACTCGACCGGGGCCGACCCGGAAGTTGACCGCGCCGTACGACTGATGGACGGGCTGAATATCTTCCTGACCCAAAGTGAGGGCGATCCAACCCCGCCAGAGGGTGTCTATCAGGGGCTGAAAGCCGTGTTTGAGGCGTCTGCCTGATGCGAACCCTTGAAGTGCTTCTCAAACGGGCGAACCGCCAGCTTGAAGACTTGTCTGGTCATGCGAATAAAGCTCTGGCCGAAAAGAACCGGGTGCAAACGGCACGTGCGACCTGCGAAGCGGCGACGCTGACTGAAGCTGCCCTGATCGATGGCTCGCCGCTCTCCGGGCTTGGCTATGCGGCCTTTCTTGACAAGCAAAAAGCGCGGCTGGCGGAACTCGACATCCAACAGAAAGAAGCGGATGCGCGTCATCAGGAAGCGAAAAACGCCCTCATGACAGCCTATGCTGAAGTAAAAAAGCTAGAATCTCTTTTGTCGCGCAAACGTGACGAAGAAAGACAAAGACGCGACAAGGCCGAGCAAGACGCGTTCGATGAGCGCGCCTCTCAAATGTATGGCCGTTAAATCCGGATCTTAATGAATAGATTGTTCCGGTGGATATGCACATCCACCTGCTCGCGCGGCACAGACAATAATGTCAGGCCCAGTTGAACAGACGCTTTCGCGTCAAAGCCCATGGCCGGATTTGCCTGTTCCAGATTGAACAAAGCATCTGCAGAATCAACAACAGCGCGGCTCATGAAAATATTCAGCGCAATGCCGTTTTCGTCTCGCTCAGAGCGTACAGAAACCCGGTCGCCCTTGCTGCAAGCCCGAAGCAGGCCGCCAATCAAATGGTTCATGCCCAGCGCAGCGAGTGGCTGAGACCCCATTTGAGTGAACCAGGAGCTTTCCGCTTCGAAAATCAGATCAATACCGCGATTGCGCGCGTCCTGACTGACATGCTGGGCGGTACCCATCATCAGTTCATGAATTGGTGTGCGGGTGGCTTTGCTCAAATCATCCTGCGCATAGGCACGAATGGCTTTCACCGTATCCACCAGATGGCGGATATAGTTCGCCGAATTCTTGCGGCCCGCATCTTCCATTGTTTCATAGAGCGTTTGCAGGCTGAACTCGATATAAGAAAAAGCGCCGCTCAGCGCAGACAGATTCGACTTCATATCATCGCTGTTCACCTTGTTCTCAAGAATAGACAGCGTTGAATCTTCCAAGGTGATTTCGCTTTTTACTTTATGGCGAAGAGTAGAGTTCCGCGCGATCTGACGAATGACATTCGGGTTGATATCGCTTTTATCCAGAACGGCTTCTGCGCCGCCGGCAAAGGCTTCGCGGCGTACCTTGTCGGACCCGTCAGACGTAACCAGAACGATTGGCGCATCGGTAAATGCACGGATTCGGCGGATATCGTCCTGAATAGAGATTGAATCCGGTCGAAAGACATCCAGAAGTATAAAGTCGGTTTGTTCTCTGGAGCCACTTTTCTCGAAGTCTTCCAGACGAGTTGAAACAAGAATCTCGACGCCTTTCTCTTCGCGAACCATGCGAGAGAATAGTTCAGCATCGTTATCATTGTCTTCCACATAGTGGATACGCATGTACAACCCTTCGACTGTTTTGAAATTATTTACCCTTTTGATTCGCAAAGAGCAATTGCCAAGCAAAAATGCTCCACAACTTACTTGGGTTAGTTGAACACCTTGTGCAGTATTTGCAGAGGTTTTCGAAATGCAAACAGAATAATTTTCTTCTGAACTTGCCTATATGCTATTGAGGTTCAACACCGATTCAGCACAGATTCGGGCTTATATTCGAGTAGATTGCTGTAATTGTGCCCCCCTTAAAGACCGGGACAGATATCTTCTGACGGTGAAATGAAAGCTGTGAATAAAGCCTCTAATGAGACCTCTGATTCTACGATATCCGTAGAACTGCTTCTTCCTGTATTGGAACAAGTCGCCTCAGCATTGTCTCATGATGTGCGAACGCCGCTACGTCACACGCATCACTTTCTCGATTTCTTTGAGAACGGGTTGGAGACGCCCTTGTCGGGCAATACGGCAGAAAATTTCGAACTCATCCGTAAGGGAGTCGAATCGTCGGCTTCGATGGTTGAAACCCTGATTTCCTTCGCGCGTCTCAATCAACGCATGGAAGATTTGAAGACATTGGAGCTTACTGATCTCGTGCTGGAAGCGATGTACCGCACGCGTATGGGGCTTGATGCGCCTGATGCGAGCTTGTCGGTTACCGGACACGGACAGGTGCACGGGAGTGCAGAACTATTGCTCAGTCTTTTCACTCATGTTTTCGACAACAGCGTCATGTTTGCACCATCCGACAGAACGACTGAGATCAGTGTTGCGATAACGCAGAGCGCGCCGGATCAGTTTCAAATACTCATTGAAGACAATGGAACTGGCTTTGTCGGAACACCTGAAGCAGCCTTCCGTCTGTTTCAGAAAGGCAACCGCGATGTGACGGGGCAGGGGCTGGGCATTGGTCTGCCCTTCGCAAGGCAGATCGCTCAGCTTCATGGCGGTTCGCTTGCCGCATCAGATCAGACCGGCAAGCTTGGCGGGGCGCTGTTGGACCTTCACTTGCCGAAGGCCCGCTAAGCTGATTTCTTTTAGTGTTCCCGAAGCGCCATGCGCGTCATGTTAGCGATTTCGCGGCACGCTTTTTCTGCGGCAGGCACCACGCCGACAAACGCGGTAAATCCGTGCGCCAGGCTGTCATAGCAGCGATACTGCGTCTCAATGCCGGCATCTCTCAGGCGATCAGCATATGCTTTGCCCTGATCCACCAACGGATCGAACCCGGCCGTCACCACAATTGCCGGCGCAAGGCCTTCCAGATTTGTTTCCGTCAGCGGCGAGAGACGAGGGTCGTTCGGGTCCACGCCTTCTGGCATATAGTGCTGCATGAACCATTCCATCGTGTCGCGAGACAGCGGATAGGCATCACCATAAATATGCATGCTTGGCGTGTCTGACTGAACGTCCGTTGCTGGATAGATCAGTAATTGCAGAACCGGTTGAGGCTTATGCTCGCGCTGCATTTCCTGCGCGACGATGGCTGCAAAATTACCGCCCATGGAATCGCCGCCAATGGCGGCTTGTCCTGGAGGCGCGCCAAATTCTTCAGCGTGCTGAAGCGCCCATTCATAGGCGTCAATCGCATCATCCAGACCTGCTGGCCATTTGTGCTCAGGCGCCAGTCGGTAATCGACAGAGACGATCGGGCCCTTGCAGATATTTGCAAGTATGCCGCAAAAAGCATGGCACGTGTTCAGATCACCAATAACGCCGCCACCAAAATGGTAAAACACCATCAGCGGAATGTTCGGATCTTGTCCGGCCGGACGATAAATCCGGATCGGAATGGAGCGGTCTTCCAGTTTGATCTCTGAATCTTCAGACGTCACGCCCGCAGGCAGCGGCGCATCAAACATGGCCAGTCCGGCCGCTGACGCCGCGCGGGCATCCTGGGCAGAGACAGACGACATTGGCGGCTGGCCTTTGGCACCGTTTGCCAGAAACTGAAAATGTGGGTCAAGCGTGCGTCCACCCAGTTCTACAGGGCGACCGCCAGACATTTTAACCAGAATGCCGGACGGCAGTTTCATCAATAACTTTACGAGCGTAGCTTGCAGGCTCATCTTATCAGACCTTTCCGTGCGAGAGTTTAGGGCGTCTCGGCACTGGTGAGTGATTTCAGACCATTGAGCAGCAGTCCCGATGCGAATTTCGAAACGGACTCGATGGATTGTTTGTTGGTTTCATTGTCGCGTAAAATCATACAGCCGCCGACTTCGCGGGCGAGCCCGATTGCGGCTGCAGTCAGATATTCAGTGTCGATGCCTGAAATGTCCTGATGATCCAGGTATTCTTCCAGGTCCCGACGGATTTCGTTGAAGACAGCCTGCATTTCCGGTGTGTCCACCCGCAGGCTGTCACCTTCAGTGCTGGCGGAGGCGCGAGCTGCGACCTCTTTATTGCCATAGGTCGACAGGAACATGAAATAGGCGTGGATCGCCCCTTCAATGTAATCCTCAATGCTGTCTGCATTGTCTTTGACCTTGCGAAGATAGGGTTGGAATTCGGTGACCGACTGACGGGCCAGCGCATCGAACACTTCTTCTTTGGACTTGAAATAATTGTAGAAAGTTCCGGAAGCGAGGTCTGTGCCGCGAATAATGTCACGGACAGTTGTGGCTTCATATCCCAGTTCAGCAAACACTTGTCGTGCGGCGTTCAGGATGGAATCCCGGTTTGCGGCTTTGGTGCGTTCTCGCTTGCCGCAGGCATCCTGTCCGTTTGAGATGAGTGCTGATTCTGACATGAGATATTTCTGAAAAATTCCTGTTATCTCTAGTCCTAGAGAAAATTGGGGTCTTGTCGACACTCTTTTCGGTCAGGCCATCCCAGACCGCGAATTGGGATAAGGGATGGCTGTCCAATTGTACCGGTGTCACGCCATTTCTTGTGCTTTTGCCTCTACGGGGAGTGGATTGCCCGCTTTTTTGGCGCGTGCAGCTCCTTTCTGGATTTCCTTTTTCAGATCTGCGCAATAGGCGTGGAAGTCGACCTGAATGGTGTGACGTGGGCTGTTATAGAAATGCCCGGTGTGGAATTCGTCATCCTTTTTCATGGTCTCGACCAGCTCCGGACCAGCCGGCAGGGCGTATTCGCCAGCCAGATACGCGCCGACCAGCTTGGACTGTTGCTCAGCGAAATTGACCAGCGTCGGCAATGGCTGAGCCAGTCCCATAAAAAACAGATTGTTATAGCCAGGGCGAACCATACGCTTGAACAGGTCAAACCGGTTGTCCTTGCCCGGCGTCAGCTCCGCCGATGTGAAGAACGGGAAGCTGATCTTATAGCCGGTTGCCCAAACAATTGCATCCAGCTCCTGACGTGAGCCGTCTTTGAAGACAACGCCATCGCCATCCAGTCGCTCAATAGCGCCTTTGACCTTGATGTCACCACAGCCAACGCGCGTCAGGAACTCACCCGACACGGAGGGGTGGCCTTCCAGTGGTTCGTGGTCAGGTTTTGGCAGGCCGTAATCTTCCATATTGCCGATTGATTTCTTGATCGCGGAGCGCGCCAGCGAGCGGCCAATGCCAGTCGGCAGCCATTTAGGCAGAACCGCTTTATCAGCAGGCTGGCCATTCATGTATTTCGGCATCACCCAGATGCCGCGGCGCAAAGAAATATATAGCTCGTCCGCGATGGGCTTTTGTGACAGCTCTGATGAAATATCCATGGCCGAATTGCCGCCGCCGACAATCATCACTTTCTTCTTGCGAAAATCGAAAGGTTCAAACGGGTCGCGGTAATTGTGGCTGTGCACCTGATACCCGTTGAACTCGCCCGGATATTCATCCGGAATGCGTGGGTCCCAATGGTGACCATTACAAACGATCAGCACGTCATAGAGCTTTGTCTCACCCGTGCTGAGCGTAACGGACCAAAGACCGTCTTTTTGAAGTTCGGCATGGTCGACGCCCGTATTGAACGTGATTGTTTCACGCAGACCGAAATGGTCGACATAGTCCTGAAAGTACTGGAAGAGTTGCGCGTGATGCGGGAAATCCGGCCATTCTTTTGGAACCGGAAAGTCCTCAAATGCAAGGCGCCATTTCGACGTATCGATGTGCAGGCTCTCATAGCATGAGGACATGCCGTTCGGATTGTTATAGTACCAGTTGCCACCGATATCGTCCGACACTTCAAAACAGTCATACGGAATTCCGTAATCTTTCAAGCGTTTCGCGGTCGTGAAACCTGAGGGGCCTGCGCCAATAATACATGCTTTGGGTAAGCGAGACTGTCCGTCATACGCCATTATTTGTTCCTCCCGATCCCTGTTCTACAGGTTGTTCTTTTTGAATACTTGAATTGTACGGCGCTTGCCGTGCGCGTCAATCGTGACGCCGCGTTACGCCTGATCGTTTTCGGGCGTGATGGAAAAGCGAGCGGCCAGATTGGTTGCGTCACTCGCGGCACGTAATCGGGAGAGGTCGAACAGCACACGGACAGGTCATGCAGCATGCCTTTCAGTTCCGCGCTTAATTCGCCGAGGTCCGGGTGAGCAAAGGTGTTTGGTTCCAGCGTTGTGCCGGTAAAGACTGTGCCGGTCGCAGTGATCCAGGCCGTGAACGCGACCGTCTAGATCATGTGCGAATAGCTGTATCAGCAAACCAGAGGCCGGAAAGGTCGGTTGGATCCTGCATGGCAAATCTTCCCATTTCTGGCTGGCCGGACTGCCACTGGTGAATATTGATCGGCCAACAATGTCTCAATTAAGACGCTGAACGGCTTGACCTTTTGGTGTTCAGGTGGAGATATCAGCATTCTTTTGCCTGATCGCATTCAGACGCGACGTGACCGGGCAGGCGATACACGGTACAGACAACAGTTATGACGACAAATCCTGATTTCTTTGACCTTGTGCGTCAGTATGCTCCGAACGTTATCAATAACGTTCCGTATGCTCAGACGCTTGGGTTTGAACTGATTGACCTTGAGCCGGGCCGGGCTATCGCAAAAGCCAGCTATAGCAAGGAAACCATTGGGGACCCGGAAACGGGCGTTGTTCATGGCGGTGTTGTGACGGCGTTGCTCGACAATGTGTCTGGTGTGGCAGTGATCGCCTCGCTGAAAGAGCTGAAGTCTACGGCGACACTCGATTTACGGATCGACTATATGCGTCCAGCCGATATCGGACGGGACATTATTGCAGAGGCGGAATGCTACCACATTACGCGCAGCGTCGCCTTTACCCGCGCCTGGGCCTATCATGAAAGCAAAGACCGCGTGATTGCGACTGCTTCTGGTTCCTTTGCCCTGAATGACATTCAGAATTTTGCGGGCCAGATTCCGAAAGAGGTTGAGAATGACGGGTGATATTCTTGCGCGCCAGAACCGGCTTCAGGGTTTTCTTGACCGCACGCCGTTTGCGCAATTCCTTGGTCTGCGTTGCGAGATTATGGGCGATGAGATGACGGCAATTTTGCCGTATCAGGAAAAGCTTATCGGGAACCAGACCATTCAGGCGCTTCATGGCGGCGCGATCGGCGCGTTTCTTGAGCTCACCGCGATGGCTCAGCTGTTTCTTCTGACAGAAAGTGCGCGCTTTCCAAAGCCGGTCAATCTGACGATTGATTATCTTCGTCAGGGGCGCGCCGAAGATCTGTTCGCCCGCGCAAGCGTCACGAAACAGGGGCGGCGGATTGCCAATGTTCGCGCCGAAGCCTGGCAATCTGAACGGATCAAGCCTGTTGCGACCCTGAATTCTCATTTTCTTCTGGAAGACATTTAAGCACCGTCGACATCAGTATTTTCGTCGGTTTTGTATAGTTTAATACTTTAAATACTTATTTTGCTGGACGCTCGGTTAATAATTCTCCACGCGGTTCCGTTTCATAAAATTGTTTAAAAACAATATTGTATAAAATATTATACTCAGTGTTCGTTGTACTCGACGGCAGTAATTGCAAATATCTAAGACGTAAATCCTGGCATTTCAGAGATCAAATTTAACGGCTGTATGCCAAACAGTACGCTCAAAGAGATATCTGGGGTGCTGAGTGGCTTATCAATCATACTCTGTACGGACGCGCATATACTTGCTGGCTGGCATTGCGCTCGCGTCGATACTTGCGCTTGTGACCATGTTTCTATTGTCCGGCGCTTTTGTGCAGCACTTGCAGGTTCGCCAGCAAGAGTTTGCAGACCGCGCGGCTCATGCCCAGCGTGTGAAGTCTGGCCTGCTACAGTTGAACGCGACGGGCATGGACTATGTCACTCATCGGAATCCGGAAGAAAAAGTCGAGTATGCGCAACAGCGTGATGCGCTGAAACGCGATTTCGAAACGCTTGACCGACATACGACGGCCAAAGAGGTTGAAACCTATTCCAGACAGGCCGGATCGTATTTTCTGTGGCTGGAGCAGGCATTCAAAACCCGTGAGACGCTGGGGCTGACGCACGAGACCGGTCTGGAAGGAAGTTTGCGGAAAGCTGTTCACGCAATCGAAGCGCGCCTGTTTGAACTCAATGACACTGAGCTTGCCGTCAAAATGCTGATGATGCGTCGTCATGAGAAAGACTTCATGATGCGCCTCGATGCGAAGTATCTCGCAGAACACCGCCAACGTGCCGAGGAATTCAAGTCTATTCTGTCCGGCCGGGCATATTCTGTTGAACTCAAACAGTCCTTATTGGGCTTGCTGGAAACCTATCAGAACGACTTTCGATCCTGGTCAGAAGCGCGCCTGAAATTTGAAGTCGAGTTCGCCAAGGCGACGAATTCGTTTCATGAGCTGACCGGAACGCTTTCGAATTATGCCAACCATGCTTTGCTCGCACATGAAGCCTTCACACAGCGCCAGAAAGGAACGCTTGAGTGGATGGCATGGATGACCTGGCTTTTGACTGTTCTGTTTGCATCAGGATGCTTGGTCGTGACCTGGCGAATTGGCCAGTCTATCGCTGCTCCACTGCATCGGGTTGCGCGAGACATGCTGTCACTCTGCGAAAACCGCGTTGGTCATCCGGGACAATTCCGACACAGCAGCCGCAACGAAATCGAACATTTGCGAAACGTGCTGGACGTCTTTCGGGAGTGTCTGGAGGAAACCGACCGGCTTCATGAAGAAGTGCGCTATCACCGCGATAATCTTTCCACTGAAGTCGTGAAGCAAACCCATGAGTTGCGCGAACAAACGCTGCGTCTGGAACAGGCGCTGGTGCAGGAAAAAGAACTCAATGACCTGACCAACCAGTTTGTGTCGACAGTCAGTCATGAATTCCGCACCCCGTTGACGATCATCGATGCCGCTGCGCGCCGTGTGGCTAAGCGTGCGGATACGATGCAGTCTGACGATATCGTCGAACGCATGGATGTGATCCGTGGTTCCGTCAAACGCTTGTCGGGCATGGTTGAGCAGACGCTGGACGCTTCCAAACTCGCCAGTGGCCAGATGGAGATGACAGCGGAAACGGTCGACATTGCGTCTCTCGTCAAGGAGATCATTGATCGTCACAAAGAGATCGCGCCAAACTTCGATTTTGTCCTGAAAAAGAAAGATGTGCCTGGCGATATCTCCGCAGATGCGCGCCTCCTCGATCACATTTTTGCCAATCTCATCTCAAATGCCATCAAGTATTCAGCTGACCGTCCGCGCGTCGAAGTGATGGTGGAGGGCAAAAACGAAGAGGGCAGAGAGCTTGTGGAGGTCCGGGTGCGCGATTATGGCGTTGGTATTCCGAAACATGAACTGCCAAAGATCGCAGAACGCTTTTTCCGCGCCAGCACCTCAAAAGGCATCAAGGGTACGGGAATTGGTCTGAACCTCGTCACCAGCCTTGTCGAGCTTCATTCCGGACGCTTCCTCATCGACAGCGAGGAAGGTGAATGGACGGAAGTTACCATCCAGCTGCCGGTGGAACAGCCAGAGGAATCTGAAGAGGTATGCGCACCAAAATCGAATGCCGCCTAGAGCGCGTTTCGCTGTTAAGACACCAGTTCGGCAAGCTTCTGACCTGAGACCCAGGCGGCCTCAATATCAGAGCCTTTCAGCCAGTCTCCACACACGCCAATATTGTGGGCGCTGTCCCATGGCGTGGCGGAGGGTGCCGGGTTCGAAATCTGTGCGTACAGCCAGCGATGAGCTGATGCGATAATGGGCGCAGCATTGCCATTGGTTAGGGCTGCGAACCTGGTGGTGATTTCCGCCGCAATATCGTCAGCGGGCCAGTCCAGCCGGTCTTTCGTCCAGTCGGGCGCTGTTTGAATGACCCAGCATTCGGTTTCGGCACGGCCGGGCTTTGCAGTGTTTCGGATTAGTCTCAGGAACGGGGCTGTTGCGCCGAATATCAGATCAAACTCAAGATCGACCGGGTGGGTAAAGGCCATCATGACCGACCAGCAGGGTGATGAGACCGCCTTTGCCGCCAGACCTGCCAAATCGGGGGCGGCATCGGAAAGAAGGGTTTTCGCCTGTTCGGCAGGGGTTGCACAGATCACACCGTCACAGACAAAATCAGGCGTATTGTCTTCGAACGTCAGCCGCCAGCCTTCACCATGTCGCGCAATCTGATGGATGCGAACGCCAAACAATACCGCCTGGTCCTGCAAGAGACCTTTAATCAGGTCGTTCATTGCCGTTGCGCCGGTATAGAAGGTTTGCTCCTCAATATCGGTAAAGCCGGAGGCGGTCAGCGTCGCTGTGCGTGGCAGCCAGGGCGCAATCCAGCCCTTCGCGACCCAGTCCTTGCACTGGCTCGCAAAGTCTTCCGTGCGAGGCTTGAAACCTGTCGCGCCATGATCAAATCGCAGTTCGCCCAGAGGAGACAGCGTGCGCCGTGTAGACAAGCGCCCACCCGGCCCGCGGCCTTTGTCAAACAGGGTTACATCATGGCCATTTTGTTTGGCTGTGCGTGCAAAAGATAGCCCGGCAATACCAGCGCCGATGACGGCAAGCTTCATTTAAAAATCCTCTGGGGTTTGTCCCAGAGGATTGTAGAGCGATTGCTGTGTGCGGCGAGGCGATGCGGCGTTTTTCTTAAAGAAAATCAGGCCGCACCCTGAACGCGCGTATTCTTATGGTCTTTGACGATCTCAACGAGCCAGTCATTGAAGTCCGCCATGGCCGGTTTCCAGTTGGAAATCGTTTTCGGCGAGAACACTTTTGCTGTCGGATACCAGGGCAGCTGACCTGTGCCGAGGAATGGCCAGGAGTTCGGCGCACCGATAATGGCGGTTCGTGCGCCAGACGCTGCGGCGATGTTGGTGGTGGCGTTCATCGGGCCGACGACCAGATCAAGGGCGACGCAAAGCGCGGCCAGATCGTCCAGATCGTCTTTCAGATTAATGCCCTCCATCTGGTGAACTTTGACACCGAATTCTTTTTCGGCGCGCTCAAGGTCTGCTTCGCAATCGCCATACTGAAGATTGATCCAGGTGACGTCCTTGATGTTCAGCGTGCTCTTCCACTGTTCAAACGGCGAATAGTATTTCGACCGCTTGGCTGACATCAGCATGGATTTCCAGAGAAGCCCGCCTTTGAAGCCGGGGCCGAGTTTGGAAAGCTCGCCTCGCCAATGGTCGATCCGTGCCGGGTCCGGTGTCAGGTATCCGCCCTCTTTCGGGAATGCGTCGAGCGATGTGCGAAGAACACGCAGCAGGCTGCCCATAGGCGCCCAGAAGTCGATATTCTTCCAGTTCGTGATTGTCGGGCAACCACGCAGCGGGACGCCGTTATTGCGAATGGTTGCGTGCTTTGTCACGGTCGCCTGCGGGAAAGAGCGCTCCATCAGGGGCACCAGACGCGGAACAACAGCCATGGTCAGATGGCCGTCCGGGCCAAGCCGGTCGATCAGGTCATGACCTTCATTGAGGAACATAACCTCGTCGCCCAGACCCTGCTCGCCGACCAGCAACAGGTTTTTGCCTTCCAGCGGCTCGCCATCCCATTTCTTGACCGGAATGGAGAAGCAGGTCGCTTTGTTATACTCGGTGCTGTTCCGGCACTCATAGGCATCCCATGCGGTGTCGAGCTTGCCGAGGCCGATCAGCGACACAGCCTGCGCATGGCGGGACTCTGCCATTTCGTGCGGTGGCATATTGCCGATTTCCAGCGCTTTCTCGATATATTCCAGCGCTTCAGCGTGATTGCCTTCGGTTGCTTTGCAATAACCGAGGTTATGGAATGCGCGCGCAAGGTTGGGCTCGATTTCGAGGGCTTGCTGATAGAACAGCGCCGCTTTCTCAAAATCGGTTTGCTCCATCATCACGGTGCCGAGCGAGTTCCACAGAAGCGAGCTGTTCTGGTTGGCATAGATGGCGGCGCGCAGAACTTCGACAGCGTCTTCCATCTGGCCTTTATCACGCAGAACGCAGGCAAGGTTGTTCGGGCCTTCAACGGCCTGAGGCATCATGCGAGAGAAAATGCGGAAAAACTGTTCGGCGACGTCATAAAGATCCATCCGCCAGGCCAGCAGGCCAAGGTTCTGATAGACTTCCGGTTCATTCGGGTCGAGGCGCTGGGCGCGCTCATACATTTCCAGTGCGAAGCTTGCGAGCCCCAGCTTATCAAGCGCAATGGCTGTGACATGGTTGGCCAGTGCGATGTTCTCATCAACGCGCAAGGCTTCCAGACCGAGCAGGGCGGCAGCTTTGTAATCATGCTCATGAATTTTCTTCACGGCGCGTTTCAGGATCGGCAATGCCTTGCGAAGTCGACCTTCAGCTTTACCCGCCTTGAACTGCATGACGGTCTTCAGCGCTCTACTCTTCCCGGCATCGCCAAGCGAGTCAGCGGGCAGCGGGATGGCGTGAGCTGTAACATTCAGCGCCTGTTCCAGCGCGTTCTCAGTCTTGGTGATGCTCATGAGGCACTCCGGGGTCTGTCTCTATTCCGAATTGCCATGTTGCCTTTAAGAAACTGCTAACTGTCCGGAAACGGTAAGCAATCAAGCGTTAACCTACTCGCTGTAGTAGTTGTCTACCCAACGCAATGGCTGGAGGAAGAACCATGCCACTTAAACTGTCCCTGAAGCCGGGCGAAAAATTTGTAGTCAACGGTGCCGTCATTCAGAATGGCGACCGTCGGGGCGTGCTCTTGTTGCAGAACAAGGCATCGGTTCTCCGGGAAAAAGACATTATGCAGCTGGACGAAGCCGATACGCCTGCAAAGCGGATCTACTTCCCGGTTATGATGATGTATCTGGACCCATCCGATATTTCTCAGCAATACGAAGAGTTCGTTTTGCGGATGACAGAATTCATGTCGGTCATCAAAAACCCACTCATCCTGAAAGAGTGCATCAGTTGCTCCAAGGATGTCATGTCAAAACAATACTATAAGGCACTTAGCCGGTGCCGGACAATCATGGCCTATGAAGAGGAGTGCTTCGGGCATGTCGATCAAGGCGTATCAGCAGACGGCGAGGCGGACAGAGAATCCGCGTGATATCGAGTACCGTTTGTTTGCGCAGGTAACATCTGCGCTGGGTGAGGTGCAAAAAACGGGCAAGTCTGATCTGGCCCGCCTAATCGATGTGTTGGACTGGAACCGTAGGATCTGGTCTGCACTCGCGATGGATTGTGCTAATCCGGACAATGCATTGCCTGCGCAATTGCGTGCGAGCATCATTTCGCTTTCCATTTTTGTTGGAAAGCATTCCTCCGCTATTATGCGCGAGGGCGAAGACATTCAGGACCTGATCGACATCAACCGTCTGATCATGCAGGGTCTGGCTGGCGAAACCGGCGCGTAACGCGCCAAATCGCTTTCAACCTATTTCGTTCCGGACTACCGTCTCTGAGATAAAACTCAGGGGAGGGTATCATGTCCGGAACTTTATTGATGATCCACGGTGTTGGCTGTGGCGGAGACGCGTGGGATGTCATGCGTCCGGGGTTTGAGGCGGCAGGCTGGACCTGCGATGCGCCCACTCTGTTTGAAGATTTGCGGACCATCGAAACGCCGCCCGCCGGAATTACCGACCTTTCTCTGCAAGACTATATCGACGCCATGGCCGATAAATGCCGGGCGATTGAAGCTGAAACCGGCACCAGGCCAGCGGTAATCGGCCATTCCATGGGCGGGATGATTGCGCAAAAGCTGACCGAACTCGGGTTGGTCAGCAAAGCCGTATTTCTGACCCCGGCTCAGCCAAAGGATTGTGCGGCAATCAGCCTGTCACTCGTCATTACCTTCGCGAATATTCTAGTGTCTCAGGATCGTTCCAAACCTCACAAAGTCTGGAAGACGGGGTTTAACTGGGGCGTTCTGAATTGTGTGCCGAAAGCGCGGCACGCCGAAATCTACCAACACGCGCGATGGGATTCCGGCAAGGTCTATGGCGATCTTGGCGATGGTGTTGAGCTTGATGAATCCCGCATCACGGTTCCGACCCTGACTATTGCGGCGACGCAGGACCGCGCGACCATCGCTAAGGCGGTTCGCAAGCTCGGCGAGAAGCTGAAAAAGGCAACAGTGCCGGGCGATTTCATTGAGTATCCAAACCACGCGCACTGGATCGTCGATGAGCCTGGAACCGATAAGGTCGTCAGCGATATTTCGGCCTGGCTCGCGGCAAAATAGACGCAGGGAAATTATTGCCTGCCGAGACGTTTTTCGTCTCGGCAAACTCTACCTGTCTGGTGCCTCAGCCAGTAGGTAAAGCCAGAAAATTCAATGAAATTGGGCGGTTTTCGATTAAGATTCTGGAAACCAAAACGGCACGCGCATTGCGATCCTTCCGGCAGGACAAAATGTCCGCCCGACTAAAATGGTCGGTTTAAAGCCTATCCAGAATGGAAGGAAACTAAAATGGCTGCCCTTTCTGTAAACACCAACTATGGGGCGATGGTCGCCCTGCAACAACTGAACAGCACCAATATGGCTCTGTCTTCGACACAAGAACGTATTAACACCGGCCTGAAGGTTGCGGGTGCAAAGGACAATGGCGCTATTTACGCTATTGCTCAGGGCATGCGTGCAGACCTTTCTGGATTCGGTGTCGTTCTCGATAGTCTTGACCGGGTTGGCTCGACAACAGACGTAGCGATTGCTGCGGGCGAAGCGATTGGCGATCTTCTGATCGACATGAAAGAAAAATCGCTTGCCGCTTCCGATACGACTTTGACGGCCTCGCAACGGTCAGCGTTCAGCGAAGATTTCAAAGCGCTTCGCGATCAGATTACGACAATTGTCGGCAATGCCGAGTTCAATGGCGTGAACCTGATCAACAACTCGACCGCTGAAATCACTGCATTCGCTGATGCGGAAGGTACGAATTCCATTACGGTGCTTGATGAAAACCTGTCTCTGGGTGGTGGTATCCTGACAATCGCTGCAACAGCGTCTCTGGATACGGCTACAAACGCTTCGGTACTGGTCTCAACGATTGAAACATCGCTGACAAACCTGAACCAGGCTTTGGCACGCTTGGGAACGTCATCAAAGGCACTTGAAATCCATTCAAGCTTTGTGACCAAGCTGCGTGACTCCCTTGAAGCAGGTGTCGGCAATCTCGTCGACGCGGACATGGCAAAAGAGAGTGCCAAGCTCCAGGCTCTGCAAACAAAGCAGCAGCTCGGCGTTCAGGCTCTGTCTATCGCCAACCAGGGCCCGCAAATCATCACACAGCTGTTCCAGTAAGTTGGTATGACACTTAGGTAGATCGTTAAAGCCCGGAAAACATAGAAGTTTTACGGGCTTTAATACAAGAACAATTGCGGAACGTCCGACGCTCTAAAAGTCGGACGTCCGACTTTTAGAGCGGTGAGTATCCGTTCTTGGTGTTGTGTTTTTTTTGGATGTGCTTCCGACTTTTGCCAGGCTGCGTCCGACTGAACGCAAAGGAATACGAATAAACAAGACATTCAAAAATAAAACTTCAATAAAAACAGTGCCTGTTTCAAGTATTCCAGTAAGTCGGTGTGACACTTAGGTAGATCGTTAAAGCCCGGAAAACATAGAAGTTTTTCGGGCTTTAATACAAGAACAATTGCGGAACGTCCGACGCTCTAAAAGTCGGACGTCCGACTTTTAGAGCGGCGGGCGATTACCCTTGTTCGCTGAAAGCGTCGAGTTTATCCACGGCCTGATCGGCAAGTTGTCGGCGGCAGGCGAGGTAATGCCGCTCAATCGTTGAGGCGTGTTTGATCGAGTGGCCGGACACCTGACAGGCCCGCACCAGATCGTTGCCAGCGAGCAGCAGGCGGGTGAACCCTGTGTCTCTCATATCGTGGAGCATGACGCCCGTAAGGCTCGGCATGGTCTTTGCCGCCTCATTGACGACCAGCCGCCATTCATGTGTCAGCTGTTTGGCCGGGATATTCAGAATGGGGCCATTCGGATCGGGCGTTACGGTCTTTCCGCATTCCCTGCGCCATGCCAGATCAAGCCGTTCTGTCAGAATGCGTGTGCAGCGTGCCGCCACGGGCTTGCGCGTCTTTGATTGCGTCAGAGACCAGTCGCCGCGCTGACGTATCGACCAGGAAATGCGAACAAGATCACCGCGCCGCTGAACCGTCTCACGACCGAGCACCGCCGCGTCGCCGACATGCGGGCGACCGATGGCGTCCGCAGTCGCAATGATGTGCCGAAACTCCGCTTCTTCGACGAAACGAATGCGGCCTGACGGGGTTGCGAGATTGAGACGCGCAAACGGATTGACCAGTGTTAAATCATGATGACGGGTCGCCCAGTTCCAGCATGACCGGGCCGTTGCCATGGTCCCGAAAGACGTATTGTAGCCGGGCGGCTCCAAGGCGGCGTCGTCATCGTCTTCCATAAATTCCAGCCGGTCATTGCGCAGCGCATCGCGATCCGCGCCGCTCATTCTGATCACCGCGTCATGATACCCTTTATGCAGGGACATTGCGTTTTCAGTCCCAACCCATTGGTGGCGAAGATAGCCAACATCCAGGAGTCGGTTGAACAGTCGCAGAGAAAGCGAAGGCCGCATTGAGCTCAGCTTATCCGGGCCGAGCCAGTAGCGCAGCACGCGCAGGCGTCCGGAATATGTCGCCTGGCTCGTCTTGCTCAAGGCGCGAAATTCATCTGACGCCTCGTAACGGTCGAACAGCTGGTTAAACGTCCATGATTGCGGGCCAGTGGCGCGGGACTGGTCTGGCTGCCAGTCTTTCAGGTCTTCGCTGACCAGAGCCGCCGCGCCGGGAACGTCGCTAATCAATTGCATCAGGCTATCTTTGTCCGGGGTTTCATCCCCGCGCCGCCATGATGTGAGCGCAAGGTTCAGCCGCTCACCTGCGATCCGGGCGCCCTCAAAGCTCAGCCAGTCGCCGCGCGCATCCTTGAGGTCTAAAGATGACCAGCCTGCTTTTCTGAGTTTCTTGCCGCCTTCGCCGCCAAGTTCCCAGCGTGGGCGGCCATCACGCCATTTGACGTATTTCGGCAGGTTCGCTTTTGACATAATACACCCCGTCAAAAAAAGTGAGAGAGACCTCCGCCGCGCAGGTTTTATTATCTGTCAGCAAGGCGGAACCATACGATACGGCGGGATCGTCAACCAGCAAAGCCCCGGCAAACAGATACTGACCATCCCGGTGATAGATGACGGAGTTTTCGCTCCGTCGCGCCAGTTCGAGAAAGCGGAAGGTGCAAGGGATACGGAGAGTGGGCGAATGGGCCGTATCCCCTGCGATTTCCTGCAGACCCTGACGAATGATCTGCAGGAAATAATATTCCGCGCGGGCTTTATCCGGCGTTGATAACGTCATTTCGAGCCGAAAATCTTGGACTGAAATGGTTTTTAAGTTTGCCGGTTTTTGTGCAGATATTATTGTGGATACCAAACACATCATGAGCAAAATTAAAGTTGTCTGCAGCAAGAAGATCTTTCCACCTCATGCGGCAACCGTTCGCTTCGCAGGCCACTAAGCTCATTCGAAACTGAAGGGCATCTTCGCTGGTGAATGGTTCCTCAAGCGTCGAAGTCAGGCTCAGTAAGCGATTAATGACTTCATCAATGCTTGCCCTTGTTTCGGCTGATACGGTAAATGAGACTTGTGTCATCAAATCTCCCCCAGTGCCAAGAGATAGGTTTCAAGAACCAGCTCCTGTTCCTCGCGCGTCTGGCGGTCCGTTTTGCGGACTTTGATGATTTCACGCAGAGCCTTCACGTCGAAGCCAAACGCCTTGGCTTCCGCGTAGACGTCTTTGATTTGCTGCGCGACTTCGGCTTTTTCTTCTTCCAGCCGCTCTATCCGGGCGACCGTTTGTTTCAGCTTTTCCTTGGTCGCCTCATTCAGCGACTGCATGCTGACTGTGCTGGCTGCCGTATCGTTCATGCTGCGTCCCCCATGACGCTCACACTGGCCAGTGAGACGGGCAGCGTAGCGTCACAGTCCATGCTGAAGACTGGTTCCAACGCGGTCATTAAGCTGGCTTTCGCCTGACGAAGACGTTCGACCTGTTGCGGAGAAAGCGAGACCGGCATCGGGTCAATTTCTCCGCTCACCGTAGACGGGAGACCTGCGAAGAAATATGCGACGTCCTCGCCCAAAACCAGCGCGACCTCATAGAGCCGCCCCGCTGAAATACGGTTGACACCCTTTTCGTATTTCTGGACCTGCTGGAAGGTGAGGCCGAGCAGTTCGCCCAGTTTTTCCTGACTGAGACCAAGCTCTTTTCGACGTGCACGCAGTCGTCTTCCTACATGCTTGTCAAAGATTGAAGGCTGTTTATTCTCGTGTCCTAAGCTCATGTGTTTACTCCTTCGGTTGTGTGAAGATTTTTCGCGGCACGGGCCGCGCGCTCCTGCCTGCAAGCGAGCCATTCAGATTGCAGACGTGTGAGATAGCTTCGCGCCTTGCGACAAAGCAGACCTTCGGGCGTGTCCGGTGAGGCGTATTTGTGCTGTCGCCAAGCGAGCAATGCAGGCGCGGCCTTGTGGCCGATCCTGCGCAATTCGTTCTTTGCCTGCGTCGAGCAAGCCGGGCTGCAATATTTCGCTTGCGGCCAGTTTGAAGAAAATGACTTGCCGCATTCGGGGAGGGCGCACCGGCCCGGAGTGTGAAGCGGGCAGGCGCGCAATTCAGCCTCTGCAAATTGCGCGAAATCCTCAAGATCGAAGCAGGGCGCAGAACGATCCGGACGCATCACAAAAGCTCGTCCAGACGCGCCGAACAAACCGGGTGACTTCCGGTCGGCGGCGGTGGTGTCCTGATGGCGGACTGCTGGCCGTTGTTAATCCACGTCATGACGCGGGCTGTTGACCAGCGGAACCGGCCAGGCGATTTCTGGCCAGAGCGGCTGTTAAGACGTGGCAGCGAGAGGGGTTTAGGAAAACCGTGTTCCTTGACGAGCTCTTCGCGCGCTCGTGAGAACCAGTCATAAGTCATGCCGAGCGCTTCAGCGACTTCGCGCATGGACATAGTTTCAGCTTGCATATGATCATCCTTTCACCTGTAAGGATGATCACATTTAACCGTTTCGGTAAGAACCGCAATGGTAAATATTACCGAATAGGAAAATTTCTAACTTATCGGCGATTACTGCAGCGATTTAACTTCCTCGTAGGCGGTCAGTTCGTCAAGGATCGCCCGCAACATAGGGGCGGCGCTTGGGTTTTGGCGGAGTCGGTTCAGGATTAAGCGTTCCTCGCTCGACAATTCGTCTGTCACTTCATTAAGAAGCGCGGCGGGTGTCGTATCGTAAACTTTCGCCAAAGTCTCAAGAATATCAATGGTAACGGGCCGGTTGCCATTTTCATATCGGTTTAGAGATACCGATGTGAAGCCCGCCAGCTCCGCCGCAGCCTCAAGCGTCAAGCCCCGGCGCTTGCGCCAGGCTTTCAGTCTGTTGTCGGCATGTTTCTTCTGGTTTTCCATAACTGCAGTGTGCGCTGCAGGGTAGGGTGCACCATGAACGGAGCGGTAAATTTTGAAATTTCCTTCTTGACGGAATTCGCAAATCACCCCGGATATAACCGAAGCGGTAATATTAAACAACCGAAACGGATAAAATGTCTGAAGAAATTACGCGCCTTGAGCAATTCCGCCGCACACATAACCACACTTATGAAAGTCTGGGAAAGCTTCTTGGTGTCCGGGGGCCGACCGCGTGGCGTTATTGCCTGCCGCCCGATCATGAGCGCCATCAAGCCCCGGCCCAGAGTGTCCGCGCCCGGCTTTTGAAGGCGACAAATGGCGAATGCGACATGTCAAATTTCGATGATCTTTTTGAAGCTTCGCCCGATAATGGAGGGGTAAATGAGCAGACGCTTGCTTAATTCTTTAAGCGTTCCTGAACGCCGGTTCATTCAAGACATAAAGACAGTGGCCGAACGCCTGTCTGCAGACATTGCAGCAGATGTTGTGTTGTCATCAGGTCTGCAGACCCATCTACGCTCGCTTGATCAGGCGCGCCAGCACCTTGAGACGCATTTCGGTACGCATGTTTCAACGGTACAGCTGGGATTGTCCTTATGTGCGCTGACGCGGCATGCCTTTGAGCTTGGCGGAACGCCTGACCTGATCATTCTGCGTCAGCTCGCAAAATTCACCAGCAGTCATTATGCGGTCGTTCTGCTTGTCGACGCCCAGAGAAATAACCGCCCAGACAGCGCGCGAACTCCGGGGGCTGCGTCATGAGCGATTATCAAATCATCATTTTGTCTGTGAAGCAGGCGGCAGCACACCCGGACAGCCAGAAAAAGTTTGATGAAATGGTGCGCAGCATGGACCTGTTGCGGGCTGAGGCTTTCATCGAGCGCGCCGGAAAGCTTGGCTATATTGCGGCCTGTCTGCCGGTCATTCTGAAAGCGTGGAATGACAATTGGGATGATCGAACCGAGCGTCACCGCAATGCAACCCTTGCGCTGGCCCTTGCCCGCGGATTGAGCCCGCAACCCTTGCGGAAAAGATCGGGCGAGGCCGTAGACGTTCGTCTGATGCAGTATAAGGACTGAGCTCGTGGCACGGGTGGCTCGCTGTAAAATTCGAGATCGTCACGCGCAAATGCTCCTGGATATGGCAGAGAAGCTGGCAGAACAAGCACGATTGCCAAGCAAAAGCCCTGCCTTTCCCAGAGGGTATGAGCGCCGCTCGCCGCGCGTGATCGCCTGCCATTGTGTCATCGAAGCAATTCGCGTGAGCCATCAGAATATCGCCGACATTGAGGACGTCTCTCGACGGCTGATTTCAGACCGATGGTCGCGTGTCTGGACGTTCCGCGATGGAGATCCGCAAATCGATCAGCTTTGCCACTCAATCATTGATGAACTGAAAGCGTTTCAGGATGCCGTCTGAACAACTTGGAATGCGGGATATTAAGCCCTTATTGCAGGCGCGCGCGCGTGAGCTCGCCGAATACCTTGCGCCGGGTGGATACCATGCGGGCCGGACATATATGGCCCCCAACCCATCGCGTAATGAAAGCCGGGCCGGATCGTTCGTCATCTGGACGAAGGGCGCCGCCTTGACGTGGAAAGAGTATGATGCCGGTGATCTTGAAAAGGGCGACGTATTCGGCCTGATTATTTATGCGGGCTATGCAACCGATAATGCAAGCGCGTTGAAATGGGCAAAGCAATGGCTTGGGCTTGAAAAGGCCAGCCCGGAAGACCTGCGCCGCACCAAAGAGACCGCCGAGCGGAACGCCAAAAAAGCAGATGAGCGCCGCAAAGCAGATGACGAGCGCATGATGAAATGGGCGCGCGCTGTCTTTCTTGACTCTGAGCCGCTGACGGAAAGCGATCCCGTCTGGACCTATCTGACCAAAGGCCGGAACATTCCTCTGAAGCGCCTGACCAAGATCAGGCCGCTCAACAATATCCGATATGTTCCGCGGCTGAAATACAAATGGCCGGACCTGAACCATAAGCACATGACGGATTATTTTCGTCGCATCCGTCCGGCAAGCGGCGAGAGCTTCCACCCGGCTATGGTGGTGTCATTCTCGCCGGTTAATGGCGGCCCGATTTGTGGGGTGCATCGCACATATCTGACAGATAACGGCTATGACAAGGCCGATGTGCCGGACCCGAAACGCATGGGCGGCAGGCCGCAAGGCTGCGTGATGAATATCTGGCGCGGCAGCACGGGTTTGTCAGATGGCCAGGCTGTCAAGAAAAAGCTGACCGAACCTGTTGTCCTCGCAGAGGGCATTGAAGACGCGCTGTCTATTGCCTGCGCCACTCCGGAATTACGGGTCAAGGCCGTGGGCTCGCTGTCTTTGTTTGCTGACATGCCATGGCCGAAGGTTGCCAGTGAGCTGACCATTTTTGCCGACAATGACTGGGATAAGCCGCAGGCCGTTGCGGCCCTGAATACCTATTGCGAACGGCTCAGCCAGCAAGGCCCGCTCAAAATCACCCGCGCCCCCGGCACCGCCAAGGATGCCAATGACCTTTTGAAAGGACGCCAATGACCAAAGACCAAAATACAGACCCGCAAGCACCGGCTTTACTGCCGGGTGTTGCTGTTGCTCCGATCGGGGAAGCTGATCCGCTGAGCCGTTTGCTCATTGAAGATGAGGGCGAAGTTTTTCCGGTTTTCACACCGGCTGAAAAGCTGCTGCCAAGTGAGGATGATCTTGACGATCTGGGAATGACAGCCCCGGAGCCGTGGATTAACTGGCAAGACGTGATGGAAAATGCGCTGATCTTTGCCGCCAATCTCGCCGACATTCCGGACGAGCTGACGCGCGAGCGCTGCCGTGTCGCAATCGAAGATTATGCGCGCATGTCAGATAAGACACTTTTGCCGGAAACTGCCGCGCGCCTGCATGGTTTGAAGCCGAGCGATGACACGCTGATATTCTTCAGATGCTGGTCAATTGCCGTTAACGGACTGACGACCGAGCTCTTGCACTCCCAGACTGTCTGCAATGAGACGATCCGGACCATCAATCAAAAATTCCTGACCGAGAAACGGCTAAAAGCGCAGGTCGAACAGTTCAAGAAATCGCAGGTCCATAAGCGAAAGGTGCTGGATAGAGCCGCTGCCTATCACAACGAAATGAAGCGCCGTCGCGCAGCGCAAAAGAAAAAGTAAGCAAAAATGAGCGGAAACGGACTTAGCAACATTCGCGGGGCATTAGACAACGCTGAGCCGTTCCGGCCAGGTGCTGCGCCATCACCATCTTTTCGCACAGACGAGGAAGATGGTGGCAATGGCGGGCCGGAGGTGTGGGACGGTGACGGCTTGCCGCCGGGCTGCGCCATCAAGCCCGTGGGAGTAACGAACTCGGCCAATGTGTTTCTGGATGCACTTGACCAGTTCGTCATCGCCACACCAACCCAGATGGGGCGGCGATGGCTGTCAAAATATTTTGCAGGGGATGCAAAATACCTGACCCGGTTCTGGCCCCGGAAAGGCAACGACAAAGCAATTAACGGCTTCAGCCCGGAAGATTGCGCCGACACCATAGACCGGGAATGTGCGCGGCGAGGTATCTGGAACTCAATGGACCGGGTGCGCGGACGCGGATCGTGGCGCGGGCCGATGGGCGAGCTGGTCTATCATTGCGGTGACGTGATGATTTCATCCCGCGAGGTTTATAATCCGGGCGTCTGGGATGATCTTGTTTACCCGGCAGGGGCGCGGCTTATGCGCCCTCTGCCGAACCAAACTGCTTTACCACGCGCGGACGACCCGCAAGCGGCGGCATGGCAGATCATTAAAATTCTGAAGACGTGGAATTTTCGGCGCGGTGCGCTGGATGTGCGGCTATTCTTTGGCATGATCATTGCCGGATTTCTGGGCGGTGCTTTGGACTGGCGACCTTCTGCCTGGGTGACGGGTGACGCAGGCATGGGCAAATCGACCCTGCAGAAACTGCGTCGGCAGGTTATGGGGAACTGGTCAATCAATGCCAGTGACGCCACATCAGCCGGTATTTACCAGACCCTGAAATTTGACGCGCTGGCGGTCTCGCTCGATGAGCAGGAAGCCGGAGCCGATAACTCCAAAGTCACCGCCTTAGTTGAGCTCGCGCGTGAGGCGGCAAGCTCTGACTTGCGTTTGCGTGGATCGGCTGGCCATGAGGCGGTTTCATTTCAGGCCCGTTCGTCTTTCCTGTTTTCGTCTATCACCTCCATTCCGCTGAAAGGTCAGGATTTGGGCCGTATGGCGCAGCTGGAATTGCAGCCATTCCACACCGACGCCGTGGAACCTGTCTGGACGCCGCCGCAGGCCGAAAGCTGGGGGCGCGAATTGCTGACGGTTTTGCTGCGCCGCTGGCCCCGGTTTGATGAAACGCTGCAGGCCTATCGCGCGGCCCTGCGTCCGCTTGGCCATGATAGTCGCGGACAGGACACATTCGGCACTTTGCTTGCCTGCGCCGATCTTGCCTTGTCGGCGAATGGTTTTCTGTCTGTTGATGCAGCGCAGCCAGACCCGGATGCGGAAGAATTGTGGGAGGCTCTGCAGGCCGAAAAGCTGAGCGAATATTCAGAGCGCTCGTTGAACTGGCAAAACTGCCTTGATTACCTGTTGGCGTCTCGCCCGATTGACTGGAAAGGCACGTCTGACGGATCGATTGGCGCGCTGTGTGTTGAGGTCATGCAGAAGGTGAAGCCAAAGGGCGGCAAGGCCCCGGACGCGGATGCGCGGCAGGTTCTGAAAGACGCCAATAAAAAGCTCGCTCTGGCCGGTCTGAAAATCGAATTCGTGGATGGGGATTACTGTCTGGGCATTCCAAACGGCCACCCGCAATTAACGAAAATATTCTCCGGCTCGGACTGGCCGGGCGCGGCAGGCAATGCGTCTGGCTCTTGGGCCAAGGTGTTGCGCGGTGCGCCGCCTGACCTTGTTCTGAGTGGGGCTGATTATCGCTTTTCGCTCGATGGGAAACAGCATCGGGGCAATCTGGCGCGGCTTCACCGCGTTATTCACTGGGAGTAGGATGATGAAACAGGACTATTACGGGATCAAGCGGGTAACGGCCTGGCCTGAGATCAAAAATGATCAGGAAGGTTATGCGGTCGTCTATAAGGATGGATACCGCTCCTGGTCGCCGAAACACACTTTTGAGGCAGCCTATCAGCCCGTCACCAGAATGAGCTTCAGCGCGGCACTGGAAGCCCTGAAAGCGGGTGCAATGGTCGCGCGTGAAGGCTGGAACGGAAAAGGAATGTTTCTGTTTCTGGTGAAGGGCTCAAGCTTCCAGACCAATCGCGAGCCTTGGCTATCATTGTTCGGTGAAGGTGTGCCGGTCAGCTATCACGCTCATATCGACATGAAGACAGCAAACGGGGATTTTGTCCCGTGGCTTGCCTCACAGACCGACATGCTGGCCGATGACTGGACGATTGTTGAGGTGGCGTGATGGGTCACTACGAGGCATCGGTCGGATCAAACGAATGGTACACACCGAAATATATATTCGATGCCATTGGCATTGTGTTTGATCTGGATGTTGCCGCCCCGCAAGCTGGACCGAGACATGTTCCAGCGAAAGCGTTTTATTACGAGAACTCTCTGGAACGCCCTTGGTTTGGTTTGGTCTGGATGAACCCACCATTTGGGAACCAAAGAAACAAGCGTCTATGGCTGGAAAAGTTTTTCCGCCACGGAAATGGTATTGCCCTTCTTCCAGATCGCACGTCTGCGCCATGGTGGCAGGAATATGCGCCAATGTCGGACGCCACCTTGTTTGTTTCTCCAAAGGTAAAGTTTGAGCGACAAGACGGATCTATTGGGGAGCAGCCCGGAACCGGGACAACGCTTTTTGCTTCCGGAAGCATCGCCGCTCTGGCCTTGATGCGTGCTAAATCCCTCGGTTTCGTCATGCGTCCTTGTGGGCCAAAGTAATGCCTGAAAAGATGGCAAAGCGTGTCGCCACTATTGACGTTGGACTGCCTTGCGAGATAGCGGAAGTTTTGCCGGTGCGCCGCTATCCGGAAAAGAAAGCAAGTGTTGAGGGGAAGGAAGAAGCGGGATGAGTACGAATGATGAGTTCGAACATATCGTCACAAATATGGAGCCGGGCCAATTTTGGCGGGTAAATGAACGAATTTTGTGTGATCTTTCACACAATCCGTTGCAGGAAGGAACGCCTGTTTCGCAGGCAGTCTCGCGAATTATCGGCGCGGCGTGGAGCGTCAGGATACATGAGCGACGGCCCGGAGAAATAGTGATCGAAAAAAAGGAAGATACAGGAAAGCGGTGGTTTGCTGACGCGGATCGCATGCACTACTACGATCAAGCTCCCGATGGTTCGCTAATCTATGTCGAGGGGAAAGAAGAAGGCATTAATAGATGACAATATATCGCGCTACCTTCCTTGAGGGACCAAAGGCCGGACAGAGAATGAATTGTACCCGCAACCGACTAACGTTGGCGGAGCGTCCCAACTTCGCCGCCAGCGGCCTGCACAAAAGTATTAGAGAATATGAATTCGAATATTGTGAGATAGGCGATCAATTTTTTTGGCTTTTAGAGGGGTCTGATCGATCTGCAAAAATCTGGAAAGCTAAATTACTTTACGAACAAGCAAACAGATTACTGTCGGAAGCCATGAACGACTCGGCAACAAACGTCCCCACCAAGTAGCATATCTATGAAAAAAAGCCCGGCATTTAGCCGGGCTTTTTTTGAGCTTTCCCCTGCCCTGTTGGCGGAGATCTACACCAGACCTCTCCCCTACCCGATCAGCTTGTCAGCATTGGCCGCAATAGGGGCAAGTTTGGTGTTCAGATCGTCCAGGGTTTTGGCTCGCTTGCCGATATAATCCACCAGAATTTTGAATTTTTCGGGCGGCAACGGAATGGCGCGCTCCTCTTCAATCGGGCGAAAATAGCGCCGCACCGTCTCTCTGTTGATGGGGGCAAACAATTCTGTCAGCCCGGCAGAGCGTGCGCCCGGCCAAACCTGTTCGCACAGGCTGGCCAGTTCTTCCGGTGGGATAATCCATGTGCGGCCGCCATGACTGACCGGGCCGGTTGTGAAATCTGACATGATGCGCCTTTCTGTGATTTGGGGGTTAAAATCGCCCCGTCTCTGTAAGCCTCTCTCGGGCATAAATGCGAGTCTTTTAACCCAAAACCCCACCGCCATAACGCGAAGTGGAGCCTTGGAAGTGGGGTGTCACCAGACTTTATGCGGCGAGGTCGAATAAATCCCTTTGGGTGAGCGGCGGCTCATCGCCCGGTAATAACGGCCCCCACTGGTCTGCCATGGCCGCAGCGATCCCGTCAAAGGTTTTAGACCTGAGTTTCCAGCGATCTTGCCCCGGTGTGGCATTGTGGATGAAAGACCATTTCTTATGCGCGTCTGTTCCTTTGTCTGGTGGCGTCAGTTTTTGCGTTGGCGTCAGGCAGGGCAGGTTCTGAAGATATAGGCCGGTGGACTTGAAAGCCTCGTGACCAAACCACCAAGGTTGCACATGCTGGGCGGCGGGTTGAAAGTTTTGTATGCGTTCTTTCGCGTGTCGATGCATGACCGGATTTTCAACGCATTTTCGCGGAATGGGCGCATTCCAGCAGGCGGAAAACAGCGCCGCGCCTTCTTCCAGTTCGTCCCACATTTCGCGCTCTGTTCGGCCCGGTGGCGGTGTGTGAAGCCAGCGCACGCCTGAGTTACATAAGCGCGTGCAAGGGGGATGCATGACCGCCAGAAAATCCCAACCATCATTTAAGACCTCGCGAATATCACATTGCAAATGCGTGTTCGCGCGATCGTCAGCGGGGAGAAGGTCGCACGACCAAGCGTCATGCCCGCGACGAGCAAACGCCCGGCGCACCGCGCCGGACGTTTCGCAGCCAATGAGCACCCGCGCCATTATGCGGCACCTGAAAACAGATCAAACTGAGCTGTTTGGGCGGGCTGAATTGCCGGGGCTTGCGGCTTCACTGGCGGCGCAATCTCGCCCGCACCCATGACCCGATCAGCGGCCCGGCTGGCCAGCGACGCGGCGCGGAAAATGAAACGCTTGTCGCTTTTCAGACGGTTAAGCCATGAGCCGATATAATCAGCGTGACGGGTGACAGGCGGCAGGCCGAGCCGGGCTGAAATAAACGCCGCGCCGAGCTCTGCAACCAGTTCTTCAAAGGCATAATCCGGACCACCTTTAGCGCAAGGTTTCAGCCGATCTTCGCGCGAACGATGGCCGGTCCAGTGTGTCAGTTCGTGAAAAAGAGTTCTGTAATAGTCCATCGGTTCAGCGAATTGCTGAGGCGGGACCATATGCACAACATCAGACGAAGGCTTATAGAAACAGCGGGACGGGTGCCATTCAAGCGCCGCGCCTGTTTGCTTGACGATCCGTTCACATTCCGGCTCTGCGTCTTCCCAGATCACCGGTTCAATTTCATTATAGAAATGGTCTGGCAGGTCTTCGCATTGCTTGGCGTTAAAGACTGAATAGCGTTTCAGAAACGGGATGGTTTGCGCGGCGCGGCCTTCTTCCTTCGCGGCCTTCTTTTCGTCCGATGTAACGAAGCGGTCAGCATAAACAACCGTCGTTGCTTTTTCGCCTTTGATGACAGAGCCGCCAAGGGCTTTGCATTGCTTGAACGTCAACCATGTGCCGGTGCCGTAGCCTTTCGACCATGCGGACGCCCAGAGAAGCAGAATGTTTATTCCTGAATAGTCTTTTCCAGACTGGCCGTTTTTTGGCATGTCAGCCGGGATAATGCCTTTTGCATCGGTCCAAGGCTTCGCCCAAGGTGTGACGCCGTTTTCAAGGTCTGCAATGATTTGATTTGTCACTTGCGTGTAAATGTCAGGTTTTGACATGGTGTTTCCCTCAATGGTTCACCCGGCGCACAGCGCGCTAGGCAGCCCAAAACCCCACCGCCATGACGCGAAGTGGGGCAATGAGTGTGAAGGCCGATAGGGCTAGTAACCTAGCCACTCAAGTACTTCTCTGGCGCTGTATTCGTCAGACGTTCCGACCTCTTCCTGAAACTCTGAAAATCCATCAATCATGCCGTGGAGTTCTTCAATTTCATATTTTGCCCGAGCGGCTGAAATTGTGACGCCTTTAGCGCTTTCACTGTAAGTCATGATCTTAAACCTGTTGCTGTCTCCGGCGCACAGCGCGCTGGGTGTGATCTGAATATGGGCGGCATTTTGCCGCCTGTCAAGTGGGTAATTTTAAATTCTTGAGACTTTTTTTCTCGCTTGTAAGATGCAGTGAGAAATAGGGGAGAGCAGGCCGGTGAAGGACGAACGCGGACAATCAGGCATCAGCGCAGCGGGCGTTTTGTCCTGGGCTTATCTGGCCGGGCAGATCGCAACATTTGTTTTTCTGACGTTCTTTGATGGGTATATCTATAACTGGTGGAATTGGCTGATTGCCTGCGCGGCCAATGCATTTCTTTCCGCCATTTGGCCTATTTATTGGGCTCTGCGACTAGCTATGGGCAATTGATCGGCCAGTTATTCACAGGCAAATCAACCATTTTCCTTGCATGTTTAACCGTTTCGGAAATAGCGTGAATTCCCGCGCTTACCCCTTGCGAACGCCCGCGAATTCCCAGACCCTGCATGAACTGACAACTGCCAAGTTTTCCAAATTGGCAGACCTGTCTAAATATCGTCTAGTGGATCGTCTAGGCGTAATGGTCTGAAAAGATTGTCGTTTTTCTGAGAATTAGACGTTTAGACGCCTAGCCGGTGGCAACGCTACAGGCTTGCGCATGGGCGTAAGCGCGTTTGCGAAATGCTGCGTCTATATGTCTATATGTCTAAAACGTAGAGATATATTAATAAAAACAGCAGGTTAACCAAAGACACAAAGCCAGACGCTTTTTTGAGTGTCGTCTAGGCGGGCCGAAAGGGTCTAAAATAGGCCGAAAAAGGCTGAAAATGGGGTGTTTTGCACCCACGCGGCGGGGCGGCGCGGGCGATCCGGGGGAGCTGAAACGGGCTGAAACCCGGTGTAAATTCATCGAAAAACGATACAAATTCAGGCAGTCGGACGGCTCAAAGTCGGATGACGCGATCTAGTACACTGAAATTACAAAGGATTTCGGCGGGTTAGACTTACTGGGTCAGTATGTCCGAAGGGGTACCCCTGCGCGTTTTTCGCGCGCCTGCGCACGCGGCCCCCGGAAAATCGCGCGCCATTCTGTCGAATGACCCTTTCACATCCCCCTGGGCGGGTGTCGGAAGGTTTAGCGCGATCTGATCAAAATTGGAAGGCGTTCGGCAATTGTCGGCTCAGCTGGGGTCCGGGGAAAATTACCGTATAGGAAATATTCTTGACCGATACGGCGAATTATCCCGCTTATGTTGGCTCAATTGGGGTGTGGGGAACCGCACCGGATATTCAACGAGCTTCCATGTCCGCAGATAATCACGACTATCACGGTTATTTTGACGCCAACTGGCTGCAGGCTGATCCGTCGAGCGATGAGCTGAAGGACGCTGTGTCGTTGAGGAAGTGGAAATTGCCGGGGCCGGTCTCTGAGGCTTATCTTCATTCGCGTGAGCAGGTGAAAGCTCTTGTCGGCCCATACGGGTCGGGGAAGACGACCAGCTGTCAGCAGGGCGAAGTACTTGAGGCCATCCGCTCGCCGCAATGTCTGGATGGTGTTCGCCGATATAGCTGTTTGATGCTGCGCGATAATTATCGCCAGTTATACGGCACGACCGTAAAAACGTGGCACCAATGGTATCCGCCTGAAGTCGGCGCATGGAAGGGCGGCAATGATCGCCCCGGTGAGCACAAGCTGACGTTTCGTGATGAGTTCGGGCTTGTGAAGATGCACGTCATGTTCGCCGCCATCCCTGAGCTCGATATTGAAAGCTGGCTGGATGGTTTTGAGATTTCCAGTGTTTTCCTGAACGCAGCGCCAACCATGCCAAAGGAAGTTCTGACCTATGCGCTTGGCCGGGTCGGTCGCGATCCGCCGCAGCGCCTGCTTCCAAAGGGCTGCGCGATCTATAAGCATGTGGCGATAGACGCGAATAAGACCGAAGATGATCACTGGTTCTATGAGCTTTGCGAAAGCGGCTTGGAAAATGGTGATGGGGGTTACACCCCCATCGGGTATTTTGAGCAGCCTGGCGGCCGCGATCCGGGCGCGGAAAATATCGAGAACCTCACGCCGGGCTATTATGACGACCTTGTGAAGCGCCAGCCTAAATGGTGGGTTCGGATCAAGATTGACAATAAATGGGGGCCGTCGCGTCACGGCACGCCGGTTTATGAGGACTTCGAGCCGGAGCTGCATACGGCAAAAGAAGATCTCGCTGCCGTTCCCGGCCTGCCGCTCATTCTGATGATGGATGCGGGGACGGCAACAGCTGGCCATCCGTCTTGTCTGATTGGGCAAATCCATGCCGGGCCGCAAGTGCGTATTCTTGGCGAAGTTTACAAAGGTCGATGCGGCCCCGGTCGCTTCATGGAAGCGGTGCTGCATGAGCTTGAACAGCCCTATCTGAAGGGGCCTAATAGTCTTGAAGCATGGTTAGACCCGTCTGCCTTTGGCCTTGAGGATCAGGAAAGCGGAGAAAGCACATGGCTGAGCGTGGCGGAGCTGGCGCTTGGTATCACGATAGGGCGACCAATTTCCAACGCCCTGCATGACTTCAGAATACCGTCAGTTCAGGCGTTGCTAAATCAGCGCAATGGCCTGTTGGTAAGCCGGCGCTGCAAGCTGTTAATCAAAGGATTTAACAGCGCTTATCATTATGAAAAGCAGAACACGAAAAGCGGCACCACCGAAAAACCGATGCCTGCCAAGAATGATGCAAGCCACCCGCACGACGCCCTTCAACATGGCGTGACGGGTCATTTTGGAATGACGCTGATTGAGGGCGCGATGCGTCAGCGCAAGGCAGCCGCCTCTGGGACCCCAGATCAAGGCTCATCCCTTATCGATAACGATTTTGACGTGATGGGTATCTGAGCCATGAAAATAGTCGCCGCCTCGCCAGATGATTTCCGCGCCGCATTGCCGCCCGTACCGGGCGGCCAGTTGCGGCGATACTGGCGTCAGTACCATGGCGGCGTCGCTTTTGCTGTGCGCGACCATGAAAATCATGTTCGCGCGCTGGGCGGCATTTACCAGCACGAAGACGGAAGCGGGGAGGCATGGCTTTTGCCGCCCAAAACAGGAAAATTTCCGCGCCGCGCGCTTATTCGCGCAGGCGCATTGCTTTTGGCAGGCTGGCAGGAAGATCGCCCCCTGTTCGCCTATGTCGATCAGGATCAGCCAGGCCATCAGCGGTTTGCGCGATGGTTTGGATTTGCGGATATGCGCCCCCCGCAAACGGCAAGCTTTTTTGGGCGTACTTATGACAAGCTGGAGTTCGTTCGATGACGAATGTCGTATCTTCTCTTTTCGGGGGCGCCCCGAAAGTAAAGCGCAATAAAGCCCTTGAGGCAGAGCAGCTGCGCCAGTTGCAAAAAGAGCGCAGCAAAAGCGCGGAGCTCGAAGCAGAGCGCGACCGAAAAATGAATGTCAGCGGTGGTGGTCGGCGCGGACGCAGCCTGCTTGAATATGCGCGTAATCGCGGCTCATCCGTAACAGGAGGGTAAGCTCATGACTTCGGCTGAAGAACTCCTTAAAGACGCGAACCGCGCGCGCACTCAAGATCAGGCTTACTGGGAAAACCATCGCCGTGATGTTCAGCGATATATCATGCCGTACCGTGAAAAAGCGGGCGGTCATGGTGGCAAATCTGTCGGTGCAAAGCGAACAGAGCATGTCTTTGATGCAACGGCGGTTGCCGCAGCACCGCGCGGCGCGGCCAAAATCAAACGCGCCATCATGCCAGATCATGAGCGTTGGTTTGATATTGTGGTTGGCCCGGCTGTGACAGATGAAGCCGAGCGCGCGGCCAGAAAGCAATCATATGAGCTCACAACATCGCTCGTCTGGGCCATGCTATCGACGGGCTCTTTTTCTGCCGCCGCCGACGATATGTGTCTTGACCTGTATGCGGGCGACGGAACCATGCTTATTCTGCCCGGCGACGGAATTGAGCATATGGCAATCTTTCGGTGTCTGCCGACCGAAGATGTAACAATCGATGAAGACGAGCACGGCAGGCCGTCGCGCTGGTACTATGAGCAGGAATTAGTTCCGGAGAAGATTGAAAGCCTTCTGAAGAACAAACGCCTGCCTGCTGATCTTGAAAAGCTGAAAAAGGATGCGCCAGACAAAACGCAGACCGTGCTTTTCCATTGTCGCAAGAAAGGCCCGCTCGAATATGAATGGCAGATTGTCTGGAAGCAGGGCGCTCAAATCCTGACGGAAGCTAAATTGCGCACATCGCCATTCGTGACGGCGCGCTTTTACCGTGTGCCGGGCGAAAAGCGTGGGCGCGGCCCGGCAATGATGGCGCTGCCGCATGTCAAAACTCTGAACAAGACGATTGAACTGCAGCTAAAGGCGGCAGCTTTCGCCATTCTTGGCGTTTGGGCGGTAACGGATGATCAGCTGTATAATTCCAAAACCACCCGTTTGCGGCCAGGCGGCATGTTGAAAGTCAAGTCTCTGGGGCGAATGCCTGCAATCGAGCGTCTGGACGTGCCGTCCAATTTCGACCTGTCGAACATTATGGCGAATGAGCTTCGCACGCAAATCCGCGAAATCATGTATGATGATCCATTGCCGCAAACAGGCGAAAGTGTTCGCTCGCCAACGGAAATCATCGCCCGGATGCGACGACTTTCTGAAGATATTGCCGGGGCGTTTGGTCGTCTGCAGCATGAGCTTTTCATTCCGATTATCCAGCGATGTATTGATATTCTGGATCAGTTCGACCTGTTGCCGGACTTTGTGAAGCTGGACACCTATTTTGCCTCGCTTCTTATTTTGTCCGCGCTCGCCAGTACGCAGCGTCTCGAAGAAGTTCAAAAGGTCGTGCAGTTCTTCGAATTGCTCGTTTCCATGCTTGGCCCGGAAAAGGCGCTGAAAGTCATGAATGACGAGCGGCTGACCGAGTATCTGCGCGAACGGATCGGCGTGGAGCTGTCTCTCATGAACACGAGTGAAGAACGGGCCGCGATTGAGGAAAAGGAAGCAGCGCTTCAGATGGCCATGGTTGCCGCATCCTCAGCCGGAATGAAAGTGCCGGAAGGAGCTGCCAATGTCGGTGGATGATCTTGGAATTAACATTAACGTACTGGATGACATCGACCTTGATGATTTGGGCGATATTCCGAACGCCCAGCAGAGCGCGTTAAGTCGCGGTCTGTCTGAGGATCAACAGGCGCAGGCGGATATTCACGCCCTGTTTTCCAGTGATCTGGGGCAGCGCGTTTTGCGCTGGCTGATCGAGAAAACTCTGCTGCAGCCCGTTATTTCGCGACACATGCTGTTTGATGTGCCGCGCGAAAACCTTGAAGCGCTCGCCTTGCTGCGAGAGGGCGAAAACTATGTCGTCCGTCGCTTCATCGAAGCCTACCGAGACTTTGAAAGCTTGACCAAAAATGGAGAGAACCATGAGTGAAAGACATGACAACGACACCGCCACCCCTGTTCTGGATCAGCGTTTATCTATGCGGCTGCCAGTCCAGCAATGGCAATCCAACGCCGGACAAGATAGCGGAGAAGGCGGCGGGGAAGGCTCTGAACAGGATGATGCGCCAGCAGGCAATGAGAATAAGAGCCAGGACAGCCTTCTTGATCGTGCGCGGCAGACCGGAGGCGAAGGAGTACCGGACGAGAGCCTTGTTCTGAAAGGGGATGATGAGACCAGCTTCGACCTTGCGAATTTGCCGGAAAATCTTCGCGGTGCAACTGCAATTGAAACGCTGACAAAGGTATCGGCTGAGGTAAAAAAGCTGACAGAAGCCGCAGCAGCTATGCCTAAACCGCCAGACAACGCAAAGGATTATGCGTTGTCTTTGTCCGATGACGCAACGCCATTTTTTGGCGATTTGAGCGCAGACCCGGCTATTGAAATGGTTCGCGGCGTTGCTTTGAAAGCTGGTTTGACAACAGAGCAGTTTCAAAGCGTCATCGGTGGCGCGCTCGATCAGTTCGTTGCATCAGGCCTGATCGAAAAGCCGATTGATCCAAAAGCAGAATGGGAAAGCCTCGGCTCGCCAGTTGAACAGGCGCGGATCACTGGCCCGGTTCTGGCCTTTGTGGATAAGCTTGAAGCCGGTCTTAAAACTGATCCGAGCCTGAAGCCTTTGCTCGAAGAAGCCAAAATTGTTTCCAGCACCGCAGCCGGAACAAAGCTGCTGTCCTATCTGCTGGCGTCCAAGCGGGAAGGTACAAATGTTCCGAACACAGGCGACGGTGATACTGTCTGGACACGCGACAAACTCCAGCAAGCGAGGCGTGATCCGCGTTATGACACGCAGAGCGACCAATATGATCCAGTATTTCGCAAGCGTGTCGATGATGCGCGGCGCGCCATGTTTGCTGACTGAAAACTTCCCCTTTTGCCCTGTGACTTAGCCTCTCAGCTCAATCATGCCGGTGGCGAGACCGGGTTGATGCAAAGTCACAGGAGCAAATTTTATGTCCTCTATCACGGCCTCAGAATGGTTTCGTACCGATTATATGGATGGCGTCCTTCAGAAGTATCAGGATCAGGGTGGTCGCCTGCTGAATACATGTCGCAAAAAAAGCATTACAGATGCCAAAGACGCTCAGTTTCACGTCATTGGAATGCTGGAAGCCTATGCGTATGACGGCAAAGGTGAGCTGAAGGAGCAAGGCGCAGAACACTCCACCGTCAAAGTCGAGCCGAAAACATACAAAGTTACGCCTACAATTGAGGGATTTGATCTTGATCGTATGGCGGAAGATGACCGCGACGAGCACCACAAACAGGGCGCGCTTGCCCTCGGTCGCCAAGCTGATGACCTGATCTATGATGCCGCGATAACATCCGCCACAGGTTCAGTCCTCGGCGGGGCTGGCCAGTTCTTTACGCCTGACTTCAGTCAGAAACTGCAGGAAGAACTGTTTGAAGCCCGAAATGTCTCCGAGGATGAAGACATTTTCTGCATCATCAACAGACGCATGTGGCGTCATTTGATGCGCTATGATGATTTCAAGTCATCTGATTATGTCGGCCCGGATATTCCGCTCACGAAAAATGCAAAATTTGCCCGGACCTGGGGCGGGATGAACTATATCTGCTTCAACCGAACTGCCGCTGGCGCGAGCGCTGATCTGAAGCGCGGTGTGGTCTATCCGAAATCAGCCCTTGGTCACGTTTCGCTTAAAGAGCTTTCTGTGATCATGACCTGGGAAAACAAGAAAAACCACTGGTTCATCAATATGGGCATGGATATGGCGGCCAAAGGTCTGCTGCCGGAAGGCATCGTCAAGTTCGATATCGATATGACGATTGATCCGGAAAGCTGGAACCCTGCCACAAACTCACCAATGGCCTGATTGGGGCTATTCCTGACAGCCGCCAGACGGCTGTCAGCTTTCTTTTCTTTCAAAAATCGGAGGCCAGTCATGGCGATTGAAAACAAATTTGCGCTGGTCCGTGTCTCAAATGGCGCGGTCCTTAACGGCAAGACTTACGGTATGTTTCATCTGGTGACAGCGCAAACCGATGCACAGGTTGAAGCCAATGGCGCGCTGGATGAGCACGCTGGCAAGTTCAGCGAAGGCACAGGCGACGTAATTATTGCGGTGATGGGTGTTGGCGGCACAGTGAAGGGCAAAATTTACGTCGTAGCCCGCACGGGCGGCGATATCGCGCTTCAGCCATTTGAAGACGAAACCGGCGCGTAACCCTCATGGAACTGACGCAGGCGGATACTGATCTCTATAACGAGGCAATGGATGAACTGGGGCAAGACCGCATTTCATCTTTTGAAGAGAAAACGCCTGCGGCAGACGGGGCGGCGCGTCGATACGCGTCGCAACGCGATTTTTGTCTGAGCCTGTATATGTGGAGCTGGCGGCGAACTACCGTTGAGCTGTCTCGCCTGACAGAGCCGAGCCCGACGCCCTATAAATACCAGTACGCTTTGCCCGCTTATCAAATCATGTCTGTCAGAGGCAGCGCTGACAGTCAGCAATATTCAAACCGATTTACGCGCGAGAATGGCCGTCTGCATACCGACCTTGAGCGCGTCTTTGCTGAACATGGCGGGGTTTCGCTTGACCCGGCAAACTGGTCGCCGACCTTCCGGACTGCCGTGGTTAAAGCGACTGCCGCAAGCGCCGCCATTCAAATGACCGGCAATCGCGCTTTGCGGCGCGACCTGATGGCAGAAGCCTTTGGTGAGACAGCACACTATCCGCGCGGTGGGTTGATTGCGACCGCGATTGCAGAAGACGGCACTTCAGAGCCGGGCTCTGGTTTTGTGCTGGATGACGGGGATCTCATTGGCGTGAGGTATTAATGCCAACCTTTCCCAAAACTCAAAACGCTTTTTCTGGTGGCATATTTGGTCCCGCGCTGTCTGCGCGCGAGGACCTTTCAGCTTATGAGATCAGCGTTAAAGACGCCCTGAATGTTGATTTCATGGTTCAGGGCGGTGTGACGCTTCGGCCCGGCATTGCCTATCTTGGTTTGCATCGCGGCCAGATTGAGCGCTGCGATCTGACAAGCGCAGTCCTGACACTCGGAACGGGCGGCACCGGGGGCGGCGCGGGGAATGGAACAACGCCACCGGCTGACGATCCGCCATCTACCCCGCCGCGTGTGCCAAATCCATGGGATGATTTTATCACGCCATGAGCGACCAGTTTGAAAATATCTCCTTTGTGGCAATCTCTGCGGCGCATGACGGGCTGTTGCTGACCATTGATCTTGGTGAGGCGCAGAGCGTTAGTGGTCTCGATCTGACAGATGTAACCTGCACCAATTCAAAGGTCGCGCAGCTGCAAGCGGAAACAAGCCCGGATGCGGTTGACTGGTCGCAGATTGATGACGTCGCGAAATGCAAGCAATCCCCGTCCAGCAAACGTCTGTTGTTGCCAGCCGGAACCGTTCGGACTGTTCGCTATATTCGTCTTGTCTGTCTGAATATAGCTGACCTTGCGGCTGAGACTCTAAAGATAGCGGCAATTTCGGTTCTGACTGAAACTGGTTTGTCAGATGCCGTTATGATGAGCCTGACCTATGATGACACGAGCTCGAACCTGGTCATTGTCGGCGGCAATAATGGCGAGGTCTATCTGAACGGCGTTCGCCAGGCCAGCCTTGCAATTCCGCATTCTGACAGTCTGTTGCCGCGCACGAATTTTGCGCAGCGACTGGATACAGGGCTTCTGTTTCATCAGAAGGTCGCCCCCTTCAAAATCTTTCAGCAAGGCGAAACAACCCAATGGGACAGCCGCCCGCTGGAATTTGACGATATGTTGCTGGCGCAGTTTCCGGGCGAGACCTACCCGAACGCCAAGAGTGAAAAGCAGACCATCAGTCTGAGTGATTTCTCAGCTGACGAACAGTTCACACTGACCTTTGATGCCGTCTCGACCGCTGCCATTGATTTTGCCAGTGCGGGCGCAACAACAGCCACGCGCATCCAGACGGCGCTTGAGGATATTGGAACGGTTGGTGCGGGCAATCTGACTGTCAGCTATACTGGCGGAAATAGCACCAATCAGCGCTTCACCGTGACATTCGAAAACGAGCTGGCATCAAAGGCGTTGCCGCAAATGTCATGGGAGATAGTTGACTCTGAAAAGGGCGTCATCACGATTGCGACGATCCAGGAAGGTGATGCGGGCGGCGAACCGATCATTTCAGAGAAACGCGGCTGGCCGCGTGATGGCATTTTTTCAAAAGGCCGCCTTATCCTTGTCGGCCTGCAAAGCGATCCGCTGACCATCATTGCCTCAAAGGTCAATGCTTATTTCAATTTTGCGCAGGGCAATCTGCGCGCTGACGACGCGATTGAAATGCAAATGGATGCGGATACCGGCGACGGCATCAATCATGTCGCAGCGGGGCGCTTCCTGCAGTTCTTTTCATCGCAGAAAATTGTGTTTATCGCGGCGTCAAATCTGCTTGCAGACGAGCTGAACCCGCCTGTTCCGGCAGAGGCTGAGGGCAGTCATTTCTCTATTGCTCCGGCCTCAATGGGCGGCTCGATTTTCTATGTTGAAAATGGCGGCAATAATATTCACGAGCTGGTCTATTCTGACAGTCAGGCCACATATCTCAGTCAGAATATTTCTGTGCGCGCCAGTCATCTGATTGATAAACCGACAGGACTTCACGCGAGACCGCCCGGCTATGAAACCAAGGCTAGCGCCCTGTTTGTTATGCGTGAAGACGGGGAATTGCCCGTTTTCGTCACATTGCCGGAACAAAGCGTTGCTGCCTGGATGCGCTATGCAACTGACGGGAAAATTCTGCGGGTCTGTGCTGACAAAACTGGTCAGCTCTACGCGGTCATTGAGCAGGAGATTGACGGCGACACGCGGAGATATGTCGGCCTGTTTATGCCATCGAGAACACTTGACTGTTCAATTCTGGTCGATCTGGATGATGACGCCACCGTGTCAGTGCCTCATTTGGAGGGGCGGCAAGTCTGGGCCGTTGGCAATGACGAGGCATTCGGGCCGCTGACGGTCACAGATGGCGTCGTGACTTTTCCGGAACCGCGCACGGGGCAATATGAAATTGGGCTCTGGTTTGACGCATTTATTGATTTGTTGCCGCCTTATATCGAGCTTCAGGGCTCGAACATTTCCGATGAACTTCAGCGCATTATGTCAGTGTCCGTGAGGCTGTTATCTTCCATGCCGCCAGCCGTGACTGTTGCAGGCCAGACATATGTGTACCAGCCGGAACGTGACCTTGTTCTGGGAGAAGGACCGCTTGCGCCGCCCTATGTGACCGGCACGCTGCGCCTGCATGGATTTAAAGGCTGGCGACGTCGCCCGGACACAAAAATTTCCCGTGCATGGCCGGGGCCTTGGCAGGTCTTGTCTGTGAAAAGAGAGGTGCAAATCTAATGCAGTTTGTTGGTGTTCTCTGGAGTTGGCTTGGCAGTGCAGCCGGGTCCATGTTTGGCGGCGGTGCAGCAGGTGCGGCAGGCGGCGCGGGAAGTAGTTTGGCAGGTGGTGCAGCAGCCGGTGGCGGGATCGCAAGTGTGGCGAGCTCTGGCGCGGGCGGAATTGCCGGTGGTGTGGCAAGTTCTGGCGCTGGTGGCATTGCAGGCGGCGCGGTGGGCGGCGCAGCAGGCGGCGCGGCAGGCGGCGGATTATTTTCTGCAAATAATCTTGGCATGATGAACTCCGCTCTGAGCGGCATGTCCAGTATGCGAAGCGGCGGCGCATCAAAGGCGCAACTAGAAGATCAGGCTTACCAGGTGCAACTAAAGTCCCGACAGGACGCCATTTCCAGCGTCCAGAAGGCCAATGACATTCTAGAGAATGCGATCAACAGTTTGGCCAAACAGCGAGCGGCTTTTGCTGGCGCGGGGGTGTCTGAAACGGGCAGCGCCCGCAAGCTGATGCTGAAAGATCAGGATACGGCCCAAGGGGAAATTGATCTTACCCGCATGAATTCCCGCATTAATCAATACATGCTGGAACGCAGCCGCCGCTCGCTGATCCAACAAGGAAAATCCGCAGATACGGAAGGAATGCTTGGCATGGCCAGAGCAGGCATTTCCATGTTTAGCGCAATGAAAAACCGGGGGTAAATATGGTTGAGCGCTATAGAAAAGCCGGAGTTACGGCGCAGACTGATCTTCCGACTTCAGTGGCGGAAACAGGCGTCGGTATTGCGCGAATAGCGCAAGCGGGATTTGCAGAGCTTGCCGCGCAACTGAACCAGATCGCAGACCGTAAGGCGGTTAAGGAAGGCGAGGCCGAGGGCATGATTGCGGGGCTCGACCCTGAGTTCCGACCAAGAAATGACGGAACACTTCGCGGCGATGCCTTCGACGCGGCAGGACGCCGGGTTTTGCGGACAAGGACGGATGCAACGCTCCGAACTGAGCTGGCCCGTCTGGAAGCGGAGAACCCTGACGATCCGATTGCCTTTAGTGAGGGTGCTAAAAAGCTTCACGAAAAATACATTTCTACCCTGAAAACAGCTGACCCGGCTGCCTTCGCTGAATTTGATGCGAGCTGGCCGCTAATGACCCTGCAGTATAATCGCACTTATGCGCGTAAGGCGGAGCTCAATAAAAAGCTGGAAGAAGAAGGAGCCGCGCAGGCTCTGCTGAATGACGTCACAAATGACCTTGAGCGCCAGGCTTATTCGCTGGGGCTGGATGAAGCTGCCGACGCGGTGCTTGGTCATGAAGTCGTAAAGTTTCAGGAACGTCTCGCTGAGTTCGGACCTGCCGCCGCTTTCAAAATCGGCGACAAGGAATATGAGGCAGACCCATCGCGCAGCGGTGTCATGACGCCGCAGGCCATTGAAAACAAGGTCAAGGCCATGTCCGAGGCAATGGCCAGCGCTCGTATTATGGGAACATTTGAACGGCTGGAAACGCTGGATGAACAAGAGACATTCCGCAGTCAGTTCGATGAAATGTACCGCAAGGGCGAAGGTATTCTGTCTGAACTGAGCCTTAGCGAAAAAGATGCGCTTGATCGCAAAATGAAAGTTTCGATCAATGAAAAGAAATCGGCACTTCATGAACAGGATGCAGCAAGGCGCGCCCTGAAAGCAGAAATCAGAAGCCAGCGGTCAGACCTTCGCGCGGCGGTTCGTGATTATCGCGGCTTTGCCAAACAGGGTATTATGCCAGACCCTGATCGTATGAAGACGCTGCGCAGCCAGGCGAACAGCCTTGGAGATACTGAAACGGTCACAGATATTGATAATATGGTACAGCTGGGCCGTGAGGCACAGGCCGCAATGAAGCTGCCGCCTGATGCGTTGGCGATCCGATCCGATCAGTTGCGAGCGGGTATGAAAGACGGAGCCTCGCCGGTTGACGCTGACCTTCTCGACGTTATCGAAAATGTTCGCACTGGCCAGGCTGAAGGACTGTCGAAAGACCCATATAGTTACGCCGTCAGAGCGGGCGTTATTGAGCCCATTCCTTTGTTTGAAGAACTGCCGGATGGAAAACTGAAGTACAATCTCGCGCAACGTGTTAATCAGGCCCGTTTGATCGATGAACATTATGGCGTTCAGGGCGCGGTATTTTCACGGGAAGAAGTTGGATCATTACAGCGTACTGAAGAAGCAGGCGGGCCAGAGCTCATCGCTTTGTCAGCACAATTAGCAGATAGCATGTCAGGCGATGAACTGACAATGACGCTGAGACGTTTGTCAAAAGATGCGCCCATGCTTGCCAATTTTGCGGGCCTGCTTCGCTCTGGTGGAAACCCGGCCGCAATTGAAGCCGCAGCCAAAGGCCAGCAGCTCAAAGCGGAAAATCCGGGTACGCATGTCCCGGCGGAGGCATCCCGGATCGCAGGCGAGGCGTTGAAGCACCTTGACCATACCCCGGCAACGCAAACCGTAACGAAACGAACGGCTGATCTGATCTATCTCGGACGACGCGGCGCAGTCGGTGAGTTTGACAACAAAGCCTATCGTCAGGCCCTGCAGGAAGCGCAGGGGGCAACTGGTGAATTTGGCGGGGAGGTCCGCATTGGCGGCGGTTGGTTTGATGGCATGAAAGGATCTCGGATCATTGCGCCGACATGGATGCGACGAGACGCCGTGCAAACCGTGCTCGAAGGTCTGACGGCTGACGACCTGAACCATGCCGGCAATGGTCCGCCGCGATATTCGGATGGTCTTGAGGTGCCGGCAGGAAAACTGAAGTCTGCCTATTTCGTTTCGGTGGCCCCCGGTCGCATGATGGCCTTTATGAATGATCCGGAAGGAGATGACCCGCAGCCAATAGCAGGCTCTGGACCTCGTGGGTTTTATATCCTCGACCTGAACCGTCTTCGTGAGCGGATCGGATCGCGCTGGCCTGAAGCTGTCGCAGGAGACCAGTAATGTTTGGTCAGGATGAATTGCCGCAATTCAATTTTTCAGGTTTTGCGACCGGATCGCGCGCAGACATAACGGATGTTGTGAAAGCTGAATTTGATGCAGCGCAAGCCACAGTAAACTATAATGCGCAACGTATTCTCGGCGAAAAGCTGTTTGATCGTGTCATTGCGGACGTTAAAGAAAACTATCCGGGCTATGCCGATGGAGAGCTGGTCAATCCATTTCGCGCGCCATGGTATTCGCCAGAGATTATCGCGAGCCGGTTCGACCTGCGCGATATTGAACCAATCGACCGGATTGGCGGAAGCTTCCGGGCTGAAAAGGCTATCTTTGAGTTCAATAAAACACTGGAAGGTATTGCCAACGCTCAGCGGAAGGAAGCGGATGCGGTTCTGAACAAGGGAGAGGTGTACCCGTATGATCTGATCCCCCGCTTTATTGATTTCGATAAAGAGATCAAGAATATCGCAAATGATTATCTCATGGTCTCGGCAGATGTGCAGCGCCGGGCCAATGCCCCGACGCAATTTGTCGGCGGATTGGTGGGCGGGGCCGGTGCGAGTTTCACCGATCCCGTGAACCTGTTAACCAGTTTAGCGCCGGTCGGTGGCCAGGCGAAAAGCGTTCTGTCTGTTGCCGTTCGCGGCGCGATCACCAATGCTGCCACCGAAGCGCTTATGCAGCCCAACGTCGCGGCCTGGCATAATGAGCTTGGTCTTGATTACGATTTTGAAGATGCGGGCAATGCGGTCTTCAGCGCTGCTGTTTTTGGCGGTTTGTTTGAAGGTGGCTCAAGTGTTCTTTATCGCTCGGTTAAACGGCAGGCCAAATTTCAGCAGGCCAAATCCAAGCTTGCCGGGCTGGACGATGACCACCCGCTAAAACAGGCAATGTCCGGTTCGCGCGATGATATTCTTAAAGCGGCAGAGGCGTTGAAAGACCAGTTACCGCCAGAAGGCCGCGCGGCCAAACGAAGGCTTGAGCAAGAAATCACAGCCGAGCAACAGCGCCCATCGGGCATTAGCCGGGAAGATCACCAGTCCGCGATCGCAGCGGCGGATCGTGTCGCAAATGGCGCAGACGGTGCTCTGCCGCAATGGTTAGTGCGAAAAATGGCAGAGGAGCCAATTCTGCCGCCTCTGGATGGACAGGCCGATATTGAGCGCATGGGCAAGCCTGTGACCAAAACCAAGGTTCGTCTTGCGCAGCTTGAAACCGATGCGCAGACCTTTCAGTATAAGTCAGAGGGAGACAGCCGGGGTGTCACCTCGCGTCTGGAAGGCGCGCGCGCATGGGATGAACAGGCAGAAGAAGCCGTTTTCGTCTGGGAGCGATCCGATGGCGCTCAGTTTGTTGCTGACGGGCATCAGCGATCCGGCCTTGCGCGAAGACTGGAACAGGAAGGCCATGCGCCGATCAGAACCGATGCATGGCTTTACAAGGAAGCTGACGGATGGAGCGCCCATCAAGTGCGCGGTGTCGCCGCCGCGGCGAATATTCGCAAAGGCACAGGCGATGTTATCGATACAGCAACCGCAATCAGAGAGTTTCCGGAAATTCTGGACGATCCGAGTATTTCCCTGACGGATGCAAAAGCAAGAGAAGCCCGCGTTCTTGCGCGCCTGTCTGACGATGTTTTCGGAATGGTCCGCAATCGAATGATCCGCACGGATTATGCCGCGACAATCGGACGTTATGTCCCTGACACGTCATTGCATAAAGGCATTGCTGAAATCATTCTTGAGGCGCGACCGGCGAATGTCGAAGAAGCCCGTTTCCTTGTGCGCGCAGCACTGGAAAGCCGCGCCGTTCGAAGTGTTCAGAACAGCCTGTTTGGGCCGGAAGAAATTGTCACGCCAAGCCTCAGAGAAAAAATGAAGCTGACCGATGAGGTCATGAAGGCCGTGCGACGTGATGAAAAGCTGTTTTCCATCCTGAACACAGAAGCAGACCGGATTGAAGGGACGGGCGGCAATCAGCTGGATCGGGCCGGAAACCGACAACTGGCCGAGAGTGGCGCGCTTATCAAAGACCTGATTTTGAAGCTGGCAACCCGCAAAGGGGACGTCAGCGACATGATGAATAATGTTGTCGATGACATTCTTGATAAGAAGACAACCCGCGCAAAAGGCGCAAGACAGGTGGCTGAACAGCTTCGCCAGGAGATTGACGCCGGACGGATCGGCGAGCTGACAGACCGGGCGGCGCGAATTTCAGAGGATGAAATCGACACGCCATCCAAGGCGGACACGCCGGAACTTGACCCCGATGAACCAGCGAATGCGCGCGCGCTCGATGACAAAACGGCTGACATGTTCGGTGAAGGCGCGGCCTTGTTTCCATCGCTTGAAGGAGACGAGTTTTCCAAGAACCCGAATGCTGCCAGTCAGGCAGTAGAAAAAGCAATGAGTGTCCTTGATGGATGCGTAGTGAGATCAGATGGCAAAGCATAGCAATTTCGGAGAATGCATCGCCGATGCATTGAGTGACGGACTGATCAGTGAACAAATGGCCGATGATCTTTCCGAGGTCTGGCAACGCTCCATGCGGCGAGAAGAAGGCCAGGGCAAAAGCGCGGCTGAAGCCAATGCAATCGCCAGCCGTGAGACGATGGAAGCCATGGAGCGGGAAGCTGCGCGACGCAAGCGCCTTGAGGCGCTGACCGCCGAACGGCGCACCACTTTGATGGAGCAGGGCGCAGCTTTTCGAAATGGCCGGGGCGAAAGGGATTTTGGTGATTTCATTCTCAATACGCTTGACAATATCGGCAATGGCTATGGCCGGGCAGAAAGTGTCGCGGGTCGGCAAAATGCGATCATTGCCCAGGCGCATGGCCGTATGGAAGAGTTTCTGTTTCATTTCAGGCGTGGTGTTGCGCAAAGACGGCTGAACCGCGCCGATCTGAAAAACGTCGTCAAGGAAGCCTTTGGCGTCGATACTGGCGACCATGCTGCAAAGGCGTTGTCGCGGGCATGGTCCGATACGGCAGAATGGCTGCGACAGCGTGCAAACCGCGCAGGCATGGAAATTGGCAAGCTTGAGAACTGGGGATTGCCGCAGAGCCATGACCGCCGCGCGGTGCAGAACTTTGTTGACAAGCACGGGCTGGAAGCTTTCCGCAAACGGCTTTTCGATATGCTTGACCCGGAAAAAATGCTTGATCCGGAAGGGCGGCCAATGACAGCGGCGCAAGTCTGGGAAGACTTGCCGCGCGTGATAGAGCGCATTCTGACGGATGGCGATATTGGCCTCAAGCCATCGACCCGAAGCAGGTCTTCCATGTTGGCTAATCGTCGTCAGGAAGCTCGATATCTGGTGTTCAAAGATGCTGAAACCTGGATGAAATATGCCGAAGAATTTTCCAGCGGCGACGCATTTTCTGCGGCTATGCAATGGGTTGGCGGCATGGCCAAGGATATTGCTGAAATGGAAGTTCTTGGCCCTAATCCAGATGGTATGCGCAAGTTTTTACATGCACAGGCCGAGCAGATTGCCGCGCAGGCAGAGTTGCATGGTCATGAACTGGTTCCCAAACGGCAATGGAAGAATGCCCGGAGAACGATTACAAAAAAACTGCGCCGTGCTGATGATATCTGGTTGCATCATACCGGGGCCGTCAACAGCCCTGACAGTCAGGTGCTGGCCAATGTCGCGGGGAATGTGCGAAATATTCTGACCTCTGCTTATCTCGGTTCTGCGGTGTTGAGTGCCATTCCCGGTGATGCGGTCTTTAATGCATTTGCGCGAACCTATACGGGCGCTAGTCATGGCCAGTTTCTGTCAGCTTTTGTCGGTCAGCTCGCCAGCCGGAAAAGTCGCCGTGACGCGGTTGCCAGCGGTGCGATTTTCGAAAGCGCCAACAATGAACTGATTTCACAGGCGCGCTATGCCGGAACCTTGTCAGGCCAGGAATGGTCGCGCCATGTTGCGAATGCATCTCTGGCCATGAGCTTGTTAAGCCCATGGACCCGCGCGGGCCGTCACGCTTTTATTCAGGGCTTGATGTATGATTTTGGCCGTGCCGTTCAGATGGGCTTTGACGCGCTCGACGGACCTTTGCGCCGGACGCTGGATCGCTATGGTATCTCAGAAGCTGACTGGTCTGAGCTCGCAAAAATGCGAACAGAGACCGGGCGACTTGATCTGGTCAATGTGAGTGTTGAGCAGGAAAAACTGGCAAGCCGTGTGCTTGAAATGTTTCATGCCGAAAGCGAATTTGCCGTGCCAAGCGGAAATCTTCGGGCGAGATCCTTATTGATCGGCAATTCGAGAGCCGGAACCCTGCAGGGTGAGTTAAGACGATCCGCCTCCATGTTCATGTCGTTTGGTGTGACTTTGCCGTATCTTCACGGCCTGCGAATATACAATCAGCTTGTTCGCGAAGGCGAAGGCGCGCGCGGAGCCGGTTATATGACGACCTTGCTGATAACGCTGACGCTGGGCGGGGCAATGAGTATTCAGGCCAAAGAACTGGCGGCAGGCAGAGACCCGCGCGAAATGGAAAGCCAGCAATTCTGGATGGCCGCAGGACTGCAGGGCGGCGGTCTTGGCATTTGGGGCGATTTCTTTTTTGCCGACACAAATCGCTTTGGCGGTAGTTTTCCGGTAACGGCTGGCGGCCCGGTTGTGCAAACAGCAACTGACCTTCACCGGGCGGTTTCCGGAAATATTTCCGCCCTGCTGGAAGGCAAGCAAACGACCTTCGCAGCTGACCTGACCGATATTGGAACGGGTCTCGTGCCGGGCTCGAACACCTGGTATCTGAAGCTTGCCTATGATCGCTATATTGAGGACGCCTTGCAAAAAATTCTTGATCCGGAAGCAGAGGCTGCGTTCAGGCGTCGTGTGCAATCGCAGCGGCGCGATTATGGCAATGAGTATTTCTGGGCTCCGGGTGAGACAGCACCCACACGCGCGCCTGATTTTGAAAGTATCAGGCAGGACTGAAAACTTCCGCTTTGAAATCGGCGCATAGCATGACGACCTATGAGCCTGATACTTTCTCAAAATGCGCGCGCAGTCATTTACACGGCTAGCGCTGGTCAAACTGATTTCACGATCACGTTTGAATATGATGCCGCTGACGCCGTTAAAGCTTATCGGATTGAAAGCGACGGCTCGCTGACCTCCCTGCCGGCGTCCATCACCCCGGACGCCCCCTCGCAATCTGGTACGCTGACGCTGCTAACCGCTGCCAGTGAAGGCGACCAGATTGCTCTTTTGGGGCAAGCGTCGGCCAATCGTCTGGTGAGCTTTCCTGAAAAGACTGCGATCACCGCCAACCAACTCAATAAAGAGTTTGATCGTCAGATCATTTTGCACAAAGAAACGATTGAGCGTTTTTCCAGAACCTTCCTTGTACCTCCCGGAGAAACTGGACGGCTGATCGGACAGGCCGCAGAACGGGCAGGTTTTCTTGCTGTCTGGGATGAGAATGGAAACCTGACATTCTCAGCAACCGATCCCGGCAATTTCGTTGTCGATGCAATCAACGCAAAAGAAGTGTCAGAAGCTGCGCGTGATTTATCGCTTCAGTATCGGAATGAGACTGAGGGCTTCCGCAATGAAGGTATTGCGGCGCGCGATGTGACCAATGGGCTTCGCGACGAAGCGCAGGTTTTCCGTGATGAGGCGCTGGCGGCGCGCGACGGCGCTCAGCTGATCAAAGGCATGTTTCCATCTATCGCGGCGGCGCATGGTGACGGGATCAGCACATATTCGGCGCTCGTCGCTGGCTCAGGCGGTACGAATGGTGTTTTCGAACTGGTCGCAACAGGCGGCACTGAAGTTGTGCCGGTGCGCGGAACCTTCACAGTGGAAGGCGGCGCAGTCACGGCGATCCATATCGACTATCCCGGCTATTATTCCAGCGCGCCAACCGGGTTTGATTTTTCTGCCAGCACGGGGCTGACAGGCGCAAGCGCAATCCCTGGCGTCTCTGCCAATGTTGTTGTCGGCGAGTTCTTCACCATCTCGTCGGAAGGCGAGACGTTGATTTATGAGAAGACCGGCGCGGCGACTGAAACCCTTCAGAGCTCTGTCGCCAGCGTCAATGCTCTGATTGTCCATGCCACCAATGCGGCTGCGTTGACGACCGCTTATCTGGCTGAAAACTGGCGCTTCAAAGTCGGTCAATATGTCATCTTCGCCGATGGCTCCATTCGCCGGATTTCCTCGCTGGGCAATCCGGTGTTGACGACTGAAGTCGTTGAGGCCGGTGCATCCGCCGACCAGACGGGCGGAGAGATCAAAACGCTCTATGAGCTCGAACCAGACACAAACGCTTTCACAGATGCGCTGAAAGCGTATCTTGATGAGGTTCGCAGCCTTGTTGTGCTGGCCGGTCATGTGTCTGACGAGCTCCGCTTGATCCAGGACAATCGCCTTGCGGGAAGCATTTCAGGCGATGGGATTGAATGGGGCGGCGATACGCGCCTGTCTGGCTATCGGTTCAGACAGCTTGTTCGCGACGAATACAATCGTCCGCGCTTTGATTTTGGTATCCGGCACAATGGTGACATGGATTTTGGCAACCAGGTCTATCTGCAGGCGTCTCAACTTTCAGCCCTGAAGCAGGGCCGTGTTGTTCAGTCTGATGGCGAAAGCGCCGCGGCTTTTGCCTATCCCGAACACCTGTGCCTGACGCGTCGTAAACTCGGCAATCTGAAAAGCAACAATAAGTCAGAGGTGCTGAGCAATGCGATGACGGGGGATAGCTGGACGAACGCAGCGGAACATTACGTTTCTGAGTTCACCAAGCGTATGCAGGCGGAATTTGGTAATGCGGGCACCGGTTACAACTCTGTCACAGGTTCTTCGGATTATGATCAGAGCCGGTTCACGAACCATACTTTCGACGGTGGCGGCTGGATCAATATCAGCTGTAATCTGACAACGCCGTCCGTTCACATTCCGGCACCGGCCTTGTCGGCTTATAGCTCGACCACGCCGGGCGATAGTGCTGAGTTTTATTCGGCCTATGCGTCCAGTCTTCAGATGTTTTACATCGCAACAGGTGGTGAGCTTCGGTATCGCTATAATGATGGAGCCTGGCATAACAAGGTTCTGGGTGGTAGTGGCCTGACTGTCTTCGACATGGAAGCCCTGCCTGCCGGTGAAGTTACGACTGACATTGAAGTGGTCAGCGGTGAAGTCCGCCTTTGCGGTATCAATGTTCTGAAAAATGGTCCGGGCGTCCGCAATCATATGTGCGGGCGTGCTGGCGCGCGCGCAATCGACCATTTGTTCCAGGTCGAGGCGCAATGGGCAACGGGCATGTCAGCACTGGCCCCGGACGCCTTTTATATCCTTCTGGGTGTCAACGACCGGGCCTATTACGATGCGGACCAGTACCGAGATTATTTGCAGGAGCTGATCGACCGATGCCGTGCCGTCAATCCGATTTGCGATATTCTGCTGATCTCTCCGCCCGAAACGCTGCGGCATATCAATAACCCAAGCATATACGATGGCCGGAAAATGATCGACTATCAGCGCGCGCAGCGTTCGATTGCGTATGAGAACCGCGCTGCGAGCCTCGATCTTGGGCGCGTGTTTGGACCTGACTACGCGCTTTATGAAAGCCTTGGCTGGTTTGCATCGGACGACCCTGATCACCCTGCGCCGAATGCGCGCAATCTGATCTCACACACACTTTTCCGCGCGATCACGACAAGCATTTGAGGACGATATGGTAGACATCATTTCCAGCAGGCCCGTTCGTGGCTCATCTCTCCGCCCGGCGCATAATGACTTTATTCATGCCGGTCTTTCCACACGCGGTATCTGGACTTTTTCCGCCGCTGCGCCAGCAAGTTACCTGAAACAAGCCGCGCCGGTTGATGGCGACGTGCTGACTGATACAGCTGCCAACGGCTATGGTTATGGCGATGGCGTCATGAGTATTTCAGCCGGGCAAAGCCTTCGACATGAAGGCGGCGGATTTGGCTTTGATGACGTAACCGCAGGCCATGTTTCAGCCAATTCACCGGCTGGCATTATGGCTGAGATTTATGGCAAGCAAGGCTCTGGCGCGACTGCGACGGCCATTATGACGGGTTCTTCTGTGACCGGCTTTACCATCTCGGCGGCAGGCTCTGGCTATGTTCAGGGGCGCGCCTGCGCCGTGGTCTATGGCACAAACTCATCCACTGGTACGCGCGGACAGACAATCGACGCCACTGTGGTCAACGGGCAAATCACAGCCCTTAACTTTGCTCAGCTTGTCGGCACATGGACCGGCACGCCAAGCGTTCAGATTTTGCCAAGTCGTCAGAATTTTCTGTTTATTGCCTACATCAAGTTTCCGACCCTCTGGAATGCAGATGAAGTTAATTCTGCAGGCTTGCTGCCGATGCTGGAAACGGGTCTTGCAAACTCAAATGACGGGGTGTTCGGACTGTATCAGAAGGGTGATGGCAAATTGCGTGCGCAGTTGAAGACAGCCAATAACTCGCAGATCGCGGCGGAGATCACGCCCGAGGCAGGCCATCTTGGCCAGATCATGCAGATTGGAGCCTGGCGCGACCAGACCGGCTTTAGCCTTATGACACGTCCATTCGTTTCGGGTGGGCAAAAGACGGTCGTAACCAAGTCACTGTTTGAGGCGTCAGCGACGAATGTCAATTTCAGCACTCAGCCTATTCGTTGCGGTGTTGCGGGTCAGTATGCCGGTACTGGCTGGCTTCCTGCGCGTCGGCAGGGGGCAGAGTTCCGGTTTTACCGGCTCGTGGCGGAAGCGCTCGACGTGACCGGCCGCGATGCTGAAACCGTGCTCGATGCGGATTTTGACGAAATGCTTCAGCTCGCACAGTTCAGCTAATCTTATGCGCGAGGGGCTTATGAAACTCATTGATCCAAGCAGCCTGCATGTTGTGCTGACGAGCGCAACCGCGTCTGCCGCCAGTGGCCTGCAAGTGGCCAATGCGATTGCGGACGGATCAGAAGCCAGCCCGTTTTCGGTGTGGGTGTTTCTGGCCTGTATGGGCGGCGCGCTGATCAATGTGCTCTGGGCGGTGAAGAAGGGCGGCCAGCCTATTGACCTGGCCCTTGCCGGACTTGTCGCCATGTTCACCGGCTTTTTTCTCGCGCCAGTCTTTCGCGGGGTCTTTGAGGCGGTGGTGCCGGGCTTCGATGAGGCGGGCGCGGTCGGTACGGCGGCGATCACAAGTCTATTCGGCGCGCGACTGATTGAGTTCGTCATTCGCGGACTAAACAAACTCGGACAGAAAGGAGAGGGGAAGGATGATTGATCTACTCGAACCGATCTACCGTCTGATTTATTGTCTCGTATTGTTGGTGCAGGTTGTCATCGTCATATGTCTGGCAATGGTCATCTCAAGGCCAGAGGGTGCGAACCGGCTGGTTCTGAGGTATGAGCTCAACTTCGTTCTGGCTTGCGTTCTGGGGCTCGTTGCTATCGGCGCGGCCCTGTCTCTTTTCCTTATGTTGAATGGTGGCACAGCTCCGGGGCCTGGCGTGTTTATGCGGACAGTTTCCGGCACGGCTGTTTTCGTCATCATCAAAATCACCCACCACAATATTTTCTGGCCTCAACTGGCGCGCAATTCTGCAGCCGTCCGGCTGACAAAGTGGATCTTCAGAAAGGGCAAATCATGACGCCAGAACAACGCCGCTGGTATCGCGAAGAATGGGAAAAGGTGCAGCTTGCAGTTATGCCTGCTACGCATTTTTCTGGCCAGCTTCATCTGAAAGGTGTTCGCAATTTCAGTGTCTATGAGCTCATGTGCAAAGGCACCGGGCTTCTTTATCTGAACGAACCGGCCCTGAAAAAATTGCAGTATATGCGCGACCTTCTCAACAAGCCGATGATCTTAACCAGCGCCTTTCGGTCGCCAGAACACAATGAGGCGATTGGTGGGGCGGTCAATTCGATGCACATGCTGGCCAATGCCTTTGATGTGTCGCTGATCGGTCATGACGCCGAGCATGTGGAAAAGATTGCCCGCCGCGTCGGCTTCACAGGCATTGGCCGTTATCCGTCTCAGAAGTTTATCCATGTCGATGACCGCCCTTGGTCTGAAACCTTTGGAGCAAAAACATGGCACTAAGATGTTTGGCAATTGGCGCGCTCTGTTGTGTTGCGACGGCAATCGTGGCCGGGGGCTTCTGTTATCAGGAAGGGAAAGCAGATGAGCGGGCGAAATGGGAAACGTCCAATGTCGCCGTCTTGCGAAAAGAAAACGCCCTTCAGAAAACAGAGCTCGAAAAAGCGCAGAGCCGTATCTCTGATCTCGAACAGATCAATCTGAAAACGGCTGAAAAAATCGAAGGCAGCACCGTTCGGATTATCGAGCGTATCAAGGAGGTTCCCATTGAAACGAAAATTGATCCTGACACTTGTCGGCGCGCTTATGGTGTTGTCGGCATGCACAATGCCTGGGCTCAGCCGGAAGATTGACCGCCCGTCAATCGAGGTTGCAAAATCCTGCCCGGCCTTTCCTGTCACGGCTCTGAAGCGCTGTCCTGACGCTTTGCCAAAACTGACGATCAGCCAGGACGAATGGAATGTTCTTAGCCCGGATCAGCAAAACCGTTTGCTTGATCAGCAAAAACAGGAATGGGCAGCGCAGTATTTTCAATGCGCAATCCGGCACAATACAGGTGCTGACGTCTATGAAAGCCAGGTCAGGGAATGACCGAAAAGAAACAGCCAGACCCCATTGATCCAAAAACCGTGCTGGAAGCGCAGAGCGTTCTTGTTTTGTCAGAGCAGCAGCAAGACGAGAAAAAGCGCGGTCGTAAAAGAGGGGCGAAAAATAAACGCTCTGATGCGTTGCGCCGATACTGCGCCGACAGGTTTGGGATCGAGCCCGGCGAATTGCTGATTGAAACCGTGTTTCACGAATACAATGAGTTCATATTGCTTGGTCACGATCCCGGCACTTTTATTCAGTTTCGCGCCGCCCGTCTGTCTCAGACAATGGGGTTAAGCGGCGCGCAAGCTCTGGCGACTGTGACGGGCTGGATGACTGACCTCATGCCCTACATTCATCAGCGCTTACCGCAAGCCGTGGAGATCACTGAGAAGTCTATCGCGTTGGCGTTCACACTGGATGGTAAAAATGTCGTTAACGACCAAGTGGCGGGTGCGTTTGATATGCGGCCACAGAATATTCGAAATGCGTCCGACTTATCCGCCACCACATCCGACGAAACGCCAGAAAACGCGGATAATCAAGGCGAGGCGGAATAAAAATTCAATAAAAACAAGGTAAGCCTCAAGTGTTCCAGTAAGACCCACAGTCGCAAGGAGGGGGCGAGAGTTCTCGTCCCCTTTCTTAACGCTGTAGATCCCAGGAGTTGGACCGATGCGTAGAAACGCAACAACAGAAGCACAGGCGGCCGCCGGCGGAGAAATCCCCGGCGGTTTTTTCTTGGCCAACTCGGCATGTTTTGCCGAGCGAGGAAACTTTTGCCCGGCAACAAGTACGGCACGGGAAAATTGCATCCAGTTTTGTAAGATTTACGCGCCTGAACACTGTGTTTTCAGGTTTTTTTGTTAACCAATTCGTTTGGCACTCCAATTGCAAAGCTGGTTTGCGGGCAAAATGCCTGGGTGAGCAAAATGCTCACATTACATAACCAGAATGGAGATCGCTAAAATGGCGAGCGTAAATACGAACTATGGCGCAATGGTCGCGCTTCAGCAGCTGAACTCTACAAACAGCCAGCTTGAATCTACTCAGACACGTATCAACACTGGTCTGAAAGTCTCTTCCGCAAAAGATAATGGTGCTATCTACGCAATCGCTCAGGGCATGCGTGCTGACGTTGTTGGTTATGGTGTTGTTCAAGACTCTCTTGACCGTGTCGGCTCTACTGTCGACGTGGCGATCGCCGCTGGCGAATCTGTCAGCGATCTGATGATCGAAATGAAAGAGAAAGCCCTCGCAGCGTCTGACGAGTCTCTGACTACAGCTCAGCGTTCCGCTTTTGATGAAGACTTCAAAGCCCTTCGCGATCAGATCGCGACAATTGTCGGCAATGCCGAGTTCAACGGCGTGAACCTGATCAACAACACAACTGTCAGCGTTGAGGCGTTCGCGTCTGCTGACGGTACGTCGGTCATTACAGTTGTTGATGAGAACCTGTCTCTCGGTGGATCAATCATTACATTGGCGGCAACTGCGTCTCTCGGTACAGCGACACTGGCATCTGGTCTGGTTGGAACAATCGAAACATCTCTCGACAACCTGAACCAGGCTCTGGCACGTCTCGGCACAGCATCTAAAGCTCTCTCCGTCCATTCTGAGTTCATCACCAAACTGTCTGACGTTACTGAATCTGGTATCGGTAACCTCGTTGACGCTGACCTGGCCAAAGAGTCTGCGAAACTGCAAGCTCTGCAAACCAAACAGCAGCTCGGCGTTCAGGCCCTGTCTATCGCCAACCAGGCGAGCGGTATCGCACTATCCTTCTTCCAGTAATCTCTGGGCGAAGCACGATCACAGAATATATCCAGAAGGTGGCAGCCTTCTTATCTGGCCGGACAGCAATGTCCGGCCTTTTTCTTTGTCATTTTCGTCCCGGATTTCCTATTTGAAACAAGAAAAAATACAATAAATTCAATGTAAATTCGAGCGTTTTACCAATCTTGCCGGGTAAGATGTTCCGCCCGGCAGAATCTGCCGCAGACCCATAAAACTTTAAGTAACCTTACCAAAGCCGTTAACCATTTTGGCCCGGTTTTACGGGGGCTTTTCCTGGCGCGTTAATCGGCAAACTGGCCCGCCGCTTGCGATACCAATCTGCGGGTAAAATGCCTGCTCAGACAAAACGTCTGAATTACTTAAAATAAGAAAGGGTCGCTAAAATGGCGAGCGTAAATACTAACTACGGTGCAATGGTTGCTCTGCAACAGCTGAATTCTACAAACTCAGCTCTGGAACAAACACAAACACGCATCAACACAGGTATGAAAGTTGCGTCTGCGAAAGACAATGGCGCGATTTATGCGATTGCTCAGGGCATGCGTTCTGACGTTGCTGGTTTCGGTGTTGTTCAGGAATCTCTCGATCGTTCAAGCTCTACAGTCGACGTTGCCATCGCCGCTGGCGAAGCAATCAGCGACCTGATGATCGACATGAAAGAGAAAGCCCTGGCTGCGTCTGACGAGTCTCTGACAACGTCTCAGCGTTCAGCGTTCAACGAAGACTTCAAAGCCCTTCGTGATCAGATCGGGACAATCGTTTCCAACGCTGAATTCAACGGTACAAACCTGATCAACAACACGACTGCCGGCATTGAAGCAATTGCTGATGCTGACGGTACGTCTGCTATCACGGTTCAGGACGAAAACCTCTCTCTGGGCGGTTCTATTGTCACTCTGGCAGCGACCGCTTCTCTCGACACTGCAACAAACGCGTCTGCGGCTGTTGGAACAATCGAGACATCTCTCGACAACCTCAACCAGGCACTTGCTCGCCTGGGCACGAGCTCTAAAGCCCTTGAAGTACACTCAGACTTCGTAACGAAGCTGTCTGACGTGACTGAGGCTGGTATCGGCAACCTCGTCGATGCAGATCTCGCGAAAGAATCCGCGAAACTGCAAGCTCTGCAAACCAAGCAGCAACTCGGAGTACAGGCGCTGTCTATTGCCAACCAGGCATCAAGCATCTCCCTGTCCTTCTTCCGATAAGGGAAGACCAGTAATTATAATTGGAACGAGAGAAGGTATGAACCTTCCAGTACTGCCGGGCCCCTCAGGGTCCGGCTTTTTCCGTTTCTGAATCTGGCGGCGGGGCAATATTTGCCCGGCAAAAATTGCCGGTCGGCAGGTTTGGTCAACGCGTTAGGTTTTTGCTAACTCTACCTGAAATTCTGTTAACCAATGAAGGTCTGAAACTGCGCAGTCAGGCGGTTTTTCGGCTTAACCAAAAAACTGGTCCGCATTTTGCCAATAGGTCTGTGGGGAAGAAAACCCCGAGAGCAAAATGCTCATAAAACCCGGATAACGGGCAAAGACCAGAAAGGAATGCCAAAATGGCAAGCGTAAATACGAACTATGGTGCAATGGTTGCACTTCAGCAACTCAACAACACCAACTCCCAACTTGAAACCACCCAATCCCGCATCAACACAGGTCTGAAAGTCGGTTCGGCTAAAGACAACGGTGCTGTGTTTGCCATCGCTCAGGGCATGCGTTCTGACGTTGCCGGTTTCGGCGTTGTAAAAGAATCTCTCGATCGTGCAAGCTCTACAGTCGACGTTGCGATCGCCGCTGGCGAATCCATCAGCGACCTGATGATTGACATGAAAGAAAAGGCTCTGGCCGCATCTGACGAGTCCCTCACTACGTCCCAACGTGCTGCGTTCAACGAAGACTTCAAAGCCCTTCGTGATCAGATCTCTACTATCGTTTCAAACGCTGAGTTCAACGGCACAAACCTGATCAACAACACAACTGCCGGCATTGAAGCAATTGCTGATGCTGACGGTACATCTGTTATCACGGTTCAGGACGAAAACCTGTCTCTGGGCGGAGGCGTCGTCACTCTGGCTGCAACGGCTTCTCTTGACACAGCAACAAACGCGTCTGCGGCTGTTGCGACAATCGAAACGTCTCTCGACAACCTGAACCAGGCTCTGGCTCGTCTTGGTACGAACTCTAAAGCTCTGAACGTTCACGGTGACTTCATCCAAAAACTGAGCGACGTGACTGAAGCTGGTATCGGTAACCTCGTCGATGCAGACCTCGCAAAAGAATCTGCGAAACTGCAAGCTCTGCAAACTAAGCAGCAGCTCGGCGTACAGGCCTTGTCCATTGCAAACCAAAGCTCTGGCATCGCCCTGTCCTTCTTCCGATAAGGATCTTGGGTCCGGAGCACCTTTTAAAGGTGCTCCGGTACTTCCTTGACGAGAAAGGGTATAACCAATGGCTGGAGACATTGAACTTACACACATAGGTGCCTACCCCCCCATCGAAGGGGTGAGGGAGTATGTTCCTAAGGCGACCATCGAAACGCCAGACGTTCCGGAGGAACAATTCGAAACACCTGATGTTTCGGCTGAGCGACGCAAAGCTCTCGAAACGGCCGTTTCCGCTCAGCAAGAGGAAACTAAAGGACGTTTCGTTATTGAGCAGGACAAAGAGACCGGAAAATTCATCCAGAAAATTGTTGATCCGGATACAGGAGAAGTCCTGGAACAATGGCCGGACGAAAAGCTTTTGGAGCTCGCCAAGAGTATGGGTGAAGCTTACGGATTACTTGTAGATCAAAATGTCTAAAACCGGTCGAATCGATTTGATTCGATTTTTTTTTAGTTCGCCAACCTTTATTTAACCATCACGTTCGAAAACTACTCCCATGAATGGCAGGGTAAACAAATAACTGCCGGGAGATAGTAAGAATGGTTTCGAGTGTTCACAATAACTCTGCTGCGATGAGCGCGCTGCAGGTTCTCAACAAGACGAACAGCGATCTCGAGACGACCCAGAATCGGGTTGCGAGCGGTTATAAAGTGGCCGGGGCAAGAGACAATTCTGCCGTTTTCGCAGTAGCTCAGAACATGCGGGGTGACATTGGTGCACTCAACGCAGTTCAGACAAGTTTAAACCGGGCAAACTCAGTTATCGACGTTGCGATTGCTGGTGCCGAGGCCGTTTCCGACCTCCTGATCCAGATGCGTGAAAAGGCCCTGGCGGCGTCAGACCCGTCACTGGATGCTGTTTCCCGGTCTGCTTACAACGAAGATTTCCGTTACCTGCTGGCCCAGATCGAAACGATCATTGGCGATGCGGCATTCGACGGCGCAAACCTTATCGACGGTTCCGTCACCAACGGTATCTCCTATGTTGCGGACATGGACGCAGCAGATCAGATCACGCTTGGTACTGAGGACATGTCGCTTGGTGGTTCAATCATTACCTTCGGTTCGACGGCAAGTGTGGGCACTGCGACGCTCGCATCTGCGCTCGTCACGACGGTTAACACCAGCCTTAACAATGTGAACGCGGCGCTTGCTCGCCTCGGTGCGACTGCCCAACGTCTTGATTCACATCTGGTTTTTGTATCGAAACTTTCAGACAGCCTGGAAATTGGCGTTGGCAATCTGGTTGATGCTGACATGGCCAAGGAAAGTGCGCGACTGACGGCCTTGCAGACCAAGCAGCAGCTGGCGACGCAGGCTCTGTCGATTGCGAACCAGAACAACCAGTCAATTCTGTCCCTGTTCCAGGGTTAGAAGCGAGCACCGAAACACCTTTTGGCGATTATGGATCTGGTCTTCCCTAGTCGCTTACTTGAAGGCCCGGAGGGATTATCCTCCGGGCTCTTTTTTATGTTTTTTCCGGCGCGGTCTCGTCGGGTGTATCTTCGGTATGGTGGTATTCGGCGTCCCGGTCGAAAGCCAGAAGGTCGCGAACGGTTTCGCTGTCATATCCGAACTGATGAAGCGCGCGTCCGGCGAGCTGCATCCCGGTTTCAACGACTTCCGGAATGACATAGTTCGCGCCGGATTCTTCCAATAGTTTGGCATGTTCCTGATCATGTGCGCGGGCAATGATCGGGATATCAGGGCGCATGGCCCGTACGGTTTTGACGATCGGTTCGACAATCGCCGGGTTGTTAACCGTAATGATGAACTGGGCTGCGCCGTTCAATCCTGCGGAATGAAGCATTTCACGGCGGTTCGCATCCCCCAGATAGGCGCGAAGGCCGGCATCTCTTGCCTTGGCGACAAGGCGTGCGTCATTATCCAGCGCGACAACTTCGGCGCCCTGACGGGTCAGAATGCGTGAAATTACGTGTCCGACCCGGCCAAATCCGGCAATCATGACGTGTCCGTCATGGGTGGAATAGTCTTCCATCAGGCTGGCCGGGGCTTCTTTTGGCTCAAAATATTTCGCCCAGATACGTCCTGCCATGGCCAGCAAGGGCAGGGTCAGCATGGTCACACCGGCAATTGCGGCGAGCGGTGTTGCGAGTTCCGGCGTTAATGTTCCGGTCGCGCTGGCTGCTGAAATGACGACGAACGCAAATTCCCCGGCCGGGGCCAGCAGAAATGCGGTCTCAATGGAGAGTGACGTGCTGGGGTTAAACATCCGGACCGCTGCAAAGGCGGCGGCCAGCTTGATCAGTAACAGGCAAATCACGCCCGCAAGAATGGTGAGCGGGCTCGCCAGAATGGCAGGCAGATCCAGCGCCATACCAACTGTCATGAAAAACAGGCCGAGCAGAATGCCTTTAAACGGCTCCAGATCGACTTCGGTCTGGTGTTTGAACTCCGTTTCTCCGAGCAAAAGCCCGGCGAGGAAGGCACCGAGAGCAAGAGACAGGCCTGCGCTAGCGGTGATTGCGGCGGCGCCGACGACTGTTAACAGCGTCAATGCCATCAGGAAGTCGCGCCCGCCGGACATGGCAACCATGCGGAAAACACGCCTCAAAACGAATTTTCCGAACAGGAAAATGACAGCAAGCGCGATTAATCCCTGAATAAGCGCGCGGATCAGAACCGTGGAAAGTTGTTCGCCAGATTGCAGGTTCAGCAAGCCGACAAAGATCAGGATCGGGGCGACCAGAATGTCCTGAAACAAAAGGACGCCAAAACTGGTGCGGCCAACGGGCTGCGCAGCGGATTTGTGATCCACCAGGAGCTGCATCACAATCGCCGTTGATGACAGGGCCAGTGCCAGACCGCAAACAATCGACACTGCCGGGTCGAGCTTTAGCCCCCAGAAGAGAAGGGCGGCAATAATGATGGAGCTCAGCCCGGCCTGAAGGCCGCCAACGCCGAAAACGGTGCGCCTTAGCCCCCAAAGTCTTGGGAAAGAAAACTCCAGCCCCAATAAGAATAATAGGAATAGCACCCCAAGTTCCGCAAAGGGTGCCGCCGCCGCAGGTTCTGAGATGGATATGTACTCCAAAATCGGCCATGTTTCCGACAGTGCGCCCAGCGCATATGGGCCTAGGGCGATGCCCGACAACATAAAGCCAACAATGGCCGGAAGTTTGGCGGTTCGAAATACAGGGACAGCGACGCCGGCCGCAAAAAGGAACACCATAGCGTCCTTGATCAGTATTTCATGTCCTTGCGTCGCCATGTGTCTTCCCCGAAATCTGGTCTAGTCTTAACGCAGCTTGGCATGAATTGAAGCAGGGGCGGACGCATTAAGGCTTATTTGTCAAAAGTGACGCAATATTGGTTTGAAATGAACTGGTCCGGATTTTCGAATTGGGGCGCAATAAAATGCCGACAATGTCGCAATATTCAGCATAAAAAATCAGTCTGAGAGAATGTGCGGGAGCTTGTTTTTCGGGTTGTGATTTTTGGGGTTGAAATTTGCGCAATTCCGCGTCAGAGGGGCGCCATGACTTCAGAACTTCTCTCACTTTTCTCCGCGACGTTCGTAACGTTCTTCGTTTTGATCGATGCGCTTGGCGTTGCGCCGGTATTTGCCTCTATGACGGCGCCGGGCGGGGCGGCCTATGCGCGCAAAATGGCGATTAAGTCGGTCATTGTGGCCACCATTATCGTGTTTGCGTTCGCGATTGGCGGTGCCTGGTTGCTGGATAAAATGCATATCACGATTGATGCGTTTCGGGCGGCAGGCGGCGCGCTGCTCTTCCTGATCGCGTTGGATATGGTGTTTGAGAAGCGGACGGAGCGACGCGAACATCGCGCTGAGTCTCACATGTCAGAGCATGACATTCCGGCAGAGGATATCTCTGTTTTCCCGCTAGGCATTCCAATGTTGGCAGGCCCGGGCACAATCGCGACGGCAATGCTTTATATGGGGAATGCTGAAGGCAATATCCTGGAAAAAGCCGTCGTTCTGACGTCTCTTGGCCTGAACATGATTGTCGTCTTGCTGGTGTTTCTGGCGGCCGGCCCGATCATTCGCTTTATGGGCGATAGTGTCGCCGGAGCGCTGACGCGAATTCTCGGCGTTATCCTTGCGGCGCTGTCAATCCAGCTTCTGATTGACGGGATCAAAGGCGCCTTCGGTCTGGGGTGATTTCACGTCCGCCTGTCAACCTTCCGACTTGCGCCTTTTTGCTCTGTTTAGTTCTTCAGAAGAAGTGAGAGCTTATGCGAGTTTATGCGTTCTCCGGAGATGAGGTTGTATCCTTCCTCGTAGGTTAAGGCAAAGGAGAGGCGGCCGTTTTCAGATTCTGCTAAACTGAGTGAAGCCGAAAAAAGGTCAGGGTCTTGTGTATCGCTTCGGAAGCCTTCCCGTTTTTGGTAAGTGGCTGACATCCCGGGCGTCCAGCCAGATAACTCGATAAAGGGTAAACTGATGGAGCCGTGAATATCATAGCCGTATCGTATAGTTTCTCCGACCGCTTGCTTAGTTTTGTCGCCAATTTCGATGACGTTCACGAAATCGACAACAGGCTCAACGAATAACGTACTGTCGATGAAGTCGTTCTCGATGAGAGAATTGTAAAAAAACGGAATGTTTATCCGTGCTTCTCCCGTCCAGGCACTACTCTCTCTTTCCTCAATGTCTGTTATCCAGGCAATGTTGAATTGCGGGATCAAAGACTGCTCATTCAGCAGCGCTTTATCAGACTTTTTCCGAAAAATTGCAAAGTTCAAACCAAAGCTTAAATTGTCTGTTTCTTCTGCCGGATTGAAATTATCATCATACTCCAAGCCAATATACGGTACGAGTACGCCGAACCAGTCTCCAATTTTTTCACCTTGGGAGTATTCTTCGGCCATGTTGAATTGGTGTCGCCAGCCCACTGAAATTTGAGCTTCTACGCTGTCGTCATAACGATTTAGCTGTGTATTGTTGTTTGGATCGACAAAATCTTTTTGGTCAGTTCGGTCGAAGGAAAGTGTCAATGAGGCCTGCGTACCTTTTTTAAGTTCATCGTTATGGCCCGGAGATTTTCTGTTGAGAGCTATGTCGCTCGCAGTTTTTCTGATTTTGATTGGCTCCGGAATGCCAAGCCCATCCCCCCCTAAGTTCAGTGGCTTTCTTCCGCAGTAAAGGAAAAGGGAGTCTGATGGCATCGGAGCATCAGTGTTCTGGATGTTTTGTCGAATTGTGCTGATCTGGCTTTTTGTTTTCAAGTTGTTCCTGGACTTACCGAATGACAGGTAAACTTCGGCAAATCCGAGCTTGTCGGGGGCCTTATCTGTTGTGAAATGCCTGAGCGAAGCCAGTCTCATCTTGTCGATGGCATTACAGAGCTTATCTCTGCGATCCTTGGGAGGGCAAACAGATTTCTGATAGTCCTCGTCAGCCATCCAGATTGAATCACTTATTGTGCGGAGAAGAGAGCCGTTCTTTTTGATGTAATCGACGAGTTTAGAATCTGGCAGATTTTGGTATGCGCTCGCTTGAATATCATCGTTCCCGATGAGCATCATTCTGTAGTCGAGATTTGTGGCATACGTACTCAGAAGCGCGCTAACGTATTCTGCACGTTGGATTTGCCTGCCAGTTGGGGCTTTCTTTAGCTTCTGATTGCCTTCATCGATTGTACAAAGCTTTTCGTAGACGTCCTTTTTCTCATCCGCGAAAGCGGTTGAATTGAAGGAGAGCGCTGCTGAGCCTAAAGCGACCGCTGCAGCTCTTAAGAGAAACTTGTTCATCGCGAAGTACCCCCAAAGTCGAGCCTAAGGTACGTTAAAACAAGTAAAAATGCAACCTGAGTAAGATTTTAAGCCGATTTCAGCCTGGCGGCGGCTTCTGTCATTTCCTTGAGGTCGCCGACTTCCGGAAAGGCCATTTGCAGCATTTGCAGGAGGCCGCGCGCATCAAGGCGTTCCGGGTTGCGGTCTGACGCATAATAGAAGCCATCTTCCATTTGCGTTGCGCCGCGTTCCAGCCAGCTGTGCAGAAGTTTCTGATCCAGTGCTGGAAGAATTGCGAAACGGTCTTCGATTTCGATGGTCGAACGGCCATCGTCCTCGGCAACCATGGTTTCGTGGAGTTTTTCGCCCGGACGAATGCCAATCACCTTGTGAGGCAGGTTTGGTGCCAGAGACTTGGCAAGATCGGTCACGCGCGTAGACGGGATTTTCGGAACGAAGATTTCGCCGCCTTCCATCATTTCCATGCTGGACAGAACGAAATTTACGCCCTGTTCGAGGGTGATCCAGAAGCGGGTCATACGCTCGTCAGTGATTGGCAGAAATTCTGCGCCTTCGCTGACCAGTTTCTTGAAGAATGGAACAACGGATCCGCGCGAGCCGACCACATTGCCATACCGTACGACAGAGAAACGGCATCCATCGCGTCCGGACAGATTGTTCGCTGCGCAGAAAATCTTGTCGGATGCGAGCTTGGTTGCACCGTAAAGGTTGATCGGGCTGGCCGCCTTATCCGTTGACAGGGCAATGACGCGCTTCACGCCGGAGCGGATGCAGGCATTAACTACGTTCTCAGCGCCCATAATGTTTGTTTTGACGCATTCCATCGGGTTGTATTCGGCGATTGGGACATGCTTCAGCGCGGCGGCGTGGATGACATAATCAATGTCACGCATCGCCATTTCAAGGCGGGCCTGATCGCGAACATCACCAATAAAGTAGCGAAGGTAGGGCATGTCCTGCGGTGGAAATTCTTGCGCCATTTCGTATTGTTTCAACTCGTCACGAGAGAAAACAACAAGTCGGCGCGGCGTCCAGCGAGATGAGATCAGCTTGACCAGTTTCTTGCCGAAAGAGCCAGTTCCGCCGGTGATCAGAATGGCTTTGTCATTCAGATCCGGCATAGGATTTAGAAAATCGCGCGTCATGCCTGACAGAAAGTCTTGTGTATCCGCTGCGCTATTCATTGCCTGAACCCCTTCAATTTGGTTCAAAATTCTTGATTCTCTTAAAGATAGTGCAGCTTTGCTTTACCAATCCTTAGCGACCTCACGTTTAGCTAAGGCATGACTAAAAAAACCGTGTCTGTCGTGCTTTGCGCTCGTAACGAGGCGTCCCGGATAGAGAAATCCATTCGGGCGATTGAAGCATGTCAGCCGGATGAGCTGATTGTCGTGGACGGCGGCTCAACAGACGACACGGTCGCGATTGCAGAGCGCCTTGGCGCGCGCGTGATCCGCTCTGGCGGCAAGGGCCTCGCCCCCGACCGCCAACTGGGCGCTGATAACGCCAGATGCGACCTCATTGCATATATTGATGCGGACCACCGCCCGGCACCGGATGCGCTGACCAGTCTTCAACGGGACATGGAAGAGTTTGGCCTGGATGTTGTTCAGGCCGGCGTTGGCATTGAAGACAATGGGTTCTGGAACCGGGCTGAGCATGACGCGATGGCTGTTTTTCAGCACACGCCAGGCCCGCGCACACTGATGATTGGCGTTGCGCCAACGCTGTATCGCCGTGAGGTGCTTCAGGCCGTTCGGTTTGATGAAGTCAATAAAGACCAGTCTGATGACGCAGATCTGTTCAAGCGGATCGTTGATACAGGGCGCTTTACGTTTGGGGTTGGGCGGACCATCGTACCGCAATATCATCATCCTGAATTCAGCGATTATTTCGGCAAGTTTCGCTGGTATGGGCGACGCGATGCGGAGTTTATCCGCACCCATAAAGATCGCGCGCATTCCATGATTTTCCACCTTTTGGTTCGCTATCCGATCTGGCGTCCGATCAAAGCGATCTTCACCGGTCGTCCGCGCGCGGCTGTCTATTTCTGGGTTTGCGGTGGCACGCGGCTTGGTATCGTGATCAAAAAAGGGGTGGAGCGTTTGTTCTCAAATCAGCCCAATAAAACCGCTACGCCCGGAGACGCATAAATGACGCTCGCAGTAATTGTTCAGGCACGTATGGGGTCGTCCCGTTGTCCCGGCAAAGTTATGATGGATCTGGGCGGTGAACCGTTTCTGAAACGCTGCCTTGACCGGTGTGACCGTATTCCGGGGGCGGATATGGTTGTGGTCGCGGTGCCTGATCTGGCTCAGGATGATCCTGTCGCTGAGGCGGCTGAAAGCTGGGGCTATACGGTTGTGCGCGGCTCTGAAAAAGATGTGCTGTCCCGCTATGCCAAAGCGGCGCGCGAAGTGATTGCGACAGCCGTTATGCGTGTGACATCCGATTGTCCGCTGATCGATCCGGATGTGTGTGGGGAGACCATTCGCTTCTGGAAAGAAAGTCAGGCCGATTATGGCTGTAACAACATGCCACCGGGTTTCCCACATGGTCTGGACTGTGAAGTGTTTCACGCAAGCCTTCTGCATGCCGCAAACCATCTGGCTTCCGACCCTTATGAGCGCGAACATGTAACGCCTTGGATTCGTCGCCATCCGGACCTGAAGCATTGTTCTATTCAGGGGCCAGCAGGCGGTATTGAGCGCCTGCGCTGGACATTGGATCACCCGGAAGATGTCGACATGTTCCGTGCGCTTTATGCGGAGATGGGGGAGGGCGCGCCATTTGCCAGCGCTGCGGATTATCTCTCGGTTTGTCTGCGTCGCCCGGATATTCCGGCGATCAACGAATTGCGCCATGATGAGAGCCGTCTGGCCGCGGTGCAACAACCTGAAATTCTTGGCGAAATCCTTCCATTGAGAGGGGCTGCCTGATGAATGTTCTGGTTCTCGGTGCAACGGGGCTTCTGGGTCGGGCTGTGATGAACGCGCTGAATGCGCGCGGATATCGCCCGATCGGGGCAGCCCGTTCGGGAACCGATGTGTCAGTGGACATCACCAACCGTATGGCGCTGATCCAGTTATTGAACCGGGTTGAGGCGGATGCGGTGATAAATTGTGCGGCCTGTGTTGATCTGGCCGCCTGCGAAGCTGATCAGGATATGGCCTATCGTGTAAACGGTGCGCCCGCTGGCATTCTGGCAGCATGGAGCCTGCAAACCGGTTGCCGCTTCCTGCAGGTTTCTACGGATCATTATTTTGATGGCGATGTGCCGCTGAAAAACGACGAAACGGCGCTGGTGACATTGTTCAACGCTTATGCCGCGTCAAAGTTTGCCGCTGAGACAATGGCGCTCGAAGCGCCCAATGCGCTGGTCTTGCGCACCAATATTTGCGGAGCTCAGAAAGGTTTTGGCCGATGGGTTCTGGATCGTTTGAACGATGAGGGCGCAATGGGCCTGTTCAGCGACTATTTCACGTCAACCATGCATGTCGATGACTGCGCAGCAGCAATTGTCGACCTTTTGAAAACCGATGCCAGCGGCATTCTGAACCTTGCCTCATCTGATGTGTCGTCAAAGTCAGACTTTGTCCTGGCTGTGGCGCAGGTGATGGGCCTTGAAGCCGATTGGGTGACGCAGACATCAGTCGCAGCGCTGACACCGCGCCGCGCGCGCTCTTGCGGGCTCGATGTCTCAAAGGTCGAGACCATTCTCGGCCGTGCCATGCCAACCCTTTCCGAAACAGCCGAACGACTTGTCGCAGAGGACAAACGATGCGCTACGCTCACGAATTCACCATCGGTGACCGCACTGTCGGCCTGAACGAGCCGACCTATTTCATCGCTGACATTGCCAGCTCTCACGACGGACAGCTCAGTCGGGCAAAAGAGCTGATCTGGCTGGCCAAAGAGGCCGGGGCAGATTGTGCCAAATTCCAGCATTTTCTGGCGCGCGATATCGTCTCTGATGAAGGCTTTCAGGCGCTTGGTGGTCAGATGGCCCATCAGGCGGACTGGAAAGAGTCGGTTTATGAGATTTTTGAAAAGTATCAGACGCCTCGCGACTGGACAGACGAACTCGTCGCTGAGTGCAAGAAGGCTGATATCGACTTCATGACCACGCCATATGATCAGGCGGCGATTGATCTGGTCGACCGGCATTTGAAAGCCTGGAAAATCGGATCGGGCGATATTGGCTGGAGCCAGTTCATCGAAGACGTCTGTTCGCGCGGAAAACCGGTCTTTCTGGCGACCGGCGCTGCGGATATGGAAGATGTGGAGCGGGCGGTTGAGGCGGCTTTGTCAAAGACAAAGCTGCTGTGCCTCATGCAGTGCAACACCAATTATACGGGCAGTCTTGAGAACTTTGCGAATGTAAATCTCAACGTTTTACGGGCTTTTGCGCTGAAATATCCGGGCATGCCGCTTGGTCTGTCTGATCACACGCCGGGCCATTCTGTTGTGCTTGGCGCGGTGACGCTCGGCGCATGTGCGGTTGAAAAGCATTTCACAGACGACAATGACCGCGATGGTCCGGACCATCCCTTCTCGATGAATCCGAAAAGCTGGCGCGAAATGGTCGACCGTACGCGTGAGCTGGAACTCGCGCTGGGGGATGGCGTGAAGCGCATTGAGGCGAATGAGTTTGACAGCGCGGTTGTTCAGCGCCGGTGCCTGCGGGTGACGCGCGATCTGGCGGAAGGGGAAATCCTTTTACCGGCAGACGTTGAGGCACTACGCCCGCGTCCGGAAGGCGCGGTTGAGCCGTTCGAACAGGAATTGGTGATTGGTCGCCCCGTCCTTTTAGGACTGAAAAAGGGCGACGCCCTGATGTGGGAGCTTATTGGCTGATGCTGACAGGTGAACTGACTGGCCTTCGCGCCATTGAGGAAGATGATCTGCCGCAACTTCTGCATTGGCGGAATGATCCCCGCATGCGCCGCTATTTCCGCGAGTTTCGCGAGCTGAACATGACGCAGCAGCGCGGCTGGTATGACGCCAAGGTCAATAATGATCCTTCCATTCGCATGTTCTCAATTGTTGATCTGGAAGATGGGCGTCTGATGGGGGCTGCGGGTCTCTGTTATATCGATTGGGTCAATCGCAATGCCGATTTCTCCATCTATCTGGGTGCGGACGACCTGTATATCGATGAAGATTTTGCCCCGGATGCGGGCCGGGTCTTGCTGCGCTACGGGTTTGAAGAGCTGAATCTTCACCGGGTCTGGGCCGAGATTTATTCGATTGATGAGCCAAAACAGAAGCTGTTCTACGAACTTGGTTTCAGCAGAGAAGGCATTCATCGCGAGACCCATTTTACCGAAGGCAAATGGGTAGACAGTCTGTTCTACGGGCTTTTGGCGAAGAATTTTCGTTGAACTGAACGCGCGTTACGCCTCAGGGGAAAAGCCTTACAAAAATTATAGTTGCAACTAATTCTCATTTGCGATTATCTGACTCGCAAAGGAGATTGGTCGTAATGTCTGATGTTCAACCAAAATCGCGTTTGCTTTGGCTGGAAGACCAGCTTGCCCAGTTGCAGGCCTGGAGCCGGGAATTAAGGGCGCTCGATCCTGCTCGTTTCCGTCAGGAAATCGAAAAGATCGAAGCGCATCGCAATTGGCTTGAAACGCAGATTGATCGGCTGACGCTCACACAAGCGGGCCGGGTGGATCCGGCCTGACCACATGTTTGACCGCGGCGAGCAGATAGATTTAGCCAGCCCTGTCCCGTTCTTGATCCTCCGAATTGGGACCTGTTCGTCGCGGTCATTCCAGAAAGAAACGCCATGACCGACTATGCTTTTCGAAAAGATGTTCACTTGGCTGACCTTAGTGATGGGGCCGGGCTGTTCCTGATGACATTTCGTGGTCTTGCCTTTACCGGTGAGGGCTGTCAGTGTTTGAAGAAAGTCTATGAAAATCAGTTTGGTGAGCATGCGTTGACGGTTTTGCGGGACATTCAGTCCCTCATTCGGGTCGTCGGCTCAAGCGGTCAGCGGCGCGTGCGTCTGGCGCAGCCGGGATGTGGCCGCGTCACCCATGATGAAGTCAGCTTGCTGGCAATCGTGAATGCCGCGCAGGACGATGATCATCAAAGGCTGGATTCGTATTTGTGCTGGCTGTTGAAGGCGTCTCACACAAGTGCCTGCGTAGAGCCAGCTATCCGCGTCGCCGATTGGTTTAGCTCGATTGGTTTGTCAGTGCGACCGCCTGAAAATGTCTCTGCGTCTGAGCGGATCGAGGCGGATCAGGCCGTGCTTGGAATTGTCGGGCGGGCCTGAGGGCCAAACATGCGTCAGGAATACCCGTAATGATGGCCGAAGCTGTCGGTGCGGCGCGAGCTGCGTCCGAGGGTAGATAGCGCCAGCCAAAGCAAAATTGCGAACACGAATACCTCTGACAGGATCAGTCCGATGAGTTTCATCGTCCAGTCGAGAACGGTTTGAGCAGCGTTCAGCGATTTCGGACCGTAATATTTTGCAAGAACAACAGCGCGGTCCCCGCCAGAAAACGCAATGAGTTCAGCGCGCTTCAGATCTCGTAATGAAGAAATTGTCTCGATGATCGTCATGGCAGACGCGTTGGTTCGGTCATCGCTCAAATGCGCCAGACGCTCCAAATCTTCCAGGAAAGGTTCCAGATTTGCTTCATTTGTTGCCGCGACAAACGCTGCGAGGATCGCGTCGCTCTGAATGAAAATGCTGCCGCCTTCATTAAAGCGCGTCATCAGTTCTTTGCGCAGACGTTCGGCGGGCAGGGCGTTCTCAAGTCGCTTTTCGAGGAATTCTTCAAACTCTGGACGAAGCCGACCGGCGCGGCGGGCTGATTTGATCAGTGATGCGCCGCGCAGCATGGTGTCGGTGAACTTTGTCTTTTTGAATTTGCCTTGCTGGGCTGCAAGTCCGAGCCCGGAAATCGACAGAGAGAAGGTGTCCACGCGGTCGTCTCGCAGCCAACCAGCGGCCTGATAGGCCAGGTCCCGTTCATTTCCTAGGACAAAGAACGCAGATGATGTGCTCTGATCGGGTGCCTTGGTGTCAGCGTTCCCGGTTGCATCGCCGTCAGCAGCCGGGCTGATTTCAACGTTGTTGAACTCTACAGGAGACGTTGCACGCTCATATTTTGCGCGAACATCGTCTGGCAGAAAAAGGGTGGCGGCGGATAAAAGGCGGTCATCCAGACGGCCTTCTGTCTCTGTTTCGGCGGCGACGAGGACTGCGCCAGCATCTTTTTTGCTGAGCATGGCTGGCGCTGCAAGCAATAAGCCGCGCGCCGAGTCCAGATCATTCTCAGCAAGCTGTTTGTTAATTTCGGACGCCCAGAATTCGCGAGGCTCTCTGCCTTCCGGTACCAGTGCAGCGAACATTTCAGACATTTTTGCCTGGGTCGCCGATACAGCTTCGCTGGAGGTAACGAACTCTTCCCCGAGAGCCTTCTTATTCTCAACAATCAAAAGGGATGTGATGCACGCAAAGCCGATCAGTAACGCATTGAAAAGGAGCGCTGACATCCAGCCAAAAGGCTGTTTTTTCGTGCGGCGGCGTGATGACATCAGTTAGTTTCCGAAACACAACATTTTTTGTCCATTCATTAGGACTTTCGTTATCTCGCAGGTCGATAATGTTTCATCAAGCCCTATGGGCCCAAACTGGCTGTTTGTGACAAGGAAGGCTGGAAAAAGATGGACCTGGTGAAGTTTGATTTCACCGCACTCACGGGATACTACAACGCCAAGATTAATTATAATCTTGCGAGTACTCTTCGTTCGTCCGGTTCCAGCACTGCTGCATCAGAATCAGCTGAGGCGGCAGGGTCGTCCAGCGATTTGCCCTGGCGCCGTGAGATCGACACGGAAAAAGCGCTGATTGCAGCGCTCGGTGCGTCCTCCTTTCTTCCAAACAGTGTTGCGACAGCTGCGAAAAAAGAGAATGGCGACGTCGCCAAAATTCTTGCGGCCTATGAAGCGCTTGCGCAGGTCAAGTTGATCGCGGACGCGGCGCTGGAAGGGACATTACCGGCGGGTCAAACGGAACGCTCTGAAAAGCGGATGCTGGAAGGCATTGCCGAAGTTAAAGATTTTCTCTCGTCTGTGGATATCACAAAATCGACGCTGATCACTGGCGAACGTATGTCCATGGCGCAGAGTGAGATTGCTCTGTCGCGTTCGACATATGAGTACAACACCAAAGTTCTGCACGAAGGCGATTATGACGCGGCGGTTGATGCCTTTGCGGGCAATCAGGTGTTCACGATCGACGTGAAGAAAATCAACTCGACCGAAACTGTCACGATCGATCTGTCGGAGATGCAAGCAACGACCGGTGAAACCGTTCGTAATCTCGACAATGTTGCTGACTTTATCAATTTCAAGCTTGAAGAAGCTGGTCTGCGGACCCGGTTTGAACGAGTGAAAATCGGCACCGAGAACGAAGACGGCGTTATTGAAGGCAATCAGTTTGGCTTCCAGATCAATGGAACGTCGACTGAAACCCTGTCTTTCAGTTCAGCTGATGCAGAGCCTGCGGCCATTCTGGTCGGACAGTCTGGTAGTTCTGGAAACTCCGGCGGTCAGTTGTCCGTCTGGTCAGGGCTCGATGGCGTTGATGTGGTTCGTGAGGCGGCAACGCGTCTGGGCGCAGAAGAGGCTGACACGATTTTCAATGCTGCGGTTGAGCATCCAGACGGCGGTTATGTGGTCGTCGGTACGACGACGGGTCAGATTGGCGATGGTGAAACCCGCGGTGAGCAGGATGCGTTTCTGGCGCGCTATGACAGCCAGGGCAAATTGCTCTGGTCTCGCACGATTGGTGCCGGAACCGATGCCGAGGGCGTCGGTATTGCCATTTCTGACACCGGACAAATCGCGATCACCGGCAAAACCAAAGATGATCTGACGTCAAATGCCATTGGCGGCGGCGACGATACCTTCGTCACCATGTTCGATGAAGATGGCATTGAGCAGTGGACCTATCAGCGCGCGGCGACGTTTGACGATGAAGGTACAAGCATTGCGTTCACGGCTGATGGCGGCGTTGTCATTGGCGGCACGACGAATTCGACGCTGACGGAAAATGCACTCGCTGGCGGCAAGGATGCTTTCATCCAGAAAATCGATGCGAGCGGCAATCAGGTCTGGACGCGCCAGTTCGGTACGGCCGGAAATGACTCGGTTGGCTCGCTGCAAGTTGCAAACGACGGCTCTATCATCGTTGCAGGCATTGAGGATGGCGAAGCTGTTGTTCGTCGCTATGCCAGCGATGTTGACGATGCAGGCGACTGGTCGATTTCGCTCGGCAATCTGAATAGCGGCGCGATCAGTGACATCGAAATTGGTTCGGATGGATCTGTCTATGTTGGTGGATCGACGCGTTCAGCGGGCATTGATGCTTCGGGCTTCACCTCTGCGACCCAGGTTGATCGCGATGGTTTTGTTGCCAAGATCAATGTCTCAGGCAGTACGCCATCGCTCGACTATATCTCACGCCTTGGCGGCGAGGGCTATCAGTCTGTCAGCGCGCTGAAACTTCATGGTGATCAGATCATTGTCGCCGGTACAGGTGAAAGCGAATTTGGCAACGCGACATCAGATAAAGACCAGTCGGCCTATATGACGTCTCTGTCTCAGGTGGACGGTACACAGGGCTGGACGAAAAGCCTGTCAGGTCGCGGCGGTGTCGCAACGGCCAGCGATGTGTTGATCAGTGACACGTATTCAAAGACGCTGGATGCCTTTGGTCTGCCTGACGGTGATATGGTTGTGTCTGACACGGCGTCGCTGACGGACCGTCTGTCACTTCGCGCAGGTGATCATTTCTTTGTCTCTGTTGATGGCGGCCGGGATCAGAAAATCACGATTGAACAGGGCGATAACCTTCGTTCCCTGACATTCAAGATCAATGCGGCGCTGGTTCTCGATGGGAATGCATCGGTTAAGCGTGGCTCAGATGGGCAAAGCCTGAAGATTGAACCGGCAGATGGCGTTCTGATCGAACTGAAATCTGGCGCTGAAGGACAGGATGCTCTGTCTGCGCTCGGTCTGACCAAAGGCTTCCTCATGGAAAACCCGGCTTTGTCGGGTGACAGCCAGAATGATGCGCCGGAAATCGTGACGATGGGTCTGATTGATGGTCTGTCATTTGAAGACGAAGAAAGCACCCAGAAAGCGGTTGATGTGCTGGACGGGGCACTGCGCGCCCTGCGGACGGCGTATCGCTGGGCCATTGATGATCCAACGCTGACGCAGCTGAAGAACGGCAATGACGGACCGGGTAAGAATTCCGGCGGTACACCGCCTGCTTATCTGACGGCGCAGATTGCCAACCTTCAGGCTGGCTTGCAGCGCCTGAACGCGGGCAGTGGGTCTACGAACTTCTTCGCATAAGCGCTAAGCAATCGGCTTCCAGTCTCCAGAGGCAATGCCGTCCAGCGTCCAGCTATCGATGCGATAGCGGATGAGGCGCAGCGTCGGGAAGCCGACCGCTGCGGTCATGCGGCGGACCTGACGATTTCGCCCCTCGGTCAATGTGATCTCCAGCCAGCTGTCCGGCACGGATTTGCGCACGCGGATTGGTGGATCGCGCGGCCATAAATCCTTTGGTTCGTCGATCAGCCGTGCTTTGGCTGGGCGGGTGCGGCCGTCTTTCAGGTCAACACCTTGCCGCAAAGCCTGAAGCGCGTGGTCGTCCGGGACGCCTTCGACCTGAACCCAATAGGTCTTTTCCTTATTGTATTTCGGGCTGGCGATCTTGTTCTGCAGCCTGCCATCGCTGGTGAGCAGGAGGAGGCCTTCGCTGTCGCGGTCCAGTCTGCCCGCTGCGTAAACGTCTGGCACATCAATATAGTCTGACAAGGTTGCGCGCGGACTGTCTGCGTTGGAGTTGTCTGTAAACTGGCAGAGCACCCCAAAGGGTTTGTTGAAGAGGATTGTCTTGGGCATCAGTCCTGCGCAGTTGTCTGTGTCAGAGGCTTCAGCGCCGCTCTGTTGGCCAGAATAGCGCGGACTTTCAGCGTGAGAATGATGGCAGCAAGCGACAGCGTGACGGTGTTGGCCACAATGATCGGCATATCACCGCGCAGCAGGCCATATCCCAGCCAGAACGCAATTCCGGTCGTAAACATGGCGTACATGATGAGGGAAATTCCCGCAGTTTCGCCCGTGCGAATGACAAGCACCGCCTGAGGGACAAATGAAAGTGTGGTCAGCATGGCTGCGATAATGCCGATAAGGTCAGTCATGAGAGAATATCGCCAAACAAGTTAAGCGCCGAAGATACCAGCCTTAACAGGAGGGAGATAGCCGAATTTCACGGCGCGGACAGGCGTCTTCAAAAAGATCCATCGTGTAGGGATCTTTGCCGTGGGAAACATCCTCGCCAACATAGAAACACGGGTGTTTTACCGAGCGAAGTCCGCCGAGCGCTTCATAGTGAACCCAGCCGCCATTCGGCATGCGAACAGAGCGGACCTGGCCGCCGCACATTGGGCAGTCATGCGTGAAATGATTGACGCCGTGCGATTTGGTTTTCAGCTCTTTGATCATCCAGGATCCCGCAACCGATACCGTTTCACCTGTTTTCAGGCGACGGGTATGGGGTTTCCGGTAGATCAACTGGACAGGCATATGCGAATTTCCCATTCGCTAATCGGTCGCCTGATTTGTTTAACAAACAGAAAAGGCCCCGATGTTTCCACCGGGGCCTTCGCATGTGTCTTAAGTGCGTTGCGACTTAGTAAGTCATACGAACGCCGAAGATCCATGATGTGCCGAACTCGTCATACTGAGACAGGTTACGCTCATTGCCGAAATAGTAGTATTCTGGCTCGTCAGTGAGGTTCTTGCCTTCAAGGTAGAACTGAATGTTGTCGTTCAGTTTGTACTTGGCAGACGCTTCGATCAGCAGACGGTCGTCTGTGTAACGATCGAGGTTTTTGCCAACCAGCTCGTCGAGATAGTCACCGCGATAGTTCGCAGAGATACGCAGGTCCCAAGGGCCTTTGTCGTAACCAAATGCGACGTTCCAGATGGTGTCAGACTGCTTCAGGAATGGAACCGTGCGGCCGTCTGGAAGCGTTGCTTCTGAGTCTGTCAGCGTGAGGTTTGCTGAAACCAGGAAGCCATCCAGCATGTCGCTGACGTCAGCAAGGTCCTGAACCCAGTTGAACTCGATACCGTAGAGGTCTGTGTCACCAACATTGATGAAGGTAGAGACCTCTTTGATTTCGCCATCTATGTCTTTGCCGTTCAGATAATCCGCCGGAATGCCTGACAGGTCGACGCCGGAAGGCAGGTTGCCAATTTCTGCATTTGTTATCTCGTAGATCGCGTTTTTGATCTTCTTGTAGAAGACGCCAACAGAGAAGACAGACAGATCAGTTGGGTAGAACTCGATGCCGAGGTCGAAGTTGTCTGCTTCGTATGGGTCGAGATTTGTGTTGCCGACCGTCGCTTCGTCACGATTGTCATTCAGCTCAACGAATGGGGCCATGTCACCGAAAGATGGGCGAACAACGGCTGCGTAATAAGCGGCACGCACGATCATATTGTCCGTTACGTTGAATTTGGCATTCACGCTTGGAAGAACGTTTGTGTAGTCCTTGGACTTCTTGATGACCGTAGCCGTCAGATCGTCCTCAGCAACGCGGCGACCTTCGAGGTCAACATTTGTGTTCTCAACACGAACACCGGCAACCAGTGTCAGGTTTTCAAACTCGAACGTACCCATGCCGTAACCCGCAAGAACCTGCTCGTTGATTTTATAATCGGCGATGTTCGAGTCGAAGAATGAGTCCTCGTCTTGGAATTCCGGGTCAGTCGGATCATTATACTGAGCGCGAAGCGCAGTCGTCAGACCTGGTGATGGCCATGATGGCATTGGCGTGTTCAGGCGCCAGTTTGTGTGCATTGTGCCGCCGACAAAATCTGCGAGGTTCAGGTCTGGCTCGAAGTAGAGAATATCTTCGTCGCGCGTTTTCTCGCGATCACGGATTTTCAGACCACCTTTCCAGGTTACTGGAATGTCGCCGATATTGGATTCCAGAGCGGCATTGAATTTAGCGGCGATCTCTGTGTCTTCATTGACCGTAAAGCCACGCTCAAATGAATCCAGATCATAGTTTGCTGGGTTGTAAATCGCCAGGATTGTGTCGCCATTGCCGACCAGTTTCGGCTTGCCTTGCTGGTTGAAGATCAGGCCAACAATGCCCGGCGCATCGTCCTGGATGTCTTTGTAGCGGAACGTGACGTCGTGGTTGTCGCTGTCATCTTCTTCTGCGTAAGCGTAAGAAAGTTCGTAGTCGAAGGTCCACGCATTGAAATTGGTTTTACCACCAACTGCATATGTCTGGATCTGGCGAGTTTCTTTACGAACGCGCACTTCTGCGTCGACTTCGTTGAGTGGCAGGGCGATGCCGTTCTCAAGGATTGTGCCGTCGTCTTCAACATCGTCCAGATCACGGAATTCGAACTTGTTGCGAACTTCGTCGTCTTCATAGTTGTTGAACAGAGTCCGCAGATACAGGTCTGTGTTGTCGTTCAGGCGGTAGTCAAAGTTTGCAACGAAACCGAGGCGTTTGCGGTTCAGGCCGTACCAACGCTGCTCGAAGTCGTCATTCATATAGGCAAAGCCAGTTGCTTTATCATACTTATATTCGCCGGCTTCGTCGTTGTGAGCTTCGATGCGCAGGTCCTGATAGTTTACAGACAGGGCAACGCCAAGCTTGTCATTGAAAACGTCAGAATAGGTGAATGTCGCTTTTGGAGAGAATTCCTGGGCGATAGAGTTGTAACGTGTCTCAGCTTTCAGACGGATGAAGCGGCCATCACGGTCGAAAGCAGAAACAGTTTTCAGGTTGACGAAACCGCCAAGGCTGTCTGCGTCCAGATCAGGCGTCAGAGACTTCTGGATCTCGATGCCGTCGAGCAGGTCAGATGGGACACCGTCCAGCAGAACGCCGCGGCGATCTTCCGGAGATGGTGTGCGAACACCGTTGATAGACGCTGCGATCAGGTCAGTGTTGATGCCGCGGATAGATACATAACGGCCTTCGCCCTGGTCCGTTTCAATTGACAGGCCAGGAACACGAGACAGAGTGTCTGCAACAGTTGTGTCCGGGAAGTTACCGAGGCCGTCACTGTCAACGACAGAAACGATTGTGTTGGACGCGCGCTGTTGGTTGATCGCACCAATCTGCGCAGCTTTAGAGCCAACAACGAGAACGTTGTCGAGATAGCGAACATCGCCGCCCAGAGTGAAGTCGAGAACTGCGCCAGCAGCCGGAACAGTCAGCTTAGATGAAACGTCGTCAGCGCCAACGTAAGATACGATGACATTATAGTCGCCCGCTGGAATGTTCGCGATGCGATATTCACCATAACGGTTTGTGCTGGTGGAACGGTTCAGTTCCTTCACAGTCACGATTGCGCCTTCGAGTGGAGCAGCGCCACTGACGTCTGTGACTTTACCAGAGACAACTTGTGCGAAGGCAGGTGATGCCAGCGCGAGTAGTGCGCCCGACAGCGCGGTTGTTAGAAGAAAACGTTTCATTAGCGACCTCCAAGAATAGGAGGGCGGGTAATCTCAGAACGTAACGGTTGATTATCAGTTCAGTGACGGTTTCGTGAAAGTAACTTTCCTGTAATACTTTGACGGGGGAGTATGACTTTTTTCACACACCCCGCTTGTCCTTATTCGGAGCAAAACTCTCTGCGCGCTTTGCGGACTGTCCGGAGTGACCTAGTATAGCCAAAACACCGAAACGAGATTTCGGGATAGCGAATCGGGGACGGTCTTTTGGAATTTCTGCCTTTTAATCTGTCGGTTCAGGATATCGGTAGCTCTATTCAGTTTGCGATTGCGCCTATTTTCCTGCTGGTTGGGACGGGCTCCTTCCTGAATGTTGTGACTATGAGGCTGGGCCGGGTCGTGGACCGGGCGCGCGCTCTGGAGAAAATGGTCGAAGAGGGCGAAGAGGAAATGCTGGAAACCCGGCATCTGGCTGAACTCAGATTGCTCGACAATCGCATGCGTTATGGAAATCGCGCCGTTTTCTTTTGTTGTCTTGCGGCGGTGTTGATCTGCTTTCTGGTTGCGGTTCTTTTTATTCTGGATCTGGCGTCGGTTCCGGCCGGGCTGGTGATTGCCTTGCTGTTCATTGGCGTTGTCAGCTGTTTGTCCGTTGGCTTGCTCAGTTTCCTGCAAGAAGTTTCGCTCGCGACAAAAGCGCTGCGGGTACGCACCGAATTTATCAAGCGAAAGACAGGCAATCAGGCGGAATAGTCGTAAACGGGATTTCTGCGCGGTCCGGGATTTCCGGGGCTGTTTTAACCTTTCAGGGCCATTTTGCCCCGGTTCGTAAAGAAAGGTTTCTGCGCGTTAAGAAGAATCTCTCGATTTCGGTGTCTTCGGCCACCTTTCTTTAACTCTAAAGCAATGCATCCGTGAGGAAATAGAGGCCTCAGTTTTAGGAGCCCGCTATGCTTAAAGACCTTATCAAGTCAGTGTCTGAAGACACAGGCCTGTCTCAGACACGTGCACGTAAAGCACTTGGCATTGTTCTGAACGCTTCAGAGCGACAGGGCGCCCCTTTCACGCGCGAACTCTATAAGAAGATGCCAGGCGCGCGTACGCTTGCGGCGAAAGCTGGCGAAGAAGTCGGCGCGGCGACCGGTCCGATTGCCCGTCTCATTGAACAAACACCAGGTGGCCGCATGTCTGTTGCGACAACCATGATCCGCAATCTGCAAAAGGCTGGCCTCGGCCATGCTGAGATTGCCGGTCTGTTCCCTGCAGTCTCTAAATTCTGCAAGGCAAAGTACGGTCTGGGCGGTTTCGCGCATCTCGGCGACCTTCTTGGCAATGGCGAAGCTGTTGTGACGACAGGCATTCAGGCTGCCTGATTTTCTGAGCTCCAAAGCTCGATGAATTAAGCCGCCAGCTTCTGGCGGCTTTTTTGTATATGATGCCTGTAAAACGTCGCGTCTTTACGAATGTCGCAGCGAGCGGTACGAGCAAGAAATGCAAGCGTTCCTGAAACTCTCTGAAACTTTATTGCTCGCTCTTGAAAAAGAGGCGCTGGCCCGCGTTCCTGACGGTCATCTCATTACTGTAGAAATGGAACCGCTGGCCGAAGCCGCGTGCTTTGATGACCTTGTTCCGGATATCCGCGTGATGAAAGCATCCAGCCGTGTTTGCTTTCTGCAAGGCACATTAAAACAGGGAAGTGTTCCAGTATTAAAGGCTCGCGCAATCTTCCGTCAAAAGTAAACAAAAAGTAAACGTGGAATGAATTTCAAATTTATTCCAATTTTGTTCTAAATTGTTCTTGCAATGAGAACAAAGGGAGAATACAAGATATCCACAAGAACGGAGAGAGAACATGAGCATCGTGAACTTCTGTGGACAGTCTGGTCGATCTTACTCATTCGAACGCGTTGGCGTTGATGACAACTGGCCCGCCCGCAAGGGAATTGCTATGTTTGCCGCGTCTGGCGCTTTTGGCTGGCGTGTCATCCGTATCGTCGAACTTGATGGCCGCCCTGACAATATTCAGCCGATCTGGGCCTTCCGTGACGCGCAACGCTATGGCGCGCGGGCCGTCTTCTTCTCTTCTTGTGATCGCATTCTGGATCGCAAAACCAGTATTGCAGATTTGCGTGAAGGTCTCACGCCGGTCTGCGATCATGGTCAGGCCGCGAACGCAGCCTGATCTCGCCCAACGCACTCTACCTACGCAAAAGGCCGGACTCGCGTCCGGCCTTCTTTTTGTTTGTCAGTCACGCTGCTGCGTTATTTCTCGGTTGGTTTTCCAGTATCCAGAGGTTCTTGTGCTTCGGCTGTTTTCGCAGCGCGAGCGAGTTGAACAAACTCTGCGCGATAGCCAAACTCGTCATCACCGCGCGCTGTCTGCGCCAGGGAAATGACATCGTCATAGCTGAAGTCGTTCTGGATAAAAGGTGATCCTTTGAGAAGCTGGCCATATCCGGCAACCGCTGTCGCAAAGCGCGCATATTGTGGGGCGTCTTCCAGTTTCTTGGAGACCACATTGTTGCGGATCGGAATGGTCACCAGATTGGATTTGTCTTCATCTGGCTTTTTGTACCGCAGCTTCAGATACGCCCATTCAGTGACTTTGTTGCGTTCGACTTCGTCTTTCTGGTTGTTGCTGTAGCGATGTTCGTCGATCAGCCCGCTTTTAGACGTGGTTGGCGTAATCTCATAAATCGCTGTGACCGTATGACCGGCGCCGATTTCGCCTGCATCCACTTTGTCATTGTTGAAGTCAGCTTCTTCGAGCATCCGCGTTTCATATCCGATCAGGCGATATTCTTTCACCCGGTACGGGTTGAACTCGACCTGAATTTTAACGTCCTTGCCAATCGTGAACAAAGATCCGGCGAGGTCGTCGCTCAGAAGTTTGCGTGCTTCGTTCAGCGTATCGACATAAGCGGCCATGCCGTTACCGGCCTGGGAAATCTTCTGCATCATCTGGTCGTTATAATTGTCTTCGCCAAAGCCCATAACGGACAGGAAGACGCCAGATTCACGCTTGCGGGCGACAAAATCTTCCAGCGCTTCATCCTGCGTGACGCCGACATTGAAATCACCGTCTGTCAGAAGCATGACGCGATTTACGCCGTCTTTGCTGAAGTTCTTTTCCGCCAGATCATAAGCAAGGCGCAAACCTTCGCCGCCAGCGGTCGAGCCGCCTGCCGAAAGCTTGTCGAGCGCTTCAAGAATCTTACTCTTTTCGCTGCCTTTGGTGGGTTCAAGAACTGTTCCTGCCGCGCCGGCATAAACTGCGATAGAGACCGTGTCCTTGTCGCTCAGTTGATCGACCAGAAGCTTCAGAGCTTTTTTCGCGAGCGGGAGTTTGTTCTCATAGCTCATGGAGCCGGACACATCGATCAGTAGTGTCAGATTGATTGGCGGACGTTCTGAGGCCGGTATTTCATAGCCTTTCAGACCAATCTGCATCAGCATATTGCCGTCAGCCCAGGGCGATGGTGCGATGGATACATTGGTTGAAAATGGCGGATCAGACTCTTTTGGTGTCGCATAGGTATAGTCGAAATAGTTGATCAGCTCTTCGACGCGAACCGCATCCTTGCGCGGCAGATAGCCTGCATTCAGTTCGCGGCGAACCAGCGAATAAGACGCTGTGTCGACATCAATCGAAAAGGTTGAAACCGGATCTTTCGCTACGCTTTTCACCGGGTTTTCGTCAAAGTCTTCATACCGCTCGCGGTCGATCTTTGGTTGCACAACGATTGGGGCCGGCATCGCCATAACCCGGCTTTGTGCAGCGCCCGTCATATACTTGGATTGCACATTGACCGGAGCCGGTGGTGGCGGTGGTGGTGTTGGTGTCATTTGCGGCGTCGGTGTTGGAACCGGTGTCGGCAATGGCGTTGGTGTCGGTGTCGGTGTGATTACATCGGCGTCTTTGTGTCCCCAGCCGAAGTAAGAACAGCCGCCGAGCGTGAAAATCGCGCACCCGGCCAGCAATACAAGTTTCATCTTAGGATTATTCATCCCTGCGTCCCTCCATGAATATCGCCAGAATATCTGAAACAATGGCGGAAGTTTGTTCCATATTTGAGCGGATTAGAACCTATTCAGGCAATGTTTTGTCAGTTGTGACGCCCGCCTTGCGCGCAATCCAGCTGTCAATTTCGTTTTCAACGACGAAGAGAGGGCGAGAACCAGCCGACAGAATGACATCATTGAACTCCCGAACATTGAACTTTCCGCCCAGAACGCCTTGCGCACGGACTTTCAGAGAATTCAGTTTTTGATAGCCTGACAGCCAGCCACACGCGAGCGATGGCTCGACAGCGAGCTTGTCCAGAACATCGCTGATTTCATTTGAGTTATAGTTCAGCCGGGACTTCAACAACGCGGCGGCCTCTTCAAGGTTCAGCTGGCCGGTCATCAGGCCGGATTCGATTTCGGCTTCTGTGGTGACTTGCAACAGGCGATACAGATGCGCCGCATGCAGGCGCGGCGCGGTTTCAAACGCCCCGCGTTCGGCCATCAGGCTGACAATGAAGTCGGGCCAGCTTAGATCGAAATCCATGCTTGGAAGCTTGCGGGACAGGGCAGGGCGGTCTTCACGGTTCTGTTTGGCCAGTCGGGCGAGTTCCGCCCCCGGGCTGTGGGCACGCATAAGGTCGATGACAGCCAGGCTGGTTGGGTAGTTCGACAGATCATTAAACGAAATGCTGTAGCTGCCTTCCCCGGCAATCACTGGCAAGGCGGACGTTTGCAGGCTTGGCGCAACAGGCCGTTGGAGCATATTTGGTCGCTTGGGCGGAATGAAATCCGTTTCCTGGTAACTGGCCTGCGGGAAGGAGCGGTTCAGCAGAATGATCCATTCAGGTTTCAGTTGTGACAGAGCGTCGGTCAGGTTGGTAAACGGCTCGGACCGAGGGATAGCTGGCGGCTCGACCGGTGTCGCTGGCGTTTCGGGCATTGCCGCATCTTCGATGGCGTCTTCCACTGGTGTAAACAGCGGGCTGCGCGCCAGCCAGGCCTCAAACCGCGCATCGATCGGGCGCTTGGCCCAGATGGCGGCTGAGGGGAGGTCCGCTTCAGAGGCCTGAAGCAGGCCTTTCAGTCGGGTCTCAACCGTCGCGCTGAAGCGCTGTGCGGCACCGCGACAGGTCTCTGCTGTGAATGTGCCGCTGGTCACTTGCCGCATTGATGCTGTCAGAAAGCGTTCATCCGTCAGGTGGGTTTGTTCGCCAGTTCTCGGCGTGCCGGAAATTTTTTCCAGAATGGCGCGATACAGATCGACCGCTTTCAGAATGTCTTCCGTCAGAAGGATCTGAATGCCCGGGACGAACACGCTGACGGTTTCGTCTGGCGGCGTCTGAATCTGTGCTTTGAACGCCTCAAGTGCAGCGGCATTTGCAAAGGGCGAGGTCTCGACCTGTTTCAGCATGCGCTGAACGCTGGCCAGCGGCGGTTGAAAGCCTGCCGCGAGGGAGAGGTCCAGTCGCCGTGTCGTATTGCGGAACCCCTGCAGGAAAACCTGTTCATCGCCCGGGGTAATGCGGCCCGACTTACCGTCTATGGCATCGGTCAGCGCAACCATCGGGTTGCTGAGATGATCCGCCGGATATGGCCGGGAATAGACAAGCCCGATTTTACCATGACCGCTGAGCCCGGTTTCAACGGCATTTCGATAGGCCTGATGGATTTCCCAGAAATCGGAATGATCATTCGCGGTTGATAGCGGAGCAGTCAGACCGGCGAGTTGTTCAAATGCCAGGGCGCGTCGGTTGCGTGACACCTCGAACTGAGCCGGGCTGATCGCGAACGGACGGCGATAGACTTTGTCAGTGCGAATTTCATCAATGGTGCTCAGGCCAGCAAGCGCGCCATCGGCGAGCCCCATCTCCAGTCCGGCAAGATCCCGATAGAGCGATTCCCGTTCGACAATCCGGTCCAGCTCGTTTCGGGTTTCCTGCTTTTGACCGCACGCCGACAGGGCGAGAGACAGGCCCAAAAGAGGAAACGTCCATTTTTTAAGGTTAACCTGAGCGGGAAACCGTTTTTTTTGACCGTAAATCGCTGACATCATCAAGAATGGCTCGTTCTTCTCTGATTGATCGGTTGTCGCAGAATTTTTTTTCCGATAAGGACGCCTCTGCACCAAGTTAGGAGAGCCCTATGGAATCCACACCGGCCGGACAAGACCCTGAACTCACCGGGAACGTTCTTTTTTACAATAAACCTGAACCGCTTTCACTTGAGGCTCATAAAGGCCTGGGTGTGAAACGCATTGATCAGCCTTTTGGTTTTCTGCGCTCCGCTCATGCTGTTCCAGTAACTGTCAGCGAGTTTGGACTGGCTGCTGGTTCTTATCCAGTTATTTTTGTCGGTACCGACAAAACACCTGTTGCCGTTATGGGCATTCGTCAGGGCCAGAACCTCTACGTTCAGCCAAACGGCCAGCCTGAGCCAGAAGCTTACATTCCGGCTTTCGTCCGTCGTTACCCATTCGTTTTCGCATCTGACGATTCTCAGGACCGCATGCTGCTTTGCGTTGACCGTGAAGCGCCAATGGTTTCTGCGAACCCGGACGTTCCTTTCTTTGACGGTGAAAAGCCATCACAGTTCACTCAGGACGCAATCGAATTCTGTAAGGAATTTGAACGTCAGCGCCACGCAACAACTGAGTTCATCGCTCTGCTTCAACAGTTCGACCTGTTCGAACAGAAGACTGTTGCTTACACGCCGCGTGACCCACAGGGTAATGAAGGTCCTCAGCAGAAGATCGCTGATTACTGGGCAGTCTCCGAAGAGAAGCTCAACGCAATCCCAGCAGACAAATACATCGAGCTGCGTGACAATGGCGCGCTCGGCGCGATCTATGCGCACCTCGTATCTCTGCTGAAATGGCCGGGCGTCATTCAGCGTGCGGTTCGCATGTCTGCTCAGCAGCAGCAACCAGGTCAGGCGTAAACTTACGTCAGATTTTCTGAATCAAGAGCGCGTGGGGCAACTCACGCGCTTTTTCTTTGTCCGTGACAGTATATCGCCTCACGCAGCGGTCACGTTTGTGCGAGAGCACTGGTAAAGAATTTTTCGGTAATCTAAGTGCGATAAACCGAAATACTCACCTTTTGCTATGGACTCGATGAAACAGTTTTTGAACCGCCTGTATTCAGTGTTTGGCTTTTGCCTTTTCCTGTCGCTTAGTCTGCCTGTGTCTGTACGGGCTGCGCCAGTTGATGCGGGGCAAGCCATTGTCGATCTTGTGACCGATCATCAGATCGCCACGCCGGGGTCGCAGATCCGTGGCGCGCTCACCCTCGACATGGAAGACCATTGGCACGTTTACTGGAAGAATCCGGGCGATTCAGGTTTGCCGGCTGAAATTGACTGGTTGGATACAGCTGGCGTCGAGATCGGTGAGTTTGCCTGGCCAATTCCACATCCGCAGCCAATCGAAACGCTGATGAATTACGGCTATGAAGACAAACTTGTCCTGCCGTTCACCATCAACATTCCAGAGACAGCTTCTGGCATGCTGCGTTTGAGCGGCATAGCCAATTATCTGATCTGTAAAGACGTCTGCATTCCGGAGTCGGCGAATATCTCTGCCTCTGTTCTGGTCGGAACAGAGATGGTGGAGAACGATCTCAGCAAGTCGGCGTTTGAGTGGGCGGATGCCCGTTTGCCGATGGCTCTGGACGGCAAAGCCGCGATTGATCGCTCCGCTGATGCGATCTGGAAGCTTTCTGTTGAAGACGCAGCCCTTCGTGCCGCATTCTCAGGCGAGGTGAAATCCGTCCGCTTCTTCCCGACAGACCATCAGATTTTGCACCCACCGGTTCAAACCGTGATGATGGGTGACAAGGGCATTACGCTGTCATTGCAAAAAGGGGAGTCTGAGTTTGACGCCGCTGACCCTTTATCCGGTGTACTCGCGATTGAAGATATTAATGGCAACCGCGTCGGCTTTGAGCTGACGGCGACTTCCGGGTCTGTGTTCGCAGGAACCAATGACACGGCGCTGAACATGTCAGATGCGGCGCCTGCCGCAGACCTTGGCGTGATTGCCTTTGTAGGTGTTCTTTTGGCGGCGCTGCTCGGCGGTGCAATCCTGAACCTCATGCCGTGTGTGCTGCCGGTTCTGTTCATCAAAGTGCAGAGCTTTCTTGCACTCAGCGGGCATGAAAGCGCGAAAATCCGCAGCCATGGCCTGTTCTATATGTTGGGCGTGGTAACGTGTTTTGTCGGCTTCGGCATCATTCTGGCCATGCTGCGCTCTGCTGGCGAGCAAGTTGGTCTCGGCTTTCAGCTGCAAGTCCCGATCATCGTGGCGGGCCTTGCCTTGCTGATGTTCGTTCTGGGCCTGAACATGCTGGGCATGTTTGAGTTTGGCGGCTCAATGATGGGTGTTGGCTCAGGTCTGGCGGAAAAGGGCGGTGCACAAGGCGCGTTCTTTACTGGCGTATTGGCTGCCTTCGTGGGCGCGCCGTGTGTCGGGCCATTTATTGGCGGTGCAACCGGTATTTTGCTGACGCAGTCCATTCCGGCCATTCTTCTGGTCTTTGCCTGTCTTGGTCTTGGTATGGCTCTGCCATTTGCTGTGTTGAGCTTCTTCCCGGGGCTTGTGAAACTCTTGCCGAAACCTGGCCAGTGGATGCAGCGCCTGAAGCAATTCTTCGCTTTCCCGCTCTTCCTGACGGCAATCTGGTTGATCAGCGTGCTGGGTGATCTCGCCGGGCAGTTTGCAATGACGGTTACGGCCTTCGGTGCGGTGATGATCGCCTTTGCCATCTGGCTGTTGGTGCCGGATGGCTCTGGTGAGCGCAAAGGCCTGATCAGCCGCGGCGCTGGTGTGGTCGCATTGCTCATCGGGATTGTCGTTCCGGCTGTGCCATTGCTCGCTCTGTCGGGCGCAAGCTCTTCCGCATCTGTCTCATCAACGACAACAGCGAAGACCGAAATCTATGATGGTGAGTGGTCGCCAGAGCGGGTGAAACAGCTTCAGTCTGAGGGTAAGGCCGTCTTTATCGATTTTACCGCCAGCTGGTGTGTGACCTGTCAGGTCAACAAAGCGACGACGCTGCATTCCGCGCAGGTTCAGAAGGCGTTCGACGAGCACAATGTGGTCGTACTGATCGCGGATTGGACACGGCGTGACAAAAAAATTGGCGAAGAGCTCGCACGTCACGGACGCGCCGGTGTTCCGCTTTATCTTTTTTATCCACAAGGTTATCCACAGGGCGGTGAGGCTCCGGTTGTGCTGCCCCAGCTTTTGTCGCCGTCAAAGGTGATTGAGGTGGTCAGCGCGAAGCCGGACAAGGCTTAAGTATCAGCGCGGAGAGTCTGAAATGGCTTTCATGAGTACGATTAAAAACCGGTTTGGACTGTTTGTCGGAATGTCGACGGCCATTGTGTTGACGGCTGGTGCGATGATTTCATCGGCCTCAACGGGCTTTTAATCAGTCGTAAGAGAGGCGTCTGGCGACGCTGCCTTGCAACTGCGCAGTTCCGGCTTGTCCATCGGGATGCCATATGCTGTGCCGTTCAGTTCCAGAATAGCGGCTTTACCGACAATCTCGGCATCGGCCAGCATGTGCAGCAAGCGCTCTTTTGCTGAGGATTTTTCTGCCTGCGTGTGTTCCGGCTTGAAGACATCCAGCTGAACGCGGGTTTCTTCTTCCATGCCGCGGAAAATACAGCCAAGATCCTTTGGTAAAGGATGTTCTGCTGTTCCCGCATTCGAGAGTTTTAGCGCGATCCGGCCGAAGCGACGAAGATCGCCCTCTAAATCTTCAGAAATTTGAAAATTATCGATTTTTTCGACCCGTTCGTGCAGCTCACCGGCTTGTTTTTGCCAGGCTTGAGCTAATTCTGGAGATGCTGAGGCTGTCGCGCTTGCGCCAACGGCCATCGTCAGAAAAAAGGAAGAAAGAAACAGAGTCTTACAGGTCATATTGCAATCATGACCTGTTTCCCTGAAGGAAGAGTAACTATTCACGGGCGGGATAAGCTATGTCGGTGGTTGGCATTTGCCTCACAACGCACTATCCCCCCGAATGGAACAGCAGAAGTTTGCAAAAATGGCCAAGAAAAAAACGATAAACCCGAAAAATCTTGCCCGGAAACCACGTGGATTCCCGGATAAGCGTGAAGACGTTCTAAAAGCCGAGCTGGATATGATCCATCGGGTGACGTCTGTTTATCGTCTTTGGGGCTTTGAAGGCATTGAAACCGGTGCGTTCGAGTATGCAGATGCACTCGGTAAATTCCTGCCGGATCAGGATCGCCCGAATGCCGGTGTTTTTGCCATTCAGGATGACGATGAACAGTGGATGTCGCTGCGCTACGATCTGACAGCGCCTCTGGCGCGGTTCGCGGCGGAGAACTGGGACACGCTGCCAAAGCCATTCCGTCGCTTTGCCTATGGCCCGGTCTGGCGCAATGAAAAGCCGGGACCAGGCCGGTTCCGGGAATTCATGCAGTGCGATGCCGACACAGTTGGGGCCAAGGGCCCGGCTGCAGACGCAGAGATGATTGCCATGATGGCAGAGGCGCTTCGGGCGTCTGGTGCGCAGCGGTTTGTGGTTCGCGTGAATACGCGTGATCTGATGTCGGGATTGCTTGATTCCATCAATGCAACGGATGAGGGCACACGCCTGACCATCCTGCGCGCGCTTGATAAGCTCGATCGTCTGGGACTTTCCGGCGTTGCTGACCTGCTTGGTGAAGGCCGCGAAGATGATTCCGGTGACTACACAAAGGGGGCTGGTCTCGACACGGTTCGCATCAAGAAAGTTCTCGATTTCGCTGAAGCTGGTCGTGGATCTCGTGGTGAAACGCTGGACGCTCTGGCCGCTGTCGTCACGGGCAATGAAGCCTATGATCGCGGACTGGAAGAGCTGAAAGCGATTGAGAGCCTGCTCGGCGCACTGGGGGCACGCGACGAGGAAGTGTCCTTCGACCCAACTATTGTGCGCGGGCTTGAATATTATACCGGTCCTGTTTTTGAAGGTGAGCTTCTGGACGAGATCAAAGACGAAAAAGGTCGTCTTGTTCGCATCGGATCGGTCGGCGGTGGTGGCCGGTATGATGGTCTGGTATCGCGCTTCCGCAGCGAGGAAATTCCGGCAACTGGCATGTCTCTCGGCATTTCACGTCTTGCTGCTGCAATGTCACTGACGGGTGAGCTGAACGACTTGTCCGGCCCTGTTGTGGTTCTGGTGCTTGATCGTGAACATCTTGCAGACAGCCATGAGCTTGCGCGCCAACTGCGCGTGGCTGGCATCCGCTCTGAGGTTTATATGGGCAGTTCCGGCATGCGGCCGCAGATGAAATACGCGGATCGCCGCGGCGCGCCTGCCGTTGTGATTGTCGGTGAAGACGAGCGCAATAACGGCACTGTCACGATTAAGGATCTGATCGTCGGCGCGCAGAAAGCGAAAGCGATCAAAGACAATACTGAATGGCGCGAAACTCGTCCGGGGCAGGTCGAAGTGAAGCGCAGCGAGATGGTGGCAACCATTCGCGGCATTCTGGAGGATCAGTCATGACAATCCGGTTTGACGCCATTGGCGGCGAATGGATTGATCCGCCAATATTGATGCCGGCAACCTTGCCTCTGGAATTGTCGGGCGAGGCGATCCGCTCCCGGCTTTTGACGAGTTCTGACAATGCGGGCGAGGAACTGGCGCTACGTCCTGATCTGACGCTGGCGGTTGTGAATCACCATCTGGAGAATGGCGCCGAAGCGCCTGTAAGTTATCGCTATTTCGGCAAAGCCTTTCGTCAACCTGTTCTGAAGGGTGAGCCGCTGGAGTTTTACCAGACAGGTTTTGAATGCTTTGGGTATGACGATACGGTCGAACGGGACGTTCTGACGCTCAGCACGGTTTGCACCACAATTGCCGACGCGGGCCTGAATTCGATTTCAATTTCGCTCGGCGATATTTCGATTTTCGAAGGTGTCGTGAAAGCGCTGAAACTGTCACCGTTCTGGACCCATCAATTGCTGCGTGCTTTCCGCCGGAAAGAAGGGATTCGCAGTCTGTTGGCTCAGGGCGAAATCCTGCACAAACGTTCTGTCCTGTCTGAGACATTGTCTGAACTGCCGGAGCAGCAAGCTGAAGCTTTGCTGGATGAAGTGCTGAGCATGTCTGGCGGCGAGGTAACGGGTGGTCGCAACAAGGCAGATATTCTGCGCCGTCTGCGTCTGCAGGCCGAAGCGCGCCGTGAGGGCCCGCTTGATTCTCGCGCCCGTCAGCTGCTTGGCGATCTGATCGGTCTGGAAGGACGCCCGCAAGAGGTGCTCGACCGATTGAACCAGATGGTTCAGGCGAGCGGGCTGAAGCTCGATGAAACGCTGGATCGGTTATCCTCTGTGCACCGCCAGCTTTCGGAAAGTGACCTTCCATTCTGGCAGTCGACCCATTTCAACGTGCAGTTCGGACGCCGGTTCGATTATTATGACGGGCTGGTTTTTGAACTCCGGCACGGCAAGCTTGGCGCACGGCGACCTGTTGCGGCAGGTGGTCGATATGACGGGTTGATCTCGCGATTGAGTCAGGGGCGTGAGACCCTGACAGCGATTGGCGGCGTGGTGCGTCCAGACCGGATCGCACAGGCACTGGAAACTGAGGGAGCGCAGGTATGACGACGCTCACTATGGCGATCCCTTCGAAAGGACGCCTGAAAGAACAGACAGAAGAATTCTTCGCCGAGTGCGGGCTGAAACTGAAACAGTCTGGCGGGGATCGCGGCTATACGGCGACGCTGGACGGCGTGAAAGGCGTGAATGTCCTGCTATTGTCAGCGTCAGAGATTGCCAAAGGCGTTTTGGACGGCTCGTTCCATCTTGGCATTACCGGCGAAGATTTGCTGCGTGAATACGCAACTGATTTTGACGAACAGGCCTGGCTGTTGAAATCGCTCGGCTTCGGCTTTGCCCGAATGGTTGTTGCTGTTCCGGATAGCTGGATCGATGTTGATTCGATTGCTGACCTGGAAGATGTTGGTCACGCCTTTAGTGCGAAATATGGTCGACGCATGCGCGTGGCAACGAAATATCTGAATTGCAGCCGCCGATTCTTTGCAGAAAACGGGCTCACACAGTATCGACTCGTTGATAGCGCCGGGGCGACTGAGGCTGCGCCCGCGTCCGGGTCGGCGGAGTTCATCGTCGACATTACTTCGACAGGCTCAACGCTGAAGGCGAACAATCTTAAAATCTTGCCGGATGGTGAGATGCTGGCGTCTCAGGCGCAGCTCTCTGCGTCGCTGAAGGCGAACTGGACTGACGAATCGAAAGCGGCGCTTAAATTCATGCTGGATCTGATTGAGGCGCGTCAACGCGCCAGAACCAGCCGTGTGCTGTCCAGCCCGAAGGATCTGGCACCAGTTGCCAGTCGATTCGCACCTGATGCGATCATTCTGGGGCAGAATTTGGTGCTTCCTGAGGCTCAGGCAAAGTCTGCCGCGATCCAGTTGTCTGGGGAAGGTTTTGCCCCGATCCAGATACAGATTCCAGAATTCTTATTCCTGGATTCCAATCAAATTTACACAGACTTTTCTCGCGTTCTGGCTGGGTTTGCGTAGAAATCTGGCACTATCCGCCTATCTTCTAGGCTGAGGGTCAGATTTTTAGTTGACAGTTTAGTGAAGCTTTGGCCATATTGTCGCAGCAGTTCGGGAGGAAACGTCCTGCTCTATAAAGAAAAAACGGCGCAGCATTAGCTGCGCCGTTTATAATTTCAGCTCCTGACAAGTTATTAAAACGCATTCTAAAGCCGGGAACACTGCGAATATTTAAGAATTTCAACGGCTGTTGAATTTTGGCGTGCGTTTATTGGCTGAATATTTAAACGATTTCTGATTTCGAAATACGTGGCCAGACAAACGAGATGCGCCACTGAGCAGATCTGTCGGCTTTCTGTTTACATTCGTGAAAACTTATTTGATTGAAGGGCGGTCTGAGCAATAAATTTGTTCATTTGGCTTATTTAACCCAAGTAAAACGCGAGGCGCAGATAATATGCGACGTCTGGTTATTGTTTTTGTCTCTTCTCTTTTCCTGACCCTTCCGGCAATGGCCGACCCATTTCGAATTCAGGACGTGAAGTCTGAATTGGAGATGTTTGGCGCCAAGGGCGTGACCGTTGCGATTCTGTTTGGTCAGCCAACGGTTCGTGGCGCGATCAATCGTTTTGGCTTTCAGGTTGGTCTGCGCAAATGCTCACGCCTCAACCTGGATGAAGACCTGTATTGTTACGAAGCGGCCTTCAAGTCGTGTGTGCAGATCCTGCCAGTGCATGAGCGCGACACGCTGTTGGACTATGCCAATAATTATAACAAGTCGCGCCGACGCGGCACGGTCTATGTCGAGAAGGCGGAATATCTGGGCAATGTGATGTGCGTGAAAACCACTTCGGACTTCGAACATGAAGATATCAAGTTCGATGTCGATTATGTCTATGCATGGGAACAGATGATCGAAGACTTTCGATCTTTCATAGTCAACGAGAATATCAGCCTGGTTGATGAGAGCGTGCTCTAAACAAAACAGGTCCCTTTGGGGGGACCTGTTCTGCCTGAGGAGGCAAACTTGAAGCAGGGTCGATGCAGCCGGACCGCTCGGGGGGTAGGGGGCAGTTTGGTTCGTAGCCCGGCCACATCGTTGTGCTTACTGATTAACAATAACAATTCATCGTAAAACGTCAAGTGAAAATATCGTTATTCGATGAAGATTTCGTCATATTCGATGTTTTCTGTCTAACAGGGGCTTTCTGGTGGTGTTTGCGGCCGCCATACACATCCAAATAGTCGTGATTTCAGACACAAAAAACGGCGGTCCGAAGACCGCCGTTTTCTTTAGCCGTAAGGGCTGAGTGAGGTTGAGCTTAGAAGCCCATACCACCCATGCCACCCATTCCGCCCATGCCGCCCATATCAGGCATGCCTGGAGCGTCGTCTTTCGGAGCTTCTGCGATAGCGGCTTCAGTTGTGATGAGCAGGCCAGCAACAGATGCAGCGTTCTGCAGAGAAGAACGAACAACTTTCACAGGGTCGATAACGCCGAATGCGAACATGTCGCCATACTCTTCAGTCTGCGCGTTGAAGCCGAATGAAGACCCACCGTTCTCGAGGATTTTGCCGACAACGATAGAGCCTTCAACACCCGCGTTCTCAACGATCTGGCGAACTGGAGCTTCCAGAGCTTTACGAACGATGTCGATACCAGCTTGTTCGTCAGAGTTGACGCCAGTCACAGTGATTGCTGCAGCAGCTTTCAGAAGAGCTGTACCGCCACCAGTGACGATGCCCTCTTCAACAGCTGCGCGTGTTGCGTTCAGAGCGTCATCAACGCGGTCTTTACGCTCTTTCACTTCAACTTCAGTTGCGCCGCCAACTTTGATGACAGCTACGCCGCCAGCAAGTTTCGCCAGACGCTCTTGCAGTTTTTCTTTGTCGTAATCAGACGTGGTGTTCTCGATTTGCTGTTTGATTTGAGCAACGCGAGCTTCGATATCGTCTTTCTCACCAACGCCATCAACGATTGTTGTGTCGTCTTTTGTGATGTTCACGCGCTTTGCAGAACCCAGCATGTCGATAGAAACGTTTTCGAGTTTGATGCCGAGGTCTTCAGAAACAACTGTACCGCCAGTCAGGATCGCGATGTCTTCGAGCATAGCTTTACGACGGTCGCCGAAGCCAGGTGCTTTAACAGCAGCGATTTTCAGGCCACCGCGCAGCTTGTTGACAACCAGAGTTGCCAGAGCTTCGCCCTCAACATCTTCAGCGATGATGAGCAGTGGACGGTTAGACTGAACAGCTGATTCCAGGATTGGAAGCATTGGCTGCAGAGAAGAGAGTTTTTTCTCGTGGAGCAGGATCAGCGGCTCTTCGAGGTCAACAGTCATCTTGTCAGCGTTTGTTACGAAGTATGGAGACAGGTAACCACGGTCGAACTGCATGCCCTCAACGACTTCAAGTTCAGTCTCGAGAGATTTTGCTTCTTCTACAGTGATAACGCCTTCATTTCCGACTTTTTCCATTGCTTTCGCAATCATGTCGCCAATTTCGCGCTCGCCGTTTGCAGAGATCGTGCCGACTTGAGCGATTTGCTCAGATGTCTCAACGGTCTTCGCAGATGCTTTAATTGTTTTAACAACTTCAGCAACGGCTTTCTCAACGCCGCGACGCAGATCCATTGGGTTCATGCCAGCAGCAACGCGCTTCATGCCTTCGCGAACGATAGCCTGAGCGAGAACAGTCGCAGTTGTAGTACCGTCACCAGCAACGTCGTTTGCTTTAGACGCAACTTCGCGGAGCATTTGAGCGCCCATGTTCTGGAACTTGTCTTCCAGTTCAATTTCTTTAGCGACAGTTACGCCGTCTTTCGTTGTGCGTGGAGCACCGAAAGATTTTTCGATAACAACGTTACGACCTTTTGGGCCGAGTGTAACTTTTACTGCGTTCGCCAGAACGTCCACGCCCTTGAGCATGCGTTCGCGAGCGTCAGCTGAAAATTTCACATCCTTAGCAGCCATGTGTATTTTCCTTGATCAGAATGATTGTTTAAATTTTCGACGGACAGTGAAGCTTAAGCTTCAACGATGCCCAGAATGTCGGACTCTTTCATGATGAGGAGCTCTTCCCCACCAACAGAAACCTCTGTGCCGGACCATTTGCCGAACAGGATGCGATCGCCGGCTTTGACTTCCAGAGCGACCAGGTTGCCGTCATCACCGCGCACGCCTGCGCCAACAGCAACAACTTCGCCTTCCTGAGGCTTTTCTTTTGCCGTATCGGGGATGATGATCCCGCCTTTGGTTTTTTCTTCTTCTTTAACGCGGCGTACGAGCACGCGGTCGTGAAGCGGACGGAATTTCATGGACGTCCCTCTCTCCAGTTAAGGTTTACGATCAGATTAGCACTCACTTCAGTCGAGTGCTAACAGAGGCGAAGTATGTACTTCAGCGCGGGTCGTCAAGGCCGGAGAAACGAAAAATTCAGGTGTTCGGTGTGTTCTGGTCAGACGTAGGATCGCCAGTGTTGATCGTCAACTTCGCCTGGTTCGAGCCTGCCAGTGCGGCGGCTCGCTGAATGGTCAGGTCCAGTGCGGCAAAATCAACAGGCTTTTCTACAAATCCGTTTAACTCTGTATCACCCCAGCGTGACATTTCTGTTTCAGAATTGTCTGCTGACATGCCGACAACCGGAATATTGCAAACAGGCGAGGGCAGTTCCCGAATCGCTTTCAGGGCAGTAGGGCCGTCCTTGAAAGGCATGTTCAGGTCGAGCAGCACCACATCAATATCATGAGACGTGACGGCCAGAATGGCGTCAGCGCCGTTTTCGACGCTTACCGTCGAATAGCCGAGGCCGCGCAGAATGCGTGTCAGAACGCGCTGCGTGCCCACGCTGTCATCTGCGATCAGAACAGACAGTGGCGAACGTTTGCTGTCTCGGGTGTCTGACGCCGTTGGCAATTCCATTGCACTGGTGCGTTTGAAATCACAGTTGAAGTAAAATGTGCTGCCGGAGCCATGGACACTGTCCACCCAGACCTTGCCGCCCTGAAGTCGGGCGAGATCGGCAACGATGGATAAGCCGATGCCCGTGCCGCCATAGCGCGCTTTCTGAGTCTGCTCGACCTGAACAAACCGCCCAAAGACACGAGAAACCAGATGAGAAGGGATACCCGGACCAGTATCGCTGATCTCGATCTGCAGACGGACATCATTGTCTGAGGTTTCCTGACATACGAGGCGGGCTTCAATATGTCCGTCGTCAGTGAATTTCAGCGCGTTTGAGAGATAATTCGACAGGACTTGCCGAAACCGGAGTGGGTCGAGCAGCAGCCAGACGTTCTCGTCTGGTGTGACGGTTATGAATTTCAAATTCTTGTCTGCGGCGACCGTACTGAACTCTCGTGTCGTTTGGGCGAATAAATCGACGACATTCACCGGTTCCGGCACAAGGCGCAGCTCTCCGATTTCCATCTTTGACATATCAAGCAAATCATTGATGAGGTTCAGAATATCCCGCGACGAGGTGCGCGCCGTCTGGGCCATGTCTTTTTGTGTATGTTCCAGATGCTCGCGTGAGAGCAGTTCCAGCATGCCCAGCAATCCAGTCAGCGGCGTTCTGATTTCGTGTGCAATGCTGGCAATGAATTCCGATTTTTCGCGATTCGCCTTGCGAGCTTCATCGCGCATGGCGAGAAGGCTGCTGCGGGCGGCGGCGGCGGCTTCGGAAATCAACCAGCCGACTAGCGCGAACGTGATGGCGGCCAGAATAAGGACGAATGCCTGAAGATAGTTGGCGGCGTTTTGTTTTATTGAGAAGTCGTTCCCATCACGCAGGATCCCCATATAGGTGATGAACACAAAATTGGCGATGACCAGAACGGCGATGGTGGTGGAGCCTTTGCTCCGCAACAAAAGAAGTGACCAAAAAATAGGAACCAGCAGCAGTACCGAAGCCGGGCTTGAAATGCCGCTATTTGATGTTGCGATAAAACTGCAGCCAAGCACCAGGAAGATACACAAAAACCAGGCGCAAATCTCGGTCTGTTTTATAAAGTGGTTCGCCAGTGGAAGTGCCGCAGTAATGACTACCATACTTAACAAGGGCAGGTTTGGGGGCGCCGAAAGTCCATAAAGGACAATCAAGGCGAACAATACTGCAGACATGAACAGGGCAGATGTCCAGCACAGTATGTAGAGAAGTCCTCTTGAGAGATGTTCTCTCGGACTATTGATTATTTTACTGCTGAGCGCAGCAAAACTCGGTCTGAAACCATTAGAGTTCCAGAGCCCGGTAAATAGATCAATAGTGTCAGCAGTCTCTTTATCTGGTTGAGACGCTGTTTTTGTTTTCGCCACGTGTGAATTGACCCCCCCAAGGTCTTTTCCATGTCAGCGCACTACTACTCATAATTTGTCGTTTGAAAAGGGGATTTCCTCTGCGCGGTTGATCCTCGAACCAAAAGCTCACCCAAAGTGGTAAGTTTTGGCGCAAAAGCGTAGGAAGTCGGCATATTAATGGCCAGATTCGATGTGAATCTGGCCGTTATTACCATGTCTCAACTTGAAAAAGGGTTAGCTGATGGTTGCGCCGCCGTCGACGACAATCATCTGACCGTTCATATAGGCACCGGCTCTGGATGCCAGGAAGACTGCAGCGCCCGCAATTTCTTCTGGTTCACCAATGCGCGCCATCGGCGTGCTGACGAGAGATTTCTTGAGGTTGTCAGGGTTCTCCCACAAAGCGCGCGCAAAATCAGTTTTGATCAGGCCCGGTGCGATGCAATTCACCCGGATGTTGTGCTTGCCGTATTCTGTGGCGAGGTTGCGCGCCAGCTGGAAGTCGGCAGCTTTAGAGATGTTGTATGCGCCAATAATTGGTGAGCCTTTAAGGCCGCCAATAGATGAAACCAGAACAATTGCGCCGTCTTTACGCTCAACCATTTGCGGAATGACCATTTGCATCAGCCAATGGTTTGAAATGATGTTGTTTTGAAGAACTTTCTCAAACTGGTCGTCAGAAATTCCAGACATCGGGCCGTAATACGGGTTCGAAGCGGCGTTACAGACCAGCGCGTCGACCTTACCAAAGGCGGCATTCGTTGTGTCGACCAGGTTTTGCAGCTCTTCTTTAGAAGAAATATTCGCAGGAACAGAGATCGCTGTGCCCTCACCATGTTTCTCGTTGATGGCGGCCGCAACTTCGGCGCATGGCTCAGGTTTTCGCGAAGAAATAACAACGCGAGCGCCTTGCTCGGCCATTTCTTCAGCGATTGCACGGCCAATACCGCGGCTAGAGCCTGTGATGATTACGGATTTTCCAGACATGTCGAACAAGGACATCGTGTTTCTCCCCCTTATGTGTTTTCGAGAATGGGTGCTGTTTTCAAGACAGTTATAGGCATAGCTTCAAAAGAAGCTAGTGGGCTATACTGAACTTTCGAGAGGGAGCGCGGACTGCGAAGAAACCTAGTCCTCGCGGCGATCCAGCTTCCAGTCGATGATCAACAGGTCGACCAGTTTGCGTGTCCGGGTTTTCACAATGTCCGGCGTCCATTTCTCATAAGTTGATGCCTCGCGCGTCAGCGCGAATATGCCGCCACGATCTGGATCTTCAAAGAACTGGGTCCGCTTTTCGTGGAAGCTCAGACGGTCAGCTTTCTGATTGTCTCGCTTTGTGAGCAGACAGAAATTGCCAACCGTATCGGCAAGTTCACGGCGCAGCGCCAGATTTGGCCAGTCTGTCAGCCATGGCGAACCGGGGGACACACTGCGTGGCAGAACGTGCTCAACGCTTGCGTCTGATTCTGGGGCGAGATCTTCGCCATCCGGAAGCAGTGAGCTGAGCTTCATGCACAACGCCCGCCGCTGGCTGACCGAGCCGAAGCGGCCTGTCAGGCGCTGAGCCAGTTTGATGCGTTCTTCAGGGTTTAAAGAGAGCGCGCCTGTGCGAGCAAACAACAAGCGATCGGAATCGATTTCGTCACAGACCCGTCGATAGCGTTTCGGGCGCGCGTCCCGGTCGGTCACGATCAGCTGCATGGCATAACCGAGACGCTCCAGATCACAGAAGAATTCCCGCGCAGTGTCGGCGTCCCGGTTATGGGTGACCAGAAACTTCAGAGCAGGGGCGCGCCAGCCGGAATGTTCCAGTGCGCGCAAGCGGTTCAGGTGAGAGTTCACCTGCGGCATTGGGCGGCTGAACCGGATATTGCCTGTTTTTAACTCCACATAGGCATCGACATATTTGGGCAGGTCTTCAGAGAGGAAGTGCTCAGCTGAGGAATCCGCGAGCACCGCGTTACAGAAACCGCTGACCAGATCGCCTTTTGGTGTCGAATCGTGAAGCAGCCGGATTTGACGTAACAAGTCATCAAAGTCTTTGGCACCGAGGCGGGCTTCGTGGTTCGTCCATTCGCGCGCGAATTTGTCGGCGCGCTCATTGCTGAACCCGGCGCGTTCAAATAATTCGGTCTTCAGAATGTCGTGGCCGCTTGGTTGGCGCCCCCGCGCATTCAGCACCTGAAACACGCGATAGCCTTCATCGCGGTTCTTCACATCGACCTGAATAACCGGGCACTTATTAAACAAGAGCGCTTTGAGCTCATTGCGGCGGGCTTCTTCCATTTCGGACAGTTCCTGAAGCAGGGCGGCGTGGTTGCCACGAAGCAGTTCCTGGCTTTCAGTCTGTGGATCAGGAAGCTCTCTGACACCGAGATGCGGTGGCCTTTGAATCAGCGTGCGGAAATACGGGGCGTCGCTATGGTTCAGCGTCAGGCGATAGCCGCCATTGCCATTCGGTTCGCACAAAATGGCGCTCAACCGGGTACGGCGAGACTCATCTCGCGTCAGATCGCGAAGAATGGAGACAATGAGAGAAAGGGTTGTCAGCCTTTGCTGACCATCAACCACTTCATACAGGTACGGCGTCGAGGTCTCGATCGTCACAATCGCGCCCAAAAAATGGCTACGATTATGGGTTACCGCTTCCTGAAGATCATGCAGCAGGCCGAGCGCGTCACTTTCCCGCCAGGAATAGCTGCGCTGGTACACTGGTATGCGAAAAAAACGTCCCTCCGACAGCAGCTCGGCTATCGTCGTCGAGTTCGCCCCGATTTCCATTCCACCCATTATGACTTCCGGTACGCTACAAAACACCTTACACGTCCTATGATCGGGTTCAGAATGCAAGTGTGCGGATTACATGAAATACGGAATTTTAGACCTTTCAGGCGCGCCAACTGTGGTTGTGTTTAACAATAAGGCAGCGTTTGCGTTGAATCCGGACGTTACGCCGGACAATTTACAGAACTGGTTGGCACGTCCTGATTCCCTGAGAGAAATTGCAGAGACTGCGATTAGCTCAAGCGAGGCCTTGTCCTGGACCGATGCTCAGTTGCGGTCTCCTGTACCAGCACCGCGCAAAATACTCGGGATTGGATTGAATTATCTCGACCATGCTGAAGAAACAGGCCGTAAGCCGCCTGAAATACAGACATGGTTTGTAAAGCAGGTTACGGCTCTGAACGATCCATTCGGGGAGGTCCACTTGCCAATGGTGTCAGACAAGCTCGATTATGAGGTTGAGCTGGTGGTTGTGATCGGCAAGGGCGGTCGACACATCAAGGCTGAGAATGCGAATGATGCCATTGCGGGCTATACGGTCGGCTGTGACTATTCGGTTCGGGATTGGCAAAAAGCAACGCCGACCATGATCATGGGGAAGGGATTTGATACCCATGCGCCGATCGGGCCGTGGATCGTAACGACCGATGAGGTTGGCGACGTTGATAGCCTGCGCCTGACCACGCACGTGAATGGCGAGAAACGCCAGGACGCGCTGGCAGGAAATCTGATCCATAAAATACCGGATCTGATTGCGCATCTGAGTGCCGCTTTTACGCTGGAGCCGGGAGATCTGATCTTTACGGGCACGCCTGCGGGGGTCGCATTTGCGATGGACCCGCCAGACTATCTGAAAGTTGGCGACAAGGTTCGGCTCGAGATTGACCGCATTGGCGCAATTGAAAATGTGATTGTGCCTGAGCCGGTTCCGGGCGCTTAAAAGGAGCGGCCTGTGTTGAACTGGAGGTGGATTGCGACGGTCTGCGCCGCCCTGCTTGTGGGCTTTGCAGGTGGCTATCTGCTGGCGGGTGACGGTCGAAAAGCTGAGGTTTCTTCAGGGCTTGCCGAAATCAGACTGAATGCGCCCTATGCGGCGGCACCGGATGAGCTTGCGGTCTTTCCCTGCACACGCAGAACCCGGTTTGATGATCCTTATGCCAGCTGTTTGCTGGTTATGGCCGGGGGTAAGCGATTGGTGTTCGGCGCGCCGATGGGACAGGACTGGCGCGGCATCGGCCATGTTGACGGCGTTTTCCTGTTTGACGGTCATCCGATTTCAATGGGCGGACTGGCGGGGCTGCGAAACCGCAGCTGGTGGGCAGGGCGCAAGACCGGTCTTCTGGTGATTGGCGGGGAGTTGCTGCTTGATGAAATCAAAACGCTAGATGACGTGCAAAGCCGGGGCGATGCACTGGCGGCACTTGAAGCCGAAACCCCGGTCGATTTTTTGGATGCCAATCTACGTCCGAAGCCTGTGCCGGCAATTACAGAGCATTTTCGTGTGTTTGATACGGGCGACCTCCGGGTTTTCGCCACTAGTAAGATGACCAATCAGGGCAATCAGGTTCTGACGTTTGAAGTGGTCTATGCGGGGAAGTCGACATATGTGCAGCCATGTGGCGGCAAGGCAAATCTGTCTGAAGGTGACAGCCTGATCCTGCCGGTTTCAGACCGTGCGCCGCTTGTGGAGGCGCAGCGTCAGGCGCGGATTGGGCGTCAGGATGATCTGGTCAGAGACTATCAGAGGATCGGCGAGACCTGTCTTTCAAGCGCGCAGGCGATTCGCTTTGGTGAGGCGCAGAAACTGGCTCAGCTCGTTCTGGTCCGCCCGGATCGTGACGCGGACACGCCGCTGAAACTATCGACTTTGCCTGTGAAATCGCTGGATTTTGAAAAGGGATTGGTTCTGCAGAAAGGGACGTCTCTCGGAGACGACGGGGCCCGGTAAGACCAGACCCCGTTCTCCCCAGATCGCCCCCGTCCGGCCATCAGGCCGCGGACTGAAGCTGATTTCGGATGCCATGAGCGACTGAATACGTCCAGTCAGAATTCAGAAAACAGAATGGTTTTTCTGAAAATTGGGCAGATTTCCTACCAAAATTCACCAATCAGGTGAGTTTGGCTGTACTGTGCATAAATAGGTGGCAAATTTCGGAAGAGAATCGGTTGCCCAGTCATTCCACGCCAGAAAAACAGACTGGCATTGCTCGATCGCCTGAATCACTGAAGGTGAGATGTTAACCAAAACAGAGTATTGGATGAGTATTCTGATTCCGGAACTGAACTGATCTGAGACGATAAATGCCTGTGATTGCCCATATTCTTGTAGCTGCTTCTTACACTGCAGTTTCGGTGTTCCTGGGCGTTGCTGTGTATCAGTTCACCCCATACTCGATGGAAATGTCTGCCATTGCTGGTCTGATCGCCGCGTTTATTGCGGGTCAGGTGCACGTCATGGTGCTGAGCCGCTCGCGTGCGCAATTGCTTGAAGAAAGCATTTTGTCGGTTAAGAACGATGTTCGCAAAAGCAAGCAACGTTCTGAGATCATGGAAACACGTCTCAACGTGATGGAAGAGACGGTCACGCGCGAAGTCTCTGAACGCCGCGAAGAGATGGTCAGTGAAATGCGCGAGTTGGAAGGTCTGATCCTGCAGCTCGGCAAATCATTTGAGAAGAAGATGGCAGAGCGCGGCTCTGCGCCAGGCTTTGGCGTTAATGGTGCAACGCATGCCAAGGGCGAGCGGTCATCGGAACAGATTCTTGCCGCCGTTCAGAATGCGTTGGATGCGAACCGCGTCGATCTGCACCTGCAACCAATTGTGACGCTGCCGCAGCGCCGTGTCTGTTTCTATGAAGGCTTTACGCGTCTGCGTGATGAGAATGATCAGTTCATCATGCCGGGTGAGTTCATTGGCCCTGCCAAGGAAGCCGGTCTGCTGGGCGTTATCGATAATATGCTTCTGTTCCGCTGTGTTCAGATTGTACGTCGCCTGTCGGAAAAAGATCGCCGGGTTGGTGTGTTCTGCAATATCGGTGCGTCGTCACTGGAAGATGAAAGCTTCTTCCCGCAATTCCTCGAATTCATCATGGATAATCGCGATCTGAACGGATCGCTGATTTTCGAAATGGGGGAACGCGAATTCCGCAACCGGTCGTCTGTCACAGCGCGCAATATGGGGCGTCTTGCTGATCTCGGTTTCCGCTTCTCAATCGACAAGGCCGAAGGTCTTGATGTTGATTTGCCGGAACTTCAGGGCGAAGCGGTCAAATTCCTCAAGATTGAAGGCCGCAAGCTGATTGACCAGCTTGTACCGGGTGGTCCGCGTCCGAAGTCTTCCGTCACGCGCGAGATTGCGTCTGAAGATGTTTGTGCTGTCTTCATGCGCTATGGCGTCGATCTGATCGCTGACAAGGTTGAAACCGAGCGCGACGTTGTTGAAATTCTCGACTTCGATATTCCGTTCGGCCAGGGGCATGTCTTTGGCACGCCGCGTCCAATTAAGGGCTCGCTGATGGAAGAAACTCAGCCACCGGCTGACTTCCTGAAACGCGCTGTATGATCTTTTGATCTGAAAAGCAGGAAGAATGCTTTTCGCGGACGCTTTGATCGATTACCTCACTGGGTATGACCCAAACGCAGTTTCCTGACGGACTTTCAAAAATCGCTGACCGCTATGACGCCATTTTCTGTGACGTCTGGGGCGTTATTCACAATGGCCGTCAGGCATTCCACAACGCCTGTGATGCGCTGGCCGCGTATCGCGCATCTGGAAAGCCAGTGATTCTGGTGACCAATGCGCCGGTGCAGGCCCGAATGGTTGAGCGGCTTTTTCCGCCGCTTGGTGTGCGTCGTGATGCCTATAATCTGATCGCGTCGAGCGGCGATGCCACGCGTATGGAAATTGAAAAGCGCATTCCGGGGCCTGCCTACCGCCTTGGCACGGACCATAGCTGGGAACGGGATGATGCCCTGTTTGAGGGATCAGGTCTGGATTTTACCGGCCCGGAAGAGGCTGAGTTTGTGGTGGCCATGGGGCTTCGCGATCAGATGTCGGATCATCCGGAAATGTATCGCGAAGAGCTGAAGCCATTGGCGCAGCGCGGCCTGACCATGATCTGCGCCAATCCGGACATTCAGGTGCGAATCGGAAACCAGCTCGTCTGGTGTGCTGGCGCATTGGCGCGCATTTATGAGGAAGAGGGCGGACCGGTGGTTTATCCAGGTAAGCCGCATCACGCGATCTATGACCTCGCCGAATCGCATTTGGAGCGCATCTCCGGAAAGACGTTTGAGCGTTACCAGATCCTCGCCATTGGCGATGGCCCCATCACCGACATTCGCGGCGCGATGAATCGTGGCATGGATTCGCTGTATGTTGGGTCTGGCTTATCTCTGGCCGGCAGTGGCGATTTCCAGTCGGAAACGCTGGAGCTGTTCGCGCGTAATGAGGTGACAGCGACTTACGCTATGCCAGATCTCTACTGGTGACATAAAAAAGCCGGGCGAGTTGCCCGGCTCTATTTGAAATCTCGTAGTCGCGTCATTCGTTGGTATCCACGTCGATGCCATTGTCATCGACAGAGATTGAGAAGTCAGCCTGGTCGTGTTCGGCATAACCACCCAAGTAATAAACGCCTGTTCCGATGAAGGCGACAGTCAGTGCGCCAATAACGAAATATGTAATACCTTTTCCATTCGGTGTTTTATCAGACATGATAACCCTCTTGGTTGCCTGCACTTGTTGTGCTGACCCTAAGATTGTTTCCGAAAGTGACAGGAACTGGGCGTCCTCTTGGTCATTGGATGAGGATATTTAGTCTTTGTAAGCGAATACTTACTTGGTGCTTTTCTGCCATGCCTTACTGATATTTTGCAAAAATGGCGTCCAGAGCCGGCAGGATGAACAGGGCGAGCCCCTCGTCAATATAGCAGTCGGCCTCGTTAGATGGCATGTCGATTGCGGTGCGCACAGTCAGAGCAACCAGATTGGTAAACATGTGGCCGATTCTATAGGCGTCCTGTTCGGGCAGATCGGGTATCGAACGTATCAGCGCTTTCTGAATCGTCTGAGCGTGCAGGTCGCAGTCTTCGTAATCTATCGCGAGAAGTCGCGGGTCTGATTGCATGGCATGCCAGACAGGCTTGCCGCCCGGAACCTGCTGAAAGAACTCATAATAGGTGCGCACCATTTCGCGCAGACTGGCGACAACCTGCGGATAGGAGGCGGCATGCTCAAATGCCTGCTGCACACAGGTCTGGCCGTATTCATTATAACGACGCGCCAAAGTGGCGATGATTGAGACCTTCTCCGGAAAGTACTGATAGAGCGAGGCCAGAGAGATTTGCGCCTGTTCAGCGATCTCGCTCATTGAGACCGACTCAACGCCCTTCTGAGTGATGAGGGCGGTCGAGACTTCCAGAATTTTTTCAAATCGAAGACGCGAGCGTTCCTGAACAGGCGCTTTGCGGGGTTCGATTTCGGCCGGAATTGTGACTGAACGTTTCAAAAAAATATTCCAATAATTCAATTATCTAAAATATGTATCATAAAAAGTGATGATTTGTCACTTTTAAAAACGTGAGAAACTGTTATGTTTTGAAAACTGATAGTTTGTCACGTTTGGAGATGGAAATGACGACTCGTGTCTTTATCTGGGTGGCGCACCCGAAACCCGGCAGCCTGTGTGAAGGTCTGGCCGACGCCTATGCGGATGGTGTGCAGCGCGCCGGGGGTGAAGCTGAAATCATGTGCCTGAGCGATATGAAATTCGAATCGGACGGGTTTGAGGGCTACACGTCGAATCGACCTCCGCTGGAACCGGACCTTGAAGCCTGGCAAGCCCGCATGTCGTGGGCGAATCATATCGTGGTCATTCATCCTTATTGGTGGGCGGGACTTCCTGCGCGCGCACATGCCGTGTTGGAGCGTGCGCTCTCTCCCGGTTTCGGGTTTAAGTATAAGGGTGACGGGCTCGCCTGGGATGGCCTGCTGAAAGGGCGCACGGGCGATGTGATCATCACCTCAGACACGCCGCCAGTCATCGACACGTTGGTCTATGGTAATCCGGGACGCAAGGTTTTGAAGAATCAGGTGTTCAGCTTTTGTGGCGTTAAACCCCGCAAAGTCGTTCAGCTCGGCAGTGTCAAACTGGCCAAACCTGAAAAAATTCAGGGATGGATGCAGAAAATGACCCGGTTCGGGGAACAGGCGGCCCGCCGCCACCACAAGACCGAACCAAAAGCAGAGCTTGCCGCTGGTTAGGCGATAAAAAAAAGCGCCTCATTCCGAGGCGCTTTTATTTTTTGAATTGGTATGTCCTGTCAGCCCGCAGGACCGCGGTTTTCACGGCGGGACAGGAAGGCCAGACGCTCAAACAGCTGAACATCAGCTTCGTTCTTGAGAAGCGCGCCATGTAGCGGTGGTGTCAGCTTGTCTGGGTTCTGCTCGCGAAGCGTATCGAGATCGATATCTTCATTCATGAGGAGTTTCAGCCAGTCGAGCAGCTCAGACGTGGATGGCTTCTTTTTCAGGCCCGGCAGGTCACGCATGGAATAGAAAGTCTGCAGCGCGTCTTTCACAAGCTTGGTTTTGATGCCCGGATAGTGAACTTCAACAATGTCACGCATTGTCTGGTCATCCGGGAATTTGATGTAGTGGAAGAAGCAGCGACGCAGGAATGCGTCTGGCAGTTCTTTTTCATTGTTCGATGTGATGATGATGATCGGGCGCTGCTTGGCCTTGATCGTGCGATCCAGCTCGTAACAGTAGAATTCCATCCGATCGAGTTCCTGCAACAGGTCGTTCGGGAATTCGATGTCAGCTTTGTCGATCTCGTCGACGAGCAGAACTGGACGCGTGTCTGATTCGAACGCTTCCCAGAGCTTGCCCTTTTTAATGTAGTTCTCGATGTCTGAGGCGCGCTCATCACCCATCTGGCCATCACGCAGACGCGAGACCGCATCATATTCGTAAAGACCCTGGCTGGCTTTGGTTGTTGATTTGACGTGCCATTCAATCAGCTCGGTTCCAAGCGCTTTAGCGACTTCAATCGCCAGAACGGTTTTACCGGTGCCCGGCTCACCTTTGATGAGCAGTGGACGTTCCAGCGTGATGGCTGCGTTGACCGCGATCTGAAGATCATCAGTCGCGACGTAATTTTCTGAGCCCTCAAAGCGCATACGTGTCTCCCAAGACATTAGTTCGATGTATCTGACTAACAGGATAAGCTATCGGCGTGCACTGACAAGCTCTGACGTTACGAAAGGCAGGAAACAGATCGCATTTCGGCTGAAATTACCGGATTGGTGTGGTGATATGACCTCTGGCGCGCGGATCAGGACGTGCTAAGCTATTCCAATCACGTTCAACTGAGGTGAACACGCCATGCCCAAGCTCGTCAGATTTCTCGCATTTCATGCCGGGGTCGGTTTTGCTCTGGCGCTGGTCGCGGTAATTGCCATTCTTGGATTGAATGTTGCGAATCTCGGCGAGTTGATCATGACAAGCTCGTTTAAATGGATCGCAATTCTTGCACTTGTCGTTCTGATGACGATCACACTGGCATCGGTTCAGATGGGCGTCGCCATTATGTGCCTGCCTTATGAAAAAGACGACGATAACGATACTGGCAAAGGTCTGCGCGAACCTCAGGCAGCGCATATGTACGCCACTGTGCCGGTTCGTGTGAAACAGAGAGAAGATGACCGTCCGCTGCGCCGTCGGCGCTAGCGAGTGAAGTCGACCGCAAATCCTTCTGCGAGATAGCGGGCAACGCGGCCACGTTGCGACCCGATCTGGACGCGCTCGCCAATCAGCGGTCGATTTTCTGACGTTGCAAGCGCCACGCCGACAAACGACATGTCCATGATGTGACAGCGGATTTCGCGGCCCTCAACGGTGCGTACGGTTGTCTCACCTGTACCGGCCGTTCGAGACGAGCGGCGTTCTTCTTCCAGCTGCAATTTATCTTTATTGGCAAGCCAGGTCAGAAGATCGACCAGACGATCCCGTTTGGTAAACGGGGCGTCAGAGATGATTGAAACAAATCCCATGCTGCTGCGCACGACATGGCCGCTCATTCGGCCGATTTGTTCAACATAGCAAATGAGACGCGCGCCGCGAAAAGGCGGTTCATTGGTGCGGAACATCATTCCACCACCACAGATATTTAGTGTCTTGCCAGAATGCTCATAGCCGTCTTCATCCATGAAGGTCAGGGGCAGCTTCAAGTTTACGCGCTGCCACCGGCGTTTCTCGGCACGAAGTATACTGCTTCGTGTCAGAGTTGGTGGAGCGAAAGGCAGGATTTGGCTCATATCGCGTTCTCTCGATCTTAAATGGAGAATACGACACGAGAGTTCATATTTGGTTGCTGCGTTCTGCGAAATCTCTATTGTGGATACTAACGATACTTAGAATATTTCAGGGAGAAGATCATGGTGGCAGGTTCCGGTCAGGGCGGTTTCGATTACGTTATTGTCGGCGCAGGGAGCGCCGGGTGCACGCTGGCCGCGCGCTTGACGGAAGACCCGACCATCCGCGTCGCGCTGATTGAAGCTGGCGGCAAAGACAAGAGCCTCATGATCCGTATGCCAGCTGGTGTCGGGAACCTTCTGAAAGCCAAAGGCCCACACAATTGGGGGTTTTGGACCGCTCCGCAGAAACACATGAATAATCGCCGCCTTTACTGGCCACGCGGCAAAGGCTGGGGCGGATCATCGTCGATCAATGGCATGGTCTATATTCGCGGCCATGCGAGCGATTATGACCAGTGGCGTCAAATGGGCCTGACAGGCTGGGGCTATGACGACGTTCTTCCATATTTCAAGAAATCTGAAGCGCACCCGGATGGAGAAAGCGAATTTCACGGCGGCACCGGTCCACTGAATATCAGTGAATCGCCAATGGAAGACGAGCTTTATGGTGTCTTCCTGGAGGCTGGAAAGCAGGCGGGATACCCTTACACGCCAGACTTTAACGGTGCGCAGCAGGAAGGTGTTGGCCCATATCAGCGGACCATTCACGAGGGCGAACGCTGGAGCGCGTCTTTTGCGTATCTGCGTCCCGCGCTGGAACGTCCGAACCTCACCGTCATCACGACGGGCCGGGTCACGAAAGTGCTCGTTGAAAAAGGCCGGGCCATTGGCGTGGAATATGCTGAAAAGGCTGGCGCGCAGCCGGTGAAAGTCATGGCCGATGCAGAAGTCATTCTGTGTGCAGGTGCGGTTCAGTCGCCACAAATCCTGCAGCTGTCAGGCATTGGTCATCCAGATGACATTCGCCCGCACGGCATTGATATGGTCGCCGACGTGAACGAGATTGGTCGCAATCTTCAGGATCATCTGGACGTGACGATCGTTCATACCTGCAAGAAGAAAATCACGGCTTATAGTAAACAGGCAGGCCTGAAAAAAATCGGTGTCGGTCTGAATTATATTTTCCGCAAACAAGGGGCAGGGCGCGACAACTTCCTTCAGGCGGGCGCATTCCTGTCGACGCGTGAAGGCTTGCAGGCGCCAGACGTACAGCTTCACTTCCTGAATGCGGCCATGCTGGACCATGCCAATACGGATATTGGTGAAGACGGCTTCACCATCCATGCCTGCCAGCTGCGTCCGGAAAGCAAGGGAACGGTTGGTCTGAATTCAGCCAACCCGTTTGATGACCCGGTGATTGACCCGAATTATCTGGCGACTGAGCTGGATCGACGCGTTATGCGTGACGTTGCAAAGATGACGATGGATATCGCGCAGCAAAAAGCGTTCGACGCGTATCGTGGGCGGGCAATCCTGCCGGATAATGATCCGAAAACAGATGCGGACTGGGATGCGTTCATCCGTGAGCGCGGCGAGACCATTTATCACCCGGTCGGAACCGTTCGAATGGGCGTTGATGATGCCGCGCCACTGGATGGTGAGCTGCGCATGCGGGCCGTTGAAGGCCTTCGTGTTGTGGATGCGTCGGTTATGCCAACGCTGATCGGCGGGAATACAAATGCACCGACCATTATGATTGCGGAGAAAATTGCTGACCTTCTGAAAGGGAAGGTCAGTCAGGCAGTCGCGGCCGAATAGCCGCTATTCATTGCTGGCGACGAGGCGAAGTTTCGGTTCGGCGCGCTGTACCTCTGGCGGGTAAAGTGCGCTGACCGAGTGACGCCAGACCGGGCGGCCAGCAAGCCCGCGATCATCTTCTAGCAGCTGGTAAAGGCCTAGGAAACGGTCACCGGACACGCCTGACATACGCAGAGGGGCGAGTGCAATTTCGAGCGCGACGCACTGGCCCGAAAGGGTTTCACCAACAGCCTGAACCACACCTGGCTGACCGCTATAGCGAATGGCATCGAGCTGCGCAGAGACAAGGGCAACATCCCGGCCACGCCAGAGAGACAGAAAATCATGTTCGATCAGATCGCGGCCCAGACGACGCGTTAAGTCATTGCCAGCATTCACAAACGGCCAGACACCGGTTTCAGCCTGTTTCAAAACGAACAGGCTGCCGAGCATATTAGGGAAGTCAGATACTTTTGGATCGCCGAATCCTGAAGGGGTTTCAGAGGATAAGCGCTCCCATGCGCGCAAAATTGCTTTTGTATTTGTATGCGTCGCCCGGTTCTTCATGCTGTGTCTCTTTGGTTTGTATTCACGAGTGCTGAGACAGATGGGCAAACTCTGGGCCAAAATTTAAACGGAATCTCCACGAGTCTGCGTCTAAAAAAGGAGCAAGCTTCGTGTCGTGGGGGAAGTAGGGGTCACTCCTGCTTCTTTTCGAACGACTTTTAAGGGAGAACCTCCATGAGTGTATCATGGCGAAACATGTTGATCGCGGCAGGTGGCACGGCCCTCGTTTCACTGTCCGGCATCGCTATGGCGCAGACCTGCTGCGACGGCGGTAAAGATCATACTGTGACTGTGCCAGGCATCACAATTCCAAGTCCGTCGATTGTTACCGGTACAGCGACCACTCAGGTCGGAAGCCAGTATATTTACGGCTATTCCTCATCATCCACGCTGACTACGGGTGTGACCATTGGCGGTGCGGATACGCGCACGACTTTTATTTCCAATGGCAGCTATATTCCGATGGCTGACCCGATTCCACCAGCAACGCTGGACCTCAACGTCAAAGGGTCTGAGCGGGTGAAAGAGATTGTCACTGAGAAAGTGCCGATCGAAGAAAAAGTCTGCGTCGACAAGATTGTTGAGAAAGTCATGGTCGCGCCGGTTGAGGCTGTGTGCCTTGACGATACAGGCATGCCGCACCCGGCATCTCGTCTTGATGCTGAAGTTGGTGTGAAGTCGGATTATTCCGGTGAAGTCTTCCGCTGTGTATCAGGCACGTTCATGCAGGTGACAATCGGAACGCTGGACGGCGACAAGGCGGACTTCTCGTCTGCACAGAGCTTCCGTTGCAGCAAGGGCGAGGCCCTCATTCATGCGCCGGGTGGATTGCTGAAATGTGCGGCTCAGGTGCCGCAGCGCAACTGTAATGAGCGCTCTTTGCTTCGCAAATACGGTTCAGGCCTGAAACTGATCGAGACACGGGTTCGCCAGAAGATTTGCGAACCAACGATTCAGACACGGTATGAAGTCGTGAAGAAAGAAGTCGAAAAAGAAGTGCCGTTCGCAAGCAAGCCCATCACACTTGATGGTGGCGTTGGTCAGTTCATCACTTACTGATCGGCAGGCTGATCGCTTCATAGCCAGATTAATGAGACCCCCTTCGATACACTCGGAGGGGTTTTTGTTTGGCGCAGGTCTGTCATAGTCTGACAGGATCTCTGAAACAGGAGCGCGACATGAGCGGCGAAACCGATATTGCGAAACTGCTGGACGGATTGAACCCCGTTCTGGACGAGAAGGCTTATGCTTTTGCCAGTTTGCCGACAGCAGATGCCTTTGTGGGGCTTGCGCCGATCATGATGTTCAATGAAGCCGAAGGTGTGACCGGCATTGTGCCGCTTGAAAAAGCGAAGGCCTCGGGGGTCGCGTTTGAGTTTCCGTCCAGACGGATCACCTTGCAAATCCATTCCTCACTCGAGGCGGTCGGCTTGATTGCGACAGTCAGTGAGGCGCTCGAGGATGAAGACATTCCGGCCAATGTCGTCTCTGCATTTTATCATGACCATGTCTTCGTCCCGGAGGACAAGGCGGAGCTGGCGATGGAAACGCTGTTAAAGCTGAGCTCACAAGAATAACCCCCTTCGACCGGAAAGATCGAAGGGGGCCCCCAATGCCCGACACCTTTCGGCGTCAACTTGCATTATTCTGGTATTTTATTCTGTTCCGATCGTCTGGAACGTGGCGGTGTTCCCAATGGCAATTGCCGATCCCTGAACATAGCCGTTTCCAGACGACAGTACGGATCCGTATGACGTTATCGTGCCGGAGTTTGTCTGATTGACTTTACCGGACAGAACGCCGTCTGTGCTGCACGTATAACACAAAGTTGCGGTGACTGCATTACCAAAGGCGGTCGAGCTGGCGTAACCGAGGCTGCCATCTGTCGTGCCACCGTCGAATGATGCGGAGCTGAAGATGTCGCCGAGGTTTTCCTGATTGGCGTACAGGCCGGTATCTGAACCAATATTTGAGATCAGGGCAGAGTTGCCGACACCATAGGCGACAGAACCGGATGTACCGGACCAGTGATCAAGTGTGACAACAGAAATCGCGTCAACATCTGCGCCATTCCCCTGGAACAGTTCTGAACCATCGCGGCCAAGTGTGGCAAAGCCCCACTCATTCAATACCGTTGCAGAGTTCCCTGCGGCTGTGGATGAGCCAATAACCGTTGTGCCCGATTGCACATAGAGTTCTGTTTCGGAGTACACATTTGTGCCGAGCGCCATGGTCTGAGCCGCGCCGTTGAAATTCGTCACTGAGTGACCGGTAGAGGTCAGCGAGTTGCCATTGGCAATCGTGTTGATCAGAACCGAAGAATTATCACAGCAAATATCTGCGGAGGTATAAGCCGAAACATCTGCATTGCCGGTCTGGACCTGAAAACCGCGGATCGCTCCTTCGGTTACCGTGTAGGTGGACAGGTTTGCCGCAGCCGTTGTGATTGCTTGTAGCGCTTTCACGCCGTCCAGAACGATTTCGCCATAAGCCGATACGTCTGCGTCACTGACCTGATCCAGCGTGTGAAACGCTGTGCCGTAAGTCGTTGAAGACGCAGCAGAGTTACCGTAGGCCGTCACAAAGAGATCTACGTCGCCGTCAACCATGGAGCCGCCGTTCAGAACCGCAGATGCGCGTACCAGAGCCTGCTGAAGCTGAGTGACATCGTAATCAACGTCACCTGTCAGCGCGTCTGCTGAAGAGATATTGCCCGTCGCTGTGGCCGTAACTTCCGCGCCGGTTGCGCCAGCATCGACGGTTACGTCCATATTGGCGAAAACATCGCCGAGCAGAACCTGGTCGACAACCACCACCATCGCGTCATCGGATGGGGGCGGGTAATCGTCCTGCGCCAGAGCGGGCAGGGCCATCATGCCGGACACGCATAGCGTCGCCAGAAGGGTTGTTTTATTGAGGCGCATGTGAGCTCTCCTCCTTCTGATAACCGTTTAAGTCCGACCGCGCAGAGCTGCTTTGAGCTCCTTGTCACGATTTTCGTGCCAGCGGCCCGGCTTTTCACGGGTAGAGGCATTGTTGGTCTGAAGGTTGTTCTTCGCCACTGGGATATAGCCGCCAGTGTCACCTGTTGTTCCAAGTGGATCCTCACCAAGGCAAGACGTTGGGCCTTCGATTCCGTAAAGGTTTGCAGTCATTTCCACGACAGCGCGCTCAATGACAGAGCGGATCGCCAGCTGGATTGGCTCCTGCGCACGACCGCCAGCACCAATGTCAAAGATGTTCCCGTTCATGAAGTCGAAAACACCGAGAGAGATTTCGCGGCCGATGATCTGTTTCTGGTAGGAAATCACATCAACAACTTCCAGAGAACGCGTCTCTACGAGGCGAAGATCCAGAGCAACGTTGATAACGTAAAGCTTGTTGCCGAACGTGCCTTTCGGGTCCTCTGTTGAGGTATCACCCGCGTAAGCATCAATGCCGACAGAGCGGATGTTATAGTTCAGCTCTGTGATACCACCTGCGAGGAAGAAATCTGAGCCTGGAACCGAGCCGGCATGGATCTCACGATATTTCGTGCCTTCGTCACCGATCAGCTTGTTGTTGGCATATTTGAATTCGAGTTCAGAAACCGACGTATCAAAACGCTCAACCAGTGCAACACCCGCTTTGGCAAAAGCAGAAATCGCCATCAGAGAGGCGCCTTGCGTTACCTTGCGGCCGCCTTCGAGGTCAGCTTTGCCGGTGTAATCGAGGATACGACCAACCGCGATGCGTGGACGTCGGATCTGATTTGTAGACGCGAATGTGCCGAGGCACGACAGGCTTGCAGAATAAGGTGTCGGGTTCGGTGTGACCGGGGCGCTTCCGATTGGCGAAGTATAATTACCTTTCGGGCCCGCGACCGGGCTGACACAACCGGCGAGCGTCATCATGCTGACGGCCGCTAATGCGGCGAACTTTGTGGCAGTCCGCTTCTGCGTTTTCACCAAGTTACTCATTGAGGTTCAGCTCCCCGTTCAGAACGGCGTTCTGGTCGCCGTTATTAATCTGTGTGTTGTCAATAATGATGGTGTTGTAGCTGCCGTTTGTGATGACGTTCAGCTGGTTACCGATCGCTTGAGAATGACCCAGCATTCCAGAGCCCGATGTGGAGCCCCATTGCGTGTTCAGGCCACCATTCAGTGATGAATAAGAGTCGCCATAGATAATGCGACCATCAACGATGTAGCGATTTCCGTTCGCGTCGCGTGTGCCCGGCTCATAAGCTCTGGACTCTTGTCCAAAGCCCATTCCGTAAGGCAGCTCGAACTGACCTGAGACGACAGCTTCCTGCGCAGACGCCGGAAGTGTGAAAGCGAGTCCGGCCAGAATGCTCGCGCTAAATCCCGCGATTGCCGTGAGTTGAACCATTTTCATCCATCTTACCCCTCGCGAGAGAGACTGGCCGTAAACCCGCCATTTTTCCCGCATGTCAGTTAGCTTCGCTCGGCGAAGATTTGTCTCTGGTCACACTCTTACGGGGAAAAGACGGATTTTAGGTTAATTTGCGAATCAAACTGCAGCGGAACACATCAGAAAGCATTAAGGTTTTGTCGCGCGGCCTGTTTCTGGCCGGTTGAAACTGGTGCTCGTGTCTGCTTGCCTGACGAATTCGGCTGCGCGTTTTTGACCAATCGAAATCAGGCCGTCGCCTCCCAATGTCTTTTCTGCCAATGATACAGAGGAGATCGGGTTATGAGTCACACGCCACACGAGCTTACAGAAGAGTTTCCAGATCAGCTTGAACAGCTTCAGGCGCTAAAAGCTGATGCGCATTTTTCACGGCTCGCGGACGATTACCATGAGATTAACCGTGAAATTCACCGCATCGAGACAAATGTCGAGCCAACTTCGCCCGTTCACGAAGAAGAGCTGCGCAAGAAGCGGATGGCTCTGAAAGATCAGATCGCGAAAATACTTCGCGAAGCGTAACCTTATCGACGCGCGCCCCGTAATAAGAGGGCGTGCGTTTACTATTTAAAGCGCTTTTGAGACGCATCTCTTTTTTAAGCTGACTTATTCGACGTGCGCATCTGGCGGAAGTGTTTCCGTTTGACGGACGCAGCGTCACTTCTATCCTGATTTCATAAATACAAAATCGGGAGGATATCATGCAACCAGCTTTGCCTAAGGCCGAAGTGTTCTTCGACTGTTCATCGCCCTGGACCTATCTCGGCTACGTTCGGTTGATGCGCCTTGAGAAAGAGCTGTCGGCCAGCTTTCAGTGGAAACCGATTCTCGTGGGCGGCGTGTTCAATGTAGTGAATGAGTCGGTCTATCAGGCCCGTGCCAACCCGCACCCGGTGAAACAGCGTTACTATTTGAAAGACTTGCAAGACTGGGCCCGCTTTGTCGGGGTGAAGATCGGTCAGCCATCTGTGTTTCCGGTAAATTCGGTGCGTGCCATGCGCGGTGCGTTTTACGCGCGGGAGCAGGGGCGCTTACATGATTACGCATTAGCGGTGTTTGAATCCTATTGGAGCGAACTGAACGATATTTCGCAGCCGGAGGAAGTGCGTGCCTGCGCGCTTGCCGCAGGCCTCGACCCGGATGCGCTTCTCGCCGCCTCGGAAGAGGACACCTATAAGAGTGCGCTTCGGGAAACGACGGAGGAGTTGATCCGCCGCGGCGGGTTCGGGTCGCCAACTATATATATAGATGAAACTGACATGTATTTTGGGAATGACCGGCTGGAGCTTATTCGCGCTCGACTGACGGGCCAAACCAGCTGATTTGCGCTAAACGTGTTTTCAGGGCACACTTCTATATAAGCGACGGGAGAGATAACCCGCGTATATATGGGAGGAAGTAGATGAAACTTTCTATGATTCTGCAGGATAAAGGTGGTGCGGTTGTCACCATTGATTCCAGCACAAGCCTTCAGTCCGCCGCTGTCATTCTGGATCAGAACAAAATCGGCGCGACTGTTGCGGTAAACTCCGACGGCACTTTGTGCGGTGTTCTTTCTGAGAGAGATATTGTGCGCCGGCTTGCCCAGCACGGTAGCGACGCATTGAGCCTGACCGTTGATGAAGTCATGACCCGCGACGTTGTGACGGGTAGTTTGTCCATGACCATTGATGAAGCTCTGGAATGCATGACCGACCGCCGCATTCGCCATTTGCCGATTCTTGATGACGGGCAGCTCGCGGGGATTATTTCCATCGGGGATTTGGTAAAGCGAAAAATTGCTGTCACCGAGGCTGAAGCCGAGGCGATGAAGCAATATATCCACGCAGGCTGAGCTAAGAGCTCTTAGCATTGATGCACCATGGTTTACCTTGTGTTGAGAGACTGCTGGTTTAAAACAGCAGGATCACAGCGAAGGGGATTTAGCGTGCGTCATTCATTTTTCATTCTGGCCCTTTTTGCTGCGGCGTGTGCGACGACGCCGGAGCCTCAGGCGCCGCTGAAAGACAGTACAGCTTGGGTCGCAGCCAATGATGAGTGGGCTGACGAGGCGCGCGCGGTTTATGCCGATGCGACCCGCTTTGTTCTTGAGGCTGCGAAAGTCCGGCCGGCGAAAAGCTGGGCGGTGATTCTGGATATCGATGAGACCGTTCTTAATAATGTCGATTATCAGATCGGTCGGGATCGGCTTGGCGCGGGCTATACCTCGGAGAGCTGGTATAGCTGGACTCAGGAAAAGAGCGCGACTCTGGTTCCAGGCGTTGAAGACTTCCTTGATGCGGTCAACGCAGCGGGCGGAATGGTCGCTTTCGTGACGAATCGCTCGGACAGCGAGCAATTGGCGACTGAGGAAAACCTCGCGGCACTCGGAATCAAGCGACATGAAGACTTTCGGGTTCTGCTGACGCGGGCGCGTCCGAACGGCAAAAGCGATAAATCGGAGCGATTCTCGCTGGTATCTTCCATGCTTGCGGTTCAGGGATATCCGAATGTCAGCGTCATTGCGTATGTCGGTGACAATAAGGGCGATAAACCTGCGACCGAAGGGGATTGGTCGTTCTTCTGTATTGATCAGGGCGCAATGTATGGCGACCCGTGCGCAAAGGTGCCGGGCCCGGGCCGCTAGTTTCGACCAAATTTGCCCCGATTCCACCTTTTCAGTCCGATTTATGATGAAATCGGCGGTCAAATGAGGGGGCAAATATCAGGGGCAGGGCGGTTAATTCAGCTATTTTCGAGTGCGTCTGAAAGTGTGGTGCGCACGGCGTAATCAAATAAATACTTTGGATTCAGTGTCCTTACAGTGAGTGACCGGACTATGGGGCTCGTTATCCCCAGATCGGCGGTGCCCTGTGGAAAAGAAAATGCTGATTTCGTGCAAAAAGGCCTTGCATATAACGACGCCCGGGGCCTATAAGCCGACCTTCTTCAGTCATTGACGCCTGAGCGACGGGCCCTAACCGGTCCGATGTGAAGACGTTTTTTGCTTGAAGTCAGACGGTCAAAAAATGTTCGTCGGACCTCAAAAAAGCATGTTGACTGTGGGGATTGGGTTGTCTAGTTACGGCGGCTCGATTTTCGGTTAGCTGCTTCTGTAGCGGAACAAAAAGGTGTTTCGAAACAGGGGGTTGTTGGTCAGAAATTCAGATTTTGGTTCTTTGAACTTTTTTGAATTTTTGAGTAATAAAGAGGTTGACTGGGGAGAATGAGGAGCATATATCCCGCTCCTCGCCGAGACGAACTGGCCAGCTGGTTTTGTGAGTTTCGGACGGACGCTGAAGCGATTTGGTTTGGTTGTCCAGCTATTTGACATTGTAGGATTTGGAAGAGAAACGCAGGCGGCGTCGATGCGCGGAGACTTATGTCTCCAATACGACGTGACAGTTTGCGTTTCATGGAAAACTTGTTCTCATGTTCGGTTTCGGCCGGATATGACGGATGGGTTTCCCGTCAAACAGTAAACACTGTTCCCATTTTCCTGGGGACAGAATGTCAGGTCATAACTCAACTTGAGAGTTTGATTCTGGCTCAGAACGAACGCTGGCGGCAGGCTTAACACATGCAAGTCGAACGATATAGTGGCAGACGGGTGAGTAACGCGTGGGAACGTGCCTTTCACTAAGGAATAGCTCCGGGAAACTGGAATTAATACCTTATACGCCCTCCGGGGGAAAGATTTATCGGTGAAAGATCGGCCCGCGTTAGATTAGATAGTTGGTGAGGTAATGGCTCACCAAGTCTACGATCTATAGCTGGTCTGAGAGGATGATCAGCCACACTGGGACTGAGACACGGCCCAGACTCCTACGGGAGGCAGCAGTGGGGAATCTTGCACAATGGGCGAAAGCCTGATGCAGCCATGCCGCGTGAATGATGAAGGCCTTAGGGTTGTAAAATTCTTTCGCTAGGGACGATAATGACGGTACCTAGTAAAGAAGCCCCGGCTAACTTCGTGCCAGCAGCCGCGGTAATACGAAGGGGGCTAGCGTTGTTCGGAATTACTGGGCGTAAAGCGCGCGTAGGCGGACCACCAAGTTGGATGTGAAATCCCAGGGCTCAACTCTGGAACTGCATTCAAAACTGTTGGTCTAGAGGCTAGGAGAGGTCAGTGGAATACCGAGTGTAGAGGTGAAATTCGTAGATATTCGGTGGAACACCAGTGGCGAAGGCGACTGACTGGACTAGTACTGACGCTGAGGTGCGAAAGTGTGGGGAGCAAACAGGATTAGATACCCTGGTAGTCCACACCGTAAACGATGAATGCTAGTTGTCTGCATGCATGCATGTAGGTGACGCAGTTAACACATTAAGCATTCCGCCTGGGGAGTACGGCCGCAAGGTTAAAACTCAAAGAAATTGACGGGGGCCCGCACAAGCGGTGGAGCATGTGGTTTAATTCGAAGCAACGCGCAGAACCTTACCTACCCTTGACATGCCTGGATGTGATCAGAGATGAGATCGTTCCTTCGGGACCAGTGCACAGGTGCTGCATGGCTGTCGTCAGCTCGTGTCGTGAGATGTTGGGTTAAGTCCCGCAACGAGCGCAACCCTCACCTTTAGTTGCCAGCAGGTTAGGCTGGGCACTCTAGAGGAACTGCCGGTGGCAAACCGGAGGAAGGTGGGGATGACGTCAAGTCCTCATGGCCCTTACGGGTAGGGCTACACACGTGCTACAATGGCAGTGACAATGGGATAATCCCAAAAAACTGTCTCAGTTCGGATTGTCGTCTGCAACTCGACGGCATGAAGTTGGAATCGCTAGTAATCGTGGATCAGCATGCCACGGTGAATACGTTCCCGGGCCTTGTACACACCGCCCGTCACACCATGGGAGTTGGTTCTACCCGAAGATCGTGCGCTAACTTCGGAGGCAGCGAGCCACGGTAGGATCAGTGACTGGGGTGAAGTCGTAACAAGGTAGCCGTAGGGGAACCTGCGGCTGGATCACCTCCTTTCTAAGGATGTTCGAGATCAACGAGCTTGCTCGTTTCGAGAACGCCGAAGACATAGAGCCTTGAGCTCAAAAACATATGGCGTTTCGTCGCCGTCTTCGTTTCTCTTCCTCACTTCTTTCTTTGAAGTGGCGAGTCCGGCGGGCGTGTTTCGCGGTCCCGCCTAGCGTCCAGCCGAGGGCTTTTGGCCTTCATAGAGGGCCGGTAGCTCAGGTGGTTAGAGCGCACGCCTGATAAGCGTGAGGTCGGAGGTTCAAGTCCTCCTCGGCCCACCATGGACGCCGACGTAGTGATACCAATTGGGGCCATAGCTCAGTTGGGAGAGCGCTTGATTTGCATTCAAGAGGTCGTCGGTTCGATTCCGTCTGGCTCCACCAGGTATTACTGGGCTCGCATAGAAGAAACAAATTCCGACCTACAAGTCGGTAACTATTTTACATCGTGAAGAAGGGTTTGTCCGGTGCCGGTAGAGGCATTGATTCCTGAGGGCAAACCTGCTGACAACTAAACATTGTCTGACTGACAATTCTGTGTGTGGTGCATTTTCCACCACGCATGGGTTTTATCAAGCAATCAAGTGCCAAAGGGCATCTGGCGGATGTCTTGGCGGTAAGAGGCGATGAAGGACGTGACACACTGCGATAAGCACCGGGGAGACGTGAGTACTCTTTGATCCGGTGATTTCCGAATGGGGAAACCCACCTCCGAGATGATTAATTATTCCCGGCCTTCGGGCCGGGTCTGACTAATCATTTCACTAGAGAGGTATTTCACACTGAATACATAGGTGTTGAAAAGCGAACGCGGGGAATTGAAACATCTAAGTACCCGTAGGAAAAGAAATCAAACGAGATTCCCTTAGTAGTGGCGAGCGAACGGGGACCAGGCCTAGGTCAAATAAACGGGAAGCGGATGGGAATCCGCGCCATAGTGGGTGATAGCCCCGTACCGGTAAAACAGACCTTTTCAGAGTAGGGCGGGACACGTGAAATCCTGTCTGAAAATGGGGGGACCACCCTCCAAGCCTAAATACTCCTTACCGACCGATAGTGAACAAGTACCGTGAGGGAAAGATGAAAAGCACCCCGATGAGGGGAGTGAAACAGTCCCTGAAACCGGATGCCTACAAGCAGGGGGAGCGATAAGTGACCCCGTACCTTTTGTATAATGGGTCAGCGACTTAGTATTGCGAGCGAGCTTAAGCCGTTAGGTGGAGGCGAAGCGAAAGCGAGTCTGAATAGGGCGTCGAGTTCGTAGTATTAGACCCGAAGGCAGGTGATCTAGATATGAGCAGGCTGAAGGTGGGGTAACACCCACTGAAGGGCCGAACCGTTGAACGTTGAAAAGTTCTCGGATGACTTGTGTCTAGGGGTGAAAGGCCAATCAAACCTGCTGATAGCTGGTTCTCCGCGAAATCTATTTAGGTAGAGCGTCGCGTGAATACCTCTGGGGGTAGAGCACTGGATGGGTAATGGGGGCTCACCGCCTTACTGATCCTAACCAAACTCCGAATACCAGAGAGTAATGCGCGGCAGACACACGGCGGGTGCTAACGTCCGTCGTGGAGAGGGAAACAACCCTGACCACCAATTAAGGTCCCCAAGTAATGGCTAAGTGGTAAAGCATGTGGAAGTGCTGAGACAATCAGGAGGTTGGCTTAGAAGCAGCCATCCTTTAAAGAAAGCGTAACAGCTCACTGATCAAGCGCTTCTGCGGCGAAAATGTAACGGGGCTAAAGCCATTCACCGAAATTGTGGGCTCGTAAGAGCGGTAGCGGAGCGTTCCGTAAGCCTGTGAAGGTGAACTGTAAGGTTTGCTGGAGGTATCGGAAGTGAGAATGCTGACATGAGTAGCGATAAAGCGGGTGAGAGACCCGCTCGCCGAAAGTCCAAGGGTTCCTGCGTAAAGCTAATCTGCGCAGGGTTAGCCGGCCCCTAAGGCGAGGCCGAAAGGCGTAGTCGATGGGAACCACGTTAATATTCGTGGGCCGGGTGGAGTGTGACGGATTTCGAAAGTGGTCGATCCTTATTGGATTGGTTCGGCTGCCTGGAAGTCCCTGGAAATAGCACCACCTAAGACCGTACCCTAAACCAACACAGGTGGACAGGTAGAGCATACCAAGGCGCTTGAGAGAACTACGTTGAAGGAACTCGGCAAATTACCTCCGTAACTTCGGGAGAAGGAGGCCTTTTCAGTGGGCAACCATTGGAGAGGGGCACAACCCAGGGGGTTGCGACTGTTTATCAAAAACACAGGGCTCTGCGAAGCCGTAAGGCGACGTATAGGGTCTGACGCCTGCCCGGTGCCGGAAGGTTAAAAGGAGGTGTGCAAGCACCGAATTGAAGCCCCGGTGAACGGCGGCCGTAACTATAACGGTCCTAAGGTAGCGAAATTCCTTGTCGGGTAAGTTCCGACCTGCACGAATGGCGTAACGACTTCCCCACTGTCTCCAACGTAGACTCAGCGAAATTGAATTCCCCGTGAAGATGCGGGGTACCCGCGGTCAGACGGAAAGACCCTGTGAACCTTTACTGCAGCTTCTCAGTGGCATTAACGACGATATGTGTAGGATAGGTGGGAGGCTTTGAAGCATTGGCGCCAGCCAGTGTGGAGCCATCCTTGAAATACCACCCTTATTTTCGTTGATGTCTAACCGCGCCCCTGGATGGGGCCGGGACCCTGGGTGGCGGGCAGTTTGACTGGGGCGGTCGCCTCCCAAAGCGTAACGGAGGCGCGCGATGGTAAGCTCAAGCCGGTCGGACATCGGCTGTTGAGTGCAATGGCATAAGCTTGCCTGACTGCGAGATCGACGGATCGAGCAGAGACGAAAGTCGGTCATAGTGATCCGGTGGTCCTGAGTGGAAGGGCCATCGCTCAACGGATAAAAGGTACTCCGGGGATAACAGGCTGATGATGCCCAAGAGTCCATATCGACGGCATCGTTTGGCACCTCGATGTCGGCTCATCACATCCTGGGGCTGGAGCAGGTCCCAAGGGTTCGGCTGTTCGCCGATTAAAGTGGTACGTGAGCTGGGTTCAGAACGTCGTGAGACAGTTTGGTCCCTATCTGCCGTGGGAGTTGGAAGCTTGAGAGGATCTGTCCCTAGTACGAGAGGACCGGGATGGACACACCTCTGGTGGACCTGTTGTGGCGCCAGCCGCAGTGCAGGGTAGCTATGTGTGGACGGGATAACCGCTGAAAGCATCTAAGCGGGAAACCCACCTCAATACTAGGCTTCCCAGAGAGCCGTTCTAGACCAGAACGTCGATAGGTCAGGTGTGGAAGCGCGGTGACGCGTGGAGCTAACTGATACTAATTGCTCAATAGACTTGATTGCAAAACCCATGCGTGGCGGTAAGTGCGCCACGAATATACTCTCAGACTTTGTTTAGTTTTGTTCTTTTTTGCCGACCTGGTGGTTATGGCGGGGGTTCCCCACCCGATCCCATCCCGAACTCGGCCGTTAAGTCCCCCTGCGCCAATGGTACTGCGTCTCAAGACGTGGGAGAGTAGGTCGCTGCCGGGTCCGCAAATGAGAACAGATCAGTTCAGCAGGTAACCCTTCTTCATAAATCTTCCCGCCAGGGAATTTAAAAACCGCAACGGAACCAATCCCTTGCGGTTTTTTTGTCACTCACCATATCAAGGTGACAAAACATTTATATACCGTGACGCGGGATGGAGCAGCCCGTTCGGCCTATAATCGATCCACCGGATCGATTACTTTACGGCCTCACCTCGTCAGGCTCGCCTGACAAGCACTGCAACACCGGAAGACCGGATCCGTCCGACCTTCCAAAACTCTGTGACGCGGGATGGAGCAGCCCGGTAGCTCGTCAGGCTCATAACCTGAAGGTCGTAGGTTCAAATCCTACTCCCGCACCCAAAACACATAACACCCTCGTCGCATGACGGGGGTGTTTTTGTATCTGGATCACCGAATGCTGAACCGTTCGGTCGGCACCGGATCGATCTCTCTTCGGCCTCACCTCGTCAGGCTCATAACCTGATAGGCTACGGAGCCGGTCGTGCCCCAGCACGACAAATCGATCCAGCGACTCAATTTGAGCCAAAGAACGCCCAAAGGGCATCCGTAGACGAAAATCAAAACACCAAACCCAAAACAAACAATGCTCGCGTCAAATCTCGCGGACGTCCTCGGGGAAGAATCACTCAATGCAGCCCATTTAGCCGGGTATCGATCCTCGGGATCGATCTCTCTGCGGGGGCGTTTCGTTAAGCTCATAACCGACGCGCTTTAGAGCTGGTCGCGCCATAGCACGGCAAGTCGATTAGAATCACTTCACCAGAACATATGCCTCACAGCCAGGGCAGGGACGATTCTCTGATGGTGAGTTCCCGATTGAGGGAAACAATTTTGCTTCGCTATTCATTCGAAAGATTTCTTCTGGGCTAGAATCAGGAAGCTTCCTGGTTTTTCTAATCATCGCGGCGACAAAAATCAGTAGAGGTGAGGACGCATTCGACAAGCGACTCTTATCTGGGATCGACGAAGCAGGAACACGCTGAAGTCTTTTGGCGATCGAAGGCATTCCAGAACCTATCGGCAGCCTTTGAGAAAGCAATTTGTTCAATAGCAGGTCTTAAATTGGTAGGAATGAACCTTAGGCGCGACTGAAAAACATTCAAACTTGCATAAAAAGCAGTTGACCGGTCGATAGCAGAGGCATATAAACGGCACCTCTTCACTAGTTGACAGGTTCTTGTGGCGGAACAAATTGTTGCGCGACTGGGCCCTTTTGACGCCTCGGTTTAGAATCTTCCGTCTTCGGAATATTTTAAAAGAAAAGGTGTAAAAGCATGTTGACTGTGGGGATTGGGTTGTCTAGTTACGGCGGCTCGATTTTCGGTTAGCTGCTTCTGTAGCGGAACAAAAAGGTGTTTCGAAACAGGGGGTTGTTGGTCAGAAATTCAGATTTTGGTTCTTTGAACTTTTTTGAATTTTTGAGTAATAAAGAGGTTGACTGGGGAGAATGAGGAGCATATATCCCGCTCCTCGCCGAGACGAACTGGCCAGCTGGTTTTGTGAGTTTCGGACGGACGCTGAAGCGATTTGGTTTGGTTGTCCAGCTATTTGACATTGTAGGATTTGGAAGAGAAACGCAGGCGGCGTCGATGCGCGGAGACTTATGTCTCCAATACGACGTGACAGTTTGCGTTTCATGGAAAACTTGTTCTCATGTTCGGTTTCGGCCGGATATGACGGATGGGTTTCCCGTCAAACAGTAAACACTGTTCCCATTTTCCTGGGGACAGAATGTCAGGTCATAACTCAACTTGAGAGTTTGATTCTGGCTCAGAACGAACGCTGGCGGCAGGCTTAACACATGCAAGTCGAACGATATAGTGGCAGACGGGTGAGTAACGCGTGGGAACGTGCCTTTCACTAAGGAATAGCTCCGGGAAACTGGAATTAATACCTTATACGCCCTCCGGGGGAAAGATTTATCGGTGAAAGATCGGCCCGCGTTAGATTAGATAGTTGGTGAGGTAATGGCTCACCAAGTCTACGATCTATAGCTGGTCTGAGAGGATGATCAGCCACACTGGGACTGAGACACGGCCCAGACTCCTACGGGAGGCAGCAGTGGGGAATCTTGCACAATGGGCGAAAGCCTGATGCAGCCATGCCGCGTGAATGATGAAGGCCTTAGGGTTGTAAAATTCTTTCGCTAGGGACGATAATGACGGTACCTAGTAAAGAAGCCCCGGCTAACTTCGTGCCAGCAGCCGCGGTAATACGAAGGGGGCTAGCGTTGTTCGGAATTACTGGGCGTAAAGCGCGCGTAGGCGGACCACCAAGTTGGATGTGAAATCCCAGGGCTCAACTCTGGAACTGCATTCAAAACTGTTGGTCTAGAGGCTAGGAGAGGTCAGTGGAATACCGAGTGTAGAGGTGAAATTCGTAGATATTCGGTGGAACACCAGTGGCGAAGGCGACTGACTGGACTAGTACTGACGCTGAGGTGCGAAAGTGTGGGGAGCAAACAGGATTAGATACCCTGGTAGTCCACACCGTAAACGATGAATGCTAGTTGTCTGCATGCATGCATGTAGGTGACGCAGTTAACACATTAAGCATTCCGCCTGGGGAGTACGGCCGCAAGGTTAAAACTCAAAGAAATTGACGGGGGCCCGCACAAGCGGTGGAGCATGTGGTTTAATTCGAAGCAACGCGCAGAACCTTACCTACCCTTGACATGCCTGGATGTGATCAGAGATGAGATCGTTCCTTCGGGACCAGTGCACAGGTGCTGCATGGCTGTCGTCAGCTCGTGTCGTGAGATGTTGGGTTAAGTCCCGCAACGAGCGCAACCCTCACCTTTAGTTGCCAGCAGGTTAGGCTGGGCACTCTAGAGGAACTGCCGGTGGCAAACCGGAGGAAGGTGGGGATGACGTCAAGTCCTCATGGCCCTTACGGGTAGGGCTACACACGTGCTACAATGGCAGTGACAATGGGATAATCCCAAAAAACTGTCTCAGTTCGGATTGTCGTCTGCAACTCGACGGCATGAAGTTGGAATCGCTAGTAATCGTGGATCAGCATGCCACGGTGAATACGTTCCCGGGCCTTGTACACACCGCCCGTCACACCATGGGAGTTGGTTCTACCCGAAGATCGTGCGCTAACTTCGGAGGCAGCGAGCCACGGTAGGATCAGTGACTGGGGTGAAGTCGTAACAAGGTAGCCGTAGGGGAACCTGCGGCTGGATCACCTCCTTTCTAAGGATGTTCGAGATCAACGAGCTTGCTCGTTTCGAGAACGCCGAAGACATAGAGCCTTGAGCTCAAAAACATATGGCGTTTCGTCGCCGTCTTCGTTTCTCTTCCTCACTTCTTTCTTTGAAGTGGCGAGTCCGGCGGGCGTGTTTCGCGGTCCCGCCTAGCGTCCAGCCGAGGGCTTTTGGCCTTCATAGAGGGCCGGTAGCTCAGGTGGTTAGAGCGCACGCCTGATAAGCGTGAGGTCGGAGGTTCAAGTCCTCCTCGGCCCACCATGGACGCCGACGTAGTGATACCAATTGGGGCCATAGCTCAGTTGGGAGAGCGCTTGATTTGCATTCAAGAGGTCGTCGGTTCGATTCCGTCTGGCTCCACCAGGTATTACTGGGCTCGCATAGAAGAAACAAATTCCGACCTACAAGTCGGTAACTATTTTACATCGTGAAGAAGGGTTTGTCCGGTGCCGGTAGAGGCATTGATTCCTGAGGGCAAACCTGCTGACAACTAAACATTGTCTGACTGACAATTCTGTGTGTGGTGCATTTTCCACCACGCATGGGTTTTATCAAGCAATCAAGTGCCAAAGGGCATCTGGCGGATGTCTTGGCGGTAAGAGGCGATGAAGGACGTGACACACTGCGATAAGCACCGGGGAGACGTGAGTACTCTTTGATCCGGTGATTTCCGAATGGGGAAACCCACCTCCGAGATGATTAATTATTCCCGGCCTTCGGGCCGGGTCTGACTAATCATTTCACTAGAGAGGTATTTCACACTGAATACATAGGTGTTGAAAAGCGAACGCGGGGAATTGAAACATCTAAGTACCCGTAGGAAAAGAAATCAAACGAGATTCCCTTAGTAGTGGCGAGCGAACGGGGACCAGGCCTAGGTCAAATAAACGGGAAGCGGATGGGAATCCGCGCCATAGTGGGTGATAGCCCCGTACCGGTAAAACAGACCTTTTCAGAGTAGGGCGGGACACGTGAAATCCTGTCTGAAAATGGGGGGACCACCCTCCAAGCCTAAATACTCCTTACCGACCGATAGTGAACAAGTACCGTGAGGGAAAGATGAAAAGCACCCCGATGAGGGGAGTGAAACAGTCCCTGAAACCGGATGCCTACAAGCAGGGGGAGCGATAAGTGACCCCGTACCTTTTGTATAATGGGTCAGCGACTTAGTATTGCGAGCGAGCTTAAGCCGTTAGGTGGAGGCGAAGCGAAAGCGAGTCTGAATAGGGCGTCGAGTTCGTAGTATTAGACCCGAAGGCAGGTGATCTAGATATGAGCAGGCTGAAGGTGGGGTAACACCCACTGAAGGGCCGAACCGTTGAACGTTGAAAAGTTCTCGGATGACTTGTGTCTAGGGGTGAAAGGCCAATCAAACCTGCTGATAGCTGGTTCTCCGCGAAATCTATTTAGGTAGAGCGTCGCGTGAATACCTCTGGGGGTAGAGCACTGGATGGGTAATGGGGGCTCACCGCCTTACTGATCCTAACCAAACTCCGAATACCAGAGAGTAATGCGCGGCAGACACACGGCGGGTGCTAACGTCCGTCGTGGAGAGGGAAACAACCCTGACCACCAATTAAGGTCCCCAAGTAATGGCTAAGTGGTAAAGCATGTGGAAGTGCTGAGACAATCAGGAGGTTGGCTTAGAAGCAGCCATCCTTTAAAGAAAGCGTAACAGCTCACTGATCAAGCGCTTCTGCGGCGAAAATGTAACGGGGCTAAAGCCATTCACCGAAATTGTGGGCTCGTAAGAGCGGTAGCGGAGCGTTCCGTAAGCCTGTGAAGGTGAACTGTAAGGTTTGCTGGAGGTATCGGAAGTGAGAATGCTGACATGAGTAGCGATAAAGCGGGTGAGAGACCCGCTCGCCGAAAGTCCAAGGGTTCCTGCGTAAAGCTAATCTGCGCAGGGTTAGCCGGCCCCTAAGGCGAGGCCGAAAGGCGTAGTCGATGGGAACCACGTTAATATTCGTGGGCCGGGTGGAGTGTGACGGATTTCGAAAGTGGTCGATCCTTATTGGATTGGTTCGGCTGCCTGGAAGTCCCTGGAAATAGCACCACCTAAGACCGTACCCTAAACCAACACAGGTGGACAGGTAGAGCATACCAAGGCGCTTGAGAGAACTACGTTGAAGGAACTCGGCAAATTACCTCCGTAACTTCGGGAGAAGGAGGCCTTTTCAGTGGGCAACCATTGGAGAGGGGCACAACCCAGGGGGTTGCGACTGTTTATCAAAAACACAGGGCTCTGCGAAGCCGTAAGGCGACGTATAGGGTCTGACGCCTGCCCGGTGCCGGAAGGTTAAAAGGAGGTGTGCAAGCACCGAATTGAAGCCCCGGTGAACGGCGGCCGTAACTATAACGGTCCTAAGGTAGCGAAATTCCTTGTCGGGTAAGTTCCGACCTGCACGAATGGCGTAACGACTTCCCCACTGTCTCCAACGTAGACTCAGCGAAATTGAATTCCCCGTGAAGATGCGGGGTACCCGCGGTCAGACGGAAAGACCCTGTGAACCTTTACTGCAGCTTCTCAGTGGCATTAACGACGATATGTGTAGGATAGGTGGGAGGCTTTGAAGCATTGGCGCCAGCCAGTGTGGAGCCATCCTTGAAATACCACCCTTATTTTCGTTGATGTCTAACCGCGCCCCTGGATGGGGCCGGGACCCTGGGTGGCGGGCAGTTTGACTGGGGCGGTCGCCTCCCAAAGCGTAACGGAGGCGCGCGATGGTAAGCTCAAGCCGGTCGGACATCGGCTGTTGAGTGCAATGGCATAAGCTTGCCTGACTGCGAGATCGACGGATCGAGCAGAGACGAAAGTCGGTCATAGTGATCCGGTGGTCCTGAGTGGAAGGGCCATCGCTCAACGGATAAAAGGTACTCCGGGGATAACAGGCTGATGATGCCCAAGAGTCCATATCGACGGCATCGTTTGGCACCTCGATGTCGGCTCATCACATCCTGGGGCTGGAGCAGGTCCCAAGGGTTCGGCTGTTCGCCGATTAAAGTGGTACGTGAGCTGGGTTCAGAACGTCGTGAGACAGTTTGGTCCCTATCTGCCGTGGGAGTTGGAAGCTTGAGAGGATCTGTCCCTAGTACGAGAGGACCGGGATGGACACACCTCTGGTGGACCTGTTGTGGCGCCAGCCGCAGTGCAGGGTAGCTATGTGTGGACGGGATAACCGCTGAAAGCATCTAAGCGGGAAACCCACCTCAATACTAGGCTTCCCAGAGAGCCGTTCTAGACCAGAACGTCGATAGGTCAGGTGTGGAAGCGCGGTGACGCGTGGAGCTAACTGATACTAATTGCTCAATAGACTTGATTGCAAAACCCATGCGTGGCGGTAAGTGCGCCACGAATATACTCTCAGACTTTGTTTAGTTTTGTTCTTTTTTGCCGACCTGGTGGTTATGGCGGGGGTTCCCCACCCGATCCCATCCCGAACTCGGCCGTTAAGTCCCCCTGCGCCAATGGTACTGCGTCTCAAGACGTGGGAGAGTAGGTCGCTGCCGGGTCCGCAAATGAGAACAGATCAGTTCAGCAGGTAACCCTTCTTCATAAATCTTCCCGCCAGGGAATTTAAAAACCGCAACGGAACCAATCCCTTGCGGTTTTTTTGTCACTCACCATATCAAGGTGACAAAACATTTATATACCGTGACGCGGGATGGAGCAGCCCGTTCGGCCTATAATCGATCCACCGGATCGATTACTTTACGGCCTCACCTCGTCAGGCTCGCCTGACAAGCACTGCAACACCGGAAGACCGGATCCGTCCGACCTTCCAAAACTCTGTGACGCGGGATGGAGCAGCCCGGTAGCTCGTCAGGCTCATAACCTGAAGGTCGTAGGTTCAAATCCTACTCCCGCACCCAAAACACATAACACCCTCGTCGCATGACGGGGGTGTTTTTGTATCTGGATCACCGAATGCTGAACCGTTCGGTCGGCACCGGATCGATCTCTCTTCGGCCTCACCTCGTCAGGCTCATAACCTGATAGGCTACGGAGCCGGTCGTGCCCCAGCACGACAAATCGATCCAGCGACTCAATTTGAGCCAAAGAACGCCCAAAGGGCATCCGTAGACGAAAATCAAAACACCAAACCCAATACATCAAACCCGGCTCCCCAAAAAGGAGCCGGGTTTTTTTGTACCCAAAATGGATGGCGTTGGTCGCGTAAGAAACAAGAGACAATAAAAACCCCGGCTCTTAACTGGAGCCGGGGGACTGTGTTCTTAGCGGTCAGGAAGCCTAATCCTGATAGAAGTCACACAGAGTGTCGACGAGCTTTTGACCGATGCCTTCAACAAAGCTGTAATAGATGGTCTGAGCATCGCGCCGTGCCTGAACAAGATTGGCAGCGCGCAGCTTCGCCAGATGCTGGGACACCGCGGATGGCGACTGAGACGTAAGTTCGGCCAACTGGTTCACCGGTTTCTCGCCGCCTGCGAGCGCACAGAGAATCTTTAAACGTGTTTCGCTCGACATGGCCTTCAGCACTTCTGCAGCATCATGAATACGATCGCTCATGATTTCAAAAGCTTCGGCGGAATCTGGGTGTTTGGACATCTGAATGGCTCTGATATTTAACGAAATTTGAGATACGGCTTTAACTTTCCCGCCGCAACTATGACCTGTGTTTAAGTAATCTGAACGATAGACATTTAACACTTACTATAATTGGAAATTATTAAGAGCATAAACAAGGCGTTGCCGCAAATGTTCGATTATAAAAGCTGGTTAACAAGTAAAATGATTTAGTAAGATCGTTTCAGATAGTTGAAGGACGATGGGCAAGATTCTGCAGCCTGTGTGCGGGCGCGATGCGAATAAGCGTTTGTCAGAGCTCGTGCCGCCTTCAGTCTGGTAATGAGAGTATTCATATCAACCAGCCCGACAAAACAGCCGAGAGGCTCATTCGTATCGGCAGAGAGGATGACGCTATAGCCGGTATAGGGATATCCCATATAGCCGTCAAAGATCGCACTTATCCCACGGTCTGCGAGGGATTGACGAAAGTTCGCGCGAAAGAACACCCGGTCCTGATCAGACCCTTGTTCGGTCAGAGTGAGATCCACCGGATAGTGATGAATGGCGGGATCCCCGATATAGGCGAGAGCAGACTGTAGCCGTGGATCCATGATCTGGCAGACATTACACCAGGCCGCGGTGAAGGTGATGACTTTCACTTTTTCTGCGGCCTGCGCATTCGTTGCCGGCGCGCAAAACAGGGTGACGCTGACGATGAGCGAAAAGAGAAGCTGTTTCCACATGAACCGGATACCAAAGAAAAAGAGCGCTTATAGGAAGGCGCTCTTTTAAACTGTGCAACAGACTTTGTCAGTTAACGGTCAGGATTATCCAAATACCCGGCCGAAAATATGATCAACGCGCTTGGTGTGGTATTCCAGATCGAACAAATCATCGACTTGTTCCGGCGTCAGATGTGACATGACTTCTTCATCGGCCTTCAGGTGATCGATGAAAGGTGTGCGCTCACGCCAGGTGATCATCGCATTGCGCTGTACCAGTCGGTATGATGCTTCCCGGCTAACGCCAGCCTCTACCAGAGCCAGCAGAACGCGCTGAGAGTTATGAAGGCCGCCAAGGGCTTCCATATTAGCCATCATGTGTTCTGGATAAACAATCAGCCCGTCAATCACGCCGCGAAGACGGTTCAGCGCAAAATCAAGGTGGATGGTTGCGTCCGGGCCAATGCCGCGCTCGACAGATGAGTGAGAAATGTCGCGCTCGTGCCAGAGAGCAACGTTTTCCATGGCTGGGTTCACCGCAGAGCGGACAAGACGCGCAAGACCCGTCAGGTTTTCTGTCAGAACCGGATTGCGCTTGTGAGGCATTGCGGATGAGCCTTTCTGGCCGGCGGAGAAGAACTCCTCGGCTTCCAGAACTTCTGTGCGCTGCAAATGACGGATTTCAGTCGCCAGACGTTCAATTGAACTCGCGATTACGCCCAACACAGAGAAGAACATAGCGTGACGGTCGCGCGGAATAACCTGTGTGGAGATTGTCTCCGGCTGCAGGCCGAGTTTTTCTGCGACGAATTCTTCAATGCGCGGATCGATATTCGCATAGGTTCCGACAGCGCCTGAAAGGGCGCAGGTCGCGATCTCTTCGCGCGCCATTTCCAGGCGCTTCTTGTTGCGATCAAATTCCGCATAATAGGTCGCCAGCTTGACGCCGAACGTGGTTGGCTCGGCATGAATGCCGTGGCTGCGGCCAATGGTTGGCGTCATTTTGTGTTCGAAGGCACGCGTTTTGAGGGCTTCCAGCAGCGCATCCATATCTTTCAGAAGAATGTCACTCGCGCGGGTCAGCTGAACGGCAAAACATGTGTCGAGCACATCAGAAGAGGTCAGACCTTTGTGGATGAAACGCGCTTCCTCGCCGACATATTCGGCAACGCTGGTCGTGAAGGCGATGATATCGTGTTTGACTTCGCGCTCGATCTCGTCGATCCGGTCGACGTCGAAATTGCCTTTTTCGCGGATAACCTTTGCCGCTTCTTTCGGGATGACCCCGTATTCGGCCATAGCTTCCGCCGCAAGCGTTTCAATTTCAAGCCAGATTCCGTACTTGCTCTCTGGCGTCCAGATATCGGTCATTTCAGGGCGGGCATAGCGCGGGATCATGGTGAGTCTTCCTTATAAGGTTCAAGCGCACTTTCCTGACCATCAGGGCGGATTTGTCAAGAATTGTAAGGGAGTGAGGGCATGAAAGGTGCGTGAGGCGGGACAATAATCCCGGCGAGATGGCTCATCAGAATGTGAAGGGCATCGAGCTTTGCGTTCAACACCACCTTACGGTGAAGCCAGGTCTATTCTATCGGAAGTTTTTCTGCTGCATTCGTTGCGCTTAATGCACTCTACGGCGAGCCTCTATCCCGACATGCAAGGAACGACGCGGCGTTACGTGACGCAGGGTAAGCTGAAGCCCTGATTGAGCGCTTCTGTTTTAATCAGTTCCCGGAAAGCACAAACTAGCGAAAAAGGGGGTTTGCCAACTGCGTCTAACCCGTCTAATCCACTGACAAAGAATTCAAAGGTAAGGGGCTAAGTCATATGTTTTCCAAAATCCTGATCGCAAACCGCGGTGAGATTGCCTGCCGGATTATCAAGACCTGTAAACGGCTCGGCGTGAAAACAGTTGTTGTCTACTCAGAGGCCGATGCGGACAGCCTGGCTGTTGAACAGGCAGATGAAACCGTATTCATCGGTGGCGCGCCCGCCTCTGAATCCTACCTTGTTATGGACAAAATCATCGACGCGGTTCGTCAGACGGGTGCCGAAGCGGTTCACCCGGGTTTTGGCTTCCTGTCTGAGAACCCGGTTTTCGCTAAGCGTCTTGCCGAAGAGAAAATCACCTTTATCGGCCCGAACCCATACGCCATCGAATCCATGGGTGACAAAATTACCTCCAAGGAATTCGCTGCGAAAGCTGGCGTTTCGACCGTTCCGGGTCATATGGGCCTGATCGAGGAAACTGACGAAGCGGTCCGCATCTCCGGCGAGATTGGCTATCCGGTGATGATCAAGGCGTCTGCAGGCGGCGGCGGTAAAGGTATCCGCGTTGCTTATGACGATGCAGAAGTTCGCGAAGGCTTCCCTGCTGTTCGCGCCGAAGCGAAAACGGCATTTGGCGATGACCGCGTCTTCATCGAGAAATTCATTGAAAGCCCGCGCCACGTTGAGATTCAGGTTCTTGGCGACAAGCACGGTAATGCGATTCACCTGTTTGAGCGTGAATGCTCTATTCAGCGCCGGAACCAGAAAGTCATCGAGGAAGCGCCATCACCGCTGCTCGACGCAGAAACCCGCGCGAAAATGGGCGCGCAGGCTGTCGCGCTTGCCAAAGCCGTTGATTACGACTCTGCAGGCACCGTTGAGTTCGTGGCGTCCGGCGTCGATAAAAGCTTCTACTTCCTTGAAATGAACACACGTCTGCAGGTGGAACACCCTGTAACAGAGCTGATCACTGGCGTTGACCTGGTTGAGCAAATGCTGCGCGTTGCTTACGGCGAAAAGCTGGCGATTGCTCAAGACGATCTGACCATTAAAGGCTGGGCTGTCGAAAGCCGCGTCTATGCGGAAGACCCTTACCGGAACTTCTTGCCAAGCATTGGCCGTCTGAAGCGTTACCACCCGCCAAAAGAAGGCGAGATTGTTGGTGCACCTGGCATTGTTCGCGTCGACTCTGGTGTTCGCGAAGGCGACGAAATCTCCATGTTCTACGACCCGATGATCTCAAAGCTCGTCACACATGGTGCGACACGCGATGAGGCGATCGACACGCAGCTCGCAGCGATGGATCAGTACCATATCGAAGGCATTCAGGATAACATGCCGTTCGTGTCGACAGTTCTGGATCAGCCACGCTTCCGCTCTGGTGACATCACAACGGCCTATATCAAGGATGAGTTCCCGGAAGGGTTTGCTGGCGTTGCACCAACGGCTGAACAGACTGAAATTCTGGTTGCGGCTTCTGCCTATGTGCACGGCATCAACTCACACCGTGCGTCTCTGATTTCTGGCCGTATGGCGCCAGCTGAACCGCCACGTGAAGACTGGGTTGTCATCCTCGACAAAGACCATCACGAAGCGCACCTGAAGTTTAAAGAAGGCGAAGCGGAAGTCACGGTAGACGGCAAGACCTTCACTCTGAAAACAGATTGGGTTCCAGGTCAGCACCTTCTCGAAGGCACGTTGAACGACAAGCCATTCGCCGTGAAATTCGCTGACCGGACGGAAGGCTATATCTTCAAGCACCGCGGCGTGACCGTTCGTGCACTGGTCTGCACACCGCGTTCAGCTGAACTCCACGCCAAGCTTCCGGAAAAAGAAGCTGCGGACATGTCCAAACTGATCATGAGCCCGATGCCGGGTCTGGTCGTGTCTATGGACGTTGCGGTTGGCGACGAAGTCAAATCAGGTGCTGCGGTTTGCGTCGTGGAAGCGATGAAAATGCAGAACATCATCCGTGCTGAAGCCGATGGTGTCGTCAAAGCCGTGAATGTCGGTGCAGGCGACAGCGTGGCTGCAGACGAAATCATGGTCGAATTCGAGTAATTCGACCTTGTGATCTAAATAGCTTTAAACTTGTTCTGGCTTATTGATAAGCAATATGCCAATAAGTCGGGACAGGTTTGAGATAGTCGCTTTTAAAAGGTCACACACATGTCAGCAGTGGAAAATACAGCCGGGGTCTATGACGCAAAGCACCCTTGGATTTCCGGGCCACATGAAGACCCGTCAAAGGCCAATTGGCTGAATGAGTTTTTCTCACCGTTCGGGCTGACCCCAAAACCAATCTTTCTGCGCGGACAGGCCCTGCTGTGGATCGTCAGATACTTCGTTCTGGCGATCAGCTTTACGATGGCGAGCGGAGTTCTGACGCACTTTCTTCCGCTCGTTCCAACTTATGACTTTCCAGGATTTGATGGCTTTCCGCTTTTTGCTTTGATCGGGATGATCCTCGCATTTCTGACGATCACTGGCGTTTCGGTTGTTTCTCATGTGCGCCGTTTGAATGATTCGGGACGCTCACCGCTTTGGGCGATGATGTTCATTTGGCCAACTGCCGTTTCAATTCTTGTCGGCTTGATCGTGCTTATGGGAATGAATCAACAGATTGGCGCCAAGCCAGCGACACCCACTGTTGTTGAAAAGAAAGTTGAAGCGCCGAAGGACGAGGTGTCCACTGAAACCGAAGCGAAATCTGAAGATGCGAAACCAGCGGCAAGACCTGGTCGCCAGCGCAAGCCGCAGCCGGTCACCAGAGAAAGTGCACTTCAAACATCAATGGGCGTAATCGCTGGCCTTTGGCTTTTTCTGAGCTTCTGGATGATGTTCGTATCGTTGGCATTTGTTGCGCGTGGTAAGACGGTCAAACAGGATTACAATCCGCTCGTCAGGTAACTCGGCTAGCGTCAGGCGGCTTCGTCTTCTGACGCTTCGTCCGGCTGCTGCGCGGGCAGGACGAGTGTCACAATCGTGCCTTTGCCAAGCTCACTATTAATCATGAACCGGCCGCCATGCATTTCCGCCAGAGAGCGGGTGAGGGCCAGACCAAGGCCCGTGCCGTTCGGGTTCATATCCTGATTGGCTTCGACCTGCTCAAATGGGTTGGCGAGGCGTGGCAGGTCTTTCTTGTCGATGCCGACGCCTGTGTCACGAACATCAATCGCAATGCCAGATTCGAAATTACGAATTTCGACCGTCACCTTGCCATTGTGGGGCGTGAACTTAATGGCGTTTGAGACAAGGTTCAGAACCATTTGGCGAACGGCGCGGTGGTCGGCCTCAATCTCGCGAACATCATCATCGTATTTCAGCTGAAGCGTGATGGACTTCTCATCCGCTTTACGGCGGATCATGCGAATGGCTGCGTCAACCGGCTCTACCGGGTCAATCGGCTTGGTATTGATCGTCATCTTGCCAGACTCGATCTTTGCCATGTCGAGAATATCGTTGATCATATCCAGGAGATGCTGACCGGACACCAGAATGTCCTGCGCATAGGATTGATAGCGTTCGTCGCCTAGTGGGCCGAATACTTCCTTCACCAGCATTTCAGAGAAGCCGTTAATGGCATTGAGCGGTGTGCGCAGCTCATGGCTCATATTGGCAAGGAAGCTGCCCTTGGCCTGACTCGCGTGCTCTGCCTTGGTTTTCTCTTCAGAATATTTGCGCGTCAGCTCACTGGCGCGGCCTTCAGATCGCTCGAGCTCACTGATGAGGCGCTTGAGCTGTTTCTCGTTACGAAGGCTCTGGTCGCGCTGCGCTTTCAGCGGCGTAATGTCGGTTCCTACGGTTACCATCAAGCCTGACAATGTTTCGCGCTCAGCGAAAGCAAGCCAGCGATTATCATAGAGCTGAAGCTCGCGCTCACCGCCCTGAGAGTCGCTTTTGCGATCAATGCGGACCTTGCGGCCGATTTCCATATTCACGACGTCATAGGCCGTGCCGGGTCGAACGCTGCCTTCTTCAAAGCCGAATGTGCTTTCGAACGCTGTATTGGAGAAGATCAGCCGCTTGCGCTCATCCCAGATGGCAACAGGCATGGAGAAGCCTTGCAGTGCATTGCGCAGGCGCAGTTCGGACGTCCGCATACGCTCTTCCATGGCGCGGCGCTCAGTCACATCGATTGCATGGCCGGCGAGGCCTGTTTTCTCCGCGCCCGGATTGGTCGCAATGCCGCGAAACTCAATGAAGCGGCGATGGTTGGAAAAGCTGATCGGCACAACGCCGCGCAGCCGTCCGTCAACGCAGGCTTTTGAAAGCGCTGGCACGAATTTGGTGACCATGTCGTCGCCGAGATGATGGCGCAGATCCTTGAGAGGGATGCTTTGCTCAGGCTTCAGGTTTAGCCATTCAGCAATTTGCCCCGAAAACTTGATGGTCGACAGGTCCTCGTCGACTTCCCAGCCAGAAATGCCGGACTGAATAGACAGTTTCTCTGCGCCGCTGAGCGAGTCTGGGACATCTTCCCTGCGGCCGGCAATCTGCGCCTTCATAAACTGCAGAATGGTCATAACGGCCAGAACCGGCGCGATGATCAAAAGCGAATAGATAACGATTGCGCTGGTGCTAAGCGCGGAAAACCATGGGCGGGTTGAAACCTGACACACCTCAAGCGCCGTGCCGGACACATCGCTACAGGCTTGGGTATATGCGTTCCATAAATGGTCGAACCCGCTGTCGAACTCGTAAATTGCCGAATTGACCTTCTGAAGCGTATCAGTTGGTCCCTGCTCAAAGCGCATGCTCGCCAGCCCTTTGGTCTGGACACTGCGCGCTTCGCCATTGCCGAGCGCTGGCAGCGTTTTGGCGAGCGGGTAGACTGCGGCAAATGTCTGCCCGTCGGACTTTACCAGTACAATGAGAGAGCGCTTGGTCGCCCCTACGGTTTCGCCAGATTTTGCCAGCCAGCGGGCGAGGGTCCTTGCATCGGCTTCTGCGAGAGAGGCGCGCGGTCCCTCCGGAGATACACGAAACACGCGGTCTGCGCCTTGCAGCCGGGATTCAATCGCCAGCGTTCCGAGCCCGGTTGACTGCGCCAGAGCGAGTGCAGTTTCAAACTGAGAGCGACGCTGTGAAACCTGTTCTTCGATGACTTTGATTTCGGTGTGAAGCCTGCGCTTTTCCAGATCGGTTTCTCGGCGGACATCATGCCAGCCTTTGGTACCGATGGCTGCAATCTCAATAACGAGGAACAATCCGGTGAGGAAAGAGAGGCGGCCAATTGCAGAAGACGCAGATAAGGCTGCACCAGTCTTTGAAGATGGTGGTCGTTTATCTTGGCTTTTCTTGAGTTTTTTCGCCAATTCTTGCCTCAGTCATGTGCCGCCATGAGCTCATGATTCTGATAGGCCGCAAATCGTTAAACTCTTGTTAACCCCCGTTTACTGGGGATGAATCAGGCGGCCTCTGTATCTTCAGATATCATTTTGTCGATGTCGTCCTGATTATTGGCACCGGCGTCGTCATTCATCAGAGCATCGATATCGTCTTGATTGTTTCCGCCTTCACCCTCGAAGTCGATATCCTTTTCAGCTTCGCGGCGTTCCGGGCCGCGATAGCTGTCATTTTTCAAACGACGGCGATCCGGGCCGAAAAAGGTCGGTGTCCGAATGAATGGACGCGGATTGTTCACAATGGACTGGACTTTTCGGTAAAGCTCCGTCGCAGTGACGGGCTTGCAGCAGAACTCTGTGACGCCTGCATCGCGCGCGGCGACGACTTTAGAGCGCTCTGAATAGGCTGTCAGCATGATGATTGGGATGAACGGGTTCGGGCTGTCATCGCCTGTCCGAACGAGGCGAATAAAGTCGGTTCCGTCCAGAATTTCCATCAGATAGTCGACAATAATGAAATCGATATGCTCAGAGCGTACCAGATCAAACGCTTCAGCAGCGTCATTGGCTTCAAGAAAGCGACCAATGCCAAAGCCGCGAAGAAGCGTCTTCACGATTGTGATCATGTGCTTGTTGTCGTCTACAATGAGGACGTTGAGGCGTCCCATGGCTGGTGCAGACATGTTCTACTGACCTGCTTTTATTTTGTGCTCTTTGAGCCCAAACGTATCGCCTCAAGTTTAACGTACACTTTCTTTTGGTTCAGGATTTTATGAAATGTGCCGGAGACAATGCTCCGGCATCGGTTCAGTTTTGGGGATAATTTATTCTGACAGCGCTCGTGTCACGATATCCAGCGCATTCTTGGAAAGTTCAGCGCTTTGAAGGTCTTGCAGCACAGCCTTCGCTTTGGCCTGCCGGTTTTCATCGACGCGGCGCCATTGCTCAAAGGAAGTCAGCAGGCGGGCAGAAAGCGCACCGTTCAGTGGATCAACCTTTTTGATGACCGCGCCGATCAGCTCATAGCCTGCACCTGACGCATCATGGAAAGCGACATGGTTCCCCATGGCGAATGCGCCAGCAACCGAGCGTACGCGATTTGGGTTTTTCCAGTCAAAGTCTTCATGCTCGAGAAGCACTTTCACGCGCTCAATCGCATCGGCATCCGGACGGGTGGACTGGACAGAGAACCATTTGTCCATGACCAGTGGCGCAGACTTCCACTTGGCTTCGAACTCAGCGACCGCCTTGTCGTAAAGCGTGCCGCCAGCATATGACAGAGCCCGCATCGCAGACATGGTGTCGGTCATGTTGTTGGCAGACAGGAAGGCGGAATAGATCTGATCTGTGTTGATTGCCCCATCAGCGGACAAAAGGTCAGTAAAGCCCGCTCGAAGGGCGCGTTTGCCTGCAGATGCCGCATCTGGTGAAAACTCTGTTTCAGCTGGTTCTGCCAGACACTCATCGATTTCTTTGCGGAGGTTTGCACGTAACTCAGAGCGAATAATGCGCTTGGCTTCGTAGATTGCCGCAGGATCAGCTGGCGTCATTTCCATGAATAACTCGCCAACACCCGGAAGCGTCAGAAGCTGCGCTGCAAAGGCTGGGTCTGTCGCGGCCGTCTGGCGGGTCGCCTCGGCCTGTGCTTTGATCAGTTGCGATGGCAGAGCAGGGGTCTCGTTTTTAGAGATTGCTTCTGCCATACCCAGAATGGCTTTGCGCGAAACTGTTTGCAGAGCTTCCCATTTGGCAAACGCATCTGATTCCTGAGTCACAAGTTTCAGGCGATCTTCATCGCTGAGTTCGTCGACGATTTTAACCGGGGAGCTGAAGCCGCGATTGGCCGAAAGAAGCGCGCTGCTCGCCGCCGGTGCCAGCTCGAGTTCGGTTTGCTCATCCATCAGAAGAATGACATCTGTCGCGCTCTCAGTCACGACGTCGCCCGTTTCCGGATTGATCTGCGTTCCGTCTTCCAGGAAGGCCGTCAGACGCAGCGGAATTGGAACCGGCAGCTTGTCGCTTTGGCCCGGCGTTGCGCCAGTGGTCTGACGAATGCGCAGATTGACCTTGTTCGATCCTTCCCGCGGGACTTTTTCCAGAGTGACGGTTGGTGTTCCGGCCTGAGCATACCAGCGGCGGAAGCGTGACAGGTCAAACCCGGCGGCTTTTTCAAACCCTTCATAGAAGGCTTCAATCGTTGTGGCCGTGCCGTCATACTTTTCGAAATAGAGGTCCATGCCTTCAGCGAAGGCTTCGGCGCCAATATAGGTTTTCAGAGCGCGGATCAGCTCCGCGCCTTTCTCATAAACCGTCGCAGTGTAGAGATTGTCGATGCTGGCATAACGGTCTGGGCGTACCGGGTGGGCGAGCGGGCCAGCATCTTCTGCGAACTGGCGGCCGCGCAGACGAATAACGTCCTTGATGCGCTGAACCGGGCGAGACCGCATATCTGCAGAGAATTCCTGATCGCGGAAAACCGTCAGGCCTTCTTTCAGGCAGAGCTGGAACCAGTCGCGACATGTGATGCGGTTGCCCGTCCAGTTATGGAAATACTCGTGGGCAACAATGCTCTCAATGGCTTCGAAGTCGCCATCTGTGGCGCTTTCCGCATCCGCCAGAACATAAGCAGAGTTAAAGATGTTGAGGCCCTTGTTTTCCATGGCCCCAAAGTTGAAGTCGCGTACGGCAACAATGTTGAAGACATCAAGATCGTATTCGCGGCCAAAGACTTCTTCATCCCAGCGCATGGCGCGTTTCAGGCTGTCCATGGCGTAAGCGGCCTGGGGCGCTGCGCCCTTGTCCACGAAAATGGAAAGTTGGACCTCATTGCCGGTCATTGTGGTGAACTGGTCAGCGAATACGTCATAGTCACCACCGCACAATGCGAACAGATATGACGGTTTTGGGTGCGGGTCGTGCCATTCGGCGAAGTGACGCTCTTCGCTGATTGCACCGGTTCTTCCCGGATTACCGTTAGACAACAGGGTCGGCGCCAGCTGGACATCGGCTTCCAGTCGGACACTGAAGACGGACATCACATCAGGACGGTCCGGCCAGAAGGTGATGCGGCGGAAGCCTTCGGCTTCACACTGTGTGCAGAAGCGTCCGCCGGACATGTAAAGTCCTGAAAGTTCTGTATTCTTTTCTGGCGAGATCACGACATTGGTTTCGAGTTCAAACTCGTCTGGTACATTGAAAATCGTCAGAACGTCATTTTCGAACTGCCAGTCGGCGGCATCGAGCACGTTGCCATTGATTTTCAGATCGCCAATGGATTCAAACGCCTGGCCGTCCATGACCAGAGGTTCTTCCGGGCCACCTGTTCGCTTGATCTGCAAAACGGATTTTACACTGGTCGCAGCCGTGTCCAGAACGAATGTCATATGAACACTCGGAATCGCAAACGGATAAGGTTGGTAGTCTTTAAGGAATACAGGCTGCGGCGTATCAGTGCGCATATCGGCTCCGCTTGGTTATGAGAAGACTTCTTAGCTAGGCGCTGTTTCCCCGCTCCGAAAGGGTGTTTCGGGAAAATTACACCTTGATCATCGAATTTAGGCAGATAACTCATGGATATGTCCAGATTGTTGATCGTCTTTCACTCCAGAACCGGTGGCGCGTGCCAAATGGCAGAGGCAGCGTATGCTGCTGCAAGCTCTGAAACCGAGGTCGTCTTTCGCTCTGCAGAAGAGGCGACGCAAGAAGATGTGTTGGAGGCGTCTGGCTATCTGTTTGTTGCGCCAGAGAATCTGGCCTCCCTGTCAGGCCTGATGAAGGAGTTCTTTGATCGGTGCTATTACCCGGTGCTCGGCAAGATTGAGGGCAGGCCATATGCGCAAATGATATGTGCCGGATCAGACGGTGAGAATGCCGTGCGTCAGCTGGCGCGTATCGCAACCGGATGGCGGCTCAAGGAAGTCCAAAGGCCACTCATTATCTGTACACATGCGCAAACACAGGAAGAAATCCTGGCAGACAAGGTCATCTCTTATGAGGACCTTGAGACATGCCGGGAAATTGGCGCAGCGCTTGGCGCTGGCCTCGCAATGGGCGTGTTTTAAGCGAAACCTTATTCAGCCGCTTCAGAAGGCAGGTTTTCCGGCACATCATAGACATGACGCAGAATGTGGACACCTGAACGAGCCAGCTCTCGCGATTCTGTCGAATAGTTTTCCGGCGCCGCAGATACATTATCCACGAACTTCTTGATCAGCTTCAGCATTTGCGGAGAGTTCGAAATCAGACGCGCCTGATACTCGATCCGGTGTGGATCGCGGTCATATTCTGCGCCCGGGACCCGCCAGCCGCCCCAGTCATTTTCGTCGGTTTGAACGACAGGGAATGTACCAGGATATGGGTGCTCGCGATTGTCATCGTCAGAGCCCCAGCGATTCTTTGCGCGGAAGACGCGCCAGCTTTCCAGAAGGAATTCGCCTTCAGAACTGTTGCGTTTGTCCATTGTGTCTTGGGCAGTCAGCTCTTGAGCGGAAAATTCCCGACCCAGTCCTACATCGTAATGAACGCGCAGTGGCTCATCCATTCCTTTGACCCATTGTGGGATTACACGCTCCACAATAGCCCAGGTACCGACCGGACGAACAAACACTTTTTGGTTCTTATGAAATACGGCTTTAGCCATGTCACACCCTCGAATTTCGGGTGGAGAATGACAGGACTGAGTTAGTGGCTGGTGAACACAATTGAAAAAAGTGTGTCGACCTACCGCAACGACACTCTTTTCAGTTCGTTCTGAGTTGTTAGTTTCCTACACTAAACGGGCTCACCTGCTCAGAAACATAAGAGGAAACGTCGATGAATTTTGATTTTTCAGAAGACCAGAAATTTCTAGCTGATCAGGCTCGAAAATTTCTGTCCGAGACCTGCACCATTCCGGAAGTGCGAAAAGTACTGAACGATGACGACATGGCGTTTAATGAAAGCGTCTGGAACGGCGTGAAGGAAATGGGCTGGCTCGGCGCGGCCATTCCTGAGCAATATGGCGGGCTTGGTCTCGGCATGCTCGAAATGTGCGTCCTGGCCGAAGAGATGGGCCGTGCGCTGGCGCCGGTTCCATGGGCGTCCACGGCATATTTCTTCACTGAAGCGGTAAAGCTGGCTGGTTCTGAAGAGCAAAAATCGACGGTTCTTCCGAAAGTGGCTGAAGGCGAGGTGATCGGTGCGTGGGCATCTTCAGAAGGCCCGGGTGCAATCGATTATGCCAAGCTGACAACCAGCTTTGACGGGTCTGTCCTCAATGGTGTGAAAATCCCTGTGACCGATGGTGACGTGGCAACACACGCCATTGTCATCGCCAAAGAAGGCAATGGCGCATCTCTGGTGCTGGTTGACCTCAGCGCCTCAGGTGTTACCCGGACAGTGGTTAAGACACTGGATCCGACTCGCAGCCATGCGAAACTCGAATTCTCCAACACACCGGCACAGCGCCTCGGCGCGGCGGGCGAGGGTGGCAATCTGGCAGAGGCCATCCTCGACCGTGTGGCGGTTCTTATGGCCTTTGAACAAATTGGCGGCTCCGACCGGGCTCTGGAAATGGCGAATGCCTATGCCAAAGAGCGCTATGCGTTTGGCCGTCCGATTGGTGGCAATCAGGCGATCAAGCACAAGCTCGCTGAAATGTGGGTGAAGAACCAGGTCGCGCGCTCTAACGCCTATTACGGCGCATGGGCCCTTTCGACTGATGCGCCGGAATTGCCGGAAGCTGCGGCTCTGTCTCGCGTATCTGCGAATGAAGCCTTCTGGTTTGCCTCTAAAGAAAACATCCAGACACATGGCGGCATGGGCTTCACATGGGAAGTCGATTGTCACCTGTTCTACCGCCGGGCAAAGCTGTTGTCTGTGCAGGCAGGCGCAACCAAACTCTGGAAAGAAAAACTCGTCGCGGCGCTTGAAAAGCAGAACGCGGCATAAGTCAGGGAGATACGAAAATGGATTTCAACGATACTCCGGAAGAAGCAGAATTCCGCGCAGAAGCTAACGGCTTCCTGTCACAGCATCTGGTGCCGAAAGCGGGTGCACCATCTCGTGAACGCGGTGACGAGTTCATGAAGAAGGCGAAAGCCTGGCAGAAAACCAAAGCTATGAATGGCTATGCCAACATCACCTGGCCGAAAGAGTTGGGCGGCCGTGGCGGCACCAGCATGCAGCAGGTGATCTGGAACCAGGAAGAAGCCAAGTTCGACGCGCCGACTGGCCCGTTCACGATTGGCCTCGGCATGTGTATCCCGACTGTCATCGCGTTCGGTTCTGACGAACACAAAAAGCGCTATGTTCAAAAAGCCCTGATGGGTGAGGAAATCTGGTGTCAGCTTTTCTCTGAGCCATCTGCCGGATCTGACGTTGCAGGTCTTAAAACCAAAGCTGTCAAAGACGGTGATGAGTGGGTCATCAACGGTCAGAAAGTCTGGACGTCTGGTGCGCATTATTCAGACTATGGCATCCTGTTGGTGCGGACCGACCCGACGGTTCCAAAGCACAAAGGCCTGACCATGTTCATCGTGAACATGAAGCAGCAAGGCGTTGAGGCGCGTCCCATTCACCAGGCTTCTGGTGGCCGCGAATTCAACGAAGTGTACTTCACTGACGTCCGCATTCCTGACTCTGACCGTCTGGGCGAAGTTGGTGCAGGCTGGAAAGTTGCCCTCGTTACACTGATGAACGAACGTTTGGCGGTTGGTGGTTCACCGGGCCCGGACTATTCCGAAATCATGGAATATGCGCGTCAGATCGGCATTCTGCAGGATCAGGCTTTCCGCGAAAAACTGGCGGACTGGTATGTTGCGGCGCAGGGCTACAAGCTGACCAAATTCCGTACGCAGACAGCACTCTCGCGTGGCGAAACTCCGGGACCGGAAAACTCCATCGGTAAGATTCTGACAGCGAACCAGCTGCAGGATATTTGTAACACCGGTATCGAGCTGCAAGACCATTACGGCCTCATCTCTGATGAAGAGCTCTCACCGATGAAAGCGATCTTCCAGCAGAGCTTCATGTGGGCGCCGGGCCTGCGGATTGCGGGTGGTACCGACGAAATCCTCAAAAACATCATCGCAGAGCGCGTTCTCGGTCTGCCGCAAGATGTTCGCGTAGACAAAGACATTGCGTTTGAAGACCTGCGGGTCGGCTAAGCGCTTCGCCTGAAATGGAAACCGCCCGACTGCGCATTGGCAATCGGGCGGTTTTTCTTTGTCTGATGTCTGGTTCAGTGAGGCAGGTTTACGGGTTCACAGAACTCAAAGCCGTAATCAATAGTGTCATGCCAGGCGACCCGAACCTTACAGTTCAGTTTCAGTGACGGCACACTGAGGTGAACAAACTCTGGCAGGTATTCGATGTTTTGAAAGCGCATACGGACGCCGCCATCGCTATAGTCAACAACGATGCCGCGGCAAACATAGCCGCTCGGGAACTTGATCTGCGCTTCCTTATAGGAATGCTCGCGTTGCTCCCGGGGGATGTAAGCTTTCAGTTCATCGTCTTCGTCTTTTGAGAAGTCGATGCTTTTTTCCGGTTTATTTTTTTTGAACAGACCGAACATATTACATGTCTTTCAATGCTTACCCATAGTCTGGATAATAGACCCAAGCTGTGAGACTTCAGTTAATCAGATTGATGAAACTAGACAGAATGGGGAAGAAGATCTCAATGACGGTTGAATTCAGACAGGTCGATGGGAACGGCGTGAAGCTTCGCGTCGCGATAAAAGGCAGCGGCCCATTGGTGCTGTTCGTCCATGGCTTTCCGGAAAGCTGGTATTCCTGGCGTCACCAGATGCAGCCAGTCGCCGATGCCGGCTTTACCGCCGCTGCGATTGATGTGACGGGCTATGGCGGATCGGACAAGCCGCACCCGGTTGAGCGCTATTCCATGCAGAATCTGACCGCGGATATTGCGGCGGTTGCGCGCGCATTGTCACCGGATGAAAAAGTTGTCGTGGTGGGCCATGACTGGGGTGCGCCATTGGCTTGGAACTCTGCCTTGTTGTTCCCAGACGTGTTTCGCGCGGTTGGCGGCCTGTCGGTGCCATACAGCCCGCCGGGTAATGTCATGTTTCTAGACTTCATCCACAAAGTGTTCACCGAGCGGAACAAGTTTTTCTATCAGGTCTATTTTCAGGACGAAGGCGTTGCAGAAGCAGAGCTTGAGAAAGATCCGCGCGATACGATTCGCCGTTTCTATTACGCCATTTCGGGTGATGCGCAGGATGGGACCTGGCCAGTGGATAAAAAGCATGGCGACAGCCTGCTTTACCGTCTACCGGACCCCGACCCGTTCCCGGCCTGGCTGACGGAAGAGGACCTTGATTATTATGAAAATGAATTCCGTAATTCCGGTTTCCGCGGGCCGCTGAACCGGTATCGCAACCACCAGCGCGACTATGATTTCCTGAGCGCGCTTCCGGATAAGAAAATTTATCAGCCGTCATTGTTTATCGGTGGCGAGCGCGATCTGGTGCTCAAAATGCTTCCGGGAGTGGACCCGGTTGAGACGATGCGCCCGAACCTTCCGGGGCTTCGCGAGGCAAAGATTCTGGAAGGTTGCGGTCACTGGACCCAGCAGGAAAAGCCAGAGGAGGTCAATGAGCTCCTTATTTCATGGCTCAAGGGACTCTAGCAGAGACTTGTTATAGCAGGGCTTTTGCGAGCAGTAGCCCTGCCATGACGAAGCCGAGAATATAGGTGCCGAGCGCGCCGATAAAGCGAAACGGGTTTGCCTTGGCGAGCGTTTCGCAGGTGAGCATGCCAATGGCATGCAGGAACCGGCAAACCGTAATGGTAATCGCAAGGATCGTCATGGTCAGCCCCAGATCGCGGTTCTGGTAGACAAGCGCGGTGACGACAAAAAGCGCGATGATGATGCTGACATATTCAGTCGCATTGGCATGTGCGCGGACTGCCTTCATCAGCGGGCTGGTCGGGTCACTCCCGCCGGAATGGCCATCTTTCAGGCGGTTGCGGGTCAGCGATACGTTAAATCCCAGCCCAAATACCAGGAGTGCCAGAAGCGCTGAGCAGATGATGAGTGTCTGATGCATGATTTCCCCATTTGTGTGGCATCCTGACGTAAAGACAGGCTTGCCGTTTATTCTGTTCGGAATAGTCTGCTATACGCAAAGAAACACAAGAGCTTATCGAGGGAGAGTAGTATGATCGGTATTTTCGTTCATCTCACCATTGCAGACGGAAAACAGGCTGATTTTGAGAAAACAGCGACAGAGCTTATGGCAAAGGTTAAGGCAAATGAGCCGGGTTGTCTGACTTATCAGCTCTATAAGAAAAAAGGCTCTGAGACAGACTACTACTTCATGGAGCAGTACACCGATCAGGCTGCGCTCGATGCACACGGCAAGACTGAGTATTTCCAGGCTGCTCAACCGGCGCTCGGTGCGTGCCTTGCTGGCCGTCCGACAATGACCGTTATGGATTCGATCGGATAATCGCCATGGATATGGAATTTTCTCAGGAAGACCGCGCTTTTCAAAAGGAAGTGCGCGACTGGATTGCCGAAAACTACACTGAAGATCTGCGCGAGCGGAATCGCCTGTCCAAGAATGGCTATCTCGACAAAGACAGCATTGTGACCTGGCAGAAGCGCCTGAATGAAAAAGGCTGGGCGGCACCGAACTGGCCGGTCGAATATGGTGGCCCGGGCTTCACGCCGAACCAGAAGTACATTTTCTCGATGGAAATGGCTTTGGCAGGCACGCCGACCACCAGCCCGATGGGCTTTTCAATGGTGGCGCCGGTCATCATGGCGTTCGGCAATGACGAACAAAAAGCCGAGCATTTGCCGAAAATCCTGCGGTCAGACATTTGGTGGTGTCAGGGGTATTCTGAACCGGGATCGGGGTCTGACCTCGCCTCCCTCGCGCTGAAGGCAGAAAAAGACGGCGATCACTACGTTCTGAACGGCTCCAAAATCTGGACGACCCATGCACAATGGGCGGACTGGATGTTCTGTCTGGTGCGGACGTCGCAGGAAGCCAAGCGTCAGGATGGCATCAGCTTTATCCTGTTCCGCATGGACACGCCGGGTATCAGCATTCGACCAATCGTCACGGCGGATATGCCGGGTGAGAACGAACAGGAAGTCAATCAGGTCTTCTTTGAGAATGTTCGCGTTCCGGTTTCGGGTCGGATCGGGGAAGAGGGCAAAGGCTGGACCTATGCCAAATATCTTCTTCAGTTCGAGCGCGGAAATGCCTATTCGCCGGGCCTTCGCCACATGTTGAAAAAGGTCTCCAAGCTGGCAAATATCGAACAATCGAATGGTGCGCCACTGGCGAAAGACCCAGACTTTGCGAAGAAAGTTGCCAATCTTGAGATCAAGGTCGAAGCACTTGATTTCACCGAGCGCCGCATTTTCTCAAAGCTGAGTGCGGGTGATGCTGTCGGTCCGGAAAGCTCCATGCTGAAATGTCACGGCAGTGAACTTCAACAGGCGATTACCGAACTGGTTCTGGAAGCTGCCGGGCCTCGCGCATTTGTGCAGGTTCGTGACAGTTGGGCGCATATTGGCAATGATAATGAAAAGACGCCGGTTCCGGATCATTTCATCACCGCCGCGCCGAACTATTTCAACTATCGCAAAACTTCGATCTACGCAGGCTCTAACGAGATTCAGCGGAACATCATGGCCAAGCTCATTCTGGGCGTTGCTTAGTGGGGTGTCATCCTAGATGCAGCGCGACATGAAATGTTGCGCTGCTGGTCCGGGACCTTGCCGGGGGCAGTGCTGAGATTTCAGGTCCCGTAACTGCGCTGCATCATTTGGGTGCTGCAGCGCGTACGGGATGACAGCGGGCGTTATGGCCCCTGCCGCCTAAACATCTTCACCGACTCTGAAATCATCCCAGCCTGTGCTAATCTGGCGAACATAATAAAAAACGGGAGGATCCATTATGGCAGATGGACATGACAGCGCACTCGGCGCGCAAACCAATTTCAAGACATTCGCCGAGTCGTCTCAGGAAGACTGGTCGCTGATCGCGAAGAATGCTGCCGAGTTCAATAAAGGTCTGGCAGATCGTGTTCTGGCACACTTAAAGCTATTGGATGGGGACTTTGGTGGTTTTCCGGTGGACCGGCTGGAGCATTCTCTGCAGACCGCGACACGGGCACATCGCGATGGACGCGATGAGGAATATGTCGTTTGTGCCTTGCTCCATGATATTGGTGACACACTGGGCAGCCATAACCATCCGGACATTGCCGCAGCGATTCTGAAGCCGTTCGTCAGCGAGCAGAACCTCTGGATGGTGCAGCATCACGGCATTTTCCAGGGATATTATTTCTTCCATCATCTGGGGCTTGACCGGAATATGCGCGACCAGTTCGCGGGCCACCCTTGGTATGAATATACCGCGCAGTTCTGTCATCTGTATGACCAGTCTGCTTTCGATCCGGACTATGACTCTGAGCCGCTTGAGTTCTTCGAACCGATGGTTCAGCGTGTTTTCGCGCGGCCGCGCCGTTCGGTTTATAAGCGCGAAGAAGCAGCAGCTGAATAAAGTTAAGGCCGGTCACAATGACCGGCCTTTTTTGTTGGATTAGTTTGAAGACCGGCGCGGTCCGCGAGATGGGCGACGTCCGCCACCACCACTCGGACCATTGCCACCTGGCTTGCCGCCACCAGGGCGTCCACCACCGGCTGGACGACCACCGTGTCCTCCACGGCTTTCGCCGCGTGGGCCATCGCCGCGTGGTCGATCACCGGTTGGACGATCACTTCGCTGCTCGTTGCGACGGCCTCCCGGCTTTCCCGGGCGTCCACCGCCAGAGCGAGGACCATCGCCGCGACCTTCTGCGGATCCACGCCCGCCATCGCGGTTACCGCGCGGCGCGCCTGCACCAGCTCCCGGACCACGACCTTGCCCGCGAGGACGACGAGGGCGTTCCATCACATCGCCTTCATCATCACCGCCGAAACGGCGACGACCACGTGGAGGCGGGGCAGCGGAGAACATCTCTGCGATTTCTTCTGAAAGGTTTTCAGTGAAGTCTGGCGGCAACGGAAGACCATCCAGTTTCACTTTTGTCAGGCGCTCAATGTCGCGCATGTTCTGGCGTTCTGCATCGCAGACGAAAGAAATGGCCTCACCAGCCCGGCCTGCGCGTGCTGTCCGTCCAATCCGGTGAACATATTGTTCCGGAACATCTGGAATCTCATAATTGAAGACGTGGCTGACTTCAGGAATGTCGATACCACGCGCGGCAACATCTGTTGCAACAAGGATCGCACATTCACCATCGCGAAAGGCGTTAAGCGCTTTCTGGCGCTGGGCCTGTGTTTTGTTGCCGTGAATGGCCAGCGCGTCGAGATTGGCTGTGTCCAGCTGTTTTACAAGACGGTTTGCGCCATGTTTGGTCCGCGTGAACACGATAGCGCGAGTGACTTCTCGTTCTTTCAAAAGTCGTGCGAGCAGAACCGGCTTTGACTTCTGTTGGACGTAATAGGCTGACTGATTCACACGTTCTGCAGTTGAAGCGACTGGCGCGACGGAGACTTTCTCCGGGTTCTTCAGGAACTGTGCGGCCAGTGCCTCAATCTCTTTCGGCATTGTCGCAGAGAAGAGCAGTGTCTGGCGCTCTTTTGGCAGCGCCTTGGCAATGCGTTTCAGGACATGAATGAAGCCCATGTCGAGCATTTGGTCGGCTTCGTCCAGCACCAGATGAGTGACATGGTTCAGCGTGATGGCTTTCTGGCCCATCAGGTCTTCGAGGCGGCCCGGCGTCGCGATGAGAAGATCGGTGCCCTTGGAAAGGTTTTTGATCTGTTTGCCGATTGGCACACCGCCGGTGACAACATCAATGCGCAGGCCAAGAAGCTTGCCATAAGCACGGGCAGATTCATTGATCTGAACGGCAAGTTCGCGCGTTGGCGCAAGCACAAGACCACGAACGCTGCCTTTTACGCGCTCGCCATCTTTTTGGGTCAGGTTCAGATGGTGCAGAACTGGCAGGGCGAAAGCCGCGGTCTTACCCGTACCTGTCTGAGCAATACCGAGCAGGTCTTTGCCGTCCAGAAGGATAGGAATGGATTTGACCTGAATTGGAGTTGGTGTCGAATACTCGAGCTTTTCCAGAGTTTTGAGGATCGGCGCTGACAGGCCGAGTTCGTTAAATTGAGTCATGTGTTCTTTCAAAAACAGATCATCGCGCCAACGCGATTCAGCTCGCGGGCGTCTGATGACTTTAATTGTTCGGAGGGCCTGGCGTGACGTCGCGGCGCTACGGTCTCTTAGTTGACTGGAAGAGAAAACCCTAAGGCCGAAATTCCAGCCAGCGGTTCACGCAGTTCACTCTTGCACAGCGCGCAACCCGCGCACTTACCGATGCCATATGTGTAATTCGGGCAAAAGTCAAAGGTTATTGACTGGAGGTGGAATGTTGACGCGATAAAACGAAAGAAGCGTCCTGACTTGACCTCCGCAACGTCAGGCCGCGCCTCCTTGCAGAAAATAAAATATCGGGAGGAAACCATGCCAACACTGGAAGAGGTGAGCGCGCAGAAGCTCGTTACGTTTGAGCTGTCAGATCATATCGCTACGATCACGCTGAACAGGCCGGAAAAGCGCAATGCGCTGAACTTTCAGGCTTATGACGAGTTGGAAACCGCGCTTCGGTTTGCGAGCGCCTCTGAAGATGTGCGCTGTGTCATCATCACCGGTGCGAACCCGGCCTTTTGTTCCGGTGATGATGTCGGAGCGATCATGGCCGCGCCGCAGCCGCAGCCGCAGCCGAAACCGCTTGTCTCCACGGTGCGCCATCCGGTGACGCCTGCTGCGCTCGCCGCGCTGGAGTGTGAAAAGCCGATGATTGCGGCCATTAACGGCGCAGCGATAGGCTGGGGCATGGAACTCGCTTTGTTCTGCGACATGCGGATTGCCTCTAAGAAAGCAAAGTTCGGTGAACTGTTCATCAAGCGCGGGCTGGTGTGCGATGTCGGCGGGTTTTACCGGCTGCCGTCCATTGTGGGGCCGGCCAAGGCGGCTGAACTCCTACTGACGGGAGATATCTTTGACGCGGCAGAGGCGGAACGCATCGGTTTTGTGTCGAAGACAGTAGAGCATGAGGCGTTGATGAGCGAGGCGAGGGCGCTGGCTGCGCGCATTGCCTGTAATCCACCGCTCGCCATTCGCTATATGAAGGAAGGCCTGTCGCGTTTCTCTTATGGCGATCCGCGCGAGATTGGCGGCTGGGCGATTGAGACCATTCGCAAGTTGATGAAGACAGACGATCACAAAGAGGGTGTTGCGGCTTTCATGGAAAAGCGGGAACCGAAATTTACGGGCCGGTGAGGTGAGCGGCGATCCTGTAATCAAAAACGGCGACCCTTGGGCCGCCGCTTCTGATCAGATAAAGCGTGCGCTTAAGCGCCCATCGCTTCTTTGAGCAGTTTGACGAAGTTGCCAGTGTGGCCGCCGCCTTGCTCGTAAGGGGTCATGACTGAATCATCAGTGATCTCGTCCCATTTCGCAGCAACTGCTTCTGCTGTGAGTGCATCGCCAATGCCGACGAAAGCGCCGCGAGTTTCACGGATCTGAGACATAGAGAATGCGCCAGCCGCAGCAGACAGGATCATGCCAGTCGGTGCGTCTTCTTTTACGAGGTTCATAACGCCTGGTGTGACGAATTCAGGCTTCAACGCAGCGAGCATCTGCTCTGACATCAGGTTTTCTGTCATGCGTGTCGCAGCAACAGGGCAGACCGCGTTACAACGGATGTTGTTCTTCGCGCCTTCTTGCTTGATGGAGTTCATGAAACCAACGAGGCCGAGTTTCGCAGCACCGTAGTTGGTTTGGCCGAAATTGCCGTACAGGCCAGTTGAAGAGGTCGTTACGACGATACGGCCGTAGTTTTGCTCTTTCATGATTTCCCAGGCAGCTTTCACCGGCTTCACAGAGCCCATCAGGTGAACGTCAACAACCAGCTCGAAATCGTCGATTGTCATTTTAGAGAATGACTTGTCGCGCAGAATACCTGCGTTTGCGATGATGATGTCGATACGACCGAATTCATTCATCGTGTCGTCGATCATTTTCTGAACGCCAGCGTCGTCTGTCACAGAAGAGCCGTTGGAGATGGCCTTGCCGCCGAGTGCTTTGATTTCTTCGACAACTGCGTCTGCTGCTGCAGAGCTGCCGCCAGAGCCGTCGACTGAGCCACCGAGGTCGTTGACAACGACATTCGCGCCGCGACGTGCCAGTTCCAGAGCGTGGCATCGACCAAGACCGCCACCAGCGCCGGTAACGATTGCTGTTTTTCCATCAAAACGAATTTCGGACATAAATACTTCCTCCAACGAGACCTGTTCTTAAGGTTATAAAACCTATCAACCACCGCGTTGCAGCATTCAAGGGCTTCTGGGTCAAGAATGACGTTACGTGAGCGTCAACGTAAACTATTGTTTTTGACGGGCTGCATAGAATGCAATGGCCGCAGCATTTGACGCGTTCAGGCTTTCCATGGCGCTTGAGATCGGAATTCTGGCGATCTGAGCGCAGGCATTGGCGACACCAGGTCGCAGCCCTGATCCTTCCGCACCGATCACGATAGCGAGTTTTTCGACACCCTGAACTGCGTCCTCAATGAAGACGTCTCCCGCGCCATCGAGACCGACCGTGTGGAAGCCAGCCTCGTGCAAGGCGTCCAGCGCTCGAGAAATATTGACGACACGCACTTCCTTGACGGTCTCAACTGCGCCTGCCGCAGTTTTTGCGGCGACGCCGGTGATCGGCGGTACATTACGGTTTTGCAGAACCGCTGCGCTGAACCCAAAGGCTGACGCTGATCTGAAAATAGCGCCAATATTGTGGGGATCGGTCAGTTGATCGAACACGATGATTCGTTTTTCATTCAAAACATCGTCGATTGCGAGGTCTGGCAGGGGCTCAACTTGCGCTGCGATTCCCTGATGCACAGCATCTCGAGGCAAAATCTGATCAATATCCTTCGGAAGCATTTCTTCCGGTTTGACAGTCAGTTGCGTGCCTTTTGGCAGTCTGTCGACGGCATTCTTTGTCAAACATAGCCGTAATATCTGGCGGTTTGGGTTCTGCAGCGCTGCGACAACAGCATGCGTTCCCCACAGCCAAATTGGCCCGTCGGGCAAATTGTTCTCAAACTTTGTGTGATTCTTGCGATTTGGACGGTTGCGTCCTGAATTCTTCATCACTATAAGACCGCTTCCGATTTAGTTGGGCGAATGAGTTTCGCCTTATTGGACCGGGTTATCACCGTCGTCAAACTGACATTTGGTTTTGCAGGCGGAGGGGTGGCCGAGTGGTTAAAGGCAGCAGACTGTAAATCTGCCCGCATAGCGTACGCTGGTTCGAATCCAGCCCCCTCCACCAGTCTTCGCTTCTGGCGAAGCTTCGACTAGGCAAGCCCGGTACTGAACTTACAAGTTTCGTGATATTTGCGATGTGCGCAGCGAAGGCTGTCGCGCCGTAACGCAGTGTAGGCGGACTTTATCGTGTGGTATGTTTATATCCTGTCTAGCGAAGTTGATGCTGACCGACACTATGTTGGGTTCACTCAAAACCTTAGAACGCGCCTGACTGACCATAATAGCGGGAAGGTGAGTCATACGTCGAAATACAAACCATGGGCTATAAAAACCTATATTGCGTTTTCGACGAAGCAGAGAGCACTAGATTTCGAGGCGTATTTGAAAACGGCCTCAGGCAGAGCGTTTTCGAAAAAACGGTTATAGGCTCATCGCCGCCCCATTCCGTGTCAGATCGCTTTAAAGGCATCAGCCGAACCATTAACGTGATTTCTTATCATCTTGCGGTGCACCTTATTAGAATTCCTCAATAAAAACAGCGTCTGGACACGAAAGTGCTGGCGTCTTGGCGCGATACTGCTTTCATTGCACACCCCCGGCAGCAAACTTTGCGGTGTTGTGTGAAAGGCCTGAACCGTCATGTCGAAATATCCTGAGAAGAAATCTACTCAGCTCGAAATTCGTCTGACGCCGACTGAAAAGTCTGCATTCATGAAAGCGTGCGAGGAGAACGACTCCACGGCGAGTGAGGTTCTGCGAACCTTCATTCATGAATATCTTCGACAGTCACGCAGCATCAAACTCAAAACGTTTGCAAAGGATGTTGCCATGAAGCTTCTGAAAAACCCGGTTCGCACCAGTCTGGGAACAGGTGCTGCGCTTTCTGCAGGTCTTGGCCTGACTGTCATGCTGAGCGGTGCCAGCACGGCAGATGATTTGTACGTGCAGCCGCTGAACTATCCGTCCCAGGTTCTCTATCCGACAGAACTGGCGGAAAAAGGTATTGAGGGAAAATGCGTCGTTCGATTTTCCGTCGATGAAAACGGTCTGGTCGAGCCGGGCGCGAAAGCCGATTGTACCCATAAAGGGTTTGAGAGCGCGTCGGAAAACGCGGTGTACTCACTCCGGTTTGAACCGAGGATCAAAGACGGCAAGCCGGTGCGTATGGTCAATCTGGTTTATCCGTTCGAGTTTTCTATGACCTATGAGCCGCAGCCTGAGAAATAAGATTTCAGGTCTTGAAACTTTATCGGCACAGATGAGATATTACTCTTGACGTTGCTGGCACTTCGCGGCAGTAACGACGCCTCTCTGAGCGGGTATAGTTCAATGGTAGAACGGCAGCCTTCCAAGCTGCATATGTCGGTTCGATCCCGTCTACCCGCTCCATCTTCTCTCTTTCTTCGTTCTCGTATCGCTGCGCTCACATAGAACGCGCTCAAGGCTGCTGTTCTCGTAAAACGTCGTTCGCATGGGACGCGCTCATGATTTGTGTGCTCGATGGTATTCCTTCCCCCGGCAGTGATCCGGGGATCAGGTCATCTGCGCCTGCGCAATCGCTTTTGTGTCGCCACACACTTTCTACGTCGGGAAATCACTCTCTGAAACACTCAGCCATATCAGCCAGCCATGTCTGAACGGCGATCTTTCCGGGATCACCTTCTGACAGGCCGTGGCGGACGATCACCATGTCGAGATCGGGGATGACGATGGTGTATTGTCCCTGAAAGCCATTGGCCGAAAAACTGGCCGGGCCACACAGGCCGAGCCACCAATGCGCGCCATAGCCGAGCGGCTCGTTTTGCGGCACGGGCGTCGGTGTGCGGGCATAATCAACCCAGCCTTCCGGCAGGATGCGCTCTCCATCCCAAATGCCGTCGCGCAGATAGAGATAACCGAAGCGGGCGAAATCTCGCGGCGTGCAATAACAGAATGACGATCCGACAAAGGTGCCGACTTTGTCGAGCACGGGTTTCGGAGATGTCATGCCAATCTTGTCAAAGAGTTCGGTGAACATGAAGTCACGAATGGCGCCGAAACCGCCGCCGAGTACCTTACTGAGGGCGCGGGCGATGATGTTGGTTGTGCCGGACGAATAGCACCAATGACTGCCGGCAGGATAAGCCAGCGGCTTGTTGGCAGCATAGGCGCCTGTGTCCGCAAGTGCGTTATCGTCGAACAGCATCTCAATCACATCAGATGGCTGGCCCGGCACGTATTCCTCAATCCAGTCCAGCCCGGAAGACATGCGCAGCAGCTGGTCCCAAGTGATCGCGTGGCGCGGATCGCCTGGCGAGGACCATTCTGGAACGGGGGCGCGGTCGTGAATGTTGAGTAAGCCCTTTCGAACGGCAATGCCCACCAGAGCCTGCGTGATGCTTTTCGCCATCGACCAGGATTTTTGAGTATCTGACAGCGTAATGCCATCGGGGTAGTATTCAAAAACCAGTTTGCCCTGATGGATGATCAGAAAGGCGTGAGTCTCTCCCAGCGGATCTGACGAATCGGGGGATGCCGCTCGTTGAAGTAACTGCGCGAACTGGTTCTTTCCGGTGTCCGGCAAGGCAGATTCGAGAGATGCTTCCGGCCAGAATTCTGTAGGCCAGGCCTGATTTTCAGGCTGCGATGGCAGCGTCATTAAAGTCGTGTCAGTCATAATGACGGCATTTTCGCCCCGAAATGGCGAACCGGCAAGCGAAGCTTAATATTATCGGTTTCATGGCCGGAAGGTCTTGAAATAACGGCCGAAGGGGCGTTACTGGGCTTGTGTTTTTACGGTGAGGGGATTTGTTCGGTATGTCGCCAGTTAAAACGGCTATTCTTCCAGTCGCGGGCCACGGCACACGTGTGCTTCCGGCAACCAAGTCCATTCCAAAAGAAATGCTTCCGGTCGTGGACCGGCCTGCGATCCAGTATGTTGTCGATGAGGCGCTCGAAGCCGGCATTGAGCACATTGTATTCGTAACAGGCCGCAACAAAGGCGCGATTGAAGATTATTTCGACATCGCTTTCGAACTTGAAGACAGCCTCGCGAAAAAGAACAAGACCGACATTCTTGAAACGGTTGAGAGCATGCGCCTGCCTGCAGGGGCGGCGAGCTTTACGCGTCAGCAAAAGCCTCTGGGGCTCGGACACGCTGTCTGGTGTGCCAAGGCGATTGCCGGAAATAGCCCTGTGGCCATTCTGTTGCCCGACGTGCTCGTGAAAGCCGAAAAAGGGTGCCTCGCTCAGATGATGGACGCCTATAATCAGGTTGGTGGAAACATCATTGCTGTTGATCCGGTGCCAGAAGAAGAAGTTTCCAAATACGGGGTGATTGCGCCGAAGTCTCGCAATGGCAAGCTCATTGAGATGAGCGGCATGGTTGAGAAGCCAGCGCGCGAACATGCGCCATCCAATCTGAAAATCACAGGGCGCTACATCCTTCAGCCTGAAATATTTGACCTGCTCGAAGATCAGGGGCCGGGTGCGGGCAATGAGATTCAGCTTACCGATGCCATGGAGCGCCTGATGGCGACCCAACAATTCTACGCCTTTGAATTTGATGGCGAAGATTATGACTGCGGTTCTATTCCGGGCTATTTCGAAGCGGTATTTGGCTACGCAAAGGATCACGCGCAGACAGCGGATCTTGCAAAAGTGCTCGCAAAGTCTCTGCTGGAGGGCTGATCATTCGCCCCGGTTTTGCGTGTTCTGGTTTGTCAAAGCCAAACATGACGGCAGTTTAACAAGACAATGTGCGGCTCCCGTGTTATCGAAAAGCGATAACACTTCAGGAGACACATATGGGACTTTCGAATCGTTCGTTTAAACCTGTCGCACTGGGCGGCGCTGCTGTCATGGCAATGCTGGCGAGTGGCTTTCTGCCCGCAACGGCTCAATCCGGTGATGGCGCTGTTCTTGAGATCAGCGACTTTGTCGGTAGTGTCGAAATCAAGCGCGGTGATAAGCTTGGCTATACGCTCGACATGAATGAAAATCTGGTCCCAAAGCCAGACATTAAAGCGTCGAATGGCAAACTCAGCATTGCGTCTGATAAGGTTGAGGTCCGGAATTGCCGGGTCAATAACGACAAGATCAAGCTTCAGGTCAAAGGCAGCAAGCTGAGCCGTCTGGAAGATTTCCCGAAACTCGTGGTCACTCTGCCGGACAATAGCGATGTCAGTTTAAAGCTGAATAGTGGCCTTTTGAAAATGGGCGATGCGCGCAATCTCGATGTTAATTTCACCGGGTGTGGCGATTTATACTTCGGTGATGTGACGCACTCTCTGGATGTCGCAATCCGCGGCTCTGGTGATGTTTCAGGCGCGTCTGCGAAAGAAGCGAATATCGCGATCAAGGGATCAGGCGATTTCGAAATCGGTGATGTTGCCGGACCGGTCAATCTGCAAATCTCAGGCTCGGGTGATGCCAGGTTCAAGGGTGTCGATGGCGATGTCAAAGTTGATATCGTTGGCTCGGGCGATGTTGAGGCCCGCTCGGTTGAGGGCGATGTTTCGATTCGCATTAAAGGCTCAGGTGACGTTAAAATCGGCGATGGTGCTGCAAAAAACTTCTCCGCAAACGTGTATGGTTCCGGGGATGTTCAATTTAATGGGACCGCAGATGACGTTTCGGTCTTGCTCAAAGGGTCCGGAGACGTGTATGTGGCGCGCTTAACTGGAAAGAAAGTCGTTGAGCGACACGGTTCGGGCGATGTCCGCATCGGTTCGTGGAGTTCAGACGACGATGGCTAGACATTAAGGATTGCGGACATGTCCAAGGCAAAGTTTGAGCGCAATAAGCCTCACGTAAACATCGGTACGATTGGTCACGTTGACCACGGCAAGACAACTCTGACAGCAGCGATCACAATGGTGCTCGCGGACGTCACAGGCGGCGCTGCACGTTCTTACGCAGATATCGACTCTGCACCGGAAGAAAAAGCGCGTGGTATCACGATCAACACAGCACACGTTGAGTATGAGACTGAGAACCGCCACTACGCACACGTCGACTGCCCGGGCCACGCTGACTATGTGAAGAACATGATCACCGGTGCGGCTCAGATGGACGGCGCGATTCTGGTTGTGAACGCAGCAGACGGCCCAATGCCACAGACACGTGAGCACATCCTGCTCGCACGTCAGGTTGGTGTACCTGCGCTTGTTGTTTTCATGAACAAAGTTGACCAGGTTGATGACGAAGAGCTTCTCGAACTCGTTGAAATGGAAGTTCGTGAACTTCTGTCTTCTTACGATTTCCCGGGCGATGATATTCCAATCATCTCTGGTTCAGCTCTTGCAGCTGTTGAAGGCCGTGATGACAATATCGGTAAAGACAAAATCATCGAGCTGATGGCTGCGGTTGACGAGTATATCCCAACTCCAGAGCGTCCAGTTGACAAACCATTCCTGATGCCAGTTGAGGACGTGTTCTCAATCTCTGGCCGTGGTACGGTTGTGACGGGTCGTGTTGAGACTGGCATCCTGAAAGTTGGCGACGAGATCGAAATCGTCGGCATCCGTGAAGGCGTTACAAAAACAACGTGTACCGGCGTTGAGATGTTCCGCAAACTTCTCGATCAGGGTCAGGCTGGCGACAACATCGGTGCGCTTCTGCGCGGTGTTGACCGTGAAGGCGTTGAGCGTGGTCAGGTTCTGTGTAAGCCGGGTTCGGTTAAGCCACACAAGAAGTTTGAAGCTGAAGCTTACATTCTGACAAAAGAAGAAGGTGGCCGTCACACGCCGTTCTTCTCTAACTACCGTCCACAGTTCTACTTCCGTACAACGGACGTGACTGGTGTTGTTACGCTTCAGGATGGCACAGAAATGGTTATGCCTGGCGACAACGTGAAACTGAACGTTGAGCTGATCCAGCCGGTTGCGATGGAAGAAAAACTCCGTTTCGCGATCCGTGAAGGTGGCCGTACGGTCGGTTCAGGCGTCGTTTCTAAAGTCGTCGAATAAAGATTGCTCGCTGCTGTTCCGGGCTTTGCCCGGACAGCCTTGTGCGCGTTCTATGCGAAGCAGGCTTTGCGAGGACAAATCAAAGAATATCAAGAGCCCGCTCATCCGAGCGGGCTTTTTTGTTGAAAGTTTATGTTTTGCTTCATTGCGACTACTGCTTGCCTTGTGTATCGGTAGCGTAGTTTCTGTTTGGGGGTAATTCATGAACTTTAGGTCTGTTGTTCACGGCTGTTCCAGTCTCGTGTTCTGCGCCGTTCTTCTGGCAGCTTGTTCCGGCGGGGGAGGTGGTGGTGCGCCTGCACCGACACCAACGCCCACGCCAACACCAACATCAACCAACACAGCACCTGTCGCTGTGGCCAGCGCGCCGAATGGCACGAGCGCAGATGAAGGGCAGTCGTTATTACTGGATGCAAGCGGATCGAGTGATGCTGACGGGAACGGTCTGACCTATTCATGGTCTCAAACAGCTGGTCCCGCTGCCGTGATCTTAAATGGCCAAACGGATATGGCGACCGTCACTCTGCCTGAGGTTAGCGCGGACACGGTTTTGACCTTCGAGGTCGCCGTTTCGGACGGTACGGCAACCTCAACGTCATCTATTAATCTCACAGCTCTGAATATCACGCTCAGTCCGACAGTGAATGTCTTTGGCACACGGGTCACAGGTGTTCAGGGGCTTGATAATCCGCGAGCTGTCTCATTGTATCCGGCGGACCCTTGGACGAACGGCTATGTGCGTTTGGCCGGTGTCGAGGATAAGGGAACAGGACTGTCCTTCTTTTATTACGCGAAAGGTGTCGGAGAGACGCTTGGCACCAATGCACCCGCTCCGCTACAGGGGAGCGCAGGAGAGGAAATTACCCGAACGGGTTCGGGCTGGTATGGCGCTGAAGTCATGGCACTCAGATCCCGGGATGAAGTTCTGTATTATCTGCACAATGCAGCCCCTGCTTCTTATGAGCTTGCGTCGAGCGCTTCCATTACCGACCCCTGTCAGGTTCAGGAGATTCAATACTTCGGACAAGAGGCGGTCGCTGTGGGAACCGGAGATGGTATTGATGTCGCCCTCTTCTATTTCAACGGTCTCGACGTTCAGTACGACGGCGCTCTCGAGGTGACGAGTAGTGGCAGCTATTGCAAGATGGCTGTCGTCGGAGGCGGTTCCAAAATTTATGCGGTGAATGCCGATACGAACATTCTTCACGTCTGGTTGGTCAATGATGTCAACGCCACGGCCACCGAGTATGCATCAACAGACCTCAGCCTGTCCGCCGGAGATCAGGTTATGGCAGTCAGGGCCTTCAACCTGACGCGGGCTGGCACAACATATATTGCCGTGCTTGCCTCCGATGCTTCACATGATGGCGACCACCGCATTCTGATCTATGAGGAAACGTCGGGTGTGACGCAGTTTGTCACGAGCTTTTCTTGGGGGAAGGGCATTCCAATGGGCGCTTTCGTCGACTTTGATTCAATCACACAGCAAGGCCAGTTGATTATTGCGTTGGAGGATATGCCGTACGCCGCTGTTGTCGGCATTCAAGACGGACCAACGCCCGTATTTGGTTTTGATGGGTATGCACCGCTAAGACTGGGCGCGACTGAGATTGCGTCAGCGTATGGCTTTTTCGGTGGCGCATCGGGCTATGTTGTCACTTATGCTGACACCGGTGATATTGATATTCTGAGGTCAGCCAACTAGCCAAACCGCAATATTGGCCCGCCTGGCATGGCGGGCTTTTCTATACGAACACCTTTAGGATTTGGGGTGCAATAGTCAGAAAGTGTTTTAAACCAGCATTCGTGTTGGGGGCGGTTGCCGCAACGACGACGTTTCGTTAAAATTTCTGCGGAAACCGAAAATTAGGGCAGGCCAACCCGGTAGAAAATCGCTATAGGCGGGCCTTAAGACACGAGACCGTTTCATATGACTGAACCTTTCAAACTGGGCTGGGAAGAGTGGGTAGCCTTTCCCGACCTCGGCCTTCCTGCGATTAAAGCCAAAGTAGACACTGGTGCGCGCACCTCTGCTCTGCATGCGAGTGTGATTGAGCCCTTTGGTCCGAGCGACAATCCGCAGGTTCGTTTCCTGATCCAGCCAAATCCTGATGATTTGTCGATGGAGTTTACCTGTTCTGCGCCGGTCGTTGATCAGCGTCAGGTGACCAGTTCGAATGGTGAAGCAGAGATGCGCTATGTCATTCAGACCATGCTGACCTGTGGGGACCGGTCCTGGCCGGTTGAGGTGACGCTGACCAATCGCGAGAACATGCAGTATCGCATGTTGTTCGGCCGGACATCGATTGCTGAAGACATGTTCGTTGATCCGAACAATTCCTTCTGTCAGCCTCAACTGAGCTTTGACCTCTATAAAAGCATCCCGCGCAAAAAGCCGGTGAAGCGCCCTCTGCGGATCGCGCTGTTGACGATGGAACCGGGCAATTATTCCAACCGCCGCCTGATCGAAGCCGGTGAAGCCCGGGGCCATATTGTCGAGCCGATCAATACGTCGCGCTGTTATATGAAGATTGGCGCCCGTCAGTCTGAAATCCACTATGACGGAGAAGTGCTGCCGCGTTTTGATGCGGTGATCCCGCGTATCGGGCCATCCATCACGTCTTACGGCTTGGCGGTGCTGCGCCAGTTCCTGAACACGGGCGCATACTGCCTGAACGCGCCGGATGCGATTGCGGCCTCTCGTGATAAACTGCTGGCGCACCAGATGTTGGCGCGGGAGCGGATTGGCATGCCTCTGACGGCGTTTGCGAACTCTCCAAAGGATACAAAGGATCTGATCTCCCTTGTTGGCGGGGCGCCTGTGATCCTGAAGCTGCTTCAGTCGAGCCAGGGTAAGGGCGTTGTGCTGGCTGATAGCCGTAAGGCTGCTGAAAGCCTGGTGGATGCCTTCCGGGGGCTGGATGCCCACTTCCTGCTTCAGGAGTTTGTTGCTGAGGCAGCGGGCCGCGATACGCGATGCTTCGTCATTGGCAATAAGGTTGTCGCCGCCATTCAGCGCCAGGCGGCAGAGGGCGAGTTCCGCTCTAACCTTCACCGGGGCGGGACAGCGCAGCAAGTTCGTCTGACCCGTGAGGAGCGAGCCGTCGCACGGCGTGCGGCCCAGACGATTGGTCTGAACGTTGCGGGCGTGGATATTCTGCGCACCAGTGAAGGCCCAAAGGTGCTGGAGGTGAACTCCTCTCCCGGCCTTGAGGGGATTGAAGGCTCAACCGGTAAAGACATTGCTGCGCAGATCATTCAGCATCTGGAAGGCAAGGTTCGCCCGCTCAGCCGGGAAATCGAGCGCCGATAGCTATGGAGCTCCCGCTTCGATCTTGTGAGGGTGGTTGCCTGCTGACCGTGCGGGTGATCCCCAACTCATCTGCGGATAAAATCGAAGGCCTCGCCGAGGATGATGCGGGCCGGGTTTATCTGAGAGTACGGGTGAGGGCGGTGCCTGAGAAGGGGGCTGCGAACAAAGCGGTCTGCCGACTCATCGCCAAAGCGCTTGGACTGCCAAAATCGGCCGTCCGAGTCGATTCTGGAGACACCGCACGGCTGAAACAGCTTCTTCTTCCGATTCCGGAAAATGAAGCATCTTCAAGCCTTCATTCCCTACTTGTTTAAGCTGTGCTATAGGGAATTCAGCGACGAAAACGTCATCGATCTGAAGAAAGACAAATGTCTTCGGAGATTCCGTAACAGAATGATGACTCATGTGTTGACATATCAGACTCAAACACATAAACGTCGCCGCTCGTGAATGAGGTGGCAGTGCCCTTTGGGTAAACGTACCTCCACGAAACGGAACAATTTAATCGGTTTTTGGTCCGCTGCGTCTACGGATATAGGCGTTGTGCGGGCTTTAGCTTTTTTGTGCGGACGGACGCTACAATGGACAAACAAAACATCCGGATTCGCCTGAAGGCCTTCGATCACCGCGCCCTCGATATGTCGGCAAAAGAGATCGTGTCTACGGCCAAGCGAACAGGCGCTCAAGTGCGCGGCCCGGTGCCGCTGCCGACTCGTATTGAGCGCTTCACCGTCAACCGCTCACCACACGTCAATAAGAAGTCACGTGAGCAGTTTGAAATCCGCACCCACAAGCGCGTGCTGGATATCGTTGACCCAACACCACAGACTGTGGACGCGCTGATGAAGCTCGACCTGTCTGCAGGCGTTGCGGTTGAGATCAAGCTTGAGGGAGCTCGATAATGACTTTGCCAGCGAAACGTACAGGCGTTGTTGCTCGCAAGCTCGGCATGACCCGCGTCTTTGACGAGGCGGGCACGCACATTCCTGTGACTGTCCTGTCTCTGGACGGTTGTCAGGTTGTTGGCCTGCGCACAACAGAAGACCGCACTACGAAAGTAAACCGCGGCTCTAAAAAAGAAGCTGTCGAAAAGACACGCAATGACGGTTACACGGCTGTTATTCTTGGTGCAGGCACCAAGAAAGCAAAGCGCGCTACTAAAGCTGAGCGCGGCCAGTTTGCGAAAGCTGGTGTTGCGCCTAAAGCGAAAGTCGTGGAATTCCGCATCGAGGCTGGTGATCTTCCTGAAGTTGGCGCAGAACTGTCTGCTGAACACTTCGTTCCAGGTCAAAAAGTTGACGTTGCGGGCATTTCTGTCGGTAAGGGTTTTGCAGGTGCGATGAAGCGCTGGAACTTTGGCGGTCTTCGTGCGTCTCACGGTGTGTCTATCTCTCACCGTTCGCACGGTTCTACTGGTCAGTGCCAGGATCCGGGCAAGGTCTTCAAAGGTAAGAAAATGGCGGGTCACTACGGTACTGATCGTGTGACAACGCAAAATCTCGAAATTGTTCGCGTTGACGCTGAGCGTGGTCTTCTTCTGGTTAAGGGCAACATCCCTGGTCCGGAAAATGGCTGGGTTGAGGTTCGCGACGCTGTTAAAAAGGCGCGCCCGGACGAAGCTCCGCTTCCAGGTGCTTTCAAAGCTGCCGAAGCGCCTCAAGAAGCTGATTCTGAGGGAGCTGACGCGTAATGGAACTCGCAGTCACAACGCTCGCTGCTAAGAAAGCCGGCAAAGTCGAACTCGACGATGCGATCTTCGGTATCGAAGAGATCCGCGGCGACATTCTGCAGCGTATGGTGCGCTACCAGCTGGCGAAACGCCAGGCCGGTACGCATAAGACACAATCACGTTCGGAAGTGTCCGTAACAACCAAGAAGTACATTCGCCAGAAGGGTTCTGGTGGTGCGCGTCACGGTTCTAAGAACGCTCCGATCTTCGTTGGCGGCGGTGTTGCGCACGGTCCACGTGTTCGCAGTCACGCTCACGACTTGCCGAAGAAAGTTCGCGCGCTTGCCCTTAAGCACGCTCTGTCTTCCAAGGTTAAAGCTGACAGCCTGATCGTTCTTGAGAATGCTGACTTCGTTGAAGGTAAAACGAAGACACTTCGTGCGACTTTCGAAGCTCTGGGCATTTCTAACGCTCTGATCATTGGTGGTGTTAATCTCGACACTGGTTTCGAGCGCGCTGCGCGCAACATTCCAAACATCGATGTTCTGCCATTTGCTGGTCTGAACGTTTATGACGTTCTGCGTCGTTCAACGCTCGTTCTTACAAAAGACGCTGTTGATGCGATCCACGCTCGTTACAACGGAGAGTCTGACGTTCCTGCTGGTGCAAAACCTGGCGAAGAAGCGTTCATTGACGATGTCGTCCTGATCGATGGTGTTGGTGTGAAGTCTGCCAAGTCGCTCGCGACTGAAGGTTATGGTGAGCTGACGAAGCTTGCTGCGATCTCAGACGCTGACGCAACTGCCCTGTTTGAGAAAATCGGTGTCGCTAGCCGCGCTGTTTCTGAAGACTGGGTTGGTCAGGCGAAGGCAATCGTCGCTGGCGAAACGCCACGTGCGAAAGTTGACCAACGTCTGCTCGTTAAAATGCGCGCAGCGAAAGCTGCAAACGGAGAGGGCTAAGTCATGTCTAAAGACGCTCAACCCGTCCACTATGATACACTGGTCTCGCCGGTCATCACCGAGAAGTCCACTCTGCTCTCTGAAGAGAACAAGGTTGTATTCAAGGTGGCGATTGATGCAACCAAGCCTCAGATCAAAGAGGCTGTCGAGAAGCTGTTTGACGTAAAGGTTACAGCCGTAAACACCATTAAGGTGAAGGGCAAAACCAAACGTTTCCGTGGCTTCCTCGGTCGTCGTAACGATTTCAAGAAAGCGATTGTCACGCTTGCCGATGGCCAGTTCATCGACGTGACAACCGGACTGTAAGGGGCCCTGAACTATGGCTTTGAAGACATTCAATCCTACCTCACCGGGCCGTCGCCAGCTTGTTCTGGTTGATCGTTCTGGTCTGCACAAAGGTCGCCCTGTAAAGGCGCTGACTGAAGGTCTGACCAAGAATGGTGGCCGGAACAACACAGGCCGTATCACGGCTCGTCGTATCGGTGGTGGTGCTAAGAAACTCTATCGTAAAGTTGACTTCAAACGTAACAAGTTTGACGTTGCTGCAACTGTAGAGCGTATCGAGTATGACCCGAACCGCACAGCGTTCATCGCGTTGATCAAATATGATGACGGCGAACTGTCTTACATCATTGCGCCTCAGCGTCTTGGTCCTGGCGATCAGGTTATTTCTTCTGCAACGGCTGACATCAAGCCAGGCAACACACTGCCGCTGAAGAATATCCCGGTTGGTACGATCATCCACAACATCGAGATGAAGCCTGAAAAGGGCGCTCAGATCGCACGTTCAGCTGGCACTTACGCTCAGCTCGTCGGTCGCGCTGATGGCTACGCTCAGATCAAACTCTCTTCCGGCGAACTTCGCATGGTTCTGGACCGTTGCCTTGCAACAGTCGGTGCTGTGTCTAACCCGGACAACATGAACCAAAATCTCGGCAAAGCCGGTCGTAAGCGCCATATGGGTAAGCGTCCGTCTGTTCGTGGTGTGGTCATGAACCCATTCGATCACCCGCACGGTGGTGGTGAAGGTAAGTCTTCTGGCGGCCGTCACCCAGTTACACCTTGGGGTAAGAAAACGCGCGGTCCTAAGACCCGCAAGAACAAGGCAACGGATCGTCTCATCATCCGTAGCCGTCACAAGAAGTAGGACGTTTAGACATGCCACGTTCTGTCTGGAAAGGCCCATTCGTCGACGGCTATCTGCTGAAAAAAGCAGCTGCGGCTGGCGAATCCAAAAAACGCGAAGTGATCAAGACCTGGTCACGTCGCTCAACAATTCTGCCGAACTTTGTCGGCCTGACATTTCAGGTCCACAACGGCAACAAATTCATCCCGGTCACCGTTTCTGAGGAAATGGTTGGTCACAAGTTTGGCGAATTCGCTCCGACCCGTACTTACTACGGTCACGGTGCGGACAAGAAAGCGAAGCGGAGGTAGTCATGGGTAAGCCTAAGGCACCCCCGAAACAGGCAGAAAACGAAGCTCGCGCAGTTCTGCGTATGGTTCGTGTTAGCCCACAGAAGCTGAACCTGATTGCTCAGTCCATTCGTGGTCTGTCAGCAGAGAAGGCTCTTGCTGAGCTCGAGTTCTCTCCTAAGCGTCACGCTGAAGACGTTCGCAAGCTGCTGAAAAGCGCGATTGCAAACGCTGAGAACAATCACGGCCTCGACATCGACTCGCTCGTTGTTGCTGAAGCTTATGTTGGCAAAAACCTCGTCATGAAGCGTCTTCGCGCTCGTGCACGTGGCCGCGCTGCTCGCATCCTGAAGCCATTCTCTCAACTTACTATCGTCGTGCGCGATACGAGCATGGCAGTCGAAGAAGCGGAGGCCGCGTAATGGGTCAGAAGGTAAATCCGATTGGTCTTCGTCTTGGTATCAACCGTACCTGGGATTCCCGCTGGTACGCTGATAGCGCTGACTATGGCCGCCTGCTGCACGAAGATCTGAAACTTCGTGAGTTCATCAAGAACAAGCTGAAAACAGCTGGTATCTCGAAAATCATCGTTGAGCGTCCGCACAAAAAGTGCCGCATCACCATCCACACGGCTCGTCCGGGCATGGTTATCGGTAAAAAGGGTGCAGACATCGAAAAGCTCCGTAAAGAGCTTGGTCGCATCGTCGAAGACGAAGTTTTCGTAAACCTGGTTGAAATCCGCAAGCCGGAAGTCGACGCTACGCTGATCGCTGACGACATTGCTCGCCAGTTGGAGCGTCGTGCCTCTTTCCGTCGCGCGATGAAGCGTTCGATCCAGTCCGCTATGCGTCTCGGCGCACTCGGTGTTCGTGTCATGGTTTCTGGCCGTCTTGGCGGTGCCGAAATTGCGCGTACAGAGCAGTACTCTGAAGGGTCAGTTCCGCTTCACACGCTGCGTGCTGATATCGACTATGGCACTGCGGAAGCACTGACCACTTATGGTATCATCGGCATCAAGGTCTGGGTCTACAAAGGCGAGATCATGGAGCACGATCCGATGGCTCAGGACAAGAAACAGGAAGCTTCAGGCGAAGCACGTGCGCGATCTTCGAATCCGCGCGGTGATCGTCAGGGCAACCGTGAAGGCGCAGGAGCTTAAATCCGATGCTGCAACCTAAACGGACAAAATTCCGCAAAGCCTTCAAAGGCCGGATCCACGGAAACGCAAAGGGTGGCTTCTCGCTGAACTTTGGTTCTTACGGTCTGAAGGCTCTCGAACCAGAACGTATTACGTCTCGCCAGATTGAAGCGACACGTCGTGCGATTACCCGTCAGATGAAACGTCAGGGTAAAGTCTGGATTCGTATTTTCCCGGATCTGCCGGTTTCTGCCAAACCGATCGAAGTGCGGATGGGTAAAGGTAAAGGCTCGAACGACCGTTGGGTCGCGAAGGTTAAGCCTGGACGCATTCTGTTCGAAATTGATGGTGTTAACGATGAGATTGCTCGCGAAGCTCTCCGTCTTGGTGCAGCGAAGCTGCCAATCAAGACGAAAGTCGTTACACGGATCGCAGACTAAGCGCGAGGAGATTTGACTATGAAAGCTGAAGACGTTCGCGCAAAAACTGAAGACCAGCTCAAAGACGAACTGGTCGCTCTGAAAAAAGAGCAATTCAATCTTCGCTTCCAGAAGGCCACTGGCCAGCTGGAGAACACCGCCCGCGTGCGCCAGGTGCGTCGTGACATTGCACGGATCCAAACGATCCTGCGTGAAAAGACGCAAACCAGCGCTGCGTGAACCTGAGGGAGCAAAAGCAATATGCCTAGGCGGATTATGGAAGGTGTGGTGGTCTCCACCAAGCAGGACAAAACAGCGATCGTGCGTGTTGAACGTACTTTCCTGCACCCTCTGCTTCGTAAGACCGTGCGTAAATCTAAACGTTACCACGCCCATGACGAAAATAACGTGGCTGTAGAAGGCCAAAAGGTTTCAATCATCGAATGTGCACCACGTTCCAAACTTAAGCGTTGGGAACTTGTTGCAGATCAAGCTGGTGGAGACGCCGCATGATTCAGATGCAAACAAACCTCACTGTGGCGGACAACTCCGGCGCGCGTCGCGTTCAGTGCATCAAGGTTCTTGGTGGTGCTAAACGTCGTTACGCAAGCGTTGGCGACATTATTGTCGTGTCCATCAAGGAGGCGATTCCGAAGGGCCGCGTGAAGAAGGGTGACGTGCGTAAAGCCGTTGTCGTTCGCGTCTCTAAAGACATCAAACGTGCTGATGGCTCTGCCATTCGCTTCGACACTAACGCTGCCGTACTCATCAACAACAATGGTGAGCCTATCGGTACTCGTATCTTTGGACCGGTTCCACGCGAACTTCGCGCTAAGAACCACATGAAGATCATTTCTCTCGCTCCGGAGGTCTTGTAATGGCTGCCAAAGTGAAAAAAGGTGATCGCGTCGTGGTTCTGGCTGGCAAGGACAAGGGCAAGCAGGGTGAAGTGACGAAAGTCATGCCTGCTGACGACCGTGTCATTGTTTCTGGCGTTAACATTGTTACACGTCACCAGAAGCCAAGTCAGCTTGACCAGGGTGGCATCAAGCGCTTCGAAGCGCCGATCCACGTGTCTAACGTTGCGCACGTTGATCCGAAAGACGGCAAACCAACACGTGTTGGCTTCCGCACTGACGATCACGGCCGCAAAGTCCGTTTCTCTAAACGTTCAGGAGAGGCGATCGATGTCTGATACCTCTACTTATGAACCACGCTTCAAAACGCTTTATCGCGAAACTATCGTGCCAAAGCTGCAAGAAGAGTTCAAATACACAAACCCAATGCAAATGCCGAAGCTCGACAAAGTCGTTCTGAACATGGGTGTTGGTGAAGCTGTTGCGGATTCCAAAAAAATCCAATCAGCCCTTCGTGACATGGAAGCAATCGCTGGTCAGAAGCCAGTTGCGACCCAGGCGCGTAAGTCTATTGCAGGCTTCAAGCTTCGCGAAGGCATGAGCATCGGTTGTAAGGTAACCCTTCGCCGTGACCGCATGTATGAATTTCTGGACCGCCTGGTCACGATCGCGCTTCCGCGCGTGAAAGACTTCCGTGGCCTGAATGGCAAAAGTTTCGACGGCAATGGCAACTATGCCATGGGCATGAAGGAACACATTGTCTTCCCGGAAATCAACTACGACCAGGTCGATCAGATCTGGGGTATGGACATCATTGTTTGCACCACGGCGCAAACCAACGAAGAAGCCAAGGCGCTGTTAGCGCATATTGGCTTCCCGTTCCGGAATTAGGCGCTGGGAGACAAGACATGGCTAAAAAAAGCGCAACAGAACGAAACGACAAGCGCAAGCGACTCGTTGAGAAATACGCCGCTAAGCGTGAAGAGTTGAAAGCGATCGCCCTGAACGAGGATCTGCCTCTGGAAGAGCGTTTCGCGGCTCGTCTCAAGCTGGCTGAACTTCCGCGTAACTCCGCAGCGAACCGCATCCGCAATCGTTGTGAAGTAACAGGTCGTCCACGCGGCTATTATCGTAAGCTGAAGATGTCACGTGTGGCACTTCGCGAGCTTGGTAACCTTGGTAAGGTTCCAGGCATGGTTAAATCAAGCTGGTAAGGGAGGGTAATAAATGAACATTTCTGATCCTCTCGGTGATATGCTCACACGCATCCGCAACGCTCAGATGCGTGGCAAGTCAGTGGTTTCCACGCCTGCTTCTAAGCTGCGTGTCCGGGTTCTGGACGTTCTCCAGAGCGAAGGATACATCCGCGGTTACACCGAAGTCGAAAAAGATGGCAAAAAGAACATCGAAATCGAGCTCAAATATTTTGACGGTACACCCGTGATCAACGAAATCCGCCGCGTGTCTAAACCAGGCCGCCGCGTTTATTCTTCGGTCAAGGATCTCCCGCTGGTCCAGAACGGTCTGGGCATCTCCATTCTCTCCACACCAAAAGGTGTGATGTCCGATAATACGGCACGTACAGAGAATGTCGGCGGCGAAATTCTTTGTCGGGTCGTGTAAGGGAAGGGCGCAAGATATGTCTCGTATCGGTAAACTCCCTGTAGAAGGCGGAAAAGCGACACTGTCATTCGCTGATGGTGTCCTGACTGCCAAGGGCCCGAAAGGTGAGCTCACGCTCGACGTCGTTGATGATGTGAACGTGAAACTCGAAGATAACGCTGTGACGTTCACACCACGTGATGAGTCAAAACGTGCTCGTGCTCTTTGGGGTACAATGCGCGCTCGTGCTCAGAACATGGTCAATGGCGTAACAGAAGGCTATGAGAAAGAGCTCGAACTGGTTGGCGTTGGTTACCGTGCACAAATGCAGGGTAACGACATCAAACTGTCTCTTGGTTTCTCTCATGACGTGATCTACGTCGCGCCTGCTGGCATCACCCTGGCTTCTTCCAAACCTACGGAAGTCAAGATTTCAGGTGCTGACAAGCAGGCCGTTGGTCAGGTCGCAGCTGAGATCCGCAAATATCGTCCGCCTGAGCCATACAAAGGCAAAGGTATTCGTTATGCCGGCGAACAAGTTCGTCGCAAGGAAGGTAAGAAGAAGTAACCATGAAGACGCCTCGCGAAAAAATGCTGCGTCGCGCTCAGCGGGTACGGGCCAAACTGCGCAAGCAGGCCAATGGTCGTCCTCGTCTGTCCGTGGTGCGCTCCTCCAAAAACATCGCCGTTCAGGTGATCGACGACGAACGTGGAATCACACTAGCTGCTGCCTCTACGCAGGAGAAAGATTTCCGCGCCAATACTGCCAATGGCGGTACATCTGACGCAGCTTCCGCTATCGGTAAGCTGATTGCAGAACGTGCCACTAAGGCGGGTGTAGAAGAAGTCGTGTTTGATCGCGGCGGTTACATCTTTCACGGTCGCATCAAGGCGCTCGCCGATGCTGCCCGTGAAGGCGGACTGAAATTCTAGGAGACGGCAATGGCTGAAGAAAGAAAAGGCAGCGGTGAAGGCCGTGGTCGCGGCCGGGGCCGAGGCAGGGACCGTGACAATAAGCGTGAAGAAGAGCAGAGCGAATTTGTAGATCGCCTGGTCGGAATCAACCGCGTCGCGAAAGTTGTTAAAGGCGGTAAAAACTTTGGTTTTGCTGCACTCGTCGTCGTTGGCGACCAGAAGGGCCGCGTTGGGTTCGGTCACGGTAAAGCCCGTGAAGTTCCTGAAGCGATCCGCAAAGCAACAGACGAAGCCAAGAAGAAAATGATCCGTGTTCCTCTTCGCGAGGGTCGCACACTTCACCATGATGGCCGTGGCCGTCACGGTGCGGGCAAGGTCGTTCTTCGTGCGGCGCCTCCGGGTACCGGCGTTATCGCAGGTGGCCCGATGCGTGCTGTTCTCGACGTACTGGGTGTTCAGGACGTTGTTGCCAAATCTCTTGGTACGTCTAACCCTTACAACATGGTCCGTGCGACCTTTGATGCGCTGAAGCGTCAATCGAGCCCTCGCTCTGTTGCCTCTAAGCGTGGTCTGAAGGTACAGGACATTGTCGGCCGTCGTGCTGACGGTGCTTCTGAAGCCGGCCTGGCTGAAGCCAGCAATTAGGAGCGGATATAATGGCGAAGAAAACCATCACCGTTCGTCAAACAGGTAGCCCGATCCGTCGCAAGGGTGACCAGCGTGCTACGCTGGTTGGCCTTGGACTGAACAAAGTCGGACGTACCCGTGAACTTGAAGACACACCAGCTGTGCGCGGCATGATTAGTAAAGTGCAGCACATGGTTGAAATCGTAGAAGACAAGGCCTGAGCCTCCGGTTCCCGGATGCCCTGGTGAGGTTATCGATATGAAACTGAATGAACTCTCTGATAATCCGGGTGCGGTAGCGTCCCGCAAGCGCGTTGGTCGCGGTGTCGGTTCCGGCACTGGTAAAACCGGCGGACGCGGTGTTAAAGGTCAGAAATCCCGTTCCGGCGTAGCTATTAACGGCTTCGAAGGCGGTCAAATGCCAATCTACATGCGTACGCCTAAGCGTGGCTTTAAAAAGCCAAACGCGAAGAAGTACACATGGATCAACCTGGATCGAATCGCTAAGGCGATCGAATCAGGTCAGCTCGACGGCAAGGCTGAAATCACTGAAGAAACTCTCGTTTCGACTGGCGTTCTGCGTCGCTCGCGTGATGGTGTTCGCCTTCTGGCGAAGGGTGATGCGCCTAAAGGGCTCAACATCTCGGTCACTGCTGCATCAAAAGCAGCCATTGAAGCAGTCAAATCGGCTGGCGGAAATGTCACAGTCACTGTACCAGTGACAGAGACCGAAGAATAATTCTTATATCTGGGCTTCACAAATGCCTGCCAGATGCCGATTTAAAGGCCTGTTGCATTTGGCGGCAGGCCTTTATCGTGTCTAGGCCAGGGGAATAAGGAGGCGCATGTGGCGTCAGCTTCAGAGCAGCTTGCTAAGAACATTAATTTCGACGCGTTTGGTAAAGCCAAAGAGCTTCAGCAACGCATTCTGTTTACGCTCGTCATTCTGATCGTATACCGACTCGGCACTTATCTGCCGATCCCAGGTATCGACCCGGATCAGTTCCGCCAGATTTTCCAGAATCAGCAGGGCGGAATTCTGCAGAACCTGAACCTGTTCGCAGGTGGCGCGATTGAGCGCATGGGGATCTTTGCATTGAATGTGATGCCGTATATTTCGGCGTCGATCATCATGCAGCTTATGACGACAGCGAGCCCAAGCCTGGAGCGCCTCAAAAAAGAAGGTGAAGCCGGGCGCCAGCAGATCAACCAGTATACGCGGTATCTGACGGTTCTGTTCGCGCTGGTTCAGTCTTTTGGTATTGCCCAGGGCCTTCCCGCGATGGAAGGGATCCCACAATGGTACTTCACGCTGTCGACTGTCGTTACCCTGACCGGTGGTACGCTCTTCCTCATGTGGATGGGTGAACAGATCACCTCTCGCGGTATCGGTAACGGTATTTCCCTGATCATCTTTGCCGGCATTGTTGCAGAGCTTCCGCGTGCAATCTTCAACCTGATTTCAGGTAGCTGGCAGGGCACAACATCCGTACCGTTCATGTTCGGCATTCTGCTGATGGCCGTAGCGATCATTGTGTTCATCGTGTTCATGGAGCGCTCTCAGCGCCGCCTGATGATTAAATATCCTAAGCGTCAGCAAGGGAATCAGATCAGCCAGGATCAGACGAGCTTCATGCCTCTGAAGCTGAACACTGCAGGTGTTATCCCGCCAATCTTTGCCTCTTCGCTTCTTCTTCTGCCCGCGACCATTGCCAATTTCATGGCCGGTAAAGAAGGCGTCGTTGCTGAAACGCTGACGACCGTTACGGCCTTCCTCGGGCCGGGCAAGCCAGGCTTTATTCTGCTGTATGCCGTGCTGATTATCTTCTTCTGTTTCTTCTACACGTCGATCGTGTTCAATCCGGAAGAGACAGCAGACAATCTGCGCAAATATGGCGGCTTTATCCCAGGCATCCGTCCAGGCAAGCGCACAGCCGAGTATCTCGACTTTGTTCTGAGCCGACTCACCGTAATTGGTGCTGCCTATTTGACTTTTGTCTGCTTGATGCCGGAGATATTACGCGCTGAAATGCCATCCATCCCATTCTATCTCGGGGGTACCTCGTTGTTGATTGTGGTTTCGGTGACTATGGATACGGTAACGCAAATCCAGTCACACTTGGTGGCGCACCAATATGAAGGCATGATCAAAAAGTCTCGTTTGGGGGGAAAGAAACGATGAACATTATTCTCTTTGGACCGCCGGCGGCGGGAAAAGGAACTCAGGCCAAACGGCTGGTCACAGAACACGGTTTTATCCAGCTCTCTACGGGCGACATGCTGCGCGCTGCGCGTAGTGCCGGTACAGAGCTCGGTGAGCGCGTTGCTGCGATCATGGACTCAGGCCAGCTGGTTTCAGACGAAATCGTTATTGAGCTGATTGAAGAGCAGCTCGATACACACAAAGACGCACCGGGCTTCATCTTTGATGGCTTCCCGCGTACGGTTCCTCAGGCTGAGGCGCTGGATAAGACGCTGGCTTCCCGCGATATGGAAGTTGACGTTGTTATCCGGCTCAAAGTCGATGAGGGCTCTCTTCTGGAGCGTGTTACAAAGCGCTTTGAAGAACAGGGGCGTGACGACGACAATCCGGAAACGTTCAAGAAACGTCTGGATGCGTATAACGCTCAGACTGCGCCTTTGCTTCCGATTTATGCGGAACGCAAGAAGCTCGTCGAAGTCGACGGTATGAAGAGCATTGAAGTTGTCGCTGGCGGCATCGACTCTGCGCTTGATAACGTAAAAAAAAAGGGCGGTGAAAAGAAAGGTTTCCTTTCTAAGCTCTTCGGTGGCTGATTAACCATCAAGTAATTTTAAGATGTTGCGGATTCAGACCTTGACCTTATGGCTGAGGCAGATATAAGACGCGGCTTCTGTGATATTTGGGTGCTTTTCTCGTGGTTTATTTCACGGACCATGCGAAGTGCCCTTTGTTCGCAACAACGGTTTTAACGGAGAAGTAGCTTGGCCCGTATTGCAGGCGTCAACATCCCAACCAATAAGCGCGTAGAAATCGCGCTCCGTTACATTCACGGAATTGGTTCGGCGAAGGCTAAAGAAATCTGCGACAAGGTCGGTATCACACCGGATCGTCGCGTAGCAGATCTGACCGATGCTGAAGTTATTCAGGTTCGGGAAACGATCGATGCTGACTATCTGGTTGAGGGTGACCTTCGCCGGGAAACAGCAATGAATATTAAGCGCCTGATGGATTTGGGTTGCTATCGTGGACTGCGTCACCGTCGCGGTCTACCGGTTCGTGGACAGCGCACGCATACAAATGCTCGTACGCGTAAAGGTCCTGCGAAACCGATTGCTGGTAAGAAGAAATAAGGCTGGGAATCAAGACTTATGGCTAAAGACACCACTCGGATTCGCCGCCGCGAACGTAAAAACATCACCTCTGGCGTTTGCCATGTGAACTCTAGCTTCAACAACACCATGATCACGATCTCAGACTCTCAGGGAAATACAATTTCCTGGTCGTCTTCAGGTCACATGGGCTTTAAAGGCTCTCGTAAGTCTACGCCATATGCTGCGCAGATGGCTGCTGAGGACGCTGGTCGTAAAGCTCAGGAACATGGCATGCGCACTCTCGAAGTGAATGTTCGCGGCCCAGGTTCTGGTCGTGAGTCTGCTTTGCGCGCGCTGCAGTCAATCGGTTTCACCATCACATCGATCCGCGATACTACGCCGATCCCGCACAATGGTTGCCGTCCACCTAAGCGCCGCCGCGTATAGTCTCACATTCCCCTGATCGTTCAAAGGACACCGCGATGTCTGGCACACCTGCCGTAGTTAATGATAAAAACTGGAAAGAACTGATCCGCCCGGCACGTCCGGACGTTCAGCATGGCTTCGACCCGCTGCGTAAAGCAACGCTGGTCGTTGAGCCGCTTGAACGTGGTTTTGGTACAACTCTCGGTAACGCGCTTCGTCGCGTGCTTTTGTCGTCTCTGCAGGGTGCAGCGATCACTGGCATGCAGATCGATGGCGTTGTTCACGAATTCTCGTCTATCCCAGGCGTTCGTGAAGACGTAACAACCATCGTTCTGAACCTGAAACAGGTTGCTCTTCGTATGGTCAGCGACACAGCAAAACGCCTGACGCTTCGTGCGTCTGGTCCTGGTGCTGTCACCGCTGGTCAGATCGAGACAACTGGCGACGTTGAAGTTCTTAACCCTGACCACGTCATTTGTACGCTGGATGAGGGTGCGGAAATCCGCATGGAGTTCACGGTCGACACAGGCAAGGGCTATGTTCCTGCTGACCGTCACCGCACAGAAGATTCTCCGATCGGTTTCATTCCGCTCGACGCAATCTTCTCACCGATTCGCCGAGTTGGTTACCGCGTAGAAGACACTCGTGAAGGTCAGGTTCTCGACTATGACAAGCTGATGCTTGACGTTGAGACTGACGGATCGATCTCTCCGGAAGATGCTGTTGCCTACGCAGCGCGCATTCTTCAGGATCAGCTTCGTCTCTTCATCACCTTCGAAGAGCCTGAAGATTCTAATGACAAGGACGACGAGCCAGACCTCGGCTTTAACCCGGTCCTTCTCAAGAAAGTTGACGAGCTTGAGCTGTCTGTTCGTTCTGCGAACTGTCTCAAGAATGATAACATCGTTTATATCGGTGACCTCATTCAGAAATCTGAAGCTGAAATGCTTCGTACGCCGAACTTCGGTCGTAAGTCTCTGAACGAGATCAAAGAAGTGCTCGCCGGCATGGGCCTGCACCTCGGTATGGACGTACCAAGCTGGCCACCGGAAGACATTGAAGGTCTGGCTAAAAAATTCGAAGATCAGATTTAACGGCGTAGAAGGCCGATAAGGGAATAGAACAATGCGTCACGGACTTGCACACCGCAAACTTAACCGGACTTCCGAACACCGGAAAGCCATGTTTGCTAACATGGCATCGTCTCTGATTGAGCATGAGCAGATCGTGACGACTCTGCCAAAAGCGAAAGATCTGCGTCCAATCGTAGAGAAACTCGTTACTCTGGCTAAGAAAGGCGACCTGGCGTCTCGTCGTCGCGCTATCTCCAAGCTTCGTAACAAAGAGATGGCGAAAAAACTGTTCGACGTTCTCGGACCACGCTATGAAGAACGTAATGGCGGTTATGTTCGCATCATGAAAGCGGGCTTCCGTTATGGCGATAATGCGCCAATGGCTGTAATTGAATTCGTCGAGCGTGACGAAGAGGCCCGCGGTAAAGCAGATCGCGAACGTCATGAAGCAGAGCTGGCACTCGCTGACGAGTAGTCTTCACTGCATCGCTACATTTCATGTGTAGACGGTCGCAAATCTGCCTAATTGGGGCCATGGTCGGAGAGTTAACTCATGATCATGACGAAACACATTAATAAGATCCTTTTTGCTTTAAGCGCGGCCCTGGTCGCGCTTATGTGCGCTTTGGCGATATCCACAGCGAGTGCGCACGCTGAGGATATCGTTCCTGAAAAACAATCGGACATCACGCTGTCTTTTGCGCCTTTGGTGAAGTCAGCGTCCCCTGCGGTCGTGAACGTCTATTCGGAACGACTTGTCCGTCAAAAATCCTCCCCCTTCTCAGGCGATCCATTCTTCGAGCGATTCTTCGGCTCTGAAGGCTTTGGCATGAGCAAAGAGCGGGTTCAGTCATCGCTCGGCTCGGGCGTGATTGTCGGTGACGATGGTGTGATTGTTACCAATAACCACGTCGTTAAAGATGCGACCGCACTGAAGGTCGTTCTGTCTGACCGTCGTGAGTTTGAAGCAGAGATTGTTCTCGCGGACGAACGCACGGACCTCGCAGTTCTGCGAATCGACACCGGCGATGAAAAGCTTCCGACCCTGCAGTTCGCGAATACGCGTAATCTGGAAGTTGGTGACATTGTACTGGCAATCGGTAACCCGTTTGGTGTTGGTCAGACCGTTACCAGCGGTATCATCTCCGCCACGGCGCGTACTGATGTCGGCATTTCAGACTTTGCTTTCTTTATTCAGACAGACGCAGCTATCAATCCCGGTAATTCCGGCGGCGCGCTGGTCGATAATAAAGGCCGACTGGTTGGCGTAAACACAGCAATCTTCTCTCGTTCGGGCGGTTCGAACGGTATCGGTTTTGCGATCCCGGCGGAAATGGTTCGACGCGTTGTTGATTCGGCCATCAATGAAGGCCGCATTGTTCGCCCATGGCTTGGTCTGAAAGGCCAGGCGGTCACCGCTGACATTGCCAAGACGCTGGAACTTGACCGTCCGGTCGGCATGCTGGTCACGGAAATCTATCCGGGTGGCCCGGCTGATAAAGCCAAGCTGCGCAAAGGTGACGTTGTCCTGAAGATCGACGGACGTGAAGTCTTCAACGAGGCTGGTCTCAAATTCCTCGCGGCAACACTGAAGGAAGGCTATTTCGCCCGCCTCGAAGTGCTGCGCAATGGCGAAAGCAAAAGCATTGACGTCCAGTTGCTGGCCCCTCCCGGCGCTGCGGAGGCTGATCTGATCGTTCTTGAAGGGCATCACCCATTCTCCGGCGCTGAAGTTGTGGACCTGTCTCCAGCTCTCGCAGAATCGCTTGGCCGTGATCTCTTCGATAAAGGCGTGATGGTGAACCGTATTGTTCGTGACTCGCTTGCGAATCGTCTCGGAGTCCGTCCGGGGGACCGCATCCTCGAGATCAATGGTACGCCGATCCAGAACGTTGAAACTGCTCAGAGTGTTCTGGCGACACACGGAAACTCGAGATTCTGGAAGATCGTCATTGAGCGCGATGGACGTGCCCTGACACGTTCTCTTACGCTGGAATAGTGTCGGATCTGTTTCAGGCTGCGGGACTAGAGGCATCGGCGCCGCAGCCATTGGCCGAATCAGTTCGTCCCAAACAATTGAATGAGGTGGTCGGTCAGGATCATCTCATCGGCGTGAATGGCCCGCTGCGCCGGATGGTGGATAGCGGGCAATTGTCATCTGTGATTCTCTGGGGGCCGCCCGGCGTCGGAAAGACGACCATTGCTCAGCTTCTGGCCAATGACACTGGCCTCTTCTTTGAATCTCTGTCTGCCGTGTTTTCGGGCGTAAAAGATCTGCGCGCTGTGTTCGAAGCCGCTGAGGCAAGGCGCAGTACGGGCAAAGGCACGGTGCTGTTCGTCGATGAAATTCACCGCTTCAACAAAGCCCAGCAAGACAGTTTCCTACCTTATGTCGAGCGCGGGGTTGTTACCCTGATCGGGGCGACGACCGAGAACCCGAGTTTTGAGTTGAATGGTGCTTTGCTGTCTCGCTGTCAGGTATTGACGCTGAAAGCCCTTGATGAAGCCGCGCTGGATCAGTTGATCGCGCGGGCTGAGTCTTTCAAAAAGACGCCTCTGCCAGTCGATGCGGATGGTAAAACCTATCTCAAAACGCTGGCGGGCGGTGATGGCCGCTATTTCCTGGGCATGATCGAAGATGTCTATCGCTATGGACGATCTGGAAAAATTCTGGCGCTGTCTGAGCTCAAGAATTTGGTCAGCAGCCGCGCCGCCGCTTACGACAAGGCCGGGGAAGGGCATTACAATCTGATCTCTGCGCTGCATAAATCTGTGCGGGGCTCAGACCCGGATGCAGCGCTTTACTGGCTGGCACGCATGCTTCAGGGCGGTGAAGACCCGTTATTTCTGGGGCGCCGCATTATCCGGATGGCGAGCGAGGATATTGGCTTAGCAGACCCGACAGCCCTGATGATTGCAGGTGAGGCGGTTCGGACCTATGAACGGCTCGGTAGTCCGGAAGGAGAGCTGGCGCTGGCACATGCTGTTGTGCACCTGGCGACCGCGCCTAAATCAAACGCTGTCTACACGGCCTACAAAGACGCGATGGCGCTGGCCAAGCAAACAGGCTCTCTCAATCCGCCAAAGCATATTCTGAACGCGCCAACCGATCTGATGAAAGATGAGGGTTATGGCGATGGCTATCAGTATGATCATGATGTGGAGCATAAATTCTCCGGTCAGAACTATTTCCCGGATGGTATGAAACGTCCGGTCTTGTATGCGCCGGACGGGGATGGCCGTGAGAAACCGATCCGCGAAAGACTGGCCTATCTGGCAGAACTCAGAAAGATGAAGTCCCGCCGATGAGAGGAAATCTCTCTACAAGACGGCCGGACTGGTCTATGAGAGCGCGATGAAAAATCGCGAAACGGTCTGGTTGTCAGACGAAGATAAAGAATTTGCCCGGTCCTTCCTCCTTGAGGAAGATGATGACCTGATGGTGTTTAACAAGCCGGCTGGTCTGGCGTGTCAGACGCGCAATGTCGACGACCGGACACTGGATAAGCTGCTTTGGACATTTGCCCGCTCAAACGGCAAGCGTCCGCATCTTGTCCACCGCATTGATACCGAAACGACCGGGATTGTGCTGGCGGCAAAGACCAAGCCCGCTGCCGCGGCGCTCTCAAAGGCGTTCGAAGCCCGTCAGATGAAGAAAACCTATCTGGCAGTGGTGCAGGGCAATGCGGCGCGCCTGACGCGCGTGGACAGCCCTATTGGCGAGTTACGCACTGACAAGGGCCTGTTGTTGTCTGGTATTGGCGGCAAGCCGGGCGTCAAGAACACCAAAGAGGCGCTGACCAAGTTCAACTGCGTCTCGGCCGGTGAAAAGCTGAGCCTCGTCGAATGCCGTCCGGAAACGGGCCGCATGCACCAGATTCGCGTACATCTGGCGCATGCCGGACATCCAATCCTTGGCGATGATGTGTACGGCAAGCCGGGGTCAGCTGCACGTCTTATGTTGCATGCTTTGCGTTTGCAGGGACCACATCCGATTGGCGGCCAGTTTGATTATTCTGCACCGGTGCCGGATGACTTCGAAGCCTTGCTTCGTGATCAGGCTTAGGGCAGCGACCTATTCATATTCATAGGTGACGTAACGTCCCCCGTTTGGCGCTTCTCCCCGTCATGTTAGTGACAAAAAAAACGCGGGGAGAGCGACATGTCGATGGAAACCAAAAAGCTGACAGCAGAAGATTTTGAGGCGATGCCGACACTCGGCGATATCGCACGGTTTCATGCAAAAGCGCGTCCGGACAGCATCGCTCTGACCTTTGAGGGGCGTGATACAACCTTCAAACAGTTCGATCTGAACACCAATCAGGTCGCCAATGCGCTGACGGCATCCGGCGTCAAAAAAGGCCAGCGCATTGCCTATATTGGCAAGAACTCTGACCACTATTTTGAGCTGTTCTTTGGTGCATCCAAGGCGGGTGTTGTAACGGTTCCTATCGGCTGGCGTCTCGCTCCGGCTGAAATGGCCTATATGCTGTCTGACAGTGAAGCACCGCTGGTATTCATTGGTCCTGAGGTTGAGGCTCAGGCGCTGCAGTCGATTGAAGAATCCGACATTTCGCCAAAGCCGGTATTCATGGAAGCAACCGACGAAACGGGCTATGTGGCCTGGCGTGATGCGGCATCGACAGATGATCCAGGTATTGAGGTCGGCGAGAGCAACGTTGCGATCCAGCTTTATACTTCTGGCACGACAGGTCGTCCGAAAGGCGCGATGCTGACCCACAATAACCTGCTTGGTGGTCGCCGCGAAGCCGTTGACAGCGGCATGGAATGGAATGAATGGGGCCCGGATGATGTGAGCCTTGTTGCCATGCCGGTTGGCCATATTGGGGGCTCGGGCTGGGGGATTGTCGGCCTGTTCAATGGCGCAAAGGGCGTTGTCGCCCGCGAGTTCGACCCGCTGAAAGTGCTCGACTTCATTGAAGAGTTCCGCATCTCGAAAATGTTCATGGTTCCGGCGGCGCTACAGATTGTTGTGCGTCAGGAAAAAGCCCAGACCGTCGATTTCAGCCCGCTGAAATATATCCTCTATGGCGCGTCTCCAATCCCGCTCGACCTGCTACGCGAGTGCATGGAAGTGTTTGGCTGTGGGTTTGTTCAGCAATACGGGATGACTGAAACCTGTGGTACGATTGTTTATCTGCCGCCAGAAGATCACGACCCGGCCGGAAATCAGCGCATGCGCTCTGCCGGTCTGCCAATGCCGGGTGTTGAAATCAAAATCGTTGACGAAGATCACAAGGAAGTGCCGCGCAATACGGTTGGGGAAATCGCAACGCGCTCAAAGGCCAATATGGCGGGCTATTGGAAGCTAGATGACGCGACCTCCAAAACCATGGATGCCGGTGGCTGGCTCTATTCCGGTGACGCGGGATATATGGACGAAGATGGCTATATCTATATTCATGACCGCGTGAAGGACATGATCATTTCCGGCGGTGAGAATATTTATCCGGCGGAAGTCGAGAGCGCTGTTTATGGTCATCCGGACATCGCTGAAGTTGCGATCATTGGTATTCCAGACGAAAAATGGGGTGAGACGGTGAAAGCCGTTGTGGCCTTGAAGCCGGGCGCGACAGCGGATGAACAGGCCATTCTGGATTTCGCCAAATCCCGTATTGCCAGCTTCAAAGCGCCAAAGAGTGTGGATTTCATCGATGCCCTGCCACGCAATGCGTCTGGTAAAATCCTCAAGCGGGAGCTGCGTGCACCGTACTGGGAAGGCAAGGATCGTCAGGTCAGCTAAACTTTCTCGCGATTGGCACGGATGCGGAATCTGTGCCAAATGCGATTTATGAATCTATCTCACCTTTTGTATGCGACCCTTGGCGGCGCGATCGGCTCTGGCCTGCGCTTCAGCGTTGGGGCGATCATGCTGCGCGTGATGGGGCCGGGATGGCCGTGGGGCACCTATACGGTCAATCTGGTTGGCAGCCTGATCATGGGGCTCGTCATGGGCTGGTTCGCCTTTAAAGGTTCTGGCGGCGGTTCGGCACAGATCTTCCTGGCGACCGGCATACTCGGCGGTTTTACGACGTTTTCGGCGTTTTCGCTGGAAACCGCACGCATGATTGAAACGAAAGCTTATGCTCAGGCTGCACTTTACGCCGGAAGTTCTGTTATTCTTGGCGTCACTATGGTATTTGCCGGCCTCTTTATCATGCGAAAGGTTTTGATGTGAGCGGCGACGTTCAACAGATTGAGGTCTCATACGAAGAATCCGGGGCGCGGCTCGACAAATGGTTCAAGCGTCGGTTTGACGGAATCACTCAGGGACAGGTGGAAAAGTTCCTGCGGACAGGCCAGATCCGCGTTGATGGCGCGCGCGCAAAATCCAATCAGCGCCTTGAAGAAGGACAGATTGTCCGCGTGCCGCCTTTGCCAAGCAAAGCGCAACTGGATGCCGCTCAGGAAAAGCGCAAGAAGCAGGTTTCTGCGCGCGACAACGCCTATATTCGCGACATGGTCATCTATGAAGATGACGACATGGTTGCGCTGAATAAGCCTGCCGGGCTGGCCGTTCAGGGTGGTACGAATACGTCCCGCCATGTTGACGGGCTTCTTGATGCGCTTACCGATGGCGAGCATCGCCCGCGTCTCGTGCACCGTCTCGATAAGGACACATCGGGTCTGCTTCTGATTGCCAAGCATCCACGGGCTGCGGCTGATCTTGGCGATATGTTCCGCGAGCGTACACTCAAGAAAGTTTACTGGGCTGTTGTCGGCGGGGTGCCTGTGCCTCATCAGGGGCAGGTCCGCTCATGGATGATCCGCGGCGAAGGTCCTGAAAAAGAGAAAATGGTTCCGGCCATTCAGTCTGACAAAGGCTCTCAGCACGCGATTTCCGATTACTCGGTCATCTCTACCGCCGGACAGCGTGGGGCATGGGTCGCGCTCAGTCCGCAAACAGGCCGGACGCATCAGCTGCGGTTCCATATGGAAGAAATCGGTCATGCGATTGTTGGCGATACCAAATATCCCGGCCGCCGCGAGCCGATGAATGGTCTGGCTGAAGGTCTGCACCTGCACGCCCGGTCTCTGATCATTCCGCGGAAAAAGGGGAAACCGCTGACGCTGGTCGCGCCTATTCCGCCGCATATGAAACGGTCATTTGATACGCTAGGGTTCTTGCTGGAAGAGGCAGGAGATAACCCATGGGAACCGTTCGAGTGAGTGCAGGCGATACCGCCAGACACATTCTCGCTAGCTTGCAGGCGGGCCAGACGCAAAAGGCTCTGGCTGAACTCGACAACGCCCTGCTGACGTTTCCAAACGATCCTGACCTGCTTCATCTGAAAGCTCATGCACTTCGCCAGGTTGGACGCCTCGGCGAAGCCATTGACGCCGCGCAGACGGCTTTGACCGTTTCTCCCGGCAATTTCGAAATCAATAATATGCTGGGCAATATGCTCAAGGCCGCCGGTCGGATTGACGAGGCCGAAATGGCCTTTCGAACGGCAATCAAGCTGAAGCCTGATTATGTCCCTGCGCACAAAAACCTCGTTTCCTTGCTGATCGAGCTTGGAAAATCCGATGAAGCCGTTGCCGCTGGTGAGCAGTTTGTCCGTCAGACAGGCGAGCGTGATGCCGATGCGTTTGAAGCGCTTGGCCGGGCCTTTAAAACACGCAAAGCCTGGCACAAAGCCAGTCAGGTGTTTCGTCAGGCAATGGATATCGCACCGCAACACGTCGCTGCCGTTTATGGCGAGGCCTCGGCGCTCGTTGAGATCGGCGAAACCGAAACGGCCCGTGACTTGTGTCAGAAGCTGGTGGATCAGGGCCAGAGCGCACCTCAGATCCTACGCCTTCTGGCGCGGGCTGAGATGGAGCTGTCTGATTTTGCGGCGGCAGAGCCTCATCTGCAGAAAGCCGTCGGTGCCGGATCTCCGGACGCGGTGAAGGATTATGCAAACCTCCTCTGGATGACAGGGCGAGAGCAAGACGCTGAAGCGCTGCTTCACGGCGCTGTTTCTGCCGCAGATCAGCGTATGCCTCAGGCGATTGCCGCGCTGGATGAGCTTCTGGACATGGAAAAGCCAGAACATGTGGTTCATTTGTTCGACCGGCTATCGGTGGAGCGTAAAAGCCAGCCGGAGTTCATTGCGCGTCTTGCGTCGGCTCGCGGCGATATGGGTGAAATGGAAACGTCTTTCCAACTTGCTGAAACCGCGTTTCGTCAGGCACCGCTGAACCGGGTGATTGCCTATCAGTATATTGTCTCCGCCTTGATGAGCGCGCGCTATGATGCAGCTCTCGCAGAGACCGATATCTGGCGCAGCCGCGAACCGCTGGATCAGAACTGGATCGCACTGGAGGCAGATGCGCTGCGCATGTTGGGGCGTCTGGAAGCGTTTCACCGTCTCTATGATTATGAGCGGTTCGTGATTCCTGCTCAGCTCGATGTTCCGCACGGCTATAACTCGCTAGAGGAGTTCCACGCTGATTTCATTGAGCAAGTGCATGGCTCGTCGGCGTTCAAGACGCATCCGCTCGGCCAGTCCGCACGTCAGGGCATACAGACACCGCGCAATCTGGTGTTTGACGACCGCCCGGTCGTGAAAGCCTATATCGAGGCGCTCCATGCGCCTGTGCGGGAGTATCTGGCAAAGATTGGCAATGGTGCCGACCATCCGGTGACCGCGCGAAACAACCGGGAATTCTATATCGGTGGCTGCTGGTCCATCTATCTGCTCGCGGGCGGGCGACACGTTAGCCATACCCATCCGAAGGGCTGGATCAGTTCGGCCTATTACATGGCAGTGCCGCCAGAGGCGAAAGAAGACCCCGTCAATCGTCCGGGCTGGATCAAGTTCGGTGAGCCGCCTTACAAATTGCCAGACCCGGCACCGGCCGAGCATTGGGTCTGTCCGGAGCCTGGAACGCTGGTTTTATTTCCCGCTTATATGTGGCATGGCACAGTCCCGATATCCGGGAAGGCGCCGCGCGTGACCGCGCCGCTAGATGTTCAGCCGGGAGTGGCCCCTTGAGTTTACGACTTGTCGTTTGGGATCTGGATGGAACCATTATCGACAGCCGCAAGATCATTCAGACAGCAATGGTCAACGCGTTCAACGCGATGGGATTTGAACCACCTGAATATGAGCGTACGCGCCATATTGTCGGTCTCAGTCTGCATGATGGTTGCCAGATGCTGGCGCCTGAAGGCGCAAGCGAGCGGGATGTTACGGCTCTGGTTGAAGCTTATCGCAACGCGTTTATTCGAAATCGTCAGCAGCCGGGCTTTGTTGAGCCCCTTTATGAGGGCGCCGTCGAGCTGCTTGAAACGCTGGCCAATCAAAATTGTCTGCAAGCCGTTGCGACCGGAAAATCGCATAAGGGCATCGAATCGATCTTTCAGATGCATGATCTCGCCCGGTATTTTGATACGGTCTGGTGCGCAGATGACGGCCCGGGAAAGCCGCATCCGTTTATGGTCGAACAGGCGATGAAAACGCTTGGCTGCGAGACAGACCAGACGGTTATGGTCGGTGACGCTATTCACGACATTCATATGGGCCGTGCTGCCAAAGTCATCACGCACGGTGTTACATGGGGATTTGGTGAACGTTCAGAGCTTGAAGCGGCAGGCGTTCATCATTTACACGACACCATGCCAGCCCTGCATGGGGCGCTTACTGAATTTGCGAAAGTCTGATCCATGGTTGATGCGTCTCCAACTCAAAAGCCCAAACGATTCTATAAAACGGCCAGCATTGCACAGGACGAAACAGGTTGGCGGGTCGAACTGGATGGCCGGACGCCGAAAACGCCTGCGCGCGCCTCTCTTATCTTGCCAACAAAGGCGTTGGCTGAAGCTGTTGCTGCCGAATGGGACGCGCAGGAAATTGAACTGGACTTGCCGCGCATGACGCTGACGCGTCTTGCCAATGTGGCCATTGACCGGGCACCGCTTACGCGGACGGAGATGATTGAAGAAGCTCAGAAATACGCTGGCACGGATCTTCTGTGTTATCTGGCAGATAATCCGGTGGCGTTGCGAGAGCGCCAGGAGGCGCATTTCGCGCCGCTTCGTGACTGGGCAGGGCAAACCCATGGCGTCATGCTGATGACGACAGAGGGTGTAATCAACGCTCCTCAGCCCCCGGCAAGCATTGAGGCTGTCGGCACCTATGCGGCAAGCAAGTGCAATTTCGGTCTGACCGGTCTGGCAATGGGGCTGAATATTTACGGCTCAGCGATTCTCTCTATGGCTGTTGCAGAGGGGGAACTTGGCGCGGCAGATGCCTTTGATATTTCGCGCGTCGATGAAATCTGGCAGATCGAGCAATGGGGTGAAGATGCTGAAGCGGTTGCCCGCGCAGCAGACAAGCGCCGCGAAGCGGAAGCCCTCGGTGAATGGTTTAAAGGCCTTGCTGTCGGCGCGATCGCCTGAGCCGTAAACATTCGCTTGCGCGAAGCTCTGAGCTGTCCCTAAATCGTCTGACAACAGATTATTCGGCGACGCAAATGGATGAGTTTTCGACACAGGAAGTAGAGCGGCTGGAAAAGGCCGCAGACCTTTTGTTCCAGGCAGAAGACCGGCTTCCCGTACTCAAAACCATAAACTGGTCGCGTCAGGTCGCTGAAGACTTCTTCAGGAATGACGCAAAAGAGCTACCCAAGCCAGATTACACTCCGATTGACCCAGCCCCCTCTTACGAACAGGTGCAGGCGGCCCGCGCGCTCATTGATGGGTCGTCTCCGGTTCATGAATGGCTGGGGCGGATTGCTGACCAGACAGAGCGAACCGCAGCCATGCTGTCGTCGCTGGGCACGAAGGCGTTTTACGATCTGTCGTGCGCGCTGTACGGCTCGCCGACGACGCCGATTGCGGATGGCAAGCATACAGGGCTGGATCTGGCCAAAAGGCTGGATAGTCTATTGTCGGAATTTGACCTTGGCACGCTGCGCCTTGAAGCGCCGCCGCGCCTGACCGCAGACGAGCTGAAAAAAGAACTCGACAGATTACTACCAGAACATTTCGGGCGGATGCACCAAAGGTGACGGTGACGTCAGATGTGTCTGCGAAAGCTGCTGCTGGCAAAGACTATGTGAAGCTGCGCACGGATGCCATTTTCACCGACCTTGATGTCGAACAGCTATTACAGCACGAAGCACTGATCCACATTGCGACCGGCATGAACGGGCGCAATGGCAACCGGTTTCCAATTCTGGGAGAAAGCCATCCCGGCAATGCGCAGACCCAGGAAGGCCTGGCCGTCTTTGCCGAGTTCATTACAGGGGCGATAGACCCGCGCCGATTCAAGCGTCTGGCAGACCGGATGATCGCCATCGACATGTCGGCCAATGGTGCGGACTTCCGCGATATCTATCAGTATTTTTTAGAGAAATCGACGCGCGACGCACCGTTCGAGGCGTTTGAAAGCGCTCGGCGGATTGTGCGTGGTGGAATGGTGGAGGGCGGGGCGCCTTTCACCAAGGATGGCGTTTATCTGTCTGGCCTCGTTGAAGTGCATTCCTATCTGCGGGCGGCAATCCGCAGCGGCGATACACGGTTGATAAAACTGCTGTTTGTTGGCAAGATCGATCTTGATGATCTGGAAGCCATGGACATGCTGGCGCGTCAGAATTTGATCCCGGAACCGAAAATTATTCCGCCATGGGCACGCGATGCCAGATATCTGCTGGCCTATCTGTCGTATTCGACCTTCCTCAATCAGATTGATCTTGGAAAAGTGCATCGACGCTATTCGTCGCTGATTGAAGCCGAAATAGAAAAAGGCGGGCCATAGACCCGCCTTGTAAAACGTCTTCAGTCGAAGAGGTTTAGCCGATTTTGATCAGCTCAACTTCGAAAATCAGAGTTGCGTTGCCAGGAATGACACCGCCAGCGCCAGCTGCGCCATAGCCAAGCTGAGATGGAATCACCAGCTCGTATTTTGCGCCTTCCTGCATCAGCTGAACGCCTTCTGACCAGCCAGCAATCACTGCATTGAGTGGGAACTCAATCGGTTGGCCACGTTTGTAAGAGCTGTCGAATTCTTTGCCATTCACCAGTTTGCCAGCGTAATGGACGGTAACTTTTTCAGTCGGGCGCGGCTTATAGCCTGTGCCTTCTTTCAGGACGCGATACTGCAGACCTGATGCCGTGACTGTGACGCCTTCTTTCTTGGCGTTTTCTTCGAGATAAGCAATGTCAGCGCTCATTCGGGCACTCCTTGTAATATGGTCGGCCTCCTTTGCCCTGTTTTTCCGGTCAGGTCCAGTTTTGAGGTAAAATACAAAAAAGCCCGGGCGCATGGCCCGGGCTTTCGTGTTGTGTGGTGGGTGAAATCTTAGAAGATTTCGAACAGGCCAGCTGCGCCCATACCGCCACCGATACACATGGTGACAACACCCCATTTTGCACCGCGACGCTTGCCTTCCATGAGGAGAGAGCCTGTGCAACGTGCACCAGTCATGCCGAATGGGTGACCGATAGAGATAGAACCGCCATTGACGTTGTATTTCTCTGGATCGATGCCGAGACGGTCACGAGAGTAGAGACACTGAGATGCGAACGCTTCGTTGAGCTCCCACAGGTCGATGTCGTCAACAGTCAGGCCGTGACGCTCGAGCAGGCGAGGAACAGCGAAAACCGGGCCGATACCCATTTCGTCCGGGTCACAACCCGCAACGTTGAAGCCTGCGAAACGGCCAAGTGGTGTCAGGCCTTTCTTTTCAGCTTCTTTTGCTTCCATCAGAACCAGAGCCGCAGCACCGTCAGACAGCTGAGATGCGTTGCCCGCAGTAACGTATTTGCCTTCTTTAACGACCATGCCGTTCTTGAAGACTGGCTTCAGACCAGCCAGAGATTCAAGCGTGGTGCCGGGACGGTTACATTCGTCACGGTCACAAGTGACTTCCTGGAAAGTCTCTTCGCCAGTTTCTTTGTTGACCAGTTTCATCTGAGTTGTCAGCGGAATGATCTCTTCAGACATTTTACCAGAAGACTGGAATTCAGCCGTACGCGCCTGAGACAGAGCAGAGTACTCGTCCTGGTATTCGCGAGACACATTGTAACGGTCTGCAACGATTTCGGCTGTTTCGATCATGGTCATCCAGATCGCTGGCCATTTTTTCATGAGTTCCGCTTCCGTGTAGTTTGAGCGGTTCATGGTTGGGCTGCCGGAAACGAGTGAGATCGACTCAACACCGCCGCCGATTGCGACTGCTGCGCCTTCGTTTTTGATCGTCCAGGCAGCGTTCGCGATGCCTTGAAGACCAGAAGAGCAGAAACGGTTGATCGTTGCGCCAGATGTAGTGGATGGGCAACCTGCCCAGAGAGCCGCATTACGAGCAACGTTATGGCCTGTCGCGCCTTCCGGCTGCGCGCAACCCAGATAGACGTCTTCAACCGTTCCAGCGTCGATACCGGCGCGCTCAATCGCACCTTTGATCGCTGTACCGGCAAGCGTAATGCCGTGAGTGTTGTTGAAAGAACCACGACCGGCTTTCGCAAGACCAGTACGGGCATATGAAACGATGACTGCTTCACGCATTTTATAAGTCCTCCCGATTAGAGACTGGGCGAACCTAGCGTCAACTTTGCCACTTGGCTAGATGAAACTATCGTGAAGTGAAATTATTCGTGACGGAGGCGTCACGAATTCTGTTTTGGCGGTGGGGGTGGAGTGTCCGGGCCATCCAGTTTTGAGCCATCCAGAGCGCGGCGCAGCTTGTCGAGCGTCGAAGAGGTTTTCTTTTTTTCGCTGCCAGTCTGTCCGAACAAGGCGCGGTTTTCCTTTGCCTTTTGTTCTTTGGCGTCGCGTTCACGTGCCTTACGGGCTTTATTGAAATTGATAACTTCGCCCACAACAACATTCCTTCTTTGCCGCGTATTCCCATGCGCTCATACTGAGGATAAAGCTCCCGGTTCCGATCTTCAAGCAATCGGATGTAGGAAGTATTGTCGCGCAGCGGAAAATTACGGACGTTTGAGATCCGTTCACCGCGATCGCGCAGCCGGGGAGGCAGAATTGAAGTCCAGCTTTGTTGTGTCACCGGTGATTACCGCTACCTGCGCCGTGCTTTGTGGCACGCTAATGGATGCGCTGGTCAAATATGTCGGGCAGAGTGTTGACCTTTTGACACTGGTCTTTTGGCGGTTTGCGATTGCGACGGTGTTCGTGGCCGTGCCGTTTTTCGCGACAGGCCGAAGACTGCCGGGCTGGAAAGCAACACGCTTTCACGCCATGCGCGGATTGATCCACGTCTTTGCGGCATATTTGTTTTTCTTTGCACTCAGCAAGCTGGAACTGGCTGAAGTCACGGTGCTGGGCTTCACCGCGGCGCTGCTTATCATTCCGGTGGCGCGGGTTCTGCTGGGTGAGAAAATGCACCCGATTTCTCTGCTGGCCGGTCTGGTCGGGTTTGCAGGTGTTATTGCGACATTTGTCGGGACGGACTTTGAAGCAGACATAACACCGGACCGAATGATCGGCTTTGTGTCAGTCATGACTTCGGCCTGTCTCTATGCGACATCTTTGGTGTTGTTACGCATGCGGGCCGCATTGGATGGGGGCTTTGCCGTTGCGGTGTATGCCAACTTCTTTCCGGCGGTTTTCTTTGCCCCGATTGCTTTCACCTTTGGGGAGCCGGCTCAGTTCGGCGATGTGCCAATCCTGCTGTTTATCGGCTTTTTCGGCATGATGATCTGGCTGTTGATGACTTCGGCCTATGCGCGAGCACCTGCGCAGAGGCTCGCGCCTGTCGAATACACCGCGCTCTTATGGAGCGCGCTGCTTGGGTGGTTCATTTTTAAAGAAGTACCGAGCGCCAATTTATGGATCGGAGCGTCGCTCATCATTGGTGCCTGCATGATTGTCTTGTGGCAGGATCATGCAGACCGGAAAGCAGCAAAGGCCGGATAGGCCAGTCTTTGCGTCAGCCTTTTGTGGCAGGGCAGGCGCCAACGCGCTCCGCTTTGGCATCCATGCTGAACGGGCCGGAAGATGCGCCGCCGAGCAATGTCAGCTGACCATCTGCTTTGATCGCGATTTTCTCAGGTGAGTAAAAAGTGGCTTTGCCTTTGGCGCTGCCGGTATAAGGGCCGGAGCACACAAGGTTGAAGTCAAAGCCTTCTTCATTGTCGACGACATCCTGAACCAGACATTTCTGGCCAAGTTCCTTTGGAATGCTGGCAGTCAGCTCATTGATCAGAGACTGAACCGTGAAAGGTTTCATTTCTTCGGTGACGCAGTCGACATTGCTTTCCTGCTCAATGCCGCCAAACATTTCGCTACCCGGGATCACTGTCTTGTGCTCCCAGCTCCAGGCACCGGCAAGAATATCCATCTTGTCAGCAGGCTCATGCGCCGCATCGTCCGCGTGAGCCATAAAGGACAGGGTCGTTGCCGCGAAAGCGACCGTGAGAAGAGGTTTCAGCATTGCAATCAGAACTCCGGATTTGGGAGTTTAGATTAAACCGAAGATTTGGGCGTTTCCATGACAGTTTGCAGTGCAAACTGCATTTGCTGCACTATTGCTGAGGAACCGAACACTGGTTGGAGATGTGCCTAACGGTTTTCTGCTGGCCCATATAGAGCGGGGCGTAAGGCAGGTCATATTCCAGCTGGTTGTCGATGGTGATGTGGTCAGGATAAACCTTGATGATCGAAGGTCCCTTCATCGCACCGCTCCCCATCGGGCAGGTCATGTTCGCTTTGATCTCATGATCGTTCTGGCTGATAATCGACGTTGTGCAATCGGGACGCGGTTTTGCCAGATCCATCAGCCAGTTTGCGCTGGCTGTCGTTTTGCTTGGTGCAACGCAAATCGTGCGGCTGTTAGACGCCGTCGTTTCGTATTGCTTGCCGACATTCAGGCCTTCATAGAACTGCCAGTCGCCGGGTTTCAGCTGGTAACTTCCAGCATTGGCCACACCAGTAATGCCAAGAGACAAGAGCAGGACCGCACCAAATTTCACCATAACATACCCCAACCGTTCTACGTGCAGCACAAGTGATAGCTGATTTTTAAAGTCGAAAAAGGGAAATCCCCAATCGCGTGTGAAGGTTTTGATGTTTACCCAAAGAAAAAAGGCAGGCCGTTGGGCCTGCCTTTCACCTAAGTGGGAACGAGCCTTAGTTTCGCGTTTTGTCGACCAGGCGGTCGTTCTGAGCCCAGTGCATCATGCCGCGCAGTTTCTCACCGACTTCTTCAATCTGGTGAGCGTTCATACGTGCGCGAGTTGCGTGGAAGCTTGGTGCGCCAGCCTGGTTTTCCAGAACCCAGTCGCGGGCAAATTTGCCAGACTGAATGTCTTCCAGAACAGCCTTCATGGCTTTCTTGCTTTCGGAGTCGACGACGCGTGGACCAGAAACATACTCACCATACTCCGCAGTGTTGGAGATAGAGTAGTTCATGTTCGCGATGCCGCCTTCATAGATCAGGTCAACGATCAGCTTGGTTTCGTGCAGACACTCGAAGTAAGCCATTTCCGGCGCGTAGCCAGCTTCAACCAGGGTTTCAAAGCCTGCTTTGATCAGCTCAACGATACCGCCGCAAAGAACGGCTTGTTCACCGAACAGGTCAGTTTCAGTTTCTTCGCGGAAAGAGGTTTCGATCACGCCGGCGCGGGTGTTGCCGATTGCTTTAGAGTAAGACAGCGCAACGTCTTTCGCAGTGCCTGTTGCGTCCTGATGGATCGCAACCAGACCCGGAAGACCAAAGCCGCGCGCGAACTGGTCGCGAAGTGTGTGGCCCGGGCCTTTTGGCGCTGACAGAGAAATGTCGACACCAGCCTGAGGGCGGATCAGGTTGTAGTGAACGTTGAAGCCGTGGCCGAACATGATGTGCTGACCATCACGAACATGTGGTTCGATTTCGTTCGCCCAGAGAACCGCTTGTTTTTCGTCCGGGATCAGGATCATGACAACGTCAGCCCACTGGGTGGCTTCTGCTGGCGTCATGACTTCCAGACCGGCATCTTTCGCTTTTGCGCGGGAAGAAGAGTTTTCCTGCAGACCGACGCGTACGGTCACACCGCTGTCTTTCAGGTTCAGCGCGTGGGCATGGCCCTGAGAACCATAACCGATGACCGCGACCTTCTTGGATTTGATGAGGGAGAGGTCTGCATCCTGTTCGTAGTAAACTTTCATCGTCATTCTTTCTTTCTTGGACGAAATTACCTGCGCGTCTAAGCGCAATCGTGGGATTTTAGCAAGAGTTTGCGCTCGAGCTATTGAGGTAAACCGCGCTGAATACTCAAAACACCTGTACGGGATACCTGAATCAGGCCGAGAGGTTCCATCAATTCGATGAACTGATCGATCTTCGAAGAACTGCCGGTAAGTTCAAAGATAAAGCTTTCCAGCGTGACATCGAGCACGCGCGCGCGGAAGATTTCGGACACGCGAAGCGCTTCGACGCGTTCGTCAGATCCGGTCACAGCCTGTACCTTGATCAGAGCAAGCTCGCGTTCCAGACCTGCGGGTGAAGTTGTGATGTCGATCACACGGGCAACCGGTACAAGGCGCTCAAGCTGGGCCTTGATCTGTTCGATGATCTGAACCGTTCCGGAGGTTACAATGGTAATCCGCGATTGATGCTGTTTGCGATCAACCTCGGCCACGGTCAGGCTTTCAATGTTGTAGCCGCGTGCAGAGAACAGGCCGACCACGCGAGCCAGAACACCAGGTTCGTTGTCCACTATGGCCGCAAGCGTCCGTCGCACAATCTGATCAGACGAGTGATCATCCATGAAATAAGCGCTCAACGGCGTAGGCAGTTTGGTATCTGGTGTGCCAGTCACGATCTTTTTCCTGTAGTCGTTAGTATATGTTGGTCTGTGTCTCGGGCAGGGGCCTTGGCGTCTCACCCGAGACAGGTCGTTATCCGATCAAACCAGCATTTTTCCCTCTTCGCCGATTTCGTTTCCTGTAATCTCGCCCAGGATCATCTCGTTATGAGCTGCGCCTGACGGGATCATCGGGAAGCAGTTCTCATCTTTGGTGACCAGACAGTCAAACAGGACAGGCCCATCATAGGCGATCATTTCGTCAATCGCCGCATCCAAGTCCAGTGGATTGCGACACTGAATACCATGACCTCCATATGCTTTTGCCAATGCGACAAAATCAGGCAGGCTCTCACTATATGAGTGCGAATAGCGTTCACCATGGAGCAGCTGTTGCCACTGGCGAACCATGCCCATCCATTCATTGTTCAGGATAAAAATTTTGACCGGCAGATTGAACTGAACGGCAGTCGACAATTCCTGCATGCACATCTGGATGGAAGCTTCGCCCGCAATGTCGATGACCAGCGCATCCGGGTGTGCCGCCTGAACGCCAACGGCTGCTGGCAGGCCATAGCCCATCGTGCCGAGGCCACCTGATGTCATCCAGCGATTTGGTTCTTCGAAATGATAATGCTGAGCCGCCCACATCTGGTGCTGACCAACTTCCGTGGTGATGTAGGTGTTGCGGTTCCTGGTTTTCTCATAGAGGCGCTCAATCGCGTATTGCGGTTTGATCGCGTCCTCAGACTTGTCATAGCCAAAGCAATTGCGCTCGCGCCACAGATTGATCTGCGCCCACCAGTCTTTCAGATCATTGCGCGGAGACTGTTGAGAACGCCAGACCTGAAGCAGGGCTTTCATGGCTTTGCCCGCGTCAGCGATGATTGGAACATCAACGCGAACATTCTTGTTGATGGATGAGGCATCGATATCAATGTGGATCTTGCGCGAATGCGGTGCGAAGGCATCAAGACGGCCGGTAACGCGGTCGTCAAAACGCGCGCCGATACAGATCATCAGATCGCAGTCATGCATTGTGTGGTTGGCTTCATAAGCGCCATGCATGCCCACCATGCCGAGCCAGTTTTTGCCAGATGCCGGATAAGCACCAAGACCCATCAGCGTTGATGTGATCGGAAAACCGGTTTCAGAAACGAGTTCGCGCAGCGCTGCACTCGCCTCTAGGCCTGAGTTTACAACGCCGCCGCCTGTATAGAAGACAGGGCGCTTGGCTTCCCGCATCAGTGCAACAGCCGCTTCAATCGCCATGGAATCGGGTTCTGACGCCGGATGATAGGTGCGATGGCCGATATGCTGAGGGCCAATATATTTGCCGCTCGCAAACTGAATGTCTTTCGGGATGTCGATGACAACCGGGCCCGGACGGCCAGACGTCGCGATCAGAAACGCCTCATGCATGATGTGCGCCAGGTCGTTCACGTTCTGAACCAGATAATTGTGCTTCGCGCAGCAGCGTGTAATGCCAACGGTATCGCATTCCTGAAAGGCGTCTGTACCGATCAGATGGCTCGGCACCTGACCTGTGATAACAACCATTGGAATGGAATCCATCATCGCGTCGGCGATTGGCGTGATCATGTTGGTGGCACCCGGACCAGATGTTGCCAAAGCAACGCCCGGCTTGCCGGTTGAGCGGGCATAGCCTTCTGCCGCATGGCCAGCACCTTGTTCGTGGCGAACCAGAATGTGCTTCAGCTTTGGTTCGTTGAACAATGCATCGTAAATCGGCAGGACCGCCCCCCCCGGATAGCCGAATAGGGTGTCCACACCCTGATCGAGAAGCGCACGTACCACGATTTCGGCGCCAGTGATGATTTCGCCAGTTTCGTTCGTCTTCTTGATCTGCGTATCCATTTTTCTCTTCCTGGGTTGCAGCGGGGAAACCCCGATTTTTGTCAAAAATAAAGGGGCCCTCAGAGCCCCTTGCATAACCGCGCCATTCGCTGGAGTAGGGCTACTCCACCGTCTGGCGCTTTCTCACGATCACGAGCAGTTTGCTCATCGAGAATTCCTCTAATTACACGAGAGAGGGTTTATCTTTTCAAAAACGCCCCGTCAATCTCTTTAAAAAGGGCATGAATTACCCTTGAGCGTACGTCAAGCTCCATTGATGGAATTCTTGGCCAGAATGGGAATTGATGTGAGATCCAGGTGAATTGGCGCTTGGCATATCGGCGCGTATCCCGCTTTGCGAAGTCGGCCGCTGCTTCTGCGCTGATTTCACCGCGCAAATACGATAACAGCCAGGGCATGCCATGGGCTTTCATGGCAGGCAGCAGCGGGTCGAGATTGCGCTCAAACAAGGCGCGTGCCTCGTCCATGGCGCCTTCCATCATCATGCCCGCAAAGCGACGATCAATCCGATTATATAGTCGGTTGCGTGGCGGGGTCAGCGCAATGCCCATCCATTCTCCGGCACCAAGAACCGGAGGTGTTTTGTTCTCATGATAGCTGGACAGCGGTTTGCCGGTGGCGAGCCAGACTTCCAAGGCCCGTGCGACGCGCTGGCGGTCATTCGGGACCAGCTTTGAGCCTGTGTCCGGGTCGATTTTCATCAGATATTCATAGGCCGATTGCGCGCCGTCTTTCTGGACCATTGCGCGTGCTTCAGATCGGGTCTCTTCCGGGATAGGCGGAATTTCCGACAATCCCTCGATCAGTGCCAACAGGTGCAGGCCCGTTCCACCAATCACGATAGGAACTTTGCCGCGCTTTTGAATGTCGAGAATCACTTCGCGCGCATCGCGCAGCCATTCGCCTGCTGAGCCACGTTCTGCTGCGTCTTTATAGCCGAATAGATGATGCGGCGCGGTAGACATTTCCTCGTCAGTCGGACGGGCCGTAATGACGTGTAAATCCCTGTAAACCTGCATGGAATCGGCATTAACGATCTCGCCATCCAGCTTTTTTGCCATCTGAATTGACAATTGGGTCTTGCCGCTGGCAGTCGGACCGTGGATGAGAAGGGCAGGGCGCATAGTTAAGACGTACTCTTTTTGTACGTTTTGTGAAGTCTGAGTTTTTTAGAATAGGAGTTGCCGTAGTGTCAGCCTTGGTTGTTACGATTGTAGAGATTACCGGTGCTCCTGTCGCGTCTGATGATGTGTTGGCAAAACTGGTGTCGTTTCCGGAATTGTCGGTTGGAACACCGCACATTCTTGGTCCGGATGCAGTCGATATTCAGGTGACGCTGAAGGGCGAAGAAATGGCCACCCTGCAGGCCAAGCTGAAATTCGCTTTCGGGCCGCAATTTGATGTTTGCGTGCAGCCTGTTGACGGCCGGAAAAAACGTCTTTTGCTTTGCGATATGGATTCCACCATCATTCAGCAGGAATGCATTGATGAGCTGGCCGACTATGCTGGTCTGAAAGCTAAGATCGCTGAGATTACTGAACGCGCCATGCGCGGAGAACTCGATTTTGAAGCGGCGCTGACGGAGCGTGTTGGCCTGTTAAAAGGCCTGTCGGTCGAAAGCCTTCAGGCGTGCTATGATGACCGCATTGTCCTGACACCAGGTGCGCGGACTTTGGTCCAGACGATGAAAGCCAATGGCGCAACGGCGCAATTGGTGTCTGGTGGCTTCACATTCTTTACTTCACGTGTTGCTGAGGCTGTTGGTTTTGACAGCAATTTTGCCAACGTCCTGTTCGACGATGGCGGGGCACTGACTGGTGAAGTTCAGCGGCCTATTCTGGGGAAGCAGGCAAAGCTGGACCGCCTGAATGCAACGTTGGCTGATCTGGGGCTGACCCGGTCAGATGCAATGACGGTTGGCGATGGTGCAAATGATTCAGCCATGATCGAAGCGGCGAGCATGGGCATTGGCTTCAACCCGCATCCAATTCTGGCGAAAGCCGCAAAGGCGGTGATCACCGGTCCATCCCTGACAACTGCGCTCTATTATCAGGGATATGCTCAATCAGACTGGGTATTGGATTAATCAGGCTTCGATCTGCAGCGCGTAGAACGACACCCGGCCACGGCGATAGACTTTCACCAGCACCGGATCGGCGCCAGCGGCAGCTTCTAACAGCTTGTCGGCTTGTGCCGGGTCTGTGACATCCTCGAATTTCACCTGTGTGATGACATCGCCTTTTTCGAGCATGCCATAAGCTGCGCCATCCGGGTCGACCAGATCGACCAGCGCGCCCTCAACCGGCTTTGGAATTTTCCAGCGGCGGCGTGCCTCTTCCGAGATCGCAGTCAGTTTCAGGCCGAAAGCATTGGCACCGACAAAAATAGGCGACGGTGTAGCGTTGTCGTCCTTTTTATCAGTCTCGCTTTCTTTCTCGGTGATTTTGACATTCACGGTCTGACGTTTGCCTGCGCGAACAATATTCACCTTCACCGTTTTTCCGATTTTGGCATCTGCGACTTTGCGCGACAGGGCGCGAGTGTCTGAAATCAGATCGTCATCGAATTTGAGGATCAGATCGCCTTCTTTCAGGCCCGAAACTTCGCCAGGGCCACCCTTGGAAACGTTTGTGATGATCACACCGGCAGCGGTTGGCAGCCCGTAAGTGCGCGCGATTGCGGCATCAACGGCCTGAATATTCACGCCAAGATATCCGCGGCGAACGGTGCCATGCTTGATCAGCTGGTCAACAATATTGGATGCGAGATTTGCCGATACGGAAAAGCCGATACCGACAGACCCACCCGTCGGGGAAATGATCGCGGTGTTGACGCCGACCACATCACCATGAAGCGTGAAGAGCGGCCCGCCCGAGTTGCCTCGGTTGATGGCTGCGTCGGTCTGAATGAAATCATCATACGCGCCAGCATTAATATCGCGGTTCCGGGCAGAGATAATGCCTGCAGATACGGAGCCGCCAAGCCCGAACGGGTTCCCGATCGCAATTACCCAGTCGCCAACTTCAACATTGTCAGAGTTTGCAAACTTAACAGCCGCGAACTTTTGAGCGGATGTGATCTTCAAAACGGCAAGGTCAGTGTCCGGGTCGCGCCCGATGAGTTCGGCAGGGAAGGTTTTCCCGTCGGCGAACGTGACTTCGATTTCGTCTGCGCCCTCGATCACGTGATTATTGGTGACGACATAACCGTCTTCGGAAATGACAAAGCCGGAGCCGAGAGACGAGGTCCGGCGAAACCCGTCATCATCGCGACCAAACAGATCGTTGAAGCGTTCAATCGGTGAGTTTTCAGGAAAGTCAGGAAGTCCGGCTTCGATAACTCGTTGCGATGTCGAAATGTTCACAACGGACGGCATCAGTTTTTTCGACAGATCGGAAAAGCTCTCCGGCATAGGCTTCTTCGAAACCGGAGCCGGTGTTGGTTCTGCTTTCGTTTGCGCGATAGCGCCTGACGCGAGAAAGAGACCGGCTGACAGACTGACGAATAGGGCTCTTGTCGAATTCATGCGCGATTTAACCACCAATATTTACCTAGCCCCTGATTGCATAACCTGATCGTTACGATGGGGCAATCGACTCATATGCAAGCAGTTTGGCATTTCTTTGTCACTGCAGGAAGCGGGCAGCAACATAAATCAGGACTGCGCCTAAACTAGCCGCAAGTATGCCGTTTTGACGAATAGCCTCTGATGACATCTCAATCAGAAGGGCTGCCATGCGCTTCATGAAGTCTGGCGCGGCGGCATACAAAAGGCCTTCTACAGCGAGTAGAAGGCCCAATGAAAAGACGAGTGTTTTCACAATCTCGATGCCTTAACGGTCGGAACCGGCAAGACGAGCGCGATCGATAAACACTTTGCAGAGGTCCAAATTGTCAGGCGCGACAATAATCTGAGTGCCGTCCTTGATGGATTCCTCGCACGCGATCAGAGCACGCTGGAAGCGGAAGAAGGATTCATCCTGACCATAGGCGTCAGCATAGATCTTGTTTCGCTTGGCGTCGCCGTCACCTTTGATCTGCTCAGACTTCTGACGCGCTTCGGCTTTAAGAACTGTTGCTTCACGATTGGCTTTCGCGCGGATCAGGCGAGCGGCTTCTTCACCTTTAGAGCGGATGCCCTGTGCAACCTGTTCCCGCTCAGTACGCATACGGTCATAAACACCGTTTGCGACATCAGCCGGAAGGTCAGCCTGTCGAATACGCACGTCGATAATGGTGATGCCTGTCCCGCTGAGGGATTCATTCACAGACTTACGAAGGTCTTCCATCAGCTGAGCACGCTGGCCGGAAATGATTTCCGGAACTGGAACTTTACCGAGTGCGTCACGGATTGCAGATTCCGTGAAGCGTTGCAGCTGACGCTCTGCGCGATCTTCTGTCCGCAGACGCTGATAGAATTTCAGCGGGTCAGTGATGTGCCAGCGAACGAAAGCATCGACTGTCAGGCGGCGCTGGTCTGACGCGAGGACTTCAATGTCAGCAATGTCAGAACCAATATTCTTGCGATCAAGATAGATCACTTCCTGCCATGGCGCTTTGAAGAACAGGCCGGCTTCGTCGAGTTTTTCACCCTGTTCGTTCAGAGAGTATTCGTTGCGAACCATTTGAGGTCGACCGAACTCCAGGATCAGGGCCTGATAGTCCTGACGGACGGTGTAGAATGAGTTCAGGCCGATCAGTGCACCAACTGCCAGAGCGACCAGAATAAGAATCGTTACAAGTCTCATATCCTAATTTCCTAGTTCTCTGTGCTGCGTTTCGGGTTGATCGGCATGTAAGGAACGGCTCCGGAATCACTATCAAGAATGAGTTTGTCCGTACGCTTCAGAACGCGTTCCATCGTCTCAAGATACATGCGTTCTTTGGTAACGCGTGGTGCTTGTTTGTACTCAGTCAGGATCTGGGTGAAGCGGGATGCTTCACCGGTTGCGTTCGCAATTGTCTGATCGCGATAGGCTTCGGCTTCCTGCAGAATACGAGACGCTTCACCGCGTGCTTCCGGAACAATCTGGTTTGCGAAACGTTGCGCCTGGTTGATCAGCTGTTCAGCGTCTTGCTGGGCGACGTTCACATCGTTGAAGGCTTTGATGACCTGCTCTGGCGGGTCAATTTTCGCGATTTCAACGTTGGTGATCTCAATGCCGGCTTCGTATTCGTCGAGCAGGGCCTGGGTCTGAAGCTTCACCAGACGAGAGAGTTCGTCACGACCAATTGTGATAGCGTTCTGCAGTTGGCTCTTGCCGACAACTTCACGCATCACGGATTCAGCGACTTTCGGAACTGTCTTCTCAGGCTCTTTGACGTTCAGGACAAAGTTCTGAGGCTGGTCGGATTTCACTTTCCAGAAGACAGAGAACTGTACGTCAGCGATATTTTCATCCTCTGTCAGCATCAGGCTCTGATCTTTGGTGTTACCGATACGAACTTCCTGTTGAGCTTCAACCGGAATCATCTCGTGAGATTCAATCGGGCGCGGCAAATGGACGTGGAAGCCGGGTGGCAGGTTGCGTTGCCACTTACCAAACTGGAAAACGGCGGCTTGTTCGCGGGCGTCAACAATGACAACACCGGTCAGAAGCCAGGCGACACCCAGAACGATAACGAGGAGGCCGACACCAAGGAAACCAAATCCTTTTCCGCTACCACCGCTGCCGCTTCCGCCGCCGCCACCGAATTTGCCACGGAAACGATCCTGAACTTTGCGGATCTGATCTTCGAGGTCCTGGTTCTGTTGGCCACCTCCGGATGGACGTCCCCAGGGCGAGCCGTTTTTGTTTCCGTTTCCGGAGCCTCCCGACCCCCAGGGACCGCCTTCGCCGCCATTCTGGTCATTCCATGGCATGTAGCCACTCCTTTAATATCTGTATCTGAATCCACATGTGTGGAATCTCACTAAGAGTTCAACACGATATGTGCCTTTTAGCTAGCGAGGCTTCAAGTATGCGTCTTTTTAAATCCGGCAAAGTTTCTGAAGAAAATGTCCGATCAGTGCTGACGAAACTCAATATTTCATCAGATAAAATTGAGAGCCTGATCGTTTCAGATGATGGGATCGTGACTTTGATCCTGAAAAGCGCGTCTTCGACCGTCGAAGAAGACGAAAAGCTAAGCTATGCGATCGAAATGGCCCTGAAGGATTTGAAAGGCGTGCGTGCCGTCCGCGTCGTTTTGACCGCCCAGAGCGACAGCCGGTCTCCACGGCCTGCCGCGCCAGCCAAGCCTCAGCCAAAGCCCGCGCCGGATAAAACCGCGCTCAATATTCCAGGTGTTGAGACCGTTATCGCTGTTGCGAGTGCCAAGGGCGGCGTTGGTAAGTCGACACTTGCGTTGAACCTCGCAGTTGCGCTCGCCCGTAAGGGGCTGAAGGTGGGACTGCTTGATGCCGACGTTTATGGGCCATCTGTTCCAACCATGACCGGAACGGTCGGAACCAAGCCCGTCTATCAAAAAGGCAAAAAGCTCATTCCGGTGGATGCCCACGGCCTGAAGCTCATGTCGATTGGCTATGTGACGGACGAGGCAGATGCCATGATCTGGCGCGGGCCGATGGTGATTTCCGCCATAAATCAGATGATGCGGGATGTTGACTGGGGCGAACTCGATATTCTGGTAATTGATACACCGCCGGGTACAGGCGATGCACAGCTCACTTTGGCGCAAAAGATCGCGCTGACCGGTGCGGTTCTGGTCTCTACGCCGCAGTCTGTCGCCATTGCAGATGTGCGCCGAGGTGTCTCCATGTTCGAAAAGACGCACATTCCTGTGCTGGGCCTTGTTGAGAATATGGCATGGTTCCAGGACCCTGTTTCAGGTGACCGCTCTTACATTTTCGGCAAAGGCGGCGCGAAAGATTTGGCCAGCGAACTCGGCCTGCCATTCCTTGGCGAAGTACCATTGGTGACAGGCATTCGTGAAGGCGGCGACAGTGGCCAACCGGTTGCGCAAACCGATAGCGACGCGGCGAAAGTCTTCCACGATCTGGCAGATGCCTTGCTGGCTCAACTCGGCTCTGTGTCAAAACGCCCGGCGCCCAAGATTATCTTTGAAGACTGAGGTCCAACGCCTGAGCATGGTTTACATGCGGTAAAGGAAAAATCATCAAGGCGCTTGCGCGTTGGCACAAAATTGGCTTCGCTTAGAATATGTTGACGACTGAGAAGCGATTAATAACGGAACAATTGTTCCCAACGGCCATTATCAGGGCGATTCATCCAGAGCTGACGGCTCTGATCGAGCCGTTGCGCGGCGTCATTATGGAACACAAGGGTAAAGCCACAGGCATTTCCCGTTCCAATATGGGAGGCTGGCACTCTGCGCCGAATATGGATCGCTGGGGCGGAGAACCTGCTCAGGCGCTTGTTTCGATTGCGTGCGGGCTGACCGAACAAACCCTGATTCAGAAATCTCCAATGCCGGGCCTGGAAATGGGCTGGGGCGTCGATATGTGGGCCAATGTTAACGGTGCAGGTCATGCCAATGCCCAGCATTGCCATCCCGGCGCCTTTGCGTCTGCCGTGTTCTATGTCGATCTTGGCAATCAGGGTGCGCCCGCAAAAGATGGTCACATCGTTTTTGAAGATCCGCGCTATCCGATGGCTCATATGCAGCAGCCAAGCGTGCTTTGGCCGGGTATTGACGGGCAGGGCGTTGAATCTCAGTCGGCCGTTTTGCCAGAAGCTGGTGAAATGATCATCTTCCCAAGCTGGATGCGCCATAGCGTAAAGCCGCATTCGGGCAGTGGTGAGCGCATCTCTATTGCGATCAACCTCTCTCTGGTCTGGAAGTCTGTGGGAGTGTCATCATGACCGGTGCAAGTGTTATCTGGCCTGAAGACCCGTGGGGCCGCATTCTGAACGGTGCCGTAAAGCCGACAGAATTGCCGATCAATGTGCTGGACATGGCTGAAACAGCAGCCGATATCGCTCATCAGCGGTTTGAAGCTGATCTGCACAGCGTTTATCTGACCGGAGAGCTCGCGCGAAATTGCGGTCGGGAGCCAGAATTCATCATTATCTTGCGGCATACACATCGCCCAGTCGGGCTGGATTTGTTTGCCGCAGCTGCCGGGCTGCAACTGCAAAAGCTCCATAGTGAATTCGGGACCTGCAAATTCTGGATTTATTGCTGGGAAGATCTGTTCCCATCTGATGGACGTTTTTCATGGCCACGCTTCCAGTTGGGCGTGAACAGCGTTGCGATTGCGGGGCGGGATTTGAAAGGTCTGATTGCGCCACAAAAACTGACTTATGCCGCTGCAAATGCCTCTATTGTCGGTCTGTCCGGCAAGCTGACCAGCATGGTTCAGCGACTGAAAGCCGTGTCCTCAGAATCACGGGTTCACTCGACCAGTCGTCTGTTCGCTCAGACGAGTTTGCGAGGCGCGTATGCATTGGTTATGGCTGATGAGCAGGTCTACACCGAAGACCCGGAGACCATGGCGAGTATTGCTGGTCTGACGCTGGTTGAGCATCGCTCAAACCTTGCCGCACTCGTTCGTTTGTCCCGGACGGGAACGCTATCCAGCCTTGAGGCGCTGGCCATTGCAGACGAAACCATGAAATGGCTGCCGCAACGCGCTGATAGCTGGCTCGATATGCACAATCCTGAACGCGATGAGGCAATCCGCCAATACTAGCTGATCCGTTCGAGCAGCCTGTAGCGGGTTGGGTAGGTATTTGTCTCGTCCGCCGGCAGGCTTTCTGAGCTGATTTCTTTCCATTCGGTTTCGTCAAATTCCGGAAAGAACGTGTCGCCCTCAATCGTGGCTTCAACTTCCGTCAGGTGCAGACGTTTTGCAAAGGGCAGGGCGTCTTCATAAAGGCGTGCGCCGCCGATGATGAAAAAGTCATTGGTTCCGGCCTCTTTTGCCATAGCCTCACCGACGGAAATCGCACTTTCCAGGCTGGAGGCGAGCCAGGCACCATCGACTTTCAGGTCAGGATTTCGGCTGACGACAACATTGGGACGTTTCGGCAGCGGCTTACGCGGCAGGCTCTCCCAGGTATTCCGTCCCATAATGATCGGACGACCGCTGGTCAGCGAACGGAACCGCTTCAGGTCTGCAGACAAAGACCATGGCATATCATTGTCGCGACCGATCACACCGTTCTCGGCACGAGCCACGATGAGTGAGAGCAATGGGCGATTCTGTTTAGAGGTTTGAGCCATTCAATCTTGTCAGCTGTGTCGAAAATTCGTTCAAGTCTGACTTTAGACGTAGGTTTTGTCATTCATGCAAGCCTTATGCTGAAAATGACAAAAAACACATGTTATTCAGAGCGCTTTAGTCAGTTCTGTTTTGGTTGAATCAATTTTAAGTGGTTTATTCAAAGAAATCCATCATTCGAATCGACTTTGGCCTGTGGTCTGCAGGGAAGCAGGCAAACGCTTCAAAACGGGACGGGGTCGTCATGAAAGCCGAGTATGGATTGCTGATCGCTTTGATCGCGAGTGTTGCGCTGATTGGCTATACGCACCTTTCAGATTCAGCGGCGCAACCGTTCGAAAACCAGTCTGATGAAGTTGAGCCAGACAAATTGTCAGCCTCTGTCGACGGCAAAGACAAATCCAGCTTTTGCAAGTAGATAAGGGCGAAAGTTTCCTTCCGCCCCTTTTGGTGTGCCGTTGTAAGTTTGCTTAGTGCGCCAGAGCCAAAGCTGGTCCGTGGTCAGCACGCAGCAGATTGCGGCTGACGCCGCCAAAGATGAACTCTTCGATACGGCTGTGGCCATAAGCACCTGCAATAATGACACCAGCAGATTCCGTCGCTGAGAGTTTGAGAAGTCCGTCCGCAATCTTACCATCAAAGTTCAGGACTTCTGAGGCCATGCCGAGATTGCTGAGATAGGCCTGAACAACATCCGGGCTTTCCGCGCCATCACGGTCTTTGGCGTCGATTTTGTCTTGATTCTGCGCAATGATGATCCGATCAGCGGCTTTCAGAATGCCGGTGTGGAAACGAACCGCGCGTGCAGCTTCCGGGCTTCCATCCCATGCAATGATGACAGTGCCCAGCTCCGGGCCATCATCTGTGCTGCAGGCAATAACCGGCAGACGCTTGTCGAGCAAAGTCGATTCAAATGCCAGACCATGGTCGTTGCCAACGCTGACGCATTCATGAGGCGTGACAAAAGCCTGTGTAAGCAGGGTGACGCGCGGATAGACTTCTGACGGCATGCCGACATGGTGCTCAACGCTTCGTTTGTCAGCCGGGAAGCCTTCAGCTTCGCAGACTTCGTTGAACAGCGCTTCCAGCTTTTCGCGCGCTTCGCCCTGTGCCTCGCGAATGCTCTCTGCGAGGGTTCCGTCAGCCGCGATGGCCATGCCGTGCATGGAAACGCCTGTCATGAGAACAGCGCGGGCCGGGTCTGGCATCGCTGATACGCCAACCAGACTTGTATCAAGACGCTTCGCGAGACGGCACGCGAAAGTCAGAGATTGCTTAAGGCTGAATTCGCCTTCGGTTAAAGCTGCGTGGATTGTCATATCCGCCCTCCTGTAACTGGTTTATAAATAACCATACTCCAATAATGAGAATTGTGTGTGACAGCTCTCAGCACAAGGGGGCGATGGCTGCGCTTTTTGTCGCGATTGCCGCGAACAAATCAAACGGCAATTGGCGCTTTGATCGAAGGGTGAGCTTGATAGCCCTCAAGTTTAAAGTCAGCACGTTCCCAGCCAAACACATCTGTCCGGTCCGGATTGAGGCGCATATATGGAGCATCATAGTGCGAACGAGACAGCTGTTCTTCAGCCTGATCAATATGATTCAGATAGAGATGCGCATCGCCAAGCGTGTGCACGAACTCACCGGGTTGAAGGCCCGTTGCCTGTGCCATCATCATGGTGAGAAGGGCGTAGGACGCAATATTGAACGGCACGCCCAGAAAGACATCAGCGGAGCGCTGATATAACTGGCAGTTCAGTTTGCCGTCCATGACATTGAACTGGAACAGGCAGTGACAAGGCGGCAAGGCCATGTCGTTTACATCTGAAGGGTTCCAGGCGGAGACAATCAGGCGCCGGGAGTTTGGATTATTGCGAATCTCATCGCGCACCCAGGTGATCTGGTCGATGGTTTCGCCTGAAGGTCCGGCCCAGCTGCGCCACTGTTTGCCGTACACCGGGCCAAGTTCGCCGTTCTCATCGGCCCATTCGTCCCAGATGCTGACGCCATTTTCCTGCAGATAGCGAACATTGGTATCGCCTTCCAGGAACCATAGCAGTTCATAGATGATCGATTTCAGATGCAGTTTCTTTGTCGTCAGAAGCGGAAAACGGTCAGACAGGTCAAAGCGCATCTGATGCCCAAATACGGCCATTGTTCCAGTGCCCGTACGGTCTTCGCGTACTGTACCCGTCTTAAGGATACGGTCGAGGAGTTCAAGGTAAACGGGATCAGCAGACTGCATGGAACGTTCCGAATCTAGGCGGTTTCAGTCGTTAATGTCGGTTAAGGTTAGCAGACCGTCAACGATAACGGCGCGTTTTCCACGGGGGATTTTATTCCATACTAGGAGATCAATGAGAATGTCCTGCAGGTTTCAACTTGATGTCGGGATAAAGTTGGTGGCAATCGCAAATATAGTAAAATACGCGAAAGCTGTTTTGAGAGGAAAGGACGGGAATATCACCATGTCCTTTGCTTTGACGCTCATTCCATTGATGACAATGGTGGGGTTGTCTCTTGATTTTTCGCGCGTGGAGGGCGCGGCAAATCAGGTCCAATATGCCTTGGATACCGCAGTTTTGGCGGCGGCGCGTGAGCTACAGGAAAACGCGTCTGACAATGATATCAGAAAAAAAGCTCAGAACTTTTTTGATGCCAGTCTTTCGGCGAACAAGGTCAACGCAGATTGCGGTGCCCTTTCAATTTCGCCCAACCGAACGACTTACGCCATTGCTGGATCTGTAAGCTGTTCTCAGAAAACGACGCTGTCCGGCCTGATTGGAATGTCTGAGCTGACTTTCAAACGAACATCTCACACGCAATACGGCGTCGGCAAGCTCGACGTGGCCTTCATGTTTGATACGTCCGGCTCTATGGGCAGCGAAAAGCGTATGGACGATTTGAAGCATGCCGCACGTGAAGCCGTGAAAACCATTCTGAAAAGTCAGGTCAAAGACCCTGAAGACGTTCGCATTGCGATCTCTACTTATGCAACTTCAGTGAATGTCGGTGAAACCTATTTTAAAGCCGTGACGGATGAAGACCCGAACAAAACCGAGTGTACCAAGTGGAAAATCAGATATGGTCATTATCAGTGTACGAGATGGAAGCAGGTTTCCAGCACGTGTGTGACGGGCCGTGAAGGTACGCAGAAATATACGGATGCTGCACCGGGACCTGGCGCCTGGATGGGGTATTCAACAACCAGCTGCAACTCAGCAACGCTAACGCCTCTCACCAACCATCAGGGAACACTGATCTCGCAAATCAGTAGTTTGCCAACCAATGGCAGTACGGCAGGCCATTTGGGAATTGCATGGGCCTGGTATCTGATCTCCCCAAAGTGGGCATCTATCTGGCCAGAGGGGTCAGCGCCGCGAGCTTATGACGACCCGGACACAACCAAAGTCGCCATCCTGATGACGGATGGTGAGTTCAACGTCGATTACATGTCGAATGGCGACTCATTCGCGCACGCCAAAAAGTACTGTGACGCTATGAAGGCTGAAAACATTCAGATTTATACGGTTGCGTTCAAAGCTCCGAAGGATGGTCAGGAAATTCTATCCTATTGTGCGAGCAATGCGGGCCAGTATTTTAATGCCAGCAGCGGCGATGAATTGGCCGATGCCTATCAGAAAATTGCGACCAGCGTGTCTGATCTGAGAATTTCTCACTAAGATCAGACAGAATTTCCACTGAAACAGTGCGTTGCCATTCTTCCATCCAGAAGAGATCGGCACTATATTAGTTCTGTTCCTCGGAACTATGGCGATAAACGCGCACGTAATAAGCGGCTCGGACCCGGGGGCGGTACCCGGCGGCTCCACCAATTTCCCCGTTCATTAGGCGGAAGGTGAGGGGCCGAAATAGGATCGACGGACGTGTAAAGGTGAGGCCTTCGCTCGGCTGAGCTCCGTTAGAAGCTCAACTTGCAAATAGTTGCTAATGACAACTTTGCTGAAGGTGAACTCCTCGCTGCGTAATGCAGTGCGGACTCTAACCGCTTAAACTCCTGGACGGTTTAGCTCGTCCAGGCGGGGCCCGGAGGCGCCTGGCAACAGAAGCCTCCACTCTCTCCAAAAGTATCGGTTCCTTCAGGCGCCAGATGACGTTCAGGAGGGTGAACGAGTTTACTTGCTTTCCAGTTCGAATTTCGTGAAAGAGAACTGAGTTTGATCAAATGAGTTAGCTACACCGAAATATTCTGAGATTAAGCCAGTCATTCTTAGCAAAGTCGGATACTGGATTCTTGCTTATTACCGAGTTGATACGACACAGATTATCAGGTCGTCGAATTCAATCTTCGACAGGCCCGAAAAGGATTCGACTAAATCGGCGTCTTGCAGACTGTATGAGGCTCTTGTCTGCAATTCTTGTGATCGCTGGTCTTTGCGTATTGTCAGTACGTGCCGAACCCTCACAAATCAAAACGGATGCTGATGCGAAAGCGCTGGTTGAAAGCGAATACTTTCTGAATAGCGCGTTCCCGGATCGAGTGAAGATTCTCGATGAAGCCCTGGCAGGAATTTCTGAAGAACAGTCCCCGGTCATTTGGGCGCGTCTGACCGAGCAAAAAATCTATGCGATGACATCGCTCGGCAATTACGCAACGGCCAGCGCATTCCTCGAAGAAGTAGAAGACCGCTTCTTTGATATTGCCGAAGGGCAGGACTTTTACCTGTCTGCATTAGCCAGCAGCGCCTTTATATATTCGTATGCGGGAAATGTGGAAAAGGCGCTCGCCTATACGGAGCGCGCGCAGAAAAGCGAAGCGTACAAAACCAATCCAGAACAACAATTTCGCCTCACCACGCCGCTTGCATCCATTTATGTGAATGTGGGATATGCTGAACTCGGCGCCGAGCTGTTGATTGAGTTTTACGAGGCCAACAAAGACGTTGATGTGAATCCGAAACTCAAATTCGGCCTCGTTTCCAATATTTCCTATGCGCTCAATCAGGCTGGCCAGTACGAGAAGTCTCTGGAGTATCTGAACATCGTTTCGCAGATGATTACATCTTTCGAAGCGGCGGGTGAGCTGCCTGAAGTTTATCTGAAACAGATGCGCTGGCATTATCTCAGCAATGTGGCGCGCAACCGAATCTATCTCGATCAGTTTGAAGATCTGTCCGATATTGCATCTGAGCTGGAAAACCTGAGCGATGAGCTCGGTTCGCCGCTTCTGCAATTGCGATCCAGATATGTTCGGGCGGCGGCGCTTTACGGCGACGGTAAATATACAGAAGCCGCAGACCTTCTCGTGACGCTGATCAACCATGCTGAAGAGATCAACTCAGTCGATCTGATTGTGGACTACCGCAAACTTGAAGTCATGGTGCTCAAAAAGCTTGGCCAGTCGACAAAGGCGCTTGCCAGCCTTGAGGCATTGGTTGAGGCAACGGCGCGGCTCGACAGTCAGCAAGGCCGCTCGCGATTGCAGTATCTGAATGCGCAGCTAAGCCTTCAACAGAAAAACTTTGAGATCGCAGAACTCAAGTCCAGTCAGGCCAGTTCTAACGAAATTCGAAATCGGGATCGTATCACACTGGCTGTGGTGTGCGGGGCGGCCTTGATCCTGCTTGTCCTAGCGATTTCGCTTTATTTCACTCTTCGCAAGTCAAGAGTATTGGCTGCTGAACTGGTGGTGCGAGAACAGGAAGCTATTCGTGCCGCGGATGTGAAATCACAGTTCCTGGCCAATATGAGCCATGAAATCCGGACCCCTCTCAACGCGCTTCTCGGCATGACGCAGGTCCTTGGTCGCAAACAGTTGGACCCGGAAGTCCAGAACAGCATTTCCATCATGTCTGAGTTTGGACAAATGCTTTTGGCGATTGTGAACGATGTTCTGGACCTGTCGAAAATGGATGCCGGAAAAATGCGGATTGCGGTTTCCCGCACGAGCGTTCAGTCGCTTTTGAAAGAGCTGACGAACGCATGGGAGCCGAAAATTCAGGAAAAGGGGCTGGCGCTGGACATTGCCCCTGCGGGGACAATACCTGCGGTCCTGATCGACCCGATGCGGGTACGTCAGTGCCTCAATAACCTCGTTTCGAATGCAGTGAAATTCACGGATGACGGCAAGGTTTCGGTCCGCACATATTATGATGAAGCGGCGCAGACACTAACCTTTGAAGTCGAAGATACTGGTGTTGGCATTCCGCCAGAGCATATCGACAAGCTGTTCGAGGCCTTTGAACAGGAAGACGATTCGACCGTGCGCCGATTTGGCGGTACCGGTCTGGGACTGTCCATTGTCCGCACGCTTGCCGAGTTGATGGGCGGTGCCGTGCGTCTTGATAGCGAGCCTGGCAATGGCACAACGGCGATTCTCACGCTTTCCGCCCCGTCAGCGGGTGATGTGCCAGAGGCTCAGACGCTGACAGCCCCTGATGGATCGCTGGAAGATATCTCGGCTCGTGCGCTCGATGGCCCGTTGAGATTTTTGGTGGTGGACGATCATCTGGTCAACCGGATGATTATTTCGGCATTCCTGGCGTCGGACGACACTGAGATTGTCGAGGCGAATAGCGCCTCAGCAGCACTCGAAATTCTGGAAGCCGATTCACAGTTTGACTGCATCTTGCTGGACAACCGCATGCCGGTCATGGACGGCGCGGATTTGATCAATGTCATTCGGTCGAGTGAGGCTGGCTATAAGGACATCAAGATCATCTTTATTACCGCTGATGCGATGGAGGGGGATAAGGAGAAGTATCTGAATCTTGGCGCGGACGGCTATGTGTCCAAGCCGATTATTCGCGAAGATCTGATCAGTGAGATTCTGCGTCTGCTGAAATAGACGGACGCCAGCTCTATTGCTCGATTCGATAGGATTTACCGACGACGCGGACCATGGGCGGACGTTTCGTTTCCTCAAATGCCGTCCAGGCGGGCTTTAGAGTGGACCAGAAGTCTGCCCAGTCATTGTCGGCATTTGCTTTCAGATTTTCGTCCGTCATCGCGAAGGGAAAGGCGTGAACCTGAATGCTCGTTTGACCCGCTTTGTAAGCGCTTTCCATCAGTGTCCAGATTTCCTCAATGGCTGGGTTGGTCATGGCATAACAGCCAATGGAAACGCATGCGCCATGGACCATCAGGAAGGCCCCTGTTCGCCCATGCGCCCGATCGAACTGGTTCGGATAGCCAAGATTGAAGGACAAATGATAGCTGGAGGCCGGGTTCATTTGACCGGGGCGGATACTGTAAAAACCTTCTGGCGATTGGCCATCGCCTTCCTGACGCTTGGGGCCGAGATCGCCTGACCAGGAACAGATCGGATAGGTTTTGAATAGCGTGAATGTTCCATCTGATAATTTCAGGTACAGGCGCAACTCATTGTCTTGTTTTAGAATTTGGATGAAGACGTCCGCGCCAAGGGACAAACCTTTGTCACTGAGTTGCTGTGTCAGTTCTGGCATTACTCGTTTTACCGCAGCGCGGGATCGCGCGCTTTCCGGGGCGGCGATGGTCTGCGCCTCAAGGGCGGGCGCAAAACTCAAGATGAGCGCTAGCAAAAAAGGGCGAACAGTCATGAAAGCTGTGTCGCCCTTTAATTTGTCATGATTTTGACCGGTCAGAGACTAGCCAAAAAGAATGGTGATGGTTTCAGCAACCAGAGCAGGGCGATCCTGGCCCTCAATCTCGATTGTGCATTCCATGGTCATTTGCTTGCCGCCAGCCTTTGGTTCAACGGCCAGACACTTCTGAGTCAGGCGAACCTTTGACCCAACTGGAACCATATTTGTGAAACGGACTTTGTTTGAGCCGTAGTTGATGCCGCGGCTAACGCCTTTTACGGCCAGAACTTCAGCGCCCAGCATAGGCAGCAGAGACAGCGTCAGGAAACCGTGAGCGATTGGGCCGCCCATCAGCTTAGTTGCTTTTTCTACATCAACGTGGATCCACTGATGGTCACCTGTTGCATCCGCAAACAGATTGACGCGGTCCTGATCGATTGTGTGCCAGTCAGAGGAGCCAACCTCTTGTCCGACAATCGATTCCAGATCAGCATATTCTACAATTTTTGGCTCAGCCATGAAAAACTCCCTCTAGACGTAATTGTGTTGAAGCACGAATGGATCAGACAATCCGGCTGTCTTTCTTTCCCCAGTAACGGTCTCGGATCAATCTTTTATAGAGTTTTCCTGTCGGATGACGTGGGAGCTCCGGATCGAAATCGACGCTTCGCGGGCATTTGATCTTTGACAGATTCGCGAGGCAGAACTCGAGCAGTTCTGCGGCCAGTTCGTCAGAAGGCTCAATGCCTGGCATTGGCTGAACAACGGCTTTGACCTCTTCGCCAAAGTCCTCGTTCGGAACGCCAATCACCGCAACATCAGCGACTTTCGGGTGAGTGATCAGAATGTTCTCAGCTTCCTGAGGATAGATATTCACACCGCCAGAAATGATCATGAAGGCTTTACGGTCGGTCAGATAGAGGAAGCCATCTTCGTCCAGCTTGCCGACATCACCTAATGATGACCAGCCCTCTTTGGATGGGTGCTGAGCGCCTTTGGTTTTTTCCGGATCATTGTGATAGGTCGGCGGCGTGGTTTCGGAGAAATAGATCATTCCCTCTTCGCCCGGGCCGAGCTCATTGCCCTCTTCATCACAAATGTGCGGTACGCCGTGAAGTGGCTTACCAACGCTGCCCTTATGGTTCATCCAGTCAGCAGATGTGATCCAGGTCAGACCATTGCCCTCAGAACCGGCATAGTATTCGTGAATGATTGGTCCCCACCATGCAATCATTTGTTCTTTCACAGGGATCGGACATGGTGCAGCAGCGTGAACTGCAAATTTGAGAGAAGAGAGGTCGTATTTCGTCCGAACCTCTTCAGGCAGTTTCAGCATTTTCACGAACATGGTTGGCACCAGTTGTGAGTGCGTGATTTTGTGCTTCTCGACCATTTGGAGGTAAAGCTCCGGATCGAACTTTTCCATCACCACAATCGTTGCGCCAATGCCCATGGCCGTCATGGTCCAACGCAGCGGTGCTGCGTGATAAAGCGGCGCCGGTGAGAGATACACGCAGTCTTCGTTGAAGCCGCCAGCGCCTGCCAGGATCATGCGAAGAACATTGTCGGAATCGATTGGCGCATCCGGATCCAGTGGCGCGCGAATGCCTTTCGGACGTCCTGTCGTGCCGGAAGAATAGAGCATGTCGCCGCCAGCGCTCTCGTCTGAAATACGCGTCGCAGGCATTGCGTCGCGCAGCGGTTCAAAACGCTCAAAGCCTTCAATCTCGCCATCGACAGAGAAGTACCGTTCCAGAGAGGTGATGGCTTTCGTTTTGATTGCGACATCGGCAAGGTCTGGAGAGACGAATACGGCCCGCGCGTGCGAATCTTCCAGAATATATTGCACTTCCGGCGGCGTTAGACGCGATGAAATACAGGTGTAATACAGGCCGGAACGTTGCGCCGCCCAGGCGAGTTCGAAATAGCGTGCCGTGTTAGACATGAAAATGGCGATGGTATCGCCTTTGTTCAGGCCAATCGAACGAAAGAACTGGGCGCCCTGATTCGAGTGGTCTTCCATTTCCTTGAAGGTGATTATCTCGCCAGACTGCGCCATGATAACAGCAGGCTTGTTCGGCGCTTTTTCAGCATGAATATATGGGTGAAAGGCAGTCGCCTGCGTCATATCGAATTCTCCCTGAAGTAGTCGTTGTCGACTTATTATTTCAACAAAGCGAACCATAGCGATGACGGCGTATCTGTCTATCTGTGACGCTAGGTCAGGTGAGAGAAGAATTTTTTGGAGGGAAGAATTGAGGGCGAATCAAGCAGTATCGGGGCAAATAATTGCATCATTGGAAGTATTGGCGGAGCGAGTGGGCGACCCGTTTGAGCTGATTTACAGAGAACTGTTTGCTCTGGATCCGCGTTACAGCGAATTGTTCTTCCTCGACCCAAATGGTGACGTGCGCGGAGAAATGCTGTCTCAGGCGTTCGATATCCTGATGAAAGCCGACGCAAACGACGGGGCTGCTAAGATATTAGTGAAGGCCAACCGGTTCGCTCATGATGGATATGGCGTTTCCCCGGAAGAGTTTGACCGCTTTTTCTCAGTCATCCGCGACGTAACGAAGACTGTTCTTGCGGACGGCTGGACGCCGGACATGTCCGAGCGGTGGGAGGAAGTACTGCAGCAGCTGACAGATTAGCTTGCGCCCCTGTCTGACGAGGTGGCGTGCTGCGCGCGAATATCCTCGCTGCGATTGTGATGGCCATCCGGTGACCAGCCGGGCGGCTGTGTGGCGCGCTTGAGCCAGGTCAGCGGCCGAAACCCATCGCTTGCGCAGTCTTTTATCAGCCCGACACATTCATGATAGGCGACCCAGACTGGATTGTATGAGTTCAGCGGTTTCACAATGCCATACACGGGCGGGTTGTTCGGGTCTTCTTCGATGAAGCTGCCAAACATTTTATCCCAGATAATGAATACGCCCGCATAATTCATATCCAGATACTCCGGATTGGTTGCGTGGTGCACGCGGTGATGGCTCGGCGTATTCATAACGGCCTCAAACCATTTTGGCAGCCGGTCGATCACTTCTGTGTGGATCCAATACTGGTAGACAAGGTTCAGACCGCCGACGAAAAAAATAAGCAGGGGATGAAAGCCGAGAATCACCATTGGCACACCGACCAGCATCAGGCCGGTAAACGGCCCGAACCAGGGTTGGCGCACGGCCGTCGTCAGATTGTAGTGCTCGCTTGAGTGATGGGTGATGTGCTCCATCCAGAACCATCGCATACGGTGCGCAAATCGGTGTTTCCAGTAATAGACGAAGTCATAGGCCACGAAAGCCAGCAGAATTGACCACCATGTCACGGGCAGTTCCAGCAAGCGAAATGGCCAGAATGCCATCATCAGCCACAGGGTAATGGTGGCGGTGAGGGTGTTGACGAGGACATTGCCGAGCCCCATCGCAATGGAGGTCAGCGCGTCTTTGGTTTCGTAACGTCCGCGTGCGCGTCCTGTTTTGACGCCCCACCATTCCAGCGCAATCGTCACCAGAAAGAACGGGATTGCGTAAGTGGTCGGGGATGGAAAGTCGGGCATGATCTGGTATGGCTCTGAAAGTCTGGCTTGAATAAGAGCCCACAGACCGAGAAAAGAAAAGCGCTTTTTCGCCATTCTGTTTCCACAACATGGCCTTCAGTCTGCGTTCATGTGGTACTCGATAAAGTCGTTTCATCAGCGAATTGAAGCAGACTTGGCGAAAAGGAGATGCCCATGCTGAAGAATACTATGATGATTGCGTCCGCACTCACAGGTCTGGCTATGCTCGTCCCAACAGCTAGCGCCCAGTCCGGTTCTTACTGGAGCTATGATGGCCAGAAGACTTACTCTTCCTATCAGGCATGTGAGGATGCGCGCACGACCCGCACAATTGGTCGAACTGCCATTGGCGGCGCGGTTGGCGCAGGTCTCGGCACGCTGGCTGGCGGTGACGATACCCGTAACGCGGTGATTGGTGGCATTGTTGGCGCGATCGCAGGCGGTGCGTCTTCCAAAAACAAATCGCAGTGCTATCAGTACCAGACGTCAGCGTACTCCGGTGGCTATTCTGAGTATTCTCAGAAAACCGTTCGGTATGAGAATTCAACGCCATACTCTTATGGTCACAATACCGGGTATTCGAGCGGCTATGGGTCTAATACCGTTTATTCGAGTGGTTACGGTTCCAATACCGTTTATTCGAGCCAGCCGACCTACACTTATCAGTCCTCCACACCTGTCTACACGTATTCAGGGCAGGGCGGACATACCTATACGCACACAACGACCAAAACCTATCAGGAGCCGTATTCAGGTCAGTATCAGACATATTCTCACCAGCCATACTCTGGTCAGAGAACAACGACCTACACCCGCACTTATCAGGGCCAGCCACAATATGGGTCTACCAATTATGGCTACCAGACAAATGCAGGCTATAACAGCGGCTACACCAACAGCTCATACTGGTCTTATGACGGCCAGACACGGTATCAGTCTTATGAATCGTGTGAGCAGGCGAAACGTCAGCGGACGCTTGCTGGTGGCGGTCTTGGCGCTCTTGCCGGTGCAGGTTTAGGGACGCTGGCTGGCGGCGATGACGGTCGCAATGCTGCGATTGGTGCGGTCGCCGGAGCGGTTGTCGGCGCCTATTCTGGAAACCGCAGCGTACAGTGTACCCAATACACAGTTTCAAGTTATCGGTGATAGTTCACTCTCGCCACTTGATTTCCCCTAAGAAACCCGTGTTCACTCCCGATCAGAAAACCTGATCGGGAGGAATCGTTTTGGTAAAGCGCAAAGAGTTCAAAGAGGTTATCCTCGAAGTTGAAGACGGAATCGCCACAATCACGTTGAACCGTCCGGACAAAATGAATGCCTTCACCGGCCAGATGATGGCTGACCTGATTGCAGCTTTCGACGAAACGGACGCTGATGACGATGTCAAAGCAGTCATCGTAACGGGCGCTGGCGACCGGGCATTCTGTGCAGGTGCAGACCTGTCATCTGGTGGCAAGACGTTCGACTATGAAGCCCGTCAGGGTGATGGTGAAGCCGGTCGCACGTCTCAGGAAGACCTGCAGCGCGATGGCGGTGGCCGTGTGACGCTCCGCATCTATGAAAGTCTGAAACCGGTTATCGGCGCGATCAATGGCGCGGCTGTTGGTATCGGTGTCACCATGCAGTTGCCGATGGATGTTCGTATCGCGTCTGACGATGCGCGTTTCGGTTTCGTGTTCGCACGTCGTGGCATCGTTCCTGAAGCTTGCTCCAGCTATTTTCTGCCGCGCCTTGTTGGCATCAGCCAGGCACTTGACTGGTGTTATTCTGGCCGCGTCTTCCCTGCGGCTGAGGCAAAAGCCGGCGGCCTGGTAAAGGAAGTTTATCCGAAAGATCAGCTGATGGATGCGGCGAAAGCCTGGTGCCGTGAGATCATCGACAACACGGCCCCTGTGTCTGTCTCTCTGACACGTCAGATGATGTGGCAAATGCTGGGTGCGTCTCATCCAATGGAAGCCCACATTGTTGACAGCCGTGCGATCTTTGAACGCGGTAAGACCATGGATGCAAAAGAGGGCGTTATGAGCTTCCTCGAAAAGCGTAAGCCGGAATACCCAGAGAAAGTCTCCAACGGTATTGCGCCTCACTACCCATGGAAAGCGAAGCCGACCTTCAAATGGCCTGAAAAAGCTGAATAGTCTTCAGATGTTTTTGAAAAGGCGGCGCTTCAGCCGCCTTTTTTATGCGCCTAAAACCCGGTCCCAATCAAAGCCCTGAGCCGGGTCCCAGCCAAATCGCTGAACCGGGTTTACATCCTCATGTCCAATGACGAAGGGCCGGGCTTTTGGGATGTTATGACGGGTGCAAATGTCGTCTACCAATGACGCCAGAGTGGTGTACATCGCATCTGAATAGGCGACCGGATCGGGATAAGACCGACCATAGGAAACAATCTCAATACCAATCGTGTGCTGGTTCGGAGATTTGTTGTCATCGACATAACCGATCGGCAGGGTCGCGTCCGGCCATCGCGCGTCGAAATATTCGTAATGCGTGTGATTGGCACTGTCGGCTCGTTTGACGAAAGCTGGCGTTGCGCCATTTGTCACCGGGTTCAGGCTTGAATCCACGAATACCGCATTGCTCGGATAGCCCTTATACCAGCTGTAATATTTCAGATATTTACGCCAGTCATTTTCCGTCCGGTCATAGAGGGCCTTTACTGCGCTCTGAATGCCTGCGTGATGGGCGGCATGGTCTTCGGAAACGAACTGGTTCAGCCCGCCATCCTGTTCGACAACATAATGCGCACTGGTTTTGGCAGACCCTGTCATGAAGGTGTTCTTCACCGCTTCAAAGGACGCTGTTCCGGTCACATGGATGATGACGCGCCGGATGGGTGAGCTTGCGCGCGAACTGTAATGCGTGGTCTGGAACCGGCGCTCGTCAGGAATGGTTGGGTTCCACCCCTGGGCCCACCCTGAGAGATCCTCATCGTCGCGACCTTCCAGAGAAGTGTCGTCGTCAATCGTCGGGGACGGAGTGGGCGAAGGTGAGGGGGCAGGCGTCGGCGTTACCGAAGACAGGCCCATATCGACCGCAGTCAGATATTGTGACGAGACATAGCCCGCGTAAATGCCGTCACCCGCAACATCTGCAAAAACGAGCCACCAGCCATTCAGATCAGCCTCATCCAGTCTGACCACCGCCTGACCTTTCAGTAGCTGCGTCAATTGAGTGTTGGCTTCCACTTTGGGCCTTGGGCGAAGATTGAGCCGGGTCGCATTGACCCTGAATATCCGGTTCAGCATGATCAGGTCCCCGTATGATCATCAGTTATCAGATTGGAAACGACATCGGCGAGGTCGTTGGCGACAGGGCCACAGCTCCGCTCAAGGGCCGCGACCTCTTTGAACTGACAGCTTCTTGATTTCTCGACGCCGCGGATACATTTGAGCTCCGCAGGAGTGCAGTTGGTCGGACCGGCAAGGCAAAAATTGACTTTGGTCCCCTTGAAGGCTCTCGCCATGGCGACCTGATAGGCTGACGTGACGCTCGATACTGCGCGTTGTTCAAGTTTCGGAGCTATGAGGCTCTGGGCCCAGCTCAGCGTACAGGCTTGCTGACGAACATTCGCGTAATAGGTCATTGCGCTGGCGTCCGGCATATCCATTGAGAAGGTCGGGATCCTGACTGGAAGGCTGGCTGTAAACTTTCTGTAGGTCCGCAACGTTTGTTTTGAAGTCGTCCATGCGTCTTCAGTGCTGACAGACAGGGCGAGCGCTTCAGCCGCGACAGCGCGGGCAGGCATGGTTTCTAGCAGTGTTTCGCCCAACGCGCAGTCACTCGTGCGGGTCGTTTCGCAAGCCGTTTTCAGGGCATTCTCAGACGCCTGACTGTTGCGAATAGCGGTTCTGATTGTGTCGTTCGGCCTTGGTAAATCACTCAGCAGCGCGCCTGCTGAAATCGACACGACGAGGTTTTGGATGTCCAGTTTGGTGTCGCCCGCAGGAGACGCCGTTGGCAGAGCAGCCAGTTCGACCAGAGATGCTGACTTCGCATTCAGCAGGGTGAGATATTTGCCATAGCCGTTTTCGTTTGAGGCCAGCGTTGAGTTCAGCTCGGATTCAATTTTCGCAAGTTCGGCGCGGCGATTTAGGTCTGTGTTCTCGGGGGTGGTTGAACAGGCGGTAACGCCAAGTGTCAGGGCGAAGGCCAGAAATGCTGTTGAGAGTTTCATGTCTACCCCGCTGACCAGGTGTTTTGATCGCCTGGCGAGGCGTGTTCCATCGCGTCGCCTTCATCGGCAGACGCGGTCGGGTCCACGAGGTCGATGGCGTCTGCTTTGACGGCTTGCGAACTCGAACTGCCGAGTTTCATGCCCAGAATGTCCTGAAGGGCGAGTTCGCTTTTCGGGACACCTGCGGCGATGATCAGCGCATCAGCCATTTGAGACGGATCAGGATTGCTGGACCGGGCAAAGGGCTGGGTTCCATTCGTTGGCGGGAGCTCAGCTGCTTTTGGCGCGCCAACGCTGGCGATGCGGTTTGCCGCTAAAGAGCCCACCAGCGTTGCGGTCTTGCTGAAAAGATCAAACCAGAACGGAGCGCCGAGTGCGAGAAGGCCTGCGCTCGCGATCATGCAGAAAATCCAGTAAAGCCCGGTTTGCCAATGGCTGACGAGCCGAACAACAGGTTTCGGCGCTTTCACATCAAACAGGAAAAGCAGTTTTATGCTGTCGCCGACATCTGCTGAACAACGCTTGGAATCGACCAGCGGGCTGGAGCAATAGGGGAAGTAATTTCGCCCGATTGGCAGGTCGAGACTGCCTTGCAGATTGTTGAGGTAGATCTGAACATCCTTGGCCGCGGCGAGGGCTTCTTCACTCGTGACGCCGTCCTGCTCCAGAGACTTTGTGAGCTGCGCAGACGCGGATTGCAGATTCTTCTGCAACAGTGCCAATTCCTCAGGATTGTCAGCGCTGACGACCGCGAGCGTCTTGTTCAGTGCCTGTTCGTTGGATGCAAGGTGGATGTAAATATCAATAACATTGATGTTTGCGAGAATGACAAAAGCAAAGCCGACCAGACCGGACATGACTTTGGCGCGTCGTTTGAAATACGCAGATTGAGCCTCGCCAAACCGGTCAAACTCGTGACCCAGACGAGACATGGCAAACTCAATATCTGAGCGGCTTGAGCGGGCGAGTTTCTGGCCATATTCGGTTTGCGCGAGCTGTTCGGCTAGCTGTAGCCGCGACATGCGCTCGAATTTGCGCTGATTGAGGTTGAGGCCCCAGTTTGACGGCCACCACCAGCGATTGCTCCCGGCATAGGACGGGCTTTGCTGCATGGCATCGGCAAATTCAGCGGCAACTGTAGAGCCGCCCTTTGGGGGATCGTTCGAAACGAAGGTATTGGTGCCCTGTTCCAGCCCGACAACGACGTTGTCGTGCAGGGCCCGAAGCATTTCGGCAAGGCCGGACCGGCGCAGCGACAATCCCTTATGAAGGGCCTCGACGATGATATAAACAATCGTCGAAAGAATGGTCATCAGACCTGCGAATGCAAGAAGGGCCAGTATCCAGTTCATGATATCCCCACCAATTGTCCCCGTCCAAAGCCAGTGTGTCAGATGACGCGGACCCCGACAAGTTGAAATCCGGATTTCGAGTTGAACTCCATTATTCTCCTGTAGAGAGAAATTTCGTCTCGAGGTCAGTATGTTGTTGAATACACTTGGAAAGTGCTCAAAACTGATCCTAACAATCATCTCTGTCTTGTGGGATTGGTTTTTGAAGCGGGCGTGAGAGAAATCGGGGGGGCAGGCGTTTAGGGCATGCTTCTGAGCGTTACTTCGCGCTATGAGTAAAATTCAGCCTCTGAGGCTGGAAATGAAGGATAAAGCTTCCGGCGACTGGAAATCCGTCGCAAATGCTTTAAACGGATCGACTTTCAGGAATTGAAGGAATTTGGAATGGAATGGGGCTGGGATAACGCGCGCGCGCTGATAGGTCTTGTAATGATCGTCGGTGTTGCATGGGCCATTTCGGAAAACCGAAAGGCATTTCCATGGAAGATCGTTCTGGGTGCAGTTGGTCTGCAGTTCTTTTTCGCGCTGTTATTGTTCGCTGTTCCTCCGGTTCGAGACACGCTGTTCAAGGCGAACATCCTGGTGGATGGTCTCGAAAATGCGACTCGCGCCGGTACAGGCTTTGTTTATGGCTATATCGGCGACAACACGCAGTTCCCGGTTGAGGGTGCAAATGCGAACCCGGCATTCTTCTTCCAGATTTTGCCAATCGTTATCGTCGTTGCGGCGCTGTCAGCCATTCTCTGGCATTGGCGCGTTCTTCGCTATGTTACCAAGGCTTTCGCGTTCATCTTCTCTAAGACAATGGGCCTTGGCGGTGCGACGTCACTGGCGGTATCTGCCAACATCTTCATGGGCATGACTGAGGCACCGGTTCTGGTGAAGCCATATATTAAAGGCATGACCCGGTCGGAGATCTTCGTTCTGATGACGACTGGTTTTGCAACGATTGCAGGCTCCGTTCTGGTGATCTACACGACCTTCCTGACACCGGTTATGGCCAATCCGCTGGCTCAGCTTCTGACGGCTTCCATCGTTGCTGCACCGGCCGCTGTTGCGCTGGCTCTGACGATTGTTCCTGAATCTGTCGACATTAAAGAACGCGCTCACGAGCCGGATTTTGAATATCACTCCACCATGGATGCGTTCGCGACTGGCGCGAGTGATGGTCTGAAAATCGTTCTGAACATTGCCACCATGCTGATCGCCGCCCTGGCGCTGTTGTTTATCGTGAACGGTATTCTGGCATTTCTTCCTTTCACCTTTGGCGAAGACGCAAATGGCGAGCCGATTAAACTGTCTATTCAGATGATCCTTGGATGGATTTTCTCACCGGTCATGTACATGGTCGGCGTTCCGATGGAAGAGGCTCAAAAAGCGGGCTCGCTCATGGGAATCAAAACGGTTCTGACCGAGTTTGTAGCCTTCCTTGAGCTTGCGAATACGCCGGACGGGGAGTTGTCTGACCGTTCTCGTATTATCGTCGCACACGCGATTTGTGGATTTGCGAATTTCGGCTCCATCGGCATTCTGATTGGTGGTCTGACAATCATTGCGCCAGAGCGTCGTGAGACTTTCCTTGAGCTTGCGTGGAAAACGCTTTTGGCGGGGACGCTGGCGACATGTATGTCGGCGTGTGTCGCTGGTGCATTGCCTGCGCAACTCTTCCTCGGAAGCTAAGGAGACAGGATGATCGCGGTGAATCTGCCGATCGGCACCAAACTTCAGGCGAGCTTTCCACTCAGTAAAGCTCTGGTCGATGTCATTCTGACGGCCATCCTGACGCCGCTGACAGCAGGTCTCGTCCTGTTCATTTTTCCCTATTATTTTCAACGGGATATTCTCGATCACAGTTTCATTGTGGACGCAGATGGCAAGCGGATCGGTAGTCTCGATTGTACGCTGACCTTTCCGCAAATGATCAAGCACGCCTTTCCGTGGATGATCTTGTCACTGCTGACTTTCGGACTCGCATTATTATTCTTTCAGGTTCGCGTGACGGTGTTCGTCTATAATCATACAGAGGTGAACTGGTTTGATGTTGAGGACCTTGCCGACGACGCCGTTTCTACCGTTCAGCTGATTTCCGCAGATGAAAAAGCCAGCAAGACAGCGGTTTGACGCCCGGTTTTTCATCGCATTCAATTTCAGGAACCGGGTGCATAGCTGCCCCGGCGACAGGCTGAATTAGTCCTTTTGTTTTGACGATCTGGTGCTTAAACCTACCTCGTGAAGGCCTGCAAAGACAGGCGAGGGAGGTATGAGTTGAAGGTTTCCGGGCGCGCATTTCTGGCAATTATGTCGGCTGCATCCATAGGGTGTTTCCATACAGCGCTGGCTGACGAGGCGATCTCAGCCAAATCTGAGGATGACTTTTCTGTTCTTGAGCGGATTTACGTGCTCGGGGATCGGGAGAATGATCGGCCGGGCGCAATTTCTCACATATCTCCAGAAACCATTGAAGATGTTGCAGCAGACCACCCGGCAGAGATTCTGAACATTATTCCCGGTGTGAATGTGCAAATGAATTCCGGGCAGGAGCATCTTATCGCCATTCGCTCCCCGGTGCTGACGGGCGGCGCAGGGCAGGGAAGCTTTCTCACCCTGCAGAATGGTGTTCCAACACGCTCTCCTGCCTTCGGCAATGTGAACATGCTGATGGATGTGCACCATGAAATTGCCGAAGGCATTGAGGTTGTGCGGGGCCCGGGCTCTGTAAAATATGGCTCGAACGCAGTGCATGGACTGATGAATTTCATCCTGCAGCAAGCTGGCGATCCGCGAGACAACCGGCTCAACCTGTCGGCCTCATCTCTTGGTCGCACCAGGGCGGATGCTGTTCTGTCTGATGAGACAGCCTTTATCGGTGTGTCTTTGCAGCACGATACGGGCTGGCGCGACAATACCGGGCTTGATCAGCAAAAAGTCTCGGCGGGCAAGTTGTTCGATCTTGGTAGTTGGACAGCGAATGCCTGGTTCAGTGCCGTGAATTTAAATCAGGAATCTGCCGGGTTCATTGAGGGGCCGGACGCCTATAAGGACGAAGATGTCAGCAAGGCCAATCCGAACCCGGAAGCGTTTCGCGATGCGCAGTTTGCGATGGGGGCCGTGCGCTTCGAATATGAAGGTTCAGTCGTTTCAGCGAACATCACACCTTATGCGCGCTGGCAGGAGATGACGTTCCGCCAGCACTTCCTGCCGTATAAAGGGCTGGAAGAAAACAGCCATTCTGCCTTCGGCGTGATGGGCGATATGGGTGCCAATTTTAACGAGGCGAGCTTTTGGCGGGTTGGCGGCATGCTCGACATTGCCAGTGGGGATCTGAAAGAGACGCAGGATGACCCGTTCGGCTTTTTCCCCGGGGATACCCGTTTTCCGGTCGGCAGCCATTATGACTACACGGTAGATACGCGTGCAGCGGCTGTTTGGGGCGAGATTTTTTTTGCTCTGACGCAGTCACTTGCGCTGACGAGCGGTGTTCGCGTTGAAACGCATGAGTATGAGTACACCACGCATATCGCACCCGGCATTAATGGTCGGTTCAACGTACCGGATGATCGCACTGATCATTTTGATCTGGTCACACCGAAAATCGGTTTGATCTGGTCTGACGCTGGCTCGGACATCTCGTATTTCGTCAACTATGCGCGTGGACAACGCGCACCACAGGCGTCTGATCTTTATCGTCTCCAGAACCAGCAAGTCATTGGCGATGTGAAGTCGGAAACGCTGGACAGTCTGGAAATCGGTGTGCGCCGCGAACTCACGGGCCCCGGCCTGAGCTTCGAAGTTGCAGCCTATACGATGAACAAGAAGAACTTTTTCTTCCGGGATTCTCAGGGTCTCAATGTCCCCAATGGCAAGACCGATCATGTCGGCATTGAGGCCTCAGCCAGCTATGTGGCCAATGATTATTTCACCGTGTCCGGCGATGTCAGCTGGGCGGACCATACCTATGATTTCAACCGCGCCGCAGATAACATTGAGTCAGGCAACAAGGTGGATACGGCGCCGGAATGGCTGTCGGATCTGACCGTGTCTGTTTCGCCGTCTGACAAACTCTCGCTCCAGCTTGAGGCCGAGTATATCGGGAAATACTACACCGACGCCGGCAATCAGAATGAGTATGGTGGTCACACTCTCGTGTCCGCTCTTGCGAAATATCAGCTATCCAGCAATTTGGAGCTCTGGGGACGGGTGAAGAACCTGTTCGATGAGCGCTATGCCGACCGGGCCGACTTTGCCTTTGGAAATGAACGTTATTTCCCGGGTGAGCCGTCGAATCTGACGGTGGGCATTCGAACGCGCTGGTGACAAAATGATACGGGAGGAAATGCCATGAAACTCTACAGCTCAAAAGGAGCGCCGAATCCGGACCGCGTAACCTTTTTCTTGAAGGAAAAAGGAAAGCTGGACGCCGTTGAAATCGTTGAGTTCAACCTGATCAAGGGCGAGCACCGGTCTGCTGATTATAAGGCGATCAACCCGACAACGCGCGTTCCGGCGCTGGAACTCGATGATGGCACCGTGCTTGGTGAAAGCCGCGCGATCTGCACCTATCTGGAAAACGTTTTTCCTGAGCCAAACCTGATGGGGAAAGACGGTCTGGAACGGGCACAGATTGAAATGTGGGATCGCCGCGTTGAGTTGATGCTGATGGGCTCTATTGCAGGCTGGTTCCGCCACGGTCATCCGGCTGCTGCGGCGCTGGAGCCGGTGCAATGCAAGGAATGGTCAGAGCTTTCAGGGCAGGCCACAGAAAAGGCTGCGAACTATTTCGACCGTGTACTCGGCGAAACAGAGTATGTTGCTGGTGACCGGTTCACCAATGCAGACATCACATTGTTCATCTGTATGGGATTTGCCCAATATATGCGGTTCAAGGCCTGGGAAGGCCGTGAGAATCTGGCGCGCTGGATGGAACTGATGAAAACCCGTCCGATGGCGTCGTAACAAAAAGGGACGCAACTTGGGCGAAAGTTGCGTCCCCCCTCCAAAAGCGGAAGCTCTTGTGTCCCAGCGCGCGTCCCAGAGTGTTTCCACCCCCTTTACGAGCCTTAGCGCCACTATATCTATCTTGCAGGGTATTCCATCACCCTTTAGGGTGAAAGGAGTGGAAATATTTCTACTTCCCCTGAAGTAAAATGTGTATTCGTCAGGGGTCATGGATGGGTAGAAACAGACTTACGTGACGACACGCACCAATTCCTCCGAAATTCTCTCCATGATTGATGCGCTTTACTCTATGGCGCTATCGCCAGGGCAGTATGAGACGATTGCAGGCGGTATCGATGAGTATATTGCTGATATTGATCCGGACAGTGATCAGGCTCAGCAACTGCGCCAGCATATCGACAAAGCGCTCAGCATTCTCGAACAATTACATGTGGTGACGGACGTGCCGACGCTGCCGGAGGAAATTGTCAGTGCCGAGCATGGCCCCGCGGCCATCGTGACGCCGGACGGCAAGACTGTCGCCAGCAATGACCTGTGGAAAGAGCGCTATGTCAGTTCGTCGGACACCATCTGGGGATTGTCTGACGATGAGGCGGCCATTGAACATGTACGCTCGGCCATGCGCACGCTGCATGAGATTTCAGAGCACCGGACCAGCTTCGTTCGCTTCCTGAAGTCCGATGGTGAGTTTGTGAATCTCTCCATCAGCCGCTTGTTCACTCGCCCCGGTGAGGAGTTGCCGAAGCGGTATCTTCTGCGCACCGGAGAGGCGATCTGGAGCGATACAATTTCGCAATTGATAACGACAGAGTTCGATCTGACGCCGGCAGAGACACAGCTTTTAAAACGTATGGTTCTTGGCGACAGCTTTACAGAAATTGCGGCCGCGACGGGTAAGGCGGTTGAGACCCTGAAATCTCAGTCAAAGTCCATTTATCGGAAAATGCACGCCAATGGTCGTGAAGATGCAGTGCGCATGGCTTACCAGCTGCATGTTCTGCTGAAGTCCGGTGAGCAATTGAAACGGTCGTCTTCGGCGCCGAATAAAATGTCGGTCAGGGTGGGCAGGCAAAACCGCGCCATTACCTGGCGAACAAAGGGCAGGCCGGGCGGACAACGCGTCTTGTTCTTGCATGGAATGGGTCTGGGACACGGCCTGACGCCGGAATTTGAGCGGCATCTGTTTGATCGACGGATCGAGTTGGTCTGTATTGATCGTCCGGGATATGGCGGGTCTGATCCCGCCAGCAGCATTTATGCAAATATTGACGAATGGGCGGAGTGTTTTCCGAAAATCCTCGATGAACTGGGCATAGAACGCGCACCTATCCTGACGCATACATCAGGCGTTCTTTATGCATGTGTCGCTGCGAGCAAGCATCCTCACAGGGTTTCGCAGATTTGTGCGATGGCAGGCGGTGTTCCGATCTCGGATACTTTTATGCTGGCTGATTATCCGCTTCAGGTCAGGCTTCTGTCTCGCGCATCCAGGTTTTCACCGCAATTATTGCGCTTTGTGTTTTCCTCCTTTGCCGCGTCCTATCGGAGTGAAAAAGGGCGCAACAAGATCATCGAGCGGACCTATGGCAGCGTGCCGAGTGACGCAGCGGCCTTGCGCGACCCGAAAGTGGCCGAACTGGTCCACGAGGGAATGGCGCTGATCGTGTGCACAGGCTTTGACGGTTTTGTCGGCGATGGACTTCGTATCTTCAATGACTGGTCAGACTATGTGCGCGGGCTGAACGTCCCGCTGCATTACATTATCGGCGAGGAAGACCCGATCTGTCCGCTGAAATGGGCAGAGAGCTTTGCCCAAAGATATGCGCATGTTTCGGTGTCGAATGTCCCGCGCGCCGGGCAGCTTCTCCATCACACAAAAGTAGAGGAGATTTTCAGGATACTTGACGAACGCGAATTCTGGTCCGTCACTCCCGGAACGGTTGCGGCCGCCAATTAGCGCGAAAACCTGCGTCGGATTTGATGAATCGTCGAGATTCTTTGCCGCGCTCACTTGCCAGTCAGCAAGAACTGTTCATGATCCGCGCGATCATGGAAAAGGGGAGCTACCGAATGAAATTGCATTTGGGTCTTCTGGTTTTGGCGGCATCGCTGGGACTATCTGCCTGCGCAAAAAAGGCAGAAGAAGCAAAAAAGGACGATGATGGAACGCGTTTTGAAGTGAACGCAAATCCATTTCCATCAACATATGAGCCATACGAGTTTTCACCGGTTCTTATTCGCGGCGCGACCGTCTTTGACGGCGTCGGCAAAGAGCTGAAAGATGCTGACGTTCTGTTCAAGGACGGCAAGATCGTTGAAGTCGGCAAATCCCTAAAAGCCCCTGATGGCGCACTCGTCGTGGATGGCGCAGGCAAATGGGTGACGCCGGGCATTATCGATGCGCACTCTCACCTCGGCGTATATCCATCGCCAAGCGTGTCAGCCCATGGCGACGGCAATGAGATTTCAGCACCGGTAACGGCTGAAGTCTGGTCAGAGCATGGTGTCTGGCCGCAAGACCCGGGCTTTACGCGTGCTCTGGCGGGCGGTGTCACATCGCTTCAGATCCTTCCGGGCTCAGCCAATCTGTTTGGTGGTCGCGGTGTGATCGTCAAGAACGTGCCAAGCCGTACGGTTCAGGGCATGAAGTTTCCGGACGCGCCGTACACGCTGAAAATGGCATGTGGTGAGAACCCGAAACGCGTCTATGGCTATGGCGCCGGTCGCGTTCCGGGCGGTGCGCCTTATTCTCGAATGGGCAATGTCGCAGGCTATCGTACAGCCTGGGCAGAAGCGGTTGAATACAAACGTGCCTGGGAGAAATACCAAAAAGATGGCGGTGATCCGCCAAAGCGTAACCTTGAGCTCGACACGCTGAAAGGCGTTCTGGACGGCGATATTCTTGTGCACATGCACTGCTACCGTGCCGATGAGATGGCTCAGGTCATCGATATCTCTAAAGAGTTTGGCTATAAGGTGACAGCCTTCCACCATGCTGTTGAGAGCTACAAAATCGCTGATCTTCTGGCGAAAGAAGGCATTTGTTCGGCCATGTGGGCAGACTGGTGGGGCTTCAAAATGGAAGCCTATGACGGTATCCGCGAAAATATCCCAATGGTGCATCAGGCTGGTGCCTGCGCAATTGTCCACTCAGACAGTGACATTGGTATTCAGCGTCTGAATCAGGAGGCCGCGAAAGCGCTGTCTGATGGACGCCGTGTCGGCATTGACATTTCCGAGGCGGACGCCTGGGCGTGGCTGTCAGCCAACCCAGCCAAATCGCTTGGCGTGTTCGATAAAACCGGCTCTCTGGAAAAGGGAAAGCAGGCGGACGTGGTTGTCTGGTCGGCAGACCCGTTCAGCGTTTATGCGCAGGCGGAAAAAGTCTTCGTGGATGGCGCGCTGATGTATGATCGCACGGACAAGGCAGCTCAACCCGTTATGGACTTTGAACTTGGCCAACCTGGTGAAGGAGATGCAAAATGATGCTGAAGACATTTGTTTCAGGTGCTGTTTCAGCGCTTCTCCTGAGCATGCCGGTGGTTGCGGAAACCGTTGCCTATACCGGTGCAAAAATCTGGACCGGTACGTCTGAAGGCGTTCTGGAAAATGCCACTATCGTCATCGAAGATGGCGAGATCACTGCGCTCGGTCCACGGGTGAAAGCACCATCAGGTGCCAAAGTCGTGGACGCCAAGGGCAAGTGGATCACGCCGGGTGTCATCGCGCCGTTTACGCGGGTCGGTATTGTGGAAGTCGGGGCAGAAGATGCCACCAATGACACCAGTGCATCGAATTCCAAATTCACCGCCGCACTTGATGCGTCGAAAAGCTTCAACCCGAATGCGAGCCCAATTGATGTGACCCGTATTGAAGGCGTGACGCGTGTCGTCGTTGTGCCTCAGCCGGGAAGCTCTGTGTTCGCAGGGCAAGGCTTTGTCGCAGATACTAGCGGCAAGCTTTCAGGCTCTGTGACGAAGGAAAAAGCGCTGCAGTTTGTTGTCATGGGCGAGGCGGGCGCAAACCGCGCTGGTGGATCCCGCTCTGCGGCGTGGCGTTTCCTGTCAGGCGCTCTGATGGATGCGCGGACCTACCCTCGACGTTATGTGGCGCATGAACTCGGCGACAGTGTCAGCCGTGTTGATGCTGAAGCTTTGCGCGATATGGTTCGTGGAGATCAGGTACTTCTGATGTCTGTTCAGCGTGCGTCAGACATTCTCGAAGTGATCCGCTTCAAGGAAGAAAATGACCGACTGAACATCATTCTGGTCGGCGCGGATGAAGGTTGGATGGTCGCTAAGGAACTGGCGGCAGCGGAAATTCCTGTGATCGTTGATCCCTTCCAAAACCTGCCTGTGTCGTTCGAACAGCTTGGCGCGACGGCGCACAATGCTGAGCGTCTGATTGCAGCGGGTGTGAAGACGGCGTTTGCGCATCTTGGCGATGACGGCCATCAGGCGCGTCTCGTTCTGCAAAGCGCAGGCAATGCGGTTGCCAATGGCGTGAAGCATGAAGACGCGCTGGCTGCCATTACGAGTGTTCCGGCTGAAATGTTTGGTCTTGAAGACCTCGGTCAGCTGAAAAAGGGCACTGTGGCGGATGTAGTTGTCTGGTCGGGCGATCCGCTCGAACTGATGAGCGCACCAGAGGCGATCTATATTGATGGCGTGGCGCAAAGCCTGACCAGCCGTCAGACTGAGCTGCGTGATCGTTATCTTGGACTGAAAACGGCTAAGACGCCTTTGGCATACGTGCCGGGTCGATAAGGCTAGGCGATTGCGCTTCAGCCTCTTGGATCATGGGGCTGTTTCGTTCTGACATCGACATTTCTGTGGGAAGGCAAATGGTGACTATCGTCCCTTTGCCTTCTTCGCTTTCTATGGACAGCGAACCGTTCTGCTGTTCGATCAGCATCCGTACGAGGTTCAGGCCAATGCCTGTGCCCTGAATGCCGGTTGAGTTTGAGGCCCGGTAAAAGCGATCCGTGATTTTCTCCAGATCGTTTTTCGGAATGCCGATCCCAAAATCCTGTATCGACAAGACGACATTGCCGTTTTCTTCATGTCCCCGGATCAGGACTTTCCGGCTGTCACCAGAATATTTGATCGCGTTGGACAGTAAATTGTTGATCACATTCACCATCAGCCGGTCATCGCCATAGCATTTGGCAGGAAGGTTTTTGAGATCGAGTTCAAAGTCGAACTCCTGATGCAAATCTTTCTGAACAAAGATGATATCACGTATGAGTTCACCGAGATCGAACTCTGTAATGTCAATATTGATCTTGCCCGCCGCCAGCCTGGAGGCATCCAGTGTCCGCTCGATCAGTCCAGACAGACGCGAGACAGATACACGCACGGTTTTCATGCGCTGCGCGATCTCTTCGGGTTCCAGCGTGGCAAATTTACGTTCAACGCGCCGCGCTGCGCCATCGATAATTGTCAGCGGTGTGCGGAATTCATGGCTGACCATTGAGACGAATTCATTCTGCAGGCGGTTGAGTTCTTTTTCTGCCTCGAGCGCTTCTTCCAGCTGAGCTGTCCGGCGTTTGACTTCTTGCGCCAGATTGTCCCTGTGAAAGGTCAGTTCCTGATTTAGTTGGGATAGCGCTTCCTGGGACTGAGACAGAGCCCGCTTGGCTTTGATCTGATCGTAGAAATTCATGAACAGAATGCGCGAAACGAAGGCGACGATCAAAATGACCATCGCAAAGCTGCACGCCATGGCAATCTGAAACTTGTCTCCGGCAATCAGGAAGTAAACCAGCGTGTTAACGGCCGACACGGCGAGCAAAGACAGGGTCAATGCAGGAAATTGCACGAGTGAACACAGGCAACTAATGACTGTCACAGACAGGAAAAAAGCGACATGGCCCTGTTGAAACTCATTCCCATACTGGATGAGCTGTAAGCCCCAGCAATTATAGATGATCCCGATCAGCGTTCCGGTCAGCCAGAGCGATTTAAGGCGTTTCACGCCGTGCTCATGCGTGTAGGGCGTTGTTTTCGGTTTGAACCAGACCACCATTCTGGCGACAAACAGACTGAACATGGCGCTGAAAATGCCAATCGTCAGATAGTTTGGCGCAACGCTGTAATGGGTATAAACCAGCGCAGCGGCATTGATCAGAAGATTTAGATATAGCCATGGAATTTGGCGTTCCAGCGCGAACATTTGCTCGCGAACCAGATCCTGATCGTCTGTACGAATTCGAAACAGGCTGGCCATTTGATATACAGATCTGATCAGGCTCATGATCAGATGGTGTCAGTCAGGCCACAACAAACGCTTAAAAAGGATTGTGGAACAGTTAAGAAAACTGTTCCAATTCAATCAATTACTTCGGTCTGAAACGCTTGATCGTGCCTGAAAAATTCAGGCATGGTCGACCATCAGCAGTGATCAGGCCGCGAATGAAAAGCAGTGAGCCGCCAGCGCGAAGCACGTCCCCACGAACTTCCATCAGTTCGCCCGGTTTGGCACCGCCCATGAATTCAGAACTCATTGTTACAGTCACGCCGTGCACTTCGTCCATGATTTCAAGCGGAATAACGAACAGGCCAAAGTCTGCGAAGCTCATCATGCACCCGCCATGCATGCTTCCAGCTCCATTCATGTGCCGTTCTTCGGCCCGGAAAGCGCCAACACATTTGCCGTTGTCTTCTTTCTTGAAAAAGAACGGACCGACGCGCTTCTCAAAGCTGTCATTGTCCCAGTATTCCCAGCCAGCGAATTCGCCGTCTGTGGCTTTGATCATGCCCATGAAAACTCCCGTCAGCGATTTGACGGGAGTCATAGGGGGATGGGTGGGGTGTGTCTATTGCGGATTAGTTCTTTGATATCACGCCGCCGCCAATAATGGACTTGTCGATTGTGGGTGAGCCTTTGTAGGTGACTTTACCACCACCAACGATCGCAACATCAAGTTCGTCTTTGGCGTGGACAGAGATGTTTCCGCCGCCTGTGATGACGACACTGACCTTGTTTGCCGGAATATCATCTGCATCGATATATCCACCGCCCATAATGACGATGTTGAGTTCGTCAGCGTCGTCGAAATTGCCGCGGACATCGACTTTGCCACCGCCGAAAATGGATAGATCTTTCAATTCCTTCAGAGTCACTGTCGCGCGTCGGTCTTTATTGCCTTCGCATGGCTTCGGACATTTGATTTTCAGGCCGCCATCTTCATATTCGAGCACCCAATTGCTGTCAGAGCTGGTGTTTGCGAACTTGTAAGACGAGCCTTTCTTGATGATCAGGTCGCCGCCGCCCTGAAGCGAAACGCCGTTCACGTCTTCCAGCTTCAGGGTTTCACCCTTCAGGACATCAATCTTGTCAGTCGCCGCATGGGCGATCAGGGCTGCTGAGAGGCCAATGCCAGCGGCAAGAGCTAAGATCATTTTCATTGCGTTACTCCATGTATCGATAAACAATAATACACTTATCGAAAAACAACAAGTCCAAATCTCAGTTCGTTGACGAATCTCGGACCAGTGAATAGCCTGATCTGGGTGAAATCGAATGAGGGGACATTGAAATGAATAAAGATTTTCTGGTCTTTGCAGCTGCAATTTTTTTGACGGCCTGTGGGGGCAGCGATCCGAAGGATACCAAGACTGACGAAACGAAGACGGTCAAAACCGAGACAGCTGATACTGCCGGCCTCAATAAGTGGGGCAAGGATTTGGTGAAGGAAGAGAACTGTCATCCGGCAATCGCAAAGGCGTTGCAGCCGTATGAAGCTGAGTATGGCCAGTGTTCTATGAACACTTACATCGACATTTGCGGCGCAGATAACTTTCAGGCTGGTGTCACTCTTATCAAGGAATCCTTTGACCAGGAAATTCAGATGGTAAATCCATGGGGGCTGGCATGCGCGAGAACGGGAGATACTCGCGCTGCACTGATCTCGGGCTGTATGGAGCGCTTTCGTCAGAGCGCAGGTGTGTGTGGATGTGCGGCGGATAAAACGATCGCAGCAGAAGACCCGCCTCTGGCTGCGGTGATGTCTCTGACAGATAATAATGACACGCCGGAGGCGTTGCGCCGGTTCCCGGAATATCTCGGCATTCTTGGTGCGAAAGCAGCAGGCGGCGTCGATGAGGGGACAATGAAGCGTCAGATGGATGTGCAAAAGGCACGTGAACGTCATTATGGGCGCATCGAAGCCTGTCGAAGCTAGAAGGTAGAGTATTTTTGCACCGACCCGGCGCTTTAGCCGGGCTTTTGTGTACAAGTTTACTCTGAGAAGATGAGCAGGGGCTTTTCACGGTTGACCGGCCCGGATATCACGATAGTTGACTATCTAGTATTTAATGCAGGTTCGTCCCAATTCCGCTAAAAGGACGAAAACACTGAACTAAAAGGGGCAAGCCAAATGGCATATGACAAGGAAACGCGTGACGCATTGATCGAAATGGTTCGCCGCTTCGTGGATGAGCAATGTAAGCCGATTGAAGCTCAGGTCGCAGAGAATGATGAAGTTCCTGCTGACGTCGTTGAGCAGATGAAAGAACTCGGCCTGTTCGGCATTTCCATTCCTGAAGAGTTCGGTGGTCTCGGCCTGAACATGGAAGAAGAATGTCTGGTCGGTTTGGAGCTTGGCCAGACCTCTCCGGCGTTTCGGTCCGTTGCAGGCACCAATATCGGTATTGGCAGCCAGGGCCTCGTCATGTGGGGCAATGACGCTCAAAAAACCGAATGGCTTCCGAAGATCGCAAGCGGTGAAGTCATCACAAGTTTCTGTCTGACCGAACCAGAGGCGGGCTCCGATTCCGGTTCCGTTCAGACCAAAGCGGTTCGCGATGGCGATCACTATGTCCTGACGGGCACAAAGCGCTACATCACGAACGCGAACAAGGCTCACCTTTTGACGGTTATGGCGCGGACAGATCAGGACACGCCGGGCGGAAAGGGCTTGTCTGCCTTTATCGTTGAAACCAACACGCCGGGCGTGACGATTGGTAAGCCAGAAAAGAAAATGGGCCAGCAGGGCGCGCATATTTGCGACGTGAACTTTGACGGTGCGCGGGTTCCGGCTGCGAACATGCTCGGTCAGGAAGGCGATGGCTTTAAGGTAGCCATGTCGGTTCTCGACCGAGGCCGTCTGCACATTTCCTCTGTCTGCACCGGCGTTGCAGAGCGTCTGATCAGCGAAATGGCGAACTATGCCGTTGAGCGCAAACAGTTCGGCCAGCCTATTGCCAACCATCAGCTTGTTCAGGCGATGATGGCGGATAGCTATGCAGAGGCTTATGCCGCACGCTGTATGGTTCTGGACGCTGCTAAGAAGCGTGATGCTGGCGAGAATGTCACGCTGCTCGCTGCAAGCTGTAAAATGTTCTGTTCGGAGATGGTGGGCCGCGTAGCTGACCGCGCCGTTCAGGTGTTTGGTGGCGCAGGCTACGTCGCTGACTATGGCATTGAGCGCTTCTATCGCGATGTGCGTATTTTCCGCATCTACGAAGGTACGACCCAGATCCAGCAAATGGTGATTGGTCGCGGCATCGCGAAACTGGCGAAAGACGGCCAGATCTAATCGCACGGATGACGCAAGGGCAGGGATAGAACTTCCTGCCTTTTTCTTGTTTACTTCCCCAAAATGAGGGAGGTTTATATGGAATTTTCAGGTGGATGTTATTGCGGTCAGGTTCGTTACAAGGCGAGCGGGGACCCGGCACTCAAGCTTCAATGCAATTGTCGTGAATGTCAGTATCTGACGGGTGGTGGACCGAACTTTGTGATCGGCATGCCGGCAGCCAGCTTTGAATATACGTCTGGCGAGCCAGCCAAATTTACCCGTTCTGACCTCGATGCACCAGTTACGCGTGAGTTCTGTGGAAATTGCGGAACGCCGCTGACAAGCCGCGCGCCAGCTATGCCGGGCGTTGCTTTGGTGAAGGCGGGCAGCATGGATGCACCAGCTGAATTTGGGACGCCGCAAATGGTGATTTTCGATTGCGATCATCAGCCATTCCACACCAATCCAGACGGTGTGCCGGTTTTTGATAAGGTGCCTGGCTAGACTTCTCGAAACGCTTTTGGCAGAAGCGCCGCATCATCGTCAGATGGTGCGGCGGCTTCGTCGTACCCGCATCCGATCATAGTCGGAGCTGCCGAGGGATTCTGGCGATTTCTCTTCATCGCTTTCTCAAACCGCCTCGGTTGATATCTATAATATAGGGACTCGGAATTGCGACCGCAAACAAAGCCGGTCTCGCGATTGTGAGAATGGTCTGACTGTTCCCGCTGGTGAGTTTCGGCTAATCAGAAGAAAAAATATGGGAGAGCTCAGCATGAAGTTTTACAGCTATTGGCGCTCATCTGCCGCGTATCGCGTGCGAATCGCGCTGAACCTGAAAGGGCTCGAAGCTGACTATATTCCCGTGAATCTGGCGCCGGATGTCAGCGAGCAGCTAAGCGCGGGCTATCTCATGCACAATCCGGAAGGGCGGGTGCCTGCCGTTGAAACAAATGACGGTTTGCTCGGCCAGTCCATGGCCATTCTTGAATGGCTTGAGGAGATCCATCCGAGCCCGTCATTGCTGCCCGGCAATGCCTGGCAGCGGGCAAAGTGCCGGGCATTTGCCAACACAATTGCCTGCGATATTCACCCGCTTAACAATCTGTCGGTGCTTCGAAAGCTGAAATCAGACTTCGGTGCAACTGAGGCGCAATTGACCCACTGGTATCATGACTGGATTGCGCGGGGCTTTGCGCCGCTGGAAAAAGCCGCAGTCGAGCGTAAGTCCAAATTCTTGTTCGGAGAGGCACCCGGACTGGCTGAACTCTGTCTCATTCCGCAAATGGCAAATGGTCGCCGTTTCGGGATGGAACTCGCTGAATTTCCTGAACTTTGTGAGATTGAGCGGCTGTGCTTTACCCTGGACGCTTTCGTAAAAGCACGCCCGGAAAACCAGCCGGACGCTGTAAAATAAAAAAACCGGAGCCTGAGCTCCGGTTTTCTGATTTCCAATTTCTTGCCGATCAGTTCGACAGTTCTGGGCGAACTGTGTACTGACTGCCGTTGTTTCCGGCAAAGATCTCCGCGATTTGCGGGTGATCAATCGGGCCGCCATCTGCATCGTCCAGAAGGTTCTGTTCGGAAACATAGGCCACGTAATGGCTTTCATCATTTTCCGCGAGCAGATGATAAAATGGCTGGTCTTTATGTGGCCGGACATTCTCCGGAATGGATTCCCACCATTCTTCAGAGTTTGCGAATTCCGGATCCACATCAAAGATGACACCGCGAAACGGGAACAGGCGGTGCTTAACGACCTGGCCGAGTTGGAATTTTGCGTTGCGATCTGACATGAGATTCATCCTTCACATCTGGTTACCCGTAAAAGATAGATAGCGATTTACGCTTCCTCAAGAGATGAAAGGCTTTTCCTTTCAGTTCGCTCTGATAAAGTGGCGTCAACTTAATCATTCAGAGCGGACCTATGCTCACCTCCAAAGCGCCCAGTAAGAAAAAGGGGCGTCGGCGGTCGAAACGGTCTTCCTCCCAGTCAGCCATGTTTGCGGCTGTCGATCTGGGTACAAATAATTGTCGGCTGCTAATTGCTGAGCCGCAAGGAAAACGGTTTCGAGTCGTCGACTCATATTCACAAATCGTCCGTTTGGGCGAAGGATTGTCTGCTTCAGGGGAACTCTCCGAAGCAGCGATTAAGCGCACCTTGTCGGCGCTTCGCGAAATCCGAAAAAAAGTGAAGTCCTACCCCGTCAAGAAAATCCGATGTGTTGCCACTCAGGCCTGCCGTGCGGCGGGCAATGGTCGCGACTTTATCGACATGGTTCAAAAAGAAACCGGGCTGACCTTTAAAGTCATCTCGCCGCGCGAAGAAGCTCAGCTCGCTGTGATCGGCGCACTCGATCTGGTGGATGCAGAAAAGGAAGTGGCGCTGGTTGTCGATATTGGCGGTGGCTCAACCGAGCTGTGCTGGGTCGATGCAAAGAAGATCAGAAAGGCTGGTTTGAGCGGGGCTCTGGATAAGGTTCCCATGCTTGCCTGGGCGAGTTTCCCGATCGGCGTCGTGACTTTGTCTGAAATGTTTCCTGAGAGAAACGATCCGGACTGGTATCCGGAAATGCTGGATTTTGCGCGCAAAAAGCTCAATGCCTTCAAACGTGGCCATGCTTTTGCGGAAATCTTTGAAGAAAATCGCGGGCATTTGATTGGCACCAGCGGCACTGTAACCAGCCTCTGTGCGGTTCATATGAATCTTGAGCGGTATGTCCGCTCTCTCGTGGACGGGGCGACGCTCACGCGGACAGATGCTCTGGCGGCGCGTGGTCGCCTATCAGGCCTGACGCGAGAAGAGCGCGCAAAGATTTCCTGTATTGGTGACGGGCGCTCTGATCTGGTTCTGGCAGGCTGCGCAATTATGGAAGCTGTCTGGGAACTCTGGCCGTGTGATGATATGCGCGTTGCAGATCGCGGCCTCAGGGAAGGAATGTTGCTGTCCCTTATTCATGGCAAGCCGACATCAAAGCGTCGTCGCGGCGGAAAAAAACGCTCCAAATCGGATGAAAATGCGGCCAGTGCCGATGTGAAGGATCAGGTGTCAGATGACGGATGATGGAAAACGGCGCTGGACAGGCAAGGGCATTGGCGCGGGCAAGGGCTCTGCTGGCCGAACCGCCAAAAAGAAGACGCCGGCCTATAACGCCAAGAATGAGAGCTCTAAGCGCTGGATTGAGCGTCAGCTCGCTGACCCGTATGTGAAACAGGCTCAGGCAGACGGCTATCGCTCACGGGCGGCCTATAAGCTGTTGGAACTGCAGGAAAAGTACAGCCTGATCAAAAAGGGTGATGCCGTTGTTGATCTCGGTGCCGCGCCCGGTGGTTGGGTGCAGGTGGCACAAAAGCTCGGCGCGGCGAAAGTCGTCGGCATTGACCTTTTGGATGTTGAGCCGCTTGCAGGCGCAGTCCTGCTGAAAGGTGACGTCCAGGACGATGAGATCATGGACGAGCTGATCGGCCATCTTGGCGGAAAAGCCGACGTGGTCTTGTCTGATATGGCGGCAAATACGGTCGGTCATAAACAGACAGACCATTTGCGGACAGTGGCACTCGTCGAGCTGGCGGTTGATTTCGCATTTGATACGCTAAAGCCCGGCGGGCATTTCTGTTCGAAAGTCTTCCAGGGGGGTACGAGCCCGGAGCTTTTGGAAAAGCTGAAAAGCCGGTTCATTGAAGTGCGTCACGCCAAACCAGCCGCGAGCCGGAAAAACTCTCCGGAAATCTACGTCGTAGCCAAAGGCTTTCGCGGGTAGTGGATTGCGATTTGGACAATCACAGATAATGTCATCTGATGACAAATCTGGTTTGCCTTCTCAAAACGGTCTCTCTTGAAGAAGCGCGGGTTATTGAGAGCCTGCTTGTCGCTCATGATATTCCTGCAGTACTTGGCGAGGCGGATTCTCATTTTGGGAGCTGGCGCACTTCTGTTCTTCATGTGGTTTCACGAATGGCGCAAGCGGGCGCATGCTGCTGAAGCGGCCAGATAACGAGCGCAAGAATCAGCATTAAAAAAGCGGACCATTTGGCCCGCTTTTTCTTTGTTTCGATGGCGAAACTTATTTGCGCCAGACCGCCGCAAGTGCCGGGTCTTCGACATATTCCGCGTCGTATTTGCGCTCTTCGTGACGACCGACGACCATGTGGTGGACTTCGTCCGGACCATCCGCCAGACGCAGTGTCCGCTGTGATGCATACATGCGAGAGAGCGGGCTCCACTGAGATACGCCGGTTGCGCCGTGAATCTGGATGGCATCATCAATGATGGCGCAAACGCGCTCTGGTACCATTGCTTTGACCATGGAGATCCAGACGCGAGCTTCTTTGTTGCCAAGCACGTCCATAGCTTTTGCCGCTTTTAGAACCATCAGACGCATGGCTTCAATCTCGATGCGTGCGCGAGAGACTTTCTCGCGGTTGCCGCCGAGTTTGAGAAGTGGCTGACCAAAGGCTTCACGAGAAAGGCCGCGGCGAACCATCAGGTCCAGCGCCTTTTCTGCCGCGCCAAGAGAGCGCATGCAGTGGTGGATACGGCCAGGGCCAAGGCGCAGCTGAGAAATCTCAAAGCCACGGCCTTCGCCGAGCAGCATGTTCTCCTTTGGAACGCGGACGTTCTCAAAGCGCAGATGCATGTGGCCGTGCGGCGCGTCATAGTCACCAAAAACCTGCATACCGTCGACAATCGTCACGCCAGGGTGTGGCAGTGGTACGAGGATTTGAGACTGTTGCTTGTGGGATTCTGCGTCCGGGCTGGTTTTGACCATACAGATCATGATTTTGCAGCGTGGGTCGCCGGCGCCGGAAATATAGTATTTCTCGCCATTGATGACCCATTCATCGCCTTCCAGAACCGCAGACATGGATACGTTACGCGCATCAGAAGATGCCATGCCAGGTTCTGTCATTGCGAAAGCAGAGCGGATTTCACCGTTGAGGAGTGGCTTCAGCCATTTTTCTTTTTGCTCAGGTGTGCCGACGCGCTCCAGAACTTCCATATTGCCTGTGTCAGGCGCAGAGCAGTTCATGGATTCAGACGCAAGTGAGTTTTTGCCAAGCTCAGCTGCGATATACGCATAGTCGAGGTTCTTCAGACCTTCGCCTGTTTCAGCGTCTGGCAGGAAGAAGTTCCACAGGCCTTGCTTCTTGGCTTCGTCTTTTGCCTTCTCGAGTGCTTCGAGCTGACCCGGCGCATAGCTCCACGGATCTTTATGGCCTTCGCCAAGACGGTGGAATTCAACGCTCATCGGTTCGACGACTTCAGCGATGAATTTTTTCACATGCTCGTAAAGTGGTTTTGCGGCGTCAGACATCCGCAGATCGTTCATTTCAGGTGCGTGGGTATTGAGTGCGTCACTCATGTGTTTCCTCCCTTAATGGGGACTTGTGAATCGTCCCGAAACAGTTGCCGCCTCTCACGTAACGGCAATTAGTGTACCTGACTACACTGTATTTCGCTGAACGGGACTGACAACCGGTTTCTGACGGGAGCGCGTGAATTTTCGAGGATTCGAATAATGTAAGGGAATGCTCACAAATGAGGTGATTGTTTGTTCACATTTCGAAAAATCAGCTTAAATAACTGCAAAAAGCTCAAGAGGCGCCCGAATAATGCCCGAAAGGAGCGTTGAACTTTACCGATAATTTAGATTAAGATTAATTGGACGTAGCCATACGTTCAGGGGATACACGAATGACAAAATTGCTTCAGGCAGTTTGGGCATTCTGCTTGGCGGCACTTGTGGGGGTGGCGCCTGCGAATGCTGCAACAGGGATAGCGCTGCTCATCGGCAACTCAAAATATGAGGCTGCCGTAGGGCCATTGGAAACGCCCGGACAGGATATCAATCTTGTTCGCCAGTCTCTTATCGACGTCGGCCTGAACCCTTCCGATATTCGCGTTGTGACGAATGCAAGTCGCATTGAGATGCTGACGGCAATTGATGAGTTTGCGCGCAAATCCAAACACCTGAATAACGACCAGATCGCTTTTTTCTATTATGCCGGGCATGGCGCGAAGAACCCGAAATCAGCAAGCGGTCTGCACCTTATTCCAACCAGCGCCAAAAGCACGGAAAGCAATTCTTTCTGGTACGAAACCGTCAATTTCAGCAAAGATGTCGTTCAGAGCTTCAAGAACGCGCAGTCACGCGCCGCCTGGATCGTTGCAATTGATGCTTGCCGCAATGAACTACACCTGCCGAGCCGGAATATGGGCGGCGGGGATCGTGGTTTCGGTGCGGTTCCATCCTCATCTGGGATGCTGATCTCCTTCGCGGCTGACGACAATCAAACAGCGAAAGACAAGATCGACGGCTCCAGCAACAGCCCGTATGCAATGGCGCTCGCCAAACATATTCGCAAACCGGGCCAGACGATTTCGTCTGTTTTCGGCGCGATCCGTCCTGAAGTGATGGAACGCACTTCTTATGTGCAAGAGCCGGTCTACACCAACAAGCTGAACATTGACCCGATCCTCGTTCGGACAGTTTTGCCGCCGAAACCGACGCCAACACCGACTCCGACTCCGAAACCGAAACCAACGCCAAAGCCGCGCCCGTTTTCTCTGGTAGAGCAACTCCAACAGGATCTGGCCGACCTTGGCCCGGATGTGCGTCAGGCAATTGCTGCCTATGACAATGGTTCGAAGTTGTTTGACATTGGGCGACGCAAAAAGTCTGCGAATGGCGGGAAATATGACCGCACGGTCGCACGCATTTACGATGCAGCTTGCCGTCTTGGTTCTGCATCCGGCTGTACAGACCTCGGCTTCATGTATGGCGCCGGTCAGGGGGGTGTTAATAAGGACAAAGCGCAGGCCGCGCTTCTTTATCGCAAGGGCTGTGACGGTGGAAATGCGCTCGGCTGTCGTAATCTCGGTTACTATTATCAATATGCATATGGCGGCCTGTCGAAAGACTATGGGCAGGCGGTTGGTCTCTATCGCAAAGCCTGTGATGGCAATGATCTCGGCGGATGTACCAATCTTGGTTACATGTACCGCATGGGCTATGGCACTTCGAAGAATGACCGCCTAGCCGTTCAGTATTATCGCAAGGCCTGTGATGGTAATCGCGCGCTCGGCTGTAACAATCTCGGCAATATGTATGAGAAGGGACTGGGCGGCCTATCTGCGAACAAGACCGAAGCCATTCGTCTTTATAAAAAAGCTCTGAGTGTCGATCCAAACCTGGCGGTCGCGAAGAAGAACCTGGAAAATATTCAGGGCTCTAACGTCACGCCGCCACCGAAGCCGATGACGGATCTGGAAAAGGTTCGCCGCGATCTTGCGTATCTCGGCTCTACAGTCACCAATGCGGTCAACGCCAATGACAAAGGGGCGAGCCTCTACCGTCTGGCGCTGAAGCGTGATCCGACGGCTGGCGGAACAGATGGTCCGAACGCGGTGAAGATGTATCAGGGCGCCTGCACGCTGCAGAACGGTTCGGCCTGTACCAATCTTGGCTATCTCTATGAGCGCGGCATGGCTGGCCTGAGCAAGAATGATTATTCGGCTGTCACATATTACCGCAAAGGCTGTAACCTCAGTAACGGCACGGGGTGTAAGAATCTCGGTGTGCTCTATCGCGCGGGTCGTGGCGGTCTTTCAAAGAGCGATGTGACGGCGGTCTCCATGTATCGCAAGTCCTGTAACCTCAATGATGGGGGCGGGTGCACCAATCTCGGCTTCATGTATGAGCGCGGTTATGGCGGTCTGTCCAAAGACCTGTCTTCGGCGGTGAATTTTTATCGTACAGGCTGCACAAAAGGCGATGGCACTGGCTGCGCCAATCTCGGCTATATGTACCGCAATGGTTTGGGCGGCCTGTCCAAGAATGATTATCTTGCGGTCGAAAACTATCGCAAAGGCTGTGACAAGAAAGTGGGCCGTGGGTGTACCAATCTCGGATACATGTATCGCATGGGATATGGGGTCACCAAAAATGCCACTACAGCCGTTGATCTTTATCGCAAAGGCTGCAGCTATGGCAGCCCGATGGGATGTAACAATCTCGGCAACATGTATGAGAATGGCAGTGGCGGGTTATCCAAAAGCCGCACGTCAGCAATCCGCTATTATCGTGAGGCGCTGAAACACAATCCAAGCCTCAGTGTTGCGAAAACGAACCTCCAGCGTTTGGGTGTTTCGTACTAATATCAGCAGGCTGGGCTGTTGTGTTGGCAGCCCCTGCTATCAAATTGGTCCATGGCAGACATCTGTCGTGATGGGTGAGGAAAGAAGATGATTCAAGCAGTTCGGCTTTTGATCTTTGCAGCGGTATTCTCGATTTTCTCGGGCTCGGCCTTCGCCGCGACGGGTATCGCGCTGCTGATCGGCAATGAGAAATATCAATCGACTATCGGGCCTCTGTCCTCGCCTGGGAAAGACCTAGAGCTTATCAAACGCTCGCTGATGGAAGTCGGCCTGGACGAATCCCAGATTGTGATGATCAAAGACGCCAGCCGCATTCAGATGCTGTCGGCGATTGAGGACTTCGCTGTAAAAGCGCGGCATCTCAACAATGACGAGATCGCATTTTTCTATTATGCGGGTCACGGGGCGAAAAAGCCGAATTCAGGTGCGGGCCTGCACCTCATTCCGACCTCGGCGCAGGACGTTTCCTCTTCAAGTTTCTGGTATGAAACCATCAACTTCAACAAGGATGTCGTCGACGCTTTCACCAACTCAGAATCTCGTGCGGCCTGGATCCTCGCAATTGATGCGTGTCGGAACGAGCTTAAGATTCCTTCGAATACGCGCGGCGCTGACCGTGGGTTCGGTATTGTGCCCTCATCTTCCGGCATGCTGATCTCTTTCGCGGCGGACGATAACCAGACCGCAAAGGACAATATTGGCGGGTCGGCGAACAGCCCGTATGCGATGGCATTGTCCAAATATCTGCGCACACCGAACCAGCGGATTTCTGCGGTGTTTGGCGCGGTCCGTCCGGATGTGATGGAGCGCACATCCTATGTTCAGGAACCGGTTTATACCAACAAGCTGAACCGTGATCCGATCCTGATTGAAATCGGCCCAACACCGAAACCTGAACCAAAACCAACACCGAAGCCTGAGCCAAAACCAGGTCCATTGTCGCTGGTTCAGCAGTTGCAACAGGAAATGGCTGATTTGGGTGATGACGTTCGTCGTGCAATTGGCGCGGGCGATAATGGCAAGTCCGTTGACGCGATTGCCATGCGTTGGAAAAAGGAAAACAGCGGCAATTACAGCCCGCGCATCGCACGCCTGTTCAAGGCATCGTGTCTGCTCGGACAGCCTGTCGCGTGTACCGATTATGGTTATCTGAAAGATACCGGCAATGGCGGCGTCACTGTCGACGATGCAGAGGCGGTTAATTATTACCTGAAAGGGTGTGACGGCGGCAGCCCGACAGGATGCTCCAATGTTGGCTATATGTATGAGAAGGGCATTGGTACTGGCCAGAACTATTACTCAGCGGTGAGCTATTACCGTAAGGGCTGTGATGGCGGTGCAGCGCGCGGGTGTACCAACCTTGGCTATATGTATGACACTGGCAAAGGCGTTGATAAGAGCTACGCTCAGGCTCTCACTTACTACGACAAAGGCTGTAGCGGTGATAATTCCACTGGCTGTTTCAACCTCGGTTCTTTGTACGAGTATGGTCTCGGAACGACAGCAAACAAGCCGAAAGCGCTTGAGCTGTACCAGAAAGCCGTTCGCCTGAACCCGAATTATGAGAAGGCCAAAAAAGGGATTGATCGTCTCAAGAACCTGAATGTGAATCCGGTCAAACCAAAGACGCTTGCAGAACGTCTTCAGGAGGATCTGGCGGATCTCGGTTATGAGGTGAAAAATGCGATCGTTGCCAATGACAACGGTAAAACGCTCAATGCTATTGGCCTGAAATGGAAAAAAGAGGACGGCAATACATTCACACGACGTGTAACGCGCGTGTTCGATGCGGCGTGTCAGCTTGGCTCTGGCGGTGCGTGTGTCGATGCCGGCTTTGTTCACGAGAAAGGGTATGCAGGCTATCCGGTCAGCTTTTCAAAAGCGGTAGAATATTATCAGTCATCCTGTATTCTGAACTACTATCTCGGCTGCTCAAACCTCGGTTATATGTATGAAAAAGGCCGCGGCGTTTCGAAGGACGAGACCACGGCTCTTCGATATTACCGTACAGCGTGTAACGGCGGAAATCCGCTCGGTTGTACGAACCTTGGCTATATGTACGAGTCAGGTAAAGGCATGGGCTCGTCTGACCTGGCGACAGCTGTCACCTATTACCGTAAGGGCTGTGATGGCGGAAATGCGCTTGGCTGTACAAACCTCGGCTATATGTATGAGCAAGGCCGTGGTACCGGATCTGTGAACCTCTACACGGCCGTCAGCTATTACCAAAAGGGGTGTGACGGCGGCAATATTCGTGGCTGCGCAAACCTTGGCTGGATGTATGAAACCGGTAAGGGCACCACGCGCGACTACTTCAAAGCGGCGAGCTATTACACAAAGGCCTGTAATGCAGACTATGCGCGCTCGTGTACAAACCTTGGCTATTTGTATGACACCGGTAACGGCGTCTCAGGCGGCAAGAATATGTACAAGGCCGTCGAGTATTATCGCAAAGGCTGTACCGGTCGCAATTCAATCGGATGTAGCAACCTCGCCATCATGTATGAGAATGGCTATGGCGGTCTGTCTAAGAGCACCACTGAAGCTATTCGCTATTATCGTCAGGCGCTGGAAATCAACCCAAGCGATGAGAAGGTGAAGTCTAATCTGCGCCGTCTTGGGGTGACACCATAAGGTGCGCCCAGCGCCGAAAACAAACAAAGATCAAAGCCGTTCGAAATGCTTTCGGACGGCTTTTTCGTACAATGTCGCATCGAGGGTGGGGACAAGCAGAAAGGACGATATAGACAGACAATCCAAAATGAGGCGTAAATATTCACTCACTGACACAAGACTGCAGAAAATACGCCACGAACCGCACCTGAAAGTTGCCACAGTTTAAAGTTCTTTCTAATCATAAATTAAAATGGGACTGGAGTAGGAAATGGGACGCAAATCTCTAGCAATATTATTGGCAGTGACCGCGAGTGTTCTGCCATTCAGCGCATCAGCGCAGGAGTTTATCACCGGGGCAATGCCGTCGCCGCAGAGCGAGATGGCGGCAACAGCAAAACTGCCTCGGGCACGTAGCCCCATTCTTCTGAACAAGGTTGATCTCAGCTCCATGTTCCCACCGCCAGACAGCCAGGGCGGGCTGGGCTCATGTACTGGTTGGGCAATCGCTTATGGAGCGCGCAGCTATTACCTTGCGGCTGAAACAAAGAGTCGCCCGGATACACCGGAAGAAATCGCAAGCCCGGCTTTTCAGTATAACCACACGGCTGTGAAGCCACCGGAAGTCGCCCGCACATGTGGTGGCGCATATTATACAACGGCGCTACGCTTCATGAGCGAAACCGGCAGTCTGTCTCTTCGCGAATGGCCTTACACCGACAAGATTTGTCGACCGAACAATGCGTCGGCGTCTGATCTGGCGAAAGCTGCGAAGAACCGCGTGCCGGGTTATCGAAAACTTCTGCCATATGGCGGAGTTGCAACGTCGATGAACCCATTCAAGGAAGCCCTGCAAGCCGGCCACCCGGTCATGGTCGCCATGGTCGTGTACCGTAACTGGTATTCGTATCGCGGCAGCCACACATTCAGCATTCCGGCGGGTGTAGAGCCTGAAGGCCGCGGCTATCACGCCATGGTCGTCGTCGGATATGACGATGCGCGCGGGGCGATCCGACTACAGAACTCCTGGGGGTCAAACTGGGGTGACGACGGCTATATGTGGATCGATTACGATACATTCCTGCGTTACACCAAGGAAGCATATGTATTCACAGGCATGCAGCCCGCCATCAAGCCGCTCGGTGACATGGATGAGTTCAAGCCAGAGCCAAAGCCTACGCCGTCTCCGACACCGCGTCCAAGCCCATCACCAACGCCTACCCCAACCCCGGGAACACTTCTGCATAAGGTTCAGACGCTTCTGAAAGGCTATCCGGCGATGGAGTTCGCCGTCAGCGAACTCGATGGTCGTGTGATCGTCAACGGGCATGGTTGCGCCGATGCAGCAACACAGGTGCGCAAACAACTGCGCCAGATGAGTGACACGATGATCATTCGTCTTGAAGAAACGCCTTGGCCAGCGTGTGAGACACGCGGTCTGCTTCAGAATGCCATTGATCGTGGCGGTGTGGACCTGAAGGTCAAAAACCTGACCCCGGATTCTCCGAACCAGATCCGTGGTCTGGATGTGGGCGCCTGGGTTGAAGAAGATGTTGTTGTGACCCCGGTCTTCCGCAATGGCGACCTTCTCTCCATGGAAGTTGAGCTTGAGAAAGAGCGTCCATATTTGCAGCTCTTCTACGTTCAGGCGGACCAGTCCGCGAAAGAAGTGTATCGCGGTCGCCTGCCGACCGACAGCAATGGCGATCTGAAGTTTGAAATCGGCAGCAAGAAGTCGAAAGTCAAACTTCAGCTGACCCCGCCTTACGGTACTGAAGCGGTGATTGCGCTGGCGGGTTCCGGGCCTCTGGTTTCCAAGAAGCTTTCACCGAATGCGGCTGAGAGCGACTTCATGGACGCCCTGCGCGGCGCTCTGGAAGGTGCGAAGAACCGCAATGCCGTGTTTGCGGCCAGCGTCGTCCAATTGCAGGTCGAAGATAAGACTGCGCGGTCTAGCAACTTCCTGATCACACCCGGCGAAGCCGAGGCGATTGCACCGGTTGATCCGTTCGAAGTGACGGATGATGCGGCGAGTTCTGCCGCTCCGGTAATCCTGAATGACACCGGACCAAAGATCATCGTTTCTGATGTTCACGCTGGCGCCACAGCTGCTGACGAGATCGTTTTGAATGCGAGCTTTAAGGCGCCAGATGGTCTGGCAATTGAGACGAGCTCCGTATCGGTGAAATACCGGTCGTCCACAGGTTGGTTTGATGTCACAGACCGCGTTCGTCGCAAGTCTGAGATCACCTCCGCCGGGATTGCGTCTTCGCCAATGCAACTGCCACCTGGAGATCACACGATCCGTATCACCGTTCTGGACTCAGACGGGAATGAGGGCATCGTCGATATTCCGGTGAAGATTGCCGGGTAAGATCACAATGCGAAAGCTCATTTCATTTATGGCAATGGCAGCGACATCGGTAACGATGTCGCTGGCGGCACAGGCGGGCGGGGTATCAACTCCTCCACCAAAACAGCGGGTTGTTGGCGGGCAGACGGCGAATGTTGAAAACTGGCCGGGATTTGCCTCCATGGGCATTTATGTCCCGCGTGCTAAGCGTTGGGTGCAGATGTGTGGCGCGACGTTCATCACGCCCACACATGCACTGACCGCAGCTCACTGTATCGAAAGTTATTCTTCCGATCTGATCGAGCGATGCCCGGTGTATAATTTGTCGGGAGGATTGGTGGATCAGCGCAATTTCAATCTGCGTCTGGCACCTGGCAAGGACGACTTCTCCGATCTGGCGGAAACCGATCTCTACGAAGTCGAAGAAATCATCGCTCACCCGAAATATGGATGCACGCAGTCCGGTGACGGGACGATGGAAAACGATATAGCAATCCTGCGTGTGAAGCGGCCCTGGAAAGGACCGCTTATGCCAATGTCGATGGACGAGCATACCGATCCATCATCAGGCATGTTTGCCGTAGCGGGCTTTGGTCGTACAGATCAGGATCCGGATGGGGCGGACCGTCAAATGATCCGCACTGGTGGTGGTCTGGATATTCTGGCGAGCACCAAACAGCTCCTGTTCACCTATGTACCGCGCGTGGATATTCCGCGTTGCAAGCAGAACCATTCTGATGCCGGCAAATGGACCGTCGGCCAGGGGCATATCTGTGCCGGTTATCGCAATACGCCATCTGACAGCTGTCAGGGCGATTCTGGTGGCCCTTTGGTCGGATATGACAATGCGCACCGTCCGTACCAGATCGGCATCGTCAGTTGGGGGCCGGAAGTGTGTGGCACAGCCAACAAGCCGGGCGTCTATACACGCGTCTCTGCGCATGCGGACTGGATTCGAGGCGTTGTGGGTGATGTTGCGGGCTATGAGCCCTTGTTCAAGCCAAAGCCGCAACAGCTGACCCAGAAGGCAATTGATGAATTGTTGCATTATCTCGGTAAAGGTCCGAACAGCCTGACGCTCGAAATCTGCGGCTATCAGACAGAAACCGATTGCGGCAAAACCACCGTCAAGGAAGGCGATCTTGCCAAGTTCAAGATTACCTCCACGACGTCTGGCCGTCTCATTCTGTTCGATGTGAACGCCAATGGCGCCGTGACTCAGCTTTTCCCGAACGCGCTTCAGGGCAAGGGCTCCAAGGGCGAGATTGTTGCATACGACCCGCTCCTGTTCCCTGAGCCGACCTATGGTTTCAACATTGCGGTTCAGCCCCCTGAGGGGGCCTCACGTCTGATCGTCATCCTCGCGCCGCGTAATGCCAGAATTGAAAATTTCGCGGCATCACCGGAACAAAAGACCCGCGCCATTCAGATTTCCTCCTGGGGGGAAGATGATGATGTGGACAAGCATGACGATGACTTTTCTGCAGAACGATACACGACAGAGCTTCTGGCATCTGTCCGTGCAGAGGTGGAACGGCTCGGCGGTGATTTGCACAATTGGGCGATTATCGAAACCAAATACACAGTCGTGAAATAGACGATGTGTTTGACAACAAACTGACTTATCGAGCGCAGCGGGTCGAACCGCTGCGTTTTTCATAATCTTCCAGGGGATTGTATGCGGCATCTGGTGTTCATAGCCTTGATGGTGGTGTCGATTGTTTGTGTCGGCACGGCGCAGGCTGAAAAGCGTATCGCCTTGCTGATTGGCAATTCAGCTTATGCGGAATCGATTGGCGCGTTCGATAACCCGGGCAACGATCGGAGCCACTTTGCGGCGTGAGGTTATGAGAAACAATTCTTCCCTAAACTCGTTCTTCTTGTCTGGTGCTGATTTTGTGGCTGCAGCCTTGAGCGCGATCCATCGCGCTGGCGCAGCCAGTGCGGGCGATCAAAGTCAAGAAGCACAATACTCCATTATTTTTGATCCACTGGATCAAAAATTTTTGCGAAGCAAAACTGTGGAGAATGGTGCCCCTAGACGGGGAAAGTTTAAACACTGTCTTCGCGGAGTTATCGGACTGGGAAGAGCAGCTAAAGCCCTATGCAAATGAACTTGAGGAGCTGGGATTATGACCGCTCCTCATCTGAAATCGCATTTCTCTGGCGCAGCTAAGAATGGGCCGGACCAAACGACTAAGCCCGATAAGCCTTCTACGCTGACAATCCGGCTAAGGCCGCATGAACGTGAGCGTCTGGAGCGCCTTGCCGGAAAGCTCTCGCTTAGCGCCTATGCGCGGCGTAAGCTGTTCGGTGAAGCGGCCCGAGAGACTGCCGTGCAACCAAAAGCCGATCATGTTGTGCTGGCGCAATTGCTGGCCAAGCTTGGACAATCTTCATTGTCACATAGCTTAGCTGTGCTCGCGCTTGCGTCGAAAAATGGCGCACTGCCTGTGTTGGAGGAAACAGAGGACGCGCTTCAGCAAAGCTGCAGAGATATCGCGCAGATGAAGTCTTTGCTCATGGATGGTCTCGGGATTCAGGAAACGTAATCTCATGATCATCAAGGCCTCTCATCGCGGCGGCGCTAAAGCGCTCGGGCTTCATCTACTTAATACGCAGGACAACGAACACGCCACCGTGCATGAGGTTCGCGGATTTGTGTCTGATGACTTAGTTGGTGCGATGAAAGAAGCCTATGCGGTCTCGCAAGGTACAAAATGCCAGAAGCACTTATTCTCTGTCTGCTTCAATCCGCCCAGCGATGCTGATGTGACGACCGAGCAGTTTGAGGACGCCGCAAACCGATATGAGCAATCCTGTGGCTTATCAGGTCAGCCCCGCGCTCTGGTCTTTCATGAAAAGGAAGGCAGGCGGCATATGCATGCGGTGTGGAGCCGGATTGATGCAGACACGATGAAAGCCAAAGAGCTGGGCTTGTACAAATACAAAGCCCGCGAGCTGTCGAAGTCGCTTTACCTCGAACATAACTGGCAGATGCCGCGCGGATTTGTGGATGCACGGGAAGCTGATCCTCGTAATTTTACACTCGAGGAATGGCAGCAATGTAAGCGCATGGGCAAGAATGCCCGTGATGTAAAAGGACAGGCACAGGATTGCTGGGCAATTTCAGACAATCGCCATGCGTTTGAGGCGGCGTTATCTGAAAATGGCATGTGGCTCGCGAAGGGTGATCGGCGGGGATATGTCGCCGTGACGCACGAGGGTGAGACGATTTCACTCTCGCGCTATATTGGTAAGAAGAGCAAAGAACTGGAAGCCAAGCTGGGCAAATCCGATACGCTGAGGAGCGTCGAAGAGACCAAAGCGCATATTGCCAAAGAAATGTCTCCGACTTTTGACCGCCTGATCTCTAAGGCGCGCGATAAAGGCGAGGAAGAGCGCTCGCAAATCGATACGAAACGAGCTGAAATGGTTGAGCGTCAGCGTGCCGAGAGGCAAAAGCTCACCCAGGAACTTCAAGAGCGCGGCCAGCGCGAAGCACAGGAACGCTCTGATCGGCTTAACAAGGGCCTGCGCGGCATGTGGGATCGCCTCTCAGGGCGGCACAGGCGTGTCGTTGAAGAAAACACAGCCGCCGCTAAGGAAGCCGAACGCCGCGACAGGGGGCAGAGGGATGAGCAAATCCAGAAACAAATGGACGCGCGCCGGAAATTACAGGTCGAGATTCAGGCGGCGCGGGACCGTGAGAAGCAAACCCTTGCGGATATCTACCGGGATCGCGAAAAGCTCACCGCCTCGCACGATGCCAGCAAATCCCGCTCCCCGCCTGAGCAATCCAAGCTCGATGCGTTTAAGGACATGCGCCAGAGGCAAGTAGCTCAAAGGATACATAACTCGCGGGAAACCGGACGGAATGCTCCGTTTCAAGGTCCTGAATTTGAGCGGTAAGACGTAGCTAATAAAGCGGTGATTGATGCGTGAGCATCGCGCAAGGGAACTCAGAAGAGTTCGCCTTGCGCCGATTTTTCCACCTGCTTGCGCCATTCAGCAGACCGGGCACGTGCATCCAGCCAACTCAAAATGCAATCCGCGACATTGTCGAATTCAGCTTCGACGCTTCCAATCGGAATGTGATGTGAAAGATAGCCGGTCGGCGTGATCGGCAAAGGCGCTCGCGCTGGCTCTATGGCTTCAATCTCAATGTGCGAAATGACGTTCCATTTGACAGGGGCGTAACGGACGCAAATCGTTATCCCCTGCCATTCGATTTCATTGGTCTGATAGCTCATCTTAGCGGCTCCAGAAGACATGAATTTCTTCATAGCCAAGCTCGACGGTGAAAACGTCGTTCACCTCCAGATCACGCGCCATACGGTCGTAATCGATATAGTATTGTAGAGACTGCGGGATTTCCGTTGTTTGTTCGGTCAGTTCTTCGGCAAACTCGGCCAGAGATTTGTAAACCCCTGCATAGTCCTCTTCGAGTGATTTCTTGGCTGTCTCCAGATCACCGAAATGTTCGACAACTTCCGCGCCTAAACGTCCATGTTCTTCGATGAAGCTAGCCTTTTCGCAGACGCTCTCAATCCCCTCATATTCAGAAATGCTAAGACCTTCGAAGCCTTCATAGTCATGAATGGAATGTTCTTCCGCCTCTGGAATGGGTGGGGTTTTCAAAACCTCATTGATCTCATCCCAAATCGCATCTTCGCCATTCGTGGCATCGATCCAGCGGCCATGCAGATAGCCGTTTTTATAGGCGGCGAGACACGCCACATAGATTCTGATTTCTCCTTCGTTTTTCATCTTAAAAACCTCCGTCAGGTATGGGTTGCGCATGCAACCTTGCCCTTTGGCGAAAACAGGGGGTGCAAACGGAAGGAAAAATCGATGCAGAGTGGTGCGGGCGCACACGGGAAACGTGGAGCCTCGGTCTGTCGTCTATTTTTCTTGGAGTGCGCCAGGGGACGGGTCCCCAAGCCTAAAGACAAAGCTGCAGAGCGTCATGATTCTTACGTAAGGGATGGACGCCGCATGGCCGAGACTGTCATAGACTGGCTCGGTCACGACAGCCCGGTCGGCAAAGCCGATGCGTCTTATAACTCTATGATTCCAGAAGTGGACATAACAGGGGTGCGTACCTAAAAGACGGAACTCGCTAGTATCCGCCTATTGTCAAATCGGGGGGTGATGCACCAACACTCTTGCAACGGGGGCGTGTTTCCTCTTACATTATACGCTACGCGCGAGGAAATATAATATGGTAGATTTTAAAAAGCGCCTCGGTGCCGTTAGACGTGCCAAGCCAACTGACCCCATATCTCTTTACGAAACACTTGATCGTGCGTCCGACAAGGGGCCGCTTCGGCCTGCTCAGGTCTCTGTTCTCGGCGATTGGAATAGTCGCAAGGTCAAGGAAACGGACTTCATCGTCAAATTGCACACCGGTCAGGGTAAAACTCTGATCGGCCTGCTGATGCTGCAATCCCGCCTTAACGAGGGCAGCGGCCCAGCGGTATACCTATGCCCTGACCATTTTTTGATCGCGCAGACGCGCGCGCAAGCCAAACAATTCGGCATTGCAACTTGCACAGCTGATGGCGACTTGCCCGAAGCTTTTCTCGAAGGAAAATCGATTTTAGTCACGTCGGTTCAGAAACTCTTCAATGGGCGAACAAAATTTGGGTTGTGGTCTCAGTCGATTGAGGTCGGGACCGTCTTGATGGACGATGCCCATGCCTGTGCTGACCGAATTCGGCAGGCGTGCACCATCTCGCTGCCACGAAAATATCATGCTTATAGCTCGCTGAAGTCACTCTTCGCTAGTGATTTAGAGCAACAAGGGGCAGGTACGTTTGCCGAGATTGAAAATAAGAAGCGCGATGCGCTCTTGCCTGTGCCATATTGGGCCTGGTCAGATCGTGAGTCTGAGGTCGCGGCTATCCTCTCTGAGGAATCTGATCGCAATGAAATTTCTTTCGCGTGGCCGCTACTAAAAGACATGCTTCCTCAATGTCAGTGCATTGTGTCGGGTCAGACAATTGAGATTGAACCATACTCCGCTCCGCTGGAGGCCTTCGGGTCATATGCAAATGCCGACATGCGCATCTTCATGTCCGCTACAGTCACTGATGATGCGTTTCTGGTGAAAGGCCTCAAAATCAAGCCTGAGACGATCACGAATCCGCTCACCTATGATGATGAGACTTGGTCCGGCGAGAAAATGATCGTGATCCCGTCTTTGATCCATGAGGATCTGAATGATTACTTCATTCAGAGTAAATTTGGGACTTCGTCAGCGGGGCGCAAATACGGTCGGGTCGTACTCGTCCCAAGTTTTGCGCGTGCCGGACTCTGGGAAGCTTATGGGGCGACCGTAGCAAAATCCGGTACAATCGAAGAATTGATCGATGGCCTTCGAAATGGAGACCGGGACAACACGGTGGTATTGGCGAACCGCTATGACGGCATTGATTTGCCGGATTCCGCTTGCCGCGTCCTGATATTTGATGGACGTCCCTTTTCTGAAAGTTTGGTCGATCTGCAGGCCGAGCAAGTGAGGCCCAACAGTCAAGCCACATTGATGAGAGCAGTCCGGAGCGTGGAACAAGGTCTTGGGCGTAGTGTTCGCGGCGAGAAAGACTATTCCGTTATCATCCTATCCGGGAATGATCTGGTGCGTTTGGTCCGTGCCAAGTCAACGAAAGGGCTTCTCTCGCCGCAGGTCGCCCAACAAATCGAAATCGGCCTCGAAGTCTCGGATCTTGCCAAGGAAGAAGTCTCGAACAGTGAAAAGACACCTCAAAACGCTTTCACCGATCTGATCCGGCAGTGCCTGAAACGGGACGAAGACTGGAAGGCTTTTTATGCGGAAAAGATGGATTCGTTTGAGCCGCGTGGCTCCAGCGTGGAGCTTCTTAATATCTTTGAGCAAGAACTGGAGGCCGAGGACGCCTTCGCGTTGGGCGATGCCGCCGCTGCTGCGAGCATTCTACAGGACATGCTGGATGCCGGCGATTTCAACAATGAGGATACCGCATGGTATCTTCAGGAAAGCGCGCGTTACCAACATGGGTCGGACCGCGCCGAAGCCTTGCGCCTTCAAAAAGCCGCTCACAAGAAGCACCGTCGCCTTCTTAGGCCATCAAGTGGCGTGACTGTCAAAAAGTTGTCTCTAATCAATCAGACGCGCGCCGAGCGGATTGCGGCATGGTTGAGAGGTTTCGACGATTATGACGACCTCAACGTCACCATTTCCGAGGTCATTGGACGCCTTCGATTCGGCGTGAAGGCAGACAGGTTTGAAGCCGCTCTCGATGAACTCGCCGAAGCGCTGGGATTTGCAGGCGAGCGCCCCGACAAGGAATGGAAAGAAGGCCCGGACAACTTGTGGGCGCTCGATGATCAAAACTATCTCATCATTGAGTCCAAAAGTGAGGTGAAAATCGATCGAGCCGAGATCAACAAAGATGAGGCTGAGCAGATGAACCGGTCGGCGGCATGGTTCGACAAGCACTATAAGGGCATGATCGCGACGCGGCTTATTATCCACCCTTCAAAGAAAATCGCGAGCGAGGCGGCTTTTACCCATAGCGTTTTGGGAGTCACGGAGAGCGACCTTCGCAAGCTTGAGAAGGCTTGCATAGGCTTTTTCAAAGCCTTTGAGGCCCAAGCGCTCGGTAGTATCTCTGCCACCTTCATCCAAAAGCAAATTGATGCCCACAATTTGGGGGCCGAGGATCTCCGCACACGGTATGCGCGGCAGCTTAAAGATCTGAAGCGAAACTAAAGAACGAGTCTATTTTCTAAAGCTCGTCCGGCCTAGTCTTAGAATCATTATCTCCTCCTATGCCCCAAGCTGGTATTGTCGTCCGACACCTTGATCGTCAAAATTCGCTGAAGTTGGCGATTTTGTACGGTAGATTGGATGACGGAAGGCTAACGATCTGGAGCGTGTTTGGCAAAGCCTTCGGCATAATCCGACGTGTAAGAAGTGGGCCTAAAAGGTCATCCAATAGCAGGTGGGGATGCAACGGGGCGGGCGCAGCCACTGCCCCTTGCCGAACAAGCGAAGCGCCGTGAGAAGATGAGGTTGTAAGACAGCCTCCATCTTGCGGAACGCATAAACCACAAGATCAGCAACAAGTACGGTTTGTTTTACCATTGCACTGACGGTTCACCCCCATGTCACAAACGGGTCATGACTTGAATAAAATAGACGGCCTCTTGTTCTCCATTTATTCTTTTAGCGGAGTCGCGTAAGATCGTTCATGATAACTTCGGTTGAGCAGGCTGACGAATAAAAAATATAAGATTACAAAATGTCTGAGATTTACATCCCCCGTAAAATTTTAGTGGAAGACAGGCTTCTATCTGAGCAGGAGTTGCTGTCAGAAGGGGCGGTGATTGTCGTATTAGCCGAACCCGGTGCCGGTAAATCCGAATTACTCAATTATCTATCGAAGATACTGTCCACTGTAACAACAAGAGCAAGTATATTTAAGCATCGTACGACTTTGCCTAAATCTGAGTTTTTGATCCTCGATGGAATGGATGAAGTCGCACGCACAGGGCGTTCGGCAATTGACGAGATCATTGTTCGCGCGAGCGATTCTGGGGCAGAAAAAGTAATTTTTGCGGGGCGCTCGGGCGAGTGGGATAACGGAAACACTTCGCTAGTTAAAGATAGTTTTGGTAACGACCCGATTATCGCTCGATTGAAAGCACTCGATGAGGCTGAACAACAGCAGCTATTTCAAAATCGATTTCAGGGTGAGGACTTCAAAGCATTCGCCGATGAGGTGGAGCGTTTCGAGTTGAGTCCGCTGCTTGGCAACCCCCAATTTCTTCAGCTGTTAGGGGAAGCTTATATTCAGAGCAATCACCATTTTACATCGAAGGCGCAGATATTCGCTGATGCTGTTGAACGATTAGCTCACGAAGCTAACCCCACTCTTGGGCGACAGACAAAGCGGAACCCTAATAATCTGATTGGTCACTCCGATCAGGTTTTCGCGAAACTACTTCTTGCGGGTAGCGCAGGAGTATCAAGTGTCGAAACTCTGAATGATATCAGTTTTCCGTTTATCGGCAGCTTGCATGAATCAGCAAGTGTTTCATCGGAACAAATTCTTGATACGCGTCTGTTTAAGCCTGCGTTGGATGAGAACCAACATGAGCCTGTTCACCGAATTGTCATGGAGTACTGTGCGGCGCGGCATTTAGCAGCTCGCGTCGACAACCAGTCAGACCGTCTGACCATTGGCCGTGTTCTCTCTGTTGCCGCTCCGAACGGTGTCGTTCGAGACGAATTGCGTGGGCTGATTGGTTGGTTGGCTGCGTTAGGGAATAAAGAGACGCAGGAAACGCTTATTGATCTGGACCCTTACGCGGTACTTGCCAACGGAGACCCAGCCCAACTTCATTCTCGCTCAAAGCACCAGCTTATTGATCAACTAGAAAACTTAGCGCAGCAGGACCCCATTTTTCGTCGAAACGACAGATGGAGAAACTTCAATGCGGGACAGTTTTTTACTGCCGATCTTGTAGATAAGCTACGCCAACTGCTTACATCATCGAGTACGCAGATAACTCTTCTCGAACTTATTCTGGAGTTGCTACCAGAAACCGAGGCAGCACACGAAGTATGCAGCGAAATACAGGCCATCGTGCGAAATGGGGAGCTTAGCTTTCACACAAGGCGAGCCGGTGTACGTGTTCTTCTTCGATGCGCAGACTATGATATTTGCTCTGACATATCGTATTTCTTGAAGGAGAATTCAGACGTTTCGCTCCGTTTGGCTGCCACAGTAGTTATTGATCGAGGTGTAGAAAAATCGGGACGAAATTTGGTCTTAGAAATTCTTAGGTCGGCCAAGCGGTTATTTCCCAAGAAAACTTCTGTTCGTCATCGGAACTTCGATTCTCGTTATGTTGTCGGCCAACTCATCAGGGGGTTTTCAGAAGAGGAAACAACCTACTTCTTGGATGAGTTAACGAACGGCCTCCATTGTTCATGCAAGCCGAAGAAATTCTCTCAATGTGATTGTAGGATCGGAATAAGCAAAGTCATTGGAAAGCTTCTCGATCAGTATTTCACGGTGACTTTAGCCCCTGTGAGTCCTGAGCAGGTCTGGACCTGGACACGAAACCTCTATTTCCGATCTCGAGGCCATTCGAAACGCAGCGCAGCGATTCAGTCACTGCAGGAAGACAGAGAATTAAGACAGCAAATTCAGAGAGTGGCATGCGCAAACATAAGTTCGAGCGATGAGGTCAAGAACATCGTATCGACGCTAAGCTACGGGTTTGGCCATGCGGGACTTACTTTTCAGGAAGAAGATCGCGTGGCTCTGGCGCAACAGGCTTTCGACGAAAAAAAACTGTACCTGTGGATCGAGCTTTACACCAGTCACAATGTTTGGAGCGAAAACCAACGTGATGCATTGCGCAGAGAAATGAGAGCTCACGCTAACTCTGATCCTGATTTTATGAGGCTTTGGGCCGTTCAAGAGCGTCAGACAAAACTCTGGCGGCGCAAAAATCGAAACGACTTTTCCAAACGATACACCAAAAGATATGAGCGCCGCGAAGAACGTGATCGAGAAAACTTGCGATCCGATTTAGAAGCTAATCGACAGCGTATCGAAAATGGGAGTCACTGGGGCTGGCTAAAATTTTTGAGTTATAGCTACTCGCATGACTCTTCTACTAACAGACATGAATTTTACGAGGAAGAACTAGCTGAAAAAGCACTCCTCAACTGCCTTCCATATCTCCGCGATCATGTTCCAGAATTGTCTACGCTCTCTCAACAGAGTGGGAATGACATCGCTATTGTTTTGAATTCTGCATGCGTAGCTCACTTTCGCAAATACGGCAGTCTCGAACATATTGACCGAAATATGCTCGTCGCAGCAAAGACGGAAGCTGGCTACTATTCAGATTTTCAGGAAGGGGAAGCGGATGCTTTCGAGGCCGAGATTGACCGCCTGCTATTTCCAAGTTTGGTTGAAGCTGAAGCTTTTGCAAGGGCCTACATAGAGCCATCGCTATGCCAGGATTTGGGGAGCGCAAGGGTTGTTTGGCTAGACTATCAGAAAGCATTTCAGGATCTACGAGAAACGTTACCGCTAGAGTGGCTGGAAAGATTTCCTGAAATGACTCTGGCAACGACTGAAACACTACTCAATATGGCGATAAAATTTGGCGAGCGTAAGCGCGTACTTCAACTCATTGAAGAACGTTCGACTTCTATTCTAACTTTGACGGGGTGTGCTGAAGGCGACGAGGCAGAGATGAAAAAGCATCGTTTTTGGCAATTGCGCGCGTTTCTCTATTTAGACCCAATACCAGAACAGACTTGGGAAGATTTCTCGGCAGACCCCGATACGATTTTTGCGTTAGAGCGCCAGTTGGGAAGTTTTGCGCAAGGAGAAGGCAATTCCTCAGTGTCCCTGACTGCGGAAAAAGTATTCCAGATTCTAGACGCATACGCAGCTAGTTGGCCGAAGGTCTATCTACCCGATTCTTGGGGTACTGGCTCCCCAAAGAAAGAAACGGCCTATCGTTTTCTTCGGGACATTGCTTGGAAAATTGAACATGATTTACCGGAGAAAAGTATTCCGGTCTTGGTTAGGCTAATTGAGGATCCTCGGTTTGCGGACTTTGAGGAGAGTCTTCGCAATCAGCTGACCGCATCCAAACGCAAACGCGCACTTCAGGGGTTCAAACCACCGTCGCCAAAAGAAATTTGTGGGCTTCTAGACGAGTTCCAAGTCGCCAGTGTTGAAGACTTGCGAGTGCTTGTACTCGAAGAGCTGGGAAATCTTCAGAAATGGATAGCGGGCGCAGAAACTGACCCCATAGAGACGTTTTATGTTGATACCGAACACGTGGATGAGAACACAGCGCGAAACCGGATCGTGGACAGGCTTGATGGCAGAATGAAAGCGCTCTCTTTGTCGGTCATCATTGAGCGCCACATGGCGGATAATAAAAGATGTGATTTTACTGCTGAGACCACTCTTTCAGGCGTTCGGCTAATTTTACCAGTTGAGGTTAAAGGCCAATGGCATCCCGAGATATTTTCGGCAGCGGAAAAACAATTAGATGAACGTTATGCAATTCATCCCAATGCTGCCGGTCAGGGGATTTATCTGGCATTGTGGTTTGGGCCTGACGAAAAAGTTGCTGGCAAAAAGAACACGACGCTTAAATCTGCTGAAGATCTGAAAGACGCGATTGTCAATAATATGCCTTCATCTCTCCATCCGTTTATTGATGTTTTCGTTCTCGATTTGTCGCGGTTCTGACAACTAAACTCGATTATGGCAGAGTGATTATGGAACTAAGTCCATCCTCACTAAGCCGCCAGATGACCCGGCATGGATTTGAGGTCGGCAATGTGTCGGTAAAGGGTGGATTGAGCTACACCGATTTGTTCGGCGGCTTTGGTAACGGGCATTCCGCGTTTGATGAGATAGAGGGCTTCACGCAGAGTTTCGCCGTCCAATGGTTTGCGTCCGAATTTCACGCCGCGCTGTTTCGCGGCGAGCATTCCGGCGCGGGTGCGTTCGACGATCAGTGCGCGTTCGAAGTGGGCGGTGGCGCTAAGGATGTGCAGTACGTATTCACCATAAGCCGAGCTGATATCGACATATTCGCAAATCGAGTGAAAGCCGATTCCGCGATTGTGCAACGACGTGACGGTATCGACCAGTTGCAATAACGACCGCGCCAGCCGATCCAGCCGCCAAACGACCAGCGTATCGCCGGGCTTTAATTCCTGCATCAGTTCGCAAAAACCCGGTCTGTCGGTACGTGTGCCGCTCATGCCGTGATCTTCAAAGATTTTGTCGCAGCCTGCTTTTTCGAGCGCGCTGCGCTGTAAATCGAGTGATTGATCCGCCGTGGACACGCGGGCATAGCCAAGTTTCATGGGCTTTTCCTTCCTATAGTTTTCAATAATTTTTGCCGGGACTGCGATTTGGATTCTCGATAGGGTTCCCCTTCAAGAATCGAAATTTCCAGTCCTAAAAAGCCCATCGATTTCAGGAAATCCAAGGCCTTCGGCGATACGTTAAACACTACTTCATTTATTCCGAATACGGAAGGTTTTTGAGAAAATCTCATACGATTGTATGCACGGCGGCGGTTCTGTTTGCAGGGGCTGTCAGCGCGCAAGAGAATGCGGACATTCATCCGGTGATCGGCGCAAAGCCCCCAAAAGAGCTCAAAGCCTCGGACATTATGGCGTTACCGGATGCAGAACGTCAGGCGTGGATTCACGGGGCTGTGTCGCTTGGCATTCAAGCAACCATGCACTCTGATGAAACGGAAGGGCTTTGTATGCTGGATTGGTATTTTTACCGAGGCAATGGTCCTACCTATATTCCGGAAGCGTTGCGTCAATATAATGAAGCGTCTGCTAGTGCTGTCGTGATCGCTTCGTTGAGGTCTGCTTGCCCGAGTGAGAAAAAGGCTGATTAGCCCAGATCGAGTTTGATTGTTCCAATTTCAGCGCCCTTATCAAAGTTGGACGAGAATTGCGGTGCCTCTAAGGATGGGCGCTGATCAATCTTTCTCTCCGCCTTCTCCAAATCCTTCTCAAACCCGTCCAGTTCTTTCTTCTTGGGCGGGTTGTCCTGATCACTCATGCGGCGGTGAATAGGGTCGAGAATATCTGATTGAATGCGCGCCAGATCATCGGCGCGTTTTCTGTTCTTTTGGTATTCCTGCCAGCTTGTTCCGCGCTCTGGCATGTCCTTGTGCGGTGGCATCTGGTCTTTTGTAACCTCTGTACCGTCCGCATAAACGTAGGAACCGTCTTCCCGGCGGAAGATGGCTTGCCCGTCTTTTGATTTGGCGGCTTCATCCAGCAAACGCTCGCGCTCTTCCTCGTTTTTGAGGATGGCGGCGTCGAGGTCGCTTTGGGTGTTGTTCAGCTTGACGGTCACGCGCTCATAGGCGGCGCGGTAGGCCGGGTCTTGCATGAGGCTTTGCAGGGCGGTTAGCTGCCGGAAGAAGTTTTGGTCTTCGCGGCGTTTGAGTTCGGCTTTTTCAGATTGCTGCGCCAGTGCGTCCGCGCCAATCGCCATTCCTCCGCCCTGGGCTATCGCTTTTCTGGCCAGTTCTACCCGAGCCTTATCGGCTCCGGTGTTATCGTCGGTGAACAATCCCATGCTCACCTCCAAAAATGTTTGAAAATCCGCGCGGAGCTACAGCCCCGCCGTCAATTATGCCTGCATAATTGACGAGGCCGCGCCCCTTAGTCACGCTGAACCCAATATTCCAATATCTCAAGTAAATACAATTGCTCACCATATTGCAATTATAGCGTGCGCGGTTTTAAGATTTGGTTAATCTATTCTGCGGGAGGGCTGCATGAAAATCATCCAGTCTTTTGATGATTTAGAATTTCAGACAGTAGAGTGTGTCGAGCGAAGAAACGTTGCGAGCATCTTGCTCACTAAAGACAGCATTTTTATAGGCGTAGGGCATGCTTTCGAGACCATCCATATATCGCCGCGACTTTCGCAGGTGGAGCTTCATTGTGTTCGAGAAATCGAGGGTAATCACCGCGATCAAGTTTCAAAAAGAGTGGCGACAAATAAACAAGACCTGCTGGATGCAATGGCACTAATCTTCGAATTGGCACCAACGGTAACGCACATCTGCGTTTCCTCGTTTGGACCATATCGGTTGGTAGGACGGCACAACAGACATGATAGTGATTACGGGCAGTTTGACGAGATTTCAAACTATTCGGAATGGAGCCAGATGAACTTATACGAGGAGCTTGATTTTGCTGCAAAAAAGCAAATAGGGGTCCTGGGCGGGGTCGGTGAGGGCAAGAAGATCAAGAAATATCCAGAAATTCTGATTGCTTTGGATGTAAATGCTGCCGCTTTAGGGGAGCATTACTATCGGCTCGAGCGGGAGATTCGGGACGACAAACGTAACTTTATAGAGCGATGCGATGAGTGGGACGAACGGTTAGCGACTTATGCCAAAGATACCAAGTTTGATAAATTAAGTGAATCTGACCAGGCGTTGTACACGGCTTTGGAAGATCAAGTTCACAGGTACAATCGGAATTGGCGACGGACATCTGCATACTTGAAAGTGAGCAATTCTGTAAATGTTGGTTACGTTACTAATGGGTGGATCGCCCGTGATAGTGGATATATGCAAGCCGGTGCATACAGGCCGCGCCCTTACATGATGAGAGGTGGGCGATATGTATTTGATGATTTTAAAGGGGCGTGCCGGAAGTACGGAAACAGCATCGAAGGCTTGGTCAGTATGCCAGCCCTTGCAAAACGATTTTCACGTTTTTCAACATTAAAAGAAAGTGACGTCACACTCAAAGATATTCTGGACGCATATCCCATTTCTGACGGCCAGTGGGTGTGGGTCACCAGGTACATCGCTGAACTTGCGCATTCAGTTTCATGTATGATCGCTCCAAAATATATTGCTTTGGGTGGAATTGTTCTGACAGGCCCTGAGCGAGGGCGTGAAGGCGGTTGGGAAGAATTGATTGAAATGGTCCGATCTAGATTCTACCGATTGCTTTGGCGAGATATGAGGGACGAGAAGAAATCACGCGCAACGCCAGATTATGCGGAGATCTTAGATTTGGGTCAGTTCATAAAATATCGTGAATGCAAATATCCGAGCATTTTTGGAGGGCTGATTTTGGCTCGATGGGACAAGACGGGATTATATCCATTGCCTACCGAAAAGATGCTGGACGGTAGCGGGCGTAGACGAGAGATATTCGAACATACTATAAGCTGAATCGTATCGCCCGTTGGGTCTCAAGGGTAAAAGGTATGTGTGACAGTTCTGAAAAAGCTGAGGAAGAAAGCGGATTTCAACCGGGCGCAGATGATCTGCGCGCGCGCGCGCGCAACGACGCCGAACGACGCAAGAGGGATCAAGACGAGTTAGAAGGCCGAATTATTGAGGGCGGACATTTTAACGAGAGTGGGCAGTTACCTGAACAGGAAAACGTTCCTGATGCATCCGCAGACCGCGACGTGTATCCTGATGACGTGTTGGAAGATAACGATGAGGTGTTGTTGAGTAGATTCAAGTCTTGCGCGGCGAGGGAAGGTTTTGCGCCAGCGCAATTATTAGATGTTCTCGAAGGTAAGCATCAGGGTTGGAACTTTAAATTAGAGAATACGGATGCGTATTCGATTTATGTTCGCTTACGGTTTGATCCAGAGGATGATGCCTCAATAGGAAAGCTATCAGGTAGTGAGCAGACAACGTCTTGGCTGGCGTCGCTAGTTGAGACTGCAATTAGGAGGTCAGCCTTGGGCGTTAAATTCTCAAAAGCGTCACGATCCCGGTATTCGCTTCAGGAGAGAGCTGATTACAATGTTGCACTACCGATAAGCACTATCAGAAAGATCGACCGTATTGCCGCGAATAACGGTCTTAAGCGGGCGACAGCTATTTATCAGATAATATTACATGAAATCAAAAGCCTATCTTTAAAAAATGAGCCGATCTCAGACTGTGACATAACTTAATTATCAAAAAGAATGGATAACAAGTTGCAACAGTGGCGCTACTGTGTTAATTACAGTTAACGCGCGGACGTCTGTTGAGGGCAGTCCATCAGAAGTTTTTCTGAAGATTGTAACCCGTGCGAACAATATTTAGCGCGGGGTTCAATTATGAACGTTCATATAAATATACACAGACTGTCGTACGCTGCCGAGGACGACGCTTTTGCTTTCATCCTGCCCTTTCTCGATCTTAAAGAGCTACGGCATTTGTCTCGCGAAGCTGTGCTGTCAGACTCCGCATTCAAGTGCGGAGCTGTGGGCTTTGAGCGTTCGCGTTCAGAAATCCCGCCCGTGACGTGGCAGACCCGCGAGAAGCGCCTTTACTGGTGTGGCTATCGGTTTGCGCAAAGACTGCAGATTCTGAGCAAGTCTGCGGACAACGGAGCGATAGTATGAAAAAGGGCATCGGCGGCTTCTTTGGAGGTCGTGACAAAGAGCCGTTACACCAGATGGCGATGTGGCTGGCGTTTCTTTTGACACTGCTCTGCACGCCGAGAATTTGGGAGTTCAGTGGTTGGCTTTCTGTGAAGCTTCTGGAACCGGACTTCGGGTACGATTTGACACTCTGGCTTCGGCCTGTGGTCTTTTTGTTCCTGTTGATGGCGGCAATTTATGGTGCGCGAGCCACTCTGGCTTCTAGCGTCGTTATCGCTGCCTTCTTCGTGGCAACCAAGTTGCCCATCTTTTGAGTATTCACCGCGTTAGGATCAACACTAGAAAGGAAAGGAGACGTGGAGTGACTGTCAAGAAACACGATATTGGAACTGAGCAGTCAAGCCGCCAAAATGGGCAAGTGAAATTTGTCCTTGGTTTGGTCGGACTTGTCATGGCCATCACCAGTTGGGTCTGTTTTGCTAACGACGCACCGGTAAACGGTATGTGGTCAGCATTCAGCACTATGCTGTCATGGTGGGCTGCGCTCGCTATTCGCGCGAAGTGGACCTCCTAAGCCTTGGCTTAGAAGGTCCAGTGTCACCCGATAGTTAAATCAGGACGTAGCGGACTGGACCTCCGCTACGCCTTTCTGAATAAGGCATTTTCATCTTGATTACAAATGAAAGTCAGCGCTTTGGCAGCGCTGAGGCGGTCGTGCGCGCTGATTTGCAGCGTGCGGGTCTCTTTAGGCGCGCTGAGGATGGCGTGTTTCACGGATTTTACGGCGGAAAACCGTTACTTTTCTCAGGCATGGGCGGCACATGTCTGATTGCTGGAGCGCGGACACAAAAGCTAACGTCCGTTCTTGCTTATACGCTTTGCGGCTTTGGCTATGTCGGAAACCTGTTGGCGCTCGATCCAAAGGGTGAGCTGGCCGCAATTTCACAAAACCAATCCCATACCGGCAAGCATACGGTTTTCTGGAACCCGCTCGGTATGTACGGCCTACCAAAAGACCGCATTAATCCGCTGGGCCATATTCGCCGCGGTGAGCCGGGTGTAATTACCAAGCTGTTTCAAACATGCGACACGGCGTTGCCGCTGTCCGGCGCGCCAACGGGGAAATTTTTTGAGCGAACTGCGCGAAAATTTTCTGGTGGGATAGCCATTGTCTGCACAGATCGGGACGGCGAACTCACATTTCCGGCGTGGGTGGCGGCGATAAATTTGCTTATCAGGGGGGGGGGACCCTGGCTCGACTTCGCGTATCTTATGAATGTCAGCGAACACGCGCTAGCACGTGAGGCCGAAGCGGAAATCGCGGAAGGCCGTGCTTCCGGCGCGACATGGTTTGAGGGCGTCTTGGCAGAACTGGCGCAGGCCTTTCAGGTGTTCTCAGACCCGGTTTTGATGAAAGCTCTCAGCCCGCCATTTAATTTCTCTTATGAAGAATTGATGTCGGAAACGGAGCGCTTCAACGTCTACCTGATGGTGCCCGCCGATTTCATTCCGCAATGGTCGCTTGCACTGAAAATGCACTTTACATGTGCCCGTATTTTTAAGGGCGAGAATGCATCCGCGCCGCGTCAACTCTGGATGATTGACGAGGCCGGGTTGCTTGGCGCTAACCCCATGCTCGAGCAAATGTACACTTTTGGTGCTGGCATTGGAATTAAACCTATTGCGGTTTTCCAGTCGCTCAAGCAGATGAATGAAGTAGGAAAAAATTCCCAGGGTATTATCCTGTCATCGGCTGCCGTGCGCCAGTTTTTTGGCGTGCGGGATTTGGAAACGGCGCGCTACGTGTCCGCCATGTGCGGCGATGAGCACCTATACTATGACGATGAGCGACTTCAGGCGCAAGCGGCGCACCGCAAGCGCGAGGCGGCATTGGCCGTTCTGAACGGCGGTAACGTTCTGGATGCCGCGCTGAAGTATCGCCATGAGGCGGCGCAAGAGGTTCAGCGCTCGTCCATTAAACGCCCACTACGCACGCCGGACGAAATTCTGAATACGCCGCCGGGCAAGCAATATATATTCTGTGACCATGTGCAAAAGCTCGTTTATTGCGACCGCAAGCCGTATTTCGAGCAACACTGGATGGCCGGGCGCTATCATCCGAACCCATACCATCCGCCAACCGATAAGGTGCGGATTAAGAACCGATTTTTTGGCCATAGCTGGCGGCGCGTGCTCGAAAAGGACCCGCCCAAGTATCTGCGCCATCTTCGCCAATATCAGACAAGACCCCTTAGCTATGTTGAAGGATTTGAACCATGAGCAATGGAAGCAGAATTCCGGGCCGCCCGCCGATCAATGATCGTTTTACCGGCGTTCGCGATTCAAAACTGCGCGCTGACAATCCGCTTTACGGCAAAACAAAGCCGCTCACACCGGAATTTGAAAAACAGCGCTGCGAATTTAACGCGCGTCAGATGAGCGACCTTGGTAAAACCGAGGCGCAGCGGCGGTTCGAAAGTATGCGCCGCGAGCGGATGAAAACGCAGACGCAAAAGCGTGATCGCGGCTCGCAAATGATCAGGCAGGATAAGCCAGCACCACAGTTAAGGCCGTCACCGGCAATAGCGGCTGGCGCTGATCGCTCCGCCTATTTGCAAAAGCTGTCGCAGGAACGCGCCGCTCAAAGCAAAGCCCATCGCGCGCAGACACAGAGCAAAGAAGCGTTCATTTCACTACGTCACAGTGAGCAGAAATCCCATACAAAGACCAGGGATCGATGAGCCCCTTGCCAAATTGGTAAGGGACAAAATCTGAAAATTAGGATATTATTCCTATACGTTTGATTTGAAAAAGAAAGGAAAAACAGATGAGTAACGCGCCACCAGAACATGAAAAGCAAAAAGCACGCCCGGTTGATCAACTGCGGGATGGCTCGCTGAGTGCCTCGATCTGGATGAATGAATCTGATCGCGGCGCTGCATTTAACACGACTTTCTCCCGTTCCTATAAAAAGGAAAACGGGGAGTACGGCGAAACCCGTACAATGCGCTCGCAGGACTTGCTTGCGCATGGTGAACTCAGCCGCGCTGCATACCGCCGTGTGGGTGAGCTTCGTAGCGAGTACAAGCAATCGCCGGAAGACTTTAAGGCTGCGCGCCAGGCGCAGCGTGAGGGTCAAAAACAATCGCATTCACGAGAACGGTAGGGGCGAAAGGAGGGCGAAGCCGTTCATAGGGCTTCGTCTTTCTGACGGCTGACAAAGGAGACTAACCCATGAACCATTATTAGATGAGGAGACGCTAAAGTGACATCTCCAAATAAGTACATTGAGATCAATTTTGCTGAGTTTGCGCATTACCTTGAGGGCGCAGATATTAGCGATGAAGAAGCGGGCGCGCTCATGCGTAGCCTGTGGGATATCGCAATTATTTTTGTAGACCTTGGCTGGAACGTGAGCGCGCCTGATTTACCCCCTGAAAATGCGGATAGAAGGGCAGAAAAGCTCGCAAATTTCATCAAAAATGAGGTAGAATTCAAGCCTGCCATAACAACAAAAGAGGGCATCGAGGCCGGGCTTGCGCCGTGCTTTGATGAAGCAGGCCAATGACCGCATTAGAACAAATTCAAAAGCCGCATTCAGGCGCGGTGAAGTCCGCAATTATTTATTGCCGTGTGTCTTCCAAGAAACAAACAGTGGAGGGGGCTGGGCTGGATAGTCAGGAACACAGATGCCGCGAATATGCCGATGATCGCGGCTATGTTGTGAAAGAGGTCTTTCCGGATTCACAGACCGCCAAGGGTGACTTTATGGATCGCCCCGGCATGAAGGCTCTGCTTGCTTATTTGGAAGAGCATAGCCACGAGCCGCATATTATCATTTTCGATGATTTGAAGCGCTTCGCCCGTGATACCGAGTTTCACTGGAATTTGCGCCGCACGTTGGCTGAGCGCAACGCCGTGCCGGAATGTCTGAATTTCAAATTTGAAGAGACGCCGGAAGGCAGATTTATTGAAACGATCATAGCTGCCCAAGGCCAGCTAGAGCGCGAGCAAATCGGTCGTCAGAGCGTCCAGAAAATGCGCGCACGTCTTGAGCGCGGCTTTGCCGTGTTCCGCGCGCCGGTGGGCTATAAATACGTGAAAGCCAAAGGCGGCGGGAAGGTGCTGGAAATTGATACGGTTCTTGGGTCTATCGTCAAGGAAGCGTTAGAAGGCTACGCCAGTGGCCGCTTTGCTTCGCAAACTGAAGTGAAGCGTTTTCTTGAGCGCCAGCCTGACTATCCCAAGGATATGGCTGGTGGCTTGATCCGCCCGCAAACCATTCCGCGTTTGCTCGGTAAGGAAGCCTATGCGGGGCTGGTCGGCGCACCGAATTGGGGAATTCCGTTTCGCCCTGGCCAGCACAAGGCGCTTATTTCGCTGGAGACATTCCAAAAGATTGAGGCGAGGCTGAAACAGCGTGTCTATCTGCCGCGCCGTGAGGACAACGCAATTGATTTTCCTCTGCGTGGTGCGATTTGCTGCGCATCTTGCAAGACGCCGCTCACGGCAGGCTACTGCAAGGGGATGACCAAGACCTATCCTTATTATTGGTGCAGGCAGTCCGGTTGCGATTTGAAGGGCAAGACTATCTCCCGCGATAAAATACAGGCGGAGCTGGGAGCTGTTATCGGCGATATCACACCTGCAGAATGGTTGGCTCCGCTGTTTGGTGCGATGCTGAAAAAGCGCTGGGATATGCAGGCCGAACAGGCGCGGGGCGCTCTAAAATCGATAGAGAAGCAAATCAAGGACAATGAGGGAGCGATTTCGCAGCTCGTTGACCGCACGCTTGAAACCTCAAGCCCGGCGCTTCTCTCGGCCTATGAAAAGAAGATCGAAGAGATTGAGCGCCAGACGCTTCTTCTACGCTCAAAACAGGCCAAAACCACCCGTCCGAAGGTGGATTTTGAGGAACTGTTTGAACTGTCTGTTCGTTTCTTTTATATGCCAAAAAAGCTATGGGAATCAGATGTTTACGAGTTGCAGCGCCTTGTCCTGAAGCTCGTATTTAAAGGGTATTTGCCTTATGCCCGCGGCAAGGGGTTTGAACTATTGCCGTATTCAAAAACGTTCATATTAATCAATGAGTTAGGAGATAAAATGAAAGGAAAAATCGACGATTTTGCGTCAAATTGTAAAATGGTGCCACGAGAGAGAATTGAACTCTCGACCTCACCCTTACCAAGGGTGCGCTCTACCACTGAGCTACCGCGGCATTGAAATTATTGAGCGCGCTCGTTACCTCAAACTCTGTATTTTGAAAACCCCAAAGACACATGAGTGTGCCAGAATGTCCAAAAAAACTGATGAAACAAAAAAGGGTCAAACCGGGGAAACGCGAGAAGATCGGCTTAAGGCGGCTTTGCGTGCGAATCTGCGTCGACGCAAAATCGCGGCCCGCAAAAGTCAGTCATCGGACACTGGTAAGGATTAAGTCCAAATCACCTTTGTTTGTCCGCAGTTTGACAAAATAACGCCTTTCCCTTGCGGCGATTCAGTGCAAAGCGTGATTTATGGATAAACTCGTAATTCAGGGCGGAAACCGGCTGAATGGCCGCATTCCGATTTCCGGTGCAAAAAATTCTGCGCTCAAACTGATGGCGGCCTGCCTTCTGACAGATGAGCCGGTGGAGCTGACGAATATGCCGAATCTGGCTGATTCGCGCTTCATGTCGCAATTATTGTCGACGCTGGGCGTTGAGGTGTACTGGCCTCAAAAGGCGTCTGTTTGTCAGCTGAATGCTGCTGAAATCACATCAACTATCGCGCCATATGATCAGGTTCGCAAAATGCGGGCGACGTTCAACGTGCTGGGGCCGCTTCTGGCGCGTGTCGGGCATGCTACGGTGTCTCTGCCGGGCGGCTGTGCGATTGGTGCGCGCCCTGTGAACTTTCACCTCGACGCGTTCCAGAAAATGGGTGCCGATATCGTGATTGAGCAAGGCTATGTGAAAGCTGCGGCGCTTCGCGGTCTACAAGGCGCAGATATTGAGTTTCCGTTCCCGTCCGTGGGCGCGACAGAACACACAATGCTGGCCGCAACGCTCGCCAAGGGCACGACGCGCATTATCAATGCCGCGAGAGAGCCTGAGATTGTTGATATCGCCAACATGCTTATCGCCATGGGTGCCAGAATTGAGGGCGCAGGCACATCCACCATCACAATTGAGGGCGTAGATCGTCTGAAAGGCGTCAGTCATCCGGTCATGCCTGATCGGATTGAAGCAGGCACATACGCAATGGCCGTTGCGGCCACTGGCGGCGATGTTCTGCTGGAAGGCGCGCCGATTGCTGAACTTGGCGTGCTCATTGATCATTTGCGCGCTGCTGGCGTTACGGTCACTGAAGAAGCCGACGGCCTGCGAATTTCCCGCAATGGGGGCCGTCTGAAGTCTGTCGATGTAGATATTCAGCCGCATCCGGGCTTTGCGACTGACCTGCAAGCTCAGTTCATGGCGTTGATGACGACGGCAGATGGCGTGTCGAAAATCACTGAGAACATCTTTGAGAACCGCTTCATGCACGCGCCGGAACTCAACCGGTTTGGCGCCGATATCACCGTTCACGGCAATGAAGCGACGGTGAAGGGGGTGAAAGCCCTGAAGGGCGCGCCGGTCATGGCAACCGACCTTCGCGCATCGGTCAGTCTTGTGATTGCGGGCCTTGTCGCCGAAGGTGAAACGACCGTTCGGCGCATCTATCACCTTGATCGGGGTTTCGAAAACCTCGAAGCCAAACTAAATGCTTGTGGTGCGTCGGTTGAACGCGTCAATGAAGTTGCAGAAGTCGGCTAAGACATCTGCCACAGAGTTTGGAGAAAAGCGTGAGCGAAGAAACAGGATTACGACTGCTCGCCGTTGATGGCGATGATCTGAAAGTTATTTCAGCGGCCTGTCAGGATTCTGTCTGCAAGCCTGCTGATCTGGTGTTTGAAGCCAAACGTCGCCGTTTCCGGATGGAAATGAACCGTTATTGCTGGGAAGAAGCTGGCAAAGGCGGAAAGACAGGTCATCGGGTTCGCTCTGTCCTGTCTTTTGAGGATGTGACACAGGTCAAAGCGCGCGGTTTGCCGCCGCGTAGCGCAGATCTTGTTTTGTCGCTTCTGACTGTCGAATGGATTGCGGGCGACGAAGAGACCGCGCCAGCGGGGCAGGTCCGCCTGATGTTTGCAGGCGATGGTGAAATGCTGCTCAGCGCAGATTGTCTAGATGCGACCTTGCTGGATACCAGCAAAACCTGGCCGACGAAAAACCGTCCGGAACACAAGGAGTAGGGCGGTGATTTCGCGTAAAGATTTCCTCATGAACGGTTGGGATGAGGCGAAAGTTGATGCTTTCGTTGAGACTGCAACGCGCGAGCGCGGCGGTGATCAGGATGTGCGTGACATCGTGTCTGACATCATTGCAGCTGTTCGGGTCAAAGGTGGTGAGGCGGTTGCCGGGTACACTGCCAAATTCGATCGTTTCGAAATCGATACAAAAACGTTGACGTCTGAGAAAATTGACCTGGAGCGCATCGCGGCGGATTGCCCGGACGCAGTCAAACAAGCGGTTGATTTCGCCCATGACCGGATCGCGGCGTATCATAATGCGCAGCAACCTTCAGATCATTCTTTCGACGATGGCCTCGGCACGACGCTTGGATGGAAATGGACAGCCCTTGATTCTGTTGGGGTTTATGTCCCAGGCGGGCGGGCGAACTATCCAAGTTCTGTCCTTATGAACACTGTGCCGGCCAAGGTTGCAGGCGTTGAGCGCATTGTCATGGTCGCGCCGACCCCTGATGGGGTGCTCAGCCCTGCTGTTGCCTATGCCGCACTGAAAGCGGGCGTCAGTGAATACTACCCGATTGGCGGGGCGCAGGCGGTTGCCGCACTGGCCTATGGGGCAGGTCCGATCCGTCCGGTCGACAAGATTGTTGGCCCCGGTAACGCATTCGTTGCGGAAGCGAAACGACAGGTTTTTGGCCGCGTTGGCATTGATACAATCGCCGGACCGTCTGAAGTTTGCATCATTGCGGATGGCAGCGTGCCATCTGACTGGATCATCGCAGATTTGATGGCTCAGGCAGAGCATGATCCGTCGGCGCAATCCATTCTGATTTCGTCCAACCGCGCCTTTCTGGATGAAGTTGCCGAAAAGCTCGCGAATGGTGCGGCAAAAGACAATCCGATCGCAGAGCAGTCTCTGCAAGATTATGGATATCTGTTCGATGTGCCGGATCTGGAAACTGCATGCCGTCTGTCGAACAAGATTGCGCCAGAGCATTTGGAACTCGCCATCGAGCAGCCGGAAAGCGTCATGCCGCTGATCAAACATGCCGGCGCAGTGTTCCTTGGTCGCTGGACGCCAGAAGCGCTCGGCGATTATGTGACCGGGTCGAACCACGTTTTGCCAACGTCAGGTGCAGCGCGTTTCTCTTCTGGTCTCGGATTACTGGATTTCATGAAGCGAATCTCGGTTCAATCAGCCAGTCAGGATGGATTTCGTCATTTGTCAGGGGCCGCAATGGCACTTGCTGAGGCGGAGCACTTGCCTGCGCACCAGCGCAGTGTTTCCATTCGGGTTGGAAAGGATGACACCGTGTGAGTGATTCGGAGCGGATCATAGCCGTCGACATCGACAATCAGACTCTCAGCGCTTCCGGGCCGGATGCTGAGCACGAACGTCGTGTGGCTATTTTTGATCTGCTCGAACAGAACACGTTCTCGCTCGATAACGAGAAATCCGGGCCCTACAAGCTTGAATTGTCACGTCTCGAAAACCGGCTGATCATGGTGATCAATGATGAAGCCGGGGAACATCTGCATACATTCATTCTGTCGCTCGCGCCGTTTCGACGGATCGTGAAGGACTATTTCCTGATCTGCGATAGCTATTATGACGCGATCCGCAACTCTACACCGCATCAGATTGAGGCCATTGATATGGCGCGACGCGGCATTCACAATGAGGGTTCGGAACTGCTTGCACGGCGTCTTGAAGGTAAGATCAAAACGGATTTTGACACGGCCAGACGCCTGTTTACCCTGATCTGCGCGCTGTTATCCAAAGGACAGTAGAATTTACTGCTCTGGAAAACGTCGTAAAATCAACTACATAGAAAATAGACCTAAAGAAAATGCGGCCTGATGCAGCTTCTTGGGTGACGTATTCGTTAAAATCGCACTATATCCACGGCCCAGAGAGTATCAGGTCGCCTATGAGGAGCTCATGGCTAAAGAAGAAATGCTTGAATTTACCGGAACGATTGTTGAGTTGCTTCCAAACGCAACCTTCCGGGTAAAACTTGAAAACGATCACGAGATCGTTGCGCACACCGCAGGTAAAATGCGGAAGAACCGTATCCGTGTTCTCACGGGTGACAAAGTGCTGGTGGAAATGACGCCTTACGACCTGACGAAGGGGCGTATCACTTACCGCTTCAAGTAATTTGGCGGAGTCTCAGACACCTTTGCTGATTCTGGCCAGTGCATCGCCGCGTCGACGCGATCTGCTGGCACAGCTCGGCATCCACCCTGACGAAATCTGCCCTGCTGATCTGGATGAGACCCCTCTGAAGGATGAGCTGCCGAGACCGTATGCGCGCCGCATCGCGCGCGAAAAAGCTGATGCAATCCGCAAAATCAGACCGAATGGCATTGTGCTTGCCGCAGACACCGTTGTGTCATGCGGACGGCGTATCCTTCCGAAAACAGAGACCGAGGCTGAAGCGCGTGCGTGTCTCGAGCTGCTGTCTGGTCGCGCGCACAAAGTGATGACCGCAGTTGCTGTCATTAATGAAGCTGGCGAGGTGCGAGAGCGCCTGGTTGAAACTCGCGTAAAGCTGAAACGTCTGACGCCTTCTGAAATCTCTGGCTATTTGTCGAGCGGCGAATGGAAGGGTAAGGCGGGCGGCTATGGCATTCAGGGGAGGGCTGGTGCTTTGATCTCTGACCTGAGCGGCTCTTATACGGGTGTTGTGGGCTTGCCAGTTTTCGAAACCCGAAATCTACTGGAATCACTTGGCTATGCTGTCCCGATGGACGGAGGAACGACTTGACGATTATCGCGATAGAAAATGCACCCGGGGAAACACGCGCTGCAGCTTTCGATGGTGATGATCTGGCCTATTCCGTTTTTAGCTGGCGCGAGCCGAAACTTGATCCGCGCGCTCGCGTCGGCGACGTGCATGAGGCGAGGGTGACGCGCATTGACCGTGGCACGCGAGGTTTCTTTCTTGAATTGGCAACGGGCGAGATCGCTTATTGCCACCAGCGGGCTGGTGAAAAGCCGCCGCATGAAGGCGCGCGAAAAAATGTCCGCATCGAATCGGAAGGCTGGGCAGAAAAAAGTACACGCGTGTCCCTGGTCGAAGACGCAGCCAGCCTGTCCAGCTGCGCGGACGCGCTGAAAAACTGGAAAATCAGTCTGCCGCTCGGCGCCAATGCGGAGGTCATCGAAGATTGCCGAGAAGCATCTGAGTTGATTGATCTGGCATTTGAAGAAGCGCTAAGCGATGTCGTCACGCCGGAAGGTGGCGGACAGATTATAATTCAGGAAACGCGCGCTCTGACTTCTGTTGATGTCGACAGCTTTGGGCGAATTGTGCGGGGCGGGGCTCAGGATCTGAACCTCGAGGCGGTTGCAACTCTGGCGCGGCAGGTCGCTCTGCGTCGTATTGGCGGGATTGTCGTTGCCGACCTGATCGGAGCGGCCTCTGGCAATCTTGCGACTGATCTGGTGCGCCATTTCCGCAAGACGCTTAAAAAATATGACCGGCGCACGGCAAATATCCTGCCGATCAATCGCTTGGGCCTGTTTGAGTTTTCAATGCCGCGTCGATCCCGGCCGATTTCTGTCGTTGAGATCGCCTCCCTGTTTGAAGCGGATAAAAGCCGAGAAGACATTCTCGAAATCTGGCGAGATCTGTCCCGCACGCTGCGTGACAATCCGGCGGAGTTCGTCGAGGTAAAAATCGATCCTAAAACTTATAGCGCGCTTCAGCGCAGTCCGATTGACTGGGCTGCCGACCTGTCGGCTCGGTTTGGTGCGCGTTTCAAGGTGACGAAGGATGACGATCTGAACGACACCGGTTATGAGGTCATCGTATGACCAAACAGATTCTTTGCCCGATTTGTGAGAAGAAGCCCGCTGTGGCTGAATTCAGACCCTTCTGTTCGAAACGCTGCGCGGATGTCGATTTATCGCGCTGGCTTTCTGATTCTTATGCAATCCCCGGTCAATCCTCCGATGAAGCGGAAGAAAACATCACCGAAGGTTTGCGTACAGATAAGAACGACTTCTAATACTGTATAAGAAACGTCACATTACGACGTTAAGCAGACGACCAATTCTATTCGTTCTGACAGCTAAACAGGAATGCTCATGATTTCCCGTATTTTCATCCTGACCGGCAGCCTCGCTTTTCTTGCTTCATGCGCCAGTGTTGACCCTAACAAAGATCTGCCGAAAGTTTCGGCCTTTGCTGAAACCGAAGCTGTTGCCTCTTCGGGCGATGCGGCTGACGATCCGGCAATCTGGGTCAATTCTGCGGATGCAACTAAAAGTGTTGTTTTGGGGACCGATAAAAAAGCGGGACTTTATGTTTACGACCTTCAGGGAAAGACAAAGCAGTTCCTGCCATCTGGCAATCTGAACAATGTCGATCTGCGTCAAAATATCAGTTTCGATTATGCAGAACCGGTTGATCTGGCTGCGGCGACTAACCGGTCCATCAATGGGGTGTCGCTGTTCTCAATCGATTCTGATGGCAAGGTGGCGCCAGCGGGCCAATTCCAGACGCCGACAATCGAACCTTATGGTTTGTGCGTTGGGTATGACGAAGCAGGATTGCGCGTTTTTGTGACCTACAAGACTGGCACTATTGAGATTTTTGAAGTCACCGCTGGCAAGGATGGCTATGAAGGCGAGCTTATGAATACGCTGAAACTCGATACTCAGCTTGAAGGCTGCAGCTATGATGAGGTTCAGAATGTTCTCTTCGTTGGCGAAGAAGAGCGTGGCATCTGGCGTATCGATCTGGACGGCAATAAAGAGTTTTCTCGAACTCTTCTGGATACGATCGGCTCTCAAACCGGCCTGGTTGGCGATGTTGAAGGCGTGGACATCTGGCGCGGCGCTGCAGATTCCGGATATCTGGTCGTTTCTGCGCAGGGCGGTGATCGTTACGTCGTTTACACGCGAGAAGCTCCGAATAAATGGGTTGGCACATTCTTTATCGCTGACAGTGCAGATGGTCTGATTGATGGTGTTTCACATACGGACGGATTGACTGTTTCTTCAGCAAACCTTGGTGGAATATTGGCCGATGGTCTGTTGGTGACCCAAGATGATTCGAATGGCGATAAGGGACTCACTCAGAACTTCAAGTTCGTCGCATGGAGCGAAGTTGCGACGGCATTGGGTCTGGCTGAGTGAAGAAACAGCCTTGAAATGGCCTTCTTTTTTAAGAACGTGCCTTATTTCGGCCTTTAAGCGAAAAAAACTGTTGCACGGATGCCTCGCCTTCAAGAAAGCTTCGCAATTTCCGCAGCTTATTCTGGAAAAAAGGTATCGCGTTTGAGGCAAACACCTTATAAAGATAGACAGTGTGGGATGGTCCACACAATTTCCTGCGGCCGTTCAGTTTTTGGGGCGGCTCACACAAGGGGATGGGTATGAAAAAAACTCTTCTGTGCGCCACAGCGGCTGTCGCTCTTGCGTCAGTTACTGGGGTCGCTTCAGCTCAGGATGGCTGGTACATCCAGGGCGACATTGGTTACAACTTTGACGGTACGCTCGATTACGATGCGAAAGATAAGGTTCCTGGTACTCTCGCTGAGAACGCTGACGTCGAAGGCGACCTGCTAGCAGGTGCGCGTCTCGGTTACGGTTTCGCAAACGGCTTCCGCCTCGAAGGTGGTCTGACGTTCCGCAATAACGAACTCGACGTTTCTCCGGCCGTTGCTGGTCAGGCTCTTTACGAAGCTGGTCTTCTCCCACGCGAGACAACAATTGTCGCTCCAAACGGCAAGTCTAGCAGCTGGGACGCTATGCTGAACGTCCTTTACGACTTCAACCGTGAAGGCAAATTCCAGCCTTACCTCGGTGCTGGTATCGGTGTTGCTGAAGTAACTGCGAAAGCTCGTAACTATTACTACGCTGACATTCCAACTAAGACTGGTTTCGCGGTTAACACAATCGACGATGCTGAAACTGCGTTTGCTTACCAAGCGCTGGCTGGTTTCGGCTACAAACTCACTGAGCGTCTGACATTTGACCTCGGTTACCGCTATTTCGTTGTTGATGACCTGGATTATGCAGGTAACCTGTCAACTTACGACACAACTTACACAGACCAAAGCGTAACAGCTGGTCTGCGTTGGCAGCTTTCAGCGCCGGCTCCGGCAGCACCTCCGCCGCCTCCACCGCCGCCTCCGCCGCCACCACCACCTCCACCGCCACCTCCACCACCGCCACCACCGCCTCCTCCGGAGCCAGTGCAGCCGGTTGTGACTTTGCCAGCGTGTGACACGGTGTCTAAAGAGTTCAAAGTTTACTTTGAATGGGACAAATCTGATCTGTCTTCTGCAGCTGCAGCACTTATCGATCAGGCTGTTCAGGACATTCAGTCTCGCGGCGATTGTGGCGTAAACAACGTTGTTATCGCTGGTCACGCTGACCGTTCTGGTAACGCACGTTACAACGTCGGTCTGTCTGCACGTCGTGCAGCTGTCGTTCGTGACGCACTCGTGGCTCGTGGCATTGCCGGCGCATCGATCTCTACCGAAGCTCTCGGTGAGTCTCAGCCAGCAGTTCCAACGAAAGACGGTGTTCGTGAACCTGACAACCGTCGTTCTGAAATCTCTATTGTGGTTGGTTCTAACTAATTCACGGTCAGATTTACTGACGAGATGGCCCGGCATTTGCCGGGCCATTTTCGTTTGGGGGTTATGTTAAACTGACCGCCAAAAGGGCGTTGCGCAAAAACATTCCGTATGGTCTCTATAACGAACATAAAAAGTTCGGGAGAGCGGCATGTCGAAGCCGGAACGTGCATACAGAAAGAAAAAGATAGAAGGACATACCCTTAAGCCGGAAACGCTGGCCATGTCCTATGGGTTTGATCCGAAACTTTCAGAAGGCGCGATCAAGCCGCCAATATTTCAAACCTCAACCTTTGCCTTTCAGTCGGCTGCTCATGGCGAGCGGTATTTCAATATTGCATCAGGCCGTGCCGAAGATTCTGGTGACGCCGATTGGGGGCTTGCCTATACGCGCATAAACAACCCGAACCTGGAAGTTCTGGAAGATCGTCTGACCTTGTTTGATGGGACGGAAGAGGCCGTCGCTTTTTCCAGCGGCATGGGCGCAATCTCTACGACACTTCTTGCGTTCGCGCAGGCTGGGACCAGTGTTTTGCACTCAACACCGCTTTATGGAGGAACAGAGACTTTCGTTCGGAACATGTTGGCGGGGTTCGGCGTTCATACGTCGGAATTTTACGGTGATGCGTCATATGACGACATTCTAGCGAAAGCCCGCGCTGCGAATGCAGTCGCGCCGGTGTCCGTGATTTACGTAGAATCGCCAGGAAACCCTACCAATGTCATGGTCGATCTTCAGGCGTGTGTTCAGGTCGCCGATATTCTGGAGAACGAGACCGGAACCCGGCCAATCGTGATGGTGGACAACACCATGCTCGGTCCGATTGGCCAGACGCCGCTTCATCTTGGCGTCGACATCATTTTGTATTCCCTGACGAAATATATTGGCGGCCATTCTGACTTGCTGGCAGGCGCCGCACTCGGCCGTTCTGATTTGCTTCAGAAAGTTCGTGCGATGCGGATTTTCCTCGGAACCATTCCTGACCCGCATACATGTTGGTTATTACTGCGCTCACTTGAAACGGTGAAGCTTCGGATGGAGCGCGCTTTCGAAAGTGCAAAACGTGTCGCGGCTTATCTCGCCGACCATCCGAAAGTTGGCGCAGTCATGTATCCGGGCTTCTTAAAATCGGGATGGCGCCAGAAAGTCATTTTTGACCGGCAATGCAAAGGCGCGGGTTCAACCTTCTCCTTTGACGTTCTTGCCGGAAAGGACGCGGCGTTTCGGGTGCTTGATTCCCTTCAGCTGATCAAACTTGCGGTCAGTCTGGGCGGTACGGAAAGTCTCGCCTGTCATCCCGGTTCGACGACGCATTCCGGAATGGATATTGAACTGCGCGAAAAGCTTGGATTTACCGAAGGTATGATCCGGCTTTCAGTTGGCCTGGAAGACCCGGATGATCTGATCCTTGATCTGGATCAGGCCTTGCGATCTGCCTGAATAAATCTAGTCTCAAAGTATGACTCTCAATCAACTGAATGCAGCTGACAAAGCCCTCCTTTCTGAACTTTCGGGAAAGGCGGAGCAGATGTGCGAGCTGACGATCGAATTGGCGAAAATAAATACCGGCAGCTGGAACTCTGAAGGCCTTCTGACACTGGTTCCGCTGCTGGAAAAACGCCTCTCTGAACTTCCCGGACATACGGAAATCATCGATGCCGGGGGGGTTGAGCTGATCTCTGAGCAAGGCAAACCGGAAAGCGTTCCGACCGGTCCTGTAATACGCCATATTTGTCGGCCAGACGCGCCGGTTCAGGTCGTGATGACGGGGCATTATGATACTGTCTTTCCTCCGGCGCTTGGTTTCAATGAGATTAGCGACCTTGGCAATGATCGCCTGAATGGTCCGGGTTTGGCAGACATGAAGGGCGGGCTTGTGCTTCTGACGGAAGCCCTGAAGGCCTTTGAAACCATCGAAGAAAGCGCAAATCTCGGCTATCGGATTGTTATTTCTCCAGACGAAGAAATTGGAAATCCTGTCAGCGCGCCGATCATTGCGGAAACCGCCAAAGGTGCTCATATCGGCATGACCTATGAGCCTGCGCTGGAAACCGGGGAGTTTGCAGGCGAACGCAAGGGGAGTGGGAATTTCTCTTTAATCGTCAAAGGTGTGTCTGCGCATGCTGGCCGCTCTCATGCGGATGGGCGAAGCGCGATTCGCGCAGCCGCAGAGTTTGTGGTCGCGCTTGAAAACCTCAATGGACAGCGTGACGGAGTGACCTTTAACACGGGCAAGATTGAGGGGGGCGGCCCGAACAATCAGGTGCCGGACAATGCCGTGGTGCGTTTTAATGTTCGGGTTCCGGATGCTGACGCGACAAACTGGGCGCAAGCGCAGATCGATGAGCTGGTCGGCCTTGCGAATGCACAGGATGGCATTCACGCGCATATGCATGGCGGCTTCTATCGCCCGCCCAAGCCGTTCAATTCTGCTCAGCAACGTTTGTTCGAGAATGTTCGCGACACGGGCGAGGCGCTTGGATTGTCGCTCGGCTGGGTGTCTACCGGCGGCGTTTGTGAAGGCAATAATGTGTTCGCGGCGGGCGTGCCAAACATAGATACGCTCGGCGTTCGCGGAGGGCGCATTCATTCCACAGATGAGTTCGTCTGCGTCGATAGTTTTGAAGAGCGTGCCAATCTCTCGGCGCTCATTTTGTGTCGTCTGGCGGATGGCCGCATGAATGCGCAGGAAATCAAGGCCATGATGGAGGCGTCCAAATGACAATGCTTGTTGTTCGCCCCTCGCGTCTTGATGATTTTGATGCGCTCATGGAACTTGCGGATTTGTCAGGCCCGGGCTTTACCAGCCTACCGGTCGATGAGGTTCTTGTGCGCGGACGGTTGGAAGCCTCTCAGAAAGCGTTTTCCCGTCAGGTCACAGATCCTCAACAGGGCAAATTCCTCATGATGATTGAGGATGTTGAAACGGGTGCGATTGCTGGGTGTTGCGCGGTCAAAGCCGGCATTGGCATGAAGCGGCCCTTTTTCAATTACCGCATCATCACGCTGTTGCAGTCCTCGACGGTCGTGGACCGTCGCTTCAGCATGGACGCGCTTGTGCTGACCAATGAATTCATGGGCTATACCGAGGTCGGAACGCTGTTCCTGAAAAAGGAATTTCGCGGCGGCGGCGCCGGGCGCCTCGCGGCACAGTGCCGATATTTGCTAATGGCCGCTGCGCCGGACGAGTTCGGCGAGATGGTGCTCGCTGAGCTTCGTGGTGTGGTGACGGCAGACGGCATTTCACCTTTCTGGGAAGGGGTTGGGCGACAATTTTTTGAAATGGATTTTCAGGAAGCGGATTATCATTCCGGCGTGACGGATGGTCAGTTCATCATGGATTTGATGCCGAAGTATCCGATCTATGTGGATTTGTTGCCGCCTGAAGCGCGTGAAGTGATCGGGCGCTGCCACGTTGATGGCATTGGCGCGATGAAGTTGCTCGAATGGGAAGGGTTCCGCTTCGAGCGGGTTGTCGATATTTTTGATGGCGGGCCGCAGGTTTCGACCGCGCGTTCCAATATCAGAACCATCCGCGAGTCAGAAAAAGTCGTGCTGGAGGCTGCCCCAATGCAGGGCGCGTCTCAAACGGCACTGGTCTCGACAGATGAGTTGAGTTCATTCCGGGTTTGCTGGTCTCCGATCGAACGACGCGGCACGGGGCGCATTGTCGTTCCGCAATCAACGCTGGATGCGTTGAAAGTCAATTCCGGTCACACCGGACGGATATGGATAAGGAATACAGCATGAGCAGCCTGTTTATCGACGGACACTGGATGTCAGGGCAGGGCGCAAGCTTTCAGTCTCTGGACCCTTCTGACGGCAGCATTGTCTGGGAAGGCAATGCTGCAACCAAAGCGGATGTTGACGCAGCTTATAAGGCGGCGCGCAAAGCCTTTCGTGGCTGGTCGCGAACATCATTTGCAGAGCGTGCGAGCATTCTTCGCCAATATGTCGCTGAGCTCGACAAACTGGCCGATACCTTGCCGCAGACGATTTCTCGCGAGGTTGGCAAGGTTCTCTGGGAAACGACCGGCGAACTCGGCGCGATGAGGGGCAAGGTCGAGCTTTCGATCAAATCCTATGAAGAGCGCTCAGCCCAAACGGTTAGTGATGTCGCTTTTGGGCGATCTGAACTCGTCCATCGCCCGCATGGGGTGATGGCGGTTATGGGGCCGTTCAACTTTCCGGGCCATTTGCCGAATGGTCATATCGTTCCGGCTCTGCTGGCAGGCAATACGATTGTATTTAAGCCGTCTGAAATTGCGCCTGCAACGGGCGAGTTGCTCGTCAAAGCCATGGCGGCCGCAGGACTTCCAGCAGGGGTTCTGAACCTCGTTCAGGGTGGCCGCGAGACGGGTGCTGCCCTGCTGGACGGTGATCTGGACGGTGTTCTGTTCACAGGTTCGGCGACGACAGGCACATTCATTCACCAGAAGTTTGGTGGAAGACCTGAGGTGCTGCTGGCGCTTGAAATGGGCGGCAATAATCCGCTCATCGCATGGGATTATGGAGATGTAGATGCTGCCGCTGACATTGCCGCGCAGTCTGCCTTTCTGACCTCGGGGCAGCGATGCTCCTGTGCGCGTCGTCTGATCGTGCCGACAGGTGATGCGGGCGATCGCCTCGTTGAAGCTGTGATTGAGCGTGCGATTGATCTGAAAGTTGGTCGCTGGAATGACGAAGAGGTCTTTATGGGCTCTGTGGTTCACGCACAGGCGGCTGATCAGGGGTTGGTATTTCAGTCTCTGCTTCAGGAAAAGGGCGCTAAACCCTTGAAAGAGCTGAAAAAACTCTCGCTCGGCGACGCTTTCCTTTCACCGGGTGTGATTGATATGAGCGGGCTTCCAACGCATGACGAGGAATTGTTCGGACCGTTTCTTCAGGTCTGGCGTGTCGACAGTTTCGATGCGGCCATTGAAAAGGCCAATGAAACCCGGTTCGGCCTGTCTGGCGGTTTGATCAGTGAAAACGAAGCGCTCTGGGACGAAGCTCACATTGCGATGCGTGCAGGCATTCTGAACTTTAACCGACCAACGGCGGGCGCCTCATCGGCTCTGCCATTTGGGGGACCGGGCCTTTCCGGCAATCATCGCCCGAGCGCCTGGTATGCGGCGGATTATTGTGCGTGGCCTCAGGCCAGCCAGATCGCACCAAAGCCTGAACGTCTGGCCGCGCAGGGATTTCCAAAATGAGCACGGCCTACGAAGTCAATTTCGACGGCCTGATCGGTCCGAGCCATAATTATGGCGGCATGTCAGAGGGAAATATCGCGAGCGCAACTAATGAGGGGCTCGTTTCCCAGCCAAAGATCGCGGCGCTGGAAGGCATTGAAAAGATGCGTTTCATGGTCCGTGCCGGGCTGAAGCAGGGCTTTCTGCCGCCGCTCATGCGTCCAAATCTGCATTTCCTGAAGCAAGCCGGATTTGACGGTGACCGCGACACGATCATCCGGTCGGCGGCAAAAGAGGCTCCGGGGCTGCTGAAAGCGGCCTATTCGGCGAGTGCGATGTGGGCGGCGAATGCCGCAACCGTTTCGCCCTCTGCGGATACCGAAGATGGGCGCTTGCATTTCACGCCCGCAAATCTGTCGACCATGCTTCACCGAAGCATTGAGCACCCCGATACGTTTGCCAATCTCAGCCGGATTTTCGGAGCTTCCAGCCATTTTAAGGTCCATTCGGCTCTGCCGGAGCATTCGGACTTTTCTGACGAGGGCGCTGCCAATCATGTGCGCCTCTGCGCGGAACATGGCGCTCCGGGCGTCGAATTGTTTGTGTATGGCCGAGAGGCGGATGAAAGCACTGCTGGTTTTCCGGCACGCCAGACAAAGCTCGCCTGCGAGCGTATTATCTCGTCTCATGGACTGGAGGCGAAACGGACAGTGTTGGTGCGTCAGTCGCGAACCGCCATTAATGGCGGCGCGTTCCACAATGATGTGGTCTGCGTCGGGACATTGAATACGCTGTTCACGCATGAGCTGGCATTCGAAGACAAGTCGTCCGTTTATGACGATCTGCGCAAGGCGAGCGAGGGATTGTTCGATCTCAACATTGTTGAGGTCCCGGCCGATCAGGTGCCGCTTGAAGATGCGATCCGGTCTTATCTCTTCAACTCGCAGCTTTTGCAGATCCCCGGCGAAGACCGGCTTGTGCTGATCGCGCCGATGGAGACTTCCGAAATCGCGTCGACCAAGGCGTATTGTGACGGGTTGGTTCAGGGAAACAGTCCAATCGGGCGGGTGGAATATGTCGATGTTCGCCAGTCCATGCGAAATGGCGGCGGCCCGGCCTGCTTGCGGCTGCGTGTTGTCATGACTGAGGCGGAGATTGCTGCCTGTCATCCTGCGTTTCTTCTGAATGAAGAGAAGCTCGACGCGCTGGCAGATTGGGTGAAGGCCCATTATCGTGACGAGCTAGTTCCGGCAGACCTTGCTGACCCGGCATTAGCCAACGAACTATTGCTGGCGCATCAGGCGTTGACGCAATTGATCAATCGCTTCAGTTCAGTGATCTGACGCACAGTTCAGGAGAGTTATCATGGCAATGGAAAGAGACGCGCTCGACGCAATGCTTCGTGAGGCATTTCCGGACGCGCAAATCAATCTGACAGACCTTGCCGGTGACAATGATCACTGGAGCGCTGAGATTATTGATGAGTCATTTCGCGGGAAATCCCGTGTTGCTCAGCATCAACTCGTTTATGCTGCGCTGAAAGGTAAAATGGGTGGAGAGTTGCATGCGCTTCAGCTGAAAACCTCTGCGCCAGCCTGATAAACCGACTGCGGGGGCGTCGATGAAGATTGCGGTTGTTGGCGCTTCCGGTGAACTGGGGCGCAGAGTTTTAGGCTGTCTGGCGCATGCCGGGCATCGCGATCTTGTTGCGACGACGCGAACGCCGGACAGGTATCACCTGCCGGGCCCGGACAGCGTCAGCCCAGATGTGCGCAAACTCGACCTTACAGACGTCGCCTCTGCGGTTCAGACTTTGTCGGACTGCAACCGTGTCATCTTTACACCGATCCTGACGTTGAGCGAGCCGGTTGCCAGCGCGTTGAGAGCCTCTGGCAGTCAGGCTGGATTGATTATGGTGTCATCAAACAATGCTGGTCTCGATTATACATCAGATGTCTATGCACGCTTGCGGGACGGTGAGGACAGGATTTCGCAGCTCAGTGGGGACTGGGCCATTGTGCGCCCGACCATGCTCTATGGTGCGCCGGATGATGGAAATATCGGGCGTCTTACAGAAATCGCCATGACGCGCCCGGTTCTGCCAATGCCGGGGTCTGGTAAGGCCTTGCACCAACCGATCCATTATTCCGATATGGCTGATCTGTTGGCGACGCTCGCTCTGCGATCCAGCCTGCCACAGATCAAAGTCAGTGCGTTTGGCAATGACGTGTTCACTCTGAATGACATGTATCGAAGCATTCTCTCAGCCACGGGCAGTAAGGCGATGGTTCTGCGACCGCCCGTCTGGGCCTTGCGAGCTTTGACATCGGTGTTTGGTAAAATCGGCCCGATCTCCAGAGATCAGCTAAAGCGCGCTGAACTGGATCGTGTGCCGACCTGGCCAGCCATGGCGGACTGGTCTGCGAAAACGAGTTTTGAGCAAGGCGTTGCCGGGATTGTCGAGACACTGAAGACGCGTGCGGCGAAATGAGCACAGGGCCTTGACGGAAGGGCTCAAAAGACACACCTGATGTGTCAGACTTTCAAGGAGTAATTCGAATGAGCGCTCAGGACACTATTAAGTCCCAGATCGAAGAAAATGACGTCATGCTGTATATGAAGGGCACTCCAACCTTTCCGCAGTGTGGGTTTTCGTCTGTCGTGGCGCAAATCCTGAATTATCTTCAGGTCGATTATGCGTCTGTGAACGTTCTTGAAGATATGGAAATTCGCGAAGGCATTAAAGCGTTTTCAAACTGGCCGACTATTCCTCAGCTTTACGTCAAAGGTGAGTTCATTGGCGGATGTGATATCGTCAAAGAAATGTTCGAACAGGGTGAATTGAAGCCGCTTCTCGTAGAGAAGGGCGTGCTCGAAGACGCATGATGGTTTTCAAAGCGGTCTTTTTCGGGTAAGGCCGCGCCCTTGCCCAATGGATCGCCAGATATGACCACTGCTTCAACCGCACCAACTACAGACCAGCCAAAAGTCGGCATTGTTTCGCTCGGATGTCCGAAAGCGCTTGTCGACTCTGAACGCATCGTCACGCGACTGCGTGCGGAAGGCTATCAGATCGCGCCCGACTATAAGGGCGCTGATCTTGTTCTCGTGAACACATGTGGCTTCATCGACAGCGCTCGGGATGAGAGTCTCGATGCGATTGGCGAGGCCATCACCGAAAACGGCAAAGTCATCGTGACGGGCTGTCTCGGCGCAGAGCCGGACGTTATCCGAGAGCGCCACCCGAAAGTGCTCGCGATTACCGGGCCGCACCAGTACGAGCAGGTGATGGAGGCTGTGCACACTCATGTTGCGCCGCCGCCGAACAAATATCTTGACCTTGTTCCGGAAACAGGCCTGCGTCTGACCCCACGCCATTATGCGTATCTGAAGATTTCAGAAGGCTGTCACAATAAGTGCAGCTTCTGTATCATTCCAAAACTGCGTGGTGATCTGGTTTCTCGCCCGATTGACCATGTGCTTCGCGAAGCTGAGCAATTGGTGAAGGCTGGCGTGAAAGAATTGCTGGTCATCAGCCAGGATACATCGGCCTATGGCCTTGATGTGAAATACGCCCCGCGGACGTGGAAAGACGTTGAATACGAAACGCGCTTCCTTGACCTTTGTAAGGGGCTCGGCGAACTCGATGCCTGGGTTCGCATGCATTATGTTTACCCGTATCCGCACGTGGACAAGGTTCTGCCGCTGATGGCGGAAGGCGCGATTCTGCCTTATCTCGACATTCCGTTCCAGCACGCCCATCCGGACGTCCTGAAACGCATGCGTCGTCCGGGGCAGGGCGGAGATAAAATGCTTGAGCGCATTCTGCAGTGGCGCAAAGACGTGCCGGAACTTGCTGTTCGCTCAACCTTTATCGTAGGCTTCCCGGGTGAAACCGAAGAACAGTTCGAGTATCTGCTCGACTGGATGCGCGATGCGAAAATCGACCGTGCAGGTTGTTTCAAATACGAAAACGTCGAACATGCCGACAGTCGGGCTCTGGACGGACACGTCCCGGAAGAGGTCAAAGAGGAACGCTGGCACCGCTTCATGGAAGTGCAGGCTGAAATCTCTGAAGAACGTTCAAAGGCGCAGATCGGCAAGCTAGTCGATGTTCTGGTCGACGAAGTCGATGAAGAGCAAGACATTGCGATTGGCCGTACGAAAGCCGATGCACCGGAAATCGATGGCACAGTTCAACTCGCTGATGGGGGTGATCTGGAGCCGGGCATGATCGTTGAAGCCCGCGTTGTGGCTGCAGACGCCTATGACCTGTGGGCCGAACCGGCATAAACAGGGAATATTCCCTTTTCTGATTATTTGGTCTCTTATCTGATCTTGTAAGAGGGGACCCAGATGAATCAGTATTTCAGGCCGAGTTTCTGGCGTGTGGCGATGCGGGATCCGCTGACATGGCTCGCAATTGCTGTCGATCTGACGCCAGTTGTTTTTGTATTGATGTTTGGATGGGGGGCCGCACCGCTGGTTCTGCTCTATTGGGCCGAGAACATCATTATTGGTGTTGCGACGTTTGCGCGGATAATTCTGTCTGGATTAAAATTCTGGGGATTTGTTGGTGGCGCGGGCTCATTGTTCTTAGCGGCTTTTTTCACCTTTCACTATGGCTTGTTCTGCTATGGACACGGGGTGTTTGTGTTTGCATTTGCGCCCGGCATGGAGTTCAGCCCGCCTGCGCCAAGCCTGGATGGCGTCATTCGCATGATGCAGGCAGCGATTGGTTATGCACCGGGTATGGCGATCGCACTTGGACTGATTTCGATTTATCAGGCCATTGCCATTGCAATCGATTATTCGCCGACCAGTCAGCGCGAAACACCGAGCGCTTTTGTCGAGATGATGTCGCCCTATGGTCGTATTGTCGTACTGCACGTTGCGATCTTCGCCGGAGCATTCGCCATGGCGGCTATGGGTGATCCGATGATTGGTGTACTTGCGCTGATCCTTTTAAGGGCCGCCTTCAGCGTTGTTGGACGCTCATGGCGAGATCAGAAAATGTCTGAACTACAGAGTAACATTCAGTCCTGATCTGCGGCCTCACGGGCGAGGAAGTCTTCAATCGCCTTTTTCAGGGCCCTCGGGTAGAGAACATGCTCGCGTTCGAGGACGCGATTGGCCAGGTCATCCGGCGTGTCTCCGTCTTTGATCGGCACGATTTCCTGATCGATGACCGCGCCTTCATCAACCCCCTCTGTGACCCAGTGGACAGAGCATCCAGCTTCTGTGTCGCCGGCCTCGATTGCGCGCTTATGCGTGTGGAGGCCCGGATATTTCGGCAAGAGAGACGGGTGGATGTTGATCATCGCGCCGTCCCATTGCTCTGTGAAACCGCCTGTCAGAACGCGCATAAAGCCAGCCAGCGCAATGAATTCGACATTGTGCAGCTCAAGCGTTTCCAGCACGTCTTTTTCAAACGCTTCGCGGTCGTCATAGGCCCGGTGATCGATCGCCGCGATTGGCAGACCTTTCTCGCTTGCCCATTCGAGTCCGGCTGCTGAATAACTGTTAGACAGCACCAGTACGGGCTTGGCTGGAATATCGCCTTCAAGACAGGCTTCCACCAGCGTTTTCATGTTGGAGCCGCGCCCCGAAATAAAGATGGCGAGGCGAACCGGTTCTTCGCGTTCAGGCATTTTCGAGGTGTCCATACAGGAATGCGTCTTCGCCAGACTCTTTCAGAGCGCTGAGCACAGCATCGGCTTTTTCCGGCGCAACCGCCAGAACCATACCAACGCCCATATTGAACGTCCGCAGCATTTCTGACTCTTCGACATTGCCGACCTGTTGCAGCCATTTGAAAACAGCTGGCGTTTCGACGGTGTCGCCGTCACGGACAGGTTTCAACGTATCCGGCAACATGCGTGGCAGGTTTTCAGTGATGCCGCCGCCCGTAATGTGCGCGAGGCCTTTCACCAGGCCGGATTTGATCAGCGGCAATGTGGCGTTCACATAAAGCCTGGTTGGCTCCAGCAGAGCTTCGCCGAGTGTCTTTCCGTCTGCAAACGGAGCTGAATCGGACAAGGCAAGGCCTGACCGCTCAACGATTTTACGAATCAGCGAGTATCCGTTGGAGTGTGGGCCAGAAGATGGGATGGCGATGAGTGCGTCGCCTGCCTGCATTTCTTCCAGTTTCGGCAGAATGTTGGCGCGCTCGACGGCGCCGACGACAAAGCCCGCAAGGTCATAATGGCCCGGCGCATACATGCTCGGCATTTCAGCGGTTTCGCCACCGATCAGGGCGCAGCCGGATTCTTTGCATCCAGCCGCGATTCCGGCCACAACTTCAGCGGCCTGATCTGTCTCGAGTTTGCCGGTGGCAAAATAGTCGAGGAAGAAAAGTGGCTCAGCGCCTTGTGCCAGAACGTCGTTGACGCACATGGCCACCAGATCGATGCCGATGGTTGTGTGGTGGTTGGCTTCCTGCGCCAGCAAGAGCTTTGTACCGACCCCGTCAGTGCCGGAAACCAGTATGGGATCGTCATAGCCACAGGCTTTCAGGTCGAACAGGCCGCCAAAGCCGCCAAGATCGGAAGCAACACCCGGGCGGGTGGTTGATTTTGCAAGCGGCTTGATCTTGTCGACGAGCGCATTTCCTGCGTCGATATCGACCCCGGCCTGCCGGTAAGTGAGTGGAGAAGAATCTGTCATGAAAGGCCGTTATCATGTCTTCCCTGTAATCGCCATATTCTCGGTCTTTATAAGCGACGAAAGGGCTGGTAGAAAATTCATATGATAAAGTTTTCGATTCTGTTTGGCGCGGTTTCTGCGCTTATTGTGACTGCGGGCGTTGCTCAGGCAGACACTCGTGCTGTTTACACCATTCGCAATATTGCTGTGGATGAGACGGCTGCCACCACTCAGGAAGCTGAGGGTAAGGCAATTGCCAGCGCCAAAGTGAAGGGTCTTTACACGCTCATCTATAAGCTGACCCTGCCAGAAGACCGGGCGAACATCCCAGACGATTTCTTTCTCTTTGAAAATGCAAACCGTATGGCGACGGCTTATGACGTTCAGAATGAAAAACGGACAACGGTTCTATATCGCGCCAGTCTGGATGTTCTGTATAACCCATCGTCGATCCGTACTGCGCTGAGCCGTTATGGCGTGCCATATGTCGACCAGCAGGCACCAAAATCCATGATTGTTCCTGTTAGCCAGGATCCAACCATGCTGGATGAGTGGCGCAATGCCTGGCCACAACAGAATGCAGGTGCGCTGAACCCATATGTGAAGGCTCTGTCGTTCTATACAGTCAATGACACGTGGGAAAACTTCCTGGGTGAAGCAAATTCTGTCGGCGCGAAGAATGCTGTCATCGTCGAACTGTCAGGCACGGAAGGTGCCTATCAGGCGCGCCTGCTGCGTGAAGCTGGTGGTGGGGCGACAACAATCGGCGTGACGAATGCGGTTCCAACTCTGGAAGAGGCCGTAACGGCGGCAACTCAATATCTCGACGCAACCTGGAAGCGCCAATCTGTCATTCGTACGACTGAGCGGACAAACTCCAGCGCGATTGTCCGGTTTGACAGCCTGTCCACATGGAATGCGGTCCGCAGTGCACTTTCAGCGTCTGCTCTGGTATCTGAGTTCCAGGTGACAGCGCTCTCGAATGATGGCGCACTGGTGACTTTTGCGTATGCAGGCACGGATGATCGCCTCCAGACCGAGTTGCGACAGCGCGGCGTCAAATTGGAAAAGAGCGAAGACGGTGGTTGGCTGATGACCTCTGCGCTCCAGTTGACGCGTTAGGCAGACAGGTATGGTGGGAACGCAGTTTCACTTCGTTTTCCCTCAGCCAGACCCACCTTTAGAGGCACTGTTTTTCGGGGACGACGCGGCCGCATCCATTCGGATCCTCCGATCGTGGAAGTCCTGGCCCCGACCGCTTCTGGCTCTGACCGGGCCGGAACAATCTGGTGTCACAACGGTGTTACGAAGCTGGGCGAGGGAAGTCGAAGGCCGCTATCTTCGACCTGAAGACTGGATGCATGAAGATGCCAGCACGCTGGCAGATATGCTGACACAGCCGCTGGCGCTCGATGATGTTGAACAGGTGTCGCCATCATCGGTTTTGCTGACATTTCTCAATCTGGCCGTTGAAAAAAACATGCCAATTCTGATCGCAGGGCATGGAAACCCGTCAGACTGGCATGGCACGCCGCCGGATCTGGTCTCGCGCTTGACCGCGGCAACGCGGCTGGTTTTGCCAAGGCTGGATGAAGCGAGCTTTTCTCGCAGACTTCGTGCGGCCTGCCTGCGCCGGTTCATCGATTTACCGCCTGAAACGCTGAAATATGTAACTTCTCGCCTTGATCAGAGTTATCAGGCAATTGAAGCATTTGCAGACAATTTGAATGCGGTTATGGGAAGTGAAAATAAACCGGCATCTGTCCCGGTAGCCAAACAGGTTTTGTCCCTGATGGCGCCTGAACAGTCTGGTGATGACCACACGTCTTGAGAGCTGACATCGCTCAGGGAGAACGGAAATGGCAGATAGCGCTTCGAAGTCCGGTCGCAAACCACCGTCACTGCAAGGTGCGTACAAAATCACCATGCACTCACCAGAGCGATTCATAAACCGGGAGCTGTCCTGGATCGACTTTAACGAGCGGGTGATGGAAGAGGCGGACAACACCTCGCATCCTTTGCTGGAGCGACTGCGCTTTCTGTCGATTTCCGCAAATAATCTCGATGAATTTTATATGGTGCGTGTCGCGGGCCTGAGAGAGCAGGTTCGGGCAGGCATTGTCAAAACCAGCCTAGATGGTTTGACGCCGGCTGAACAGCTTCTGGCCGTGAATGATCGGGCCGGAGCGCTGATGAACGAGCAGCAAGCCTGCTGGCAGTCTCTGCGTACAGAGCTTCAGAATGTCGATATTCATGTTCTGAAGCCGGAAGACGTCAGCAAGGCTGACAAAATCTGGCTGCGAAACTATTTCATGGCGAATATCTTTCCGATCCTGACGCCCTTGGCGGTTGATCCGGCGCATCCGTTTCCGTTCATTCAGAATCTTGGCTTTGCGATTGCACTCGACCTGACGTCTGACGCGACGGGCGAGCCGATGCATGCGCTGGTCCCGCTGCCGACGCAGGTGAAACGTTTTGTTCGCCTGCCGTCGCTGTCCAAGGCGAAAACCTCCATTCGGTTCCTGTCTCTGGAAGATACAATCCGGCTGTTTTTGGATGCGATTTTCCCGGGCTTTACCTGCGAGGGTCAGTGCGCCTTCCGGGTCGTTCGCGACAGCGATATCGAGATCGAAGAAGAAGCCGAAGATCTCATCCGCGAGTTTGAAATCCTGCTGAAACAGCGTCGCCGCGGCAAGGTGGTACGCCTGAAGCTTGAATCAAACGCCAGCAATGAACTCAAACAGTTTGTCGTGCATGGGGTGGGCGCAGAGGCGCAGGACGTGTTCGAGGTCGATGGCATCATCGGCATGGCTCAGCTTTCAGAACTGATCGTTGATGACCGCCCGGAGCTGGTTTTCAAACCTTATGAGCCGCGCTTCCCGGAACGTATCCGCGAACATCATGGCGATTGCTTCGCGGCGATCAGTCAGAAAGACATGATCGTGCACCACCCTTATGAGTCGTTTGACGTGGTGGTTCAGTTCATCCGACAGGCTGCTCGCGACCCGGATGTCATCGCGATTAAGCAGACGCTCTATCGAACCAGCAAGAACTCTCCGGTCATTGCCGCATTGGTTGAGGCTGCTGATTCGGGGAAAAACGTGACCGCTCTTGTTGAGATCAAGGCGCGCTTTGACGAGGAGGCCAATCTTCGCTGGGCGCGCGATCTGGAACGCGCTGGTGTGCAGGTCGTTTATGGCTTCATCGAGTACAAAACCCACGCAAAGGTCAGTCTGGTCGTTCGCCGTGAGGGTGGGGCGCTGAAGACCTATACCCATTTCGGAACGGGCAATTACCATCCGATCACAGCCAAGATCTATACCGACCTGTCTCTGTTTACAGACGATCCGGCGCTTGGCCGGGATGCAGGCCGCGTTTTCAACTACATCACCAGCTATGCGCCGCCGCCAGAGCTAGAGAAAGTCTCCATGTCGCCCCTTCACATGAAGGACGACCTGATTGCGATGATAAAAAAGGAAGCGGCAAATGCCAGGGCCGGAAAGCCGTCTGGCATCTGGGCGAAGATGAACTCTCTGGTCCATGCCGAAGTCATCGACGCGCTCTATCGCGCAAGTCAGGCTGGTGTGCCGATTGAGCTTGTTATTCGCGGTATTTGTTCACTTCGTCCGGGCGTTCCGGGATTGTCGGACAATATTCGTGTGAAGAGCATTGTCGGGCGTTTCCTCGAACACTCTCGGATTGTCTGTTTCGCGAATGGCCATGCTTTGCCGTCAGAAGAGGCGAAAGTCTTCATTTCGTCAGCCGACTGGATGCACCGAAATCTCGACCGCCGTGTCGAAACCCTTGTTCCGCTCGAAAACCGGACGGTGAAACGTCAGGTTCTGGATCAGATCATGGTGTCGAACCTGATTGATGATCGCCAGAGCTGGATTCTGGAAACCAATGGCAGCTATACGCGTGTCATTCCTGAAGGTGACGGGTTCTCCTGTCATGACTATCTGATGAATTATCCAAGCCTGTCCGGGCGCGGTGAAGCCTTGTCAGAAAGTTTGCCTCCTAAACTCAATACGAAGCCGATTGTTCACCCGTGAAGACGATTACAATTGAAGAACAAACCCGTCCCATGCTCTGGCGCCTGGGGCGGAGCCCGAAACCACACCGTCAGGCGGTTATTGATATCGGCTCGAACTCTGTTCGTCTGATTGTCTATCAGGTGAGCGGGCGAAGCATGATCCCGCGTATCAATGAAAAGGTCATGGCGGGCCTTGGCGAGGGGCTTTCCGAGACTGGTCGCTTGTCTGTGACGGGGGTTCCGGCAGCGCTGACGGCGCTGCAGCGCTTTCAGGCGATTTGTTCGTCCCTTGGCATCACGAACATTCGGGCGATTGCGACAGCTGCTGTTCGTGACGCGGAAGATGGCCCGGACTTTTGTGAAGCCATCCGCAAACGGACCGGCATTGAGGTTCATGTGCTGACAGGCGCTGAAGAAGCGCATTTCGCGGCGCTGGGCGTGGTGGCTGCGCAACGCACACCAACGGGCCTCATTGGCGATCTTGGCGGTTCCAGCCTTGAGCTTGTCACCGTGAATAACGGCCAGCTCGATGATGGCGAGACCTTCCGTCTTGGGCCGCTCGCGCTTCAGGAATGGATCGATCAACCTGTCGAGAAACGCGAAGAGGTGATCAAGGACGAATTACGTCGCAAGGGCGGAGTTCCGAAAACTGAGAAATTCATCGCTGTCGGCGGTGCCTGGCGCGCCATCGCCAAGACTTACATGGAGCATGTGAATTACAGCCTGCATGTGCTGCAATCCTATTCCATTCCTGCGGCGGAGGCGATCAGCTTTTGTAATGAGCTGATTGATCGTAAAAGCAAATTGCAGCCTCTGGCAAAAAGCTCGGCCGGAAAGCGCTATTCAACGCTCAGCCTGACCGCACATGTTCTGAAAGTCGTACTGGAAGAAAGCGGCGCGTCATCCCTGCTGGTCTCAGCTTATGGTTTGCGAGAAGGCATTGTTTATGCGGACATGCCAGATGACGTTCGCAGGCTTGATCCCCTGCTCGCAGGCATGACCAACCTCTCTCGCCCGGACGCCGGGCAGGCTGGTTTTTCTCGCGGTCTGAATGACTTTCTGCGTAAGGTTCTGGCTCGGTTAGAGCCCGTGCTGAATGACACGCCAGAACAGGAAGAGCGCCTGATCGCGGCGAGCTTTATTCTGGCAGATATCGGCGCGCTGATGCATCCTGATCACCGGGCTGATATTGCCCGCCAGCTCGTCCTGCGCGGCCCTTACACTGGTGTTGATCATGTTGGCCGGGTGTTTCTGGGGCTGATCACCGGCTTTCGCTATGACCGGAAATTCGTTCTCACCGAACTGGAACAGGCTGTGCTGACGCCTGAGCAAATTGAGCGGGCAAAGCTTGTTGCTCATCTCATTCGTGTGGCCGCGGAGTTCTCTGGTCGTACAGAGCGCATTTTGCGCAAAGGCTATATGTCTGTTGATGAAGAGTGTCTGCACCTACATGTGAAGCCGCAAAACCGTCAGCTGGTGTCGGAGGGCGTTGAGAAGCGTCTGGGACAGGCCGCAAACCTTCTCAACCTTAAACCTGTGATCTCACTTCCGGTCTGACGGAAGGTCGAACATCTGAATGCTGCCCTGATTGAATGTTATGGCCATGCGGCCATTCAACAGGTCTTCAGCTTGTTTGCCGAACAGTTCAAATCGCCAGCCTTGCATGACATTTGTGTCCTGACCTTCGCCTGCTGCGATCCGTTCGAGATCGGCAGAGTTGGCCACCAGTCGCGGCGTGACGCGGGCATCATCGCAAATCTGTTTCAACAGAACACGCAACAAGTCAGATGCACCAGCCGGTGAGGGCGCGCGTTGCTTTGGCTTTTCAATGTCGGGTGCAATCTCGTCGACGTTATCAAGCGCGTCATTGATCGTTGCAATCAGGCCGGGACCGTGACGTGACCCGGCAAAGCCGCGTGGCACAGACCGCAGACGGTCAATCGCTTGCGCGTCGCGTGGACGCTGGTCGGCGATTTCCTGGATCGCATCGTCCTTCAGAATACGATTGCGTGGACGGTTCAGTTCCTGGGCCACGCGCTCGCGCCAGATGGCGACATTCATCAGAACCGCCAGATAGTCTTTCCGGTTGCGACGCACTTTCAGGCGCTTCCACGCATTTTCCGGGTCTGCGGCGTAAAGTTCCGGGTCGCTGATTGCGTCATGTTCTTCCTGAACCCAGGACCAGCGATCTTTGGAGGTCAGTTTTTCGGCCATGCGCCTATAGGCATTGCGCAGATGTGTGACATCGCCCATCGCATAATGCAGCTGTTTCTGGCTCAGCGGACGGCGTGTCCAGTCGGTAAACTGAGAGGATTTGTCGATCCGCGTTCCAGTTAACTGGCTGACCAGATTGTCGAAAGAGATCGAGTCGCCCAGACCAATCGCCATCGCGGCAACCTGTGTATCAAACACTGGTTTTGGCGGTGCGCCCGTCAGGCGATAGAAAATTTCCATATCCTGACGCGCCGCGTGGAAAACTTTCGTGATTGATTCGTCCATCATCAGATCCAGAAACGGTTCCAGATCGATCCCGTCTTTCATCGGGTCGATAATGGCCTCTACATCGTCACCAGCAGCCTGAATCAGGCACAGCGTGGGCCAGTAGGTCGATTCACGGTGAAATTCTGTGTCGACGAAGATAACGTCACACTTTTTCAGGGCTGCACAGAAGTGAATAAGCTCGTTTTGATCTTCAATAACTGTGATATCCGGCTCACTCATTCGCCACTTTACCTCTCACTCGCTTGACAAGGGGCCTAACCCTGTGCCGTTTGCGCAGAAAACACTAATCCTATTTACGGAGTCTTCCTGTAATGCACGCTTTTCGCACGCACACCTGCGGTGAACTTCGCAAGTCCGATGTCGGCGAGACCGTAAAACTCTCCGGCTGGCTGCACCGTCGGCGCGAACATGCCAATGCCCTCTTTATCGATTTGCGCGACCATTATGGCGTCACTCAGGTTGTTATTTATCCGAATGCCGAATTCTTTGAGCTTGCGAAACGAGCAACAGCTGAAAGCGTTCTGACGATAGAAGGTGAAGTCATTGCCCGGGACGCCGATCAGGTCAACCCAGAGCTTGGCACTGGCGAGATTGAAGTCCCGGCAACATCGTTTCTGATTGAAAGTGCAGCAGCCAAGCTGCCGCTGCCTGTTTTTGCGGAGCCAGACTATCCGGAAGACATCCGTCTGAAGCACCGCTATCTCGACCTGCGTCGGGAAACGCTGCACAAGAATATGGTTCTGCGTAGCCAGGTCATCACCTCACTGCGTAACCGCATGGTTCAGCAGGGCTTTACAGAATATCAGACACCAATCCTGACCGCGTCGTCACCAGAAGGTGCGCGTGACTTCCTCGTGCCGTCCCGACTGCACCCGGGTCAGTTTTACGCGCTGCCACAGGCTCCGCAGCAGTTCAAACAGCTGTTGATGGTCTCTGGCTTTGACCGCTATTTCCAGATCGCGCCTTGCTTCCGAGACGAAGATGCGCGGGCTGACCGCTCTCCTGGCGAATTCTATCAGCTCGATATCGAGATGAGCTTTGTCACCCAGGAAGATGTCTTCCAGGCGATCGAGCCGGTCATGGCAGGCGTATTCCGTGAGTTCCAGAACTGGGATGGTAAAAAGCGTGAAATGGCCGATGGTCCATTCCCGCGCATTCCATACCGCGAAGCGATGGAAAAATATGGTTCTGACAAGCCTGACCTGCGTAACCCGATTGAGCTGAAAGACGTTTCTGACTTCTTCACGGATGAGAGCAAGACGGGATTCTCCATCTTTGCGAAAATCACAAACGGCGGCGGCAAGGTCATTGCGATCCCTGCGCCGAAAGCAACCGAAACTCAGTCTCGTAAATTCTTCGACGATTTCGACAAATGGGCGAAGAAAGAAATGCAGGCACCGGGCCTTGGCTATGCGCGTCTGCGTAAAGGCGATGATGGCGTGGTTGTCAGCCAGGATCCGGTTCTCAAGAACTTCGATCCGGAGCATCTGAAAGCCTTCCTCGAAGCGACGGGTCTCGGCGATGGCGACGGCGTGTTCTTCTCTGCGGGCAAGAAAGAAGCGGCATACAAACTGGCTGGCGCAGCGCGTAACCGCGTTGGCGAAGAACTGGACCTCCTTGAGAAGGACGTGTTCCGCTTCTGCTGGATCGTCGACTTCCCAATGTATGAGTATGACGAAGACAATAAGAAGATCGACTTCTCTCACAACCCGTTTTCCATGCCGCAAGGTGGAATGGAAGCCCTCGAAGCGGCGGACACGGATGAGAAGAAGCTCGACCTTCTGGCCTATCAGTATGACATCGTTTGTAACGGCATCGAGCTGTCATCAGGCGCGATCCGGAACCACCGTCCGGAAATTATGCTGAAAGCGTTTGAGCTGGCAGGTTATGGCCCTGAGGTCGTTGAGGAAGAGTTTGGCGGCATGCTGAACGCCTTCCGTTATGGCGCGCCTCCGCACGGCGGTATTGCACCGGGCGTCGACCGGATCGTCATGATCCTGGCTGAAGTTGAAAACCTTCGTGACGTCACGCTGTTCCCGATGAACCAGCAGGCTCAGGATCTGATGATGGGCGCTCCGTCAGTTGTTGATGACAAGCAACTGAAAGAGCTGAATATTCGTCTGGCTCCGGTCACAAAGAAATAGAGACCAGGCGGGCTTCGGCCCGCCTTTTTTATATGCTCAGTATTGTTATTCTATTGCGGTGATCACCGGCATAATGTCAGCAATGCTTCTCGTTTACGTAAAGTCAGCTCTAGTCATCTGCGCTTAGAGATAGGATACTCTATCCAAATATCTCCGATTTCGGGGAATCGTAGGGTAGGTATATGTCAGAAGAATTGGCTCTGAAGCCATTATCGCGGCTTCAGAAATGGGTCATTGCCGTGGCGCTTGTGTCCATGGGCTTTGGCATGACCATCAGCTTTGTCGTGGCGCCGCCTCTGGCGCGGGATGCCGGTCTGACTGAGTTGGAGGTCGCAGGCGTTCTGACAGGCTCATCTTTCCTGTTTGCCATGATGACGCCCGTTTGGGGACGTTTGTCCGGGCGATATGGCCGCAAGCGCATTATGTTGTTCGCGCTGCTGGCGAGCGCTGTGACCAATACGCTGTTCATTTTTACGCTATCGTCTGCCATGCAAGGGCTGATCGTGGGCTTGCAGGCCTTTTTCCTGCTCGCAGCGGCGCGCGCCTCCTTCGGCTTTCTGGCGTCTGGTTTGCAGCCTTCTGCCTTTGCAGCGATGACTGATGCCACGACTGCCAAGGACCGTGCCTCTGGTCTCGGCTTTCTTGGCGCAGCAATGAGTGTTGGCTCCATTCTTGGCCCGACAGGTGCGTTTCTGCTCGCCCGCTTTGGCGCACTGGCACCTTTATGGGGGTCTGTCGTGGTGGCGCTGGTCTGTGCGGGCTTTGTCTTTTTCGTCCTGCCCTGGGATCATCAGCAACTTGAGACGACGAACCGTCCCAAGCCTTTGTCCATGTGGGATCACCGCGTTCGGGTATTTGTGGTCTTTATGATCCTCTATTTCACCGCAGTGGCCTGTATGCAGCAAACGCTCGCCTGGTTCATCATGGACCGCTATGGCCTTGGGCGGCAGGACGCTGTGGCCAGCACCGGGCTGATCTTTGGTATCATGTCCGTTGCGATGGTGGTGGTGCAGACCTTCTATGTCAGCCGCTATAAGCCGCGCCCGACCCTGATGTTGCCGCGCGGGATTGTACTTGTCGCGGCAGGCTATGCCTTCGCGATCATCCATTTGCCCTTCTGGGCGCTATGCCTCGGGTTCGCTGTGGTTGGCGTTGGGTCTGCGCTGGTTGTGCCAGCGTTGAATGCGATGGGAACGCTGGCGGTCGAACAGCATGAGCAGGGCGGGGCAGCCGGCCTTATGGCGATGGCACCGCCCGCCGGGTTCGTCATCGGCCCATTGCTCGGCGGCGCGCTTTACATGTTCCACCATGATTTACCGCTGATGATCAGCGCGGTCTCTATGTCGGCGCTTCTGATCTATGCACTGGTGCGCATGCGCGACGGGCCAAGAGCTGCCTGACAACGATATCTTCACCGATTAGGTGACAGATTCGGCTCCGTAAGGAGTCATTTGTCATGGCTGAAAAACAAAAAGTCGCGCTCATCACCGGCGTTACCGGTCAGGATGGGGCCTATCTGTCTGAACTGCTCTTGGAAAAAGGCTATATTGTTCATGGTGTAAGGCGGCGGTCTTCGAGCTTTAATACAGCTCGGATCGAGCATTTGTTCAAAGACGTGCATGAGCCAGATGTGCGCTTTTTCCTGCATTATGGGGACATGACTGATTCTTCGAATCTGATCCGACTGGTTCAGCAAACCCGTCCGGACGAGATTTATAACCTCGCTGCGCAGTCTCACGTACATGTCAGCTTTCAGACACCGGAATACACGGCGAATGCGGACGGCATCGGCACGCTGCGCCTGCTGGAAGCGCTCCGCATTCTCGGCATGGAAGAGACGTGCCGGTTCTATCAGGCCTCCACATCTGAGCTCTATGGTAAGGTGATGGACGTGCCACAGAATGAAGAAACGCCATTCTATCCGCGCTCGCCCTATGGTGTCGCGAAAGCCTATGCCTTCTGGATCGTGAAGAATTATCGCGAAGCCTATAACATGCATGCGTCGAACGGCATTTTGTTCAACCATGAAAGCCCGCTGCGCGGCGAAACCTTTGTGACGCGCAAGATCACGCGCGCAGCGGTGGCGATCTCGCTCGGCGAGCAGGACAAGCTTTACATCGGTAACCTCGACGCCCAGCGCGACTGGGGCCATGCGCGCGAATATGTGCGCGGCATGTGGCTGATGCTGCAACAGGATCAGCCGGACGATTATGTGCTGGCGACAGGCCGCACGACGAGCGTTCGTCAGTTCATCGAAATGGCCTTCGCTGAAGTCGGCATCAAACTTCGTTGGGATGGCAAAGGGCTTTCTGAAAAAGGCTATAATGCCGAAACGGGCGCTGAAATCGTTGAGGTCGACCCGCGCTATTTCCGTCCGTCAGAGGTCGATCTCTTGATTGGAGATGCCACCAAGGCAAAGGAAAAGCTCGGCTGGGTCCATGAAACCGGCTTGGAAGATCTGGTGAAAGAAATGATCGCGACTGATATGGCGACACTTCACGACGAGCGGCGCTTGTAGCCGTTTTAGTGTGTTGGACCCATATGAGTTATGCTTACCTCGTTCTTTGAAGGACTAGAAGGATCACACTTGACGAAAATCACAAAGGAGACGCACGGAGTTGATTTGGAGGAGCTCAAGCGGTGGATTGAAGATTCTCCATCGACGGAGCGTTCTCGAAAATGGTCAAGCTATCATGCATGGCTCAAAGAGGGGGCGAAAGCACAGCCGACTGTATGGCAGTTTGCAGCCTCTGGCGGCATGGTTGGAGCATTTGGCTGCATTCTTGTTGCCATTGCGTTCGGTTTGAACTGGAATTTGCTTTATTTGGTACCGGTTGCTGCGTTGAGCATCTATTTGGGAATCCTGGGATTTAAAAAGATCAGTCAGGCTGAGCGGGAGTGGCGTCAGCAAAACCCCTTCCGGCCTATGTAAGCCGAGACAAAACGCGCGCTTGAGTTTCCGCTCAAAGCGCGCCCAATACAGCCATGAAGATTCTCATTTCGGGCGGTGGCATTGGCGGGCTGTCAGCTGCGCTTTGCCTTGCAAAATTTGGACATGATATTGTCGTGCTGGAGCAAGCGGCAGCCTTTAAAGAGGTTGGCGCAGGGCTGCAGGTCAGCCCGAATGCGATGAAAGTGCTGCGCGCGCTTGGCCTGGAAGACGAATCCCGTGCGGCCGGGTTTGAGCCGGAGCGCATTGAGATGCGCTATGGGAAAAGCGGCCAGACCATCTTCACCATCCCACTGAAAGGGTATGCAGAGAGCCGCTGGGGCACGCCGTTTCTTCAGTTCCACAGGGCTGACTTGCTGGGTGTTTTGGCAGACGCGGCAATGGCGCACCCGAATATCTATCTGGAAATGTCTGCGCGTGTGGCTGGCTATAAACAGGCTGACGATCATGTGCGTGTCCGGCTGGCTGATGGCAGCGAGTTTAAAGGCGACGTGCTTGTTGGCGCAGATGGCATTCATTCGGCCGTTCGCGATCAGATGCTTGGGAAAGACCAGCCGCAATTTACCGGCTGTGTCGCCTGGCGCGGCACCGTTCCGCTGGAGAAACTCTCGGCAAATCCGCCGCCGCCTACGGCCTGTGCCTGGGTGGGGCAGGGCAAGCATGCTGTGACCTATCGGCTTGGCGGCGAACGGCTCGTCAACTTTGTTGGCGTTGTTGAACAGAAAGAGTTTCAAGACGAAAGCTGGTCGGCCAAGGGCAGCCAGGATCAGATCCGCCGCGATTTTGCTGGCTGGCATCCGGTCATTGCGGACATTATCGAGGCGGGCGAGGAATTCTTCCGCTGGGGGCTGTTTGGCCGTCCGGAGCTTGCCCATTGGCGCGATGGGCGCGTCGTCATTCTGGGCGATGCTGCACACCCTATGTTGCCGTTTTTGGCGCAGGGGGCCGTTATGGCCATCGAAGACGGTTGGGTGCTCGCCAAATGCTTGTCTGAGGAAGGCTCCAGCGTGGCATCACGGCTGAAAGCCTATGAGCTGGCGCGAAAGTCACGCTGTACCAAAGTGCAGGCGGGTGCGCGGCGTAACAAGACGATCTTCCATCTGGAAAACCCGTTGCTACGCACAGGTGTTTATGGGCCGATGAAAATTGGTTCCATGTTTGCGCCCGGAATCGTTCATTCACGCATGGACTGGATCTATCACCACGACGTCACCCAATAAAAAAGCCGGCGAACTGCCGGCTCTTTGGTGAGATATGAAAATCAACTCAGTCCGTTGCGGAACCTTGTTCCAGCAGGACAGGTGCTGCATCACCCCCGGCAGCCGCAGGGTTCTGGATGTTCTCAAAAGCAATGCGTGTGCGAAGGTCTGGAGATGCAGGCGCAGTCTTCTCAATCGCTTTGAAGGCAGCTTCCAACAGCTCTGCCACATGATTGTCGCGCTCGCGGGAGGTCTTGCCACCCAGAACAACTGTGATGACGCGTGTCTTGTCGCGCTGCGCTGAAGCGAGCAGGTTGAAGCCTGACGCATTCGTATAGCCGGTCTTGATGCCATCAACGCCATCAACTTTGCCGAGCAGCTTGTTGTGGTTTCTATAAGTTGCGCCGCCATACCGGAATGTCTTGGTCGCAAAATACTCATAGTATTCTTTGTGATCGGTCATGATGCGATTGCCGAGAATAGACAGGTCACGCGCAGTGCTGATCTGGCGGGCATCCGGAAGACCAGAGGCGTTATAGAAGCGTGTATTATACATGCCGAGGGCGCGAGATTTCACCGTCATCAGCGCGGCAAATCGGGATTCAGATCCGCCAAGGCGCTCTGCCAGCACGATGGCGACATCGTTTGCGGATTTGGTGACCAGCGCCAGAATAGCGTCTTCCACTTTAATGGTAGATCCGGGCGAAAGCGCGAGCTTGGACGGCGCGGCGCGAGAAGCGCGATACGAAACCTGAAGCTGATCGTCGAGTTTCAGCTCGCCTTTTTTCAGCGCGTCGAACACCATGTACAGCGTCATCACCTTGGTGATGGAGGCCGGATAGCGAGGAGAATCGGCATAACGCGCATGCAAAACCTGATTAGTTTCTGCATCAATGACGATGGACGCATATTTGTCATCGACCTGAGCCGATGCGGGCATAACCCACAAAGCTGCCGCACAAGCTAAAAATGTGACCAGTTTTCGTGGTGACAGCCAGTGTGAAATGGCAGACGCGTCCATGGCGATATGCTCCCTTTGTGAAGCCATGATGGTCGTTCACCAAGCTTTATTCTTGGTTAACGAAGTCCCGCTTTTTGTTCAGAATTCTGCGAGTTTCCACAGCATTCTGTTAAAGCCCTTATTCGCATTTGCAGCGAAATTGTGCGCCGCACAAAAATTGTTGCAATTGCACAATAACTGTACTATATGTCTGTCATCCCTGGATCGGAAAGGATTTGTGCGATGGCCAAGGCAACAGCAGAAAAAGCAGAGAAAATGTTCGAAACTTTCTCAACGACTGCCAATGAAACGTTCAAAAAGTCATATGAGCGTTCGGTTGAGTTGATGGGTGAGATGGGCGAATTCGGTAAAACCAATATGGAAGCCGTCGCTGAGTCGACCCGCATTACGACAAAAGGCTTTGAAGAGCTTGGATCTCACGCGGCAGCCTATACACGTGACTCTTTTGAAAAAGGCGTTGAAGCCGCGCGTTCTATGACTGGTGCAAAATCAGTTCAGGAAGCCATTGAGCTTCAGACGAATTTCTCAAAGTCTGCGTTCGAGACTTATCTTGAGCAAGTTAATCAGATGACTGGCATGTTTGCGACACTGGTTCGTGATGCGTCTGCGCCTCTGAACACGCAAGCTGGCAAGTTCATGTCAGCGATGCAAAAGTCAGCATAACGGTCTATCGCAAACCTTTCATTCGAAAAGCCGGCGAAAACTCGTCGGCTTTTTTGTTTTTTACATTCGACTCCTGCCCAAAGCATATTACCTTTGTTGAATGATAAAGCTTGATGACTTGGCTGGACTTAAAAGATCCAATCGACCGAACAACTTTTTTGTCGCGCCGTCAGGCGTTTCGACCACGTCATCACCTGATGAGGCGTCTCCCGAATTTCAGATGTCTGCGAGTGAGCTGGCGGCCAGGGCCTTCCCGCTCTGGGCGGATCAAAAGCGTGTGAAGCTCGTTATGAAAGGCGAGGACGGCTTATCGGCGCACTTTGTGGCAACCACGGCGCTGATGCGATTTAAAGATGATATTTATGTTCAATGCGTTGAACGTGTTGAACAGGCGTCGAGCTTGCTGATCTATTCTGCGTCCCGGGTTGGGCATTCCGACCTCGGAACCAATAAGAAACGTGTGAAGGACTGGCTCGATAAGCTGCAACTTCTTTTCAATGGGGCTTGAACCGACATGTTTTTACAGTCAGGCTTCAACATGATGAATTCGACATTACTTTATGCAAATGCACCGACACCAATTTGATCTGATAAAAGCCGGGAAATTGCCGATCCGAATGAATAGTGAGGAAGAAGGCGATACGGGTTCAACCGACAATGACGATGTCGGAACGGGTTTGGCGACCCGCACGCGGACTCGTACCAAGCGTCCGTCAATGTATCGTGTTCTGTTGTTGAACGACGATTACACGCCAATGGAATTTGTTGTGTATGTGCTGGAGCGCTACTTCAACAAAAACCGCGAGGAGGCCACTGAGATTATGCTTCACGTGCATAATTTCGGGGTTGGGGTGTGCGGCGTTTTCACGTTTGAAGTTGCCGAAACGAAAGTCGCACAAGTGCTTGATCTCGCACGGCGGAATGAACACCCGCTACAGTGTACAATGGAAAAAGAAGATTAGAGGCCCATTATGCCATCATTGACCCCAAGCCTCGAACGCGCTCTTGAGAAAGCTCTCGCCCTGGCGGCAGAGCGTCATCACGAATACGCGACCCTTGAACACCTTCTTCTCGCTCTGACGGAAGATGAGGAAGCCGTTGAAGTCATGGTTGCCTGCAAGGTCGATCTGGAAAAGCTTCAGGAAGATCTGTCGGATTATATCGACGATGATCTGGCAAGCCTCGTTGTGGACGAGCTGGACGATCAGGTTCGACCGACAGCCGCTTTCCAGCGCGTCGTTCAGCGCGCCATTCTGCACGTTGAAAGTTCCGGGCGCGATGAAGTGACCGGTGCGAACGTTCTGGTTTCGATTTTCTCTGAACGCGAAAGCCATGCGGCTTACTTCCTGCAGGAGCAGGACATGACACGCTATGACGCCGTGAACTTCATTTCACATGGCGTAGCGAAAAAGCCTGGCATGTCCAAGCCGAAGCCAGCACGTCCGACAGGCGAAAAAGAAGAAGAGCCACCGAAGAGCACGAATGAAGCGCTTGATGCCTATTGCGTTGACCTCAATGAGAAGGCCCGCGAAGGCAAGATTGACCCGCTCATCGGTCGTCAGTCCGAGGTCGAGCGTGCCATTCAGGTTCTCTGTCGTCGTCGCAAGAACAACCCGCTTCTGGTGGGCGACCCGGGCGTTGGTAAAACGGCCATCGCGGAAGGCCTTGCCAAGCGTATCGTCGACAATGAGGCGCCGGACATTCTGAAAGATGCGGTGATCTTCTCGCTCGATATGGGCGCGCTGCTCGCTGGCACACGCTATCGCGGTGACTTTGAAGAGCGCCTGAAAGCGGTCATGAAAGAGCTGGAGCAACAGGAAAAAGCGATCCTGTTCATCGATGAAATCCATACGGTCATCGGTGCGGGCGCGACGTCTGGCGGCGCAATGGATGCGTCTAACCTTCTGAAGCCAGCGCTTCAGAATGGCGGTCTTCGTTGCATGGGCTCTACGACCTTTAAGGAATATCGTCAGCATTTCGAAAAAGACCGGGCTCTGGCGCGTCGCTTCCAGAAAATCGACGTCATCGAGCCATCTGTTCCGGACACAATCAAGATTGTGAAAGGTCTGCGTCCGCACTTTGAAGACTTCCACGGCATCAAATATTCCGACGAAGCGATCAAAACGGCTGTTGAACTGTCTGCGCGTTACATCACAGACCGCAAACTGCCGGACAAGGCCATCGACGTGATCGATGAAGCTGGCGCCAGCCAGTGGCTGAAACCTGCGGACGAGCGTCTGAAAGAAATCGATGTCGAAACCATTGAAGCGGTCGTCGCGAAAATGGCGCGTATCCCGCCGAAACAGGTCACCAAATCTGACGCGGAAGCGCTGAAAGGCCTTGAAAACGATCTGAAACGCGTCGTGTTCGGACAGGACAATGCGATTGAAGCGCTGTCATCTGCCATCAAGCTTGCGCGTGCCGGTCTTCGTGAGCCGAACAAGCCGATTGGTTGCTATCTGTTCTCCGGCCCGACGGGCGTTGGTAAAACAGAAGTCGCCAAACAGCTTTCGTCCATTATGGGCGTGGAATTGCTTCGGTTTGACATGTCGGAATACATGGAGCGTCACACGGTCAGCCGACTGATCGGTGCCCCTCCAGGCTATGTTGGCTATGATCAGGGCGGCCTTCTGACGGATGGCGTCGATCAGCATCCGCATTGTGTGCTCTTGCTTGACGAGATTGAGAAAGCGCACCCGGAACTGTTCAACATTCTTCTGCAGGTCATGGACAATGGCACGCTGACTGACTCGAACGGTAAGAAGATCGACTTCCGCAATGTGATCCTGATCATGACAACAAACGCTGGTGCGTCTGAAGCGGCGAAGAACTCTATCGGGTTCGGCCGTGGCAAGAAGGAAGGCGAGGATGATGAAGCAATTAAAAAGCTCTTCACCCCGGAATTCCGCAACCGTCTGGATGCGACCATTCCGTTTGCTGGTCTGTCTGAGCCAATCATTGAGCGCGTTGTTGAGAAATTCGTTCTTCAGCTGGAAGCGCAACTCTCTGATCGCAACGTCACAATCGAGATAACTGATGCGGCCAAATCCTGGCTTGGCAAGAAAGGCTTCGATCCGGATTATGGCGCGCGTCCTTTGGCGCGGATCATTCAGGAGCATATCAAGAAGCCTATGGCTGATGAGCTGCTCTTTGGTGACCTGAAACGCGGCGGCGCTGTGAAGGTCGACCTTGATCCGACTGCCGACGATGGTGCCGGTAAACTCACATTCGAGTACTTCATCGCACCGGAACCCGAGCCTGTTGTCGAAGACGTTGAGACAGACGGCAAGGATGAAACCGGCGGACCGGACGAAAAGACGCCAGTGACTTAACGTCGGTTAACCATGAAATACTCCATAGAATCAGGCCGCTCCGAAAGGGGTGGCCTTTTTCTTTGTCTAAAGAGGGGCTTTGACCGGGCTGTGCGGGCAGCATGGTTAGCTAAATGTTAAGCCAAGTTCCTCAATTTCATCGGCTGAGTAAGCGGCATTGATGCGTTTGTGCGATGAGGACTTGAACTTTGGCTGGCCTGACACTGGTTTCAAATAACGGGGTACCGAATTACGCCCTGATGAATCAGACGCAGGCGGCGGTTCAACGTGATGCCTTTGAACTTCTGAATTTGATTGAAGCGCGGTTCGCTTATCGGGACCGGTTTCCCAATCATTACATACCGACACGCCAGGAAACTGACTGGCGGATTCCCTATCTTGCGACACGGAACGATCTGATCCATTTCGCGCAAAGCGCTTTTCATACACTGTATGACCACCATTCTATCACCTGTTCAGCGCTCTATGACGATCATGCTCTGGTGCCAAGTTACGCAGACCTCTGGGTCGAACGAAAACTGAATGGCTATGAGATCGTAGATGTTCGCAAGGGCTCTCCAGCGGCCATGGTGGGCATTCGCCCAGGACAACTCATCACACATATTGATGGCTGGCAGGTTGATCAGGCCGTGGCCAGTTTTATCGGCATGTTCCCGGTCGTACTGAATGCAGAGCGCCAGTCCTATGCTGCGCGCGTGCTCGCGGCAGGGCAACGCAATCGTTTGCGCCGGATCAGCCTCTATCAGGATGGCCTCTACTGGACGGTAGAAGTGCCGACGCTCTATGGTGCACGCCTTCGCCGTGATGCAGGCCTGTTGAGCGTGCAGTCGCGCTATGTGAATGGCCGGGTGATCGGTGTTATTCGCTTTAATGACAGCCTTGGCGATCCGCGCACGATTAGTGCCTTTGATCAGGCATTGAACGAGCTTGGTCCTGTCGACGGGCTCGTCTTTGACCTTCGGGATACAGCAAGCGGTGGCACGACACAGATTGCGCGCGGTATTCTCGGGCGTTTCGTGTCAGAGCCGGTGGTCTATCAACGCCATGTCCTGCCGGGTGAAGAGGCATGTTCCGGCATTGTCCGCTCCTGGCTGGAAGAAGTACATCCGCGCGGCTGGCGGGTGAATATACCATTGGCGGCGATTTGTGGCCGCTGGACAGCTAGCATGGGTGAGGGGCTGACCGTTGCCCTTGATGCGCTCGGCGCTGCGACCTTCGGCACGCAGATGGCGGGTCTGCTCGGCGGTGTTACGGATCATGAATTGCCAGAAACCGGCATTATGGTGAAGCTCACTACTGAAAAGCTCCAGCATATTGATGGCACGCCACGTGAGAATTTCAGACCACGGCAGTTCTTCAACTATGCCGACGCACCAAGCGAAAATGGTGTGGATGGTCCGCTGCACGCAGCGATCAATTATCTTTCCGGAAGCCAGCTCTAAAACTCAAAAGGCCACGCAAATTGCGTGGCCCCGTGAGATTTCAGTGATTGAAATACTTCTCAGATAGCTGAACGGAGGTTATCCGCGAGCGGGAGGCTGCTCCATCTCGCTGATCACACCCACAAGTACTTTGATCACCCGGAATTTCTCACTCAACATGGATCACCTCCTTTCAGCTGTTAAACAGGAATTTCAGCCTAACAGTATTCGCTTTAAAGAAAAGTGGATCCTGTCAAACAATCAGAGTGCTGCCCGGATTTTGTCAGCAATTTTTTCCAGTGCCTTCGGATCGGCCTGACCGGCAGCGCCATGGCCCTTCATCTGAACACCTTGTTTGCGCGGAATGATGTGAAAATGCAGGTGAAACACGGTCTGACCGGCTGGTGAGCCATTAAACTGCATCACGACAACGCCGTCCGGTGACAGGGCTTTTGTCACGGCTTTGGCGACTTTCTGAACGCGCAGCATATAAGAGCCGACCTTATCTGCAGGCATTTCCAGGAAGTTTCGGCACGGAACTTTTGGAATCACCAATGTGTGTCCTTCGGCCTGTGGAAACAGGTCCATAAAAGCAAAGGCGACATCATCTTCATAGACTTTGATGGCCGGAATTTCGCCGCGAAGAATTTTCGCGAAAATATTGTCGGTGTCATAGTCTCCATAGAGGCTCATTTCAGGACTCCCCGGTTTTCTTGAACGGTGTTCGAGTTTTCAGATATGTCAGTTCTTCTGACACAGCGGCGCGCTCCTGCGCCAGATAATCTTCAAGTGCATAGCGCAATCCGTCATGCGCGACCCAGTGGGCAGAGTAAGTCGTGACGGGCTCATACCCCCGCGCGAGCTTGTGGCCGCCTTGTGCCCCAGCTTCGACGCGCTTCAATCCGTGTTCAATGGCAAAGTCGATTGCCTGATAATAGCAGAGCTCAAAATGCAGGAAGGGGCGGTCTTCGACCCGGCCCCAGTACCGCCCATAGAGCGTTTGCGAGCCAATAAAGTTCAGCGCGCCGGCAATCGGGCAGTCATCGTCATAGGCAAGCACCAGCAATATCTGGTCAGCCAGTCGCTCGTGCAGCAACTCAAATGTCAGGCGGTTGAGATACGGACTTCCCCATTTCCGGCTGCCTGTGTCCATGTAGAAGTCGAAAAAGATATCCCAGTGTTCAGAGGTCAGGTCAGCGCCGGTCAGCCATTCGATTCTGAGCCCGTCTTGCGCGCGCTGTCTCTCTTTGCGCAAATTCTTGCGCTTGGCGGACGAAAGCTCAGCCAGAAAATCATCAAAGCTGGCGTAGTCATTGTTTATAAAGTGAAATTGCTGATCGGTGCGCTGCAGAAGACCTGCGTCGCCCATCTCAATAAACTCAGCCTCTGGAAGGAAGTTGAGGTGCAGGGATGACAGCTCATTGTCTCGTGCAATCTGTACAGCGCCGGCCAGCAGCGCGTTTTTAAGCCCTTCCGGGTCAGCCTCGCCATCGCGTACAAGGCGTCTCCGCCCGGTCACTGGTGTGAAGGGGACAGCGCTCAGCAGTTTTGGATAATAAGCCCCGCCAGCGCGCATATAGGCGTCGGCCCAGCTATGATCGAAAACATATTCGCCCTGAGAATGTGTTTTCGCGTATAGCGGCATGGCCGCCACCAATTCATTGGCATCATTCTCGATGATCAGATGAAGCGGAGACCAGCCCGTTTGCGGTGTCGCTGCACCAGAGCTTTCCAGCGCTTCCAGAAACTCCCAGGACAGGAATGGGTCATGCGCTTCAGATGCAGGATTTGCCACCGCATTCCAGGCATCTGGATCGATGTCAGACAGAGATGAAACTGTTCGAAGGCTCAGTGAGGTCATCACTGTTAGAATTAGGGGATGGAAAGGGTTCTGACGAGGGGGATTGTGAGATTTTCGAAAATTGGTGCGCCTCTTTGAGCGATCACCGCCGAAAACTCCGCTTCGCTGCGAACGGTCCAGCAGGCAAGCTCAAGCTCCAGCTGCTCTGCCAGCAGGGACGCCTGAGGCAGGTCTTTAATGTTCGGGCCGAGAAAATCGATTTTGGTATTGCCGAGCGCCTCAAACAGGCGCTCTTCCGACCAGACGTCTCTTGGGTCGAGCAGGAAGCCCAGCACAACCGAAGTGTTATGCTGGCGGACAGCGTGAACAACTGCCGGGTCAAAACTCATAATGGCCAGAGGGCCGTTGTGCATGGCAACGAGTTCAGCCACGGTCTTTCCAAGCGCGCGGGTGTCCGTTGTCTTGTCCGATTTAAGCTCGACCAACACAGGCTGGTCACCCATGGCGGACAGAACGTCGGATAATGTGGGGATGGTCTCGGTCGACTGATCGAGCATCAGGTTTTGCAGCGCCTCACATGGCAGATCCCGTATTGCGGCGGAGTGCCCGGTCAAACGGTTCAGCGTGAAGTCATGAAACACCATGGGCACGCCATCTGCGGAAAGATGGACGTCACATTCGGCGCCAAAGCCTGCCTGTGCAGCGTGCTGAAAAGCGACGAGGCTGTTCTCAGGCACATCGCCGCCCCAAAGGCCGCGATGTGCAAATACATGCTCTTTCAGATGAAAGCGCGTCGCCATTATGCGATTTCGAAAATACCGTCGACTTCAACGACAACACCGAGTGGCAGAACCGGGCAGGAAACCGCCGAGCGTGCATGACGACCTGCATCGCCCAGAACGTCGACCATCAGGTCTGAACAACCATTGATGACTTGCGGAATATCAGTGAAGCTCGGGTCTGCCGCCACAAACCCACCGAGTTTCACAACGCGTTTGATGCGTGACAGATCGCCAAGTGCTGATTTGCACTGCGCCAGCAGATTGATGCCGCAAAGGCGCGCAGCAGCTTGTCCGTCTTCAAGGCTCATTGTGCTGCCCAGAACGCCTTTTACAAGACCGTCAGCGCCCATGCTGACCTGGCCGGACACAAACAGCATGTTGCCTGTAATCACGAATGGAACATAGTTGGCGACAGCCTTGGCAGGTGCTGGAAGCTCGATGCCAAGTTCTGCGAGTTTGGATTCTGGTGACGACACGATATGTCCTTTCTTCAGGATTTACCTATGGGCGGTTCGCCTTCAGGAGATTGTTGTTTCTTCTTATCAGCAAGTCGGCGCATTCCGCGACCCGTTGTGACGATATCTTTTCCAAACTTGGCTTTGGCAATATCTGCGGCACGTTCTGCAGTCGCGCGCTTCAGCGCAGATGGGTCAATCAAATCGCCAATATCGGCTTTTGCGTCTTCCAGATCGCTCAGCCCAATACCCAGCAGGCGAAAGGCAGAGCCGTCTATTTCCTTGGCCATGAGCTGTTTTCCGGTTCTGAACAGGACCTGAGCGAGCTGCGTTGCGGTCTGCAATGAGACGCGGCGCGTGCGGGTTTTGAAATCCGATGTGCGTAGCTTCAGCGTGATAACGGTTCCCTGAACGCCGGCCTGTTTGGCACGGAACGCCGTCTTTTCGCACAGCCACCAGAGATGATCTTCCAATTGAGCGCGGTCTGAAATGTCGTCGAAGAATGTAGTTTCAGACGATACTGATTTTCGCTCGGATGTCGGATCAACAGGGCGATTATCGATCCCGTTGGCGCGCTGGTGGAGCCATTGTCCGGTCTCACCAAAAAAGCCGATCATGGTTTTCAGATCGGTTCGCTGAATGTCGCCCAGGGTTTCAAGCCCTTTGCCGCGCACTTGTCTGGAAAGGGATGGTCCGACCCCGTGAATGAAATCGACCGGCTTTTCCTCCAGAAAGCTGCGGGTTTCTTCGCGGCCGATGACGGCAAAGCCGCGGGGCTTGTCGAGCTCTGAGGCGGACTTCGCCAGAAAGCGATTGTGAGACAAGCCAACTGACACTGTGATACCGACATCGCGGTAAATCTCATTTTGTAGCCGTGACAGCAATTCTGCAGGGCAGGCATGGTGCATTTTGCCGGTCCCGGTCAGATCCAGATAGGCCTCGTCAATCGAGACTTGCTGCACGAGAGGCGTCAGCGCGTTCATTTTCTCGCGGATGAGATTGGACGCCGTTTTGTATTTATCGAAATCGGGGCGGACGACCACTGCATCCGGGCAGGCTTTCAGCGCCTTGAACATCGGCATAGCCGAGCGCACCCCATAAAGCCGTGCTGTATAACAGGCTGTTGCGACAACGCCTCGTTTGCCGCCGCCAATAATCACGGGTTTGTTGGCGAGATCTGGATTGTCCCGCTTTTCGATGGACGCGAAAAAGGCGTCACAGTCGATATGGGCGATGTTCAGCGTGGTGAGTTCAGCATGGCGCAGATACGCCGCAGATCGGCACGTACGACAGTTTCCTGCCGATTCTATGATCGAACCGCAGTTCCGACAGAGGCCGGGAGGTAAGAATCTTGCCGTTTCATTGCTCATTTCGATTATATTATCAGGTCTGAGGCATGTTGTGAGGCCCGCTGTAAACAAGGCTTAAGAATATCCGGGTTATGAAGTGGGTCTGTGAACGATAGTCCGAATCGCGAGGATCAATCAGGATCGATGTCTGAGAACATTCGCAAAAAAGTCCTCGTCGTTGAGGATAACGAGCTGAATATGAAGCTCTTTTGTGACCTGCTGGGCGCGTTCGGCTACGAACCTGTCAAAAGTCGCGACGGGCTAAAAGCGCTTGAACTTGCGCGTGAGCATCATCCTGCGCTCATTATCATGGATATCAATCTGCCGGAAGTTTCGGGTCTCGACCTGACGCGCTGGATCAAAGATGATGACGATCTTGCTGACATTCCCGTGATGGCCGTGACGGCATTTGCCATGCGGTCTGACGAACAACGCGTCCGCGAGGCGGGCTGCGAATCTTATATGTCGAAACCTATTCAGATGAATTCATTCCTGAGTGAGGTTGCTGCGCTCACATCCGGAGCAAAAGTCTCGTGAGCGCAAGGGTCCTTGTTGTCGATGACATCCAGGCAAACCGGAAACTGCTTCAGGCGAAGCTGAGTCATGAATATTATCATGTGCTGACCGCGACAAACGGCGAAGAAGCCATTGCCGCTGCGCGTAGCCAGAGCCCGGACATCATCCTGCTCGACGTTATGATGCCGATCATGGATGGTTTCGAAGCGTGTAGCATTCTGAAATCCGACCCTGAAACACAGCATATTCCAATTGTCATGGTGACGGCGCTTGGCGACCGGGAACACCGGCTGAAAGGCCTTTTGGCAGGTGCGGATGACTTCCTGACCAAACCTGTTGATGATTTTGCGCTGCTGACCCGGGTTCGCGCGCTGACAAAATACAAATTCGTTCTCGACGAGCTGCGCCAGCGCGAAGCCAATGGCCGACGCATGGGGGTGATCGAAACCGGCGATATGCGGGCCCCGATGGAGCCGGCAAGCATTCTGATCGTTGATGACAATGAACGTCAGGCGCGTCGGATCTGTGCGGCGCTCAAAGAAGAACATAAGCCGATAACGCTTCAGGAATCTGGCGGGCTTGGCGGCAGCACATCAACCTCAATCGATTTGCTGTTATTGTCGCTCGATTCAAAGACATTTGATCCGCTGCGCATTTGTTCGCATTTCAAAACCTCGCCGCAGACCAAAGACCTGCCGGTGCTGGTGATTGCAGATATTGATGACGAAGCCAAAGGCATGCGGGCACTGGATCTTGGCGCGGCTGATATCATTATGCGCCCGATCGATACCGAAGAATTGTCTGCGCGCGTCAAAACACAAGTGCGCAAGAAACGGTATCTCGATACCATGCGGCGCAGGCTCGACCAAAGCATGGAGCTTGCGATCACTGACCAGCTGACGGGTCTGTTCAACCGTCGCCACATGCTGAATCAGCTGAACCAGTTCCTGAAGCGCGCAAATCTTGGTGATGGGCCGCTTTCCCTGTTCATTGCTGACATCGACCATTTCAAGCGCGTCAACGACACATTCGGTCACGATGTAGGCGATGAGGTGCTCAAAGAGTTTGCCGCACGCCTGAAAGAGAATGTTCGCCCGTCTGACATACCGTGCCGCCAGGGCGGCGAGGAATTCGTCGTCATTATGCCAAACACGAATGAAGAGGTTGCTCAGGCTGTTGCCGAGCGTGTCCGTCAGAATGTGTGCGCAAAGCCGTTCTCGGTAGAGCGGGGCGAAGAAAGCCTCAGCGTGACTGTCAGTCTCGGCGTTTCAACAACGCTGAGCGCAAATGAAGATATTGATGATGTCATCAAGCGCGCTGACATTGCGCTTTATCAGGCCAAGGAATCTGGCCGCAATCAGGTTGTCAGCAAAGCGGCCTGACCGTCTTCAGAAAGTCGCACACAGAAAAAGCCACGGAATATCCGTGGCTTTTTTGATTCTTCAGATGAAAAAATCAATTACTTGATTTTGCCTTCTTTGAACTCGACGTGCTTGCGTACAACTGGGTCGTACTTACGCATCACCATTTTTTCGGTGATGTTGCGCGGGTTCTTCTTTGTAACGTAGAAGTAACCGGTGCCTGCCGTAGAGTTCAGGCGGATCTTAATTGTTGCTGGCTTCGCCATGGTGCAGACCTCGGATTGAATTCGAAGGGCGCATAAACAACGAACTGCCCCGGTTCGTCAAGGGGGAAATATCGCTAAAGTCGATCGAAGCGATGTCCACCGGCAAGATATCTCAGATAAGCGGGTCTGATCCCCTTTTTCGGGGCCAATAAATGCTCGGCAACTTCCTGCACCATCAGGCGCGTGACGGACGGAAGGTCCAATTGTTCGGCTTCTTCCAGCTCGACCCAGCGAATGTCGACAAGTTCCGGGCTGGTATTCGCCGGACGTTCATCGATCAGTGCATCTTCGGCCTCTGCCATAAAGAATCGCGCATCGAATCGCTTTGGGCGATAGGGCGGGGTGACTGCCCGTCCGATGAATTTCAGATGCTGCAGGCAAGGCAAAGCGCCTTCAGCAAGGAATTCCCGCCAATTGCGCGGGCCGCCATTTGCGCCGCCCGGCTGACCAATGATCAGTCCGGTCTCTTCAAAGGTCTCGCGGATGGCCGTCAATCCAAAGGCGCGCGGCTTGCGGCGCGTATTGACGGTCAAAGCCTGTTCGACATGCTGACCGAACTCAGTGGCCGCTGGCGCGCGCGCATCTGTCGGATCAACACGACCACCGGGAAAGACATATTTATCAGGCATGAAGTCATGCTTGTTGGAGCGCTTTCCCATCAAAATGCGCGGCTTAGGCCCGTCACGGCGTACCAGAATCAGTGTGGCAGCGTCTCGTGGACGGACTGATGGCTTTGAACGATCTACGACGTCTCCATCCTCCATTTTATCGTAATGGCTTGTGGAGGCTGTTGATGTGTCTTGCGTCATTTACGACGTTTTCCTTTCCCCTGAGCTCGGCCTTTGGGCCGGCCACCGCCTCTTCCTGGGCGTTTGGAGACCATAACACGTCTGTGTCGCATTTTTGCAGGTGGTTTCTCGCCTTTTCTCTTAGGGCGAGGTTCTGAAAGCATTTCCAGCAGGAGAGAGCCTGACAGCGCGTCGGCTTCAGACAGCTTGACGCGAACCGGTTGGCCCAGCTCGTAGCGTTGCCCGGAATGCTCTGCCACGAGGGCAGCTGCACCTTCGTCATAGAACCAGTATTCATCGCCCAGCATGCGGGCAGGGATGAAGCCATCGGCGGCGGTCTCGTCCAGTTTTACAAACAGACCAAATTTAGCAACGCCGGTAATGCGGCCCTCAAACTCGGCGCCGATTCGGTCGGCAAGGAACGCCGTCAGATAGCGATCAGATGCATCGCGTTCGGCCGCCATGCTCGCTCGCTCGCGCTCGACCAGATGGCTGGCAATTTCTTCCAGAGAGACGCGCTGCTCGTCCGGTAAGCCATCCGGTCCGAGGTCATAGGCGCGAATGAGAGCGCGGTGCACGATGAGGTCAGAATACCGGCGGATAGGCGATGTGAAATGCGCATATTTGCGAAGGTTCAAACCGAAATGGCCCAGATTGTCCGGCGAATAAATCGCCTGGCTCTGACTGCGCAGAACAATCTCGGAAATTTCGTGATGACGATCTGTCTCGCGCGCAATGGCCAGCAGTTTGTTGAACCGGGCAGGGGTGACTTTCTCGCCCATGGTCCAGTCTATGTCTAGGGTCGACAGGAAGGTCGACAGGCCGTGAATTTTCTCGTCTGAAGGCTCTTCGTGAATCCGATAGATGAGCTCAGAGTGTTTTTCTTCCAGGCTTTCTGCGGCGCAGACATTGGCCTGAATCATAAACTCTTCGATCAGCTTGTGCGCATCGAAGCGTTCGCGAACACGCACACCCAGAACTTCGCCTTCCGGGGACATATGAACACGGCGTTCTGGCAGGTCCAGATCAAGCGGGGCGCGCTGAGCGCGTTTCTTGTCCAGCGCATGCCATGCTGCCCAGAGTGGCTTCAATACCGTCTCCAGCAGCGGCGCAGCCTTTTCAGACGGCTCGCCATCGATGGCGGCCTGTGCGGCTTCGTATGATAGCCCTGCCGCAGAGCGCATCATACCGCGCAGAATGCGGTGACGTTTCTTCGTACCCTCAGCCGTGAAGATCATTTCAAACGCCATACAGCAGCGCAGCTCTCCTTCTTTCAGGGAGCATTCACCAGCCGACAGCGCTTCGGGCAGCATTGGGGCAACCCGATCCGGGAAATAGGTCGAGTTGGCGCGCTCATAAGCTTCTCTGTCCAGCACTGTTCCGAACTGAACGAAGGCAGAGACGTCTGCAATGGCAACGATAACGCGCCAGCCGCCTGGATTGTTCGGGTCTGTGTCTACCTCAGCATAGACCGCATCGTCATGGTCGCGTGCGTCTTCCGGGTCGATTGTGATTAGCGGAATTTTCGTCAGGTCTTCGCGCTTGCACTTCACCGGTTTGGCGGCTTCTGCCTCAGCGATAACTGCGTCGTCGAACTGATCTGGAATATCGTGCTGCGCCATGGCGATCAGGCTGGCTGCCCGTGGATCGTCTGCCTGCCCCAGAACCTCTATGATCTTGCCGCGCTTTGGTCCATGCCCGCGTGAGGCAATTTCTTCGGCGCGTACCAGATCACCATCACGGGACGTTCCGTGATCTCCCGGAAACACAACAAGCGTTCGCTGATCCTTGCGAGAGGTGGAGATGACCCGTCCGCCGCGCGCATGGGCTTCAAACACGCCCAGAAGATTGTTCTGGCGCTTTTCAAGCTTTTTGATCAGCCGGGCGTACCAGTTGCCATCTCTGTTCTGCTCGATGTCGCACAGGGCGCGATCACCAATGCCGGGATCGGAGGTCTTGTTGCGTCGACCTTTGACGCCGGAATAAATGATGGGCGGGCCGAACAGGCCATCCTTGCCGCTGGCACGGCCGATCAGATCGCCTTGCTCGTCAACATGCTCAAACTGAACCACACCGGTTGGCGGCGGCGTATCAGAACGCGCAAAAGCGCGTTTCCCGACACGGGAAATCACGCCTTCGTCTTCCAGCTGTTTCAGGATCAGACGGAGCTCTCGGCGCTCTTCTCCGCCCACGCCAAGCCCCTTTGCGATATCCCGTTTATTTGTGTCGCCCGGGTTGCGGGCCAGATAGTCAAGAACGGTTTCGCGAGTGATCTGGGTCATTATTTACTGGCTTTGGCCTTTGAGCTACTCGCCGCTTTCTTTTTGGTCGTTGTCTTTTTCTTCTTAGGAGACTTGGCCTTTGCAGCGATCAGTTCAACCGCCTGTTCGAGTGTGACCTCTTCAGGCTTGGTCTCTTTCGGAAGTGTCGCATTGGTTTTACCATGCTTCACATACGGACCATACCGTCCTTCGAGAACCTGAATAGCTTCATCGTCCTCAGGGTGCTTGCCAAGGTCTTTGAGAACCTTTGGCGCCGCGCCGCGTCGACCCGGATTGGCTTTCTTGTCGGCGATGACAGACACCGCGCGGTTCAGGCCAATTTCGAATACTTCATCAACGCTCGGCAGGTTCGCATAGGTTTTGCCATGCTGAACATATGGACCATAGCGGCCGATATTGGCCAGAATAGGTTCACCGTCTTCCGGATGCTGGCCAACTTCGCGAGGAAGTGACAACAGCATCAGAGCTTTGTCGAGGGTCAGCGCTGCCGGATCCCAGCCTTTAGGCAGGCTGGCCCGTTTCGGCTTTTCGCCTTCTTCGGCATCAAGCTCAACATAAGGGCCGAATCGTCCGGATTTCAGAGATACATCGCGGCCCGTTTCCGGGTCGACACCCAGTTCGTTGCCATCTGGATTGATCGGGCCCTGAGCTTCCTCAGAATCCTGAGAGAAAGCGCGGGTGAATTTACATTCCGGATAGTTGGAGCATCCGACAAAGGCGCCGTGACGACCAAGCTTCAGGGACAACAGCCCATCGCCGCAATTCGGGCAAGCCCGAGGATTGGCGTCCTCTGCTGCGTCTTCTGCAAGGCGGAACACATACGGCCCCAGCACTTCATTCAGTGCGTCCAGAACATTCGTTACGCGAAGGTCTGAGATGTCATTGATTGCAGCGTGGAACTCTTCCCAGAACTTTTTGAGCAGCTCTTTCCAGGCGAGCTTGCCGTCAGACACAAGGTCGAGACGCTCTTCAAGCGAAGCTGTGAAGTCATATTCGACATAGCGCTGGAAAAAGCTTTCAAGGAAAGCAGTAACCAGACGGCCTTTATCTTCCGGAATAAAACGCTTCTGATCGAGGCGCACATAATCGCGGTCCTGAAGGACGGAAATGATCGATGCATAGGTCGATGGGCGACCAATGCCGAGCTCTTCCAGACGCTTCACCAGCGACGCTTCTGTGAAACGTGGTGGCGGTTCTGTGAAGTGCTGGCTGGAACGCGCCTCAACCAGGGCTGGATTATCGCCCTTGTCGATCTGCGGCAGGCGATTTTCATCATCCTCACCGTCAGGCTCGTCCTTGCCTTCCTGATACAGGGTCAGGAAGCCGTCAAATTTCAAAACAGAGCCGGTTGCGCGCAGCAGAGCTTTCCTGTCAGCAGAGCTGATATCAACTGTCGTGCGCTCAAAGCGAGCCGCTTCCATCTGGGAGGCAACCGCCCGGCGCCAGATCAGGCCGTACAGTTTTGCGAGGTCCGTATCGCCCTTATATTCATTCGGGTGCAGGCTGAAATCCGTTGGACGGATTGCCTCGTGCGCTTCCTGAGCGTTCTTAGCCTTGGACGAATATCGGCGTGGCTTCTCCGGCAGATAGTTTCCGCCATAGCGTGAGCGGATTTCGGCGCGCGATGCCTGATAAGCCTCTTCGGCCATCTGCACACCGTCCGTCCTCATATAAGTGATCTTACCGTCTTCATAGAGCTTCTGTGCGGCCTGCATGGTGCGCTTGGCGCTGAAGCCCAAACGACGAGAGGCGTCCTGCTGAAGGGTAGAGGTGATGAATGGTGGTGGCGGGTTGCGTTTGACCGGCTTGGCCTCAACTTCGTCTACCGTAAAACCATTGCGACGCACAGCTTCGAGCGCGGCATCGGCTTCTGCTTTGTTCGACAGAGAAAATTTCTTGAGCTTCTCGCCGTTCAGCTCGACAAGGCGAGCCTCAAACGGAGACCCGTCTTTGGCTTTGAGGTCCGCAAAGACCTGCCAGTATTCTTCAGGCTTGAAGATTTCAATTTCGCGTTCGCGGTCACAAATGATGCGCAGCGCAACCGATTGCACCCGGCCAGCAGACCGTGAGCCCGGCAGCTTGCGCCACAAGACCGGTGAAAGCGAAAAGCCGACCAGATAGTCGAGCGCACGACGTGCCAGATACGCATCAACCAGTTCCTGATCGATATCGCGTGGATTGGCCATTGCGTCTGTGACAGCAGACTTTGTGATCGCGTTGAAAACGACGCGCTGAATGCCAACGTCTTTCAGAACGCGTCGGCTTTTCAGAGCTTCGAGCAAGTGCCAGGAAATAGCTTCTCCTTCACGATCGGGGTCGGTCGCGAGGATCAGTGTTTCGGAGCCTTTTACAGCGTCAGCGATTTCACGAATGCGTTTTGTAGACTGGGAATCGGCCTCCCAGATCATGGAAAAGTCTTCGTCCGGTTTTACAGAACCGTCTTTGGAAGGCAGGTCTCGGATGTGACCATAGCTCGCAAGGACTTTGTAATCCTTGCCCAGATATTTGTTGATGGTCTTCGCTTTTGCGGGTGATTCTACAACAACGACTTTCATAAATACGTACCAGCTTCCCCTTGGTAAGGTAAGTGATCGGGTCCGGTCTGACTGTCAATAAGCTGACTGAGTCTAACCATCTTCGAGATATGCAATGGCTGTAAGGGCTCCAAACAGCGCAAAAAATGGTGGCGCAAGCGCCGCGACAAGTGTGGGAACTGTTCCGGCAGCGCCAAGACTTTGGGACAGTTCCGCGACAAAATAAAGAAGGATCGCACTGAAGGCGCCCCAGGCAATCAGGCGCCCCGTGCCGCCCAGACGAGCCAGTCTCAGGCAAACAAGAGCACCAATCAACGCCATAGCAACATAGAGCACTGGCGTTGCCCATAAAGAGTGCAGGTGCATTTCATAACGCAATGCGTCAAGTCCGGCGCGCTTGGTATCCTGAATAAAATCCGGAAGCTGCCAGAAGCCAATGGTCGATGTTGACGCAAACCGGTCCAGCAGTTTGGACGGGTCGAGATCGGTCGGAATCGATAGAGCTGGATTTTTGACAGGTTCCTGACCTGGCGTGTTTTCGATGACGTTCTTGAGTTCCCAGAACCCGTCTTTCAGCGTTGCTGTGTCGGCTTCGATACGGCGCTTGAACGAGAAATCATCTGTTGAACGGCCGCGTGTGTAGACGCGTTCATATTCGAAGATCTTCACATTCTTCAGCGTCACGCCCGATTGCGTGGCCGACTGCGCATGGATCACAAACTGATCAGTATCGCTGCCCTGACGCAGCCAGATGCCGTTCTTGGATGGTGTGATTCCATCTACGGCTTTGCCAACCAGAGACGCGCGGGTTTCTTCAAACTTTGACGTCAGATGCGCACCCAGCGGGTTCAGCACCATCATGGTGAACAGACCAAGAAAAAGAGCCAGCAGGGCCAATGGTGCCAGAAAGCTCCATGCCGAAAAGCCTGCTGCGCGCATGGCGGGCAACTCGCTCAGTCGTGAGAGACGAGAGAAGACAATGATCGCACTGATCAGAATCAGGAATGGCATGGTCTGCTCGATCAGCATTGGCACTTTCATCAGTGTCAGCTTGATCGCAGTCCACAGTGAAATATTGACCGTCTCACCGACAGTCCGCAGCTGCTCGACCACATCGACCAGCAAAATAGCAGACAAGATAATGCCAAAAGTCACTGCAATGCCGCCAACACACTGCATGAAAATGTATCGCTGAAGGCGTGTTCCGAAAATCATGATGCCGCCTTCAGTTTAGACCCGCCGGATGACTTGTCCGACTTGTTGAACAGTCCGGTGATTTTTGACCCTGACAGGAACACCGCCAACAAAACGGCGGAGGCAAGGATCGGAACGAGGTATTGAACAATATTCAGTGCCGGATCATCCGCAGCAGCTGGTTGAACGGTTAGTGTGATCATGATCAGAATAATGGCGCCTGTTGAGGCCAGCACAATCCGTCGAGAATAGCCGCGTCGACTGAAATCGCCGCCAATCACGGCAATCACTGCAATGATCACCATCGCAAAGTTGAGCAAGGGCGAGGACAGCCTCGAATGCGCCTCGGCCAGATATTTGTCCTGATCCCGATGTTGATAAAAATCGCCAAGGTCCGGGTAGAACAGCTCGTAAAGGAAGCGGTCTGATGGTTTCAGAACCAGATCAGAGTCTTCACTTAAAAAGCCCGTGAGCTCGAAGATATAATCATCAAAGTTCAGGATTGAGAGCTGCCCTTGCGGGTCAATCTGCTGGATTTGCCCATTGATCAGACGTAGCGCAGCTTCATCTTCCACTTCGACCATGTATCCGGTTTCAGCGATATAATCGACAGGCTCATTGGCTTTGCGGGTGTCGGAAATCAAAAGTCCGCGCAGTTCTCCCCCGGACACTTCGCGTGCATAAATCGTCAGACCATCTGTTGGATAGCTGAACGCACCCGGGCGAATGAGCGAGGCGGCAAGATCGGCGCGCGCATCAGAAAGAGTTTCCCGAAGTTCGCGCTGTGCCAGGGGCTGAACAAACAGATTCACGCACAAGTGAATAATGGCAACCAGCGTCGCAAGCCTTAAAACCGGAGATAAAACCTGCCAGCGCGTCATGCCAGCCGCATGTGAGACAACAATTTCATTGTCCCGGTGTGCGCGGTTCAGGGAATTCAGCGCGGCCACAAACAGGGCGAGGGGCCCGAGAATGGCGACAATCTGCGGTGCACCAAGGGCAACAACCTTCAGATAGGTCAGCGCAGACTGGCGATTATCGACGATCAGGTCGGTTTGCGACAGACCTTGCGCCAGCAGCGCCAAAAGGGAGAGTCCCCCCACAATCGTAATCGCCGCTCTCAGGACGCTGGAAAAAAGATAACGCTGGATTCGGTTCATGAACCTGCTTACTTCATTAATTTCACGCAGTAGCGCTTGTTTTGGCGTGACCGCTTGCTGTCAGTCTCCAGACGCCTTACTTCGGAATCAATTGGAGCAAAAGTATGAACTTTGAAATCAAATCGACTTATTCCGGTCAGGTCTATGTTTTTTATGCAACTGAAGCAGAATATGTGCCAACTGCACTAAATTCGGTTCAGAAAGGCCTCGCAGACCAGATCAGCCCATCAATAGAAGCTAGTCGTTTCCGCGGAAAAGCGGGCCAGAGCTTTGATTTTACACCAATTGGTGTTGATGGCGTCCATAAAATCCTCATCATCGGTCTCGGCGCGGAAGATAAAATTGATGCGCGCGGTCTGGAACAATATGGCGGCAATGCTGCCAAAGCTTTGTTGAACTCTGGCCATGACACAATCTCTATTCAGGCGACTGGCAAGGGCGAAGATGCACGCATCCTTCTTGGTGCCCGTCTGGCGTCCTACCGATTCGACACCTACCGCACGAAACTGAAAGATGATCAAAAACCGTCTGTCGAGACGATCGTTCTCGTCACCAGTGATGTTGACGCTGTAACTGACAGCTGGGGCCCGCTTGAAGCAGCGGCGGCTGGTACAGAATTGGCACGTGATCTGATGAACGAGCCACCGAACGTTTTGTATCCTGCGAGCTATGCGGCGCGCATTAAAGAGATGGAAAGCCTCGGTCTGAAAGTCACCATTCTCGGTGAGAAAGAAATGTCTGACCTCGGCATGAACTCGCTTCTCGGTGTGGGGCAGGGCTCTGTTCGCGAATCTCAAATGGTTTGTATTGAGTGGAAAGGCGACGGCGAAGAAGCTCCGTTGGCGCTCGTTGGTAAAGGCGTCTGTTTTGATTCCGGCGGTATCTCCCTGAAACCGGGTCCGAATATGCAGGACATGAAAGGCGATATGGGCGGCTCTGCTGCGGTTGTTGGCGCGATGAAAACGCTGGCTCTGCGTAAAGCGAAAGCCAATGTCGTTGGTCTCGTTGGTCTGGTGGAAAACATGCCAGACGGAAATGCGAGCCGTCCTGGTGACATCGTTACCACTATGTCGGGTCAAACGGTTGAAAACCAGAACACAGACGCCGAAGGCCGTCTGGTATTGTGTGATGTTCTGACGTACGCGCAGAAAACCTATGCACCAAAAGCGATTATTGATCTGGCAACACTAACCGGTGCGATCATTGTCTCTCTCGGCCATGAAAATGCAGGTCTGTTCTCCAACAATGATGATTTGTCGGCTCAGCTGACAGCATCAGGTCTGGCTGAAGGCGAAACCGTCTGGCGTCTGCCGCTGAGCTCAAAATATGACAGCCTGCTGAAATCTCAGTTCGCGGACATGAAGAACATTGGCGGCCCGGCTGCTGGTTCGATTACAGCTGCGCAATTCCTGCAGCGCTTCATCGAAAACAATACGCCTTGGGCGCATATCGATATCGCGGGCGTTGCATGGAAATCTGGTGAGAAAGACGCAACAGACCCGAGCTGGGCATCTGGCTATGGTCCACGTCTTCTTGACCGTCTCGTCAAAGATAATTTCGAGGCATAAGAAGAATGGCGGCCGAATGGTGGTTTTATCATCTGACGCGACCACCGCTTGCGGCCGCCCTTGCGCCCCTGTTTGAGAAATGTCTCGAGCGGAGCTGGAAGGTTCTGGTCGTCTCATCCGATGCCGAGGCCCTGGATGAGGTCGACAAGGATCTCTGGAAATACAGTGATGAAAGCTTCCTGCCGCATGGCCGCGACGGGGAGCTGGCAGAACGCCAACCCGTTTTATTGTCTTATTCAGCCGACAATCAGAATGATGCGAGCGTGCTCGTCTTGCTCAATGGCCATCAACACGACGCCAAAGCCGACTTTGATCGGGTGATGGTCGTTTTCGACGATGGAGACACCGCTGCGCGGGGGCAGGCGCGCGTTCAGTATAAAGCCGCGAAAGATGCCGGACTGACGGTTCGCTATTTCCAGCAGACCTCCTCTGGGGGCTGGAAAGAAAACAAGGGCTGATTTTTCTCGTCTGGACTGTTGGCAGCGGTCATTCCCCCGGCTATAGCGGCGCCAGAATAACTTGCGCTGCGCTATCGCAGCAATTAACGGGAAATCTCTTTCAATGGCTCTCGAACGTACTTTTTCTATCATCAAGCCAGACGCAACTGAGCGTAACCTCACTGGCAAGGTCAACTCTATGATCGAAGCTGCTGGTCTTCGCATCATTGGTCAGCGCCGCATTCAAATGACTGAAGCTCAGGCGAAGCGCTTTTACGAAGTTCACGCTGAGCGTCCATTCTATGGCGAGCTCGTTGAGTTCATGACGTCTGGCCCGGTTGTCGTTCAGGTTCTCGAAGGCGAAAACGCTGTTGCGAAATACCGCGAAGTCATGGGCGCAACGAACCCTGCGGACGCTGCTGACGGCACAATCCGTAAGGAAGTCGCTAAATCTATCGGCGAAAACTCTGTTCACGGTTCTGACAGCGCTGAGAACGCAGCAATCGAGATTGCTCAGTTCTTCTCTCTGGCTGACATTACAGGCTAATCCAGCTGCAGTCTTTTGACATTTTAAGAGCCCCGCAGGTCAGACCGGCGGGGTTCTTTCATGTTTAGCGCCTTGCTTTTGGCGTGATCCAGGACGAAATGGGAACTATGGCTCTGTTTAACATTCGCAATATCGTCACTCTGGCCGCTGGTATTTCAGCGTCGGCTGTTGCCGTGCGTAAAGCACTCGGCAAAGAGGTCGATAAGCGCGCCGATAAAGCGATTGAAAAGGCTGTAGAAGAAGCCCGCGAAGAGATCAGAGCTGAAGCTCACACCTATTTCTCAAAAGGGTTTCGCCGCTTCATGATCATCACACTGGCGAAAGCCTTGTGTGTGTCTGTCGTCGCGGTCCTGTTTTTGTCAGGGATTTTGCCGTCCAAATGGTCGGCGCTGGCACTGGGCATCATGTTTCTGGTGTTTGCCGGATATGATTTTATCCGGTCGCTACCAACGCTCAAATATCTGGCTGGAGAGCTTCGCAAACATGGCTGGCGGCCAAAACTGATTTTGTCTGAATACGTGTCCGCTCAGGTGTTTGAGCGCGTCCTCGAACGCGCCAGCGGTGAACCTGTCGACAGAACCGAGAGTGTGTTGATGCTGCTCGCCGGACGCAAGCGCGATGAAATGGTCGAAAAGGTCGCCAAGGCGGTTGCAGAAATTGCTGCGACCTCCAGCTGGGATGACATCCGGCCTATGGTGCTGCGGTTTGCAGCACGGTTTGCCATTCTCTTTGTGCTGTATTCGGCCCTTGTCTGGGGCGTGATCTGGCTTGTCCGCATGAATGCGGGGTAATCGGCTCCGTACCTTCTTTCTTTCATCGAAAGACCAGCGCAGAGCCTGAAGCCTTTTGTTAGTTCAGAATTTTGAAGTCGTAGCCCTGCGAACACACCTGCAGGTCTGTCTCGTTCAGATCACCGATCCGAAGCGTGTAGTCTCCTGGCTTCAAAGAACTGATATCGCCGCTGGATTTGACGCCTGCTTTCAGCAAATCCTCGTTCCTGAACCCTCTGACAAGATCTGGTCGGCTGAACGAGCTTACTGGAAGTATTGACATGCTGCCGTCTGCGCCGGTGAAGACAATCTGCGGATTCTCGGCTGATTTTCCTGTCGATTGTTCGCCGAAATATGCCCAGCCGGAAACCTTCACATAGGTTGTCAGCTCAATGGTCGTTTTTGGGCGTGGCTTATCCAAAATCGCATCCACTGAAAAACGGCATGCATCTGTTACAGACACAGTAACTTCGTCTGAGACAGGCGTTACTGACGTCATATTGCCTTTCGCGAAGTCTGTTTGCTCGATGTCGATGGCGTAGAACTCGACGTCAAAGTGATTTTGCCAGCCACCGAGGCCTTTTTGGATTTCGAGAGAGAAGGCGTCTGTCAGCTTGTTCTGATAATAACCGGAGCTGCCATAGAGCTGTGCAAAGCTGTCCGAGTTCCAGACGATTGGTGAAATCACAAATCCGGATTCGGCAATCTGCGGCACAAACCGGAAGTAATTCTTCTGCTTTCCGGCACTATCCAGAACATTCATGTGAACCAGGCTCGGCTTGTAGAGAATGCTGGCGAATTTGCCGATGAAAGACTTTTCCAGTTTGATTTTTACGAAGACCGGATTGCGGGATTTAGGAACCGTGACAACGTCGCCAACCTTGTAGGTTTTGGATTCCAACAGACGCAATGTCGGCGCTTTCGGGTCTTTTCGTTTCTGCAGCACCAGATAGTCGCCCAAATCCTTGGTCGGCTCATACCGTGACAACAGGTCCGGCCAGCTTGCGCCGTCATCAAGATTTGGATAGCGGCGGTCGATCGGATGCACGCGGAAGAAAATATTGTCCGGTGCGTCGGCGCCTTCCAGATGCTCCCGGTTCATTTCCAAAAGGCTGTGCGTGTAGGCGCTATAGCCCTGAAATACAGGACGTGGGTTCCATGTATTGCCAGAGCCAATAAGCAGATATTGGTGGTAGTTGTAGATATCTGACGTTCCTTCGAGGACCGGGAATTTTGCGGCGGCCTCAAATTCAGCGAGTTTGGCCTCATAACGCTGTTTGAAATTCCCTTTGCCAGACAGTCTGACATTCAGATCCTTGAAGCCTTTATCCAGAGTTTTTCCGAACTGACCCGGAATTTTGGCGAAATCAACGTCGCGATAGCCTGAATAGATGAAGTGGAAACCGAACAAGGCAACCGGAACCGCAAGAAGGGTCGTTGGGACGTGGAAAAATTTGATCGACGGTGCCGCGAGGATGACTGCGCCGATCAGTACCAGTGCGCCCGCCGAGTTCAGCGCATGGCCGTCATGTCGAACAAAGCCCGCTTTCTGCGCCACGAACAGGGTAATCCAGATTGCAAGCTGCACGAGGACTTTATCGCCGAGACTTCCTTTCTGGCTGAAGAAAGTAATCAGCGACATGACAATGCCGACGAGAAGGAAGACCTGAACTTCGCTAATGCGCCCGGTTGTCGACATGGCTTCAGTATAACCCGACGAAATTGGCAGCATATTCAACAGGTAAACAGGCAGTCCCAGAATGTTCTGTCCAGCAAGCAGCCAGAATACGCTTGGTGCCAGTATGCCAACGGCAATCAAAGTGATCAGCAGAGACCATTGCTTTCTCATGGCGAAATAGCCGCCCAGTAGGATACCCATGCCGCCGCAACTGACCATCGTAGACCCTTTGATCAGAGGCAAAAGCCCAAAGGGAGCGAGCAGGAGTATCGCCGTTACAATTTGCGGCCAACTGGCTTTCTTGTCGTCTTCTGGCGCGTCGAAGTTCATGAAGGCAAGGAAGACGAGCAATGGATATACGATGAAAATCGAATCTCGCTGAAAGGCGAGCCCGACCATCATGATCAGGAAGACGGGAATGGCGATAAAGCTATCGCGTTTGAACGCAAAGAAGATCGCAAACGCGTAGGACAGTGCGAGGAAAATCGACGACCAGATCATCATCGCGTCGGTGTCTGGATTATAGAATTCGGTGTAGGTCGAGGCATACGGACCAAAGGTGAAGACCACATCTGTACCGATGAGCATATCCTGGGTAATCGCCTGGTTCATGCCCAGTCGCCAAGAGTTATCCAGACCCGGTTCAGGCATCAACGGAGAAAAGGGTGTCAGCAAAAAGATCAGAAAAATTGCTGTAATCACAGTCAGTGCAAAACGGACCAGTGATTCGATCCCGATGTCCGTCTGTTGTTCCGAACTGATACCCATTTAACGCCCCCTGAAAAACTCACCCGGAAACTATCGCCATGGTTTTGCTCTTACAACGCCTTTCTTTGATTGGTTGAATGAGAATACGTGGGGCGGTAAAGTTTGAGACGTTGCAGCGAGGCAGGTGGCGAAAAATCCGTGAGTGCCATTTTGATCTCGAAATCATCATTTTCTGGGGAAATTTGCGGATAGTTCGGAAAATCAGTGAGTCCCATTTGTTTTTTTTCATTCTCTATTGACTGTGTGTAGAGTTTATCCTTCAGACAGGGGACGGTGGCGTTAAAGGAGTGGGGCGTGCGAGTATTTGTATCGGGGGCGGCCGGCCTGGTTGGTCAGAATCTTATTCCATCTTTGAAGAAGTCTGATTCTTTTGAGATCATTGCAGTCGATAAACACCCAAAAAACACCCAGATCCTGCGCGAGCTTCATCCGGACATTGAAGTGATCGAAGCGGATATGGCTGAAGAGGGCCCCTGGCAGGAGAAACTGGCAGGATGCGATCTTGCGGTACTGCTTCATGCGCAGATTGGCGGCCTGGACGAGTCGGAATTCATCGACAACAACATCACGGCAACGCAGCATGCCCTGAAGGCGATTGAATCCGGCAATGTGAAGTATTTCGTTCACGCCTCATCTTCGGTTGTGAACTCCATGGCGGATGATTTTTACACGCGCAGTAAAACAGCGCAGGAAAAGCTCGTTGATACGAGCACGGTTCCACATGTTGTTCTGCGCCCGACACTGATGTTTGGCTGGTTTGACCGCAAGCACCTTGGCTGGCTGCGTCGCTTCATGGAAGACAAGCCTGTTTTCCCAATTCCGGGCGACGGCAAGTATCTGCGTCAGCCGCTCTATGCCGGTGATTTCTCGGCGATTATCGAGTCGTGTCTGCATAGCCGCAAGGAAGGCAGCTATAACATCTCCGGACGTCAGAAGATCGATTATATTGATATGATCCGGGCGATTAAGGACACGGTGAAGGCCAAGGCCATCATTGTGAAAATCCCATACAGCCTGTTCTGGTTCCTGTTGAAAGTGTATGCGGTGTTCGACAAGAACCCGCCGTTCACAACCAGCCAGCTGAAGGCACTGGTAACGCCGGATGTCTTTGAAGTCATCGACTGGCCGTCCATCTTCGAAATAGAAGAGACCCCATTCCAGACTGCGCTGGAAACAGCCTTCTTGCACCCGGAATACAGCCAGATCACACTCGAATTCTAAAGGCAGGTACGACATGACGGATACTGCGAAAAAACTGCTGATCATCGGGGCGGGTCCAATGGGGCTGGCCGCTGCATATCAGGCTGTTAAAAAAGGCTATGAAGTCGAAATTCTGGAAGCGGATGACCGCCCGGGTGGCATGGCAGCTCATTTCGATTTTGACGGTCTTTCGATCGAACGTTTTTATCACTTCTGCTGCTTGTCAGACCATGACACGCTTGAGCTGCTTGAAGAGCTGGGACGCCCGGACGGCATGAAATGGGTCACGACCAAGATGGGGTATTTCATCGATGGTCGTCTCATTCGCTGGGGGAACCCGATTGCGCTGTTGTTTGCGCCGGGCATCGATTTCATCTCCAAGGTTCGCTACGGCCTGATGGCGTTTTATTCAACGCTGCGCTCAGACTGGCAGACGCTGGATAAGATCACGACCAAGGAATGGATCGTCGGCTGGATGGGAGAAAAGGGATACGACAAATTCTGGCGTAAACTCATGGATCTGAAATTCTATGAGCTGTCAGACACTGTGTCGGCTGCTTGGGTCTGGCAGCGGATCAAGCGGATCGGTAAATCCCGAAAATCTCTGTTCGAAGAGCGTCTGGGTTATATTGATGGCGGCACGGAAACGCTTGTCGACCTGCTGGTCAAAGCGATTGAAGCCAAAGGCGGCAAAATCCATTACTCCAAACGCGCATCAAAATTCAGAATTGAGAATGACGAAGTGCAGGGCGTAGAAACTGCTGATGGCGATTTCTACGAAGCCAAAAACGTCATTTCGACCATTCCGACGCCTTATATTCCGGCACTTCTGTCAGATGCATCTGACGAGATCAAAGCCCCATATGAGCGGATCAAGAATGTCGGCGTCGTCTGTATTCTTCACAAACTCACAAAGCCGGTTACGGATAATTTCTGGGTGAATATCAGCGATGATCGCATGGATATTCCGGGCATTATCGAGTTTTCCAATCTGCGTCCAACTGGCGATGATCACATTGTCTATGTGCCGTATTACATGCCCCAGACAAACCCGATCTATGATGAGAGCGACACGTATTTCATCGAAAAGAGCTATGGCTATCTGAAGACGATCAATCCAGAGCTGACGGACGCTGATCGCAAGGCATCTCACGTTGCGCGCCTGCGCTATGCTCAGCCGGTTTGTGAAACCAACTTCATGGATATGTTGCCGGACGCGCAGACGCCTGTCAAAGGCCTGCAAATCGCTGACACCTGCTATTATTATCCGGAAGACCGCGGCGTATCTGAAAGCTCTCGTTATGCGAAAATTCTGGTCGAGAATTTCGAGAAGTCTGTGAGCTGAACAATATGGTCAGTCGCGAATTCATAACTTTTGTAGCGACCGGGGCTTTTGCTGCTCTGTGTAACTGGCTGTCGCGTATCGTCTTCTCGTTTTACATGTCGCTCGAAATCGCGATTGTGGTCGCGTATCTGGTCGGCATGACGGTGGCTTACACGCTGTCTCGCATTTTCGTTTTCGAAAAGAGCGGACGCAGTGTGAGCGATGAATACATCCGCTTTGCGCTTGTGAACGTGGTGGCGCTGGTACAGGTCTGGCTCGTGACCATGGGCATGGTCCGCTATTTGTTGCCGGCAATCGGCTGGGATTGGTATCCGGATGAAATCGCGCATGCGGCTGGTGTGGCATCGCCAATCATCACCAGCTATGTTGGGCATCGCTATTTCACTTTCAGCCGTAAACCCTCGAAAACTCCGTGAGGGGGATGAACTCTATGACGACTGACTTACCGTTGATTGTTGACCTTGATGGCACGCTTGTCCTGACGGACACGCTGGCGGAAGGCGTGACGGATGTTGTGCTCAGCAAGCCGGTGTCTGCTGTTTTCGCCTTTTTCACTCTGTTGAAGGGGCGCCCTGCGTTCAAGCGCGCGATTGATCAGGCCTCAGATATTGATGTTGACGCTTTGCCGGTTCGCCAGGACCTGCTCAGCTATCTGCAGTCTGAAAAGGCCAGAGGTCGCAAACTCTATCTGGTGACAGCGGCAACCCAGTCTGTCGCCAATAGCATTGGGGAACGTTTCCCTGATCTGTTCGACGGGCTTCATGGGTCGTCTGACACGCTGAACCTGAAAGGGCGCAAGAAATGCGACTTCCTGACTGAAACCTTCCCGGAAGGTTTTGTCTATGCAGGTGACAGCACGGCGGATCTTGCGGTCTGGAAGGAAGCGGGTGGCATTATCTTCGCAGGCGCCAAATCGTCTACTCAAAAGGCCGCCCTTAAATATGGTGTTCCGGTCGAACAGACCTTTGAGAATACCGGCCTGAAAGGGTTCAAGGCGTGGCGCAAGGCCTTGCGTATTCACCAATGGGCAAAGAACCTGTTGCTGTTTGTTGCCATCTTCCTGTCCGGTCAGTTCCTCAGCATTGATGCATGGGTCAATTCCGTCGTCGGCTTCATTCTGATGGGGCTGGCGGCATCTGGCACTTATCTTCTGAATGACCTGTTGGACCTGTCGTCTGACCGTCGACACCGCACGAAATGTACGCGGCCCCTGGCATCTGGTGATGTCTTTGTGATTCATGGATTGGCCGCAGCGCCCATTCTGATTTTTGGCGCACTGATCGCGTCGTTTTTCCTGTCTGTGCCGTTTGCGATTGGCCTGATCGTTTATCTGGTTACGACGCTGTCGTATTCTTTCGGCCTGAAACGTGTTCCGATGCTGGATGTCAGCATTCTGGCGGCGTTGTTTACTCTGCGGATCGCGCTTGGCGCGCTTGTTATTCACCAGCCGCTGTCTGAATGGCTGCTGACTTTCTCTGTTTTCTTCTTCTTTTCTCTTTCCATGGCCAAGCGTCATGTCGAGGTGGCCGCTGCAACAGTCGGCGAGAAAATCCGCGGACGTGGCTATGTGGCCGAGGACGCACCTCTGACACTTGGTGCTGGTCTGTCGACAGCCTCTGCATCCGTCGTGATCATGGTGCTGTTTCTGGCGGAAAGTGCGTTCAAGTCCGACATTTACACCATGCAGGATCTGCTCTGGGCGGTTCCGGTTCTGATCGGCCTCTGGCTGATGCGTATCTGGCTTCTGGCGCAGCGCGGTGAATTGGATGATGATCCGGTGTCGTTCGCGGTGAAGGACAAGATCAGTATTGGTCTGGGCGGTCTGCTCGCAATAGCTTTCCTTGGTGCTGTCTTTCTGGGGGCGTTATGATCTTTCGTGAAACCAGGTCGATCCGTTCCTGGGGCGGAGTCGTACGAGGCGTTCATGAGGTGGCGGAACCAAACCGCCGCAACGATCTTGCATTCCTTTTGAGCGAATCTTCCGAACGCGGGCAAAGCGTGCTCGCGCACGGGCTCGGCCGCTCCTATGGCGACAGCAATCTCAATCCAGACAATATCATTCTCAAAATGACGGGTCTGGACCGTTTCATCGCGTTTGACCGCGAGAATGGGATTTTGCGCGCTGAGGCTGGCGTCAGTCTTGGCGAGATCATGCAGCTGGTCGTGCCGCACGGTTTCTTTCTTCACACAACACCGGGGACTCGCGTTGTCACGCTTGGCGGGGCAATCGCCAATGATGTGCATGGCAAGAACCACCATGTCGCGGGGTCTTTTGGGCAGAACGTTCTGGCCTTCGGTCTGGTGAGATCTGATCGCGGTGAATTGACTGTAACGCCAGAGACTGAGCCAGAGCTTTTCAACGCGACGATTGGCGGTCTTGGGCTGACTGGTCTAATCAGCTGGGTCGAACTGCAACTGGTTCGGATCGGCTCGTCTAACATTGAGCAGGAAGTCTTTCCGATCTCGTCTCTGGATCACTTCTTTGAGGTGATGGAAGAGCACACGCCGCGCTTTGAGCATACGGTTGCGTGGGTTGATTGCACGGCGCGCGGTGACAAGCTCGGGCGCGGTATTTTTACCGGCGGGAACTGGGCGAAGGATGGCGTGCTGGTGCCTCACAAGACCGGTGGTCCGAACATGCCGATCACTGCTCCGGGCTTTGCACTGAATCCTCTGACCTTGAAAAGCTTCAACTCGCTCTATCACTGGCGACAGGCGTCGAAAGCTGGCTATTCCAAAGTGCCGTACGCGGCACATTTCCACCCGCTTGATGCGATCCAGAACTGGAACCGCATTTATGGCGGTAAAGGCTTCTTCCAGTATCAGTCGATCATTCCGTTTGCGACGGCAAAGGATGCAACACGCGACATGCTGGAGCTGATCGCAAGCTCAGGGCAGGGTTCTATGCTGGCGGTTCTGAAAACGCTCGGCAATATTCCTGGACGCGGCGTTCTGTCCTTCCCGCAGGAAGGTGTGACGCTGGCGCTTGATTTCCAAAACAAGGGTAAGAAAACCATTCAGCTGATGGGTGATCTGGACAAGATCGTACGTCAGGCTGGTGGGCGTCTTTATCCTGCAAAAGATGGCAGGATTTCTGCTGAAATGTTCCAGGAAGGGTATCCGGACTGGGGTATTGTTGAATCCTTGCGCGATCCAATCATTTCTTCCAGCTTCTGGCGACGGGTAACTCAGTCATGACACAAGACACTTCATCAAAACACTATGTCATCCTCGGGGGAACGTCCGGCGTAGCAGTTGCGACTGCCCGCCGTTTGGCTGCCAAAGGCTCAAAACTCACGCTTGTCGCCCGAAATGGTGCGGCCCTTCAGGAAGTTGCTGACGACCTGAAAGTGCGCGGCGCGGCTGCCGTGAGCTGTGTGGTGAAAGATCTCGCCGCAGAGCAGGACCAGTCTGCCATCCTCAATGAGATCAAGTCTTCAGCAGGCGACATTGATGGCGTGCTGATCTTCTACGGCATTCTGGGCGATCAGGAACGCGCTGAAAGCGACATGTCTCATGCGCGGGACATTCTGCATGTGAACTTCACATCGGTTGCAGAGTGGGTTCTGGCCAGCTCTCAGGTTTTGGAAGAAAAAGGCGAGGGCGTTCTGCTCGCAGTATCGTCAGTTGCCGGTGATCGTGGCCGCCGCTCCAACTTCGTTTATGGCGCAGCAAAGGCCGGTCAGTCCGTCCTGATGCAAGGTCTGGCGCATAAATGGGCAGCGAAATCCAAAAAGCTGCGTGCGGTGAACATGAAGCTCGGCTTTGTCGATTCTCCAATGACAGCGCACATTGAAAAAGGTGGCCCGCTTTGGGCGCAGCCGGATGATGTTGCCAAAGTCATTGAAAAGGCGCTTGAAAAGGGTGGGCCGAATGTCTACGCGCCATGGTTCTGGCGTTGGATTTTGCTCGCGATCCGCGTCACGCCAGCCTTTGTGTTCAACAAGGTGAATCTTTAAACAAACGATAGACAAAAAACGTGGCGGGACTGAGCCGCCACGTACACATGAGTTGCTGCAAACTATTTGTAGATTGCACGTTCGAACAGAGCGGTAGCCTGCAATGTACTGCTGCCGCCCGCGATGTTGAATGTCGTCTGATATGTCTTTCCGCCACGGTCAAACTGGACCACGTAAGATCGGAAATCACTGAAGCCAGTGTCGATCTTAAGGGTTCGGTTTGAAGACCCGCTGACATCCTCACCATTCACGATGATATTGGAAAACTCCGTTCCCCAATACATGACCAGCCAGGATGTTTCTGCTGCATTTGGCGTCGCGTTCAGCAGAACACGGAAGTCATGAGAGAGTGCAGGTCGGGTAAATGTCTCGCCGAAATTGCTCGACGCCCAGCATTTGCCGGCACTGAAATCGAAAACCTGATGTGCAATATAGGTTTCGCGGCTGTCTGTGTCGGAAGCCGGTGTACAGCTTGCCCAGATTTTGTCGCTGGCACCGGCTGCCTGTAGGTCAGCAGAAATATTCTTCACCCATCGACCAGGATAGCTTTGCGTCATCATCAACTTTTGTTCGACGCCAGCGCCATCGGTGAATGAAACTGTGTGAGGACAGGTCGTTGTGTGACAATTGACCTTAAATACGCCGGTTCTGTCGATTTCGCCATTTCGATAATAGGTTCCGCGGGTCTCGGTGATCGTGAAGTCCCGGTATTGGTAGAAATAGTGATATACGTTGAAGCCGTTTTCCGGGTGATTATTTTCACCGTCAACTTTCGTGCATGTCCCTTTGTCAGCATCGATTGAATAGAAGTGATTTACGTTGTTTTCCGGCAGTGCGATGTCTGGGCACGAGATCGGCGCCGCATAGACGTTGGGAACGGTTGTGAGTGCAAGCATGCCGAGCCCGGCGAGTGCTGCGAATGTATTGGCTTTCGGTAACATCTGACTTCCTCCGTTTAAATGTCGCAACCTGTTGCTAAAGTCGGTCACGAGAGAGGAATCTACTCCTGCGGGAAGTGTTGTGCGACTATACATCTGGTTAGTTCCGCAGACCGTTTCTCACAGCCCCAAATGAGCGCTGATATTGATAGTTGGGAACGGGGAGATGCCTGGGTTTCAACCGGGCATTCAGGTTTATGCGCGAAGACGTCGAAACGGCAGGATTTATCTCTGGCTCTGATCCAAAGGATCAGTGAACGTCATTTTGAAATGAGAGATAAATGGTGCCCGGGGGCGGATTTGAACCACCGACACGCGGATTTTCAATCCGCTGCTCTACCCCTGAGCTACCCGGGCACATGGGGCACGCTAATCAAAGCGAGAGGGCTGTATAGTTGGCCAGATCGTCTGTGTCCATTCCAAAATCAGCCCTTTTCAAAGATTTTTTGATCCCTGCGTCATTTCTTTGATTGCGAGGACTTTTCAGTCTTTCTGCGCCCATAATAGCTGGCAGACTTCTGCGATCTGTGCGGATTGCTGGATAACATTTTCGCTGACCCGATAGCTGATCATTGCCGTCCCGGCGAGGGCAGTATTGGAATTGGGATCTTCCGGCCAGCGCGCCCCGGAAATGCCGCCCGGTGCGAGGTCTGACAGATAGGCGCCGAACTCATCTTCCCGGCCATCCTTGAATAAAGGCAGCCAGATCAGAATGATGGCGTTTGGCCAGCGGCGCAGCGCTTTCGGCGTCCACTCCATCAGGGCTTCCAAATCGCCAATTGTCTCATAGCTCGGGTCAATCAGAACAACCATCTGTTCGCGACCACGAGGCGCAAGCGACAGCGCGCCGCGATAGCCATCGGCTTTCTTGATCTGAACGCGGCTGTCATTGCCGATATTCTCTTCCAGAAATTTGATTTCCTGCGGGTGCAGTTCGAAAAAGGTGAAGCGGTCATTGGGCCGCAACAGTTTTGTTGCGATGGCCGGAGAGCCAGGATAGTGCAACAGCTCCTCTGAGGCGTTGAACTGGCGAACCGTCTCGACATAGGATTTCAGCGGCGGCGGCGTGCGCTTCATATCCCAGACCTGACCAATACCGTCTGGAAACTCTGCACCCTTAAGCGCTTCCTTGGACGACAAATCATACATGCCTCTCGCCGCATGGGTTTCAACGTAGAAAACAGGCGCTTTCTTTTTGGCGAGGTCGTTCAGAACGCTGCATAAAACAGCATGTTTCAGAACATCTGCGCGGTTTCCGGCATGATAGACGTGTTGATAACTCAGCATGAGGTCTGGCTTTCAAAAACAGAAAAGGCCCGCAATTGGAGCGGGCCTTATATCATAAATTCAAATTCGCTTATTCGCTATGTGCGGCGAGGTCAGCTTTACGGATGGCTTCAAATTCATTGCCTTCATACCAGGTTGGCCAGTCTGAAGAGTTCGCAACAATACTGCCGACTTCGAAGAGTGCGTTGATGTCTTCTTCCATGCCGGAAAGGTTCCAGGCATCGGAGAATTCATCCTGAGGCTTGTGATAGCGCAGACGAGTGTATTCCGCAGCCAGTAGCTGGCCAGCTTCTTTTCCGCCTTCACGCAAGTCCTCTCCACCGTCAGCATACAGCATCGGAATGCCCTTTTTGGCGTAGCTGATATGGTCTGAGCGGTAGAAATAGCCATTCTGCGGAAGCGGGTCAGGTGTGAGAACACGGTCCTGATCGTCCAGAATGGTCTTCAGAATGTCTTCCAGCTCAGACGCGCCGAAACCGACTACAATCATGTTCTTGGAGCGGCCCATTGGCATCATCCCGTCCATATTGACGCCAGCGACAATCTTGCGGCTCGGAACGATTGGGTTTTCAGCCATATAAGCCGAACCAAGCAGGCCGGATTCCTCAAGCGTTACTGCAGCAAACAGAACAGAGCGTTTTGGTGGCTCGCTTGCGAACTTTTCAGCAATGTCGATCAGTGCCGATGTGCCCGTCGCATTGTCGACCGCACCGTTATAGATTTTGTCAGCCTGGAAGGTGAATTTCTTGGTGTCGTCAGGTGTTTCTGCCTTGCCAAGGTGTTCCCAGTGCGCGGTGTAGAGCATGTACTCATCTGGCGTTTCAGTGCCTTCGACAACGCCGATCACATTGCGGGATGTTGCTTTTTCGATTGTCTGAACAATCCGGCCACTGGCTTTCAGTTCACCCATTTTAACCGGCTTGAAGCCCGGCTTTTCAGCGGCGCTCTTCAGCGTTTCAAAATCCAGCCCCGCCTCAGTGAACAGCGCTTTAGCCACATCATTTGTGACCCAGCCTTCCATGAGTGCACGATCAACACCGCCATTTTTGCGAACGAGATCGGACTGTGCGCCGCTCCAGGAGTTGCGGACAACGTCCCAGCCATAAGCGGCAGGAGCCGTTTCGTGAACGATGATCGCGGCTGCAGCGCCCTGACGGGCCGCTTCTTCATATTTGTACGTCCAACGACCGTAATAGGTCATGGCGTTGCCTTTGAAGAGGTCAGGGTCCTGTGTGGCATAGCCCGGATCATTCACCAGAATGATGACAGTTTTGCCTTTCACGTCGAGGCCCTCATAATCGTTCCAGTTATATTCCGGAGCGACTGCGCCATAGCCAACGAAGATAACGTCAGAATCTGCGAAGCTCATGTCGAGTTCGTTCTGGCGTTTGGACCAGATCACAGCTTCTTCGGCGAGCTTGAACGGCGCAGCATCGGCCTTCGAAGAGATCGTCAGAGAGGACAGACCTTCATCAATGCTCTGATTGACCATTTCAACGGTCTGGAACCATGAGCCATTATTGCCTGGCTTCACGCCAACACGCTGGAGTTCTGCGGCGACCCAGTCGGCGGCTTTCTCGCCTTTTTCGCTGCCTGGGCCACGGCCTTCATAGGTGTCATCGGCCAAAACCGCGATACGCGCGCCAAGGTCTTTTGCTGTGATTTCAACGCTTGTATCTTCCGGCAAAGGAAGGAGCAATTCGCCAATCTCCGCTTTGGGTGCTGGCGTTGGGTCAGCTGTTACGTCGGTAGTTGATTTGACGTCTCCGCTTTCGCAGGCTGCAAGAAGCAGCGCGAGGCAAGACGTTGTGAGAAGTTTTTTCATTGGAAAATCCTGTGTCTTCAACCCGACCTTGTCTGACATGTCGGGGGTGTTGAAGCAAGTTTGTCAGGCCCGACTTTTCATCATGGCCCGGACTGTATTCGGCAGGGCCATCGCACCTTTGGCAACGTCCATGTTGAAATAAACCAGTTTATCGGCTGGGAGATGGTCGTATTTCGGCTCGAGCGGGTTGTCGTCGCTGATCAAACCGCCGCACCAGTCGCCCGAAATATAGAATGGGCAAGGCATCAGGAATGGTTTGAAGTGCGTGAACAGATCGGCCAGACGATGATACATCAGCGACATGCCGTTGGTATAGAATGTCGGGCTGCCGAGCATCTGACACGTCACACCATTCGGGCGAATGGCTTTCTTGATATGGCTGTAGAATTCATCTGTAACAAGCGGGTTCGCCGTCTGCGCACCGACATGTGCTTCTTCGCAGACATCTGTTGAGTCGATGATAATGGCATCGAAGGCATTTTCCTGTTCGGCGAGATAAGCTGCGCCATCGCCAATGCGGATTTCAACGCGCGGGTCTTTCAGGCCAGACGTCAGCTCCGGCAGGAATTCTTCAGACACACGAACAACGGCTTCGTCGAGCTCGGCCAGAACGATTTTCTCAATGCCGGGATATTTGACCAGCTCAGTCACTGTGCCGCCATCGCCGCCGCCGATTACTAGAACCGATTTCGGGTTTTCGATACAGCTCAGCGTCAGGTGCACCATGTGTTCGTGATAAACATTGTGCGTATCTTCAGACAGCATCAGAACATCATCAATCAGCATGACCACGCCGTGATCTTCCGTTTTGACGAGTTTGATGTCCTGCCATTCAGAGACTTCGTGAGCGATGAGATCGCCTTCAACCCACGAGCCGTATGAGCCCGTGTGTTTATCTTCATAACGTTTCTTAGTCATGTCAGCCCTTGTATTGCGCTGGGGAAGTTCGAGCAAGTTTGCGTGTCGGTTCTGAACCCCGAAATCAGGACTGGGGCAAGGGGATATATTCGTCTTCGTTCGGCGGCATTGTGAATGGCGTGTCCGTCCAGTTGCCTGCGATAGACGCATTCCAGTCGGCTTTGGCTTGTGCGATGCGGTCCGGGCTGGACGCAACAAAGTTCCAGTCAATCCAGCGTCGGCCGTCCATGGGCGCGCCGCCTGCCAGCATAACCTTTGAGTCTTTCGTGATTGAAAGCTCTGGCGTTCCGCCCGTGTCCAGAATGACCATCTGGCCTTCGGTATAGGGCTTTCCGCCAAAGGTGACGCTACCTTCGACGACGTAAAAGCACCGCTCAATCACGTCTTCGGGCAACTGAAGACTGCCGTCAGACTTCGCTTCGATGGCGGCATAAAAGATTGGGTGCGGGTATTCCACTGGCGAGGTCATACCAAACCCGCTTCCGGCAATCATCCGGATTTTCAGGCCGTCAATCAGGGTTTCCGGAAGAGTGTCGGCTGGATGATGCTTGAAGTCGGGGTCCATTTCCTCATGCGTTTTCGGCAAAGCGACCCAGGTCTGGATCCCGTGGAGGCGATGGCCTGTCGCTTCAATATCCGCCGGTGTGCGTTCTGAATGAGAAATGCCTTTGCCGGCAGTCATCCAGTTGACGGCGCCGGGCGTGATCTCAATCTCGGTCCCGAGAGAATCACGATGGAGCATTTTGCCTTCGAACAAATAGGTGACGGTTGCGAGGCAAACATGCGGGTGAGGTCGAATATCAATTCCCTTTCCCGCAGGAAAATCAGCAGGCCCCATATGATCGAAAAAAATGAAAGGTCCGACCATTCTTTGCTGGTGGCTGGGCAGAACCCGACGCACATCAAACGCGCCAAGGCTGCGTTTCTTGGGTTCCAGAACGCGTGTTACCAGCTGGGTCATATGTTATCCTCTGTGCTTCGGTTATGGCGAAAGCTGTGTTCAGAAAGTTGAGGCGGAAGCGTCAGGATTGCAACCGAGTGATCTGATTTTCCTGAGTGATTGGAGGGAGAACATTTATGGACGAGCTTGATCACCTGCGCCTGCAGATTTCAAACTGCGATATTTGCAGCAAGTCCGACCCGCCTTTGCCGCATGCGCCCAACCCGGTGCTTCAGGTGAAATCGAGTGCGAAGGTTCTGATTGCAGGGCAGGCACCGGGAAATCTGGCAGACCAGACCTGCAAGCCGTTTAATGATCCATCCGGAAAGCGACTGCGCGAATGGCTGGGTGTATCTGACGCCGAATTCTACGATCCGGACACGTTTGCCATCGTGCCGATGGGATTTTGCTTTCCAGGCTATGCCAGATCAGGAGGCGATTTGCCGCCGCGCAAAGAATGCGCATTGACATGGCGTGAGCATTTGATCACAAAACTTGCGGGCGTTAAAGTTCAAATTTTGATCGGGGGTTATGCGCAATCCTGGCATCTGGGAAAAAGTTATCGGGGAAGTGTCACGGAGACAGTGGAAAACTGGCGGCAATTTGCGCCAGACTATTTTCCGGTTCCACATCCAAGCTGGCGAAATAATTCATGGCTAAAGAAGTACCCCTGGTTCGAAAAAGATCTGCTGCCCGAACTGCAAACCGCGGTCCGGCGCGCTTTGTCTGGCTAGGCGTCCTGCTGACGGTTCTGCTGACATCGTGTGCGACGCGTTTGGTCCCTGAATTTCCAGCAAAGAGAGCTGACATGACGTATCTGGACATTGAGAAGAACCGTATCATTACGTTTGACGGCAATGAGCTTGGCCTGACGGTTTGGGGGCTAGACATAAAAGAGCCCAAGTATGTCGTGGTCGGTGTTCACGGCATGAATGACTATGCCAATGCGTTTCATATGGCTGCGCCATGGTGGGCTGAGCAAGGTGTTAAAACCTATGCGTATGACCAACGCGGCTTTGGTCGCTCTTATGGACGCGGACACTGGCAGAATGAAGAGGCGATGCGTGAAGACCTTCGCACAGTCGTCAAGCTGGTGCGCAGGGAGCACCCGGATGCCGTTCTGACCGTTGTTGGTATTTCCATGGGCGGCGCAGTGGCCATGACGACCTTTGGCGCAGATGGCGCGCCGGAAATCGATCGCTTGATCTTGTCGGGGCCGGGGCTACGCGGGTGGGGCGCGATCCCTGTGGTGCAGCGTGTGGCGCTCGAGGTGTCGACGCGCGTCCGTCCGGGCTGGATCGTTACGCCGCCTAGTGGTCTCATTAAGATTGAACCGTCCGATAATATTGAAATGCTTCAACGTACCTGGGCCGATCCCTTAATGCAGCGCGATAACCGGATCGATCAGATTCATGGCGTCGTTTCTGTCATGGAGACGGCCCACAAACATGCCTCTCGTCTGCCTCAGAACACACTGTTTTTGTACGGCGCAAAAGACATCGTCATTCCGGAAAAGGGCGTGCGGCGCACGACATCTGAATTACCGTCTCATGTGCGTACCGTTTACTATAAAAATGGCTATCACATGCTCATGCGGGACTTGCAGGCAGAGACCGTCTGGAAGGATCAGCTCGCCTTTATGCGAGACCCGAGCGCAGATATGCCATCTGGAGAGCCAGAACTGCCATGGAGGCAAATAACTGAGTAAACAGAAGGTGAATGTTAATCTTTTTTCGCCAGTAATTCAGTTGGAGTGGATTTGGATTGAGCTTGGGTGAATGGCCGCAGTTCTGAAAAAACTGGTACCCGATGATTTCTCAGGCCGTTTTTCGGCCTGGTGGAATGGTCGTGACTATGTGCCGGGTGGTGAACAGGCGGATGATGTCGAATCTGTTGAGGCGATCGAGCCTGCGAATGACGACAAGAAAAAGAAAACGCCCAAATCTTCCGACGATTCTGCTGACGCCTTTCCAAAGGCATCACCGGGTGCCAGCCGTGTCGCGGCACTCGAGACTCTCTGGGGCGATGGACGATTTTCTCCGGCAAGCACAGAACTTTATTCTCGCATCACAGAAGGCATGAGCTCTCTGGAAAAAGGCGCGGATGCCCGGTTTGGCATAGTCAATGGCGATCCGGCACTGATGGCACATTTCATGGGTGTCAGCGGTGCATGTCCGATTGTTGCCGAATGGCGAAAGCCATGCGCAGAGCGTTTCTCACTTCAATATCCTGAATTTGAAGTGATCAAGGGTGATCTGGATCGGCCGTCTTTTGAGCCGGGAAGTCTCGACCTGCTCGTAAGCTTCAATGCATTCATTTTTTCCGATCACAAATCCGGCTTGGCCGTGCGCGCTCTGAGAAGTCTTGCGCCGGGTGCTCAATGGGTTGTGATTGATCTGGTTCGCGGAACTGCACACGGTTCTCTGGCGCCTGCGTTTGCGTCCTCCTGGGCCGAACCGCAGCTCTGTGAGGGCGAGGAAATCGTTGAAGTCTGCGAAGCGGCAGGCTTTGAACTCTCTTCTGATGAAGATGATGTGTCTGGCGATGTCGTTCAGGCAAGCCGGTCTGCGTTTGAGAAGTTCGGTCAGGACGTCGAGGGCATGTTGAGCGGCCGACTCGGGTCTGTGAACAAACAGGTTTTCGTTCGGGAACTGGCATGGGAAGCGGAATCGTGGAAATGGCGTCAGCGCGCGCTCGCGGCTGATCTGATCCACGCAAAAGTCTGGAAATTCCGCAAGCCAAACGCCTAGGCTGCAGCACCTGAATGCTGCTCCGGGCTTGTGTTTTGGTGAAATTACTGCAAGAGCGCCCGGATCATAGATTATTTTCCCAAGGAAGTGTGAAATGTTCGATCATCCTGCTTATGATGCGCATGAAGGCGTTCATCTGTTTCATGATGCTGAAACGGGCCTTCGCGGGATTATTGCAATTCACTCTACGGCGCTTGGCCCCGCAGCGGGCGGATGTCGAATGTGGAATTATGAGACCGGTGAAGCCATGCTTCGCGACGTGCTGCGTTTGTCTCAGGGCATGTCTTACAAGAATGCCATGGCTGACTTGCCGCTTGGTGGTGGGAAGGCAGTGATCTGGGGCAATTCCAAAACCGACAAGACGCCGGAACTATTCCGCAGCTTTGGACGCGCGGTCGATTCGCTCGGTGGCAAATACTACACCGCAGAAGATGTCGGCATTTCCCCGGAGGACCTCGCTTTCGCGCGGGAAGAAACGCCTTATGTGGCAGGTCTTGCTGATGGCGACGCGGCAAGTGGTGATCCGTCTCCAGTGACAGCTGAGGGCGTCTATCGCGGCATTCGTGCAGCGCTCGGTCATGCATTCAACAATGATGATCCAAAGGGACGTCGCATTGCAGTTCAGGGCGTTGGTCATGTTGGCGCGGACGTTGTTCGAAAGCTCACCAATGCTGGCGCGGAGGTTCTGATCGCTGACATTGCAACAGACGCGGTTGCTGCATTGTCCAAAGAGACCGGCGCCATTTTGTCTGATGTGGACCGTATCCTGTTTGAAGACGTTGATGTTGTATCCCCGAACGCGCTCGGTGCGATTCTGAACGAAACATCGATCAACAGCCTGAAATGTAAAGTCGTTGCAGGCGGTGCGAATAACCAGCTGACGCAGCCGGATATCGGGGACCGACTTTTGGATCTCGGCATTCTCTATGCGCCTGACTATGTCATTAATGGTGGGGGAATCATCAATGTCGCCGCTGAGATTGCTGGCGACTACAATCCGTTCTGGGTTCGCTCGAAACTCGACACATTGATGACGACGCTGAGCGAGATTTTCGCAAAATCTTCACAGGAAAACCGCGCGACAAATCGGGTCGCTGATGACATGGCGCGCGCTAAAATCGGACGATAACAGTCAGTCTTTAAGTCTACTGAGTTGTTCTGCTTAAATAATTTCTTGCAGAAGGTGAGAAATTATGACTAGCATACCGCATAATAAGAGGAGATCCCTTTACCAACAGCAGTCATAATTCTGTGGTTAAAAGGGAATAAAGAACCGGGCGCAGATCTGGGAGTAGAGTATGTCAGATGTCGTTGTACATGTTGCCGTGAACGACACGCAATCGGAAACAAAGTTTGTCGCGGCAATTGAAGCGTTCGCCCAGTTGCGAACGAGTGATGACGACGCGTTGATCGAAGAAGCGCCGGAAATTATGGTGAAAACCATTCACTCAGGCGAGATCATTCGAAAAGCAGTCATTTTTCAGGATCGCCATTCTGCGGCGGAATTTCTTGCGCTTTGGCGTAAAGAAAAACGCTCCGCATAGGATTTCCAGTCCGTCAGACCAATTGTCACTCGCCTGATCTGATCAGATGCGTTATGGCGCCTGCATGTCTGTTCGTTCTGCGTTGGATCGCTCGCCTGAGATTGTCATCCGGGGGGCGGGAATCATTGGTTTGTCTGTCGCCTGGTCTCTTTTGCAAAAGGGTATCAGGCCGACAATTCTGGACACATCCTCTGTAAATCAACGCGCGAGCTGGGCCGCAGCAGGCATGCTTTCGGCGCAGTTTGAAGCTCTGATTGAGCCGGATGTATCTGCCGGATTGCGAGACTTTTCCGCGTATAGTTCGTCGATCTGGCCAGAGTTCGCAGCGCATCTGGAAAAGGCGTCCGGAGCAGGTGTTGGCTACAGGCCGGGCCCGACGCTCGGTCTGGTTCGTTCAGATCAACTTTCGGTGCTGGAGCGCGACAACAGGCTGGGCGGTTCGATCGGAACCGCCAGTGACACGTTTCTTGAGCAAAGCGTTCCGGGTCTTGAGGCCAAGGGCTATCGCAAGGTTTTGTTTCCTTTGGATGGTCAGGTTGATAACCGTGCCGTTCTACAGGTGCTGCTGCATGTCTGTGCCGATTGTCTGACGGACGACGCCAGAGTGATGCAAAGCGCTGATATTCTGGTTGACTGTATGGGGTGGCAATCGCCAGACGTGCGCCCAGTCAAAGGCCAGATGGTTTCGCTGAAGCCCGATGCCTCACATCCGCAAATTCCCGTGCGCTGGGGCGCAGCGTATATCGTGCCAAAGAGCGACCGAACCATTATTGGTGCGACGGTCGAGCCGGACAATGCTTCGCTCGATACGCAGGAATCGGTCTCTGAATCTCTGCTCGCTTCGGCCTTCAATCTGATCCCGGATATGAGCCAAAATGCTGAAATTCTCGAGCGCTGGGCCGGACTTCGTCCTATGGCGCGTCGACAAAGGCCAAAAATTGGCTGGCTTGACGAGGGACGGCATTATCTTGCGACCGGACATTACCGGAACGGTATTTTGCTGGCGCCGGCCACTGCCGAACTTGTTGTCTGTGATCTTTTGGGTGAGCCGCCCCCGGTGGCGCATGATCTGTCAGACCTGCGTCCCTGACCTGAAAGATTTCTATGGGGGCTCGCTTTTTTTGAAAAGCTGAACCAGATAAGGGGCAGCGAATACCTAAGCGGGAGAAACACATGTATCAGATTACTGCGCCGTCAGAAGACCAGCTCGCGATCCGTGATGCCGTTGCCAAGACGATCCAGAAGTTTGATGACGACTACTGGCTGAACGTCGACACGACAGGCAACTGGCCGGAAGAATTCACAAAAGCGATGGCAGATGGCGGTTGGCTGGGCATTGCGATGCCGGAAGATGTCGGCGGGGCAGGGCTTGGCCTGACCGAAGCCGCAATCGTCATGCAGACGGTTACGCGTTCCGGGGCTGGCTTTTCTGGTGCATCTGCCATCCATCTGAACATTTTTGGCCCTAAGCCGCTGGAAAAATTCGGTACGCAGGAACAGCGGATGGAGCATCTGCCGAAAATCATTTCCGGCGAGCAAAAAATGTGTTTCGCGGTTACCGAGCCAAACTCAGGCCTCGACACCTCGTCGCTTGAAACCAAAGCAGAGCGCACTGAAAACGGTTATGTTCTCTCAGGTCGGAAAATCTGGACGACTGGTGCGCAGCGCGCAGACAAAATTCTGATTATTGCCCGTACAACGCCAAAAGGTCAGTGCGCCAAGCCGTATCTTGGCTTGTCTTTGTTCTACACAGACTTCAACCGCGCCAAGATTGAAGCAAATCCGATCCCGAAAATGGGCCGCAAGGCTGTTGAGTGTAACATGCTCTTCTTTGATGGACTGGAAGTGCCAAAAGAAGATCTGATCGGTGAAGAAGGCGCAGGGTTCAAATACCTCATTCAGGGCCTTAACCCAGAGCGCGTACTGTTCTGTGCGGAAGCTGTCGGTCTGGGGCAGGCGGCGCTTGAGAAAGCGGCTCAATACGCCAAGGAACGCGTGGTGTTTGGTCGTCCGATCGGCCAGAATCAGGGGGTTGCGCACCCGCTGGCAAAGGCCTGGGCTGAACTGGAAGCGGCAAACCTGCTTGGCTTCAAAGCGGCGTCCTTGTTCGATGCGGGTCAGGATTGCGGCGCAGAAGCAAATGCTGCAAAATATCTCGGCGCTGAGGCTGGCTTCAGTGCCTGTGAGGCTGCTGTCCTCGCACATGGTGGCATGGGGTATGCGCGCGAATATCACGTTGAACGCTATATGCGCGAAGCGATGCTCGCCCGTATTGCGCCGGTTAGCCGTGAAATGATCCTGAATTTCATTTCAGAACGCGTGCTGGGTCTTCCAAAGAGCTATTAATCGCGACAATGAAAGCAGGCTATGTTCTGAAAGGTTCGCCTGTTTTTCTTCCGTTCAAGCTGAAATGATCCGAAAACCGTCGAGTCTCTCCCTTTCGTAATGAGATTGACGGTTTTCTTCTTCCGCAATCCGCTCTAATCACCTTTGTGAGTAAAAAGTCAGTAGGTGTGTTGTGTCCGCTCAAACTCAGAAGCGCAGAAAAACCGTTCGCGATATCGCTAAGGCCAAGGGCGGCGAACCGCTGGTTTGCCTGACGGCCTATGATGCGCCACGTGCGGCGTTGCTGGACGAACATTGCGATCTTCTTCTCGTCGGTGACAGCGTCGGCATGGTTGTCCACGGCCTTGATTCCACTGTTGGCGTGACCGTGGACATGATGATCCTGCACGGCAAAGCCGTGATGCGCGGTGCGCAGCAGGCATTCGTCGTCGTCGACATGCCGTTCGGCTCTTATGAAGCCAGCCCGACGCACGCGTTTGAAAATGCGGCCCGCATCATGATGGAAACCGGTTGTCAGGCGGTGAAGCTTGAAAGCGGTGTTTATGCCGGCGAGACCGTCAAGCATCTGGTCGAGCGTGGAATTCCCGTAATGGGGCATGTTGGCCTGCGCCCGCAGGCTATCCATGTGGATGGCGGCTTCAAAGCCAAAGGGCGCTCGAACGAAGAGCGCCAGCGCGTTATTGACGAGGCGATGGCGGCGCAGGATGGCGGGGCCTTTGCCGTCGTCATCGAAGGTGTCGCCGAAGACCTCGCCGCCGAGATCACAGCGAAACTCAGCATTCCGACTGTTGGAATTGGCGCAAGCGCAGCATGCGATGGCCAGATTCTGGTCACTGAAGACATGCTGGGCCTTTTTGACTGGACACCGAAATTCGTTCGTCGCTATGGCAGCGTTAAGGACGAAATCACGCGGGCCGTTGAAGGCTACGCAAAAGATGTGCGTCAACGGGCTTTTCCCGGTGAGGCAGAAATCTATTCAATTAAGTCCGCAAAAACCGTAGACCTTCCAGGCGTTGCTGGTCAGGACGGCAAGGGCTAAGGTCAAACCGAATTCACATTACAGGGTGTCTGAGTGAGCGATATTTTTCAGGAAGTCGATGAAGCGGTTCAGCAGGATCAGGCTGCGAAACTGTGGAAACAGATTCACATATACGTCTATGTGCTGATTGCGGCGCTAATTCTCGGCGTTGCAGGCTTTGAGTTCTATCAGTGGAATTCGAAGAACACACAGCAAAAGAATGCGAGCGAATTCTATCACGCAAAAATGGCGCTGGATAAGAAAGACTACACGCTTGCTGAGGCGCTTTTCGAAGAGATCGCAAACTCAAACAGCAGTTTTTCAGAACTTGCTGGTCATTACCTTGCTGAAACGCGCCTGTCTGGACTTGGTGACCGCGCGACAGCAATTGAAGCGCTGAAAAAAGCAGCTGAAGGGGATGGCCCGTTTGCGGAAACAGCGCGTCTGAAAGCGGGCTATCTGATGGCTGACACAGCGACAGTTGCTGAGCTTGAGACATTCCTTCAACCTATCTCCAACAATTTTGAGTCGCCATACAAAGAGCTCGCTCAGGAAATTGTTGCTGCCCGTGCTTTCTCACTGGGTGACTATGAAGACGCCAAGAGCCGTTATCAGAAGATTTCGCTTGGGTTGGATGTTGCCGCAGGTGTACGGGGACGCGCTGAACGAGCGCTGATTGCAATCGACGCCATCATGGCCAAAAACGGAAGCGCATCATGAAGCGGACTACTAAACTCGGCGTTCTGATCCTCTCAGCAGGCCTGCTGGCGTCTTGTTCGACCGTTGGCAATATGAACCCTTTCAAGGGGAATGAAGCCAAGAAAGAAGCGGACGCGAAAGAAAAAGCGGGCCGCATTTCCATGGTGTCTGCGGATGAACAGCTGAAAGCAGACCCGGAACTGGCGTCGATGGCAGTCATTCTGCCGGACCCGAGCACGGTTTCTGAGTGGTCACAGACGGGTGGTAACTCGGCGAAAGTTGTCGGCCATGTGCGCGCCGGTGATGCTTTTGAGATCGACTGGACTTCGTCTCAAGCTGCGGGGTCTGACAAGAACCACGCTCTGTCGATCCCGCCGATTGCGGCTGACGGCAAGATTTACGTCTTCGATTCCAAGCAAACGATTTACGCGATCAATTCCAAGACCGGTAAAACGATCTGGAAGAAAGAGCTGAGCTCAGGAAACAAGCGCGACAAGCGCGCCTTTGGCGGCGGTATGGCGATTGCTGGTGACAAGCTCATCGTTGCATCTGGCTATGGTTTCGTTGCGTCTTTGAACGTAGCGGACGGCAAAACTGTCTGGAAAGAAGAAACCATTGCGCCGATGACGGGTTCGCCAACCATTCAGGGCAACCGAATTTTCATTGCGTCGAACAATAATGAGTTCTTCTCAATGTCGCTGGCGGACGGATCTGTTGAATGGTCTGACCAGGCGATTGCCGAGTCAGCGCGCGTTCTGTCCTCTCCAAGCCCGGCTGCGATCGAAGACTTCGTGGTTGCGCCATATTCTTCCGGTGAGGTGATTGCCTATCTGCCGTCTAACGGTCGCCGTCTCTGGTCTGACAGTTTGACCCGCGCAGGTCGCTTTACACCGATTTCTGCGATCAACGATATTGCGTCTCGTCCGGTGCTTCATAACGGCCTCGTATTTGCGAGCAGCCAGTCTGGCGTGCTTGCGGCGATTGATGGCCGGTCTGGTGCGCGCGTCTGGACATTGCCATTCGGCACCACTCAGGCACCCGCCGTGGTTGGCGAGTTTGTTTTCGCTGTTGGCGTTGATGCAAATCTGATCTGCGTTGAAGCAGTTACAGGTCGTATCGTTTGGGTCACCCAGCTCGAACAGTTCGAAAAAGTGAAAAAGAAGAAAGGCCGTATCAGCTATTCAGGACCAATTCTGGCGTCTGGAAAGCTGGTCACTTTGTCTTCTGATGGCCGGATTATCACCTTCTCACCACAGACAGGTAAGAAGCTCGGAGAAAAATCACTTGTCAAAACGGGGCGTTTTGGTGCAGATGCTGGCTTCTTTATCGAGCCGATCGCATATGATGGTCATATCATCGCCCTGGCTGATAATGGTAAACTGTTCTCCATAAGGTAATGTCGTCCTATGACACTTAAAGTGGCCATCGTTGGCCGCCCGAATGTTGGAAAATCTACGCTCTTCAATCGCCTGGCGGGAAAACGTCTGGCGATTGTTGATGACCAGCCCGGCGTTACGCGCGACCGGCGGGAGACGACTGCCGAACTGGCATCGCTGAAACTCACCCTCATCGACACACCGGGATTTGAAGACGTTCGCGATTCTTCACTGGAAGCGCGTATGCGCGAACAGACCGAAGCGGCTATTCGTGAGGCTGATCTGTCCTTGTTCATCGTTGATGCGCGGACAGGCGTTATGCCGATGGATGAGCGTTTTGCAGACCTGCTTCGCCGCGTCGACAAGCCTGTCGTGCTTGCCGCAAACAAATGCGAAGGCAGAGCCGCTGAAGAAGGCCTGATGGAAGCGTTTGCGCTCGGTTTTGGCGAACCTGTTGGCCTCTCTGCCGAGCATGGCGAAGGCATGGCGGAACTGTATGCGGCGATTTTGAACGTCGTTCCGGATGCACATGAGCGTATGGACACTGAGGAAGTGTCTCATCAGCCGTTTGACCCGGACGCCGAAGACGAAGACTTGCCGCCACCGCCGAAAACAGCGCGTTTGATCGTGGTTGGCCGTCCGAATGCCGGTAAGTCTACACTGATCAACTCTCTGCTTCAGTCTGACCGTCTCTTGACGGGTCCTGAAGCCGGCATTACGCGCGATTCCATCGAGGTTGAGTGGTCTTATGAGGACCGCACGATCAAGCTGGTTGATACCGCTGGTCTGCGCAAACGCGCGAAAGTGCATGAGCATCTGGAGAAACTCTCCACCTCTGACACCATCCGCTCAATTCGCTTTGCGGATATCGTTGCGCTGACCATGGATGCTCGTGACGCATTCGAGAAGCAGGACCTTCAGATTGCCGATCTGGTCGTTCGCGAAGGTCGTGGTCTGGTCTATGTTATTTCGAAATGGGATCTGGTGGAAAACCCTGATCAGCGCGCCAAAGAGCTGCGCGAAAAGGCGGACCGTCTTTTGCCAAATGCCAAGGGCACGCCGATTGTTTTCCTGTCAGGCCTGACCGGCAAGCGCATCGACCGTTTGATGCCGGCTGTTATCAAAGTGTTTGACGACTGGAATGCCCGCGTCAAAACCAAAGACCTGAATGACTGGCTGCGTCACGTGGTCGAGCGTCACCCGCCACCATCTGTGCACGGCAAGCCGATCAAGCCAAAGTATATGAGCCAGATCAAAAACCGGCCGCCAACCTTCGTATTGATGGCCAATCGCGGCGAGCATATGCCAGAGGCGTATAAGCGCTATCTGATCAATGGTCTGCGCGAAGCGTTCGACCTTCCGGGCGTTCCAATTCGTCTCTTTGTCCGTCAGGGTAAGAACCCATACGCCAAGTGATGAGAAAATGCCGAAATTTGGCACATCTTTCTCTTGCGTTCGAATGCGGGTACGATTAGAAGACCCGTTCTCAGAGTGCCGCCTTAGCTCAGTCGGTTAGAGCGCTAGATTGTGGATCTAGAGGTCCCCCGTTCGAACCGGGGAGGCGGTACCATCTTCCCACTTACATTATGTCCGACCAAGGTCCCATTTAAATTGGGAGGTTTGGTGCTATCCTCAACTCATAATAATAAATTGGGAGGCGCCTATGCGGGCACATCTGACACTGGCATTCGGATTATTGCTGGCTGCGATCTTTGCGTATCGTGGAGCCAATGCGATTCTTGAGCCGGGATTCGGTCTGAGCGAACTTTATGTCTTCGGCGGACTGGTCTTTGCCGGATGGTTCACCTTTGCCGGATCGCGCGATCTGCTCGCGCGGCGAAGAGCGGCAAAGCAAGACGCTGATATCGCCTGATCCCAATAAAATAAAGAAAACCTGATTGCTCTTCAGCTATTGTTGAAGGGCTTTGTCTATTTCATTGTGAATACTAAAGAGCAGATTTGTTGCGTCGCAGCAATGTTATTGACGATACGAAAACTGTACTTCAGTTTTCTTCGACCAAAGTCCCCCTACCATTTCAGTTGGGATTCCCTGAACTTCTAAGTGCGGAAAAATCCGTTTCACAAGTCAGGGGAGGTTTTAACCTTGTCACAGGATATAAAAGAGATTGACGGAAAGGGATATTGGGCTGCCGTAATCCGGCTCACCATCACCCTTCTGATCATCTGGTTTGTTGTATCCTTTGGAGCAGGCATTCTGTTCCGGGATATTCTCGACAATATCAAGCTTGGCGGAGCACCACTCGGTTTCTGGTTCTCTCAACAAGGCTCGATCTACGTTTTCATGGGTTTGATCTATTACTACTGCATCGCCATGAACCGGATCGAAAAGAAATTTAACGTGAAGGGGTAGGGCGATGGATCAGCAATTCTGGACCTATTTATTCGTCGGCCTGACCTTCGCAATGTATATCGGCATTGCGATCTGGGCGCGCGCCGGTTCGACTGACGACTTCTATGTCGCCGGTCACGATGTTCACCCGACGCTGAACGGCATGGCAACAGCGGCAGACTGGATGTCTGCGGCGTCTTTCCTGTCCATGGCCGGTCTGATCGCGTTTCTCGGTTATGGCGGTTCGGTATATCTGATGGGTTGGACGGGCGGCTATGTGCTTCTGGCACTTCTGCTGGCACCATTCCTTCGTGAGTTCGGCAAGTTTACTGTGCCTGACTTTGTCGGCGACCGTTATTATTCGACTGCTGCGCGCCTGATCGCTGTGGTCTGTGCTCTGTTCGTGTCTTTCACTTACATCGCCGGCCAGATGAAGGGCGTGGGCGTTGCCTTTTCAGGCTTCCTGGGCGTTGAGTTCAACACGGGTATTCTGATCGGTATGGGGATCGTATTCGTGTACGCAGTCTGGGGCGGCATGAAGGGCGTGACCTATACGCAGGTCGCACAATACTGTGTCATGATCTTTGCTTATACAGTTCCGGCTGTGTTCATCTCTCTGATCATTACAGGCAACCCAATTCCACAGCTCGGCTTCATTTCGAATGTCCGGGGCGAGGACGTGGCGATGCTCGACAAGCTGAATACGGTCGTCAAAGATCTCGGCTTCCTTGAGTATACGCAGACCAACAAATCCATGATGGATGTCTTTGCGATCACAGGCGCATTGATGTTCGGTACGGCAGGTCTGCCACACGTCATCATCCGCTTCTTCACGGTGAGCAGTGCGGGTGCTGCGCGCGTGTCTGCTGGCTGGGCATTGGTCTTCATCGCGATTCTCTACACAACGGCACCTGCTGTTGCATCATTCGCGCGTCTGAATTTCATCGATACCGTCCATGAGTCCACATATATTGCGGGCAATATCGACGAGATCGACTATGACGCCGAAGCGAAGAAGATCACTGACGAAGGTGGCAAGCCAATCCCGCGCTGGTTCAAGGACTGGGAGAAAACCGGTCTTCTGGGTGTTACCGACAAAAACAATGACGGTATCATTCAGTATGGCGCAGGCGACACGAACGAAGTCACCAAGCTGGACCGTGATATCTTTGTGATGGCGAACCCATCTATCGCGAACCTTCCTGGCTGGGTCATCGGTCTTGTGGTTGCAGGCGGCCTTGCGGCAGCTCTGTCAACGGCAGCTGGTCTTCTCATGGTGATCTCATCAGCAGTGTCACACGACCTCTGCCGTCGGACTTTCTTCAAGAATATGACTGACAAGCAGGAATTGATGACAGCGCGTGGTGCGTCCGCAACTGCGGTTATCCTTGCAGGCTGGATGGGTATGAATACGGCGAGCCTCGGCTTCGTGGCTCAGGTTGTGGCCTTTGCCTTCGGTCTGGCTGCGGCGTCGCTTTTCCCGATCATCTTCCTCGGTATTTTCTGGAAACGGATGAACAAGGAAGGCGCTATTGTTTCAATGGTGTTTGGTCTGGTCGCAACGTTTGCCTACATCTACTTCTTCAAGTTTGGTGGCGGCACGCCGGATCAGTATCTGTTCGGTGTTTCTCCGGAAGGCATTGGCTTCATCTTTATGTTCGCCTCTGCAATTCTGGGCGTTGTGGTCTCTCTCGTGACCGCGCCTCCGCCACAGGATATCCAGGACCTTGTTGAAGACATCCGGGTTCCGGGTACGCGCACAGCGCATGGGTTTGTGGATGCCGACATGGCGCCGATGGAACCTGCCGAGTAAGACGGCGCATTATGAAATCGGGAAGGGCGGTCCATGTGGCCGCCCTTTTCATTTGAATATTAGACTTCTTGCCTGCTTGCATGACAGCCTGTCGGCATCGCATGATGCGCGGCAAGGAGATCGCCTGAATGCCGGTTTGGATAGTACTGATCGTTACGTTTTCGTACGTCGCTGGCTTGTTCTATCTGGCCTGGCGGTCTGATCGCCGTGCAGACCAGTACAATCTGAAAAACACACCAACCGAGTATTCGCTCGCGCTGGCGGTTTATTGTACGTCCTGGACTTATTTCGGTGCGGTCGGAACAGCCGCCACCTCCGGGTGGGACTATCTGCCGATATATATCGGCCCGATTCTGGTCTTTCTGTTCCTGCCAGACATGCTGACCCGCATCTCGGAGCTGGTGAAACGCGAAAGCATAACCTCGCTTTCGGACTTTCTGGCGGCCCGTTACGGCAAAAGCCGGACACTGGCCTCAATCGCCTCAATCGCGGCACTGATGGGCACATTGCCTTATATCTCACTCCAGCTGAAATCAGTGGGGTGGAGTTTCCAATCGCTCGCATTTCATGGTGAGCAATCAGAGCTTTTGCCAACGGATGAAACCGTGTTGGTGACCACCATTGTTCTGGCGGCCTTTACGATCATGTTCGGTGCGCGCACTGCCGATACAACGCGCAGCAATGTTGGCCTTGTCCGCGTTCTGGCGCTTGAAGCCGTGGTGAAGCTGATCGGACTGCTGGCCGTTGCGCTGGTCTCGACAGTCTTGCTGTCCAGCATTGAATTTGCAGACTTCCAAAGTGCTGCAAACCCATTCCGCAGTGAGATGAATGTCACGCGCTTCTTCACCACCATCATTGTGGCGGCGGGTGTGATTGTGTGCTTGCCGCGCCAGTTTCACATCACCTTTATCGAGCAGCGATCCCAAAAGGGATTACCCCGGGCGCGCTGGATGTTCCCGCTCTATCTGTTTCTGACGACGATAGCCGTTGTGCCAATTACGCTGGCGGGGCTTCATTTCCTGCCATCGACAACGCCGGGGGATTTGTTCGTTCTGGAATTGCCGCTCAGCGCGGGCAGCAACCTTATGGCCATGTTCATTTTTCTGGGTGGCTTTTCGGCCGCCACTGGCATGGTCATTCTGTCGACAACGGCGCTGTCCACAATGGTCACGAACGACCTGATCGTTCCATTCCTCATGCGCTATGGACAATTCGATTTGTCCAGCAGGCAGGCGGGCGCGCGGCTTCTGCTCATTCGCCGCGGCGTGGTCGTTGGCATTCTCAGCATGGCTTTTGGCTATTATCAGATTGCGGGCAGTAGCAATGCGCTCGCGCAAATTGGTCTGTTGTCGTTTGCTGCAGCCATTCAGTTCGCGCCGTCGCTGATTGGTGCGATCTATTGGAAAAGCGGACGCGCAATGGGCGCGATTGTCGGCCTGACCGGCGGTATGCTGACCTGGGGGTACACGCTGTTCGCGCCCGAATTTATTGGCACCTCATTGATCAGCAGCCTGGTTCCGAAATGGCTGCATCCGCAACAGCTCTTTGGGTTCACATTGGGCGATCCGGTAACACATGGCGTGTTCTGGTCGCTGATGGTGAACATTGTTCTGTTCATCGTCGTGTCACTGCGATCTCAGGAGAGGTTGCGTGATCGCATTCAGGCTGCGGCCTTTGTCGATCACCCAAGCCAACCCCGGGATGTTCCGCCGAGTTTATCTCGTCCTGTTCTGTCCGGCGTCACACCAGACGGGTTGAAGGCGCTTGCATCGCGCTTTCTGACCACTGAAGCGGTCGATCTCGCCTTTGCGAAAATGGGGCAGGAGCTCGGCATTGAAACGCATGGTGACAAGTCTGCGGACTGGCGGCTCGTGCAGCGCACAGAGAAGCTGCTGGCCAGTGCTCTGGGGGCGTCTTCTGCGCGCGTGGTCATGTCATCAGCCATTGCCGGTGTTGACGTTGCACTCGGTGATCTTCTCTCCATTCTGGATCAGAAGACACAGGCAGAGCGGTTTGACCGCCATATGCTGCAGGCCATGCTCGAGAATATCCCGTCGGGCATTAGCGTGGTCGACAATGAGCAAAAGCTGGTCGCCTGGAACGGTGCTTATATGGAGTTGTTCCAATATCCCCATTCTCTGGTTCAGGTCGGGCAACCAATTTCTCGCCTGATCGAATACAATATCCGCACCGGTTGGCTGGAAGGGGATCCCGTTGAACAGGCACGCCGCCGTGTGGAATATATGCGCTCTGGCTCTCCGCACCGCTATGAACGGCAAAGCCATGACGGGCGTTGGCTGCGCATTACCGGCAATCCGATGCCGGGCGGCGGCTATGTGTCCATTTTCCACGACATCACCGAAGACAAGCGTCGTGAGAAAGAGCTCCTGCTGGCGAATGAAACGCTTGAGGCTCGCGTGTCAGAGAGGACGCGGGAATTGGAAGAGATGGCATCAGACCTTGATGTGGCGAGGATGGAAGCTGAAGGCGCGAATGCCTCCAAGACGCGCTTTCTGGCTGCGGCCAGTCACGATCTGTTGCAGCCGCTGAATGCCGCACGTCTGTTTCTTGCCTCGATCGACGAGCATGGCGACCCCGGAACGACCGATCTGGTCAGTCGCGCGGATCGCGCCATTCAATCCGCAGATGGATTGCTAAAAGGCCTGTTGGATATTTCCCGTCTTGACCATGGGAATGTGAAGACAAAGCCGCAAACCATTGTTCTGGGTCCCTTGCTGGAAGATCTGGCGGATGAGGCACAGCCTATGGCGGAACGGGCAGGGCTGACATTGCGCGTCGCGCCGACATCTTTGAGTGTGTTTGCAGACCCGGACTTCCTGCAGAGCATTCTGCGCAATTTCCTGTCTAATGCGCGCCGGTATACACGGTCTGGCGGGGTGCTGATCGGTGCGCGCCGGCGAAGTGGCCAGGCACGGATCGAGGTATGGGATACAGGCCCGGGTATTCCGGAAGAAAAGCGCCTGTTGATGTTTGAGGAGTTTCAACGGCTTGAAGATGTCGACAATTCGGGCGTGCGCGGCGCAGGGCTTGGTCTATCTGTTGCGCACCGGCTGGCCGGCTTCATGCAAGCGGATATCGGCGTGACCTCTCATGTTGGAAAAGGCTCCTGTTTCCATGTAACGGTGCCATTGTCCCGTGAGACCGTTGTGCGAAAGCGTCCGGTTCACCAGTTCCGTCCAACGACGGTCGACCTGCCGAAGTTGCGGGTTTTGTGTGTCGATGATGAGAAAACCATCCTTGAGGCGATGCAGTCTCTGCTTCGTAAATGGCATTGCGAAGTTCATGTGGCGTCGAGCCTGCGGGATGCTCTGCAAATGGTCGAGGATAAAGGCAGATTTGATGTGCTGCTGGCAGACCTGGAACTTCAGGACGGTGAAACCGGGTTCGACGTGATCTCGGTCATTCGCGCACGATTGTCTCATTCGGGAAATGTCGCGCTGTTAACAGCGAAAGCAGGTGCGTCTGTCGAACTTCAGGCGGCGGAACGCAGCATTGAAGTCATCCGCAAGCCGGTCGACAGTGTGTTGCTGAAACAATTTCTGTTTGAGTGCGCTCAGAACATTCCGGCTCAGGCGGCCGAATAGTCATCTCCACTGAGTGAAATGGCTTCTTTATAGATCAGCAGGGCCTGAGTTCGGTTGTTTGCGCCGAGTTTGCGGAAGATGGCGGTCATATGCGCTTTGACGGTCGCTTCTGAAATACCCATGTCATAGGCAATCTGCTTGTTCAGCAAGCCATCTGACAATCCGGCGAGCACACGTTTTTGAGCGGGTGTCAGAGAATTGATCCTCGCCGCAGCAGAATCAGAGGAGACCTCAGTGTTATCGCCTTCTGGGAACCAGGTGCCGCCATCGAGCGCAGTTGCCAGCGCCGCCGTCAGGTCATCCATGCTGAGGCTTTTTGGCAGATAGCCATTCGCGCCGAGGCTGCGGGCTTTTGAATAGGCTTCGCCGCTTTCAGTCGCCGATACGATATAGACCGGGCAGTTGGGTGCCTTGGTTTTGATTCGCGTCAGACCGTCAAATCCACTCGCGTCTGTGACGTTGAGATCGAGAAGAACCAGATCAATCTTTCGATCGTTCAATACCGCCTGTCCGTCGGCAATGCTGGCGACCTGATGGGCATTGGATTCGGCTGGAAAAGCGCGTGTTAATGCGGCCACCAAAGCATCTCTGAACAGAGGGTGGTCTTCAATTATCAAAACATTGCGCTCAGTCATCGCGATATCCTCCGCAAATAGGCTGACTCTTCAGCTCTGCTTTTAATCCGGATTAGCTACATTTCCACTCTCTTGTCGAGCTTAGCTCGACTTTGGTCGTAGCACCAATTGCCAATTGGCCGGTCGAAAAACCCAAGGAATACTCCTCCCATAATAAACCCGCTGGGGAGGAAATCAAAATGAAGAACAGCTTTAAGTATTTTCTGATGTCAGGAGTTGCGCTCGCTCTGGCCCAATCGGCTGCAGCAGAGGACAACCCGGAACTGGAAGCTCGCATCGCCGCACTCGAAGCGATGGTGAAGGATCTGAAAGCTGCGCTCGTGACCGAGCGGGAAAAAACCAACAGCGATATTGTTCGGCTGGAAAAGAAAACAACGGAAGTTGCGGCAAAGTCTGGCGGCGCGCCATCCGATGGCATGATGATCGGTGACACTAAAGTCAAAATTGGTGGCTATATTGATCTTGATGCGCATGTGACGTCCATGGATGGTCAGTTCGCCTCCTCGTCGATTGCGCGTGACTTCTACATTCCCGGCGCCATTCCGATTGGCGGCGATGAAACTACGACGACAGATCTGACAGCCCAGGCTTCGCGTTTCTATATCTCAGCGAACCGGATGACGGGCGATCATAAAATCGGCGCTCATATCGAATTTGACTTCCTCGGCTCCATGCAGGGCGATGAGCGGGTGTCCAACTCATTCAGCCCGCGCCTGCGCCGAGCTTATTTTGATATCGATAACTGGCGGATTGGTCAGGAGTGGTCGACCTTCCAGAACACATCAGCCATTCCGGAAAGCGCGAGCTTCCTTGTTCTGTCAGACGGCATGATCTTCATGCGCCAGCCTATGGTGCGCTATACCAATGGCAATTGGCAGTTCGCGGCAGAGTCCGGTGATGCGACGATCACGCCGGCAACGGGCAGTGGCCGTATCGAAGCCGACAGCAATCTGTTCCCGGATCTGATCGGTCGCTACAATTTCAAAGGCGATTTCGGCAATGTGTCGGTCGCCGGAATTGCGCGTCAGCTGCGCTATGAGGCAACCGGTATCGAGGAAGAAACTTTCGGTTACGGTCTGTCTGTGTCGGGTAAGCTGAAAGCGGGTGAGAAAGACGATATTCGTTTCTCTCTGACCGGAGGTGAAGGCATTGGCCGCTATATCGGTCTGAACGCAGCAAACGGCGCGGCGATCAACCCGATGACGGGTGAGCTTGAGGCGATCCCGTCCGTCGGCGGTCTCATCGCATGGCGTCACCCATTCGGGGAAACGGCGCGCTTCAACCTCGGCTATGCTGGCCTGTTCGTTGACAATCCGGACTTCGTGGCCAGCTCAATGACAGAGTCGGTTCAGTCGGTTTACGGCGCAATCCTCTGGGATATTGCACCAAAAGTAACAGTTGGAACGGAGCTCATGTTCGGGCAACGTGAGACTGAAGCGGGGATAGATGGAGATATGACTCGGTTCACATTCTCCACGAAATACGCATTTTAGTTAGTAACTAATACGGGAGAGAGACATGGCAGACGGAAACAGTAGCACAGAGCAGGCCGTTTTTCCTGTTCCTGCGGACATCGCAGCAGCAGCAAAAGTCGACAATGCGAAGTATCTGGAGATGTATCAGGCTTCAATTGACGATCCGGACCAGTTCTGGGGCGATGCTGGCAAACGTTTGTCCTGGTCCAAGCCTTATACCAAGGTGAAAGACGTGTCTTTCGACCAGTCTGATCTGCACATCCGCTGGTACGAAGATGGCGAGCTCAATGTCAGCTATAACTGCATCGACCGCCATCTTGAGACCCGAGGTGATCAGCCTGCAATCATCTGGGAAGGTGACGATCCGAGTGTCTCTAAAATCGTCACCTACCATCAGCTTCACGAGCATGTTTGCCGGTTTGCAAACGTTCTGAAGAAACTTGGCGTCAAGAAGGGCGATCGGGTTACGATCTACCTGCCAATGATCGTTGAAGCGGCTTACGCCATGCTGGCTTGCGCACGCATTGGTGCGGTCCACTCAATCGTGTTTGGCGGCTTCTCTCCGGAAGCACTCGCCGGACGCATTAATGACTGTGACTCCAATATCGTCATCACGGCTGATGAAGGTTTGCGTGGTTCGAAAATTGTTCCGCTGAAAGCGAATGTTGATGCTGCGGCCAAACATGCACTTGGTCTCGAAAAAATTCTCGTCATTGAGCATACTGGCAACCCGGTTGCGATGAAGGGCGGTCGTGATGTGTGGTGGCACGAAGCTGCCGCAGGCGTCGACGAATTTTGTGATCCGGAACCGATGAATGCGGAAGACCCGCTGTTCATCCTTTATACCTCCGGTTCGACCGGTAAGCCGAAGGGCGTGCTGCACACGACAGGTGGATACCTTGTCTGGGCCAGCATGACCCATGAATACGTCTTTGATTACAAGGATGGCGATGTTTACTGGTGTACGGCGGATGTGGGCTGGGTCACAGGCCACAGCTATATCGTCTATGGTCCACTGGCGAATGGCGCGCAAACTGTCATGTTTGAAGGCGTTCCATCCTATCCGGACGCGTCTCGTTTCTGGCAGGTTGTGGACAAGCACCAGGTCAATATTTTCTACACGGCTCCGACAGCTATTCGCGCTTTGATGCGTGAAGGCGAAGAGTTCGTGAAAAAGACAAGCCGCAAGTCTCTGCGCATTCTTGGCTCAGTCGGTGAGCCAATCAACCCGGAAGCCTGGCTCTGGTATTACAATGTGGTCGGCGAAGGCCGTTGCCCGATTGTTGATACCTGGTGGCAGACCGAAACCGGCGGCATCATGATTACGCCTCTGCCGGGCGCAACGGATCTGAAGCCAGGCTCTGCGACGCGTCCATTCTTTGGCATTAAGCCAATTCTGGTCGATGCGGACGGCAAAGAACTGAACGGCGCCATTGACGGCAATCTGTGTATTACAGATTCCTGGCCGGGCCAGATGCGCACCGTTTATGGCGATCATGAGCGCTTCTTCCAGACGTATTTTTCGACCTATCCGGGCCGCTATTTCACAGGTGACGGTGCACGTCGCGATGAGGATGGCTATTTCTGGATCACTGGTCGCGTGGATGACGTCATCAATGTATCTGGTCACCGTATGGGTACGGCAGAGGTCGAAAGCGCGCTTGTGGCGCATGACCTCGTCTCAGAGGCTGCCGTTGTCGGGTATCCGCACGATATTAAAGGGCAGGGCATTTATGCCTATGTCACACTGATTGCGGGGCAGGAGCCGTCCGAAGACATTCGCAAGGATCTTGTGAAATGGGTTCGCTCTGAGATCGGGCCAATCGCCTCTCCGGACCTGATCCAGTTTGCGCCGGGCCTTCCAAAAACGCGCTCGGGCAAGATCATGCGCCGTATCCTGCGCAAGATTGCAGAGAATGATTATGGCTCGCTTGGCGACACCTCGACACTTGCTGAGCCTGAAGTCGTGGACGACCTGATTGAAAACCGGATGAACCGATAAATCTGGATTTCAAATCCCTCCCGTGACGCCATCCCGAACTGCTAACTGGACGAGACGGATGGCTTACTCTCCAGGGGTGATGCGAACAGCATCACCCTTTTTTTAAGCAAAAAAGAAGGCGTATCCGTTTCGGGATACGCCTTAGAGACAGCAAGTGATTAGCTTATTTTATGGGGAAGGGGTTAGCTTGATGCGCGCTCCACATCTTTGCGGTAGTTGAAGCCCGCAATGATCAGGCAGACGATGCTGGCAGCGTTGAACAGCAGAATATAGATCAGCGCCTGCTGAAGGGCTTCGGCATTTGTCATGCCGGATGCCTGGAACATGTCGCTAAGCTTGCCGGTGATCCATGGGCCGCCTGAAATGCCGATTAGTGTCAGACAGAACAGCGTGAAGGCAGATGAGAACGCACGCATGCGAACTTTCACGAGTTCCTGAGCGGCCGTGTAGGCAATGCTCGCATAGATCAGACCGACAAAGTTCGGAACGACGTTCCAGAGATAAGCCGATGTGAGGCTCTCGGCTGTGATGAACATATATGCGAATGGCAGCGCTATTGCGGATGTCAGTGCGATGATCCATGGGCGCCAGCGTAAATCCTTCGCTGACAGACGGTCACAGATAATGCCCCAGAATATAGCGCCGATAGAACCAACGCCGCCGATCAGCAAGCCGAGCGGGATCGCAACGGACCAGAAAATGTTCGTCAGGTCGATTGAGAATGTCCGGATTAAATGGCTTGCCGTGAACGCGACATAGGCGTTCGCAGAGACACAGATCAGAAGACAACCCAGCAGAAGCAACATGTAAGATGACTGGCTGAACATGAATTTCAGCGTTTCGATGAAGCTGGGAGCCGGTTCGTCATCTGCAATCTTGATGGCTTCAGAGCTGCCGCGGATTGGTTCTTTGACGGTGAAGCGCAGAACGAAAGCGAGAATAATGCCCGGAATACCGGCCGCAAAGAAGGCGGCGCGCCAGCCATAATTCTCGAAGACAAAGCCACCAATGACATAGCCGAGCATGATGCCGAAGCCGATGCCGGTTGTGTAAATGCCAAGCGCCATTGCGCGCTCGCGTGGGCCAAACAGGTCGGCAATCATCGAGGTAGCAGGCGGTGTGCCGCCGGCTTCACCGATACCGACGCCCATGCGGGCGAGGAAAAGTTGCCAGAAATTCTGAGTGAGGCCGCAAATCGCAGTTGCACCTGACCAGACCAGAAGCGCGACAGAGATAATGTTACGACGGTTCGACCGGTCCGCCAGAAAGGCAACCGGAATGCCGAGTGTTGCATACACGAGCGCGAAGCTGAGACCAGTCAGAAGGCCAGCCTGCTCGTCCGAAAGAGACATGGCCTCTTTGATCGGCTCAAGCACCGTGATGATGACCTGGCGGTCCAGATGGTTGAAGGTGTAGACCATGGTCAGAACGGCGAGCACCCACCATCGTCCGGCCACTTTGGTCTGGGTCGGCGCGGCAGCGCCGGTTTCACTTATACTCATGCATTTGGCTCCAGAGACTTCAGAAAGCTCGTGAGCGCCGAAACAACTTCGGTTTCATCGAGCAGCGGCGCGTGTCCGACACGTGGAACCGTGACGAGTTTTGCATTGCCATGTGTTTCGATCATTTTATCGGCGATATCGGCTGCCAGAAGGTCGGTCAGCTCGCCGCGGAACAGCAGCAGCGGTGCGGGTTTCATGCCGTTGAACAGCTGCCACATCAAAGCGTTGGTTTCCGGTGTTGGTTTGACATCAGACACCGTACGCCCAATGGCCGGATCATAGTCGAGTTCCAGGCTTCCATCTGAATTCTCGCGATAGGTGCGCTTTGCAAAGGCAACCCAGTCTTCGTGGGAATAATCAGGGAAGGCGACCTGTTGAACAGATGCGACGGCTTTACCGGCCGTGTCCCAGTCCGGCTGAGTTGTGTTGCCGCCAACATAACCGGAAATCCGGTCCAGCCCGCGTTGATCCAGCTCCGGGCCAATATCGTTCATGGCAACGCCAAGAATGCGATCCGGGATCATGGACATCAGAACCATAGACATCAGTCCGCCCATACTCGTGCCGATCAGAACGACCTTGTCGATGTTCAGATGATCGAGCAACGTGACCATGTCACCGGCATAAGTCGCAGGCGTATAATTCTCCAGATTGGTGTCTTTGTCAGATTGGCACCGACCACGCACATCAACAGCGATGAATCGTACATTCAGCCCGGAACTCAGCAGGGCCTCAATCATTGGCTCGAAATCTTTGTGGTTACGGGTCAGGCCGTGCATGCACAGCGCCGTCAGTGGCGCATCGTCCGCGCCATAGCTTTTCGCGTAAAGCGACAGGCCATCACTAGATGTGTATCTGATGTCCAAAACTACCTCCCAAATCGGCGTAAATTCTTTGCGATTTACGCTTTCAACATCTGTTGAAATTGTAGAGAATGAATTTTGGAGTGCAAGGTTTTTTCGGCCCGGGCTTTGAAACAAACCGTGTAGTCAGATAAAGCGAACAAAAACCGGGGAGCAGAAGTAGTCGCTATGAGCGGTGAGAAGAAGAAAACAGATAAACGCGAACTCATTTTGAATGCTGCTGAAGCTTTATTCTCAAGACATGGGTATGATGGCGTAACACTTCGCGCGATCGCTAAAGAAGCGGGCGTGGATGTTGCGCTGGCCAATTATCATTTCGGTCCGAAACGGGATTTGTTTGATGCAGTGCTCATGCGTCGCGCTCAGATATTGAATTCCTGGCGACTGGAAGCACTGGAGCAGGTGATTGCGGATGCTGCACCGTCGGCGCCGAGCGTTCATGACATTATTCGAGCTTACTTTGAGCCGATTCTGACGCGTCCCCATGTCGAGGAACCGGGCTGGAAGAATTATTACGCGTTGATTGCTTATGTGAATAACTCGCCTGAATGGGGCGGTAAGCTGATGACGCAATTCTTCGACCCACTCATTAATCGATTTGTTGAGGCGCTTCGACTGGCACTGCCAAGTGTCGCCGATAAGAGCCTGTTCTGGGGCTATCACTGTCTGTCTGGTGCGCTGACTCTGGCCTTTGCGCAGACAGGTCGTATCGACCATCTGTCAAACGGCCTATGCCGGTCTGACGACCTGCCGGGTGCCTGTGACTATATCGTGGATTTTGTTACGGCTGGTTTTGAGCAATTCGCAAAAAACCCTGAAAAGGAAAAAGAAAAGGCGATGCTGTAAAGCATCGCCTTGTGAGTTCGGGAGGAAACCGACTTCTTAGAATTCGAAGTCGATACCGAGTGTGAAGGTACGTGGGTCTCCGTAGAAACCGGTCAGTGTGCCTTCAAGTCCGAGTGTAGGAGCCAGCGTTGCTTCGTTCACGAAGTTATAGCCAGCTACGATATAGCGTTCGTCAGTCAGGTTCTTGCCCTGCAGACTGATACCCCATTTACCGCTTTCAGCTTCCCAACGCAGTGACGCGTCGATCAGAGTGAAAGCTTCCTGGTCGAGGTAAGCGCTTGGGGCTTCAAACTGGCTGGATTCACCACGATAAGATGCCATCGCGTTCATCAGAAGGTTGCCGTTATTGTTGGCAATGGTGAATGGCGTGTCGTAGGCGATGCGGAAGCTGCCTGTCCAATCTGGCGTGTTCTGAATGACGCGCTGATCAGAAACGTCGACACCTGTTGCATCGATGTACTCGTCGTACTGAGCGTCGAGATAGCCAAGTGACCAACCGATGTTGAACAGGTCATCATCGTTGAAGACGCCTTTTGCGATGTTGGATGTACCTTCGAACTCGATACCCCAGATCGTTGCCGCACCAGCGTTTGTGGTTACTCCTGTGAAGGTGTCGCTAATGCCGTCGCCATCTGTATCGACGCCAACAGATCCTGGAACCTGAACGTCTTTATAGTCAGAGTAGAATGCAGCGATGGAGTAATTGAGGTCGCCGCCGAATTGGCTGGCTTTGTAACCAACTTCAAAGCTGTTCACTTCTTCCGGGTCGAACTGCATGAATTCGTACACTTCGTCAGCGCTGACAGAGCCATCCTGATTGAAGTCAGGAGCCGCTGAAGTTTGACCACGTGGGTCGAAACCGCCGCCTTTGAAGCCTTGCGCATATGTGAAGTACACGTTTGCGTCGTCAGTCAGGTCGTAACCGAGAGATACGCGCGGGCTGAAGTCGTCAAAGTCTGCTTCACCATTGAAGTCAGATGTTGTCGCGATCAGGATTGGGTTGCCGCCGAAAAACTCGGAGAAGCCGCCAATGTAAGACCGCCGCAGAACCTGAGACTTGCGTGTGTCTTCTGTGTAGCGAGCGCCAACAGTCAGGTGCAGACGATCAGTGATGTCGTAAGTGAAGTCACCGAAGATCGACCATGTTTTGGTGTTCACGTCACCAAAAGTCTGAGCGTTCAGACCTGGAAGACCCAGAAGGTCACCAGTTGTACCGAGAAGCACGTCGAACACTGTCGAAGCGTTTGCATCGAGATAGTAGAAGCCAACGAGGCCGTTCAGGCGATCACCAGAGTACAGAACCTGGAATTCTTCGGAGAACTGATCGTTCTCATAGATTGCAGGAACGTCGAGGTCTGCAGCTTCGAGGCTGTCGAAGTCGATTGGCGTGACGCTTTCATCTTCGCGGTAGGCGAGGATGTTCTTCAGTGTGAAAGCGTCATTGATGCGCCACTCACCAACGAGGGACGTGCCAAAAGCTTCGACGTTCTGCTTAACAACGTTGAGACCTGCACGTGTGTCGAATTCATTGCCCAGAACTGGCTGGCCAGTCACGAGGCTAGGAATCAGACGGTGGCCCTGACGTGGAGCAGACGTATCTTTCGTTCCGTCCATAGAGAAACGGAGGTCAAAATCAGGTGTGACATCCCATTCTGCTGAGATGCGGCCAGATGTAACTTGCTTGTTGTAGTTCTGTTCGCCAGTGACGAGGTTTTCGCCGAAACCGTCGCGCGTCAGAACAGCAAGAGCACCACCAACACGGAAAGTGTCAGCCAGTGGCGTGCTGCCAGAAACGATCAGGTCTTTCTGGTTATAAGAGCCAATAGCCGCTTTCAGCTTGAGGGTAGGCTCATCGCCGAGTGGGCGCGTGACGTATTTAACGGCACCACCGATTGTGTTGCGGCCGTAAAGCGTGCCTTGTGGGCCACGCAGAACCTCAATGCGTTCAACGTCGAAAACGTCGAGAACGGCGCCTTGTGGGCGGTTCAGATAAACATCATCGAGGTAGATGCCGACGCCAGCTTCGAAGCCAGCAACCGGGTCTTGCTGACCAACACCGCGGATGAACGCGGAGAGGGTTGTGTTCGTGCCGCGGGAAACTTCCAGCGTGACGTTTGGTGAAATCTTACCAACATCAGTGATGTCGTCGACGCCCAGATCTTCCAGCAAGTCGCCGTTAAAGGCTGAAACTGAAAGTGGAACATCCAACTGGCTCTGTTCGCGGCGCTGTGCTGTCACCTGGACAGTCTGGAAGCGTTTCTCAGAGGCAGATACTACGTCGTCTTGTGCGACAGCAGTATAAATCGGTGAAAAAGCGGTCGTTGCGAGGGCAACAAGCGCAAGGCTTGTGCGTAATTTAGACATATCTCTCCCCATGTGGTGTTACGACTTGAAATGCCGTTTTTCAACAGGTGTTGAAGAAATGCCTGCAACTTTCCCCTGTGTCAATTGTGCATGCATCAGACTCCGAAGGAATTTTGTTTCCTTCGGACGAACGTGACAAAAATGTTTCAGTGGTGTTTTGCGCTTAAAGCGGTCGGTCTTCGTCGTGCAGGATGCGTTCAGCCGAGCCTTGTGGATCATCAAACTGACCGGTTTTCATCGACCAGAAGAACGCCGCCAACCCCATAAGTCCCATGCCGAGTGCGATCGGAATCAGAAACAGAATGGCATTCATGAGTTATCTCCCTTGCTGACGCGCAGAGCGTTCAGCGTGACGATAATTGACGATCCTGACATGGCCAGCGCAGCAATCAATGGCGTTACAAGCCCCGCAAGCGCAATTGGAACCGCGATCATGTTGTAAACGACGGCGAGGCCGAAGTTCTCCTTGATCCGGCTTTGCGATGACGAGGCGATTTTCAGGATACTTCCGATCACCTTCAGGTTGTTGCCGGAATAGACGCAGTCGCTTGCAGTCCGGGCTGCATCGAGTGCGCCGCCTGGGGCGAGGGCTGCGTGAGACGCCGCGAGCGCACCCGCATCATTCAGGCCGTCGCCGACCATCAGGACCTTCTTGCCAGCATTTGTCAGAGCTTCAATGCGGTTGGCTTTGTCGATCGGTGAAACACCGCCTGTCCAGTTTTCCAGTCCAAGCTGACGAGCGACTTTTTCAACGCGCTCCGGGCTGTCGCCAGAGCAGATCTCAGCGGTAATCCCGACGGACTTTAAATAGGCCATCAGCTCTTCGCCGCCATCCTTGACCGCTTCGGACAAACGAATCGGGGATGGCTCCTTGCCCGCAATCCAGAACCAGAGATTGGCATCTTCCGGTGCGGTGCTGGTGCCATCACTGACCCATTCCCAACTACCAAGGCGAGCTTCTACGCCGTCAATCAGGCCAGACAGGCCAAGACCTTTTTGTTCTTCAATGTCCTGTGCGGCCGGGCCCGGGCAGGCGGCCTGGACGATGGCGCGCGAAACAGGGTGGCGGCTGCCGCGTGCGAGCTGTGCTGCAAGGTTCAGCGTGTCGCGCGTTTCGTCATTCGATTGCACGACGGGAGAAATCTCGGTCAGCGTGCCGGTTTTGTCGAACACGATGTGGTCACACGCCGCGATCCGTTCCAGCGCATCTCCAGATTTGAGAAAGGCTTTGAGGCCGAACAAACGACCCGCCGCAACAATTTGCACGACCGGCGCCGCAAGTGCGAGCGCGCATGGGCAGGTGATAACGAGAACTGAGATCGCCGTGAAAATACCTAGTCGCAGATCACCTGTGGCGATCAGCCAGCCGAAGAAAGCGAGCGCTGCGAGTGTGTGGACAGTCGGCACATAAAGCTCAGCAGCTTTGTCAGCGATCTGGCGATATTTCGAGCGCTTCTGTTCGCCAACATCGAGCAGCTTGCTGATTTCAGCAATGAGGGAGTCATCGCTGTGTGCGGCGACAGTCACTTCCATTGGGGCGGTCAGGTTGATTGTACCAGCATACATGCGTTCGCCGCGCATAACTGATATAGGCAGACTTTCGCCTGTCACGAGGCTTGTATTGATGTCGGCTGTTTCGCTGAGCAGGTCGACATCCACCGGAAGGCGCTCGCCTTTGGCGATGATCAGTGTGTCACCAATAGCGGCATCGCGGGAAGCGATGGTTTCCAGATTGCCGGACGCCGACTTTCTGGACACGGTGACAGCCTGCAGAGCGGCCAGATCATCTGCTGCTTTGTGCGTTTGTCGCTGAAGGCGAGCTTCTAGGAAGCGTCCGATCAACAAGAAGAAGAGCAGCATGACCGCTGCGTCGAAATACGAGTGCTCGCCAAGATGCGCCGTCTCGTAGATCGAAAACCCTGTCGCCAGCAAAACGGCGAGAGAGATCGGCACATCCATATTGACGTGGCCACTTTTCAGGGCGCCAAAGGCAGACTCAAAGAATGGGCGACCAGAATAGGCGATAACGGGCAGGGCGATAATGCCGGATACCCAGTGTAGCAGGGTTCGGGTCTCCGCAGACATTTCTCCTGCGCCCGCCCAGACAGACACTGACAAAAGCATGATATTGGCCGCCGCGAACCCGGCAACGCCCATTGCCAGAAGCAGGCTTTTCTCGCGTTTTGCGCGGGAGGTGTCGAACTGGTCGGGGTCAAAGGGCTTTGCCGGAAAACCGATCCGGTCCAGCGTTGAGACGATTTGATCGGGGTCGACCGCAGAAGACGTCCAGTTTACCACCAGACGTCCTGTCGACAGATTCATGCGGACGGTATCAATCCCGTCGATTTCTCCAACATTCTTCTCAATCTTGGAGAGACAGCCACCGCACTTTGCGCCGGTGACTGCCAGCATCAGTTCTTTGCGGTCGCCTTTTTCCTTTACGAATGGGGCAGTGGCAAAAGACTTTGTCGGTTCGTCGAAATCAATCGTGTCTGTGAGGGTTACCATGTCAGTGTCTTGTGAGCTGTTACAATCTCATTATCAGAGTTTGCAGCAGTCACTTCAATGCGCCAAATTCCCGCGCCCAGTTCAGACATGTCTGAATAATATCGGCCCGGGCCGTCAGCTGAAAGCGTGAACTCGCTCATGCCTTCTTCGCTGACTTCACGCACAATCTTGGCATTGACGGTCAGCTGGGTCATCGGCTCGCCGGATTTATCGAACCAGTTGCTCACCAGTCTTGGTGCGCCATTGTCCTGCTTCTCAAACCCGATTTCCGCAGCCCAGCCGAGGGCAGCCTGACGTTCCTTATCTTTCAGGACATCATTGTAATGAATGCCCTGAACATACGATTTCTCGACCTGCTCACCGGGGAAGGTTTTCACCGCAAACACAGTGAAAACGACATTTACAGCAACCATCACTCCGAAAAAGACGCACAGAATGAAGAGAACATGCCAACCGGTGAGCTTGCCTTTTTGTGTCATGACCTAGCGTTCCTTAGGACTGGAGAATGGGACCAGATTGATATCAGATTCTCCGGTTTCTACGTCTTTGGCGACGACACGTAAACGCTCATTGCCGGTCAGATTTTCTGAAGGGGCAACGATGAACATGCGGAACCGGTCGACGTGTTCGCTTGGAACGGTAACAGTCATGTTTCCTTCGTCGTGACCGAAAAGACGAACGTCTGCGCCATCAATGCCGGTGACCTCGATTTCGATCTTCTTGTCACCTGCACGTTTGTTGACGAGCTTCAAGGTATAGCTGTTCTGAACATCGCCATCAGCCTGAACCACATAAGATGGGGCGCGGTCCTTGAGAACGTTCATCTCAAAGGTAGAGCGTGTCAGCAGACCATAGAGCATGATTGCAGAGACCAATACGATCAGTGATCCGTACACTAAAACCCGCGGACGCAGGAATGTGAAATGTGTTGGGCGGCCAGCAGCGCGGTTTTCAACGTTGAGGTCGGTATCATAACCAACCAGACCTGTTGGACGTCCGATCTTTACCATGATCTCGTTACACGCATCGATACACAGGGCGCAGCTAATGCATTCCAACTGAGCGCCGTCACGAATGTCGATGCCCATCGGGCAGGCGGTGACGCAGGCGTTGCAGTCAACGCAATCACCACGATTGTCCCAGGACTCATTCTTTCTATGTGGGCCGCGAGGTTCACCACGGTCGTACTTATAGGTGACGTTCAGGGCGTGTTCGTCCGTCATTGCAGCCTGAATACGAGGCCATGGACAAAGATATGTACAAACCTGCTCGCGCATGGTGCCAGCGAGTGAGTAAGTTGTAAAAGTCAGAATGCCCACGAAGACATAAGCGGTTGTGTCTGCGGTACCGGTAAAGAAGTTCCGGACCAGAGAGGGCGCATCATGGAAATAGAAGATCAGCGCGCCGCCTGTTGAGGCTGCAATCAGAAGCCAGACAGCGTGCTTACCGGCTTTGCGCCAGATCTTGTTGAAATTCCAGGGAGAACGGTCAAGTTTGATCCGCTTGTTGCGGTCGCCTTCGAACAAACGTTCAACGAAGATGAAGAGATCCGTCCAGACAGTTTGCGGGCAGGCATAGCCACACCAGACGCGTCCGAAAAGCGATGTTACAAGGAACAGAGCGAGTGCGGATACGACCAGAATGCCGGTGATGTAATAGACTTCCTGCGGCCAGATTTCGATCGGGCCAAAATAGAATCGGCCCTCTGAAAAGTCGAAAAGAACGGCCTGATGCGGGGCATTTGGTCCGCGCTCCCAGCGCAGCCAGGGCAACAGGTAATAGACGGCCAGAGAGACCATCATGAAACCGAACTTGAAGTTCCGGAACTTGCCGTGAACGAGCTTGGGATAGACTGGCTCGCGCTTCTTGTAGAGCGGCTGAGCACCGGCTGGCGGTACAGGTTTGTGCTTCGTCATTTCGCGATCACTTTCCTTATAGATATTTAAGGGTTCTCTAAAACAGCAATAGTCCGAAGTCGCGATGATATGTTGTCACATGGGGCAAAATGTCGAAAGCCCGGCGGGTTAGGCCGGGCTTCCAGATTTTGACGATTAACAGATCGCGTTACTCTTCGAGACCACCCAAAGACGATACGTAGACAGCCAGAGCTTTGACTTGTGCATCGTTATAGCGCTCACCCCATGCAGGCATTGCGCTGTTCTTCGGATTGAAGATGGAGCTGTAGACTGTGTCGAAATCGCTTCCATACAGCCAGTCGCCATCTGTCAGGTCAGGAGCCCCCTGGAACTGGTCACCTTTGCCGGTTTCCATGTGACAGGAGACGCACTGCATATCGAACACTCCTTTACCGGCTTTAGATGCATCAGATGCTTCTTCGAGACCGGACAATGTCCGTACATAGTGAGCCACGTTAGTGACCTCTTCCTTGCTCAGGATCTCGTCACGGCCGAAAGACGGCATCATGGAGAAACGAGAGTCAGCATTGTCCTGACGGATACCGAATTTGATTGTGTGCTCAATCTCATCGATTGTACCGCCCCAGAGCCAGGTTTTGTCAGCAAGCTTCGGATAACCCGGAGCGCCCTGACCACCTGAACCGTGACATGTGGCACAGTTGTCACCGAAGATGGACTCACCACTTGCGAGGGCGAACTGCTGAAGGTTCTGATCCTTGATGATTTCATCGAGGGAAGCAGCAACCAGTTTCTTGCCATCCTCTTCGCGAGCATCGTGCAGCTTTTTGATGTCTGCAGCAACCAGAGCACGGTCAGAATGGTTCCGGATACCCGGCGTGTTAGAGCCCATTCCTGGCAGCGCTGGCCATGCTGGCATGAAGACCCAGTAGATCACCGACCAGACGATGGAGGCGTACCAGATATAGAGCCACCAGCGTGGAAGCGGGTTGGTCAATTCCTTGATACCGTCCCATTCGTGACCGGTGGTTTCAATACCGGTGGCCGTATCAACTTCTTTATCGTGTTCACTCATTGATCGGCTCCTCATCTTTCAGTGGAAGCGAAGCAGCTTCTTTGAATTTGCTGCGGTTTGAAGGCCAAAGGGCGTACACACATGCTCCCAGAAACAGGATCACAAAGTAGAGCAGGCCCCAGGTCTGTGCGAAGCTGGAGAGGGTTTCGTAAGTCATCCCTACCTCCGGTTATGCAGGTCGTCGGCTTCATAGGTTGAGAAATCAACCAGAGTGCCGAGCATTTGCATATAGGCAATCAGCGCATCCATTTCGGTGACCTTGGACGGATCGCCGTCGAATGCACGGATGGTTACAGTGCCTTCACGACCAGCTGCCGCCTCATAACGAGTTACCAGGCCATCATAGTCTTCGTCCGGGTTGGACTGAGCTACGAGGTCGAGTTTCGCGTTAGCGATCATCTCGTCAGTGTATGGAACACCAACTATACGAAGCGCTTTCATGTCTGCTTCAATCGTGTCGAAATTCAGCTTGCGGCCAACCATGAATTCGTATGGCGGCATGATGGATTCCGGAACAACAGAGCGAGGATTTGTCATGTGGTCCATGTGCCATTCGTCAGAGTACTTGCCTCCAACCCGGGCGAGGTCCGGACCAGTCCGCTTAGATCCCCACTGGAATGGGTGGTCATACATGCTCTCTGCTGCGAGAGAATAGTGACCATAACGCTCCACTTCGTCACGCAGTGGGCGAACCATCTGTGAGTGGCAGACATAGCAGCCCTCACGGACATAGATGTTGCGTCCTGCGAGTTCGAGAGGGGTGTACGGACGCATGCCGTCTACTTTCTCGATAGTGTTCTTGAGATAGAACAGTGGAGCGATTTCAATGATCCCGCCAATAGCGACCACGATCAGGATGCCGACCGTGAGGAGAAGCGAATGCTTCTCCAGGACCTTGTGTTTATCCATAAAAGCCATTGTCGATGCTCCTATTCAGCAGGTGCAGTTGCTGGTGGGAAGTACGGCTTGCTCTCGTTAATTGGAGCGTGCACGTGGTCTTCTTCACCTTTGCGGGTTTTGCCTTTGGCTGTCATGTAAAGGTTGAATGCCATGATCAGGGCACCAACGAGGTACAGAACACCGCCGAGGGCACGAATGATGTAGGAGATGTGCTTGGCTTCTACGGTTTCGACGAATGTGTATTCGAGGAAGCCGAATTCGTTGTAAGCACGCCACATCAGACCTTCCATGATACCAGAAACCCACATGGATGTGATGTAGAACAGGATGCCGATTGTGGCGGTCCAGAAGTGCCATTCAACCAGTGAGTTGGAATACAGGCGGTCACGTTTCCACATCCACTGACCCAGACAGTACAGGGCACCGAATGAGATGAAGCCAACCCAGCCAAGTGCACCAGAGTGTACGTGACCAATAGTCCAGTCTGTGTAGTGAGACAGAGAGTTCACCGCACGAACAGACATGAGTGGGCCTTCGAACGTGGACATGCCGTAGAAGGCGAGGGATACAACCATCATCCGGATGACAGGGTCAGTGCGCAGTTTGTCCCACGCGCCGGCGAGTGTCATCAGGCCGTTGATCATGCCGCCCCAGCTTGGCATCCACAGCATGATAGAGAAGGTCATGCCGAGCGTTTGTGCCCACTGCGGAAGTGCAGTGTAGTGGAGGTGGTGAGGACCAGCCCAGATATAGATGAAGATCAGTGCCCAGAAGTGTACGATTGAGAGACGGTAAGAATATACCGGACGCTCAGCACGCTTTGGAATGTAGTAGTACATGATCGCCAGGAAGCCTGCTGTCAGGAAGAAGCCAACCGCGTTGTGACCATACCACCATTGTGTCAGCGCGTCCTGAACACCTGCAAAGGCAGAGTAGGATTTCGCACCCAGGAAGCTGACTGGGATCGCCAGGTTATTGACGATGTGCAGCATTGCAATCGTAACGATGAAGGCGAGGTAGAACCAGTTTGCCACATAGATGTGTGGCTCTTTCCGCTTCCAGATAGTTCCCAGGAAAACCAGAAGATAAGCGACCCAGACCACAGTCAGCCAGAGGTCAACATACCATTCTGGTTCTGCGTACTCACGGCTCTGAGAGACACCCATGACATAGCCGGTTGCGGCCAGAAGGATGAAGACCTGATAGCCCCAGAATACGAACCAGGGCCACAGACCACCAGCCAGACGGGTGCGGCAGGTCCGCTGAACAACGTGGAAAGACGTTGTTATAAGCACGTTACCGCCGAATGCGAAGATCACCGCAGATGTGTGCAGCGGACGCAGACGACCGAAGTTGAGGAAACCGAAATCTGAGAAATACAGAATGTTCGGGAAAGTAAGCTGAAGGGCGATAACCACGCCGACCAGAATACCTACGACACCCCAGAACATGGAGATTGCCACACCGAACTTGATCAGTGTGTCTTCATATTCGCGAGGATCGAAAACAAGTTTACGTTTGATGCCAGCTGCCCAGAAGCAGATAGCGGCGATAGCCACCACGCCGACAAGTGCGGCGATGGGACCATGAATTGCCATGTAGCGGTCCGATGTCCATGCGGAGATCAGCACTGCGAGGAGTGTAAACACGCCTACGAAGATGCCGACGCTCAGCACACTGAAATCGACTCGCGTTGGTTTAAGCGTTGCGTTAGCCATAATGCCCCTCTGAGTTAAACCCGAGAATGATAGGCTTTCACCATGCTTTGCCCATAAAAGAAATGCGACTATTTGGCCTCGGGATTATTCTGTGAGACATGATAGACAGGTTTCGTCGAATACAAAGGGAAGTGACATGGAAAAGGTATTGAAAATTGTGAGTCAACCCGCAAATGCCTTTGGTTTCGGGGCAGTTATGTTCGCATCAGGGCTCCTCACCAGAAGCTGTATGGCTGCTTCTGACGGTATTTTGATGCCGCTTTGTAACGGAGAATCAGTTCTGCTGCAGACTGGGCAGGCTGGAATGGTCCATTGCTCGGGCTGTTATGTCGCACTGGCAGGCTTTCTTGTTATGATTGGTTCGACTGCCTGGGCAGGAACGCGCCGCTATCTCAGCTAAGCATTGCTTAAAAACGAGAAAAACAAAAAAGCCGTCGAGTAATTTCGACGGCTTTTTTGTGCCGTGTCGTAAAATCTGAACTTCAGACGTTCATTATAGAAAATGAGCTATTGTAACGGGTGGGTGAGTTCCGATATATGCATTCAATGACTGACCGGTCAGTCATATTTGGTTTCCGGAAGGAATTTGCTGTGAAGTTTCTCAAATCAGAGTGGACGATTGGGGCGTTTCAGCTCGTTTTCGTCATTGCCGTACTGGCGACGTCTCTTTTGCTGGTTGGTGCGCTCAGCAAACTTCAGGACAAGCGCTCTCCGGTTACATCCGAGATTGCCGAGCATGGCGCAGTTGAGCTCTCAGTCATGATGCCGGAGCAGAAAGCTTTCACACCAGCGCTGACGCTGAATGGTGTGGTGCAGACGCAGTTGCGGACAAACATTGCGGCTCAGGTTGGTGGAAAGGTCGTTGAGGTCTCTCCCGCATTCAAACCAGGCGGGGAAGTGAAAAAGGGCGATATGCTCTTCCGCATCGACCGGTCAGATTATGTGCTCTCCGTTGAAGCAGCCAACGCAGAGATTGCCGCGGCAAAATCCTCTCTGGCTCAGCTTGAGGCAGAAGCCGCGCTTGCGGTGCAAGAATGGACGTCCCTTTATCCGAATGAGGATATTCCAGATCTTGCGGCCAAGAAGCCTCAGATTGCGGCTGCAAATGCCCGTCTTCAGAGCGCAGAGGCTGCGCGCAAAAAGGCTGAACTGGCATTGCAACGCACCCAAGTGGTTGCCCCAGAGGATATTCGCATCTTGTCGACTCAATTGAGCATCGGACAGATCATTTCACCAAATCAGACCGTCGGAAATGCGTTTCCAGTCGAAGGTTTGGAAATCTCTGCACCGATTTCTCAGTTTGATGAGGCGGTTATTTCGCCGGTCGTGGGTCGTAAGGCAGAGTTGACTGGAAAGTCCGGTGCCATGGAACCAATCACGGGTGAAATTGTCCGCAAGGATCCGTCTCTTGACGAGCGGACCCGGCTGGCAAACCTCTATATTCGCCCAGACAGCTTTGAAGGCCTCTCCGTTGGTGAGTTCATGACGGTTCAGGTCGAAGGAAACCTTGTTCCCGATGCGATGTTTATTCCCAAATCAGCGCTCAGCCGGAACAATGAAGTCTGGGTTGTTGCAAACAACAGACTGAATGCGCGTCAGGTCACTCAGATTGGCGAAACCGAGACGCATGCGGTTGTGCGCCGCTTTCACGCCGCAGACGGATTGGTGATTCTGCCGCCCGGTGACGCCACAGAAGGACTGGAAGTCACCATTCGGACTGGAGAAAACTGATGTCTTCTCCTCAGTCTGAAATCACGGCCTCTGGCCTGATCGGTCAGTTCATTCGCAATCCTGTTGCGGCAAACTTGTTGATGATCATTTTCTTGCTCGGCGGACTTATGGTCGGTTCGAATCTGAAGTCTCAGGTTTTCCCGACGATTTCACCGGGCGTTATCACTGTTACCGTGCCTTATCCCGGCGCCACTCCGGCGGAAGTCGAAGAAGGAATCACGCGCCGTGTCGAAGAAGCGATTCTCGGCATTGATGGCGTCAAACGCGTTGTGTCCTCTGCGCAAGAGAATGTCGGTGTCATTACCGTCGAGCTGCGCAATTTCGTTGATGAGCAAATCGTCAAAGAGGACATCCAGTCCGCAGTCGACCAGCTCGCAGACTTCCCGCCCGAAAATGCTGAACGCCCTATCGTTGTGGTGCCAAAGCCAACAAGCGGTGTGGTGACGCTGGTTGTGTCTGGCAATGTGCCGGAACTTGAGCTGCGTCATGCCGCCGAACAATTGGAACGAGACCTGCTCAGCCAGCCAGATATTTCACTGGTCGGCTTGTCAGGGGACCGAAACTACGAGATTTCCATCGAAGTCAGCGAGGAATCGCTGCGCAAATATGGCCTTTCATTCGATGCTGTGGCGAATGCTGTTCGCGCTAGTTCGCTCGATCTGGCCGGTGGATCGATCGTCACGCAAAGCGGCGAAATCCTTCTTCGAACCAATAAGAAGCGTCAGTCGGGCCCGGAGTTTGAGAATATCGTTGTTCAGACCGCGACCGACGGGTCACGCGTTCTCTTAAAAGACATTGCCCATATCAAAGACGGATTCACGCGTGAGCGCGTCGTCAATTACTTCAACGGCCAGCAGGCCATTTTTGTGGAAGTGTCCCGTGCAGAAGCCGAAGACGTATTAAAGGTTAAACAGGCTGTTGACCGCTATCTGGCAGACTATAAAGCGCCGACGGGTGTCGAAATTCATCAGTTCCAGGACCAGACCGGTATTCTGAAAGAGCGGATCAATCTGCTCGCCAGAAATGCGATTTTCGGCTTTGCTCTGGTCTTCCTGTTTCTGGTGTTGATGCTCGACCTGAAACTGGCTGTCTGGGTCAGCATGGGTATTGTTACATCGTTCCTTGGTGGCTCGCTGATCTTTGGCGCAATGGGCGTCACCATCACAATGGTGTCTCTGTTCGCTCTCATCGTGGTGCTCGGCCTTGTGGTCGACGACGCAATCGTGATCGGCGAGAATATCGATGCGGAACGCGAGTCCGGGAAAAAAGGCGTTCATGCTGCACTGGCAGGTGTAAAAGGCGTCCGGGCTCCGGTCATTGTCGGGGTCGCGACCACGATCGCAGCTTTTGCACCGCTTTTGCTCGTCGGTGGTGTTTTCGGGGATATGGTCAGCGCGATTCCGATTGTCGTAATCTCAGTTCTGATCATCTCGCTGATCGAGGCCTTTTTCATTCTGCCGACGCATTTGGCGCATGAAGGCAACTGGTCGAAAGGCCCGCTGGCGCGTTTGCAGTCTGTTGTCTCTCGCATCTTTTATATCATCTCTCGCAAGGTGATCGCGCCACTGGTGCGGTTTGCAGTGAAGTTTCGCTATGCGACGCTTGGCTGCGCGATTGCGTTTTTCATCATCTGTGTCGGCCTTTTGCAGACCGGTGTGGTGCGTTTCATCTTTGTGCCTCAGTTAGAGGGCAACGATATTTCTGCGACGGTTGCTATGCCTCAGGGCACGCCATTCGAGCGCACAGAAAAGGTCGTTGAGCGCATGGTCTGGGCGCTCGATCAGGTCGGTAAAGACGTCAAAGAGGAAAAAGGCGAAGACCTTTTCGTGTCGATTGCCGTCACCACTGGCGGCCAGCGTAGCAGCGAGATGAACCCGCTTGCGGGCGGTGGCTTCAGCGTCGCGGAAAACGAAGGCAGTATTCAGGTCGAACTCGTTCCGTTCGGTCCGAAACGGAAAATGTCCGCACTCGAAATTGAGCGTCGCTGGCGCGAATATGTCGGTAATATCGAAGGCGTTGAACGCATGGTGTTCAGCGCAACCCTCGGTGCCTTTGGCGATGATATTGAATATGAGCTGGCGCACCAGGATGACGACATGCTGGTCAAAGCCTCAGATGCGCTGAAGCTCGAACTGGAACGTATTCAGGGCGTAAACCAGATCGACGACACGTTCGATCTTGGCAAGCGTCAATTCGTCTTCGAGCTTACGCCGGCTGGCTATGCTGCGGGTCTTACTCCTGCAGCTATCGCAACTCAGGTGCGTCAGGGTTTCTTCGGCGAGGAAGTTCAGCGCATCCAGCGTGGCCGCGAAGAAGTTCGCGTTTATGTGAGATATCCGGAAGACGCGCGACGTTCTCTGAACTCGCTCGACAATTTCCGCGTCCGATTGCCTGACGGGTCCAGCGTGCCTTTGTTCACGGTTGCAACGTTTGAAGAAAGCCGTGCGTTTTCATCCATCAACCGGATTGATGGCCGCCGGGTCGTGACCGTCTCAGCGGATGTCGATGAAGCGCTCAACACACCGAACAATGCCAACGCCTATATCATGTCGACAGTGTTTCCTGCGCTTGAAGAAAAGTTCCCGGGACTTCGCTGGGATCAGGCTGGCGCATCTCGTGACCAGGCCGAAGATCTGGCAGCACTGGGACAGGCCTTCCTCATTGTCTTGCTGATCATCTATACATTGGTGGCGGCGCAGCTGAAATCATACCTGCAGCCTTTGGCGATCCTCGTCTCCATTCCATTGGGACTGGCAGGCTCAATCCTTGGCCATGGCGTGCTTGGTTATGCCATGTCATTTGCGTCAATCTTTGGAACGATTGCCTTATCCGGCGTTGCGGTGAACGCATCTGTCGTTCTTGTCGACCTTTACAATAAATGGCGCGAAGAAGGGGCGGACGGCATTACAGCGGCGTCAGAAGCGGCAGCCCGCCGGTTCCGTCCGATCTATCTGACCACGATGACAACAGCGCTTGGTCTTGGACCATTGTTGTTTGAAACCAGCCCGCAGGCGAAGTTCCTCATCCCGATGGGTATTAGTCTTGGGTTCGGGATTCTTGTATCGAGCTTCATGGTTATGGTCGTTACTCCCGCAGTCGCAGTCATTATTGACGACATTCGCAGTCTGATTGGTGGACGCCAGAAAGACCCTCTGGAAGAAGAAGCGCATGTCTGATCGAAACGAGAAAACCAGTCCGATGAGCCAACGAAAGCTGGAGCGCAAGCAAGAGCTGATTGCGGCGGCGTTGCGTGTCTTTATTCGGGATGGCTTTACGGCCGCAAAGATGGAGGACGTCGCCTCTGAAGCCGGAATGGCGAAGGGCACGGTTTATCTTTACGCAGACAGTAAAGTCGCCCTGTTTCAGGACGTCATCCGGGATAAAATCTTGCCTGTTATCTCCGAGGTTGAAGCTCTGTTTGAGCGTCATGAAGGGGCAACGGTGGATTTGTTGCGCAGTCAGATCCGTCGGTTTGCCAATGAAGTTCTCAATGAAGACCGACGACAAGTCGTCCGGTTGATCATCACTGAGGGAAAGCATTTTCCCGAGATTGCTGGCTTTTACTCAGAAGCTGTCATTGAGCGCGGTATGGCAGCAATCAGGGCAACGGTGCGCAAAGGCATTCAGAGTGGTGAGTTCAGAGACCTGCCTCTCGATTATATTTCGCAATCTCTTATGGGCGGAATTGTGCTCGCGAGCATGCGGGAAATCCTGTTTGGAAACTCTGACGGCTTCGATCTGGTGAAGCTCTGCGATCAGCATTTGGAAGTGGTTTTCTTCGGTATTCTCTCCCGCTGAGGGATGCGGCAGATCGAAAAATGGCAATGTCTAATTAGTGAGCGCTTCTGCACAACTTTGAGAAAAGCAAGAAAATTAATTGCGATTCGGCCTCCGAATTGCAGATTGTTGCATTGCAAACATCGCGCGTTTTCCACACTGTGTCCAAACTAAGGCGGGAATGGGTGGTAAACGTGACCGATATTGTGGTAAAAATCGAGCTGGACGATCCTTCCAGCGAAACCCGGCTGTTTCAGGCGATAGATCAATTTGCGACAAGTCAAAGTGATCGAAACGAACGAGCAGGCGGAGCAGGGGACGCACCGGCTATCATGATCAAAACCGTCCCGGACGGTGATCTGCGTAAAAAGACGGTGATCTTTCAAAACCAGGAAGCCGCAGAAGAGTTTCTCTATTTCTGGCGGCGATTGCGACAGGCAAGCTGACATAAAAAAGCTCCATCAATCGATGGAGCTTTTTCCTTTTGAGATTGGTTCAACGAGTTTATTCGTCGGGCGCTTCTGATTTCACCATCAGATAGGCGATCAGATCGGTACGGTCCGCCGGACGGCGAAGGCCCGCATAGCTCATACGCGTGCCAGGCACATAGGCGCGTGGGTTGGTCAGATACTCGTCGAGCGTCTCAGGCGACCAGATGATGTTGGCGTCATGCATTGCTTTTGAATAATTGAAGTCTTCTACGTGACCGGCTTTTTTGCCTATGACACCATGAAGGTTTGGCCCGGTCTTGTGCTTTCCGGTTTCATCAATCCGGTGACAGGCAATGCACTGGCGGAACAGTTTCTCACCCTTCTCCGGGTCTGCCGTGTTGTAAGGCGCAGGCAGAGCGGCATACACAGCTGACGGCGTTTTTGGCTCGGCGTCCGGTGTCGCGACCGGCGCAGGGGCCGCTGTTGTTGGCGCCGCAGTTGGCGTCGGTGTCGGTGTCGAGGTTTCGGCTTTCTTCGGCTCTGGTGCCCCCGTATCGCCGCCGTTTCCACATGCGCCGAGTGCGAGTGCCAATGATGCCGCCAGAATGTATCGCTTCATAAAAAACTCCCTTGCCCTCTTATCGTTTCACACTGTCCTGACAGAAAAAAGAGGCGCTTTACCGCACCTCTTTCCCGTGTCCGTCTGTCTCGCGACTAGAGCGGAATGTTGTCGTGCTTCTTCGCTGGGTTTGTAACGGATTTCGTTTTCAGCTGACGAAGTGAGCGTGCAATCCGGCGACGTGTAGAATGCGGCATGATGATATCGTCGATATAACCTTTGCGCGCTGCCACGAATGGATTGGCGAAGTTGTCTTCGTACTCTTTTGTCTTTTCGGCGATTTTCTCATCATTGCCGAGATCGGCACGGAAAATGATTTCAACTGCGCCTTTCGCGCCCATAACCGCGATTTCCGCTTTCGGCCATGCATAGTTGATGTCGCCGCGAAGGTGCTTGGAGCTCATTACGTCATAAGCGCCACCATAAGCTTTGCGCGTGATGACAGTCACTTTCGGCACAGTTGCTTCAGCATAAGCAAACAGCAGTTTCGCGCCGTGCTTGATGAGGCCGCCATATTCCTGTTTGGTGCCCGGCATGAAGCCTGGAACGTCGACGAAGGTCACGATCGGAATATTGAAACAGTCGCAGAAGCGAACGAAACGAGCGGCTTTACGAGACGCATCAATGTCGAGAACACCTGCAAGGCTCATTGGCTGGTTTGCAACGAAACCAACGGTCTGGCCTTCAACGCGGCCGAAACCTACGAGAATGTTTGTGCCGAAATCTTTGCCGATTTCAAAGAAGTCGCCTTCGTCAGCTACTTTTTCGATCAGCTCGCGCATGTCGTAAGGCTTGTTCGGATTGTCCGGAACCAGCGTGTCGAGAGACTTGTCGATACGTTCTGCGCTGTCAAAGCTTGGACGAACCGGTGAGCTTTCCTTGTTGGACAGCGGCAGGAAGTCGACCAGACGACGAATTTGCGTCAGGGCTTCGATGTCGTTTTCGAATGCGCCATCAACAACACCAGACTTGGATGAGTGGACACGTGCGCCGCCAAGATCTTCGTGGCTGACGTTTTCGTTTGTGACCGTTTTCACAACGTCCGGGCCGGTGACATACATGTAAGATGTATCTTTCACCATGAAGATGAAGTCAGTCATTGCTGGTGAATAAACGTCACCACCGGCACATGGGCCCATAATGACGGAAATCTGTGGAATCACACCAGACGACAGAACGTTTTCCATGAAGATGTCGGCATAGCCGGCAAGACTGTCGACGCCTTCCTGAATACGTGCACCACCTGCATCAAACAGGCCGATAACCGGCGCGCCATTTTTAACAGCAGCTTTTTGAACTTTCACAATTTTTGCAGCGTGCGCCTTGGACAGGGAACCACCGAAAACAGTGAAGTCTTTAGAGAAGACATAGACCAGACGACCATTGATCGTGCCCCAACCGGTAACAACACCGTCGCCAGGGGTTTTCTGATTTTCCATGCCGAAATCATTACAGGTATGTTCAACGAACATATCCCATTCTTCGAAAGAGTTCTCGTCAAGCAGTAATTCGATGCGCTCACGAGCGGTCAGCTTGCCTTTTTCATGCTGGCGCTCAATCCGCTTTTGACCGCCACCAGCGCGAGCCTGCTCTCGTTTCGCTTCCAACGCTTCGAGAATATCTTTCATATTACGCCCCTAATCGTATTCGTTTGGCGACTGTGATAATGTTCTTGGCGATCTTGGCAAGTCGATATGCAGAAAACTGCGACATTCGACAGGTGTTTGTTCGCAGACTCATCCATAATAACAGGCACTTGCACGAAAAACCCCCGAGATAAATCTCGGGGGCGATCCGGGGGATTGGGAAGGTTGACCTAACGCCAGCCATGCTGGTTTTGCGAATAACGTTGGTTTCGTTGCTTGGTAACGACTTTCTGGCGCGCTTTCTGTGCGTCGAAATTCAGCCTCGAAATCTGTCCGCGTTGAACCACGCAATTTGAAGCGACTGTTGCGCTTGCACGCGGGCCGGTCACTTTGACAGGGCCTTTGACGCGAACGGCACTTGGCCCGATCTGTGTGATTGTTGGCTGGAACTTATAGTTCGCTGTGCCAAACCGGCCCGGAAACGCACGGTCTGTCCGATGTTGGATCGCGGCAGAACATTTTCGAACGGCTTGCTGGCGTTCATACTTTGTCAGACCGCGAGGATTTGCCTTGTGACCTTTGTAATTGGTCGGCTGAGCGTGAACGGTTTTGCGAGTCGTAATGACAACTTTTTTGCCGTTCGCCTTTTTCGTGACTTTCTCGACATTTACTTTCGTCGTTACAGTCGCGTTGATTGGCGCTGCTGTTGCTGTTTGGGTGAGGAGGGCGGCCGCAGCCATCGCTGCAGAAACCACTCCGGCTTTCATGATCGTATTCATCATGTAAACGAGATTGCCGGAACGTGTTTGAGCCGTGCCTGAACGCTTTTGTCTCGGTTTTGCCGCAAGCATGAGGCCAGCGTAATGAAAATGACGCCTTCGTGACTGTAACTTTTGTGCTGGAAATTTTGAAACTTTGGCATGGTTTCACTTGCGCCTGTCGCTGTTTCGGATTAACGACACCCTTCGGCCTAGGGGTATAGCTCAGTTGGTAGAGCATCGGTCTCCAAAACCGAGGGTCGGGAGTTCGAGTCTCTCTGCCCCTGCCAGGCCTAGTTTCCAGACAATTGATTTAGTCATCCGCTGCTGCGGGGCACTTGATGTGTTTCAGTTTTTGAAACACTTCGGAATGCTTTGTGCATAGCGTTGCACTGAGGCTGGCGCTAAGGGGGAGCTGTAAAGGTGTAAGGAGTTCCCCTAATGCAGTTTATCGACCTTCAGGCCCAAAGAGCCCGGATTGAAACCGAAGTATCCGAAGCGATCGATAAGGTTTTGAAGCATGGCATGTATGTCATGGGCCCGGAAGTCCGTGAGTTTGAAGCTCAGCTCGCTGCGTTTTCTGGCGCAAAGCACGCGCTTGGCTGTGCGAATGGTACAGAAGCCCTGGCGCTGCCATTGATGGCATGGGGCATTGGTGCTGGCGACGCGGTCTTCTGTCCAAGTTTTACCTTCTGCGCGACTGCTGAAGTCGTGCCATGGGTCGGCGCTGAGCCGGTTTTTGTGGACGTGCTGCCTGACACATTCAATATGGATCCTGATCATCTGGAAGCGACCATTGAAGCGATTAAAGCTGAAGGACGTCTCGTTCCGAAAGTCATTATCGCGGTCGACCTGTTCGGGCAGAGCGCAGACTATACCCGCATCCGCGCCATTGCCGACAAATACGGGCTGAAACTCATCGCGGACAGCGCGCAGGGCTTTGGCACGACGCTTAATGGTCAGCATCCGTCTGATTTTGCCGATGTTGCGACAACCAGCTTCTTCCCGGCCAAGCCGCTTGGATGCTACGGCGATGGCGGCGCGGTCGTCAGCAATGACGCGACCCTGATCGAACTGATGGACAGCATTCGGGTTCACGGCAAGGTAACGCCGACCGATCTGAAAGGCGCGTCATTTGAGCATGATCCGAAATATTTCAATATGCGTGTCGGCCTGAACTCTCGTCTGGATACGATTCAGGCGGCCATCCTGATCGAAAAGCTGAAATTGTTTGCAGACGAGATCGTACTTCGGAACAAAGTCGCAGATCGTTATGCCGAGGGCTTGAAAGATCATGTACTCGCTGTGCCAGGCGTCATGGACGGTGTCGTTTCGACATGGGCACAATATGTGATCGAGCATGAAAATCGCGACGGTCTGCAAGCGCATCTGAAAGCTGCAGGCATTCCATCTGCGGTATATTACCCGGTTCCAATGCATGTGAACGGCGCCTATGCGCAATATGCGACAGGCCCGGGCGGTCTGCCGGTGACTGAGGCAAAAGCCGGAACCGTGCTCGCCCTGCCAATGCATCCTTATCTTTCAGAAGAAGATCAGGACAAAGTCATCGAAGCTGTCCGCAGCTTTAACGGCTAAGCGGAATGTCAGATCCGATCATCGAGGCGTTTTTCTGAAGCAATATGGGCTTTGGAAAAACGCGGCTCGAGATTGGCAATCTCTGTCTTGATGTCTTCGAGGCTGACCTCAGCATCGCTTTCGCCGTCGAGCAGCGCTCGGAATGTACCAAGGCTGGCATCGATTTCCTCGCTGCTCAGCGCTGACGCATATTTCACAGCATAGAGTTCATGAAAGGCGCTGAGCGCAGTTGTCTCATGCTCGCCTGTGAATTCTTCATAGGGCTTTTCGCCAGCTGTATCGGCAGGGGTCAGCACAAGAGGCCAGCGACCCGCTAATGCCAGGTCTTCCAGGGCTGTTTTCGCGTCCGTCTCATCTTCCAGCGTGAAGATATCGGCTTCAAAGCCATTCACATTGAGAAAGTCGCGGGCGATGCGTTCCATGGCGACCAGATTTTCTGCCGGGTCGAGTTTTGGCACATAGATCGTCTGATCTTCCCCGAGAATACTTGCGAGCAGGCACAGCTGGCCCGCTTCTTCCAGACTGACAAAAAAGCGCTCAATGCCGACTGGTGCAGCCAGCGGCACGCGGTCATTCAGGCGCTGGACAAAGCTTTCCAGCAATGAGCCGTTCGAATAGGCGACATTCGCAAAGCGGGCGGTGATTTTCGCTCCGGTCAGGCATTCTGACGCCGACGATTGAAACATCACATGTTCCATCAGCCGTTTGGTTGCGCCCATCACGGAGACAGGGTTGGCCGCTTTATCTGTGGAGACGCTGAAATACTGAGCCTTGGGCGAGGTTTTGCCGAGCTGTATCAACAGATCAGCCTGACGAACAATATTGGCCTCAATCAAGGCGAGGGCGGAAAAGACATCCTTTTCTGTGCGGACATGTTTTAGCGCCGCAAAGTTCAGAACGAAGTCAAATGGCGGCGCAGACTGAAGAAATTTGTAAAACAGCGCATGCCCGAAATCGAGCGGCAGTGTGTCGATCGATTTGGCCAGAGGCAGGGTCGCTTCGGCGCGCAAACGTCTCACAAGACCCGCAAGTGCATTTTCATTATGGTCAACCACGGTCAGTTGATCGAGCGGGAAGGCGGATAGCAGCTTTGCTGTGGCCGTGCCGATAGACCCGGCGCCGCCAATCACAAGAACACGCGCACCTTTCAGACGCTTTGTCAGTTCCTGGCCGTGCGTGTTCATGTCGGCAGCGAACAGCGAGTTTGAACGACCGGTCGCAATCTCATTCGGGCAAATAATCATGTTTCGGTGCGTCCTCGTGTCATCATGAAAACTGCCCCAAATGGGCAGAGACTCAAAAGAATGGAATTTTTATCGGCTTTGCTCTTGCCGTTGCCCGGCCAGAATGATCAAAACCGATAGACCTGTAAATGCTTATCCGGGGCGCGATTCATGCTGAGCCAAACACCCAACATGTCGTACCGGATTCAGGGCGAACAGCTGGACATTGCTGATATTCTTGCAAAGACGCCCGAGACGCGCCTTGAGGTGAAGCCGCGGTCAGAGCTCGTTGTCGTTATGGCCGGTGGTTTGGGCCAGCGAATGTTACCGCTGACAGACCGTATGCCAAAGCCGCTTCTGCCTATTCAGGGCCGGCCGATGCTGGAACACATTATGTGCCAGATGATTCGTCAGGGTTTTGGCCGGTTCAAATTTTCCGTTCGCCATATGTCAGATCAGATCAAAGCGCATTTCGGTGACGGGTCGCGCTGGAATATCGAGATTGACTATATCGATGAGCCCGATGCCCTTGGAACAGCAGGCGGTTTGTCTCTTCTCGATCCGGCGCCGGATGAACCCATTATCGTCGCGAATGCGGATCTTATCACGGATCTGAATTATGGACGGGTGCTGGATCGGCATCGTGCGTCCGGCGCGGATATTACAATGTGCACGCGCGAAGCTGTGTTTCAGGTGCCATATGGCGTGATCAAGCAGGTTGGCGAACGTGTCATCACCGTTGAGGAAAAGCCAACTCAGTCCGTTGTGATCAGCGCGGGCATGTATGCCTTGTCGCCAACGGCAATTGGAAATATCGGCCATGGCGAACATATCGACATGCCAGATCTTATTCAGCGCTGTATCGATCTCGGCCAGAACGTCACCTCTCTGGCGATTGATGACCGATGGGTGGACGTTGGCCGCCGACAGACGTATCAGGCACTTCTTGATTATCTTGAGAACGGCCCTGAGACCGACGACGAATGAAACTTATTCTGGCACGACACGGCAATACGTTTGGAAAAGGCGACACACCTGTCTGGGTTGGCGCGAAAGAGGACTATCTGCTGGTCGAGCGCGGCCTGGAACAGGCGCGGGACGTTGGTGAGGCGCTTCTGCGCAATACCGTTAAGCCTGATCGTATCATTGCGGGCCCATTATTGCGGACCAAAGTCGGCGCTGAAATTGTCTCGGACATGGTTGGCTTTGCAGGCCAGATTGAGATCGATGATCGTCTGCGTGAAATCGACTATGGCAGCTGGGGCGGCAAGAGTGACGCTGAAATTGAAGCCTTTCATGGCGCTGATGTCATTGAGAATTGGCGTGAGAACTCTGTTCGCCCGGATGGCTGTGACTGGTCGCCAGATGAAGACACGCTGCGGGCGCACGCTCTTGAAGTGCTGACGGAGCTGAAAGCGACTGCCGATCAGGACGTGACTGTACTGTTGATTTCATCAAATGGCATTTTGCGTTTTTATCATGCGCTCCTATATGCCGGACAGTCAGACGCCCCATCGGGCAAAGTCAAAACCGGGCATATGTGTCTGGCGGAATGGAAGGGTGAAACCTTCGAGCCGAAATCCTGGAATTTACCGCCTGATCAGTTCACAATCTGATTGAGCTATTTGGCGTAAGAGTTTGAAAGATAAGACAATGAGCGATTCGCGAGACACAATTCAATCTGCGTTGACGCAAACGATTTCCATCGAGATTGACGGCATGGAAGCGCTTCGCGACTCGCTTGGTGAGACAACCATCGATGTTGTGGAGCTGATTGCGAAGGTTGAGGGGCGTCTCGCCTGTGTCGGCGTCGGCAAGTCTGGACATGTTGCGCGGAAAATCGCTGCGACGCTCGCCTCTACGGGAACGCAGGCTTATTTTGTGCACCCGGCTGAAGCGAGTCATGGTGATCTAGGCATGATCTCTACCAAAGATGCGGTTCTGGCTCTGTCCAAGTCTGGCGAGACCAAAGAGCTGTCAGACATTATCGCCTATTGCCGCCGCTTTTCTGTTCCGCTGATCGGTATGACCATGCAGGCCGACAGCGCGCTCGGTCGTGCGAGCGATTATCTGCTTCTGGTTCCGAATGCTCAGGAAGCTTGTGGCGAGACCCGCGCTCCGACCACGTCCACAACCTTGATGATGGCGCTGGGCGATGCAATCGCTGTTGCACTGATCGAAAAGCGCGGTTTCACAGCAGAAGACTTCAAGAACTTCCATCCGGGCGGTTCTCTTGGCGCTGCCCTGACCAGCGCTGAAGAAATCATGCATTCGGGCAATGACTTGCCGCTTGTTCAGACGGGAACCAAAGTGCCGGAAGCTGTTGCTGAGATGAGCACGAAAGGCTTTGGCTGTGTGGGCGTTGTCTCTACTGATGGCCTGCTGCTCGGTATTATCACGGACGGTGATCTTCGTCGTCATTTGACGCCGGAACTGCCCAACAAAAGCGTTGATGACGTGATGACGAAGAGCCCGATCACAACAAAGGCGGACAGTCTCGCTGCAGATGTTCTGCGTCTGATGACTGCGGGAAGCCGAAAACTCACTCAGATTTTCGTATGTGCGCCGGATGGAAAGCCGGTGGGCTTCATTCACATGCACGATTTGTTGCGGATTGGCGTGTCCTGACGCCAGCGCAGATCAGACTTTGTAATAAGTCCGATACCAGTCCACAAAGCTGGCAACGCCGTCCATGATGCTGGTCTGCGGTGTTTCACCGATCAGGCTGTTTTGCAGGGTGACATCGGCAGCCGTGCCAACAACATCGCCCGGCGGGATTGGTTTCAGATTGATCTTCGCCGGTATTCCAACGGCCGCCTCAATCGCTTTCACATAGTCTTTCAGCGGAATGGGTTTGCCATTCGCAAGATTAAGCGTGCGGAACGGCGCAACTGGCGAGAGGCTATCGACTGGTGAGATCATGTCGCGTTCGGTTTGAACCGGAGGCAGGTCTTTCAGACGGTCAATCTTGGCGATGAGATCGTCAATGAAGGTGAAATCCCGAAACATCTCGCCATAATTATAAAGATCGATTGGCTTGCCTTCGATAATGGCCTTGGTGAATTTGAACAGCGCCATATCCGGTCTGCCCCATGGGCCATAGACCGTGAAGAACCGAAGAGCTGTGGTCGGGATATTGAACAAATGGGCATAGCTATGGCCCATCGCTTCTACCGCTTTCTTTGTCGCCGCGTAGAAGGACACCTGATGATCTGTTTTGTCCGTTTCGGAAAACTCATCAATCTTGTTGGCGCCGTAAATGGAAGATGTCGACGCCAGCATCAGGTGTGACGGCGTGTGGTAACGACTGGCTTCCAGTATTTCGAACGTGCCAAGAATGTTTGCATCGACATAGTCGCGTGGCGCATCGATGGAATGGCGAACGCCAGCCTGAGCTGCCATGTGGAAGACGAGATCGGGTTTGTGTTCTTCAAACAGCCCCGCGATCAGACCTTTTTCTTCGATTCGTCCTTCAATGGCGGTGAAACCGTTGGTTCTCGCGAGAAGGTCGTGACGAGATCTTTTCAGGCCGACATCGTAATAATCTGAGAAACTGTCTACGCCGATAACCTGATAGCTCTGCTGAAGCAGCTGGTGGGCGAAATGGAAGCCAATAAACCCCGCATAACCCGTTATCAGAACCGTCTTTGACATCTGAGTGTCATTATCCTCTGGTGCTCAGTTCTTCAACCGGGCTGTTGAACTCCGCCCCTTGTTCCGCTTTGGCGGCGCAGGGTCAAGAGAGAAGCGGATTACACTATTTGAATTCCACGCGTTCCTGCGAAAAGAAGAACAGTGATTCCGTGTTGTGATCGATGCTGTCAGCGTTTGTCGACAACAGGGTTCGCATGGCTTGTTTGCGCTCTTCCAGACCATATAAAAAGTCGCGTTCAATCAGGTCTTTCGTGCCGGCAGCGTCTACCTGATTTTTAATCTGCGCGAACAATTCCACGGCCCCGGCAAGAAAAATTGCTTCATAGGCAATCTTGCTCGCAATTTTCTGATCAATGTCCTGATAGGCAAGCTGGTCGAACATGGTCTGCTTGCTTTTGCAGATATAGTCGACTTCCTCGCGGTAATCCGGGTGGCGTATATAGTAATTCTTGAAGGACATCATTTCCTGATCGATCAGCGAGATTGTCGCCTCGGACAGACCGTCATGAACGATGATGATGTCGATATCTGAGCCGTTCACCATTTCACCAATGGAGGCGACTTCGCGCGGCTCACGGTGCGCCAGAAAATAGGCAATATCGCCGGCCAGAAACGCGCAAAGCAGATGGTGTTCCTCGCGCGGGATCTTTCGCATGATCTGGCGCAGAATATTTCTGGCGATCTGAGTTTTTTCCATGCTGACGACGCGGTGCTGGTTCGATAGCAGCACCTGGCGGTCAATCACCTGTTCGCGCTGCTTCGGCGTTGAAAACAGAGTGAATGACAGAAAGTCCCGCAAGATGGACGGGCTGAGGCGGATCGCATCCTCGCGCGTAATGTCATAGCGCAGATAATATCTGGAGAAGTGCGAAATCAGAATTTCATCACATGTGAAGCAGGCCTGCCAAAGTTGAAGATAGTTTCGCCCGCTATGGTGTTCGACGAGTTCCTTGCCGAGCATCGGGCCATTGCGATTAATGCTCTCAATGACGGCTGCGTGTAGTTCTTCAAGATAGGTCATGCCGAACTCGTTTCGAATTATGCTGGCCAAGCTATAAGCATGATTCAGCTAAGAGGTGACTAAATCATATGGACAGATTGAATTTATCCTCTTTATACGCTGGACCGGGTTATCAAAGCTCTGCAGGAAAGCGCAAAGAGGACTCCCGGCTTGCTTGAAACTCCTTTCTTCTCTGTGATCATCGTCAACTACAATAGCGGTGCCTATTTGCAGGGCGCTGTGGATTCGTTGGTTGAGCAGTCGTTTTCGTCCTTCGAGCTGTTGATTGTCGACAATGCCTCTGCGGATCATTCCATGACGACGCTTGATCTCTCGAATGTGGATCAGGCGCAGGTCATCATGATGGGAGAGAATGCTGGTTTTGCGCGCGCCAACAACGCTGCAGCGGCCCGCGCTCGCGGCGAATGGCTGGTTTTGTTGAATGCTGATGCGGTAGCCTCGCCAAACTGGCTGGAAGAGCTTAAAGCAGCCATTTCGCGCCATCCCGGTGTTAAAATGTTCGCCTCGGCGCAGTTGCGCATGGAAGAAGTGGGTCTGATTGACGGGGCAGGCGATGCCTGCACCGCTTATGGCTATCCATGGCGCGGCGGCTATATGCAGTCGGTTGAGAACATTCCCGAAGAAGGTGAATGCTTCAGCCCGTGCGGGGCGAGCGCTGTCTATGAAAAAGCAGCTTATCTGCGGGTGGGCGGCTTTGATGAGCGGTTCTTTTGTTATGTCGAAGATACCGACATCGCTTACCGTTTGAGGCTTTATGGTGAGACCTGTGTCTTTCTGCCGAGCGCCGTTATAACACACAAGGGCGGGGGACTGTCTGGCGAGGAGAGCGAATTTTCCGTGGTGCACGGATCGCGAAATCGGGTCTGGTGCTATTTTGGAAATACGCCGTCGCTCTTGTTCTGGCCGACTTTGCCAATGCATATTTTGCTGACGTTATATCTGTTGATATTCCATTTTGGACGGCCCTATGGAGGCTATGTCTGGAAAGGCGCGTCTGAGGGGTGGGGCCGCGCCTGGGCGATCAGGCGTGAAGGCAAAGCTCGGCGGGTGAATAGATCTGTCAGCTCATTGACGCTCGCTGGGGCTCTGACCTGGAATATTTTCAAAATGTCGGCGCGTCGCCCCGACGTTCGGCCATTGAAGAAGGGGTAATCGATGGCGAAACTCTATTTCACCTATTCGGCGATGAATGCTGGTAAATCGACTGTCCTTTTGCAAACGGCGCACAACTATCGTGAGCGCGGTATGCAGGTCATGTTGTGGACGTCGCACTATCATGGCGAAAAGGATCAAGCCTGCGGGCAAATCGAATCACGCATTGGCCTGTCGGCGAAAGCGCATTTGTTCCGCAACGATGTTGATCTCTATCAATCCGTGGCTTTGGAAGTCAGCAAAGCACCTCTGCACGCTATTCTGGTGGATGAGGCGCAGTTTCTGACGCAGGCTCAGGTCTGGCAGCTCAGCCAGATTGTCGACGACTTACGGATTCCTGTTCTCTGCTATGGTCTGCGCACAGATTTTCAGGGCGAACTATTCGAGGGCGCATCAGCGCTTCTGGCCATTGCAGACACGCTGAACGAGACGAAAACCATTTGCCATTGCGGTCGCAAAGCCACCATGACGGCACGTGTGGATGAGTTTGGGGGCGCTGTTCATCATGGCGATCAGGTCAGCGTCGATAAAACACGTTATCTGTCGCTCTGCCGGGAACACTGGAAAGCCTATGTGGGCCACTCGGAAAAGAAAGAAGGCGCCGAATAGATCGGCGCCTTTTTGCATTAATTCAATCGGCTTGTTCAGGCTTTGGCTTTTGCCGCATCGGCGAGGAATGCTGCAAGGCCTTTGTCCGTCAGCGGGTGCTTGACGAGGTCTTTCAGAACATTCGGTGGAACCGTTACGACGTCGGCGCCAGCCAGCGCTGAATCCTTCACATGGTTTGGTCCACGAATAGATGCCGCCAGGATTTCTGTATCGAAAGCATCGTAATTGTCATAGATCAGGCGAATATCGCGGATGAGTTCCATGCCGTCGATTGCCATATCGTCGAGACGGCCGATGAAGGGCGAAATGAAGGTCGCGCCAGCTTTCGCCGCGAGCAGGGCCTGATTGGCGCTGAAACACAGCGTGACATTGACCATGTGACCTTCAGAGGTCAGCGCTTTGCATGCGCGCAGACCGTCCCATGTCAGCGGAACTTTGATGGCGACATTATTGGCGATGCTGGCCAGCGCATTGCCTTCTTTCATCATACCGTCGAAATCTGTCGCCAGAACCTCGGCAGAAACGGGCCCGTCAACGAACGAACAGATTTCTTCGATGACGTCCTCATTCTTGCGACCTGATTTGGCAATCAGGGACGGGTTGGTTGTGACGCCGTCGAGCAGGCCGAGTTCGTCCAGCTCGCGGATTGCGGCAACGTCTGCTGTATCAACAAAGAATTTCATTTGGATATTCCGGAAAGAGAGAGATCAGGGGATAGGCGCTTTATGTCACCCGCGAAAGAAGTTCACAAGTTGGGCGGTGATCTCGTCGCAGACCTTATCCTGGCCTGCCAGAGCTGACTTGATCTTGGCGGCCTGAATCTTACCGCGCTCGACGCCCCATTGGTCAAAGCTGTTAATACCCCACAGACGTCCTGCAAAAAAGGTGCGGTGCTCGTAAAGCGCAATGAGCGAGCCCAGAGCCTCTGCATCAAATGACTTGCACGCCAGAATGAAGGAGGGATGTCCGCCCGGCATGACCTTTTGCTTGCGAACAATTGGGTCGAGCGACGGGGATTCAGCGGCGATTTCCTCTTCGGTCAGGCCATTGGCCAGGACTTCAGACTGCGCCAGGGCATGCGCGACCAGCGCGCGCGTGCCATTGGGGTCTCGTTCTGGGTTCAGAGCCACGATGAATTCAACTGCGACCTTTGACGTGCCCTGATGCAGCCATTGGTGGTAAGAATGCTGGCCGATCGTGCCTTCGCCGCCCCAGAGCGCCTTGATGGAGTGGTGTGAAATCGGTGTGCCGTCCGGGCCAACTGATTTGCCGTTTGATTCCAGCTCAAGCTGTTGGAGGTAAGTTGGCAACATGCGCAGCGCATTTGAATAGCTCAATACGATGTTGGACTCGATGCCGCGAACGGTCATGTTCCAATAGTCGAGCAATGCCAGCTTCAGGGGCATATTGTCTTCAAGCGACGCGGACTGGACATGCTCGTCGACAGCGCGACCGCCTGCCAGAAAGGCTTCAAACCAGTCGCGTCCGAAAGCGATCATGCAGGCAAGGCTAGCGTTTGACCAAAGTGAATAGCGCCCGCCCACACTGATGGGCATGTCGAACAGGCGGTCGCTTGGCTCGCCGAGCCAGGCCTCAGCCTTGGCCGGGGAGGCCGTGACGAGTGCCATATGTTTTGGCCATTGATCGCCGACACTCTCTTTCAGCCAGTCGCGCGCGCGGTCCAGATTGTACATCGTCTCTTCGGAGGAGAACGACTTGGATACGCCAACGACCAGAGTGGTTGCCGGGTCGAGGCCGGCCAGCGCTCGGTCGAGGTCCAGCGGGTCAACATTCGCGGCAAAGCGAACGCTGATGTCGTTCGGATAGTCATCCTTGCTCGCATCGTGGAGCAGTCGTGGGCCAAAGTCTGAGCCGCCAATCCCCAAATGCAGAACAGTTTTGAATGTTCTGGAAGCTCTGACGGTTTCGGCATAGGCGAGGGCTGGTTCCAGCGTTGCCTTCACGTCGATTGCGTCAGGCAGGGTTGGGGCGCTCGCGCGTAATGCCCAATGGAGCGCAGGCCGATTTTCAGAGGGATTGACGTGTTTGGCGGCAAACAGGTCGCTGATGGCGTCTGAAATTCCCTGAGAGCGCGCAAGTGTCAAAAGATTGGCTTCGGCGTCCGCATCAAGAATCTGACGGGCGCTGTTAAGTGTCCAGCCTGCGGCAGTATATACGTTTTCCGTTCGCCTTTTAGCCAGTTCTGATAGGGATTTTCCGGCCAGTTTTGAATAATTGTTCGCTAGAGTTGAATAATCGGACAAGATGACCCCCACCTGTGCTGAATGTTGCAGCGTCGTCTTCGGGTACCGCATTCAGAGGCAAAACAAAAGGCGCTCGATTGTACCTTTGATCACATTAGAAAAGAATCTCGAATGTGTCTCCGTCAGGCCTTTACTTGGTCATTAAAAAGACGTTATGGCCACGTCATCCTTGATTCAGCGGTGGGGGCATGAATGAGTAAAGGGAATATTCTTGTTGTGGGCGGCGCTGGCTATGTTGGCTCTCACACTTGTCTCGCTCTGGCGACTGCTGGTTACACCCCAATCGTTTTCGATAATTTTTATAACGGACACAAAGAGTTCGTTCAGTGGGGGCCGCTCGTTGAGGGCGATATTCGTGACCCTGAAGCGCTGAAAAATACGTTTCGCACTTATGACATCAAGGGCGTTCTTCATTTCGCTGCGCTCATCGAGGTTGGGTTTTCTGTGAAAGACCCTGCTGCTTTTTACGAGAACAATGTCGGCGGCGCGGTCAACATCATCAAAGCAGCCGAAGAAGCGGGCGTTCAGGCGTTTGTTTTCTCTTCGACGTGCGCGACTTATGGCGCGCCGGAATTCCTGCCAATGGATGAAACGCATGTTCAAAAGCCTCTCAACCCCTATGGTCAGTCCAAGCTGATGGTTGAGCAGGTGCTGAAAGATATGCGCACCTATAAAGATTTCTCATCGGTTGCGCTCCGTTATTTTAACGCCGCAGGCGCAGATCCGGAAAGCCGGATTGGTGAATGGCACGATCCGGAAACTCACGCCATTCCACTCCTTCTGGATGTTGCTTACGGTGCTCGCGAGAAATTCTTCATTTTCGGATCGGACTATGAAACCCGCGATGGAACATGCATTCGTGACTATATTCACGTGCTCGATCTGGCTGATGCGCATGTTCGTGCGCTCGAACTGCAGTTGAACGGATCGAAAGGCGGCGAGTTCAATCTGGGAACCGGCACGGGGACGACGGTTCGTGAATTGATTGACGCGGCAGAGGCTGTGACAGGCAAAAGTCTCACGATTGAAGCGACGGAACGTCGTGACGGAGACAGTCCAAGCCTGGTGGCGAACAATGCCAAGGCATCTGCCGGGTTAGGCTGGACGCCAGAGCGCAATTTGCAGGTGATCATTGAAGATGCCTGGAGGTGGCACCGCAAGTTGAAGGGGGGGCTGGTGAAGAATTGAGCAGTTTTCCTTTCTGGGAAAACTTGTTTATTTTTGAGTTGACCTTAGATGCTGCGGCCTTTTACGCAGTATTCTGAGCAAACCAACTGACTGGTTTCTGATCTTTTATTTTCATTGATTCAGAATTTTGCCTCTAGGGGATAGTAAGCGGAGTACAGGGGACATGGCGAAACGAAATGAAACAAGCACAGGAAAATTCTATTTTCCTCATTCCGAACGTTTAAGTGAGCAACTGCGAACTGTAGTTGGTCCTGAAGATGTCGAGTTCGTGCGGGTCAAAGCGGATATTTTTAGATTTCTGCTGAAATCTTACCTGACGCAGGCAGGGTTTCCTGAAACCCGGTATATCGAATCCTATGAGGATTTGACCGAAGCTCAGGCGAATGGGCAAATTGGTTCACCGCTCGATCACTTTGTGGCGCACGGTCTGTCTGAGAAGCGTGTTGTGCCGGTTGAGGTGGACGAAGATTATTATCTCGACAAGAATAAAGATGTCGAAGCTGGCGTGATTGCAGGCACGATTGAAAGCGCTCAGAGTCATTTTGAAAATTATGGTTATAAAGAGGGGCGTACCCCGAGCGAAGGCCTTGAAGAACTGGTCGAAAAATGGAATGAGTTGCTCAGCTAACGCTTTTATTTTTTGACGATTTTCTACGCTTGTTCGCTGGGTGGGAGTGATCATGAAGCAAACACATAGTGTTGATGAGGTGATTTTTGCCCTCAACAAACACGCTTATTTCTTTGCAATGGGCTGGTTTCAGGAAGAGAAATCAGACGTTCTTGAAACGATTGAGTTTCCATCTCTGGGTGAAGGTGTCGTTCTGGAAAGTTATTGTACTTTCGAGCGTCAGGACGTGCTCAACCATTTTCTGGATCAGGGAATTTCACTACGCAAAAAGCCTGTCGGCTTTATGGCGAAGTTCAAGCTCCCTGATTCCAAATACGTCCGTGATGGCGTTTCGGCAGCTGTTTCTGATGGGGTGCTTCAGGCCAAGCATGCTGGACAGGAAATGGTTCTGAAAGCCTCTGTTCTGGATGTTGTAAAGCATTCAGGTCCTAGCCTTGAGTTCATGGTCGGAACATTGAAGAAGTTGTTCGATGACGGCGATATAGAACGTAGCGTTCTGCATGCGATCGAAATGAAACGGCTCGAAAGTCAGCCGCCCGGCACGATCCACATCGAGTCGATTGACAAATCTTCGGGGCAATCCTTGTTCATCAATGGTTGGTTGATGGATGCGGGTGGCAAGCGACTTTACCTTTTTGATAAAGCCAATTGTGTTCTGGTTGAACTGCAATGCCATAGCTCTCAACGAGATGACGTTACAAATCACCTCAAGGGCAATGGTTTTTCGCCGAGATCTAATGCTCATGGTTTTCTCGGGCTTGCAGCCATGGGGGCACCGGTTGGCTCACTGGATGGCTATGCTCTGGCCTGGAAAGAAGGCGATGAAGTTGTCTTTTTCCCGCTGAACCCTGGCTTACCTTCAGCAGGTCATCTTCCAGGTGTTTATGTCCAGCGCATGGCTGCGCAACAGCCAGAGAGCCTTAAGGGGCTATTGTTTGATGTCATTCCGGATGACGCAGGCAATACACGCCCACTCGCGGACATTCTCAAAGATACCAAACTTGACGTCCTCTCAGACGTATCGAATCCGACACTGTCATTGGTTGTGCCGTATCACTCAGAAATGTTCTTCATTGATGATTTGATCCTGATGATCAAAGATGCGCCAACTTCGTATGACTGGGTAATTGTGTGTGATGACCTCAATCTGGTTGAGAGAATGCGCAAAAAACTCATTCAACACAAAACGTCTTTCCCTTCAGGTGTGAAATTCATTGTAACGCCGGGCAATTCCGGATTTGCAAGCGCCTGTAATGTCGGTGCCTTCTTCTCATCTTCGAAGAATATTCTGTTTATGAACTCTGACATCCTGGTTCAGGATTTCGCGCATATTGACCGCGCCACTCAGTATATTGAACAGCATCCAAAAGACATTGCGGGTTTTACACTCCGGTTTGAAGACGAAACCATCCAACACGCTGGAATTCATTTCCGAGCGGCCGATTCATTTGGCGGTCTGTTGCTGGCTGAGCATACAAACAAAGGGCTGCCGGCTGCGCTTGCTATGCCGAAAAAGGACGAAGAAGTTCTCGCGGTTACAGGTGCGTTGATGCTGATGCGCAAACGCTCTGAGGAATATGCTGAGTACTTCTCATCCGAGTATATCAATGGCGATTTCGAGGATGTTGATATTTGCCTTCAGGCGCGGTCTGAAGGCGGTAAAAATATGCTGTTCGCGGGGGATGGAATGTACCATTTGGAGCGGCAATCTATTGGTCGGACCTCCTCTGAAAAGCGCTTTATGTTTACCTTGAGAAACAGTGCGACTTTCACGCAAAAATGGTTCAATTATCTTGATCAGATTGGGGAAGTACATTGAGAATCATCATCTATTCTCACGGTCATCCGGAACTTTCCCGCGGGGGTGCTGAGAACGCCGCATATGCACAGTTTCAGGCTCTGAAACAAAAAGGCCATGACTGTCTGTTTGTTGCGCGCGCTGCGCCGAAGCAGATTGGCCATGATGGTCGCATTGGTGCATTCCGTGGACGTGACGACGAGCTTTTGTGGACTGGCTCTGACTTTGACGGTTTTCGCCTGGTTGCAAATGATTTTGAAAAGGCGCTGGCCGATCTTCAGAATATCGTCGACGTCTTCAAACCAGACGCATTTCATTTCCACCACTATTTTGGTGTCGGACTGGATGTGGTCGGTTTGCTTGCGAAGAACAACAATCTGAAAGTGTTCCTGACGCTCCATGAATATGGAATGATCTGCAACCATTTCGGTCAGATGATTAAGACGAATAATGAACTGTGCCGTGTGAGCTCAGCTTCAGAATGTTCGTCCTGTTTCCCTGACTATTCTTCGGGCTTCTTCTTTCTGCGCCGAAACCTGATCCTCGAATATGCAAAGCACATTGCTGGCTTTATCTCGCCGAGCGAGTTTCTAGCTCAGCGATACGTGGATTTTGGTATTCCGGCTGAGAAAATGCATGTCATCGAGAACTTCATGAAGCTCGACTACGTGAAGGAAGACATTGCGGCGACCACTGATGACGAGGGCGATGACCGTAAGATACGGATTGGTTATTTCGGCCAGTTCACGCCTTTCAAAGGTGTTGCTGTTTTTGTGAATGCTGTGAAATATCTGAAACGGTCAACTTTACGTCGCGTTCGGTTTTCTCTGCATGGCACGGCCAATGGTCAGATGAATATCGACTATTTCGCGTCAGTTGAGCCGCTGATCGAGAAGTATTCTGATACAATCGAGCTGAACGGCGCCTACAAATCAAGCGAAGTTCTGTCTTTGATGGGGGCCTGTGACTGGGTTGTCATGCCGTCGACCTGGTGGGAAAATGCACCTGTCGTTATTCAGGAAGCGCGTCTGGCCGGTGTTCCAATGCTCGGCTCCAACATTGGCGGCATGAAGGAAAAAATCATTCCTGGTGTCACTGGTGATCACTTCCTTGTCGGCAGCTCAAAAAGCCTTGCGGATAAAATTGAAGCGATTGCGGCGGGACAATTAACGATTCCCCCAATTGTTTTTGATGTGAATACCCATAATGATGAGTGCTACGGTAAGTTCATGGCACAGCTAGAAGCCTGACTTAAGATTTTAGGGCCGATCGAGGCGAAGTTTGATCTGCTTATTTTACTCGGAGATTATCGGTGAAACCTTTTATTCTTGGCCTCGAAAAATTCGTACCTGGAAGCGCATTTCTGACCGCTGAAGAACTTTACGAGCGTGTTGGTCACAATACGGGCAATCTGGCTTTCCATTACGCACTGTATAAACAGCTGCAGATTACAAGCCAGGCTGGCTGGGGTGAGAGTGTTCAGACGATTGAAGCAGCTGGTGATCTGGCAGTTGTGCCTGCAGCAAACCAGCTCGGCCCACACGCAGATTTTGGGGGTCTGGCGAACAAGTTCGAAGAGCTTTCCAAAAAGATCGTGATGATCGGCCTGGGGGCGCAAACCAATCTGAATGGTGAGCCTGTGCCCGTTCCAGAGGGAACATTGCGGTGGGTTCGTTCCGTGGTCGACAGAAGCCCTCAAGGCGGCAAGAACATTGCAGTTCGAGGCGAGTTCACGGCTAATGTATTGCGTGAAAATGGGTTCGGTGACTCAGTCGAAGTGTTGGGCTGTCCGTCTCTGTTCATCAATTCGGACCCGAAGCTCGGGGAAAAAATTCAAATAGATCAGGTTAAGTCGCCAAAATACATTTCTGTCCCGTCCGGGCATCAGAACTGGACATGGCTGTCTAAACTGGAAACGTCACTTGCACACCTCGCAGACGTGACGGGCGGTACGTATATTGCGCAAAGCCCGATCGAGATGGTTCAGCTGCTTCGCGGCGAAGCGCAAAACCTGTCTTTAGAGTCTCTGCAGAAATGTCGTGATTATGCCCGTCCGGATATGGAACTCGGCGAGTTCCGTGAGTGGGCGCGTCGCCATGGCCGGGTCTTTGTGAATGTCGATGACTGGATGGAGCATTATCGTCGCTTCGATCTTGTGATCGGTGCGCGTATTCACGGGGTTATGCTGGCAATTCAGGCGGGCGTGCCGGGAATTTGTGTGGTGCACGACGGTCGCACACTTGAGCTGTGTGAAACGATGAAGGTTCCATACATTCTGGCGAAAGATTACATGAATGGTGTTAGCCGCAACGATGTTCAGAGATTGATGGATATAGATTGGCAGGCATTTGATGTCAGACGGAAAGAACTCGCCGGAAAGTATGTCAAATTCCTGCAGAATAACGGTCTGAAACCTGCCGAATATGTTCTCGATATCAGCGCGAACTAAGACCGTATCGGGTTTAAGAAAAAGCCGGGCTACATATTATGGCAGCCCGGCTTTTTCGTATTACTTCGAAGAAATCGTATTGTTTCGCGTTTCAAATGACTTGAGCGACGCGCCTTCGATACGGTTGTCGATGTAGAAATTTGTCGTTTCAGCTGACGTTGTGATTTCGATAGAGAATGTTTGCCAGTCAGATGTCACTTCAAGCGGAACGCGATTGAAGGTGCCGTCATAAGTCGCAACACTTGTTGTGGCGGTTGAGCTGTCACCTGAACGGATCTCACCGGTCCAGACATAAGTATGTCCCGGAGTTGTTGGCATGCGGAAAAGACCGTAGCCCGTTGCATCGCCGGTCTCGTTCTGAGGAAATGTGATTGAAACGAATTCGCTTTCAGCAGTGACTTTGCTCATTGTGCCGTCAGTTGAAACGTTCCACGCATTCAGAGGGACGGCTTTGTCGCTATATTCGATGACTTCTGCGGCTTTAGTTGGTTCCGTAGAAGGTGTTGGGCTAGCGCTCTGCTTCTCAGTTGGTGTCGTTGGGCCTTTCTCAGTAGGTGAGCAGGCTCCAGCGAAAGACGCCAGAATAAATGCACAAGCTGCAAGCTTCATCGTAGACTTCATAAATAACTCCCAAATCATTGGTATCTGTCGATACCAAGGTCCCACAATCAGGCTTAATGCCGGAAAGAATTCAGTACTGCGAGGGGTACTGATACAATAAGGCAAAGATACGGCGATTTCATAGCTACTGCCCTGAAAAAATAAGACTTGGCCATAAATTTAAAGTTTGCCTTGAAAGCGATCAGTTATCGGCATTTTCGTAATTTATTTTTGCGGGGCTGGATCGCAGCGACAGCATTGGTTTTTAGTGCGGAACAGGAGGAGACGATCAGACGTTGATTGCAAAACCTCTGGTCAGTTTTCGCGATTTTGTAGCGGTTTCACCATAAAAATGAACACCTGGCTTCAGATTGCCAAATCAACCCTCATTGGCACCTTGTTTGTGAGAAACACGTGGTCTAAAGCCAGTATTAGGTTATGGGCCGGTATCGTATCTTTGGGGGCAGTTTAGTGAAAATTCTTGTTACAGGCGGCGCGGGGTTTATTGGGTCAGCAGTCTGTCGCTATCTGATCAATTCGACTGATCATGAAGTCGTCAATGTCGATAGTCTGACCTATGCAGGAAACCTGACGTCTCTGAAGGAAATTGATCAGTCTGAACGCTATTCATTTGTTCAGGCGGACATCACTGACTTTGAAGCCATCAAGCGAGTTTTCGACAAACATCAGCCGGACGGCGTTATGCATCTGGCAGCCGAAAGTCATGTCGACCGGTCTATCACCGGTGCCGGCGTGTTTGTGCACACGAACGTCATGGGTACATTCACCATGCTGGAAGTTGCGCGTCAGCACTGGGAAAGCCTGTTACAGGAACAGCAGGACGCATTTCGCTTTCTCCATGTCTCGACAGACGAGGTTTATGGCTCCCTTGGCGCGGAAGGTTTGTTTGAAGAGGTCACGCCATATGATCCGAGCTCACCATATTCGGCATCGAAAGCTGCATCTGACCACCTCGTTACGGCCTGGGCGCGGACATATGGCTTCCCAGCGGTCATTTCGAACTGCTCGAACAATTATGGACCATACCATTTCCCAGAGAAGCTCATTCCGCTCGTCACGCTGAACGCGCTGGATGGTAAACCACTGCCGATTTATGGCGACGGTTCGAATATCCGTGACTGGCTGTATGTGGATGACCATGCACGGGCCTTGCTGACGATTCTCCTGAAGGGGCGCATTGGAGAGAAATACAATGTGGGTGGCCGCAATGAGCGTACGAACCTTCAGGTGGTTCACACTATTTGTGACACGCTTGATGAGCTGCGTCCGGCTGCAACGTCTCGCCGTGATCTGATCACTTTCGTGAAAGATCGCCCTGGCCATGATGCGCGCTATGCGATTGATGCGACCAAGCTCGAAGACGAACTGGGCTGGAAGGCCAACGAAAACTTTGATACCGGTCTGCGAAAGACGGTCGAATGGTATCTTGCGAATGACTGGTGGTGGCGGCCATTGCGCGAGAACAAATATTCAGGCGAACGTCTCGGCGTTTTGTAGCGTATCAAACGGGGACAATAGCCATGCAATTGCTTGTATTTGGCGCACAAGGACAGGTAGCTCAATCTCTGCAAGCCTTGTCATCAGATGATATTCAGATTGAGACACTCGGGCGGCCCGAGGGGGACATTACCGATGAGGCGCTGGTTCATGATGTGATCAGCGAGCTACGGCCGGTCGTGATTGTCAATGCGGCGGCCTATACGGCTGTTGATCAGGCTGAGTCCGATGAAGCTGGGGCGTATAGCGTCAATGAAGACGGCCCGCTGAACCTTGCCAGAGCGGCGGCGGAGTTTGACATTCCGCTGATCCATTACTCCACCGACTATGTGTTCGATGGCACAAAGCCGAGCCGGTATTTCGAAGACGACCCTGTCGCACCGCTCGGTGTCTATGGTCAGTCCAAGGAAGCCGGTGAAGAGGCCATCCGAACGACATGGAATAAACACGTCATCCTGCGAACGGCCTGGGTGTTTTCGCCATATGGCAAGAATTTCGTCAAAACCATGCTGACGCTTGGCAAAGACCGGGAAGAATTGAACGTTGTGAGTGACCAGATCGGTAATCCGACCTATGCGCCGGACATTGCCGCGGCGACGCTTCAAATTGCGCGCAATCTTGTAGAGTCGCCGAATGATATGGATTTGTACGGAACATTCCATTTTACGAACAGTGGAGATGCAAGCTGGTATGACTTTGCGACGGAGATTTTCCGTCAGAGTGAGACAGCGCTCGGAATCACATGTAATGTGCACCCGATTCCATCTTCTGAGTATCCGACACCCGCTCGCCGTCCGGCAAATTCTCGTCTTGATTGTGAAAACCTTGAAGAAATTCACGATGTTGAACGAAGACCATGGAAACAAGCACTTGAGGCTTGTATGCGTGTGTTCCAGAGTGAGAAAAGTATTTAGTATGTTTACTGCGTTGAAAGGGACAACGGCATGAAGGGGATTATTCTCGCGGGTGGTAGTGGAACCCGGCTTCGTCCAATTACCCGTGTTGTGTGCAAACAGCTGTTGCCCATCTATGATAAGCCGATGATCTATTATCCGCTCGCCACTTTGATGATGGCGGGGATTAAAGACATCCTGATTATCACGACACCTGACGACGAGCGGATTTTCGAGAAGCTTCTCGGAACGGGTGAGCGCTGGGGGATCAAGATTTCCTACAAGGTTCAGCCGACACCGGACGGACTGGCGCAAGCCTTTATCCTCGGTGAGGAATTCATTGATGGCGAATCTTGCGCGCTCGTTCTTGGCGACAACATTTTCGTTGGTGCCGGCATGCGTCAGGTCATGTCTGATGCGGTGAAAGAAGCAGATCAGGGCGCGACCGTCTTCGCCTATCAGGTGAACGATCCAGAGCGCTATGGCATCGTAACCTTCGATGACAATTTCCGTGCAACGTCTCTCGTTGAAAAGCCGCAAGAGCCACGTTCAAACTGGGCTGTGACGGGTCTTTATTTCTACGACAAGCGAATTGTTGAGTTTGCCAAACAGGTGAAGCCATCTGCGCGTGGCGAGCTTGAGATCACTGACGTCAACCGCATGTATCTGGAAGCGACGGACCTGAAGGTACAGCGCCTCCAACGCGGTTTTGCATGGTTCGATACTGGTACGCCAAACAGCCTGATCGATGCGGCCGATTTCGTACGCGCGCTTGAAACACGTCAGGCGATGAAGGTTTGCTGTCCGGAAGAGATTGCCTTCGAAATGGGCTATATTGATGCTGACGCGCTCGAAGCGCTGGGCAAAGAAAGCCAGAAGACATCATACGGGCAATATTTGTTGAAGCTGTCCTCTATGGTGAGAGAGAACGATTTTTAGGTTTTGAATTCAAGATCTTGAATTCGTTGTCGCGGGCAGATGCGTCCGTCGAATGGAATATGTGGGCGGGTCCATCCTGATGAGTGAATCATTCATAATCTGCGCAACACAGCGCTCTGGCAGCACAATGGTCTGCGATGACTTTGTGAATCAGGATGTGTTGGGTGTGCCGGATGAGCATTTTCTCAAATATCTCGATAAAGGTCTCGACCCAAAGGACATGCTGTTGAAAGTCCTGGAAGATGGACGCGATTCGACTGGGAATTTTGCCGTCAAAGTGATGGCCAATTACATTGGTCAGGTGAACTTCAAACTGTCCAAAGACCATGATCTGGCTGGGCCGTTTGCAAATTTCTACGCAGCTTTTAAAGGCGCAAACTGGGTTTATATCCAGCGTCTGGAAAAAGACCGTCAGGCCATTTCCCGCGTCAAAGCCCGCGCCTCCGGCATTTATCATTTGCGACGTCGCGAAAACAAATTGCGACTTGGTAATACCGTGGCCGACGACCGGCTGGCTCTGGAACGCTCCACCGCTCAGTACACTCCTGAACTCGGTGCGGAGATTGCGAAAGAGATTCAGAATATCCAGCGCGAAGAGGCGACCTGGAAGGACTTCTTCGAACACTGGGACATCAAACCGTTTACGATCACGTATGAGAGAGCGGCCCAGGGCGGCAAAAACTATCTCATTGAGCTTGCGCGTGCGGCAGGATTGACGGTGTCTGATCATTTGCCGCTGCGAAGCATCAAAAAGCTGTCGAATTCCAACTCAGACATTCTGGTTCAGCAGTTTCGGGCTGAATATGGCCAAAATTACGTGTCTCAATAACGGCGACGAGCGGAGACAGGGGAACTCACATGGAAATTATTCGTCAGGCCATTCCAGATGTATTGCTGATCATTCCAAAACGGTTTGGAGATGATCGGGGATATTTCTCTGAAACATGGAACCGTCAGCAGTTTGAAGAATTTGGGCTGGATCTGGACTTCGTTCAGGACAACCACTCTCTGTCGAGCGAAGTTGGTACGCTTCGCGGTCTGCATTTGCAGACACCGCCATTTGCGCAGGACAAGCTGGTTCGTTGTACCAGAGGGCGTATTCTCGACGTGGCTGTTGATATTCGCACGGGCTCAGAAACTTACGGTCAATATGTCAGCGCAGAACTGTCGGCGGATAATGGTCACCAATTCCTCGTTCCAAAAGGATTTGCCCACGGCTTCCTGACGCTCGAGCCTGATACGGAAGTTCAGTATAAGGTGACGGGATTTTATTCTGCCGAATGTGATCGCTCTATTATGTGGAATGATCCTGCGATTGGTGTGGATTGGGGCATTTCTCCAGACAAAGTTATTTTGTCAGACAAAGACCGGAATGCGCCGCCGCTGGCAGATGCGGACACTGGTTTCTAAGATCGCCGATCCGGCCGCCGAACACTTTTCAACTTTGATCGTAAAGACGGGACGCGCTGTCTCGGGTTGATTGCGCGTCAATTAAGCAACTCGTACGCATTGTTTTGGAATTTTTGTCTTTTAACGGGTGTTATTTGGCTGAAATTGCACAGACTTAATGCATCTTAGCCGATATGCTAGTAGCCTCGCAAATGCGTCCCGTTTAATGATTCATGTCACGATCTGAAGTGATGTTCTGGTGTTTGTATGTCTAAGCTTTTCGCGCTGATCGGGTTTTATTCCCGACGTCCGAAGACATTTTTTATCCATGTTTTCAGGGCGATGAAGCTTGTGGCAACGGGGGGGGTGCAGGCTGCTGCCAAGAAGGTCAGACTGGCGTCTGGCGATATCGAAACCATCGAATCGCAAACCCGGGAACAGCAACGCATAAACCGTGAATCGCTCAGACTCTTGTCTGAAAATCAGCAAATTGCCGCCCAGCAGCCCGAAAAGGCCCTTGAGCAACTGCGCCCGTTCCTGTCGACGGATTTGGAAGACGCAACCTCTCTGTCTGCCAAAGAAGAGCTTGATGCTGTCAATCGCGCTCTATTGCTCGATTATGGTGTGTTTGATCAGGCGTTCTACCGGTTCCGCTATCTCAATAATGATCCAAAGGCGAAACCGATTGAGCATTATCTGAATGTTGGTGCGCTGAAAGGCTATTGGCCGAACTCGGTCTTCAGCCCGACAGAATATCTGGCTCTTTATCCGGAAGTTGCCAATCTCGGCATTTTGCCAGTTCTTCACTATAGCTTGCTTGGGTGGAAGGCAGGCTATTGTCCGGGCCAGCATTTCGATCATGAATTCTATCTGCGCGCTTACCCGGATGTCGCAAAATCCGGTCAATCGCCGATCAGCCATTATCTGAAACAAGGCCAGTTTGAGAAACGTAAACCGCGGTTCAGCGGCGGCGCTGAAGTTACGGGGTATGGGGTTTTTGATCCGAACCTGCTGCCACGAAATCGCGGAACGATTGTCATCGTCATTCACGATACAGAGTTTGGTGGCGCGCAACAGGTCGCGAAAATCTTCGCCAAATGGCTCGTTCGCTCGACGCAGTTTGAGATCAAGATCATCTCCATGCGCGGCGGTCCACAGATTGAGAGCTTTCAGGAAATTGCGCCTTTGTTTAATTTCGAAGGCTATGAACGTCAAATGGGAGAGGAGGGCGCACGTCGCCATCTGGAAACCTGGCTTGGCAATGACGTCGTCTGTTACTTCGTGAACTCAGTCGCGTCTGGACGCTTCTTTAATGTGTCGAAACGCTCAGCACCCGTCATTTCCTACATTCACGAAATGCCGAAAATCATCAGTCTGTATGGCGATTACATCCATCAGGTGATGAGCCAGTCTGCACGCGTTCTGACAGGCAGCCATGCCGTCCGTAACAGCCTGATAGCTGCCTTTGGTTTGCCTGAGGACCGCTCCGGCGTTGTCTATGACTATGTCGAGGGTTTTGATCAGGACATGCTGGTCGAATTCGACGAGAAATATGCCGACAAGGCGGCGCTTGGCTGCGCAGAAGACGCCATTTTGGTGATGGGCTGCGGCACCGTGCAGTGGCGCAAGTCACCAAAACTGTTCATCGAAGTCGCCCGAAAAATTCTCTCCAAGAGCAAAAAGAAGGTCGAATTTGTCTGGATCGGCGATGGTGAAGACTTCAATGAATGCGTCTCTCTGGTGGCCTCTTATGGCTTGTCAGAGAAAATTCGTTTCGTCGGTCACCAGACCAATCTGAACCCGTATTTTCGCGCGTGTGACGTTTTCCTCCTGCCGTCGGAAGAAGATCCATTCCCGCTCGTTTGTCTCTATGCGTCCATTGGCGGCGCACCAGTTGTCTGTTTCGAAGATGCTGGCGGCATGCCGGAATTCATGGTCATGGGCGCTGGGCAGGCTGTTCCGTTTCAAAATGTTGAAGCGATGGCAAATGCCACCCTCGAGTATATCAACGATCCAGAGTTGAGAGCGGAAACCGGTAAAAAAGGCCGTGAGATCGCGCTTGAGAACTTCACCATCAAGACGACTGGGCCTGCGCTCCTTCATGCCATTCGAGAAGCTGCCGGCATCGCGCCGAAAGTATCTGTTGTGGTTCCGAACTATAATTACGAGGCCTTCCTGCCAGAACGTCTGAAAACCATTCAGGAACAGACCTATCAGGATTTCGACGTTATTCTTCTGGATGATGCCTCGTCGGATAAATCCGTGGACGTCCTGCTCAAATTTGCCGAACATCGGCCGGGGACCCGCTGTCTCTTCAATGAGCACAATTCAGGGTCTCCCTTCGCACAATGGCTCAAGGGCATGGACGCGTCGTCGGCAGATCTGATCTGGATGGCCGAAGCGGACGACATTGCCACTGCTGACCTGCTTGAGAGTGTCCTGCCTGCTCTGGAAGACCGCAACGTCTTCTTGTCTTATGGTAAATCCGTGCCGGTCAATGAAATGGGCGCCGTCATTGGTGACTATGAGCCGATCTATCTCGACCGCATCAATCGGGGGCGTTGGTCAGCAGATTATAAATGTACCGACCATCGGGAAATGAGCGACGGCCTGGGTATTGCGAACTGCATTCCAAATGCCAGCAGCGTGATCATGCGTAAATTTACGCCGGAGCCGGGATTCGTCGACAGTGTGACCTCGCTGAAGCTTTGCGGGGACTGGTTCTTTTATATTCGCGCCATTCTGGGCGGCGAGATCGCCTATTGCAGTAAGGAAGTGAACTTCCACCGCCGTCACGAGAACTCCGTTACGCAGCGCATGGAAGGCAGCCGGGAATATTTCTCCGAGCTTTCACTTGTCCGGTCGTTCATCCGCAAGAATTTCGAACAGTCGAAAAAGGCGCAGACCCAGATCACCAAATTCACGACGGAAGACCTCGACCGTTTCGATATCACTGATGAAAATGTCAGACGTGAAATCCTCTGTGAGGTGGAACTGAAAGACGGTTCGAAGAAGCTTCCGAGCCTTGGCGTTGTTGTTGCTGATCTCGCGCCGGGCGGCGGTCAGATATTCGCGATCACCCTTGCAAATACCTGGATGCGCATGGGGGGGCGTGCCTTCCTGTTCAATGTCGGGCAATTGCCGAGCCATCCGGAGGTCGTGAAGCGCATTGACAGCCGCGTGCCGCTTTATGACGCCTCCAATCTGCCAAAACCGTTTGAGGTCATGGTGGAAGATCTGGACATCAATGTTGTTCATTCGTCTGTCTGGTGGGCTGACCGTTTCGTTCACGACCACTATTCGAAGCTGAAGCGGAAGGTCGCGTGGATCGTCTCCATGCATGGCTGCGCCGAGACCATTATTGAAGATCCGGCGATTGATAAGACATTCGCCAAGCGCATTCCTGATATGCTGAAAAAGGTCGATGTCTGGGCTTATACGGCAGAGAAGAATAAACAGGTCTTTGACATTTATGGCCAACCGCCAGTGCTGGAGTATGTGTTGAACGGCATTGAGCACCGTGAGCCAAAGCCGATTTCCAAGGCAGACATTGGCGTTAGAAAAGATGCGCTTCTATTGTGTCTTGCATCGCGCGCCATTGAGTCCAAGGGCTGGGGACAGGCCGTTTCAATCACACAGAAATTGAATGAGCGCGGCATCAAGGCTGACCTGTTGTTGATCGGGGATGGTCCTGAGGCGGATCGGATTTCCGCACTTGCGCCTGATCACGTGCATCTGATCGGACAGGTCTCCAATCTGAATGACTATATTGCAGCCTGCGATATTGGCTTGTTGCCGACCTATTTTGTGGGAGAGTCATTCCCGTTGATCATTCTGGAAATGCTCAGCCTCGGTAAGCCGGTGATTTCAACAAATGTTGGCAAAATTCCCGAGATCATCGGGACAGATCCGGCGACTTCGTCTGGCTATGTGATCCCGCTCGTGCAGGGATTGCCGGATGTGGATGGCTTTGTGAAAGCGATCTCAGAGCTTCAAAACGCGCCACGCCGCAAAGCGGTCGGGCAACGTGCTTTGCAGAAATTCGAGGAAAATTACACGGCTGAGCAAATGGCTACGACATACCGCAAGCTGTATGCGGCGTCGCTTAATCCAAAGGTTCTGGAACCACAGTCTTAAGCGACGGCTTTGGCTTCAGTCGACAACAGGCAGGTCATCATCGTCATCACGTGATAGAATGAACTCGCTGGTGCGCGGTCATTGACGATATTGCCGTCCGAGCTGATCTGATCGATCCAGTGGCCCGGTTCCTCACCATCACGGTTCAGGAAGACCGAGCGGAAGTCCTCAAGGCAGGACAGGGATGCACTGATGCTCTTTGGTGTGTTCTGGCTCAGCTTCCAGCGAATATACTCTGTCTGAGGCCATAAACGGCTTGTCGTGATCTTGGCTTGTGTTCCGTCAGGTGCGACCCGGTCGACAATAATGTCTCGGGCGGCTTCCTTGCCAAAACTATCAACGAATGCCGTCATGGTCGCGATCGGTTCCATTGGCTCGCCCATGATGCGGCCATACTCCTGAAGCAACCAGGACCATTCGCACAAATGGCCGGGCTCCACATCCAGAAGCTCTGAATGCCCATTGGAAGAGATTAGTGACAGGTCATCTTCGAAATACTCTCGCAGAAGCCCATCAATGAAGAATTTGTTGTAGAACAGGTCGACCAGTTCGCGCGCGAGTGCTGCAAAGGGTTCGCTCTGGTGCAGATCAACCCAGGCAAGCGCAGCTTCCAGCATGTGCATATGCGGGTTAGCGCGCCGCGGTCCGGTCGGGTTCGGCAAGCCTTCGACATACCCACCGCTTTCATGTGCGAAACTTGATTTCAGCTCCGCCAGCGTGGTTTCGGCCATGATTTTGTATGTCTTGTCGCCGGTCAGCTTGTAAACATAAGCGAGGGAATACAGCACAAATGCCAGCTCATAGGTGTCGCACTGATCGTTTGCAGGCGTGCCATAGCGATCCATGGTGACAGCGAAGCGGCCCTTGCCGAGATATCCCTTGGTCATCATGAAATCCAAAGGAATGTGCAGCGCATTTGCCGCATCATTATGGCCCATCAGGCCAGCCTGCGCGAGCACATAGCATTGGCGAGCCTGAACGCGCATACGTTTCGGCATATCAAGGATAGGCGCGCCCTGACGCGTCAGCGCATCAAATGCACCACCGGCCTCCCGGTCAAGGCCTTCGCTGATCCATAGGGGCAGGGCCTTGTTATAGAGCCAGTCTGAGGCCCAGGCTTTGGCGCGGTTCAGATTCCGTCCAACCTGAGACGGGTGCGCATGTGCAATCGGGCTGTCGACATCCGACAAGGCTGCATGAATCTTTTTGACATCCTGAGACCGGTCAAGGCGCGTTACCAGAAGTGCATCTGGCAGATCGATAATGCCGATGTCAGTGAGACCAATCGTTGCAATCAGCCGTTTGGTTTCAGAGCGCACCAGACAGTTTTGGGAGTCGAGCAACATGGCATTGGCGCTGAGCACGACATTGCCCGCTTCATCATGTTGCGAGACTTCGTGGATGGCCGACCAGCTGCCAATATCGTTCCAGTCGATATTGACCGGCAGCGTGCAGGCGCGGTCGGTCTTTTCCATCACGCCGTAATCGATTGAGATTTTCGGGATCAGAGAGAACTCTTCTGCCGGTAGAATGACCCGCTTGAAGGAGGCCGCATCCGTCGAAATCTTGTCGGCTGTGTCCCAGGCCGCTTTTGTTGTGCGGAAAATTTCCGGCTGCAGGGACTGAAGCTCATTCAGGAACGTATCGGCCTTGAAAGCGAACATGCCCGAGTTCCAGGAATAGTTCCCGCTCTCAAGGTAAGTCCTGGCGACGTCTAAAGGCGGTTTCTCAACGAACTCTGCGATCGGATAACAGTCCAGCCCGTCAATCTTGCTCTCTTCACGGCGGATATACCCGTAACCGGTTTCCGGCTTGTTCGGATGAATGCTGAGCGTCGCAATCCAGTTTTGAGATGCTGCCTCAGCAACCTGACAGATCGCGGAATGAAACTGCGGAATATCGCCGATGAAATGGTCTGCAGGAAGAAGCAGAACGACCAATGGCTCGTTGAGCTCGGCTTCCAGTTCTTGTGCGAACAGGGCAACAGACGCGGTCGCTGCGCAGGTGTCGCGTCCCATTGGTTCTGAAATCAGTCCGGAAAGCTTAAAGCCCTCATCGGTCAGCTGTTTGGCAATGATGTCGGCATAGTCCGTGCCGGAGATGATGCAGGGCGGCAAACATTCAGGCGATGCAGTAACGCGCGCTACGGTTTCAACAACCATGGTCTGTTCGCTGGTCAAAGCCTGCAATTGCTTGGGAGAGCGCGTACGGGACAATGGCCACAGCCGGGCTCCGGAACCACCGCACAGTATCGCCGGTAAAATCTTCATCTACTCGCTCCCAACGGCATATGGCTGTGCTGTCATGCGCCCCAACTCGCCCATAATAAGACGCTAAAATGGTTGCGGAACATTGAAATTAACCTATCAAAAGTGGTGCTTTCTCTGACGGGCTCTCTTTGGTTTTGTCTCGCCACAAATCGTATTACAGCAGTCTACGCCTTTTTCCCCTGTCAGGCGAGTTCATCATTACTAAAAAATATTGTCATTTGCCGTTTTCAAAATTGGCAAAAGTCTATAGTTCAGGGAACTCCCAGCCCAGTTGTCTGGTGCCAGGTATTTGAAGGCATTGTTTACGGCTCGCTTTTGAAGGGCGGGTGACAGTTAGGTACCAACAGGAAAACTTCCATGAAAATTGTCATGATCGGAACCGGGTATGTCGGTCTAGTGTCAGGAGCTTGCTTCTCTGACTTTGGCCATGATGTGGTTTGCGTCGACAAGAATGAGCAAAAAATCGAACTGCTCAAATCGGGGGGAATTCCGATTTACGAACCGGGGCTGGACGATCTCGTCGCGCGCAATGTTCGTATGGGCCGTCTGCACTTCACCACTGAAATTGCGGACGCTGTTGCAAATGCGGATGCGGTCTTCATCGCGGTTGGTACGCCGACGCGTCGCGGCGATGGTCATGCGGACCTGACATATGTCTACGCAGCTGCAGAAGAAGTGGCGGGCTATCTGAAAGATTACACGGTCGTCGTCACCAAATCGACGGTTCCGGTTGGAACGAACCGCGAAGTTGAGCGCCGTATGCGTGCCGTTGCTCCAGACGCGCAGCTCGATATTGCGTCAAACCCGGAATTTCTGCGTGAAGGCGCAGCAATTGAAGACTTCATGCGTCCTGATCGGGTTGTGATCGGTTGCGAGAATGAGCGCGCTGGCACGGTGATGAAAGAAATCTACCGTCCGCTTTATCTGCGTGAGACGCCGATCGTTCTGACGGGTCTGGAATCTGCAGAAATGATCAAATACGCCGCAAATGCTTTCCTGGCGACCAAGATCACTTTCATCAACGAGATTGCGGATCTGTGTGAGCGTGTTGGTGCTGATGTCCAGCAAGTGGCAAAAGGCATGGGTCTGGATGGTCGTATTGGCTCTAAGTTCCTGAATGCAGGCCCCGGCTATGGCGGATCTTGTTTCCCGAAGGATACAGCTGCCCTGACGCGTACCGCTCAGGAATATGCGCGTCCAATCCGCATCGTGGAAACAGTCATTGAAGTGAACGATGCCCGCAAACGAGCAATGGCAGATAAAATCCTCGAAGCGATGTCTGACAGCGTCGCTGGCAAGCGAATTGCTGTTCTGGGTGTGACCTTCAAGCCAAACACAGACGACATGCGCGATGCGCCGTCACTGACCATTGTGCCTGCGCTCATTGGTAAAGGGGCAGAGGTTTTTGTCTGTGATCCAGAGGGCAAGAAAGAGGGCGAGCATTTGCTGCCGGGCGTCAATTGGTGCGACGATGCATATTCCACTGTCGACGGCGCAGATGGCGTTGTCATCATCACTGAATGGAATGAATTCCGTGGTCTCGATCTGAAGCGTTTGCTCGGCAAAATGAAGGGCAATGTCATGGTTGACCTTCGAAACATTTATTCCCCACAGGAAGCGAAGTCTGCGGGCTTCAGCTATGTCTCAATCGGGCGCTGATTTATCAGCCCCGATCGTATTCTGACTTAAGCATTCCGGCGGTCCTGGGCCGCCTGTTTCTTTTGTTCCAGCATCATTTCGATCACTTCATCGACATCGCCACCCGCTTTGAGGCGTCCGCTTTCAAGCCAGATCGCCTTGTTGCAGGTCTCTTTCAGCAGTCGGTTATTGTGGCTGGCCAGGATCGCAATACCAGAACCGCTGAAAACGGAGTTCATCCGTGTGGTCGCTTTCTTCTGAAACTCTGAATCGCCTGCGCCAACCCACTCATCCATGATCAGAATGTCCGGGCTGATGGCGGTGGCCACGGCAAATTTCAGGCGCATCGCCATGCCTTGAGAATACGAGTTCACAGGCAGGTTGAGAAAGTCGCCGAGTTCGGTGAACTGTTTGACATCTTCAATGATCGAGACGGCTTCTTTCTTTGAAAGACCAGCAATCATCGCTTGCAAGACGATATTGCGATAGCCGCTCGACTGAGGGCGCATGCCCATACCCATGGCGAACAGAGTGCTGATGCGGCCCTGTACATCAACAATACCGGAGGTCGGTTCGTAGATGCCGGCAATCACCCGCAAAAGCGTCGTCTTGCCAGATCCGTTTCGACCGACAATGGCCAGCCGATCACCGGGCTTAAGGTCAATATTGATGTCCTGAAGCGCGCGAACATATTTCGGCTTGCGGCCAGCCAGAACCAGATTGCCCATGCCAGTAGTCGGACCAGCCTGATCAGACGGTCCTGCGTCGGATTTCACCTTGCTCGCCCCGAAAACCGGGTAATCGAGGCCGACATTTGTAAGCTTTACATGCAGATCTTGCGTCATACCCAGAATGCCAGTTTCTTCTTGAATATTCCCAGCAAGAGCCAGGTGAGTAAGTGTCCGACGACGGTGATAGAGCCCACCACGATCCATGACGTGACAGGAATCTGGCTTTGCAGCAAAGGATCGCGAAACACTTCGATGAAGTGCGTGAACGGATTGATACCATAAATGATGGTCGCATAGTCGCCAAGAAAGTGCGGCCGCCAGATAACTGGCGTCAGGAAGAACAGCATCATGATTGAGGCTTCAATGAAATGCTGAAGGTCTCGGAACCGGACACATAACAGGCCAATGAATACCTGAACCCAGATCATGTTGATCACCATGAAAACAAGGCCCAGCAGAGAGAACAACACGTCCGTCACGCTCAACGTAGCCGATAGGCCCTGTCGGAAGCCGATCAGAATGCCGACGACAACGAGAGAGTTGAGGGCAAACCTGAACATGAAAGATGCGGTTTTCTGAAACGCAAAAACACTGAACGGCAAGGTAGATGACTTGATCCAGTTCTGGTTCGATTTGAACAAGGATGATCCTTGCAAAATGCTTCCAGACATGACGTCCCAGACGACGAACCCTGTTGCGATATAACAGGCAACCATCGCGAAATTGTTTTCAGCAATCAGCCGCCAGAATAACAGTACGAAAATGCACATCCGGAACAGGAAAGACAAAGGCCCCCATAACAGGCCAAGGCCTGTGCGGTAATAGGTCTGCAGCAGGTCTTCCCACGCCAGATTGATCCAAAGCTGACGGCGGTTAAAGCCATCAATCAGGTCAGCGTAACCGCTAAGATAGACTGGCGTTCGTCGCTTTTGCGCCTGAACCGGCGAGGGGGCTGTGTTGGGTATTTCACTCATACAATTTGCTTAGCTCTGAGATTACAGCGGGTCGCAATAGCGTTCTGCGCCCAATCAGGACGCAACACCAACAGAAACTTCAGAAATCAAAACTTCGGAACCTTCGGAAACGGCAATACCAATATAATCTGGCGTTCCATCATGACCCTCGCGGATTTTATAGTCGAAAGTAAAGCTGGCTTCGGTGTCAGTTGCCTCGAAAACCTGCCACTGGCTATTGCCTTTGCGGGCAGTTGAGTACGCGACCTGAAACGTAGCAGGTGTGTCCGAGTTGCTTTTTGCGGTCACCGAAATACGAATTGTCTCATTGGAATAGTCGAGTTCGTTTGAACCTTCGATCAGGATATGAGCGCCAGTTGTGCGACCGCCAGAAATATTGTCGTCTTCGCCGACGCGGCTCAGAATAACGCCAGCGTCATCAGCTTCCACAGCGATGCTGTCGCTTGCCTTAAAAACGGTTGCGAGGTCAGCTGCTGACCATTTTTTCTCGATCTGCTCAGGTGACGCTTTTGGCAGTGCGACCGGCGAGACAGTCACTGGCGGCGGCGTCAGGGCTCTTTCTTTTTTGGGCTCTTCTTTCCCGCCACATGCAGCGAGACTAAGCGCTAAAATGGCAATTCCGGCAACGCGTTGAAACATAACAGAGCCCTTCCTTCGACGAGGTGTACATTAGGAAATATTGGTCGGGGGAGACAACACTGAATTGTCTATTTCAGAAATGTTTTCGAATTTTGTTTTGATGGCGACCGATTGTCGACCATCGGAGAGTTTGGCAGTTGCAAGTTTTAGCAGATGAACATCCTCTTGTGATTGTTAGATTAATTCTGTTGAAGCCGTCGGCGAACTAAGAACATGGTGGGAACAGTCTTTAACTGAGGACAGTAACCTTGAGACAAACTGCGTTATTGGTGTTGTCTGGTGTGGCCATCGGGGCGTTAGCCACGGTCTTTGTCGTGCCGAAATTGTCCCCACCGGCGACATGGCAGGCCGATTTTCTGTCGTTTCAAAAGCCGGAGCACCCGGTTATCGCAGATCAGGCCAGTTTGTCCCGCGCGGATATGGCAGACATGTCAGTCGTCGACTGTTTTCACAGGCCCGCTTCGTATGTGAGCACTCCGCCCGTTTGGATAACCGAAGGTGTTCAAGTGGATGCATCCATCCCGGAACCGGCGCCTGAGTCTGTGGTTTCGCCAGAAGACCTGCCGGGACTGGTAAAGCTGGAACAAATTCTGTCAGAGCAGGGCAGCTTGCGCTCGCACTGTGCTGCGACTCGGATTTCCGATAATTGGTTGCTGACAGCAGGGCATTGCATTCAGCCCAAAGGAAAGAATGTGAAGCTGAATGATGTCATTCTTCTGGCTGCGGAGAAGGACATCGCGGACAGCAAAACCCGCATCATTCCCGTTGATCATGCGGTGTGCCACAAGGCGTGGCAGTCAGAAACCGGTAAATTCGACGACGATATCGCCATGCTTTACGTGGCTGATGTTTCCCACCTTGAGGGCGTCGAGATTGCCTCACTTGATAGGCCCGAAAATGAGTTGCGTCTGGAACACTACAAAACCTCCTATTTTGCAGGGTGGGGCAAGAATGGTGGGAACAGATATCTCCGGGGCGGGGCGCTGAATATCACGCTTCTCGGTGAAATGTTCATTCTGGGAGACAATAACGGCGGGTTCTCGCCATGTGTCGGTGACAGTGGTGGCCCGCTTTATGTGCGCACAGGCGACACGGCTGTTGTCGCCGGGGTGTTGTCATCCATCACCAGGGAGGCGTGTCCACCATTTGGCCAGTCATTTTATGTGCGGATTAAGACATTTGATCACTGGATCAAGCGCGTTATGCGTAATTGCGAGCAACGAGGCCGCTATGTTTGCCAGCCAGACAGCTGAACTGGCAAACATAAAGTCGTCATTTAGGTTATTCGGCGTCTTTCAGAACTTCTTCGATACGTGCCTGTAATTGAGGCGGATCAAACCCTGGGATCAGATGTCCGTTCACGAAGAAATACGGTGTTGCCTCTACCCCGAAGGACATGCCTTCTTTGCGAGATTCTTCCAGATGGCTGGTGATCTCTTTTGACTTCATGTCCTTGTGGAGTTTTTCAACGTCGAGGCCGACTTTCTTGGCAATCTCGTCGAGCTTTTCCGGAGTCAGCGTATGCGCTTTTTCTTTCATCAGAGCGGTGTGGAACTCGAAATATTTGCCCTGTTCTTTCGCAGCGAGTGACGCATGCGCTGCGTTTTCAGATTGTTCGCCGAAAATCGGGAATTCCTTGAATACGAAACGGATCTGGCCGTCGCTGTTTTTAATTTTGGTCTGAACCCAATCCAGCGAGTATTTGCAGACGCCGCAATTATAGTCGAAATATTCGACGATCGTGACCGGCGCATCAGCAGGGCCGATGGAAAAGTCCTTCGGGTTATTTTCCAGCGCTTTAGATGCGGCTATCATTGCTTCCTGCTGCTGGCGTTTCGCCAGATTATCCACGGACTGGAGGATAACCTCAGGGTTTTCCATGATGTAGGCGTGGATGATTTTCTCGATATCGGCGCGGCTGGTTGCAACGGCAGGAACGTCACCTTTTTTGGCGTTTGTCTCGCTTGATGCGCCTGGGCTGCACGCAGACAGGCCCATTACCAGCAGGCCAGTGGCCGCTACCATAGTTTGTTTATTCAACATTCACGTCCTCACTTTGTCAGCCTGACGGCCGGTCCCCGGTCAGCGGTTACGCTCACCCTGCATTTGAGCCATGCTCGCTTTGATAATATCGGAAACGCGCACATAAGCAGGCGTTCCCTTGTCGATTTCTTTTTCGGCGCGATACGCAAAATCGAGCGCCTGACGCCAGTTGCCATAGTTGAAGTTCTGCTCAGCATTGGCGAGTAAAGCCTCACCGCGGCGCCCTTGAAGGGCACGAATGCGGGCCAGTTCATACCAGGCATACCCATTGCTCGGCTCGCGAGCGGTCGCGACCGTCAGAAGGTTTCCCGCTTCCTCGAGATCGCCGACCCGGTTGCGGGCCTTCAGGGCAACTGCGAGGTTCACCATCAGGAGCGGCTCTTTCGGCGCATATTCCAGTGACTTGCGGATCGGTTCAATCGAACTGTCGATATCGCCGCTTTCATAGTAAATCTGACCCAGAAGTTCGTGAAAATACGGATTCTCCGGCTCTTCGGCGATCAGGCCTTCTGTTTCCTTGATCGCAAGAGCTGTGAAGCTGTTGCGGAAGTTCACGATAGCGCGTGCATAACGGGCATAAATCGACTGGTCGCTGGACGGGAATTTTGCGTTCACATCGTTGAAACTGCCTAAAAAGCCGGTGAGCTTGGCCTGCATACGTTTCAGCTTGTCGACGTCTTCAGCAGAATCCGGAACATCGAGAAGGCCAGTCCGCTCGGCGCCGCTGCGCAGCGCACGGATACGTTCTTTGGCAAGCGGGTGGGTGTAGAAGTATTTATAGCGCTCTGAGTTGTACCGGATGTCGTCTTCACGAAAGTTCTCAAAGAACTCGATCAACCCTCTGGGCGACTGCCCTGAGGCCGCCAGATAGCGCAAGGCCGCCTGGTCTGCTGACGCCTCTTGAACGCGTGTGTGCGTCGCAAAATTCAGATACGCAAATTGCTGAGAGCTCGCGATCAGAGCCGCGCCGGCATCGCCTGCACCTGCTGCAATCGCGAGGATGCCCAGACCAATTGAGAGATATGCCGGGCGTGCGGCGACTTTCATGTCTTCGATACGGCGTGCGCTGTGTCCGCCCTCAATATGACCGGTCTCGTGTGCGATAACGCCGATAAGTTGACCGGGTGTTTCCGACGCCATGATCAGGCCCGTATTGAGGTGAATGCGTTGACCGTTGGCGACGAAAGCGTTCAGCGAGTCGTCGCTGATGACGAAAATGCCAACGTCCTGAGATGGCAGTTTCGCAACTTCGAAAATCGGGTCTGAAAAATCTCGGAGATAGGTTTCGATTTCCGCATCTCGAATGATCCCTTGTGCAGAAACCCCGGTTATACAGAAACTGGCAAAAGTAATGAGCGACAGAAACCCACGGACGGCAGTCTTACCAAACAACATACATCTCCATTTCGTCCGCCCTGCCTGAGGTATACACAAAAATAAGACAAGAGCGAGACCATTTACTGTCACGCTCTTGTCATCAGAGATTAAATATATGTCAGATCAGTTGGCGCTTTTACGCTGCCACCAGCCCTTGCGGATCTTCTTCGGCTTTTCTGTTTCCGGAAGAGGAAGCTCAGCTTCCTGAGGTTCTGGAGCGGCTTCGACGACAGGCGCCACAGTTTCAGAAACCAGTTCAGGCTCAGCTGCCACAGGGTCTTTTGCCGCTTCTTCAGCGACCTCAACCGGGGCTTCAACAGCTTCAGGCTCAGGCGTTGCAACAGGCTCTGCAGCTTCAGTCGGCGCGTCTGGTTCTTTCGCTTCTGGTTCGGCCTCGGCCACAACTTCAACCGCTTCTTCGACAGCCTCAACAACCGGGGTATCGCTGGTTTCATCTGTCGCGTCGTTTTCAGTGACGGCGGGCGTCTCTTCCACGGCTTCAACGATGATCGGCGTTGCGACGATTGAGATGTCTTCACCGACGAGGGCTTTCACATCAGCGGCAGCAGCGTCCAGAATGGCGCCGCCATCTGTTGTAACAGTCTCTTCGCTCAGCTCGATAACTGTCGCGGTCTGCTCTTTTCTGCGACGGCGACCACCGCGACGGCCGCGGCGACGTCGCTTGCGAGATGAGTTGCTGTCATCTTTGTCGTCTTCAGCAACTTCAACCAGGCTAATCGGACCATCTGATTCATCGTCATCCATCGGATCGTCCAGAATGGCGAGGTTTGAATCATCGTCATCATCATCATCTCTCGAATGTTTGTGAGATGGACCATGCTCTGGTTCAGGTTTCGGATAGCGAATTGGTTTTGGCTTAGGCGGTTCGATGACGCGCCCTTCAAGGTCTTCAACACGAATGTCGAAATCACCATTGCGAAGATCGGTACGCGCATGAATCTGCAGAGACAGATTATGCCGCGTTTCAATCTCGGCCAGGTATTGGCGCTTTTCGTTCAGAAGGAACAGTACAACGTCTGTTGGCGCGCTCGCCTCGACATTGCCGCCATTCATACCGGCGCAGCGGTTTTCCAGCGCGCGAAGCAATTGCAGAGCAGAAGATTCAATCGAGCGAACATGGCCCGTTCCGGCGCAATGGTCACACGGGTCCGAGCTTGTATCCAGAACACCGGCACGGCGACGCTGACGGGAAATCTCCATCAGGCCGAACATAGAAATCTTGTTATACTGAACCCGCGCACGGTCGTGCTTCAGGCAGTCTTTCATTTTCCGCTCAACAGCGCGATTGTTCTTGTTCTCCTCCATATCGATGAAGTCGATGACAACCAGACCGGCAAGGTCACGCAGGCGCATTTGACGGCAAGCCTCTTCGGCAGCCTCAAGGTTTGTGCGCAGGGCAGTTTGTTCGATATTCCGCTCGCGAGTGGATTTACCGGAATTCACATCGATCGCGACCAGAGCTTCTGTCTGGTGAATGACCAGATAACCGCCTGACTTGAGGTTCACGACCGGGCTATAAATATTGTCGAGTTGGGACTCGATCTGGTGCGCAGCAAAGACCGGTGCGCCTTCCTTGTGGTGCTGAACCTTTCTGGCGTGGCTCGGCATCAGCATTTTCGCCAGGTCTTTTGCCTCGCGATAGGCTGCTTCGCCATCGACAACCACTTGCTCAATGTCTTTGTCGTAAAGATCGCGCAGCGCGCGGTGAACCAGGCCCGCCTCAGCGTTGATCAGGCACGGCGCAACAGATGACAATGTCAGTTCGCGGATCTTGCTCCACAGGCGGATCAGATATTCAAAGTCGCGCTTGATCTCTGTCTTTGTCCGCTTCGCACCGGCTGTACGAACGATCAGACCCATGCCTTCCGGAACATTGAGTTCAGCAACGATGGATTTCAGACGCTTACGGTCTGCCGCATTGGTGATCTTGCGAGAGATGCCGCCACCGCTTGGTGTATTCGGCATGAGCACGCAATATCGTCCTGCAAGCGACAGATACGTCGTCAGAGCAGCGCCTTTTGTGCCACGCTCTTCCTTGACCGCCTGTACCAGCATGATCTGACGGCGGCGGATGACTTCCTGAATCTTGTAGTTCTTCTGAGCAGAAGACCGGGAGCGCACGCGCTCTTCGCCTTCGTCTTCTTCACTGTCGTCAACATCAACGCTGTCAGCGTCAGGTGTCGTGTCAGCGATCAGCGCATCACGATCAGATTGTGGAAGCTGGTAATAGTCCGGGTGGATTTCACTGAAAGCGAGGAAGCCATGTCGATTTCCGCCGAAGTCGACAAATGCCGCCTGAAGGGAAGGTTCAACTCGGGTTACTTTGGCGAGGTAGATGTTACCTCTTAATTGTCTTTTCTTTGCGCTCTCAAAATCAAAGTCTTCAACTTGTCCTCGGTCGACAACAGCGACCCGGACTTCCTCCGGGTGCACTGCATCGATCAGCATTACTTTGGTCATTAATGATTGTCCTGTTGCGCGGGCTGTTAGTCCGCGCGTCGAATGTCGACGGCTTGCGGGCAGCCCTGATGTGAAAATTTTGTGGTCTGGAGATGGAACAGGACTGAGGCGAGGTCCATTTTTGTATGGATAGCAGTGCCATCAGTGTAACGTTCCCAATCTTCTCTTCGAAGCAGCGGTGACGGTTTCGTTGTGTCCCGTTCGGCCCGTTGAATTCGTGTCGTGCGGAGCCATTCAGGCTGCATCGGACCATTCTGCATAAATTGAACAAAAAAATAAAGCAAAAATACGCGACTAGAAATTATTGAAGCGTGTTAATGTTCGTAAATGCGCCATTAACCTAAAAACATGTATGCTTTTCCTTCATGCGATAGGTGATTGTGAAGATGGGTAAGCATTTCAAAACGCTTATAATGACGTTTCTTGTGTCATTTTTCCTGCAAAGTCAGGCGTTTACCGCAATGGCGGATCAAAAGGCGACAATTTCGGATGTCGAAATTCGCTTTGATGGTCACGAGCGGACCCAGGTCATTATCTACGCATCTCACAATATAGACTATTCTGAAGCTGCTACTTTTTCAGGCGCTATGCGCTATTGGCTGGACTTCGAACGACTGGTCTGGGCGCTCCCCGGCGGCACTGATTCGAAGGGTGTTGGTCCCGGTGGTGGACATATTCAGTATTTCAGATACGCGCATCACAAGCCCGACCCTGGCAAGGGATCGGATATTGTTTCGCGGCTTGTCTTTGTTTTGGACCAGCCGGTTTATGTTCACACCTCATTTTCATTACCGCCGGATTCAAAGGATAAACGCTGGAAAATCGTCCTGATCTTCCAGAAAACCGATGAAGCCACTTTCAAAAAGCTAAAACCGATCAATCAGACAGGTGAGGGCGGAAACATTCGCCTTGGCATTGATCGCGGCGATACAGGCGCCAAAGTCATCAAAATCAATGACGAGAAAGCCGACAAAGTTCCGCATATGCCGATCATTGTGATCGATCCGGGGCATGGCGGGGCAGACCCCGGCGCTATTGGCGGGAAGAACTTCTACGAAAAAGATGTGGTTTTGAAAGCATCGCTCAAACTGCGCGATGTTCTGAAAGCATCCGGAAAATACAAAGTCATTATGACGCGTCAGACCGATGTTCTTGTCGATCATGAAGAGCGCATTCGCATTGCACGAGAGGCAAGTGCCGACCTGTTTATCTCCATTCATGCGGATTCAGCGGGGAATGACGGCGTTAAAGGTGCATCGGTTTATACCTTGTCGGAAAAAGGTGATGCTCGTCTGGAAAGTTTCCTGAAAGATGGCGACTGGAATATGCCGGTGGAGATCCATGCAGATGGCGAGAATGGTGCGCCGGATTCAGACGTTGAAGATATTCTGCTATCGCTTCTGACGCGCGAAACGCTGGGCCACTCCGCCGAATTTGCAAAACTGCTCATTCCGGAACTTGCAAAGGCTGGCCCGGTTTTGCGCAACAGTCACCGTCAGGCCAATTTCTATGTGCTTTTGTCGCCAAACGTACCGGCCGTTCTTTTGGAACTCGGTTTTCTGACCAATTCCGAGGACGTGAACCGACTGAGCCGAGGGGATGGTGTGGACAAATCTGTTGCGGCCGTGAAAGCGGCCATCGACAAGTATTTCGAGACACACAAGCCCGCCAGCGCGATCTGATGCTTCAATTGCGGTCTGTTTTCCGCAATCGGTGCGCTTCCTGCCTAGCCGACTTTTGAGAACAGTCTTAGAATAGCCAGAATTCTTGGTGATTCAGCAATCGGCCACCATTCAGACTTTGCGAGTATCATGACTGAAACCACAGCAACCCCGAAAATGTGGAACCGAATCCTGCAATCGAGCGGACGGTTCCTGCTTAGTGATATTTTCAGATGGCTGCTTGTTGCTGCCGCCATCATTGGCATGGCGCTGACGCTTTTCGTTCTTTCCTATGTGAACTCGCTGGCGAGCAATCTGCCGTCTGTGAAGGTCTTGTCCGAATACCAGCCAGCTGTAACCACACGGGTACACGCTGGTGACGGGAAACTGATTGCAGAATTTGCCAGCGAGCACCGTATCTATGTGCCGTATGATGGCATGCCTGATCATCTGATCGCGGCATTCGTCTCAGCCGAGGACAAATCCTTCTTCACGCATGACGGTATCGACTATTTCGGTATGGTTCGCGCAAACCTTCGTAACCTGAAGGGAATTCTGTCTGGTTCTGATGCAAATTTGCAGGGTGGATCGACCATCACACAGCAGGTCGCGAAGAACATGCTGTTGAAGGACAATTCTCAGGTTCTCGATCGGAAGATCCGCGAAGCCATTCTGTCCAAGCGCATGGAGAAGGTGTTCTCAAAAGAGAAGATCATCGAACTCTATCTGAATGAGATTTATCTCGGTGGCAGTTCCTATGGTGTTGCCTCGGCATCACTGAACTATTTCAACAAGTCTCTCCCGGACCTCACCATTGAAGAGGCGGCTGTCCTGGCCGCAATGGCGCAACGCCCTGGCGATGTGAACCCATTCCTGAAGCCGGAACGTTCTCGTATCCGTCGCGACTGGGTTATCGATCGCATGCAGAAAAATGGCTACATTACCAAAGCGGTAGAGGAAGAAGCTAAGGCGACACCTTTGGAAACGCGTGAGCGCCTTAAAGGCGAAGAATACGCGGCCGCCGCTTACTTCGTTGAGGAACTTCGCCGCGATCTGTCGGCACGCGTCGGTGAGGAAGTGCTGAAAGCAGATGGTCTTTCAATCCGTTCAACGCTCGATACCAAATTGCAAATCGCCGCTCAGGATGCTCTGCGTCACGGGCTCGAAACATATGACCGTCGCAAAGGTTATCGTGGCCCCCTGGCAACGATTGACCTTGGCGAAACACAGCTTGAAACTCTTCAGAAAGTCGTTCTGCCGGGTGGTTATGGCACGCGGGAAGCTGCGCTCGTTTTATCCGCCGACTCCAAAGCCGTGAACCTGCTTTTGACGGATGGCTTTGAGATCAAACTGGCTGACGACGACGTTAAATGGTCTCGCACCTACAAATCGGACAAAGGGAAAATCGGCCTGACTGCCGGTGATGTCGTCATGGTTGGTGTGGAGCGCAAAGACGTCGTTCCAGAAGGCGCAGACACAACGAACCCTGCTGGTGATCCGGTTCAGTCAGAAAAAGTGACAAGCGGTGATAAAGAAGGTGACGAAGGCGACGTTAAAGAGATTGAGCCTGTCAGCAAGCCGGTCGGCACTGCGACACTGGGCCAAATTCCGCTTGTAGAGGGCGCGTTGCTCGCGCTTGACCCGCACACTGGCCGTATTCTGGCGATGGCGGGTGGCTATTCCTTCTGGAAAAGTCAGTTTAACCGCGCGACGCAGGCGAAACGCCAGCCGGGCTCGTCCTTCAAGCCGTTCGTTTACGCGTCGGCTATGGAAATGGGTGACCCACGAACCGGCAAGCCAGCCTATACGCCAGCGTCGAAAATTCTCGATGCGCCCTTCGTTCAGTGTGACTACACACGCGTTGAAGACCAGTGCTATAAGCCAACCAACTATACCAGCGGTCGCTTTTACGGCATGAGCACCATGCGTCTTGGCCTGGAATTGTCACGGAACGCGATGACGGTTCGACTGGCTAATGACATTGGCATGCCACATGTGTCTGAGTTCGCCGAACGTATCGGTCTTTACGATCATCTCGATCCATATCTGTCCATGTCGCTCGGTGCGGGCGAGGTAACTGTATGGGATATGGCAAAATCTTATGCGCTGCTCGTTAATGGCGGCAAAAAGGTCACGCCGTCCTTGTTCGACCGTGTTCAGGACCGGACAGGCAAAACTCTCTATAAAGCCGACGAGCGCGAATGCGTTGATTGCGATGCTGAATATGAAGGCCAGCTTCCGAAAATGCTGCCAGATAACCGCAAGCAGGTGATCGACCCAATCGTCGCTTTCCAGACTGCATACATGCTGCAAGGCGTTGTTGAGCGTGGTACGGCCGCCGGCATTCGTCGTGGGTGCCCTCCGGGACAAACCGTCGATGAATCCGTAAAAGGCCTCAATGAGATTTGTCGTCACGTTGTGGGCGGTAAGACCGGTACGACAAACGACTATATCGATGCATGGTTTATGGGCTTTTCGCCTGACCTCGTTGTTGGTGTGTTCGTTGGTTTCGATGAACCGAAAACACTTGGCCCAGCTGAATCTGGTGGCCGTGTGGCGGCACCAATCTTTGGCGATTTCATGAATGTCGCTCTGAAGGATTATCCGGCGCTGCCGCTGCGAGTGCCGAGCGGTATTCGCTTTGTGAATATTGACGCCAAAACCGGTGAGTTGCCTGGGCCGAGCACCGGCGTAATCATCCGTGAAGCGTTCCGAAAAGGAACGGAGCCGGGTTTCGATAGTCAGTTTGATGATAACAGTTTCAGCATCTTCAATGATGGCGGCAGTTCCGGTTTCGGTAGCGGATCGTTCAAAACGAACAATCCAGATGGTAAACCGGTTGACGGCGATCCGACGAAACCCGATACCACGGTAATCGTTACAGATGACTTTGATGACGGAAACTATTGATCAGTCTTTTGTCGCTGTCATCTAATCCAGATATTTGAAGTTAAATGGAGGTCAGGCATGACGCCTGAAATGATTTCTCTTTCAGAACGCATCAAGCAGTCGGTGGAACTGCTGAGGAGGCGTCTTTGACTGGGATCGTGCCCAGAAAAGATTTGAAGAGCTAACGGCTCTGTCTGAGCGTCCGGACTTTTGGGACGACGCTCAAAATGCCCAAAGCCTGATGAAGGAGCGCCAAAAGCTCTCCGATCAGATGGATGCCATTACATCGCTTGAAGGAGACCTCTCTGATGCAGAAGAGCTTTATCTTCTGGGACAGGAAGAGGGCGACGACAGCGTATCTGGCGAAGTTCTGGAGCTGCTGAACGGCGCTGTTGAGCGCGCTGAGCGTGCTGAGCTCGAAGCGCTTCTGTCTGGCGAAGCAGATGGCAATGACTGCTATGTCGAAGTCCATGCGGGTGCCGGTGGCACAGAGAGTCAGGACTGGGCAGGCATGTTGCGGCGCATGTATGTGCGCTGGGCAAATGCGCACCAGATGAAGGTTGAGGAAGTTGAAGAGCATGTCGGCGATGAAGCAGGCATCAAATCGGCAACCCTGCAGATCAAAGGCGAAAACGCTTATGGCTGGCTGAAAAGCGAATCCGGTGTTCACCGTCTGGTTCGTATTTCACCCTTCGATTCAAACGCGCGTCGTCATACCAGCTTTGCCAGCATTTGGGTGTATCCGGTGATTGATGATTCGATTGAGGTCGAGATCAATGAAAAGGATGTTCGCACAGACACCTATCGCTCTAGTGGCGCCGGTGGTCAGCACGTTAACAAAACGGACTCTGCCGTTCGTTTGACGCACGAGCCGACTGGTATTGTCGTGGCCTGTCAGAATGGCCGTTCCCAGCACCAGAACCGGGCGACGGCCTGGGATATGTTGCGGGCGCGTCTGTATGAACTTGAGCTGAAAAAGCGTCAGGAAGCGTCTCAGGCGATGGAGGACACAAAGTCTGAAATCGGTTGGGGGCATCAGATCCGTTCCTATGTCCTGCAGCCCTATCAGATGGTGAAAGACTTGCGCACGAATGTCGAGACGTCAGATACGTCAGGCGTTCTCGACGGCGATCTGGACGCGTTTCTGGCCGCCTCTTTGTCACACAGCATTGCGCCAGCGAGTGATGAGCTGGAAGACAGCTGATTTTTAACGATAATTCAAAAGAAAAGCCGCCTTGAAAGGCGGCTTTTTTGATTCTGGTAATCAGCCTGAAGGCGATTACATATCTGGTTTTGGCGCTGCTTTCAGCGGGTCTTCAGAATGCTTTACCTGGCCTTCGAATACGGCGCTGGCTTCAATGGACAGAGACGTATGCGTGATGTCGCCTTCAACGCGAGACGTGGACGCAAGCTGAACCTTGCGCGCGCGAATTGAGCCTTTGACCTTGCCGCGAACGATAACGGTTTCAGCGATAACTTCGCCGAGAATCTCGCCTTTGTCGCCAATCGTCAGAGACGTCGCTTTCACGTCGCCTTCAATGTGACCGTCGATCTGAATTTCGCCCTGCGAAATGACCGAACCTTTGACGCGCATATCTTCGCTGAAAATAGATGGAGCTGCTTTTGCTGCTGGACGTGTGGTGGCAGACCGTGATGGCTCACCTGATGCTGGCTTTTGTGCCGGTGTTGCAGTTGGATTTGAGCCTTCTGGCTTACCCTTCGTGAACATGTTGTCCTGCCCTCAAGAATTTGACTGGGTTATACGTTTTTCCTCGGAACCAGACTTCATAATGAAGGTGAGGTCCCGTGCTCCGACCAGTGGAGCCCATGCGACCGACCAGATCACCCATGTTGACCTTGTCGCCCGTCTTCACGTTTACCCGAAGAAGATGACCATATCGTGTCTTAAATCCGTAACCATGATCAACTTCTACAAGTCTTCCGTAACCAGCGCGGGGACCTGCGTAAGTTACAACGCCAGGTCCGGCGGCAACGATTGGTGCAGATCGGTAAGCCGCCATATCCATTCCGGCATGGAAGGCCGGACGACGTGTAAATGGGTCCGAGCGAAGCCCGTAACCTGATGTTTCGCGGTGTGGAACGCCGATTGGTGCACCAAGTGGGAGCGTACCGATAACGTCCTGATAGAATTTCGCTTCTTCCAGACGCGCGGCAACCTGCGTGACGCGGTTTGCAAATTCGACATCAGATTCGTCGATCGCGGTTTCACCGTTCAGAGATGCCAGTTCAACGAGCGGACCGCCAATCTGGCGCTGCTCTTCGAAACGGCCAATGCCAACACCTGTCAGCTGGAGCACACCGCGGGCTTTCTCTGAACGAGAAACAGCAAGAGATTCGGCTTCGTCCAGGAATTGAGACTGCTCCTTGCGGAGCGCATCGATATTTGCGCGGAAACCAGCAACTTCCAGAGAAGCGGTCATAACCGGTGTCTCGCGAGACTGGCGCGGCAGAGCTTCATCAATGGAAGCTTCCATCAAAACATTACCGCCATTCCCTCTCAGGCTGGCGGTTTCGATGGTTTCCGGAGATTTCAGGGCTGTCAGGAGAAGCTTGAGCGTTTCGTGGCGTTTTTCGAACTCTACAGTGGCGCGTTGGAATGCCTGAGTTCGTTCTTCGAGCAGAGACTGCGCAGTCGCGGCGCGTGCGTTGGTCTCGCTGACCCAGCGTTGCCATTTGGCTTCATTGCGGTCGAGTGCATCAGAATGCGCAGAAAGTTTTGGTCCCTGAGCGACGACGCTTACCGTCGCGAATACACACCAGCCAGCTGCCAGAGCGGCACCACCTGCAGCAAGCATTTGCTGCGTCGGTGTGATTGAGATGTAGCGAACAGTGCCGCCACTACGGTGATAAATCTGCCTTTCAGGGAAGGTGCGCTCAAACCAGCTCTTCGCCTTGTCTTGCATATCTTTCATTTACGCCGCCCAATACTTACGTTGGCAGAGGCACCCCAACATTTGCCGCTGCTCACCCTAGGACAAACCCTAGACGAAAAATTTCCGTCCGCGAACCCCAAAAAAGCTTATTTCCCTATGAAGTTTAGGGAAAATGCGTAAATCAGCTGTTAATCTGTTCAATCTGCCTTATTTGCGGTCGATTTCAGGCTATCCAGTACTTTGTCTGCATGACCTGAAACCTTAACTTTTCTCCAGATTTCAACGACTTTGCCTTCAGGAGAGATCAAAAAGGTGGAGCGTTCAATGCCCATATACTTCTTGCCGTACATGTTCTTTTCCACCCAACAGTCAAACGCTTCGCACAGTTGACCATCTTCATCTGAGATTAACCCTATTTTCAGCTCGTGCTTTTCGATGAATTTGTCATGGCGCGCCGGGCTGTCCTTGGAAACACCCAGAATTTGTGCGTTCAGCGCTGTAAAGGCCTGCAAGTTATCTGAAAAGTTAATAGCCTCGTTCGTACAGCCGGGTGTAAGGTCTTTTGGATAAAAATAGAGAACAGTCCATTTGCCTCGCAGGTCCGTATCTGAAATTTCAGCGCCAGCATTGGCTGGAAGCTTAAATTCTGGAATGGAATCTCCGATTTGCATATGTGGCTCCTGAAAATGGTTGGATTATGTGAATCGATAGCTAAGTACCGATCTAGCACGATAAGTCAGTCCGACACCATTTTCTCGCGTAAAGAGGTAGATTTTCGGCCGTGAGGCAGACAACCGGTATCATTTTGTTGGAATTCCTGACGGGCGCCGTGCTTTTTGTGGGCATGGTGGCTGCGCTTATAGCCTGGCGGCTCATGTCCGGACCGACGGATATCGGCTTTCTGAAAGCGGATGTCGAAAAAGCGATATCGTCTGCAAGAGATGGGCGCGCTGTCACGATTGGCGAACTGACCCTTCAATGGTTGCAGGACGATACCGAGTTCAAGATCATTGCTGACGATCTCAAATTTCTGGGCGAGAATGGCGAAGAGGTGGGCGGCGCCAAACAGGCGCAACTCGACCTGAATGCGGTCGCCTTGCTCGGCGGCAAGATCGAGCTGTCTAAAATGACGCTCGAAACAGGCTCTTTGAGCATTCGGCGCAATAATGCGGGCGAAATCAGAGTGGCAGATCATGTCATTCCGCCCATGGATCCAAGCCTTTTGCCGCCAAACCCAACACCGCTTCAGATCGCAAATTTCAGTCTTGGCAACATCCTTAAAAATGTGATGACCAGTCAGGCTGTTCAGCAGCTTGATACGATCAGCTTACGTGATTTCTCAGTAAATTTCGTCGATGAGCCGCTGGCGATTGACTGGAAATTTGATGCGGTCGCGCTTGATATTGTGCGTGAGGGTCAATCGCTGACGGTGTCTGCGACGGGGTTACCAGTCGGTGCTGGTGCGCCGGAATCTGCTGAATTTACGAGCGATATCGCGCTCGATACGGGCAAGATGTCGGTTGTCATTTCTCTGCTGAAATTGTCGCTTCCTGATTTTCCGGCGCTTGAAAAACTGCCTCAGAAAATTGAAGGACGCCTGTCATCAGATTTACTTTTGCAACTGGCGTATGACGGGCAGTCGATTGAACAATTGTCAGCGAGTTTAGCCACGTCTGGCGGTGAACTGAAAGTCGACGATCGAACCTTCACATTGGGCGAAAATGACATTTCATTCCTCTATGATGTGCCGGGCAATGCGTTTGAAGTGGATGGCCGCGCGGTCGCGCTCAGCGTATTTGACGGGGTTATCCTGCTGAAGCTGCCGGACGCTGAAAACTGGTTTCGAAACCCGGTGACTTCCGCACACAAAGTCGAGATCACCAGCCCGGCCTTTAATCTCGACCTGCGCCCAATGTTCGAGCGCAGCTGGCAGCTGAAAAACGCATTTGTTGAAGGCGAACTCGATCTTTCAACGTCACGCCTGACCTATTCTTCAGCGAAAGTCAGTGTCGATAATGCCAGCGCGATCTCGTCTGGTGAGCTGTACCTTGCCAATACCGGCAACCCAAAAGATCTGCCGTTTGGCATCAAACTGACAGCGAAAACTCAAGGCAATGTCAGCCCGGCGCAGGTTCTGCGCTTCTGGCCGATCAAGCTTGGTCACAGTGCCCGGAAATGGGTGGTTGAGAATGTACGTCTGGGCGATCTGCACGACGCATCATTCCAGATGGACTTCAAGCCAGACAGCCTGCGTGATAAGCGGCTCGATAATGAAGACCTTCAGCTCGATTTTTCGTTCCGCAATGCTGAAGTGACGTTCCTGTCTGATCTTCCGGCTATCACGAAAGGCGTTGGTCGTGCGCGTCTTGAAGGCAACCGATTCTCTCTGGATGTTTCAGAAGGCGAGTTCAGCAAATGGAAGCTTGATTCTGGCAGCGTTCAAATCCCACAGTTTAAGCCAGATGGGGAGCTTCTGACCGTCAAGGCGCATGGCACCGGCAATGTCCGGGACATTGTTAAAACCATCAGTTCGTCCCGGCTGCAGCTGGAAAAAGAATATGGGCTGACAGTTGAAGACATTTCTGGCGTGGGCGACGCGACCTTCTTCCTCACCCGACCGTTGAAGAATGATGTAGCGGATGATGAGACACTCTTCCGGGCGGAAGGTAAGGTTCGCGAAGGTGGCTTTAAAGGCGTCTTTACAGACCTTGATCTGACGCGCGCCAATGCTGTGGTCAAAGTTGACAACGATCATATTCGCATCAACGGCTATGGTGAACTGCTCAACACACCGGTGCAGTTCGACTGGGAAGACCGGTTCGATATTGAAGGTGATGCCCGCACGAAGATCACTGCCAGTGGGAATGTGACGCCAGATGTGTTGAACCGATATGGCCTCGCAACGCGGGCCTATCTGACCGGTGATGTGTTTGCCAAACTCACCGCGCGTGGATCGTCTGTCTCTGATCTGAGTGACATCACAGCTGATTTTGATCTCACGCCAAACCGCCTCGATTTCAACGAGCTTGATTGGGTCAAGCCTGCCGGTGAAGCTGCAACTGCCACTCTGCACGTTGTTTCAAAAGACGAAGGCAAGCAGACAAGCACGCTTTCAATGGCGGCTGATGGCTTTGAGTTCAAAGGCGATTTGAAAACCTCTGAAACCGGAAAAATTGACGGTGTTGTGCTTCACAAACTCTTTTTGCAGGACCAGCTCGATATTAGTGGCGAACTTTCCCGCCTTGAGACGGGGGGCCTTCTGATCAATGTCAAAGGGCCCTTTATCAATCTCGCGCCTTACCTCGATGGCGTTTTGGCGTCTGGCAGCGGCGGTGGTGGTGCGACCCCGGTTTTTGGCGATGTCACGCTGACTTCAGAATTTGAAAAGCTTCGCTTGCGCGATGGCTTCGATCTGTCCGATGTTAATCTCGATCTCAATTTCAAAGGCCCGGTCTTGCAGACGCTGTCTCTGAATGGCGAAAGCAATGATGTTGGAGATATCTATTTCGACCTTAAGGCAGGCGAAGACAATACGCGCATTCTGGACGTAAAAGTCAGCGATGCAGGCGGGCTCCTGCTCGGCATTGCGGGCATGGATTTCGTGAAGGGCGGCACGCTGACGGCGTCAGGCGTACTTAAGGAAAACCCTCAGGACCCGACAGACCTTGTTGTCACCATTAAAGACGCCCGACTGAAGAATGCGCCTTTGCTGACACAAATCCTGTCTTTGGCATCCTTGCGCGGTCTGACAGATGTGATGTCGGGCGAGGGTATTCTGTTCACCGATGTCCGACTGCCTCTGACTATTGATCAGCGCGGATATTACGTCAAAGGGGCGAAGGCGTCGGGCCCGGCAATGGGGTTCACGACCAGCGGGCATATTCTTGATGATGGGAAGCAGATCGCACTGGACGGCGTTCTTGTACCGAGTTTCGGTGTGAACTCGGCCCTTGGCGGGATTCCGATTATCGGCGATTTGTTTGTGTCTCGGGACGGTGAGGGCGTGTTCGCAATCACCTATGGCGTTCGCGGTTCGCTCAGCGAAGCGAAAGTGTCGGTCAACCCGCTATCAGGCTTGCTGCCAGGGGTTCTGCGTCGAATTTTTGAAAATCCGGTGGAAGAACCGATCCCAGATACGCAGCCTGCGCCTAAGGAATCGGTTCCGTCCGAATAGTTTAGTCCGCCAGTTTCAGGCGAGCATGACGCTTTTTGCCAACTGACAGGGTCAGCAGGCCATCGGCGTCAAAGTCTTCCAGTGTCAAAACAGAATTGTCGTCGGCAACGGTTTCGCCATTAAGCTTTGCAGCGCCCGCCTTGAAGTGACGGCGCGCTTCGCCGTTAGACTTCGTAAGGCCCGCTGCAACAAATCCGGCTGCCACCAGCATGCCTGCTTCAACATCGGCCTTAGACACGTCAGACGTTGGCAGAGCGTCGCCTGACGCACCTTCAGAGAATACCTTCGCCGCTGAGGCCTTGGCCTCTTCAGCAGCTTGTACACCGTGGAGCATCGCTGTAGCGGCATCTGCCAGTGCGATCTTCGCATCGTTGATCTCTGCGCCTTCCAGCGCTTCCAGACGTGCGATTTCGTCCATTGGAATATCGGTGAACAGACGCAGGAATCGACCAACGTCAGCGTCCTCAGTATTCCGCCAGAACTGCCAGAATTCGTATGGGCTCTTCTTGTCAGCATTCAGCCAGACGGCGCCGCCAACGGTTTTGCCCATTTTGGCACCGGAGGCAGTCGTGATCAGCGGACAGGTAATCCCGAAGCCCTGATTGCCATCCATCTTGTGGATGAGATCCGTGCCTGCAACAATGTTGCCCCATTGGTCCGACCCACCAAGTTGCATCATACAGCCTGCACGACGCGACAGTTCCAGGAAGTCATAGGCCTGCAAAAGCGTGTAGTTGAACTCCAGGAAGGTGTAAGGCTGTTCGTTCTTCAGACGGCGCGCAACCGTGTCCTGCTTCACCATTGTGTTGATGGTGAACAGCTTTCCGACATCGCGCAGAAACTCGATATAGCCGAGGCCATCCAGCCAGTCGGCATTGTTTAGCATGACCGCATCGGTTGGACCGTCGCCAAAGGTGAGGTAGGCTTCAAAAGCTTTCTTGATACCCGCCGCGTTCTCATTGATCTGCTCTTCAGTCAGGATCGGGCGAGATTTTTCCTTGTCGGTCGGGTCACCAATCTTGGTTGTACCGCCACCAATCAGAACAATCGGTTTGCCACCGGCTTGTTGCAGGCGGCGGAGCATCATAATGCTTACCAAATGCCCGACATGGAGGCTGTCGGCAGTGGCATCATATCCGGTATAAGCAACTGGTACGCCTTTGGAACAATAAGCATCCAGCTCAGCTTCGTGAGTTGTTTGCTTGATGTAGCCACGGGATTGCAGCGTGCTTAGAAAATCGGATGTGAATTCACTCATTTTAGTCTCCAGTCGACGCGGCGCTCTAGCATGAAGGATGACAGGTTTGAACTCTTTGCCGACTGATTTTTCACCAATCTGGACGATCGGTTTCATGAGCGGCACATCTCTGGATGCTGTCGACGCAGCAATTGTGCTGACGGACGGCGAAAAAGTGCTCGAGTTCGGACCGACAGCGGAGCGGACCTATACCAATGAAGAGCGGTCTATTCTGGCAAAGGCCGTGCAAGCGGCCATTGCGTGGAATTGGCAGGGAGAACAGCCGGAAACGGAGTTTGCCGCGGCGCGGGATGTTCTCACCAAGACGCATATTGATGCGTATCGTGAGGCGGTTTCCAAATGCACAACTGACCAGCGCCCTGTGCTGGCCGGCATACACGGCCAGACGGTTCTACACGGTGCTCCAACAGCTTCCGATAAAGGGGCAACGCTACAGATTGTCGATCAGGCGGCCATAGCGAAAGCGTTTGGTATTCCGGTCGGTTATGATTTTCGAAGCGCAGATGTGGCAGCAGGCGGGCAGGGCGCACCGCTCGCGCCGATCTATCACAAAGCCCTCTGTCATGATGTGGATGGCCCAGTTGCCGTCCTTAATCTTGGCGGGGTCGCGAATTTGACCTTTGTTGACCAGTCATCGCCGTTATTGGGATTTGATTGCGGACCGGCAAACGGCCCGATTGACGAATGGATCGAACAGCACGGCAAGGGCCGGTTCGACGCAGACGGCGCTTTGGCGATGGCGGGCAAGGTTGATGAAAAAGCGCTTCAGCAATGGATGTCGAAAGGCTGGTTCAATGCACCGCTTCCAAAATCTCTTGATCGATTTGATTTCAGTGCGCGACTGGCAAAAGGCATGTCTCTTGAGGATGGCGCCGCGACCTTGACGGCCTTCAGCGCGTCTGGGGTCGCCAAAGGCCTCACTCTGTTTCCGTCAGCTGTAAAAAAGGTCATTGCCTGCGGGGGCGGACGCAGAAACCCTGCCTTGATGCAGGAATTGGCGGCGCGCTGTCCGTGTCCGGTCGTAACCGCTGAAGACATGGGCTGGCGCGGTGATTCCATCGAAGCGGAAGCGTTCGCCTTGTTGGCAGTCCGAACTCTGCGCGGACTGCCGATCAGTTTTCCGGGTACGACCGGTGCCGCTGAACCAATGCCGGGAGGGCTTATGGTTCAGCCATAAGGCGCTGGCGCTCAATACCCGCCAGCGCTTCCGTCTTTACGCATTTCGGTGGCTGCAATCCATGTGCCGTTCTTGAAGTCACGCATAATGGCCTGATATCCGCCATAACCGCCATCTCGGGCGATTTCGACGGTGTGGCCGCGCTTTTCAAGCTCCGCGATGACGTCTGTCGGGAAGCTGCTTTCGAGTTTCACGACACCTTTTGAGGTCTCGCACTCGCTGCCTTCGAGCTCATCTGTTGGTTGGCACGACCCGTCATGACGCCAGCGCGCAGCATCGCCTGCTTCCTGAAGGCCCATATCGTAATCGATCAGATTCAGAATGATCTGTGTCTGGCCTTGTGGCTGCATGCCACCGCCCATCACGCCAAAAGACAGCCAGGGTTCATATGTGCAGCCTGTGTGATCGGCCGGAGCAGATTCGCCCTTTTCAATTTCGGGAACGCGTCCCAGGGCGTCAATTCGCCCGGTCGTCCATGGGTCACATTCGGTACGCTTGAACGCGAAGCCCGGAATGATCGTATGGAAAGGGCGCTTGCCTGGCTCAAATACGTTTGGATGCTTTGGATCGAGCGAGAACAGCTGGCCACGGTCCTGGAACATGAAGCCAAGACCATCTGCGACGAGGCCGGAGCCCATGCCGCGATAGTTTGACTGAATCAGAGAAACCATCATGCCGTTCTTGTCGGTCACGGTCAGATAAGTTGTGTCACCGTCTTTCAGCTTTGCGTCAGTCTTTTTGTCCATCCGCATGCCCGACATGCCGGGGGTGACGAGTTTAGCCTCCTTCAGGTCAATCAGTTCAGCCCGGTCTTTTGCATAATCAGATCGAACGAAGAGTTCTGGATCAACACCTGAAAATTCAGGATCAGCATATCCCGCTGCACGGTCCGCAAAGGCCAATCGTTTGGCCTCGATTTGCGCCATCAGGCTTTCAGGCGAGCCGAAGCCGTATTCCCGCATCGGAAAGCCTTCCAGCATTTGCAGCATTTGAAGCGTTGCAACGCCCTGTGAGTTTGGCGGCAGGCCGCAAACACTCGCAGAGCGATAGTCTACACACAGCGGATCAACCCATTCGCCGTGATGAGCTGCCATATCTTCATAACGCAGATAACCACCAATTCGCTTGAAATAGGCATCAATGGTTTTGGCGATGTCACCTCTATAGAAGGCGTCGCGTCCGCCTTCGGCAATCAGTTTGAATGTATTGGCGAGGTCAGGGTTCTTGAACAGTGCACCGCTTTCTGGCGCAGGCGAGAAATAGGTTTTGTTGGCATTGTCGACTTCCTCGATCATGCCTTTTTCATGCATTTGATTGAAACGCTTGGCTGACAGATTCCAGTAATAGGAAATGACTTCCGGAATTGGCGCGCCGTTTTCAGCATAGTTGATGGCTGGAGCCAGAATATCGCTCATCGGCTTCACGCCGAACTTGTCATGCATCATGAACCAGCCATCCACGGCACCGGGGACAGACACCGGCGCCGCGCCGTATGGCGGGATCTCTTTACCGTCCATCCATTCGTCAGCCTTAGCCTGCATGTCGGCAAGCGTTGCGCCCATTGGCGAGCGGCCTGAGGCATTCAGCCCGTAAAGCTGTTTGGTTTTCGGGTCCCAGATCAGGGCAAACAGATCGCCGCCCATGCCATTGCCCGTCGGCTCGACCAGACCCAGCATTGCATTGGCTGCGATGGCTGCATCGACGGCGCTCCCGCCATCTCGCAGAATGTCAATCGCGGTCTGTGTTGCGAGCGGGTGAGCCGTCGCCGCTGCACCATTCGGGGCAACCACTGCGCTGCGGCCAGCCAAATCAAGGCCGGGGCCAACCCGGTCGCCCTTCAGTTTCTGAATGTCGGGTTTGATTGTGTCTTCGCCCTGCGCCGTCATCAACGAGCCTGCAAGAACGAGACTGGTCAGTAGATAACCGAAGCGTTTCATCTCTTTACCCCTTTGTCGTGTGAGCTGAATGTTTCACGATCGGGCGAAAAGGAAAGGGGGCGAGTGGAATTTGACGGCTAGTCTTTATTTGAAATCAGTCCATTCAATGTTTCAGCAAGTATTCTTCCATCTTCGATGAGTACTTGAAATGTTTGACGCGCTGCTGCGTCGCATTGTTTGGATTGAGCTTCCTGACCGGTATAGGCGGTGTTGAACTCACCGATCAGCTTTCGGCGCAACGGGCCGTCTTTTGGGGCCTCAAGTTTCAGAATTTCGCTCATCTGGTCGCGCCAGTATTGATCGGAGCGTCCTTTGCAAAGCACCTGAATGGCGTGGGTTTTACCGAGCGTTCCGGCAAGTGTGATCAGCTTCGTTTCAAACGTGTCGGATGGGTCGCTTTGCGCATTGACAGGGCATGCCGCAAACACGCTGAGGGATAAAATCCCTGACAGAACCATAGAAACCTTTGCCATGATCAAACATCCCAAACGCGACGAAGACTCGAATAACTATCAGAACTTTAAGCAAAAACAAAAGCGACGCCTTTCGGCGCCGCTTTATTTCTTGGAAGCCTAGGGTGGGTTACCCGCGGCGACCACCAACTTTACCAAGTCCGATTTGTTTTGCGAAATCAGAACGCTTTTTTGTGTAGCTTGGCGCGACCATTGGATAATCTGCCGGTAAGCCCCAGCGTTTGCGGTACTCTTCCGGCGTCATGCCATAGTGTGAACGCAAATAACGCTTGAGCATTTTCAGTTTTTTGCCATCTTCCAGGCAAATAATGTGGTCATCTGTAATAGAACGGCTTACAGGAACGGCCGGTTTTGGACGTTCTTGTGATTGCGTTGCTGTAGGCGAAGCAAGCGATGAGACAGTTTTGTGAACTGAAGCGATAAGATCAGACAGAGAATCCGAAGGTACAGGGTTATTTGCAACGAATGATGAGACAATATCTGTCGTCATTCGCATGATTTCGTCGGCCTCTACTGCTCCCGACGTTGTTTCAGTATTCATTCTAACCTCTGTATGTTTTGGAACAGCAGTCGTATTACAGAGCTTGTAAGGTCATTCAAGTAAAAAACCCTCATTTTAACTGCAATAATTATTTTGGGTGTGCTTTTTAGTGCGAGGCCATTCTGCTTGCCTGACTCGCACAGTACGGTTACACAGCGACCAACTAAATTACGGAGATGATGCATGGCCGGTGCGTTCGATGGTGTGAAACAGGTTTCTGACTTTTTCTCTGCCCCTATTGAGCAGACAGACCCGGAGCTTGCGGGCTTTATCAAGAATGAAGCGTCACGACAGTCTCAAAAGATCGAACTGATCGCATCTGAGAACATCGTGTCGCAGGCGGTAAAGTCCGTTCAGGGTTCAGTTCTGACGAACAAATATGCAGAAGGTTATCCGGGCCGTCGCTATTATGGCGGTTGTGAGCATGTCGACGATGTTGAGCGTCTCGCCATTGATCGTGCGAAACAGCTTTATAATTGCGAGTTCGCAAACGTTCAGCCGCATTCTGGCAGCCAGGCAAACCAGGCAGCCTTTATGGCGCTGATGAAGCCGGGTGATACTTTCCTCGGAATGGGCCTTGCTGAAGGCGGCCATCTGACTCACGGCGCGAAGGTCAACCAGTCAGGTAAATGGTTTAACCCGGTGCATTACGGTGTTGATCCGGAAACGCATTTGATCGACTTTGATCAGGTTCTGGCTGTTGCGAAAGAGCACAGCCCGAAAGTCATCATCGCCGGTGGATCTGCGTATTCTCGCATTATCGACTTCAAGAAATTCCGTGAAATCGCTGACGAAGTTGGCGCGGCCCTCATGGTTGATATGGCGCACTTCTCTGGCCTGGTTGCTGGTGGTCAGTATCCAAACCCGATTGAGTATGCGGACGTTGTGACAACAACCACGCACAAGACTCTGCGCGGTCCACGTGGCGGTCTGGTTCTCACAAACAATGAGAAGCTCGCTAAGAAGATCAATTCGGCTGTTTTCCCGGGTCTTCAGGGTGGTCCGCTGATGCATGTCATCGCGGGTAAGGCGGTTGCCTTCGGTGAGGCTCTGAAACCAGAGTTCAAGCAATACGCGAAACGCGTTGTCGATAATGCAAAAGCGCTCGCATCAGCTGTTCAGGAAAATGGTCTGGACGTTGTTTCCGGCGGTACTGACAGCCACGTCATGCTGATCGACCTTCGTCCAAAAGGCGTGAAGGGGAATGCGACTGAGGAAGCTCTCGGCCGCGCCTTCATCACTTGTAACAAGAACGGCATTCCTGCGGATCCGGAACCACCGGCGGTTACGTCTGGTATTCGCGTCGGCTCTCCGGCCTGCACAACACGCGGTTTCGGCGAGAATGAATTCCGTCAGGTTGGCGCCTGGATTGGTGAAGTCGTTGATGCGCTAGCAAAAGGCGGCGACACAAGCGCGGTTGAGGAAAAAGTCCGCAATGAAGTCGTTGCTCTGACGGCTGATTTCCCAATCTATCCGGACCCATCAGGCCTTTAATCCATGCGTTGCCCGTTTTGTGGATCTGAAAACACCGCAGTTCGTGACTCTCGTCCCGCCGAAGACAACACTGTCGTCCGGCGGCGGCGCTCGTGTGAGAATTGCGGTGCGCGTTTCACAACCTTTGAGCGGGTACAGCTTCGCGAAGTGACCGTTGTAAAGCGCGACGGCAAGCGCATGCCCTTCGTTCGGGACAAACTTGCGCGGTCGCTCCAAATTGCCTTGCGCAAGCGCCCGTTCGAGCAGGAACAGATTGAACAGCTTGTCTCCGGTATCGTCCGGCGACTGGAATCAAACGGCGAGTCTGAGATCCGCTCAGATGAAATCGGTGAAATGGTTATGGAGGCGCTCGCCTCGCTCGACCCGGTTGCCTATGTTCGCTACGCCTCGGTCTATAAAGACTTCAAGGATGCCAGCGATTTTGCGAGCTTCATTGAAAGCCACGCTCTGCATGAGGATGGTGACGACACCTGATCATCCGGCATGAAGATCACTCTGAAACTGGCTTCGACCCTCGATGGTCGCATTGCGACCCGGACCGGGGAGAGCAAGTGGATTACATCTGCTGAGTCGCGTCAGGTCGTTCACGAGCTTCGCGCTGCTCATGATGCTGTGCTTGTCGGGGTAAATACGGTCTTGGCCGATGATCCGATGCTAAATGCCCGGAATGTCAGCCTGCCGAGTGGTCGCCAGCCGCATAGAATCATTCTGGATACCAATCTTCGAACCCCTGAAACCTCAAATGTGCTTCGCGAAACTGACGAAGACGTTTTCATTATTTGCGGGGATGTGCCGACCTGGCGCGCAGTTGATTGCTTTGACCGCGCCGAGGTTATTCCTGTTGGTTTCGGGACAGACGGACGTCTCGACCTTCAAAAGGCGATGGACGTTCTGGAACAGTCTTTCGCGATCCGTTCAGTGTTCATTGAGGGCGGCGGGCAAGTGGCCGCGTCCTTCCTCAAGGCGGGGCTGGTAGACGTTCTGGAATGGTTTCGCGCGCCCATGTTGATCGGCGGCGATGGTATCCCGGCGCTTGGTGAACTCAATGTTTCGGCCCTTTCGGATGCGCTCAGGTTTGAGCGCAAGGGTGTACGAATGGTGGGGTCTGATGTATGGGAAACGTACGAAAGAAAGGCTGGCTGATGTTTACAGGTCTCGTGCGCGATCTCGGCACAATCACTAAAATCGAAGAAACCGGCGATTTGCGACGCTTCACCGTTGAGGGGAAAATCGCGGCAAATGATCTGAAAATGGGGGCGTCAGTCTCTCATTCTGGTGTTTGTCTGACCGTGGTTTCGGCGCAAACAGATGGTGAAAAATCGTCATGGGTTGTTGAGGCGGTGCCGGAAACCCTGCGCCTGACATCACTTGGTTTTCGCAAGGAAGGTGACCGTGTGAACCTGGAGCCATCACTGCGTCTGGGTGATGAACTGGGCGGCCACCTTGTCTTTGGCCATGTTGATGGCCTTGGAAAGATTGAAAAAATTGAAGTTGTGGGTGAAAGTCACCGTGTGACACTCAGCGCGCCAGCTGATCTGATGCCGATGATCGCGCTGAAGGGCTCTATCTGTATTGATGGCATTTCCCTTACCGTCGCAGGTGTCGGTGAGGACAATACATTCCAGATCGCGGTTATTCCGCATACCTGGGATGTGACCAGTCTCGGCCTCACCAATGAGGGCGATCAGGTCAATCTGGAAGTCGACATGTTGGCGCGCTATGTGTCACGTCAATTGCAGTTTTCGAACACTGATCGTTGACACTGTACGAAAACTCCATAAATTCCGCTCATGAACTCAATAGACCGGATCATCGGAGCCTTTGGTGGTGTACGCCCGTTTGCGCGTGCCATCGGTAAATCACCGTCCACTGTCCAATACTGGATAGAGCGGGGAGGCATGCCGTCAAACGCCTGTGAGACAGTGTTGTCCGCAGCTGATGATCTGGGCGTGGGTCTGACACGAGACATTATTCTTGATGGCGTTCTGTCAGGCACCCCGGAAAAGGACACAACAGACATGAGTAGCGAAGACTGGGGCAAGGCGATTTCCTCAATTGAGGAAATCATTGAAGATGCCCGCAATGGCAAAATGTACATTCTCGTCGACGCTGAAGATCGGGAAAATGAAGGCGACCTGATCATTCCAGCTCAGTTTGCGACGCCGGATGCAGTGAACTTCATGGCGACCTATGGTCGTGGCCTGATCTGTCTCGCCATGACGAATGAGCGCGCCAAAATCCTCGATCTGGAGCCGATGACTCGCAATAACCGCGAGAGTATGAGCACGGCATTCACCGTGTCTATTGAGGCGAAAGAGGGCGTGACCACTGGTATTTCTGCGGCAGACCGTTCGCGCACTGTTGCAGTCGCCATTGATCCGACCAAAGGGCACCAGGATATCGTTTCTCCGGGCCACGTCTTTCCACTTGTCGCGCGTGATGGCGGTGTTCTCGTCCGCGCAGGCCATACCGAGGCTGCTGTCGATATTTCTCGCATGGCAGGCCTTTATCCGGCCGGTGTGATTTGTGAAATTATGAAGGATGACGGCACAATGGCCCGTCTGCCGGATCTGGTTTCCTTCGCGCAGCTCCATAATCTGAAAATCGGCACGATTGCAGACTTGATTGCGTATCGTCGCCGCAATGACCGCTTTCTTGAGCGCCGCATTGAAGTGCCGTTCGAAAGTGAATTCGGCGATGGCTTCCGGTCTATCGTTTTCAAGAACACGCTCGATGGCTCAGAGCATATGGCGCTCGTTCATGGCAAAATCAGCACAGAGGAGCCTGTGCTCGTCCGCGTTCACCGCGTCGATTTCATGAGCGATATTCTGGGTGAAAAAGGTGGCCGCGCTGATCTCGTGAAGTCTGCGATGAAAACTATTGCCGAGGCTGAAGAGCCGGGCGTTCTGGTTCTGGTGAATACAATGCGCGGCGATCTGCTGGCAGAGCGTCTCGGCGCGGCGCGTCCGGAGCCTTTCGATCACACAATTCCGCTTCGTGAATACGGTCACGGCGCACAGATTCTGAAAGACCTTGGCGTCCGGAAAATGATTGTTCTCGGGCCGCACAAACCGTCGAAAGCACCGGGCATTGAAGGTTATGGCCTCAGCATTGAAGGCTGGCGACAACTCAAAAAGGACATATAAGTATGGGAACTCGTGTTCTGGTGATCACGTCGCGATACTATGAGCGTATTGCGCGTGAACTTGAGGCTGGTGCGCTGGAAGTACTGGAAGCAGCTGGTGCAGAAATCACTGTAAAAGAAGTTTTTGGTGCATTTGAAATCCCGGCAGCTGTTGCAATGGGCGCTGATAGCGATATGTACGACGCCTTCGTGACGATTGGTTGCGTCATTCGCGGCGAAACCAGTCACTATGATTATGTTTGCGGTGAATCCGCTCGTGGCTTGATGGACTTGTCAATTCAGCGCAGAATCCCTATCGGACTTGGAATTCTGACCGTTGAAAATCAGGATCAGGCCTGGGTAAGAGCGGACCGGAAGCAAAAGAACAAAGGTGCAGATGCCGCTAAGGCTGCACTTTCAATGCATGAATTTCGTAAGGATCTGCTTCGCGGATGACATCAAAACAGCAACTTCCTCCTGACGTGATCCGGGCTCGCAGAGCCGGGGCGCGTCTGGCTGCCGTTCAGGCGCTTTATCAGATGGAAGTCACAGGACAGAGCGCGAAAGCGGTCATCCGGGAATTTATGGAAGACCGTCTTGGCATTCTCGATGACGATGGCAGCCCGGTTGAAGATGCTGACCCGGATCTGTTCAAATCAATCGTCACCGGCGTGATCGATCAACAGGCTCTGATCGACGATTCGATCAAGGCTCGCCTCGCAGATGGCTGGCGGTTGGAGCGTATCGATTCGACCTCCCGTGCAATTTTGCGGTGTGGTGTTCAGGAGCTTGCGACACGAGCAGATCTCTCTAACGCCATCATTATCGAAGAGTATGTCGGTATTGCGCATGCCTTTTTTGGTGGTTCTGAGCCAAAATTCATCAACGGCATGCTCGATAAAATCGCGCGAGATGTCCGGCCGGACGGTGTTCCGGTTGGCTTTATGGGCAGTTGAACGAAAAAGCCTTTATCGAAGATGTGCTTCGCCCTTTAATCCGGAGCGAAGAGGCGGCTGAGTTTCGCGATGATGTGGCTGTGTTGCGGCCATCTTCTCATCCGCAAATCATCACAACAGACACGTTAATTGAGGGCCGTCATTTCCGCATTGGCGATGGCTGGGCCTCGGTTGCGATTAAGCTGGTTCGGGTGAACGTCTCCGATTGCCTGGCAAAAGGCGCTTTGCCGGCGCGATGCCTGCTGAATATCAGTTGGAATGCCGCTCGATCTTTTGAGGCGCTTCGCGAGTTCGTTTCAGGTCTGGCAACTGAGCTTGAGACCTTTCAGATCGATTTGATTGGCGGTGATACAACCTCTCATGACGGACCCGTTGTGTTGAGCCTTACGCTGATTGGTGAGTGCCTTGGCGAAAATGGCCCGGTGCGCCGACAGGGCGCAAAGCCCGGAGATCAGGTCTGGGTGAGTGGAACAATTGGCGACGCATTTCTGGGGCTGCATTGCGCAGACCCGAAAACGGACGTCCAGGCGGCGCTGAATGAGCGTTATCTGAGGCCAGCTTTAGCCAATCCTTGCATTGCCGAACTGATCTCGTCTTACGCGTCATCGTCTATGGACGTGTCGGATGGTCTGGTGATTGACGCTCTGCAGATTGCAAAAGCATCGAACTGCAGGCTGGTGATCCGTTTGGAAGATGTGCCGGTGTCCGACGAGGCCGGCGTTTATCTCTCAGAGACAGGCTTCACCATTCGCGATCTTGTGGGCGGCGGCGATGATTATCAGGTTTTGTTCACGGCCAGTGCCGAACAATCTGAGTCAATTCTCAGCTTCGCGCGCGAGAACAATCTACGGCTGACATCCATTGGATGCGTCGAAGATGGGGTAGGGGTGCGCTGTCTGGAAAGCGGAAATGACGTTACCGAAAGCTTAAAAGCCGGGTGGCAACATAATCTAACCGACTAAAACCTTTCTCAAGGAACATGCGCTATTTTAGGGGGCATGTCTCGATCTCGTCTTTCATATTCGCTTTTGGCCTTCGCTGTTCTGGCGCTTGGGCCAACACCTATGATCGCTCACGCGTCCGGCGGTGGGGGTGGCGAGAGCTCTAAAGAAAACAGCAACAAAACTGTTGAATTTGCGGGACTTGTTTTGCCGGTCGAGAGCGACGGAAAGCTGGTCAACTATCTGTTTGTTTCGGTTCAGGTGACGCTCTCCCCAAAATATGACCAGTGGGAAGTACGCGAAATGGCGCATGTCTATCGCGATCATATTCTGAAGGAAGCGCATAAAACGACGGTTGGATTGGCAGATAAGCCAATGAAGCTCGATGAGCATGCCTTTGAAGAGCTCATGAAACGCGTTTTTGACGAAATGCTTGGTCCGGAATCTGTGGCTGCGATCAAGATCGTTACCGTTGATTCTCAGAAGATTTTCCTTGACGGCTAGTGCCTGTTTTGGGGCCACGCCTTGGGGTGAAAATTAACGCGACGTAGCGTTAAGCCCTAATTTTGTTCAAAAAATTACACCACTTGCCTAGAAACTCACCAGCTGGCAGTCTCGAGTCCTCATAGGGGGGCTGTCGGGACCGGCAGAGTGCCGATCGACTGATAGTCCGAACAAGAAAAGGACGATCAAAATGGACCTTACAACTGTCCTGGTAATTGCAGCGGCAATCGTTGCAATCGGGTTTGGGCTTCTACAAAGTCGATCGATTATGGCTGCATCTGCGGGTGATGACAGAATGCAGGAAATCGCGCGGGCGATTCAGGAAGGCGCAGACGCCTATCTCAAGCGGCAATATTCCACCATCGCCATTGTCGGTGTTGTCATCGCAATTGCGCTGTTTATCGCCTTTCAGGCAAATTTCATCATTGTCGCCGGGTTTCTGATCGGTGCGGTCCTGTCGGGTGTTGCCGGTTTTATTGGTATGAAAGTGTCGGTTCAGGCGAATGTTCGCACCACGGAAGCCTCTCGAACGGGCGGTTTGGCGGCTGGTTTGAACATGGCGTTCAAATCCGGCGCGGTAACCGGCCTTTTGGTTGTGGGTCTCGCGCTGCTGGGTACGGCTGGCTATTTCTGGATTCTGACCAGTGCGCTCGGTCTCGAAAACACTAGCCGGACCGTTATTGACGGGCTTGTGTCACTTGGTTTCGGTGCATCTCTGATCTCCATTTTCGCTCGGCTTGGCGGCGGCATTTTTACCAAAGGCGCAGATGTCGGCGGTGATATGGTTGGCAAGGTCGAAGCTGGTATTCCAGAGGACGACCCACGAAACGCTGCTACCATCGCAGATAATGTCGGCGACAATGTTGGCGATTGTGCGGGCATGGCGGCCGACTTGTTTGAAACCTATGCGGTCACACTGGTTGCCACCATGGTCCTAGCGTCGATCTTCTTCACAGGCGCAGAGGCGACACTGATGATGTTGTTGCCGCTGGCGATTGGCGGTGTGTGCATCATCACCTCAATCCTTGGCACATTCTTTGTCCGTCTCGGCAAAAGCAACAATGTCATGGGGGCTTTGTATAAAGGCTTCATCGCCACGGCTGTCTTTTCTGCCCTTGGTGTTGCGGGCGTAATTTACACCCTGCTTGGCAGCTTTGATGCTTCGATCACTTCAGGCTCCGGCGTTGTCATTACCGGCTATGACTTACTCTTGTGCGGCGCGACCGGTCTGGTCGTTACGGGGCTGATTGTCTGGATCACAGAATATTATACTGGCACCAATCATCGTCCGGTTCGATCTGTGGCGCAGGCCTCGGTTTCGGGCCATGGTACGAACGTGATTCAGGGGTTGGCTGTGTCTCTGGAATCTTGCGCGCTTCCAGCACTCACCATCATTGCCGGCATCATCGTTACCTATAATCTGGCAGGCCTGTTCGGTATTGCGGTCGCAACCACTACAATGCTGGCGCTTGCGGGGATGGTTGTGGCCCTTGATGCGTTTGGTCCGGTGACCGACAATGCGGGCGGCATCGCGGAGATGGCCGGTCTGGACGAATCAGTTCGTAACACGACAGATACGCTCGATGCGGTTGGCAACACAACGAAGGCCGTGACCAAAGGCTATGCGATTGGATCTGCGGGCCTTGGCGCGCTGGTTCTTTTTGCGGCCTATACAGAGGATCTGAAATATTTCAGCACGCACGCAGCAGAAGGAAGCTTCCTGTATGGTGTGGTCGCAGACTTCTCTCTGTCGAATCCATATGTCGTCGTAGGGCTTCTTTTTGGCGGGCTCTTGCCATTCCTGTTCGGCGGCATGGCAATGATGTCCGTTGGCCGGGCAGCGCAGGATGTCGTTGAAGAAGTCCGTCGCCAGTTCCGGGAAATGCCGGGAATCATGACCTTTGAGCAGCGCCCCGATTATGGCCGTGCGGTCGATATTCTGACCCGCGCGGCTATTCGCGAAATGCTGGTTCCGTCACTGCTTCCGGTATTGTCACCAGTCGTTCTGTTCTTCGCGATCTTCCTGATTGCGGGAAAAGCGGCAGCCTTCTCAGCAGTTGGTGCAATGCTTCTTGGTGTCATCGTGACCGGTCTCTTCGTCGCGATTTCCATGACTTCGGGCGGCGGTGCCTGGGATAACGCCAAGAAATCCTTCGAAGACGGCTTTGTCGATAAAGACGGCGTCCGTCATGAAAAAGGATCAGAAGCACACAAAGCATCTGTGACAGGCGATACAGTTGGCGATCCCTACAAGGATACGTCAGGCCCGGCGGTGAACCCGATGATCAAAATCACTAATATCGTCGCCTTACTGATGCTCGCCATTATGGCGCATATGTAAAAGCACAGGCGCAGAGCCAAAAGAAAACCCGGGCAATCGCCCGGGTTTTTTATAATTTCAGAAAAACTGTGTGGGTCTAGCGACCGACTTCGCCCGGTCCGCGTGAATCTTGCGGCAGAGCAACACGACCAACGTTACCAAAGATTTGCTCCAGCAAGCCAAGCTCGCGACCGCGTGTTGGCGTTTCGCGCACTGCATAATCAATGATCCGACCGTCTTTTTCGTCGTATTTCAGGACTTCTTCGACAACGTCGTCAGTTCCGAAACGGATGGCGACAACGGTGCGGCTAACCACTTTCGGGTGGTAGAAAGCAAACCGCTCGCGGGTTGCGCTCATATACATCCAAGTGCTTTCCTTGTCGAAAAGGCTGGACGTAGACGGTGAACCCAGCTGAGCCAGGACTGTGGCGCGAGTATCTGTTCCAGGTTTTACGTCTGCAGGTTTGACATCATCTGCGACATATCCCTGAAAATCGCGGCTGGCGGTTGCACAAGCTGTCAAAAGTACAGCAGAAGCAATTACCACCAAGATGTTGCGCGACATGCATCGTCTCCTAAGTTGATGTCTGACCTAACGGTTCTGTGACCTGTTTGGCAAGCGGAGAGCACAAACATGATGTATTTGTCACGTATTTTTCAGCGAAAAAAGAGCGCCAGTCGCATTGCTGAAGATCTATTGAGTGCAATTTCGCTTCAGGCACGTAATCCGATCTTTTTTGGTGATGACCGCGTATCCGATTCTCTGGATGGTCGTTTTGAAGTCATGACCATACACGCCGTGCTTGTTTTGAGACGTTTACGACGGATCGAATCTGATGGTCCGCGTTTGAGCAAAAAGCTGTCAGACCGGTTGTTCGACAATTTTGATTATGCGCTGCGAGAATCCGGGATTGGTGATTTCTCCATTGCCCGCAAAATCAGAGCGTTGGGCGAAAACTATGTCGGACGGGCGCAAGCCTATGATGATGCGCTCAAAACTGATATTCCGGCTCTTGAAGAGGCGCTGAAACGAAATCTCTTTGATGTCGCCCCGTCAGGCGCGTTCATTTCAAAGCTGGCGCGATATATGTTTGAAACATCGGAAAAGTTTGCCGATGCCAGCGATCAGAGCCTGCGTGACGCGCAATTGCCCTGGGCTGACGCCGAACACGCTATTGATCTGATAAAATAAGATTCAATAGGTTCCGCGACAAACAATCAGAGTATAGAAGGCAAAGGCCAGTTCTGGGGTATTTTTATGCATTCTGAAGAAACGCTCATTCTATCTATTGATGCCATGGGGGGCGACCATGCGCCTGATAGCATCATGAATGGTCTGTCTCTGGTCGCTGCGGATGGTCTGAAAGTCCGGTTTCTGATCCACGGAGATGAGGCCAAACTCAAACCGTTTCTTGATGCTGACCCGCGCCTGAAAGCATGTTCTGATTTGCAGCATACAGAAAAAGCCATCGCCATGGACGCGAAGCCGAGTCAGGCTCTGCGTCAGGGGAAAGGCTCCAGCATGTGGAACACGCTTGCGGCTGTGAAGTCCGGCGAGGCGCATATTGCTGTTTCAGCCGGTAATACGGGCGCTCTTATGGCGATGTCCAAGCTCGTCTTACGAACAGTAGAAGGCGTTCATCGCCCGGCAATCGCGGCGAGTTGGCCAACCCCAACCGGATCATGTGTGGTTCTGGATGTTGGTGCCAATGTTGAAGCTGACGCAGAACAACTGGTAGAATTTGCCATTATGGGCGAGGCGTATGCGCGCGCCGTTCACGGCAAGTCATCGCCAACGGTAGGTCTTCTGAATATCGGCTCTGAAGAGCTGAAAGGCATCGACAGTGTTCGCATGGCGAGTGAGCTTCTAAAGTCGAACAGCGCTGACTTGAATTATATCGGGTTTGTCGAAGGGAATGACATTTCACTCGGCACGGCAGATGTTGTCGTGACCGACGGATATACAGGAAATATTGCTCTTAAAACGGCCGAAGGCACGGCGCGTCTCGTTTCTGGCTTTGTTAAAGAGGCGCTGACCGCAAATCTGTTTGCAAAGTTTGGAGCTTTGCTTGCAATGTCCGGTCTGAAAAAACTTCGTGAGAAAATGGACCCACGGTCCGTGAATGGCGGAGTATTTCTTGGCTTGAACGGCGTGGTTCTGAAAAGCCACGGCGGGACAGACGCGATGGGGTTTGCCACGACGGTGCGTCTCGCAAACAATGTCGGCCATAGCAATTTTAAAGAGGACGTGATGGAGAATCTGAAAAAGATCCGTTCTCAGAATACCTCGGAAGAACAGGTGGCAGAAGCGTGAAACAGATAGTCAGAGTGACCGGGGTAGGTGGGTATCTTCCGGAAAAGATTCTTACCAATGATGATCTGTCGAAAATCGTTGATACCAGTGACGAATGGATTTTCGCTCGTTCTGGTATTCGCAAGCGTCATATCGCTGCCGAAGGCGAGCTGACCTCTGATCTTGCGACTGCGGCGGCAAAGGTTGCTCTGGCAAATGCGGGGATCTCAGCTGACGATCTTGATCTGATCGTATTGGCAACTGCGACACCGGATCAGACCTTCCCGGCGACCGCTACAACCGTTCAACACAAGCTCGGCATGAGACAGGGCGCAGCTTTCGATGTCGCCGCTGTGTGCTCCGGCTTTATCTTTGCGCTCGCCACAGCAGATGGCCTCATGCGCAATTCAGGCTTCAGGAGAGCGCTTGTTATCGGTGCAGAGACTTTCTCTCGCATTCTCGATTGGTCAGACCGTTCGACCTGCGTGCTGTTCGGTGACGGTGCTGGTGCGGTCGTGCTCGAGGCCGACACTGATTCTGACGACTCACATGTTGGTCTGCTTGGCCACCATTTGCGCACGGATGGCGCGCATAACGAACTTCTTTACGTGGATGGTGGTCCATCCTCGACTCAGACGGTTGGCCATTTACGAATGAATGGCAGTGCTGTGTTCAAACATGCGGTCGCAAATATTTCGTCGGCTGTCCTGAACTTGTTAGAAGACTGTCAGCAGTCTCATGAGGAAATCGACTGGTTCATTCCGCATCAGGCGAACCAGAGAATCCTCGACGGCGTTGCAAAACGCTTGAAAATAGAGCATTCTAGGGTCATCTCGACGGTCTCAGAGCATGCGAATACATCTGCAGCGTCAGTGCCCCTTGCGTTGTATGAAGGTGTCCGCGAAGGTCGTGTCAGAGAAGGTGATCTTATACTGACTGAAGCGATGGGCGGTGGTTTTGCCTGGGGCGCGAATTTGTTCCGATTGTAAGAGTTTCGTTAACGTTTCGTTGGTCTTCTGTTAACGCTGTTTAGGAGGTGGGAGTGCAGCAGGATAAAGCCGTAACGCGATCCGAGATTATGGATGCACTGGTTCACAACGTAGGTTTGACCCGGCAGGATTCCGGCGAGTTGCTGGAGAGAGTTCTCGAACTCATCTCTGAAGAGCTCACCAAAGGGGAAACTGTTAAGCTCGCCCGCTTCGGAAACTTTGTTGTCCGTGAAAAGAGAGCTCGGATGGGCCGTAACCCTAAAACCCGTGTTGAGGCAGAAATTTCTGCACGCCGTGTTGTTGCTTTCCGTCCTTCGCCACTTCTGAAACAGCGCGTGGATAAAACAACAGATTAACGAGGACATCCCATGACCACCGCTAGCCAAAGTCTCAGCAAATCAGAAAAAGCCTTTCGTTCGATTGGTGAGGCGGCGCGCGAACTTGGTCTCCAGACCCATGTTCTGCGGTTTTGGGAAACCAAATTTTCGGTCTTGAAGCCGGTGAAACGTCCTGACGGTCGTCGTATGTATCGTCCGGAAGATATGCTTTGCCTGCGCGCGATTCAGGTTCTCTTGCATGAGCAGGGGCTGACCATAAAAGGCGCTCAGAAGGTTCTTCGAGAGCAGGGCGTTGAAACTGTCCTCGAAGGTGAAGTTCGTCTCGGTGCAGCGGTGCGTGAAGTCATCAATCCTGCGAATTTCAAAAGCCCTGCGGCAAACCCGGTTCAGCGTTTGCAGAAAACCGTCAATGATGTTGTCGAGTCTGGTGTTTTCAGCCAGAAACCTTCTGGCGCGTCAGACCGTCTGGCAACTCTGCTGAATGAGCTGGATTCAGTCAAAGCGCGTCTCGACGCTGTTCTGGTCAAAGACGCAGCCTGATCCATTTCCAAACTTGCAAGCGATATCAGAGGGGCATATAAACTTGCGCCTCTGGCGGAGCGTGGCGCAGCCCGGTTAGCGCACCGGTCTGGGGGACCGGGGGTCGGAGGTTCGAATCCTCTCGCTCCGACCAGTGATCAGCTAATTTTCTGAATGAGATAATCGGAGTAGGTTTTTGAAAACCTACTCTTTTTTGTTGCCGAACAGATCTTTCAGCAAGTCCTTTGCCTTCTCAGAATCGGACTTCTCTTTCTTCTCTGTCTTGTCGCTTGTGTCGGCGGAATCCTTAGAATCGGTCTTGTCTGAACCACCAAGGGATTTGTTCAGGAAGTCATCCAGACCTCCGCCGAGCTTTTTCTCAATCTCGTTTTTAGCTTTGGTTTTTGCTTGCTCAGCGACCATTTTGGACAGGAAGTCCATGTCCAGACTTCCGGACACTTTCGACCAGTTGCCCTTCACGCGAAGAGGAATCCCAAAGCCTCCAATACCAGCTTGCTCACCTTCTGCGTTGGTGTTTTGAACGGTCCGCGGTGTGATCCGGATATCGAGCGTTTGATTGAACAAATCGACCGTGCCGGTCGCGTCAGCGCGAACAAACGGGCTGAGCATCTGGAACAATTCAATATTGGCCGTGCCAGAGGTGATGTCACCTTTCAGATCGAGGCTTGAAAAGTCGGTTTGCTGTTCAGCGGACAGGGCGGACGGCAATTTACCAGTCGTCAGCGCAGATTGTGCGCTTCGCAGAAGCTGAGCCAGGTTCACGCCGAGGATCGCACCATCAGCGACATTTGCAGTATAGGTGCCAGACAAATTCTTGACGAAGTCAGAAATTGAAGCGCCTTCAGTCTTTGCGTTGGCGTCTAGTGCCGCGACACCCTTCAGGACATTCTGGCCTGTGAAGAACTTAATCAGGTCTGCGGCGGCAATGCCGGACCCTTTTGCATCGAAAGACAGTTTGTTCATGGACTCACTGACTGACGTTAATGTGAAGTCAGTCGTAAGGCTGCCGTCATATAGCGGGTTCAATCTTTGAGATTTGGATGTGCGTCCGCTTTCGGGGGATTTGGACACCAGGGTTCCGGACAGGCTGCCATTCTGAATTTTTGAGTTCAGGTCAACGTCGAGTATTTCGGCGCGCTCATTGGCAACCCGGCCAATAGCCAGTTTCAGCGTGCCATTGGCGCTTTTCAGGACACTCAGATCGATTGGATCCTCGCTCCAGCCATCGGTTGGATCGCCTTTCTGTCCACCGCCTGTGCTTTCCACCAGATAGGGTGTGAGATCCAGATCGGGGATCTGTAGATCCGCCGAAACAGACGGAACTTTGGTCGACAGATTGACGTTGGCTGTGCCGGTCGCTGAGATTTTATCAAATTGCATCTTCTGCAGAGAGATATCGAAGCCTTTGCCAACAGGCTTCAGGACAAGTGATGCATTCAGGGTTTTGAACGCATCTGAGGTCGCGCCCTTCAATTCCGTACCGAAAGCAGCGGCAAGGGCTTTCACATTATCAGACTGAGCGGTCAGGCTGCCAGAAGGTTGAACTGAGCTGCCAGCGATTCTTACGCTGCCTTTGAAATTTGACGTCAGATTCTTGCCGGACTGATCGACGATCAGATCGTTGATCTGCAGGTTTTCGGGCGTCCCGGACGCTTTTGCTGTCAGTTTGATGGTGCCGATGTCGTCTACGCTCTGCTCCATATCGACATTAGCGAATTCAAGGATTTTGGAGAGGCTTTTGACCGTTGCGGAAAGATCGCCATCCAGCGCGACCGTTTCTGCTGATGAAATCGTTCCTTTATAGCTAACGTCTGCCAGTCCAGAACCGATCGAAGCATCGACGCTGAAGGTTTCGCCCTTCATGACATTGGCAAGAGAGGTCAGAGTCGCATCAATGCTGAAAGGTTCATCATTGACGTTCAGACTGCCATTAAGGGCGACAGGACCGTTTAGCCCATTCAGGCTGGCATCCAGATTAATGTTGGTGACATCATAGTTCAGGTCGCTGGCCTTGCTGACAAAGCGGATGCGGCTGTTCTTTAGGCTCGCTTTTGGAATCAGTGCGTCAAATCCTGGTTCGCCTGCGCCCGATTTTGATTCTGACTGCTCAGAATCTTTTGGTTCTGTTTTGGGCCCAAATACCCAATTGGCCTGACCATTGGCTTTTTCTTCGAGCAAAACTTCTGTGCCGTTAAACCTCGCAGATGCGATTTCGACTCGTTTGGAGAGCAGGGGCAACCATTTTACGGAGACCGACATGGATTCGGCTTTTGCAAAGTGCGGATCGCTAAACCCTTCCGCGTTCGCAATTGTTACATCGGCGATTTTTACGCCCAATTGCGGAAACACGGTAATCTGAGGGTCTTTTCCGAACGTGACATCGCGACCGAGCGCCGTTTCCAGCTGTGTCTCAATAACATTTCGATACGTTGAGGCCGGAACCAAAAACGGCAATGCGATGACCGCCGCAATCAGAAGACCAAATACGACGCCCAGACCAATCAGAAATTTTTTCATCGACCCTCTCCATGGATCATTTTGGATAGACTAATCACATGGCAAAATCATGATGCTGTGGAGAAATAATATTTCCGCATTTTATTCGACTTTTATGCTTGACGCAGCCCGTTCAGCTTCGTATCTACGCGCTTCCAAATCGGTGAGCGGGTGTAGCTCAGTTGGTTAGAGTACCGGCCTGTCACGCCGGGGGTCGCGGGTTCGAGCCCCGTCACTCGCGCCATTTGGATATGAAGGAGCCGGGCGTAAGCCCGGCTTTTTTCATTTTGGCTCAAAGCTTTAGGAGTGAGCGATATGGCGTGGTTGTCCGAGGATTCGGTTTTCCGTCATCGCAACTATCTCTTTTACTGGATCACGCGACAATTGCTTGCTGGCGCACGGCAGATGACCACAGTGGCCATTGCCTGGCACACCTATGATGTGGCTCGCCGAGCGCCCGAACTTGGCGGGCTTGGGTGGAATGAAGCGAACTCCGCGTTTCTGATCGGCTTTGTTGGTCTCTCTCAATATATCCCTGTCTTTTTCCTCTCGCTGATTGGCGGGCAGGCCGCAGACCGGCTCGATCGTCGCAAGATCATGCTGACCATGGAACTGATTAAGCTGGTTTGCGCCACTGTACTGTGCGTTACGCCTTTCCTGAGCGCTGTGCCCGCTCTCAGCGCGATTTTCAGCGTGTCCTTTGTCCTGGGTATCACCAACGCATTTGTGCCAGCAGCATCAAACGCGCTCTATCCAACACTGGTGCCGCGCTCGGTTCTGCCGAAAGCCGTTGTGTGGAACACGATGGGCTTCCAGATTGCGACGATTGGCGGTCCTGCGATTGGTGGGCTCTTGCTGATGGGCGGCGAAAGCTATGCCTATGTCACGGCCCTGATTATGACAGTTTGCGCCATTCTGACTTTGTTGCAGATAAAGCCGCCGGAGCATGTAAAGAAAGTCGGTGCGAAAGGTCTCGCAATGGTTTTTGAAGGACTTCGCTATGTGCTTCAGAACAAGATTGTGCTCGGTGCAATCACGCTCGACTTCGTAGTGGTGTTCTTTGCCGGTTCCATCGCTTTGCTGCCAGTTTTCGCGCGGGATATTCTGCATGTCGGTGAAGAAGGCTTTGGCATTCTGCGTGCCTCTCTCGGCCTCGGCGCCCTGATCGTTGCGATCGCGCTCTCGCGGCATTCCATTCAGGCACATATCGGGAAATGGATGTTTGCCTCTGTGATTCTGTTTGGCATTGCGATTTTGATGTTTGGCATGTCTCGAATCTTCTGGCTCTCAGTCGTTGCACTGATGATCCATGGCGGTGCAGACATGATCTCAATGTATATTCGCAGCTCTCTCGTGCAGCTCTCAACGCCGGATGACATGAAGGGCAGGGTATCCTCCACAAACTTCATCTTTGTGTCTGCCTCGAACGAGCTGGGCGAGTTTCAGAGCGGCGTCGCTGCGCGTCTGCTTGGCCCTGTGGGGGCCGTTATGCTGGGGGGCTGTGTCGCCATTGGTGCGGGTCTGGTCTGGATGGGATTATTCCCGGCACTTCGGAAGGCTGACCGGTTTGAGGACATTGAAGAACAAGACGTCAGAAATTGAAAAAGGCCCGCTTTCATGGCGGGCCTTTCTTTATGTGGGGTGCGAGTGGAACCTAGTTGAAGGTTTCGCCTTTTGCCGCTTTGTCTTTCAGGAGCGGAGAGATGGTGAAGCCGTCTTCCAGCTTGTCCATGTGCTTTTCCAGACCTGCAACGATCTTGTCGAGGCCGACCTGATCTGCCCAGAACATTGGACCACCTGTGTAGGCCGGCCAGCCATAACCATTCATCCAGGTCACATCGATGTCAGATGCGCGCTGCGCCATGCCTTCTTCGAGGATTTTTGCGCCCTCATTGACCATTGGATAGAGGCAACGCTCAAGGATTTCCTGATCGTCAATCGCGCGCGGTGTGTTGCCGGACTTCACGATGAAATCATTGATGATCTTTTCGACTTCTGGAGACGGTGTCCCGCGGCGCGCTTCATCATAGTCATAGAAACCTTTGCCGGTTTTCTGACCGCGACGACCGCTTTCACAAAGAACTTCGCGAACAGTAGACGAGGAGGTTTTTTCCGGATCCCAGCCAATGTCGAGACCGGCAAGGTCAGACATCTGGAACGGGCCCATTGGCAGACCGAAGTCCGTCAGAACACGGTCAACATCCCAAGGCTTGGCGCCTTCGAGGATCAGAGCATTTGCCTGTTGCTGACGCTTGGACAGAATACGGTTGCCGATGAAACCGTCGCAAACGCCCGCAACAACGGCGATTTTCTTGATCTTCTTCGACAGATCCATGGCGGTTGCCAGAACGCTGTGAGAGGTTTTCTCGCCGCGAACGATCTCGAGCAGTTTCATGATGTTTGCCGGAGAGAAGAAGTGCAGACCCACAACTGATTCCGGACGAGACGTGCATGCCGCGATCTCGTCTACGTTCAGATAGGATGTGTTGGTTGCCAGAATGGCACCCTGTTTCACGATGCGGTCGAGGTTGCTGAAGACGTCTTTCTTGATCGCCATCAGTTCGAACACTGCTTCGATCACGAGATCGCAATCAGCCAGATCATCCATGTTGAGAGACGGCGTGAGCAGGCTCATCGCCTTCTCAACTTGCTCTTCTGTCATACGACCGCGCTTGGCAGTGTTCTCATAATTCTTGCGAATGATGGAAACGCCGCGATCAAGGGCGTCCTGCTGACGCTCAACGATTGTCACCGGAATACCAGCGGACAGGAAGTTCATGGAAATGCCGCCGCCCATTGTGCCAGCGCCAATGACGCCAACTTTTTTGATTGGGATGAGCGGCGTATCTTTTGGCACGTCATCGATTTTAGCCGCTGCGCGTTCTGCAAAGAATACGTGGCGCAGAGCTTTGGACTGGCTGCCGGTTACGAGACCGAGGAACAGTTCGCGCTCTTTCTTGACGCCTTCAGCATAAGGTAGCTCAACAGCAGCTTTGACCGCTTCGATACACGCCAGGGGCGCATCAAAGCCACGCATTTTGCGGCCATTCTTATCCATGAAACTGGAGAAGATGGAAGGGTCTTTGGCGGCGTCAGTGATCTTGTCATTGCGTTCGCTGGATTTTGGATGGCTGTCTTTGCCCGCAACGCTTTTCGCAAATGCAATTGCATCCGCCGCCAGGCTGTCTTCGCCGACAATCTGGTCGACCAGACCCATTGTTTCAGCTTTCTTTGCCGGGACCGGGTCGCCCTGAACGATCATTGGCAGAGCGTTTGCAACACCAACAACACGTGGCAGGCGCTGTGTGCCGCCAGCTCCCGGGATCAGACCGAGTTTAACTTCAGGCAGACCAACTTTCGCAGACGAAACGGCAACACGGTAGTGACAGCCGAGGGCGACTTCGAGACCGCCGCCGAGAGCTGTTCCGTGGATCGCAGCAACAACCGGCTTCGGGCTGTTTTCAATTGCGTCGATGACGTCCGGAAGGGATGGCTCAACAGGTGGCTTGCCGAACTCTGTGATATCGGCGCCAGCGAAGAAGGTGCGACCATCGCAACGGATGACAACAGCTTTGACGCTGTCATCAGACAAGGCTTCTTCGATTCCCGCTTTCAAGCCCTGACGGACGGCTGCGCCAAGCGCATTTACGGGTGCATTGTTAGATACGATGACCAGAACGTCACCATCTTTATGGGTGGTGATCACACTCATAGGGCTCTCCTCTTGATTCCCGATAGGCCGACCGTTTCGTCGGTCTGTAATGCAAGTGTCTAGCCTCACATCTGACCTCACGTAAATAGGGGTCGTGATATTTCGCTATATCGATCTTGAAAACCAACTCCAAATGGGGTTTGAGTAGGCCGACGCAACGTAAACCCCGGTCGGAAGAACCGCGTGCGCACACTTGTATAGCTTTCATGTAAGGGAGAGGCGACCTTGACAGATATTCCTGAAAACTGGCCGGCAATGACGTTGGCTGAAGCGCGTGGACTTCTAACAGCTCCGGGACAGCGCTTCGAAATGGAAACTGTTGATGTTCGCGGTGTGCCGACACGTACCTGGAAAGAGGCTCTGCCAAACATGCGGGCGCTGGCTGAGGCCGGACGCCAGCATGGCGACGTTCCTTTCGTGATTTATGAAGACGAGCGAATGAGCTTTGAGGGCTGGTATCGCGCGACAGCGAACTTTGCGCAAAAGCTGACAGAGCTCGGCGTAAAGCGCGGTGATCGTGTGGCGCTCTGTATGCGGAATCTGCCGGAATTTCCGGTCGTGTTCTTTGCAACGACATGTCTTGGCGCAATTATTGTTCCTTTGAACGCCTGGTGGACCGGGGCTGAGCTTGCCTTTGGTCTGAAGAATTCCGGGTCAAAAGTTCTGGTTTGTGATGGCAGCAGCTGGAAGCGTATCGAGCCTGAAATGTCTGAATTGCCGGGCGTTGAGAACGTCATCGTCTCTCGCGGTGGTGATAGCCCTGGCGGCGATGTCCAGACGCTGGAATCCATTCTGGGCAACCCGAACGACTATCAAAACCTGCCAGACGTTGAGCTTCCGGACCTTGAGCTTGACCCTGATACGGAAGCGACCATCTTCTATACATCGGGAACAACAGGTGAGCCGAAAGGCGCTGTGGGAACCCACCGTAACGCCACCACGAACGTATTGTCATCGGGCTATGCCATTGCACTCGGCGCGCTTCGCCGCGGTGAAATGCCGGAAGCGCCATCGCGCAAAATCGGTCTGTTGGTCATTCCGCTTTTCCACGTGACAGCGTGTAATGCGCGTCTGATGGGATCGGTGTTTGGCGGTCATACGCTGATCTTCATGTATAAATGGGATACGGTGAAAGCCTTCGAGATCATTGAGCGTGAAAAGGTTGATTCGACCGGTGGTGTGCCGACCATTGCCTGGCAGTTGATCGAGCATCCGGATCGCGAAAAATACGATTTGTCCTCCCTTGAATCCATTTCTTATGGCGGTGCTCCGGCAGCCCCGGAACTGGTACGAAAGATCAAGGAAATCTTTGGTGCAGAGCCGGGCAGTGGCTGGGGCATGACGGAAACCTCTGCAACCGTGACGCTTCACGGCTCTGAGGATTATCTGAACCGTCCAGACAGTTGTGGACCACCTGTTGCGGTGGCAGACCTGAAGATTATGGCCGACGATGGCGTAACCGAGCTTCCAACGGGACAGGTTGGCGAACTTTGGGCGCGCGGCCCGATGATCGTGAAGGAATATTGGAACAACCCGGATGCGACGGCTGAAACCTTCATTGATGGCTGGGTACGAACCGGCGATCTGGCAAAGCTCGATGAAGAAGGCTTTTGCTTTATCGTTGATCGCGCCAAGGACATTATCATTCGTGGCGGAGAGAACATTTATTCTTCAGAGGTCGAGAACGTTCTCTACGATCATCCGGCTGTAACGGACGCTGCACTCGTCGGTATTCCGCACAAGACTTTGGGGGAAGAGCCTGCCGCGGTTGTGCATCTTTCACCAGGCATGACGGCAACCGAAGACGAGCTTAAAAACTGGGTCAGTGAGCGTCTCGCCAAGTTTAAAACGCCGGTCAGAATCATTTTCATTGATGAACTGCTTCCGCGTAATGCGAACGGCAAAATCCTGAAAAAAGACCTCAAGCATCTGTTCGAGGATGAGCCTGTCAGCTGACAGGCTCAGTGAGGTGTGGGACTGGTTCTAGGAAAACCAGTCTTCCGCGCCGTGATCAAAGATCAGATCAACGCCGCCATTCAGCATTTTGAAGAACATATTGTCGCCGCGCTCGGTTTGAGTGACGACTACGGCTGCAAAATACGCAGTCATGAAATGCTGATAGCCGCCCATTACATAATGGCGGGTCAGTTCTTCTTCAGAATAGGTTCCAGCGCCGTAATTGGAGAGCTCTCTGGCATAAAGATCGAGCAGCTCTTTTTCATTCGCCTTGCGAAGAGACGGCTCCAGTGCGCCTGCAATGAAATAGCCGACATCCGAGGCTGGCGGGCCATAGGCAAAAGACTGCCAGTCCACGACCGTAATCGGCTTGCCGCCATCGGCCGTCGCAAACAGCATATTGTCCGGTCGATAGTCGGTATGGATCAGGCATTTATTGCCTTCGCGCCGTTCTCCATACTTATCCATATTCGCGCTGAGATGATCGCCAATATATTTCGCCCGATCCGTTACACGGTCGCCATAACGGTCCTTGAACGCCTGCCAGGTGCCGGCGAACATTTCGGGAGACACGACTTCCGGCGCGTTTGAGGTTTCCTGAATCCAGAAATGCTCGTCCAGAGAGTCGTCGTTCCAGAATGAAGCATGCAGTTTGGCCGCTTCCGAAACGACAAGGCGGGCCTCATCCAGCGTGCAGCCCTGAAGCTGATCGCCTTGCTCTGCCGGGGCGAGGTCTTCCATCATCAGGACGAATTCATGGGTCTCTTCATTCAGGTCAGCGTGATAACAGACGGGTGTTGAGATTTTCGCCCTGGCTTGAAGGTTCTGGTAGAATTTGACTTCGCGGTAATAGTTGAACAGCGCCTTGCCGGTATTGCGGCTTTCTTCGCCTTCGGCCTGGAACTTGCCCACAAGGGATTTTGGCGCATTGTCCGGGGCCTGAGCGTAGTTGATTTTAAATCGCGCGCAGTCACCGATTTGTCCGGTTCCGACCGGTTTGGCGGTAAAGTCAGCGATCTTCGCGTCGATCTGATTTTGCTGTAGAACGCCTTCCAGCCAGGCAGAATCGATCTCTTTCCAGTTACGGATATCAGGTTTCATTTTTCCTCCCGGGGACTTGGCTATGTGCTCTGTCCATCCCTCGTTTTCTTCTGTTACGAAAATTCCCTAGGGGAATGTCAATACAGCGGCCTTAGATATTCAGCCTGCAGGATCGCAGTCAGATGCTGCGTTTCGAACCGTTTACCTGATGGATTTCGGGATATAGTCACACTGGTCAGGTCGAAGAACCATCACATATAAGTCATCAGGAAACGCCCCGGGAACGCACATGCTGACAGAAGAACAGACTATGATCGTTGAGACCGCAGCTGGTTTTGCAGCCGGAAAGCTGCGTCCGAATGCGGAAAAATGGGATCGTGACGGTCAACTGGATCGATCTGTGTTGCAGGAACTTGGCGAACTCGGCTTTGGCGGCATTTATACGGGCGAGGAATTTGGTGGCTCTGGTTTGGGGCGGCTGGATGCGGTTCTGATCTTTGAGCAATTGTCGATGGGCGACATTTCCCATGCGACGTTTCTGTCTATTCATAACATGGCGACATGGATGGTGGATAAGTTTGCAGATGATGCTCTGCGCGCCAAATATGTTCCGCGCCTGACAAGTTGTGAGCTGATCGCATCTTACTGTCTGACGGAGCCGGGGGCGGGCTCGGATGCCGCGAGTCTGAAAACGCGGGCGGTTCGCGACGGCGATGAGTATGTTCTGAATGGCGCGAAGGTCTTTATTTCCGGGGCGGGGTTCTCTGACATTTATGTAGTGATGGCGCGCACCTCTGATGATGGCGCGAAGGGTGTTTCGACCTTCGTTGTCGAGAAGGGAACGCCCGGTCTGTCCTTTGGAAAGAACGAAGCCAAAATGGGGTGGCGCGCGCAGCCAACCGCAATGGTGAATTTTGATGACTGCCGTATTCCGGCGACGAACCGGGTCGGCGAAGAAGGTATGGGCTTTAAATTCGCCATGGCGGGCCTTGATGGGGGGCGTCTGAATATTGCAGCGAGCTCTCTTGGTGGGGCGCAGGATGCGATGAACAGGGCACTTGGCTATGTTCAGGAGCGCAGCCAGTTCGGAAAGCCAATCTCAGAGTTTCAGGCGACGCAGTTCAAGCTTGCCGATATGGAAACTGAACTGCAGGCCGCCCGAAGCCTGTTATATGATGCTGCGCGCCGGCTGGATGTGAAAACACCGGATGCGACGAAATTCTGCGCGGCGGCCAAACGTTTTGTCACCGACACCTGTTTCAAAGTCGCCAATGACGCGCTGCAGCTGCATGGCGGCTATGGCTATCTGGCAGATTATGAAGTCGAGCGCATTGTTCGCGATTTGCGGGTGCACCAGATCCTTGAGGGTACGAACGAGATTATGCGGGTCATCGTCTCGCGTGATCTTCTGAAATCCTGATTGACCTTCCGTCAGTCTGGTCTGGCCGGTATTTTTCGCTAGTTTGCTTTTCACAATGAAAAGCGGGAGTGAGAAATGGATCTTGGATTACAGGGCAAAACTGTATTCGTAGCCGGTGCGAGCCGGGGGATTGGACTGGGCATTGTCGAGGCCTTGCTGGCCGAGGGGGCGAAGGTCGCCATGGCAGCGCGCGGCGAAGCCAAGCTGATGGAAGTTCGAGACAGCCTTGCCGAGACATACGGCGCTGATGCGCTGTGGGCGCAGGCGGGTGATTTACGCGATACGGGCACGATTGATCGTATGATTGACGAGATCGAGGCCGATTTCGGCCCGCTCTGGGGAAGCGTTGCGAATGTCGGTCTTCATCCATGTCCTCCGGGATTTGAAGTCGATGATGATACCTGGTCTGGCGGCATTCAGCAGAATCTCGACAGTGCGTTTCGTCTGGCCCGGGCTAGCCTGCGCAAGATGGAGCCGCGTCGTGAGGGCTCCATTCTGATGATCTCATCAATAGCCGGGCTCGGCGCGCTGGGGACGCCGGTTACTTACGGGACGTCAAAAGCGGCGATGAACCATCTGACCAAAGAACTGGCGCATATATCAGGGCCGTCCAACGTTCGTATCAACGCGATTGCGCCGGGCAATATCATCTTTCCGGGCGGCAGCTGGCAGGAGCGCATGGATGGGCCGCGGGCCGATGCCTGGGGCCGCTGGATCAAGCGCGAAGTGCCGATGCAGCGTTATGGTCGACCAGATGAAATCGGCTCAGCAGCCGCCTATCTGCTCAGCCCGCTGGCGAGCTTCATCACGGGTGCAGTTTTGCCAGTAGATGGTGGCCAGACGAAGTAGTCAAATCGAAATGTAAAAGCCGCCCGACAGGGCGGCTTTTGATTTTAGTGAAGCGTTGAGAAAGCTTAGCGGCCTTTCCAGACCGGCGCGCGTTTTTCAAGGAAGGCCAGCGGGCCTTCTTTGGCATCTTCACTTGAGAAGACGATTGCAGAAGCAGCGTTAGACGCTTTCCAGAGGTCTTCCTCAGTGCCGTCATAAGCCTGACGGGCCACTTCAAGGCTTTTGCGAACCGCGAGCGGTGCGTTGACGCCGATTTGTTTGGCGAGGCTTTTGGCTTCGTCCAGAACGTTTGCAGACGGAACCATGCGGTTAATGAGGCCGAGCTGATAGAGGCGCTCAGCCGGGAGCGGGTCGCCCGTTGCAACGATTTCCAGAGCAATATTGCGCGGGATCGCGCGTGGCAAACGGAAGACACCGCCCGCACCAGCAAAAATACCGCGTTTCACTTCTGGCAAACCAAAGCGGGAATCATCAGCCGCAACGATCATGTCGCAAGACAGTGGCAGCTCGCAGCCGCCCGCCAGCGCGTTACCGCGAACGGCGGCGATCCATGGCTTGGTGCGCGGGAATTTCGCAAAGCCTGCAAACCCACCTTTTTTAGTCGACAGTTTGTGTGCATTGCCTTTGGAGATTTCAGACAGGTCCGCGCCAGCGCAGAAGGTGGATTCCAGAGAAGACGTCAGAATGGCAACGCGAACATCGTCATTGGATTCAACTTCGTTGACGATCCAGTCCATCGCGGCCGCAACATCGCCGTTTACGGCATTGCGCTTGTCCGGGCGGTTCAGTGTGACAACGGCAACGTGATCCGCGACTTCATACAGGACTTCGCGACCAACGGATTCAGGTTTCTCAGACATGGTTTGCTCCCTCAAATGTGACTTTGCACGGTTGTGTGCGACGGATTTCGACGCCTTGCAAGATCACGTTAGGGGAGGTGGTTTTGGTGTTTGCTTGCTATCGGGCTAGCGAAGCTGAAGCAGGCGGTCATGAGGTAAAAACCCTCACCCCAAACCCCTCTCCCTTTAAAAGGGCGAGGGGCTGTGCTCCGCTTGAAAGGTCAGGATCAAAAAGTCACGCACGCCGAAGCCGCTTCATAGGCGAGCCGATGAAGTGTCGTGCAGGATTCCCGGTCGTCAGGGTGACAGGCGTCATAGATGCCTGGTGGGGGGAGCCAGTGGGCCAGATGCCGCAAAAAAACCGGGCAATGTTTTGGCGTTCGCGACTCTCGCTCATAAGGCAGCAGGCCGCCAATCGTGTGAATGGACGGGGCTTTGAGTTCGTCTTCGGTGAACACGATCTGCCCGGACAGGAGCCGGGCGGCAAGACGTTCGGCGCGGGCATCCAGCGTGTTCAGAACTTTCGGAAATTGTTCCAGCCGGGCGATGAGATGAGAAATCTCCACCTCTTTCCAGTCGAGCGGCGTATAGCGGCTGCGTCGGCCTGAGCGAGACGGGCCGCGCGACGGATAAGGCAGGCTGGCAAACGAGGCACGCAGCGCAGGCTGTGTCAGCTGAACCATCATATCCGGGTCATAGGGGCGACGCTGCGGCGGCATGCGGGGAATGGGCTCTGCCGCGCTGAGACGCGCGCGTGTTTGCGGGTCGGCGATCAGTCGGCACGCCAGGAAAAACAATACACACCGCAGCAGGTATTCAATTCGTTTGATGTGTTTGACGAATCTGGCGGCATCGATGTGATACATTCCGGGGCCATCAAAGTCGCGCGGCGGTGTTCCGGGCTCAAAATCTTCCGAACAATCGACATAGTCTGTGTTCTGCGGCTTTGGCGGAATCATCTCTCTGTCGAGAAAAGTGAATGCGGTCTGCATCACGCCGCGGACCACCCGGGCGAGGGATTTTGAGGAGTCTTCAGGCTCCGGTGCCATGACGCGCATTTCGTTCATGGCGGAGAGTATGGGGGAAACGGTGTGGGCGTGGGATAAGGTTTTGGGGCTGTCGTCATCCCGTGCGCAATGCGGAACGCAGTTACGCTTTGCAGACACGGGACCCAGATCACGATGAGGAAAGGTTTTCTGGGTCCCGGATCAGCAACGCATCATTTCATTCTGCGCAGCATCCGGGATGACAATTGAGAGATTCTGGTTTGTTCTTATCTGTTCCCGCGAACCTGCAGTTCGCATGGAACGGGCTCAAGGCTGCGCGCAAAACGCAGATATCGAGGTGGAGCGCATTACAAACGACTGTGCAGGCGCAGGGCGAGCAAAGCGACAAGCCCGAGCAAACATGAAGATGCAATTCTCAACGCGACCCAGCGGGTAAGCGAAGCTGAAGCAGGCGGTCATAAGGTAGAAACCCTCACCCCAAACCCCTCTCCCTTTAAAAGGGCGAGGGGCTATGCCCCGACTTACGAGTGTTCCCCTATAAAAATGCCTTCAGGTCCGCGATGAAGCGGTCGAACTGGTCATGGTGGAGCCAGTGGCCGGCATTTTCATAGAGTTTCACTTCGGCATTCTTGAAATACTGAATGCGGCCATCCTCGGCCGGGTTGGAGGCCCAGCTGTCTGCCCCATACATGAGTAGGGTCGGACAGGTGATATTGCCCCAGAGGGACTGAATGTCTGTCTGTTCCACATCAAATGGCGGGAAGACCCAGAAATACGGGTCAAATTTCCAGGAATAGGTGCCGTCTTCATTCTGGGCGATGCCGTGGATTGTCAGATGGCGCGCCTGTTCGTCATTCAGATAGCTGTTGGCTTCTTTCATGCGCTGATAGGCATGTTCAAGCGTGTCATACCGTTTTGGCGTGCGACCCGCGGCGACGCGCTTTTCATCGATCCATTTGCGGACACGTTCGTCAAACGGGGTTTCCAGACGTTCGGCCAGAACCTTTGGAGACGGGCCAAGCCCCTCAATCGAGACGATCTTGCGGACGGTTTCCGGGAAGAGGCCGGTATAACGAAGCGAGATATTGCCACCATAAGAGTGGGAGACGATCGTCACCGGTGACAGCTTTTTCTGGTGAATCAACTGAGCGAGGTCATAGACGCAGGCCATTGGCGTGTAATTGCCGTCTGTCGACCACTGGCTGTCGCCATGGCCGCGCAGGTCAGGCGCAAAAATGTGCCAGTCATTCTGAAGTTCTTCGGCCACCCAGTCCCAGCTGCGACAATGATCGCGTCCGCCATGGAGCAGAATGAGTGGAGGTGCGTCTGGATTGCCCCAATCAACATAATGGAGGCGAAGGCGCTGCGAATAAAAGCTGTGAGAAGTCGGTCCGGTTTTCATGAGGGGATGTTTCGGAAATCTGGAAGCGCTTGTCCATACACTTTCGTTTTGAAGGAAACTCCGCGATTGGTGGTTTTTAATTCTAAAAACGGTTAAATGAAGCGCAAACAGACCGTGGACATGGGCGTATCCATGTGACATACACCGCCGCTGATCTACACATTGACAGGTGTCTGCCTGCTCGATTGTTCCTAGGAATTATGACGCTAAAGGCCTGTGAAAGGCGACGAAGGAATACCAATGGACGTCACAGAAGTTAAATCTGAAGGTTTGAGCCGATCTTTTTCAGTACGGATTCCGGCGACCGATCTTTCCGCTAAGCTTGATGCGAAGATTGAAGAAATTCGTCCGCAGATGCAGCTCAAGGGCTTCCGCCCGGGTAAAGTTCCAGCTGCACACGTGAAGCGCATGTATGGCAAATCCATCATGGGCGATATCATTCAGGACATCGTTGGTACGTCCAGCCAGGAAACTCTGGATTCCCGTGACCTGCGCCCGGCGCAGCAGCCAGACATCAAACTGGATGGCGACATTGAGAAAGTTGCCGCTGGCGACGAAGACCTCGTTTACACTATGGATGTCGAAATCATGCCGGACTTTGAGCCAGCTGATGTGTCCAAACTCGAACTCGACCGCCCGACTGCACCTGTCAGCGACGAGCAGGTTGACGAAATGCTCGGCAAGCTGGCTGAGCAGAACAAGCAATACGAACCACGCGGCAAAACGGCGAAAGCGAAAGACGGCGACGCTGTTGTTCTCGACTTCGTTGGCAAGATTGACGGCGTTGCGTTTGATGGCGGTTCTGCAGAAGGCCAGACAATTGTTCTCGGCGAAGGCCGTTTCATCCCGGGCTTTGAAGAGCAGCTCGTTGGCGTGAAAACCGGCGAAGAAAAAGAGCTGAACGTCACATTCCCGGAAGATTATCCGTCTGAAGACCTTAAAGGCAAAGACGCTGTCTTCGAAGTGAAAGTCAGCGAAGTTCGCGCGCCGAAAGCGGCTGAAGTCAATGATGACTTCGCGAAGAATTTCGGTCTGGAAGACCTCGAAGCTCTGAAAACGGTTATGCGTGAGCAAATCGAAGCTGAGCACGCGTCTCTGTCTCGCAACAAAGTGAAGCGTGCGCTTCTCGACAAGCTGGACGAGCTGCACAGCTTTGAGCTGCCAGCAGGCATGGTTGACGCTGAATTCGAGCAGATCTGGGCACAGTTCGAGCGCGAAAGAGAAGCGGATCGCCTCGACGAGGAAGACAAGAACAAGTCTGACGACGAGCTGAAAGACGAGTATCGCAAGATCTCTGAACGCCGCGTTCGCCTTGGTCTCGTGCTCGCAGAAATCGGTCGTAAAGCCGATATCGTGGTCAGCGAAGAAGAAGTTGCCCGCGCTCTGAACCAGGAAGCGTCTCGCTATCCGGGCTCTGAACGTCAGGTCATCGAATTCTATCAGAAAACACCGGGTGCGCTTGCGCAGCTGCGTGCGCCGATCTACGAAGAAAAAGTTGTGGATTACATTCTTGAGCGGGCCACTGTTACCGATGTGGAAACCACTCGTGAGGATCTTGAAAAAGAACCGGAAGAATAAACGGGTTGAATAGTTCGACCTGAATCCGAATATGATAAGGAGCTGCGTGAGTCTCACACAGCTCCTATCTGTTTTTAGAATGGTACTACGATGGCAAACAGGATCGATACTGACATGAGTTTTTACATGCCGACGGTTGAAGAGCACACAAGCCGTGGTTCTTCTCGTTACGATATTTTCTCCCGTTTGCTGAAAGAGCGGATCATTTTCATCGCTGGTCCTGTCGAAGATACAATGGCGACCATGGTGACAGCGCAGCTTCTGTTCCTGGAATCTGAAAATCCGAAAAAAGATATTTCAATCTACATCAACTCTCCGGGTGGTGTGGTGACGTCTGGTCTGGCGATCTATGACACCATGCAATACATCCGCAGCCCGATCACCACTGTGTGTGTGGGTCAGGCCGCAAGCATGGGCTCGCTCCTGCTCGCAGCTGGCAATAAGGGCCGACGCATTGCGCTGCCAAACGCGCGCGTTATGGTCCACCAGCCGTCTGGCGGCTATCGCGGCGTTGCGTCTGACATTGAACGTCACGCAGAAGAGATCATCGAGCTGAAGCGTCGTCTCAACGACATCTATGTGAAGCACACTGGCCGCACATACGAAGAGATTGAGCGCAAGCTGGACCGCGACTCCTTCATGACGGCTGAAGAAGCCAAAGAGTTTGGTATCGTTGATGAGGTATTTGAGCGTCGTGAAATCCCTTCAGCTGACGCCTGAGTCTCATTCTCTGCTTTTCAACTTATTTTGCATTATTCCTGCAGGATTGGCCTTGCAGGAATAAGCTGCATATGCTCGTTTAAACGTCGGAGAGGAACTTCTCGTAAACTCTCTTGCGCTTAACTACAGTTTTTACAGGCGCCAACACGGTCGATAAAAGGATGGAGATTTAACTCCATTGAGGTCTCGATGAACAAACCACCACAGTCTACAGACAGCAAAAACACTCTGTATTGTTCTTTCTGCGGCAAGAGCCAGCATGAGGTTAAGAAACTCATTGCCGGGCCGACAGTGTTTATCTGTGACGAATGTGTTGAACTCTGCATGGATATCATCCGTGAAGAGAATAAAACCGCTATGGTTCGTTCCCGTGAGGGTGTACCAACGCCACAGGAAATCTGTGACGTTCTGGACGATTACGTCATCGGTCAGGACCGTGCGAAGCGCGTTCTGTCGGTTGCGGTTCACAACCACTATAAGCGCCTTTCTCACAGTGCGAAGAACAATGATGTTGAACTGTCAAAGTCCAACATTCTTCTGGCCGGTCCTACGGGTTGCGGCAAGACGCTTCTGGCGCAGACACTGGCGCGGATTATCGATGTCCCCTTCACAATGGCGGACGCCACCACACTGACCGAAGCCGGTTATGTGGGTGAGGACGTTGAAAACATCGTTCTGAAACTGCTTCAGGCTGCTGATTACAATGTTGAGCGCGCGCAGCGCGGCATCGTCTATATCGACGAGATCGACAAGATCAGCCGCAAGTCTGACAACCCATCCATCACACGTGACGTGTCGGGTGAGGGCGTGCAGCAGGCGCTTCTGAAAATCATGGAAGGCACAGTTGCATCTGTTCCTCCGCAAGGCGGTCGCAAGCACCCGCAGCAGGAATTCCTGCAGGTCGACACGACGAACATTCTGTTCATTTGTGGCGGTGCATTCGCGGGCCTTGATAAAATCATCTCTAACCGCGGTGAGGGAAGCTCCATCGGCTTTGGCGCGGATGTGAAGTCTCCTGATGACCGTCGCACAGGCGATGTTCTGAAAGAAGTGGAACCAGAAGACCTGCAAAAATTTGGTCTGATCCCGGAATTCATCGGTCGTCTGCCGGTTATCGCAACGCTGGAAGATCTGGACGAAGGCGCGCTGGTCACAATTCTGACCGGTCCGAAAAATGCCCTCGTCAAACAGTATCAGCGCCTGTTCGAGATGGAAGACGTTCAGCTGACCTTCCGCGACGATGCTCTGACGGCTATCGCCAAGCGCGCAATCGAGCGTAAAACTGGTGCCCGTGGTCTGCGTTCCATCATGGAAGGCATTCTGCTCGACACAATGTTTGAGCTTCCAAATCTTCACGGTGTTGAAGAAGTGGTGGTCAATGCAGAAGCCGTCGAAAACGGTGCAGCTCCGCTTTACGTGCACTCAAAACGAGAGCCAGATCAAGGTGAAGCGTCCTAGTCTGATCAGGTGTAGAATTTTCGTCACAATCTGATCGGGACGCTTGAACCTCCGGGCCTCCAGTTCCACATTGAATGCTAAGACACCGTCTCTCGCGAAGCTGCCGTGCAGCTGTGAGAGACGATAATCCTTCCTTGCCGGAGAAGATAAATTGGAAAACGTAAAAACTCTGCCGGTTCTTCCGCTTCGCGACATCGTGGTGTTTCCAAACATGGTTGCACCGCTTTTTGTTGGACGCGAAAAGTCCGTTCAGGCGCTCGACGTGGTCGAAGACGGCAACAATGAAATCATGCTGATCGCGCAACGTGACGCGACAGTGAATGAGCCAACTGAAGAAGATCTTTATGAAGTTGGTACGGTCGCAACCATTCTGCAGCTTTTGAAACTGCCAGACGGAACGGTCAAAGTTCTCGTCGAGGGCAAGTCTCGCGCGCGTTTGCGCAAGCTGGAAGATCGCGACGCCTATTTCGAGGCTGAGGTCGAGGAATTCAGCGAGTTTGATTCCGGAACCAATGATTCCGAAACGCTGTCTCGCGCTGTCATCGAACAGTTCGAAGGTTATGTGAAACTCAACCGCAAGATTCCTCCTGAAGCCGTTTCGACTGTGTCAGAGATCACTGAGCCAGGCCGACTGGCCGATACAGTTGCAGCGCAACTGTCTGTGAAACTGTCTGACAAGCAGGAACTTCTGGAAACCACTGACATTGGTGAACGTCTTGAGCGTGTCTTTGCCCTGATGGAGGGCGAAATCGGCATGCTTCAGATGGAGCGGAAAATCAAAAACCGCGTGAAGCGTCAGATGGAGAAAACTCAGCGCGAATACTATCTGAATGAGCAAATGAAGGCCATTCAGAAAGAGCTGGGTGATCAGGAAGAAGGCCGCGATGAGCTGGCCGAACTGGAACAGAAAATTGCTGAGAAACCTCTGACGGAAGAGGCGCGTGGCAAAGCTGAGCAGGAGCTGAAAAAGCTTCGTCAGATGAGCCCGATGTCGGCTGAATCAACGGTTGTTCGCAACTATCTGGATTGGATTTTGTCTTTGCCATGGGGCGAAGAAAAAGAGATCGATACTGATCTCAACAAATCAGAATCTGTTCTGGAAGCGGACCATTACGGTCTCGACAAGGTTAAAGAGCGCATTCTCGAATATCTCGCAGTTCAGACCCGCACGAAAAAGGTCAAAGGCCCGATTCTGTGTCTGGTTGGACCTCCGGGTGTTGGTAAGACTTCTCTTGGTCGATCAATCGCCGAAGCGACAGGCCGCGAATTTGTTCGCGTCGCCCTTGGCGGCGTGCGTGATGAGTCTGAAATCCGCGGTCACCGCCGGACTTATATCGGCTCCATGCCTGGACGTATTATTCAGTCGTTGAAGAAAGCAAAGTCCAACAACCCGCTCTTCCTTCTTGATGAGATCGACAAGCTGGGCATGGATTATCGCGGCGACCCGGCCTCAGCGCTTCTTGAGGTGCTGGACCCGGAACAGAATGCGACGTTCAACGACCATTATCTGGAAGTCGATTACGACCTTTCAAACGTCATGTTCGTTACGACTGCGAACTCTCTGAACATGCCTCAGCCTCTGCTGGACCGGATGGAGATCATTCGGATTGCGGGCTATACCGAGGATGAAAAGCTTGAGATCGCAAAACGTCACTTGCTGCCGAAAATCACAGAGAATCACGGTCTGACGCCGGATGAGTTCACTGTGACAGACGACGCTATTCGCGATGAAATCCGCTATTACACCCGTGAAGCGGGTGTGCGTAGCCTTGAGCGTGAACTTGCGAAACTGGCGCGTAAGGCGATCCGCAAGATCTCTCAGAGCGAGATCAAGCAATTGACGATCACAGCTGCCAATCTGAGCGAATATGCCGGCGTCCGTCAGTATCGCTATGGTCTGGCTGACGAGGAAGATCAGATCGGTGCGGTGACAGGTCTTGCCTGGACAGAAGCCGGCGGCGACCTTCTGACGATTGAAGCGGTCCAGATGCCGGGTCGCGGTCGTATGACCGTAACAGGTAACCTTCGCGATGTGATGAAAGAGTCGATCTCTGCGGCGAACAGCCTTGTGCGGTCGCGCGCGGTGCAGCTCGGTATCCGTCCGGACATGTTCAACACAACAGACATTCACGTCCACGTTCCAGAGGGCGCAACGCCGAAAGATGGTCCATCGGCCGGTATTGCGATGACAACTGCGATTGTCTCTCTTCTGACGGATAACCCCGTGTCGAAAGACATCGCCATGACAGGCGAGGTCACACTGCGGGGCCGTGTTCTGCCGATTGGTGGTCTGAAAGAAAAGCTTCTGGCAGCGCTTCGCGGTGGTATCAAAACCGTTCTCATCCCAAGTGAGAATGAGAAAGACCTGGCGGACATTCCTCAGAATGTGAAAGACGGTCTGACGATCATTCCGGTCAGCGATATCACGCAGGTGTTTGCACATGCTCTGAAACGGTCTCTGAAAGAGATTGAATGGAGTGATGCGGACAAGGCAGCTTTGCGGGCGAGCATGACAGGGTCGCCGGGTGCGTCCCAGTCTGGCGAGAGCCTTCCACACTGAAGGTGAACATATTTGGCGGCCTCGGAAACGAGGCCGTTTTTGTATCAATTCGGGTGGTTCAACATGAAGTTTGCAGCGATCATCAACACAGCCTCGGGCTCGGTTCCAAATTCTGCGGCTGCAGATGTGCAGGAAATTCTGGAAAGCGAAGGCCATGAGGCCGAAATTTCAGAGATTACCGGCGAAGAGCTGGAAACCCGCTGCCGGGAACTCGCTGCGTCGGACATTGATGGTATTGTTGCCTTTGGCGGAGACGGCACGCTCGCCTGTGTGCTGAATACATTTGGGTCAAAAGACATTCCTGTGATCATTCTTCCCGGTGGGACGATGAATTTGCTCGTCAAGCAGGTGCATGGTGGTGATGCGAACTGGAAAAACATATTGCGGGACGCTTTGACGAGTGAGGAACATATCTCGCTTCCTGCCGTCGAAGCGGCGGGGCGCCGTTTTTACGTGGGCATGCTGGTCGGCAAGCTGACGGAGCTGACCAGGACACGTGAGCATTTGCGCGAGGGCGCGGTCAATAAAGCTGTGGCAGCTTTGGCAACGGGCGAAGTGTTTGACTTTGGCACGGCACTTGAGATCGAGGTTGATGGGGAATCGTTGAGTGCCACTGCGGCCGGCGTGTTTGTGCCAGACAGCAATGATGGCGAGATGCATGTCGTTACGATTGATCCAAACTCTATCGCTGATCTTGTACAGATTGGCCTTGAGTCGCTCTATGGCAATTGGGATGAGGCCAACTCGATTGAGAGCCGCTATGTGAAACAGGTGTCCATCTCGTCCTCTGAAAACAACACGATACCGCTGACCTATGATGGTGAGCTGGACGAGGCTGATCTGCCAGTGACGTTTGAGTTGATCCGTTCTGCGGCGAAGGTGTGGAGTGCGCGTTCAGAATGACCCGAATCTTTCACCTGTCAGATATACATTTTGGTCGGGAAGACAGAGCGGCGCTTGCTGGCGTTGAGGCTCTGGTGGCGGAACGACGTCCAGACGGGCTGATCATCTCTGGTGATTTGACCCAGAAGGGCAGTGAGACGGAGTTTGAGGCGGCGGAGCGCTGGCTCTCATCTTTGAAGACACCGTATTTCACCGTGCCGGGCAATCATGACACGCCAATGTTTGATCTGATTGCACGCCTGAAAGCGCCATTTGGCAGCTATCAGTCGGCGTTTGGTAGCGCGTCCGGCTATATGGATATCGGACCGCTCAGCATTGGTGGATTGAATTCAGCGCGCGGCTGGCAGTTTCGCAGAAACTGGGCAGAGGGCGTGATCAATATGGATGATCTGACGGGCGTTCTGGAGCATCTGGAAAGCGCCTCTGGCGGGATTTCTGTGCTGACCTGTCACCATCCGTTTCTGGCGCACAAGAATGCGCCTTTGAAGACCAGTACACGTCGCGGCGAGGCTGCGGCGCAGTTATTGTCCGGCGCGCGAACGAATCTATTGCTGACGGGGCATGTGCATATGCCGTCGATTGAGGTGTTTGCGGCTGAAAGCGGCGAGGGCGGCTATATCTCTGTCTGCGCAGGGACATTGTCGACGCGTTTGCGGGATTTCCCGCCGAGTATAAATGAACTGAACTTTGAAGCAGAGCAGATGGACGTTCTGGTGCATCGATTCGAGTCGGGGTTGAGCCGATCGGAATCGGCCGGACGTTGGGATTTATCGCAATTGCGTCCAGTCTGATTCGCGCACAAGAGAGGGAAGCATGATGGATACATCAACGGATCGAATCGAAAAGACCGGGACAAAGACTGCTGACCGTATCAAGCTCGTTTCCCATTCCGCGATTTTCTATTGGTGGCCTGCAGGCATTCTTGCGGGGATTTTGTCGGTGCTGACGCTGATCACCGGGGCTGAGTTTTCGACTGAGCTAGGCGACGCAAAGATTCAGATGCTGAGAAGCACGACGCCCGGATCGATCTTTGCGGTGTTGTTATTCCTGGTCGTGCTGATCAATTCGATTCGATTTCGGAAAACAGTATCCATCGCGATTTTGCTGGGCGTGATTCTGTTGCTGGGCGTCAGTGCGTGGCGCGGATGGCTGGATACGGCGGTAAATATGATTCCTGCGCTCGATATTCGCCTGTCGTCCGGATTTTACCTGTTCTTCTCTGTTACTCTGGGCAGTGTCTGGCTGTTGAACTTCGTTTTGTTCGACCGTTTGTCGTTCTGGCGCGTGCAGGATGGCCGGTTTCAGAAGGTTTGGCGCTTTAAGGGCGTGGTGCAGAGCTATGATCTGAAAGATGTTAGCTTTACGCAGACTTCGGACGATATTCTGCGTCATATCCTGTTTGGATTCGGCAGTGGGGATATCGTTGCGCAAGTGAACAAAGGCACGTTCGAAACCATTCAGATTCGCAATGTGATGGGAGCGGCCGCAAAGGTTCGTGCCGTGCGGCAGGCGCAGTCAGAGCCGGGCGCAGGCGCGCTCGCTGATCACATATCTAAAGCGTAAGGGGGAATGGCTCCGCGAGTAGGACTCGAACCTACGACCGGGCGATTAACAGTCGCCTGCTCTACCAACTGAGCTATCGCGGAACAGCGAGAGGCCGATATAGCGAGCTGGTTCGGCCTCGTCAAATACGAATTCACCCTTTTTCCAAAAAAAATGGCGGGAGCGAACTCCCGCCGAGGCGTTGGGTGATGGTGGGGTGTCTTCAAGGAGAAGACATATCCTGAATCTCACGAATCCCTTAACGAGAGGTAAATAGTCGTTAACGCTGTTTTGACGAATTCAGATACGACTGGTTAACCATCCAGACGGTTGGCGGTTTTGAAGTTCTGACTTTGGGAAGAAGATGGAGGCCCCGCCCGGACTCGAACCGGGGTACACGGATTTGCAATCCGCTGCGTAACCACTCCGCCACAGGGCCGTGAGAGCGTAGGAGGCGTTACATGATAAAGATTAGCCCGCGCGTCAACGTCAATTTTCACCAAATGGCCATTCTGGAAGAAAATTCTTATTCTTTGTCGGGATTTTGTACTATTCAGTCATATTGATCCCGTAAATCTGTATGCTATGAGGCATCTGAGTTAACTGAAGCGAGTCTGCACTGTGGAATTTGAAGTAGCCCGACGTAAGCTTGTCGATGGTCAGGTTCGACCAAACGACGTCACTGATGAAGCGGTCATCAAGGCTTTTGATACTGTGCCACGAGAGGCGTTTCTTCCAAAAGCGAAGCAGCCACTGGCTTATTCCGAACTTGAACTGAAGACAGTTGAAGGCCGGGCCATCTGGTCAGCGCGCGATATGTCCAAGGTTATGCAGGCGCTTGAGCCAAAAGCGACGGATCTGGCTTTGGTGATCGCAGCAGGCGAGGGCTATGCCTCAGCTCTGATGCAGCACATTGTTGATACAGTCATCGCGCTGGAAAGCGACGAGACTGTTTCTGAAGAGGCTGGCGAGCGTCTTCTGTCTCTTGGCTATGACCGCATTGCTTACGTGACAGGTGATCTGAAAAAGGGCTTCCCGTCTGAAGGCCCTTACGATGTGATCTTCGTGAACGGGCTTGTTGAGTATGTTCCAGACGAATGGCTGAAACAGCTGAAGCCAGGCGGACGTCTCGGCGTCGTTGTTGGCAATGAGAATAACGGCCATGTTCGCATCTATACGGCGAGCGCGACGGCTGTGTCTTACAAGACTGTTTTTGAATGTGTTCCGCCGGTTCTCGCGGAATTCAAATCAGAGCCTGAATTCCAATTCTGATCTAATGATCAAATTCAGAAGTGAACGGTGTTCACTTTTTGACTGAAGTGTGCGACACCCATCCATATCAGATGGGTGTTTCCATGCGTTTTCTTACTCAAATTCTTCTTTCTCTCGCAATTGGTCTGGCGCCTGCAGCGGCAGCGCAGACACTTGAAGAGACAGGCCAGCTGGCCTTGCTGCACCATCCTTCAATGAAGCTGGCAAAGTCTGAGATTGCTTTGGCGAAGGAGCAGCTCTTTTCTGCCAGAGCGAGTCGCGGTGTTGAGATTTCCATTGGGCTGAGTTCAGCCATTCAATCCATCGGCACAGATCGCGCCTTTGGGGTTGATACCGGAGAGACCTTTATCAACTCTGCGCAGATCGAAGCGGTTCTGCCGCTCTATACGTCTGGCGAGCTGACAGCCTCTATCGAGCAGACGCGCTTGCTGGTCGATGCCAGCGAGGCGGCCTATGCTTCTGCAGAGCAATCTTTGCTGCTATCGGCGATCAACGCGCATCTGAATGTGGCGCAGGCGCGAGAAGCGGTGCGTATCCGCGATCAGAACGTTTCCAGGCTGAAGCAGCAATTTGATGCGGCCAAAGAACGGTTTGACGTTGGCGTGCTGACGAAAACCGATGTGGCGCTGGCAGAGGCGCGCTATCAGGCAGGGCTGGCGGGAAAGCTTGCGGCTGATGCAGAGCTTGAAGCCGCCAGGGCTGTTTATGAAGAACTGACGGGGCAGAGACCGGGAGAGATCGGCCTGCCGAAAAGCCTGCCAGATGACTATACGGCGGCGGATCAGATCTTTGAGACGCTGAAACTGAGCAACCCCGATCTGAAACAATTGAGATTGCTGGAAGAGGTTGCAGAGCTGGGTGTGGGAATCGCCAGGAGCCAGCGCAAGCTGAAAGTTGAAGCCTATGGAAATGCCGGCCTTCAGAATGGCAGCTGGCAGAATGATTATAAGGACACCAGCGCCAGTATTGGCGTGCGGGCAAGCCGGCCACTTTATGCAAGCGGAACCTTATTGTCTGCGGAGCGACAGGCGGTTCACCGCGCGGGACAGGCAAAGCTGCAAACGGTGCAGACACAGAATGCCTTGCTTCGCCAAATGTCATCTGCGCTGGCCCAATATACGGCGGCTGTTTCAGCTGTCCGGGCGGCTGAGAAAGAAGTGATTGCGGCAAAGACCGCTCGCGATGGCGCTGAGATTGAAGCTGGTGTTGGTCTTCGCACGACGCTGGAAGTTCTGGATCAGGAGCAAGATTTGCTCGATGCAGAACTGCGTTTGATCACGGCTCAAAAAAATGTTTTCATCACACGCAGTCAAATTTCCGCTTTTTTGGGCGAGTTGGGCATTTCTTACCCGGCTGATTAACGGTTAGTTATCCAAAACCATAAAAGATGGTAAATAATTACTTGTTCGAATCGTATATGACTCGGGCAATCCGCGGTGTCTGAACTTGAGTAGGTGAAATCATGGCAGCTGATGATGCGCAGCAAGAACCGACCATGGAAGAAATTCTGGCCTCTATCCGGAAAATCATTTCGGAAGATGATGAGCCAGCAGATACAGGTGCGGGCGCGCCAGATGGCGATATGGATGACTTCGGCAACGAAGATGTGCTTGAGCTGACACCTGAGCCGGAACCAGAGCCAGAGCCTGCGTTCGAACCGGAGCCAATGCCTGAGCCGGTTATGGACGAGCTGGAAGACGATGTCGTCGCGTACGACCCGGAACCAGAACCAGAATTCGAGCCGGAACCAATTCCTGAGCCAGTCAAACCTGCGCCAATCGAAAAAGTGCGTGAGTCGTTTGGCGACAATGACAAGCTTCTCGAAGACGAAGTTGTTGGCGGGGCGGCAGGGGCACTCGGACGCCTGATGGGCACCATGTCCATGAACCATAATACAACGCTGGAAGACGTTGTTCGTGAGATGCTTCGTCCAATGCTGAAAGACTGGCTGAACGAAAACCTTCAGGGCATTGTTGAGGCCAAAGTAGAAGAAGAAGTGAAGCGCATCAGCAGAATGGCGCGCTAATCTTTATCTTACATCTCGATTTCTTGAATTCAGCGCGCTAGGACAAGCGCGCTTTTTCATTTTTGTGGACCCCATGATCGATCAACATTTCAATCCGACCGAGTCAGAAGAGAAAATCTACCAGCGCTGGGAGGAGGCGGGAGCCTTCAAACCAGACATGGAGAGCGATGCGGAACCGTATTGCATTGTGATCCCGCCACCAAACGTGACGGGCGTTCTGCATATGGGCCATGCGCTGAACCATACGCTGCAGGATATTCTGATCCGGTTTGAACGGATGCGCGGGAAAAAGGTTCTCTGGCAGCCGGGTACGGACCATGCCGGTATTGCGACTCAGATGGTTGTTGAGCGCAAGCTGGCCGCGGCAGGCAATCAGGATCGTCGTTCAATGGGGCGTGATGCGTTCATTGCAAAGGTCTGGGAGTGGAAAGCAGAATCCGGCGGTATGATCATGCAGCAGGATCGCCGTCTCGGGTCATCCTGTGACTGGGAGCGTGAACGCTTCACCATGGATGAAGGGCTGTCCAAAGCCGTTCTGAAGACATTTATCGACCTGTATAATCAGGGCCTGATCTATCGCGACAAACGTCTCGTAAACTGGGACCCACATTTCCAGACAGCGATTTCTGACCTTGAAGTCGAGAATAAGGAAGTCGACGGCCATATGTGGCACTTCAAATATCCGCTCGCGGGTGGGGAGACCTACACCTATGTCGAGAAGGATGAAGATGGGAATGTCATTCTCGAAGAAGAACGCGACTATATTTCTATCGCGACAACGCGCCCGGAAACCATGTTGGGCGATGGCGCGGTTGCGGTTCACCCGTCTGATGAACGCTATGCGCCAATCGTTGGCAAATTGTGCGAGATTCCGGTTGGGCCGAAAGAGCACCGCCGTCTGATCCCGATAATCACGGACGACTATCCGGATAAGGATTTCGGCTCTGGTGCGGTGAAGATTACCGGCGCGCATGACTTCAACGATTATGGCGTCGCCAAACGTAACAACATTCCGCTTTACGCGTTGATGGATGACCGCGCGCAGATGCGCACAGACGGTCTGTCTTATGCCGAATCTGCGCGTCTGGCCGGAGAGCTGGCAAAAGATCCGTCTCGTTCGGCCGATACAGACGTTTCAAACGTCAACCTTGTGCCGGATGAACTGCGCGGTCTGGATCGCTATGAGTGCCGTAAGCGTGTCATCGATACCGTGACTGAAGAAGGCCTTGCCGTCATGACGACGGATAAGGACGGCAATGAGGTGCCATTGGTTGAGAACAACAAGATGAGCCAGCCGTTTGGCGACCGCTCAGGCGTTGTGATCGAGCCCATGCTGACTGACCAATGGTATGTGGACGCGAAAACGCTGGCCAAGCCTGCGATCGAAGCGGTTCGCAAGGGCGACACGTCTTTCGTTCCGGAAAACTGGTCCAAGACCTATTTCCAATGGCTCGATAATATTGAGCCATGGTGTATTTCCCGCCAGCTCTGGTGGGGACACCGGATTCCAGCCTGGTATGGCCCGGACGGCGATTTCTTCGTCGCGCTGGACGAAGCAGATGCTTTGGCTCAGGCGAAAAAGAAATACGGCAAGGACGTTGAGCTTCATCAGGACGAAGACGTTCTCGACACCTGGTTCTCATCTGCGCTGTGGCCGTTTTCGACGATTGGCTGGCCGGAACAGACGGATGAGCTGAAAGCTTTCTATCCGGGCGCAGTTCTGGTGACGGCGTTTGACATCATCTTCTTCTGGGTGGCCCGGATGATGATGTTCGGCCTGCACTTCATGAAGGAAATTCCGTTCAAGGATGTCTATATCCACGCGCTGGTTCTGGATGAGAACGGCAAGAAAATGTCGAAGTCAGAAGGCAATGTGCTCGACCCGCTCGACATTATCGATGGCTGTGAGCTGCAGACTCTGATCGACAAGCGCCTGAAAGACTCGCGGACGAGCGACAAGAACAAGCTGAATCAGATTGAGAAGAAGACGAAGAACCAGTTCCCAGACGGTATTCCGGCGTGCGGGACAGATGCGCTTCGCTTTACGCTAGCCTCACAGGCGGCGCAGGGGCGTGATATTCGTCTCTCTATCGACCGGATTGTTGGCTATCGGAACTTTGGTACAAAGCTGTGGAACGCGGCGCGCTTCTGTCAGATGAATGAATGCACGCTGTGGGAGCCTGCGTCTTTCGATCCGGCGACGCTGAAACAGCCGATCAACCAGTGGATTGTCGGCGAGCTGGTCCAGACGGCGCAAAAAGTGACGGACAACCTTGAAGGCTATCGTTTCAACGACGCTTCAATGGCGTGTTACCGCTTCATCTGGAACACATTCTGTGACTGGTATGTCGAGCTGATCAAACCGCTTCTGAATGGTGATGACGAAGAGGCCAAGGCCGAAACACGTCAGACGGCGGCCTGGGTTCTGGATGAGACGCTGAAAGTTCTGCATCCATTCATGCCGTTCATCACTGAAGCCCTGTGGGACCAGCTGGCCGAGTTTGGGCCGGGTCGCGATGGCTTCCTGATGCTGGCGCAATGGCCGAACCATGACGCGTCGCTGATCAAGGACGCGGCGGCTGAAGAAGTCGACTGGGTGATTGATTTTATCACTGAGATTCGCGGTCTGCGCGGCGATCTGAACGTCCCGGCTGGCGCGAAACTGCGTCTCGCTCTGGTGGGGGCTGACAAAAACATCGTCAAACGGACGGATCATTATGCGCCTCTGATTGAGCGTCTTGCGCGTCTGGAATCAATTGATTTTGAGACAATTGTTCCGGCAGGCGCGGTTCAGCTTGTTCACAAGGGAACACGCGCGGCGCTGGTCGTGAGTGATGCTCTGGATATTGAAGCTGAGATTGCCCGTCTGAAGAAAGAGCTGGCCCGGATCGACAAGGAAATCGCGACGATCCAGAACAAGCTCGGCAATGAGAAATTCATGTCTCGTGCGCCAGCCGAAGTCGTGGACGAGCAAAAAGCGCGTCTTGCTGACTATCAGCAGCAAAAGGAGAAATTCTCCAGCGCGCTTGAAAGCTTTGAAGGCATGTAAGAACATGAAATGCCGGTCCTGTGGGGCCGGCATTTTTGTGTGGAATTGCGTCTCATGCAGAGCGCAATCACCAACACTCGTCGGAAAACGTGGGGACGAACATGGCGAAACGTAAAACAAAAACACAAGGGCAGGGGCTGGCCGCGCGTCTGGCAGAGTTGCCGGATGACTTTCAGGCATTCAACCAGATTTATGAGCAGGACATTCAGCCTGCGCTGGCTGAAAAAGAGCTGGAGCGTCAGCAAGCCTGGGGCAAGGCAAAGAAGTTCATTCTGTTCGGTGTGCTGGCGGCCATTGTCGCCGGAGGTGGGCTGTTCTTTCTTCTGAAGTCCGGCTTTGCCGTCATTCCGGGCGTGGTCATTGGTGTGGGACTGGTAATCTTTGGCTTTAATGACCTGAACAAGGTGCGCGCACAGGCGAAGCAATTGATGATTCAGCCGGTCGCGTCTGAGTTTGGGATTACCTACAATGAAAAGCCGAGTGAGGCCGCCGAAGCAAACCTTGGCAAGCTGAGACAGCTGGGGCTGTTGCCATCATGGGATCGCAAAACCCTGCAGGATGAGATGATTGGCGAGCGCAACGGCGTGCCGTTTGAGTTCTTTGAAGCACATCTGGAAGACAAGCGCACCACGACGGATAGTGACGGGAAGTCCCGTACCGAATGGGTGACGGTATTCCGCGGCCAATGCTGGGTGTTCAACTCACCAAAGACGTTCCATGGCACAACTAAGGTGACGCGCGATTCCGGCATTTTCAACGCGCTTGGCGGGCTCGGCTCCAAGTATAATCGCATTCGTCTGGAAGACCCGGTCTTTGAGAAAAAGTTTGAAGTGTACGGCACCGATCAGGTCGAGGCGCGGTTCCTGCTGACGCCGGATGTGATGCAGGCCATTCTGGATCTGGAAACCGCGTTTGAGGGGGGGCGTATGCGGTGTGCATTCGATGAGAATTTGATCTTTGCAGCCTGTGAGGGCGGTGATCTGTTCGAAGCGGGGTCGATGTTCAAATCATTTGATGATCCGGACCGGGTGGGCGATTTGCTTGAAGATTTCGCAGCCATGTTCCATTTGATTGACGTTCTGGGCGAGAAATAAGCACTGCCCAAACCTGGCCATATTCCGGAACGATTCCGTTCATGAAAGGGTCATGTTGGGCGCGATAGGTTGGGAGCATGAAAGAGGAAGTATCTATGACAGTTCGTTACGTTTCAGCTGCCCTTGTACTTGGTGGACTCAGCCTATTGCCTGCAAGCTTTGCGATGTCCGCAGCGCAGTGTCAGGGCCTCTCAAAAGAGCTTACCGCGATGAGCGGTGAAATGGCGACGCTTCAGACGGAGCTGAAAGCCGAAAGGCCTGCGCTGGAAGATCTTCAGCTGAAGCGAAATGACGCTGTTGAGGTGCGCCGCTTCTCTGCTGGTCATGAGGAAAAAGCCAAGGCGTTGGAAGTGGAGTATTCTACCCTGAAAGCCGATTATGATGAGCGCTATACCAAGCTGGCGACCATGAACCAGGAGTTCACGCAAAAGCGTCAGGCCTTTATGGCTGACTGCAAAGCGTTTCTTCCGAAAAAGTAAGCACGCGAAGACGCCATCAGGCGTCAAAATATCCGATAATCGGCACGTGGTCTGATGGTTTTTCCAGGCCGCGTGCTTTTTTATAGACCTCAACTTTACTCAGCTTGTCGCTGGCTTCGGCGCTGGCGAGCAAATGATCGATCCGGATGCCGTGGTCTTTCTGCCAGGCGCCGCGCTGATAATCCCAGAATGTATAGCTGTGGCTGCGTCCTTCGAGGGCCGCAAAGCTCTCGGTATAGCCCGCCCATTGCAGGCGCTGGAATGCGGCACGCGATTCCGGCTGGGCGAGGGCATCGTCTTTCCAGACGTTTGGGTCCCAGCAATCATCATCGCTAGGGATGACGTTATAGTCGCCTGCGAGCACGACTGGCATTTCCCATGAGAGAAGCTCTTCGGCGCGGGTCTGCAAATGCGCCATCCAGGCGAGTTTGTAGTCAAACTTTTCGCCCGGAAAGGGATTTCCATTCGGCAGATAGATAGAGGACACCCGGAACGGTGTTTCGCCGCCTGTAGTGACTTCGATATAGCGGGCCTGATCATCGTCTTCATTGCCGGGAAGGCCGCGAACCACGTCTTCCATTGGCGTTTTGGAGAGGATGGCGACGCCGTTATAGGTCTTCTGGCCGTGAGCCTCGACGCTATAGCCGAGGTCTTCGATCTCCATATAGGGGAACGCGTCTGTTTCGCATTTGAGTTCCTGAAGACATACAACATCGCAGTCAATGTCTTTCAGGACGTCGATGACCGTGTTGATCCGGGCTTTGACGGAATTCACGTTCCAGGAGGCAATTTTCATGGCGAATCTTCTCTTCGGACTGTTGAGACGATTCCTAGCTTAAGCCTGCCCACTGGGGAACCGCTAAGCGCGGCCGATTTCTAGTCGCGAAAATCGACCACCTCATCGAGAGGGGCGCGGTCTGACCGCATCTGGTTTACCGGATGGTCTTTGTCAGGATAGCCAAGCGCAATGCCGCAATAGAGCATTTCGGTGTCAGCAAGCCCCAGATGGTCTTTCAGTGTCGGACGCAGAATGCCCCAGCATTCCTGCATGCATGTGCCGAGCCCGGCTTCTTCGGCCAGCAGGCAGAGGGTCTGCATGAACATGCCGGTATGAGCCCACTGGCCATGGCCCATGCGTTCATCAATGACGATCATGACGGCGACAGGCGCGTCAAAAAAGCGGAAGTTTCGGGAGAACCATTGCAGGCGTGCCATTTTATCTTCGCGTGGGATACCGAGCGCGGCATACATGGCTTCACCCACGCCGAACCGGCGAGACCGATAAGGCTCCCAAAGATTGTCAGGATAGATTGGGCGATCTGTGGCTTCGCCTGCCGGGGTCTTGGCGAGAACGCCGGCGGCGACATCCAGCATGTTCTGTTTGGACTGGCCTGTCAGAACTATAGAGCGCCAGGGCTGGACATTGCCGCCTGACGGTGAGCGTTGTGCTTTTTCAAACAGGCTGATGAGCGTATCTTTGTCGACGGGTTTATCAAGATAAGCCCGCGTCGACATGCGCTGGCTGACGGCTTCTGAAACGTTCATCGTTTACCTCCCAAACTTTTCCGGGACGGTATTTAGGTAACGATGGGGAAGGCAAGATGCTTAAATTGAAAAACTCGTTCCGCAGCCGCAAGACGCCGTTGCGTTTGGATTGTGAATCTTGAACGCTGCACCGATCAGTTCGTCGACAAAATCAATCTCTGAGCCTTCGAGGAAAGGCAGGCTGGTCGCATCAATTGCAACTTTGGCACCGTCTCGTTCGATCACGAGATCGTCGCCTTCAATTTGCTTTCCGAAATCGAATTTATAGGAAAAGCCCGAACATCCGCCGCCTTCGACGGAAACTCGCAGGAAATCAGCATCGACCTGTTCAGACAGAATCGCATTAATACGACGCGCAGCTGTCGCAGAAAGCGTTACCTGGGATTCCATAGTCATGTCCTTTTTACCGTCTATCAAAGATAAGGTGGCTGATGGCCTGCGAAAAGGGAGAATCTCATAATGAACGCACTCATCCCGGCACGCGCCGATTTCGCAACGGATCCAGCTGCTAGTCGGGGCCGGTTTTATAAAGAACCAGATTCGCCAACACGTACACCGTTTCAACGTGATCGTGATCGCATCATCCATGCGAGCGCCTTTCGCCGTCTGAAGATGAAAACGCAGGTGTTTGTCGCCCATGAGGGGGATCATTTCCGGACACGTCTGACGCACTCACTGGAAGTGGCGCAGATTGCGCGGTCAGTTGCGCGCACGCTGGGGCTGGACGAAGACCTCGCCGAGGCGCTGGCGCTGGCGCATGATCTGGGACATCCGCCATTCGGACATGCGGGCGAAGACGAGCTGGATGCCTGTATGGAAGAGTTTGACGGCTTTGATCACAACGCACAGACACTGCGTGTCGTGACCCGGCTGGAACAGAAATATCCAACATTTGACGGGCTGAACCTGACTTTTGAAACGCTGGAAGGCCTGATCAAGCACAATGGCCCGCTGCTCAAGAATGGCAAAACAATCGAGTCGTTACCGCACGCATTCCGCGACTTTGAGCATCTGGCTGATCTGGAGCTCGACAGTTTTGCGGGCCCGGAAGCGCAGGTCGCTGCGCTGTCAGATGACATCGCCTATAACAATCACGACATTGATGATGGTTTGTCGGCCAGATTGTTTGCGATTGGTGATCTGAACGAAGTGCCAATGGTTGGCCGTGTCTTCCAACAGGTCCAGAAGGATTATCCCTTGCTGGACCGCGACCGGATTATTGCCGAAGCCATTCGCCGGCTGATCGGGCTGTGGATCAATGACCTGACGAAAGAATCCAGTCGACGGATCAAAGAGTTCAATCCGCGCTCTGTAGAAGATGTGCGGGCGATGAAAGTGCCACTGATTGCGTTTTCGGAAACGTTAGAGCGCGAACAGCGCGAACTGCGATTATTCCTTCGCGAACGCATGTATCGGCACTACAAGGTGAATCGTAAGAGAAGTCAGGCGAAGCGGATACTGAAGGAGTTGTTCCATCTGTTTCTGGAAGAGCCGGACACATTGCGTCCGCCCTGGGACAAGGAAGCCATGCAGCGCAGTCGTCAGGATCGGGCCCGCATTGTGTGTGACTATATCGCGGGGATGACGGACAATTTTGCGATTGAAGAGCACCGCAGATTGTTCAATCTCGACGCGATGATGTGAGTTCATCGTTAGCGCGTCATTAATATTCATTATGATAGCGTTAACGCGAATTGGAGGATTCGTTCAATGTCAGATGATCTTGGTCGACCAGACGAACCGCGTGAACGTTCAACGTATTCGTCTTTTGACGACAATTATCGCGGCTTTGATGCGCGTGAAGAAGAAAGTGGTGGCAAAAGCCTGCTCGTGATCGGGCTGGCTGCGGGTGTGGTGCTCGTTTTCGGCACTGTTGTGTGGAATGCCTACCGAACCGGTGTGAAGAAAGACGCGAACGACACGCCGATCATTCGCGCTGATGCTCAGGACTATAAGAAACGTCCGGACGAGCAGGGCGGGTTCAAGGTTCCAAATCAGGATAAGCGCCTGTTCGACGCGATTGATAATCACGACCGTTCAAAAACACCTGTGACGCCGGTAAATGCCGATGGCGACGAACAGGTGCAGATTTCTGACGGTAAGCCGGATGATCTGCGCCCGGGCCGAGTGACGGATAAATCAGATACGGTGGTGACGCCTACGCCGTCTCCGACGCCGACAGCACGCCCGACTGCGCGCCCAACACCGACGCCGACGCCAACTCTGCTTCCGTCGCCAAAACCAACGCCTCAGCGGACGATTGTTGAGCCGGTGACACCGAAATTCACTGTCGATCAGAGCGGTCAGTATGTCGTTCAGATCATGGCGCTGCGCGATCTTGGAACAGCTGAGAAAGCCTGGTCGCAGCTGGTCGAGGCCAATGCGGACCTGTTTGCCGGGACTGTGATGGATGTGCAGCGGGCAGATCTTGGCGCGCGTGGCATTTTCTATCGGTTGCGGGCGTCTGCCTTCCCGACACGGGATGATGCCGACAAATTCTGTGAAGAGCTCAAATCCCGAAAACAATCGTGCATCGTTGCGACAAGGTCCTGATGAATGAAAGCCTGTATCCTCAGCGTTTCTGGCCCGGTGCTTTCTGAAAAGGAAGCCCGGTTTCTTGGTGAAGCACAGCCCTGGGCCGTGATTCTGATGGGTCGAAGCTGTGTAAACAAGGTGCAGGTTCGTCATCTTGTGGATGATATCTGGCTGGCACTGGGCCGGGCCTGTCTGATTTTTATCGATCAGGAAGGTGGCCGGGTGGCGCGCTTAAAGGCGCCGGAATGGCCAGTCTTTCCGCCTGTTTCGATTTACGGAAACATGTTTTTGGCGGATCAGGCGAGCGCTCTGGAAGCTTGTTATACGGGCCATTATCTGTTGGCGAGCGAGCTGGCTGCACTCGGCATTCATGCGGATTGTTCGCCGGTTGTCGATCTGACCATTCCGGGCGCGCATGACATTATCGGTGACCGTGCCTTTGCGGGTGATCCTGCAATCGTTGGCGCGCTGGCGCGTGCGGCTATTCAGGGCCTGCATGATGCGGGTGTTTCCAGTGTCATCAAACACATTCCGGGACATGGCCGGGCCAGGGCCGATAGTCATGAAGAATTGCCCGTCGTTGCCGACGGTATGAATGAGCTGGCCGCGGACTTGCAGGCGTTTGAGCTGGTCAATTCTGCGCCAATGGCGATGACGGCGCACATTTTATACCCAGAAATTGATCCAAACGAGCCGGCAACGACCTCGAAAACCCTGATCTCAGATGTCATTCGCAAGAGAATCGGGTTTGATGGCTTATTGATGAGTGATGATTTGGGAATGAAGGCGCTGGGCGGAACGCTTGGTCGTCGAGCCGACAAAGCGCTCGCGGCGGGATGTGATGTTGTCCTTCATTGTTCAGGTTTTCTTTCGGACCCGGAGCAAATCCTGGCGGAGATGATTGAGGTCGCTGACCATTCAATCGAACTGGCAGGAGACCCACTCCGCAGAGCGCTCGCTGCTGACAATGCGAGTTGCGCGCCGAAACCACAAAACCTCGAACACCTGCGTCATCGCTATGCCGAATTAATGGCGGATACAGGAGTTGCGGCCTGATGGCTGACGGATTGGTCACAGCAGGAACAAAAGACCCGGTTTTTGATATTGATCAGGCCGATTCGTTTCTTGTTGATGTTGATGGGTTTGAAGGCCCGCTGCATCTTCTGCTGGGACTGGCACGCCGTCAAAAAGTCGATCTTCGCCGAGTGTCGGTTTTTGAGCTGGCCGAACAATATCTGGAATTCATTCAGTCAGCGCGGGATAAGCGCATTGATCTGGCGGCAGACTATTTGTTGATGGCGGCCTGGCTGGCCTATCTGAAGTCGCGGCTGTTGCTGCCTCAGAAAGAGGACGGAAGCGACAAGGAAGAAGGCACTGCTGACCAGTTGGCGGCGCGTCTGGCCTTTCGTCTGCAACGTCTGGAAGCCATGCGTCAGGGTGCGGCGGACATGATGGAACTCGACCTGTTGGGACGGGATGTCTTTCAACGCGGTCTGCCGGAGAAGCCTGTCGTTGTGAAGAAGGCGCAGTACAATACGCGTCTCATCGATTTGATGGCGGCTTTTGCGAAAACCCAGAAGCGGAATATGAAGGTTCGTCCGCACGAGGTTGTAAAACAATATGTTTTGCCTCTGGAAAGTGCGCGTAAGCGGATCGTTGAGGAACTGCCGAGACTGGATCACTGGAAAAGCCTCAACGAGTTGAGCCTTCCGGAAGGTCCAGAAGGCGAGTCCGAAGCGCCGCGCAAATCTCGTCTGGCAAGCCTGTTTGCAGCATCGCTTGATCTGACGAAGTCCAAGCGTATTGATCTGCGTCAGGACCAGTATGGCGCGCCGGTTCTGGTCAAGCGCTATGAAGATATGACGGAAGACGTTGAGCATGGCCAAGAAGTCTGAGGCAGAACGCCTGGAAGATATTCGTTCTGCCGTCGCGCAAATGAGTTTTTCCTACAAGACCAATAAGCGCGTCGAACAAACCGAAGAAGATATGCTCGCTCCGCCAAGGCTGGAGCTGGAAGCGGACGCTTTGCGTCGGGCGGAAGCGGTTTTGTTTGCAGCTGGTGAGCCAATCTCTGCGGATGAGCTGTCCAAAGTCCTGCCCGACGGGATTGATGCCGCTGAAATTCTGATGACGCTGAAAGAAGCTTATGACCGGCGCGGCGTGAACCTTGTTGAAGTGGATGGACGCTGGCGGTTTCAGACAGCGCGCGATCTCAGCCATTTGTTCACCGAATATCGGGAAGAGGACAGAAAGCTGTCTTCTGCGGCGCTTGAGACGCTTTCAATCATTGCCTATTGCCAGCCGGTGACGCGGGCCGAAATCGAAGATGTTCGCGGCGTTGCTGTGTCCAAAGGCACGCTGGATATTCTGCTGGAATGCGGCTGGGTGCGGATGCGCGGACGTCGCCGCACGCCGGGGCGTCCGGTGACATATGGTACAACATCTGAATTTCTTGAGCATTTCGGACTGGATAATCTCGACAATCTGCCGGGCAAATCTGAATTTCTGGCAGCCGGTCTTCTGGACAGCGCTATGCCAGCGAATTTTGAAATGCCAAAGCCATCTGATGGGGATGGAGAGATGGAAGATGATCTTGCTTTAGGCGATGACGCCTCAGAAGGTGCCTTCCATACAGATTTTCTTGATGATGATTCAGATTCAGCATGATAGTTCCATTGTACTGACTGTCTGAAAGTCCTATTCTCTGGTTTGAATAGAGGAGAAATCCACAATGGTTCCAGGTTGGATGCAGCTCGCATTGGTAGCGTTAGTCGCGTTGCTGCTTTTTGGTGGACGTGGAAAGATATCTGCGATCATGGGCGATATGGCGAAAGGCATTAAAAGCTTTCGTACGGGCCTGAAAGACGACGAAGGTGATGGCGAGAAGCCTGAGCCGATCAATGTCACCCCGGAAAAAGACAAGGCGTAAGCCTTAACGGATTCAATGCTTCCACAATTTGGCTTTTCTGAACTCCTCCTTATGGGGATTGTTGCGCTTATTGTGGTGGGTCCAAAGGACCTGCCATTGATGATGCGTAAGCTCGGCCAATGGGTGGGGCAGGCCAAACGCATGGCAAATGAATTCAAGGGTGCGTTTGATGACATGGCGCGCCAGGCAGAGCTCGACGAATTACGTCAGGAAATCGAAGCTCTGAAGAAAGACAATGAGCTTGAAAAAGCCGTTGCCGATCTGAAGTCGGCTGAGCAGGACATCAACGCCAGTGTCATGGGTGAGACGCGCAGTGACCCATGAAAAGCTAGAGGGTGAAACGCCCGAACCTGATGAGGTTGAAGCGTCCAGCGCGCCCCTTCTTCAGCATTTGACAGAACTTCGCTCGCGATTGATCTGGTGCCTTCTTGCGCTGGCTGGCGGGGCGTTGGTGTGTTTTATGTTCGCCGAGCCAATCTATAACTTTCTTATTACGCCGCTCTTGCGGGTGGCAGAGATTGAGCGCGGAGATACCAATTTCAGACTGATTTATACCGCCCCGCTGGAAGTGTTCTTCGCGCAGCTGAAACTGTCGCTGTTCGGCGGGCTGTTTGTGTCTTTTCCGATCATCGCCTGGCAGGTTTATGCCTTTGTTGCGCCGGGGCTGTATAAAAATGAGCGTCAGGCGGTTCTGCCGTTTCTGATCGCAGCGCCGACCTTGTTCGTGATCGGTGCGATGTTTGTTTATTACCTGATGCTGCCTCTGCTATCGCGCTTCGCGCTGAGTTTTGAGCAGATTGGCGGTAATGGTATTGCGGCGATTGAATCGCAAATCCGGGTGGCAGAGTATCTGTCTCTCGTCATGGCCTTGATGATCGCCTTTGGTTTGTCCTTCCAGTTGCCGGTTGTTGTTTCACTGCTCGGCAAGGCGGGGATTATCGGCTCTGACACGCTGCGTTCCGGTCGGAAATACGCCGTTGTCGGCATTCTGGCGTTTGCGGCCTTCTTCACGCCGCCTGATATTGTCTCTCAGGTCATGCTGGCGGTGCCGGTCATGGTTTTGTACGAAGCGGCCATCTGGTGTGTGGTTCTGATTGAACGTGCGCGCAAAAAAGAAGATGCCGAACGGGATGCTGAACAGTAGACGTTAGCTGCGCATCCCGTTATGCAGCCTTCAAACCAAAACAGGTTCTGAAGTTATGCATGATATCCGACTTATCCGTGAAAATCCCGAAGCTCTGGACGAGGGCCTGAAGCGCCGTTTCTACGCGCTGCCGGAATCCGGAAAGTCCTGGTCTGAAGAGATACTTGAGCTGGATGCAAAGGTTCGTGAAGCCGTTGCGAAAAAGCAGGAAGCTGAGACTGTTCGTAATCAGTCTTCCAAGCTGATTGGCAAAGCCAAAGCGACAGGTGACGAAGCCGAGGCGCAACGGCTGATGGCGGCTGTTGCTGATGCCAAGAAGACCATTGAAACCGTCGGTGAAGAAGAAGCGGTTGCGCAGGCAGCACGCGATGCAATTTTATTGTCTCTGCCGAACCTTCCTTATGAGGATGTTCCGCTCGGCGAAGGCGAAGAGCAGAATGTTGAAGTTCGTCGCTGGGGCGATGCACCAAGACTTGGGTTTACGCCAAAGTCTCATGATGAGCTTGGTGAAGCCCTGACGGCTGGTAATGCGGGTCCGCAAATGGATTTTGAGGCCGCTGTCGCCATGTCTGGCGCGCGGTTTGTTGCTCTGAAAGGGCCATTGGCTCGTCTTGAGCGCGCGCTTTCTGCCTTCATGCTGGATACGCAAACGATTGAGCATGGCTATACCGAAGTCAGCCCGCCCTTGCTGGTGAAAGATCAGGCGCTCATCGGGACCGGCCAATTGCCAAAATTCGGCGAGGATTTGTTCCTGACGACTGCAGGACATTATCTGATCCCGACGGCTGAGGTGTCTTTGACCAACCTCGTTCGGGAGAGCATTCTGGCAGAAGACAATTTGCCAATCCGCTATACCGGACACACGCCATGTTTCCGCTCTGAGGCAGGCAGTGCCGGGCGCGATACCAAGGGCATGATCCGTCTGCACCAGTTCAACAAGGTTGAGATGGTGTCGATCACCAGGCCGGAAGACTCTGATGAAGAGCTGGAGCGCATGACTGGCTGTGCAGAAGCCATTTTGCAGAAGCTCGGCCTTGCTTATCGTGTGATGAAGCTGTCGTCTGGTGATATGGGTGCCGGTGCGAAGCGGACATATGACCTTGAGGTCTGGCTGCCGAGCCAGGACACTTATCGTGAGATTTCCTCTTGCTCGACGTGTGGTGATTTCCAGGCACGCCGAATGGATGCCAAATTCCGCCGCAAGGATCAGAAAAAGCCTGAGCTCGTTCATACGCTGAACGGGTCTGGTCTGGCGGTTGGCCGGACTCTGGTCGCGGTTCTGGAAAACTATCAGAATGAAGATGGCTCGATTACGGTTCCAGAGGTTCTGGTGCCGTATATGGGCGGTCTGACACGCATTGAGTCTGTGAACTAATGCGCATTCTTCTGACGAATGATGACGGCATCCACGCCGAAGGCCTGAAAGTTCTTGAGGCAATTGCCCGGGACCTGTCAGACGATGTGTGGATTGTCGCCCCGGAGGTTGAGCAGTCAGGGAAGTCGCGCGCGGTGACCCTGACCGACCCGATCCGCGTGCGTCAGATCGATGAAAAGCGTTTTGCGGTTCAGGGCACACCAACAGATTGCGTGCTGATCGGCTTATTGGAACTGGTTGAAGGCAAGCGCCCTGATCTGGTTCTGTCAGGCGTCAACCGCGGTCAGAATATCGCTGAGGATACGACCTATTCCGGCACTGTGGCCGGCGCGATGTGTGGCATGCAGCACGGTGTGCGCTCTATCGCGCTCAGCCAGTCGCGCGGCTTCCAGTTTCCGGGCTCTCTGCCATGGGAAACGGCCCGTCAGTGGGGCCCAAAGGTACTGAGGAAGGTCATCGCGCAGGAATGGCCAGATGATGTGGTGATCAACATCAATTTCCCTGACCGCGCACCTGAAGACATTACTGGTGTTGAAATCACCCGTCAGGGCTTCCGCGATGAGAATATCATTCGGGCGGAACGCCGCGAAGATTTGCGCGGCGATACATATTTCTGGATCGGCTATAAGGGCAAACTGTCCAATCCGGACGAGGGAACTGACCTGAAAGCGATATATGATGGAAAAATTTCCATCAGTCCGTTACATGTAGATTTGACACACGATCGGACTTTGGAAAAACTCCGCACTGATCTGACGGGGCCCTGGGAGTAAATATTGCACGACGACGAACCGCAATTCGATACGTTTCGGGTTGCTAAACTCATTCTCGAACTTCGTCAGTCAGGCATTACGGATCATGCTCTTCTGAATGCTGTGGAGCGCATTCCACGCGAAAAATTCGTCCCGGATCATGTGGCAGAATATGCGTATCATGATGCGGCTCTGCCGATTGCCTGCGGTCAGACCATCACTCAACCGACCGCAGCTGTTGGTATGGTGCACGCGCTGGAGCTTGGCGGAAAGCGCGCTTATACGGTTCTGGAGATTGGAACGGGCAGTGGGTTCATGACCGCCCTGATGGCGCGACTGGCGCGGCGCGTTTATACGATCGATCGCTATCGGACGCTGGTTGAGAATGCGCGTGAGCGATTCGAAGAACTCGGCCTGTTTAATGTCATTTCTCAATGCTCAGATGGGGCCAAGGGCTGGCCAGAGACGGCGCCTTTTGATCGCATCATTTCAAGCTGTGCATTGGAATCACCACCGGAGGTCTGGTTTCAACAGTTGAAACCGGGCGGTATTCTGATCATGCCGGTGGGCACAAATGAGGAGCAACACGTTGTTCGGTATCGCAAAAAAACAGACGGAAGCGTTACTGAAGAGCCACTTGCTCCCTCAAAATTCCTTCATCTGATCGAAGGCGTCGCAAAGCAATTGTAATTCCGTGCACAAGGGTTATTTGCAAACAACCGCGCTCCTAAGTATAGCATCGCGATCAAATCTGTAATTTTTACACGGACGGAACTTATGCTCGAATCACTTACCATCATGGCGGGAGCGCCAGCCGCCGGTGGAAACCTCCTCACGTCGATCATTCTGCCTTTCGGCGCAATGGCGGCCATCATGTATTTTCTTCTGATCCGTCCACAGCAACAACAACGCAAAAAGCACCAGGATATGCTCGCAAATCTGAGCAAGGGTGACATGGTTGTGACGTCTGGTGGGCTGATTGGTAAGATCGTCAAGCTGGACGATAAAGAAGCCAAGATTGACCTCGGCGCTACTGAAGTTCGAGTTTACCGCAACATGATTGTGGATCTTTACAACAAAGACGCCGCTGCGGCGAACTCCAACAAAAAAGAAGGCTAAGCCGAAACATGCTACAGTTCCCAACCTGGAAAGTGCTGCTGATTGTCGGCATCACTGTGTTGGGGGCATTGTTGGCGTTGCCCAATGCCCTGACGGAAAAACAACGAGAAAACGTTCCTGGATTTCTTCCAAGTTCGCCCGTCAATCTGGGCCTGGACCTTCAGGGCGGCGTCTATCTTCTTCTGGAAGTCGACCACCAGCGATCTGTTGTGAAGCAACTGGAAGATCTGAAGCGTGAAGCTCAGACAAAACTGAATGCGACACGCGGCGAAGACAAAATTTTCTATCTGAATATGCGTGTGAATTCTGCGGGTGTTGAAGTTCAGCTCGCAGATGAAGCCATGGTTGAGCCAGCGCTGAAGCTGCTCGAACCTGTGACGCAGCTTGAAGATGGTTCAGGTTCTGGTGTTCGTGTTGTCCGCAAAAACAACGGTGTTTTTGATCTTGTTTTCTCTGAAGACAAGCTTGAGCAGATCAACCGCGATTCTGATACATCGTTCTCGACCGAACTTGACCGCACGGCGGCGCATGTTCGCAAAATCCTGAACGAAGCGCAGGAACGCGGCGAACTGACCGTTCAGGCGATCCAACTGACCAAATCATCTTTCTCTTTCCGTCCATGCGATCGTCGCAGCTTTAACGCATGCGACCCATCGGCGCTGGATAAGGCCGCGAAACTGATGTCGTCTCTGAACGAATCTGTTGGTGGTCCATTGGGCGCAAACGGACTACAAATCACAAAGACGAAGAATGGCTTCATCGACGTCAGCTTCACGGCTCAGAAGGCGGAAGAGATCAAACGTGACGCTGTTCGTCAGACTGTGGCGAAGCTCGGTCCACGTCTCGACCCGAATGGTCTGGCAGAACTGACCGTTCAGGCGCAGGGCGAAAGCCGTATCATCATCGAAGCGCCGGGTGAAAAAGATCCACAGCGTCTGAAAGCACTGATCCAGCAGCCGGGTGAGCTGACGCTGAATCTGGTGGATGACAATCGCAACCGCATTGAGGAAGCATTCCGGAGTGGTCGGGCAACAGACGGTTTCCGTCTGATCCCATCGACTCAAGGCAATTTCCTGCTCGTTGAGGAAGATCCGATCATCACGGGTGATATGGTGAAAAGTGCGTCTCAGGGCTTTGACCAGAATAACCGTCCGGCGGTGAACTTTGTTCTGAATACGCGCGGTGCAAGCAAGTTTGGTCGTGAGACCGGGGCAAATATTGGTCGCCAGTTCGCAATCGTTCTGGATGGCGTGTCCCAGTCCGCACCTGTGATCCGCAGCGCCATTACCGGCGGTTCCGGCATCATTGAGGGCTCTTTCACTATGGAAGAAGCCCGTGACCTTGCGACAGTGATTCAGGCGGGCGCTCTGCCGGCGGACATCGTTGTCGTAGAGGAACGCCAGATTGGCGCGACGCTTGGTGAGGACTCCATTGAGGCGGGCGCCGTTGCATCGCTGATCGGTCTGCTTCTCGTCGCTGTGTTCATGATCATTGCTTATGGCACGTTTGGCGGCTTTGCGGTCGGCTCACTTCTGGTCAACATCATTCTGATCCTTGGCGCTCTGTCAGGTCTGAATGCGACACTGACCCTTCCAGGTATTGCGGGTATCATTCTGACCATTGGTATGGCGGTGGACGCGAACGTTCTGGTGTTTGAGCGAATACGTGAGGAATCCCGAAACGGGCGATCACCATTGTCCGCTGTCGACATTGGCTATCAGCAGGCATTGTCGACCATTATGGATGCGAACATCACGACACTGATTGCGGCCGCTGTTCTTTACACGCTGGGTTCCGGTCCGGTGAAAGGCTTCGCCGTGACGCTCGCCATCGGTATCTTCACGTCAGTCTTCACAGCCTTCGTTGTGACGCGCTGGTTTACTGTTCTCTGGATTCGGGCTGCTCGCCCGAAAGTCCTGCCAATTTAGGAGGGTTAAGTCATGTTGATGAAACGCTTGCCCATTGAGACCAATTTCGACTTCATGTCGCTGCGGATGATCTGTTTTGCTCTGTCCGCTCTGGCGATCCTCGTTTCGGCGGCTCTTATTCCGATCAAGCACCTGAATCTGGGTGTCGACTTTGCTGGCGGTACGCTGGTTGAGATTTCTGAGCCAACCGGCGCAGACATTGAAGGAATCCGTAAATCGCTTGAGGGTCTGCCGCTGGACGACCTTCAGGTCACGTCAGCGCGTGGCACGGGCGCGGGTGCGAAATCTATTTTCGTTATCAAGGCCGGCACGTCTGAAGAACTGGCACTGGAAACAGGTACGCAAACCGGTGAAGCCGACATGGTTGTGAACCGTTTGGCTGAAGTCTTCCCCGTTGGAGATGCAGATGCGCCGGATTGGGAAATCCTGCGTAAAGAGAATGTCGGACCGAAAGTGTCCGGCGAGCTCCTGCAAAAGGGGATCGGGGCGTTGGTCGTCTCTTTGTTCTTCATGCTGGGTTATATCTGGTTCCGCTTTGACCACTGGCAGTTCTCTGTTGGCGCGGTTGTCGCACTGGCCCATGACGTTCTGCTGACGATTGGTTTGTTCTCCTTCCTGCAGATCGATTTCAATTTGACCACGATTGCAGCCCTTCTGACGATCATTGGTTACTCGATGAACGACACGGTGGTTGTGTATGACCGGGTTCGTGAAGAACTGCGCAAGTACAAGAAACTGCCGCTGAAAGACGTGATCAATCTGTCGCTGAACCGCACACTGTCCCGGACGCTTCTGACATCCGGCACGACATTGCTGGCGCTGGTCTCGATCTATGTTCTGGGCGGCGAGGCGCTGCGTGGTTTCTCATTCGCACTGATCTGGGGCATCGTGATCGGGACGTATTCGTCTATCTTCGTTGCGTCGGCTTTGCTGTTGCACACCGGGTTGTCCCGCGAACGCAAATCAGCGGCGTCTGCCGAAGAATCCTTCAGCTAAGAGCTGAAAACAAAAAACCCGGGTCATCGACCCGGGTTTTTCTTTTCGTGTCTGGTGACGCGATGCTTATGCCGCGTCAGACAGGTTCTGGTTTGCAAAGTCCCAGTTCACCAGTTCATTGAGGAATGTCTCAATGTATTTTGGACGCGCATTCTGGAAATCCAGATAGTAAGCGTGTTCCCAAACGTCCATTGTCAGAAGCGGCGTGACGCCAGCTTCAGTCAGCGGCGTTTCAGCGTTAGGTGTTTTGCGAACTTCGAGTTTGCCGTTCGCCAGAACCAGCCATGCCCAGCCCGAACCGAACTGTGTAGCGCCAGCTGTAGAGAAAGCTTCTTTGAAAGCTTCGAAAGAACCGAAGTCACGATCGATCAGCTCAGCGACTTTACCAGTAGGCGCGCCGCCGCCAGCAGGCTTCATGGAGTGCCAGTAGAATGTGTGGTTCCAGACCTGAGCGGAGTTGTTGAACACGCCGGCTTTGGACGCGTCAGCAGAAGACACCTGAATGACTTCTTCCAGAGACTTGCCGTCAAGGTCTGTGCCCTCAACAAGTTTGTTGAGATTTGTGACATACGCCTGGTGGTGCTTGCCATAGTGGAAGTTCAGTGTTTCTTCAGAAATGTGCGGCGCCAGAGCGGAGCGTTCGTAAGGAAGGCTCGGTAGTTCAAATGCCATGTGTAAATCCTCCTGGGTTAAAGCCAACTTGTCGATACCAAACGACACAACTGGGATATTGTGTGTGTAATGCCTGAGACCAACCGTTCTAGTCCAGATTTCTTGAAAAGTTTAAATTCTTTTGCGCGCGAGAAGCACGATACGTTCTGGTTGGCGACGCGTTTTCTGGAAAGAGAGGCCCGGATCAGGGCGTTATGCGTGCTTTGTCTGGATGGTGAGTTCTTTCGGGTCGTCTCTACCGTCAATGAAGAGATTGTCGCTCAGATCCGCCTACAGTGGTGGCGTGACGAAATGGACAAGCTGCTGAACGGAGAACCAGAGCAGCTGACCTTGCCTGCACAGGCGCTGGCGTATTTGTTGTCAAAGGATGCGGAGCTGAAACCAGCGCTTCTTGATCTGATCAATGCGTATGATGATGTGGCGAGCGGTCAGCCCGGTCGATATGCAGAAAGCCTGTTTACGCTTTTGTTTCTGGTGAATGGCGCAAGCTCAGCAGAGGCGGATCGGTTCTCATTGCTAAGCGGTCCGGTGTTTCAGTCGGCCAATTCCGGCGGTCTGAAGACGGAGGCGGTTCGCCCGCTGGCAGACAGCCTGACGACCGTACCGGATGCGGTCTGGCCATTTCTGAGCTTGTTTGAGTTTACGCGCGACTGGAGTCGCAAACGCAAGCCCGGCGCCATTGAGCGGCGCTGGAGAATGCTCGCGTCATTTCTTGGGGGGGAAGGCAGGCTGCAGAAAAAGCTTCTGCAGCTCTGCGATTAAGCTGTTTCGAGCGCCTGACCTGAAGACCAGGCATCAATGTCGAGAAGCGCTTTCTTTGCCATTTCCCGTTTCTTGGCCCGGCTTTTCTCCTTGCCGCGCAGGCGTTTGCCATTCTCATCCTTGTTAGGAACGTGCTCGGGCAGCGGGAAAAGGCCAAAATTGACGTTCATTGGCTGGAAGGTTCCGCCGGCTTCGAGGTGTCCGCCGGTGATGTGGCCGAGCAGAGCGCCGAGTGCCGTTGTTGGCGGAGGAGGGGGAAGCGTCTTGCCCAGACGTTCAAAGGCGGCGAACCGACCGGCCAGCAAGCCCATCGCTGCGCTTTCGACATAGCCCTCAACGCCTGTTACCTGTCCGGCAAAGCGAAGACGCGGCATTTGTTTCAGGCGCAATTGATCATCAATCAGTTTTGGCGAGTTGATGAATGTGTTGCGGTGAATGCCGCCAAGGCGAGAGAAGACAGCATTTTCGAGGCCAGGGATCATGCGGAAAATATCGGACTGCGCGCCGTATTTCAGCTTGGTCTGGAAGCCGACCATGTTCCACAGCGTGCCGAGCGCATTGTCCTGACGCAGCTGGACAACGGCATGAGCCTTGATGTCTGGCTGGTGGGCATTGGTGAGACCGATTGGCTTCATAGGACCATAGCGGAGCGTTTCACGGCCGCGTTCGGCCATGACTTCGATTGGCAGACAGCCTTCAAAATAAGGCGTATCCTTTTCCCATTCCTTGAATTCGGTTTTCTCGCCTGCCAGCAGCGCATCGATGAAGGCGTTATACTGGTCTTCATCCATAGGGCAGTTGATGTACGCCGCTGTGTCACCGTGAGGGCCGGGCTTGTCGTAACGCGACTGACGCCAGGCGATATCCATATTCACGCTTTCGACCTGAACAATCGGCGCAATCGCATCAAAGAAAGCAAGGCCGTCTTCGCCTGTCAGCTCACCGATTTTCTTTGCGAGCGCATCAGAGGTGAGGGGGCCAGTGGCGATAATGACCGACGACCAGTCGTCCGGTGGGATGTCGGCGATTTCTTCGCGCACAATCGTGATATTCGGATGCGCAGCGAGTTTTGCAGTGATGGCTTCGCTGAAGCCGTCCCGATCTACTGCCAGAGCTGAGCCGGCAGGGACCTGATGGTCTGCGGCTGTCGAGATGATGATGCCATTCAGGCGGCGCATTTCTTCGTGAAGAACGCCAACCGCATTGGTTTCATGATCGTCTGAGCGGAATGAGTTGGAACACACAAGCTCGGCCAGATGGTCGGTTTTGTGTGCATGTGTTCCTTTTACGCCCCGCATTTCGTGGAGAATAACCGGAACGCCAAGGTTTGCGGCTTGCCAGGCGGCTTCAGAGCCTGCCATGCCGCCGCCAATGATATGAATAGGATCGAGTGTCATCGCGCTAAATTGGGGAAGCGCGGTCGCTCGTCAAGCCTCGCTTGGATGCTGTTTGCTGTTTTTGACCGGCAAGAGCTGGCCAAAGGTCTTTGCCCACTGAATGAATGGCCAAAAGAAGAGCCAGGACAGATTATGATTTGGCGAACCTTCAAAGCCAAGTGGGCGGTTGCACGGGCCCGGAACATAATAGGTTCTGAACAGGACATCCCAGAAACTGAAGATAATGCCGAAATTCTTGTTCTGAGCTTTCGGATCATCGGCATGGTGCCATTGATGGTATCGCGGGCTGGCAAGCCATTTGGTCAGCGGTCCAAAATGAAGATCAACATCAATATGGACGAACATATTGTAGAGCGCTTTGAACAGGACGAGACCTGCTGCGGCTTCGCCCGGCAAACCAAGCCAGCTTAAAAGCAGAGTGTAGGAGGTCGTCACGATAAACGACTCCAGAATATGCACGCGCAGGGCTGTGGTGTGGTTCATATCCGGATCGGAGTGGTGAACCGCATGGATCGCCCAGATGCCGGGGGCATGCAGGAAACGATGGTTCCAGTAATCGGCAAAGTCCTGGGCGAACAGCGCAACGAGGATGATGACGATCATTGGCAAGCCATGCCAGTATTCCGGATGGATATAGGGAATGCCGAAGGCTGCATAAACATCACGCGCGCCTTCATTTAAAAGATAAATGGCAGGCGCGATGAGAATGTTGAGAACGCTCAGAGCAATATTGGTTGCAGACCCTTTCACCATGCCCGGTGTCCAGCGCAGCGCCTCTCGTCCCTTTTTTGCAATCGACAGAGCAAGGCTCAGGCAAAAAGGGATCAGATAAAACAACACTGAGTAAAATAGAATCGTCTTCAGCAATGTCCCGCTCCTCCTGTGGGCCATTTTGTCGGACTAAGGTTTCCATCGGTTCACAGAAATTGCGCGAATTTAATTGATCTGGCAGCAAAGCCGATTAAACCAGCAATCAATCTGATAAAGGTGCTGTATGTCGCAAACTGATAAACTCCCTATCGCTCAGGCGGTCAAAAGCAGCTGGAAGTTTGCTTCTGCATCCTGGATGCCGGTTCTGCCGGTGTTTCTGATCAAGTCTCTCGTCACTGCAGGGTTCGTCTCGTCGGTCGGGTCGGCTGCGCAACCGAATGGCCTTTTGGTTCTGCTCGGCCTGTTGGTGGTTCTGTTCCTTGAAATTGCGAGCATGACTCTGATGCTGCGTCTCGCGGTTCGGGCCGAGTATGAAGGCTTTCTCGGGATCCAGCTCGGTCCGGATGAGGGGCGTATGGTGCTCGCTCAACTATTGTTCGGCTTTTTGATGTGGCTGGTGATTTTGATTGTCGGGTTCGTCGTATTCGCTTTGGCCAGCGCGTATTTGTCGACGACCATTCCCGATATTGCCGCGATCCAGAATGATGAAGAAGCCTTTCTGAAGGCTGTTGTCGCGGCCTTTCAAACGCCAGCGGGAACGATTGTCGCCGTCATCATGGCAATTGCCTTTCTGTTCCCAATCCTGCTGATCGTGTCACGACTGGTGACGTTCCCGGCGGCTGTGATTGCTGAACGCCGGATCATGATTTTTGATACATGGGCGTGGACCAAGGGCTATTCGCTTCAGATCATGATTGCGCTGGTCGCCGCGTGCTTGCCATTCTTTTTGCTGGTTCATGGCGGTCAGTATATCGTGTCCGTTATTATCGGACTGGATGCAGGATTTCTGATCACAGGCGATGAACTTATGTCTGCCTCGCGTATGCAGGCATTTATGGTGTTGTTCATGGCTGGCATGCTGTCCATGCCGGTGAATCTGGTATTCTCCGGCCTGTCAGCATTCATGTATAATGGCTTCAAGCCGCGCTGATCTGCGCGGCTTTTTAGGACAACCGATCTAGTCGGTTGTTATTTTTTTCTTTGATTTTGTTGGTTGAGCCTGTTTGGCCTTGGCCGCCTCAACGATCTCCTTGGCGCGTTTGGCGCGGCGGGCTTCCTGACGTTCAAAGGTTTCTTTCAGGAATTTGCCAGTCCAGCTTTCCTCGACAGTGGCGACTTCTTCCGGTGTGCCTGCGGCCACAATGCGTCCGCCGCCATCGCCGCCTTCTGGTCCAAGATCGATGATCCAGTCCGCCGTTTTGATGACATCCAGATTGTGTTCGATCACCACGACTGAATTGCCATTGTCCACGAGTTCGTGAAGCACTTCGAGCAGTTTACGGACATCTTCGAAGTGAAGGCCGGTGGTCGGTTCGTCGAGAATATAGAGGGTGCGTCCCGTGGACCGTTTGGACAATTCCTTGGCCAGCTTGACGCGCTGCGCCTCACCGCCAGACAGCGTGTTCGCTTGCTGACCGACCTTGATATAGGACAGGCCAACCCGGTTCAGCGTTTCCATTTTCGTGCGGATCGATGGCACGGCGGTGAAGAAGGTTTCTGCTTCCTCAACTGTCATGTCGAGCACATCGGCAATGGATTTACCTTTATAAAGAACTTCCAGCGTTTCGCGGTTATAGCGTTTGCCTTTACAGGTGTCGCAGGTGACATAGACATCCGGCAGGAAGTGCATCTCAATCTTGATCACACCATCGCCCTGACAGGCTTCACAGCGCCCGCCCTTGACGTTGAAGGAGAAACGACCGGGCTTATAGCCGCGTTGTTTGGCTTCTGGCAGACCGGCAAACCAATCCCGGATCGGGCCGAAGGCACCGGTATAAGTGGCCGGGTTGGAGCGCGGCGTGCGGCCAATCGGCGACTGGTCGATATCGATGACTTTGTCGAGATGCTGCAAGCCCTCAATCGATGCATAAGGCGCAGGAACGGTTTGCGCTTTCATGAGCTTGCGCGAAAGGACTTTCTGCAAGGTCTCGATGATCAGCGTGGACTTGCCGCCGCCGGAAACGCCGGTCACGCAGGTGAATGTTGCAAGAGGAATTTCCGCGTCCACATGCTTCAGATTGTTGCCGCTCGCGCCTTTCAGAACGATGGATTTCGTTTTGCGCGACCAGCGGCGACGTTCCGGAATTTCAATCTCGCGCTTGCCGGATAAATAAGCCCCGGTGAGGCTGTTCTCGTCATCAATGATTTGCTCTGGCGTTCCGGCGGAGACAACTTCGCCGCCATGCACACCGGCTGCCGGGCCCATATCGATGACATGGTCTGCCATTAGAATGGCATCTTCATCATGTTCGACCACGATAACTGAGTTTCCGAGGTCGCGAAGGCGTTTGAGTGTTTCCAGAAGGCGCTCATTGTCTCGCTGGTGCAGACCAATGCTCGGTTCGTCGAGAACATAGAGAACGCCGGTGAGGCCGGAGCCAATCTGGCTGGCCAGACGGATACGCTGGCTCTCACCGCCAGACAGTGTGCCGGAAGAGCGTGAGAGGTTCAGATAGTCGAGGCCGACATCATTGAGAAAGATGAGGCGGTCGCGGATTTCTTTCAGAATTCGGGCCGCAATCTCGATTTTCTGCGGTGTGAGATGGGCTTCGACGCTGGAGAACCAGTGATTGGCCTCTTTGATCGAAAAGGCCGTGGTTTCTGAAATATCGAGGCCGCCGATTTTGACGGCCAGAGCCTCAGGTTTGAGACGTTTGCCGCCGCAGGCCGGGCAAGGCTGGGCCGACTGGAATTTGGCAATCTCTTCTCGCACCCAGGTGCTGTCTGTTTCGCGCCAGCGGCGTTCAAGATTTGGAATGACGCCTTCAAAGGGTTTCTTCACCTCATAGCGGCGCATGCCATCGTCATAAACGAAAGGCACATCTTTGCCGTTTGTGCCGTGAAGGATGATTTTGTGCACCTCTTCAGGCAGCTCGTTCCATTTGGTCTGCAGATCAAATTTATAGGCTTTGCCGAGCGCCTGAAGGGTTTGGGTCTGGTAGGGCGACGTTGATTTTGCCCAGGGTGCAATGGCGCCTTCGTGAAGGGTTTTGTCGCGCTCGGGCACAACAAGTCCTTCATCGATTTTTAGCTGTTCGCCGAGACCGTCGCAGGTCGGGCAGGCGCCAAACGGATTGTTGAATGAGAACAGGCGCGGTTCGATTTCAGGAATGGTGAAGCCAGAAACAGGACAGGCAAAATTCGCTGAGAAAATGACGCGTTCTGGCGCGTCCTGACCGTCTTTGGTGTCAGCAAATTCGGCAACTGCAATGCCGTCAGCAAGGTCGAGCGCCGCTTCAAAGCTTTCCGCGAGCCGCTGTTCCATGCCTTCGCGGACAATGATGCGGTCTACGACAACATCAATGTCGTGCTTGAATTTCTTGTCGAGAGTCGGCGGTTCTTCCAGATCGTAGAACTGGCCATCGACTTTGACGCGCTGATAGCCTTTCTTCAGAAGCTCAGCGAATTCCTTGCGGTATTCGCCTTTTCGTCCGCGCACGATGGGTGCGAGCAGATAAAGGCGGGAGCCTTCCTCTAGGGCGAGCGTCCGGTCGACCATCTGACTGATGGTCTGGCTCTCGATTGGAAGGCCGGTGGCTGGTGAGTAGGGCGTCCCGACGCGCGCCCACAGAAGACGCATATAGTCATAAATCTCTGTGACCGTGCCGACAGTTGAACGCGGGTTGCGGCTCGTGGTTTTTTGTTCAATCGAGATGGCTGGCGACAGGCCCTCAATGCTCTCTACGTCAGGCTTTTGCATGAGTTCAAGGAACTGGCGGGCATAGGCGGACAGGCTTTCGACATAGCGGCGCTGGCCCTCGGCATAAATCGTGTCGAAGGCGAGAGACGATTTGCCGGAGCCGGAAAGCCCGGTCATGACAACCAGTTTTTCGCGCGGAATGTCGATATCGACGTTTTTCAGATTGTGCTCTTTGGCGCCGCGAACGCGAATAAACTTGCTGTCTGTCATGATTGTGTCTGACCTGGTCTGAGCGGTGAGAGGATTTTATTGGATGATTTTCGAATTATGTCTAGAACATAAGAGGAACATTATGTTTAAATCATGCGATCCCTGTTGGTAGCCACGATATGGGGCTCGTTTTCAGTCTTGAAAATAGGTTAACTCTGACAAGAATCATAAAGATCGACGAATTGAAAGGAAGAGCACAATGGCTGGCTCTGTGAATAAAGTGATATTGGTGGGCAATCTGGGCCGCGATCCGGAAATCCGTCAAATGCCGAGCGGCGGTTCTATCGCCAACCTGTCTATTGCGACCTCTGAAACATGGCGCGACCGCAACTCAGGTGAGCGCAAGGAAAAGACCGAATGGCACCGTGTTGTCATCTTCTCTGAAGGCCTGGTGAAAATTGCTGAGCAATACCTCCGTAAAGGGTCTACAGTTTATGTCGAAGGTCAGCTTGAGACCCGCAAATGGACCGATCAGAGCGGTCAGGAAAAATATACGACTGAAATCGTTCTGCGCAATTACAACTCTACCCTGACAATGCTCGGTGGCCGCGATAGTCAGTCTGGCGGCGGTGGTCGCATGGATAGCGGCAATTACGGTGCGCCTCGTCAGATGGATGGTCCGAAGCAGGACTTTTCACAGGATCTCGACGACGAAATTCCATTCTAGAAACGGCGAGCCAAATCTCCCGCTATCTCTTGGATGTGCGGGGGACAAGTGCTAGCCTTTTCGATCACATACTGAGTCGCAATAATGCGACCGAAGAACCGATTCCAGAGAGACCGCTTTGTCGTCAGAAAACGATACGCCACAGGAATTGCCGGAAGACGGCGTCGATCCGATTACAATCGAAGACGAACTCAAGAAGTCGTATCTCGATTATGCGATGAGCGTTATTGTCAGCCGTGCGCTGCCAGACGTTCGAGATGGATTGAAACCTGTTCACCGACGTATTTTGTACGCAATGCAGGTGGGCGGATACCGATCTGACCGTCCTTACTTCAAATCGGCTCGCGTGGTCGGTGACGTGATCGGTAAGTATCACCCGCACGGTGACAGCGCTGTTTATGATGCGCTCGTGCGGATGACCCAGCCATTCTCCATGGGACTGCCTCTGGTCGATGGTCAGGGCAATTTTGGTTCGATCGATAACGATCCGCCTGCGGCCATGCGTTATACGGAATGTCGTATGGCGAAAACGGCCAACTATCTGCTGACTGATTATGACAAAGACACTGTCGATTTTCAGGACAACTATGACGGTAAGGAAAAAGAGCCGATCGTTCTTCCGGCTCAGTTCCCGAACCTTCTGGTGAATGGTGCAGGCGGTATTGCGGTCGGTATGGCCACGAATATTCCGCCACACAATCTGGGCGAAGTGATTGATGCCACTCTGGCGATGATCGAAAACCCAGTGATCGATGATGAGCAATTGCTCGAAATCGTCCCGGGACCAGATTTCCCGACTGGTGCACTGATCATCGGTAAGGCAGGCGCACGCAATGGACTGATGACGGGACGTGGTTCTGTCGTCATGCGGTCGCGTACAGCCTTTGAGACGATGCGGAATGGTCGCGAAGCCATTGTCGTTACGGAAATTCCGTTCCAGGTGAACAAGGCGTCTCTGGTCGAGAAAATCTCTGATCTGGTGCGTGAAAAGCGCGTTGAGGGCATTGCGGACCTTCGTGACGAAAGTGACCGTAGCGGTATTCGCGTGGTCATCGAGATCAAGAAAGACGCGTCTCCGGAAGTGGTGCTGAACCAGCTGTTCCGGTTCTCGCAATTGCAGACAAGCTTTGGCGTCAACATGTTGGCGCTGAATGGCGGCACGCCGCAGCAGATGAATCTACGCGAGATTCTGCAGGCCTTCATTCGCTTCCGTGAGGAAGTTGTAGCTCGCCGGACGAAGTTTGAACTCAACAAAGCGCGTAACCGCGCTCACGTTCTGGTCGGTCTGGCGCTGGCGGTTGCTAATATTGATGAGGTCATCCGGATTATTCGTCAGGCACCGGACCCGGCAACAGCGCGCGAGAAACTTCTCGCGAAATCCTGGCCGGTTTCGGATATGGGCCCGCTAATCAAACTGATCGCAGATCGCCGCACGATCATGAATGACGACGACACGATGCGTCTGTCTGATGAACAGGCACGTGCAATCCTCGAATTGCGTCTGCACCGTCTGACCGGTCTGGGCCGTGATGAAATTGGCGACGAAGCCAAAGGGCTCGCTGAAAAGATTTCGAATTATCTGGATATTCTGCGCTCTCGCGTGCGGATTATGGAAATCATCAAATCTGAGCTCAACGAAGTCAAAGATGCGTTCGCGGTTCCGCGTCGCTCGGAGATGGTTGAGAGTGACCTTGATATTGACGATGAAGACCTGATTGAACGTGAAGACATGGTCGTGACCGTAACGCATGGCGGCTATGTGAAGCGGACTGCACTGGCGACCTATCGGACACAACATCGCGGCGGCAAAGGCCGTTCGGGCATGTCGATGAAGGACGAGGATTTCGTCAAAGGTCTGTTCGCTGCGAATACGCACACCGAAATTCTGTTCTTCTCGTCTACGGGCATGGTCTACAAACAGAAGGTCTATCGTCTGCCGCTGGGCGGACCGGCCTCACGTGGTAAGGCCCTTGTGAATATTCTGCCGCTGGACGAGGGCGAAACCATTACCAGCGTCATGCCGCTTCCGGAATCGGAGGAGGAAAGACAACAGCTCGATGTGATGTTCGCCACCCAGAAAGGCGGCGTTCGACGCAATAAGCTGAGCGACTTCGTACAGGTCAACCGCAATGGTAAGATTGCGATGAAGCCGGATGAAGGCGACGGAATTGTCGGCGTTCAGATTTGTAGTGAACGCGATGACGTTCTTCTGACGACGCGTGATGCGCAATGTATTCGTTTCCGGGTCGAAGATGTTCGCGTCTTCACCGGTCGGACTTCGACAGGTGTTCGCGGCATTCGCCTTGGCGGTAATGACGAGGTGATCTCGCTTGCCATTCTGCGCCATGTGGATGTGAGCTCTGAAGAAGCGCGCGCATATATGAAGCATGCGTCGGCAATGCGCCGGGCAGTGGATGAGACCGTTGATGACGACACTGGCATCAGTTCTGATGCAGATGATGAAGCGGTTGCAGACATCGCTCTGAGCCCGGAACGTCTGGCCGCGCTGGGGGCCGCTGAGGAATTCATTCTGACGCTGGCGGATAACGGCATGGGTAAACGAGCATCTGCCTATGATTACCGTGTCACGGGCCGCGGCGGTAAAGGTCTGATCGCACACAAACTGCCAAAAGGCGCAAAGCTTGTTGCGTCTTTCCCGGTCGATGATGCGGATGATGTGATGATGGTGACGAATGGCGGACAGCTGATCCGTTGCCCAGTCAATCAGATCAGACTGGCGGGCAGATCGACGCAGGGGGTTCGGGTTTTGCGAACTTCTGGCGAAGAAAAGGTTGTATCTGTCGAGCGTTTGGCCGAACAAGAGGAAGACAAGTCAGAAGACAACGGTAATCCGGCTTCTGACTCATAATTGAGAGTTGGGGAGGCTAGATTGGCTGGTTTGACAGGTATGTATCCGGGAACATTTGATCCCGTTACGAATGGACACATCGACATCATGCGACGAGCGGTGAAGCTCGTAGACAAGCTGGTGATTGGTGTGGCGATCAACGAAGCCAAAAAGCCTCTCTTCTCACTGGAAGAACGCGTTGAGATGGTTCACGAAACCATCGAGCCGATGAAGCAATATGCCGAAATCGTTGTTCAGCCATTCGACAATCTGTTGATGCATTTCGCCGAGCAGGTCGGTGCAAGTGTAATTGTTCGTGGACTACGAGCCGTTTCTGATTTTGAATACGAGTTCCAGATGGTCGCCATGAACCAGAAACTGAACTCATCTATTGAAACTGTGTTTCTGATGGCTGATCCTCAGCATCAGGCCGTGGCGTCTCGACTGGTTAAAGAGATTGCCATGCTGGACGGCGAAGTCCGGCATTTCGTGCCGAAGAATATTGAAACGCGTTTGAAGGAAAAGCTTCGAAAATGAAAACTGTACTGCGTGCGTTGATCGTTGGTGCCGGACTGGTTTCTGCGTCCGTTTCGTCAGGATTGGCTCAGGAGGCTGAGACACCTGATTTTGAAACGGCCATAAAGGATACGTCAAACTGGCGTGAGGTTGCGCCGGAAGATCTGGTCGTGATGAAGGTGCAATCAGCGAGCGGCGCCGCGCGCGGCCTGATTTACATCGAAACGGCGGATTTTGCATCGCCAGCTCATGTGGCCCAGTTCAAAAAGATCATCAAAAGCGGCGACTTCAATGGAACGATTTTCCATCGCGTGATTGATACCTTCATGGCGCAGGGCGGCGACATTGAGCGCTATAAGCCTGATGCCAATTGGCCAAATATTGATCAGGAATTTGTGTTCACACGGAAACCGGGTGACGCGAATGGCGATGTGCCGCCAGCCTATCTGCTTGGGAAGGACACTGGCGGTCTGGAAGGTTATATCAAGGGCTTTCCGGTCAAGACACAGTCTGAGTTTCTGGCGACTTATACCTCTGCCGGAACGGTAGAAAGCTGGATCCTGCATTGTCCGGGTACGGTTTCCACAGCGCGGACGGATGATCCGAATTCTGCATCGACCCAGTTCTTCCTGATGCGTGAGACAACTGAAACACTGGATAAGCGTTACACTCCCTGGGGCCGTGTGCTGAAAGGTCTCGACGTTGTGCGAGCGATCCAGAAAGGCGCGGATGACACAGGCGAAGTTGAACGCCCAGACTTGCTGATCAGTGCCAAAATCGCCGCTGACATGCCTGAGAGCATTCGCCCAAGGGTTCTGGTTCAGAAAATGGATGGACCATTGTTCCAGGCGATGCTGGCAAGCGAAGAACAAAAAAGTGTCTGTAGCCTGCCATCGGTTCCTGCGATCCTGAGCAAGTGACCGAGACATTAAGCGGGCTCGAAGCTTTTGACTTTGAGTTGCCGGAGTCGCAAATCGCGCTCCGTCCTGCCGAGCCCAGAGATTCCTGCAAATTGCTGGTCGTTGAACCCGGTTCTGTAAAGGACCGGGTTTTCACCGATATTCTGGACTGTCTTCAGCCCGGGGACCTGCTCGTGGGTAATGACACAAAGGTCATTCCCGCGCTGATTTTCGGCGTTCGTCCGGCGCGAACGGCGGATGGAATGGATGTCGATGTTCAGGTCAATCTGCTTGAGCAAACCGATGATGGGTGTTGGACCTGTCTGTGTAAGCCTGGTCGCCGGCTAAAACCCGGAGATGTGGTTCAGTTTGGCGCGCATATGAGCGCTGAAATCAAGGCGAAGATGGATGGCGGCCGCGTTGCGCTGGCCTTTGACCGAACCGGGCCGACATTCTGGGAAGCGCTTCACGCGATCGGTGCAATGCCAATCCCGCCTTATATCCATCGCTTACGGGCCTCTGATGCATCAGATCATCAGGACTATCAAACTGTGTTTGCAAATGAAGAAGGGTCTGTTGCGGCGCCGACTGCGGGGCTGCATTTTACAGACCGTCTGCTCGAGGATATACAGGCGCGGGGCGTAGGTTTTACGACCGTGACCTTACATGTAGGGGCAGGGACATTTGCGCCGCTATCGGAAGAAAATCTGGCATCTGGCAGGCTTCATTCTGAGTACTTTTCGGTATCCGAAGAGACCTTCGAAAAGATCAGAGCGACGAAGGCGAATGGCGGGCGTGTTATCGCCATTGGAACAACGGCGCTGCGCACGCTGGAATCCCTTCCGGATGTGGATGATGACGCGCCAGTCTTGTCTGGAAATACAGATATTTTTATCCGTCCAGGCTATGCCTTCCGCTATGTCGACGGTTTGATTACCAATTTCCATTTACCGAAATCGAGCCTGTTCATGCTGATTTGCGCATTGATGGGAACAGATACAATGCAGGCGGCTTATGCGCATGCGATACAAAATGGCTATAGATTCTATTCCTATGGCGATGCGTGTCTGCTAATGCCGCAAAATGACTGACTTTCCATTTGAATTGATTGCCAAATCGGGTGGTGCCCGGCTTGGCACGCTCTCTACCTCTCGCGGCGAGATTCGTACGCCTGCCTTCATGCCCGTTGGTACGGTTGCGGCGGTAAAGGCGCTCTATACCGAACAGGTGGCAGATGCTGGCGCAGATATTCTGCTCGGCAATACCTACCATTTGATGCTGCGTCCCGGCGCAGAGCGCATTCAGCGTCTGGGTGGGCTTCACAAGTTCATGCGCTGGGACAAGCCGATTCTCACCGACTCTGGCGGCTTTCAGATCTGGTCTCTGAAAGGGCTCCGGAAAATGACCGAAGAGGGTGCGACGTTCAAATCGCACATTGATGGGTCCATGCATTTTCTCTCGCCGGAACGGTCGATCGAAATTCAGGCTGATCTTCTGGGCGCTGATATTTCAATGCAGCTGGATGAATGCACGAACTTCCCGGCGACATGGGACGAGGCCAGGTCGTCTATGGAAATGTCCATTCGCTGGGGGCAAAGATCCAAAGAAGCCTTCGGATCGCGGGATACGCAGAACCTGTTCGGTATCGTCCAGGGATCGACCTTTGAGGATTTGCGCCGTCAGTCGGCAGAACAACTGCGTGAAATCGGATTTGGTGGATATGCGATTGGCGGGCTTGCCGTGGGCGAGGGGCATGAGCGCATGGTTGAGGTGATTGACTTCACAACGCCGCATTTGCCGACAGATCGTCCGCGGTATCTGATGGGTGTCGGCAAGCCGATTGATATTCTGGAAGCCGTGGCGCACGGCGTCGATATGTTTGACTGCGTTTTGCCGACACGGTCAGGGCGACATGGTCAGGCCTGGACCTGGGATGGGCCGATCAATCTGAAGAATGCCAAATTCATTGAAGATGACACGCCGATTGATCCGACGTCTGATTGTCCGGCGAGCCGAGACTATTCAAAGGCCTATCTGAACCATTTGTTCAAGGCCGGTGAATATCTGGGTCCAATGCTGTTGTCCTGGCACAATACAGCATTCTTCCAGTCGCTGATGCAGCGCATCCGGCAGGCGATTGCCGACGATGAGTTTGAAACCCTGCGCGCCGATCTCAAGGCGCGCTGGGCGAAATAGCTAGTCGTTGTCTTTAGAGGGCTCAGCACCACGATAGGTGATTGCGGCCCCTTTTGGCTTTACATCTGACATTTCGTAAGGAACAGGGGCAGCTGGGAAAGTGCAGTTCATGCCTTCGCCAACGCCTTTGAGGTAAGCGCGTCGCAGATAAGCGCGCTGAAACGCGTCATCGACTTTCTTCTCATGGGCTTTTGCGCCAGTTGCCTGACGGACCAGTCCGCGGAACGGAATAAAGCCGCGCGCTTCTGAGGCGATGGTGTTCAGCGCCAGACCGGATGCTTCGTTCGAAATCTTGTCGCTGGATTTTTTCTTCTTGCCGTTATTGGCGATGAGTTCCTGTATCTGGACGTCGAAATCCTTGGCGAGGACGCCATCCAGTCTTTGAACTTCTGCGGCGATGACATTGCAGCTTCGATAAGGGAGCGGGTCATACGGTGAGACGTAATTTTTGATCGCGTCTGGAATTTTCTTTCGCTTCAGATTGAAATCTTCAAGCGGCGACAGAGCCGCATCGGTGAGCCCATCTGTGGTTTTTGTGACGACGTCTTCGCCGACTCGCACGCTGGAGGAGACCATTCCGTCTCTTTGAGGAGGTGAATCATCGACAGGTTTCGGATTTGAGGAGGCGCAGGCCGCGCAAAACACCAAAACTGACGAAAGCAAAGTTACAATACGCATCGGAAATTCCCGGATTTTACTGGTGTTTCACTCATACATGCAAAAAAGTCGGAAAAAAGACTGGTTTTTCATCAAACTCGTTGTTGACCCGGACGAATAGCACAGTTATCTACGCCCTTCTTTCAGATGTGCCCTTAGCTCAGCCGGTAGAGCAACTGACTTTTAATCAGTAGGTCGCAGGTTCGAACCCTGCAGGGCACACCATTTTCCTCCTTACAAATCAGAGCTTGGAAAACCAAACGGGTTCGACGCGGTTTGGTCAGGCAATCTGTATCTAGTTCAGATTACAGGCCTGTCGATTCAGTATTCGGAAAATGAACGTTTGTTCAGAAATCCCATTCCTATGAATAGGTGTTCATGTGCAAAATGAACATTTATTCAAACTGCTGTTACGTCTGAATGAATATAAATGATCTTCATTACAAAATCGTCAGAAAATTGCAGTTCGGACTGTTGAATCTTGCAGGAGCACTTTTGTGAGCTTAAGTTTACTTCATAAGACGCCGCGGGAGACGGCGATGGATCAAGAAGGGCAGCTATAAAAGCAATTATGATCCAGGAGTAACATTATGAGTGGAGACTGGTGCACAAACGACGGTGCAAGAAAACTGAAAGACAAGATCGAAGCTTACTGGCGTGATCGCGGCTATAACGTTGATATTGACCTGGTCGATGCGGGATTCGTCGCAGCAATGCGTTCAGGCCGCACAGATGTCCGCAGTGACATGATCAACGGCATGCCTACCAAACGCGAGCGCCACAATTCGGCTTCCAGCCGCATGGGTGCCATGATGGGCGCGCAAGACACAGCCCAGCAATGGGCTAGCTGAAGATCTGATTGAGTGCCGCCGGGATTTCGCCTGCGGAATCCAGAATGGCATCTGGTTTGAGGTCGGCGATTTTGTCGTCCGGATAGCCATAGGTCATGAATACAAACGGAATATCAGCCGCAAAGGCTGATAGCCCGTCAGACGATGAGTCACCAATCATGACAGCTGTGTCCATAGTGCCTGAGGCCAGCGAAACGGTTTCTCTGATGTGAGTCGGGGAGGGTTTCTTTTCGCTGGTCTTGTCGGCGCCGAGAATGGCCGAGAATTTGTGAGACTGACCAAGTTCCTGAAGGACTTGTTCGGCCAGGCTCTGGGTTTTGTTGGTGCATACGGCCAGAGTGGCCCCGCTTTTCAGGCACAGGTCCAAAACCTCTTCCATGCCGTCAAACATCTTGCTGTGGACGGTCATGTTTTTCGTATAATACTCGAGAAATGCCCGATGGAGTTCGTCGAGCCGAGGCTCCGTCAGGTCAATCTTCTTGATTTCCGCAGATTTCATAATCATGGCGCGCGCGCCATGACCGATTGTGCTGCGCACCGTTGGCAGGTCAATCGCATCCAGATCAAAGCATTGATAAGCGTATTGAAGCGCTGCGTGAAGATCAGGCGCTGTATCCACCAACGTTCCATCCAGATCGAAAACGATAGTCTTTCCAGTCCATGGCATGGAATTCAGGCCTCCTTTTGCTTGCTACTCGATCTATAGAGTGTCATCCCATCTGCAAACACTTTTACACTTCTGGAGTGAGTCCTATGGATCGTGCTGCCGTCATTCTCGCCGCAGGCAAAGGCACAAGAATGAGATCTGCAAAAACCAAGGTTATGCACGAAGTCGGCGGCCGAATGATGGTGGACTGGTCATTGGCGCTGTCGTCTCAACTGGGATGTGTGCGCGATGTTCTGGTGATTGGCACCCATTCAAGTGAATTGAGAACACTGGCAGAAAGGCGCGTTGGTGCGGATCGCATTGCAGTGCAAGACCCGCCAATGGGAACCGGCCATGCCGTTCAGTGCGCCCGCGATGCGCTGGCTGGTTTTTCAGGCCATGTCGTCATTTTGTATGCAGATACGCCGCTTTTGCCGGTTGATGCGATTGAGCGGGCCTTTGGCGCGCTTGAGAATGGCGCAGACATTTCTGTGATTGGCTTCGATGCGCTGGAGCCCGGTGGTTATGGCCGCCTTGTTACGGCGAGTGATGGTGAGCTTCTGAAAATCGTTGAGGCGAAGGATGCCTCGCCTGAAGAGTTGGCGATATCTTTTTGTAATTCAGGCGTGATGGCGGTTCGCTCAGATCATCTGTTCGCACTGCTGGACCAGGTCGATAACAAGAATGCCAAGCAGGAATACTATTTGACAGACATTGTCGAAATCGGTCGTCGTCAGGGGCTGAAGGCGCATGCCGTAGCCTGTGATGAAGAAGATGTTCTTGGCGTAAATTCCCGCGTTCAGCTGGCTGAGGCTGAAGCGGTGTTCCAGAAACGTAAGCGCATAGCGTTCATGGAAAAAGGGGTCACTCTGATCGACCCTGATACGGTCTATTTCTCTTACGACACTGAAATCGCTGCTGACGTTTTCATCGAGCCGAATGTGTTTTTCGGTCCCGGCGTTTCATTGGAAGCAGATGTGATCATTCGGGGCTTTTCCCACATTGAAGGCGCCAAAGTGGCGAGCGGATCTGTGATCGGACCGTTTGCGCGTCTGCGTCCGGGCGCAGATATTGGCGAAGATGTGCGGATCGGCAATTTCGTTGAAGTGAAGAATACGCGCCTTGATGCCGGCGCGAAAGCCAACCACCTTGCGTATCTCGGTGACGGAGAGGTTGGCGCGAATGCCAATATCGGCGCGGGCACCATTTTCTGTAACTATAATGGCTATGAAAAGAACCGGACGGTTCTGGGTGAGAATGCCTTTGTGGGCTCAAACTCTTCACTCGTCGCGCCAGTCCGGATTGGTGCGAATGCCATCACTGGTTCAGGCAGCGTCATAACGGAAGATGTTGCCGATGGCGCACTGGCGCTTGGCCGGGCCAGACAAACGAATAAAGACGGCTGGGCAGATACATTCCACGCCGAAAAATCCAAGAAAAAATAAGGCAGAACATGATGTCTCTGGATGATGCGAAACAAAACGCAGCGTCAGCCGCATTAGAATTTGTGGAAGATGGAATGACGCTTGGGCTCGGTACGGGCTCGACAGCGGCTTACTTCATCGAATTCCTTGCGGATGAGGTCGCCGATGGTCTGTTGATCAAAGGCGTTCCAACCTCGAAAGAAACGCAAAGACTGGCGGAAAGCCTTGGCATTCCGCTCATCCCTGTTGAGCAGGTCGAGCGGATCCATCTGACCGTTGATGGCGCGGATGAGATCGATCCGACAGCCAATCTGATCAAGGGGGGCGGCGCAGCTCTGCTGCGCGAGAAGATCATCGCCAATGCGTCTGACCATATGGTTGTTATTGCAGATGGCTCGAAAGCGGTTGACGCGCTGGGCCAGTTTCCGTTGCCGGTCGAAGTCACGCCCTTCGGGTTCACCATCACGGCCAAGAAGGTCTATGACGCCTTGTGTAAAAGCGGCGTGGAAAAACCAATTGTGAAACTTCGTGAAGCCGCAAAACCGGGGTCACCTATTGTGACGGATGGCGGCAATAACATATTGGATTGTTCATGCGGCATTATTCCGAACCCTTCGGCAACGGCGCATGGGCTTTCTGCCATTCCTGGCGTGGTCGAGCATGGTTTGTTTCTGAACATGGCTCGCACCGTCATTATCGGGGATGATGAGGGCGCAGAGATTTTAGAATTTGAATACTAGAGAAGGAAGTCCGCCATGTCATTTGACTACGATTTGTTTGTAATCGGGGCTGGATCTGGCGGGGTTCGGGCCGCGCGTCGCGCGGCACTGGCAGGCGCAAAAGTGGTCGTAGCTGAAGAATACAGAACCGGCGGCACATGTGTGATCCGCGGCTGTGTGCCGAAGAAATATATGGTCTATGCCAGTGAATTTGGTCGCGCGATTGAGCATGCAAAATCCTATGGCTGGTCGTCTGAGAACGTCCAGTATGATCATCAGGCTTTCATGAGCAAAATGCATGCGGAGGTCGATCGACTGTCCGGCATTTATATGCGCAATCTTCGCAATGCTGGCGTCGATGTCATTGAAGACCGCGCCGAGCTGGTTGATAAAAACACGCTCAAGCTTGTGAATTCCGGCAAGACCGTCACCGCTGCCAAAATCCTGATTGCGACGGGCGGTACGCCTTGGGTGCCGAGCGAAGACGAGCTTCCTGGCGCCGAGCATATGATCACCTCAAATGAGGTCTTCCATCTGGAAGAGTTGCCAAAAAGCATTGTGATTGGCGGCGGGGGCTATATCGCGGTTGAGTTTGCTGGCGTGTTCGCCGGTCTCGGTGTTGAAACCACTCTTGTTTATCGCGGTGAAACAGTTCTGCGTGGTTTCGATGACGATGTGCGTGTGCATGTCCATGAAGAACTTCAGCGCAAAGGCGTTCGCGTGATCACTCAGACGGTGTTCTCTGAAGTCGAGAAGCTGGCCAATGGGCGTCTGAATGTGAAGATGACCAATGGCATGCATGTGGAGGCCGATGTTCTGCTCGGCGCAATGGGCCGTGTTCCGGCGGTCGCTGGTCTTGGGCTTGAGACGGTCGGTGTGAAACAAGCGAAAAGCGGCGCCATTCTGGTTGATGAGTACTCAAAGACCAATATCGATACGATCTGGGCTGTTGGCGATGTCACGGACCGGGTTAATCTGACCCCTGTGGCAATCCGAGAGGGACAAGCGTTTTCTGAAACGGTGTTCGAAGACAAGCCGAACTTCTTTGATTATGAGAATATTCCGACAGCTGTGTTTACCCAGCCGCCTGTCGGCACGGTCGGTATGACCGAAGAAGAGGCGCGTCACACATTTGGCGCCGTAGACATTTACAAAACCAGCTTCCGTCCGATGAAGGATATTCTGACCGGCGACGAAGAACGTGTTCTGATGAAGTTGATTGTTAAACAGGACGATCAGAAAGTCATTGGCTGTCACATTGTGGGTCCTGATGCGCCTGAAATCATTCAGGCTGTCGCCATTGCGGTAAAAATGGGAGCAACCAAAGCGGACTTTGACCGCACCTGTGCGCTTCACCCGTCATTGGCAGAAGAGCTGGTTACAATGCGTGAGAAATTCGTTCCGCCAGAACTCGGCTAAGCGAGGGGCTGGCGTCAGATCGCCGGCCCGGACACTTTCTGCATAATCTCTTCTGAGATCATGCCGAGGCGACGCCTGAGGTCGGCTGCAAACGGTCCTTTCGCGCTATAAGCAGCGAGCCGGTCTAACGGCTCGTCTTCGACCTGGCTGGTTTTCAGATCGAGATAGGATGACTGATAGAGCGTGTTGGTCAGAAGCGCGTCAGATAATGAAAAGGCGACGTCATTATTATAGGCACCGTCGCGCGCATCGGTCTCGAATGTATTCTGCTGGCTTTTTGGGACACCATTAAAGAGAACGGACACGCCTGGACGGTCGGCACTTGGGCAGAAGCGCTGAAGGATCATCTCCAGCAGACGAAGGCCACGCAGAGAGAACGGGTTTGGTAGAATTGGCGCAATGATGTGATCGGTGACGCCGAGCGTGACGCGCGTCAGGAAAGATGCGCTCGGGTTGGTATCGATCACAATCAGGTCATAGTCTTTGCGATAAAGGTCTATCGTCTGTTTCAGATTGCCCTCAGCGGTGGTCAGATATTTGGAATTTTCCAGAAACGCATATTTCGTAAGCTCGAATTGACCTGTGATCAGGTCGAGCGCGCCGGACAGCTTGTCTTTCGGCAAAAGAGGGCGAACAATTTTTGAGGTTGGCGGCGGGGTGAAAATGCCGTTGTTGAAGGTGGTCCAGTCAAGCGAAGGCGAGGGGTGGATCGCGCTGGTGATCTGACTTGGTTCAAACATGGCCAGAACGCTCTGGTCTTTTTCGATCCGCGTGTCGGCTTCGTCCTGTGTCAGAAAGAACTGAGTCAGATTGAACTGTGGGTCAAAGTCGATCAGCAAAATCCGGTTGTTGCGGGCTTTCTGGAGAAAGCCGAATACCTGAGATGAGATGGTGGTCTTTCCGACGCCGCCTTTCAAATTCATGATGGAGACGATTGGGCATTTGGTTTCATAGATTTTGCGGGCTTCTGCCGCAAAGTCGTTCATGGCCTTGGTTTTGTGAGTGGCAAAGTCGAATTCCTGCGCATCAGCGAGCAGTGCTGACCAGCGAAGCTGCGGTTTTTCATTGTCGAGAAAAGCGATGAAAAGTGGTTTGCCGAGCTTGTGAGCCAGTTCGATTTCCTGGCGAACCACTTTGGATCTGAGGCTGGCGCTGGACGCCAGCATTGCGACGGCATTTGCCTCGGCGAGGCGTTCCATATCATCAATTTTCGGAAGCGGCGTGTCGGCGGTTGCCGAGCGGAATGCATCCGGAATATTGGCCTTCCTCAGAACTTCGTGAAGTTCGAACAGAGCGTCTACATCAGACGGATCGAAAGCTATATATAAGTGGGACATGGCGCGCCTCTGACTTGGGAAAATCAATACGCCAATTCGCCGTTGAACGGCCAGAGGATTTTTATATCACGCAATAAACTTGCTGTTAGTTCCGATTATTTTGAAGATTGTGAAAAATACTTGCCCCATATGACCTTTTATGGTCTTGTCCCGCGCTTCAAGGAGAGCCGATATGACTTGGAAACCGTCATCCTGGCGTGAAAAGCCAGCAATGCACATCCCGGAAGATTATCCGGATGCCGATAAGCTACGCGAAGTCGAGAAGACTCTCGCATCTTATCCTCCTCTCGTATTTGCTGGTGAAGCACGTCGTCTGAAAGCGCGTCTTGCTGATGTCGCTGCTGGAAAAGCCTTTCTGCTGCAAGGCGGAGACTGTGCCGAAAGCTTCAAAGAATTTCATCCGGACAATATTCGCGACACATTCCGCGTTATTCTTCAGATGGCCGTTGCGCTGACATTTGCGGCTGAAAAGCCTGTTGTAAAAGTTGGCCGTATTGCGGGTCAGTTTGCCAAGCCACGCTCTAGCGCGGTTGAGACGATTGGTGGCGTGGAGCTGCCATCCTATCGCGGTGACATTATCAATGGCATGGACTTCAATGAAGAAGCCCGTGCGCCGGACCCGAACCGTCTGTTGCAAGGCTATGCGCAATCAGCGTCTACGCTGAACCTGCTGCGCGCGTTCTCTCAGGGTGGTTATGCGGATCTGACCAATGTTCACCGTTGGATGCTCGGTTTTATTGACCGTTCTCCTCAGGGCGAGCGTTATAAAGAGCTGGCGGATCAGATTTCCAAGTCAATGGCGTTCATGAAAGCGTGCGGCGTAACGCCGGCGAACACGCCTTTGCTTGAGAATGTAGAATTCTACACCTCTCACGAAGCGCTGCTGCTTGGCTATGAAGAAGCGATGACACGCGTCGATTCAACGTCCGGCGACTGGTATGACACGTCTGCACACATGCTGTGGATTGGTCACCGTACACGACATGTTGATCACGCACATGTCGAGTTCTGCCGCGGGGTGAAGAACCCGATTGGGATCAAATGTGGTCCAGGCCTCGAAACCGACGAGCTTCTGCGTCTGATTGAGACTCTGAACCCGAAAGATGAAGCGGGACGGATCGTTCTGATTGCGCGTTTCGGTTCAGAAGGTATCGGCAAAGGCTTGCCGGGTCTGGTTCGCGCGGTGAAAGCGTCTGGCCGCACGGTCGTCTGGTCGTCTGATCCGATGCACGGCAACACGCTGAAGACAGATAATGGCTTCAAAACGCGTCCAGTGGACCGGATTTTGTCGGAAGTACGTGACTTTATCGACATTGTATCCTCAGAGGGCGCTTATCCGGGCGGTGTTCACTTTGAAATGACTGGACAAAACGTCACTGAGTGTATTGGTGGGGCGCAAGCTATTTCGGAAGAAGATTTGTCTTCAAGATACCACACACATTGTGATCCACGCCTCAATGGCGAGCAGGCGCTCGAACTCGCATTCATGATTGCGGAAAAGCTCCAGCACGTCACCAATTCTCAGCCTCAGGACGTTCGCGTCTCGGCTTAATTTAGGAAAACGTCATGTCCAAGCGGGACTGGCCCGCTTGGTTGCGGGCGGCTGATATTCTTGATCTTATTCGTCTTGCGACGCCGATTATGGTGTCGCGGGCGTCTATGATGCTGATGGTGCTGACAGACACGATAGTTCTGTCACGAAATGCGCCAGGCGAACTCCCTTACATTCTGATGGCCTGGTTCCCGATGGGGATTGCCATGGGTATTTCCATGGGATTGTTGCTGGGCGTATCTATTCTGACGGCGGAAATGTCTGGCCGTGGCGACGGGGCGAATACCGGGCGGATTTTCCGGCGCGGTTTGTGGATCTCTGTCGTGTTCGGCGGCTTTTGCACTGTTCTGATCATTCTGGTGGCCCGGCCATTATTCGCGCTTGTTGGATTTGAAGAAGACCTGCTGCAGGGGACATCCTCTGCAACGAGTATTCTGGCGCTCGGCATGATCGCACATATGCTCTCGAATGCGGGCGCATCCTATCTGGAAGCCCTACGCAAGCCGACAATTGTGACCATTGCAATGTATGTCGGTGTGGCACTGAACCTGTTCTTCGATCTGGCTTTTGTTGCGGGCAGCTGGGGCTTTCCGAAACTGGGTGCAGATGGTGTTGCGCTGGCAACGACTGGCACACGCTGGCTGATTGCATTCGTTTTGCTGGGCTTTGTGGTTTGGAAAACGCCGGGCTTTAAGCCGTCGCTTCCAGCGCCAGTTGGCGAGTTCAAAAAGCAGTTGGAGCTGGGCTATGGCATGGCCGTCAGCAGTGTTGCCGAATGGGGATCGTTCAATTTCTCCTTCATCATCGCGACCAAGGCGAGCCTCGTTGCTGGCACTGTCTATGGCATGATGGTGCATACGATCGGCTTTGTTTTCATGGCGTTCCTGGGCATTGGAACGGCGACAAGCGTGCGCGTGGCGGAATATATCGGGTCACAGAAATACACGTCTGCGTCCAATGCGGGACGTCAGGGTATTGTCGCGACAGTGATCGTCGGTGGTGTTGCCGGGCTGCTCATGTGGATCTTTGCCAAACAGCTTGCGGTCATTTTTGTTCACACGGACGAGGTGCTGGATGGCGTGGCGTTATATCCACTTCTGACGACGCTTATCGGGATTGCGGCAGTCATCGTGATTTTCGATGGCTTGCAGAATGTGGCGTCTATGGCCAGTCGGGCGATGGGAAGTGTTTGGCCGCCATCTCTGATCCATCTGGGAAGCTATGCCTTCCTGATGTTGCCGATTGGATGGGTGTTGGCGCTGAACTTTAATTTCGGCGTTTACGGCGTGATCATTGGTGTGATCGTCGCGTCAGTCGTTGCTGGCGTTTGGCAGCTGATCTTCCTGGAATTGTTTTCCCGGAAGACAAAACGCGAAGCGATAGTCGCGCCGGAATAGCGCGACTAACGTTTTTCGAAAGACTTAGATGTCTTTGAGTGGCTTTGCTGGTTTGAAAACAGCAACAGTTTTCGCAGGAATTTTGATTGTTTCGCGAGTAGCTGGGTTGATGCCTTCGCGAGCTGCACGGTCTTTTGTTGCGAATGTACCGAAACCACCAATGGTGACGCTGCCTTTAGCGGTCAGCGCGGCAGCGATTTCGTCGAATACTGCATCAACAACACCGGTAACTTGCTTCGGTGTCATGCCAGTCTTCTCGGCAACCGCCTTAGAAAGCTCTGATTTGTTCATGTCTAAGTCTCCTCAAAAAAGCACTTTGTGTGCTTTAGCCCCGTAGCCAATGAGATTCTTATCTGAATTGGCAAGGGTAAACCGGCGAAAATACCCTCAAATCCCCAGAATCCAGCCTTCTTCTGCTAAAATCTCCGAGGATTCTGCGTCTGAAACTACTTCTGGGCGTGCCAGTTTGCGCTTTAAAACGCCCGAATTATCCGAATCGGCGAACCATTTTGAGAGTGATTCTACCTGCACTTCGTCCTTGGTGCGGCCGGGCTGGTGGTCATTTTTGAGCATGGACGGATACACCTCGCTCACGACGATCTGTGGCAGATCGTCTGGCTGATCGACCCAGCCGGTTTCCATCGGCCAGATGGCCAGCTTGTCGCCGAAATGATCTTTCAGGTGACGGACAACCGGAATACCGGTGAAGGTCTGTCCGCCAACGGCGCCGGCATATCCGAGTTTCCACACAGGCTGTGGGCGGCCGAGCTTGAGCGCTGCGGCGCGTTGCTCGCTGAGACGGAATTCGGCAAGATCATTTTCGGTGTGTGCTCGCGGCTTTTTGTCTGAAAGCGTGGTGAGCACATCCTTTTTAAGACATCCCCAGAATGGGAATGGACCGTCAGACATGATGCGGTTCATGCGAGCTGCGAGTGCAAACCGGTTGTTGAAGTTGTCGTCCTTGTCTTTCAGCTCTTTGGACAGAAAGGCATGCATGGCGACCCAGGGCGCGGTGTCATCCGTTTTGAGCTTTAGCTGGCTGGCAGTGCCTGCAGGATAACCAAGCGGGAAATCAAAGCCGAGCAGGACACGATCACCACGCTTGGTGAGGCGTTCCAGGGCTGCAATCAACTGATCGCGCGCTTTTGCGCGTGTCGGCGGATTGATGGCGTTAAATTTCAGCTTCATCCGTGCATCGGGAGTGAGCGCACCAATCCAGATAGAATCATTGCCTGTGGTCGGTTTGGAGGCGGCGCTCCAGTCGACGACGATATAGCTGTCAAAGATTCGAGACATGGCGGCTTTCCTGAGCAGTCCTGACAAAAACGAGAAGCCGGGTTCTGGTCAGAACCCGGCCTTTCGGTTCAGATAATCGTGACTGTCTTGTGAGACAAGAGATGAGGCGCGCCTGCGTGGCCGAACATGTAGGAATGTGCAACAGACTGTGATTGGGTTCACCCGAAGGGCTCTGCTAGGAGCCATCTTCGCTGTTCAGGAGTTTGTCATGAGTGATTTGAGAGTTGGTGTCGCTGGTGCTGGTGTTTTTGGAAACTATCACGCGCAAAAGGCGGCGGCTTCGGCCCGGACGACACTCTCTGGCATTTTTGACGTGAGCGAAGAACGTGCCTCTGCTCTGGCCGAGAAATTCGGCGTTCCGGCATATACGGACTATCAGGCCTTTCTGGAGGCGAGCGATGCTGTGATCGTTGCTGTTCCGGCGACTTATCACGAAAGCCTTGTTGAGCAGGCGCTGAATGTCGACCGCCATGTGCTGGTTGAAAAGCCATTGGCGCTGCGCGCAAAAGCGGCGCGTGCTTTGGCGGGCGAGGCCATTAAGCGCGGTAAAGTGCTTCAGGTCGGCCATCAGGAACGTTTCGTTGCGAAGGCCATGGGCATGTTCCGTATTGAAGAAGCGCCGATCCTGCTAGAATCAGTGCGCTATTCGCCGCCATCACCAGAAGGCCGGGCAGGAGACGTTTCTGTGATCTGGGATCTGATGATCCATGACCTTGATCTGGCAGGCTGCCTGATTGAAGGCCGCTTTGATGGCGTCAAAGCCAAAGGACGCAAAGTTCAGACAGACCATCTGGATGTCGCCGAGGCCGAGTTCAGCTATTCCAGCGGGGCTAAAGCAATTTTGAAAGCGAGCCGGGCTGCCGAAGCGCGTGAGCGCACCATGAAAGTAGTGTATCCGTCCGGTGAGATCAGTGTCGATTTCCTGACGCGTACGGTTCACAACACGACGCCTTATGAAATCAAGGTGGACGTTTCTGCGGTTCTTCCTGACCCTCTGGGTGCGGCTGATGAGTCGTTCTTTGCGGCGTGTCGCGGCGAGCAGAATATTGCTGTTCCGGGCCATGGCGCGGTAACAGCCGTTGCGATGGCTGAAGCGGCCGAAACCATCGCTCTGGTGTGAAAGACTTGCGAATTCCGCTCGTAAGTGTATTGCCCGGCTATGTCGAAGAAACTGAATATCACTGTTGCGCAGCTTAATCCGATTGTTGGCGATATCGCGGGCAATCTGGCTTTGGCAAAATCAGCTATTGAGACCGCACGGGCCGATCAGTCCGATCTGGTGGTGTTCAGCGAACTGTTTCTTTTAAGCTATCCGCCAGAGGATCTGGTGCTGAAGCCTGCGGTTTGCAAAGCTTCAGACGCAGCATTGAGTGAGCTGGCTGAGTTTATTGGCACAGACGGACCGGCTGTTTTGATTGGCGCGCCGCACCGTACGATAACGGGCGTTCGCAATAGTGCCTTTCTGATCCGTGGCGGTGAGATTGTTGATCGGTTCGATAAATTCGAGCTGCCAAATTACGGTGTGTTTGACGACAAGCGCGTCTTTGAATCAGGCGATGGGGAACGGGTTTCATTCCAATTGAATGGTGTGAAAGTTGGCGTCGCCATTTGCGAGGACATCTGGTTCGGAAATATTCCGGGGAAGGTGAAGGGCGAGGGCTGTGACCTTCTGCTGGCACTGAATGCGTCGCCATGGCGCCGGACCATCCACCGGGAGCGACGCACAGCGTTTTCGAGTTGGGAAAGCCCGGACCTGCCTTACATTTTCATCAATCAGGTCGGCGCACAGGATGAGCTGATCTTTGATGGTGCCTCCTATGCCTGGACAGCGGACAAGCGTCATGAGTGGTTGTTCCCGGATTTTGAGAGCGGCGTGAAAACCATCGGGTTTGATGCTGACAAGAAATCATTTGATCTGGTTTCCGAGCGTCCACCGCTTCAGGGCCTGGAGGCGGATTATCGCGCCGCCGTGATGGCGCTCGGCGATTATGTTACGAAGAACCGGTTTCCGGGTGTGCTGCTCGGTTTGTCAGGCGGGATTGATTCTGCGCTGACTGCAGCGATTGCCGTTGATGCGCTCGGTGCAGACCGCGTCTGGTGCATTATGTTGCCGTCGAAATATACCAGTGACCATAGTCTGGAAGACGCTGAAGCCTGCGCAAAGGCGCTTGGCGTTCGATATGACAGTGTCTCGATTGCTCCGGGCGTTGATGCGCTCGGTGACATGACGGGTCCTTTGTTTGAGGGACGCAAACCCGATACGACAGAAGAGAATATTCAGTCACGTTTGCGCGGTGTGACTTTGATGGCGTTGTCCAACAAGTTTGGCCATATGGTCGTCACAACCGGCAATAAGTCGGAAATGGCTGTCGGTTATGCGACGATTTATGGCGATATGTGTGGCGGCTATAATCCGCTGAAGGATTTTTATAAAACTGAAGTTTTTGAGCTCTCTAGATGGCGAAATGAATGTGACGCTTCGGGATTTCTCGGACCAGCAGGTGAAGTCATTCCAGAGCGCATTATCACCAAGCCGCCAAGTGCGGAGCTGCGGGAAGACCAGAAAGACGAAGACAGTCTGCCACCATATGAAGCGCTGGATGATATCCTACGTGGTCTGGTCGATTATGAACTGTCTGTACCTGAAATCTGCGCGCGTGGTCATGACCGGGACGTGGTGAAGCGTATCGAGCATCTTCTTTATATCTCTGAATACAAGCGTCGACAGTCTGCGCCGGGTCCGAAAATCGGGCCGCGCAATTTTGGGCGTGATCGTCGCTATCCAATCACCAGTCGCTGGCGCGACGCTTAGCGCTGCCTGCAAGGACTGGGCGGAGGGGGCAGTGTTCTATCTGCCTCTCCCTTCCTGAGCGGTTATCTGATAGATGCCGGAAACGAATTTCGTCTGCGGACGCTGAGATTTAGCATAAATTGCCTCTTGGCGTGCGCTGTGATCTTCCTTATCGAACCCAAATCTGGCGACCATTTTGGTTGGCCATGGACATAACTGAAACTGAGTATCTGAATGTCGACACCTATCGTTCGCTTCGCCCCATCTCCAACCGGCCGTCTTCACGTCGGGAACGTGCGTACTGCGCTTATCAACTGGCTGTTTGCCAAGGGCCAGGGTGGCAAATTCATTCTGCGCATCGATGATACGGATTTGCAGCGATCTACTCAGGAATATGAAGACGGTTTGCGCGAAGACCTGACATGGCTCGGCCTGTCATGGGATGACACATTCAGCCAGTCCAAACGTTTCGACAAATATGATGCGGCCGTTGCGTCTCTGAAAGAGAAAGGCCTGCTGTATCCGTGTTATGAGACACCGGAAGAGCTGGAACGTAAGCGCAAAATCGCCCTCAGCCGTGGCCGTCCACCCGTCTATGACCGGGCAGCCTTGAGCCTGACGGACGAGGAAAAAGCAAAATACGAAGCTGAAGGGCGCACACCGCACTGGCGTTTCAAACTGTCTGGCGAGCGCGTCGAATGGGATGACCTTGTTCGTGGTCCGCAAAGCATTGATTCAAGCTCTGTGTCTGACCCGATTCTCGTCCGCGGTGATGGCAGCTATCTCTACACTCTGCCGAGCGTGGTCGATGATATTGAGTACAACATCACGCATGTTGTGCGAGGCGAAGACCATGTGACGAACTCTGGCGCGCAGATTGAAATTTTCAAAGCGCTTGGTGGCACTTATCCAGCGATGGCGCATACGCCGCTGCTGGTTGGCGCGGATGGCGCAGGTCTGTCCAAGCGTCTTGGCTCTTTGTCTATGGGCGAACTTCGTCAGCAAGGCGTTGAGCCACTGGCGATTTGCTCCATGCTCGCCAAGCTCGGGACGAGCGACAATATCGAGATCAGACCTTCGCTTGAGGTTCTGGCAGAAGAGTTCTCGTTCTCGAAAATTGGCCGGTCGCCAGCCCGTTTTGATGAAGCCGATCTGCATAATCTGAATGCCACCATCACGCACTCCATGCCATTCAGCGAAGCCAAAGAACGCCTTGCTGCGGTGGCTCCTGAAGCAGCAAATGAGACATTCTGGAATCTTGTTCGTGAGAACTGTGACAAGGTTGAAGACGTTGCGGGCTTTGTGCCGGTGGCGTTTGGCGATATCGAACCGATCATTGATGACGAAGATGCTGACTTCATCGGGCAGGCTGCACAGCTATTGCCTGAGGGCGAGGTCACAGAAGCAACCTGGGGCGAATGGACCAGCGCGCTGAAATCTGAGACGGGCCGCAAAGGCCGGGGTCTGTTCATGCCATTGCGAAAAGCCCTGACTGGCATGGAAAAAGGCCCGGATGTTGGCGCGATGCTGCAGATTATGGGTCGTGACCGGGCGCTTTCTCGCCTTGTCGTCAAAAAATAACCACATGCGGCATGTTCGTGCCGATGGACAAGAATTCACTCACGGAGAGAATTGAGATGAAAACGATTGTGACCGGCGTTGTGTGCGCTGTGCTTGGCGCGGCTGGTGGTTACGGGCTTTCGACCGTAATGGGCGGAAGCGAAGGCGGTGCTGTCAAAGCTGACCTCAGCACAGACGTCGCAAAGATGAACTATGTGAACTCCTTCAATGGCGTTCAGATCCTGAAAGAGCAGGGCGTTGATATCGATACGGCGTCTTCCGTTCAGGGCATTAAAGATGCGCTGGCGGGCAAAGAGTCTGCTGTATCTCAGCAAGACGCGATTGCTGCGTTCCAGAAGTTCAGCGACGAAAAGCATAAAAAGGCTGCTGCTGAACAGGAAGCCATTCTGAAGAAGAACCTTGCTGATGGCGAAGCCTTCCTTGCGAAGAAGAGAGAGGAAGAGGGCGTCGTCGCGCTTGAGTCTGGCCTGATGTACAAGGTCATCAAACAGGGCGATGGCGTGAAACCGACTGTCAAAGATCAGGTGAAGGTCCATTACCATGGCACGCTGATTGACGGCACTGTGTTTGATTCAAGCGTGGATCGTGGCGAGCCGATTACATTCGGGCTCGGCCGGGTCATTCAGGGCTGGCAGGAAGGCGTCGCGCTGATGCCGGTTGGCAGCAAGTACGAGTTCTATATTCCGTCTGATCTCGCTTATGGCGAAAGTGGCGGCGGACCTATCGGCCCAGGTGCGACTCTGGTGTTTGACGTTGAACTGCTTGATGTGATCAAAGCAGACGAAGACGTGAAAAAGGACTAGGCCCGTCAGGCCTAGTTCATTTGCACATTGCGATCCTCGAGCGCGCGAAGCGCGTTTTCGGGGGACGTGGTGTGCGCAAACTGCTGAAGAAATTCAGCCGGGGTGAATTTCCCCTCAACAATATGCCCCATGAGCTCGAAGAACGGTTTCCAGAAATCGTCTTCATCGAGGAAGGCCATGGGTTTGGCATGCAGATTGAGGCGCGCCCAGGACAGAACCTCAACGGCTTCTTCCAGCGTGCCGATGCCGCCAGGCAGGACGATAAACGCGTCGCTTTCCTCATACATCATCTGTTTGCGTTCATGCATGGTCTTAACGATGCGGTGCTCGACCTGATCGAAGATACGCTCTTTCTGAAGCAGAAACTTTGGCATGATGCCGAGGACATCACCGCCAGCCATATGTGCAGCATTGGCAGCAGCGCCCATAAGGCCAACGCCGCCGCCGCCATAAACGAGCCGATATCCACGTTTGGCGATTTCCCGGCCCAGCCTTGACGCCAGATCCAGATAGCTCGGTTCGACTTCGTTGGACGACCCACAAAACAGACAGATGGATTTGATCGGTGTCATATCTTCACTCTTTCGGTCAGTTCAGCTTATTTCTGCATGGTCATGATTTTGCCTGACTGGCAAGCGGGCGTTGTCGTTCCTATTTGCGATGCATGAGACATTTTGCTGGGCCGGATGAAGATCCGATTGAGAGTGCGTCAGGGGGATTGTGGACGGCCGTCGTTCGCGTATTCGGTATTCTGGCCGACGAAACATTATCGAAATGGCGGTTTCGAATGATCGCCGCGCTGATCATCACGGTGGCTGCCAAAGTGATCAGCGTGAGTGCACCCTTATATCTGGGGGAGGCGATTACGCTTGCCTCTGAGCGCAAGGGTGAGGCGGCCCTGATTGCAATTACGGGCGCAATTGGCCTGTTTACACTGACGCGGTTTCTGTCTGCGGCTTTGCCACAGTTGCGGGATTTGTTCTTCGTGTCCGTCAGTCAGGATGCGATGCGGTTTTTGTCCGTGAAATCCTTTTCCAAGGCGCAGTCCTTGTCTCTGAATTTTCACCAGACGCGCCGGACGGGTGCGCTGAACCGGATTATTGAGCGTGGGTCGTCTGCACTGGACACGGTTTTGCGGTTTCTGGTGTTCAACATCATACCGACACTGATCGAACTCGCTTTGGCGGCGGGGGTACTGGCGGTGGCGTTTTCACCTGTCCTGTCGGTGATGGTTGTCGTTACAATTGTTGTCTATATCGTTTTCACAGTGATTGTGACCGAGTGGCGCGCCAAACAAAGGCGCGTTCTGAACCAGTCAGACCTGGAACTGCGTGGCCGGGTAATCGATAGCCTGTCGAACTTTGAGACGATCAAAGCCTTTGCCGCTGAAGACCGGGAAGCCGAGCGTTTTGACCGTTCGTTCCGCGCCTATAATAAGCGCTTCGTCGAAACCATGCGGTCTCTGAGCTTCCTGAATACCGGGCAAGAGCTGATCATGAATGCGGGCCTTGCCTCCATGCTGATTTACACAGGTTGGCAGGTGTCGATTGGCAAGCTTGAAGTGGGCGCGCTGGCGGCTGTGTTTGCCATGTTGCTGAATATCTACCGGCCTTTGAACATTCTGGGCTGGGGGTGGCGGGAAATCCGTCAAAGCGTCATCGACTTTGAGAAACTGTTCGGTCTTCTCGGCATGACGCCGGAAATTGACGATGCTGTCGATGCCAAGCCATTGCCTCGCGTTGCCGGGCATGTCGCCTTTCGGAATGTCAGCTATAGCCATGACGGACGCTTTACCGGGCTCAGCGATATTTCTTTCGACCTGCCTGCTGGAAAGCATCTGGCCGTGGTCGGCCCGTCGGGTGCCGGCAAGTCCACACTTTTGAAACTGTTGTTCCGCTTTTTTGATCCGGAATCGGGGCAGGTGCTGGTCGACGGCGTTGATATTCGCCGCGTCACACAGAAAAGCCTGCGTCAGCAATTGGGAATCGTTCCGCAGGATGTTGTTCTGTTCAACGACACCATTCGGGAAAATATTCTGTATGGGAAACCGGACGCGACGGAAGCTCAGCTGCGAAAAGCGGCTGAGAGTGCTCAGTTGCTCGACTTCATCGAAAGCCTTCCTGACAAATGGGAAACGCGGGTCGGAGAGCGTGGTCTGAAATTGTCCGGCGGCGAAAAACAGCGCGTTGGTCTGGCGCGCGTCGTGCTGAATGATCCGGGCATTCTGATTCTGGATGAGGCGACATCTGCGCTCGATAGCCAGACAGAGGGGCGGGTCCAGGCTGCGATTCAACAAGCCTCAACAGGGCGTACCACGCTGACAGTTGCGCACCGGCTTTCAACAATCAGGCAGGCTGATGAAATACTGGTGCTTGAGAACGGGAAGATCGCCGAGCGGGGCACTCATGCTGAACTTTTGTCGCAAAATGGACTATATGCTGGTATGTGGAAGAAGCAGAGCGCAGGCTCTGACGTGATTCCTCAAATGACGCCGTCAGGAGATTAGGAAAGACCCATGGCCAAGAAACAATCCCCTTCAGTTCCGCTTTGGTATCGAACGAAATTTGACCTTGAAGGGCTGGCCTTTGGTGCGCTGGCGCTTGTGCTGGCTGTCCTGGTTGGCGGAATTCCATATGTTGGCGGTTTATTGTCTTTGATCTTCTGGATTGCATTGATCATCGTCATGTTCGCATCCCGTGATGCAGAGCGGACGTCGCCAGCGGGCAAACACCTTGTATTGTCGCCATGTGATGGTGTGATCGCCGATGTGACAACGGCTGTTCCGCCGCGCGAATTGCGCTGGGATGTTCAGGAAGTGGTGCGTATCCGCATCGCGTCGTCTCCGTTCACAGTGAACGGTATTCGCGCGCCTCTGACAGGCAATGTTGAGAGCATTCTGGAAGAAGATGGCGCGCCGTCTGCATTGTCGCTGTCTGCAGACAATTCTGATCTGCGAGAGGCATTCCTGCTGATTTCCGGCGAAGATGGCGTTGCTGCAATGCGCATTGCGACAGGCGGGCTGGGTCCGCGTCTGGATATTGATCTTGAAGCTGGCGACGGTGTTCGCGGTGGCCGCAAGATTGGTGTGCGTCGTCTGGGCGGCTGGTGCGATGTCTTCCTGCCAATGGGATCTGTCACTTCGCTTGAGCCGGGCATGAGCGTTGTCGGCGGCGAGACTGTCCTGTCCAGCCTGGAAGCGGTTGAGTATGAGCACCGCCCGTTTACACCAGCGAGCGCTGTGATCGTCGCAGACCCCGTTGAAGAAGAGCCTGCAGTCGAAGACGAGCCAGTCGAAGAATCTGTTGCCGAGGTTGAGTCAGAGGTTTCTGACGAGCCGGACGCAACGGACGAAATCGTCAGCGAAACCAAAGACGAGAAAAAGTCTTAGTCTGAACCGTCGCGATCGGCTTTCGGATCAGCATTCATCCAGGTGAAAAGTGGTTTGAGTGGAAACGCCCAAACCACACCTGCGATGGCAAAATAGACAATCTGAATCCAGGCAGGTGCTTTTGCCAACATGCCGCCAATCGTCGCGGCGATGACAATATAAAGTGCGATGTAAGACAGCAAAATAATGGCTGCGATCGGTTTTCTCATAATCTCTTCCGGATAATTTGTGGATCAATGCATCGCACAGGGCTTGCCAACGGGGCTCTGACCAGCATTTAGAGCTGATGAATGAAAATATCCACTCCGCTCGTCACACTTTCAGTCCAACCGCCATTTTCTGGATGCGAGCCTGGCTCGTTCTGCTGGGTGTGCTCGTTTATGCGATGATTCTTGTCGGCGGTGCGACGCGCCTCACTGATTCTGGTTTGTCGATTACAGAGTGGAAGCCGATTTCCGGCGCGCTTCCGCCGCTTAGCCAGGATGACTGGAAAGCGTTGTTCGAACTCTATAAGGAAACGGCGGAGTACAAGTTCCAGAATGCCGGCATGTCATTGCAGGAATTTGAGTTCATTTACTGGTGGGAATGGAGCCACCGGTTTCTGGGTCGTTTTGTGGGGCTGGTTGCGGTTGCCGGGCTGATTGCCTTTGCCGTGAAAGGCTGGCTGAAGAACGGTCTGGTGTGGAAATTCCTGTTTTTGATCTTTCTCGGCGGTCTGCAAGGCGCGATTGGCTGGTGGATGGTTGCCAGCGGCATTGGTGACACCACACGAATTGATGTGGCGCCGTATCGCCTGATGACGCATTTCTGTCTGGCGCTGGTGATTATTTGCTACACGGTCTGGCTGTGGATGGATTTCTCCGACGTCTCGTCGAAAGGCACAAAACAGAAGAACACGATTGTGATCGGCTTTTTCCTGCTCGTATTTCTGCAAATGGCGGCGGGCGCGCTGGTTGCTGGTCTTGACGCCGGGCGGACTTATACAGACTGGCCACTTATGGATGGAGACGTCGTGCCGGCCGGCTATTGGTCGCTGGATATGGGGCTGAGAAATCTGTTCGAGAATGTCGCAACAACTCAGTTTAACCACCGAATGATTGCGTATCTGATCTGTGTGGTCGCAGCGGTCATGTTTGTGATCCGGCGAGGCTCAATCGGAAAAGATGGCCTGATGCCTGTCTTTATTCTGGTTGGAATGCAGATTGTCTGGGGAATTGGCACCCTGCTGATGGCAGCACCTTTGCCCCTGGCTTTGATTCACCAGGGGCTCGGCGTTTTGGTTTTGCTTGCCGCCTTGAGAGCGGTGAAGCGATCAGGCCGGTTTTAGTCTTCAGCGAGCTGATCTTTGAGGCTCTGCAGGTCGGTGTAAATGATCTGCGTTCCTGTTGGCGTTTTGCTTTGCGCAGCGAGAAATCCTGTCGGAAGGCCGCCAACACTGCCAACAGAGCTGAGGGAGACGCTGCTGACTTCATCTGGCACCTGGCTTGAAATGCCTGCCTTGAAGCTGACGCCGCCCATTTTGCCGTTATCTGACGCAACATAGACGCTGCCACCTGAGAAGGTCATGGCAACAAGATTCAGATCATCTGATTCCAGATAGCTCATCTCAACAGGGACGCCCGGGATATCAAAAGATTGTGCCTCGCTGTCTTTGGTTTTGAACTGAAGTCCGAAACCGCCGCCTGTTACCGCCGTATCACCATCCAGGGCGCAGCTGGTGATGTATTTGTCGTGATGCAGACGCTCAGTTTCAATAAAGGTGAGTTTATTGTCCGTTGACGTGCGAACTTCGCCGAGCACGAGCGTCGCGTTGTCGAGCTTTGTCCAATAGCCAAGTTTCGCGATGGAGCCGTCTGTATCTGACGGTGCAGAACACACACCGGCAATACCACCAGAGATTTCCGGTTCCAGCTGAAGACGGGTTGGCGCTTCCAGTCCGTTCCCATAAGCGAAGATCGAAATACGATCCGCTTTGTCTTCGCTGCCGAAGAACAGACGGAGGCTCGTGTTATCGAATTTGCTGATGACACCGCCGCTCAGTCCGGTTGGAAAAAAAGAACCGAATTTTGGCGTGACTTCTGCGCCATCAATGTCGAACAGTTTCAATCCGCTCTGTTCAAATGACACGAGCAACATTTGTGGCGCATCAGTCGAGAGACCGAATCGAGAGACATTCTGGTCAAAGATCGGTGTTTGCCATACAATCGGGGCGGTAACGGTTTTGATCGTTACAGTCTGGTCTTTCGGGTCTTCTCCGACACATGCAGTAGCAAGAAATAATGCAAGGAATGCCGGTACTCGATTGACAAGTGTGTTTTGACGCTTTAGTGACGCGCGCTCTGCCATTTTTATCTAACCTCAAGAAAGGCTCCGATGGAGCAATGAAAACCTATTTGGTCAAGCCTTCGGAAGTCGAAAACAAGTGGGTCGTAATCGACGCCACCGACGTTGTCGTCGGACGCCTTGCGTCTTACATCGCGAAGCGCCTTCGCGGCAAGCATCGTGCTGACTACACTCCGCATGTTGATTGTGGAGATCATGTCATCGTGATCAACGCCGAAAAAGCTATCTTTACTGGACGTAAGCGCCAGCAGAAGAATTACTACCGTCACACCGGTTATCCGGGCGGTATTAAAGAACTTTCTGCAGATGCGATTCTCCGTGGTCGTTTCCCTGAGCGTATTCTCCAGCTTGCTGTTAAACGCATGATGCCTCGTGAGAGCAGCCTTGCGCGTCAACAGTTCGGAAAGCTCCGTGTTTATGCTGGTGCTGAGCACCCGCACGAGGCGCAGCAGCCTGAAGTTGTCGACTTCAAGTCTATGAACTCTAAAAACGTGAAAGCGGCATAACGTATGTCTGATTCTGTTGAGACACTCGAAGATCTGAACGCTCTTGGTGGAAACGCTACAGCGACTGTAGCGTCTGCTCCGGTTGAGCCGACGATTGATGAATATGGCCGTGCTTATGGCACTGGTCGTCGTAAGTCTGCGGTCGCTCGCGTCTGGATTAAGCCGGGTACTGGCAAGATCACTGTGAACGGTAAGGACGAAACTGAATATTTCGCTCGTCCGGTTCTGCGCATGATCATCGCTCAGCCGCTCGAAGTTGCGAACCGTCGCGGCGAATTCGACGTAATTTGTACGGTTAAAGGCTCTGGTCTGTCTGGTCAGGCTGGCGCGGTTCGTCACGGTATCTCTCGTGCGCTCGTCGCTTATGAACCAAGTCTGCGTGCAGCTCTGAAACCTTACGGCTTCATGACACGTGACCCACGCGTTGTTGAACGTAAGAAATACGGTCGTGCAAAAGCACGTCGTAGCTTCCAGTTCTCTAAGCGTTAATCGTCTCCTTTTTCTGTTTCGAAAGGCGCTTCATCCGAAGCGCCTTTTTTGTTGGTGAGGACGTCTCATGTCACATAAAAAATTGAATGTCGCAGTGTTGGGTGCAAGTGGATACACGGGCGCTGAGATGCTTCGACTGCTGGCTGTGCATGACAATATGACCATTCGCGTAGCGACTGCGAATTCGCTCGCCGGGCGCGATCTGCAAGACGTATTTCCTCATCTGTCCGGTATTTTTGACGGTAAGCTGACGACTGTCGAAGACAGCGATTTTTCAGGCATCGACGTGGTGTTCAGCTGTCTTCCGCACGGAACCAGTCAGGATGCAGTCGCGACACTGCCAGATTCTGTTCGGGTTGTTGACCTGTCAGCGGATTATCGGTTCCGGAATGCATCGCTGTATTCTGAAGTCTATGGGCGTCCGCATCTGAATGCGCAGGCAACCGAGAATGCGGTTTACGGCCTGACCGAGTTTGCGCGAGATCGTTTGGGTGAGGCTGATCTGGTTGCGTGCCCGGGATGTTATCCGACCGCTGTTCTGTTGAGCCTTTTGCCGCTTGTTGAGGCTGGCTCTGTTCTGACAAAGGGCTTGATCATTGATGCCAAATCCGGCGTGTCCGGTGCGGGCCGTGGCCTGAAAGAAGGCAATCTGTTCTGCGAAGCGGCAGAAGGTCTGCATCCTTATGCGATTGGGACGCATCGCCATGCGCCGGAAATCGAGCAGGAGCTGGCTCTGAGATTCGGTTCTGACCTGAAAGTGACCTTCACGCCGCATCTGGTGCCGATGACGCGCGGCGAACTTGTGACCATCTATGCTGATCTTGCGGATGGCCAGACCGTGGAAACCGCTCACAAGACGCTGAGCGAGCGATATGCGGGTGAGCCGTTTGTGAAAGTGCGTCCGCTGGGCAGCCTTCCGCCAGACACGCGTCATACGCGCGGTACAAACCGTTGCGAGATCGCCGTCTTCGCTGATCGCGTTGATGGGCGCATTGTCGTGGTCGGCGCGATCGACAATCTGATCAAAGGATCCGCCGGTCAGGCGCTTCAGAATGCCAATTTAATGTTTGGCCTGCCGGAAGGGCGCGGGCTGGATTTCCTCCAGCCATTGTTCCCGTAAGGTTTATTTGGCGAGAGGACCGACACCAAGGTCCTCAAGCTTTTGCAGCACATAGCGACCTGGTGCAGCACCGAGGCCGTAATCTTTCACGTCTCGGGCTGGTATTTTCTTTCCGGAACGCTTCTTCAGCCAGTTGTGCCAGTGCGGCCACCATGAGCCTGCATGTTCGGTTGCGCCTGTAACCCAGTCGTCGACAGAGGCGGGCAGGTCTGAATTCGTCCAGTGTTGGTATTTTTTCGCGTCCGGGTGATTGATCACGCCGGCAATATGGCCAGACCCTGCCAGAACAAATTCGACATCGCCGCTGTATTTCTGCGCGGCATTGTAAACCGACTTGTAGGGCGAGATATGGTCTTCGCGCCCGGCCTGCAGGAACATCGGAATTTTCACATCGCCGAGCGAGACTGTCTTTCCGAGCACTTTGAATGTGCCGTTGGAGAGCGCGTTCTCGCCATAAAGGTCGCGCAGATAGGTTTTGTGCGTCGGTCCCGGAATGTTTGTCTGGTCCGCGTTCCAGTAGAGCAGGTCAAATGGGCGCGGCTTTTTACCGAGCATGTAGCTGTCGACGACATATTTCCAGACGAGATCGGCCGGGCGAAGATAATTGAAGGTTTCCCCCATATCTTCACCGGCCATGATGCCGCCATTCTGGTCGATCAGGCTTTCAATGTAGGAAAGGCTTTCTTCGTCAGTAAAGACCAAAAGGTCGCCAGCTTCGACGAAGTCTGCCTGAGAGGCAAAGAAGGTCGCGGATGAGACCCGTGTGTCGCCATCCTGTGCCATGCGGGCGAGCGCGCCGGACAGCATGGTGCCGCCGATACAGTATCCCACGGTGTTTACATGATCTGAATTCGCGATCTTGCAGACCTGCGTGACGGCTTCATATCCGCCAAGGCGGATATAATCATCCCATGTGATTTCAGACATTGAATGGTCGGCTGAGCGCCAGGAGACGAGGAAAACCGAGTATCCCTTATCGGTCAGCCAACGGATCATGGAGTTCTCTTCGCGAAGGTCGAGAATATAGAATTTGTTGATCCAGGGCGGGAAGATCAGAAGCGGAATCTCATACACGGTTTCCGTGGACGGCTTGTACTGAATGATCTCGATCAGTTCATTACGATAGACAATCTGGCCTTCGGCGGTTGCGATATTCTTGCCAATCTCGAATGCTGACCCGTCGGTCTGGCTGATCAGAAGACGGCCATGCCCGCGGCGAATGTCGTTACGGGCAAGCTTTAAGCCTTCAAGGACGCTTTGTCCGCCTGTTTCCAGCATGGCTTTGAGTGCGGCCGGATTGGTTGAGAAGAAATTCGTTGGCGAAAACGCATCCGCCGTTTGCCGCGCAACAAAGCTCGCCTTGCGTTTGGTGTGATCGTCGAGGCTTTCAGAGCTGTTGACGAGGTCCAAAAGCCATTGGCTGTTGAGCTCATAGGTTTTGCGGATCATGTCGAAGAATGGATTGGAGCTCCATTCCGGGTCAGAGAACCGCTTGTCAGAAGAGGTAGACTGATCGCCGTTCAGAAACGAGCGCCAGACATCCACATGGCCTTCCCAGAGTTTCATCTGGGCAGACATCATCTTTTCAGGGTGCTTTGCCAGCTCTTCGCCGACGCGGGCGAGCGCGCGGCTTGTGCCGAACGGGTCTGGGTTTTGCGCTGACGGTTTGGTGAAGCCTTCACGCATCTGGCGCGACGTCATCTCACGCAGAATTTCCTGACTCTCGAACAGGGCGTCAGTCAGATTTTTTGTCAGTTCTTCCAGCTGTTCAGGTGCGGTCGTCGCGACAAGGTCTTGCAGTGATTTTGTCGTTTTCGACTGTGAATCGGAAGATTTTTTCTGGGAATCACTCTGAGCATCCGATTTGGGTGATTTTTTTTCATCACCGGTCACAGAATCGGCGCTTTCAGCAGATTTATTCCCTTTCTTTGGTTTCCCCGCCATTGTCTTTTGCCTCGTTATGCACCACGAGTATAATAAACGCAGAAGCCTTCTGGAAGACTAAGCTGGAGAAAGAACATTATGCGTAAAGGTATGATTTTAATCATGGCTATCTCATGCGCAGGATGTGTCAGCGCGGTCTCGGATGGTCTGGATACGGCGCCTGAATGGTTTAAGAAGCGTCAGGAAGAGCTGAAAGGCTCAAACTATCCAAGTTTGGAAGCGGCCGTCAAACTGAAGGAAACTTCAGAGGCTTCGCCGTGGGACAAAATCAAGAGTGATCTGGACGTGGCAGTTCGTGATCTCAAAGCCGGTGATACCGGTCCGGTGACGATTACTGCAGAAGAAATGCGAGCGTGGGCGGCCCAGCAGCAAGCCCTCGTCGCCAAAGGCGAAGACCCTTACTGATCCTCTTCTCACCACCCCTGCAGTACGAAAATCTACGAAAATGATACCGACACAATTCCACAAAATCCGTCGCCTGCCTCCTTACGTCTTTGAACAAACAAACAGAAATAAAGCGGCTCTCAGAGCTGCAGGTGCCGACATCATTGACTTCGGCATGGGCAACCCCGACCTGCCAACGCCGCAGCACATTGTCGACAAGCTGATCGAGACGGCCAATAAACCGAAAACGAACCGTTATTCTGCGTCTCGCGGGATTCCGGGCCTGCGCCGCGCTCTGGTGAAATATTATGAGCGCCGTTTCGGTGTGACTCTTGATGCCGACCGTGAGGTTGTTGCGACGCTTGGCTCGAAAGAAGGGTTTGTGAACCTCGCTCAGGCGCTGGCTGCGCCGGGGGATGTGATCCTCGCGCCGAACCCGTCTTATCCGATCCATTCTTTCGGTTTCATCATTGCCGGTGCGACGGTCCAGCATGTCCGCGCTCTGTCACCGGAAGAGTATTTGTCTGGTCTTGGCCGCGCGGTTCGCTATTGCGTTCCATCACCAACAGCGATGGTTTTGTGTTATCCGGGCAACCCGACGTCTCACGTTGTGGATCTGGATTTCTACAAGGAAGCGGTTGCTTTCGCGAAGAAGCATGATCTCTGGATTCTGTCGGATCTGGCTTATAACGAAATCTATTTCGAAGAACCGCCTCCATCGATCCTTCAGGTCGATGGCGCGAAAGATATTTGCGTTGAGACAACGACGCTCAGCAAGACCTATAACATGGCTGGCTGGCGTGTTGGCTTTGCGGCCGGTAATGAGCGTTTGATCGGTGCCTTGGCGCGTGTGAAGTCTTATCTGGACTATGGCGCATTCACGCCAATCCAGGTTGCAGCCTGTGAAGCCCTGAACGGAGATCAGAGCTGCGTTGATGAGCTGCGCTCAATTTATAAAGTTCGCCGCGATGTGCTGGTCGAATCCTTTGAGCAGGCTGGCTGGAATATACCAAAGCCATCGGCATCCATGTTTGTATGGGCGCCAATTCCAGAAGAGGTTCAACACCTCGGCTCGCTCGATTTCTCTCTTCGCCTGTTAAATGAGGCGCATGTGAGTGTCGCACCGGGCATTGGGTTTGGTGAACATGGCGAGGGCTATGTGCGGATCGCGCTCGTTGAAAACGAACAGCGTATTCGTCAGGCGGCCCGTAACGTACGGAAGTTTCTGACCTCCGTTTCATCACAAGACAATCGCCAGTCGGCGATGGGGTAAACAATTATGACATCACTGAAAATCGGCATTGCAGGTCTGGGCAATGTCGGCACAGGACTCGTTTCACGTTTGTTGGAACAGGAAAAACTGAGACTTGGTGGCGCTGTCGGAATTACAGGGATCAGTGCGCGGAACCGCTCGCGTAAGCGCGAAATTCCGATTGATCCATATCCTTGGTTTGATGATCCGGTTGCGCTGGCCGAAAGCGAAAATGTTGATGTTTTCGTTGAGCTGATGGGCGGGTCTGATGGCCCGGCCAAGCTTGCTGTTGAGGCGGCGCTGAAACTCGGAAAGCCTGTCGTGACAGCGAACAAAGCGCTGATCGCGGAATATGGCGAGTCGCTTGCGAAGCTTGCAGAAGAAAACCAGACGCCGCTATTGTTTGAAGCGGCTGTTGCCGGGGCGATCCCAATCGTCCGTGTGGTGCGCGAATCTCTGGCGGGAACGGAAATTCGCTCCATTCGCGGCATTCTGAACGGCACATGTAACTATCTGCTGACGGAAATGCTGAATGCGGGACGCAGCTATGAAGACGTGCTCGCGGACGCGCAGCGACTGGGATATGCCGAGGCTGACCCGTTCCTGGATGTCTCGGGCACGGACGCAGCGCACAAGATCGCGATTTTGAGCTCAATCGGGTTCGGTGTTCCAATCGACTTTTCAAAAGTGTCGCTCAAAGGCGTTGATGAAATCAGCCTTAAAGACCTCGAGCTTGCGAAAAAGCTGGATCACAAGATCAAGCTGATCGCCGAAGGCTTGCAGACTGAGGATGGCGTGATCTGCCGCGTTGAGCCTGTCTTGCTGCCGGTTGGGTCTCCACTGGCGCAGATTGATGGCCCGCTGAACGCGGCCATGTTGGATACACCACATGCCGGTCCGCTGACGCTGACTGGTCCGGGCGCCGGTGCTGGCCCGACAGCGAGCGCGGTTCTTGGTGACATCGCTGCGTTGATCTCTGGCGGGAACCGTCCGGCCTTCGGGATTCCGGTGTCGTCGCTGAAAGGAAAGTTTGCGGACGCAGACAGCATTTCTCGCGCACAGTCTCGCTATCTGATCCGTGTCGAACTGGCGGACAAGTCTGGTGCGCTGGCCTCTCTGACCGATGCTTTGGCGTCGTCTGACATTTCCGTTGATGTTCTTCTGCAGGACTCAGCGGGCGATTCAGATTACGCTCCAGTCGCAATCATGACGCACAGCTGTTCAAATGCTACAGTTCTGGATGCAAAGAAACGAATTGATGCGCTGGCTTCTGTGCATGAACCTGCGCGCCTCATTCGTATTGAGAGCGAATAAAGACTGAAAAGTAGACCGCCATGTCGGGCACAAAAATTGATCCTTCTCTTGCCAATGCTTTGATGCATGTGACGGAGCGTGCGGCGATTGCTGCCTTTCGTCTGGCGGGGCGCGGTAATGAGCGCGAAGCCGATCAGGCGGCGGTCGACGCAATGCGCAACGCCCTCAACGAACTTCCGATGAAGGGTCGGATCGTCATTGGGGAGGGCGAACGTGATGAAGCGCCTATGCTGTATATTGGCGAAGAAGTCGGAACGGGCGAAGGCCCGGAAATCGACATTGCGCTTGATCCGCTGGAAGGGACGACCTTAACCGCCAAGGGCATGGGGAATGCCCTGGCCGTTCTGGCGATCGCGCCACGTGATTCCATGTTGTTCTCACCTGACGTCTATATGGACAAGCTGGCCATTGGGCCGGGCTATCCGGCGGGCTGTGTGAGCCTTGAGGCAAGCCCGGGCGACAATGCTTTGGCGCTGGCGCAGGCGAAGGGTGTCGACATTTCTCAGATTACAGCCTGTGTGCTCGACCGGCCAAGACACGAATCGATCATTGATTCTCTTCGGACGGCAGGCGCGCGTGTCGTGATGATCCCGGATGGCGACATTGCCGGCGTCATCAACACGACAGACCCGTCGACGCGCATTGACATGTATGTCGGGCAGGGCGGCGCACCGGAAGGCGTTCTGGCGGCCGCTGCTTTGAAATGCATTGGCGGTCAGATGGAAGGACGCCTTCATTTCCGGAATGATGATGAGCGCATTCGTGCAAAAAAGATCGGCATTACGGATTTTGGGCGGATTTATTCACTCGGCGAACTGGTCTCTGGCGAGACGGTATTTTGCGCAACAGGCGTCACCAAAGGTGGTTTGCTGGATGGCGTGAACTTCGCCGGCGACAATGTGGAAACAGAAACCCTGATTATGACGTCGACAGATCGCGCTGTGCGTAGGGTACGGACGCTGCGTCCGCTATGATGGGCGCATGACGTCTACTGATTCGAATACACCTGCTTCATCTTCAAAAATGAGTGCCAGAGGACTGACTTGGCTGGACCCGGATACGGACCCGTCCGCTGTTCAGGTATTTTCCCGAAAAACCGGGCTGGATGAGGTGTTGTCGACCTTTCTGGTCCAGAGGCAGGTCGATCCGGATGAGATCGACGATTTCCTGAACCCGACCCTGAAAGCCTATTGTCCAGATCCGTCAGATTTTGCGGACATGGACAAGGCAGCGGCAGAGATTGCGAAAGCTCTGCAGGAGAATCGCAAGGTCACAGTGTTTGCTGACTATGATGTGGATGGCGCGACGAGTGCGGCGCAGCTTGTTCGCTATTTCCGGCATTTTGGCAAAGAGCTGGGCCTATATGTGCCGGACAGGCTGACGGAAGGCTATGGACCATCCCCGGCAGCTTTTCAGTTTCTGAAAGATCAGGGCGTTGAGCTGGTCGTGACGGTTGATTGCGGCGCGGCAGCGGAAAAAGCGTTGCAGCACGCACGCGACATTGATTTGCCGGTAATCGTGCTGGATCACCATTTAATGCATTCGGATGCGCCGGACTGTCTGGCGCTGGTCAATCCGAACCGGCGCGATTGCACGTCCGGGCAGGGGCATCTGGCGGCGGCTGGCGTTGTCTTTATGCTGTTGATTGCGCTCAACCGATATTTTCGCAGCGAACATTGCATGAGCGCGAAAAGCTTGCCGGATTTGATGTCATTTCTCGATTTATGCGCCCTTGGGACATTGTGCGATATGGCACCGCTGAAAGGCGTGAACCGCGCCTTTGTCATTCAGGGTCTGAAAGTGATTCAAAAGGACGAATCAGCGGGCATTCTGGCGCTTGCTCAGGTGTCCGGGCGCAGTGCGCCGCGTCGGGTGACGGATCTGACATTTGGGATCGGTCCGCAATTGAATGCGGGCGGTCGGATCGGTGACCCATGGCTCGCTTCGAAGCTCATGTCTTGCGAAGATATGGCAGAGGCTTTGCCGCTGGCCGAGCAGCTCAACGCGTTGAATGAGGCGCGGAAATCTGTGGAAAACGATATCCTGTCTCAGGCACGTCTGATGCTTGAACGAGATATCGAGCTCAACCCGGACCGGAAAATTCTGGTCGCGATGGGGGAAGGCTGGCATCCGGGTGTGATCGGCATTGTCGCCGGACGTCTGAAAGAAGAATTTCACCGGCCGGTCATCGTCATCGGTTTTGGCGAGGAGATTGGTGACCTCGCCAAAGGCTCTGCGCGTTCTGTCACGGGAATCAATATTGGCGATGCGATCGCTGCGGCGACGAAGGCTGGGATTCTCGAATCGGGCGGCGGTCACGCCATGGCAGGCGGCTTAAGTATGAAGCCTGACCAGTTGGAGGCGTTTCAGGCATTTCTGGATGAGGGTGCCGACGGATATGACAGCGCGCTTGTCGAAGCTCGCCGCGTGCAGATTTCTCAGGATGTTCTCGGAAGCGGGGTCAGCATGCCATTGCTCGACGTGATTGATCGAGCGGGACCATATGGCGCGGGCGCGGACAAGCCCCTGTTCCGTTTGAAGGGCGCTGTTGTCGAGTTTTCCCGCATTGTTGGTGAAAAACATCTGAAGGTTACTTTGAATGATGGCAGCGGAAAGGTCGATGGAATCGCCTGGCGCGTTGTCGATCGACCGGTCGGTGCATTGCTGCAACGAGATCGGGTTGTAGATGTTCTTGGTTATGTTGAACGCAACTCCTGGCAGGGCAGAGAGGCCGTTCAATTCGAAATTTTCGATGTAATGGAAAATAGTTGAAAATAGGGCTTGCGTCAGAAGAAACAGCTCGTTATATCCGCCTCTCTCCACGGTGGTTCCCATCGTGAAACAAGTGTGCGCCCTTCGTCTATCGGTTAGGACGCCAGGTTTTCAACCTGGAAAGAGGGGTTCGATTCCCCTAGGGCGTGCCATGTTTTTCCGATTTCCTCTGGTGTTAGTTTTTCCCTGTGTTAACTTAATGTCATGACGCAGGCTGGGATTTCGACAAATTGTAACGATAACTTTCCTTTGACTTCATCCGAGGATGAAGAAGCCGTCGCTGTACGTGTGAACGGGAAAGTTAAATGGTTTGATGCCGTTAAGGGCTATGGCTTTATGACGCCAGATGCCGGGCAGTCCATTTCTGCAGGGACAGACGTGATGCTTCACGTCAGCTGTCTGCGCAATGCCGGGATCGTTAATATGTCCGAAGGCGGCGTAATCAGCTGTCTGGTGGTGCGCCGTGAAAAGGGCCTGCAGGCCAAAGAAATCCTTCATTATGAGTCTCCCGAGGATGAAGTCGGCGCATACGCGGACAAGCCAACGGAAACGGTTGTCGTGAAATGGTTCAACCGCGCCAAGGGCTATGGCTTTGTCCATCGCGAAGCCACACCGACCGTCGACATTTTTGTTCATATGGTTGCGGTCCGCAAAGCCGGTCTTGAAGACCTGAAAGATGGCCAATTGCTCGCGGCCGTGATCGAGAAGGGTCCTAAGGGCGAACATATTGCATCGCTGACTGTTCTCGATATCTGACAAGTGTGACTCTGTACTTGCCGTTCAGCGGGCTTCAGGCTAGTTGAGATGGTATGAAATACATTGTTGCTTCTCTCTTTGTCGCTTCACTTTCTCTGACTGCTACAGCTCAGACGAAAGCGGTTTCCATGCCAAAATCTGACCTGATGGTCGTGACAGCCGAGAAGGAAATCTCGCTGACCATTGAACTAGCGGATGACCCGGAAGAACTGGCGACGGGCTATATGTTCCGCGAGGGCGTTCCTGAAGGCACTGGCATGCTGTTTGACTTCGGCGAGCCGCGCGAAGCCAATATGTATATGCGCAATGTGCCGTTCGGCCTTGATATGCTCTTCCTCGATGAAGACGGCACGGTGCTCGCCATTTCGAAATTTGTTCAGCCAAATTCAGAACGTCGCATCAATCCGGGCTTTCCTGTGAAGGGTGTACTTGAGATTGGGGCCGGCAAAGTCGACGAACTCGGCATCAAGCCGGGTGACACTGTTAAGCATGAGATTTTCGCGCCAGCCGATTCGGAATAAATCCGGGCGATGAGCGAGCAAAACGACAAGGTTTTCCGCCCTCCTGAAGGTTTCAAGGAAGATGGCGCGCGTGGCCCGTTCACGATGCACAACGGTCCGATCTATCGCAAAGATGACGGAACCACCGTTGAAGTGGGCCTGCACGTGCTGGAACGCCATTGTAACGGGCTTGGTTTTTTGCATGGCGGCATGATCTCTGCCTTTGCAGATGGCGCGCTTGCATGGGCTGTCTGGCGTGCGACTCGGCGCTCGTCTGTGACCATGCAGTTATCCATGGATTTTCTTGATATCGTCCGACTCGGTGATTGGCTCGTCGCGCACCCAAAACACATTGCCACGAACGGCGATGTCGTGCACGTTGAGGCTGATCTTATCCGAAATGGGGATCAATTAGCCGCTCATTCCGTTGGAGTTTTCCATCTTTTACGTCGGAAAGCAAAATAGGGGTTGAGTTCCATCGCAGACCGGATTAGATCGGTCGCTCGTCGGAGTGTAGCGCAGTCTGGTAGCGCATCTGGTTTGGGACCAGAGGGTCGGGAGTTCGAATCTCTCCACTCCGACCATTAAACTGAGGGATGTCATGCAAGCCCGGATTTACAAACCCGCCAAAACGGCAATGCAATCTGGAAAAGCGAAGTCCAGTCACTGGGTCCTCGAGTTTGTGTCTTCTCCTACAAGTCGGAAAACTGACCCGCTTATGGGCTGGACGTCGTCTTCCGATACCAGGTCTCAGGTGAAGCTGACATTCGACACGCGCGACGAAGCCATTGCTTACGCAAAGCGCGAAAACCTGACGTTCACTGTTGACGAGCCGCGCGCGGCAAAGCGTCTGGTGAAGTCTTACAGCGCGAATTTCTCAGCGGATCGCAAACAACCCTGGACGCACTGAAGTTTCCGGACGGCCCCTTAGCTCAACTGGATAGAGCACCGGACTTCTAATCCGACGGTTGCAGGTTCGAGTCCTGCAGGGGTCGCCATTTTTCCTATATATTACTGGCCTGTTTCGGTGTGACGCTCGTTGTGCTGTATGAGCAAGTTGTTCGAGTAAGCGGAATATAAGCCGTTGTTCTAAAGTGGCTATGATCATGAATAAGGTTGAATAGAACAGCGAATAGCGGAAGAGTTGCTAAAAACAATATTGAAGCTGACGAATGACGCAACCTTACATCACAGAAGTGCACCTCAAGAACTTTAAGGGCTTTCAACGAAAGTCCTTCACCAAGTTCAACGCCGGTCGAAATATTCTGATCGGAGGAAACGATACTGGCAAAAGTTCTCTTCTCCTTGCCATCGATTTAGTGCTGAGCGCAAATCCGAAGAAAATCGAGAGCCTAGGGTTAGATCGACTGCTCAATCAGTCAGTTGTCGCGAGTTTCTTAGCAAAGGCAAAGAAACGATTTACTGACCTTCCAGAGATGGAAGTCGATGTGTTTTTTAGTGATATGGGGAAGCATGAGTTCTGCGGGGAGCATAACATCCTAGACGAAAACCGGTTCGGCATGTACTTACTCTGCCGTCCGAGGGAAGACCTTAAAAGCGAGATAGAAGAGCTATTATCCAAGCCGGAATCCGCATTCCCTTTTGAGTACTACACTTTTGAAATAAAAACATGTAGTGGTGCTACTGTTTCACAATATAGAAAGCCGCTTCAGCATATCACGATTGATAACACCAAGATTAGTAACGACTATGCGTCAAAAGCATATGTAAGGTCTTTGTATGAGGCGAATACAGAAAGATCTGAGAGAAATAGACTCAAATATTTGTATCGTGAATCGAAGAATGAATTTTCTTCAAATAAATTGACCAAACTAAACGAAAAGCTCGGTGGAGACTTCACGTTTTCAGTTAAAAATAATTCGACCGCTAATTTAGAGACAGATCTAACGATACTAGCCTCTGGTGTTGATATAGAGAATGCAGGAGTAGGCACTCAGTGCTTTATCCGCACGAACTTTGCCCTTTCAAAGAAATCGACTCTGGATTTGATCCTTTTAGAGGAACCTGAAAATCATCTGAGTCATGTAAAGATGGGCGAGCTCATTTCAGTAATTGAGAACGCTGGTCAGTCCCAAATTTTTATCGCTACCCATAGTTCTCTAATTGCATCTCGATTGGGGCTCGATTCAGCGACGCTTCTGGGGGGTGATGCCCCAATTAAACTTGATTTCCTTTCTGCTGATACAGCTGCATACTTCAAAAAAGCTCCTAACCACTCGTTACTCGAGTTTGTGCTCTCGAAATCCGTTTTTCTTGTGGAAGGTGATGCCGAGTACATGATGATGGAGCATTTCTTCGGGATCGAAACGAGCACAAGCCTCGAAGAAATGGGTGTTCACGTCATCTCTGTGGGAGGAATTAGCTTTCCTCGGTTCTTAGAGGTAGCAAGACAGCTGAATATCCGCGTTGCTGTAATCACAGACAATGATGGTGATTACCAAGCAAACTGTGTCGAACGCTATAAGGATTTTGACGTCATAGACCATATTAAGGTGTTCTCTGACACAGACAAAGACCGCAATACATTCGAGAAATGCGTTTACCGCGATAATCCTGAAATTTGTGATCGATTATTTCTGTCTGGTCGTCGCTCGCTATCCGTTGAGGAATATATGCTCAAAAATAAATCCGAAGCAGCCTTCCAAATCGCGTTGGATGCTGACCCAACACTGACCGTTCCAAATTACATCAAAAGCGCCATTGAATGGCTAATCAGCTAATACTCTCTGTTGCGGGAGCGGGTAAGACCACCCGCATTCTGAATGCTATTACGCATGACCGACGATCATTGGTTTTGACTTACACAAATGAAAACTACCTAGGCCTGCAGCGTGAAATACGAAGAAAATTCGGATGCATACCGAGCAATGTAACTGTATTCACCTACTTTTCTTTTCTGTACGCGTTTTGCTTTCGGCCTTTTTGGTCATACGCTCTTCGTGATCGTGCTCTCAATTTTAATGGCGCGCCTCGCTTGCATGGAAGGGCCGCAAAAAAAGATCAGATCGAACATTATTTGGATCAGAGCGGATACCTTTATAATAATAGGGTGGCCAAATTTCTGCTGCAGTTCGAGACAATTCCTAAAATTGTCGAACGTATTAATACATTCTTCGACCAAGTTCTGGTCGATGAAGTCCAGGATCTGGCGTCTTATGATTTCGAATTGATGCTTAAGTTATCTGCTAGCGATGCGGACTTTTTATTCGTTGGCGACTATTTTCAGCATACGTTCGACACGAGCCGTGACGGGCCAAAAAATAAAAACCTTTATAAGAACGGCTTGGAAGAGTTTATCAAGCGGTTCACAGCTTATGATTTTTTAGATGATCGAGATTCTTTGAAACGAACCTACCGCTGCAGCCAGTCCGTTGCAGCGTTTATCTCGGACAATTTGGGAGTACCAATAGAAAGCCATAGGCTTGATAACACGACCGTTGAGATCATCGATGATAAAAAAAGGACGCTAGAGATCTTTGATGATGATGCGGTCGTAAAACTATTCTATCAGGACCACGCCAAGTATCGATGTCATTCAAATAACTGGGGCAGATCCAAGGGACGCAACGACTATAACGACGTCTGTGTTGTGCTAAATACGAAATCTCATACAGCACTATTGGGAAGAACGGTTTCATCCCTGCCTGAGTCAACGCGTAACAAACTGTATGTGGCTTGTTCCCGAGCAAACGGTGCTTTGTATTTTGTCGATGAAGCTCATCTCAAATTTTTGAAAAGCTCCCATTGATGACGGGTAGGCCGTGTCCAGCTGGACCAAGCACCGTCTGTGTGCCAGCGTCGCAACGCCCTGAGCACGTCTTCCATATCCACAGCGCAGAGTTTGCCTTCCTCAATCTGGGGGCGGGTAAGCTCTTCGAATACCTCGTGACTCCCATAGGCCGCTTCAATGGGTGTGAATTGTCGTGTTCGACCTTGTTCAGGTCGAACGAAATGAGCGTTACGGGGGGGCTGATCCAGCAGAAAGCGCTCAAATGGTTCCCGCTGGCGTCAGCCGTATTTAACAGGAAGCGGGGACGACGCGCGTCCCCACCTCCCGTCGGGGGGTTAACGCTTGAAGTTCACACCGAACCAGACTGCGCGGCCATAGCGGACATCCTCAAACCAGTTGACGGAGTCGCCAACCAGATTTTGATCCGTGAAGGTCTGTTCGTCTTCGAAGACGTTCCAGACTTCGCCGAAGAATTCGACCTGATCATTCAGCTTATAGCCAAATTGAAGGTCGGTCTGTTGGTAGTCATCCAGAAGCAGGTCGGCTGAGCCGTCAATCGACAGACTTTGTGTCTGTTCGCTGGCATACCGCCACGCCGCACGCGCAGAGAATTTGTCGCCTTCATAATAGACTGTGGCGTTGGCGAGCCGCTCTGACAGGCCTTCCGGGTTCACGGTGCGCACCACATCGCGCTGATCATCCAGAAGGTCGAGATCGCCGCTATTGAATGTCATATTGGCTGACAGGCCGAGATTGGCGAACGGTCCAGGCAGGAAGTTCAGACGGTCTTTGATCAGGCCGATTTCAAGCCCGGTGATTTGTGCGTCTCCGCCATTGTCCGGCTGGATATAGTAGGAGTCGATCTGCGCGCCGGTCGCATCCGTGAAGATGTATGGCGTTTGCAGATCGTAAATCTCGTCTGCAATGTCTTTGCGGAACAAGGCCACGGACAAAAGGCTGTCGCCATTGTCGAAATAATATTCGACGGATGCGTCAAAGTTTGTCGACAGGCGAGGTTTGAGGTCTGGATTGCCGCGAGCGTAATAGCCGTTATCGTTCGGCGGTGTTTCACCGCGCGCCAGATCTTTCACATCCGGGCGACCAATGGTCTGAGATGCGCCGAGACGGAGCAGGAGATTGTCGCTCGCAAAATAAGTGAAGGCGATAGATGGGAGCCAGTTGTCATAGCTGCCGTCTGTCGTGACCCAATCGGCGTCGTCAACACGATTAAAGCGGTTTTGGGCGTCGGTTGAGGTGCTCTCATAGCGCAGACCGCCAATGATACGGAATTTCTCGGCGGAATAGTCCGCCAGCGCGTAAACGGACGTCACGCTTTCCTTGATGCTGTAATCCTGACCATTGGTATAGCCATCGGTCTTTTTGAAGTTGTCTGCGCCGAGGTCATCAGTAAAGGCGCTCAGCCGGGCAATGTCGGACAGAATGATCGAAGTGTTGTTGGTGTATGGGAAACGGTAGGTTTCAGACCGAAGGAACTGGCCGAAATCGAAGTTGTCCTTTGGTTTGCGCCAGCGGAAATAAGTTGCCGTGTAGTCGACAGTCGTTTCCTTGTACTTGGCACCGGCGCTGTAGCCGAGACCGTATTCGCCGTCAGGCGCGTAGTCCCAGTCGAGCTTGATGGCGTCTACGCTTTTTTCAAGTTCTTCATTGAAATGACGATAGCCGTTGAAAACATAGTTGGAGGTTGTGTCCCAGTTTGACTGGCTGGCAGTGTCGAATGTGTAGACATAATACTCGCCATTATAGTCGTATGTGCCGCTGAGCGGGCCACCATTATACCAGTCAATGCGTGGGTCATCCTGATAGCTTTTGCTTTCAGAGGTCGATCCCTGAACGCTGAGCGTGTTCCGATCGTTGATGATAAAGTCTGCGCCTGCCGACAGGGTCAGAGAGCCGTCTACGCCGTACTCGACATGGTCATTGCGGGCTGTTCCGACCGCACCGCTGAATGTGCCTGACGCTGCGTCAGAGTGTGCGCCATAAATTGCGTGCTTGTTCTTGTCGAGGTCGGTCTGGCTGTCGAAATAATTCGCGGAAACAAAGCCCTGAAAGCTGTCATTCGGACGGAATTCGAGTTTCCCTGTTGCGCCCCAGCTGCGCTCTTCGCGCTCATAGAAATAACCACCAATCTCAGTCGGCAGTTCCGAACGGTCTGCGGAGCCGCCCCAATAGGCTTTCGGCTTGAGATTGTCGCGGTTCACATTGCGGAAGTTTGCGTCAAGGATCAGACCGACTGTGTCGTTCAGAAATGTGCGCCCGTAAGACAGATTGCCCTTTGATGAGAGTTCAGCGTCGTCAGACGGGACGTCTTCTTCATACTGGCCGCCAGCGAGTCCCAGACTCAGCCAGGATTTGCCCGTATCGAGCGCAGACCGTGTGATGAGATTGACTGTGCCAGCGATTGCATCGCCATCAAGGTCCGGCGTGACGGCTTTGATCACCTCTACCTGACGAACGAATGTAGACGGCACTGCTTCGAGGTTTGCCCCGCGCAGATTATTGTCCCAGGTGCGGGATGCAGATGACATTTCCAGACCATCAACAGTGACATTGACGAATTCCTGGCTCAGGCCGCGTACGCCAACATAAAGCCCTGCGCCTTCATCCTGAAAGGTTGAAAGGCCGGGAATGCGGGCCAGGCCTTCGGCGAGGTTCTGGTCTGGCAGTTTGTTCAGATCATCGCTGGCGAGAACGTCTGCGATAACGTCGGCATTGCGTTTGGCGTCAATGGCGCGCTGGTTGGCCAGACGCTGCCCTTCGACAGTAACGGTGTCCAGGACGGTTTTGGTGTCGTCGGCTGTCTCTTGCGCCACAGATGCAGGCGTAGACAGGACCATGAGCAAGGCGAGACCGGACACACCGGACAGGGTCCGTATGTTAAATCGATTACGTTCCATCATCAATTTCCCCTCTGAAAAGATGTCGGGCCCTTTCGCCCGCTGCTCTCCCATATCTGAGAAATATGACCATTCAATAACAATATGTTATTTATTGACATGCCTTATTCACTTTGTGTTATAAAACAACGCGAACGAGGGTGGAAAAAATGGCAGCCGACGGCCAGCTCAATCTGAATGAGCGCAAGGTTCTTGATGTGATCTGGCGCCATGGGCCGATTGCGCGGGTCGATATCGGGCCCCGCGTCGATCTTTCCACCATGTCCGTCACGAGAATTACCCGTGAGCTGTCGGATCTGGGACTTCTGTCGGAGGCGGTGGATCGGTCGGGCGGACGTGGTCAGCCGGCGCGGCCTCTGATGATACGGCGGGACGCAGCCTATTCGGCAGGTGTCTATTTCTCGCAGCGGGGCATTCAGGTGGGTCTCATTGATCTGACTGGGCATTTGGTGAGTGTGGAGAACATTCATACTGATGCTGATACGCCCGCCGCTGTCGCGAAAATCGCGTCTCAGGCGGTAACAGAAGCGCTCGCCAGAAACGGTATAGCATCCGAGCGGTTGATCGGCATGGGCCTCGCGCTTCCGGGCGACTTTATCGTCGATCGAAAGCGGTTGAATGCGCACAGCTTTTTTCCAGGCTTTCAGGGAGATGATATTTGCGCCGAGCTGCAGGCGCATTGCCCGTTCAAGGTCTATGTAGAGAACGACGCGGCTAGTGCGACGCTCGGTGAGCGCCTTCTGGGTATTGGTCAGACGATTGAGAATTTCTTCTTTGCGCATATCGGCCACGGTGTTGGCGGCGGTATCGTTCTGAATGGCGAGTTGTATCGCGGCGCGCACGGTAATTCAGGGATTATCGGTGTGCAGTATGCAAACGATAAACCGCGCCCATCGGGTCAGGATCTCTTCAGATCGCTCCGCGACAGCGGCATTGAGATTGATGATTTTGAGGCGCTGGAAGAGCTTCGGCCGCAAAACTGTCCGCCGTTGAAATCCTGGATCATTCGAGCTGCTGCTCAGCTTCGAGAGGGGCTATGGATTACGGCGCGCATTCTGGATCCTGATGCGGTCATTATTGGTGGGCGTTTGCCGCATCATTTGCTGCAGGAAATTGTTGCCAGGGTGGATGACAATACGTTCTGCAATGAGGGGGTTATGTTGCCCCGGCCTAAAGTGTTTGCGTCATCTCTGGGCCCGGTGGCGGGTGTTGTAGGGGCGGCTGCTGTGCCGCTCTATTCTCGTTATTTTTCAGCTGCTTGAGGTGCTGTACTGCAGCCATCCCGACGCAGTATGATGTTGCAACGGACATAGTTTCCGCCAAAGCTGACATGATAATCACTTAGCTCTGGGTTTGGTTTGGGAAAATCTGTTGAAATGAGCTGTGCGCCGCTTGCGAGAGCTTCTTTTGCGCGCGTGTAGTCATTCAGGCGCGCCTGTGTTGAGTGGGCGTCTGCGCGCGTATAGACGAGGAATCCAGCCTCAACGAGCGGTCTGATTTTTTGGCGCTTTGGCTTTGGTCGCATCAGCCATGCGGTATGAGGATCGTCCTCATTTCGGGTCACGAACAGCAATGGCTTTATGTCATCGTCCTCTGTGAACTTGACGTACTGATCTTGTGGTTCCGGATCATCCAGCAGCATAAAAATGACTTTCCCTGCGAGGCTGTGTGCCTCCGGCCATCCCTCGCTGCGGACGGCTTCGTTGACCGATGAGTATTGGCCTTTCAGGTCCTCTGGCAGGAAGAGTTTTTCTCTCGGAAAAACCGACAGGATTTCGTCGTGAAGGCGATTCCAGCTCGCCTCAGTAAAGGGTGAAGGTTCAGCGGGCGTATAGGCGTCAGCCAATACGGTTTTGCGACTTTCTTTGGATTCCAGTTGAACAAAGATCGGCATATGGCCTGGATGCTTTTCTGACCATTCTGCGATGTCGGACAAACACTGACGAAGCAGCAGGCACTGACTGCGAACGTCTGTATCGACGGTGTGGAATACTTTAAAACCGGTACGGTTCAGATCGCCGTTTGGGTCGATCGGGGGCAGTTGCGACACGACGTCGTTGGGGAGTGCTTTCAGAATGCCGGGATGGGCAAAACGCCCACCGGCCGGGTCATCATGAATATCAAATTCAAACATACGCAGGCCCATATCGAGTTGGTCTTTCACTGGCGGGTGCGTGAATGATAGCGCCGCTTCAAGCCGCGGGCCGGTCCATTGGCTGCTTTCTTTGTAGCCGGTTGCACGCATCAGATCGAACACGGCCTGATCGGGCTGGATATGATACGAGTTATGCGTGCCGATGAATTGCAGCTCGTTCAGTCGGACTGGAGCGGGCGATGTTGCCTCTTGAGGAGAGGTCGATTCGCAGGCTGATACGAAAATCACTGCACTCAAGATCGCTGTTCGCATCATAACTGTCATCGTTCACCTCTAGGATAAGCACATTAAATATCAAATAGAGAATTAATGTGACGGTTTCATAATGTCAGAGCGAGAAGCTGAAAAGAAAAAAATGCCGGGTTGGCGACTGGGGGCATACGCATCCGGTAATTTCAGCAAGAACATTTTATGGGGCATGGGCGAAACAACCTTGCTCTACACAATGACGGAAATGTTGGGAATTTCGGCGGCCCTGGCGGGCGGCATTCTGCTTTTGTCCCTGGTGTTTGATGGCGTGCTTGATCCGGTGATTGGCTATGTGTCGGACAGACTGTCGACACCTTTTGGCCAGTTCGGCCCTCTGATTCTGTTGGGCGCACCTGTAGCAGCGATCTCATTTGCCGGGTTTTATGCGCTGCCTCTTTTTGAGGTTCGAAATATCTGGTTGCCGATCTGTTTGCTGCTGATGTTTCGGTTCGGCTATTCTTTGATCGACCTGCCGCATAACGCGCTTTTGTCAAAGGTTCGGAGCGATTCCCGGGGGCGGGTCAGGCTGTCGGGTTATCGATTTGCCTTTAGTTCTCTAGCATCGCTGATCATTGCCTTTGCTGTGTCTCCGATTTTCTCTAGCGCGACGCATGGCGATGGAATAGCCCCGTTGCACATGGCTGTATTCACAGCGGTCATTGGTGGGGTTTCGGCCGTTGTCATGGTGTTTGCCTGGTTTTCAGTCCGCGAGTTTGATCGAAAGGTTGTTGGAGCACACCGGGCTCAGCTGGCGCCGGGGGCTGCGATGCGCGCGATATTCAAAAGCCGAAATGCGGTCATTGCAGTTGCAGTCGGGGCTCTGGCGACGTTCACCCTGCCGCTGTTCAACAAAGCAGTTCTTTATATTTCGCGCGATGTGGTCTCCGAGCCAGACCTGGCGACACCAATCCTTATTGCTATGGTGGTCGGTCAGTTCGTCGGAATCTCCGTCTGGATCTGGTTATCCAATGTGAGAGAAAAGTCAGAAGCGATGCAGCTGGCCCATCTGACGGCTGCGATCGGTGCGGGCCTGATGTTGGTGTTCCTGAATTTTTCGAGCTTTTGGGTGCTCTGCGCCAGCTTCGTCTTCGGTCTTGGCGCGAGCGGTGTTTATACGATTGTTTGGGGCATGCTCGCCGACTGTGTGGATGATGTCAGAGAAAAGACAGGCGCTGATGTCGAAGGCAGATTGTTCGCCTTTTCTATCTTGTTGCAGAAATCTGCCATCGGATTAGGGGTCGGAGTGTTTGGATTTTCACTCAGTGCTGCAGGTTATGATGCGGGAAGTGGTCCGGGTTTTGCCTCTAATACAGTGATCTTGGCATTCGGACTGGCAATCCCTGCGATTGGTGCCGTGCTGTGCGCCTTGCTATTGTTTCTCTACAAGTTAGATCATGCAAACATTGATGGATGATCCTTGTCTGATCGGACATAAGTGGATTGGTTCAGCATTGCAGACCCACACATTCGTGGGGAGGACAGCTGGCTGAAAACAGGATATGGCGGCCTCTTTGCTGAAAATTCCGAAAGTCAGAAATTTGAACGGTTCGCTGATCCTGCGGTTTTTTATCTTGCTGAGTGTGATTGGCGGCGTGGTGTGGGCGTCTGTTCCATCATTGTGGAATTCTGCTGTCCCGGCGAATCAGATTCTGATTGAGCCAGACCCGCTAAATCTGATGAACCGTCGGGCTTTCTTTTCAGAAGACGTTCAAACCGTGGCGCAGACGCGTGGTTTGCTGGGGCAGGGGCGATATCGCTATCAGCTGACGGTAGACCGGTCAGACATTCCGAAAAACCATCCAGCCTTGCTTTTCGCAGATGCGGGCGGGCTCTCTTATGTGCTCGTCAATGGCGCTCTTTTGCGCGGGAGCGCGCCGTTAAGTGTGGATGCGCCAGGAATGGGCGCCACCTGGCGCGCAGTTGAACTCAAAGAAAACGTGCTGGTTCCCGGTGAAAACCGTATCGAGTTTGTTGTTGAACAGGCGCCTCTGCAGACCGGACTAAAGACGGTCTACATTTCGAGCTGGGTGAAGATCAGCAAAGTGGCGGCGGCGTTTGCGGCCTGGCAGAAATGGTTTCCCAGGCTGGTCCTGGCGATCTCTTCGCTGGGTCTGGTGGTGAGCCTGTATGGTTTGCTGCTTTTGGGACGTCGCCCGAACTTTTACGCATTCTGGGGGTTGGTGGCATCCTTGTTGATGGTGCAGGTTACGCCATCCGTTATCGGCTATCTGGGCTTTGTTGAGGCTGTGTGGAGTGTTCTGCGCTATCTGCTGCCGGCGCTGACGATCGGCATGCTGGTGCTGCAACTGCTGGCGTCGCGGTCATCGGGTGAAATGTCTCTGCAAGACAGGATGAGCCGTGTCTGGTTCTCGATTACGCTCGCAAGCGCCGCTCTATTGCTGATCAGTGTATTCGTGTCGGTCGGTTTCTTGAAAGGTCCGACGCTGGTGACGGCGTATTGGGGGCTGCTTGCTAGTTTCATTCTGGTTGAAGTCTATAGCGCGGCCTGGACAGATTTCATGGCGCGTCGGTCCCGAATGGAAGAGTTGACGCAAAAGGTTCAGGAGCAGGCTGTCGAGCTGGACGCAAAAAGCCGCCGTGTTGCCTATGAAATGCGAAACCGCGCTATTCTGGAAGAACGTCAGCGCTTTACCCGTGATATCCATGACGGAATTGGCGGCCAGCTATTGTCGCTATTGCTGCGTATTCGAACTGGGGCGCTCGACAATAAAAAGATCGCCGAAGAAATTCAGGCAAGCCTGAATGATTTGCGGCTTGTTGTGGATTCTATCGATCACGTCGGTGATGATCTGTCTGCTGCGTTGACGACTTTCCGGGTGCGCGCGGAGCCGCAAATGAAGGCCGCGGGCATTGTGTTCAACTGGCGCCAGTCTGACAACTTAAATGGCGGTATTCTGAAAGCCGGGGCGACTTTGCATCTCTACCGAATGGTGCAGGAAGTGTTGTCCAATATTGTCCGTCACGCAAAGGCGACGCAGGTCGATGTGAACATTTTTCAGCAGGATGGTGATGGCATGCTCGTGCTGGAAATCACTGATAATGGGATCGGTCTGCCAGCGGAGAAAATTGAAGTCTCGGGCAAAGGTATCAAGAATTTGTTCAGCCGGGCGCGGTCTCTCGGCGCAGACGTGGCGTTCAAACAAGGACCGAATAATGTCGGTACGACGGTTCTGTTGTCTGTGCCCGTGACGGCGAAATCCTAGAAGTCGATCCATCCCATTTGAACAGCCTCGAAAACGGCTTCGTTCTTGGAATTTACGTCGAGCTTGCGATAAATCGATTTCACATAGTCGCGTACGGTGTGAGACGAAATGCTCAGCATCTCTGCGGTTTCACCATAGGACATGCCCTTGGCAAACAGTGTCAGAATTTCGGTTTCACGCTCGGTCAGAATGGACTTCTGGACAGGTACTTTTCGGGCCTGATGCTCTTTCACCATGGACAATAAATGAGTTGTCGCCTGGGCACTCATCGGGTTCGCCCCTTTGAGGGCATCCCTGATGTGCTGCAGGATCATTTCCGGCGCGGAGTCTTTTAGCAGATAGCCTTGCGCGCCGGATTCAACACCTGCCATGACACTGACGCGATCGCCGAGAACGGTCAGAATCAGAGCTTTGCTCTCTGTTGTTTTGCTGAGCTTTTCAACGAATTCGGTGCCGATTCCATCGGGCAATTGAAGGTCGACGAGGCAGATATCTGGGATCCTTTCAGCCTCAATTTCATCAAGTGCCTGACGAATGGTCGGAACAGAGAACACAAGTTCAAAGTCATTGTCGCTGCTCAGAACATGCTGGATATAGTCACGCATGACATCGTCATCTTCGAGGACGCCGACGGTGATTTTTGCTTTCGTCATGGGACTGTCCTGACATCGATGGATGCGTTGAGCGCCCAGCAGTTTCCATATGGTTCCATCGGAGAGTCGACCCAGACCTTGCTGTGTTCCGGCGTGCCGCCTTTTGCCAGAATGACATCAATCATACTGCCATCATGAATGTTCAAAGTGCGCCAGTCGGGGCCAAACGTGCTCTGGCATAATGCGTGAGCGCTGTTTTGTGTTTTGAGCGACGAGCCGCGCACCGTTGGCGTGAACTTAATCTCTGAGCCTGTCCATGAGGATTTTGTTATAAGGTCTGTCGCGTTGTCAGGCATTTTGTAGCGTTGACCTGACTTGATGCATGCGACGGGAAGTTCTGCTGCGCAGGATGTATCGCCATTGTAAGGGTTGCAATGGCTGGTCCCGTCTTCCTTTTCGCATTTCAGGCGGAGAAGGCTTTTATCCAACGGAGATAAAGAGGTCAGAAAGGTTGTACCCTTGCGTTCCTCTGGTCGCAAACACGCGGCCACACCGACAAAATCCACCATTGTGTCTTCGCTGATCGCAAATTCTACACTTTGGCTTGTTTCTGCTGACTGGATGAGTTCGAGCAGGTTTGCATGGGTTCGGGGATAGGAGGTGCCGTTATCGATCACGCCGGTAGCGAAAGTCAGATCTTTCAGATTGGCGAAAATCAGCTCGCCTTCTTCGCGCCATGCCGACGGCAGGCCATTGGTGATGCGAGCAAAAGTTTCCACATGGGCGTGGCCATCCCGGCTTTTATTGATGATATCGCCAATGGTGATGGTGTCGTTTCGCAGTTTCATGCGTTCTTGAATGCGAACAACGATCAGGCCCTGCGCCGTCCGGGATGGAATTTCAATTTCATCCAGAAGGACCTGATCCAGTCGGCTATCGTCATAAGACCGGTCGATTCCAACAGCGCCTTTTCGGCCGAACCGGTCCTGCATGAAGGTATGTAAGTCCGTCTTGGCGATAGTTTCATCGTTTGCGGCGGAGAAGCCGTCTTCCACACCGCGCAGGATGATCTGTTTGGTTTCCCCCTTCAGGCATTCGAAACGGTTTAGCTTATCCATGCCCGTCTCGCCAATCAGTCCAGTGTTCTGAGGTGTGGAGGAGTTTGGTTTTTCCGGCTTTCCGCCAGAAGACGACAGTGCAATCAAAGTTACGCCCACCCCGATAGCACCTCCCATAAGAAGGGCCATAAGAATAGCGGTGGATGTTCGTTTGGTGGACATGAGTAACGGGAGGAGGCCGGGTTAAAACGAGACCTTTAGAGGGTTTGCCCCTGAAGATCACCCCATGAATATGGGGGCAATTTTACCCCCCATTTTGTGGGGTAACGCCAATAGAAGCAAGAGCTTACCAGCCCCCGTAAGGAGTTCGATGCCGGACTCTGTCTGAAACAAATGTTTGGGGCATTTTATGATTAGGAAAAACACAACGACGTCTTCCTTTGTAGCGCGAAAGTCTATGAAGCTGCTGGGGATCGTTCTCACATCGACGGCGTTAAGTTCTGGGTTCAGCGCTTATTCGATGGAAATTTTAAACTCGCCGCCTTCGCTCGTTTATGAGGACTCGGGCTTGGGATCGAATTGCGCCATTCGGGTTGGTACGTCGTCTTTGGACGGCTATCAGATGAGAGGTGAGTACGCCGACGTTAATGGGAATATCGATAAGGCTCGTGCCTCTATTTATGATAAGAATTTTGTGCTGCGTACATATGGCGTGAGCGGAGGTAGCGTATCGGCCCTCGTCGGAGGAACGCAATATAATTTTCCACGCATTTTCCTGAATGCGAATTCGTCGTGGACGTTTCCAATGCATATCGGCATTGAAGACGACGGAGCGGCTAGTCCGGGTGGAATCGCGGGCGGTGTCAGTAAAACGATCCCAATTGATCGGGACGCGATGCGCGATGCAGGTGGTAGTTGCGCAGTGATCGCTAATCAGGGAATGGCGCCAGTCAATACACCGCCTGTCGCTGATGCGGGGGCAGATCAGACGGTCGATCGTAATGCGGTGAGTTTTGTAACGTTGGACGGGTCGGGCTCTTCTGATGCTGACAATGATACATTGACCTTCACCTGGAGCCAGACTTCCGGGCCGACATCCACAGTTCGTTCTGTTGATTCAACCGGGGCAATCCTGGACATCAATCCGCCGACACAAGACGGGACTCAGGTTTGGAGTCTGTCGGTTTTCGACGGTAAGGTTTCGCAATCTGATCAGGTTGAGATCAATTGGACAAGCAGCGCTGTTAATCGTCCGCCTGAGATCTCTACATCTGCAGATTCTTATGTTTACTTTGACCCGAGCAATACAAGCACACCGGCAACAGCTCAGCTTGTGGCCGATTTCTCTGATCCGGATGGCGATCCAGTTAATGTAAGTTGGCGTCAGGTGAGTGGTCCGGCAACTGTCTTCTCAATAAAACGGTCAGAGCCGGGTCGTTTGACGCAGACGGTGATCCAGCCGTCTACGCCGGGCGTTTCTGTCTATGAGGCATCAGTGTCTGATGGAAATGGTGGACTGGCACTTTCGCGGGTTCAGGTGATTTGGCGTCAGAACGCTCCGCCAGCCGGTGATCCGCCTGCGGATCAGTCGCCGTCCGCACCCGTGACGCCGGGACAGACGATTACCCTGTCTGCAGGTTCTGTCAGTGATCCTGACGGTCAAACGCTCAGCTATAGCTGGACACAGACAGGCGGGCCGGCAGTAAGCCTCAACAATCCATCATCTGCGACGCCAAGCTTTTCTGCTCCGAATTCAGGCGGGACGCTGACATTCTCTGTTGTCATCTCTGATGGCATCAGCAGCGTGACAAAAACGGTCACAGTGACGCTGACAATCGATGCCGCACCGACGGCAGATGCCGGTCCGAATCAAACGCTGGCGAATGTTGCGCCTGGAACTTTGGTAACGCTGGATGGCACAGGATCGTCAGACCCAGAGGGCGGTGCGCTGAAATATACATGGCGCCAGATCTCTGGACCTGTCGTTACTCTGCAAAATGCAAACACGGCGACACCGTCCTTCACGTACCCTCCTGAGAATACAAATGTTGCGCGCGCACGCAGTGTGCCTATTGTAGGATCACCAGTAGAAAACCTTGTATTTGGACTGATCGTTTCAGACGGCGCGCAGGATTCAGCAGAATCAACGGTTCAAATCACAATCAACACCAACCTGACCCCGGAAGCGAATGCTGGCGTGGATCAAACCGTTATTGGCCTGACCAATGGCGACACGGTGATACTTGATGGTTCGGCAAGTTCTGACCCGGATGGCGATGCGCTGACCTATGCCTGGTCTGTTGTTTCCGGTGCGGCGACGATCCAGGATCCTACAGCGGTTAAGCCGACCCTTGTTTATCAGGGGTCAAATACGGACGGTACCGATGAGGTTGTCGAGGTTGAGCTGGTTGTCAGTGATGGCGCAGCGAGCAGCAAGGCTGACACTGTTTCCATCACATTCCAGGATAACCGTGCGCCGGTTGCGGATGCGGGGTCTGATCTGTCAGGCATTAATGCTGGCGATGTGGTGACATTGAACGGTGGTGGATCATCTGATCCGGATGGCGATGCGCTGACCTATCAATGGACGCAGGTGTCCGGGCCACAGGTTACTCTGTCTGATGCAACATCTGTTTCACCGAGCTTTACCGCCCCTGATGTGACGTCAGAATCCACGCTGACCTTCCAACTGGTGGTGAGTGATGGCAGCGATCAGAGCCCGCCAGCAACGGTTTCTGTTGCGGTGCGCCCTGTCGGGACCATCACAATCGTCAGCCTGGCAACAGGTGGGGACACCAATTTCACTTACAACTCTGCACTTGCGGCGTTGAACGGTACAGTGACGACCACAAATGGCCGGGCAAGCTTGTCTGCAGACCGGGTTGTCACGGGTCAGTACGCTGTCACCATGCAGGACGCGCGTGATGTAGGTTTCGCGCTGACATCTCTGTCGTGTAACGACACAGATTCGGCGGTTGATCTGAGCCTTCGCAAAGCGGTCATCAATATTGCACCGGGCGAGGACGTGGTTTGTACGTTCAGCACGGTAAACAGCCGCGGTGCCGCGCAAAAAGCGATCAAGCAAATGCAGGCACAGCGCGGTGCGCTCATCCTCAGCAATGGCCCGAATAAAGGCCGGCGCATTGATCGTGTTTCGGGTGCCGAGACCAAGAATGAGGGCGTGAAAGTTGCTGGTCTTCAGCTGATGAATGGCAATCTGGCGCCAGTCAGTTTGTCTCTGGCTGAGGGCGAGTCGAAAGCGGCATTCAGCCTGTCTGGCCTGAATGGCGGTCAATCGAAAACCGGCAAAGGCAGTTTCGATGTCTGGGGTGAGTTGACCTACACCCAGTTCGACAATGCTGGCAAAGACGGAGATTTCTCTCTTTTCTATGTTGGTGCGGACTATCTTTTGACGGATAAAATGCTGATCGGTGTATTGGCTCAGTTCGATAAGTTCGACACGGAAAGCCTGACCCGCGTCGGTGACGGTGAGGGGACTGGCTTCATGGTCGGGCCGTATATTACGGCTCGTCTGACAGATCGTCTTTATGCGGACGCTCGTATCGCCTGGGGGCAGTCTGATAACTCCATCACGCCGCTTGGGTCTTATACGGATGACTTCGAAACGGACCGTGTCTTGTTCGCTGGCTCTCTGACAGGCGATTTCAATGTCGGAAAGACGCTGAAAATTCGTCCGACCCTTGAGTACCGCACGTTCAATGAAACTCAGAAGGCTTATACGGACTCCCTCGGGGTTCTGATCCCGGAGAGCGAGCTCAATCTGAATGAGCTGAGCTTCGCGCCAAAACTCGAAAAATCCTATCTCGAAGATGATGGTGACCGTTGGCTGACCTTTATCGAAGCCGAAGGCATCTATAATTTCGGCGATGAAGTGATTGGAGTGTTCAACAAAGACTTCCGACTTCGTTTCGAAGGCGGGGCGAGCTGGACCTCTGAAAGCGGTATGCGTGCAGGCGTTTCGGCATTTGTCGATGGGATTGGCGCATCAGACTTCGAAGCCCATGGCCTTCGCGTGACGGTGAGCAAAGAGCTCAAATAGTCATATAATCAGGTTTGACCTGACGGCTGGCGGGATCTGAAAAGGTCTCGCCAGTTTTTTATGTGGTGAGGGGATACCAACAGACAGGATAGGACGCCAAAAGCCCGCACTAGACGCTAAAAATGTCTAGTGTTCTGTATTTGTAAGAGAAATTATACGAATTTGGACAAAATAAAACCCTGCCGAAGCAGGGTATGGTGCTCAAGAGAGGACTCGAACCTCCACGGGTTGCCCCACACGGACCTGAACCGTGCGCGTCTACCAATTCCGCCACTTGAGCACGCTGGATTGGAAGGCCGGTGTATAACGATCTGCTATCATGTCGTCAACGAACAATTGATGCTGAAAGCGAATAATTTTTGCTGTCTCAAATGTCGTTGAATAAGGACGCGCCCAGACTGAATCTTTGACGTGAACGCGATAGCGTTTTCTATAATGGGATCGAACGTCGAAGCACAATTGCTGACGCGATTATTCCGGGGACAAGTTCTGATGCAAATGACTTTTTCTGATGCAGCTGCGCTGATCCATCATGAGCATGAGGCAGACGATGGCCTGCTTATCCTTTTCAGATTGAGTGAGGATGTGGAGCCAGAACGGGTCGGGGCGTTCCTCGCGGCGCTTAAATGTGTTGCGGACTATTATGGTGGCCGGACCGAAATTGATAAGCAAATCGCTTATGAGGTGTTCTCTTTTTATCAGGTGCTGACGGCGAGCGCTGCGCATTGGAAGGCATCCCGTCCCAACGGCATGGCGATTGATGTCACAACCTCGCTTATTCTGGCGCTTAACAATGTGTTCTCTTCGTCCGCGCTGGATACATAGGCAATGCAGGAAACGATAATAATCGTGCATCAGGGGCGGGGCGGCTATCTGGAGTTCGACAGCTGCAGATATGGAATAGAGCACGTGGAAGGCGAAAGCTGCGCGATTGTTTTTCCAGACGGAAACCGGCACGGAAGTCTACAGGATCATTTGGAAAGGCTGCATGCATTTGCCGAGAGCAAGTCACCTAAATGGTTCGTCGAGAATCGCTCGGAAAATCATGCTGTGGTCCAGAGTTGTAAGCGACGAGATCAGGGCACGTCATAGAGCGAGGTGAGCTGTTTGATGCGTGCAGTAGTCAGATCGGTCATGCAGTCCAGTTGGTCGACATTTCGAGATGTGCCGCCACTCATGAGCCTGAAAACGGCGTCGCAATGAGCGTCTCGATAAGACGCCCAAGCGGCCTGACTGGCGTCGAAACTCGTCAGGATTTCGGTTTTGTCGACGATATAGTCGTCGAATGCGTCGGCGTTGATTGCGTCTGTTATGCGTTTGATCGTTTGGGTTAGCTCAAGGTCTGCAGCGTCAAAGGCCGTCTGCGCTTTGCACATGGGCTCAGGGAATTGGCAGTCAGCGTCCGCATGGCTGGCGAATGGAAACAGAATGCAAAGCGTGACAATCAAATATCTGAACATGATCTACCTTGTGGTGTGCCGCAGAGGGCCGGGGGCGCATATCCATCTTGCTAAACAGGAAGAGTGGCAAAGTGAAGGCTCAGCTGTGGTCAGAGTTCGGATGCCAGTAAGTCAAACACAAGACGGATGCGCTTGCTGGTGTGCAATTCGCGGTGGGTAACGAGCCAGATTGGAATTTCAATATAAGGAAAGTCTGGCCAGACACTTTCCAGTTCCGGGAAAAGGTCGGTGTCTTCGGGGACGAGAAGTCCAATGCCAAGTCCTTGTCTGGCAAGTTCCACACTGACAGGCCCGCTATCGCTCGTAACTGGAAAATTTTCCCGAGACAGCTCCAGGCCTCGCTCGTGAAAGGATGGAAGAAGTGTTTCGGCGGTCTGAAAGCCAATAAAGTCGAGCTTTTCGAGCTCTTTTTTCGTTGTGGGGCGGCCAACGCGGTCCAGATAGTCGCTGGAAGCATAAAGGCCCGCGCGCGTGGTCCGGACCAGTTTTGCGATGAGTTCCGGCTGGGTCGGACGCGCATGGCGGATGGCGATATCGGCTTCGCGCTGAATAATATCGCGCAATTCGTTGGAAGTCGTCAGTTCGATTTCGACCTCTGGCGCCGTGAGCCGAAGCTTCTGAAGAATTTTAGGAAGGTGGTAGCACGCCATTGTGTGCGTGCTGGCAATTCGAACGATACCGGAAATGCTTTGAGACTGCCCTGATGCGGCCAGAGATAAATGCGTGGCGGCTTCAAACATGGCTTTCACATGATCCAGAACCTCAAGCCCGGCGCTGGTGAGCATCATGTTTCGGGTGCCGCGCTCAAACAGGGTGATGCCAAGCTTGTCTTCTAGTGCGCTGACTTGTCGGCTGAGCGTAGGCTGAGTTGCCCCCAGTGCGCGGGCCGCAGCTGATAAAGAGCCTTCTTCGGCCGTTACAAGAAACGCCCGGGCCTGATTCCAGTCAAAGTCTGCAGCCATCCAGTTCATCGAAAAACGTATAGCAGATGAACATTAATATGCAATTTTCGTATGGAGTGATTGCGGCTAGATAGTCTGCATAACGTAGGAGTTGCATTCGAAATTGGCGGAAATGGTGGGGTCATTGTCCTAACCGAATTTCACGCTGGCGGGTAAAGTCTGACTATGATGAAAACTGAAGAAACAAAACAAACCACTCAAAAGCCGCGCCGCGTCGTCATGGTCGTCTATCCGGATGCACATATTCTGGATGTCGTTGGCCCGCTTGAGGTTCTGACAGGTGCGAAGCTGTTCCTGCCGGAGACTGTCCAACCTTATGATGTGCATGTTGTTGCACATGAGGCCGGGTCTGTTCGGACAACGAGCGGTCTGACCATTGAGGCAGATCAATGCTTTGAAGATGCCGCGCAAGATGACAGCGCGATTGATACGTTGATCATTGCAGGCGGGCACGGGACTGTGAAAGCGCTCGAAGACCCGGCGCTTCTCGACTTCGTGAGGAAGGCTTCGGCGCGCGCAGATCGCATTGTCTCGATTTGTACAGGCGCGATGATCCTGGCTGAAGTTGGCTTGTTGGATGGTCGGCGCGCAACGACGCACTGGTGGTGGTGCCCGATCCTGGCGCAACGCTATCCGGAAGTTCAGGTTGACCCGGACGCGATCTTTGTTCGCGATGGGAATATCTGGACCTCTGCCGGGGTGACGACCGGAATGGATCTGGCGCTGTCACTGGTTGAGAACGATTGGGGGCATGATATCGCCCTTCAGGTCGCAAGATATAACGTCATGTATATGATGCGTCCGGGCGGCCAGTCTCAGTTCAGCGCGCATCTGATTGCGCAGAAGGCTGAAGACCCCATCATCAATTCAACGCTGGAATATGTCCTTGGACATTTGACTGAGCCGTTGAATGTGACCTCTCTTGCGGCGCGTGCCTGTATGTCAGAGAGAACCTTTGCGAGGAAGTTCAAAGACGAGACCGGTGTCACGCCCGCTCATTACGTTGAGGCTGCGCGGGTTCAGGCCGCGCGCGTCGAGCTGGAGCAATCAGACACAGGCATCGAACAGATTGCCATTTCAACAGGATTTCAGAGCGGAGAACGCATGCGCCGGGCTTTCCAGCGTCATGTCGGCGTGTCCGCCTCTGACTATCGCGACCGGTTCCGCCCGGTCGGATCGACCATGTTCAGATCGCAGGAGGGGGATGAATGACACAATGAGTTTTCATTTCTGACCGGACTGCGCGCTGAGCGCGTGATCTGAATTTTCAACACAACTGAAACTAGTATTGGGCCTCGCGAAAGGTCCACAGGAGAGACTTATGCCTAAATTTAACAAGGCACGTGCGGGCTCGTACGTGTCAGCGGGAACCGCTTGCCTTCTTTCTGGCGTTGCTGCACTTGCTCTGATGTCGCCTCTGGCGAACGCTCAGGCCAATCCAAATGCCGGAGCAGGGAATTTTTACTTCTTTGGCGACAGCAATATTGGCCAGGGAAATTTCAGCGCGATTGTCGGATCGCGTTATGAAGACTTCTATCCGAATTCGTCAAACAATGGATTTGAACGAGATTCGAACGGTCTGATCTGGGCAGAAATGCTGGGACGGGACGTCGATATTATTCTCGATCCTGATCTGGACTCCCCGAACATCAATTTCGCGATTTCTGGTGCGCATATGACGCGCGGCGGCGATCTGGTGCCATACGGCATTGAAACAGGCGTTCGAGTGCAAACAGAGGAGTTTGCTGGCCTGGTCGCAAACAGTGCGCTCACAGTTGGCGAGAATGATGTCGCGTTCATGATTGCCGGCGCAAACGATTTTCTGGATCGTCTGGAAATTGATGATCCGGCAGATGAGATCATTGCTGACGTCGCAGAAGCAGCAGCGAAGAACATTGCAGAGCTGGCGAATGCCGGTGTGAAGACAATTATTCTGTCTGAGATCCAGCCTCTGCAGTTTGCACCGCAATATAGCGAAGAGCCAGAAGTGCAATCGGCTCTGGCCGAACTGGTTGGCGTCGCGAATGAGCAAATGTTTGCCGCGATTGAAGCGCTTGATCTTCCTGATGACGTGAATGTCGTGACGATGAAGTACAACGCGTTCATGACGCATGTGACGTCGAACGCTCAGGCGCTGGGGTTCACCAATACGACGTCGCCGTGTTTTGACTGGTCGGACGGTTCGCTGTGTTCGACTGATTTCGAATCACAGAACACATATCTCTGGTTCGATCCGCTCCACATGACAGAAGCTGGTCATGCGCTGGCCGCACAATGGTGGATGGCAACGCTTTCCGGAGCAAATGGTTCGGCATCACGTCAGACGGCTCGCCTGCCGCGCATCGCCTATGAGCAGATGGAAAGCCATCGCGGATTTATTCGTCCCGGCTCGTACACGGAAATGGACGACCAGTTTGCAGCCTGGATGTCGCCGATCTCTTCTTCTGCAGATCTGAAAGAGGCTGGAGTCTCACCAAAAGCAGACCTCAAGCTCGATGGTGCGGTCTTCGGCATGGAGAAACGCTTTTCTGAAGCGATCGTTCTGGGCGGTGCTCTGTCTGTCGGTAAAACAGATGTGGCGTATCGCGATGGCGGTCAGGCCCGGCTCGAGGGTGGCGCGCTGTCTCTTTACGGTGCCTATGAAGACGTAAAACTTGGCCGGTTGAGCCTTACGCTTACAAAGGGCGGTCATGAGATCTCCCGCATTCACCGGGCAACTGGAGTCGCTCTGCTGACAGCAGAAGGCGAGACCGATAGCGGCTATTGGGATGTCGAGCTTGCGGCGCGATCAAATGACACTTTTGGACCGTTCAGCTTTGATCATGGCATTGCGATTTCTGCTGGCCGGGTTGAGGTCGACGGCTATGACGAGACCGGCGCGGATGGTCTGGCGCTTCAGTTTGAAGATCAGGCCTTTAACTATCGTCGCCTTGTCCTCGATACGAAAGTCCGTGGCCCATCCTATCAGATGAGACCAAAGCTGACCGTAACGCCGCTGGCTGACCTGACTTACATCAATCAGTTCGGTGACGATGATTACGGGCTCACCTCTCATCTGATCGATAACACCGCGCAGCCTGTCACGATCCGCAGTCAGGGTCCGGCAGAGGACCGTTTTGACGCCGGTATCGGTGCGGAACTTACCTTCGGTGAACGTTGGTCGCTGTCTGCGCGTTACGCTTATCAATGGGCTGACGACATCGACCGCGCCGACCAGTTCGCACTTACTCTGCGCGTCGTTTTCTAATTTCCTTCTCCCCAAATACGAAAGACTATCAAAATGAAAAACCTTATCCTGCCAGTTGTTCTGATCTCTGGCCTTGTCATGACGGGCTGCACCAATACTGGCGCGAAATATGAGCCGATCAACGATGGACAACTCAGCGTCGCATACACGTCTGATCTGGCCGATTGCCAGAAGCTTGCAACAAGTCGCGGCTATATCAACGACGACACCAAGACGAATGCGATGATTGGTGCAGGCCTTGGGGCACTGGCCGGCATTGCTGACGAAGACGTCAACGATACAGAGGGCGCGATCGCGGGCGCTGTGGTCGGCGCGATTGCAGGCGCTGGTGCAACCATGATTGAGACGCGCGGTGAGCGACGCGACATTGTCGTGAAGTGTATGCAGGGCCGTGGACATTCCGTCGTCGGATAATCACCGGGCAACCCGCAGGTTTCAGTTTTGAGGCTTGCGGGTTGTCTCATTTATTCAGGAGACATCCATGTCTGTGAAGTCCTCTCTTTCGATGCCGTCCGGCACGAACAAGCGTTCTGTGCGCGGGTTTGTAATTGCCGGGATCGTGTTCCTGGCCGTTTTTCTGGTATATCTGCTGATTGCGGCAGCATTGATCTATGGACCGAGAAACATACCGTTCGACCTCGGACAACCGAAAACGCCAACCTTTGAAGTGATCGAGGCGTCAACAGAATACAGCGTGAAGCCGTTCGTCATGAAAGATGGAACGAAGCTCGTCTCTCGTCGGTTTGGGCCGGATGCGGATACCATCATTCTGTTGGTACATGGCGTCGCGAGCGATCAGTCCATGATGAAGTTTCCGGCCATGATGCTTCAGCGTGAAACCGGCGCACAGGTCATGACCATTGATATGCGCGGCCATGGCGCATCAGGCGGCGCACGCAATGATGTTGATTATATTGGTCAGTATGAAGACGATCTGGCGCAGGTCATTACATCTCTTCGTAATGAGTCTCCGGAACTGAAGATCATTCTGGCAGGTCATTCCATGGGCGGCGGTATTGCCATGCGTTACGCTCTGAAAAAAGACGCGCCGAAGGTGGCGGGTTATCTTTTGTTAGCGCCAAATCTGGGCGAGGGGCCAACACAGAAGAAGAAAGCCAAGCAGGCGCCACCAATTGCCGCTGATGCGCCGCGCCTCATTCACTTTGACACGCCCAGAATGATTGGCCAGATCATGATGAACGTTGTGGGGATTCACGTGTTCGACCGGGAGACTGTGCTCTATTTTAATTTCCCGCCACGGCCTCAGGCGTATAGCTATCGCGCTGTCATGTCGGCCCAGCCGATCCGCCCGAATACGTCAGATAAGGCGCTGCAGTCCGTGAAGGTTCCATTGATGGTGATTGTCGGTGAGAAGGACGAAGTGTTCAACGCATCTGCGTATGAAGCATTCGTCAGTGAAAACAGTTCGGGCGCGACAAAACTCATTTCGGGTGAGAGCCATGTCTCGTTGCTTTTTTCTCCGAAGACCCATGCTGCGGCAGGTGAGTGGTTTAAGGGGCTGCAGCTTTCAAAAGCTGAATGATGCCCCGTCAGTCAGTTCCAATTTTTCAAACTCTGGAATTTGTAAAATGATGTTTCGTAATTTCGCGGCGTTGCTCTGTGCGCCATTTCTTCTGACGTTGGGTAGCGTTCATGCAGAGCCTGTTCAGCTACAGACAGAGCTTGCATACACGCTGACAGGAGAGGGCAAGCAGACGATTGTTTTTGAGGCTGGGTTTGGGACGGACGCCTCAGTCTGGAAACCGGTTCTGGAAGCAATCAATGCGCCAGCACGACTTCTTACTTATTCGAGGGCAGGGCTCGGCAATTCTCCTGCCGCATCGGAGCCAATGACAATTGAAGCGCATCTCAAAGATCTGGAGACCCTTCTCAGCTCTCTGGAAATTCAGGGAGATGTCATTCTTGTCGGGCATTCTTATGGCGGGCTTCTGGCGGCGGAATATGCCGCTGCCCATGAAGAGCAGGTTTCGGCATTGGTGCTGATCGATCCGGCAACTCGCGGCCAGCGCGCGCTCTTTCGATCTGTCGATGCTGAGCGCGTGAAAGCGGATGATGCCATGCTGCTTGGATACATGCCGCCCTCGATGAAGTCGGCGTATCAAATCCTGATGGATCAAATGGATGAAGCGTCTTCTGATGTTGCGCCCGTGTCGGCCGATCTGCCGGTGGTTCTGTTCACCTCGACCAAACACTATGACGAGCCATTCGTGTTCGAAGAAACGGATATGGGCCGAAAACTTTGGCTCGATATGCATAAAGCGCTGATTTCAGACAGCCGCGACGCGGTACATATCCGTCTTTCGAATGTGGGTCACAATATTCACAAAGAGGCGCCTGAGCGTGTTGCCAGAGAGATCAGCGATCTGGCCAGACGCCTGAACAAATAAGACTGATCGGCGGCACAATGTGTCGCCGTTTCTTTATGTTCTTCGAAGACCGGACGTGTCGGACTGGTCGAACAAAATTGGCTTGAATAGCCTGATTGATCACCGCTTGAGAAAGCGGCATGATGCAATCCAGAAATTGTTTATTCGTAATGTACAATCTATGAGGTTTCTGGTTTTGGAGAGAGGGCATCTGGTGGCTGCGCAAGTTGTGCGGTGCGTACGATTAAAGAACGCGTTTTGTCGAAACCGAACGAACACACCCGAATGGTCGAATCGCTAGACAGTGAACACCCTCAATATAGTGTTGCCTGAGAGTAGACCGGATAAAAAAACACAGTGATTGGGCGCGGATTGTGATGGACGTAGAGAGTTTTATAAATCGCTGGAAGGGATCTGGTGGCGCTGAACGCGCAAACTACCAAAACTTTCTGATCGAACTCGCTGAGTTGATCGGCGCTGACAAACCAAACCCGGCATCAGACAGCGATGAGCAGAACGCGTATGTTTTTGAGCGGTCCGTAAAAGACCCGGTTTCAGGAACGACAAACTTTATCGACCTCTATAAGCGCGGCTGTTTCGTCCTCGAAGCCAAACAAGGCATCGACAATAAACCCAAACCCAAAGACGCGCGCCAACATGAGCTGATCTCAGGTGAGAGCCTGCCGGTACAAACGAAGGCAGGCACCGCCAAGCGCGGGACGCAGACCTGGGTGCGTGAAATGGAAAAAGCGCGGCGTCAGGCAAACCGCTATGCGCGCAATCTTGAAGCCACACCCGGCGAAGGCGCGCCGCCCTTCCTGATCGTTGCCGATGTCGGCTATGTGCTGGAACTCTATTCAGACTTTTCCGGTGTCGGCGCGAACTACACCCAGTTCACTGACGGCATGCATTACCGTGTGGAGATCGATGACCTCCGTAAAACGGAAATCCGCGAAACCCTGCGTCTTGTCTGGACGAACCCGGAGGCGCTCGACCCGGCCAAACGCTCGGCACGTGTCACCCGAAAGATCGCCGACCAGCTCGCTGCACTGGGTAAGAGTTTTGAGGCACAGGGACACGATTCTCAAAAGGTCGCCCGCTTTCTTATGCGCTGTCTCTTCTCCATGTTTGCCGAAGATGTGGAGCTGATCCCAAAGGATAGTTTCACCGAGCTTCTGGTTTCGCTTCGGGGCAATATCTCCCACGTCAAGCCAACCTTGGAGAATCTCTGGGCGACTATGGACAAGGGCGGCTTTTCGCCTGTGCTTCGTCATGATCTGTTGCGATTCAATGGCGGCCTGTTTGCTGAAAGCGAGGCGCTGCCGATCAATGAAATCCAGCTTGGGCTGTTGATCGCTGCCGCAGAAGCCGACTGGCGCGATGTTGAGCCTGCCATTTTCGGCACGCTGCTGGAACGCGCGCTCAGCCCGAAAGAACGCCACAAGCTCGGCGCGCATTATACCCCGCGCGCTTATGTCGAACGCCTCGTCACGCCCACTATTGTTGAGCCGCTAAGGGCGGACTGGGACGCCGTGAAGGCGGCAGCGTTTCTGCAGGCGGAAAAGGGTGATGAAAAAGGCGCGCGTGATACCGTGCGAACCTTCCACCGCAAACTTTGCGAAACGCGCGTGCTCGACCCGGCCTGTGGCTCTGGCAACTTCCTCTATGTCGCCATGGAACAGATGAAGCGGCTTGAGGGCGAAGTGCTCGGCACGCTGACGGAACTCGGCGAGGTGCAGGACCGTCTGGGACTGACGGGCGAGACGGTCGACCCGCACCAATTCCTTGGCATTGAGCTAAACCCCTGGGCGGCCTATGTGGCCGAACTTGTGCTGTGGATCGGCTATCTGCAATGGCACTTCAAGACCTTCGGCAAGGCGACGCCCAGCCAGCCCGTGTTGAAGGATTTTCACAATATTGAAAACCGCGACGCGTTATTGACGCTCACGGGCCAGCGCCCGCGCATGGATGAGCACGGCAAGCCTGTCACCCGTTGGGACGGGGAGACGATGAAACGCCACCCCGTGACGGGGGAAGACGTGCCAGACCCGGATGCCCGCGTGCAGGTTTATGACTATGAAAGCGCGAAAGTGGCGAGCTGGCCGCAGGCAGAGTTTATCGTCGGCAATCCGCCCTTTATCGGGGCGAGCCGCATGCGCGATGCGCTGGGCGATGGCTATGTCGAAACACTGTGGAAGACCTATCCGAAAATGCCGCAAAGCGCGGATTTCGTCATGTTCTGGTGGGAAAAGGCGGCGCTCTTGACCCGCGCAGGCAAGGCGCGGCGCTTTGGCTTTATCACCACCAATTCCTTACGCCAGACCTTTAATCGTCGGGTGCTGGAACCGCATCTGGATGACAAGAAAAAGCCGCTCTCGCTCCTCTATGCCATTCCCGACCATCCCTGGGTGGATTCAGGCGATGGGGCGGCCGTCCGCATTGCAATGACGGTGGCGGGCCCGGGCCGCAGGGAAGGCCGGCTTCTGACGCTTGCCCGCGAGGAAAAACAGGATCGCGAAGCCGAAGGCCGTCTGGTGGACTTTACCGAACGACGGGGCAAGGTGTTTGCCAATTTGCAGACCGGCGCGGATGTGGCTTCGACGTTTGAATTGCATGCCAACAAGAACCTTTCTTTCAGGGGCGTTTATCTGTTTGGCCAGGGATTCTTAGTCTCCCCGCAGGTGGCAGAAGCTTTGGTTCAACGCAATCCGACATTGGCCGATCGCGGACATGTTTCAAGATATCTCAATGGCCGTGACTTGAACCAGCAGTCTCGAGACATGTATGTTTTGGATTTCTTCGGTGTTTCTGAAGAGGAGTTACAGAGAGGTTTCCCTCATGCTTACGAGATTTTGCTTACTGCTGTGAAACCTGAGCGAGAGAAAAACAGAAGAGAGAGCCGCAGAAAAAATTGGTGGATTTTTGGGGAACCTGCGTCTGTTTCGAGGCCAGCTTTAAAAGATTTGCCAAGATTCATAGCTACCGCCAGAACTTCCAAACATCGAATTTTTCAATTCGTTGCCGGAAACACTCTCACTGAAAGTGAAGTTATCAACATTTGTGTTGATCATGCCGGACACTTGGCGGTGCTTTCGTCAAAAGCACACGCAACTTGGTGTTCAGTGACGTCTGGCTCATTGGGAGTCTATAAAGGCAATATTCGCTACAACAATTCTGTCTGCTTCGACCCATTCCCCTTCCCGGACTGCACGCCGGAACAAACCGAGCGCTTGCGCGACCTTGGTGAGCGGCTGGATAGCCATCGCAAGGCCCGCCAGAAAGAGCATCCGAAGCTGACCCTGACGCAGATGTATAACGTGCTGGAGCGCCTGCGCGAGATTGAGGCCTCTGGCTCTGGCGAGGTGCTGGAAGGCAAGGACAAAGACATCTACGCGCAGGGGCAGATTGGAATCTTAAAAGATCTGCACGACCAGATCGACGCCGCCGTGGCCGAGGCCTATGGCTGGCCGGTGGATTTGTCCGATGAGGAGATCCTCATCCGGCTCGTCGCGCTCAATAAAGAGCGCCACAGGGAAGAGTTGAACGGGCATATCCGCTGGCTGCGGCCAGACTATCAGAACCCGAGCGGCGAGGCCGGGAAAACCAAATCCGGCGATCTGGCACTGGAAGAGGCCGTCACGGCAGAGGCGCAATTTGACTGGCCGAAAGACCTGCCAACGCAGATGGCGTCTGTGCGGAGTGTGCTGGCCGATCTCGGCACGGCCTCGGTTGAAGATGTGCGCAAACAGTTCAAACGGGGCAAGACCAAAACGATTGCCGAACGCCTCGCCACACTTGCAGCGCTTGGTCAGGCAGAGGAACTCAGTGATGGCCGCTATGCGGCGTGAGGATAGCCAATCGTTGAGCCTTGCCGGGATCAGGGGCAGGGGCAATTCGTCTGTATATTTAGGGGAGTAATTAGGTTCCTGGCGGAGAGGAAGGGATTCGAACCCTCGATACGCGTTAACGTATACGCCCTTAGCAGGGGCGCGCCTTCAGCCGCTCGGCCACCTCTCCGTACAGGAAAGGGGTGGTTACCAGAGGTCGACAATGTCTGCCAAGAGCCTTTTGCCGACATAAAGCATTATTCTTCAAAAAAATGCATGAAAAGGCTCAGAATATTGTGAGATGTCTGCTACTGGACCAAATGCCTTGAAGGCATCATATTCGCGCCACATAGAACTGGGATTTGATTCACGTGCTAGACAAGATTTTTACCTGGTGGAGCGGTTGGACTGTGAACACACTGTTTGACGTCAAAAGACGCTCTGAATTCATCGGCGAAGATGAGTACGGAAACCGGTATTTCCAGGACCGGAAGCCAAGCTATGAAGGACGTCACCGTCGCTACGTGCTGTATAAAGGCCTTGCTGAACCATCTAAGGTTCCGGCCGATTGGCACGGATGGCTGCACTACACGTTCGATAAGCCACCAACAGAAGAACCACTCGCGCGCAAACCGTTCGAGACAGATCATACGCCAAACCTGACCGGTACAATCTATGCGTATCGTCCGTCCGGCAGTATTGCCAAAGGCGGTAGCCGCAAGGAAGCTGACAGCGATTACGAGGCATGGTCACCTGATGCGTAATTCGATTTTCGAAACGGCGCTTGGGGCTGTTGTTGTGCTGGCCGCTGGTGTGTTCCTGTATTTTGCGCTGAATGTGTCTGGCAGCAACTCGTCTGCGGCGGAGTACGCTGTAACGGCGCGTTTCAACTCAGTCATTGGGATTGAGCGCGGTTCTGATGTTCGTATGGCTGGCGTTAAGGTTGGACGTGTGACGAAGCTCGACTTCGACCCACAACGCACTGAAGCTGTGATCCGACTGACTTTGAGAGACGATATTGAGCTGCGCGATGACGCAAGCGCGCGTATTGCTCAGGACGGCCTTCTGGGCGGCGCATATGTTGCGATCAATCCGGGCGGTGGCTTTGATGTTATCGCTGCTGATGGCACGGGCGAAATCACTCAGACTCAAGGTAGTGTGGATTTGCTGACACTGTTTGCGCAGTTCGCAGGATCAGGATCTCAGGGAAGCGAATAAGCTTATGAAAAGAAACATCGTTTGTGCCGCGTTTGCAGGATTTGGTCTGGCGACTCTCTCGTTTGCCATGCCTGCTTTTGCTCAGGTAACACTCGATGATGATCCCTTGACCATCGAGGACGGGAATACCGGCCTCGGTGACGAGGACAAAACCGATGAAAACGGTCTTGTGCCGCTGTTTGTTCCGGGAACGGAAAAGACAGACACTGATGGCCTGATTGATTCCGATGACGCTCAGCCAGAAGAGCCGGAGCTTCTTACGCGTGAAGGCGTCACACTTCGTGGTCTGGACAAGATTACCGGCGAGTCCATCGATCTGAACGTCAATGTTGGCGAGCAAAAGATCTTTGGTGGTTTGCGGGTGACGGTTCGCGCTTGTCACCAGACGCCGCCGACCGAGCCACCAGAATCAATCGCGTATGTCGAGATTGAGGATTACGGATTCGGGCTGGAAGAAGGCGATCTGAAGTCTGACGAAGTCGATAAAGAGAAGCGCGTTTTCCACGGATGGATGTATGCGTCTTCGCCGGGTATCCATGCGCTGGAGCATTCCATCTATGACGTCTGGGTGATTCGCTGCACCGCTGCGACGCCGGATGTTTCAGACGAGTCCAGTAAGTCATAAGCGTTGAAATCACCGTAATAGGTGAGGGCGCGTTTCAACATTTTCTGAAAATCACTTCGGCGGACTTCTTCAATGCCGAACTGTTCAAGGTGCGGGTTTGAGAACTGTGCGTCGAGCAGAACATACCCGCCGTGAAGCAGGCGGGCGACGAGGTGGACGAGGGCGATTTTCGAGGCGTTCGTTGCGCGCGAAAACATGCTTTCTCCAAAAAAAGCGCCGCCTACGGACACGCCATAAAGACCGCCAACAAGTTTGCCGTCTTTCCAGCATTCAACCGAATGGGCATATCCACGATGGTGCAAGTCGCTGTAGAGGTTGAGGATGGGCGTATTGATCCAGGTCGATGGCCGCTCAGACGTGCTTTCGGCGCACGCCTCCATCACACGCGAAAAGGCTGTATCAGCGCGGATCTCAAATGGTTCGGCGCGAACCGCTTTTCTGAGGCTGCGCGGAATGTGAAAGCCGTTCAGAGGCAGAACGCCCCGGACTTCCGGATCAACAAGGAACAAGTCTGGATCATCACGATGTTCCGCCATGGGAAAAACCCCCTGGCGGTAACATCTGATCAGATCATCCGGACCGAAACCGAAGCTCATTTCACCTGAGATTCAAGAAACTTTTCGAGCCAGTGAATATTGTAGTCGCCAGACTTTACGCCTTCGGCATCAACGAGTTCCTGATGCAGAGGCAGCGTTGTTTCAATGCCTGAGATGACCATTTCGCCAAGCGCACGTTTGAGACGCAGCAGGCACTCTTCTCGGTCAACACCGTGGACAATCAGCTTGCCGATCAGGCTGTCATAGTATGGCGGGATCTTATAGCCGGCATAGGCCGCCGAATCCAGACGAACGCCGAGACCACCCGGTGCGTGGAATTCATCGATCGTACCCGGGGACGGCGTGAACGTTTTTGGATGTTCAGCGTTGATCCGGCACTCAATTGCGTGACCGATGAATGGAACATCGTCCTGCTTGAAGGAAAGCTCCTCGCCCTGAGCGATGCGGATCTGTTCTTTTACAAGGTCAATCCGGGTGATCATCTCAGTGACAGGGTGTTCCACCTGAAGACGAGTGTTCATTTCGATGAAGTAGAACTCGCCATTTTCATAGAGAAATTCGATTGTGCCGACGCCGAGATAGCCGAGCTTCTTGATCGCATCGACAACTGTCTTACCGATTTGCGCGCGTTGGGCGGAATCGATGATTGGCGACGGTGCTTCTTCGAAGACTTTCTGGTGACGGCGTTGCAGCGAGCAATCGCGCTCACCGAGATGAACAACATTGCCATGGCTGTCAGCGATCACCTGAATTTCGATGTGACGCGGCTTTTCGAGATATTTCTCGATATACACAGCGTCGTCACCAAAGGCCGCTTTCGCCTCTGACCGGGCTGTGTTGTAGGCTTTGCGCATGTCTTGCGAGTCGCGCGCGACTTTCATGCCGCGTCCACCACCGCCAGAGGCTGCTTTTACGAGAACCGGATAGCCCATTTCATCGGCAATACTGACGGCTTCGTCTTCGGATTCGACGCCGCCGTCAGAGCCGGGAACGACCGGGACGCCAACTTCGATCATAGCCGCTTTGGCAGCGATCTTGTCGCCCATCAGGCGGATATGGCTGGCAGTTGGACCAATAAAGGTCAGGCCATGCGCCTGAACCATATCGGCAAAGCGCGCATTCTCGGAAAGAAAGCCATAGCCCGGGTGGATCGCCTGAGCGCCGGTGATTTCAGCAGCTGCCATAATCGCCGATGACTTCAGATAGCTTTCGCTTGCGGCTGCCGGGCCAATGCACACGCTCTCGTCGGCGAGTTTGACGTGCATGGCATTTGCGTCAGCTTCAGAATGGACTGCCACAGTCGACAGGCCCATCTCCTTACACGCACGGTGAATACGGAGAGCGATCTCACCGCGGTTTGCGATCAATACCTTGTCAAACATGCCAGCTAGCGCCTTAACCGCGTTTTACTTTGAACAATGGTGTGCCGAATTCGATGGCTTCACCGTCGCCGACCAAAATTTCGATGATCTGGCCGGAAACTTCAGCTTTGATCTCGTTCATGACTTTCATTGCTTCAACGATGCAGACAATTGTCTTCTCGCTGATATTGTCGCCCTTGTTCACGAACGGAGACGATTCTGGTGATGGTGAGCGGTAGAATGTGCCAACCATTGGCGATGTGACGATCGCTTCGTCCGCAGCCAGCGGGGCAGGGCCAGCAGGCGCAGCGTCAGCTGCAGGGGCCGCTGGGGCAGCAACAGGGGCTGGCGCAGGCGCTGTTTGATATACAGCAGGCGCGGCGGCGACTGGCGCAACTGGTTTGCTGACTCGGATCTTCAGTTCGCCTTGCTCGACTTCGATTTCACCGAGATCTGCTTCACGCAAAATCGCTGCAAGTTCACGGATCAGGCCCGGATCAATAGATTGCTTTTCATTTGCCATTTCGTCTCGCCTTTCAGTTCGAAGGAATCAGCTTGTTGAGTGCGTTCAGCGCTAGCTCATAGCCAACTGATCCCAGTCCTGCAATTGATCCTGTGACTGCAGGGGTAATGTAATTTGTATGCCGGAAGGTTTCACGAGCATACGGATTAGACAAGTGCACTTCGATGATCGGAATAGCCATGGCTTTCAAAGCATCGTGGATTGCAATTGATGTATGAGTGTATGCACCTGCGTTCAGAATGACCCCTTGCGCATTGATCCGCGCATCGTGAAGCCAGTCAACGATCTGACCTTCATTGTTGGACTGTTGAAATCTGACTGTCATATCCAATGTAGATGACAAGGACTGGAGGTTTTGTTCAATGTCTGAGAGGGTCTCATATCCATAAATTTCCGGCTCTCTTTGACCCAGAAGATTCAGGTTCGGACCATTTATGCATATGATGTTTCGGGTCATGTTGGGCTTGTCCATATGTTGAATTCGATGGAAACACCAGATGGCACAGAATTTAAAGAGGCATGATTCATGGAAATCAGGTTGAACGGGGTTGCTCAAGAGGTCAAACAGGGAATGAGTGTTCGAGACTTGGTCATCAGTCTTGAGCTGGATCCTAAAAATGTGGCTGTTGAACGCAATCTTGAAATTGTGCCGAAATCGCTGCACGGCGAAACTCTGTTGAGTGATGGCGACACGCTGGAAATCGTTGAATTTGTTGGAGGTGGCTGAACGCCACAAAACGTATGTCAGAGAATGATAAGCTGATCGTAGCCGGTCGGGAGTTTAACTCTCGTTTGATCATCGGCACAGGCAAGTACAAAAGCTATGAAGAGAATGCCCTGGCGGCGGAAGCGGCGGGCGTGGATATGGTGACGGTGGCGGTCCGCCGGGTCAACCTGACCGATTCTTCCCAGCCGAAACTGACGGATTTTGTCTCTCCTCAGAAATATACCTTCCTTCCGAACACAGCTGGCTGCTTTACGGCAGAAGACGCGATTCGGACGCTGCGCCTGGCGCGTGAAGCCGGTGGCTGGACTCTGGTGAAACTGGAAGTGCTTTCAGACCAGAAAACGCTGTATCCGGACATGAGTGAAACACTCAAAGCCGCTGAACTCCTCATCAAAGAGGGGTTTGAGGTCATGGTGTATTGTTCTGATGACCCGGTTTACGCCAAGCGTCTGGAAGATGCAGGGTGTGCCGCGATCATGCCACTGGGCTCACTGATTGGCTCGGGGCTTGGTATCATGAACCCGGTGAATATCCGTCTGATCGTCGAACAATCCCGCGTTCCGGTGATTGTAGATGCAGGTGTGGGTACAGCCTCTGACGCCGCTGTTGCCATGGAGCTTGGCTGTGATGGCGTTCTGATGAACACGGCCATTGCTGAAGCGAAAAACCCGATTTTGATGGCCAGCGCCATGAAGCATGCTGTGATTGCGGGCCGTGAATCCTATCTGGCCGGACGGATGCCGAAGAAGCGATATGCTGACCCAAGCTCGCCCCTCGCCGGATTAATCTGACACTTACCTATAGTTCCCTAGCGTCTTCTATAACTGAGTGTTATGCTTGGAAAAAAGAACGATAAATAGCGGGGGTAGGAATGTCAGAAACACAGTCTGGCGGACATGTGGATGTCCTGATCGTTGGTGCCGGTTTGTCCGGCATCGGCGCGGCGTATCATTTACAGCAAAAATGTCCTGAAAAATCATATCTGATCTTTGAAGGTCGCTCTACAATGGGCGGCACGTGGGATTTGTTTCGGTATCCCGGAATTCGCTCCGACTCAGACATGCACACGCTGGGGTATTCGTTCAAGCCGTGGAAAGCAGCCAAGGCGATTGCCGATGGTCCGTCCATTCGGGAATACATTCGCGAGACGGCAAAAGAAAACGGCATCAAATCTCATATCCGCTATGATCATAAAGTGATCAGTGCGTCCTGGGATTCGACCGATGCGCGCTGGCTGGTCACGGCGCAGCGTCAGGATACCGGTGAAACGGTTCAGCAGAGCTGTAGTTTCATCATGATGTGTAGTGGATACTACAACTATGATGGCGGATATCGTCCTGACTTTCCGGGCGAAGCGGCATTCTCTGGCGACATTATTCACCCGCAGGATTGGCAGGAAGGCTACGATTATAGCGGCAAAAAGATCGTTATTATCGGGTCTGGCGCGACAGCGGTCACGCTGGTACCTGAAATGGCCAAGGCCGCAGAACATGTAACCATGTTGCAGCGGTCCCCGACCTATGTGGTGTCTCGTCCGGCCGCAGATAAGTTCGCCAACGGTCTTCGAAAAATACTTCCGAGCAAGCTCGCATATACGATTACGCGCTGGAAGAATGTGTTGCTGCAGCGGTTCTTCTATAATCTGGCGCGATCACGCCCGGAGAAAGTCAAAGAACGTATGGTCGGCATGGTGCGCGAGCATCTTGGACCTGATTATGACGTCGAGACCCATTTCACGCCGAAATATAATCCGTGGGACCAACGTGTCTGTCTGGTGCCGGATAGCGATTTGTTTGACAGCATCAAAGATGGGTCGGCCTCCGTTGAGACGGATCTGATTGATCGCTTCGATGAAACCGGCATTGTTCTGAAATCGGGAAAGCACCTCGACGCTGACATTATCGTCACTGCGACGGGGCTTGATCTGGTGTTCCTCGGCAAGGTGAATTTCGTAGTGGACGGCAAGCCGATCGTTCCAAATGAATTGTTGAACTATAAGGGTATTATGTATTCCGGCATGCCGAACCTTGCGGCTGTGTTTGGCTATACCAATGCCAGTTGGACGCTGAAGGCTGATCTCACGAGCGAGTTTGTCTGCAGAATGCTGAATGAGATGGACAAAAGCGGCACCGACATTGCCGTTCCGCTCAAGAATGATGGCCCGCTTGAGTTGGAGCCATGGCTTGATTTTTCATCCGGTTATGTTCAGCGAAGCCTGAACAAATTCCCGCAACAAGCTTCAAGCAAGCCGTGGAAGCTCAATCAGGATTACGCGAAAGATTTGTTCGCGTTGCGGTTCAGTAAGCTGGATGACGGCGTTCTGACATTCAAGTCATCGGCGAGCCTTGCGGCCAAATCCTCAGATCAGGTTTTGACCCGTTCGACGAAAACAGTTCCCGCAGAATAGCCTGCGCCAAACGAACAGATGAGGCCTTTGTCACCATTGGCGAAGTCCTCATTGTGCTTGTGGAACGCGATGATGGATCCGGCGGACGACGTGTTCGCATAGGTGTCGAGCACGGTCGGGCTTTCCTCGTCGCTGGCCTCATGGCCCAGAACTTTAGATGAGATCAGGCGGTTCATATTGGCGTTTGCCTGATGCAGCCAGAGGCGGCGAAGATCGGTAGAGGCCAGAGACAGCTTGTCCATTTGCTCGACAATCATTTGAGCGACCATCGGCACGACTTCTTTGAAGACTTTCCGTCCTTCCTGTACGAACAGTTTGTCAGTTGCGCCAACGCCTTCCGGCGCGGCGCGGTTCAGGAAGCCGAAATTGTTTCGGATATTGTTCGAGAAAACTGTCTTGAGGCTGGTGCCGAGAATTGTCCAGTGATCGGCCGGGGCGATGTCTTCGTCTTCGATCAGGACTGCTGTTGCAACGTCCCCAAAAATGAAATGGCTGTCTCGATCTGTAAAATTCAGATGGCCGGAACAGACTTCGGGATTCACCATGAGGACAGATTTGGCGCTGCCGGAGCGAACAAAGTCAGCAGCGGTCTGAATGCCAAAGGTCGCAGAAGAACACGCAACATTCATATCAAATGCGAAGCCGGAAATGCCCAAAGCCTGTTGCACTTCAATTGCCATGGCAGGGTAGGCACGTTGCATATTGGATGCGGCGCAGATAACTGCATCAACGTCTTCAGGCTTACGACCAGCGCGTTCCAGCGCTTGCGTCGCTGCTTTTACGGCCATTTCCGCGAGAACGGAGATTTCTTCGTTCGGACGTTCCGGAATACGCGGCGCCATAATATCCGGGTCAATAACGCCAGCTTTGTCGATCACGTAGCGGGATTTGATGCCTGAGGCTTTTTCGATGAACTCGACAGACGATTGCGGCTTGGCAGCTACGGTGCCGGCTTCGATCTCGGCTGCGTGCTCTTCATTCCATTTCGTGGACCAGGCGTTGAAGCTTTCGACGAGCTCTTCGTTCGAAATGCTGTTTGGCGGCGTCCAGAGGCCGGTCGAAGAAATTACTGGTGTAGGCATGATGGTGTCCCAATGGCCGCAAGAGCCATGTTTTCTTTTCGAATTTGATAGTCTTACGGATAAGCAATTGCCATTGCAGGAAGTAAGGTCAAGCCTGTTTGATCAATTCGGTTCGACGTGGGCAGCCCTGTTCGTGATCATTGATCATGCCGACGGCCTGCATAAACGCGTACACAATCGTTGGTCCACAAAATTTGAAGCCCTTTTTCTTCAGATCTTTGGACAGGCGCTCAGAGATGTCGTTTTTGGTTGGTGCGTCTCTGCAGTCCTTGAAGTCGGACACGATTGGCGCGTGATCAACATAAGACCACATCCAGTGAGAGAAGGTTTCACCTGACTCTGGAAATTCCAGATAGGCTTTGGCGTTGCCGACCATCGCTCTCAGCTTTGAGGGAGAGCGAACAATGCCAGGGTTCTGCAGCGCTTTTTCAATACGCGCCTCGTCCCACTTCGCGATTCTGACAGGGTTAAAGCCATCGCATTCTTCGCGGAAGGCGGCGCGTTTATAGAGGATGGTGCGCCAGGACAGCCCGGCCTGAAAGCCGTCCAGCTGCAGCTTTTCCCAAAGCGCCCGGCTGTCATATTCAGGCACGCCCCATTCTTCGTCATGATAGGCGCGGTAGACCGGGTCATTTGCCGGTGCCCAGCCGCAATGAATGGTATCGTCTTTTTTGGTCATCAGGCTATCTTTGCAAAATCAGGCAGATCAATCTCGACGACTTGATCTTTCAGAGTGACGGGTACGTCGTTCTCAGAGGCTTTCGTCAGGCGGTCGAGACGCGTGAGAACCATGCCATGATCATCGTGCCAGTTCAGAACGTCTCCGAGGGATGATTCGCCCGCGGTGAGGACGTCGCCTGGGGCGATATCCATGGTGCCGGAAACATGCAGCGTCCGTTTTCTGACCTCTGTTTTGCGTTTCATGCGACTGGCAACTTCCTGCCCGATGAAACAGCCTTTCTTGAAGTCGACACTGACGGTCAAATCCATGTTGATATCGGCCGGGAACAATGAAGATGGCGGATAGTCCAGACCACATTCTGGCAAGACAAGGCGGAAGCGCAGGTCTTTCCAGCCTGCCGGGTCGTCTTTTTCAGGAGCGTTAGCGGTTTGGATAATCCCTCGCACGAGATCACGCTCGGTTCTCGGGTCCTGAGCGCTAACGATGATATTGTCGCTTGTATGAACTCTTGTTTCTGACACAAAGACCCGCAAGTCCGTCATCGCTTCAAAGGCGACATCGGCTCTGAGTTTTAGCAGGGAGAGGCGCTTGACGATGGTATCTGCCTCTGAAACCGGAAGGTCGAGGAAAAGGCCGTCGCCCGTCTTGAAGAGAAACAGATCCGTCAGAATCTTTCCCTGCGGCGTCAAAAGTGCGCCGGGTCTGCATTGACCGATTTCAATATTATCAACGCGGCAGGTCAGGACGCGGTTCAGGAATCCAGCGGCTTCTGAGCCTGAAACTTTGAAAATCGATCTGGAAGACAAGATATACATAGAGGAAGTCATTCGGTATCAACGGTCTGCTGACGCAGGAAATCTGGCGTCTAACTCATACCTAGGTATTGAAACGCGCGATAGGAGAGGGCAAGCCCTAGTTTCACGCGACGCAAATCTGAAAGGCGGTCATCATGTTCGATCTTGTGCTTAAAAACGGAACGGTTGTTACGCCGGGCGGCACGTTTGAAACGGACATCGGTGTTACCGATTCAAAGATCGCGCATATCGGGGCAATCGCCGCTGATCAGGCCGGAACAGTATTTGACGCGACTGGCCTTCATATTCTGCCGGGTGTGATCGACAGTCAGGTTCACTTCCGTGAGCCGGGGCTGGAGTATAAAGAAGATCTGGAAACAGGTGCGCGCTCAGCGGCGCTTGGCGGCGTAACCTGCGTTTTCGAAATGCCGAACACGAACCCGTCAACGATCACGCCCGATCTGCTGCAGGACAAGCTCAATCGTGCCAAAGGCCGAATGGATGTTGACCATGCCTTCTATGCGGGTGCGACGCATGACAACACGGGTCTGCTGGCAGAAATGGAAGCCATGCCGGGATGCTGTGGCATCAAGGTATTTATGGGGGCATCGACGGGTGATTTGCTGGTTCAGGATGATGAGGGCGTTGAAGCTGTTCTGAAATCTATCAAGCGCCGGGCAGCATTCCACTCAGAAGATGAGTATCGTCTGGCTGACCGCCGTGATCTGGCGCGTCAGGGTGACTGGACGAGCCATCCGGAAGTTCGTGACGCAGAGGCGGCGATCCAGTCCACAACCCGTTTGTTGAGACTGGCGCGGAAAGTCGGCAAGCGTATCCACGTGCTGCATATCACGACAGCTGAGGAAATGAAGCTGCTGGCGGACGCCAAAGATGTCGCCAGCGTTGAAGTGACGCCTCAGCATCTGACGCTCGTTGCGCCACAAGCCTATATCGAGCTTAAAGGCCGTGCGCAGATGAACCCACCAATTCGCGAGCAACGCCATGTTGATGCGCTCTGGCGCGCTCTGAATGCCGGTATTGTTGACGTCATGGGCTCTGACCATGCCCCGCATACTCTGGAAGAGAAAGCACGACCGTACCCGGCAAGCCCGTCTGGCATGCCCGGTGTGCAGACATTGGTTCCGATCATGCTGACTCATGTGAATGCGGGTAAACTGACGCTGCAGCGCTTTGTGGAACTGACCAGCGCCGGTCCGCAACGCGTGTTTGGGATCGCCAATAAAGGCCGCATCGCCGAAGGTTACGATGCTGACTTTACTTTTGTGGATATGAAGCGGCGTGAAATCATCACCGATGAATGGTCTGCCACTAAGTCTGGCTGGACTCCTTTCCATGGGATGGAGGCGACTGCCTGGCCGGTTGGCACCATGGTGCGCGGGAACTGGGTGATGAAAGACGGCGAAATCGTTCAAAAGGGCGGTGGTAAGCCTGTGCGGTTTGTTGAAACATTGCAGCCAGGAAACTGATCAGACAAACGATTCGATTTTCGGTGACGGGGGACTAAATGGCTGAACGCAAAGGCCTGGAGAGACGATTATTCTGGCTGTATGAGGGCTTTGGGACAGCACCTTATGTGTTCAGATGGGTGTTACTCAGCCTTGATGCCATTTCCGTTGCGTTCTTCCTGTGGGCTCCGCTGCAGGAAAGAACGACCGCGTTCTATGTCGCCGATATTGCGATTGTCATTTTTATCGGGCTCGATTTCTTGGCTCGGCTTTGGATTTATCGCCCGCGACATCGGTTTCTTCTAAACCCGCTGAATATAGCGGACCTTGTGGTGATGGCATCGCTGCTCTTGCCGATGGTCCTCGACAATCTCGGCTTCCTACGGATATTGCGCGCGATCCGACTGATCCGGGCGTTTACGTTCCTGCGCAGGATGAAGAGCATTTCTTCCTATTTGCGGGAGAATAGTGAAGTTATTGACCGCATCGTCAATCTGATCGTCTTCATTCTGATCATGACCTCGTTCGTTTATTCGACGCAGGTCACCCGTAACCCGGATATCAACTCTTATCTGGATGCAATGTATGTGACAGTGGCGACGCTAACGACGACAGGTTTTGGCGATATCGTACTGGTTGGGCTTGATGGCAAAATTCTTTCCATCGTGACGATGGTTCTCGGCATCACGCTGTTTCTGCGGCTGGTTCAGTCGATCATTCGTCCGAACAAGGTGAAGGTCGAGTGCACGCGCTGCGGTCTCATACGCCATGAGCCGGATGCAGCGCATTGCAAACATTGTGGTGAGCCGCTTCGCATGCTGCGAGAGGAATAGCGGCTTTATTTACACCAGTCCGGTTTGGCGGCTCCGCGATCTTCTTCCCAGGCTTTCGCAAGGCCTTTTTGAGAAAGAAGATAGCCAACGTTCTCACCATCAAGATAGATGTGAGCGCGGGCGCGGCCGAATTCGTCGCGGCCTTTCGGTAAAACCTGAACCGTCTTTGCATCCAGAAACAGGCGTTTGACTGTGACTTCCGCCTTAAGGCCGAGATCGGCCTCGGCTGAGCATTTTGCGTGGGGCGCGGTTTCGGGGCTGTCCCAGCCGACAAGGCGAACGCGCTGATTTCTGATCTGATAAGTGTCGCCATCAACGGGCATAACGCTTCGGGCCGGGCCGGACAGACATCGATCATTGTTCTCGCACAGGTTTTCCGGCGCAGATGAATTGCACGCTGAGAGAAGAAGCCCAGCCAACAGGATTGATAAAACAGTCGATTGTCGCAAGGTCCGCTTCCCTCTATGGTCTTTCATGAAAGCAAATAAAAAGACATCCGCCTAGTCGTGTATCAGGGAGGTAACATGGACAGGCTTTCTTCATCCGAAAGCGAAACAATTCCGTTCCGGGAGGTGCCATACCTTCCCCTGAAGCTGGACGTTGAGCGGCGGGATGATGGTTCTGTGATTCTGCGCAACGGCCAGCCACTCAGACCATCTCTGCCACATATGCTGGCACCAATCGTTTATTGGGCGGCCAACACGCCTGATAATGTGTTTCTGGCGCAGCGCGACCCGGTTGATTCTTCGAAAGAAGGATGGGTTGAGATCACTTATAGCCAAACGCTGGCAAAGGTTCGTCGATTGGCGCAGGGCCTGCTTGATCTTGGTGCGGGGCCGGAAACGCCGGTCATGATCCTGTCGCGTAACAGCATTGAGCATGCGCTGATCATGTATGCGGCCATGTGGGTTGGCTGCGCCGTTGTGCCTGTCACGCCTGCCTATGCGCTGTTGTCCGAAGATTTCCAGCGTCTCAATTATGTCGATGAGCTTGTCGGGCCGTCCTTCATCTATGTTGATGATGGCGCTGAATATCAGCGCGGTCTGGATGGCATGAAAGTCGGCGCACGGCATGTTATCTATGCGCGGAATGCACCCAAGGTCGAGAATGCTGTGTCGCTTGATGCGCTTGAGACAACGCCGACCAGTGACGTCGACTTGGCCTATGACAGACTGTCTGGCGAGACCGTTGCGAAATATATGCTGACGTCCGGATCCACGGGTGAACCTAAGGCGGTGATCAACACGCATTCCATGATTGCGAGCATGGTCAAGATGATCCGCTCTGTCTGGGATGTTGAGCGCCTCAATGAAATTTCAAATGGCCAGCAAGTCATGCTGAGCTTTTTGCCGTGGAGCCATACCTATGGTGCGAACTCAATCTTGCATTCCATGCTCGATTGGGGCGGGAAGCTGTATATTGACTGGGGTGCGCCGACGCCTGCCAGATTGCCGGAAATGTTCCGCAATCTGAAAGAGGTTCAGGTGACGCAGCACACCACTGTTCCGGCAGCCTGGGCATCGATTGCAACCGAACTGGAAAATGATCGCGAGCTTGCTGAGAATTTCTTCTCGAAGCTTCTGGTTATGGCTTATGGCGGCGCGGCCATGGGGCAGGACATCTATGAGCGTATCCAGAAGATCGCGATACAGATTACCGGAACCCGTGTGTCTCTGTCCGCGGGATATGGGTCGACTGAGACCGCACCGACAACGGCGAATGTGCATTGGCCAAATTCTGTGATGGGATTGATCGGTTTGCCGCTTCCCGGATGCGATATGAAAATGGCTCCGGTAGGTGACAAGTTTGAGTGCCGGGTTCGCGGGCCGAACATCACGCCAGGATACTATCGAAACCCAGAGAAGACCGCCGAAGTGTTCGACGACGAAGGCTATTACAAGCTGGGCGATGCGATCAAATTCAAAGATCCGGACAACCCTTTGGCTGGTCTCGCATTTGATGGCCGGATCGCCGAAGAGTTTAAGCTGTTGAATGGCAGTTGGGTGTCAGCCGGCGCTGTACGGATCGGTGCGATTTCTGCGGTTAACGGCGCGCTATCAGATGCCGTCGTTTGCGGTCTTAATGAGAAATATATCGGCATTCTGGGCTTTTTGAATGAAGGCTTTTGTCGTCGATTGATCGGTGAGGATCTGACGCTTGATCAGCTTTGTAAGCATCCAAAAGTCGTGGACGCTGTATCTCAGGGACTGAAGGCTTATAACCAGAAGCATCCGAACGCGACGACGCGCGTTGCGGTGTGTTTGCTTCAGTCTGATCAGCCAAGTGCCGATCAGGGAGAGATTACCGAGAAGGGCTATATCAACCAGTCCAGGGCGCAGACTTTGCGCGCCTCTGATGTTGCTCGTCTCTATGCCGATCAACTCGATGCTGGCGTGATTAAACTTTAAAACAGGAGTGTCGTCCAAATGGCTGACGAACAAATGACTGGTGCAGACGCGCTGGTCGGAACCCTCGCCAATTGCGGTGTAACCGTGTGTTTTGCCAATCCGGGTACATCAGAGATGAACCTCGTCACGGCACTCGACCGCGAGCCGCGTATTCGCTCTGTGCTTTGCTTATTTGAAGGCGTGACGACGGGTGCCGCAGATGGATTTGCGCGCATTTCTGGAGCGCCAGTCATGACGCTGCTGCATCTCGGTGCGGGCTATATGAATGCTGGTGCAAATATCCATAATGCAAAGCGCGCGCATACGCCGATGATCAATGTGATCGGGGATCATGCGACCTATCATCTGGAATATGATGCGCCGTTGACCTCTGACATCAAAGCGATTGTGACGCCGAATTCCATCTGGGTGGATGTTGTCTCTGATGTGAGCGAAGCCGGGACCAAGGCGCTTGAAGCCTATAAGGCGAGCTTCACCGGCAAGTCTGGCCCGGTATCCCTGATCCTTCCTGCAGATAGTGCGTGGAATGTGGGCGGTGTGCCGGAAGCAGCTGTCACGTCTCCAGTAAAGGAAACGGCTAGCGCTGATGCAATTACTGCTGCTGCCAGCGCACTGAAGTCAGCCAAAGACCCTGTCATTTTGATCAATGGCAGCGCTTTGCTGGATGACGGCTTAGAGGCGGCTGCCCGGCTACAGGCGTTTGGTGCTCGCGTAATGACAGATACATTTGTCTGGCGTCAGGCGCGCGGTGCCGGGCGGTTTGCGCCGGCAAAGATGCAATACTTTGCAGAAGGCGCGATGGCTGACCTTGAGCGGCATGATGTGATGGTTGTTGTAGGAACGCAGACCCCGGCAGCGTTCTTTGCGTACCCAGGTAAGCCGAGTTTGCTTGTTCCTGAGAATTGCCAACTCGTGTCTGTCGGCGGTGCCGAAATCGATAGTGCGTCAGCACTAACAGCTTTGGCGGACCATTTGGGGGCCAGTGACGGCGCCCCGACACAAGACCGGAGCATCGCGGACAAGCCAACAGGGCCGGTCTCTCCGGCTAGCGTGGGCGCCAGCATTAACCGGCACATGCCCGCGGGTAGTCTGGTATCTGATGACGGCGTGACGGCAAGCATGCCGATCTTCCTGCAGACGATACAGGCCGAGCCACATGACTGGATGAACCTCACCGGTGGCGCGATTGGTCAGGGCTTGCCATTGGCCATTGGTGCAGCGCTTGCAAAGCCGGAAGCGAAAACCATCTGTCTGACCGGCGATGGGGCTGGCATGTACACAATTCAGAGCCTTTGGACGATGGCGCGGGAAAATCTCGACGTCACAACGATTGTGTTCGTTAATCACTCCTATCGAATTCTGAATATTGAGTTGCAACGAACTGGCGCGGGCAATCCGGGGCCAGCGGCGCAAAGCATGTTGAATCTGGGAAGTCCTGAAATCGACTGGGTGAAGCTGTCAGAAGCGCAAGGCGTGAAAGCCTATGAGGTCGCAACGGCCGAAGACTTTGATAAAGTCTTCGCAGCGACCATGACAGAATCCGGTCCGAAATTGATTGCTGTGAAACTCTGATACAAAAAAGCCGCCCGAGTGTTCGGGCGGCTTTCTTTTCAATCCGATGGCCGGATATTACATGCGCTCGATGATGATCGCAGGCGCCATGCCACCAGCCGCACACATAGTGACGAGGCCGTATTTGCCGCCTGAACGCTCGAGCTCATCAAGAGCTGTACCGATCAGCATGGAGCCAGTCGCACCAATTGGGTGACCGAGCGCCATAGCGCCGCCATTGATGTTCACTTTTTCACGGTCGAGATCGAGATCACGAATGAACTTCTCAGCAACGACTGCGAATGCTTCGTTGATTTCCCAGACGTCGATATCGTCTTTTGTGAGACCAGCTTTTTCGAGAACTTTCTTAGCCGCTGGAACTGGAGCGTTGAGCATCAGAGTTGGGCAGTCGCCCATGTTTGCCATTGCAACGATTTTCGCGCGTGGCTTCCAGCCTTGCTTTTCAGTATATTCCGGAGACGCGAGCAGAATACAGCCAGACCCGTCAACAACACCAGAAGAGTTACCAGCGTGGTGAATGTGCTGGATTTCTACGTCTGGATATTTCGCGTTGATCAGCTTGCGGTAAGTGTTACCGTCTTCGTCGACCGGAATGTCAGCCAGCATTGTGAATGCTGCTTTGAGGCTTGCGAGCCCTTCTGGCGTGGTTTGTGGACGTGGGAACTCTTCTTTGTCGAGCGCCAGAGTGCCGTCTTCATTGTAAACCGGGATAAGAGACTTATCGAAGCGGCCTTCAGCGATGGCACGTGCTGCGCGTTGCTGGCTGACCATGGCAAGTTTCTCAGTATCTTCGCGAGAGATACCTTCCATTGTCGCAATCGCGTCGGCGCATACGCCCTGATTTGATTGTGGGTGCTTGGCGCGAAGCGCTGGGTTGTCAGCATCCATGAGGGGAAGCTTTGTCGGGTCAGCAGAAGCCGCTGTGTACGACATCATTTCTGTGCCACCAGCAACAATGCAGTCTTCCATGCCAGACATGATAGACGCAGCAGCCATGTTCACAACAGAGATGCCAGAGCCACAAAAACGGTCGACGGTAATGCCAGACGCTTTAGTGTCGTAACCTGCGAGCAAAGCAGACATGCGGCCAAGGTCAGCGCCTTGTTTGCCTTTTTGGGACGACGTACCCCAGATGATATCGTCAACTTCTTCAGTTTTCAGATTGTTGCGCTCCGCCAGTGCTTTGAGCACTGTGGCGCCGAGGTGTTGTGGGTGCAGGTGAGCAAGTGCACCTTTTCCGACTTTGCCTATGCCGCGAGGTGTACGGCAATGGTCAATAATATAAGCTTCAGGCATGTTTGTCTCCCATGACGTGACCTTAAAAAGTGTCTGGATTTAGTTCTTCGCTAGAAAACTCATCCAATCAACCGGTGACGTAACGACACTGTTAGAAGAAAATTGCGTGACAATCGCGAAAGGATATAAAAATATAGTGAGCTCTCGTTACGTCATTCCTTGCGGCATGTGAGAAGACCGCATACCGATAGGTGATGTCTGAAATGCAAAAATCCATCGAAACTCACTACGGCGCTCTGAGCTCAGCTGATGCCGTCACTGCCGGTCTGTCTTCCGTTGGCTATATTTCAACCGAAGAGATTTCTACGGCGATTTATCTGGCGATCCATCTTCGCAAGCCGGTTCTGATTGAGGGACCTGCGGGTGTGGGCAAGACTGATCTCGCCCAGTCTCTTGGTCGATATCTGGATGTGCCAGTAGAACGACTGCAGTGTTATGAGGGCCTCGATGAGAGCAAGGCGCTCTATGAGTGGAAATACGGCAAACAGCTGCTTTACACTCAAATCCTGAAAGACCGCCTCAATGACGTTGTTGGCGAGGCTGGAACGGTTGAGGATCTGACTGGCCGGTTGTCGACATTCGAAGATTTGTTCTTCTCACATGACTTCCTTGAGCCGCGCCCATTGCTTCGTGCGATGGAACAGGAGGCCGGATCAATCCTGTTGATCGACGAAATCGATAAGTCGGATGAAGAATTTGAAGCTTTCTTGCTGGAAGTTCTGTCTGATTATCAGGTCACGGTTCCGGAGATCGGAACGATTCGTGCGAAAGTGCCGCCGATTGTGATTCTGACGTCGAACAATGTGCGTGATCTGGGCGATGCGTTGAAGCGTCGTTGCCTGCACTTGTTCATTGGTTTTCCTGATGCAGAACGCGAGCGAGAAATCGTCAAAGCGCGCGTGCCGGGCGTAAGCGATGATTTGCTGAAGCAGCTTGTCAGCTTTGTTCAGGAGCTTCGCGAACAGGATTTGCGCAAACGGCCATCTATCTCGGAAACTGTTGATTGGGCGCGGACACTTGTTTTGCTGCATGCCGATTCGCTTGATGAGGCATTGGTTCGCAAAACGCTGAATGTGCTTTTGAAATATGAATCAGATATCGACGCGACCCGGAATTCTATTGGGTCCATGGCGCGCAAAGCGGCCAGCGCTGATTCTGGTCGTCTGGCATCCGGATATCCGAGCTTCAAATGAGCGTTGAGCGAACGATAACCGATTTCGTTCGCGCCTTGAGATCAGCTGACGTGAATGTCTCGACAGCTGAAACCCTTGATGCGGTCAACACGCTACGACTGGTCGGGTATGGCGATAAGGGGCGCATGAAGCTGGCCTTGAAATCTGTTCTGGCCAAAACGGAAAGTGAGAAACTTTCCTATGATCGCTTGTTTGATCTGTTCTTTTCCAGAGACATGGATCGACTGGATTCGGGTAATTCGTCGTCTTCCGACGAGGAAGCGGGTGAGACCGATGAGTCAAGCGCTGGCGCGGAGGCGCAGTCCTCACAAGATCTGATGGAATTGTCTCAATCGGGCGATGAAAGCCAGATTGCGGTTGCGCTTGAGAAGGCTGCTGCGGACGCCAATGTTCAGGACATCCGGTTTTCTACCCAAGTATCCTTCTATGCTCAGAAGATGCTGAAATCCATGGGCGTCGAGCGCATGGAAAAGGCGCTTTTGAAGGCGCTTCAGGAACATACGCCTGAGGCCGATGCCCAGGCAGAAGAAATGATGGCGGCACGCAAGGATATGACCTTTCGTGCGAGAGAGTATGTCCAACGCCAGTTTGACGTGTTCGGCGCGGGCGCGACACAGCAATTTCGGGAAGAATTTCTGGCGGAAAAACGCATCAATGAAATGGATCGTTCCGACATGGAGCGGATGAAGCCGCTGGTTCAGAAACTTGCAAAGCGGCTGGCTTCAAAACATTCGCGTCGCCGGAAAAAGAAAAATCGCGGACAGCTCGATATCCGTAAGACCCTCCGCAGCAATGCCGGGCGCGATGGCGTGCCATTTGATGTGCATTGGCGGCAGAAGAAAAAGGATCGCCCTAAGATCGTTCTTGTTTGCGACGTGTCGGGGTCTGTTGCCCGGTTTGTGCGGTTCTTGCTGTTATTTCTCTATTGCATGCGCGACGCCGTTCCAGACCTTTACACCTACGCGTTCTCAGCTCGGCTGAAAGATGTTGGCGAACATCTCGACATCAATCTGGATGGCTTTGAAAACGCGATGCAGATCATCATGTCGGAAGCCGGATGGGGCTCCACTGACTATGGTCAGGCTCTGTCCGACTTGAAGGTGAATCACTGGTCGGTGATTGACCGACGCACAACGGTAATTGTGCTGGGGGATGGACGGTCGAACCATGGCGATCCGCGTCTCGATTTGTTTGAGGAACTGGCCGGGCGATGCAAGCGCGTGGTCTGGCTGAACCCGGAAGGGCGTTCGCTTTGGGGAACAGGTGACAGTGAGATGCTGCGCTATGCACCTCACTGTTCGGTTGTGTCTCAGATGTCGACTTTGAAAAATCTTGAAAAGTCGATTGATGAGATTCTGACGCAATACGCCTGATCAGGCTGCCTTTTCAAAGGATTTGAAGTCAGTCATCAGGGCTTTGGCCGCTGCGTCGATAATGGTTTTTCCCTTTTCGACTGTGGCCTGGCTCGGGTCGGAGCCAATTCGTCCGTCCGGGAAGATGGCGCGATAATGATCTGCGTCACGGAAGCTTCCGACAGGCGCAATCTTCGGTGACATTTCCACGTTTCGGACTTGATCAGGATAGCCGGCATAGGTCACCGCGACTTCTGATGCCGTCGCGTGCATTCCATCACCCACCGGGAACTCTGTCGAACAAACCGACATGACGCCCGGCAGTTCCCACCAGTTCATCGCTTTCAGACGAAGATCGTGCTGGGAATTGTGTCCGGTACGGTCAAGACTGCGGGATGCGTAGATTTCAGCAAATGCGGCCTGAATGGTGGCTGTGTTACCGCCATGGCCGTTGAACCAGTAGATCCGCTCGAAGCCGTGACGGGTGAGGGAATTAGTCCAGTCCACCATTGAGGCGATCATTGTCGACGGACGAAGCGTCATCGATCCCGGAAACGCCATATGGTGCTGCGCACAGCCAACAGAGAAGGTCGGGCCGATCAGCATGTCATCAAGTTTCTCGGCTGCCTGCGAGATGATTTCCGGGCAAAGCGCGTCGGTGCCAACGAGACCGTTTGGCCCATGCTGTTCGGTTGAGCCAATGGGAATCAGAATGGTTTTTGATTTGGCGAGATAGGCTTCGATCTCTGGCCAGGTGGAAAGTTGAAGACGCATAGGGGCCTCTCTGTGGCGAAAAATTCTAGGTCCAACATGAGCGCTTGGCTGCGGTATCACAAGCCGTGTTCCGCCGGAATTTCGGGCGATTTTGAGCGTTTCGGCGATCTGTTATCTATATGGGGTTGATACGAAAAACAGAAACAAATATTCGAATACCGAATAATAAATATTGAAAAACGATATGTTCTGGCGTATGCCGTCATTCAGACACTGCATATAAATGTAAGATTGAAGGATACGTTATGTCAGATTCGAGCCTAGCAGAATCCAACGGCTCACGGATCGGCCTCTGGGGGAAACGACTGGCGGTTGCTGGTATTACCATCGGGGTCATCGGCGGAACTGTTGTGATGATGGGCGCCATGAGTGCCGCAGCCCCAAAACCTGAAAAGAAAGAAGATGTCGTAGAAGCCATGCCGGTTCTCACGGCGCTTGCAGAAGAGAGAAGTATTGATCTGCAAGTCATCTCTCAGGGCGAGGTAACAGCGCGGTCCCAGGTCAATTTCGCGTCTGAAGTTGGTGGGCGTGTTTCTTACATGTCACCATCCTTCCTGCCAGGCGGCGCCTTTCAGAAGGGTGAAGTGCTGGTCAAACTCGACCCGCGCGAATATCAGCTGCGTGTCACTCAGGCTGAAGCAGCTGTTGCTCAAGCGCAGACATCGCTGCGCCGGGAACAGTCTGAAGCCAAAATTGCGAAGCTGAACGCCGATGAGCTTGGCATTGAAGATGTCTCCGAACTGGCGCTCCGTGAGCCTCAGGTCGCCGAAGCAAAAGCGCGCCTCGCAGCTGCTGAAGCCAGCCTTGATGAAGCTCGCCTTAATTTGAACCGCACGGTCATTCGCGCACCGTTTTCCGGTCGTGTTAAAGCGAAGAATGTCGATCTGGGTGCATTTATCTCACCAGGTACCGCGCTTGGTCTGATTTACGCGAGTGACATTGTTGAAGTGCCTCTGGCGCTGACAGATGCGGATTTGTCAAAACTGTCTCTTGGCATTGGTTTTGAGGAAACCTCGAAATCGCTCGGCCCTGAGGTAATTCTGAGCGCAATCGTCGCCGGTGAGTATCACCAGTGGACAGGACGGATTGTTCGGACGGATTCGGCTTTTGATCCGAAAACGCGTGTCCTGTTTGGTTATGTTGCGGTTGATGACCCGTATGGCAAAGGTGCGGATAACGGCGTTCCACTGGCCCTTGGTCTTTATGTGAATGCTGCCATTCAGGGCCGTTCAGTCGAAAAATCGATTGTCATTCCACGCACGGCGCTTCGCGGAACAGACAAAGTCTATGTTGTCACCGAAGACGACAAAATGGAAATTCGCACTGTGAAGGTTGCATCCTCCAGCCGCGAACACGCTATCATTTCTGAAGGTATGCAAGCCGGCGAGCGCATCGTGACCTCTCCAGTGCGCGGCGCGGCCGATGGCATCAAGGTAAAACCGGTCGAGAAGATCGTTGCTGATGCCGAGAAAGTCGCCGTCCTTTCAGAAACAAATGACACCCCGAAGGAGAACTAATTCATGAAGTCCTTCATTAAGTGGTGGGCTGGAAACGCCGTTGCGGCCAATCTTCTGATGGTTGCAATCTTGTTGGGTGGTTTGTTTGCCTATTTCAATATGGAACGAGAAATCGAACCGTATGTCGAAGTTCCTGGCGCTCAGATTTCTGTCACATGGCTCGGTGCGTCTCCGAAAGACGTTGAGGAACAGATTGTCGTCCGTATGGAAGAGGCAGTCAGCCGCGTCGAAGGTATTGATGAGATGTGGTCTTCCGCAAACGAGGGGATCGGCTTCTTGTTTGTCCGCGGCGACCTTGATCGGGATGAAGCGGATTTCCTTCAGGACATCAAACGAGCGATCGATTCCATCAGTACATTTCCAACCGCTGCTGAGCCTGCTCAGATCCGTCTTTGGAATAGTCAGAATGAGATGATCCGCATTGCCCTTATGGGGGATGAAAGTGTCTCTGAAAAAGACCTGAAACGGTATGCCGATAAGATGAGACGAGAAGTCTCTCAATTGTCGCATGTTCCGTCTGCTGAACTTTTTGGTGTTCGCAGTGAAGAGATTTCAATCGAAGTTTCCGAAAACAATCTGCGTCGCTTTGGCCTGACACTGTCAGAGGTCGCGACTGCGGTTCGGGCAACCTCGCTGAACTCATCAGCGGGTGATGTTAAAAGCGATGGCGGTTCTATTCAGCTTGGCACACGCGCGCAGGCAGATAATCGCGAGGACTTTGAAAAGATCGTCGTCAAACAATTGCCGAACGGTGCACAAATCCGTGTGTCTGACATCGCAACTGTTGTGGATGGATTTGAACAGGTTGACCTGCTCGCGACGGTGAATGGCAAGCGCGCTATTCTGGTCCAGATCATGAGCGGCCCAGATATGGACGTTGTGAAAATGTCCAAGGAAGTTCGCGCTTACATGCAGAAGATCGAAGCGGATATGCCGGACGGCATGTCGCTCGCGCTCTGGAATGATATGTCCGAAGAATATACCGGTCGTATGGAAACCATTGCCTGGAACTTCATTACAGGTCTGGTCCTGGTGATGATCACCTTGCTCCTCTTCCTTCGACCGACAATCGCTTTGTGGGTCGGTGGTGGTATCGCCATCGCCTTTGCGGGTGGTTTGGCCTTCCTGCCGATGAACGACGTCTCCTTCAATATGATCTCTACATTCGCCTTTCTGTTGGTGATCGGGGTGATTGTTGATGATGCCATCATTGTTGGCGAGGCGATCCATGCGCGTACCGAAGAAGGCGAAGAAGGGCTGGAAGCGTCTATCAACGGCACGATCAGCGTGATCAAGCCTGTGATCTTCGCGGTTCTGACGACAATGATCTTCTTTGCGCCGTGGATGTTCCTGTCCGGGCCGACAAGTGAGTTCACGCGTTCGATTTCACTTGTCGTTATTCTGGCGCTGACGTTCTCGCTGGTGGAAGCTCTGCTCATCCTTCCGGCACACCTTGCGCATCTGAAGCCGGTGAATCCGAAAAATCCGATTACGAAACTTCAGAACTCTCTGGCGAACAGCATTGTCTGGTTTGCGCATAATGTTTACCGGCCAACTTTGGAGTTTGCGCTCCGTCACCGTTATCTGACGAGCCTGGTGTTTATCTGCACCATGGTGCTGTCATTCGGTCTGGTATCGAACCAATTGGTGCGGACAGAGTTCTTCCCGGAAGGGGAGTCTGACCAGATTGCAATTACTGTAGAGCTGCCGCAAGGCACGCCTTACAGTCGTACACTGGAAGTGCTTGAGCAAATTCAGGTCGCAGAGAAAACTCTCGAAAAGGAAATCAACGACAAGACCAATGGCGAAGGAAAGCTGATTGAGAACTGGTATACCCGGTCTCGTGACAATCAGGTGCTTGCACTGGTGAAACTCGTTGGTCCTGAAGAACGGTCGCTGACGGCTCAGGAAACGGCAGAACGTCTGCGTGTTCTGATCGGTAAGGTTCCGGACGCTGAAACGATTGAAGTGTCTTACAAGAGCAACAATCAGGGGCCGCCTATTCAATATGTTCTGAACTCAACGAATCTTGAGGATCTGAATGCGGCGGCAAGTGCGCTTATGGCACAGCTGAGAAGCTATGAGGGTGTTTATAACATCATCAATGACAGCCAGAGTGCCGCTGATGAAATTCAGTTCCAGCTGAAGCCGGGCGCTGAAGCTCTGGGCATCACAACGGCTGACATCAACCGTCAGGTTCGTCAGGGCTTCTTCGGTGAAGAAGTACAGCGCCTGCCGCGCGATGGTGAAGATGTTCGTGTCTTTGTTCGTTATCCGCTCGAAGATCGCCAGAGCCTCGACTTCCTGAACAGCATTCGCATCAGAACCGCAGATGGTCGTGAAGTCCCGCTTGCGGCTGTGGCTGAGCTGAAGTTCGAGAAGGGCATCTCTCAGATTGTCCGTCGTGAGCGTCAGCGTGCGATTGTCGTCAGTGCGGAAGTTGCAACAGAACGGATTGGTGAAATTCGCAAGTCTCTGAATGAAGACTTCTTCAAAGACTTCGATACCCATTATCCTAGCGTGACACGTGGCAATATTGGCCGCGCAGAAGGTGAGCAGCAGCTGTTGAGTGAAATCACGACCCTGTTGTTCGTGGCAATCGGCGTTGCCTACTTCCTGGTGGCAGTTGCATTCCGGCGCTACTCAGAACCATTGCTGATCCTGTTGGCGGCAATTCCGTTCTGCTTCACAGGCGGTATTCTGGGCCACTTCATCATGGGCAAGTCATTGGGGCTGTTCTCAATGCTGGGCATTATCGCCGCTGCCGGTGTGGCCGTGAACGATAACCTTGTCCTGATCGACTATGTGCACAAGCTGCGTAAGAAGGGCATGTCCGGTGTGGATGCATTGATTGAAGCGGGCGCGCGCCGGTTCCGGCCAATCCTTCTGACGTCTCTGACAACATTTGTTGGCCTTCTGCCGCTGATGACAGAGACCTCTATTCAGGCGCAATGGTTGGTGCCGATTGGTATTGGTCTGGCGTTTGGCGTGTTCTTTGCGCTGTTCGTGACGCTGTATCTGGTACCGTCGCTCTACGGGATTGGTGCCGATATCAAGCGGTTTGTCCTCTACCTCTTTAGTGGTCGTAAGCGAGCGACCTTCCATAAAGAGCGCGGTGTTCATATCCCAACTGAACATGTCGCCGCAGAGTAAAACATCAAAGAGAGCGAAGCCTGAGGCTCCGCTCTTTTCGTATCAGGAGGCTGTGCAGATGTCTGGAGCGCGATATGGCAGTTTGGTCATATCGAAATATGACTGGCCAAGCGTGATATACCGGAAGGCCCGGTCATCTAGTTCAGACAGAATGGAGGAATTTACCCGGACCTCTTCGGCATAAATCTCAAAGCTTTTGTTGAAGCTGGCAACGAAATCAGTGCCAGTCAGAATGCGGTCATAATAGGTGTTGAAGAAATCTGTATAGGCTTTGATCTGTTCCGGCGTCTGGAAATAATTGTCGGCAATGACCCGCCAGGTGATGTCCAGCATCAGGTTCGGGTTTGCGTCCAGAAAGTCGCTCATCATCTTGATGTGCTGATCGACCGGAATGGTTTTGAGTTCTTTGGATAAGCCCATATGCACCCAGATAATCTTGTTGTTCGGGTAGAGCTTCAGGACTTCTTCCATCAGATAGAGATACTTCGTCGGTTCATCGTCTGAGCCGAGATCAGAGTGAATGGCGATCGGAATATCGCGCTCTTCGAGCGTTTTCATGAAGGTCGCCCAGTTGGAAATCGCCTCTTTCGGCGTCGCGGTGTGTTCATTGCCGAACAGAGCCTGTTTGACGAGATTGACTTCTCCCATCCATTTGAAGAGGCCCGGATACATATCGTCGATGACTTTGATCTGTGCCGGCACGTCCTCTGGCTTTGCCAGATCTGGGAACGTCATGGACAGTGTCAGAACAACTTCACCCTGCGGGTTGAGCGCGTAATTGTTGGCATTGATGATGTCGTTCTTCATCGAAGGAAGGGCAGGCGTGCCAATGCAATCGAGATAATAGGTGCACGGACTGTTATAGGGCAGGGATTGGCCAATCCCGTATATGTTAGCGAACAACACGCCGCTGTCTTTCATATAGCGAAGGACTTCTCTGTACGGACGGGCTTTGCCGCCAAATGGGCGGAAATGATTGTGGGTGTCGACAACAAAGGAAGACGACTGAACTGAGCGATCATAACAAGGCTGATCCTCGCCCGGCCTGAACATATCGAGGGTTCTCGAGGTTACGCTCGCCTGTTTGTCTTCAGTGTCTTTTGAAGTGGATTTGATGTCTGTTGTTGAACATCCTGCGGCAACAAGCACAGCTGCGCTGACTGCTAGTGTAGCGAAAGTCTTCATTTTGCGCCCCCTTGCATATGACTTCGTCGTTGAATTTAGCAGAAATTCTGCATTTGGCATCCCCCGGCCGGGGGACGCTTGCGTGTGTGGGTTTTTCTGACATTTTAGAGACGCAACGGTTTGGGGGTATCGAATGAAGCTTAAAATTGGACCTGGCGCACTTGTCGCCGCCGCATTCATCGGTCCCGGTACGGTGACAGCCTGCACCGTAGCTGGTGCGAATTATGGTTTCGTTCTGGTCTGGACGTTGGTGTTCGCCACCGTTTCAACAATCATTCTGCAGAGCATGTCAGCCCGCCTCGGTGTCGGAGCCCGGCTGGGCCTCGGCGAAGCTTTGATGGCAGGTGCGCGTCATCCGGTTCTGAAGCTTTTCATTGGCGGCCTTGTTCTGGTGGCACTGGGCGTTGGGAACGCGGCCTATGAGTCGGGAAATCTTGCGGGCGGCGCGCTCGGCGCAGAGGCTTTGCTTGGCAAGTCCGATCCGGTGCAGTTCAAAACCGTTGTCCTGATCCTGTCTGGATTGTCTGCTGCCGGACTGCTCCTCGGTGGATATGAATTTCTGGAAAAAGTTCTGATCGGTCTGGTTATCATTATGGCGATTGCCTTTGCCTTGAGTGCGGTTCTGGTCCGTCCAGACATTGTCGAACTCGCCAAGGGGTTCATTCCGACGATCCCTTCGGACAATCGCGGGCTTCTGACGGCTATCGCGCTGATCGGGACAACGATTGTACCGTACAATCTGTTCCTTCATGCAGCAGCGGCGAAAAAGCGTTGGTCAGCCTCTTCAAAAGAAGCAGTACAGGATGCGGTAGCAGACACCCAAATCTCTGTCGGTCTTGGCGGATTGATTTCCATTCTGATTTTGTCGACCGCGGCGGCCAGCCTGTTTGGACAATCTCTCGACGTGTCGAATGCATCGGATATGGCTAAGGCAATCGAGCCCACATATGGCGCAGCAGCGCGATATCTGGTCGGGATTGGCCTGCTGGCAGCGGGATTTACCTCAGCTATTACTGCGCCAATGGCGACGGCCTATGCGCTGACGGAAATTATCGGTTTGAAGGACGGTCGCGTTCAGCAAACGGTTTTTAAAGGCACGGCGCTCGCCGTGTTGTTGATCGGCACGTTTGTGGCGGTCTCTGGGATCAAGCCTGTCGACATCATTCTGATCGCTCAGCTGGCCAATGGCCTGCTTCTGCCAATCATTGCGGGCAGTTTGTTGTTTGCAATGAACCAAAAAGCGCTGCTTGGGGAGATGCGCAATGGTCTTGTCGCAAATATTCTGGGGATTGGGATTGTCTTGATCACCGTGCTGATTGGCGCACGTCTGATCCTGCGAACCTTTGGTCTCTGGCCATGACAGTCATGGATTTGAATGCAGACATTGGGGAGATTCCCGGCAATGAGGGGCGGGCGTTAGATCTTCAGATTCTGCAGTCAGTCACCTCATGCAATATTGCCTGTGGAGGCCATGCCGGTGACGAAACGTCGATGAGGGCGACGCTGAAGGCTGCGAAAGAGCTTGGTGTCAGCGCAGGCGCCCATCCGTCCTATCCGGACCGTCAAAATTTTGGGCGAATGACGCTCAACATTGAACGAGATGCTCTGAAAGACAGTTTGTGTCAGCAGGTTTCAGACCTGAAACAACTGGCAGATGAGGAAGAGGTGTCCCTGTCTCACCTAAAGCCGCATGGCGCGCTTTATAATGATGCTGCGGTAAATGCTGAGCTGGCCCAAATCATTTGTGATGTCGCCCAGACTTTCGATATTCCGTGTGTCGTTGGCTTGCCGAACTCAGCCATGCAGATCGCGGCAGATCAATCTGGGCTGAGTTTTCAGGCAGAAGGGTTTTCGGATCGCCGCTATGCGCCTGATGGCCGTCTGACGCCGCGGTCTCAGGACGGCTCAGTTCTGCATGATGAGCAAGATGTTCTTGCGCAGGCGAAGGATCTTGTCTGTGCGGCGTCTGTTACGGCGTCAAATGGTGAGCGAATTGCACTTCGCATTCAGACGCTGTGCCTGCATGGAGACACCGATGGCGCAGAGAAATTGTCTCGCGCCATTCGGGCGGCGTTAGAACAAGAAGGCGTTCAGATAACGGCATCGGAGCAAGCGATCTGACATGGCGTTGAACATACAAACTGCGGGCGATGATTTGCTAAGGGTGACGGCAAGCGATGTCACGGTTTTGCGCCGTCTCGGCAGGTCCTTGCGGGATGCTTCTGCCTTTCCGGAGGTCGTCGACGGTGTCGACACTCTGACCGTGTTGATTGATCCTCTGAAAGACGATGCTGCGTCAGCAGAAGCATCCATTCGGGCAGCGATCAGCGCCTTGGACGATGGGTCGGTGACTGACTTAGATATCAAAACACTCGATGTGACGTTCGGTGGCGAGAACGGTCCAGACATGCAGGTGGTCTGCGATGCCCTTTCGCTTGCGGAAGAAGAGTTTGTTGCTCACCTGTGCAGGGCGGAACTCAGCGTTGATATGTTGGGTTTTGTTCCGGGGTTTGCCTATATCAAAGGACTTCCGGAGCGTTTTCACGTGCCGCGTCTTAATACGCCCCGGCAATCGGTTGCAGCCGGTTCGCTTGGGATCGCCGCCGGTATGCTTGGAACATATGCGCTATCGGGGCCGGGAGGGTGGCCCATTATAGGTCGGGTCGAAACGCCCTTGTTTTCAGCCAGTTCAGATGAACCGTTCAACCTGTTGCCCGGAATGAGGATCAAATTGCAGCCGGTAGGCGCAAAATGAGTATCGTTGTTGTGAAAGCCGGGCTTCAGACGAGCGTTCAGGCAAACGCTCGTACCGGCTATCGGCATTTCGGTGTGCCGTGGTCTGGGCCAGCTGACCCATTGTCTATGTCGCTTGCAAACCGGCTCGTTGGGAATGCGCCGACTTCAACAGCGCTGGAAGTGACACTTGGCGGTGTGAAACTGCTATTCTCTGAGGCGACGGCGTTCGCGGTGACCGGTGCGACGTCTCACCTGCATCTGAACAGAGTGAGTGTCCAGCCGCATACAACACTTTTTGCCGAGGCTGGAGATGTTTTCGAGATTGGCGGCGTCACCGCAGGCTGTCGTAACTATATTGCTGTGGCCGGTGAGATTGTGGCGCAAAGCTTTCTGGGGTCACAATCGACCTATCTTCCCGGTGGCTTTGGCGGGCTCGATGGCCGAGTTCTCCGTGACGGAGACGAACTTCAGCTGCGTCGTGGGCCGCAGCCTGAAAGAACTCAGACGCCAGCCAGGCTTCGTCCCTTTTTCAATGATCGGTTCACGATACAGGTTGTGGCCGGTCCGGACTTTGAAAAGCTGACATCTCCAGAAAAGGTTTTAGGCGCTGAGCTGACGGCAACGGCGCGGTGCAGCCGAATGGGCGTTCAGCTGTCGGGAACCAGTGTTGAGGTTTTCGGCACCGAACAGCTTAAAAGCTGCGCCGTCTTTCCGGGGACAGTTCAATGTCCACCTGACGGACAGCCATTTATTCTGTTATCGGATAGTCAGACCACGGGCGGGTATCCGCATATCCTGCAGGTCATGAAAACGGATAGGTTTCAGCTCGGTCAGATCAAGCAGGGCGCGGCGATACGGTTCATCCTGCGAAGCCCTGCATATGCACTGGAAAGCTATCGGCAGCGCTGGGCGGCCTATTCAGACTGGCTGTCTGAGCCCGTAATTTGAGTTGTCTGGCGTCGACGCGCACGGAAAAAGTTTCTTAGAAGCGTTGCGCTTTCGTCTGCCAGTTCGCCATGTGTGATCTCGGGATGCCAATGGCAGGTCGGTTGATCAAAGAAGCGAACACCATTGATGACGGCGCCGCCTTTTTCATCGCTGGCAGCGAATACGATGCGTTTGATGCGCGCATTTGCGATAGCTCCCGAACACATGGCACATGGCTCAAGCGATACATAAAGAGTACAATCAATAAGCCTGTAATTATTGAGGATTTTTGCTGCAGCGCGAATGGCAATAATTTCGGCATGTGCTGTCGGATCAACGCCTGCAATCGGATTGTTGTGCGACTCGGCTAGAATTTCCCCATCTGGTCCGACGATGACGGCACCTACCGGGACCTCACCCGCGTCAGCGCCCTTTTTAGCGAGTTCCAGCGTGCGTTTCAGAAAATAGCTATCGTCGAAATCGGGCATTATCAGTCCATGTCGGGGAAAGTTCGGAGCAAAATATGGATCAACTGCTTTGTTCAAACCATTAAATCATTTAAAGCTCCGCCAAAAGAGAGAGATATCAAAGTGCGAATCGTAGCTGGGCAGTTTAAAGGCCGCCAAATTTCTGCGCCTGAAGGCAAAAACACCCGTCCAACAACGGATCGTGTACGCGAGTCGCTATTTAATCTGATTGCCCATCGAAACGATATGCCGCCAATGGAAGGCGCGCGTGTGATAGACTTGTTTGCAGGATCGGGCGCGCTTGGACTTGAGGCAATGTCTCGCGGCGCGGCGTTCTGTCTGTTTGTTGAAATCGCCGCCGGTGCGCGAGGGATCATTCGCCAGAATATCGAAACGCTTCAGCTGTTTGGAAATACGCGCATTCACAGACGTTCGGCAACAGATCTTGGTCCGAAGCCAAATGGCGTAGGTGAGCCTTTTAACTGGGTTTTCCTTGACCCGCCATATGGGCAAGGGCTGATCGATCCAGCACTTCGTCAATTGGAAAGAGGCAACTGGCTGACGCCCGATGCCGTTGCAGTGATCGAAACATCAGATGAGGAAGAGCCTGCGCCGGAAGGTTGGACGCTGCTTGATAACCGCGTCTATGGCGAAACGCGGATCACCATCATTACGAAAGCGGTCGACGCTTAGTCGGTGCTTTCGAGGAACTCGCTTCTGATATCGACGGAGGATGCTTTGCCGACTTTGTCGAGATGGTCCTGACACCAGCTTTGTGCAGCGTCGCGCCCTCTGGACTTCAGGTCGGTGAGGAAGCGCCAGCCCGTTTCATATTTTGTATCGATGGAAAAACTGGAAAGCTGTTTGTCCGCTCGGATCGCGTGAATGAATAGTCGGCGGTATTTCGATTGTATGCGGTCTGCCAGCCAGTTTTCGTCCAGCAATTTCTGCACAAAGGCGATGGAACGAAGCTCGGAGATGAGAGACGCGTTAAAGGTGATCTCATTCAGGCGATCAAAGATCGCAGCGGCCGTCTTTGGCGTTCCTTTCCGGTTCATCGGATTGATGTGAACAATTAGCATGTCACGCGGCGCGTCTGCATAGAACAGTGGAAAAAGGGACGGGTTTCCGACATATCCGCCATCCCATAACGGTGTGCCATCGACCGTGACCGCCTGGAACACTTGCGGCAGACAGGCAGACGCCAGGATCGCATCTTCCGTGATTTCGTCGGTGTTGAATATGCGCACCTTGCCGGTCTCGACATTGGTCGCTGCCACGAAAAGCTTGATGTCAGTTTCCGCTCGCAAGTGATCGAAGTCGATGACCTTCCGAAGCGTTTGCTTTAGCGGGTTATAATCGAACGGATTGAGGTCGTAGGGTGACGCGACATTTGTCAGGGCCTGAAACATGGCAAATGGGGTGAAGGGACCAAAGGCCGGCGTCATGGCACTGGCCGCCGCCATGGGCGCGCCGCGGTCAGATACGTCTTTCCAGAAGGCTTCCAGCGTTTCGCGTGCTGTTTCCCGGCCGCCAAGGGCATAGCCCGACACCAAAGCTACTGCGTTCATTGCGCCAGCAGAGGTCGCGGTAATGGCTTTGATCTCGACGTCAGGTACTTCCAGCAAATAGTCGAGTACACCCCAAGTGAAAGCACCATGCGCACCGCCGCCCTGTAGAGCCAGACTGATCTGTTTGGGCTTCATTCGTTACTACTTCTGTTGCCTGAGGCTTCAGTCTGAAGTGTTTTGCTGCGCTGCACAACCAACTTGTCAGGGAATCAAGATTTTGGCGAAGGTTGTGGGCGAGAAAAGACGAAGGATTTCTCGTTGGAGGCGTCAGCGTCAAACACATAGCCGTCTTCATTGAAGGTTTTGAGTTGTTCTTTGTCTGACACTCGGTTCTGGATCGCCCAGCGGGCCATAAGCCCTCGTGCATATTTTGCGTAGAAAGAAATGATGCGGGATTTGCCGTCTTTCTCTTCTTTGAAGGTCACGTTCAATACGGGAACGTTCAGGGCTTTGACTTTCACGGCGCCGAAATACTCGTTCGAAGCGAGGTTCAGGATGAACTGATCATCTTCGCTGAGGTCATGATTGATCTGTTTCGCGATCTTGTCGTCCCAGAAGTCATAAAGATTGGAACCGCGCTTGGTCGAAAGGCGACTGCCCATTTCCAGCCGATAAGGATGAATGCCGTCCAGAGGACGCAGGATGCCGTATAGTCCGGACAGAATGCGCAAATGGGATTGCGCCCATAGCATATCATCGTCGCTCAGCGTTTCAGCATTCAGGCCGCGATACACATCACCGTTAAAGGCGAAGGCCGCGTATTTTGACTCGTCTTCCGGCAGGCCATCGGCGAGCGCCTGAAAGCGAACATAGTTCAGATCAGCAAGTTGATCTGAAATTTTCATCAGGCTTTTAAGGTCGGACCGAGACAGCTGTTTGGTGCGCTTTACCAGAACCGAATAGTCTTTGTCCAAACGCGGTGCCGTCTTTTCCAGATTGCGCGCTGTCGGTTCAAAGTCGAGGTTCTTGGCTGGTGATAAAAGGATGATCAAAACGCGTACCTGTGAGTTTCTTCAGACGGGAAAAATCAGAGCTCTGCTTTTATGTGCATCGATTCGCGAGACTTAAGGCTTCACAGCTTATGACGTTTTGAGAATCCGCCCCGGGTTCATGATATTTTGCGGGTCGAGCGCCGATTTGACTGTTCTCATCAGCTCCATTTCGACGGCGGACTTATGCAGCGGGAGTTCGTCGCGCTTTAAGAGGCCTATTCCGTGTTCTGCGGAAATGGACCCGCCAAGTTCTGTCGTGATGGCATGGACGATTTCCGTGATCTCACTCGCTTGTTTGCGGACGCGGGCGTTTTCGGAATCGGCGTATTCGGCGATACTGTAGTGGATATTGCCGTCGCCAAGATGGCCAAAGGCGATGGCTTCAGTTCCGGGCAGCATTTCTTGTAACTTTTTGCCGCTGCGTTTCAGGAATTCCGACACCTTAGACACCGGTACGGATACGTCGTGATTGACCGATGTCATATAAGTCCGTTTGACCATTGGGATGCTCTCGCGAACGGTCCAGAAGTCATCTGACTGGGCGACCGACTGCGCGATTGTGCCGTCCAGGATTAAGTCGGCCTCAAAGGCTTTCTCGACGGCAGATTCCAATGAGGCGCGCGCTTGGTCTTCAGATGGGAGCGAGACTTCGAGAAGAATGCGCCATTCCGCTTCGTGAGGAAGCGGGTCGCGAGCTGTCTCGATTTCCTTTGCTGTGAGTTCGACGGCAGTTTTGGGCATGAACTCAAACCCTGTTACCGCGTCTCCAACTTCGTTTCGAACGTGCGAGAGCAGTTCAACGGCCTTTTCTACGGTTTCGACGACCAGCCAGGCGGTGGCTGTTTTCGGGACCGGGAACAATTTCAATGAGGCGCCGGTAATAACGCCAAGCGTGCCTTCGGCGCCGCAGAACAAATGCTTCAGGTCATAGCCTGTATTGTCTTTTCGAAGGCCGTTCAGTCCATTCCAGATGCGCCCATCTGCAAGAACGACTTCGAGGCCGAGGAGAAGGTCGCGCATCATGCCATAGCGAAGGACCGCGACGCCGCCAGCATTCGTGCTGATCAGGCCGCCAATACGGGCCGATCCCTGACTGCCTAAATGAAGTGGGAAAAAACGATTGGCGTCTGATGCCGCTGTGTGCACGGATTGGAGAATACAGCCTGCATCTACGTCCATCGAGTTGTTGTGAACGTCTATGGAGCGGATTTTATCCATCCGCTGCGTCGACAGAACCAGTTCGCCATACGCTACGCCGCCATTTACAAGCCCGGTGTTTCCGCTTTGCGGGGTGACAGCCAGCTTGTTTGCAGAACAGAGCTTCAGGACTTCTGAGACCTCTTCTGTTGAAGCAGGCTTTAACAGTAAAGGGGAGTGCCCCTTATAGTTTCCGCGCCAGTCCTGAACGTAAGGCTGAATTTCGTCAGCATTTTCAATCGCGCCTTTCGGTCCGAGAAGGTCTTTGAATGCGGATCGTAGTGCTGGGGTCAGTTCCATGGGGTTTATCTCAGGATTTCTTTGCGGCTCGGCTGAGCCTGTCATTGATCGCCGCGCCAATGCCCGTTTCAGGAATAGGTGAGACGGCGATGGCATTATGGCTTTCGTCGAGTTCTCTTAGCATAGCATAGAGGTTGGATGCAGCCTCTGTGAGGTCACCGTTGGCTGAAAGATTCAGTGTGGATTCGGTCTGGGTGTCTCCGAAGCCTAGTAGGGCTTCACCCTCGTTTGGAGTAGTGACATTCAGCCGAAGCGCGGCATTGGGCGCATAATGGCGCGACAGCATGCCGGGAGAGCGCGGCGCATGATCGTCTTCAAGTGAGCTCTGAACTGGCCCCACGAGGCTTTCAATGTCGGAACGTGTGATGGAGCCAGCTCGTAGCAGGGTTACGGAACTGTCCTCGACAAATACAACGGACGACTCGATGCCGTGCGTGCAAGGACCGCCATCCAGAATGTAGGTCAGTTCGCCAGAAAATTCATTTGCGACATGGTCAGGGCGTGTTGGACTGATGCGACCAGATTTGTTGGCGGATGGCGCAACCAGAGGCGCGCCAAAGGCCTTGATGAGGCTTTGCGCGACCGGATGGCTTGGCCAGCGAAGGGCCTGCGTTTCCAAGCCTGCGCGCGCAAGGTCACAAATGGTTGCTTTAGGTTTGACAGGAACAACGATTGTCAGCGGACCGGGCCAGAACTTGGCAGCCAGCGTTTTTGCCGTTTCGGAGAAGACACCTTGTTCCAATGCCATGTCCATATCGCAGACATGGGCGATGAGCGGATTGAAATGAGGACGGTTCTTGGTAGAGAAAATTGCGGCAATGGCGTCTGGATTGCGCGCATCGCCGGCAAGGCCATAAACAGTTTCTGTGGGCATTCCGACGAGCTGACCCGCTTTGAGCAGGTCAACAGCTTTAGAAATGTCTGTTCCAATTCGTGTCATTTGACAGGGGTAGCAACGACCTTGGCCTGAATGTCAATATTGATGCTGACCCAGTTTCCAGACGGGTCGCTTTTCAGGCCCAGGTCCAGCTTGGTCCGATCAACTGTGGTTGAGCCATTCATGACGGTCTGGCCGTTGTCATTTGGTTCCAGAGTAAAGGCCCATTGTGTCTTCAGTTCTGCGTCTTTCAGCCTGATGACCGCATCAGCGATATAGGCATCTTCAACAGCCTGAAAATTGCTGAGCGTAACTGTAGCTTGAGAGAAGCTGGACGGGGCAAACCATTCCGCTGCTTTCAGCGTGTCCGTGTAGAGTTTTTTCGATGTTGTCGCGCTGCCGGTTGAAACAGTGATCACCGCTTGAGATTCATCGAGCTTGTCTTCGTTAAATTGAATATCAGCGGACCACTCACCGAAGCGGCCATTGAACGCGTTGCCATCATGGGTTCCTGAAAATGTGATTTCAGAAGCGGCATAGTCCACAGACCAGTTCGACGACAGACGGGACGATGCTTCGCCGGCATTTGAGGCCCCTGAGCCGAAGGATGACAGAAGCGGGATAGACGCGATGATGACGAAGAGTAGAAGCCCGCCGCCAAAGGCAATTGACGCACCTTTGCTTTTTTGCGGCGCTGTCGTCTTCCCAAACAGACCCGGAAGCATACGTTTGAGTACGCCCGATTCTGATGAAAGTTCGTGTTTTACGGCTCCGGCGACGTGCAGGAATAAGAGGATGAGAACCAACCAGGCGCCTTTGGAGTGGAAGAATTCCACTGGACCATGAAGGATGTTTTTCGCGTTGTCTGACAGTTCTGGAAGGAAGGGCAAATGCGGCCAGGATACAACGCCGAACAATACGGTTGAGACGCTGAATTTTGATGCGGATACCAAAATCCATCCTGTCAGTGGAATGCCGATCATCAAAACATAGAACAGCCAATGTACGACATGTGATGCCAGTTTTTCCTTGCCATCCATGTCAGATGGCAATGCTGGAGCTGGATTCATCAGGCGCCAGGCCAGGCGAATGAGTGACAGGAAGAGAACGGTAATACCAATTGATTTGTGTAACTGGAACAGGCTTTCAATTGCCCGATGTTCTGCATCTTCCATGTTCCAGCCAAGGAAAATATTTCCGACCAGAAGAAGTGCGATCACCCAGTGTAATCCGATCGCGACGGAGGAATAACGCTGTGACATGTGTTCAAGCCTGTAAAAGAGAATTGGCAGCCGTAATCCGGCTGCCAAATAGTGAGATCAATTAGTCAGCGACTGATTGGAATTCGGCGCTGAATGTCAGCTCGATTTCGTCGCCAATCATTGGGATGTAAGTGCCGAGACCAAACTCTGAACGCTTGAACGTTGTTTCAGCGTCGAAGCCGATGACCTTACCTTCAGCCCACTGGTTGTCCGCATTGCCGCGGAAAGTCACATCCAGAGTGACAGGCTTTGTGACACCGAGGAATGTCAGATCGCCGGTGACTTCACCTGTCATGTCGCCAGTGCGCTCAACAGAAGTCGATTTGAAAGTGATTTCCGGGAACTTTGTTGCGTTCAACCAGCTTTCACTGTTGGAAATGTCTTCTGCCCAGGTGTCAAAACCAGTGTTTGCGTGGCTTGCCTTATAGTCCGCTGGGTAGTTCACGAAGATCTCGGATGGGTCAATCGTAACAGCAACTGTGGATTTTTCGAGGTCTGCCGGGTCCAGATAGATTTCTGCATCATAGTCTGTGAACGTGATGTAGTAGTCTGAAAGACCGCCAGAGTGGTCAACGCTTGCTGCCAGATAGGCGTGTGTTTTGTCGATAACATATTTGCTCGCAGTGAGGCCTTCGAGAGACGCGTTATCGAATGTTTTTGGTTCCTCAGTCGTGACCTGTGCTGGAACGTTGTCGACCTTGGCGCTTTCAGCGCCACATGCAGTCAGAAGAACTGCCAGACTGATCGATGAAAGAATGCTTGCTTTTTTCACTTCCGACTCCTGATTTTTTCTAATGTCCCAAAACTGTCGGCCTAAATCAAACAAGGTGTCCTTTTGGTTTGATTGAAGCGAAATGGGTGACAGTTGAGCTCCATTCTAATTTAGTCCAAAAATTCGCAGAAACTATTGTTTCTTCATTGGAAAGTTGGAAAATCAGTTTTTACAAATACGAAAAAGTGTTGGCGATTGCCGCGAAAACAAGGGGCTTCGAGCGCGATCAGTTTTTGTGATCCATGGTCAAGTTGGAAATCCCATCGATCAGTTGCGTGACGTTGGGGAATAAATGTCTGATAGTTCAACATGTAAGACGAAGGCGACTCGGGAGGCAATCTGCATAAGTAATAAAACGATAAGCGGATTGGTGGAAAAAATGGCAGACACACAAGAAGAACTCACACCGGATGGACGTATCGGGAAAAGCGGACGACCAAACCTGATTTATCCAATCGCGGAAGGGGATGTTCCCAAGCCGGGCGAGGTTTATGAGGTTGCGGATGGGGTGTTTTGGGTTCGGATGCCGCTGCCAATCTCCCTGGAGTGGATCAATCTTTGGCTATTGAGGGATAATGACGGCTGGACAGTGGTCGATACCGGCATGGCGACGGAAGCCGCCGCGGGTCATTGGCGCACGATCTTTGACAAAGCCCTCGATGGTAAGCCCATCACGCGTGTTGTGGTGACCCATATGCATCCAGACCATGTTGGACTGGCGGGCTGGATGACGCGCAAGTTTCAATGCAAGCTGCACATGTCTCGACTAGAATATATCACGTGCCGGATGCTCGTGTCTGATACTGGACGAGATGCCCCGGAAGAGGGCGTTGAGTTCTATCGTAACGCTGGCTGGGATGAGGATGCGCTGGACCAATACAAGGTCAAGTTTGGCGGGTTCGGCCGCGCAGTGTCGCGACTGCCCGATGGCTATGTCCGCCTCGAAGACGGCGATGTCCTCCAGATTGGTGGCTCAGACTGGAAGGTCATTATGGGCGCTGGCCATAGTCCTGAACATGTCTGTCTCTATAATGCGGATAAAAATCTGCTGATCTCAGGCGATCAGTTGCTTCCTCGGATTTCATCCAACGTTTCTGTTCATCCGACTGAACCTGATGCGAACCCATTACTGGAATGGCTGCAGTCTTGTGAAAAGCTGAAAGAACTGATGCCAGAAGATGTGTTGGTGCTGCCTGCGCATAACTATCCGTTTCGCGGTGCCCATGAACGCCTCGATTCCCTCATTCGTGGTCATAAGCTTCTACTGTCGAGGTTGGAGTCCAAGCTGTCAGAGCCGAAAGGAGTGATGGAGCTGTTCACCACCATGTTCGGACGTAAGATCGGGCCGGATGCCTTTTCGCTTGCGACGGGTGAAACCCTTGCGCATCTGAACTATCTGATCGACGAAGGGAAGATTCGGAAAATCACAAATAAGGGCGACGTCGATAAATATGTCCGAGCCTGAGCGGATACGAGCTTCGGAGCCGGACCATGTGGACAATCAGGAGGAGCGTCACGGTCTGATCTCTTTTGGGCTCGTTCTGAAGGGCTGCGCGATCCCGGCGACGCTGTGTTTTCTTGGTCTGCTACCGGCGTTTTACTGGAAAGCGAACTGGCTGATACTGATTGTTTTGGGGGCAGGAGCTGCCTTGTTCTCAGGATTGAGTGCGATCGGTCTGGTGATTTTACTCGCCAAAGTGATCTTTGATCGGCTAGAGAACAAAGAAGACGAATACTACTCCAAAAATGTGGAGCGTTGATACGTGATTATTACGACAACTGATTCACTTCCGGGAAAAGAAGTGGATGAGGTTCTTGGTCTTGTGCAGGGCAGTGTCGTCCGAGCGAGATTTGTAGGACGCGATATTATTGCTGGCTTGCGAACTCTTGTTGGCGGCGAAGTTACTGAATACACGAAATTGATGGCTGAAGCGCGGGAGCAATCGCTGGACCGTTTGAGAGCGAATGCTCTGGAAATTGGCGCTGACGCGGTTCTGAATGTGCGGTTTACCACGTCAATGATCATTGAAGGCACTTCGGAAATACTTGTTTATGGAACGGCGGTACGTTTGAAATGACGAAAGACACCACAGCAGATGAACGCACCGGAATGCAGAAAGTCGTTCATGAAATCAAAGAACTAGCCGTCACAATTGCCGTATTTTTTCCAATCTGGTTCGTGGTGATGACGTTTGCTTACGAACTGCGCTCCATTCCGAGTGAGAGCATGGTTCCGACGCTTCAGGTTGGTGATCGGGTGGCGGTTTCGAAGTTTTCTTACGGCTATTCCAAGTATTCAATTCCATTTGGGATTGGCAAATATCTGCCTCTGGGCGAGGGACGCATTTTTGCGTCTCAGCCAAAGCGCGGTGATGTGATTGTTTTCAAACATCCGCATTTGAACCGGACGATGATCAAACGTTTGATTGGTCTTCCGGGCGATACGATTCAGGTGAGAAACAATCGCGTCTATCTGAACGGTACTTTGTTGAAACAAGAGCCGCAGCGACGTGTGTCATATCATGAAGCGCGTAGTGGTCGTTTGCTGTCAGCTGATGAGATCAAAGAGACCAATCCGGAAGGAAAGTCCTACCTTGTTCACGATATTCGCAGTTATCCGAATGATACCACAGTGACGTTCAAAGTTCCTGAAGGCTATTATTTTTTCATGGGCGATAACCGGGATAATTCGGCCGATGCGCGGAAGCTGGCAGGACATTGTCCGCCGAACGAGAACAATGTCGTGGATCGTGCAGGCTGTACACCTGACCCGGCCAATGGTGAGCCGACAATTGGCTATGTTCCGTTCGATCATCTGATCGGACGTGCTGATACTGTTCTGTTCACTCTGAATATGTGCGGTCGTTACGAATCGGGCTGTCCAAAAGGGCGTGTCTGGAAAAGTTTATAAGACCGATTATCCATCGCTTAGCATGTCTGTGACATGTTTCTGTCTGTATCGGAGGGAAACATGTTCGCAGAATTAGTGCGCTTCAACGACTTAAACGATGACGCCATTGCCCGTTGGGAAGAGCTCCTGCGATCTGAACACGGTTATGAAAGCCCGTTTTTCCATCCGCATTTTGCCCGGGTCGTTTCAGGATTGCGAGATGACGTTTATGTCGTCATCTCGGGTGAAAACGAGACAATCAATTTCTTCCTACCTGTCCAGAAGTCCGGACGCACAGCCTTTCCGGCGGGCGCCCCATTTGCGGACTATCATGGGCCAATCATGTCAGGCGACTGGAACGGTGACATTGAAGACATTCTGAAACGTGTCGGTCTTCGAAGCTATAAGTTCACCAGCCTGTTTGATCCTCGTCATCGGTTCAGCAGTTATGCTGTGCGCCGGGATGGCACATTTGTGTGTGATCTGAGCTGCGGGGCTGATGAGTTCTTCGAAACGCAGAGAACGCTTTTTCCACGCCACACCAAGAAGATGCGCCGCCTTGCCCGAAAGGTTGAGCGAGAAGTTGGTGAGATCGATTTTCTGTTTGAGGATTCGGATGAAACGGCGTTTGCGATCCTGCTGGAATGGAAAAGCAAACAGTACCGGGATACCGGGCGTCATGACGTCTTGTCGCCGAGCTGGGTTCAGCAAATGTTGCGCCAACTCTGGAAGACTGGTGTCCCTGGATGTCAGGGCGTGTTTCATACGCTTCGTCACAAAGGCCGTTTGATCGCAGGTGAATTTAATCTGTTGAGTGAAACCACCATTCACGGCTGGATTCCAGCATTTGACCATGAATTCTGGTCTTATTCGCCAGGCTATCTTCTGCAGGACGAAATTATCAAGGTCGCGACGCTGAAGGGCTATCAGGACTATGATCTGGGCGTGTCATCCGAGCACTATAAAAAATACTATGCCAATTTTCAGATCCCTGTGGAATCCGGCACCATCAAAACCAAAGGCCTGCAGTCGGGCATAGATGGCATTGGCGAAACGGTTTGGAATTCGGTCGAATATGCTCATATTCCGAAAGTCAGTGCGCTTGCGGGCAAGATCCGCCGCCGATATGCGATGATCCGCACTGTTGAGACGTCTGCAGCGGATCGATTGAAGGGGGTTGCGAGCGCTGCAACACTGCTGCTCCGTAAAGATCAGAATACGAAAGAAAATCTCGCAAACAGCGAAGACTAATTCCTAAACTCGCTTAGCCATCTTGCTCTTAACAGTGAGACCGCGCTAACAGACATTTTTAGGAATTTGGGGAGGGCTGTTTGGCGGACGAAACAATCCACGTTGCGGACCAGCAGACAAAAGGTTCAGCGCGTACAAAAACAGATCGTCCAGGCCCGATCATTATTTCACGCCATGGGAAGCCAGCTTTGGACCGAAGTGCCGGACCTAAGCTCACCTGGCCTGAATACAAAAACTGGTGGGCACGGTATGAGGAGGGAAGTCTGGCGGAAGGTCAGGCGGCTCCGGAACAGCTGAAAGGAGCCGTGCGTGACAGTGCCGTTGTGCTGTCGTCTACGCGTCCGCGTGCATTTGAAACAGCACAGCTTGCTGCACCATGGGCGACAATAGAACAGTCGGACCTTTTTATCGAAGCAAATTTGCCGCCGCCAACCTGGAATGGCGTTCGATTCTTGCCAAAAACCTGGAACATTCTGGCGCGAGCGGCATGGATGCAGGGGCATAAGCTGGACGGCGAGGGTGTGAAAGAAGCAGAGCTTCGCGCTGAAGAAGCAGCCGCTTATCTCGTCGAGCGGGCTCAAGAAGGGCAAGTCTATCTGGCGGCGCACGGCTGGTTCAACAGAATGCTTCGTCCAAATCTGAAGAAATTGGGGTGGCGCTGTCGCAGAGACGGTGGCGATTCGTACTGGTCTTACCGCGTGTACGAAATTAGCTGACAAATTTTGCCCTTGGGCTGAGAGACGCATTGTTTTCCGAAGATCACCAACCTATGGTCTCGGTTCAGGAGGCTGGAATGTCACAAGATTCTGAAATTGCATCATTGAGCTTTGAAGACTCGTTGAAAGAGCTCGAACGTATCGTTGAACAATTGGAACGCGGAGACGTTGCTCTCGAAGAATCTATCCGGATCTACGAACGTGGTGCGAATCTGAAAGCGCATTGCCTGCAAAAGCTGCAATCGGCCAAGCTGAAGGTGGAACAGATTGTTTTGAACCAGAATGGCGAGCCTGAAAGCAAAGACGCCTCGTTTGATACATGACCCAGGACTCTCTGATACAATTTGAGCAGACGCTGAACGAGGTTGCCGACAGAATCACTGTCGCGCTGGATCGTTTGATTCCGCCCGCCGATGGGCCTGAAGCGCAACTAATGCGCGCCATGCGCTATGCGGCGCTTGCGACCGGGAAACGTCTTCGCCCGTTTTTTGTGATTGCGCTGGGCAACATCTTTGATGTGTCTGAGAAATCTTTGTTGCGGACGGCCGCTGCACTGGAATGTATTCACACTTACTCTCTCATTCATGATGACCTGCCGTGTATGGATGACGATGATTTGCGACGTGGACAGCCGACGGTTCACAAACGATTTGACGACGCGACGGCTGTATTGGCTGGCGATGCGTTGTTGACATTGGCGTTTGAAATTCTGGCGCATCCGGAAACACACAGTGATGCCTCTATCCGGTGCCGACTGATCAGCAAACTTGCGCTCGCTTCAGGTGCGCAAGGCATGGTTGGCGGCCAGATGATTGACATGCTGGCGGGTGATATTCGTCAGGATCTCAACGCGATCACACGTATGCAGCGCCTGAAGACTGGTGCGCTGATCAGCTATGCTGGAGAGGCGGCTTGTATTCTGGGCGGCGCCAGCGACCAGGAGCGTCAGGCGGTCATGGGGTTCACACATGACCTCGGCCTGGCCTATCAGATTTCAGATGATTTGCTGGACGTTGAGGGCAGCACGAACGAAATGGGCAAGGGCGTCGGGAAAGACGAAGCCATGGGAAAAGCCAACTTCGTTACGCTGTTGGGGGTTGATGGCGCACGCCAGCGCGTCAATATGCTCGCCTCACAAGCCAAGGATCATCTGGCAATATTCCGCAATCGTGCCCACTTGCTGCTGCAATCTGTTGATTTTGTATTGGATCGACGCCGCTAACGCGCACTGAACATAGTAATTAGTAATGGAAGCCCGAATGGCTGAGACACCGTATCTTGATCAAATTCAATCACCGCAGGATTTGCGGTCGAAGTCGATTTCAGAACTTGAGAAAATTTGTGCGGATGTGCGTCACGAAACAATCAATGCTGTTTCGGAAACGGGCGGGCATCTCGGTGCAGGTCTCGGTGTTGTAGAGCTTACGGTTGCGATCCATCACGTCTTCAATACGCCTCACGACAAGCTGATCCTGGATGTTGGTCATCAATGCTATCCGCATAAAATTCTGACGGGTCGCCGTGATCGGATGAACACGCTTCGTCAGGGCGGCGGTCTTTCAGGATTCACGAAACGATCTGAAAGCGAATACGACCCATTTGGCGCTGCGCACGCGTCAACCTCGATCTCTGCGGGCCTCGGTTTTGCGGTTGCTGCCGATCTTGATGGCCGCGACGACCGTGTTGTCTGTGTCATTGGCGACGGCGCAATGTCTGCAGGCATGGCGTATGAGGCTATGAACAATGCGGGCGCGCTGAATAAAAAACTGATTGTTATTCTGAACGATAATGACATGTCGATTGCGCCGCCTGTCGGCGCGATGAGCCATTACTTGTCAAAACTTGTGTCGGGCAAACCGTATCGGTCCCTGCGCAAGCTGGCGAAGAATTTTGTCAAACCGATCGGCCTCGAAGGCCCGATGAAGAAGGTTGAGGAATACGCGCGCGGCTTTGCGATGGGCGGCACTCTGTTTGAAGAGCTTGGCTTTTATTACATTGGCCCGATTGATGGACACGACCTGAATACGTTGATCCCGGTTCTAAAGAATGCGCGTGACGATCTCGATCGTCCGGTTCTGATCCACGCAGTCACGCAAAAAGGCAAAGGCTATGCGCCTGCCGAAAATGCGTCCGACAAATATCACGGTGTATCCAAGTTCAACGTTGTGACAGGCGAACAGAAGAAAGCGAAGTCGAATGCGCCGAGCTATACGAGTGTCTTCGGTAAGACACTGACCAAGCTTGGTGAGCAAGACGACAAGATCGTCGCGATCACAGCTGCGATGCCATCAGGCACGGGCGTATCTATCTTCGGTGAGGCCTTCCCGGAGCGTACATTTGACGTTGGGATCGCGGAGCAGCACGCGGTGACGTTCGCAGCCGGTATGGCAGCAGATGGCTTTAAGCCATTCGCAGCGCTGTATTCGACCTTCCTTCAGCGCGCCTATGATCAGGTTGTGCATGATGTCGCGATCCAGAAACTACCTGTGCGGTTTGCGATTGACCGGGCTGGTCTGGTCGGGGCGGATGGCGCGACACATGCGGGTAGCTTCGATATTGCGTTTATGGGCAATCTGCCAGGCATGGTCTGTATGGCGGCTTCCGATGAAGCTGAGCTTGCCCGCATGGTTCTGACATCGCTTGAGATTGATGATGGCCCATCGGCATTCCGCTATCCGCGCGGCGAGGGCGTGGGCATTGAAATTCCAACAGACCTGACACCGTTGGAAATCGGCAAGGGCCGGATTATTCAGCAAGGCTCCACGATTGCGCTCCTGTCTTACGGTACGAGGATGCAGGAAGTGAAACGGGCTGCGGAAATTCTATCGGCTCAAGGCTTTGGCGTGACCATCGCTGATGCTCGTTTTGCTAAACCGCTCGATGAAGACCTCATCACGCAATTGGCGCGCCATCATGAAGTGTTGCTGACGATTGAAGAGGGCTCTGTCGGTGGATTCGGCTCTTTCACTCTGCAGTATCTGGCAAGCTCTGGCGCACTGGATAATGGTCTGAAGATTCGCGCTCTGAACCTGCCGGATGTCTTCCAGGATCAGGACAAGCCCGAAGAGATGTATGCTCAGGCCGGGCTAACCGCTGAAAAGATTGCACATCAGGCAATTCTTGCTCTTGGCCGCGGAAATCTTGAGTTTTTGGGCTCAGTCGCGAGTTAATTATAGTCCACTCGCTTTTCTCTTGATTTTCTCTCCTCAACAGGCGACTCGTAGGGGGAGAGATACAAGGGAGAGAGATTTGGCAACCGCACCCGCAGCAGCCCTGCCGGAGGGCTGGCCCGTCGTCAGCGTCGAAAAAGCAACTGAGATGCTCGTCTCGAAAGACAGTCCGTTCGAGCTCGTAACCGAGCGCGTGAACGGCGTTGAGATGCAGGTCTATAAAAATGCGCCTCCTGACCTCAGAACACATTTTATCACCGGATCTGAAACCTTCGCTGATCGTGTCATGTTGGTTTATGACGACGAGCGAGTGACATTCGATGCGAATTATCGCGCCGTTGCGCATCTCTCCAATCATTTGATCAATACGCTTGGCCTGCGCCGTGGTGATCGGGTCGCAATCAGCATGCGGAATTATCCGCAATGGTCGGTCGCATTCTTTGCGTGTGTCGTCAGTGGTCTGATTGCAACGCCGTTGAACTCGTGGTGGACAGGTGAAGAGCTTGAATATGGTCTGTCGGATTCGGGCGCCCGAGTTGCGATTGTTGACGATCAAATTCTAAGCCGAATTCTTCCTCACCGTAAGAATCTTCCAGCTCTGGAAACCATTATCGTTGCGCGACAACAATCGCCTGCAGCTGATGGTATCGTTTCCATGGAAAGTATTATCGGAGATGCGAAGGGTTGGGCTGAGCTGGAGAAGATTGATCTTCCGGACGTTGAGCTTCATCCGGATGATGATGTCACAATCATGTATTCCTCCGGCACGACGGGGCGACCAAAAGGAATTCTGGCGACCCATCGCGGTATCATGTCGAACATGATGAATTCAGTAGCGTGTCAGATTCGTGCGCTGTTCCGTCGTGGGGAAATGCCGCCAGAGCCGGATCCATCAGAACCGCAAAAAGCAACGCTGCTTGCGATTCCGTTTTTCCATGCGACTGGATCTTTCGCCATTCTTGTGCCGAGCCTTCTGACCGGTTCGAAAATCGTCAGCATGTATAAATGGGATGCGGGCGAGGCCTTACCATTGATTGAGCGCGAAAGGGTCACTGTGTTTGGCGGTGTTCCGGCAATCGCCTGGCAAGTGCTCGAACATCCGGATCGCGATAAGTATGACTTGTCATCAGTCGAGGCTGTGTCTTATGGCGGCGCGCCATCTGCGCCAGAGCTGGTTTCTACGATCAAGCGGAAGTTTTCTGAAGCGACGCCAGCAAATGGCTGGGGGATGACAGAGACCTGTGCAACCGCGACGCTGAACCTTGCAGAGGACTATGTGAACCGACCAGATAGTGCGGGCCTGCCGGGTCCTGCTATGAAGTTGAAGGTCGTTGACCCGGAAGGAAATACGCTGGGTCCGAACGAGATTGGTGAGTTGTGGTGCTTTGGCCCGGCAAACGCCAAATTGTACTGGAATCGCCCGGATGCAACGGCTGAAACCTTTAAAGATGGTTGGGTCGTTACGGGCGACTTGGCGAAGCTCGACGAGGAAGGCTTTGTCTATCTGGTCGACCGCGCCAAGGATATGCTGATCCGCGGTGGTGAGAATATCTACTGTATCGAGGTCGAGAATGCGATTTACGACCATGGCGACGTTATGGACGCCGCAGTCGTTGGCATCCCGCATAAGGTTCTGGGTGAAGAAGTCGGCGCTGTTGTTCAGCTGAAACCGGGATCAAAACTGACACAGGCAGATCTGCAGATATTCCTCGCGGAACATCTGGCTGGGTTTAAAATTCCGGTGCGGATCGATTTTGAAGATCAGCCTCTACCGCGAAACGCGAACGGGAAAATCCTGAAGGCGGAACTTCGGGAACGCTTTAAGGAAGCCGTTTGAAACAAAAAAGCCCGGCAAACTGCCGGGCTTTTCTTTTTTGGAGTGGCGGTCTCGACTACGCGTCGAGATAGCCTTTGTTCTTCAGCCAGTCGAAAATGATTTCGGCTGCTTCATCTGGCGTCATGCCAGTTGTGTCGATTTCGATCTCAGCGGTTTCCGGCGCTTCATAAGGGCTATCGATGCCGGTGAAGTTCTTGATCTCACCCGCTCGTGCTTTTTTGTAGAGGCCCTTTACGTCGCGTTTTTCAGCGACTTCCAGCGGTGTGTTCACGTAGATTTCGACGAACTCACTATCTTCCATCATGTTTCGTGCCATGCGGCGTTCAGAGCGGAATGGAGAAATGAACGACACCAGAGTGATCAGGCCGGCATCGACCATGAGCTTCGACACTTCTGCAACGCGGCGAATGTTTTCAACCCGGTCAGCGTCTGTGAAGCCGAGGTCCCGGTTAAGCCCATGCCGGACGTTGTCGCCATCCAGCACATATGTGTGACGATCAATCGAATAGAGGCGTTTTTGAAGCGCGTTCGCGATTGTTGACTTGCCAGACCCAGACAAGCCTGTGAACCAGAGAACGGCAGGCTTCTGACGTTTCTGAGCGGAGTGCGATGCCTTGTTTACGTCAATTGATTGCCAGTGGATATTGCCCGCGCGGCGAAGCGCAAAGTCAATCAGACCCATGCCAACCGTATTGTTGGTGAGGCGGTCAATCAGAATGAAGCTGCCGGTTTCGCGGACCTTGTCATACGGATCGAACGGGATGTTCTGGTCCAGCGACAGCGTGACAACACCGATTTCGTTGAGCGCAAGGTCGCGTGCTGGCTGATCGTGCAGGTCAACCATGTCGATCTTGTATTTGGTGTCGTTGATTTGCGCCGTGACCGTTTTAGAACCCGCTTTCAATAGATAGCGACGTCCCGGAAGCATTTTCTCTTCTGACATCCAGAGGATACGCGCCTGGAACTGATCGGCCACTTCGGCAGGCGATTCTGCGGTACAGATCAGGTCGCCGCGGGATGTGTCGACTTCGTCCGCAAAGCAAACGGTGACGGATTCGCCAGCGACAGCCTCTTCAACGTCCTTATCCCCTGACAGGATGCGCGTGACAGTCGTTTCTTTCGCGCTTGGGAGTGTTTTGACACGGTCGCCAACACGTACTGTACCCGCTGGAATTAGCCCTGAGAAACCGCGAAAATCGAGGTTAGGGCGGTTCACATACTGGACCGGCAGGCGGAATGGAGAATTCAGGCGGTCATCATCAACCGGAACGGTTTCCAGATACTCCATGAGAGAAGGACCGGTGTACCATGGCGTCTTGTCAGAGCGTGACGTGATATTCGTGCCTTCAAGCGCAGACATCGGGATCGCCTGAATTTCAATGCCAGCGGCAAGCTCTTCTGCGAAGTCGATGAATTCAGACTCAATGTCGTCGAACACGGCCTGATCATAGCCCTTCAAGTCCATTTTGTTGATGGCGAGAACGAGTTTGCGAATGCCAAGCGATGACGCGATAAACGCATGTCGACGCGTTTGGGTTAGAACGCCGCGGCGCGCATCGATCAGCAGAATTGCGAGATCAGCTGTAGACGCACCTGTCGCCATATTGCGGGTATATTGTTCGTGTCCCGGTGTGTCAGCGACAATGAACTTGCGCTTTTCTGTAGAGAAAAAACGATAGGCAACGTCAATGGTGATGCCTTGTTCACGTTCTGCGGCGAGGCCATCGACCAGCAGCGCGAAGTCAATATTTTCACCCTGAGTGCCGACGCGTTTGGAATCAGATTCCAGCGCATCCAGTTGGTCTTCAAAGATCATCTTTGAATCATAGAGCATCCGCCCGATGAGGGTGGATTTGCCATCATCCACCGAACCACATGTAATAAACCGCAACAGCGATTTGTTTTCATGGGTTTCGAGATAGGCCGTGATGTCGCTCGCAATGAGGGAATCAATATGGGACATTTAGAAATATCCTTCTTGTTTTTTCTTTTCCATCGAACCAGCCTGGTCGCGGTCAATGACGCGGCCCTGGCGTTCAGATGATTTGGTCAGAAGCATTTCCTGAATGATATCTTCCAGAGTGTCGGCTTCACTCTCGACCGCACCTGTCAGCGGGTAGCAACCAAGTGTCCGGAAGCGAACAGATTTCTCGACAGCTGTTGCGCGCAGCTCTTCAGGAACACGGTCGTCATCGACCATGATCTGAGTGCCTTCCCATTCAACAACGGGACGCTTCTTGGAGAAATACAGCGGCACAATGTCGATATTTTCGCGGCGGATATATTGCCAGATATCCAGCTCAGTCCAGTTGGACAGCGGGAAAACGCGAATGCTTTCGCCGTTGTGAATGCGTGTGTTGTAGAGATTCCACAGCTCTGGACGCTGGTTCTTGGGATCCCAACGGTGTTCAGATGTCCGGAACGAGCAGATACGCTCTTTCGCACGGGATTTTTCTTCATCCCGGCGCGCGCCACCGAAGGCGACATCAAACTTGTATTTGTTGAGCGCCTGTTTGAGAGCGGTTGTTTTCATTGTGTCGGTGTGGACAGATGAGCCATGTGTGAACGGACCAATGCCCTGATCGACGCCGTCCTGATTGACGTGGACGAGTAGTTCAAGTCCAGTTTCAGCCGCACGGCGATCCCGGAACTCGATCATCTCACGGAACTTCCATGTCGTGTCAACATGCAGGAGCGGGAAAGGGGGCTTGCTCGGGTAGAAGGCCTTCATGGCCAGATGAAGCATGACAGCGCTGTCTTTACCGACAGAGTACAACATAACCGGACGCTGCGCGTCAGCGACAACTTCCCGCATAATATGTATGCTTTCCGCCTCAAGACGATCGAGGTGGGTGAGGTGTTTCAAGGTTGCCCCCGTTACGTTTTAATAGCGTATTGCTCAGGCCTCTTAGCAAAGGTGGTCTTCAACACAAGAACCAGCTTTGCGAATAAGGGCTACCCGAAAAGAAGGGAACCCGGAATGACCGCCACAATATTCAAACTTTTGTTCAATTTCAGATACATCTGAAGAACCCTGCATGTAGGCTCCTCCTTCGTGTACTAAAAGTGACTGTTACTGAAGTCAGTGTTGAGAAATTCAGAAAGAGATTCGCCCAAAAGTGCGACAGTTTCCGATGTGTGGTAAAAATTCGTCCTTTTGGTCTGAGCAGGTTTTGCCCGTAATCAGGAAATAAAGGGCTTTAGAATTGCCGTACAGTTGTTTCGTTCCTACATTTTTTATGGACGTAGCAGGGAGAATGGGATACGCACCCGTTTTCACAGACAATAGAGAAGCTGAACTGATGTCGGAGAAAAAACCGCGTACGGGACCTTTAACCTTCTTTCGCCAGGTACGGGCTGAAGGAAATAAAGTTACCTGGACAACGCTTCAGGAAACACGCGCTGCAACCATCATGGTTCTGATCATGGTCGTTATTGCGGCAGCCTTTCTGTTCGCGATCGATACTGTCTGGGGTATTCTTATCCCAATGATCACCGGCGCTCGCTGAATCTAGGAGATGAGCTCGAATGAGCCAGAACACAGTTAGAAAACCGCGCTGGTATATCGTCCACGCGTATTCAAATTTCGAAAAGAAGGTCGCCTCTTCTATTAAAGAGCAAGCTGACCTGAATGATCTCGGCGACCTGATTGAGCAGATCGAAGTTCCGACCGAAGAAGTCGTGGAAGTCGTTCGCGGTAAAAAACGTACGCGCGAAAAACGGTTCTTTCCGGGGTATGTTCTGATGAAGGCCGTCCTGACCGACGACATTTATCACATGGTGAAAAACACGCCAAAAGTTACCGGATTTCTCGGTGCGGATGGTGGTAAAAAGCCATTGCCAGTGTCAGAGCGCGAAGTTCAGCGAATCCTCGGTGAGGCGGAAGAAGCGCACGAACGTCCACGTCCAACTGTTTCCTTCGAGATTGGTGAGCAGGTTCGCGTCAATGACGGTCCGTTCCAGTCCTTTGAAGGTAGCGTTGAGGAAGTTGACGACGAGAATGGCCGCCTGAAAGTTATGGTGTCTATCTTTGGCCGTGCGACGCCGGTTGATCTGGAATACGGTCAGGTCGACAAGGTCTGATCGGTTTTCAAACTGCTTTAGACGAGCCCGTTCCGCAGGAGCGGGCTCTTTTCGTTTCAGCCCTTGCGAAGTGCTCATGTTTCGTGTATCGACCGCCGCTTGCGTGTGGGAGGTATTCCTGAAAGTCCATTGGATGCTGCACCACGCGCGCCCAAAGCACATGTATTCATGTGCATCTAAACGATAGAGGGTCTTATGGCTAAAAAACTGTTGGGGCAGCTCAAGCTCCAAATTCCAGCTGGTTCGGCGAACCCGTCTCCGCCAGTCGGTCCTGCGCTCGGTCAGCGCGGTATTAACATCATGGAATTCTGTAAAGCGTTCAACGCGAAAACAGCAAACCTTGAAAAAGGTCTCCCAACTCCGGTTGTGATTGACTACTATCAAGACAAATCATTCACGTTTGTCACAAAAACGCCTCCTGCATCTATTCTTCTAATGAAGGCTGCGAAGCTCAAAAAAGGTTCTCAAAAGCCTGGTTATGAGTCTGCTGGTACAGTGACTATGGCTCAGTGCCGCGAAATCGCTGAACAGAAGATGGAAGACCTCAACGCTAACGACCTCGACGCTGCTGCGCGCATCATCGCTGGTTCTGCCCGCTCTATGGGCCTGAAGGTGGAGGGTTAATCCATGGCTGGTAAACGTATGGCTGCGGCTCTTCAGACCGTAGATCGCAACAAGACTTACACAATCGCTGAAGCGGTTGCTCTGGTTAAGTCTAACGCAAAATCTAAATTCGACGAGACGATTGATATTGCAATCAATCTCGGCGTTGACCCGAAATATGCTGACCAGATGGTTCGCGGTGTTTGTAACCTTCCTGCCGGCACAGGCCGTTCAGTTCGCGTTGCAGTTTTCGCGCGTGATGCAAAAGCTGAAGAAGCAAAAGCAGCTGGTGCAGACATTGTTGGTGCTGAAGATCTCATGGAAGAGATTCAGGGCGGCAAAATGGACTTTGACCGCGTAATCGCGACACCAGACATGATGGCGATCGTTGGTCGTCTCGGTAAGGTTCTTGGTCCTCGCGGCATGATGCCAAACCCGAAAGTCGGTACGGTAACGCCTAACGTTGCTCAGGCAGTTAAAGACGCTAAAGGCGGCGCTGTTGAGTTCCGTGTCGAAAAAGCAGGTATCATCCACGCTGGTATCGGTAAGGCAAGCTTCACAGAAGAAGCGCTTGAGCAGAACATCACTGCTTTCGTTTCTGCTCTTCTGAAAGCGAAGCCATCTGGTGCAAAAGGCACTTATGTTCGCAAGATTGCTCTGTCTTCTACAATGGGTCCTGGCGTTCAGATTGACGCGCCACAAGCTGTTGCAGCTGCTCAGTAATCAACAGATCATATCTGATTTTAGCGCCCGCAAGTTTGTCTTGCGGGCGTTTTTATGTTTAAAGCGTCTCAGACACATCAATTGAAAGCGCGGGCTCTGCAGCGTTCAATTGAACAATGGTGAAAAATACATTCACTTTTGGGGTTGCGCTAATTCCCCCCTCGCGTTAAACGACCCGGCTCAAGCCAGTGAATCCCAGATTCGCTGGCTTGTCCTGTCCGAGACCATGGGTTGGTTATCCTAGAAATCCCATGCAGACGGGGTGAGGTGAGAGGGGGATGTGGTTTTTCATGTCTTTTTCAATCCAAAACCCTGGGCAGGCGCCCTGTAAAGACGTGTCTTTTGGGGCAGACACCAGGGTGTACGGATGTCCTGTGCGCCTTATTTTGGAGAACCGTAATGGATAAAACCGGAAAGAAAGCGGCGCTCAAGGAACTCGAAGGTGTCTTCGAAGATTCCGGTGCAGTCGTCGTTACTCATTATTCTGGTCTAAGCGTTGCGGAACTGACCGGGCTGCGTACCAAACTTCGTGAGAAGGGTGCGACGCTCAAAGTGATCAAGAACCGAATTGCTAAAATTGCTCTGAAGGGCAAAGGCGGCGATGCGGCTTCTGATCTGTTTCAAGGGCCAGTGGCTATTGCATTCGCAGGCGATCCGTCGTCAGCGGCAAAAGTCACGTCCGAGTTTGCTAAAACCAATGACAAACTGAAGCTCATCGGCGCCATTATGGGTGAAGATGTGATGGATGCTGCAGGTATTGAAGTGCTTGCGAAAATGCCATCACGCGAAGAGCTTATCGCGACTGTTGTTGCTCGGCTTCTCGGTCAGGCTACGCAAATCGTATCGCGTGTTAACGCTCCAGGTCAGCAACTGGCTGGTGCAATCACTGCGATCGGTGAGCAAGCTGAGGCTTAAGGGTCAAAATTCAACGCACGATCAAACAACTCAACCTCACAAGAGTACAGAAAGTTTAAAAACATGGCTGATATTGCTAAACTTGGTGATGAGCTCCTGGGCCTCACTATTCTCGAAGCAAAAGAACTCAACGACTACCTCGAAGAGCGTGGCATCAAAGCCGCTGCTGCTGTTGCTGTAGCTGGTCCAGCTGCTGGTGGCGAAGCTGCTGCTGCTGCGGAAGAGAAAACAGAATTCGACGTAATTCTGACTGACGCTGGTGCAAAGAAAATCAACGTCATTAAAGTCGTTCGCGAAGTTGTTTCAGGCCTCGGTCTGAAAGAAGCGAAAGAACTGGTTGAAGCTGCTCCTAAGCCGATCAAAGAAGGCGTTACTAAGGACGAAGCTGAAGACATCAAGAAAAAGTTCGAAGAAGCAGGCGCTAAGGTCGACATTAAGTAATCGACCGCCTTCGGGCTTTATCCTGAGTGGGCGCGTTCTGCGCGGAGCGTCCACAGTAGAGTTTAACGCGGCGGGCTCTCGTTTGAGTTCGCCGCGACCGCGCTTGTAGCGAACGCCGCATTGCGGCTCTGAATCAGGAACGAAGATGGCTCTGTCCCTCACGGAAAAAAAGCGTATTCGCAAATCATTTGGTCGTCTGCCAGCTGTAGTCGACATGCCCAACCTGATTGAAGTTCAAAGAGCTTCCTATGAGACATTTCTTCAGATGGGTCCGCTTGAAGAGCGGAGCTCAGACGAAGGATTGGGTGCTGTTTTCAAATCAGTCTTTCCAATCAAGGACTTTGCAGAGCGTTCAGTGCTCGAATATGTGTCTTTCGAATATGAAGCGCCAAAGTTCGACGTTGAAGAGTGCCAGCAGCGTGACCTGACTTACGCCGCGCCTCTGAAAGTCAAATTGCGTCTCATCGTATTTGATATCGATGAAGAAACGCAGGCTCGTTCCGTTCGCGACATTAAAGAACAAGACGTCTATCTCGGTGACATCCCGTTGATGACGGAAAAGGGTACGTTCATCGTGAACGGTACTGAGCGCGTAATCGTGTCTCAGATGCACCGTTCTCCAGGCGTATTCTTCGACCACGACAAAGGCAAAACGCATGCGTCCGGCAAACTGTTGTTTGCTGCGCGCGTCATTCCTTACCGTGGTTCATGGCTCGATTTTGAATTCGATGCCAAAGACATTCTGAACGTTCGTATCGACCGTAAACGTAAGCTGCCAGCAACGACTATGCTGATGGCGCTCGGTATGGGTGCAGAAGAAATTCTCGAAACATTCTACACCAACTCGGTTTACCGCCTGAACAAGAGCGGCTGGGTCACGCCATTCGTCGCGGATCGCTGGCGCGGCGCGAAACCAGAATTCGATCTGGTCGACGCAAACACTGGCGAAGCGCTGGTCGCGGCTGGCAAGAAAATCTCTGCCGTTAAAGCCCGCAAACTGGCTGAGGGCGGTCTGGAAGACATTCTTGTTCCGAGTGCGTCTCTTGAAGGCAAATTCGTTGCGTATGATATCGCCAACGAAGAAACGGGCGAGATTTTCGTTGAAGCCGGGGACGAGCTGACAGAAGAAATCATCGCTGAATTGCGTGACGCTGGCGTTACAGAACTTGATCTTCTGGACGTTGATGGCGGTAGCCGTGGGTCGTGGCTGCGTAACACGCTGGCTGCAGATAAGAACTCAACGCGCTTTGAGGCTCTGTCTGACATTTACCGCGTCATGCGTCCTGGTGAGCCACCAACGCAGGAAGCGGCTGACTCACTGTTCCAGCAACTGTTCTTCGACTCTGAGCGCTATGACCTGTCTGCGGTAGGCCGCGTGAAGATGAACATGCGTCTGGATCTTGATTGTCCGGATGATATGCGCACCCTGCGCAAAGAAGACATCATCGCTGTCATGACAACCATTCTCGACCTGAAAGACGGTCGTGGTGATGTCGACGATATCGATAACCTCGGTAACCGCCGTGTTCGTTCTGTCGGCGAGCTGATGGAAAACCAGTACCGCGTCGGTCTCGTTCGTATGGAACGTGCGATTAAAGAGCGTATGTCGTCTGTGGACGTTGATACGGTCATGCCGCACGATCTGATCAACGCAAAACCAGTTGTAGCTGCGATCCGTGAATTCTTCGGTTCGTCTCAGCTGTCGCAGTTCATGGACCAGACAAACCCACTGTCAGAGATCACGCACAAGCGTCGTCTGTCAGCGCTCGGCCCTGGTGGTCTGACCCGTGAACGTGCAGGCTTTGAAGTTCGCGACGTTCACCCAACGCACTACGGTCGTATGTGTCCGATTGAAACGCCAGAGGGGCCGAATATCGGTCTGATCAACTCTCTGGCAACGCATGCGCGCATCAACAAGTATGGCTTCATTGAAAGCCCATACCGGAAAGTTGAGAACGGCAAGCTGACGGACGAGGTTCGCTATCTTTCTGCTATGGAAGAGCAGCGCTACTCAATCGCTCAGGCGAATGCGACAGTCGATGAGAACGGCAATCTGGTAAATGAGTTCGTCAACGCTCGTGTTGGCTCTGCTCGTGACGCGACACTGGTTCCGCGTGAAGAAGTCGACTTCATCGACGTATCACCGAAACAGGTTGTATCTGTTGCGGCATCACTCATTCCGTTCCTTGAAAACGATGACGCGAACCGCGCTCTCATGGGATCAAACATGCAACGTCAGGCTGTTCCTCTGGTTCAGACTGATGCGCCTCTGGTTGGTACCGGTATGGAGTCAATTGTGGCTCGCGACTCTCGCGCAGCTCTGGTCGCGCGTCGTTCAGGCGTTGTTGAGCAGGTTGATGCGGAACGTATCGTTATTCGTGCGACTGCTGATCTCGAAAGTGATCGTTCAGGCGTCGATATCTATCGTCTCGTAAAATTCCGTCGTTCAAACCAGAACTCTTGCATCAACCAGCGCCCGATTGTGAGCGTGGGTGATCAGGTTGTTAAAGGCGATATCATCGCTGACGGTCCGTCGACTGACCTTGGTGAACTGGCACTTGGCCGTAACGTCCGCGTGGCCTTCATGCCATGGAACGGCTACAACTATGAGGACTCCATCCTCATTTCCGAGCGTATCGTTCGTGATGACGTCTTCACGTCTATCCACATCGAGGAATTCGAGATTTCGGCTCGTGATACGAAGCTCGGCCCGGAAGAGATCACTCGTGACATTCCGAACGTGGGTGAAGAAGCGCTGCGTAACCTCGATGAAGCGGGCATTGTTGCGGTTGGTGCGGAAGTCAAAGCTGGCGACATTCTCGTTGGTAAGGTGACACCAAAGGGCGAGAGCCCGATGACACCGGAAGAAAAGCTTCTGCGTGCGATCTTCGGTGAGAAAGCGTCTGACGTTCGTGACACATCTCTGCGTGTGCCTCCTGGCGATGCGGGTACTGTTGTTGAGGTTCGTATCTTCAACCGTCACGGTGTTGATAAAGACCAACGTGCGATCCAGATCGAGCGTGAGCAAATCGAACGTCTTCAGGAAGACCGTCGCGACGAGCAATCCATTCTCGAACGTAACGTGTTCTCTCGTCTGACAGATCTGATCCTTGGTCAAAACGCGATTGCCGGCCCGAAAGGCTTCAAGAAGGGCGACGTGTCTCTCGATCAGCTGGAAACGATTTCAAAAGCTCATTGGTGGCAAATCCAGCTCGAAGACGAAGGCCAGCAGGCTGAAGTCGACGCGCTGAAAGCGTCTTACGATGACTCACTTCGTGAACTCGAAGCTCGTTTCAACGATAAAGTCGAGAAGATCCAACGCGGTGATGATCTGCCTCCAGGCGTGATGAAGGTTGTTAAAGTCTTCCTCGCTGTGAAGCGTAAGCTTCAGCCGGGCGACAAAATGGCCGGTCGTCACGGTAACAAGGGTGTTATCTCCAAGATTAACCCGATCGAAGACATGCCATTCACTGAAGACGGCGTGCCAGTTGATATCGTACTGAACCCTCTCGGCGTTCCGTCGCGTATGAACGTTGGTCAGATTCTTGAGACGCACCTTGGCTGGGCATGTGCCGGTCTTGGTCGCATGATTGAGAACAGCCTCGAAGTTTATCGCCGCAACAAAGACGTTGCGAAACTCAAAGAAACAATTGTCAAAGCTTATGGCGAAGACCCAGGCGTGCCTGAGTCTGAGCGTGAAATCGTCGAGCTGGCAGGCAATCTCGTCAAAGGTGTTCCAATCGGTACGCCAGTATTTGACGGTGCGCACCAGGACGACATTTCAGAGATGCTGGTTCGCGCTGGCCTCGATAGCTCCGGACAATCCACGCTTTATGATGGCCGTACTGGCGAACCATTCGCTCGTCCGGTAACCGTCGGCTACAAGTATCTTCTGAAACTTCACCACCTGGTGGACGAGAAGATTCACGCTCGTTCGACTGGTCCTTACTCACTCGTCACGCAACAGCCACTGGGCGGTAAAGCTCAGTTCGGTGGTCAGCGCTTCGGTGAGATGGAGGTCTGGGCACTTGAAGCATACGGCGCAGCTTATACGCTTCAGGAAATGCTAACCGTGAAGTCGGATGACACAGCTGGTCGTGCGAAGGTTTATGAGTCGATCGTTCGTGGTGAGGACAACTTTGAAGCCGGTATTCCGGAAAGCTTCAACGTTCTCATCAAAGAGATGCGGTCTCTCGGCCTGAACGTCGAGCTGATCGAAGGTGAATCGGACGACGACGAGTAACTTTATTAGTCGCGTAGTTTAGTCATAAAGTCTTTTCAGGGTGGTTCGGCAAAACCGACAACCCGCTAACCGCCAGGGAGCGGCCTATATGAGCCAGGAAGTTACAAACCTGTTCAATCCAAATGCACCAGCACCGAGTTTCGAGGCGATCAAAATCAGTATCGCCAGCCCGGAACAAATCCGGTCCTGGTCGCACGGTGAAATCAAAAAGCCGGAAACCATCAACTATCGTACGTTCAAGCCAGAACGTGACGGTCTTTTCTGCGCACGTATTTTCGGGCCACAAAAAGACTATGAATGTACCTGCGGCAAGTATAAGCGCATCAAATACCGTGGTATCACGTGTGAGAAGTGCGGCGTAGAAGTTACGCTGGCGCGCGTTCGCCGTGAGCGCATGGGTCATATTGAACTCGCAGCACCAGTTGCGCACATCTGGTTCCTGAAATCGCTCCCGTCCCGGATTGCCTTGCTTCTGGACATGACGCTGAAGGATGTTGAGCGCGTTCTTTACTTTGAAAGCTATGTCGTCACTGAACCGTCTCTGACGCCGTTCGAGCCGAAACAACTCCTCTCTGAAGAAGAGTATATGGATGCTTGTGACGAGTATGGTGAAGACGCATTCACGGCCATGATTGGTGCAGAAGCTGTTTACGAACTGCTGAAAGAGATCGATCTGGAAGCGACTGCTGACCAGCTGCGTGACGATCTCGCTGAAGCAACTGGCGAACTGAAGCCAAAGAAAATTGCCAAGCGCCTGAAAGTCATCGAATCTTTCATGCACTCAGGATGCCGTCCTGAATGGATGGTGATGACGGTCGTTCCGGTGATTCCACCAGATCTTCGTCCTCTTGTTCCGCTTGATGGCGGTCGTTTTGCGACGTCTGACCTCAACGATCTTTATCGTCGTGTTATCAACCGAAACAACCGACTGAAGCGCCTTATGGAACTTCGTGCTCCGGATATCATTATCCGGAACGAGAAACGTATGCTTCAAGAGTCTGTTGACGCTCTGTTCGACAACGGTCGTCGTGGCCGAGTCATCACTGGCACGAACAAGCGTCCACTGAAGTCTCTGTCTGACATGCTGAAAGGTAAGCACGGTCGTTTCCGTCAGAACCTTCTCGGTAAGCGCGTCGACTATTCTGGTCGTTCTGTCATCGTGACAGGCCCAACACTGAAACTTCACCAGTGTGGTCTGCCGAAGAAGATGGCGCTGGAACTGTTCAAGCCATTCATCTATGCGCGCCTCGACGCGAAAGGCCTGGCAGGTACGGTCAAAGCTGCGAAGAAGCTGGTTGAGAAAGAGAAGCCGGAAGTCTGGGATATCCTTGAAGAGGTTATCCGCGAGCACCCAATTCTGCTGAACCGCGCACCGACGCTTCACCGTCTTGGTATTCAGGCGTTCGAGCCTAAGCTGATTGAAGGTAAAGCGATCCAGCTGCACCCATTGGCATGTACAGCGTTCAACGCGGACTTTGACGGTGACCAGATGGCGGTTCACGTTCCGCTGTCTCTGGAAGCTCAGCTTGAAGCGCGCGTTCTGATGATGTCGACCAACAACATCCTGTCACCTGCAAACGGTAAGCCGATTGTGGTTCCGTCTCAGGACATGGTATTGGGTCTGTATTATCTTTCGCTTGCGAAAGACAAAGAGCCGGGCGAGGGCATGTGTTTCTCCGATATGGGTGAAATTGAGCACGCTCTGCACACTGGCGACGTTACTCTGCACGCAAAAGTCAAATGCTCGTTTGAAACAACGCTCGAAGACGGTTCGAAACAGCGTGTTGTCTTTGATACGACTCCAGGTCGTTTCATGATTGCTGACTGTCTTCCAAAAGTTCCGGGCATGACGCCAGACGTCGTCAACGACGTGATGGTCAAGAAACAAATCGGTCGGATGATCGATTATGTTTACCGGAACTGCGGTCAGAAGGCGACGGTCATCTTCTGTGACCAGATCATGAGCCTTGGTTTCCGCGAAGCGGCAAAAGCTGGTATTTCCTTCGGTAAGGATGACATGGTTATCCCAGCTGCGAAGCAGAAGCTGGTTGAAGATACACGTGCTCTGGCAGCAGAATACGAGCGTCAATATGCTGACGGTCTGATCACGCGTGGTGAGAAATACAACAAAGTCGTAGACGCCTGGTCCACTTGTACGGACAAAGTTGCCGACGCAATGATGGACGTTGCGGGTGAGACTAAGATTGATCCGGAAACGGGTCGCGTAACTGAAACCAACTCAGTCTTTATGATGGCGCACTCCGGTGCCCGTGGTTCCAAGAACCAGATGAAGCAGCTGGCTGGTATGCGTGGTCTGATGGCAAAACCATCGGGTGAGATTATCGAGACGCCAATCGTTTCGAACTTCAAGGAAGGTCTGACCGTCCTTGAGTACTTTAACTCTACCCACGGTGCGCGTAAGGGTCTGGCGGATACCGCTCTGAAAACTGCGAACTCTGGTTATCTCACACGTCGTCTCGTTGACGTTGCTCAGGACAGCATCGTTACTGAAGATGATTGTGGTACTGACAAAGGTATTACAATGCGCGCTGTCATGGACGGTGCGGACGTTATCGTATCTCTGGAAGATCGTATTCTGGGTCGTACGACTGCAGAAGACGTTATCACACCAGGTACGGGAGAGCTTGTCGTTCCTTCCAACACTTATATCGACGAGGCGCTGGCTGCTAAAATCGACAAGTCTGGTATCGACAAAGTCCTCGTTCGTTCAGTTCTGACATGTGAAACACGGACAGGCGTTTGTGCGTCTTGTTACGGCCGTGACCTTGCACGCGGTGAGCGCGTAAACCAGGGCGAAGCGGTCGGTGTTATCGCCGCTCAGTCAATTGGTGAGCCAGGTACTCAGCTGACAATGCGTACATTCCACATTGGTGGTGCGGCGCAGGTTGCAGACCAGTCAGGTGTTGAAGCGGCTTATGACGGCAAGATCGTCTTCCGCGAAGCCAACACTGTTGTTCGTTCTGATGGCCGCCTCATTGCGGTTGGTCGTCACATGGAAGTTGATACGGTCGATGAAGATGGCCGCGTACGTCAGACGTTCAAAGCGAACTATGGTACACAGCTCTTCATCAAAGACGGCCAGATGGTTAAGCGCGGCGACAAGCTCGCTGACTGGGACCCGTTTGCGCAGCCGATCATCACTGAAGTGTCTGGTAAGATCAAACTGGAAGACGTCATTGACGGTCTGACCTCTCGTGAAGAGACCGACGAAGCAACAGGTATTGCGTCGCGGGTCATGGTTGACTGGCGTACAACCTCTAAGAAGGTTGAACTTCGTCCGTCTATCGTCGTTGTTGGCGATGATGACGAGCCAATCACTCTGCCAAACGGCATGCCGGCGCGTTACCAACTGTCTGCGGGTGCGATCCTCTCGGTCAACGAAGGTGACACAATCGGGCAGGGTGAAACACTTGCTCGTGTCATGACCGGTGGTGCGAAAACCAAAGACATTACGGGTGGTCTGCCACGCGTTGCTGAACTCTTCGAAGCGCGTCGTCCGAAAGACCACGCAATCATCGCGGAAATCGATGGTCGTGTTGAATTCGGCCGTGACTATAAGAACAAGCGTCGCGTTCGGATCGTTCCGGAAGATGAAGCAATGGAACCAATGGAATATCTCATTCCGAAGGGCAAACACCTTGCCATTCAGGAAGGCGATATGATCCGTCGTGGTGACTATCTGATGGATGGTAACCCGGCTCCACAAGACATTCTGACCGTTCTCGGTGTAGAAGCGCTTGCTGATTATCTCGTTGACGAGATCCAGAAGGTTTATCGTCTGCAGGGCGTTCCGATCAACGACAAGCACATCGAAGTTATCGTGCGTCAGATGCTTCAGAAAATTGAAGTCACTGAAGGCGGTGAAACTTCTCTCCTCAAGGGTGAGACAGTTGAACTTCTCGACTTCGAAGATGCGAATGCAGCGGCTCGTAAAGCGGGTCGCAAGGAAGCGACCGGTACGCCAATTCTGTTGGGTATTACCAAAGCATCTCTGCAAACACGTTCGTTCATCTCTGCTGCGTCGTTCCAGGAAACGACTCGCGTTCTGACCGAAGCGTCAATTCAGGGCAAAGTCGATTCGCTCGAAGGCCTGAAAGAGAACGTCATTGTCGGCCGACTGATTCCAGCTGGTACAGGCGGCCAGTTGCGCCGCTATCGTCGACTGGCGATGGATCGCGATGCGAAGTTGAAAGCACAGCGTGCAAAAACAGCTGCTGCTGCGGCTACGCCTGCGCTTCCATCCCCTGGACAGATCGATTAATTCTCGATCTGACCTCTGAAAAGATCGGGAAAGCCCTTGCCGGAAAGACAAGGGCTTTCCTCTTTAGAGAGAAGAGCAGAATGAATTGCTCGAAAGCGCGAAGAAGGGTTGACGTTCTGCTCGTCAAAGCTTATTAGCGCCGCTCTATGTGCCGGTTGCGGAGATTGAATAATCTGTCTGCGACCAGGAAAGGGTTCGGGGCCCAACCCCTTCCCAACAAGTCGTTTACCGGGGTGATGATATTGAGATCGCCTCGGTTTTGGTTATTGAAGTGGGTATTTGGGTGCCCAGCAAAAGGATAGAAGATTAGGCCTATGCCAACGATTAACCAGTTGATTCGTAAGCCTCGGGCTCCTCGTCCGAAGCGTAATAAAGTTCCTGCTCTGAAGGCGTGTCCTCAACGTCGCGGCGTTTGCACGCGCGTTTACACGACAACTCCTAAGAAGCCTAACTCAGCTCTTCGGAAAGTTGCGAAAGTTCGTCTGACTTCAGGTTACGAATCAATTTGTTACATCCCTGGCGAAGGTCACAACCTTCAGGAACACTCTGTTGTTCTGATCCGCGGCGGTCGTGTACGTGACTTGCCTGGTGTTCGCTATCACGTGCTTCGTGGTGTGCTCGATACCCAAGGTGTTAAAGACCGTAAGCAACGTCGTTCTCATTACGGCGTGAAACGCCCGAAATAGGAAATAATAAGATATGTCTCGTCGTCACCGCGCTGAAAAACGTGAAGTCCTTCCTGATCCAAAATTTGGGGACATCGTTCTTTCTAAATTCATGAACCAGATCATGGTTGATGGTAAGAAATCTGTTGCAGAACGTATTGTATACGGTGCTCTGGATCTTGTTGAAGGTCGTGCGAAACGCGATCCTGTTGAACTGTTCCATGATGCGCTCGAGAATGTGTCTCCGGCAGTAGAAGTTCGTTCGCGCCGCGTTGGTGGTGCGACGTATCAGGTTCCTGTTGAAGTTCGTACAGAGCGTCGTCAGGCCCTGGCGATTCGCTGGATGGTTGCTGCTGCTCGCGGTCGTAACGAAAACACAATGCGTGAACGTCTTGCGGGCGAGCTTCTCGACGCGTCTAACGGTCGTGGAAACGCTGTTAAGAAGCGCGAAGACACACACCGCATGGCGGAAGCCAACCGCGCATTCTCACATTACCGCTGGTAATTCCTCCCAACTCATTAGCTGAGGCTTTCTCATGGCTCGCGATTATCCGCTCGAACGTTACCGAAATTTCGGTATCATGGCGCACATTGACGCCGGTAAAACGACTACAACAGAGCGTATCCTGTACTACACAGGTAAATCTCACAAAATTGGTGAGGTTCACGACGGCGCTGCAACCATGGACTGGATGGAGCAGGAGCAAGAGCGTGGTATTACCATCACGTCTGCTGCAACAACCACTTTCTGGGAACGTACTGAAGACGGTCAGACGGCTCAGACTGAGAAGCACCGCTTCAACATCATCGACACTCCGGGACACGTGGACTTCACAATTGAAGTTGAGCGTTCTCTGGCGGTTCTCGATGGTGCGGTTTGTGTTCTCGACGCGAACGCAGGTGTTGAGCCTCAGACAGAAACTGTTTGGCGTCAGGCTGACCGCTACAAAGTTCCGCGGATTGTTTACGTCAACAAAATGGACAAGCTTGGCGCTGACTTCTTCAACTGCGTGAAGATGATCAAAGAGCGTACGGGTGCGACTCCTGCTCCAATTCAGATGCCAATCGGCGCTGAAAGCGAACTTGAAGGTCTCGTTGACCTGCTGACCATGAAAGAATGGGTCTGGCAGGGTGAAGATCTCGGTGCGAGCTGGGTTGTTCAGGAAATCCGTGACGAACTGAAAGACAAAGCTGAAGAGATGCGCGCTGAGCTCGTCGAAATTGCTGTTGAGCAAGACGAAGCGGCTATGGAAGCGTACCTCGAAGGTGAAGAGCCAGACATCGACACACTCAAAAAGCTGATCCGTAAGGGTACGCTGAGCATGTCTTTCGTGCCGGTTCTGTGTGGTTCTGCGTTCAAGAACAAAGGCGTTCAGCCTATGCTCAACGCGGTTATCGACTTCCTTCCAAGCCCGCTTGATGTCCCTGCTTACATGGGCTTCAAACCAGGCGACGAAGACGAAGTTCGTAACATCGCACGTTCAGCAGACGATACACAGCCATTCTCTGGTCTGGCGTTCAAAATCATGAACGACCCGTTCGTTGGTTCTCTGACGTTCGTTCGTATCTATTCTGGTACACTGGCTAAAGGTGGTTCTCTTCTGAACTCCACTAAAGGTCGTAACGAGCGCATCGGTCGTATGATGATGATGCACTCTAACAACCGTGAAGAGATCGAAGAAGCATTTGCTGGCGACATCATCGCGCTCGCAGGCCTCAAAGACACCACGACTGGTGACACTCTGTGCGACAAGTCTGGTCCGGTTGTTCTGGAAACAATGAACTTCCCTGATCCGGTTATCGAGATTGCGGTTGAGCCGAAATCTAAAGCCGACCAGGAAAAAATGTCCGTTGGTCTCCAGCGTCTTGCTGCTGAGGATCCATCTTTCCGCGTGGAAACTGACCAGGAATCTGGCCAGACCATCATGAAAGGCATGGGCGAGCTTCACCTCGACATTCTCGTCGACCGTCTGAAGCGTGAGTTCAAAGTTGAAGCGAACATTGGTGCGCCTCAGGTTGCTTACCGCGAAGCGATTTCCAAGCCTGCGGAAATTGACTACACCCACAAGAAACAGTCTGGTGGTTCTGGTCAGTTCGCGCGCGTCAAGATCCAGTTCGAGCCAGGTGAAGCTGGTACAGGTTTCGTCTTCGAATCTAAGATCGTTGGTGGTTCTGTTCCTAAGGAATATATCCCAGGCGTCGAAAAAGGTCTCGAAAGTGCGATGACAAATGGTCTTATCGCTGGTTACCCAGTGAGCGACCTGAAAGCATCCCTGATCGACGGTGCTTACCACGATGTTGACTCGAGCGTTCTCGCGTTCGAAATCGCTGGTCGCGCTGCATTCCGTGAACTGAAGAGCCAGGGCGCTCCAAAGATCATGGAACCAGTCATGAAGGTTGAAGTCATCACGCCTGAAGACTATATGGGCGACATCATCGGTGACCTGAACTCTCGTCGCGGTCAGATCCAGGGATCTGAACCACGTGGTAACGTAACTGCTATCAACGCATTCGTTCCACTTGCGAACATGTTCGGTTACGTCGGTAACCTCCGCGGTATGTCACAAGGTCGTGCACAGTTCACAATGATCTTTGACCACTACGAAGAAGTTCCACGTGCTGAGAGCGAGAAAATCATCGCTCAGGTCGCAAGCTAACATTATATCAGACAAAAAGTTTTCAGGAGTAGGAGAACATGTCTAAAGCAAAGTTTGAGCGCAATAAGCCTCACGTAAACATCGGTACGATTGGTCACGTTGACCACGGCAAGACAACTCTGACAGCAGCGATCACAATGGTGCTCGCGGACGTCACAGGCGGCGCTGCACGTTCTTACGCAGATATCGACTCTGCACCGGAAGAAAAAGCGCGTGGTATCACGATCAACACAGCACACGTTGAGTATGAGACTGAGAACCGCCACTACGCACACGTCGACTGCCCGGGCCACGCTGACTATGTGAAGAACATGATCACCGGTGCGGCTCAGATGGACGGCGCGATCCTGGTTGTGAACGCAGCAGACGGCCCAATGCCACAGACACGTGAGCACATCCTGCTCGCACGTCAGGTTGGTGTACCTGCGCTTGTTGTTTTCATGAACAAAGTTGACCAGGTTGACGACGAAGAGCTTCTCGAGCTCGTTGAAATGGAAGTTCGTGAACTTCTGTCTTCTTACGACTTCCCGGGCGATGATATTCCAATCATCTCTGGTTCAGCTCTTGCAGCTGTTGAAGGCCGTGATGACAATATCGGTAAAGACAAAATCATCGAGCTGATGGCTGCGGTTGACGAATATATCCCAACTCCAGAACGTCCGGTTGACAAACCATTCCTGATGCCAGTTGAGGACGTGTTCTCAATCTCTGGCCGTGGTACGGTTGTGACGGGTCGTGTTGAAACAGGCATCCTGAAAGTTGGCGACGAGATCGAAATCGTCGGCATCCGTGAAGGCGTTACAAAAACAACGTGTACCGGCGTTGAGATGTTCCGCAAACTTCTCGACCAGGGTCAGGCTGGCGACAACATCGGTGCGCTTCTGCGTGGTGTTGACCGCGAAGGCGTTGAGCGTGGTCAGGTTCTGTGTAAGCCGGGTTCGGTTAAGCCACACAAGAAGTTTGAAGCTGAAGCTTACATTCTGACAAAAGAAGAAGGTGGCCGTCACACGCCGTTCTTCTCTAACTACCGTCCACAGTTCTACTTCCGTACAACGGACGTGACTGGTGTTGTTACGCTTCAGGATGGCACAGAAATGGTTATGCCTGGCGATAACGTGAAACTGAACGTTGAGCTGATCCAGCCGGTTGCGATGGAAGAAAAACTCCGTTTCGCGATCCGTGAAGGTGGCCGTACGGTCGGTTCAGGCGTCGTTTCTAAAGTCGTCGAATAGTCTTATCTGACGTTCGAACACATAAAGCCCGCTCATATGAGCGGGCTTTTTTGTTGTCTGGTATCGGCTGTAACCGGTATGATCAGTTCTAAACCGTGAAACAGGTCTGGTGTTGTGCAATCCTTTAGTTTGAAAAAGTCCATTCAATTCGTGAAAGACAACCGGTCACGAATGTTCTGGTTATGGATAACGTATCAGGCGATCAAAGGATCCTTAACGCTGACATTCATCTGGATTCCTTTGTTTCTGATCTGGAAGAATAGCGGTGGGTTTAAAACCTTTCTCCCTGACTGGGGCGGGTTTCTGGCTGCCAATCTTACGTTCATTTTTTCGCACCTCATTCTGTTAAATCAGCGTGTGCGCAAACCCATAGAGCGTCTTCTCGGCCGAACTCTGTTTCTTGTCGTTTTCTCCATGATTTCCATCGGACTGTATGGCGTCTGCGTAGTCATGGCCTTACGGGCGCCTCAAGATGTCGTTTGGCAGTTTCAGGTCTGGCACGGCTATTTGGCTATTGTTCTGATAATTCTTGGGATAGGGCTCATTGGTTTGGGTCTTGGAGCCAGAAATCCATTTTCTGTCTTCAGTCGGTCCGCTCCGTATGATTGCGACCATCCTGGTATCTGTCGAACCACGCGACATCCGGTTCTGTGGGGGATCGTACTCTGGTCTATCGGGCACATGATTGCCAACGGGCATGTCGGTGTGCTGGCATTCTTTGCTCTTCAGACGATATTTTCAGTGATAGGCCTCGTCATGCTGGATAAAAGACGAAAAGCCGGGTTTGAAACTGAAGAGGAATGGAGTGAGGCGTCGAAGAATACGTCGCTGCTTCCAAATCCGTTAGGTATGCTCGCTGCAATCCAAAGGGACCCTGAGTTTTCGACATATGCGATCAAGCGGACAGGTTTGGCATTGATCGTGATCGTCGCGCTTTTGTTGGCCCATCCAATCCTGTTCGGAGTTTCTCCTTTGGCGGCCATTGGAGTGTCACTTCCATGAGAACCGGGGTCATGAGAATTTTTTGGCTGGGAGCCGGTCTCTTCTTCACGGCGCTGGCATTTCTGGGGGTCGCGCTGCCGCTTTTGCCGACCACGCCTTTCTTGCTTCTCGCAGCCTTTTGCTTTGCGCGTTCGTCGCAGAAATTGCACGATTGGCTGTATGCTCACAATCTGTTCGGACCACTTTTGACGGACTGGGAAAGGTACGGCGCCATAAATCGTCGGGCAAAACTGTTCGCGGTGATCGCCCTCGTTTCAACACCGATATTGACCTATTTTCTGGGTGGTAAGTTATGGGTCGTCGCGGTTCAGATACCCATTCTAGCGGGATCAGCGATATTCATCCTGACGCGTCCTGACGGACCAAAGCCCGCAATAGAAAAAGACCCGGAAACATAATGCGTCCGGGTCTTTCTGCTTTTGCTTATTCGTCGGCTACCGCCACCATGTCTTGCTTTAACGTCTTGCCGGCAATCAGATAATGGATTGCCGCCCATCCGTATCCGCAGATAAAGACGATGATTGACCATTGAAGGCCTTTGGCATCGGCTGACGTACATGCGGCAACCATGTCGGCAGACAAGTCCGCAGGAACTTTACAAGCGTCGAGCGTCAAACCGAGACCAGCACCATTCAGGAACATTGTCTTCAGGAAAGTGGACAGAACACCGATTACGAGCGGACCAAGACCGTAGCCGATCAGATTAACTACCAACAGCGCTATCGCAACAGAGGTTGCACGCGTTCGGCTATCAACGACGCCACCTGCGACCGCGTACATAGGTCCAAGGTAGAAATAGTGCAGCAAGGCCGCCGCCATAAGGGGAGGGACAGCGATGAAGAGATTGTCTGTAAGATAGCCAATCGCATAGAGTGGCACTGAAAGACCCATGCCAAGGGCTGGAATCCACGACAAAGCATTCGGGTGACGTTCTGAAAACTTGTCAGAAAGGTATCCTGACGTGAAAACACCGATCGCAGCCATCAGGCCCAGAATAATACCGAACAGCAGTGCAGCGACCTGAAGGGACAGTTCATGGGTTCTGATAAAGAACGAGGTTGTAAACTGTCCGACGCCATAGCCAACAAATGAAGCAATGGTCGCGCCGATGACGACGTGCCAATAGGTAGGCTTGCTCGCGAGCAGTTTCAGTGCCTGGCCGAAAGAGACTCTCTCTGCAGACTTTGCCTGAATGTGAGCAGGGTCAGTATAGCCTCGTGGCGGTTCTTTGATGGTCAGCTTGACGATCAGCGCGAGAAGCAATCCCGGTAAACCGACCAGTACAAAGGCAATGCGCCATCCTTCAACGCTGCTCCAGTCGATAATCTGAGTCAGCGATGTCAGTCCAATAGACTGCAGGAACGCGGCAAGGTTTGGACCCGTGACTTGTTGCGAGATTGTTCCGCCAAGAATAGACGCCAACATACCACCGAAGGGAACGCCGAGCGCATAAATGGAAACGGCGGTTGCGCGGCTGGATGGCTTAAAGTAGTCGGCAATCAAAGATTGGGCGGGTGGCGTGCAGCCAGCTTCGCCGATACCGACACCAATTCTGACGAGCAGTAAGATTGTGAATGTCGTCGCGAATCCACACAGTGCGGTCATCAAACTCCAAATACCGACGGCAGCTACGATAATCCAGACCCGGTTTATGCGTTCTGCGAAACGGGCAATCGGGAGCCCTAATAGCGTATAGAGAATTGCGAATGTCGGTCCGCCAAGCAGACCCATTTGCCAGTCTTCCACACCAAAGGATTCTTTGATGGGTTCTGTCAGAATGTTGATGATGGTGCGGTCAATGAAGTTGAAGATATAGACCACGAGAAGCGCGCCAAGCACATAGGACCGATAACCGCGGGAACCGAATCCCGGGTTGCCTCCTGGTGCAGGCGGAGCAATCGACTCACTCCCTGCCATAGTTTTTCCTCCCAGTTATACGTCTGCGTTTGCGTCTTTTTTAAATGTAATGGTGCAAAGCAGATAGAATACGCCCGCGACAGCGAAGACCGATGCCGCAGTGGCGTTTGCCCACTGAACGCCATGGGCTTTGGCATCCAGACAGGCGGATTTCAGAACACCCGACATGGATGCGTCGGCGAGACTGCAGCTCGCGCTAAGTTGTCCGGCAAATTCACCGGAATTGAGGAACCCGTTCGAGAACATGTCAGCGAGCAGGCCAAAGGCTGGAGGGCCTGCGCCATATCCAATCAGGTTGGAGATAAACAGCATGATGGCAACAGACGTCGCGCGCGCCCGTACACTGACCACGGCCTGACAGATATTATACTGTGCGCTGAGATAGAAATACTGAAACAGGCTGCCCGCGAACATTGCCGCGAACATATATGTGAGACTGCCGGTAAAGAATGCGAATATCTGGATTGGCGCAGCAATCATCAAACCCATCGCAGGAACCCAGCAAGGTGCAAGTTTAGAGAATTTGGAGAACCGTTCTGTCAGATAGCCGCCAAGGAACGTACCGATTGTACCGGCAAGGGCGAAAACCGCCATGAATCGGATCGCCGTGTCGCCTGGAGAGAAGCCTTTGGCATATTGAATGAAGAGGGGTTGAAACCCGACCAGAGCATAGCCTGCAAATGCGGCGAGTGTTGCACCAACGGTCATGATCCAGAAAGTTGGTTTTCCGGTGATTTCTTTCAAGGCTTCCAGAAAGCCAGCTTTTTCTGGCTTTGTGGCGTTTGGAGGATCTGAGTAGCCCCGTGGTGGTTCCTTGACTGTGAAGAAGACCAGCAGGCCAATGAGAACGCCCGGAGCACCAACAAATATGAAGGCTTCGCGCCAGGTTACAAACTTCAGAAGAGACCCGCCGAACAGCTGCGCCAATAGGCCGCCAGCAGTCACGCCCATAGCGTAAATGCCGAGCGCTGTCGGGCGTGAAGATGGCTTGAAGTAATCCGAAATCAAAGAATTGGCAGGCGGTGTACAGCCTGCTTCGCCGACGCCGACGAGCAGGCGAGCTAAGAGAAGTGTCGCAAAACCAGCGGTAAAACCACACAAGACCGTCGCGGCGGACCAGAGGATGATGCAAACGCCGATAATACGGACGCGATTATATCGTTCGGAGAGGTTGGCGATCGGGATGCCTAAAAGCGTATAGAAGAGCGCAAAACCGATACCGGACAGAATACCGAACTGAAAGTTTGACAGCTGGAATTCATCAATGATCGGACGCCCGACGACGCTGATCAGAATACGGTCAATAAAGTTAAGGGTATAGACCAGAGTAAGTGTGAGAAGGACATAGCTCCGGTACGGTTTTGAGCCAAATCCTGTCAGGTGACCTGTGCCCTGTGTGGTTGACACATCACTCATATACTTCTCCCCGGCATTGGATATACTTCACTATCTTTTTCGTTACACCGTACTGCTTCGCTAAGCTTTGGCAAGCGGTTTCGGATGGATGTGAATGTAATTCTCTAGATCAATCCGAGAGACTTCATGCTGGTCACCCCTTTGGTTCCAACAATAAGGTGGTCATGGACTGAAACTTCAATCGCTTCAAGAATATCAATGATCTCGCGGGTCATGCTGATATCAGCGCGCGACGGTGTCGGATCGCCGCTTGGGTGATTGTGAACCAGAATGATCGATGACGACGACAGCTCCAGAACCCGTTTGGCAATTTCGCGGGGATAAACAGGGGCGTGGTCAACAGTACCGCGACCAAGCTCTTCGTCAGCGAGCAGGTTATTCTTACGATCAAGAAATAAAACACGAAAGAATTCTGTCCGTTCATGTTGAAGTTGAACTTTGACATACTCGAGTACTTTCGACCAGGAAGACAAAGTCACACGTTGGCTGATTTCTTCTTTGGAGGCCCGGATGTTCAGTTCATGAACCGTTTTGATGTAAGTCGCGAGCGTTTCGCCGATGCCGTCTATCTGTTGAAGGGCGCGCGTCGGTGCCGCAAACACACCGGACAGGCTTCCAAATTTCTTCAAAAGGTCTTTTGCAAGTGGTTTTACGTCTTTGCGGGGAATGAATCCACACAATAAAAGTTCAAGGACTTCATAGTCGGCCAGTCCGGCACCGTTTGTTTCTGCGAATCTGGTGCGCAAGCGCTCCCGGTGACCAAGATGATGGGAAACATCTTTTGGTTTCACCGGTTTATCCGAAGGAAATAGCGGGCCGGGAGCTGCTTCTTTCATGATCAGGGAAGATCAATCGTTTCAGCCAGAGCCGGATTGTGAGGCGTATGGAGCCCGGTTGGAGACAGGGTGAAAATCTCAACGCCAGTTTCAGTGACCCCTACAGAATGTTCGAACTGAGCTGACAGCGACCGATCACGTGTAACGGCCGTCCAGCCGTCAGATAGAGTCGCGCAGTCCTTTTTGCCAAGATTGAGCATTGGTTCAATCGTGAAGAACATACCAGGTTTTAGAATATCGCCTGTGCCAGTTCTCGCAGAGTGCACGACATTAGGGGCGTCGTGGAAAACCTGACCGACGCCATGCCCACAAAAATCTTCCACGACGGATAAGCGGTTCTTTGCGGCGATTTCAGAGATCGCACCGCCAATGTCGCCAACGCGCGCACCCGGCTTAACGGCCTTGATTCCAGCGATCATAGCTTCGTAGGTCACGTCCATAAGGCGGCTGGCTTTACGTTTTACATCACCAACACCATACATTCGGGATGAATCGCCGTGCCATCCACCCTCGACAACAACGGTAACGTCGATATTTGCAATGTCGCCATTCTTAAGAACACGCGGGCCGGGAATGCCGTGGCACACGACATGGTTCCAGGAAATGCAGCTTGCATGGCGATAGCCGCGATAGCCAATCGTTGCCGATACGGCACCCCTGTCGAGCACAAACTCGCGGATCAGATCATCCAGATGGCCCGTCGTCACTCCCGGTTCGACATGTTCAGCCAGCATATCGAGGCAGCTGGCAACGACTTTGCCAGCGCGGCGCATGCCCTCAAAGCCTTCTGGTCCGTGAATGCGGATATTGCCTGACCGTGTGATCACTTCAGATTCTGAATTCAAAATGCTGCTCCTGATTTCTGAGCGATACTATACCATGCGAGCTTGATATGTCTCCCCGTGAATACTTCAAATCATATTGGGTCTAAGGCCGCTCACTCAAAGCCATCCGTTTTGGGGTTGACCGGTTCCGGCTATCGGGCTGAAAGAACGTGTATGACACTATCACTAACTGCTGCCGTTCTGATTATCGGAGATGAAATACTCTCAGGCAGAACACGTGACATTAACCTGCAGTCCATCGCTGAGTTCTTGGCGCCGTTGGGAATAAACGTACGAGAAGCGCGGGTCGTGCCAGACGTAACGTCCCGTATCGTGTCTGCGGTGAACGAACTTCGGTCAGACTATTCCTATGTGTTCACGACTGGGGGGATTGGCCCCACGCATGACGATATTACCGCCGACGCGATTGCGAAAGCTTTTGGTGTATCCATTGATGTTAGGGATGATGCGCGGCTAATCCTCGAAGACCGCTATCGGGAAACCGGTGTTGAACTGACAGAGGCAAGACTTCGTATGGCGCGCATTCCGCAAACGGCTTCACTCATTGCGAACCCTGTGTCCGGCGCGCCCGGTTTCCAGATCGAAAATGTGTTTGTTATGGCGGGCGTTCCCTCGATCGTTCGAGGCATGTTGCTCGATGTTGAACACCGTCTTGAGACAGGCATCGTTACAAAAGTCGGAAACCTTCGCTGCGTTGGATTGAGGGAAGGTGACGTTGCTGATGCCCTATCCGCCTTGGCTGCTGAGTATGAAAATCTGTCCGTCGGATCCTATCCATGGTTTGCCAGTCCTTCGGATAGCGGTGTGAACATCGTCTTTCGCGGACACGACAGTGATGAAATCATTCGGGCGATGACGAAAGCTCAAAATGTACTCTCGTCTGAAACCGTGAAACCGGAAATGTCCGGTCCAAATTAAGAAGAGTGTAAGGGGAGAAATATGACTGATCAGATTGTACTTGTAGAGAAACAGGATGCCGTCGCGCTTGTCACTTTGAACCGGCCTGACGCATTAAATGCGTTGAGCACGGCTTTGCGCGCTGAGATCTGCAAGACGTTTCGCGAATTGGCAAAGGATGCCTCCATTCGCGCAGTTGTGCTGACCGGTGCTGGCCGCGCATTTACAGCAGGTGTAGACCTGAAAGAAGCTGGTGAAAAAGGCTTCGCACTTGGAGCTGGTGAAACGGAAATCGACCTCGCGGCGGCGCTGACAGATTATCCGTGGCCGATCATTGGCGCCATTAATGGTTTTGCTATCACGGGCGGTTTTGAGCTGGCTCTGCTCTGCGACGTTCTGCTCGCCTCCACAAAAGCGAAGTTTGCTGACACGCACGCTCACGTCGGCATCGTCCCGGGGTGGGGGCTCAGCCAGAAACTGTCTCGTCTGATCGGTATTTCTCGTGCGAAGGAGCTGTCTTTCTCAGGAAATTTCCTCGACGCGGAGACTGCGGAAAAATGGGGGCTGGTGAACCGTGTTTACGAGCCGGAAGACCTCGTTCCTGCGGCTCTGAAACTTGCGCAGGATATGACGAAAACTCAGCCAGTGCTTTTGAAGGTCTATAAAGAACTGATCGACGAAGGTTTTGGCCTTCCATTTGCTGATGCGCTGAAACTGGAAGTCCAAAGATCCAAAGAGCATGCTGCTTCTGTAACGGCAGAGAGCGTCGAAGAAGCGCGCAAAGCCGTTACGGCTCGCGGTCGCACAATCAATAACTAGGGGAAACCAATGAGAGACGTAGTCATTTGTGAACCAAAGCGCACGGCAGTTGGCGCTTTCGGTGGAAGTTTCAAAACGGTTCCTGTTGAGGTGCTGGCAACGGAAGTGGTCAAAGCGGTTATTTCTTCTGCCGGTTTGGACGGCTCAGAGGTCGATGATTGTATCTTCGGCAACTGCTATCCGACAATGGAGACGCCTGCGATTGGGCGCGTCGTGGCGCTGAATGCAGGGCTTCCGGTTACAGCGTGCGGATATCAGATCGACCGTCGCTGTGGATCTGGCCTGCAGGCGGTCATTAATGCGGTGCTGCAAGTTCAGTCCGGCGCGATGGATTGCGTGATTGCGGGCGGTGCTGAATCCATGAGCCGCGCACCATTCTTCAGCAATGATATGCGTTGGGGCGCTGGTGATCCTGGCGTCATGTTCGCGGATGGGCTAACGCGCGGGCGCGTAACGGCTGGTGGTGTGAACTACCCGGTTCCGGGCGGGATGATTGAAACTGCTGAAAACCTTCGCAAAGAATACGGCATTACGCGTGACGCTCAGGACGAACTGGCTGTTCGTTCTCACAAACGTGCGAGTGCGGCTGAGGCCGAAGGAAAGTTTGCAGCGGAAATCGTTCCTATCACAGTGAAGCAGCGCAAAGCAGACATTGTCGTCGATAAAGATGAGCATATTCGTCACGATTCCAGCATGGAAGCTTTGGCCAAACTCCGCGCTATCCGTAGCAAAGTTGATCCGGACGCGACTGTAACTGCGGGCAATGCCAGCGGTCAGAATGACGGTGCCGCAGCGTGCCTCGTCATGACGCGCGAACTTGCTGAAGCCAACGGTATCAAACCTCTGGCACGTCTCACATCATGGGGGCTGGCTGGATGCGGACCATCCGTTATGGGGATTGGCCCGGTTCCTTCTACTCAAGCCGCGCTGGAACGAGCTGGTCTGACACTGAAGGATCTGGATCTGATTGAGCTAAACGAGGCGTTTGCCGCGCAGGCACTTGCCTGCACCAAGGCGCTTGGTTTGTCTGATGAAGATCATGATCGAATCAATGTGAACGGGTCCGGCATTTCGCTCGGTCATCCGGTCGGCGCGACAGGTGTTCGTATCCTGACGAATCTTTTGAACGAGATGGATCGACGCGGCGCTCGCTATGGGTTGGAAACCATGTGCATTGGCGGCGGGCAGGGGCTCGCAGCGATCTTTGAACGAGTTTAAATCAAGTCAAAAAAATAAAAAAACACAGCCCCTATTTGGGGGCTGTATCTTCTTAAAACATGAGATAAGGGTGTTTTTGTTGCGGGCATGGCGGAATTGGTAGACGCAACGGATTTAAAATCCGTCGACCGTTAGGTCGTGCCGGTTCGAGTCCGGCTGTCCGCACCAACCAGGATTATTGGCTGTTAGACGCCGCTCGGTCGCCAGTCATGTCTTTCATCTTTTTGCGCGCATCTTCACGCATGATTTCCCACTCTTTCGGAGTGCCGCAAATTTCTGTGAAGCGAACGCGAGAGCCAACTTCATAGTTGCGCTTGCAAATGATGGTTTCGCCGGCTTCGTTCACGTTTTTTGTCGTGCCCGTCTTGCCAACAATTTTTACGTTTGGATCGAGTTCAGCCGTTTGTTTTGGTGCTGCAGTGGTTGCGCAACCAGCAATCATCAAGGCTGTTCCGCCGATAAGTAAAGCAAGTTTAGTGTTCATGAATCTTCTCCTTAGACAGAAGGGAACAGTGCAACGGCGTCGCAGTCAAGCAAAGCCCGCAAAACGTGATCACTTTGGCAGTAACTGAGGTTTTGCTGACTGCTTTGGCATCTTAATGCATGCCGCCATCAATTTGAATCAGGGAAGCCGTCGTAAAAGAAGACGCCGGACTAGCAAGATAAAGCGCGCCTGTAACGATCTCTTCCGGTTTGCCGGGACGACGCGCTGCATTGTCGGATGTCTCGCGCGCTTCTTCGGTCCAGGCTTTTGCGATGTCTGTCAGGAACGGGCCAGCCGAAATGGTGTTCACTCTGACTTCTGGCCCGTATTCATGTGCCAGCGAGACTGTCATCGCGTTCAGCGCAGCTTTTGAACTGCCGTATGGAACGACGTTCGGAAGCGGGACGAGCGCGCCCGTCGAAGAAATGTTGATGATGGAGCCACCACCAGATTCTTTCATCCTTTTTCCGACGATTGCGGCAAGGCGAAACGGGCCTTTGAAGTTCAGGTTCACGACGCTGTCGAAAAGAGATTCCTGAACGTCCGGACTAGGGACTGCTGGCCCCATGCCTGCATTATTGATGAGGATGTCGACTTTTCCGAATTCGGCATAAGCGGCGTCGATGAGAGCATCGATATCGTCCCATTTCCCGCAATGAGCAGCAAAAGGGAGAGCTTTTCGACCGAGCGCGCGCACTTTCGCCGCGACCTCTTCGCAGGCGTCCAGCTTTCGGCTTGCGATGATTACATCCGCGCCGCGTTCGGCTAACGCCATGACCATTTCGAGGCCCAGTCCGCGACTGCCGCCAGTAACCAAAGCAACTTTTCCTGTGAAATCGAACAGCGGATCCATGCGTCCCTCCAATATTATTTTTCAATTATCTGGCGGGAGTATCGCAAGGGAATGCAATGGCGAAAACACCAGTTTTAGACGATTCCACTCGCTCTAAGCTTCTGAACTTGTTCAGGTGTCAGGTCGAGCAGCTCAGTCAGGACTTCTTCGGTGTGCTGGCCAAGTTCAGACGGCCCTGACCAGCGAATCTGTCCGGGTGTCTTCGAGAGCTTTGGGAAAATGTTCTGCATTTTCACCGTACCCCAGCGATCACTTGGAACATCGATGAGAGCTTCACGCTCAGCAAAGTGCGGGTCTTTTAACATTTCTTCCGCCCGATAGATTTTGCCAACGGGGACAGCATTATCGATCATGATCTGTTCGATTTCATCGATGGTTTGGTTTGAACACCAGTCATTGATCAATTGATCGAGTTCATGTTGGTGTTTTGCACGTGCTGCATGGTCGACATATTTTGGGTCCGTCTTCAGGTCTGGCTGTCCGATTGCCTGACAGAGCCTTGCAAAGACCGTGTCCTGATTGGCTGCAATTACGACCATACCATCATTGCCATCATAAACGTTTGAAGGCGCGATGGCGGGCAGGTAGGAGCCGGTTCGTTCGCGCGTGAAGCCCTCAATTGTATATTCCGGGATCAATGCTTCCATCATTGTCAGAACCGACTCATAGATAGAGGCATCAATACATTGGCCTTCGCCGGTCTTGTCGCGGTGATGCAGCGCGGCGAGAGCGCCAACGGTCGCAAATGTGCCCGCAACGGTATCGCCAAGGGAAATGCCAGCGCGCGATGGCTTTCGGTCAGGTTCGCCCATCAGATAGCGGATACCGCCCATGGCTTCACCCACGGACGCATAACCCGGACGAGAGGCATAAGGCCCAGTCTGGCCATAACCTGACACGCGGATCATGATGATCTTCGGATTGATGGCCTTGAGCTCTTCATAGCCGAGGCCCCATTTTTCCATTGTGCCGGGACGGAAATTCTCAAGAACAAAGTCGGCTTGCTTTACAAGTTCGAGAACGAGATTCTGTCCTTCACTTTCACGCAGGTTTGCCGTGATGCAGCGCTTGTTGCGCGCACAGACTTCCCACCAGAGTGGATAACCCTCGCGTCCCCATCCGCGAAGCGGGTCGCCTTGACCAGGTGCTTCGATTTTGATGACGTCAGCGCCCATATCTGCAAACATCTGACCACAGAAAGGGCCGGCAACCAGTTGCCCCATTTCCAGAACCCGAATATCGGTCAATGGACCTTTTCGTTCCGTCTGTGTTTCCGGCATGATTGGCTCCCCAGCGTGATTGCGACGTATTGGGCCGCTATTTTATCGTGAACTCAGCTTTTCGTTTTTCGAGGAAGGCGCGAAAGCCTTCCTGAAAGTCGGCATTGCTAAAACCGTCCAGAAATAAAGCTTCTGCTTTTGGACTTGCGTCCGTCCAGCCGTTTTCATAGCCGCAGATCATTTTCTTGATCGCGCGTGTGGACCATTGAGACGATTCCAGCACGGTTCGAGCGTAGTCGCGAGTATAGTTCAGAACACTGTCTTCTTCGCCGCAAATGAAATCGATCAGGCCATAATCGAGCGCTTTCTGCGGAGAGATTTTTCGGCCTGTGAAAAGCAAGTCTTTCGCGCGGCTTTTCCCGATCGTGTTGATCAGTCGACGCGTATCGCTCGGCGGGTAAACCAGTCCTAGCTTGGCCGGCGTGATGGCGAACACAGCGTTTGGAGCCGAAAATCTCAAATCGGCAGCCATGATCAGACTGACGCCGCCACCAACACATGAACCCTGAATCGACGCGAAAACAGGTTTTACGCTGTTCTCAATTGCATCAAGTGCTTTGGCGATAACGTGACCAGATTTCTTGGCGTCGTCTGGAGTGCCATAAATCGTCTCAAATTCTGAGATATCTGCGCCAGCTGCGAAGTGGCCTGTCTCTCCGCCATGCAGCAGAATGATTTGAACGTCTTCGTCCTGGGTGCAGGTATCGATCAATCCCGGAATCTGTGCCCACATGTCGATGGACAGTGCGTTGCGCCGTTCTGGACGGTTGAGGATGATCTCACCAAAGGGCTTGGCGATCTTCAGATCAATGAGCTTGGTCATGGGTGTGTCTTCAGCTTTGCTGGATTACTCAGAAATGACGCGCAATGCGTGGTCGAGGTCTGCGATGAGGTCGTCCGTCGATTCAAGGCCCACACTGATGCGAATGAGTTCGCCCCGCTCGCCTGTGAACCAGTCCGGGCTTTCAGTGCGTTTTAGCTGAGGGTCGCAAGGAATCATCAGGCTCTCGAAGCCGCCCCATGAAAAGCCCATGGAAAACAGGTCGAGTTTGTCAAAGAACGCCTTCAGCTTTTCTTGCGAACACGGCTTCAGGACGAACCCAAACAATCCTGATGGGCCACTATAGTATTTCTTCCATACCGCATGGTCTCTGTTGGACGGCAAAGCGGGAAATTCTACTGACAGGACAGCCGGGTGAGTATCGAGAAAATTTGCAATTTTTACAGCTGATTCGCCTTGGATATTGATCCGATGATGAAGGCTGCGAAGTCCGCGTTGCGCAAGATAGGCGTCTTCAGCTGAAAGGGAGATGCCCCATTCCTGAGCTGTCGTTTCGATCAGTTGAGACAGTTTTTTGCTGTTGGTCAGTACCGCGCCGCCAAATCCATCCGAATGGCCGATAACGTATTTGGTCAGCGCCTGAACCACCATATCAAACCCGATATCGAGCGGCTTCAACAGAACCCCTGCGCCCCAGGTATTGTCCAGAATGGAAATGATCTGACGCGGTTTCGTAACAGATAGGATCTCGTCCAGATCCGGCATTTCAAACGTCAGGCTGCCCGGTGCTTCAAGGAAGACGGCTTTTGTTTCTGGACGGATATAACGCTCAATATCGGCACCTGAGCGTGGCGGGATAAAGGTAACACTGACGCCCATACGCGCCATGAATTTTTCACAGAAACGGCGGGTCGGACCATAGACGGCATCGGACACCAGAATGTGGTCACCGGTATTCAAGACGGACGCAATCGCCAAAGCGCAGGCGTTTAGCCCATTGCTGGCAAGGTAGCAGAATTTGGCATTTTCCAGCGCGCACAAACCGTCTTTTAAACAGTCTTGCGCTGAAAGACCCATGCGCCCGTAAAGTGACTTTGGTCCACCATAAAGCGCATCAACGTCTTTGGCTAAAAGCGTTGAGGCTTTCTGGATAGGCGGGTTGACGGCGCCGCCGAACCGGTCGTTATCCCGGCCTGCATGAACGAGCCGGGTAGGGAGGTCATGTTCGTCTGAATTCATGAGGTCGCGATCTCGGAATAGGCCCGACTGGCGTAATCTGTCCATGAGCCATCATAGAGCGCAACATCATCTCTCCCGAGACGCTGCAAAGCGAGAAGAATGACAGCGGCGCTGACGCCCGAGCCACAGCTGGCAACGATATAGTCATCCTCTTCAATGGCTTTGAAGATGACGCGCAGTTCGTCAGCGCTTTTCAGATATCCGTCTGGTGTGACCAGCGTGGACATGGGAATGTTGATGGATCCGGGAATATGGCCTGACGGTAAGCCTTCCCGAGGTTCCTTGTCTTGTCCCTTGAAGCGGCCTTCCGGACGCGCGTCGATAACAACCACGTTCGGATTGTCTTTAAGTGCACAGACCTGTCCATAGTCTTTGATCAGATGGTTCTGAACGCGAACTGTGAAGTGACGGTCTTTCTGGAGCGGCGGCAGGTCTTCAACTGGGCCGCCGGCCTTGATCCAGGCATTCCAGCCGCCATCCAATACCCGAATGTCGCTATGGCCCATGGCGCGAAACATCCACCAGACGCGGGCTGAAGCCAAGAAGTTTCCACGGTCATAGATGACGATCCGATTGCCGTCGCCCATACCCATTTTCCGTGCCCGGGAGGAGAATTTCTCAGGCGGCGGCATCATATGAGGCAGGTCGGTATCGTGATCCGCGATCTCATCAATGTCGAAATAAACGGCGCCCGGAATATGGCCTTCATTGTAAAGCTTGCGGGCAGTCTCATGAGCATTGGCATCGACCCATGGAGCGATCCATGTCGCATCCAGGACGCGTACATCCGGCGCGTCCAGATACTCTTTTAACCAATCGACGCTGACGAGTGGATCAACTACTCTCATATCCTGTCCTCTGATCTATGCCATCCACGGAGGGATTGGCAGATCTTTCGCTTTCAGAAATTCCGGATTGTACAATTTGCTTTGATAGCGATTTCCATAGTCGCACAAGACCGTCACGATCGTGTGGCCCGGGCCTAATTCCTTGGCCATGGCGATCGCCCCGGCAATGTTAATGCCAGCTGAGCCGCCAAGACACAGACCTTCTTCCTGAACGAGATTGAACAGAATGTTCAGGGCAGTTGGATCATCAAGACGATAGGCAAGATCAACTTCAATGTCTTCCAAATTGGCTGTGATCCGGCTCTGTCCAATACCTTCGGTAACGGAGGTGCCTTCTGATTTGAGCTCGCCATTCTTGTAGTAACCGTAAAGGGCGGCGCCGCCCGGATCAGCAATGCCGATCTTGATGTCCTTATTGCGTTCTTTCAGCGCCATTGAAACACCGCCGAGTGTACCACCCGAACCAACGGCGCAAATGAACCCGTCTATTTTCCCGTCAAGCTGGGAATAAATCTCAGGACCGGTTGTGTCGTAGTGCGCTTTGCGGTTGGCGATATTGTCAAACTGGTTTGCCCAGATTGCGCCATTCGGCTCTTTGGCATTCAGTTCTTCGGCCAGCTGACCAGAATACCGCGCGTAATGATTTGGGTTTGCGTATGGCACCGCGTCTACTTCAATCAGCTCTGCGCCAAGAAGTTTGATCGCATCCTTTTTTTCCTGCGATTGAGTCCGCGGAAAAACGATGACCGTTTTATAGCCAAGTGCATTACCGACGAGGGCAAGGCCAATGCCTGTATTGCCAGCGGTGCCCTCTACGATTGTTCCGCCCGGACGCAGGCGACCAGAGGCTTGAGCGTCGCGAATAATGCCCAATGCAGCCCGGTCTTTGACAGACTGGCCCGGGTTCAGAAACTCAGCCTTGCCCAGAATGGTGCATCCGGTCTCTTCTGACGCTCGACGCAGCTTGATCAATGGCGTGTTTCCGATCGCATCAACAACGCTTTGGTGAACGGTCATACAGAGCCTCTCCTCATCTAATTAGCCTATCTGCTGAAACACGCAGCTTCAACCGGTCTCTGATCCAAAAGGATTGAGATCACGTAGATAGGAAGAAAGCAATCAAACTTGGCGTGACCGTTTCTAAACACTGCGCAGAAAACAACTAAGCCTTGGAGGACGCAATGCGATTCCCTGATTTTTCTAAATTATTCATGCTGGCCATTGTGAGTGTCGGCATCTCGGCATCCGCCCCCGCACAGGCAAAGACCTTTGAAAACTGGGTTCCGGAAAGCGGCGATGTGATCGATTTCAAGGTTCTCAGAAATGGCCAACCCTTTGGTCACCACCGGGTTTCATTTGAGGTCGATGGCACCACAACAATTGTGAAAAATGACATTGAACTGAAAGTCAGCCTGGGACCGGTTCCATTGTTTTATTATGGCCATGAAAGTACTGAGACCTGGTCTGGCGATGAGCTGTCTTCTCTGAAGGGCGAAACCCGTAAAGACGGCAAAACCCTTACCGTCAATGTCTCGCGTGAAGGCGATCAGCTAAAAACAGTCCGGCAGGATGGCGGCATACCGCTTCCAGTAGAGATTATTCCTTCCAGCCATTGGAACATCAAGGAAGTCCAATCCAGGGAGATCTTATCTTCGGAGAACGGAGACATTCTGCCGGTCGAAATCGAAAAACTCGGCTCAGAGACTATCAAGACGGCGAATGGCGAAATCAAAGCGGACAAATACCGATTGAAGTCCGATTTATCGGTCGATCTTTGGTATGATGAGTCCGGCCAATGGGTGAAAGCCCGTTTTGAAGCACGCGGCCAAACAATCGACTACGTGCTTCAGTAAGGGGTCAGGGCTTTCGTATAACGAATTGCCCTACATCTGTGCGGCCGGTTCGGAACCCGGCCTCGCAGTAGCACAGATAATATTCCCAGAGATTGCGGAAGGCGCGGTCAAATCCGATTGGCTCAATTTCATTCCAGCTCGCCCGGAATTCATCCGCCCATTTCTTCAAAGTCTTGGCGTAAGATTGTCCAAACATGTGGGCGCCTTCATAGATGAGTCCGGCTTTGTGGAACTGATCTTTCAGGGCAGATTCGCTCGGCAGCATGCCACCTGGAAAGATGTATTTCTGAATGAAATCCACGCGCGTCCGGTAACTGTCGAACAGCTCATCCTCTATCGTGATGATCTGCAAAGCCGCGCGTTTCCCGCTGTCCAGAACGTTTGCGATTTTACCAAAATACTGAGGCCAGTAAGATTCGCCGACCGCTTCGAACATTTCGATAGAGGCGACACCGTCATATTGGCCGTCGACATCGCGATAATCACGTAGCTCGACTTTGACGCGCTCGTTCAAGCCCGCCTCAAAAATCCGGCGGCTGGCATATTCATGTTGCGCATCTGAAATGGTGATGGTTGTGACGCGTGATCCGTATTTTTTGGCGGCGTGCTCTGCAAAGCCCCCCCAACCGCTACCGATCTCAAGGATATGGGCATCCGGGTGCGCATGAATTTTCTGAGCGATGGAATCGTATTTACGTTCCTGCGCCGGGACCATGTCCTGATCGTCTTCAAATATGGCGGACGAATACGTCATGCTCGGATCCAGCCATTTTTCGTAAAAGGCATTTCCAAGGTCGTAATGGGCCAGAATGTTCTTCTTAGACCCGCGTTTACTGTTCTTTCTGGTCAGTGCGTCGATGATTTTTACGAAAGCATTTTTGATCCCGCTTCCGCGTCCAAGTTTTCCAGCATTCTCGAAATTGACCGCAAAGTACTCAAGCACAGCCGTCAGATCGGAAGTTTCGAATTTGTCGGCCATATAGGCCTCAGCAAACCCAATATCCCCGCGCAGCAAAACGCCGCCAACCATACTTGGGTCTTTTACGGTGAGGTCTGCCTGCGGTCCGGGCTTTCCATGATCAAAGCGGAATTGGCGGTCCCCCGGAAGCGTAACAGTCAGCATACCCTGATCGGTTTTGGTCAGCGCAAGGAATGCCAGTTTAACGGTCTTTGGTATGCCTTTGATCTGTTTAACGTCTTTTGCTGAGACGATGTGCGTATAGTCACTCATGTTTGCGACTTCCTGGCTGAGGGAATGCGTCGGTGTGTTTCCGTCGCATACGTTTTGCTGTGTTCCGCCAAACCTGGTTTCGGGTGGTAGGATACACCTTTGAGGAACAGCTTTAAAGCTTCCCAGTGAATGGCGACTGTGACGCCCAATCCGGAGAGAGGGGCCGTTACAAGAAACCGGAGAAAGTTCTTCGTAGTTGCGGGCTGTCGTTTGAGAGACAGAGACGCTGTATGAACGATTTGGTCGTTTTTGATGTTCTCGATCTTCAACGCGAAGTTTTCTGCGGAATTTCTCAGCGTGAAACGATAGCGGCCTGTGCGGTCGAAGAATGGCGAGACGTGAAAATTCTTTTCCGCCTCATAAGTCTCGTCCGGATCATTGATCTTCGCAACATAGCTGTGGCGTTCACCAAATGTGTTGTTCACCTCATAAATTACGGCGCGAACAGTTTGGGCCGGTGACAGGAGCAGCCAGATAGAAACCGGCGCGAATGTATAAAACTCAGTCGTCGGAAAGGTGATCAGTCGTACGGCGCAGCCATGGGTTTCTACATCGGCTGACGCAAATGTCGCGCGGGCCCAGTCCGATAAGGTCGACTGGCCAAGGTCGCCTCGCTTTTTAAGGCTGAGCGAGATCAGATTGGGCTTTCCAACCGAAAATACAGGCGAACACGCTTCAGCTGCATCCAATCGGTCGACGTCTACATCCAGCAAGGTGACTCCATATGAAAAGGCGTGGGAAACCTTTTCGGTCCGAGCATGGCTTGTGTGCCCGCGCATAATGGAGATTGGTGCGACGGGCGCGTTCATTCTGCAGCCACCATCGGTGCAGATGTGTCCAGTGTGGTCTGATGTGTCGGTCGCATCGGATAAGGCTCAACATCAACACCCTCCCAGGAAAGGATCGCGCCGAGAGATCGTGCGACGCGCAGGCCGGATTTCAGTCCATCTTCGTGGAAGCCGTGTCCCAGCCATGCTCCGGCAAACCAGACATTGTCCTTACCGTTCAACTGATGAATGTGTTCCACTGCAGTTTGAGAGGCCATGTTGAACAGAGGGTGTTCAAAATCGAATTCGCCGTGGGTCAAATGCTTAGCTGGCGAAAATTCAGGGTTCAGGGTGACAAAGAGGGGCGTTGCGTCATCTATATTCTGAAGTTTGTTCATCCAGTAGGACAGCGTGACTTTGTCTGTCTGCCCCTTCAAAACGTTCCAGCTTGCCCAGGCATTTTTTCTGCGCGGCATAAGGCTTGGATCAGAATGAAGCACAGCCTTGTTGGAGACAGTCTGGCAGTCTGAAAGCGCTGCTTTTTGAGCGTCTAATCCCTGACCGAGAAGTGATGTTGAAATCGGGGCGCTACAGCTGAGCACCACGTCATCGAATAGCTGGCGTTCGCCAGCGATTGTGACGGCCACTTTGTCGTCACAGCGTTCAACACACTCAACTTGTGAACCGGTCTTCAAGCGGTCTCCAAGGATTTCAACAAGTCGCTGAACATAGGTTCGGCTTCCATTTTCTACGGTACGCCATGCCGGGCGATCCATGTGCAGAAGTTTGTGGTTGTTGAAGAAGTTCAGAAAGCTGAGCGCAGGGTAGGCGTCCATATCGGCTTCCGGGGTTGACCAGATCGCTGCGCCCATTGGAAGGATGTAGTTCCTGCGGAATTTGTCGCTCATCCCGATCTGATCAAGATAGCTGCCGAGTGTGAGGTCAGGAGCGATCGCGTTCGCGGCAATGTCAGTCTGGGCGCGCTTGTTGAACTTCAGAATGTCCAGAAGAAAGCGAATATATCCAAAATTGAGAAGGTTCCGTTTGTACGCGAACAACCCGTCGCGATTGCTCGACCATTCATATCCATTCGGGTCACTGACAGCGAAGCTCATATCGCTTTGGACAGTATTCACGTCTAGCGCTTCCATGAACGCCATGAAGTTCGGATAATTTAGCGGGTTGCAGACGATGAAGCCAACATCGACGGGAACAGTCTGACCGTTGAAATTTACATCGACGGTATAGGCGTGGCCACCAACGCGGTCATTGGCCTCAAAAACGGTTACGTCAGCGACGTCATGAAGCGCCCATGCGGTAGACAGGCCAGAGATACCGGAACCAATGACGGCAATTTTCTTCATGATAGTTCTCGCTGTTTGGTGTCTTCATAGGCGGCAAGCGCGGCTTCGCGGGCCTTTGAATGGTCGACGATGGGCTTGGGATAGGTGACGCCGAGTCTGATGCCGGCTGATTTCAACACGAGCTCAGGTGCTGTCCATGGAGCTGACAGGTATTTCACCGGCAGATCTTTGAGTTCAGGAACCCACTGTTTGATGTAGTCACCTTTTGGGTCGAATTTCTCAGCCTGTGTGATGGGATTGAATATCCGAAAATAGGGCGCAGCATCAGCGCCGCTTCCAGCGACCCATTGCCAGCTGGCCGGATTGTTGGCGGCATCAGCATCGACGAGTGTGTCCCAAAACCAGTCTTCACCGCGGCGCCAGTCAATGCGCAAATGCTTGATGAGGAAGGAGGCGACGATCATGCGGACACGGTTATGCATCCATCCGGTTTCCCAGAGCTGGCGCATGCCTGCATCCACGATCGGATAGCCAGTCAGGCCTTTTTGCCAGCAGAGTTCAGCGGCATGATTTGACGTCCAGGGAAAGGCATCGAACCGATCGTTCCAATTGTGTTTTGCCAAATCCTCAGACTGGAACAGCAGAGAATATGAAAAATCACGCCAAGCGACTTCACGAAGAAACGCCCAGCCATCATTTTCAAGCTCGGGCTTTGAATTGATGAATGTCTGAGTGGTCGCCCAAATCTGACGCGGCGAAATTTCGCCGAAGGCCAGGTAAGGCGACAACCGCGATGTCGCCGACAAGTCAGGCCGGTCGCGTTTATCTTTATACCCTTGCAGATGGTCTTCCAGGAAGCTTTGCAAGGTTTCAGAGGCTGCGGATTCGCCAGGCGTCCACGCGCCGGCCATCTTGCCAGACCAGTCAGGTTGTGAAGGATGCAGGTCGAGTTCATCAATCAAGGCGCCCGCGTCACTGACCAAACGAACACTCTCTGGACGATTAGTCGGGTGATCAGAATAGCTTGACTGAAGGGCGCGCCAGAATGGCGTAAAAACCTTATAGGGATCGCCGGTCTTGGTTTTAAGCTTCCAGGGTTCGATCAGCAGATTTCCGTTAAAGGATGTCGATTCAATCTCCAATCCGGAGAACCATTTTTTCAGGTCTTCGTCTGTTGCGCGTCCAGTTGGTTCATAACGCCGGTTCCAGAAAACACTCTGGACGTCATAGTTCTTCGTCAACGAGGAAAAAGCGTCTTTCGCTGTGCTGTTTCTAGCGTCAAGAACGTAGAGCTTTCCGCCAAATGTTTCCAGATCAGCATTGAGAGACCGAAGCGACTTATCGAGCCACCATTTAGATGCGGCGCCCGGCTGTCTTTGTCCGTCCGGATAAATATAGACTGGTAGCACCGGATGCCCGGAGTTGAGCGCAGCTTTAAGGGCCGGATTATCGGCCAGACGCAAATCGTTGCGAAACCAGACTATGGATACTTGCTGCACAAAAAACTCTTTATCTGACAATAAATTCCTGTACGTCCGACGAAAGTGTTCGGATCATCGAGTTTGCAAGAATTTGACGAAATGAGTTTAGACTGTTCAACAGCTGGCAACGGTGCGGAGCGATCAACGTGCGAAACAATGATATACTGAAAATCTGTGATGCTGCGCCGTCGCTTACTATTTTGTGTATCGGCGACCTCATGCAGGACCGTTTCGTCTACGGTAAGGTTAGCCGGATTTCGCCTGAAGCGCCTATTCCAGTACTGAAGCAATCAAATGCTATTTCCATGTTGGGTGCCGTCGGCAATGTGGCGCGAAATGTCGCTTCTCTTGGGGCGGGATCTATTTTGTTGAGCGTTGTTGGCGAAGACGCGGCTGGTCGTGAGCTTCAGGAGCGTATCAACAGTGAGCGCGGAATTTCCGGAAATGCTGTCGTTGAAGCTGGCCGAAGCACGACAACGAAGGTGCGCTATATCGCCAATGGCCAGCAACTTCTTCGCGTCGACGAAGAAGATACGCATTCAGTGTCCGAGAACGCAGAATATCAGCTCATCGAAAAACTAGAGGGCGCTGCCGCACAGTGCCAGGCGATTCTTCTGTCTGATTACGCAAAAGGCTGTGTCTCTAACCGTGTCATCGAAGCCTGCGTGTCTTTGTCAAAGCAGCACGCAATTCCATTGATTGTGGACCCAAAAGGGACAGACTTTGCAAAATACGGTGCAGTCGATCTGGTCAAGCCGAATGCAAGCGAGCTTTCAGATGCAACAGGTCTGCCGACTGCAACAGACGAAGACGTCGAAGCCGCTTTAAAAGCTCTGATCGGGAAGATTGACGCTAGCGCGGTTCTCGTGACGCGGTCTGAGAAAGGTCTCTCCTATATGGAGCGTGGCCAACCTGTTCGTCACATCCGGACGGTAAGCCGGGAAGTTTTCGATGTGTCAGGGGCAGGCGACACAAGTCTTGCATCGCTCGGTATTGCGCTTGCGACAGGCGCCGGGCTTGAGATTGCTTCTGAATTTGCCCTTAGCGCGGCTGGCATTGCAGTCGGAAAAATCGGAACCGCGGCGGTCTCGCTTGATGAGGTGCGCGCGGATATTTCAAATCGCTTTTTCAAGCGCGCCGATCTTTCTAATGCGGCAGAGATCGACACCTTCGCAAAGATTGAAGACTGGCGACGAGCAGGGCTGAAAATTGGTTTCACCAATGGATGCTTTGACATCCTTCATGCAGGACATCTCAGTGCTCTTGATTTCGCGGCGTCGCATTGTGACCGACTGATTGTCGGGTTGAATAGTGACGCGTCTGTAAAACGGCTCAAAGGGGAAAGCCGGCCGGTGAACAGCGAACAGGATCGCCAGACCCTTCTTTACGGATTAAAGCCTGTTGATGCGGTTTTGCTGTTCGAAGAAGACACGCCGCAAAACCTGATTGAGCGTATTCAGCCTGATGTGCTCGTCAAAGGTGGGGACTACACGCCTGAGACAGTAGTCGGCGCGGATATTGTCCGCGCGCGTGGCGGCAAAGTAATCATTGCGCCGCTTCTGGAAGGGCGCTCGACCACAAATATCATTGCGAAGAGCCGTAACTGATTACTGGCCTTTAGGCTTGTTGATCGGTTCGATCTCAATGATCTCGATTGGCGGCAGAGGTTCGGCAGGTTTCGCCGCATTGTCGTCGAGCCATTTTCCAAATGAGGTCATAAGCTCGGATACAGCTTTTGCTGACGCGTCAGCAGACTTTCCGTTCAGGGAAAGAACGCACGGGAAGTTCGGACTGTCGTCACAGCCTTTCAGACCTGAAAACATCTCTTCGAGAGATTTTTGATCAAGGTCTGCTGCAATAACGCCCCCAAACAGGATGTCGAATGGCTGTGTGGACTTGATTCGCAGTTCATAGGTTTGTCTGGCAAGTTCGAGGCCGTGGCCGCGGCCACCAATGAAGACGCCCCGTAAGCGGTGGTCTTTGGCAAGGTATTGGTCAAACGACTTAAGGCCATCTTCAGCTTCAAGTGCGAGAGAGGCTTTTCGATCGATATCAGCGCCATTCAGCTGAGTCGAAAACCGACGCGCTGGAGCGTAAACGCCGTGCGCTTCTGAAATAAACGACAATTCAGTTGCGTCATTGCCGAGCGCTGAACTGGCGGAAAGCCAGTTTGCAGGCGCATTCCAGCCAGACGCATAACCCTTTTTGGATGCGGTGTACCAGAACAGGTCCACGCCCCATGGGGTGTGCCATCCGCCGCTCGTTTCGTTGTCGGGTTTCTTGTACCAGCTGGTCGCGTCAGAATAGTCGGGCGCTTCAGGTGCTGCATCCCTTGAAAAGGGCGGAGCCGGTTTCGCGCCGATTTGCGACACGTGATAAATCGCACCGCCGATCATTGCCACCAGGGCGATGATTGTCAGAGGAGAAACAAGGCGGGTTAGGGCGCTGGGGGCGCTTTCGCTGGACATTCGGACTTTTGCTCCTGAGCGTAGATCAAACCGGAGTATTTGGGTTGGTCAATACTAACCTGATCCATAGCAGTTTGTTTCAAATGCTCAACTATGCGGCTGTCCTTTAGCGAGAAATCGCCAGCCTGAATTTTTCTGCAAAGCTCTGCGTTGAGGTCCGCCGTCGTTCCGGTGTGTCCGAGAATATCTTCCAGTCGGGCGTTTTCTTCGGCTTCCTTTACAGGGCGTTGTTCTACTTCGCGCTTCACCGTGCCGAGTGAATTGATCGCGACCCGCAAAGCATAGGCGTCATGCCCGTCCAGTTTTGGCAGAATGCGGGATTTAAGAAGGTCTGTTATCGCCTCAAGGAGTTCAGATGATGAAGGGCTGTCTTGCATTACACAGTCTCCAGAATGTTCATCAGGTCGATTTCTGTTTCAGACGCACGGCGACCGATGGAGGCGCGCTCTATCGAGCGGTCACTGCCGTTTCGGAACGCCTCATACATCAGAGAGCACATAATGCCCCATTTCAGAGAGCCGAGGCACTCCCAGAAATCGATATCTTTTTCGGTGATCGAAACGCCGCCTGCAGCCTGATAGGCGTCGAGAAGTTCATTGAGGTCTCCCACGCCGCCAACGCGCTTGTCGCGGCGGCCAAACCGCCAGGAATTGGTGCAAAGCCAGCCAATATCTTCGCGTGGATCTCCGAAATGGCAGAGTTCCCAGTCGAGAATACCGGATAAACCGTTTTCATCGATCATGAGATTTCCCATCCGGAAATCACCATGGATCAAAGCCGTTTCCTGAGGAGACGGAATGTTGTCCTTGAGATAGCGGAATGCCAGTTCAAAGACCGGTCGTTCGACGCCATTGCTGCGCAAAATGGATTCGAAATTTTGAATCTGTTCGTCAGGGCCAGCCAATGGGAGGTCTGGGAAGATAGATTTTGGTTGTGTGTGCAGCTTTGCCAGCGCTGTCCCGCATTGCGCCGCGATTCGATCGCGCCCTGGCGCAAAGCGCTCTTCCTTCATGATTCTCTGAGGTAGTGTTTCGCCTTCAATTGCCTGCATGATGTAAGCAAGACCAATTTCGTCCTCAGGCTCGCAGTCGTAAACCACGACTGGTGCCGGGATGCTGCATGAGGCCAAAGCTTCCAGAATCTGGGCTTCTTTTTTAAGGCCAATTGCCTGACTGTCCGCATTCCCAAACGGGGATCGACGCAGAATCAGGTTCTGCTTACCGGATGACCCGACTGCCTTAAAACTCCACGTTTCCTGACTGGCTCCACCAGAAAGTCGACGAAGGTCCTCCACATGAGTCACATTTTCGCCTAAACGATCTGCAAGAGCGTTCAGCTTGTCTAAAATTACATCGTTTCCATTCGTCATGCCGCCTACTTTGCGCGGAAAAATCAGTTCAGCAACCCGTACCCTAGGGAGAGGCGTTCATGTCCAGACAAGAAAAAGGTCATAAGAACCCGGCAAATACGGAGATCATCCGTAAGCCCGGTTTCCTCGACTGGCTTCGCTCACGTCTGATTGCGGGTCTGGTGGTCGCAACACCAATCGTCGTGCCGATTTTTGTTCTGGTTTTTGTGATCAGCTGGATCGATGAACAGGTAAAACCGATCCTTCGGTCGGCCATTCCGCCGCAGGTGCGAAACTCCGATGTGTTCGGCGTCTCTGTCGATACGCTGATCGGATATACGCCTGGTCTTGGTGTGCTGTTTGCAGTCTTGTGTTTAATTCTGCTCGGCGCATTTGCAGCAAACTGGTTCGGCCGATTGATCATCCGGACGAGTGAGCGCATCGCACAACGAGTTCCGATTGTGAGTACGCTCTATACGCCGCTCCGTCAGCTTGTAGAGATTTTTTCAGACAAGGAAAGCTCGTCCTTCAAAGAGGTGGTTCTGGTTGAATACCCAAAAGAAGGCACATGGGCCGTTGGCTTTGTGACGGCACGCGCGAAGGACGAAGTTGAGCGCCATTTGAACCCAAATTACATTGGGGTCTTCGTCCCAACGACGCCGAACCCAACATCGGGATTCTTGATTTTTGTTCCAGAGCACCAGGTTCGCCGTCTCGATATGAGCGTCGAAGACGGTGCGAAGCTTATCGTATCCGCTGGCGTTGTGATGCCTAAGAAAGAAGAGCCTGTGGTGAGCGGGAAATAAGGTCAGACTTTTGGCCGGTCGTCGGCTAATGGAGAGAACATCTCAAGAAAGAGCTCTTCCAGTCTGGACTGATCTTCTGTCTTTGAAGCCGCGCGGAATGCCGCATCCTTTTGAGACATGGCCAGCAGTCCCTGATCTCGGCTGAGGTCCAGAAACCGGAAGTCCGGAACGCCGCTTTGGGCAAGTCCCAGAATATCGCCCGGACCTCTGAGGTTGAAGTCGACTTCAGCAATATAGAAGCCGTCTTCGCTCTTGCGCAGGGTATCAAGACGTTTTTTCGCGGTTTCGCCAATGGGTGGTGTGTAGACCAAAAGGCAGAATGACGACTTACTTCCGCGACCAACACGGCCCCGGAGCTGGTGCAGCTGAGCGAGGCCGAACTTTTCTGCGCCTTCAATCACCATGATTGTGGCACCGGGAACGTCGACGCCGACTTCGATAACGGTTGTTGCGACCAGAACGGATGTCTCACCTGCACGAAACGCTTCCAGCGCGTTTGTTTTTTCCTGAGAGGAAAGGCGTCCATGTACGAGACCGACTTTCTGTTCGTAAATCTCATCAAGCATTGCGTGACGGAGTACGGCAGACATGCCGCCTTCTTCGTCTTCCACCCGTGGACAAACCCAAAAGACTTGTTCTCCTCGCCCTATGGCGCGCCCCACGGCGGAAACGACATCTTCGATTCGGCTATCAGGTAGGGTTCGGGTTTCAACCGGTTTTCGCCCTGCAGGTTTCTCATCCAGAACTGATAAATCTACGTCGCCTTGAATTGTCATTGCAAGCGAACGCGGGATCGGCGTTGCACTCATGATCAAGAGGTGAGGGCTTTGGCCCTTCTGCACCAGTTTAGCTCGGTCATTCACGCCAAACCGGTGTTGCTCATCGATGATCACAAGGCCGAGCTTTGCAAACTCAACCTTTTCCTGAAACAGAGCATGTGTGCCGCAAAGCACATTTGTTTCGCCCGTACTAACGCTTTCAAGAATTGAGCGTCGTTCAGCGGTTTTTGTGCCGCCGGTCAGACATTCAATATTAAGGTCATGAGGAGCGAGTAGGTCTTTGATCGATGTGTAGAGCTGACGGGCCAGAATTTCGGTAGGTGCCATAACGGCTACCTGAAACCCAGCCTGAACCGCATGAAAACAGGAATAGGCAGCAACCGTAGTTTTGCCTGCACCAACATCCCCTTGCAACATGCGCTGCATGGGTTTTGTTTGACGTAAATCTGCGGCGATCTCGCTGTTTGCGCGTTGCTGAGCCCCTGTCGGCTTGAATGGCAAAGCGACTTCGAAGCGAGCATTCGTGTCAGCCGGTTCACTGAGGCAAGGCGCGCCAAACCCTTCTGCGACAGACCGAATGATTCGAAACCGGATGGCGCGCGCCAAGGCTTCATCATAAGCAAGGCGAGACCTTCCGAGTTCAAAAGCAGAGTCGTCGACACCATCTGGACGGTGAAGGGTATTCAGCGCTGTCGAAAAGTCAGGCCAGTTATGTTTGGTGCGGACGGTTTGATCCAACCAGTCATCAAGGTCATTTAGCTTGCTCAGTGCCTCCAAAATCAAGGTGTGGAGGCGCTTGTTCGTTATTCCGGCTGTGAGTGGGTAAATCGGTTCGACCGCGGGTATTTCGGAAATGTCGTTGGCGTTTACGACATAGTCCGGGTGCGTCATCTGTTTCTGACCATGAAAGTCTTCAACCGGGCCGGACACCGCTACGCTTCGTCCTTCAGGAAATTGCTTTGCCAGATAGCCGAAATTTGAATTGAAAAAGACAAGCGTCAGAAAGCCTGTATCGTCAGCGAGGCGGACTTTTTGTACCTTGGAACCACGTGGCGCTTGAGAAACATGTTGCACAACGCCTCGTGCCGTTTGGACTTCGCCGGGGATCAAGTCTTCGAACGTGTCGACGGCGCGTCGATCAACCCAGCGAGCGGGTTTATACAGCACCAGATCACGCAATGTTCGGCCACCCAAAAGCGGAGCCAGTTTTTCAGCCAGCTTGGCACCAACGCCATTCAAAGACGTGAGATCTTGTGAAAGAGTGGTTTTCAGGTCGTCGAGGCTCGTCACAGATACGTCGCTTTGGCGTCAGAAAAGTTTGTCCTTCTTCCACATCTGTCCTAAGTGGCTTGAATTGCAAAGAGGCAGGAGCTGACTCAATGGATGACCGACGCAAAAAACTTAGCTTTCGCGCCTGGAGACGTGGTTTCAGAGAGCTTGACCTTTTGATGGGAAGTTTTGCCGATAAACACCTTGAAGGCATGACAGAAACTGAGGTGGATGAATTTGAGCGCCTGTTAGATGTCGCAGATTGGGAAATCTACGCCTGGCTGACACAAACGGCAGAGATTCCGGAAGATCAGAAGGGCCCTGTTCTGCAACAATTGTGCGAATTCAAGTTTTCTGCTCAGGCTGGATAGGGCTGTTTCGAAACTTCCATGACACTTTTGAATTCTATCGCAGCCGGACCAGAAACAGAGACGATTGGTTCGGCTCCATTTGGCAGTGAGATTCTCACGCTTTGTCGTCATGCGCTCGAGAAGAGGTGCATGGTTGTCTATGTGGCTTCCGACGAACAAAGAGCACAAACAGCAATCCAGCTCGCCGGGTTCTATACGCCAAATCTGCAATCCTATTTTCTTCCGTCATGGGATTCGCTTCCATATGACCGAGTGAGCCCGTCGCCGGCGAGCGCGGCGCGTCGATGCGCGACACTCTCTCGAATCAGCAGGGTTTCGGATTTAGAACCGTCTTTTCTGGTCATAACCGCGTCGTCGCTCATTCAGAAATGCGCGCCTCGTACGTCGATGAAGAATGCATCTTTGCATTTGAAATCAGGGCAGATCGTCGAGCCAGATGAACTCGAAAAATTCCTGATCACCAATGGCTATACGCGCGTCTCGACTGTGCGTGAGCGCGGTGAGTATGCGCAGCGCGGTGGCATTGTCGATATTTTCTCGCCAAGCCTGGCGGAACCGGTTCGCCTCGACTTTTTTGGCGATACACTGGAATCGCTTCGCAGCTTTGATGCTGAATCGCAACGATCCATCAAACAGCTCAAATCTCTCGAATTTGCACCAGTCAGCGAGATATTGTTCACCGAAGATGCCCTTTCAGGGTTTCGGACGAAATTTATCGAAGCATTTGGTTCACCTGCGGGTGATCCGATGTATGAAGCCGCCCGTTCCAAGATCAGACGGCAAGGCATTGAAAACTGGCTACCATTCTTCCACTCACATCTGGAAACCGTTCTCGACTATGTTCCGGAGACTGCGCTCATTGGACTCGATTCCAATGCGCTTGATGCTGCGCGTGAGAAATACAGTCAGGCGGAAGATTACTTTGATGCCCGGGTGTCGGCTGCAAAAGGCAAGGAAGAAGCCAAGGTGTTGGCACCGGGGGCACTCTATGTGTCTCCTGATCGTCTCTCGGTCGCGCTCGAGCGGTATGCCGTAGCGCGTTTTATTGGTCTGGATGTTGACCCGCTGTCTGGTGCGCTGTCGCTTGATGCTGAAAACAGCCGAAACTTTGCACCCGAGCGCGTCCAGGGCGCAAATGTGTTTGATGAAGTGGTTAAACACATTACAGCTGAGCGTGAGGCCGGTCATACCGTCATTCTGGCGGCCTGGACCCATGGCTCTGCTGACCGGCTGATCAATGTCCTGAATGATCATGGCCTTGAAGGTGTCGAGCGCGTTTTCAGTCTCGATGCCGCAATCTCAGAAACGAAAGTTACGGTTGCCGAACTCCCACTGGAAGCCGGGTTCAAATTTGAAAATCTGTCCTTCATTTCAGAGCAAGATATTCTGGGTGATCGGCTGTCCCGGCCAAAGCGCCGCAAGAAAGCGTCGAATTTTATTGCTGAGCTATCATCGCTCAACCCGGGTGACTTTGTCGTGCATGTCGAACATGGCGTGGCGGTCTATAAAGGGCTCGTCACTGTAAATGTGTCGGGAGCGCCGCATGATTGTCTGGAGCTTCATTATTCGGGCGGAGATAAACTTCTGTTGCCCGTCGAGAATATCGAGCTCGTCAGCCGATATGGCTCTGATGCGACGGAATCGGTTCTCGACAAGCTTGGCGGGTCAAACTGGCAGTCGCGTAAAGCCCGGGCAAAGAAACGCATTATGGAGATGGCTGATGGCCTGATCCAGATCGCGGCTGCGCGTTCCCTTCGCAAAGCTGACGTCGTCGATGGTCAGGAAGGGTATTATCAGGAGTTTGCAGCCCGCTTCCCATATGAAGAAACGGACGACCAGATCCGAGCCATTGAAGATTGTTTGAGCGATCTTTCTTCTGGGCGCCCGATGGATCGCCTGATTTGCGGCGATGTGGGCTTCGGCAAAACCGAAGTTGCGCTTCGGACAGCCTTTGTCGCGGCTATGTCAGGGCTTCAGGTCGCCGTCATTGCGCCGACGACTCTTTTGGCGCGCCAGCACTATCAGACATTCCGCGACCGATTGGCGGGCTGGCCAATCAACGTGAAGCAACTCTCCCGCTTTGTGGGCGCGAAAGACGCGTCTGCCACGCGCGAGGCCTTGAAGGCCGGGGAATGCGATATTGTTGTGGGGACACATGCGGTTCTGGCCAAGTCGGTTGGGTTTAAAAACCTTGGCTTGCTGATCATCGACGAAGAGCAGCGCTTTGGTGTGAAGCACAAAGAACGCCTGAAAGAACTGAAGTCTGACGTGCATGTGCTGACCCTGTCAGCGACACCTATTCCGCGAACCCTGCAGATGTCTCTGACGGGCATTCGTGACTTGTCGATCATCGCAACGCCGCCGGTCGATCGCCTGTCTGTGCGAACTTACATCACCGAGTTTGATGAACTGACGGTCCGCGAAGCCTTGCTGCGTGAACGCTATCGCGGTGGCCAGGCCTTTATCGTTGCGCCGCGCGTAAAAGATCTTCCAGAGCTTGAGAACTTCCTTAAATCGCAAGTTCCTGAGGTGAGTTTCGTCACAGCGCACGGTCAGATGGCGGCCGGTGAGCTCGACGAGTTAATGACGGATTTCTATGAGGGGAAATACGATGTTCTTCTCTCCACGACGATTGTCGAATCTGGCCTCGATATTCCGCGAGCGAACACGCTCATTCTACACCGAGCAGATATGTTCGGTCTGGCGCAAATGTATCAGCTGCGCGGACGGGTAGGGCGCTCCAAATTACGGGCATACGCATATTTCACGACGCCGAAGGATAAGATTTTGACCGAGTCGGCTGAAAAACGCCTTCGTGTGTTGCAATCACTCGATAGTCTGGGTGCTGGCTTTATGCTTGCCAGCCATGACCTTGATATGCGCGGCGGCGGCAACCTTCTTGGCGACCAGCAGTCCGGTCACATTCGCGAAGTTGGTGTGGAACTCTATCAGCAAATGCTGGAAGATGCGGTCAAGACGCTTCAGGCTGGCGGACAGGACTTTGAGGATGACTGGTCGCCGCAGATCAATCTCGGGCTCGCCGCGCTCATTCCGGATACGTACGTCCCTGACCTTAACACACGGATGAGCCTGTATCGGCGACTGGCTGACATCGACACGCATGAGGATCGCGAAGCATTTACGGCCGAACTGATTGACCGGTTTGGAACAGTGCCGGAAGAGACAAAACAATTGCTGACGATTGCTGAGGTCAAAGCAGCGTGTAAACAGCTTGGTATTGCCAAGCTCGACGCTGGTCCTAAAGGCGCTGTGTTTGCATTCCGCGACAATTCACCTGTCGAGCCTGCCAAGCTCGTTCGTATGGTTCAGGCGCGTCCAAACGTTTTGAAACTGCGACCGGACTTCAAGCTGGTTTATTCGGGTAACTGGTCGTCCGTCGTGAAGCGCGCTCGCGGTGTTCGAGAGGTCTTGAAGGAACTTCAGGCAACTCTCGACTGATGCGTCAGGTCATCCATAAATGCTTGTAGTGCAGAGGATTGCGCGAACGACTTAATCTGAAACATGAAGGAAATAGTATTTCCTGTGCTTCCTTCAGATGTCGCATCCAGAATGCGTCTTGTTCGGTCCAGCGTCGTTTGGGTCTGGCTTTCATTCATTCCCGGGAGACTGAGTAGGAACTGGTTCTTGCCGACATAAGCGAGAAAATCCTCAGATCGGATCATGCTGGATAACCGGGCATAAAATTTTGCCAGATCCTTTGGTTCGATCGGTTGGCAGGAATTTGCGTAAATGGGCTCAACAACGGCAATCTGAAAAGAGCCCGAACGTTTCGAGGCCGCTTTCAGCTGGTTGGGCAGATAACGTTTAGCAAACGTCTGATTGAAGGCACCTGTCGCTGGGTCTCTCACCAATGGGTGGTTTGCGACGGACAGATTTTGCATGAAGTGAGATTGGTCCTGAAACAAGGACACCAGATGTTTTGTGCAGTCCGCAACCGCATCACTCTGATGAACATAGGCGGAGACATAATCCGCAATGCTCTCAACTTCCCAGTCTTCTTTGGCAATCAGAACCACTGGCATGGTCTTTAAGTCTGTGCGTCCGTGAATATGGTCCAACAACTCCATCGGATAGAATTCAGGCGGCAAGGAGAGGACAAATCCAGCTGTGTTTGACGAGGTAAGCGCGTCATAAGCTGTCCGCTCGCTCAGGGCGGCAACGACATCAAAACCGAGGTCTGTCAGGTCTCGTTTGAGGGTCAGAAAAAAGCCTGAGGGTTCACCAAGAAAGACAATACGGGTTTTGCCGGTCTCAGGGACTTGTTTGGTAGCTGGAGTGTTGATCAGCTCCGAAATCGTACTTTCGCGCAGTTGGGATTCCTCAACAACAGTTCGCCTGCGTTTCACCATACGGCTAAGTTTCAGAAACCCTTCGATATTGCTCGCGTTGACAACTTTACCGGAATATCTGCGGAAGGCCGGCGACGGGCCAATTGTTCCGATCATCGGCGCATCAGTTGCCGCCAGTCCTTGATCGTCCATCAGTCGCTCTAAAACGATATCAGTTTTATCGTCTCCAGCCAGGACGAGAATCGAATCGACCGAATGAGGTTCAAACGACCGTTTGATTTCACATTCATTCGGATCGATGGATTGCCGAATTTCCTGAAATGTCAGGTCATCTGAAATAAGTCCGATCCTTAGCACGGCAGAGCGTCTCCCTAAACATGTGCGTATTTCAGATTGTCATGGTTAATGCGGAGTTTATGCGTGAATCTGAAAGCGTGCTTGCCTTCCGCAGCGAGAAGTTGCCACAGCTTGAAATGTCGGTTCAAAAGGATCGGGAAAGTTCAAAGTTATCGTCTTAGGGAGAATAAAGATGGGGCAGGGTCCACTAGCTGGTGTGAAGATTGTTGAGTTTGCTGGGATTGGTCCGGGACCATTCTGCGGCATGCTTTTGTCAGATCAGGGCGCTGATGTGGTGCGGATTGACCGTAAAGGTCCGGGTCGCGATTCCAAGTTTGATGTTCCAGGTCGTGGTCGTCGTTCTGTTGCGCTCGATCTGAAAGACCCGGCAGACATTGAGATTGCGCTGAAGCTGATCAGCAAAGCCGATGGTCTGATTGAAGGCTTCCGTCCAGGCGTGATGGAGCGTCTTGGTCTTGGTCCTGATGTTTGTATGGAACGCAACCCTGCGCTGGTTTACGGCCGCATGACAGGGTGGGGGCAGAACGGTGCGCTATCGCACTCTGCTGGCCATGACATCAACTATATTTCGATCACAGGCGGTCTTTATGCAATGGGCCGTCCGGGCGAAACGCCTGCGCCGCCTCTGAACCTCGTTGGTGATTACGGCGGTGGTGCGCTTTATCTTGCATTTGGTCTCTGTGCGGGACTGCTGAGTGCAAAGGCAACCGGCAAAGGTCAGGTTATTGACGTTGCAATGAGCGACGGCGCGGCATCTCTGCTCGCAATGTTCTACGGCATGAAGGGTGCAGGCATCTGGACGTCAGAGCGCGGGGCAAACATGCTCGACGGCGGCGCGCATTATTATGATTCTTATGCCTGTGCAGACGGTGAGTTCATCTCAATCGGCGCTATTGAACCGCAATTCTATGCGCTTCTTCTGGAAAAAGCTCAGATCACAGATCCGCAATTCCACAAGCAGCATGACAAATCCGCCTGGCCGGAAATGAAAGAGAAGATCACAGCACTCTTCAAAACGAAAACGCGCGACGAATGGTGCGCCATTATGGAAGGCACAGACATTTGTTTCGCACCTGTTCTTTCCATGGACGAAGCGCCCGAATACAAACACAACAAAGATCGTGACACCTTTGTTGAAGTGGAAGGCGTTGTTCAGCCGAACGTCGCACCTCGCTTCCTTGGAACTCCTGGTAAGATTCAGGGCCCGCCACCAAAAATTGGTGAACACAATGAAGAGGTCATGAAAGACTGGGGCATCTAACTTACAGGACGAAATACAGTGTCAGCATTGCCGGGTACAACAGGACGGCGGCGCATCTATTTGATGCGTCATGGTCATGTCGATTATTTTTCGAAAGAGGTCGTGGATAGCAAAGACCCAAGTCTTGCAAAGCTGACACCGCAGGGAATTGAAGAAGCCCGTGCGGCAGGCGAGGCCCTAACGAATGTTGAATTCGATCTTGCCTTGTGTTCGGGCCTTCGTCGGACGCGAGAAACTGCAGAACACGTTCTGAGCCGTCAGAACGTTGCAAGCCCGGTCCTGGGTGAAGTCGAAGACCTTCAGGAACTTCACAGCGGTCAGTACATCGCGTTTGAAAGTCGCGAACAGCTTGCCGCAACAATGACTTTTCAGTTCGAGAACGCCCACAATCCTGGGGCCACCTTCCTCGAAGGCGGCGAACCGTTCGTGGATGCGGAAAAGCGTATTGTTGCCGCCCTTGAGGCCATTCTGACCTCAGATGACTGGCATACGGCACTGATTGTAGCGCATGAGGGCGTCAATCGGATCATTCTGAGCTGGATGTGCTATGCAGCGCTCAATGCGTCAGCGAGTTTCGAACAGGATACGGGGTGTATCAACATCCTTGATTTTGATCTTGTGCCTGATGAGTCTGGAAATGGACGCCAGATAGAACGTAGAATCATCAAGTCAGTGAACCTGACACCTGAAAACTACACCAAACACGGCATGAATATGCGGAGTCTGGAAGCTATTTTTAGCCGATAAAGTACTGATAATAAGTAGGTTTTCTCAACATGAACAAATGACAACACCGCATACTGGAAACCGTTCAGTTTGGGTTTGGTAATTTGGAACTGAGGAAGAGACGGGTCGTCACCCAACTTTTCTCTCAGTGTCCTTCTTGAACTTGCCGGCGTTTTACGCCGGCTTTTCTTTGTCTGAATCCGCATTCAACAGTTGTTGAAATTCTTCATTTAATGGTGCAGTACTCCACATTATGGCAAAATGATCCGCCAAATGAGAGGAAGCGCATGAATAAAGTTTATGCTGATGCCAAGACTGCTCTTGATGGTCTGTTGTTCGACGGAATGACGATCATGGCAGGTGGTTTTGGACTTTGCGGTATTCCGGAAAACCTGATCGCTGCGATCCGCGATTCCGGCGTAAAAGATCTGACAGTCGTTTCGAACAATGCCGGCGTCGATGGCTTCGGGCTCGGCATCCTGCTTGAGAACCGTCAGGTTAAAAAAATGATCTCGTCATATGTTGGCGAGAACAAGGAATTCGAACGCCAGTATCTGAACGGCGAGCTTGAGCTTGAGTTCAATCCGCAGGGTACGCTTGCTGAGCGCTGCCGGGCAGGGGGCGCTGGCATTCCAGGGTTCTATACCAAGACAGGTGTTGGAACAGTGATTGCCGACGGTAAAGAACACAAAGAGTTCAACGGTGAAACCTATATCATGGAAACCGGTCTGGTTGCTGACCTCGCGATTGTCAAAGCCTGGAAAGGCGACGCGCAGGGCAATCTCGTCTACAACAAAACCGCTTTGAACTTTAATCATGACATGGCAACGGCCGGAAAAGTCACGATTGCCGAAGTTGAAGAGATGGTTCCAGTCGGAACGCTTGATCCGAATTTCATCCACACAGCCGGTATTTTCGTTCAGCGCATTCTCGAAGGCCAACACGAGAAGCGAATCGAGAAAGTCACAACGCGCGCTAAAGGGGAGGCCTGATTATGCCTTGGACACGTGATCAAATGGCTGAGCGCGCCGCGCAAGAGCTTGAAGACGGTTTCTACGTCAATCTGGGTATTGGCATTCCGACTCTGGTTTCCAACTACATTCCTGATGGCGTTGATGTTACGCTGCAATCTGAAAATGGTATGCTTGGCATGGGACCGTTCCCGTATGAGGGCGAGGAAGACCCTGACCTCATTAATGCGGGAAAGCAGACCATCACAACACTCGACCGGTCTAGCTTCTTTTCCTCTTCGACCAGCTTTTCAATGATCCGCGGCGGTCATATCAACCTTGCGATTCTCGGTGCCATGGAAGTTGCTGAAAACGGTGATCTGGCGAATTGGATGATTCCGGGCAAGCTCGTCAAAGGCATGGGCGGCGCGATGGATCTCGTTGCTGGCGTGAAACGCATTGTCGTTGTGATGGACCACACCAACAAGAAGGGCGAAACCAAGCTTTTGAAAGCTTGCACACTCCCTTTGACAGGTCAGGGCGTTGTTGACCGGATTATCACTGATCTCGGCGTGTTCGACGTCGTGGAGGGTGGTTTGAAGCTCGTTCAACTTGCTGACGGTGTGACGGAAGAAGAAGTCCGCTCAAAAACCGAGGCGACTCTCGTCTGAGATGAGCGAGTGCTGTCTATGGCAGCTCTTTCCAACGCTATGGAGCCCAAAAGACAGTTATGTCTGGGCAGGCTTCAATGGCTTTATGAATTGGAAGCTGTTTTGAACTTTCGTTCAGAACAGCTTTTTTTTCGTCTCCGGTAATGAGGAGAATGACATGCTGCGCACGCATTAATACCGGCAGGGTGATTGTGATACGTTCGTGATAGTCGCCCGCGACCGGGCAGCCTGTTGCGTCTATAGGGGCTGTTACATTTGCTGTGTGGGGCGACATTGCTGTTTCGAGCCCTTTGGAGCCCGGGAACCAACTTGCGCAGTGTCCATCCTGTCCCATGCCCAGAATGACGATGTCGGGAGCCGAGAACGGCTTGTAGGCGTTTTCAATCTCAGCCCATCCATCAAACACACTAGCGTTCTCGCTGACCATGCGCGCCAAATTTGCATTGGCGGCATTATTGATCATCAAGGATGACCTGATCAGGGCCTCATTAGACCCGGGCGAAGTCAGTGGAACCCAGCGTTCGTCTACAAGTCCGACCTGAACCTTTTCCCATGTCAAGGCGATTGCCGAAAGACGCTGATAAACAGGAGAGGGGGTCGAACCACCCGATAAGAGCAGGGTCGCTGCCCCGGCCTCGATAAGAGTTGAATTCAGAATATTGCCAATGCCGTTTGCGGCAGTGTCATACAGCGCATTTCTGGACGGGAACTCAGTTATCTTTGTCATGACAAGCAAGCTGACTTATTCGCCCGTGCTTGGCAAACTGAAGGTGCCATTTGAGGCAGGTATTATTTTGAAGGGTGTTGCCAGGTCGTGGACAAGTCCTGGCGGATGAGGAGGGATTCGAACCCCCGGAACCTCTCGGTTCAACGGTTTTCAAGACCGCCGCAATCGACCACTCTGCCACTCATCCGTCGGAATGTGCCGAAATGAACAATTCTGATCGGTTTGGCAAGGTGCTTTTTTCAGAAATTTTTTTTTTGTGCCAATTTGGCTTTACCCTAATACGAAATTAACTGTGAAGAGTGCGAAAGCGTCTGGATTTTTTCAGTTAACAAACCATGACGTTTTTCTCGTTTCGGCCATTCTCGTCAAAAATCGTAAAAAAAGCAGCGGATCTAATTAACCTTTCGGGAAGCGTTCATCCGTATCTTCTCAATATACGCCGGCAAACCAATAGATCGGCGAGCTTCTTGCAACAGATGAGAAGCAAACACAGACGAAAAACGGGAAGACCAGAATGTACCGCTCTAATATCCTGCCTGTTGGGCAGAAGACGCTCGCAAACCTTATACTCGCAATGGGTGTAACAAGCTTTGTCGCTATGGCTGATGCGCCAATCCGTTATGGACACTCAGACGCTCAAGCCTACAAAACAAATGTTTCTCAAAAATCAAACAGCCCGAAAGTTTACGCGCTGAACGCCACATCCAACGAAGATTTGTTCTTCTATCCGGATGAAGTCGTTCGTGCGCCACGTCAAACTTCTGGCAAAACTGCATCTGATCCTCTGATCAGCGCAACGAATGCTGGCTATACGCCGAACCAGACCTGCACGGTCGACCCGGTGGAATATCGGTCTTATGTGAAGATCGGTAAACCATATGAGGTTTCCGGCGTGAAATATACGCCAGCTGAAGACCCATTCTACAACAAGACCGGCACAGCCTCTTGGTATGGTCCGCAGTTCCACGGCAAGAAGACCGCGAACGGCGAGATCTTCGACATGATGGAGCTCACAGCTGCGCACCCAACATTGCCGCTTCCATCTTACGTGCTGGTAGAAAACCTCCAGAATGGCCGCAAGCTCGTTGTTCGTGTGAATGACCGTGGCCCGTTCAAGAAAAACCGTCTGATCGACCTGTCAAAAGCGGCAGCGACTAAGCTGGACGTCATCAAGCACGGCACAGCTCAGGTTCGCGTTCAGTACCTCGGCCCTGCTGAGAAAGCTGGCACTGACTGTTCACCAGTTCAAAAAGCGCCAATCATCGAAGCTAAAGCGGAAACCACTGAAAAGCGTTGGTCAGAAGCGATTTCCGAAAGCCACTTTGTCCAGATTGGATCTTTCGCGAGCCGCGACAACGCAAAGTCTCTGCTGAGCCAGGCTAAAGCTGTCTACAATAAAGGCGATGTTGTTTTCGCGAACGTCAACGGCAATGGACGCTACCGCGTGATGCTTGGACCATTCGCGTCTCGTGACAACGCCAACTCAACTCTCAACCTTATGAAAACAAACGGTTTCGATGGCCTGATCGTCAAGAACCCCAGCTGAGCGAAAGCTCTCTGGCTTCCCACCGGAATTCTTCGGAATTCGGTTTGCACCTGCGCGCACCTTCGGGTGCGCGTTTTTTTGCTTTCTGCAGAGAAAACCTTCGCAGCGCTATCGCCTTCTCTCCGCGAATACCTCTATTGAAACCTAACGCTCAATGATGGCACAAAGGTCAGTATGGGAAACGGACTATTCATCTCGATTGAAGGTGGCGAAGGCGTCGGCAAAACGACGCTGATCAACGCTTTGAAATCACTAGCGGAGCGAGATGATCGGGAAATCCTGTTTACGCGAGAACCCGGCGGCACGCCGCGTGCGGAAGAACTGCGAAATATACTCCTCAATACGACGGCATCTGAAGACGCGATGAGCGTTGCAACGGAGGCGCTCGTCATCAATGCCGCGAGAAGTGATCACGTCGATAACTTCATCCGTCCGGCACTTATGCGTGGCGCCCTGGTTGTCTGTGATCGCTATGCCGATTCAACACGCGCCTATCAGGGCGGCAAACTGGATGATGTACTGTTGGAAAGTGTCATCCGGCTGGCAACGGGTGGCCTAGAGCCAGATATGACCATCCTGCTGGACGGCGACCCCGCAGTTTTAGTGTCCCGCCGTATGACACGCGGTGATGTGACAGACCGTTTCGAGCAGCGAGATATTGAGTTTCATAACGGTGTTCGAGAGGCATTTTTAAAAACACAGGAACGCTTTCCGGAGCGCATCCATATAGTTGACGCCACTCGTACTCAGGAAGACGTTCTGGCGGCGGTTTTGTCTCTCATGAAAGACCGTCTTGGTTTTACATTTAGTGAGACGTCATCATGACGGATGTTCATCACATTTATGATGTTGTCGGCCATACAGACCAGATCTCTCACTTTCTAAGAGTTCGAGATAGCGGACGGCTCCATCACGCCTGGTTATTGGAAGGCATTCGCGGCATTGGAAAAACGCAGACCGCAATTAACCTTGCAGCGGCTGTTCTTGGCGCACCATATCGTCTTGAAGGCAAAACCTTTGGTGTGGATCATGGAGAGGTGCGCGATCATATCTGTGCTGGCAGTCATCCAGATTTTCGCATCGTCCAGACGCCTGTTGATTCTAATGGAAAACCGAAGTCTGCCATTCCGGTCGAAGATGTTCGTAAGCTGACGCAGTTCTTCTCACTTAAGCCTGCATTAGGCGGGTACCGGGTCGCCATTCTCGATGCGATGGATGATCTGAATGCGAGCGGCGCGAATGCAATTTTGAAAACGCTCGAAGAGCCGCCGGCGAAGTGTCTGTTGTTTCTGATTTATCATCGACAGTCTGGCTTGTTGCCAACAATCCGGTCGCGATGTCAGCGCTTGAAATTCGACCCTCTGCATCCTGCAGAACTCGATACGGTATTGAAAACCCACGCCGGGGATCTGGATGTTCCGGATGACATTCTGGCACTGAGCGGTGGATCGCCCGGAGAAGCGCTTAGATTTGTGCAAGCGGACGTATTTGGACTTCATGATATGCTGCGGCAGACTTTTGAAAGAGACTGGCCCGAAATGAGGTCATCCTCAGTGAATTTGCTGCTTCAGCGCGCAGCGGCCTCCGAAATCCATTTTGACTTCTTTCTGAAGTATCTCGATGATCGCTTGTTCAAACTGGCAGAAAACGTGTCAGGGCTGCAATCTGCGTCGCTGGCGAAAGCCTGGACACAAATACGCTCCGATGCTGGCGAAGCCAGTCTTCTCAAGCTTGACCTGACAGAACGAACTGCGAAATGCCTGAGCGCATTGCAGGATGTATCGCGTAAACTAGGATCAACGAATGCTGTTTGATACTCACGTCAACCTTCATGGCGAAATCTATGAGGAAGACCTTGCCGAGGTGCTGGAGCGGGCCAGACAAGCGAATATTACGCGCATGATCTCCATTTGCGACAAGATCAGTTCCATTCCGCGAATTGCAGACATCACCGCTAAAACTGAGAATATGTGGCGCAGCGTGGGCTGCCACCCGCATTACGCAAAAGATCACGATAGCCTGACAGCCGACGAATTGATCGCGCTTGCATCAAGCGAAGATGTTGTTGGCATTGGCGAGACCGGTCTTGATTTCCATTATGGCTACAGTCCTGAGGACGTTCAGGAGCGAATTTTCCGCGAGCACATTCAGGCGTCACAGGAAACCGGTTTGCCGCTGATTGTTCATACGCGTGAAGCCGACGAATTGACCGGCGACGTTCTTGAGGAAATGTACGCCAAAAAGCCATTCCCGATATTGATGCACTGCTATACGAGCGGTGAAGAGCTGGCGCGCCGGGCGATCAATCTGGATGCCTATTTTTCCGTGTCCGGGATCATTACCTTCAAGAACGCTCATGATGTGCGCGCGGTTGCAAGCTTGTTTCCGACAGAGCGCGTTATTCTGGAAACAGATTGTCCATACCTTGCGCCAGTTCCAATGCGCGGCCGCAGGAATGAGCCGGCTAATCTGGCGTATATCTGTGATTACTTCGCGGAATTCCGAGATATGTCTTCGCAAGACATGGCGGATCTGACGACGAGAAACGCGCTTCGTTTGTTCAGCAGGATACCGTCCTAAATGGCTGAAGTTCGCGCGATCATTCTTGGATGCGGGTCTTCTGGCGGTGTTCCCAGAATCGGAAACGATTGGGGGGCCTGCGATCCGGAAAACCCCAAGAATCGACGATCACGCTGTGGGATGTATCTGGAAGTCCAAGACGGAGACGTTCAGCAGAATCTGTTGATCGATACAGCGCCGGATTTACGCGAGCAATTATTGCGCCATAAGATCAACCGTGTTGATGGCGTGCTCTACACACATACGCATGCGGACCAATGCCATGGCATAGATGATCTGCGTGTTCTCGCTTATATGCAGCGCAAGCGTATGCCGATTTATGCCTCGGAACAAACCTTTGACGAACTGCATGAACGGTTCGGTTATTGCTTCAAAACACCTGATGGTTCGTCGTACCCTCCGATACTGGATGCCAGACCTGCAATTCGAGCAGGGGAGATGTTCTCTGTCGGTCCAGACAACGCATCTTCCGCATTTGATATTCTGCCACTTGATCAGGATCACGGTTCAGTTCGAAGTCTGGGGTTCAGAATAGGGGATTTTGCGTATTGCAATGATGTGGTGGACCTTCCCGATGAAAGTCTGGCTTTGTTGAACTCTCTCGATGTGTTTGTCGTCGACGCGCTCAGATATGAGCCGCATCCGACTCATGCTCATGTAGCGAAAGCATTGTCCTGGATTGCGCAACTCAAGCCTCGAAAAGCGATCCTGACAAACCTTCATATCGATCTCGACTATGAGACATTATCTTCAGAGCTACCTGAAAACGTCTACGCCGCATATGACGGTTTCTCTATAACTTCTTTTTTCCCATAATATTGATTATGCGACAAACGGATATATCCTATGACCGCATCTGCGCCTCACAATAACCTCTCAGAATTCGAGCGTCTCGTCGAGATCATGAAAGCCCTGCGTGATCCTGTGTCAGGCTGTCCGTGGGATCTGGAACAAAACTTTTCAACGATTGCGCCCTACACCGTCGAAGAAGCCTATGAAGTTGCGGACGCAATCGAGCGTAACGATTTTAACGATTTGAAATCCGAACTTGGAGATCTCCTGCTACAGGTCGTTTTCCACAGTCAGATGGCGAATGAACAAAATCTGTTTTCCATCGAAGATGTTGCCAAGAGCATCAATGATAAAATGGTTTCGCGCCACCCTCACGTTTTCGGCGATGTGTCTATCGAAGACAGCGACGCGCAAACAAAAGCCTGGGAAGACATCAAAGCTAAAGAACGCGCTGAAAAATCCGGTGATGCGGTCGATAGCGCCCTTGCTGATGTCGCTGTGGCGCTTCCTGCCTTGCTGCGCGCTCAGAAGCTTCAGAAACGCGCTGCTCGCGTCGGATTTGATTGGCCAACGCCAGACAGTGTTTTTGACAAGCTCGACGAAGAAATCAACGAGGTCAAAGATGCCATCCGCGAAGGCGACCAAGCGCATATTGAGGAAGAGCTCGGCGATCTGCTCTTTGTATGCGCTAATCTGGTGCGCAAGCTTGGTGCCGAATCCGAAGATGTTCTGAAAGCTGCGAACAAAAAATTCACGACGCGTTTCATGGCCATGGAAGCGTTGGCCAGATCAGAAGGCAATGTCTTTGCTGATCTGTCGCTGGATGAACAGGAAGCCCTCTGGCAGCGCGTCAAACGCGCCTAGAAGATGTCTCTTTCTGTTGGCGGCAGAATAGTTGGAAAAGCCTTTTGAAACTGGTTTTTCGCTTTGTCAGACAACTGGACAACAATATGCGTGTTGCCGGTCTCATTGTTAGTGGAAACTGACTTCACCTGACCCTTGCGATATAGCCAGGCCAGCGCATTTCCTTCACTGGCATCGAGTTCAAGCTCTAGTTCGAAATTCTGCTCAAACGCATTTGTGAGGATGAGCTCTCTAAGCTCTTCAATCCCGTCACCATTCAATGCCGAGACGGCGATTTCCGGTTCATAGGCATCGTCGGAGAGAATGCTCGATTTGATATTTTCCAGCTCATACGGTTCCAGAAGGTCAGTTTTGTTCCAGACGTGTATGATTGGCGGCAAATCCTGATCGAATAATTCCTCAAGACTATCGAGCACTGTGTTGACGTCATTGGCTTGCTCATTGGCATCGGGCGACGAGGCGTCATGAACATGCAGGATCAAATCCGCATCGATCGATTCTTCGAGGGTGGCCTGGAAAGATTCGATCAGCGCCGTTGGAAGGTCGGTGATAAAGCCCACCGTATCCACCAGTGCTATTTCCTTGCCCTGACCCAAATCGACTTGCCGAATTGTCGGATCAAGCGTGGCAAACGGCATGTCCTTGGCAAACACCGAAGAATGTGCTAGTGTATTGAAAAGTGTAGACTTTCCGGCGTTTGTGTACCCGACCAGCGCAACGATTGGAAGATCCCGTGCCTCACGGTTTGAACGTTGAAGTCTGCGCGTCCGTTCCACTTCAGCAAGCTGCTTCTTTAAGCGAAGCAAGGCGGCGTCAATCATACGACGGTCCGCTTCAATCTGTGTTTCCCCCGGCCCTGACATGACCCCCTGTCCGCCACGCTGACGTTCAAGGTGTGTCCAGGTCCGAACAAGACGAGACCGCTCATAAGCAAGGCGCGCCGTTTCGACCTGTAGCCGGCCGGCTTTGGTTCGCGCCCGAAGACCGAAGATTTCGAGAATGAGACCTGTGCGGTCGATCACCTTGCGGCCGAGACGCTTTTCGAGGTTTCGTTGCTGAATGGGCGACAAAACGCCATCAACTATCAGAAGATCACAGTCTTCCTCATCCAGCTGTTCGGCAATGCGATCGAGCTGGCCACTACCGAGTAAAGTCGATGGATTAGGTTTTCGGACCGGAATAACAGTTACAAATGCACATACGGCATCGAGGGCCTCAACGAGGCCCTGCGTTTCCATTTCGCGTCCACTTTGTATCCCCTTCCCTCCATAGAGAACGGGGATGACTGCGGCAGCACGTACCGTTTTATCGACGTGCTCGTGAAATTCGCTCAATCGAGAGATTCATCCATATCGTTTTCGAACAACTGGACAGGCTGCATTGGCATGATCGTAGAAATCGCATGCTTGTAGACCAGCTGCGGTGGACGACCATCGCCACGAAGAAGCACACAAAAGTTGTCAAACCAAGTTACAACGCCCTGTAACTTGACACCATTCACAAGGAAAATGGTGAGCGGCGTACGCGATTTGCGGACCGCATTCAGGAATGTGTCTTGCAGGTTCTGTTTTTTTTCCGACGACATCCTAAGTCTTTCCATTCTGTTTTTTGTCTTTAGACACTAAGCGGCTAACTTGTCTCGGCGTAAATCGCAATGATTCTGACCCGCTCAAATGCAAGAAATTCTCTAAATAAGCACAATTCGCGCTGAAGTGTTCAAAAACCGCAACTTTATTACGCGCGAAATATCAAAGACAGTAATAAAAGCAACTCCAAACGTCCGAATATCATACTGAAAGTTAGAATCAGTTGAGTTAGCGCCGAATGGTAGTCTCCGAGTAAATCAGTACGGAATAGAGCTGCTGAATTGGTGATCGCACCGGTCGAAACGATCAGAGCGTTATCAAAATCAATTCCAAGAATGGACAAATAACTGGCCAGACCAACCGCGACGACAGCAAACCCAAGGAAATAGACCCACACCGTCATCATGGTTTGAACGGCGCTGTGAGTGTTTCGGGATTTTACCTTCAGAATGGCGTTTGGCTGCGCGAGACGTGAAAATTCATGACCCGTCCGATCCACCAACAAACGTAGTCGAAACAGTTTCATGCCGCCGGTCGCCGATATTGCAGAGCCTCCGATAAATCCAAAGAAGATCAGAACCGGAATACCGATGGTTTCAACTTTGTCTGGTGGCAACATAAGTCCGGATGTCGACAAGATTGACGCTGCCTCAGAAAAGGCCAGAAAAAAGGTTGCGTCTTTCTGATGAAAGAACAACAGAGCCACCAGGACGGCGAATATGCCGATCAGCCAGAGCGTTTCTTTGTCTTTGAGCGCCCGCCATTTATCCCGCGGCAGCGACAACAGCGTACTTGTGTCTATGCTCGCGACCAACAAAATGACTGCGAGCAAGAAGCCGCTCCAATTTGGCGCAATCTGAGCGCCAACATGATATGGCAGGACCTGTCCGGTTGTTGCTGCACCTACGCTGAAAGCAAAGGCTTCCCGCATAGATAAGCCGCTCAGCGTCATCTGAATGTAAGGAATGGCAACGAGAACACCGATCACACAGCCGATTGCGCCAAACAATTTCGTGAAAGTTGATAGACGAAGGCTCAGCCCCAGACTTTTTACCTGAACGCGGCGCCCCCCCAGATCGCTTTTTGCAGAGGAGATCGCAAACAGAAGAATGGTGCCGGACACAGACAAGGACGCGCCAAGGAAATGTAGAATGCCTCTCCAGGCTACAAGAGATGGTGACAATGGCTCATCATAGTTAAGCAGTGACGCGCCAGTTGTGGTCGCACAGGAAACCGCCTCAAAGACGGCGAGCATCAGCTTTCCTTCTGACACCAGCACAAATGGAATCGCACCAAGAATGGCGAGGCTGAGCCACGCAAATAACAGAAACGTCACCGTCTCTTTCAGGCCTGCGTTTTCACTGGCGTGGCGCGGAATTGCAATCAACAACACCGAGGACAGAACAATCGTTATTGTGACGGTCAGTATGAACAATGACGCTTGTTCATAGCGATCATTGCCAACCGCCCAGATCGCGCAAAGAAGACTCGGGACTGCGAGCACAGCCAGAAACTTTCCAAGTGATCTGATGACGATATGCGTGTTCATCGATTGGGCCGCATCATCACTAGCTCAGAAAGTACGCAGAACTGGCGCGGAAGAGTTGCTCAACTTTGCGGACTTTCGAGTGCTCATAGAACAATACAACCCGGTCACCGACCTGAACTTTGAAACCTTTTTTCGGGAAGAACACGTCGTCTCCGCGGAGAATGGCACCTGCAACCACGCCTTCAGGCATGGAGCTTTCGGTCAAATCAGAATCCAGCAGTTGCGAGTGCTCCAGCACCTCGCCTTCTGCAATCTCACCCTGCCCCTCTTCCAATGAATATAGCGAAAGAATGCGTCCTTTGCGAAGCTTCAAAAGGATCTGCGAAATTGTGATCGCGCGGGGGTCGATTACCAGATCGATATCGAGCGCCTGATGCACGAGAGACAATTCCGGACGATTTACCAGCGCAATCGTTTTTGATGCACCGAGCTTTTTCGACATACTGCTGGCAAGCAAGTTGATGTTGTCGTCATTTGTCAGACCGATGACCGCATCGGCGTTTGGAACGCCCGCCTCTTCCAGAATAGACGGGTTCAGGCCATCCCCGTGAATTACAATCGACCGGTCGAGGTCTGTGGCGGCACTTTCTGCGCGGGCCAGATTGTCCTCAATCAGGCGGATTTTTCGGCCGCGACGCTTTTCAAGCTGAAGCGCGACATACCGGCCAATATTACCAGCACCAATAATGACGACGCGTTGGTCAGAACGTGATTCCAACCCCAGGAGTTCTGAAAGGCGTTCAATCTGAGCCGTTTCAATCGCCAGATAGGCCTTATCGCCGGGAAGGAGCTGGTCCGATGCTGTTGCTGCAAACAAATGTTCGTTTCGAACAATTGCCAGAACGCGCATATGCAGTCCCGGGAAGAGTTCATCGATCTGAGACAGAGTTGTTTTCGCGAGAGGCGTGCCCTCATCAATCTCGATACCGACGCAACGAGTCATCCCCTTATTGAAAGGCGTGGAGAAGAATGCGCCTGGTGTTTCCAGTCTTTGGAAAATAGAATCGGCAACGGCGCGTTCTGGTGAAATCACTACATCGATCGACAAACCATCGCTGCCGAACAAGTCACCTGACTTCTTACTGGTGTAGGCCTGAGATCTGATCCGCGCGATCTTGGTCTGGACCTGAAACAAGACATGAGCGACCTGACAGGTCACCATATTCACTTCGTCAGAGAAGGTGACGGCGACGATCATGTCCGCGTCCGCAGCGCCTGCGGCGCGCAAAACATGCGGATAGGCGGCATGTCCGGTAATGCCCTGAACCTCTAATTCTGAGGTTACCGTCTGTATCAGGGAATCATCAGCATCGATTACCGTCACGTTGTGACCGTCATCTGCCAGCCGTCTGGCAATCCCCTGCCCGACGCGTCCGGCGCCGCACACAATGATATTCATGATCGAACCTTAGCTACGTGCAGGTGCTGTCGGGTCTACACCTAAAGCTTTTAGCTTCCGATGCAAAGCAGAACGTTCCATTCCGATAAAGGCGGCTGTGCGGGAAATGTTCCCACCAAAGCGCGTGATCTGAAGAGACAGGTATTCTTTTTCAAACTGCTCGCGCGCATCCCGCAGCGTCATGCCGATCACTTCCAGAGATGCATTGCCAGACGGTTCCAGACCGTTCTCGCTGTGATCCTTTGGCAGTTCGTGTGGCTCGACCGGGCGGTCTTTGCGTTCGCCTGACAAGATCAGCACGCGCTCAACGATGTTGCGAAGTTGACGAACATTCCCCGGCCAAGGTGCAGATTGAAGAACTGCCATTGCTTCATCGCTGAACCGACGCGGTGTCAAACCAGAGGCCTGAGACGCGCGGCGGACGAAATGACTGACGAGGTCCGGAATATCATCGCGACGCTCTGCAAGTGAAGGCACTTCCAGTGGCACAACATTCACCCGATAGAACAAATCTTCCCGAAATTCGCCGGCTGCAATCAGTTGGCGAAGGTCTGAAGAAGTCGAACTGACCAGACGAACATCAACGCTGACGTCGGCTTTGCCGCCCACTCGTCTGAAACGTTGTTCTGTCAGAACCCGCAAGATTTTGTTCTGTGTACCGAGCGGCATCTCCCCGATTTCATCGAGATAAAATGTACCTCGGTGTGCCTGTTCGAGTAGGCCGACCGATTGAAGCCGTCCATCGGGCGTTTCTTCACCGAAGAGCTCTTTTTCCATCTGCTCCGGCGTGATGGACGCAGCATTGATGACGATAAACGGACCATCGGCGCGACGTGATTTCTGATGAATCAGCTTTGCCGCGAGTTCCTTGCCTGCCCCAGACGGACCAGAGATGAGAACACGAGAGTTTGTCGGTGCAACCTTGTCGATCGACACGCGGAGTTGAGTTGCTGCGATGGATTTCCCGAGGAGTTCCTCACCAAAAGACATATGGACGCGAAGCGCGTTATTCTCGCGCTTCAGGCGTGACGTTTCCAAAGCACGTTCAGTGACCACCAAAAGTCGATCCGCTTTGAAAGGTTTTTCGAGGAAGTCATAAGCGCCGCGCCGAATGGCTGTGACAGCAGTTTCGATCGAACCGTGACCTGAGATTACGATAATGGGCATCGCTTCATCGATGGATTTGAGATAGCCCAGCATTTCGAGCCCATCCATACCGGATCCCTGAAGCCACACGTCCAGAATGACAAGATCTGGCTTTCGAAGCGAAATTTCCTTCAACGCGCCTTCAGCTGTGGAGGCCGTACGAATGGTGTATCCTTCGTCCTCCAATACGCCGCCGATCAATTCGCGGATATCTGGCTCATCATCAACAATCAGAATCTCAGCCGTCATTGTACTAACTCCCTGGACTGCGTCCAACTCGATACATTTTCTGCGTCCGGCCCTTTGAGAGGCAACCGAACGGATACGCGCGCACCCTTGCCGCCGTCATGGCGGTCCAGAAGTGACAGTGAGCCGCCATGGTCCTGGACGATGCGGTTCACGATAGCGAGACCAAGGCCAATGCCCTGCTCTCTTGTGGTGTAATACGGCTCCAGAATCTGGTTCCGATTCTCAGGAAAACCTGGCCCGGTATCTTCAATATCGATGATAACGGAATCACCTTCCAGCGAGACAGACGTCGAAACCTGACTGACATGATGGCCTTCACGTTCAAGTGCTTCGCGCTCGACGGCTTCACCGGCATTCTTCAGGATGTTCGTAATCGCCTGCCCGAGGAGTCGTTCGTCGCCCTGGATATCTGTCCGTTCTTCTTTCTGCGTCAAAGGATAGTCGATCTCTGGCTTTGATAGTCGGGCGTCAAACACGCAGTTTCTGATCATAGACGCCAGATCAAAGCCCTGAATTTCCGGCTTCGGCATGCGTGCGAAAGAGGAAAATTCTTCTACCATTCGCCCAATATCGGCGACCTGACGAGAAATCGTATCGATACAGCGATCAAAGACCGCATCGTCATCTTCAATGAGTTTTCTATAGCGTCGGCGAAGACGCTCCGCTGAGAGCTGAATTGGTGTTAGCGGATTTCGAATCTCGTGCGCAACACGTCTTGCGACATCCCGCCAGGCAAGCTGTCTCTGCGCGATGATCAATCGGGTTGTGTCGTCGAAAGTGAGCACGCAGCCTGGAATTTCATCTTCTGTCGGCTCTGCCCGTACTGTGAAGTGACGCTGCTCGCCTAACGGGTCAAGAATGATGGTTCCGGACTGAGCTTCTCGGTTTTTTATCGCCGTCATGGCAAGTTCTGCAAACTCCGGACAGGTTGCCAGAAGAGAAACGGTTCCGTCTGCTTTCAGTGACGAGAAAATTTGTTGAGCCGATGGATTTGCCAAAGTCACTACGAGGTGGCTGTCAGTCCGGACCACCCCGGCACTCACGCTGCTCAAGACAGTTTCAATGAATTGGGAGCGTTCGACAGCCTCTTTGTGGGCTTCGTTGATTTCGCTTCGTTGCTGGCGAAGACGCGCCGTCATCGCGTTGAACGATTCAGTGAGTTCGTAGACCTCATTCGCGTGCTGCGGCAACGCGACCTGAACGGTGAGGTCTCCCTTTCTGACTTCATCAGCAGCGTCCGCCAGACGCGCAATTGGCCGGGTAATCTGGTTTGCTGCCCAAACGCCGTAACGAATGAAATAGAGCAAAATGAGCGCTGTAATCTGAATAAAGCCGAGCAAGAATATAAGCTGTAGCCGGCGGCTTCGTTCCTCTGACAATCGGTAGGAACTCAACGCTTCTTCAGAGTTTACCAGACTCTCCAGCAGAGCCGGATTGATCGGGCGAACTGTGTAGAGATAGGCGTCCTTGAAATCCTGAAGTTTGAACAGCGCCCAGAATCGAGAAGTCTTGTCCGACAGCTGAATCGATACATTGCCGTTCTCAGCCGTTGTGAACATTTCGGCATCCGGCTTTTCATAAATCCGGTCCGTTACAGAATCGGTGGCGAGAAGAACATTTCCTTCCGGATCGATGATCAGGGCGCCGGGGAAATCCCGGAACGAGGCTTGTCGGCGAAGATATTCCCGGAACTTTTCTTTTTCAGATTCAAAGCCTACCACGGCAGTGTTAAGGTCCTGTGCCATGATGCCGACATCTATTCGAATGTCGTCTGCAATCGTTTGCAGATTGGACCTTGATACTGACGCACTGTTCTCGACAATGGTTTGAATTTTGTCAGAGAACCAGCTTTCAATGCTTCGATTGAGGGATGTTCCGAGGAAAATCGCGACCAGAATCGCTGGTAATACGGCGGCAACACTGAACAGGCCAGTGAACTGCCGCGCCAGTTTGCCACCTGTTGTCACGGATTGTCCCGGACGAAGACGATAAACGTCTTGCCCGATATAAAAGGCAAGGATTCCGATGAGAACAAAGTTGATGCCGAGCAGCCAGACCATGCTTTGCGATGCAGGCGTGATCGGACCTACACCGAAAAACGAAATCAGCGTGACGATCACCGCGATGAATGACGCAATCAAGAACAGGGATTGCGTCCAGCGTCCGAAAAATCGGATTACAGATCGATCAGTTCGTTGTGGCACTCTAAACTTTCCACTGTGTCTAATACGAGACACTGTTTCTGAAATGCCACACTACGCCTTTAGTCCGGAGATGCAATCTCTAAACTGTTAATTTTGCTGCGGAGCGTATTTCGGTTCATTCCCAAAAGTTGCGCAGCGCGAACTTTGTTGCCACCAGTGACATTCAATGCAAGTTCGATCAGTGGACGCTCAACCATGGAAATCACATCGTGATAGATGGTGCCTTCCTGATCGGTCACACTGCGCAAGGATGGCTCCACATGTTCGCGAAGCATCTCTTTCAGTTTCTGTTCCAGGCTTTCACCCTCTTCAGCCGGCATGCGGCGTTCAGATACGAGTGATTGCTGTACCAGATCTTCTGAAACAACAGATTCAGACGACAGAGCAATCATCCGCATGACAACGTTCTGAAGTTCGCGAACATTGCCTGGCCAATCATGATGCGAAAGGCGTTTTAGGGCTTTGGCATCAATGGTCTTTTTGCCAAGTCCTTCGGCCTCTGCACGCTTCAGGAAACGTTTTGTGAGTTCTGGGATGTCGTCTTTGCGGGCGCGCAATGGAGGAATGGTGATCGTAACCACATTGAGACGATAAAACAGATCGTTTCGGAAAGCGCCGCGTTCGACGAGCGCGCGAAGATCATGGGACGTTGCGGCTATAACCCGGGTCGTTGAGACGTCAGTTGCGGTAGAGCCAACCGGGCAAAACTCACCGTTTTGAAGAAAACGAAGAAGCTGTGTTTGCGCATCCAACGGCATGTCGCCTACTTCATCCAGGAACAACGTGCCGCCGTCGCTTTGTGCGACACGCCCCGGCGTAATGGAGCCATCCGCATTCAAAACGCCAAAAAGCTCGGCTTCAATACGGTCACGCTCGACCGCAGCCATATTGACCGGAACGAAAGGACGCTCAGCGCGGCTGCCAAGGTCGTGAATAGCCTGAGCAATCGTTTCCTTGCCGGTGCCAGATTCGCCTTCGATAAGAACGGTCAGAGATGTGTTCTTGACGCGAGACATTGTCCGGAACACAGCCTGCATTGCAGCTGAGCGACCAATAACGGCGTCGTTCAGGCGGCCTTCATTACGCGGAACAGGTCGTTCCAGCTTTTTCGGCCCACCTGAAGAAGCAAGGGCGCGTTTGGCCAGGTTTGCCAGATCGTCAATGTCAAAAGGCTTCGGAAGGTAGTCAAATGCCCCCTGCTCTGTCGCAGACATCGCTGTCATCAGTGTGCTTTGACCGCTGATGACAATGATCGGGAGATCAGGACGCTCTGCGCGGATCTCCGGCATCAGGTCGAAAATACAGTCATCACCCATATATACGTCAGTGATCAAAAGATCGCCGTCGCCATTACGAACCCACCGCATCAGCGCTGTCGGATTGGTCGTCGACCTTACTGCATGCCCCTCTGCGATAAGTGTTTGACTGGCAATAAGACGGATTCCTGCATCGTCATCTGCGAGCAGAATAGTAGATTGAGCCATTATCTATGACCTTGTTGTTTCTCGTTGCAGAGGAAGGACGAGATCGAATTGTGTTCTGCCCGGACGGCTGACGAATGAAATTCGACCGCCGTGTGCGAGTGCAATGTCCTGACAGACAGACAATCCGATCCCCGTTCCTGAGGACTTGGTTGAAAAGAAGGGTTTGAAAACTTGTTCCTGAGCGGAATGCGGAATTCCGGGGCCATTATCCCGAACCCGGATTAGCAGAGCACTTGAATAGCGCCGCTCATTTCCCGGTCGCGGCAAGCGAATGCCAGCCTGATAAGATGTTGAAATCTTGACCTCAGGATTCTTGGTCCCGGCGACGGCTTCTGCAGCATTCTTCACAATATTGAGAATGCATTCATGCAGATGGTCCCTGTCCGCCGATATCTCCGGAAGTGACGGATCAAACGACTTCTTGAAAGTCACATTCGGCGACGCCACGACTTGCATGGCCATGATGTCGTCTAGCACTTCATGAATGTTCGTTGGAGAGAACCGCGGCGCGTTATAAAGCTCAAAGGCGGTGAAACGGTCGATAAGTCGGCCGATGCGTTGAGCTTCTGCGCGAATAAGATGGAGCAGTTCAGTCTGATCCGAGCGGCAGTTACGCTCCATCAATTGTGCAGCACCTGAAATCCCGCCCAGCGGGTTTTTGATCTCATGTCCCAGCATACGAGCAAATGTCGCCAGACCTGACGGATCCTGACGTCCGCGCTTCACCGGAGACGAAATTGCGAGATTCACGACACAGGTCTGGGAGTCATAGTTAAGGCGCAGATCAAACTGCTGAGTATCCAGAAATGGACCAGACAGCGTGATTCCAGACGCAGCAACGTCACCGGCAGCGGTCAGAACTCGGTCGACCAGGCTGAAGATTTCGCAATCATGGAACAATAGCTCACTGAGCTTTCGCCCAATCAGGCGATCTTGTCCGCCGCCGAGATAAGCTTGCGCCTGCAAGTTCGCGCTTAAAATCTTCTGACTGTCGTCAATTTGCACCAGCGCGACTGGCGCATCACGTGCCAGCATAGCCAAGAGCTTTTCAGTGGTTTCGCCCTGTGGATGATCGATCACGCCATCACCTCCACTTTATTATTGCACATCTGACTCAGAAGGTTGCTGAGTTTGCCCGGTTCTTCTGCGGTACAGGCGTCTCGTTTCAAGGAACGAAGAAAGTCTTCGTCGCCCACATTTGTTTTGGCCCAGTAGTCAAAGGCCGCGGCCAGATGTTTTCGGATCACGCGCATACCAATGCGTTGGCCATAAAGAACGACGCTATCGCGAGCCTGTTCCAAAAGACTATCGATCTGGCGTTCCAGAGACGGCGCTTCAAGTTTGGTGCCCAGCGCCAGACTCTTCTCGATCGCGGCAGGCAACCAGGCAAGGCCCGTAGCGGCTCTGCCAACCATGACACCTTTAGCGCCGGATTGTTGAAGCGCGGATCGCGCGCTGTCAGCATCGAAGATATCACCATTTGTGATAACCGGAATTGAGACAGCTTCGACAACAGGACGAATAGCTTTCCAGTCTGCAACACCTTCATAAAACTCCTGACGAGTGCGACCATGAACCGTTAGAAGAGAGATGCCCGCACGTTCCGCGATCACCGCCAGGTCCGCAGCGTTCATCGTGTCGCGATCCCAACCGAGACGCATTTTTAACGTGACCGGCACCTCCTCGGCACCGATTTTGACAGCGTTTATGAGACGTTCGGCTTTGTCGAGGTCCTTCATCAACGCGGAACCAGACAAACCCCCGGTTACCCTGCGAGACGGACAGCCCATATTAATGTCGATAATGTCGGCACCGGCTTTTCGTGCGAATATGGCACCGTTCAGAAGTGCAGTTTCTTCGCGACCAACCAGTTGGACGACAAACGGGTTCGCCCCCGGATGCCGCTCTAATCTTTGAAAGGCTTCTTTTTTTCCGGATTCCAGTTCATCTCCCGCAACCATTTCTGTGATGGTCGCGAACGCGCCGAACTTAGACGCTTGTTTGCGAAACGGAGAATCGGTCACACCCGACATAGGCGCCAAAAGAACTGGCGTCTGACGGTTTGACAAGGCATATGGTCCTAAGCGGTCCGCCAAATTTTAACTCCACTGCACAAGATTTACGCAACTAATCACATCGAAGCAGGAATGAAAACAGTGCAAATTGATAGGTGCCCAAATTTTGATCACAAAAATTCGCAGTTTGATTTCATTTTAGTTGCAGCAGGCTCAGGTTCTCGCGCAGGTGGTGATGCGCCAAAGCAATACGCAGATTTTCTTGGTGTGCCGGTCTTCATTCACGCGCTAAAAACGGCGCTTTCCCATCCACAAATCAACAATTGCGCTCTCGTTCACCCACTGAACGATGCCAGCACGGTGATGGAATTCCTGAATAGGCACGCCATTAAGACGGACATATTGATGCTGGTAGAGGGCGGAACAGAGAGGTCTTTCTCCGTTCAGAATGGCCTTGCCGCCTTAGACGAGGACACGGCACAAGCTCCACTCGTCTTCATTCACGATGCTGCCCGCCCCGGCCTGACACATTCTGATATTGATGCTCTGCTCTCGGCATTGTCCGACAATCACGGCGCTGCGCCAGCTTTACCGGTGGTCGACACGTTAAAGCGCGTTGACGAAACCGGCCTGATCACAACGGTTTCTCGAGACAAGCTTTTTCGAATCCAGACACCACAGGCCTTTCGTACTCACGAATTAAAACTCGTTCTGCAGAATGACGCTTCTGACAGTACCGATGAGTTTGGCAAGGCTGAGCAAACTGACCTCAAATTGGCGCTCATCCCCGGAGCAGAGAGATTGTCGAAATTGACATTCGCTGAAGACTTTGCCCGTCTGGAAAAACTATTGGATACGAAAATGATACGCACCGGTCTTGGTTATGACGTTCACGCCCTTGTCGATGGCACTCGTGTCACGCTGTGCGGGGTCGAGATCGCGCACGAAAAACAGCTTAAAGGCCATTCTGATGCCGATGTCGGCTGGCACGCCTTAACTGATGCGATCCTTGGCGCGCTGGCCGAAGGGGATATTGGCGATCACTTTCCTCCGACGGATGACCGGTGGAAAGGGGAACCTTCGTCCACGTTTCTGAAACATGCAGGCGATCTGGTCGAAAAACGTGGCGGGCGGATTCTTAATCTCGACGTGACCTTGATTTGTGAGGCCCCAAAAATCAAACCGCACCGTCTCCAAATGCGGGAAACAACTGCAAAACTCCTGAAACTGGACCTCGGCCAAGTGTCGATCAAAGCGACAACAACAGAACAACTCGGTTTTGAAGGTCGCCGCGAAGGGATATCTGCTCAAGCTATTGCAACTATTGAAATTCCTGAAACCTCTCGACAGTAACCGCATTCGTTGTAGCTTGATCAAAACGGGAGAGACTCATGTTTTCTGATCGATTGCTAAATATGGCGCGATTGTTTCTGGATGATGCGCAGCAACGTCGTTTGCGCGTTGTTACAGCCGAAAGCTGCACAGGCGGATTGCTGGCCGGACTGCTTGTCGAAATTCCTGGGTCCTCCAAAGTCTTCGAGCGTGGGTTTGTCACCTATTCAAATAAAGCCAAGGAAGAAGTGCTCGGCATTCCGGGTGATCTGATTGCCGACTATGGCGCAGTCAGCGAACCTGTTGTCCGGGCAATGGCCGAAGGTGCGCTTGAGGAAAGCCGGGCAAATATGTCGATCGCGATTACTGGAATTGCAGGACCGGGTGGCGGCACACCGTTAAAGCCCGTGGGAACAGTGCATTTCGCGCTCGCCCGTGAGAACGCGCCAATTCGCCACCGCGTCGAACACTACGGGGATATCGGCCGCTCAGAGGTCAGAATGGCCAGCGTTGAAACGGCACTTCAAATGCTGATGGAAAGCGTGAACGGATAAACCGTTATTTATAGCGGCGATCTGCTTCGGCGACGAAAGCAGCCATTATGCGGTTCACAGCGAGCTCGAAATTAGATGCCGCGAGCGCGCGCAGGAGAAAGTTCCGGAATTCGAAGTCAACGGAAAAGTCGATGTCAGTTCCGGAGCCTGTTTCGGCTTCTTTGAACGACCAATGGTTTTCAAGCTTTTTGAGCGGGCCACTGACCAGAGAAACTTTAATTGTTCTCGCTTCCGCGTTGGCATCCACACGCGTCGCCATGGTTTCAGAAAACCCTTTGAAACCGATTTTCGCCGTGCCGATCTTGCTGTTCTCGTTACCCCTGGACGACAAATGCTTCACATCCATCGTCTGTATCCAACGGATAAACGTTGGATACTTCTGAATATCGGCGACCAGATCATAAAGATTATCTGCCGTATGATCGATACGAACAATGCGATGGAACTTAGTCATTTCAGCGGATTAGACCGTCACAAATGTTCAAGCAAGCTTCGCCTGACGCGCAGCACGCATTTTCTCGAAGTCTTCACCAGCGTGATAGCTGGATCGTGTCATCGGCGATGCTGATACCATCAGGAAGCCTTTCGCCCGCGCAATGGTTTCGTAAGCGGAGAACTCTTCCGGCGACACATAGCGATCAACAGCTGCGTGTTTTCGAGTTGGCTGCAGATACTGACCAATGGTCAGAAAATCGACGCCCGCTGAGCGCATGTCATCCATGACCTGCATGACTTCTTCTTTGGTTTCACCAAGGCCGACCATGAGGCCAGACTTTGTGAACTGCGATGGATCGCGCTCTTTCACACGTTCCAGCAGGCGAAGTGAGTGATAATATCGAGCGCCCGGGCGAATAGACAGATAGAGGCGCGGCACTGTTTCAAGATTGTGGTTGAACACGTCAGGTCTCGAATCGATGGCGATCTCGGCCGCTTTTCCTTTGCGCAGGAAATCTGGCGTCAGAATTTCGATGGTCGCGTCAGGTGCCGCTGCTCGAATGGCGTGAACTGTATCAGCAATATGCTGAGCGCCGCCATCTTCGAGGTCGTCCCGGTCAACCGATGTGATCACAACGTGTTTCAGGCCCATTTGCGCAACTGCGTCGGCAACGCGATTCGGCTCAGTTGGGTCCAGCGCAGATGGCAAACCTGTTTTCACGTTGCAGAAACTGCAAGCACGCGTGCAGGTGTCGCCCATGATCATCATGGTGGCATGCTTTTGTTCCCAGCATTCACCGACATTTGGGCAGCCAGCTTCTTCGCAAACCGTGACGAGATTTCGATCTTTAACGATCGCGCGCGTCTCAGTGTAGCCCTTGCTAACAGGGGCTTTAACGCGTATCCACTCCGGCTTGCGTAACACAGGCGTATCCGGACGATTACGTTTCTCCGGATGCCGGTATGTCGAAGATTTGGGTTTGCCCGTAACGGTGTCGATGATCTTTGCCATAATGAGGAAATGAACCCTTTTTACCTGACTATCAAGTACCGGAGCATTGCAATTTTCGAGGGCAACTGTGCAAGCTTGCTTTCACGAACTGTGACGCAGTGTTACAAACCCTTTCAAAACGATAAATATTAGCGGAGTGATTGGATGACTGCTGCATCCTATACTTACAAAGCCTCAAGAGCGCAGACCAATCTGTTTTCCGGTCTTCTGAAAGCGAAAAGCCAGTTTGGCGGCAAAAAAGTCGTTATTGTCGACGGTGACGACCGTGAACTGACTTACAACGACGTTGTTCAGGCCGCCTTTGCGTTAGGTTCTGCTCTATGTGACCATACAGAGAAAAATGAAAACGTTGCCGTCATGCTGCCAACTGGCGCAGGTGCCGTTATCGCATTCTATGCGCTTCAGGCCTATGGCAGAGTGCCAGCTATGTTCAACTTCACAGCAGGCAGCCGAAACCTGAAAGCAGCAGGTCAGGCTGCCAAGGTCACCAAAGTCGTGACAGCCCGCAAGTTTGTAGAACTCGGCAATCTGGAGCCGCTTATCGACGAACTGTCTGACCGTTTCGAGATGATCTATCTGGAAGACGTTCGGGAAAACCTGTCGCTCAAGAACAAATTGGCGGGCGCTCTCGGTCCATATTTGCCGTCTCTGTTCAAAGCAAACCCAAGCTATAAGAGCGCTGGCGTTGTTCTGTTTACGTCAGGCACAGAAGGCGACCCGAAAGGTGTTGTTCTGTCCCATGAAAACGTCATGGCGAATGTCGAACAGGTGCGTGCTCATATCGAGCTCTATCCAAATCAGGATGTATTGTTCAACCCGCTTCCGACATTCCACTGTTTCGGACTGACGGTTGGTGCAATTTTGCCGATCATTGCCGGCATCAAGACTATTTTTCACCCCACTCCGCTTCAACCGAAAGAAATCGCCAAGCGAATCAAGTCGACGCAATCGACCATTTTGCTGGCGACCGATACATTTATTTCTCAGTATGCGCGTGCTGGTGATCAGGGCGACTTGAACTCCCTGCGTCTGTCAGTTTGTGGCGCTGAGCGCGTCCGTGATGAAACCCGCCAGCTTGTCCGCAAGAAGAACAATATCGAGATTCTGGAAGGTTATGGCGCAACAGAGGCTGCGCCTGTAGTTGCCGCCAATGCGATTGGTGCGAATGTTCCGGGCACAGTTGGCAGACTCATGTCAGGAATGGAGCATCGCCTTGAGCCCGTTCCGGGCATTAATCGCGGCGGTCGCCTGTATGTTCGCGGCCCGAACGTTATGCTTGGTTATCTGCGTCCATCTTCACCTGGTGTTCTGGAACCACCAAAGGATGGCTGGCATGATACGGGCGACATTGTCGAAGTCGACAAAGACGGCTTTATCCGCATTAAGGGCCGCGTAAAGCGCTTTGCAAAAGTCGGCGGTGAAATGGTATCGCTTGCGGTTGTTGAAAACTGCGCGTCATCCGTCTGGCCAGACAATATGCATGCCGCCGCAGCTGTCCCGGATACGCGCAAAGGCGAGCAGATCGTTCTTTTGTCTGACGCAGAAGACATTAATCGTCCGGACCTTCTGGCATTCGCTCAGAATCACGGGATTTCAGAACTCCAGGTTCCAAGGAAGGTCTTCCACGTCGGAGAAATCCCGGTTCTCGGTACCGGCAAGACCGATTACGGCACCGTGACAAAGCTCGCGCTTGAGCTGTCAGCACCAAAAAAAGAGGCGGAATAATCCGCCCCTGACTGGTTTAGAAATGTAGCGCTCGACCAAACGCGTCGAGCGTACTTTCATGCATCATCTCTGAAAGCGTCGGATGCGGGAAGACCGTTTCTATGAGCTCGCCTTCTGTCAGTTCTCCCTGACGGGCAATGACATAGCCTTGAATCAGCTCTGTGACTTCCGCGCCGACCATATGCGCGCCGAGCAACTCGCCAGTGCTTTCATCATAAACCGTCTTGATCAGACCTTCAGCTTCACCAAGCGCAATCGCCTTACCGTTGCCAATGAATGGGAAGCGGCCGACTTTGACTTTGTGACCAGCTTCTTTTGCCTTCGCTTCGGTCAGGCCAACTGACGCAATCTGCGGACGGCAATAGGTGCAGCCCGGAATATTCCACGTCTCGAAGGCGTGCGGGTTTTTGCTGGCGATTTTCTCGACACAGACAATGCCCTCATGGCTGGCTTTGTGCGCAAGCCATGGCGGGCCAGTCAGATCACCAATCGCATAGAGACCCGCGACATTGGTTTTTCCAAAGCCATCCACCGTTACGTGGGTACGATCGACCTTGACCCCAAGGTCTTCCAATCCGAGGTTTTCGACGTTTCCAACAATACCAATCGCCAGGATCACACGGTCAAATTCCTGTTCGGATACTTTACCGGCCTTGTCTTTGATTGAAGCCTTGATGGAGGTTTTTCCAGGCGCAACCTTTTCCACGGCAGCGCCTTTCAGAATGGTCATGCCATCCTTCTTGAAGGATTTTTCGGCGAATGCTGAAATCTCTTCATCTTCGACAGGCAGGATGCGATCCATCATTTCAACAACGGTGACATCTGCGCCCAGCGTATTGTAGAAACTCGCAAATTCAATTCCGATTGCACCGGATCCGATGACCAGAAGCTTCTTCGGCATTACATCTGGCACCATTGCTTCTTTAGCGGTCCAGATGAACTTACCGTCTGGTTCCAGACCTGCAGCTGGGATTGTTCGGGCACGAGCGCCAGTCGCCAGAAGCACGTTCCTTGCCTGATACGATTCTTCCTTGCCCTTTTTGTCTTTGACGATCACTTTCGGAGCTGGCTTGCCTTTTTCAAGGCGCCCTTCCCCTTCAATTACGGTGATCTTGTTTTTCTTCAGGAGGTGTTTCACGCCGCCAGATAACTGCCCTGCGATTCCACGGGACCGTTTTACAATTGCGTCCAGGTCAAAACTGACACCTTCGGCTTTCAGGCCAAATGCATCAGCGTGTTGCATGTTGTGATAAACCTCAGCTGAGCGCAGCAGAGCTTTCGTGGGAATACAGCCCCAGTTCAGACACACACCGCCAAGGGCGTCGCGTTCAACAATAGCGGTCTTCAAGCCGAGCTGGCTTGCCCGAATGGCGGCGACATAACCGCCGGGACCGGAGCCAACAACGATAAGATCGAATTGTTCAGCCATTTAAAATTCTTTCAGTTCGACCAATCGGTCATACGAGTTTTAAAACGATGACGGCAATGGCGACGCTGCTAAAGCAGCATCGCTTCCGGGCTTTCTACGAAACGTTTGAAGGCCTGCAGCCATTTTGCACCTTCCGCACCACCTATGACGCGGTGGTCACAGGTCAGGGTTAAGGACATCACCGTTGCAGCGGTCAGATTTCCATCATCGCCGACCACGGCGCGCTTCTCACCCGCCCCAACAGAGATAATCATGCCTTCTGGCGGATTGATGATCGAGCCGAACGATTTGATGCCAAACATACCCAGATTGGAGATCGAGAAAGTTCCACCGGAATATTCCTGAGGCTTTAGTTTCCGGTCGCGGGCACGCATTGCCAAATCTTTCATTTCTTCTGAAATCTTCTGAAGACCTTTGGTCTGCGCGTCACGAATAACCGGGGTAATCAAGCCACCATCAATCGCAACAGCAACGGAAATATGTGCCGATTTGTGATAAGCAATCCCTTTGTCGGAATAGCTTGCATTACAGTCTGGCTCCGCCATCAAGGCCAATGCAGAGGCTTTGATCAACATATCGTTGACCGACACTTTGACACCTTCAGGCGCTGCATTGTTGATCGCCGCGCGGGCCGACAACAGACGATCAAGCTTGATATCTACTTCCAGTGGGAAGTGCGGAACCTGCATGAAGCTCTGCGTCAGGCGTTTCGCAACGGTCTTTCGCATTCCATCAAGCGGAACAAGTTCATAGCTTTCCGGATCATACACACGATCATCCAGAATCTGAGGCAGGATCAGACCGTCAGGAGACGCAGAAACGCCCGGGCTTGCTGCCGTTGCCATGCTTGCCTTACCCGCTTCCGCAGCTTCGACATCTTTCCGAATGATGCGGCCGTGTGGACCTGAACCTTTGAGAGACTTCAGATCAACGCCTTGTTGCTCAGCGATCCGACGCGCAAGCGGGCTTGCCTTGATACGGTCTGCGCCGGTTCCAACAGACTGGAGCTTGCCAGAAGGTTCAAGCTCAACAGCTTTCTTCTCTGGGGCAGTCTCTTTCTTTTGGCTCTCTGACGTTTCGGATTTCGATTCAGCTTTAGCAGGCTTCTCCGACTTCTTCTCTTCCGCTTGAGCGGCTGGTTCTGTTGGTTCAGCGTCGACCGTTGATGCGTCTTCGCCTTCTTCAGCCAGTACAGCGATGACGGAATTGACCTTCACCCCTTCTGTGCCAGCTTCGACAACGATTTTCGCGACAACACCTTCGTCAACGGCTTCAACTTCCATTGTCGCCTTGTCGGTTTCGATTTCCGCGATCACGTCGCCAGAACTGATCGTATCGCCTTCTTTGACCAGCCATTTGGAAAGCGTGCCCTCCTCCATGGTCGGAGACAAAGCAGGCATGGTGATATTTATTGCCATGTTCGGTCTCCTTACAGTCCTTCACAGACAGCTTTAGCTGCGGCGACAATGTCTTCAGGTCCTGGAAGAGAAAGCTTTTCCAGATTGGCAGCATATGGCAGCGGAACATCTTTCTGATGGACGCGCACAGGCGGTGCATCGAGATAATCGAACGCTTCAGTCACGACCGTTGCCGCAATCTCTGCGCCGACGCCCATGAAACGCCAACCTTCTTCACAACAGACTAGTCGGTTCGTCTTCTTCACGCTTTCAACAACCGTGTCTGTATCCAAAGGACGAAGGCTCCGCAGGTCGATCACTTCAGCGCTAATGCCAGCTTCGGCAAGCGTTTCTGCCGCCTGAAGTGCATATCCGACCATGCGCGAATGCGCGACCAGAGTGACATCAGTCCCTTCTCGTTTTACCTTGGCTTTGCCAATCGGAACGATCCAGTCTTCAACGTCAGGCACGTCGAATGATTCGCCATAGAGCAACTCGTGTTCAAGGAAGACGACTGGGTTCGGATCTCGGATCGCTGCTTTCAAAAGGCCTTTTGCATCTGCCGCGTCATACGGCGCGACGACTTTTAGTCCCGGCACATGTGCGTACCAGGCTGAATAGTCCTGGCTGTGCTGGGCGCCAACACGTGACGCCGCACCATTCGGGCCCCGGAATACGATGGAACAGCCCATCTGGCCGCCAGACATGTAGAGCGTTTTAGCCGCTGAGTTTATGATTTGATCAATTGCCTGCATGGCGAAGTTGAACGTCATGAACTCCACAATTGGCTTCAGCTTACCGAAGGCTGCACCGACACCGAGGCCTGCAAAGCCGTGCTCTGTAATCGGCGTATCGACAACGCGGCGATCGCCAAATTCCTGCAGCAGTTCGCGCGTGACTTTATAAGCGCCTTGATATTGAGCGACTTCCTCGCCCATCACAAAGACAGTTTCGTCAGCGCGCATTTCTTCGGCCATTGCATCGCGCAAAGCGTCGCGAACCGTTGTCGAGGTAAAGGTTGTGCCTTCAGGAACGTCTGGCTCAGGCGCAATAGACGCAGCAGGCGCAGCGACGACTTTATCATCAGCCTCAGAGTCTTCTGAGGCATCGTCTGCTTTTTCGCTTTCCGCTTCAGATTTTACTTTCGGCGCTTCAACATCATCAGCGCTCTCACCATCCTCGGCGAGGATCGCAATGACGCTATTCACTTTGACGTTTTCAGTGCCTTCCTGGATCAGGATTTTTGCGAGCGTTCCCTCGTCCGCGGCCTCAACTTCCATCGTTGCCTTATCGGTTTCGATTTCAGCAATAATGTCGCCAGAAGAAATCGTATCGCCTTCTTTCTTCAGCCATTTCGAAAGCGTGCCTTCCTCCATCGTCGGAGAAAGCGCTGGCATTAGAATCTCAATAGACATCAGGCCGTCTCCGTCTCAACAAGAACATCAGTCCAAAGCTCTTTCGGATCCGGTTCCGGGCTTTCCTGAGCAAAATCTACAGATTGTGCGACAACGGCCTTGATATCCTTGTCGATCTCTTTCAGCTGATCTTCGGTGATTTCACCCCCTTCCAGGAGCTGCTTTTTCAAGCCTTCAATCGGGTCATGATGTGAGCGAATATCGTCAACTTCTTCGCGTTTGCGGTATTTCGCTGGGTCAGACATTGAGTGCCCGCGATAGCGGTAGGTCTTCATTTCCAGAATGAATGGACCTTTACCAGACCGCGCATGTTCAACTGCTTTCAGGCCGGCCTCACGAACCTTCAGAACGTCCATACCATCGACTTCCATCCCTTCGATCTCAAAGGAAATGCCTCGCTTGAACAACTCGGTTTCGGAGGCATGACGCTCTACGCTTGTACCCATCGCATACATGTTGTTTTCAATGACATAAACGACTGGCAGCTTCCAAAGCGATGCCATGTTGAAGGCTTCGTACACCTGGCCCTGATTCGCTGCACCATCGCCGAAATAGGTCAGACAAACCTTGTCGTTCTTGCGATACTGATTCGAAAACGCGAGGCCGGTGCCGATCGGGACCTGAGCGCCCACAATACCGTGACCACCGTAAAAGTCTTTCTCGCGGGAAAACATGTGCATGGACCCGCCCTTGCCGCGAGACAGTCCGCCTTCGCGGCCGGTGAGCTCTGCCATAACACCATCCGGGTCGAGACCGCAGGCCAGCATATGGCCGTGATCGCGATAACCGGTGATGACCTGGTCTCCGTCACCGATGCAGCTTTGCATGCCTACAACGACAGCTTCCTGTCCGATATAAAGGTGACAGAAGCCCGCAATCAGGCCGCGTCCGTATAACTGACCCGCCTTTTCTTCGAAGCGCCGGATCAGCAACATATCTTTGTAGAATTTTAGTTTTTCTTCTACCGAAATCGCAGAAGATTTTTTTGCCTTGGTTGTCCTGCTCAAACAGACCTCCCTTATTTGGGGAAGACTATAGTGTAAAATCAGCTTTTGCTAAGGTCTAGAAGCTCTTCTTTTCCGGGTAGCTGAGATGTCGAACTGGGTGGTTCGGTCACAAGTTCGTCAGAATAGACAAAATGAAACTTTTTGCGGGCTAGCTCTTCAAGGTAATCTGTGTCGAGCGTTTCGGGATAAAGTTTCGATATCCTGGACTGCAGCTCCCGCTTTTTCTGGAGCTTTTTCTCATAAGAATCAGACAGTGAGGAGACTTCGGCCTGCATGAGCGTCCATTTGGACAGGCCCTGCTTCCCTGCCACAGCATGGTAGGTCAGATAGGCAATAACCGCCATCAAGGCAAAACCGAATGGATGGACTTTCATGAAAGCGAGCCTCCGCAACACCTTTAGTATTGCGAAGGCTCGTTAGGAAAGAATTAACCGAGCTTAAGGGTTCGCGTGCCAGCGAAGATACCTTGTTCGTCAAGTTCTTCTTCAATGCGGATCAACTGGTTGTATTTTGCGAGCCGGTCTGAGCGCGCAAGAGACCCGGTTTTGATCTGACCACAGTTTGTCGCAACAGCAAGATCAGCAATTGTAGTGTCTTCTGTTTCACCTGAACGGTGAGACATGACTGCAGAATAAGAATTACGCTGAGCGAGGCTTACCGCATCCAGCGTTTCTGTCAGCGTGCCGATCTGGTTGACTTTCACCAGGATTGAGTTCGCAGCGCCTTTTTCCAGGCCCATTGCGAGACGACGTGGGTTTGTAACGAACAGGTCATCACCAACCAGCTGACACTTATTGCCGATAGCTTGAGTCAGAGCGACCCAGCCATCCCAATCGTCTTCAGCCATGCCGTCTTCGATGGAAACGATTGGATACTTCGCTACGAGATCTTCCAGATAGCGCGCCATTTCCTGAGAACCGAGAGATTTGCCCTCGCCTGCCAGAGTGTAGACGCCATCCTTGAAGAACTCAGTCGACGCAACGTCGAGCGCCAGAACGCAGTCATCACCCGGCGTGTAGCCAGCCGCTTCAATCGCTTTCATGATGAAAGAAATCGCGTCTTCAGTTGATGACAGATTCGGCGCAAAGCCACCCTCATCACCAACATTCGTGTTGTGGCCCTGATCGTGGAGTTTAGAGCGCAGTGTGTGGAAGATTTCCGCACCCATGCGGATTGATTCGGCCATACCAGTCGCACCGACGGGCATGATCATGAATTCCTGAACGTCGATTGGGTTATCAGCATGTTCGCCGCCATTGATGATGTTCATCATCGGGGTCGGCAGAACGCATGCATTGGCACCGCCAACATAACGGAACAGCGGAAGGCCGGACGCTTCAGCGGCCGCATGAGCAGCGGCAAGCGAAACACCAAGAATCGCGTTCGCACCGAGGCGAGACTTGTTCTCGGTTCCATCAAGTTCGATGAGCGTCATATCGAGGCGACGCTGGTCCTCAGCTTCCATACCGGAAAGTGCGTGGAAGATTTCGCCGTTTACGGCTTCGACGGCTTTACGAACGCCTTTGCCACGATACCGGTCTCCGCCATCGCGAAGTTCATGGGCTTCGTGGACTCCGGTGGAAGCACCAGAAGGGACAGCGGCTCGGCCAAGCGAGCCATCTTCCAAAGTAACTTCGACCTCTACAGTCGGGTTGCCCCGGCTATCAAGAATCTCGCGTGCGTAAATGTCGACTATTTCAGTCATGAGGGTCTCCCACTTAAAAAACTGTGAGAGACCTAATGGACCTACTCGTCTTTTGGTTCAAGCACTTGTCGACCGCGATACATGCCTGATTTCAGATCAATGTGGTGCGGACGGCGCAGTTCACCAGAATCTGCGTCTTCAATGTAAGTGTTTGACGCCAGACGGTCGTGTGAACGACGCATGTTGCGCTTAGATGGAGTCGTCTTTCGCTTAGGGACAGCCATTTTAGTATTCCCGAATTCGAGTGTTGGGCATCTGCCCGAAAACCAAAGCGCGGTTGATACACGCACTTGCGAAAATATCAACCCTTTTCCTTGGATTTCGTCAGATGGTTATATCAGACCAGTCGGCTGTACTTAACCGCTGCTTTGATAAAGCTTGCAAAAAGTGGGTGTGGTTCGAACGGTCGCGACTTCAGTTCCGGGTGGAATTGCACGCCAATAAACCAAGGATGTTCTGGAAGTTCGATGATTTCCGGCAGCTTCCCATCCGGAGACAGGCCTGAAACCGACACACCGGCTTTTTCGAGCGTCTCAATATAGTTTGCGTTCACCTCATACCGGTGACGGTGGCGCTCGCTGATATCCAAAGTGCCATAGGCTTCTGCAACGCGGCTTCCCGGCTTCAGCCGGGCCGGATATGCGCCAAGACGCATTGTACCGCCCAGATCGCCATCGGCAGAGCGCTGCTCTACCTCATTTCCTTTGGTCCATTCTTCGATGAAGCCGACCATTGGAATTTCAGGGTTCTGGAATTCAGTCGTCCCTGCCCCGGTCAAACCCGCCAGACTTTGCGCCAGTTCGATTGTCGAAAGCTGCATACCATAGCAGATGCCAAAACACGGGATCTTATTTTCCCGGGCATAACGGGCCGCTCGTTGAATACCGAGCGCCCCACGTTCGCCAAAGCCGCCCGGCAGAATCACACCGTGAACGTCGTCCAGTGCGCTCATATCGGCGCCGTCCGGGTCCATGGGGGTCGAATCAACAAGGATGGTTTTGACTTTTACCTGATTAGACAGGCCGCCATGCTGGAGTGCCTCAAGTACAGACTTATAAGCATCCGGCAGAATGGTGTATTTACCAACCAGAGCGATACGAACTTCACCGTCAGGCTTGCGCAGACGCGCTGAAATATCATTCCATTTCGTCAAATCCGGTGCAGGCGCGCCTGTAATGTTAAAATGGTGCAGAACTTCGCGATCAATACCTTCATTGTGATAAGAGAGCGGAACTTCATAAATGAAGTCGACATCCGGTGCTTCAATAACGCTCTGCGGACGTACGTTACAGAACAGCGCAATTTTGCGCTTCTCGTCCGCCGGGATCGGTCGGTCGCAACGGCACAACAGAATGTCAGGCTGAATACCGATTGAGCGCAACTCTTTCACTGAGTGCTGCGTCGGTTTGGTTTTCATTTCGCCAGCACTTGGAATGTAAGGCAACAGCGTCAGGTGGATAAACACCGCGCGCTCATGCCCAAGTTCCTGGCCAAGCTGACGAATGGCTTCAAAAAATGGAAGGCCCTCAATGTCGCCGACCGTTCCGCCAATTTCGCACAGAACAAAATCAAGATCGTCAGAATCGCTCAGGACGAAATTCTTGATCGCATCCGTAACGTGAGGAATCACCTGAATAGTCGCGCCGAGGAAATCACCGCGGCGTTCTTTTTCCAGAATGTTCTGATAAATCCTGCCGGTCGTGACGTTGTCAGACTGTTTCGCAGAAACACCTGTAAATCGTTCATAGTGACCGAGATCGAGGTCAGTCTCTGCGCCGTCTTCTGTCACATAGACTTCGCCATGCTGATAAGGAGACATCGTGCCCGGGTCGACATTCAGATATGGGTCGAGCTTTCTCAGGCGCACCCGATAGCCACGCGCTTGCAGAAGCGCACCGAGTGCGGCTGAAGCGATCCCTTTTCCGAGTGAAGACACCACGCCGCCAGTAATAAAAATATATCGCGTCATGGAAATCCAGATAATCAGGATTCGAACAACGAATCGAGCAAAATCGATTCGCTATTCACAATTATTATTCGTTGTTTTCAGGTGTTCCGGTCGCTGACGCAGTTGGCGTCGGCGTTGGAACCGGAGTCGGCGTAGCCGTTACCTCAGGCTCTGGAAGCTTCGCATCCAGATTGTCAAAAACGTCGAGGTCATCTGCCACGCCAGGAACCGTTTTCGCATCATCTGTGATCTGATCAGTGATAATGGAGTCAGACTGGTTCGAGCGCGTTGCAATGGTTGTCAGCGTCAGGCTTGTTAGGAAGAACACGCCAGCGAGAATCATGGTCGTACGAGTCAGCACAGACGCTGCACCACGACCTGACATCAGACCGCCACCGCCACCACCACCGATACCAAGAGCGCCGCCCTCAGACCGCTGAAGAAGAACAACCCCGATCAGACCAATACAAGCCAGGATATGTACGACTAGAAGTACGTTTTCCATTATTGCCCACTTTCTCGCAACCGAAGCCGCTCCCGATACTATCGATAAGTGGAGAAGCCAAGCCCCAGATGCAAGAAGTGTCTAAAAAAAGCAGTTTAGGCGCGAATGATTCCCAGGAAATCGTCTGCCTTCAGGCTGGCACCGCCAACAAGCGCGCCATTGACGTTTGCAACCGCCAGAATTTCACTCGCATTGCCCGGCTTAACAGAGCCACCATAAAGAAGACGAATCTCGTCGGCTTCCGCAATGCCCATATCAATTAGCACTTTGCGGATATGCGCGTGAGCTTCCTCGATATCTGAAATCTCTGGAACCAGTCCGGTGCCAATTGCCCAGACAGGTTCATAAGCGACAACCATTTTGCTGCCCGGAAGGTCAGTGGGAACAGAGCCCTTCAGTTGAGCCTCAAGCACCTTTAGTGTCTCGCCTGAAACACGCTCGTCTTTAGTTTCACCAATACAAATGATTGGGCAAAGACCAGCACGAACGAGCGCTTTGGCTTTATCGAGCACAACTTCATTGGTTTCCGCATGATCTGTGCGGCGCTCGGAATGGCCGACAATGCCGTAAGTAGACCCCGAATCGGCGATCATTTCAGCGCTAATGTCACCTGTATGCGCGCCAGAAGCGTATTGGTGACAGTCCTGCCCGCCAACGGCGACAGCGCTGCCAGCCAGTTCATCAGCCATAGAATAAAGCAATGTCGCAGGCGGACAAATCAATACATCACACGCCGCCGGTTCCGCGCGAAGGCTTTCAGCGACTTTTACGGCTTCCGTCATTGCTGACTTCAGACCGTTCATTTTCCAATTTCCTGCAATTAATGTCTTTGGCATATCCCAACCCATCTTGAATGTCTTTCTAATCCCGCCTAGCAAGCCATTGTAAAGCGTGCAAGAAAGCCTGTTCGTAATAATCTGAAAGTCGATAAACTTAATGCTGACCCTGTTTCGTGATCTCGTCCGCTCCAAAGTTGCCGTTGCTCTGATTGGCTTGCTTATTTTGAGTTTAGCCTTGTTTGGGGTTCCCGACTTCTTCGGAAGTATTATGGGTGGACAACTCGGCAACAGCCTGATGCGCGCCGATTCCAGAACACTGGAAACGGCAGATGTCGATCGCTACGCAGACCGTTATATCGATGCGAGCCGTAGTGAAGGCGCAAACCTGTCCAAGGCGGACCTGGCTCAGAATGGTCAGCTGGAAAGCATTATCGGTTTGCTGGGCGATTTCAAAACACGATCTGCATATATCGACAAACTGAAACTCAATGCGAGTCAGGATGAAGCAGCCGACTGGCTGAAAAACTTTGAGCCTCTGAAAGATCAGGTTTCAGGTCAGTTTGACCCTGACCTCTACGCTCGGTTCGTTGCAGATCGTGGTTATTCCAGCAAGAAACAGTTCGAGCATGTGCTCATGGATGATCTGACGATCACAACTGTGAATGAAGGTCTGTCTGTCGGCATTTTCCCAACAGATGGCATGAGCGACCTTTGGTCGATCCTAAAGGCTGAAACGCGCAATATCGCGTTTATGTCTGTTTCACTGGATAATTTGCCAGAGCCGGTCACCAAGCCAACCGAAGAAGACGTCAAGAAGTTCTATGACGAGAGCCAACAGCGTCTGGAAGAGCCAGAGCGTCGTCAGTTCTCTGTTCTCGCGGTCACGCCTGAAGATTTCTATCACACTGTCACTGTCACAGATGATGACATCAAGAAAGAATATGATGCTCAGCTGATCCGATTCTCATCTCCGGGTGAGCGCACCTATCAGGTATTGAGCTTCCAGACACAGCAAGAAGCCGTAAGTGCGATGGGTTTCCTGTTGGGCGGTGGCGATGCGACTACGACCAAAGGCGCTTTGTCTGACGACATCACTGCGAAGAAAGCCGAGATTCTCGACAAGAACCTCGCTGAAGCGATTTTCAATGCACCACTCGAAATCTGGCAAGGCCCGATTCAATCGAGCGCAGGCGCGTTCTCACTTGTTCGCGTGTCCAAGGTAATTGAAGGCGAGCGTACGCCGCTGGAAAGCGTGAAAGATACAATCCGCGATGATCTGATCAAGTCACGCGCGGAACGCACTTTTAGCCGCGTCGTGGATGACATTGATGATGCTGTTGGTGCAGGCCAGTCACTTGAACAAATGGCTGATGCCATTGGTACGCCGGTCTATACTTATCAGCCTGTCGACAATCGAGGCTTCACGAAAGACGGTCTGTTCATGCGGAACCTCGCAATGATGCAGGGCGCACTGAAGCTCGGTTTTGAACTTTACACCGGTGAAGCCAGCACTCGCCAGGAAGGCCAGAACATGCACTTCATTGTGCGTCTGGACCGCATTGTTGAACCAACTGTGCCAGCGCTTGAGAAAATCAAAGAGCCGCTGACTGAAGCATTGTTTGCGCGCAAAAAGCAGGATGCACTGACAACTTTTGCCAACAATCTGAAAGAAGAGATTGAATCTGGCAAAGCGACCATGACCACTGCCGCTCAAAAGCTGGGTGTAGAGGTTACTCGACCACCGATTGCTGTCAGCCGTACTTCGGGTGAAGCTCAGGGCTTCCCAGAGCAAGTTCTTTCGCAGATCTTCAATGCGAAACTGGATGGCGTTTTTATGGCGCCGCTTCAGGAAGCTGTATTCATTGGCGTGGTTGAGGCGATCAATATTCCAGATGAGAACACTCTGAAATCCCTTCGCACGACTTCAGAGGCTGAACTCACACCTACTTTGGTAAACGATGTTGAAGACGGCTTCTCTGTCATGGCGACGAAAGAAGTGAAGGTTCAGACCAACGCTTCCATGATCAAAACCTATCTGGACCAATATCAGGCAACCGAATGACCACTGAAACCAAACGTGGCAAACTGGTCGTCCGCCGCCGAATTGCAGATACAGAGACGCCTGTCGGCGCTCTTCTGAAACTCGGCGCAGATACACCAGGCCACTTCCTGTTTGAATCCATCCAGGGCGGACACGTTCTGGGCCGTTATTCTTTCATTGGTGTGAAGCCTGATCTTTGGTGGCGCGTTGTCGACGGCAAAGCCGAAACTGCGACGGACCACACGTTCGAAACGATTGTGTCGACGTCTGACGACCCGCTGACAGATCTTGATCGGTTCGCTGAGGGAGCCCGTGCGGTTTCAGAAGAAGACCTGCCGCCAATGGCTGCAGGTGCATTCGGGTATCTCGGATACGACATGATCCGCTATTTCGAGCCCGTCGGCCCGAAGCCGGTTTCAGAACTCGATGTTCCAGAAGCGGTTATGGTCAGACCTCAGGTTGTACTGATCTTTGACCATTTGCACCAGGAACTGATCCTTGTCGGCTCTGATCGTGAAGAGAACAGCGACATCGACACCGTTTTGGACGACGTCGAAGCGGCCCTGGATAATCCCCTTCCTGCCACACCCCGCGGCCAAAGCGAACGCGTGCTGGAGTTTACATCGAACACGACACGTGAGCGTTATCACGGCATGGTTGATGCCGCGAAAAAATACATTCGCGCAGGTGACATCTTTCAGGTTGTTCCAAGCCAGCGTTTCTCTACCGACTATCCATATTCGTCGCTCGCATATTATCGCTCTCTTCGGGCAATCAACCCTTCTGCATTCATGTTCCATATGCGTCTTGGCTCAGTCCAGCTAGTTGGATCGAGCCCAGAAATCCTGGTTCGTGTTCGAGACGGAAGAGTGGCGGTCCGCCCGATTGCCGGCACGCGTCCACGCTCCACCGACCCGGAAGAAAACAAACGCCGCGAGCAAGACCTGTTATCAGACAAGAAAGAGCTTGCAGAACACCTTATGTTGCTGGACCTTGGCCGAAATGATGTCGGCCGTGTGTCGTCATACGGCAGTGTCGAGGTGACCGACTCTTTCGTTGTTGAACACTACAGCCACGTTATGCACATCGTATCTCAGGTCGAAGGCAATCTACGTCCGGACAAGAGCCTGAAAGACGCTCTGATGGCTGGCTTCCCGGCTGGCACCGTGTCAGGTGCACCGAAAATCCGGGCCATGCAGATTATTGACGAGCTGGAAGGCAACTCCAGAGGCGTTTACGCAGGCGCCGTCGGTTATTTCGGTTGGAATGGCGATCTCGACACCTGTATTGCTCTGCGAACTGCCGTTCTCGAAAACGGCAAGCTGCACATTCAGGCAGGCGGCGGCGTCGTTCTGGATAGCGATCCGGAATACGAGTATCAGGAAACGCTGCACAAAGCGAAAGCGCTTAAACGTGCAGCTGAACTCGCTGCGCTTTATGAGGGAAATCAATGATCCTCCTCATCGATAACTATGACAGCTTCACCTATAATCTCGCGCATTATCTTGCTGATGTCGGGGCTGAACCAAAGGTCATTCGCAACGACGAAATGACTGTTGAAGAGGCATTTGCACTGAAACCGGCCGGGATCGTTCTCTCCCCCGGTCCTTGCACACCCAACGAAGCTGGCATCTGCGTCGACGTCGTCAAACAGGCAGATCCAAATCTTCCAATTCTGGGCGTATGCCTCGGTCACCAGTCCATTGGTCAGGCTGAGGGAGGCGACATCATTACCGCGCGTGAAATTCGTCACGGCAAACTCTCGACGGTCACGCATACGGATTGCTCCATGTTTGCTGACATTCCTCGTGAGTTCGAAGTCGTTCGATATCACTCTCTGGCGATTGACCCGGAAAAGGTTCCAGCTTCCCTTCTCGTAACTGCAACGACAGAAGACGGAGAAGTCATGGCTGTTCAGCACAAAACACGTCCTGTTTTCGGTCTTCAGTTTCACCCTGAAAGCATCAAGACCCAATACGGTCATAAAATGCTGGAAAACTTCATTCGCCTGACGGCGTAATCAGCCAGACCCGGACGATACCATATGTCAGACGTGATCCGCGCCGCACTGAAATCTCTCGCGAATGCTGAAGCCTTGTCTGATCAGGTGCTTGAGAATTGTTTCGCTGATATTCTGGCTGGAGATGTTCCTCCTGATCAGATGGGCGCATTCCTCATGGGCCTGGCTGTGCGCGGCGAGACCGGGAAGGAACTTCTGGCTGGCGCGAAAGTCATGCGCGACAACGCGACCACCATCTCCCTTTCGGGTGATATTCTTGACACGTGTGGGACGGGCGGCCTTGGCTGGACTAGTCTCAACACATCCACCGCAAGTGCAATTGTGATTGCCGCAGCAGGCGGAAAAGTTGCAAAACATGGTAACCGGTCTGTTCCGCCTAAAACCGGATCTGCCGATGTTCTCGAGGCCCTCGGCGTTTCCTTGGAACTATCAGAAGCCGCTTTCCGGAAATGTATTGAAAAAGCGGGTGTAGGATTCATGTTCGCACGGTCGCATCACTCCGCGATGCGTCATGTTGCGCCGGTTCGCGCAAGCCTTGGTATTCGCACGATTTTCAACCTCCTGGGACCGCTCTCTAATCCTGCCAGCGCGACGCATCAGATACTCGGCGTCTATCATCCACATTGGCTTCGCCCCATGGCTGAAGCGTTACGAGATCTTGGGATCACAAAAGCCTGGGTCGTTCATGGCGTTGAAGTTGGCGACAAAGCGTTGGATGAAATTTCGATAGCGGGTCCAACTCAGATTATCGAAATTTCCGGCGGCAAACTTCGCGAATTTGAGATCCATCCAAAAGATTACGGCATTCAAGAGGCCTCTCTTGATAGCCTCACGGGGGGCACACCAAAAGAAAACGCCGACGCTATTGTCCGCCTCTTTGACGGTGAACTCTCACCATTTCGCAATGCTGTAAGCTTGAACGCTGGTGCCGGGCTGTATTTACTTGGCCTCGCAGACACTCTCGCAGATGGCATCACGAAAGCGGCAGAAACTCTCGATAACGGCAAAGCGAAGCAGGCCCTGCAGACTTTGATTACAGCATCGAATTCAGGCATTTGATATGAAAACGGCACTCGATAAGATTATCGACTACAAATACGACGAAGTCGCGGTCAGCAAAAAACGCCAGAGTTTCGAAACACTCCATGAAAGAGCTATATCGACCCCAGCGCCACGGTCATTTTATAGAGCATTAAGTACTACTGCAGAAGCCGGAAAAAACGCGCTGATCTGTGAGGTGAAACGCAAAAGCCCCTCCGCAGGCGATATTCTGGCGGGCGCTGACCCGATCGAAATTGCGCGTGAATATGAACGTAGCGGGGCGAGCTGCCTTTCCATTCTAACCGATTTTCCTAGTTTCGGCGGAACCCTTCGTGATCTTGAAGGTGTGAAGGCCAATGTTTCTATTCCGATCCTGCGCAAGGATTTCATGGTCGATCCATATCAGATTGTTGAGGCCCGCGCCCACGGAGCTGACTGCATCCTGCTGATTTTGTCTGCGCTGGAAGACGGCCTCGCATCCGAGCTTCAGTCCTGCGCGCAGAGTTATGATCTGGATGTGCTGACCGAAGTTCACGATGAAATCGAGCTTGAACGCGCTTTGAAGCTGAATGCCAAGCTTATTGGCGTGAACAATCGGAACCTCAAGGAAATGAAGACCGATCTTGCGGTCTCCGAACGCCTTGCCGCAGCCCACCCTGACCTCACTCTTGTTTCAGAGAGCGGAATAAAAGCCCCATCTGACATTTTACGCCTCCGAAAATTCGGATTTTCCCGTTTTCTTATCGGTGAGAGCCTGATGAAAGAAACAAACCGGGAAAGTGCGGTACAAAGTCTAGTAAATTCAATAGATGATTGACGTATTTATCGAACGGATGTAGAACAAAACACGACTCAAAAAGGATCGGATTGTTCTATGCTGACAGTTAAGCAACGCGAACTTCTACTCTTCATCAATCAAAAAATACAAGAAACTGGTATTTCTCCTTCTTTTGACGAGATGAAAGAGGCGCTGGACCTGGCTTCCAAGTCTGGCATCCATCGGTTGATTACCGCACTGGAAGAAAGAGGTTTTTTGCGGCGACTGCCAAACAGGGCACGTGCTCTGGAGGTCGTGAAACTTCCAGACGCCGTTATGGGATCAGCGAAAAAACGTCCTTCCGGTCCATTCAAGCCTAGCATTGTTTCCAGTGACGCTGCACCGCCTCCGCCTGCCAATGACTCTATTCCGGTTCTTGGTCGCATCGCGGCGGGTGTGCCGATTGACGCGATCCAGCATGAAGTTGATCGCATCGTTCCGCCTGCGGGTATTATCGGGTGCGATCACTTCGCTCTGGAAGTTCGCGGTGATTCAATGATTGAAGCTGGCATTCTCGACGGCGATATCGTCATTTGCAATCCCGGCGACACGGCCGTGTCAGGAGATATCGTCGTAGCGCTGATCGACGAGGAAGAAGCGACTCTCAAGCGCTATCGCAAGAAGGGCGGTTCAATTGCCCTTGAAGCTGCAAACCCGAATTACGAAACCCGTATCTTCGGACCGGATCGTGTGCGCGTTCAAGGAAAGCTGGTCGCACTGGTGCGAAAGTACAACTAGTTCCCACAAGCGGGCCAAGCTGTGTTCCACGGTCGGCAGGTGCGGATTTGATAGTCAATCTGCGCCAGTTGTCCTGATTTTTTTGTGAGAGCGGTCGCATCGCTCTTCAGTTTCATGACGTAGTCAGAACCTGAATTTGACTGCATCGTCAAAAGTCCGTCTTTAATCAAGATCGTGGAGCCATCTGCTGCAATGATCGTGCACCCCTCATAACAGCGGCGTTCTTTCATTCTGGAAAATTGAAGTGGGGTCAGGGTCCCTTTTTCGGTCGCGACAACGATCCAGCCTTTATCTGTATTAATCGCCACGTCTCCCTGCCCTGCAGAGATCAAAGTCACTTTGGGTGTAAGACACCAAAGGAGAGCGGACATTGCAAAGCATGCCGTTGCTTTCAACGAAAACAGTTTGGATGACATAATCCAGAAGATCAGTCCGAAACAGGACAATAGAAAGGCGACTGGCGTGAAGCGCTTCTCAAGAAACAAATGGCCTGCAGTACCAGACCAGTTTTCGAATTGCGCCGCGATATCCAGCAGGAAGGCGAGTGATTGTCCAAACCAATGGAGTGGAACTTCGCCAACCCCGAACAACATTCCGATCACACTTAGAACCGCCGCCGGAACGCAAATGAATGTGAAGACTGGCATCACAACAAAGTTTGCAGGAATACCCAGAGGGGCTGCCCGTCCAAAATGAAAAATCGCAAAAGGTGTGGTCGCCAATCCAGCTACGACTGAGGTCAATAAAATTGGCGCGACATAGCGCCCGAGGATTCCGGACAGACGATCTGACCGATGATGCTGGACATATGAAAACGCGGTAATCAGTGCAGCGGCTGCCGCAAAACTCATTTGGAATCCCGGTGACACCACCGCAACCGGAGACAAGATCACCACGGCTGTCATCGCTATACCAACGGTTTGGAGTGATAACACAGGTCGATCAAATAGAATTGCAATAAAGCCTGCCGCCATCATGATGTAGGCACGCTGCGCCGAAATACCGGCACCGGATAGGAACAGGTACGCTGTGATTGACATCAGGGCGAACAAAGCTGCAGGCTTTTGCACTGGGACACGTTTTGCGAGTGGCTCAACGAAAGACAAAGTCCGGAAAAACAGAAAATAGAATGCGCCGCCAGCAAGCCCCATATGAAGTCCTGATATGGCAAGCAAGTGAGCCAGACCGGTCGACCGCAGGGTTTCTTGCGTATTCTCAGTCAGATAGCTTCGGTCTCCCGTCAGAAGTGCGGCCGCCAAACCGCCACCTCGCTCACCCGCATGCTCATAGATGAATGCTGACAACTGTTGCCGAAAATGATTGATCCGGACCTTGAAGTCGGTTTCGACGCCCGAGATATCCGGCAATGCGCCTGCCCTGCAAGGACCATAGCTAAACCCCACCCCACCGAGTTCGTTGAAGAACGCATCACGGTGGAAATTGTATCCGGCCTTTACAACTGGTTCAGGTGGAGGATTTAGCGCCACATAACACCGAACGAATCGCCCGGTAGACAGCGTCATCTTCCCCTTTTGCGAGATTCGTACGCTTGCAGGCAGGTCGTTTGTGCTTAAACCGGAAATCGCATGAACAGAAATCGTCAAACGAGATCGGCTTGAGGATGCTTCGATCTTCTGGATCCATCCTTCCAGAATGACTTTGTCCATTTGCCGCGAGAGTGGTCGGGCCTCGACCAAATGGGTGCGCATAGACGCATAACTTGCGCCAATCGCCATCCAGACGGCCATCAATGCAAAGAACGCCGTCAGCGGCCCGGCTAACGGCGTAAAACGGCCAACCAATACAGCGCCAGCCCCCACCAAAATGGCGAGCGCCCCCCAGAGCACGGAACCGGGTTCGAATGGAATTGAAAAGTAGAAAGCGCAGCCAAACACAAACGCAAGAGGGAACCATAAACTTCTCTGAATAGCGCGCTTTTCATCGAACCAGTTGTTGAGATAGTCCTGAGGCATTTCGCGAAACAGAAGAAATTTTCGCCAACCATTTGACTGATTGCCGTTAACCAGCCAAATGACTGGCCTGAGTTGTTCCACGAGGATCTTGATGACGGTCACCACGCGCTTTGCCCCCTCCCCGACAGGCTTTCTTCATATTGGAGGCGCAAGAACAGCATTATTCAACTGGTTATTTGCCAAACATCACAATGGCCGCTTCTTGTTGCGGATCGAAGACACGGATCGCCAGCGTTCCACGCAGGAAGCCATCGACGCCATTCTGGATGGCATGTCCTGGCTCGGTCTGGAACCTGACGAGCCGCCTGTCTTTCAGAGCAAGCAGGTCGAGCGCCACGCCGAAGTCGCGCGCATGCTTCTGGAAAGAGGTAAAGCTTTTAAATGCTATGTCTCACCAGAGGAACTTGCCGCTCGCCGTGACGAAGGTCAGGCCCTGCTTGCCGAAATCAAGGCTGGAGCATTCGAAGGCGACGCTCTCGATGCGGCGAAGGCAAAAGCAAACAGCCTGCTGGCCGCTTTCCGTTCTCCTTATAGAGATGGTGGCAATCCACCAGCCCCTGATGCGCCCTATACAATACGCCTTCGTGCGCCAGACGATCAGAAAATGACGCTGATTGACAATGTTCAGGGCGAAGTGAGTGTTGCGAGCTCTGACATTGATGATCTGATCCTGATGCGGGCTGATGGCACACCGACCTATATGTTGGCCGTCGTTGTCGACGACCATGATATGGCGGTAACGCAGGTTATTCGCGGCGACGATCATTTGACGAATACCTTCCGTCAATTGCCGATATATCACGCTATGGACTGGACGCCTCCTTCCTTTGCGCACATCCCCCTCATCCATGGCCCGGATGGCGCAAAGCTCTCCAAACGCCATGGCGCGCTGGGTGTCGAAGCCTATCGCGAGATGGGGTATGTTCCAGAAGGCCTGAAGAACTATTTGCTGCGTCTTGGTTGGTCCCACGGCGATGATGAGTTTATTACAGAAGCCCAGGCCATTGAATGGTTTGATCTTGATGGCATCAATAAGGGTGCCTCCCGGATGGATTTCGAAAAGCTTGGATTCATCAATGGACAACATTTGAAGGTTTACCCTGAAGACAAGCTTCTGAAACTGCTGGTAAATCACCTGAAAACTGAGCAGAAAATCGAAGATTATCATGCAGAAAGACTAGAAAACGCGATTTCGGTGCTTTCTGAACGCGGACAGACCATTCCGGATATTGCAGCTGCAGCACAGTTTCTGCTAATCGAACGTCCAATTGAAATTTCTGGCAAAGCGAGAAAAAAGCTTAAGTCGGAAGCAATTACTCGGCTCGAGGAGTTTAAAAGCGAACTGGAAGTTCTGGATATTTGGACAGCAGAGTCTATTTCGAAACTGATTTCTGATTTTTGTGAAAAAAGAGAACTTTCGATTGGTCAGATTGGACCACCCCTTAGAACGGCGATGACGGGAAATCTGCCAGCGCCTGACCTAAACTTAATACTTTTCTGGCTAGGAAAGCCGGAAGTTATCGGACGCATTGACGATGTGATCAGCGCGTTCGGCGATAGCGAATAAAAGAGAGGGCATAAAACATGGAAAACAAGACCAAACCATCCGGTACGGCAACGCTTTCTGTCGGCGGGAACACAGTGGAATTTCCAGTGCTCAGCGGATCCGTTGGCCCAGATGTAATTGACGTCAAATCGCTTTATGCTCGAACAGGCATGTTCACGCTTGATCCGGGTTTTACGTCGACAGCAAGCTGTGAATCTCAAATCACCTATATTGATGGTGACGAAGGCGTTCTGCTGTATCGCGGTTATCCAATTGACCAGCTTGCGGAAAATTCAAGCTTCCTGGAAGTCTGCTACCTTCTGATTAATGGCGAGCTACCAAGCAAAGCAGAGCTCGACGAGTACACGCACACAATCACAAACCACACTATGGTCCACACGCAAATGGACCGTTTCTTTGAAGGCTATCGCCGCGACGCTCACCCTATGGCAGTCATGGTTGGTACAGTCGGTGCATTGTCAGCTTTCTACCATGACTCCACGGACGTCATGGATCCAATGCAGCGAATGATCGCAACGCATCGTCTGATCGCGAAAATGCCAACAATCGCTGCTCGCGCTTACAAATATTCAGTTGGCCAGCCATTCATCAGCCCACGTAATGATCTGAGCTATTCTGAAAACTTCCTCCGCATGTGTTTTGCGGTCCCTGCAGAAGATTATGAAGTGAACAAGACTCTCGCAAAAGCGATGGACAAGATCTTCATCCTTCACGCTGACCACGAGCAAAACGCGTCAACGTCTACGGTTCGTCTGGCCGGCTCCTCAGGCGCGAACCCATTCGCTTGTATCGCTGCGGGTATTGCATGCCTTTGGGGACCAAGCCATGGCGGCGCGAACGAAGCTGCCCTGAACATGCTTCGTGAAATCGGCTCCGTCGATAAAATCCCTGAGTACGTTCGCCGTGCGAAAGACAAAAACGATCCATTCCGCCTTATGGGCTTCGGTCACCGTGTTTATAAAAACTACGACCCGCGCGCTAAGGTTATGCAGAAAACCTGTCACGAGGTTCTCGATATCGTTGGCAAGCGCGACGAGCCACTTCTTCAGGTCGCGATGGAACTGGAAAAAATCGCTCTGGAAGACGAATACTTCGTCGAGAAAAAGCTCTACCCGAATATCGACTTCTATTCTGGTATCACACTGAACGCACTCGGCTTCCCGGTCGAAATGTACACCGTTCTGTTCGCACTTGCACGTACAGTCGGCTGGATCGCTCAGTGGGAAGAAATGACGACAGACCCTACACAACGTATCGGTCGTCCGCGTCAGGTCTACACAGGCGCACCACAACGCGATTACGTGTCTCTCGACAAACGCTAATCTCAACGACACCAAACAAAAGGCGCCTCAAGGGGCGCCTTTTTTATATTAGTGACAATATGGTGTCCGCTGCGATCTTATGAGCGGGCGGCTTGTCCCGCCCCATTGCAATCGCGGCGCGTTCCAGGTCCGCCTTCTGTTGAGCGCGCATGTCCTCATTCGTAAGGTAGAGGCTTAGCTGGTCAACGACATTTTCAGCGGTCAAACGAGTTTGGATCAGCTCGGGAATAATTTCTTCATCGACAGCGATATTCGAGAGCGTGATATACTTCGATTTCATGAGGAAAAGACGCGCAATCGCCCATGTCACCCAGCCGAGCTTATAGCCAACGACCATAGGACATTTCTGAGTAGCGAGTTCCGTCGTCACGGTTCCAGAACATGCCAATGCGACGCTGGCCGCAGACATTACATCGGCCTTATCGTCCGGATTCTCCACAAAGATCGTGTCTGCCGGCCAGTGCAACGCAGCCCATTCATCCGTATTGCGGATGTCGGGCGAGACCAAAACAGCGACCTTTAAAGACGATCCCAGATGTTCCAACAAAAGCTTTGTGGAAGCTTCAAAAACAGGTGCCACACGTTTTAATTCAGTTTTTCGGCTGCCGGGCAAAACCAATAGCAGATCGTCATTCCCTGATACACCATACTTGGACCTGAAGACATCAGCCGATCCGGTCTCCATACGAGAGATGGCCGGGTTTCCAATTGCTGTGCAAGCCAGCCCAAAGGGTTCGTAAAATGGGATCTCAAACTCGTGGATACACAATAAATGATCAACGGTTTCGGCCAGTGTTTTTGCCCTACCCGGCCTTGTGGCCCAAACCTGTGGCCCAATCAGTTTTATGACTTTGATTTCAGGTGCACGTTTCTTCAAACGTTGCGCGACCCTTAGCGTGAATCCCCAGGCGTCGATCAACACAACCGCTGTGACTTGATTTTCGATTGCGTAATCGACCGTCTGGTCAGCGAGTTCAATTGCTTTCGAATACGCCTTTAAGCCATCCACAAAGCCAACAACACCTAGCGGCGACACATCCAGAGGCGACGACAAGCCGACCCTAGACAATGAAGGCCCGCCAATTGCGAGCGCGCTAAAGTCTTCAGATTTCTGGCGACACTCCTTGATGACATCTACGGCCAAATCATCGCCAGATGGCTCTACGGATACAAACAGGACACGCTTGGTCATGGCAGCTTTCCGTCCTTGGTTAAGCCAACAACGGACATACCGAACGCGTTTGCTAGACGGATGATCTCATCCTTTTCGACGATCAACGCACCATCTTCAAGAAATACGACAGAAGACAAACCAGCTTCAGCGGCCAGACGAATGGTTGAAGGGCCAATGGTCGGCAGATCCACGCGGCGTTCCTGCATCGGCTTTGGACGCTTCAATAAGACACCGCAGCGCTCATTCTCTGTGCCTCTGATTTCTTCTGGAAGCTTGGTGATCCGGCGGAGCATTTCGTCCGTGCCTTCCTGCGCCTCAACAGCGAGCACCAGTCCGCGCGCAACGACTGCGCCCTGACCAATATCCAGCCTGCCGATTTCGCCTGCAATCTCATAACAGTGCTGAATGTCTTGTTTGTCTTCTTCCGACAATGGACGCGCTGAAAGACTTCCGACAACACTGCGAATGTCATCGAGAAGTGTCTCTGCACCAACGACTTTCAGCCCTTCATCCTCAAAGATGCTAACGACTGAGCGTATCAGTGCGTCATCGCCCTTGGTTGCGGCTTTGATTATCCTAGGCAAAAGTGTCACGGCCTTGAAATCAGGCTTTAGCTTGGAGAAATCCGGGCGCTTAACAATGCCAATCAGAGAGACGGTGTCGCAATTTGCCGCCTTCAATGCTTTCAGCATCCGGCCGGTTTCTGCAATGCCACACATTTCGTGAGGGAAATCACTTACCCAGGGTTCTACGAACCCTTTAATCCCGATCACAAACACAGGTTCACCATTGGCAACCCGGTGTTCCGCGATCAATCGCGGAATGTCACCACCTCCCGCGATCAAACCTAAACTCATTTGGATCTCCGGTATCCGCACAAGGCACGGCCACTTCGAGGACTATCGATAAACTCAATAACCTTGTTCGCAAAAGGAACGTCAGCAAAATTTTTCCGAGCCGAATCCAGTCGCTCACTAAAGCGCCCTTCGCTCTCGAACACACTACGAACGCACTGGTGGATTGCTCTGATGTCGGACTTCGCAAAGCCGCGGCGTTTCAAACCAACAACGTTCAGCGTTACCACTTCAGCATGGTTTCCCTGTGTCGACGCGTAAGGGATGACATCACCGACCTGAATACAGCCGCCACCAATAAAGGCATGTTCGCCAACCCAGGTTTTCTGGTGGACAAACGTTCCGCCTCCAAACCAGACCTGGTCTCCAATGATACATTCACCGCCAATAGATGCACCGTTTGCCAAAACACACTTATTGCCGATTTGGCAATCATGCGCGACGTGAGAGCTCACCATCATGAAACAATCATCGCCAATACGGGTCGGGTGTTCTTTGTGTGGTGACGCACCATGTACGGTCACATTCTCGCGGAAGGTGTTCCGGTTGCCAATTTCAAGCTTACAGTCTGGATTTCCGGCATTGAGGACCTGAGCACTACCGCCGAGTGTCACCTGTGGATAGAGTACGCAATCTGACCCGATTTTCGTCTCACCCATAATGGTCACATTGCCGATCAGTTTGGTGTTCGCGCTAATCTGAACGTTTGGACCGATCATACAAAACGGACCAATTTCCGCACTATCATGGATAACTGCACCGTCAGAGATGATAGCGGTCGGATGAATATTCGACATGGTTTCAGGTTTTCTTTCGAGGTTTGGCAGCTTGTCGGGCGAGCCAGCTGACTTCCCGCATCCAATGCGTTAATGGCTTAGCTGGAGCTCCGCCCCAGGTTTCGCCTTCCGGAACGCTGCGCATCAATGCAGTGTTGGCTGCAAGACTGGCTTTGTCACCAATGTGGATGTGGTCTGCTACGCCGACCCGGCCGCCCATTCGCACCCAGTCGCCGACTTTCACTGAACCAGAAATACCGCAGAAAGCTGCCAGAACACAGTTACGACCAATCTCTACATTATGACCAATCTGGATCAGATTATCGAGATGAGAATGTTCGCCGATGATCGTGTCACCAAAAACGCCCCGATCAATACAGCAATTCGAGCCGATCGAGGCTTTGTCCTGTACGACAACGCGCCCGTAATGTGGAGACAGGGCCAATCCATCTGCGGATGGAATAACGCCAAATCCTGAGCCGCCGATAACAGTATTAGACTTGATCAGGACGTCATTCCCTATCAGGGCATTCTCGACAACGCAGCCGGCAAGAATACGGCTTCGACGTCCGATCCGGACACCCGGTCCTATCACGACATTTGGGCCAATAATGCTGTCGTCGCCGATCTCCGCACCATCACCGATCACCGCATTCGGGCCAATACGCGCCGTATCGGAGATCAAGGGTCTTCCTAGATCGTTGTAAGAGTTCTCAAGGCTCCTGACAGACAGGAAACTGTCTGCAGCCGTAAAGAAAGCCTGCCGCGGTGCTGACGTTACCAATGCAGTCACGCTTTTAGGCAAATACTCTGCAGCGGCTTTGGTGATGAAACAGGCGCTCGCGTCTGAACTTACAGCACCAGCCTCATTGGCTTTGCCTTCGTAAAAGCAAATCGCACCAGATTCGGCGTTTTCAAACGAAGAAATGGTGATCACTTCGACGGAAGGATCACCATTTAGCTCTGACTTTGTGAGTTCCGCCAGATCACCAACCGTGACCTGACGAAATCTGATGTAAAAGCGCAAATCATGCATGATTGCACACAGTAACCGATACAGGTTTACTGTTGAGCTGCTGGATCAGCTGGCTGGTCTGGCAGTGAAACGCGCGTCACAGTGATGGTCGGCGATTCTTTATCCATCTGAGCAATTACCTCAGAAGTGATGTCGACGCTTGAGTCCATGATATAAACGTTAGACTTGTCGAGGACCATTTTGGCACCTTTTTCCTTGCGGATTTTCTCGACAGTTTCGCGCATTTTCTGAGCGAAAACACGAAGCGCAGTCCGCTCAGTCGCGGCAAGTTCACGCGAGCGCTTGTCTGTTTTAGCAAGGAATGTGTTTGCCTTACGAGAATACGCCTGACCTTGCGCAACCAGAGCGGCATCAGCAGAAATCTGCTGACGAGTCTTGCCTTGAGTTTTAGCAACCAGCGACTTCTTCTCAGTTTCCAGAGATGTTTTCTCAGGAGCCAGCTCAGATTCCATGGACTTGCCAATCTGATTTACTTTCGCGGTCAGATCTTTACCGGCTTTACTGTCGACAAATACTTTCGCGCTGTCGACGACGACAAACTGCGCAAACGCAGCCGGAGCGGCAAAAGCAATAGCGAGGGATACACCGATCGCAGCGGAGATACGTTTCAGTTTAGACATTCTAGGAAACCCTTTCGTCAAACTAGAATTGGGTGGATGTACTGAAACGGAACGTTTCAGTACGGTCATAATCTTCTTTTGCAAGAATCTGGGAGAAGTCGAACCGGATCGGGCCGAATGGAGAATCCCAGAAGATACTGATACCTGCAGACGCACGAAGTGATGCTTCATCTTCTGTCCCCAGCACCCGGGTGCCGATAACATTTCCATCTTCGTCTGTTAGATCAATAGATTGTGTCGGAGTTTTGTCTTCATCATCGAGAATGCCGACGGTACCGAATTCGGTGAACAATGACGTTCTGATGCCATACTCTTCCGGCATGAAGTTCGGAACGGACAGTTCTACTGTACCAATCCCGTACGCCTTACCACCGAGAGAGCTCTGACTGTTAACGCGTTGAATATTGGTGACGTTACCATTGAGGTCATAGTCTGTGTAAACATCCCGCGGACCGATACCCGCCACGTCGAAGCCACGGAAGGAGTTACCCCCCTTGAAAAAGCGGTTGTTAATCCGAAGATCATCGTCGTTGAATGCCGTCACATAACCACCAGCAACTGAGAAAGACGCAATGAAGTCTTTCCAAATTCCGCGATAGAGCGTGCCGGTACCTTCGGTTCGCAGATAGAATACGTCGCCGCCAAGGCCGGAGACTTCCTGGCTGAAGCCGAGTTCAAAACCGCGCGTAGGTCGGATTGGGTCGTTCTTACGGTTCCACGACAGGCTGTAACCCAGAATAGACGACAGGTCTTTGCGTTCCTGACGGCAGAGTGCCATGCGGTCGAGGTTTATTGGCGAACATTGATCAACAATGATACCTGTCGGATTGCCATTCGCATCCTTTGGCATGTTCTCATCAGTTGCAGCAATCGGCACCAGACGGTTGATTGCGAGATAGGCCGGGTCATAAATGACGTTGTTGTTTTCATCGAGAATGACATCACGGTTCAAAATCTGAACGTCGTCTTGTCTCAATGTGTATCGGAAATTGATGCTGCTTCGATCTGACAATGGGAATCCGAGACGAACACCCGCACCAATCGTCTGCGTTTCATATTCCGCGATATCGAGGAAGTCAGTACGAGTCGAGAAGACATCCACGCCAGCAACCAGGTTCCGGTCAAGGAAACGAGGCTCGGAGAAACGCAGGTCCACAGTTTGTTGACGAGAGCTCGTCTGAATACGACCGCGGACAAACTGACCACGCCCCCGATAGTTGCGCTCGGTCAGGTTCAGGTCGAGCAAGAATGAGTCCACTGACGAGAAACCAGCCGCGAACGAGACTTCACCGGTTGGTTGTTCTTCAACTGACACGTCAACAACGGTACGGTCTGGCAGGCTGCCAGGTGTTTCCTTGATCTCAACATCCTTAAAGAAGCCGAGCGCGCGGATACGGTTGCGAGACTGATCGAGCAGGACGCGGTTAAACGCATCGCCTTCAGAAATACGAAGTTCGCGACGAACAACGCGGTCCAGCGTACGCGTATTGCCGACAATGTTGATCCGCTCGATGTAAACACGAGGACCTTCGTCAATCGCGAATGTAATGTTCACTTTACGGGTCTCTGGGTCACGCTCGACACGAGGACGAACGTCCACAAAGGCGTAGCCAGCGACGCCGGCTGCAAATGTCAGCGCGTCGACTGTGTCTTCGATCATATCGCCTTTGAACTGCTCACCTTCGCGAATCGGAATGATGGCCGTCAGCGCCTTGGCATTCAGCTTGTCGAGCGCCGTCTCGACTTTCACTTCGCCGAACTCGTACTTCTCACCTTCTTCGACAGTGAAGGTAATGTAGAAGTCTTCCTGATCTGGTGTCAGTTCTGCAACCGCAGAAACAACACGGAAATCAGCATAGCCTTTGTTCGCATAGAACTGGCGCAGCAATTCGCGGTCATATTCCAGACGGTCCGGGTCATAGTTGTCGTTGGAGCTAAAGAATCGCCACATCCGCGTCTGACGCGTAACGATCTCACTGCGGAGACGTTTGTCCGTGAATTCTTCGTTGCCGATGAAGTTGATCGAACGGACGCCCGTCACGGAGCCCTCAGAGATTTCAAAAATAAGATCAACGCGGTTTTGATCGAGCGGCTTGTATTGCGGCGTTACGTTAACCGAGAAACGGCCAGCGCGTCGGTAGACTTCAAGAATACGCTGTACGTCGGCCTGCACACGTGCGGCGGTAAAGACGCCCCGTGGTTTCGCCTGAATTTCTTCACGCAGCTTATCGTCGTCAATCGCGCGGTTTCCTTCGAACAGGACCTGGTTAACGATCGGGTTCTCAACAACCTGAACGACGAGGTCGTCGCCGTCGCGGCCAATCGCAACGTCAGCAAAAAGGCCCGTTGCAAACAATGTCTTCAGAGAGAGGTCGACGCGGACCGGATCGAAGGGCTGACCCGGCTCAAGCAGCAGATATGATTCAACGGTTCGCGCTTCGATACGCTCATTGCCGCGAACCAGAACCCGGCGAATTGGATCTGCGTCTGATTGTTGTGCATACGCTTCAAGAGACAGAGGGCCATCGACAAGCGTGGTGCCTGTCAAAACCGCAGAGAGCGCCACAGCACTAGCTAAGACTGATCGCATTTACTTCACCCGTTCAACACTAATTCGAACTTTCCCACGTGTTAGAAACTATAACCCGCGGAAAACCTCAAGGAGCCCCGTCTCCTGAAAGTCGCCAATCGTGATGAAAAGCGCCATAACAATCAGAAACGCAAGCGTTAAAGTCATACTTACCGCTTGTATACGTTCTGAAGGCAGACGCCCAGTTACGGCTTCGTAAGCGTTGAACACCAAACGCCCACCATCCAGAACTGGAAGGGGTAACAAATTAAAAAAGCCTACGGCAACGGAAATCATCGCACACATTTCCAATAGGCCTATCGACAACATCTGCAAACGAACACCGATACTCGCTTCCTGCCCAAGTGTCGCTTTCGCGGTCGTACCGACGGTATTGGCGATTCCAACTGGGCCCGAAAGCGTTTGCAGCGATTCTTTGCCGGACACGATTTTCCAGAGCATCCGTACAGACGAAGAGATCATGTAATATGATTTGTCGACACCATAACCGAGCGCCTCAATCAGATTGAGGTGGTTAGCATCCAGCAGCTCAGGCCGCTGCAGACTGACGCCGAGCTTGCCCATTTTTTGTTTAATGCCAACGCCGTTATCGAGCTCTGCGCGTTGCGGTGTTGCTGTCAGCGGAATTTCGGAACCGTTCCGATCAACGAGCAAGGTGACTTCATCACCGGCAGATAAGCGAATCTCATTCATGAATCGGCCAAAGTTTCGCGCATCCTGGCCATTGATCTTGAGAAAAATATCTCCAGGCTGAACACCGGCGGCTTCAGCTGGCGAGCCGACCTCAACCTGATTCACTTTAATCTCGAATTTCGGATCACCAAGCATCATCCCGAAACCCGCAAAAATCAGTATCGCAAGCGCAAAATTCGCTGCTGGTCCCGCAATCGCAATGACGGACCGTTGAAAGACCGTCAAATCGAGAAACGGCTTCCCGACCGGACGCTCCAACGTGTCTGGCTTTCCGGCAACCGGCTCTTCTTCGTCCAGAAAGTTCACATACCCACCGAGCGGCAACCAATTCAGTTGCCAGATCGTACCGCGCTTATCCTTGCGACGAAAAACAGGTGCGCCGAAACCAATCGAAAATGACCTCGCTGCCGCACCATAAAGACGTCCCGCCCAATAGTGACCCAGTTCATGGATCACAATGACCACGGAAATCGTCAAAATCGGGAACAGCGTGTAGATCAGTGAATTCGATAGCAAGTTCATTTACGCGTAAAAACTCTCTGTTCTGTTTCTCAGGCTGTCATCGACCAGCCTGTTCACAAGCGCTGTAACATGCAGCACGTCATCCACACAGGACACGGACCGTGGCATTTCGTTATTGCCTTTGTCGAGAGCCTTTTCCAGTGCCAACTGCACTAAATCTGAAATATGAAGAAAACTACATCTTCCGGACAGAAAAGCCTCGCCTGCCCGCTCATTCGCTGCATTGAAAACACTGGTTCCAAGCGCACCATTTCGGCAGGCCAGACGGGCAAGTTTCAGCGCCGGAAAACGGACATCATCGGGGGCTTCAAAATCGAGTTGAGCTAGCGCAATCAGATCAAGTCGGTCCACATTCGTCTTGAACCTCGATCCACCGGCAAGTGCGTGAGCAATCGGGATTCGCATATCCGGCGCGCCCATCTGCGCTAGAACTGAGCCGTCTTGATAGGAAACCATGGCATGAATGATGGATTGTCTGTGAACCAGTACATCAATCTGAGTTTCATCAATGTCGAACAGATAGGCTGCCTCAATGAGCTCCAGCCCCTTGTTCATCAAGGTCGCACTGTCCAGCGAGTTCTTGGCGCCCATGGACCAGTTTGGATGTGCAAGGGCATCTGAAACGCTCGCCGTCTTCATCCGTTCCAGCGACCATTCCCGAAACGGCCCGCCGGAGGCGGTCAAGGTGACTTTCTCGATTATGTTGCCGGTTTCCAGTACCTGCCAAATAGCGTTGTGTTCTGAATCGACAGGAATGATGTCTACACCCTTTTCTCTTGCCAGGTCGATGACAATGGGTCCTGCGCACACCATCGTCTCTTTATTCGCAAGAAGGATCGTATTGCCGGCATTAATCGCTGCAATTGTTGGCAACAGCCCGGGTGTGCCGGAAATCGCAGCCATGGTTTTATCGACAGGACGAGACGAGGCTTCCAGAACGGCAGCTTCTCCTGCGGCAACCTCAATGCCTGTTCCCGCCAATGCTGCTTTCACATCTGAATAACGCTCTTCATCACGCACGACAGCAATCTTTGCATTCGCAGCTTTGGCCTGATTTGCGAGCAGATCAACGTTTCCACCTGCGATCAGGCACTCAACGTCAATGCGCTGCTCACCTGCGGCATTGACCTGATGGATCACATCCAGCGTTGAGCAACCAATCGATCCCGTTGACCCGAGTATGGTGACGTTCATGAGTTCTCCAGTCCCAATACGGATATTGGAAAATCAGGTTGAATACAGGCAAAGATGCCGACGCATAGCAAAGCCACGGAAAATGAGTCTAGTCGGTCCAGCAATCCGCCATGACCAGGAATAAACGCGCCAGCGTCTTTCACCCCAAAACGGCGCTTCCAATAAGACTGCGTCAAGTCACCAGCCTGTGAAACGACGCTCAAAACTGCCGTAAAGACGAGACATGCAACCACATCCGCTTGCAAAATGCCCGCGAAAAGAACGCCAATCAACGCTGAACAAATAACCGCGCCGGCGGCCCCCGACCAGGTTTTGTTCGGGCTTCCTTTGGGTGAAAGCTGAGGTCCGCCGAACCCTTTTCCGGCAAAATAGGCTGCAATATCAGTCGCCCAGACACAGACCATCACCAGCAGGGCAACAATCAACCCTTTGTCGACGATATCCCGGATCAGGATGAGGCTGAGAACAGCTCCGTTGATCATTACCAATCCAATGATCAGCCAGAAACTTTGCTCAGACTTGAAAACTTGTATCGCAAGCGCTGACAAGCTTAGTGCGAAGACGAGGAAAAGCGCTATCCAATCAGGTGCATACTCAAGGGTAAAACAGCCAACAAAGAGAATGAATGCGCCGAAAAACCAGGCAGGATTCACAATGGTTCGTTTTGTCGTTACGTGCCAGTATTCCAGCCACATTCCGAGACCGCAGGCAATGCAAGCCAGCACCAGTAGAATGCCGCCCTGAAATATAACGAACAAACCTGCTGGAACCATAATAGCCGCAGACATAATGCGCAGGAACAGACTGTCAGCTGTTTTGAATTCGTTTTCGTTCTTCGTCACTTCAACGAACCAGCGCTAGAGAGGCCCCCATACCGTCGCTCTCTATTCGTGAAGATGTCGAGGGCTTCCTGAAGGTGCTCACCCCGGAAATCTGGCCACAACACATCCATAAAAACGAGTTCGCTATAGGCGAGTTGCCAAAGCATAAAATTGCTTAGTCGATACTCGCCGCTCGTACGGATCAACAAATCAACAGGTGGTGAATGTTTGAACCAAAGATGAGATTCAATGTCTGATATTGAAATCTGATCAGTCGTAATCTCTCCAGATGCTACACGACCCGCAATTTTCTGACATGCGTCTCGAATTTCGTCATGAGCGCCATAGTTGAACGCGATGTTCAATGTGAACCCGGTATTCACAGATGTCTCTGATTCCACGTGAGCAATCAGCGCAAGAATATCATCAGGAAGGTTTTCCTTCGAACCGATGACCTTTACGCAAACGCCTTCGGCTTTCAGCTTTTTCAGATCCTGGCGAATATACAGACGCAACAGGCCGAACAGCGCTGATACTTCCGACGCCGGTCTTTTCCAGTTTTCTGTCGAAAACGAATAGACCGTTAGCGTTGTCAAAGAGGTGTGTCGGCAGGCTTCGACCGTTTGACGCAAAGCCTCAACACCGCGCTCATGACCGACTTCGCGCGGCAAGCCGCGCGCTTTCGCCCAGCGCCCATTACCATCCATGATAATCGCAACGTGAGAAGGCGTGGAAAGCACTTCTTCAGTCATGGCAAGTCGGAACCATGCAGATTTAAACCTGCATGATCTCCTCTTCTTTATGCTTCAGCGCTTCATCAACTTTTTTGACCATCGCGTCCGTCAGTTTCTGAACGTCATCAGCATAGACTTTTTGTTCGTCTTCGCTGATGTCACCGGCTTTCTGCATTTTTTTCAGGGCGTCCATACCGTCACGGCGAACGTTTCGGATCGCGATGCGTGCAGATTCTGCATACTTGCCCGCGACTTTTGCGAGCTCTGCGCGGCGTTCTTCATTCAGAGCAGGAATTGGAATACGAAGGTTTTGACCGTCCACGACTGGGTTCAGGCCGAGACCAGATTCACGAATGGCGCGATCTGCTGCACCAACATTCGCCTTGTCCCAGATGCTGACAGACAGCATACGTGACTCCGGCACCGACACCGAGCCAACCTGATTCAACGGCGTTGGCGCACCATACGCCATAACTGTGATGTTATCGAGCAGGTTTACGGACGCGCGACCGGTCCGAAGACCAGAAAATTCCGTCGAAAGAGAGCTCAGAGCGCCTTCCATACGGCGTTTCAGATCGGCTTCATCATAATCTACGTCTTCAGACATGGCTCATTTCCTCAAGAGTTGCCGATAACGGTGCATACACCCTGCCCGGTCAGCACATTTCTCAGCGCTCCCTCTGTATGCAGGTCAAACACCACAATCGGAATATTACTATCTCGTAGCAGGCTAACTGCAGATGCGTCCATCACGCGCAGGTCTCGTGCAAGCACTTCCTGATAGTCGAGTTGGTCATAACGTTCTGCGTTAGGGTCTTTTTTCGGGTCAGCTGAATACACGCCATCGACCTGCGTACCTTTCAGCATGGCATCACATTCCATTTCAGCCGCACGAAGCGCTGCGCCAGTATCTGTCGTGAAATATGGGTTGCCTGTTCCTGCGGCAAAAATAACGATCCGGCCTTTTTCCATGTGGCGGATCGCTTTGCGGCGGATGAATTGTTCGCAAACAGTTGGCATTGGAATGGCAGACTGAACGCGGGTCGGAACACCGATTTGCTCAAGCGCCGACTGCATAGCCAGAGCGTTCATGACAGTCGCCAGCATGCCCATATGGTCGGCTTGAGCGCGATCCATGCCTTGAGCTGCTCCTGCCAGCCCACGGAAAATATTACCACCACCAATAACCAGACATATTTCGGCACCAGCTTGAGCAGAAGCCGACACTTCCTTGGCGAGACGAGCACAAGCCGTCATATCGATGCCAAAAGAAGAGGCACCCATGAGTGCCTCACCTGATATTTTCAAAAGAATGCGTCGGAACCGAAATTCAGTTTGTGGCTGAGGTGAAACATCGTCCATTTCCGGCTCCCTATATTTATCGAACGCATATTGGCCGGATTCGGAAGAATCCGACCAGAGAGAAATCAGCTGGACTTTGACGCTGCAGCAACTTCTGCAGCAAAATCTGTTGTTTCTTTCTCAATGCCTTCACCGAGCGTGTAACGACGGAAACCGACGAACTCACCACCCTGGCTTTTGATGAACTCAGCGACAGTCTCATCTGGGTTCATGACAAATTGCTGCTCAACCAGAACAACTTCTTTGTAGAACTTTTTGATACGACCTTCGATCATTTTTTCGATAACGCTGTCAGGCTTGCCAGACTCGCGAGCTTGTTCAGTCAGAACTTTACGTTCGCGCTCAACCAGTTCCTGGTCGAGTTCTTCTGTTGTTGCAGCAGCCGGGCTAGTCGCAGCGATGTGCATCGCAACTTTACGACCTGCGTCGTCGAGTTTCTCAACATCGTCGCCTTTAAGAGCAACCAGAACGCCGATACGGCCGAGACCGTCAGCAGCAGCGCCGTGGATATAGCTGGTGACAACACCGGCTGGAGACTCTAGCTTCTCAACGCGTCGAAGAGACATGTTCTCGCCGATTGTTGCGATCAGACGTGTAATCTGATCAGCAATTGTGCCGTCGCCTTCAGTCGCAGGAGCAGCCAGAAGGCCCTCTTTTGTACCGTCAGTCGCCAAAGCAGCTTTAGCAAAGCTGGACAGAGTTTTTTGGAAACCTTCGTTACGAGCAACGAAGTCAGTTTCAGCGTTGAGCTCGATAAGAACACCAGTTTTCTTATCTTCAGAAACGATAGCAGCAACGAGACCGTCAGCAGCAACACGATCAGCTTTTTTCGCAGCCTTAGAGAGGCCTTTCTTGCGAAGCCAGTCTACGGCAGCTTCCATGTCACCGTCAGTTTCGACGAGTGCTTTTTTTGCGTCCATCATGCCTGCGCCAGACATTTCGCGCAGTTCTTTCACAAGTGAGGCTGTGATCTGAGCCATTATTCGAAGACCCTTCGTCTTTGTTTATGCGTCAGCAGATTCTTTAGCGGCATCATCACCGCCATTTTTATCGTCTTCTGATTCTGCGACAGTAAGATCAGCGAGCGCAGCATCAGTGATGTCTTCTGCTTCACCCAGATCAATGCCGAGACCAGCTGTGGATTCAGCCAGACCGTCCAGAACTGCATCAGCGATGAGGTTTACATACAGAGTGATAGCTCGTGCCGCGTCGTCATTGCCCGGGAATGGGAAATCGACATCGTCCGGATCACAGTTTGTATCGACAACAGCGATAACCGGGATACCGAGCTTCTTAGCTTCTTTAATAGCAATCTGCTCTTTGTTTGTATCAACAACAAACATCAGGTCAGGCAGATCGCCCATGTCCTGAATACCGCCCAGAGCGCGCTCAAGCTTTTCGCGCTCACGCTCACGGTTCAGAAGTTCTTTCTTTGTCAGACCAGTCGCTGATGCGTCCTGACCCATCAGTTCAGTCAACTCTTTCAGACGCTTGATAGAGTTGGAAACTGTAGACCAGTTTGTCAGCGTGCCGCCGAGCCAGCGGTGGTTCATGTAGTACTGCGCACAACGCTGAGCTGCTTCAGCAACAGGGTCTGCTGCCTGGCGCTTTGTACCAACGAACAGAACGCGGCCACCTTTAGCAACAGTATCGCGAACTTTCACGATTGCCTGGTGCAGAAGCGGAACTGTTTGTGACAGATCAATAATGTGGATGTGGCTACGCTCACCATAGATGAATTTCTTCATCTTAGGGTTCCAGCGGTGAGTTTGGTGACCAAAGTGAACGCCAGCTTCGAGGAGCTGAGCCATAGTGAATTCAGGCAACGCCATTATATTTTCTCCTATCCGGTTAGCCGCCGCAGGCATAGCCAAACCATTATGGTTCAGCACCGGATGCACGAAAGTGCTGCCCGCGTGTCGGAATAAGCGTGGCTTATACAGAGTTTGGGCCGCGACGCAACAGCGTTTATGCTGCTAATTCCTTAACGCTGCGCACGCCCGCTGAAGACTTAAGGAGCTGAGCTGCGCCCGTATTCACTGCATATTTTCCCGGAAGGCTGATCACGACGATCCGGCCGCCATCAATTTCGAGCTGAAGATGTATTTCGCCGCGCTCATTTGTGTTGATCCGTTCCAGCTGTTGCGACACCTGGGCGATAACATCTGGCTCCATTCCGGCGTCCAGTGTTACCAAAAGGCCTTTCGGCGCACCGAGAGACGCTTTATCGAGAGGCACAACGCCGTCGACCGTCAAACGCAGCTCATCTTCCCGGATACGCGGCCTGATTCTCGCGACCACAGATGCGCCGGGCTCAATCAGATCCCGAATGTCCATCAATGTTTCCGGCGGAACCATAGCTTCAAACTCACCGGTCGGGTCAGAGAAAGTCACATAAGCAAACTTACCTCCGGATTGGGCAGGCTTTTCAACACGCGCCCGAATGATTCCCATCATCTCCATGCTTGCTTTTTCGCGAGCAACTTCCATCAGATCCATAGCGAGTGTGATACGATCGCGCGCACCGGCCAACAGCAAGCCATCCAGCGGGTGTCCACTGAGATAAAATCCAACCGCTTTGAATTCATGATCCAGCTTTGTCGTTGCGCTCCAAGTCGCCACTTTTGGCAGCGGCGCACGAATAACCGATTTATCATCGCCAAACAGGCTTACCTGAGCGGACGCACGGTCTTCCGCAGCAGATGCAGCGGTTGCGACCAACACATCGACGGCCGCAAGCGCCCTCGCCCGATTCGGCTCCAGACAGTCAAACGCGCCAGACTTCGCCAGAGATTCGAAACACTTTCGGTTCACGTGTCGTGGATCAACGCGTTCGGCAAAGTCGTGGAGGCTTTCAAACTTACCGTTTTTGCGGATTTCTACGACATGCTTCATCGCTTCCATGCCGACGCCCTTAATCGCGCCAAGCGCGTAATAGATCGCTCCGTCACGTACATCAAAGTCTGCCAGACTTTCATTGATATTCGGTGCTTTGACCGGAATTTTCAGGCGTTTCGCCTCTTGGAAGAAGGCTGCAAGCTTGTCAGTGTTCTGAATATCGAGGCTCATCGACGCCGCCAGGAACTCCATGGCGTGGTTCGCTTTCAGATAGCCCGTCTGATAGGAAATAACCGCGTAAGCCGCTGCGTGGGATTTGTTGAAACCATATCCAGCAAACTTTTCCATAACGTCGAAGATATGGCTGGCTTGCTTCTCAGGAACGTTTTTCTCCGCCGCACCCGCAACGAAGCGTTTCCGCTGCTGAAGCATTTCCTCGACTTTTTTCTTACCCATGGCGCGGCGCAGCATGTCCGCCTCACCGAGGGAATAGCCTGCCAGTTCCTGCGCCATTCGCATAACCTGCTCCTGATAGACAGGCACACCATAGGTTTCTTCAAGAATCGGCTTTAGCAGTGGATGATAATAATCTGCCTCAACCCGGCCAAACTTTACATCGACGAACTGCGGAATGTTATCCATCGGCCCAGGGCGATAAAGCGAGATGATCGCGATCACGTCTTCAATCGAGCCCGGGCGAACTTTCTTCAGCGTATCGCGCATGCCCTGTCCCTCGAGCTGGAACACGCCAAGCGTATCGCCGTCCGACATCAGGTCGTAAGTCGCCTGATCATCGAAAGTCCGCCATTCGCGGGGCATCTCATCTTCAGTTTTACCCAAAAAGCGCAGTGCTCTTTGGACAACGGTCAGTGTTTTCAGGCCAAGGAAGTCGAACTTTACGAGGCCGGCTTGTTCTGCCCACTTCATATTGAGCTGGGTTGCAGGCAGGTCAGAGCGCGGGTCTCGGAACAATGGGGTCAGTTTTACCAGCGGACGGTCACCAATGACGACACCTGCAGCGTGCGTACCGCAGTTCCGGTAAAGCCCTTCCAGCGCCAGCGCGACGTCCAGCATCTCACCGACAAGCGGGTCACGGTCTTTCTCTTCATCAAACTTAGGCTCATCCGCGATCGCATCAGCGAGCTTTGGCGGTTTCGCCGGATTGAACGGAATAAGTTTGGATAGCCGGTCCACCTGACCATATGGCATTTGCATAACGCGCCCGACATCCCGAACCACCGCTTTTGCCTGCAGCGTCCCGAACGTGATGATCGAAGCGACGTTTTCTTCGCCGTATTTGTTCTTTACATACCGAATAACTTCGCCGCGACGCTCCTGACAGAAGTCGACGTCAAAGTCTGGCATGGAAATACGTTCCGGGTTCAGGAAGCGTTCGAACAGCAGACCAAAACGCAGAGGGTCAAGATCTGTGATCAACAACACCCAGGCGACCAAAGAGCCCGCACCCGAGCCCCGTCCCGGCCCTACCGGAATATCGTTCTCTTTCGCCCATTTGATAAAGTCAGATACGATCAGGAAGTAGCCCGGAAACCCCATTTTCTCGATAATGCCGAGTTCGAAATCCAGCCGCTCCTGATAGTCTTCCCGCGTACCATAAAGCTTTTCAGCTTCGTCTAGACGCTGTTGCAAACCGTCATTCGCCTGCGCGCGCAGCTCATCGGCCTCGCTCCGACCGAACCCGCCATCGAATGTCGGCAGAATTGGTTTGCGCAAACGCGGGCGCACCGCGCATCGTTTTGCCAGCTCAACCGTGTTTTCGAGCGCCTCTGGAAGATCGGCGAACAGTTCGATCATTTCCTCAGGGGTTTTCAGATAATGCTGATCGCTAACCTGATACCGGTCGGCCTGACTGATATAATTACCGTTCCGAATACACATGAGCGCGTCATGCGCGGCATGGTCGCTTTGCTTTAAAAAGCGGGCATCCTGAGTCGCAATGAGTGGCAGATCGAGATCATAGGCTGCTTCGACCAGCTCTAACTCACTCTCAATTTCTTCCGGCTCATCATGGCGTTGGATCTCAACATAACATCTGTCAGGATACGCATCGGAAAACCGTTTAAGCGCGTCACGAACCTGATCAGGCTTTCCTCGGCGCGCCGCCTGTCCGGCAAGACCCCATGCACCGCCCGTCAGAACAATCAACCCTTCAGTCTCTTCAAAGACATGGTGCTCTTTAAGGATTGGTTCGCCCGTGACGCTTTCCAGATACGCAAAAGACGCCAGCGCCATCAGGCGCTCATATCCCACTTCGTCCTGAGCATAGATCGAAATGCGGTACATTTCCGCATCATGTTCGGGCGGCTGGACATTAAACACACAGCCAGAAATCGGTTGCACACCGATCGCGGCGAGACCTTCTGCGATCTCCAAACCACCAAATAGATTGTTATGATCGGTCGCGGCGAGCGCTGGCACTTTGTGTTCGGCAGCCCAGGCCACAAGCGCCTTTGAAGAGATCATGCTTTCCAGCAATGAAAACGCAGACCGAATACCCAGATGAATAAACTTTGGAGTGGCCAGATCAGCGCTCATAACAGAATCCTCTTAGCCGATCAGTTTGGCCGAGTTTTTCTGTTCAGAAAACCGTCTATTCAGAGAATTCTGTGAGCACACCATCAACAATCGTGAAAACGCGATCCATATACTGAATCAGGTCCAGATTATGCGTTGCAATCAACATTGCGAGGCCATCCGTCCGGCCGACTTCAATCAGCTGCTTAAACACCGCGCCTGTGGTGCTGGTGTCGAGATTTCCTGTCGGCTCGTCGGCAATAATGACCCGCGGACGATTTGCTAGCGCGCGCGCAATCGCAACACGTTGTTGCTCACCGCCAGACATTTCCATCGGCTGGTGATCAAACCGGTGAGCCAGCCCCATTCGCTCCAACAGGTCCTTCGCCCTGTTCCGCGCATCACGTTTGTTCATGCCACTCAGATAAAGCGGTGCAGCAACGTTATCTACGGCGCTGAATTCAGGCAGCAAATGATGAAACTGATATACAAAGCCAAGTTGCGTTCGGCGCAGCAAAGTGCGCTGTTTGTCTTTCAGCTTCAGGCAATCCTGACCATTGAGAAACACATCACCGGAGGTCGGTTTCTCAAGAAGGCCAGCGGTATGAAGCAGTGTCGACTTACCCGAGCCTGATGGCCCAACCAAACCGACGAGTTCGCCTTTGTTCAGTGTCAGGTTCACACCTTTCAGAACGGGCACGTCTGTTTTGCCCATGGTATAGGTGCGATGAATATTTCTGAGTTCGAGTACAGGCGTTGTCATTACTCAGACCTCAACGCTTCAACAGGATCGAGACGCGCTGCATTCCATGCAGGCAGGATCGATACAAAGATCGACACGCCGACAGCATAAAAACTCGCAAATCCGACTTCATGCCAATCCAGTTGGGCTGGGATATACGGCAAGCCGTAGACGTCGGGATTCCAGAGCGGCTGTCCTGTCACCATATTCAGGAAATCCTGAATCGGCTCGATATAGATGCAGAATAGAACACCAGTGACGAGACCAAGGGTCATTCCGCTAACGCCCAGAATGCCACCAATCATCAGGAAGACCCGCAACACCGTGCTCCGGCTCGCGCCCATAGTACGAAGGATGGCGATATCCCGGCCTTTATTTTTCACCAGCATTACAATGCCAGTGATGATGTTCAGAGCCGTGATGGTGATCAGGATCGCGAAGATCAAACGCATCATGCTGCGCTCGACCTCTAGCGCACCGACAATGCCACGGTTCATCCGTTTCCAGGTCTGGTACGGCATGCCAATTGGCAAGTGTTCGGACGCAAGTTCATCCGCTACTTTGTCGACAGCTTGCGGATCGGCAATCTTGATTTCGACCGCCAGATAATGGTCGCGTGAATTGAAGAAAAGCTGAGCCTGTTCGAGCGGCATAAGGATCAGAACATCGTCCAGCGGATTTGCGTTTCCTGCAAAGATCTGGAACACGCCGAGAACCGTGTATGCCTTACGCCGAGGGATGACACCGCCCGGTGTGGATGCGCCTTCCGGAGAAATCAGTGTCAGTTTATCGCCCTGATAAACGCCGAGCCGCCGGGCCATACGCTCATTGATCAGAATACCATCGCCGCCGAGCCGACCTTCGCCAAACCCTTCGACGCTGCCGTTAAACAGATTTCCCTGAAGATAAGGCAGCTTGAGCGCGTCATCGGCACGTATACCGCGCACATATGCACCTTCCGCACGACTTGGTGCAGACGCCAGCACAGCACCCTCAACTAGAGGCACAAAACTCGTGACCGCCGGAAGCGCTTCTAGCTTCACTTCCAGTTCATCGACTTCCATTTTGGAAAAGGCTTGCGGGTAAAGACGGATGTGTCCGGAATTTCCCAGCACGCGGCTGATCATCTCGGTCTGGAAACCGTTCATGATCGACATCACAATGATGAGAGCAGCCACTGCCAGCATAATGCCAACCAGCGAGAGAATGGAGACAATCGCAACGCCGCCATGCTCTCGTTTGGCTCTAATATAGCGAAACGCCAAAGATCGTTCATAGGACCCGAAAGGTCGGTCTTTTAGCGCTCGATCCGTCATACTAAAATCAACCAGCCGTCAGTTTGTTGAGCGCTGCTTCCAGTGACAATTCTTCTTGTTCACCTGTCGCACGCGTCCGCAATTCCACAACGCCTTTTTCAAGGCCTTTCGGACCAATGACGAGCAAATATGGCAATCCGATGAGTTCCATCGTTGAAAACTTCACGCCCGGGCGTTCATCGCGGTCATCATAAAGCGGATCAAGACCCGCTTGAGACAGAACTTTATAGGCTTTTTCACACGCTTCTGAGACGCTGCCATCCTTGTCTTTCATAGACGCAATGCCGACACCAAATGGCGCAACATCTTTCGGCCAGATAATGCCGTTTTCGTCATGGCAGGCTTCGATAATACCGCCGACCAGACGTGACACGCCAATACCATATGACCCCATCTGAACCGGAACGGGTTTGCCGTCCTTGTCCATAACGTTCGCTTTCATTGGCTCAGAGTATTTTTCGCCAAAATAGAAGATGTGACCCACTTCAATGCCACGCGCAGCCATCTGACGTTCCGATGGAATTTCAGCATAGGCCGCTTCATCGTGCATTTCGTCAGTTGCCGCATAATATTGCGTGCGCTTGTTCAGTTCTTTCTCGAGATCGCCATTGAAGTCGAAATCAAGACCTGGCGCAGGGAGGTCCAGAAGCGCGCTGTCACAGAAAACCGCGCTTTCTCCAGTATCTGCCAGAATGATGAACTCATGGCTGAGATCACCGCCAATTGGGCCGGTATCAGCTTTCATCGGAATTGCAGTCAGCCCCATCCGGTCAAAAGCATTCAGATACGCACAGAACATTTTCTGATAAGACCGGCGCGCGCTATCGGCATCGATGTCAAACGAGTACGCGTCCTTCATCAGGAACTCGCGACCACGCATTACGCCAAACCGCGGGCGGATCTCGTCTCGGAATTTCCATTGGATGTGATACAGGTTGAGTGGAAGCTGTTTATAGCTGCGCACATAGCTGCGGAACACATCTGTGATCATTTCTTCATTGGTTGGACCAAACAGCATATCGCGGTCATGGCGGTCGGTAATGCGCAGCATTTCCTTGCCATAGTCGTCATAACGACCGCTTTCCTGCCAGAGCTCAGCCTGCTGAATCGTCGGCATCAGCATTTCGATCGCGCCGGCACGGTCCATTTCTTCGCGAACAATCGTCTCAATCTTACGAAGCACTTTCAGGCCCAGAGGTAGCCAGCTGTAAATGCCGGCACCATTCTGACGGATCATACCCGCACGCAGCATGAACTGGTGGGATTTGATGGTTGCTTCAGCCGGCGTCTCTTTCAGAACCGGAAGGAAATAATTCGAAAGTCTCATCGGATGACTGCTCGTTAAAATATTAGGTTATGCCTGCTCTATCGAGCACCGCAGAAAAGCGCAATTAGTGTTCTAGGCCCAAGGCACATCAGGAGGCTGAATGATGCCGGAAATTCCAATCAGGAAGGCAATCACGGTAATGACCACTGCACCAATGGTCGCCCACAAAGCCTTTTTGGGAAGCATGTGATGGACAGGCGCGCCCGGCTCTGTCCCCTCTTCCATTTCGCCTTCTTCCAACTGGCTGCGAACGCCAATCGGAAGCACAGCCAGAAAGACCATCCACCAGGCGATGACGAAAGTAACGGTGCCGGAAAACCAGGTCATTAGTGCTTTGGAGTTTCCATGAGTTCGATCAGAACGCCGTTAGAATTCTTTGGGTGAACAAAGATAATCAACGTACCGTGCGCGCCAATGCGCGGCTCATTCAGAACCGTTGCTCCGCGCTCTTCCATAACTTTCTTGGCTTCGTGAATATCATCAACCTCGAAACAGACATGGTGTTGTCCGCCCTTTGGGTTCTTTGCCAGGAAGTTCAAAATCGGGGATTTCTCACCAAACGGCTCGATCAGTTCAATCTGGCTGTTCGGCAGGTTCACGAAACAAAAGCGAACGCCCTGTGTCTCCATCTCGCCCGGCTCAGAAATATCAACTGCGCCATAAAGCTCGCGATATGTGTTCGCAGCTTCTTCGATAGACGGAACAGCAACACCAACGTGGTTCAGCGGGCCAATCTTAAATTCACTCATGTCTTTCCCCTCAATCTTTATGATCTGAGCACTGCGACATCGATCAGAGGTCGCTTGCCCAGTTCGCGTTCGCAAACTTTTCTCAAAGCACGGACGAATGTGCGTTCGACAATGTCGTCATCCATGCGCGCTTTGCGTTTCATGTCCTCTATCGCCTTTTCGGCGGCTTCTTCAAGCACATCAATTGTCTCATCCAGCAAACGTCCGTCACTTTCTGAATAGCCACGGACGCTCAAAATTGGTCCGTCGAGGACTTCGCCGTTGTCATCAATGCATACCGACACGCTCAACTGACCCGCAAAGGCAAGTTTACGTCGCTCGCCAATGCCTTGTGCGCCTTCCGGAATGAGGCGGTTACCATCAAGCAGCAGACGGCCCGTTGGAACTTCATCCACGACCTTTGCCGGTCCCGGGGCAAGCCGGATTACATCACCATTTCGTGGCGTGACAGCCTCAGCCACCTGAAGAGATTTGGCATAAGACGCATGTTCCAGAATATGGCGCCGCTCGCCATGCACGGGGACGGAAATACGAGGGCGAACCCATTGATACATCCGACGCAGCTCATCACGGCACGGATGCCCGGAAACGTGGATCGGACGCATACGGTCTGTCACAATACGAATTCCGCGCTCCGCAAGAGCGTTCTGCAGATCATAAATACCGCGCTCATTGCCCGGAATAACCCGAGACGAGAAAATCACGGTATCGCCTTCGCGAAGCGTCACATTCGGATGCGTATTCTGCGCGATGCGTGAGAGTGCAGCGCGCGGCTCCCCCTGAGACCCGGTACACAGATACAAGACATTTTCAGGCGGTAGATAGGCTGCATCTTTTTCATCAACGAAGGCAGCCGTTTTGCTCAACATACCAACGGCTTTTGCTGCAGCCGTAATGCGGTGCATTGAGCGCCCAACCAGACAAACATGTCTGTCATTTTCTTCCGCCGCTTCAATGATGCTTTGCACGCGGGCAACGTTAGACGCAAAAGCCGTCACAGCAACGCGGCCGGTTTGTTCTGAGATCAGCTCTTTCAGCGCGACCTTACAGCCAAGCTCAGATCCCGCCTCGCCTTCTTCAAAGACATTTGTGGAATCGCAAACCATTGCGAGTACGCCATCATTGCCGAGTCTTTCCAGACGTTCGGCATCAAAGCCATCACCAATGATCGGGTTCGGATCGATTTTCCAGTCGCCCGTGTGCAAGATTGTACCCGCATCGGTTTCGATGATCAGACCGTTTGGCTCCGGAATAGAGTGGGTCAGCGTAACATATTCGAGACGGAACGGACCGACCTCTACCTTCGCGCCGAGCGGAACCGTATTCAGCACCGCCATGTCGATTGCATTGGCTTCGTGAAGCTTTCCGCGAACCAGTTCAGCGGTGAAAGGCGTTGCATAAAGCGGCTTTTGAAACCGTTTCCATAAATAGCCAACCGCGCCGATATGATCTTCATGCGCATGGGTCAGGATAATCGCTTCGATATCCTCGATATGGTCTTCCAGAAAGGATGGATCCGGGCAGACAATATCAATGCCGGGTGTGCGTTCATCACCGAAAGATACGCCCATATCCACCAGGATCCATTTGCGGTTTCCCGGTGAACCATAAGCGTACGCATTCAGGTTCATTCCAATTTCGTTGCATCCCCCAAGAGGGAGGAAGAGAAGTTCGTTCGTGTCTGATTCTTGCATTCTTATTCTTATTTATTGCGGCGATATATTTCCAGCAATCCGCGTATCGTCACGTCAGGATCAAAGACGTTGATTTCCTGACTTTCCCCCTGAAACAAGGATGCTACACCGCCCGTACCGATCACCGTCATCGGGCGACCATATTCTTCTTTGATGCGACGGATAAGTCCATCAATCAGATCAAGATATGCGAGAAACACACCTGATTGCATTGCAGAAACTGTATCCTGTCCAATGACGCTTGGTGGCCTTTGGATCGCAATTCTTGGCAGGCTCGCAGCCGCTTCGTGCAGCGCGCGCATAGACAAGTTGATCCCTGGCGAAATCACGCCGCCTTCAAAACCACCATCTTCGCCGACGATATCAAACGTGGTTGCTGTACCGCTGTCGACGACGATCAAAGCGCCTTTATGTTCCGAATGAGCACCGACCGCATTCACAAGCCGGTCAGCGCCGACTTGTTCCGGACGACGAATTCGGATCGGAACACCGATATTCACTTCAGGGTCGCCGATGAACAGAGGCTCTTTATCCAGATAGCGACGGGCAAAGTTTCGGAAATTGAATTTCGCCTGAGGCACGACCGAAGAAATGATACAATCTTCGATATTGCCGAATGGAATGCCGTCCATACGGCAAAGCTGAGTCAACCAGACAGCATAGTCATCTGCCGTCTTTGTAGCATCGGTTGCACTACGCCACTGAGCAATCCAGTTGCTACCGTCGTGCAAACCGAAAACTGTATTGGTGTTTCCTACGTCAATTGCCAGCAACATCTGAAGTCTCTCTGATTAGATGAACATCGCCAGCCGTGATGGTGAGAATTTCACCATCATCCTGACGAAGACGAAGTTGTCCGAACTCATCCAGCCCCGCAAAAACACCCTCAATCGTACCGTCGCGATACGTTGTGCGGCAGCGTTGTCCAATCTGGTCTGAACGTTCAGTCCAATCGGATATAATGGATGCAACCCCTACATGCACGTGCTGTTTCAATCTTTGCCGCACACATTCATCAAGAATTGATCGGGCCTGCTCCGGCGAAACCGTCTTTCCGGTCTCTTCAAACAGATTGGTGGTTTTATATCCTTCTATCGAAGGCGAATGAACAAGGTTCAGTCCGATACCGATGGACAGCCACATCTGCCCACTTTCAAGCGATCCGGTCTCTAGCAGAATGCCACTAATCTTGGCTTGATTGACACGCACATCATTGGGCCATTTCAGCCCCGGCACCATCAAGCCTTCACTTAACAGCTGAAACGTATCAAAAACCGCCAGGCCGATAGTCAGTGCCAATACAGGCACAGTACGGTCTATCGACTGAAGCGGTAACAGAGCGGTTGAATAGAGGTTGCCCGGTTTGGAAACCCACTGCCGACCCGTCCGACCTTTCCCGGCCGTTTGTTCGCTCGCAACAAACCAGATCGGCCCGGGGCCAGTTTCAGACGCATAGCGATGGGCAGCGAGGCTCGTGCTATCAATCGTGTCAAAGTGCTGAACGCTCCATGGAGTTTCCAGGAGCGACAGCGACACAATAGACGGATCAGCCAAGGCTGAATGAGCCCCCGGCAACACCCATCATCCAACCGATGAACACGACAAAGACAGGGAAAACGAGCAGCGTAGACGCCGTAACGGTCATCGAAACTGTGCCAGAGACACTCTCAAACGCAGCCTGTTTCTCGCCGCCCCACATCACCATGATCACACGCAGATAGTATCCAAGTGAAACTACAGACGAAATGACGCCAATGATCACCAGTGGCAGAAGACCAGCCTCAACGCCCGCCTGGAACACAACCCATTTGCCGAAGAAGCCACCCATTGGCGGAATACCAGCGACCGAGAAGACCAGAGCCGTCATGCAGACCGCCAGCCAAGGCATGGATGCCGACAAACCAGACAGCTCTGAAATGTCCTCAACCATACCACCACGGCGACGCATTGACAGAACGACACCGAAAATACCGAGCTGTGACAGGGAATAGATCGCCATGTAAACGAGCAGCGCCGCACCACCAATTTCTTCACCTGCCGCAATCGCAATCAGGCCATAGCCCATATTGCCGATAGATGAGTACGCTAGCAGACGTTTGATATTATTCTGACGCAGCGCGCCGAACGCACCAATCAGCATGGACGCGCCGGAAATGATGACAATTATGTCCTGCCATTGATCGATAGAGCCACCAAAGGCTTCAAACAGGATCGTGGCGAACACAATCATTGCCGCCAGCTTTGGCGCAGACGCAAAGAACGCAACAACCGGTGTTGGCGCACCCTCATAAACATCTGGCGTCCAGACGTGGAGCGGCGCAGCTGAAACCTTGAAGGCAAGACCAGAGATCAGCAGTACCAGACCGAACAGAATACCGAGCGAGAAATCGCTTTGTGCAATCGCATCATAGCTTGTTGAGCCGGCAAAGCCATACACCAGAGACGCGCCATACAGAATGAGGCCAGACGCCAGCGCACCAAGAACAAAGTATTTCAGACCCGCTTCTGAAGACCGTTGGCTGTCGCGATTGAACGCGGCAAGCACGTACGATGACAGGCCGAGCGTTTCGATGCCGAGATACAGCGTCATCAGATCATTCGCTGACAGCATAATCCCCATGCCGAGGCTCGCAAATAGGACGAGCAAAGCATATTCAAAACGGATCAGCTTTTCTCGTTTCAGATACCCTTCTGCCATCAACAATGCGATGGCAGCGCAGATATAAGCGAGTGCCTTTGCAAGGTTTGTGTAGCGATCTGTTTCCCAGAGACCACCAAACGCCTGGCCGCCATCAAGTTGCAGAATAGCTATCGCAGCGGCTATCACCAGAGCGCCTGCGCCTGCAAACAGAGACAAGCTTGCGGCTTTTTCTTTCAGGATCGCGCCAAACAGGACACCAGCCAGACCAGCAGCAGCCAGGAATAGTTCAGGACCAGCAGCGATAAAAATCTCGTTCCAGTTCATGATTAGTGTCCAATCTGCCCGAAGCTAAGTGACAGGATAGTGCCAACCGCGTTTTCGGTAATGTCAAATACAAGGGCCGGGAAAACACCCAGTAGAATTGTAGCAATGATCAGCGGAGTGAAGATCGCAACCTCGGACAGCGTCAGATCTTTGATGCCTTCCAGTTTTGGATTGGTCATCACGCCAAATACGGTCCGACGATAAAGTGTCAGCATGTAAACCGCGGAGAAAATCACACCGAGAGCTGCGCCAGCTGCGGCCCAGGTGTTGACCTGGAAGCTGCCTGCCATGGTGAGAATTTCGCCGATGAACCCGCTCGTACCTGGCAGGCCAACGTTCGCCATGGTGAACAGCATGAACACCGCAGCATAAACCGGCATTTTGCTAACCAGACCGCCATAGAACGCGATATCACGTGTGTGCATTCGGTCATAAACAACGCCAACGATCAGGAAGAGCGCGCCGGAAATCACACCGTGCGAAATCATCTGGAAGATCGCGCCCTGAATACCGATCTCGTTGAACGAGAAGATACCGAGCGTCACGAACCCCATATGCGCAACCGACGAATAAGCGATCAGCTTTTTCATATCCGTTTGGCGGAATGCAACGAGAGACGCGTACACAATCGCAATCACACTCAGTGCGAACACCATTGGTTGGAAGAACAGGCTCGCATCCGGGAACATCGGCAGTGAAAAGCGCAAAAGACCGTAGCCACCCATTTTCAGCAAGACACCCGCCAGAATGACAGAGCCTGCTGTTGGTGCCTGAACGTGCGCGTCCGGAAGCCAGGTGTGAACCGGCCACATTGGCAGCTTGACCGCGAAAGACGCAAAGAAAGCAAGCCAGAGCCAGATCTGAACTGATTTGCCGAACTCATAAGTTTGAAGCGCGACAACATCTGTAGTGCCGACTGTCAGATACATTGCGATAACCGCAACGAGCAGGAACAGCGAACCAAGAAGCGTATAGAGGAAGAACTTGAACGCGGCATATACCCGGTCAGCGCCACCCCAGATACCAATGATGATGAACATCGGGATGAGACCGCCTTCAAAGAAGACGTAGAACAGGACGAGGTCGAGCGAACAGAAAACGCCAAGCATCAATGTTTCGAGGAACAGGAATGCTGCAACATACTCTGTCACACGCTTCTTAATGCTGCCCCAGCTCGCAATGAAACAAAGCGGCGTCAGGAACGTTGTCAGGAGCACCAGCAGCAATGACATGCCGTCAATGCCGAGCTTGTAGCGAATACCGCCTTCAACAACTCCATCAGCATTCAGTGCACCACCGAACCAATGGACATCTTCGATCAATTGGTAAGGTTCAGATGAACCCGGCTGGAAGAATGCCAGAACCATCAGAGAAATAACAAATGTCGCAACGCTGACGAAAATACCCGTCAGATACGCAACACGAGCTTCACCCGCTTCATTCTGAGAATTGCCGCGTGTCAGTGACCGAACTATCAGAAGAACGATCGCTCCGATAGCCGGGAAAAAGATCGTGGATGATAGGAGCGCGATACCGTTCATTAGTTCGCTCCTGTGAAATTAATCAGCATGACAGCACCGAAAATTGCAGCTGCGCCAAGAATGACAAACGCATAGTGATAAAGGTATCCGGTGTGCATCGCTGAAAGTCGCGCCGCACCCCATTTTGCGAGGTTCGAAATACCGTCAGGTCCCAGACCGTCGATGATTTTCTTGTCACCGACTTTCCAGAAGAAGTCACCCAGGACACGCGTCCAGCGAATGACAGTGGCCTGATACAGCTCGTCGAAATACCATTTGTTGGCAAACAAAGAATGCAGCGGACCGCCCTTCTTCGCCAGTTTCGCGCCGAAACCACGGTTGAAGAAGTATGTGAAGGTCGCAATCAGGAAGCCGAGAACGGTGACGATCAATGGCATCCAGAACACCCATTCAGGCACGATACCGCCATGGTCTACAGGATATTTGTCTTTCAGAACGGTATTGTCTGTCGCTGCGTAAATCGCACCGTCCCAGAATTCTTTCTGATGGTGGCCAACGAATGAATCGTAGAACACGAAACCCGCTGCAATCGCACCAACACTCAGAGCAATCAGAGGGATCAGCATGACCCATGGAGATTCATGAGGTTTGTCGGAATGATGATGGTGATCATCTTCCTCTTCATGGTGGTGGTCTGGTTCCGCCATCGGGCCATGGAACGTCATATAGATGAGGCGCCATGAATAGAAGCTCGTCAGGAGCGCGGCAAAGATACCGAACCAGAATGCCATCTGAGCAAAGGAAACGCCCTTAATACCCGCTGCAAACGTCGTTTCGATGATCGCGTCCTTAGAGAAAAAGCCAGCAAAACCGAACTGTGTGTGAGGAACACCAAGACCGATAATCGCAATCGTACCGATCAGCATCGCTGCGTAGGTCAGCTTCATGTACTTCGCAACGCCGCCCATTTTGCGCATGTCTTGCTCATGGTGCATTCCATGAATGACAGAGCCCGCACCAAGGAACAGAAGCGCCTTGAAGAATGCGTGTGTGAACAGGTGGAACATCGCCGCCTGATACGCGCCAATCCCGGCCGCGAAGAACATGTATCCCAGCTGAGAACAGGTCGAATACGCGATAACGCGCTTGATATCGTTCTGAGCCAAGCCAACGGTGGCTGCATAAAGTGCAGTGATCGCACCGATGAAGGTCACAAAACCCGCTGCGTAAGGGGCATACTCAAAGATTGGTGACAGGAGACAGACCAGATAGACGCCCGCAGTTACCATTGTTGCCGCGTGGATCAGTGCTGATACCGGTGTCGGGCCTTCCATCGCGTCTGGCAACCAGACGTGAAGCAGGAACTGAGCCGATTTACCCATCGCACCGATGAACAAAAGGATCGCAATCACCTCAAGCGCTGGAAGCTCCATGCTGAGGAAATTCAGTGTTGCATCCTGTGGACCGACGCCTTCTGCGAACTGCATAATCGGATGCGCATGGCCAGCTTCAAAACTGTTCGCTTTCACAGCTTCCAGAATTGGGTGCAGCTCGACAGTGCCGAACACAAAGAACGCAGCCATAATGCCCAGCGCCAGACCGAAGTCACCGACCCGGTTTGTCACGAACGCTTTGATCGATGCGCTGTTTGCGCTGTCTTTATGGAACCAGAAGCCAATCAGAAGGTAAGAGGCAAGACCCACGCCTTCCCAGCCGAAGAAGATCTGGATGAGGTTGTCACCAGTCACCAGCATCAACATGGTGAATGTGAAAAGCGACAGGTAAGAGAAGAAACGCGCACGATGCGGATCTTCCGACATATACCCCCAGGAATAAAGGTGAACGAGGCCGGCAACGCTCGTGATAACAGCCATCATAACGATGGACATGGCATCAACGCGTACCGCCCAGTTTGCCTGGAACTGGCCAACATCAATCCAGCGCGCAAGTTCAATCACATGGACCGTGTGCGCCGCACCGTGTTCGCCGCCATGGTGACCGCCAAACGCGTAACCAAACAGCTGGTAGAGCGACAGAATGCCCGCCAGACCGACTGTTGCGGTGGTAATCACCATTGCCGCACGATCGCCGATGAACTTTTGGAACAAGCCCGCAATCGCTGCCGCAATCCCCGGCGCAAGGACGATATAGAGGATTAGAGGATCAGGTAATGTCATAATCTGTATCAGCCCCGCATCAGATTGACGTCTTCCACAGCGATATCGCCGCGGTTGCGGAAGTACGTTACGAGAATAGCAAGTCCAACAGCTGCCTCAGCGGCTGCGACGGTCAGAACGAGCATTGCGAAAATCTGACCAACCACATCGCCGTTAAAGACAGCGAATGCGACCAGATTGATGTTGACGGACAACAGCATCAGCTCAAGCGACATGAGAATAACGATAATGTTTTTTCGGTTCACAAAGATCCCGAAAACACCAATCGTGAACAGCGCAGCCGACAGCGCCAGATAATGGGTGAGAGCAAGTTCCATGACTTAAATTCCCTGACCTGGACGAACGTCTTTAAGCTCAATCGCCTGTTCGCGTGTCCGGCCCGTTTGCGCAGAAACAGACTGACGGCGAACACCTGGACGATGGCGAAGCGTCAGAACGATCGCGCCGATCATCGCAATAAGCAGAATGATGCCTGAAATCTGGAACAGAAGAACATAGTCAGTGTACATGACCTGACCGATGGCTTCGGTGTTCGTTGCAGCGCCAGGCGCCGCATCAAATTCTTCAGAACCTTTAGATCCCATCGCGACGGCGACTATGGCGATTTCTGCGAAGAAAACACCAGCGACAGCCAGTCCGAGGACCCAATAGTCCAGAATACCTTGCTTCAGTTCCACAAAGTCCACGTCGAGCATCATCACGACGAAGAGGAACAGTACCGCGACCGCGCCCACATAGACGACGATCAGCAGCATTGCCAGGAACTCAGCGCCGATCAGAATGAGAAGACCTGCCGACGTGAAGAAAGCCAGAATCAGGAACAACACGGAGTGAACCGGGTTCCGGGCCGCGATCACGCAGATCGCTGATATCAGCACCACAGCCGATAATATGCCAAATGCAATTACTTCCAAATCAGCCCCCTAAAAGCCGATGCCGAGAATTCAAACCGGATAGCAGATACGAATCTGCAGTGACGACCGCTCTAGCGATACGGCGCATCCAGTTCAAGATTTCTGGCGATTTCACGTTCCCAACGATCTCCGTTGGCAAGCAGTTTATCCTTGTCATAAAAGAGTTCTTCACGGGTCTCCGTGGCAAACTCGAAATTCGGTCCTTCGACAATCGCATCAACCGGACATGCTTCCTGACAGAAACCGCAATAAATGCACTTCGTCATGTCGATGTCATAGCGGGTTGTGCGACGGGATCCGTCCTCACGTGGTTCCGCTTCGATTGTAATCGCCTGAGCCGGACAGATCGCTTCGCAAAGCTTACACGCAATGCAGCGTTCTTCACCGTTGGCGTAGCGACGCAGCGCATGCTCGCCGCGGAAACGCGGGCTCAGCGGGTTCTTTTCAAACGGGTAGTTGATCGTCGCTTTGCGGCGCGCAAGATATTTGAAACCGAGACCTACGGCTCCCCAGAAATCGAGGAGTAAGGCACCTTTAATCGCTTGTCCTAGTCGAGACATGTGCGTGACCCTTCCTATCCTGCGAGTTCGTTCATGTAAGTGACATATCCACCGATCAGCAGAACAGCCACAAGAGAAGTTGGCAGGAAGATTTTCCAGCCCAGACGCATCAACTGGTCATAGCGATAGCGCGGTACGAGCGCCCGCACGAATGCGAACCAGAAAAAGACGAAGACTGTTTTCGCAGCGAACCAAAGTGCACCGATGAAGCTCTCAACCGTGCCAGGCTCCATGATGCCAAGGTCGCCGAATGGAGAGTTCCAGCCGCCGAGGAACAGAATAGACGTCATCGCACACATCAGAACGATTGCAATCTGCTCGCCCAGATAAATCAGGAGGAACGGAACGCCGGAATACTCAACCTGATAACCTGCGACGAGTTCTGATTCCGCTTCCGGAAGGTCGAATGGCGGACGATTTGTCTCTGCCAGAGCTGAGATGAAGAAGATGATCATCATCGGGAACATCACGATAATCGTCTGCGGCTTGAACGCGAACCAGTTCCAGAACGGACCAGACTGCGCTTCAATGATAGTCGACAGGTTCATTGAACCGGCAAGCAGAATAACAGTGACCAGAACGAAACCGATTGAGACTTCATAGGAAACCATCTGCGCGGCGGAACGAAGACCGCCAAGGAACGGATATTTCGAGTTAGACGCCCAACCCGCCATGATCACACCGTAAACACCGAGCGATGACATTGCGAGCAAGTAGAGAATACCAACGTTCAGATCAGATACGACCCAGCCCGGTGCAATCGGAACAACCGCCCAGCAGATCAAAGGCAGAATGGTCGACAGAACAGGCGCTAACAGGAAGACAGACTTGTCTGCACCGGCTGGAATGATGGCTTCCTTGATCAGGAATTTACCGAAATCGGCAAAAGACTGCAGCAAGCCCCAGGGACCAACAACGTTCGGTCCTTTACGAAGCATGGTGCCTGCAAGAACCTTCCGGTCAAAGTAGAGCAGAAAAGCAATACCGAGGAGAAGGACAACCGAAATCAGCAGAATCTGACCCAATGCTAGAAGCACTGCAAAGATCGGATTTCCGTTTGTCCATGAGAGAAAGAGTTCCATATCGCTCCCCTACTCCGCTGCCGCTGGTATTTCCAGCGTTTGTTTCTGAAGTGAACATTCGGCCATCGTCTTAGAGGCACGAGCGATCGGATTGGTCAGGTAGAAGTCGCCGATCGAGCCGAAAATCGGCTCATCAGAAAGATCACCCGCAGAGATGTCCAAATCACCGCTGAGAACTTCAACGCCCTCATGACCTGGTGCAAAGTTCAGTCCCTGGAATACAGGATTGGCTTCACGCATGGCCGCGCGCACATCATCAGCGGTTTTGTAACCGATTGATTTGCCGAGACGATCAGAGAGAGCGCGGAAAATCGCCCATTCTTCTTTCGCATCGCCTTTCGCTGGCACTGCCGCGTTCGTCATCTGCACACGACCTTCTGTGTTCACATAGGTCGCTGTTTTTTCGGTATAGGCCGCTGATGGCAGAACCAGATCAGCGCGAGCCGCACCGGCATCGCCATGACTACCGATATAGATCACAAAGGCATCGCCGAGAGACGTCGTTGAAATCTCATCAACACCGAGCAGAACAACCGTTTTCAGGCCAGCGCAGTCGCTGTCCAGAAGAGTTTTCGCTGATTTGCCGCCTTCACCTGGAAGGAAGCCGATATCCAGAGCGCCGACTTTAGAAGCGGTTGTGTTCAGAACACCGAAGCCAGCCCACTTCTCGTCTTCTGTGCTGACAATCGCACCACAGCGTTTTGCAAGCTCATGCACAGCTTTAAGTGTGATGAACCCGTCTTCACCGCGAAGCGCCGCTTCACCAATAACGATCATAGGCTTCTTGGCTGCATTCAGAACTTCGCCAAACTCACCAAGTTTCTTGAGGTCAGCCACGCTCTCACCAATGTGAGTATAGTCATACGTCAGATCGACAGGCTCGCCGACGAGACCAATTTTCAAATCGTTCCAAAGCCAGGCTTTGCGAATGCGCGCATTCCATACAGCTGCTTCGATACGTGGGTTCGCTCCGATCAGCAGAAGCGCGTCAGCTTCTTCAACACCCATCAAAGTTGGGTTCAGAATATAGCTTTCACGTGGCAGAGCCTTACCGTCTGGTGTCTGGCCAAGCGCCTCACCCTTCAGACGACAGTCAACATTCTTCACGCCGAGTGCGTCTGCAACGTCTTTCGCAGCTTTCAGGCTTTCCACATCAGAAAGTTCACCCGCGAAGAAGGCAATCTCTTCCGCAGCAACGCTGAGCTTGTCTTTGGCGACGTCCAGCGCTTCATTCCAGCTTGCCGGGCGCAGCTTTCCGTTCTCACGAACATAAGGCTTATCCAGACGCTGGCGACCAAGACCGTCCCAAACAAACCGGGATTTGTCAGACAGCCATTCTTCGTTCACTTCCTCATTGACGCGAGGCATGATCCGCATGACCGCATTGCCCTTTGCATCCACACGGATCGCGCTACCGAGGCCATCCATAACGTCGATGCTTTCGGTTTTACGCAGTTCCCAGGGACGTGCGTTGAACGCATAAGGCTTGGACGTCAGCGCGCCGACCGGACACAGATCAATCACATTGCCTGACAGTTCAGACGTCAGAGATTTTTCCAGATAGGTCGTGATTTCCGCGTCTTCGCCGCGGCTTATCATGCCCATTTCTTCAACACCGGCGACTTCTGCAGAAAAGCGTACGCAACGCGTACACTGAATACAGCGTGTCATAATGGTCTTGACGAGCGGGCCCATATTCTTGTCTTCAACCGCGCGCTTGTTCAGCTCATAGCGTGATTCCGCGCGACCATAGGCCATTGACTGGTCCTGAAGGTCACACTCACCTCCCTGGTCACAGATCGGACAATCCAGCGGGTGGTTGATCAGCAGGAATTCCATCACACCATTACGGGCTTTTTCGACATAGTCGCCTTTGGTGTTGATGGTTGGTGGTGAACCGTCCGGGTTCATCCGCATGTCACCAACGGTTTGCGCACAAGACGCAATCGGCTTTGGTGCGCCAACCCATTGAACGAGACACATGCGGCAGTTACCTGCAACAGACAGGCGCTCGTGATAGCAGAAGCGCGGAATTTCTGCGCCAGCTTCTTCACATGCCTGAAGCAGTGTGTAGCTGCGCGGAACTTCAACTTCCTTGCCGTCGACGACGAGTTTAAACGTATCTGACATCTGCCTTACTCCGCTGCCACGCTGGCGCCCTGAACGAGCGGCTTGCCAATTCGGTAAGAAGAGATGCGCTCTTCGATTTCATGACGGAAGTGACGAATGAGACCCTGAACCGGCCACGCAGCTGCGTCACCAAGGGCACAAATCGTATGACCTTCCACCTGCCCGGCTACGTCGAGCAGCAAATCAATTTCGCTATGCTCAGCTTCGCCGCGTGCCATGCGCTCAAGAACGCGCCACATCCACCCCGTACCTTCACGACACGGCGTACACTGGCCGCAGCTTTCGTGACGGTAGAAATAGCTGATACGGGCAATTGCGCGAACAACATCGGTTGAGTTGTCCATGACAATCATACCTGCTGTTCCGAGACCTGACTTCACTTCACGAAGAGCATCAAAGTCCATCAGAACGTCGTCGCAAATCTCACGCGGCAGCATCGGAACAGAAGATCCGCCCGGAATAACCGCTTTCAAATTGTCCCAACCGCCACGAACGCCGCCGCAATGCTCTTCGATGAGTTGTTTCATCGGAATAGACATCGCTTCTTCAACGTTACACGGCTTGTTCACGTGACCAGAAATACAGAACACTTTCGTGCCCTTATTGTTGTCACGGCCAAAACTCGCAAACCATTCAGCACCGCGACGAATAATCGTCGGCGCAACCGCGATGGATTCAACGTTGTTTACGGTGGTCGGACAACCATACAGACCTGCGTTTGCCGGGAATGGAGGCTTCAGACGCGGTTGTCCTTTTTTGCCTTCAAGGCTTTCCAGCAGCGCAGTCTCTTCACCACAAATATATGCACCTGCACCATGGTGAATGTAGAGATCGAAATCCCAGCCATGAATGTTGTTTTCGCCGATCAGTTTGGCTTCATATGCCTCTTTGACGGCCGCTTCCATCCGCTCTCGCTCGTAGATGTATTCACCACGGAGATAAATGTAGCATTTGTGAGCGCGCATTGCGTAAGACGCCACCAGACAACCTTCGATCAGCAAATGCGGATCATGGCGCATGATGTCACGGTCTTTACATGTACCCGGCTCGGATTCATCAGCATTCACGACCAGATAGTGAGGACGATCCTTCACTTCTTTTGGCATGAAGGTCCATTTCAAACCTGTCGGGAAGCCTGCCCCGCCACGACCACGAAGGCCGCTGGCTTTGACCTGATCGCAAATCCATTCAGGACCGCACTCAAGAATTTCGCGCGTCATATTCCACGCGCCGCGTTTTTTCGCAGCTTCCAGTGACCAGTCCTGCCGGCCATAGAGGTTTGTGAAAATGCGATCTTTATCCTGAAGCATGATTACGCCTCACCTTCCGCCGCCAGAGCTTTCGCCTGCGGTATCCATTTTTCGCGAAGAACGCGCCCTTTGAAGCTCAGATAGTCGTCAATCCAGGCAACTTCCGCTGCGCCCCAGGCGGCTATCTGGTGGAAATGATAAATGCCGAGAGAATTCAGCTTTTCTTCCAGAACCGGACCGACACCAGAAATTCGTTTCAGATCGTCCACGGCACCCGCAGGCTTTTCAAGCGCTTCTGGTTGTTTGAAGTCAGACTTGTCGAGCTTTGTCGCCTGGAAGGCCACATCGCTTTCATCGACAACATCAACCTTGCCGCCAGAAACCGGCTTCAGGCTTGTCACTGGCTTTTCCGCCGGCGCATTTGGCAGACCCTTAATGCCTGCTGGCACAGAACCATCAAACAGCGCCGGATCAATCAGCGTTTTGTCGTCACCAGCTGGCGCAGAGGTGAACCGGTCAACAAATGTGCCCGGCTCAACGTAAACGCCGTTTTCAAGCTTGCTGAGAACTTCTTCCAGAGACGTCTCTGTCAGATCCTCATAGTAATAGTCATTGATCTGCACGATCGGCGCATTTGCACATGCTCCGAGGCACTCGACCTCTTCCCATGACAGGCGACCGGATTCGTTGACCTGACCTTTTTTACCGATCAGACGCTCGCAAACACCTTTGAGGTCATTTGCGCCGCGCAGCATACACGGTGTCGTGCCACACAATTGAACGTGATACTCACCAACCGGCTGCATACGGAACATTGTGTAGAAAGTCGCCACTTCATAAACGCGGATATAAGGCATATCCAGACGGTCAGCGACTTCACGCATCGCCGGCTCAGACAGCCAGCCTTTATTGTCCTTCTGGGCCAGCCAGAGAAGCGGAATAACAGCAGACCGCTTACGGTCTTCCGGATATTTAGAGAGCCAGAATGCAATCTTTGGCTCTGTTTCCGGCAGAAATTCGAAATCGCTTCCGCCAGCTTCCAGATCAAAACGCCGAACAGCCATTACCGATCGATCTCCCCGAACACGATATCCAGCGACCCGAGCACGGCAGAAACGTCCGCGAGCTGGTGCCCTTTACAAAGATAGTCCATCGCCTGCAGGTGCGGGAAACCAGGAGCTCGAATTTTCAACCGGTATGGCCGGTTGCCGCCGTCAGCAACGAGATACACGCCGAACTCACCCTTAGGCGCTTCGATTGCAGCGTAAATCTCGCCTTCCGGCACTTTGAAGCCCTCAGTGTAGAGCTTGAAGTGATGAATCAATGCTTCCATGGAACGCTTCATCTCGCCGCGACGCGGCGGTGAAACCTTTGTGTTCTCGGCCAGAACCGGGCCCGGCTCCATCAACTCGATACACTGACGAATGATTTTGACGGACTCGCGCATCTCTTCCATGCGGCAGAGATAGCGATCATAGCAGTCGCCATTCTTACCAACCGGAATCTTGAAATCGAGTTCGTTATAGCACTCATAAGGTTGCGCACGGCGCAGATCCCAGGCCATGCCTGAACCGCGAACCATGACTCCAGAGAAGCCCCAGTCGAGCGCGTCCTGAACGCTGACAACACCGATATCAGCGTTACGCTGTTTGAAGATGCGGTTGTCAGTCAAAAGACCTTCAATGTCATCGCAAACAGTCAGGAAGAAGTCACAGAACTCAAGGATATCATCCAAAAGCTCTGGTGGAAGATCCTGGTGAACACCGCCCGGACGGAAATACGCAGCGTGCATACGAGAGCCACACGCACGTTCGTAAAAAACGTTCAGCTTCTCGCGCTCTTCGAAACCCCATGTGATTGGCGTAAGCGCGCCAACGTCCATCGCCTGAGTGGTGATGTTCAGAATGTGGTTCGAGATACGACCGATTTCACTGTAGAGAACCCGAATAAGGCTTGCGCGACGAGGAACTTCCAGACCCAGCATACGCTCGATAGCGAGACAGTATGCGTGCTCCTGGTTCATCGGCGCGACATAGTCGAGACGGTCAAAATACGGCAGCGCCTGAAGATAAGTCTTGTACTCGATCAGCTTTTCCGTGCCGCGGTGCAGCAGACCAATATGCGGGTCGACCCGCTCAACGATCTCACCATCCATTTCGACAACCATGCGAAGAACGCCGTGCGCTGCCGGGTGTTGCGGACCGAAGTTAAATGTAAAGGAGCGATCATCCGGATCGTGATGTTGGCCGTCAGCCATTACTCAGCTCCACTTTCTGCTTTTTCATCTCCCGGGATGACCGCTTGCGCGCCTTCCCACGGGGAGAGAAAGTCAAAGTTCCGATATTCCTGAACCAGTTTCACCGGCTCATAAACCACACGCTTCTCAAGCTCGTCATAACGAACTTCAACATGACCGGTCAGCGGGAAATCCTTGCGAAGCGGATGCCCTTCAAAACCATAGTCTGTCAGCAGACGACGCAGATCGTCGTTACCAGCGAAGCTGATGCCGTACATGTCGAGCGCTTCACGCTCATACCATTGTGCTGCCGGGAAAATATCCATGATGCTCGGCACAGCAGTGTCTTCATCGGTCAGACATTTCACACGGACGCGCTGGTTCATGCGCATACTCAACAGGTGATACACAACCTCGAAACGCTCCCGGCGTTCCGGAAAGTCTACACCAGCGATATCAATCAGCGTCTCAAACCGGCACTGACTGTCGTCGCGCAGGAATTTGATCAGCGACGGGATGTGTTCCCGCACAGCGTAAAGCGTCAACTCACCGTGAGTCACACCCCACTTCTGAACCGCATGAGGCTCAGCGAGCGCAATGTGTTCAGCAAGATCTCTCAATGCATCGTCCATCTGCTTCTCCTAGCGCTCAATCGTGCCTTCACGGCGAATCTTTTTCTGCAATTGCAGAAGGCCGTAAACCAGCGCCTCAGCCGTAGGCGGGCACCCAGGAATATAAATGTCGACAGGAACAACCCGGTCACAGCCGCGAACAACCGCATAGCTGTAGTGGTAGTATCCGCCGCCATTCGCACAAGATCCCATAGAAACCACATAACGCGGCTCAGGCATCTGGTCGTAAACTTTGCGCAGCGCTGGCGCCATTTTATTGGTCAGCGTTCCGGCAACGATCATAACGTCAGACTGTCGGGGCGACCCACGCGGCGCCATACCGAAGCGCTCAAGGTCGTACCGCGGGTTACCCGCATGCATCATTTCAACAGCGCAACAGGCAAGACCGAAAGTCATCCACATCATGGAGCCCGTCCGCGCCCATGTGATCAGATCATCAAGACCTGCAACGAAGAAGCCTTTGTCAGCGAGCTCATCGCTCAGCCCGGCAAAAAACGGATCATCACCGCGAACAGGACCCGCGCCCTCTACGCCCGCACGAGCGGCCGAAAAAGCTGGTTTGGAAGGTAAGTCAGACACTATTCCCACTCCAGTGCGCCAGAGCGCCATTCATAGACGAAGCCGACTGTCAGCACGCCAAGGAAAACAACCATCGACCAGAAACCCATTACGCCGATCTCACCAAGGGACACCGCCCAAGGGAAAAGGAACGCGACTTCAAGGTCAAAGATGATGAACAGGATCGCGACGAGATAGAATCGAACATCGAATTTCAGTCGCGCATCCTCGAAAGCCTCAAAACCACACTCATAAGCAGACAGCTTTTCAGGATCAGGCTTCGATGGAGCTAGAACCGCTGAACCGATCAGGAATAACAGACAGAGAATTAGTGCGACGCCTAGAAAGATCAGGACTGGAAGGTATTCCAGGACCACCGATTGCAGATCACTCATTCTGATTTAGCCTTCTTTGTATGGAGAGGTGACTATTCAGGTTTTTGCTGACTTTCAACCACCCAAATGCCAATCTGACGCTAAAGGATGATAAAAGATGCAACTTTTTCTTAAAATGCATCGAACTCTCCGAGCCCGGACCAGATACTAGCGGAAAAGAGAATCCGTTTCATGGTCGATTCTCGAAATTTCTTTTCAGAACGAGCGCAGCGATTCCCTGCGGGCAGCGTCTTTCTACCCTCAATAATTCCTATGGAGCAAATCTGTCCCTCATTTTTTAATATTATTGCATTTTTATTTTTCTATGAGACAATACCGGAAACAATTATTTCGGGAGTAAGTTATGGCTAAAGCACTTCAGGGCATCCAAATTCCGGCACCTAAGTACCGTCCTGGAGATCGGCCTGATTTCTCACACTTGGAAATCCCACAGGCGGGCGGTCTGCCGCGCCCGGACGTGCAAACCGATGCCCGCGACCTTCGCGACCACGCTTTCGGTCTTGTCCGTGTTCTGAACCATAACCATTGCGCGATTGGTGATTGGGACCCGGAACTCAGCCCATCTGCACTACGCGACGGTCTGCAAACTATGGTCCTGACGCGCATCTTTGATGCGCGCATGATGAAGATGCAGCGCACCAAGCGCCTGTCTTTCTATATGAAGTCATTGGGCGAAGAAGCCGTTGCTGTTGCCGGCACGCACGCCCTTCGCTTCGACGACATGCTTTTCCCGTCATATCGTCAGCAAGGCGCCCTCATTCACCGCGGCGCTGATCTTGTAGACATGATGTGTCAGTGTATTTCTAATGAGCGCGATAATCTGAAGGGTCGTCAGCTTCCGATTCACTATGCGCGCAAAGATCTGAACTGGTTCTCAATCTCCGGAAACCTGACGACTCAGTTCCCTCAAGCTGTCGGCTGGTCCATGGCGAGCGGACTGAAAGGCTCAGACCGGATTTCAGCAAGCTGGATTGGCGAAGGCTCATCTGCTGAAGGTGACTTCCATGGCGCGCTTACTCTGGCGTCGACCTACCGCACACCAACCATCTTCAACGTTGTGAACAATCAGTGGGCGATCTCATCTCACCAGAGCCTGGCAGCAGGTTCATCTGATACATTCGCCGCAAAAGCGATTGGCTATGGCATCCCGGGCATTCGGGTAGACGGCAATGATTACCTCGCCGTCTACGCCGTCACGAAGTGGGCAGCAGACCGTGCACGCGCTGGCCTCGGCTCAACCCTGATCGAACACTATACTTATCGCGGCGAAGCCCATTCCACGTCAGATGATCCATCTCGCTATCGCCCGGATAATGAGTGGAAGGCATGGCCGCTGGGCGATCCGGTAGAGCGCCTGAAGTCTCATCTCATTGTGCAGGGCCACTGGTCCGAACAAGATCATGCCGATCTCGAAAGCGACTGCACAAAACGTGTAACCGAAGCCTGGAAAGAAGCGATCTCTTACGGAACTCTGGAAGAAGGTCCTCATGCACCTGTCCAGACAATGTTCGAAGATGTTTTCGAAAACCAGCCATGGCATTTGCGTCGTCAGCGTCAGGCACTTGGCCACTAACAGAGCGAAAGAACTGGCCTTCTTCAGGCCAGTTTTTCGTCATCTTATGATTTCTAGATTTGAAGGTGTCATTGCATGACTGCGATGTCGATGATTCAGGCCCTGAATTCGGCTTTGGAACAAAAGCTGTCTGACGATTCGTCAGTCGTTACATTCGGTGAAGATGTCGGATATTTCGGCGGCGTTTTTGGCGTCACCAAAGGACTTCAGGAAAAGTTCGGAAGCGAACGTGTTTTTGATGCGCCCATCAATGAAAGCGCCATTGTCGCGCTTGCCATGGGCATGGCTACCAATGGAATGCGTCCTGTCGCGGAAATCCAGTTCGCAGACTACATCTTTCCGGGATTTGACCAGATCGTTTCAGAGCTCTCACGCATTCGCTATCGAAGTGCGAACCAGTTCACAGCGCCGGTGACTCTTCGGACCCCAAGCGGCGGCGGAATTTATGGCGGGCAGACTCACTCCATGAGCCCGGAAGCGTTCTTCACCCACATTCCCGGTGTGACGATTATGATGCCGTCGAATCCATACGACGCCAAAGGCATGCTGATTTCCGCAATAGAAAGCGACGATCCGGTCGTCTTCTTTGAGCCTAAACGTCTATACAACGGACCTTTCTCTGGCGATCCGTCAGTGCCATCCTCTTCATGGGCATCCCACCCAAAGGGCGATGTGCCAGACGGTTTGTACCGTATTCCAATCGGCGTCGCAGACACTGTACGTTCAGGCAATGAGCTTACTGTCATCGCTTATGGCACAATGGTTCATGTCGGCCTCGCTGCCGCGGAAGAGCTTGGCATTGACGCTGAGATCATCGATCTGCGCACGATTCTGCCTTATGATATCGATACCATCGTATCTTCCGTTCAAAAGACAGGTCGATGCATGGTGCTACATGAAGCGCCGCGTACGTCAGGCTTTGGTGCAGAACTGATCGCGCAAATTCAGGAAGATTGTTTCTACTCTCTTGAAGCACCGGTTGTTCGCGTAACCGGCTGGGACACACCCTACCCTCATGCACATGAGTGGAGTTATTTCCCCGGCAAGTCCCGCGTCATGTCCGAAATGAAAAAGCTGATGGAGACCGTCTGATGGCTGAACACATCATCAAAATGCCAGACGTTGGCGAAGGCGTGACCGAAGCCGAAATCGTTGCATGGCATGTAAAAGTCGGTGATATGGTCGAAGAAGACGAAGACCTGGTCGACGTTATGACTGACAAGGCAACTGTCGAAATTCCTTCACCAGTAAGCGGCAAGATCATAAAGGTTTCTGGCGAACCGGGCGAAATGATCGCCGTGGGCAGCCCCTTCATTACGATCGAAACTGACCCATCAGGCGCATCGGCCAGTGATGAGACACCCGCTCCATCAAAACCAGCGGAAGAACCTGCGCCGGAACCTGTTGCCACGGCACCCGTCCCAACAGAACAACCGGCAACAGCGACAAAGCCAGCTGCGCCGCAAACAGCAAAAGCGGTATCAGCACCATCTGATTCTAAGCCACTTGCGTCACCAGCTGTGCGTCAACGCGCGCTCGAACTTGATGTGGACCTCACGTCCGTAATCGGATCCGGACCAGCCGGTCGCGTTCTTCGCTCTGACCTTGAAGACTTTGTTGCCTCCGGTGGCCGCGCCATGGCCCGTTCCGGCCCAGCCGCTGCTGGACTCGTTCCACAAACTGGCGTGACCACGTCTAAGGTCATCGGGCTTCGTCGCAAGATCGCGCGCAATATGGATGCCGCCTGGACCGTTCCAATGATCACCTATGTCGAGGAAATCGACGTGACGGATCTGGAAGCCCTTCGCATAAAGCTGAATGCAAACAAGCGTGATGACCAGCCAAAACTCACCATCCTGCCATTTCTGGCAGCGGCTCTGGTAAAGGCACTCAAAACCGTCCCTCAAGCGAACGCGCATTATGATGCCCAAAATGACGAACTGACCATTTTCGATGGCGTTCATCTCGGCATTGCGACCGCGACAGACAGCGGCCTGATCGTACCAGTTATCAAACACGCTGAAGCTTTGTCCGTCTGGCAGTTGGCTGACACTGTTCGCACGCTTTCAGAAGCCGCCCGAAACGGCACTGCCAAGCGGGACGAACTCACCGGCTCGACGATCACCATTACAAGCCTTGGCGCACTTGGCGGCATCACGACAACACCGATCCTGAACCCACCTGAAACAGCCATTATTGGCGTAAACAAGCTGATGGAACGGCCCGTCTTTGATGGTCATGGCAATGTCGTGCCGCGCAAGTTCATGAATTTGTCGTCCACTTTCGATCATCGAATCGTAGACGGGTATGACGCCGCAATTCTGATCCAGAAAGTTCGCGAACTTCTAGAAACGCCTGCAACTCTTTTCGTTCCGGAGTATTGATCATGACGAAAGAAATTTCCTGTGACGTACTCGTCATCGGTGGCGGACCCGGAGGATACCCTGCCGCCATTCGTGCTGGACAGCTTGGCCTGAAAACCGTTCTCGTCGAGGCCGACCGCCTCGGTGGCACGTGCCTCATCCGCGGCTGTATTCCGTCAAAGGCAATCATTCATGCCGCCTCAGAATTTGATCACGCGAAGGCGGCGTCAGAAGGCCAATCGCCATTCGGGATGACGATTTCCGCGACGCCGGAACTCGACTTCAAGACCTTGAACGACTGGAAGGCTGGAATCGTAAACGGGCTTTCCTCTGGCGTCGCAGGCCTTCTCAAAGGCGCAAAAGTCGACGTCATCAAAGGTTGGGCAAGTTTCTCGAACGCCAAAACATGCACCGTCACCACGGATGATGAAACTGTCATCATCAAGCCGACAAATGTTGTTCTGGCAAACGGCTCGACCGAAACAGAACTTCCGGGAATCAAGACAGACGGAACCCACATTCTGTCATCGCGCCACGCGCTCGACCTGATCGAACAGCCAAAGTCGATAGGCGTGATTGGCGCAGGCTATATCGGTCTCGAACTCGGCATCGCCCTTAACAAACTCGGCACCGACGTGTCCTTCTTCGAAGCGGGCAATTCCATTCTGCCGGGGTATGACAGCGAATTGACCCGGCCCGTTCAAGCCTATCTCGACCGTCGCAAGATATCCGTTCACACCGGCGCTCAGGCGAACTCTGCAGAGATCAAAAGCGACCAAGTCCATTTGACCGTTGAAACGTCAGCCGGTGAAACAGAAACCCATGTTTTCGATAAACTGCTAATCGCGATTGGTCGCCAGCCTGTCACGTCAGGATGGGGACTCGAAACTATGGGCGTCGATATGAACGGAAAGTTCGTCGCAATCGATTCCCAGTGTCGCACAAGCATGTCGGGCGTTTACGCAATCGGCGATCTTGTCGGTGAACCCATGCTGGCGCACAAGGCAACAGCGCAAGGCGAATGCGTGGCTGAAGTCATTACTGGCCAAAAGCGGGCATTTAGTCCGGTCGCCATTCCTGCAGTCTGTTTCACAGAACCAGAAATCGTCAGTGTTGGCCTCTCACCTGATCAGGCTGAAACCGCCGGTAATGAAATCATCGTTGGCCGGTTCCCTTTTGCCGCGTCCGGCAAAGCCATGGCCATGAACGCATCCAAAACACGCGGTTTCGTGCGGATTACAGCCCGTAAATCTGATCATGTGGTTCTGGGCATTCAAGCCGTTGGCGCCCACGTTTCCGAATTGTCGGGTGAATTTGTTCTCGCGCTCGAAATGGGTGCAGTCCTCGAAGACATCGCTCACACCATTCACGCCCATCCGACCCTGTCGGAAGCCCTCAATGAAAGCGCATTAGCGGCTCTTGGACATCCAATCCACATCAAAGCTGGCTAGTGACGAGCGAGTTCAGCCCGAACCATATCTTCAACAAGGTCGGCAAAGGAATACTTTGCTGACCAGTTGAGCGTCTCCTGCAGTTTTGCAGGATTACCAACACGCGGTGTTTTTGCATTATCTGTCCTGACGAAACGATGTTGAACACGCGCCAGCGTGCGACCCGTATCCCGACAGATAAGGGTTTCACTTTCCCCATCTCCGTCGAGCGTAGCATTCAACCCCAGAAACTGACTTCCAAGAACCAACCAGTCACGAACAGAGTGAAGCTCTCCCGAAGCAAAGACAAATTCGTCAGCATTACCGCCCTCCATTACGCCAACCATTGCATTTGCAAAGTCGGCAGCGTGCGACCAGTCCCGCTGATCAGCAAACAAGCCAAGCTCCAGACAGTCCGTTCCGCCATTCTTTATTTGCGCCAGTCCCTTGATGATCTTCTGACTGACAAACGTTTCCGGTCGAATGGGCGATTCATGATTGAACAGAATGCCGCTGCAGGCAAAAACCCCGACCTTCCGCATAGATCTCAGCGCCATATCGACTTCGTGCTTGGCATTTCCGTAATGCGTATCCGGCCTGCGCTCGCTTGCCTCGGTTTGCGGCGCTGGCGCGTACGGTGCGAACACAAGCGCTGACGAGGCCTGGAACAACCGTATAGATGGGTTTCGCCCCATCGCCGTCTCGAACAATCGCAGTGGCGCATCTTTATTCACAAACGCTGTCGCCTCTGGATTTCCTTCAGATGCGGATAAGTTCGTAACCCCGGCAAGATTGAAGATCAGGTCAGGATCGACCTCCTCAAGCACAGCAGACATTTTCCCGAAATCACACAGATCCAATTCGCTCAGTCGAACGTCAGACTCGACCCCTAGCTCACCGAGATTTCTGGGCACATCGCCGAGCTCGCGCACAGTTCCGAACACTTTATAGCCGCGAGACACTAGACACCGGGCGACATAGGCGCCGTCCTGCCCCCCAACGCCCAGAATGAGTGCCCGGCGCCCCATTCAGCCAGTCTCACCACAGGCAAGAATTTCATTGATAATATCATCCACAACCTGTTCGGCCATTTTGTCCTGCTTCGCCTCTGCCATCACGCGAATAACCGGTTCCGTACCTGATTTTCTGATAACGATACGGCCATCATCACCCAGCTTTTCGGTCAACTCCGCGATGAGGGATTTGACGCCTTGTGTCTCAAGCGGGTCTGTCGCACCGTATTCAACATTCTTCAGAACCTGAGGCACCGGCTCAAATACAGACAAGACTTCGCTCGCTGGCAATCCACTCCGCGTAACAATGTCGAGAATCTGCATGGCCGAAATTACCGCATCACCCGTTGTCACATAGTCTGTCAGAATGATGTGACCGGACTGCTCTCCGCCAACATTGAACCCGGATTCGCGCATGCGCTCGACAACATAGCGATCACCGACTTTGGTGCGCTCCAGTGCAACGCCTTCGTCTCGCAAACGCATTTCCAGACCAAGGTTGGACATAATCGTCGCCACCAATGTGTCGCCAGACAGCGTGCCACTAGCCTTTCGATCGAGCGCCAAAGCCCCCATTAACTGGTCTCCGTCGACGACATTTCCCTTATCATCGACAACGATCAATCGATCTGCATCACCGTCCAGAGCGATCCCAATATCGGCCTTTTGCTCAAGAACAGCTGCCTGGAGCTTCTCTGGGTGCAGCGCCCCACAACCGACATTGATGTTGTGACCATCCGGCGTGATCCCGGACGACACCACTTCGGCGCAACATTCAAAGAACAATTGATGCGCGATACGATAGCCCGCTCCATTCGCTGCATCGAGACAGATTTTAAGCGTCTTCAGCCCGCTCTGGTCGGCAACTGTCTTTCCCGCAAATTCGAGATACTCGCGGTATCCAGTCTGAAGTGGGGTAATCCCTCCCATCTCGCTATAGACGACGGATAGATCCAGATCTGACTGAATCAGCGCCTCAATCTGGTCCTGAGTTTCGCCGGACAGCTTAAAGCCGTCCGCTCCAAAAACTTTTACGCCATTATCTGTCGGCGGATTGTGAGATGCTGTGATCATCAGTCCAGCATCAAACCCTTTTTCCTTCGTCAGAAAGCCAATGGCGGGTGTCGGGAGAACGCCGACCAGTTCGGCATTTGCACCAGCGTTGACGAGACCAGCACAAATCGCAGATTCAATCATCAAACCGGACTGCCGCGTATCCCGCCCGATAAGCACGGTCGGTTTCGCACGCCCATTAGAAGACAATACGCTCGCCAACGCTTCTCCGAAACGAACAAACATTTGCGGACGAATTGCGCCCTGATTTACTTTTCCCCGAATGCCATCCGTTCCGAAAAGGCGTTCTGACATTACGTCCCTCATTCGTTCTGAAATTCATGTCTTTCGAACAAGTCGCATCTTACTCGACTGTGACTGATTTTGCGAGGTTTCTTGGCTGATCAACATCAGTGCCCTTCATAACGGCCGTATGATAGGCCAGTAATTGCAGTCCAATCGCCTGTACAATTGGCGTTACCAGCAGAGATGCCGATGGTAAGGCCAGCGTTGCCGTTGGCGCTGTGCCTGCCTCTTCTTTCCCTTTTTTATCGGTAAGCAGAAGCACAGGACCGCGGCGCGCCGCCACTTCCTGCAAGTTGGAGATGGATTTCTCAAACAGATCATCGAATGGCGCAACGAATACAATTGGTGTTTCGTCTGTGATCAAAGCGATTGGACCATGCTTCAACTCACCCGACGCAAACCCTTCTGCATGAATGTATGAAATCTCTTTCAGCTTCAGCGCCCCTTCTAAAGCCAGCGGGTAATACACACCCCGGCCAAGATAGAAAGCGCTTGTTGCGTCCACCAACATACCTGCCAGGGATTTAATATCATCTTCGCACGCCAGCGTCTCTTCGACCACTGCAGACACAGACTGGAGCTCAGCGCTCTTTTGCTTGAACTCGTCGTCATCCAAAAAGTCTTTGGCCTTTGCGAGCGCAATTGCAAATGACAACAGCACGATAAGCTGCGCTGTGAAGGCCTTGGTGCTCGCGACCCCAATTTCAGGACCAGCCAATGTCGGAAGAACAACGTCCGCTTCTCTCGCAATGGACGAGCTTTTCACATTCACAACAGCAATCGTTTTGACGCCTTGCTGCTTACAATAGCGCAGCGCCGCAAGCGTATCCGCAGTCTCACCAGACTGAGAGACAAATATTGCGACAGAGTTCTTCGGCAAGGCCGCATTCCGATAACGGAATTCCGAAGCAATATCGGTTTTACAAGGCACTCCAGCGAGTTGTTCAAGCCAATACTCAGCGACGCGCGTTGCGTAGTGAGCAGTCCCGCAGGAAATCAACTGGATCGACATGATGGATTCCAGATCGATCAAATCCCCTGCGTCCTTTGGCAGGCTGATCGTTCCGTGCACCGGATGCGTGTAGACCTTCAGTGTGCGGTCCAGGGTTCTTGGCTGTTCAATGATCTCCTTCAGCATGAAGTGCGCGTAATTCCCCTTATCCGCTTCATCTTCATCTGTTTCGACTTTCGTGACTGGCCGCTCGACCTGCGCGCCAGACGCATCGAAGATGTCATAGCTTTCCTTTGTCAGAACACACCAATCACCCTCTTCCAGATAGATGACAGATTGGGTGTAAGGCGACAGAGCCAACGCATCTGATCCAAGATACATCTCACCGTCGCCGACACCGATCACCAGCGGGCTGCCCTTCCGTGCGCCTATCATAAGGTCGTTATGGCCTTCAAAGATCAGTGCAAGCGCATAGGCGCCGCGAAATCTGGCAAGTGCCTTGGAAGTCGCCGTTTGCGGGCTATCTCCAGCCTTGATCAGCGACGAAATCAGAACCGCAACGGTTTCCGTGTCTGTTTCGGACTCAAAGCTTTCACCTGCAGCGGCAAGCTCTGCCCGCAATTCCTGATAATTTTCGATAATGCCGTTATGTACCACCGCGACCGATCCAGACCGATGCGGGTGTGCATTCGTCTCAGTCGGCTGACCATGCGTTGCCCAACGTGTATGGCCAATTCCGACCGTTCCGTCCAAAGGCTGCGCACGCAGAACATCTTCCAGATTGGCAATTTTTCCCTTTGCGCGACGCCGTCCGAGCTGATCATGCGCAAGCGTTGCGACCCCGGCGCTGTCATAGCCACGGTACTCTAATCGTTTCAACGCGGTTACCAGTCTTGGGGTCGCAGGATACTTGCCTACAATTCCGATAATGCCGCACATAAGATTGAGTCCTTTTACGCTGACTAAAATGTCTGGATGACCTTCTACCCATCACTTCGTGAAAAATTCACGTAAAGGAAGTGTCTAAAGCGCGGCAATCGCTCACCTTTTCTTGCAGAATGTTCCGAAGCCTTGCCTTCGCAATTGACTAAGTCGGTTAATTTCGTACCTCAGAGTATCAGTATCCGTCGTCGCGCAGTCGGCTCGGACACTCATTTCAGCGTAACGGGATTGGCGATGACAAATCTAACTAATGATATGAGCCCTGTTGAAGAGCTACTCGCCATTTTGAATCTGGAGCGTATTGAGGTGAACCGTTTTCGCGGCTTCACACCGGCGTCTCGGTCAATTCGGGTGTTTGGCGGACAGGTTATTGCCCAGGCCCTTGTCGCAGCCTACCGCACGGTCGAAGATCGCATTTGTCATTCCATGCATGCCTATTTCATCCGTCCGGGCGATCCGACAATTCCGATTCTCTACGAAGTCGATCAGGCACGTGATGGACGCAGCTTCACGACACGGCGCGTTGTCGCCATCCAGAATGGCGAGCAAATCTTCAACCTCGCTGCCTCATTTCAGGTAGCGGAAGACGGCTTTGAGCATCAAATGCCAATGCCAGACCTGGTCGGCCCTGAAAATCTCACGTCGACAGATGATGTTCGCAAGAAACTTGCTGAACGCACCGATAATGAAAAAGTTAAGCAGAATCTCAGCACTGTCGGCCCGATTGACGTTCGCCCGGTCGATCCGCAGCACATTTTCAAACCCGCAAAAATGAGTACGGAAAACCCGGTCTGGATGCGTTTGAAAGAGAAGATCGACGACGAGCCTTATTTGCATCACGCTGTCCTTGCCTATGCCTCTGACATGACTTTGCTCGACACCTGCGTGCGCCCACACGGCGTCAACTATTTTACCGGTACGGTACAGATGGCGAGCCTGGACCACGCAATGTGGTTTCACGAACCATTCCGCGCCGATGAATGGTTGCTGTTTGCACAAGACAGTCCGAGCGCGTCTGGCGGGCGCGGCTTCAACCGCGGCTCTGTCTTCTCAACAGATGGCCGTCTCGTCGCGTCCATTGCACAGGAAGGTCTCATCCGACCCGTTCGGAGCTGATCATAAATGGAGCAAGCGCTGAAAACCCGTTTCGACGGCAACACCTCTCTCGACCAAAATTTAGTTGATAACCATTCATCAACCATAGCCGATCGGCCATTGAAGATTGCCATCCTGTCGTATCGATCGACGCCACATGTCGGTGGACAAGGTATTTATGTCGACTACTTGTCGAGAGCCCTGGTTGACCGAGGCCACACGGTTCACATCCTGTCCGGACCGCCTTATCCGGAATGCGACCCACGGGTCAAAATCATCGAAATCCCATCGCTTGATCTCTATTCCAAGCCTCATAACGGGCATTATGAGTTACGCCCCCGGCATCTACTGAACTGGGCGGATACGTCCGAATATTTCAGTCATCTGACTGGAAAATTCTCAGAACCACTGACCTTCGGAATGCGTGTTCGCGATTACCTTCATAAATCCAGCAGCGATTATGATGTCATTCTCGACAACCAGTCTCTCGGCTCGGCGCTGATTGACCCAAAAGTCCAGAAAATCCCTTTTGTTGGCGTCATTCATCACCCGATCACTCAGGATTTGAAACTCGAGCTCGCTGCAGAGGAAAATCCGAAAATCCGATTCCTGATCCGTCGCTGGTACGGCTTCCACAAGGAGCAGATCAAAACGGCTCGCAAGCTGCCCTTCATCATCACGCCGTCGCAAGCAACAAAATCTGACATCATGTCTGAATTCGGTGTACGGGCCGATCAACTCAATGTCATTCCGCTCGGCGTCGATCAGGAAACCTTCAAGCCGAATCCGGCCGTCGCCCGGTCAGACCGTCTGATCGTGACCACGGCCAGCGCCGATGTCCCCCTCAAAGGGCTGCGTTATCTTCTCGAAGCGCTCGCAGAGTTGCGACAGTCACGGCCTGATACACGTCTTTTGGTGATCGGAAAAATGCGAGACGGCCCAACCAAGGATGCGCTCGAGGCATTAGACCTGAGCTCCGCTGTCGAATTCCGAAGCGGCCTGACCCGTCAGGAGCTCGCAGATGCTTTCTGCTCAGCCAGCCTATCCGTTACGCCGTCATTGTATGAGGGATTTGGCCTGCCGTGCGCAGAAGCCATGAGCTGCGGAACACCCGTCATCACCTCTGACGGCGGCGCACTTCCAGAAGTAGCCGGAGATGCCGGAACGATTGTTCCGAAAGGTGACTCAAAGGCACTTTCTGCCGCGCTGCATGAATTCTTCTCACTTGGCAGTGATGATCGCCAGAAATTGTCCGACAAGGCTTTCGCAAGGGCACGAACCCAATTCAACTGGTCAAATATCGCCCCGACCTACGAAGCTCTGTTCGAAACGGCTATTCAGTCCAAATGCTGACCGCTCGCCTTAATCTACTGGATTTGAAGCCCGGCATGAAAGTACTCGATCTGGGCTGCGGCGAAGGCCGACATGTCCATGGCGTCCACATGATCGAGGGCGTCGATTGTGTCGGTCTTGATATCGACCTTCCCTCTCTGACGAAAGCGAGAGAGGGTCTGGACTATCTCGACACTTTGGTGGAGCCAACCTCCGGCCTCACCAGCTTCATCAAAGGCAGCGCCTATGAAGTCCCCTTTCCGGATAACAGTTTCGACGTACTGATTTGCTCTGAGGTGCTAGAACACCTCGAAGCCTATCCGAAGGTTCTGGACGAGATGCGACGTGTCCTTAAACCAGGCGGCAAACTCTGCGTCACCGTTCCCCATGCCTGGCCTGAACGGCTATGCTGGAAGCTTGCGCCGCCACCGAATGGATACCCATTCGAGCCCGGCGGCCATATTCGTATTTTTGACGATACACACCTCAAATATGAGATCATCAATAAAGGCTTCACCTTCCAGACAAAGCATCATGCGCATGGACTACACGCGCCCTATTGGTGGCTGAAATGCCTGTTCTGGTCGCGCCGGGATGATCATCCTCTCGTGAAACTCTATCACTCATTTCTTGTGTGGGACATAATCAAGAAACCGGCGCTGACCCGCTTTCTGGAATGGCTCACCGCACCAGTGATCGGTAAAAGCGTGGCCCTTTACTTCGAGGCAAATACCAAATGATGACGTCTTTGCTTCTCGAACGGTCATCAGGCGTTACCATCAACCGGAAAAGCCTGATGCCGGCCATCCAGCTGATTCTGGAAATTCAGCGTCCTGACGGCAGTATTCCATGGTTCGCAGATGGCATCTGGGACGCCTGGAACCATGTCGAAAGCGCCATGGCGCTTGAAGTTGTCGGCGAAACAGCTGCCGCAGACGCTGCTTTCCACTACCTGAAACGCACTCAGAAAGCCGATGGTTCATGGCTTGGCGACTATGGAAACACCGCCGATATGGTCGATACACTGCATATGTGTCGCACAACCAAAGGTCAGTTCCACGATACTAATTTCATCGCATATTGCGCGACTGGTATCTGGCATCGATATGTCACCCGCGGCGACCGTGCCGACCTGAATGAGTTCTGGCCGATGGTGTCCAAGGCGCTCGGCTTCGTCATCGAACATCAGTCTGACTATGGCGATATCGCCTGGTCAGCAGAAGCCCGCTCCTTTGGTCCGGATGATTCTGTTCTTGCCGGAAACGCTTCGATTCGAAAAAGCCTGGAATCAGGGATTCGAATTGCCGTGATGCTTGGCAAACTCCAGTCAGCCAAGAAATTCCAGTCTGCGCTCTACAAGCTTGATCGCGCCATTAGCCTTCATCCGGAACGTTTTGACCGCAATGGCGAAGACCGCAGCGTCTTTGCCATGGATTGGTACTATCCCGCGATGAGCGGCTGCATTAAGGGCCACCAGGCGACCCTTCACATTCGCGAACACTGGTCGCGCTATGTGCACGACTCACTCGGCTGCCGATGCGTGACCACAGAACCATGGATCACAGTTGCCGAAAGCGCAGAGCTTTCCATCGCTCTGACCGGACTCGGCGCCAGTGATGTTGCCCGCAACCTTTTGGCACTACAATTCCAACACCGCGATGAAGATGGCACGTTCTGGATGGGCTATCAGTTCAAGGAAGACATTTTCTGGCCGCGCGAGAAACCATCCTGGACACAAGCGGCTGTGATTCTTGCCGCCGAAGCGCTGCGTCGTGGCTCACCAACAAAGCAAGTGCTCTGTCAGCACACTTAAGCGTTTAAAGTCGCTGCAGGACCCTCAAAGAGCCAACCACGCTCACTTCTTCAAACAAACCTGACGCCATGGCCAGCTTGTAGATTTCATAAGGTGGACGACCGCCATCCTTTGGATCTGGGAACACATCGTGGATCGCCAGAATACCGCCTCGCATGACTTTAGGCGACCAACAGCGATAATCCGTCATAGCAGGCTCGTCACCGTGTCCGCCATCAATGAACACAAATGCAAGCGGGTGCAGCCAATATTGGGCGACGGTTTCGGATGTTCCGACTATCGGAATAACAACGCCTTCAAGACCTGCCCTGCGAAGCGTGTGACGCAGAAATGGCAAGGTTTCCATAGCATTGACGGTATCATCCCAGGTCTCGGTGTCGTGATGTTCCCAGCCCGGCTGATTCTCTTCAGAGCCACGATGATGGTCGAGCGCGAACAGTACGCTGCCACGCGCCTTGCACGCTGTTCCAAGATAAACGGCAGACTTGCCGCAATAGGTGCCGATTTCGAGCGCAGGACCGTCTGGAGCCGCCAATAAAGCCTTATACAGGGCTTCGCCCTCATCCTTGGGCATAAACCCTTTGATGAGATCAATATCGACAGGAAGTCTCAACAGCAGTCTCTTGATTTCTGTTTCAGGATTTCCGCCTCCATTGCGAATATGGAGGGGAAATGGTGGGCGGTAACGGGCTCGAACCGCTGACCCTCTCGGTGTAAACGAGATGCTCTTCCAACTGAGCTAACCGCCCCTGAGCGGCGCAGAAACACCATAAACCCCATGCAGGTCAAGAGGCGAATGTGAGTTATTCACATCCGCCTTCATTTTTTTATTCGTCTTCTGCGCTTTTCGCGACGTGAGCCTGCTTCACTACATATGCACGGATCGCTTCGGCCTCTTCCTCAGGCATAATATTCGAGAAGGATACCATGCCATTTCCGGCCAGTGTGCCATCGATGACAACACGTTTCCAGGATTGGGCTGTCGCACTCATTGGTGACCAACGAAGATCAGGAAGAACACCAGAGCTGATCGCCAGTGGGCCGTGGCAGACCGCGCAGTTACGCGCGAACGATACAGCGCCTTTGCTGATCATTGCATCATCACCAAATACATCAGCCTGTGGTTTGCGCTCAATTGCAGGCATATCGTGATCAGGAATGGTCCCTGTGCCGTCAAGCTTGAACGTTACAACCTTGCCGACCATCGAAGGCACAGCAGAATCGTAGCCGAAGCCGGCCGCCAGACCAAACGCAGAACCCCAGCCCGTTGTGATCGTGACATATTGCTCGCCATCGATCTCAAACGTTCCGGGTCCTGATGCACCACCAGATTTCAACTCGTGGCTCCACAGCTCTTTGCCGCTAGCAGCGTCATATGCTGAGAACATGCCTTCCAGACGTCCCTGGAAGACGAGACCGCCAGCAGTCGTCAGAATGCCACCATTCCACGCATTCTTGTGCTCAACCGTCCAACGCGGTTCTTGCTTCACTGGATCCCAGGCGATCAATCGGCCTTTCAGGCCCGACCGAAGCGCCTTGATCAGTCCCGGAGGAGGATCAGCCGGCACACCTGCTGCGAAGTCTGCACCCGTGTTCCAGTTCGTTGGATTGGTGAAGAAGAGCGGGTCAGTCGCATACGCCTGAGGAATTTCCTGCGCCGGAATATACGCAAGATTCAGTTCAGGGTTAAATGCCATTGGGTGCCAGTTATGGCCACCGAGCGGACCAGGTGTCTGAAGGAACGGCACAGCCGAATAACGCGCATCGGCGACTTCAATCGGACGGCCATTCTCATCAAGGCCTGTTGTCCAGTTTTGAGGCACATAATTGTTCCCTGACACAAACTCGCCTGTGGCCGCGTCCAGAACATAGAAAAAGCCGTTCTTCGGCGCCTGCATCACAACGCGTTTCGACGCACCATCTTCACCAACTGGCAGATCAGCCAGAATGATGGACTGCGTTGCTGTATAATCCCAGTTATCCCCCGGAGTGGTCTGGAAGTGCCAGACATATTCACCCGTGTCAGGCTTAACTGCGACGATGGAAGACAGGAACAGATTGTCTTTCGCAGACGGATCACGGAACTTCTGGTTCCAAGGCGAACCATTGCCGACCCCGAAAATGATCAGATCATTTTCCGTGTCATAGACGATAGAATCCCAAACGGTGCCACCACCGCCAGATTTCGTCCATTCGCCGTCATCGCCCCAGCTGTCATTACCGAGTTTGGCAAACGCAGAGTCAGACGCCGCGCCATCAGGCGATTTGTCGGCCTTGGGAACGGTGTAGAACCGCCATTTCATGTCGCCGGTTTCGACGTCATAAGCAGACAGATAACCGCGAACGCCCATTTCAGCGCCGCCATTACCGATCAGAACCTTGCCATCAACGACGCGCGGCGCGCCGGTGATTGTGTAAGGCTTGCTCTGGTCCACAGTGACCTTGCTCCACAGCACATCCCCTGTTTTCGCATCCAGAGCTTCAAGGCGTCCATCAATGACGCCGACGAACAGTTTTCCATCATAGACAGCAACGCCGCGGTTCACCACATCACAGCACGCGTGAACGCCAACCGCGCGATCGACTGACGGATCATAAACCCAGAGCTCCTCGCCTGTTTTTGCATCAAGCGCATAAACGACAGACCATGCTGACGTCACATACATAACGCCGTCCACAACGATTGGGGTGGATTCCACGCCGCGATTGGTGGCCAGATCATAAGTCCAGGCGACACCAAGCGTAGAAACGTTCTCTGTGTTGATTGTCTTCAGGCGGGAGAAACGCTGCTCGTCATAGGTGCCACCGTAAGTCAGCCATTCTTCCGGTGTTTTTGCCGCGTTCTTGAGATCATCAAAGCTGACAGCTGCGAAGGCTTTTGGCACTTCAGGGTCCGTTTTCTTGGAAACGTCTTCCTTACCGCTCGGCCCGCACGCTGAAAGTGTAAGCACAGCACACGACAGCAAAGCCAATTTCTTGACTGAAATCATAATTATTCCTCCCGGGTGACTTTAAAAGTCTTATGATCGCAAACTGGCCAGAAAACCCGGGCAAGTAAAGGCGTGCCCTAACGACAGGATGATTATTATTATTCAGAAAACGCGCATATTCGACACGAATGAGGGCGCTTCAGCAGCGAATACTCAATTCCAACATTGCACATTCACTACGTAACGCGCTATCGGCTTTCCCGTTGAGAGGTAAGGCCAAAATGACGAACTCATTCATTCTGAAATTATCGTGCGAAGATCGCTCCGGTATTATTGCGCGCATTTCAAACGTTCTCGTCAAACATGACTGCTTCATTAGCCGCTCTCGGTCTTTTGGCGACCCGGCGACCAAACGTTTCTTCGTTCGTCTGGCTTTCAGCCCTGAACTTGCGGGATTTTCGCTGGACGCACTGAAAGACGATCTGGGCGAGGTCGGCACGGCGCTCGACGCAGATTGGTCCATCATCGACCAGTCAAAAAAGATCAGAACGCTGATCATGGTTTCAAAGTTGGATCACTGCGCAAATGCCCTGCTCTATGGCGCACGCGTTGGCGAGTTACCGATTGAGCCCGTTGCTATTCTGTCAAACCACCCTGACCTTGCCCCATCGCTTCAGCATTGGGGACTGCCATTCCACACAGTTCCAGTGTCGAAGGACAACAAGGCCGATGCTGAACGCGCAATGTTCGACATCATCGAGAAAACCGGCGCTGAACTTACCGTGCTCGCGCGCTATATGCAGATTTTGTCGAATGATGCCTGCACGCGGCTATCTGGCCAGTGCATCAATATTCACCACTCATTCCTGCCAAGCTTTAAAGGCGCACGCCCGTATCATCGCGCGCACGAACGCGGCGTAAAAATGATCGGCGCGACGGCTCACTATGTTACAGCTGATCTCGATGAGGGCCCAATCCTCACCCAGGTGACAGATGACGTGGATCACTCATTGTCAGCAACAGATTTTGTTGAAATGGGCCGTTCACTTGAGGCGACTGCGCTCGTTCGTGCCGTCAAAGCCCACGCGGAACACCGCGTATTTCTGAACGGACAGAAAACCGTCGTCTTTAACTGATCAAACGTCCATCAGGCGCATTTGCTGGAATGCGTCTCTCAAAGCATTCGACCACGCATTGCTGAAGTCAAAGAACTTCTGATCGTCAGCTTCAATGCGACGTAGCTGCTCAAACTGGAACGAGTCTGTGCGGATCACCGCCAGATCGAGCGGCATACCCACAGTCAGATTTGAGCGAATGGTCGAGTCCATCGATAACAACGCACAGATAATACCGTCCTGAATGTCGGTATCAACTGTGATTACGCGGTCCAGGATCGGCTTACCGTATTTGTGTTCACCAAGTTGGAAGAATGGTGAGTCGTCCGTTGCCTCAATGAAGTTACCGGCCGCATACACCATATAAAGACGCGGAATGCCGCCAACGCGCTGACCCGCGACCAGAATAGACGCGCTGGAATCTACATTGCGCGCAGCAAGCCCCGGCGCATAGCGAGACTGAACCTTACGCATGGTATCGCCAACGACTTGCGCGACTTCAAACATGGTCGGCGCACTGAAAATGGTTGGCTGGTTAGGATTTGGAGCATCAATACGCTCATTGATCTCACTGATAACTGCCTGTGTGATCGCCAGATTACCTGCTGTCATCATGGAAATAATTCGATCTCCCGGCAATTGCCAGGTGAACAGCTTCTTCACACGGGAAATATTATCCACGCCAGCGTTTGTTCGCGTGTCAGCGAGAAGAACAAGGCCCTGATTGAGCTTGATCCCAACACAATACGTCATTCAAACATCCTTTTAGAGGCGCAGGTCAAAAGATCACGCTAGAAAGCGCAGACCGAGAGCTTTGTGAACGCCTTAAATCACTTTTGGGTATATTTTTCGATAAAGTCTGATGATCAGGCGCCTATATGCGCCTGAAACGCAACGTCAGCTGGTCTGCGACTGGCTCATCTCGCTAACCTTCTCCTCCTGAATCGGAGGGGCAAAAGCAAAGTCGAGCGCGATTCGTTGAGACAATTCGGCTATCCGGTGAATGAACTTTGTCAGAAATTCATGCAAACCTGAGTTCAGAACATAGTCGATATCGGCTGCCCGGATGTCAACCAGAATATCTTCGACAAACAGACGACTATCGTATGTCCGATCGTAGAACCCTTCCAGCGTCTTCAACGACGTCAGAATTCGGTCGAGACTATAGGCAAGCGAGCGCGGATTAAGCTCATTCTGCATCAAAAAGGTCGTTACGCCTTTTCGCGTTACATCTTCATGCGTCACAAAATGATAAGCGCGCTGCATGCCAACCGCCTGAAGCAACGATACCCATTGGTACTGGTCGAGCGAACCGCCAATTTCACCCAATGACGGCAAGAGAACGTGATACTTCACGTCCAGAATTCGCGCGGTCGCATCTGCTCGTTCCAAGTGGCTGCCCAGCCGCAGGAATTCCAGACCATCATCGCGAACCATCGTACTTTCTACAGATCCGCGATATTGCGCCTGACAGATTTTCACCCAGTCAACGAATTCTGCCAGATAGGCCCGACGAGAGCGCGCAGATGCAATCTGGTTCGGCAAGTCATTCCATGCCGTGTTCAGAATATTCCAGACTTCAGCCGTCAGACCAAAGCGAATAGCCCGCGCGTTTTCACGCGCATTTCGGAAACAGCAATAAATGCTGGATGGGTTTTCCGGATCAGCAATCAAATGCTCCAGCGCTTCATCCCGGTCAGCATGTTCTAAGTCACCGACAAAGGTTTTGCTGGCACCTGCCGCAATCAAAATGGATGACCATTCGTTCGAAATGCTGCGACCGGTTTGAACAGGGAGCGTTACCATGCGTCTGGCGCTGTCAATCAGACGCGCGACATTGTCTGCCCGCTCCATAGAGCGAGAGATCCAGAACAGACTATCTGCTACACGGCTCAACATATTAAACGCCTCCCGTCATGACCCAGGTATCCTTCACGCCGCCGCCCTGGCTAGAGTTCACGACAAGCGAGCCTTCCCTCAACGCAACTCGTGTCAGTCCACCCGGCGTGACCTTCACATCGGAACCAGACAGTACGAATGGACGGAAATCCACATGCCGCGGCGCAACGCCTTCTTCAACGAGCGTCGGACAGGTCGACAAAGACAATGTCGGTTGCGCGATAAAGCCCGCAGGATTTGCCTTCACACGCGCTGCATAGGCTTCCTGTTCGGCCTTGGTTGATTTCGGACCAATCAACATGCCGTAGCCGCCAGAGCCGTGAACCTCTTTCAGCACCAGCTTGTCGATATTCTCCAGAACATGACTCAGTTGAGCCGGGTCACTACATTTCCAGGTTTCGACATTCTTCAGGATCGGCTCTTCACTCAGATAGAAACGGATCATATCTTCGACATAGCAGTAAACAGCCTTGTCATCGGCAACCCCTGTGCCCGGCGCATTCATGATGGTCACACCGCCTGCTTTATAGGCATCCACGAGTCCATAAACACCCAGCATGGATTCAGGGCGGAAACATTTAGGATCAAGGAAAGCGTCATCAATCCGCCGATAGATCACATCGACCTGTTCAGGGCCCTTCGTCGTCCGCATAAAGACGCGATTATTCTCAACAAACAGATCAGAACCTTCGACAAGCGGAATGCCCATTTCATCGGCAAGAAATGAGTGTTCGTAATAGGCACTGTTGAAATGGCCAGGCGTCAGGATCACGCAGTTTGGCGTGCCTTTGGTCGATTCCGGGGCGACGGCTTCCATCGTGTTCCGAAGTAAATCCGGATAGGTATCGACAGGCGCAACATCACCCATGGCAAACAAATCCGGGAACAGGCGTGTCATCATCCGCCGGTTCTCAAGGACATAGGAAACCCCTGACGGTGTCCGGCAATTGTCTTCCAGCACGTAAAACCCGTCTTCGCCGGTTCGGATCACGTCAATGCCTGAAATATGGGAGTAAATATCCCGGCGGGGCGAAAAACCCTTCATGATTGGCTCATAGGCATCATTCTGAAAGACGAATTCAGGTGGGATCAGGCCTTCAGAAACAATACGCGCGTCGTGATAGACATCCGCGATAAAGGCGTTCAGCGCCTGAGCGCGCTGGATGACACCTTTCTCAAGCGTCGCCCATTCTTCTGCACTAAAAACGCGCGGCACGACATCGAACGGGATCAGGCGTTCAGGGTTCCCGCCTTCACCATAGACCGCAAATGTAATGCCAATTTTGCGAAACAGCGTTTCGGCCTCTGCCGACGCTCTGGTTAAGTCCTCATGGCTTGTAGAGTTCAGCCATTCCTGAATTCGCTCATACCCAGACCGTACGAGACCATTATTAGACATTTCATCAAACATGTACGCCGTTTACCCCGCTTCTCGCCTCAGCAAAGCATGATGACGCTTAAATCGCCAAGTTCAAAGTCAGCTGTCGAAAAATTAAGCCCAAAATGGTTGTTTTAGTTGCAGAGGGATATGGATCGGCGGTAGCGGTTGAGCATGAGTATACGCATTGGGCTGACCCACCGCACGAGCTATAAATATGACCGGCCTATCACTATGGGCCCGCAGGTCATTCGACTCCGTCCTGCACCGCACTGCAGAACGCCCATTGTCAGCTATAGTCAAAAGATCACACCGGCTGACCATTTCATCAACTGGCAGCAAGACCCGTTCGGGAACTATCTCGCACGCATAGTTTTCTCTGAGAAAATCAAAGAATTCTCGGTCGAGATTGATGTCGTCGCAGATATGATTGCGATTAATCCGTTCGACTTTTTCCTTGAGGAAAGCGTTCGCACAACGCCCTTCACCTATGAGGCGGACGTTGCTGAAGACCTGAAGCCGTATTTGAAGACGACTGAATTCGGGGCGGAATACAAAGCGTTTCTGAAGCAGGCCCAGGACATCTGGATGTCTAAGAAAAAGGACGGCTCAACAGTTGACCGTCTGGTTCAGATGAACCAGCTCGTCGAACAACGCGTTGGCTATGTCATTCGCATGGAGCCGGGCGTTCAGACACCAGAAGAAACACTCTCCCTGAGCAAAGGCTCATGCCGGGATTCCAGCTGGCTTCTCGTCAATATATTCCGCCATCTGGGCGTCGCAGCCCGCTTTGTGTCCGGCTATCTGGTGCAATTGACTGCCGATATGGCGCCTGTGACCGGGCCATCTGGTCCAGACGTCGACTTCACCGACCTTCATGCCTGGGTCGAGGTCTATATTCCGGGCGCGGGCTGGGTCGGACTTGACCCAACCTCCGGCCTCTTTGCGGGGGAAGGACATATTCCACTCGCAGCGACCCCCGCTCCACAATCTGCGGCCCCGATTAGCGGCGCTCTGGAACCTTGCGAAGTCGAGTTCGATTTTGAAATGAAGGTTGATCGCCTGATCGACCCGCCGCGACATTCAAAACCCGTTACTGAAAGTCAGGCAAAAGCCATTCACGAAGCAGGGCTTCGGGTAGATAAAATTCTGGCAGATAATGATGTTCGTCTGACCATGGGCGGCGAACCAACCTTTGTGTCCGAAACAAATCGCGATGCGCCGGAATGGACGATCGAAGCGGTTGGCCCAACCAAGCGCATCTTTGCAGATCAACTGATCCATCGCCTCAAGAAACGTTACGCACCGGAAGGGCTTCTCACACACGGTCAAGGCAAATGGTATCCCGGCGAGCCTCTGCCGCGATGGGCGTTTGCACTCTACTGGCGAAATGATGGGCAGCCGCTTTGGCACAACACCGACCTCATCCAGAAAGAGGACCAGCCCGCTAATTTCGGTGCTGCTGATGTCGAAGTTTTCGCCGGAGCACTCGCCGAGAAACTCGATCTGTCTCCTGACTGCGCCCAAGCGCTTTATGAAGATCCCGCCGAATATATTATGGGTGAAGGCAGCCTGCCGATAAACCTTGATCCACTCGATCCAAAACTCAAGCAAGACGAAGAGCGTCGAGCGCTTTATCGTACTTTTGAACAAGGCATAGGTCAGCCAAAAGGCTTCGTCATTCCCGTTCAGGCCAACCAAGGCAAAGCGCAAGGCGGCCGGGCCTTCCAATGGATGTCCGAAATCTGGGCAACCCGCCGCGGAAAACTCTTCCTCATTCCAGGTGACAGCCCGGCTGGCTTCCGCCTGCCTCTAAAAGCTTTGCCGGAACTCGACCCAATTCTTTATCCGGGCCTGATCCAGACTGATCCGTTCGAGCCGCGTGGAACTCTTCCAACAACACCAACCGAAATCCGCCAGCAATCGGAACTCGACGCCAAACCAGCTCAAAAACAGGAGAAGGCTAAGCATCGACCCGAACGTGAGTTTATCAGACCCGGCGTTCGCACCGCCCTCTCAATCGAACATCGCGATGGTCATTTGTGCGTTTTCCTGCCGCCCGTCATGTCAGCAGATGCATATGTCGATCTTATTGCAGCAATCGAAGAAGCCGCGACCGAAACCGGAATGCCGGTTCGACTGGAGGGTTATCCACCTCCGCGAGACCCGCGCATTAATGAAGTCAAAGTCACACCGGACCCAGGTGTGATTGAGGTCAATATCCAGCCTGCCAAAGACTGGAACGAATTATCCTTCATCATGAAGACGCTCTACGAGGAGGCCCGCCAATGCGGCCTTGATTCCTCATCCTTCCTCGTCAATGGCCGCCCAACCGGCTCAGGCGGCGGCGCCCACATCGTTGTTGGTGGCGAAACCCCGAATGACAGCCCATTCCTGCGCCGTCCGGACCTTCTCGGGTCAATTATCCGTTATTGGCAGCACCATCCGGCGCTCAGCTATTTCTTTGCGGGCACATTCATTGGCCCAACAAGTCAGGCCCCGCGACTGGATGAAGCCCGTCATGACCAACTTTATGAAATGGAACTGGCGCTAAAGCAGCTCCCGACAGAAGGCCAGAGTGCGCCGCCATGGCTGGTTGACCGCGTCCTTCGCCATTTGCTCGTGGATGTCACAGGTAACACCCACCGGTCTGAGATTTGTATCGATAAGCTCTACTCCCCAGACGGCCCAACCGGGCGGCTTGGTCTTGTCGAGTTTCGAAGCTTCGAAATGCCGCCTCATGTGGACATGAACCTTGCGCAGCATCTGCTCTTACGTGCTCTGATCGCGTGGTTCTGGACGACGCCATACACAGCACCGCTCAAACCGCACGGCACAGCTCTAAATGACAAATACATGCTACCGCATGTGCTCTGGCAGGATCTGAAAGCCGTTCTGAAGGAAGTCAGCGAAGGCACAGGTATTTCTATCGATCCGAGCTGGTTTAAAGCGCATTTCGAATTCCGCTTCCCATGGATCGGAAAAGTTACATATGACGGTGTGTCGATCGAGCTTCGCCATGCTTTGGAACAATGGAATGTTCTCGGCGAAGAAGGCGCAATTGGCGGGACGGCCCGCTTTGTTGATTCCTCACTCGAGCGCATTGAAATCAAGATTGATGGCGATTTCGCGCACAGACAGCTTTTGTGCAATGGCATCGTACTGCCACTGACCAAGGATGAAGTGATGGGCTCTAATTTCTGCGGCGTGCGCTATCGTACCTGGTTACCGGCATCCTGTCTGCACCCGACAATCTTACCTCATGGACCGCTTGTCTTTGATCTCTACGATCCAAGACTTGGCCGTTCAATCGGCGGATGCACCTATTACCCGACCCATCCAGGTGGACGCAATTTCGAAACGCGGCCCGTGAACGCGCTTGAAGCAGAAGGACGACGCATCGCTTCCTTCAATGCAAACGGACACACCGCCGGACATTTCATTCCGCGCTATATTCATCAGGATGCACGCTTCCCGAATACGCTCGATCTTCGCTGGAGCTGATTAAAACGCTTAGCCACTGAGGTAGTCCATGATCCTCAAAACCTCCGAACGCGCCTATGGGCAAAACCTGGCTCGCCATCTTCTCAATGTCGAAGACAATGAGCATGTCGAACTGATCGAGCTGCGCGGCTTTATCTCGGATGACTTTGCGGGGGCGTTCGAGGAAGCCGAAGCGCTCTGGTTCTGCACGACAAAAATGGCCGGTTACATGCCCATGTCGTGTGGTCGAGAGTTGATACCGAAACCATGACGGCGAAACAACTCCCACACTTTAAGCGAAAGCTCATGAATATCGCTCACGATTTTTATCTGCAGCATGGCTGGAACCTTCCGAACGGCCTTGATGCGCATGGCCAGGCGTCCGGCAAGATCGATGAACTACACGTTTGCGCGGGCCGGAGATTGATCCAGCATCAGCGTTTCCGGAACGGATCGGCAAACTTTTCAGCACTAAGGATTGCACGAAAACTGGCGGGTTACTAATGAAAGGAAGAGAGCCAACTCCCCTACCCCAGCATTCCGTCATGATCGGCTATTGCGTCTGCAGTCGAGCGAATTAACGGGAGCATCAGGATTAATGCGCTTTCAGCTCCAGACTTTAGATTTCTAGCTTCAAGGACCGCGGCTCAAATGCTCAAAAAGATTGTCAGATCCGTCACTCAGCAAACGGAGCCTTCAGCTTCAATGTCTCGTTATCAGGTGAAGCAAGAATAACGCCGGTCTTGTCGATCGATTGGACGACATAGCCTGCAATCTGATCGCCTGCTTTCACGCTTTCAGGAAAGTTATCACTTCCGTCAGAAATGCTGGCTTGCCAGTTTTTGCCGCTTGATTTGAGCCCGATGAGCGTCAGCGTGACACTTGGGACGATCAATTTTTGCGAATCTGTTCCCGGTTTTAAAACCTGCTTTCGGTCTGGATCGAATGGGTTTCGCGCGCGATAATCCTCAAATGAAGGAGATTGAGGCTTCGATATGGCTGATGGGTCTTTAGGGAGAAGCACAAGGCTCATGCCAACGAACAGACGGTCTTTATCTCGGGCCGTCACCTGAAACTGGTCGAGTAGAAAATTCTCTTGGAATGCCAAACGTTCCAAGAGGCTCGATAAGCCAAAAGGCGAGGCCTCTAGCTCAACTCTCCATTTCTGAATGGGAAGAGAAGCTTCATTCAGCGGTAATTGCCGAAGCTCACGAAACTCACCCACTTCTTTTTTCAGAATATCAGACAGCAGAGACTGCCCATTCAGCGGGGGGGTAAGCTGCGGTTCGGTTTTGTCCGCTGGCTTATCTGATACGGCCTTCCAGTCTGCTGACAGCGCCTCGTATTTCCTGGTTTCAAAGGCAACATCTTGCTGCATTGGGCCGAGCAATCTGCTCGGACTAGAGACGATCAGCCAAAGCGCCGCCCCCAAGCCCAAAATCAGGCCCCAGCCGATTAAGACAGAACGAAGACCCGAAGCCATCATTTCGCGCTCCCAGAGGTCCGCGTCAAAGTGAAGGCTTCAACGCCCGGACGCTCCATGGAAATCCGGCCACCGGCTTCCAGTTGATGCGCGTTCGGATCAGCTTTTAAAACCGCTATGGTTTCAGCAGCATTTCCGGCCCGCATGTCAAAGCGATAGCCGGATGAGAGGTCATATGAGACTGCCCGCCACCAGGCCGCCTCAGGCGTGCGCTTTGCCAGATCATTGAGAACAAAGACATGGGTTGAAGGTTCGGCCTGCCCTTCATGGGCTGACCTAAAATTCTCCAATGATGACCGGGTTTGCTTTTCAGCTTTGGCGCGCTTCAAGTCAGCGACGAGGCGGATGTTCTTTGCTTGGACATCATCAAGCTTTGCCTGCAATTCAGCGCTCTGGCTTTCATAGCGGATCATTGCACTAATCAGTGATCCAATGATCAGAAAAATGAGACCGGTCAGAAGCACTGATTTCCAGACCCTGAAGTTACCGGTTTCAAATCTGTTCGCGTGACTCTCAACTTTCGAGACAAACAGACCTCGTTCCGCTTCAAACTCTTCCCGTTGTACAAGAGCGTAGCCTATTGTCGTGTCATCCTGCATGCGGGAAAAAATGATGACGTCATCGATTGGAAGCGGTGATAATCCGATTAGCGCCTCTCGGAAGGCCGATTTCAGGTCGTTTCCTTTCAGACCCGGCTTTTTGAATGCACTTTCAAAGATTTGAGGTGAAAGAAACTTCGCGGTTCGAAACTCACGTCGACCGAAACTCAACGCGGAAACGAGCTGAGAAATCGTCCAATTCATAGCCTGCTCGACCGGGCCTGTTTCTGTCCAGATGATCTTCGGTTTACTCATGACCGGCACCGTCCCCCGAGTACATCGTAAACACAGTCTGCATCAAGATCGGGTACCGTCTGCGGCGCTTTCAGATCCATTTCATTCAGGATAAGCTTGGTCGCTCTAACGTCCCTTTGCAAGCGCACATGCTGGCTCACCAACTGAGCAACAAGGGTGAAGGCAAAGCCGATGACCACCAAAGCCGCGAGGGTTTCTGCAAGCGTAAAACCATCCTCCCTCATTGTGCTGACTCCAATGCAAGGTCTTTAAAACTCACATCTCGCTGTCCGCCGTTCCGACCAACCCAGCGCACCACGATCTGACGCTCGCGTTTCACCCATTTGTCGCCCGAAAAATTGGTGCGTGTTTCTGTGATCAGAACGTCATAGGTTTTACCGTCAACATCCTGCTTAAATGAACTCACTACCGCATCATTTTTCAGAACACTTAAACCAATCTCGTGGGCCGTCGCTTTCCATTTGGTTTGCGCGCTTACGCTCAATGTCATATTCGCGATCAGATACAAAACGCCTGCAGTCAGCGAAAACAACAAAAGCGCGACTAGCGCATCCGTCATCGCAAATCCGTCTTCGCCTGCTTTCACCATCAAAGCGCTCCATCCCCGATAGCGGTGAGGCTTGAGAGAAGCAGCAGCATGATCGCCGCAACAATCCCGCCAACGCCAACCACAAGCGCCGGTCCCAACACGGCAGATAGCTGCTTAACCCGTGCGAGCGCACGTTCCTGGCACAAGACACCTGCCTGATCAAAGCCCAAGGCCAGATTATCGCTGGCCTCAGATAAGAGCACCAGGCGCTCAAACTCCGGCGGAAAATAACGTCCACTAGATTGCAGCGCTAATTGCAATGGCACGCCGTCATCAAGCCGCTCAGCAAGCTCTGTCAGGGCTTCTTGAAATGGGCTGGCGACCGTCTTGGAGACAGAGCGCAGAGACGAAGTCAGCGGAAGTCCTGCCATTAGCAAGGCAGAAATCGCTCGGGAGGCTGGCCCCATAGAAAGATCGCGCCAAAGCGTTTTGAGGATCGGCAATCGGATCGCAACCCGTCCCATCTGGGCGGTGACATCCCATTGCCGCGCCGCAATGGCCAGCAAAGCCACCAATCCGGCAACGCCCAGCAACAACCATGTAGTGTGAGCGGCGATGAACGCACCTGCCGCCGCAAAGAGTTTTACAAGCTGGGCCTCCCCCGTATCCGGCAAGACGGGCGCAAGGGCGGGCGCGACAAAAACCATCAGGATGAGAATAGCAACAATCGCAAGACCGATGACAAAGACCGGATAAGCAAGACTTGAGCGTATTTCTTTGAACACGGAAATGCGCGCTGCCAGAAACTCTGCCGCAAGCGTGCACATGCGCTCAAGCCCCCCGCCAGCCTCTCCGGCACGGACAAACTCAGAGACGATAAGACCGGTATCGCCCTGATCCGCCAGAGCCTCGCTAAAAAGCCGTCCTTCGTCTACAAGCGCTAAGACGTTGCGCGCTAAGACTGCGCTTTGCGAGCGATCTGATTTTGCCAATATGGCTAATGCTGTTCGAAGCGTTCCGCCTGCGCGCAACATCGGCGCAAGTCCGATCAGAAAGAGATGAAAGTCTTCAGGCGAAAAGCTTCGCTCGCGCTCAAAAGAGAACCAGTCAGATTTGGCCTGCAAACGGGTAAGTGTGCCGTCCATTTGCAGGACGCGGCTACGCGCTGCATCTTCATCGGCGGCGTTGATTTCACCGCGCAATCGCTCACCGCTGCCTAAGATGATTTCATATCGAAATGTCTTCATGAGGAGAGCATCCCGATAACTTCTGTAAAGGCTGTGTCGCCAGACGCGATGTATTTAAGAGCAGATTGTTGCAGACTATCCTGCGCGGGGTGATCATTGAGCTCAATATCAGCGATAAGGCATCGCCCCAAAAAGCCCGTCTGATCACAGTGACTGCATCCGGCAGGCTCATAGACAGTGTTTGGGGCAGACACGCCATGTTTCTCAAACGCTCTGCCGACCTCATCTGAAGGCGCGGTCTGCGCCTTACAATGTGGACATAGGCGCCGCACCAGTCTTTGCCCCATCGCGCCCTGAAGACACGCGTCCAGTTTAAAGCCCTCCACCCCCATGGACTCGAGCCGGTCTTTGACTTTGCTGGCGCTGATCGCATGGATGCTGGCAAGCACCAAGTGACCTGTATAGGCTGCTTGTACGGCCATTTGCGCGGTCTCACTGTCACGGATTTCGCCAACGAATATGACTTCCGGGTCGTGGCGCAGGAACGCTCTTAAGGCTTCCGCAAAGCCAAGACCTGTCTTCTCCGAGACCTGAACCTGCGTGACGTGATCGAACTGATATTCAATTGGGTCCTCAACGGAGAGGATCTTCAGCCCGCGTCCGCGCAAGCGTTCGATACAGGCATAAAGCGTCGTGGTTTTCCCCGATCCGGTTGGCCCTGATACCAGAAACAAGCCTTCTTTGAGCGATACCACCTCTTCAAGGCACATCACTTGTTCAATAGAGAAACCGAGACCTTCTAAATCGAGTAAACCTTCCGGTTTATCCAGCAGGCGCAGAACCGCGCTTTCGCCGTGAATGCTGGGCAATACCGAGGCCCGGATATCGAGTTTACGCCCGCGTGTGACAATGGTCGCGCGACCGTCCTGAGGTTTCTGCCGAACGCCAAGATCAAGTCCGGACAAAACCTTTATCCGAGACAGAATAGACGGGCCGGTTCCGACTGGCTCAGTGCCGATGAGGCGCAAATGCCCGTCAATCCGATAGAGAATATCAAGCCCATGTGGGCGGGCTTCAAAATGAACATCGGATGCGCCCATATCGGCTGCGTTTTCCAGCCAGTTTGCGACTTTACGAACGATGGGCGCATCCCGGTCATTCGCCATGATTTGTTCAACATCTACGGCAAGCCCTGTCGAAAGTTCTGCTGCGGAAGTTTCGAACCATTTCACCCAGGCACGCCGCCACTCACCCGCATCCAGAATTTGGGGGAAGATGGTTTGCCGCGTTGCAAAACGCATTGCCTCAATGGCCGAGCGATTGGTTGGGTCAACCATGCCGAGCTGCACGCCGTCATCACCAATTCCCAAAACCAAGAGCTGGTTCTGGCGAAGAAATTCCAAACTGAGTTTAGAACCCGCATCTTCAGCAGGATTGGATAAAGGCGCGCGAGCGCGCTCATAACCAGTTTGAGCTGCAAACCAGTTGGCCATGGCTTCATCGCTGAGCGCGCCCATCTGGTTTAGCGCAAGCTCAACAGACCGGCCCTGACGCTCTGCCAGTTCCTGCGCACGTCGAAAGACGGGCTCCGTCACCAACCCTTGCGCGATGAGAGGGTGGCGGTCTGCGACGTCACTCATTGGTGGTGAAATCCGGATAGATCAAATCAGCGGCAGAACCTTCCCCGCCTTTTTTGCCGTCTGCACCTAGGGTCTGCAGAACGGGTTGTCCATTCGCATCGAGGAGTAGAAGAATTTCATTGCCCCAGGGATCAATCAGGTTTTTAGGTGCGCGAACATAAGGTCCGTTCCAGGCGAACAGGTTTTCTGGCTGGGTGATCAGCGCTTCCAAGCCTTCATCCGATGACGGATAACGGCCCGTATCCAGATAAAAGACCTCGACTGCCGATGAGACGCTTTCAAGCTGAAGCTTTGCCGTCTTGATTTTTGAACCATCGAGCCGCCCCATAATACGGGGCGCGATGGCGGCCGTCAGCAAGCTCAGTATGACCAGAACCACTAAAAGCTCGGTCAGCGTATAGCCCGCTTCAGAGTGGTTGGGCGCAATTGGGCTCGGTCGCGTCATGGTCTTGTGTCCAATCCAGAATATGAAACGGTGTCTCCGCATTCCCCGTGACCAACACGACAACCCGCAAGCGAAGCGCTGGTGTTTCTCGAGGCAGCGTCTTTACTGATAACCGTATGATCGCACCGCGCAAGGTCGAACGACGAGAAGATGAGAGCGGATTCATCGTTGCCGAAAAAAATGTAAACCGATCTGCCAAACAGCCACGAACCCGCTCAGGAAATTCCGCCAATCGGTTAAAGTCAGAAAGATGTTTCATTCCCGCATCAGCTAATGGGCGGTCACGCGACTGTAGCAACAGATCAATGTCTGTTCCGGGTGGCAGGAGGCGCGAAAGACTGGGCTTCAGGGTGTCGGTTGATGCATATCGAAAATTTGGCCGTGCCTGTTCATCGCTCCGCTCAACCACCACCTTCACGCCCTCGAGTTCGATGAAATCAGAGCGCAACTGATTCCGTTCCGGCGCGGACAGCATCTGGAATATCTCTTCCATGATCCGGTTTTTAAATTCGCGCTCAAGTGCGGCGCGCTTAAACTTGGCCTCACCGAGCCGCGCATTGGAAAGAGACAAGGTGAGCGACCAACTTGCCGCCAACCCTAGAATTGCGAGCAGGCCTAAAATAGAGGCCGTCGCATAACCTCCTTCGGAAAGTTTCATTTGAGAAGTTCAGGGCGGAGCCGCTCAACCGCCCGGGCAATGCGTTCGGACAAGGTGATTTGTCGCTTGGAAGTATCAACCAGTGTCGGGCGCAGCAGAACGACCAATTCTGTGCGCCGGTCTGTATCTGATGTTGCGCTAAAAAGGCGACCGAGTGCCGGAACATCTTTCAAATAAGGAACGCCAGTTTCAGCCTGAGACCGGGTTGAACTGATCAAACCGCCAAGAACTGCGGTAGAACCGTTCGGCACGATGAGCGTACTCTCAATCTGCCGCTGTGTGATGGTTGGCGAGTCAATGCCAGATGTTGTGGTCTCCGCGACGGCGGAGACTTCCTGGGACACCTCAATCTCGATCATGCCATTACCGCGGAACTTTGGCGTGACCTCCAGAATGACGCCCGTATCCCGAAACACCACCGAGTTCACCACGGGCGCATCTGGGTCGGTCACGCTCACAGCGGTTTGGGTGATGACCGGAACCTGATCGCCAACCTGCAAACGCGCCGTTTTATTGTTCAGGGTCGTCACGCGCGGAGAGGAAACAATTTCGAGCTCATTCACACTGGCAAGCGCGTTCACAACTGCGCTGATATCGGTGTTCACGTAAGAAAGCGAAACGCCCGGAAAACGGGCCGCGACAACACCGGTACTCGCATCATTAAAGCTCGATTTGAGCTTACCTTCCACGACCTCCCATTGGATCCCCATATTTGAAGAATCCCCGAGCGTGACTTCAACAATCGTTACCTCGATTAAAACTTGTGGCTCTTCATTATCCAGCTCTTCGAGCAAGATTCTCAAATCGGAAAGTTCGCGCGGATTGCCCCGCGCCAGAAGCGCATTGCGGCTCTTATCGACGGATAGACGGACGCCCTCAACACTGATTGAGTTTACCGCACTTCCGGAATTCGAGCCGGATTTATCATTAGTGTTTTTAGCCGAAGTCGATTGATTGTTGCCAGACGCGTTATCGCTCCCAATGAACAGCTGGCTGACAGACTGCAATAAAGCCTCAGCGTCCAGATGGCGCGCGAGATAAACAAGCGTATTGCCGCTATTGGCTTTGCGTTTCCGCGCATCGAATTGCTCGATCAGCGTTGTAATCTGACCAAGGGATTCCGGATAAGTCGTCAGCACCAAAACAGACTGATCATCAGACAGGGCAACCAGCTCTGCGCCGCCGACATTGCGCACCAGCCGCTCGCTGTCGGTTATCAGATCAGACGCCGCGTAGTTTTTGAGGGGAACAACAGCATATGAGACAGCATTGAGCCAGTTCACATCGAGCGCCTGCGCCAGTCGAACCGCTTCCTGAACAAGTCGCGGATTACCCGAAAGAAGAAGTAAATTGCGGGCCCCGTCTGAGACAACCCGAAAATCACCGGTAATCGCAGATTTGAGGAGTGCTTCAACGTCTTTGGATACCGCACCACGAAGCGGCAAAATGGCGAGATTTGTATTCTGATCAAACGCTTTACCAGGCTCAACAAGCCGCATGATCAAAGTGTCGGTATTCGCGTTACCCCTGCGGACGAGCGCATAGGTTCCGGATTTCTCGATAAGAACCAAACCCTGCGGTTCCAACGCAACATTGAGCGCGCCCACAGCCTCTTGAACGGTAGAAATGCCAAAGAGGCGAAGCGTCAGCGTTCCAGAAACCGAAGGATCAATGGTGAAAGAGGTTTTGAAGGATTCAGCGAGGATGTCGTTTAGGACGTGGGAGAGCTGGGTGTTTTGGTATACAAAACTCTTTCCCGTGCGACGTGTCGATTTCGAGAAAACGCTATTGTCATTAAACGGACGAACAAATGAACCGTCACCATTATCAGTTATTTTGAGAAGTGATGGAGAATACAAATGATCAGGTTTTGACTGAGGTTTGACCTTTTCGTCGGTGGTAACTTTAAGAGTTGAGGGATACGGTGCGTCCCCCTTCTTCATCTCAGGAGAAACGCAGCCAGTTAAACAACCAAAACCGACAAAAAGGGTTAAAGTAATAATGCGCAACTACACCTCGACACGAAACTGAACGACTTTCATAGTAGTTCTAAGGCCTTAGGGTTAGATACGCCAATTCAGAAGCTTGGCGCAACTCAATTGAAGGTGAATTTATCAGAACGATTACCCTGACGTGTCCTATTATTTCCCCAAATACTTTAAAAAAAATGGTTATAATAAAGCGCTCAATTACGTATAAAGAATCACGGTACATGGATTGAAGTAACTTCAAATTCATATTCACTCGCATTTTTTTCGTATACGTTTACAAACAAAACCAAATCACTCACCACTTCTCTCAAAGTAGTTAGATCAACAAGTAACTCCCAGTACTTCCCCATCCATATATAAACAGACGTATCCCAAACTTCATGATCCAATTGAGTCAACTTATCACCATAAGCCTCTATATTTTCCAACACCCTTTGAAACTCAGATTGGCTTATGGTTAAAATACCGTCGATAGAATTCAACGCCTCGATATTCAAGTTGGCAAAAGCCTCTACTATTTCATTTAGCTTTGGCCGCCATATGCTAGGTATAGGCCCCTCAGATTCTCCATTTTTAGTGATTGAAACTTCAGAATTCATCATTTACTTCTTTCCGCCCGAATGGATTTCTTTGTGACATTCTTTGCACACTACATCAATATTGCTGGAATCTGTTTTACCGCCATCCGCATGTCTTACTCTATGATGACCGACCGAGTTAGTTTCATCAATATCGGTGCCACAGTTAGCACACTTGTGGTTTTGTTCCTCTCGTTTATTGGCGCGCTCTTTTTCGGTAAAAAACCGCTTTTTATCTCGTTGTTCTTTTGGCACTTTTCCCGGCCCGGTTGGGGGTTTGGGCAAATTACAGTTTCCGTTGTGAACCCAGATACCGAGTTCGCCCACAAAATATGAATGGAAGTCTGCAACTTCCAAGTTAAAAGTTGATGCTGAAATATTTGTCTTTTTTACCGAGATTACCTTCGCAGTTAAACCCAAACGAGTAGTAAGAGTCTTTCCAGGTTCAAGCTCGTCGGTTCGCGTCCAACCTTCACCTTCTACCCACCATGGGTGATCATCTGTTGTTTCAAAAGTATTTCTGCGTCCATCAGCAGAAATAGCAATTAGCTCCCAAATCACTCGGTCATGTCTTCGAATTAACTCAAATACTGGCTTAAGCTCGAACTCTCCTGATACTTCATCTTTTGCCCAAACTTTGTCACCAATCTCTATCTCTTCGATTGCTCGTAACCCCTGTTCGGTGCTGACTAACGTTCCCGCAACAAAGCAACAAGTTTTAGACAATTTTGACGCTGTTTTCGAAGCCCGCCGACCACCTTTAATAACAATTCCAGCTCCACCCGGCACTCCTGGAACCGCAAGCGCTACACCATCTAAAGCGATGCCTCCCGCGTCGAGCGCTGCCGCCCCCCAGTTTCCGTCCTTTAAATTACCAACAAGAGAATAAACACCAATTCCAATGCTGGCGATTTCAATACCGGATTCGAGGTACATCCCCGTTGGATCGCTCATATTCATCGGATCGTTTCCGACATAGGCGTAGAGGTTCATCTGGTCGTCATAGCCAATCGGATCGGTCTGCATGAACCTCCCCAGATGCGGGTTATACATGCGGGCCTTGTAGTACATGAGCCCGATTTCCGGCAGATAGGCTTGGCCCGTATAGGAGAAGCGACCTGAGTTCCCGCTCGCCGGGATGCCGTATGCGTCGTAAGTGTTGACGTTCAGTATATTGCCTGACGTGTCGGAGACCGCAATGATCGATCCTTGGCGGTTCTTTTGCAGGTTTTTTCGCCCTGCTGAATTCACCAGCGCGCCTTCATACCAAACCACCGGACTATCAACACCGTTTGCATGAACATAGCGACGAAGAATATTGTTCGAGCCATCGAGCTCCATCACCATGGCATCGCCATCATACACGAAGCGCGTCGTGTTGGAGCCCGACACAATCTCGTACAATCGACCATAAGGGTCGTATTTCAATGCAGCGGACGCCGAACCCGAAACACTGGTCAGGCGATTTTCACTGTCATAAGTGTATGTGTTGGTTCCATCTGAGGTCAGATTGGCTTTGCTGTCATAACTAAAGCTTGTGCCGTCGACACTCGTGTACTGATTGAGGCCGTTAACAACATAGTTGCCGGTCTTGTTGTCATTGCCACTATACACATAGTTTGTGTTACTGATGACACGGCTTTTGAGCTGACTTGCCGGCGTATAGGTGAACGTATCCGTCATGTCGTCGGATGTACCATTCAGATCGTAAGCGACAGAACTCAAGCGTTGGATGCCATCATACCCTAAAGTGGCTGCTGATCCACGATGTTCAAATCCAGCGGTTAGACCCGCAGTATTGTATGACTTCTTGTAAATCCACCAATTGCCACCCTTTTGGCGGATCTGCACAAGACGGTTCAGCCCATCATAGTCATAGTTAAAATACTCCGTATCCGGGTATAAAATCTGAGTCCGGTTGTCGTTCAGATCATACTGATAAGTCAGCGTCTTACTGCCTGTCAGAGAGCTAACAGACGTTAGCTGACGACCGAAACCGTCATATGTATTGGTAATGCCCGCGCCCGTCGCGCTATCAAATCGGGCTGTTAATTCCAGATTGCGGTTATCATAGCTGTAATAAACATCACGCTCTGTTCCCGGCACATTTTTCAGCGTCACCCGGTTCAGCGCATCATATGTGTATTCAATCTCCTGATCATTTCGCTTTCTGATCTTTTCCATATTGCCATTGTCGTCATACCAATACCATTCGTCGTCATTTGCATTTGACGTGCCAACATTCGTTAGGGACGGGAAAATGGTTCGGCTGAGGCGATTGAACTTGTCATAACCATAAAGAGTCTGGTTGCCATTCGCATCCTTGACCGTCTTTATCATGTGGCCAGGGTAGTAAGTATAGGTCTGATAATCCTGCTGAAGGCTTGTACCGTAAGCTTTCTGAACCTTCGTGACGCGGTCAAAGCCGTCATAAACAGTCTTTGTGATCCTGTCCTGACCATAGGACCCAGTCGTTCCGAGACTACAAGCGCTGGTCGGAAGGCTGTTAAATACAGCCGGGTTCATACGTTGTGCGACACACTCAGTTCGGCCAAACGCGTCATAGCTGGTTTGGGTGAGTGTTTCTTTTGTGGGGCCGTTTTTTGTATAGGTCTTAGTGGGACGCCCCCAACCATCATACTCGGTTTCGACCGTAGAATAGACGGTAAAGCCATACCAGTTCGCGGGAAGAATGCTTAAAGGCTGCCAGTTTGAGAGTTCTCCGCTTTCTTGCTTGATTACCCGTCCTCTTGAATCATAAGTAGACCGGGTCGCCTGATACTTCAGAACCCCCGCCCCATCGGGATCGGAAGAAATTGTTCCAACCAAACGCTGCGCGCTATCATAGCGATAGTGTGTGGTATAAGTGGATGATCCAGTTTGTGCCCATGCCGTTCCGGCCATTAAGAGCGCCAGGCACCAAAGACCAATCAGACGTCCCATCTTCATCATCATACATTCCCCGAAAGTCTGATCAGTAACAGCTTGTCATCCCGGCCTTGGGCTGGGTTTCTGCCGTTTTGTTGCCGAAATCGTCATAGTAAAAACATGTGCGCTTCGTGACGCCGCCCGCAGTGACAGTCGTGCCCCGAAGCCAGAGATTATTAGCGCCCGTTGTCGGCCCGTAATCATAGGCCGTGACCACCTCATCACTCGCGCCAGCAGCACAATTTGAACCGGACGCGTTGGAGGTGATGCAGTATTTTTCCTGCGTCAGAAGCCAGATCGGTTCGCCAGAAGCGACAATGCTGCCGCTGGAGTTCTTAAACCGAGCCTGAAACTGCTGATAAACGTAACGGGTTTGTGGCGACACGCCGCCAACGGCTGGCTTGGTGACGGTGAGAACACCGCCATGTGTGTTGTCGTAGGTTGTGGTCGTTTGATTATTCTTGCCGTCTTTTGTCCAGATCGGCTTATTGCAAGTGACCAGCGTATCACAGCTCGTATCATAGCCGAATTCGACATCAATCTTCGATGTTCCGTCAGTTCCGGTGAATTCGCGCTTTGTGAGGTTCTTGCGCAAGTCATAGCTCATGACCTGACTGCCGCCACCATAATAGCTAACTGCACTCAAATATGGTGATAAAAGAAGCCCAGGCTGACGGATATTTGGCGAATAAGTATGCTGATTGCCCTTTTTATCGGTCAGCTTTGTGTAGGTGTTTCCTTTGGCATAAGTCGGATTCGGCCCTTGATTGAGATCCAGATAAATATATTCAGTCCCATTAACCGTATAGCCTTTTCCGCCACTCACGGTGGATGTGTATGACCAAACACCTGGAAGCTCTATTTCTTCTTGCGCTTTGGCTGTCAATAACGACGATGCAGCAAACGCGCCGCCCAAAAGAAGCGCGGCCTTTAAAGGACTAGTTCTTCGAATAGTTGAAAACATAGTTCCAGGTCTTTCCTTCTTTGACGGCAGTTCGCACTTTATTGAGCGCCATTCCGAACTTTGCGCACGCTTCCGCCGAGTTGTTATTGCCAGGACCGCAACTGTTTACCAATCCACAGGAAGCCGAGGTCCAGGGCCCGCAAAACGTATATGTAATTTTGGAATTTTCATCAGCGCCAGCAGCTTTGACCTGATAGAAATAGTAGCCCGAAAACCCATTCTCTCTGGCGCGTGGGTATAGCTTGGTTTCACTACCCGCCATATCGGTCGCGACTGCAGGCTGAGTCGACGAGCCCACATAGACACTTGCTGTTGGCCAACTCTTTGTAAATGAACAGGTCGCGGCCAGAGGTGCGCAGTAGTCCACGGCCATATTGAAGGCTGTAATTGCAGTTGTACCCGTTCCATTTGGGACGGCACGGATTTGAAAACCGCGGTTATCGACAATTGAAACACGCTGGGAGGATGTATCGCGATAGATATCGATCTTGTATCCATTCGGATAAATGATCTCTTTCAGCCCCAAACTGGACGAAGGCAGTCGCAGCGAAATCGCATTTTTGTCCGATATGTAGACAGTGCCGTCAGTACTTGTGAATGTACATTCAGTGCTCGTGCAGGTCAGCGTCGCATTCGAGCCATCGCTCGGCGTCAGGCCACCTGACAGCGTTCCGCAAAAGTCTGTTCGGTTGCCACCATATTCAAACCAGTTATTGCAATCATCAATGCCAGAAATGGAAGACCCACCAGAATAGTTGTCAAACTTGAAGGCCGATGATCCGGCGGCAGAATATGGCGCACCGACACCATAAAACTGTGACGTGCTGTAATTACCGGTTTGCGCCAAAGAAGGGGTAATAACGCTGTAGCTAAGTCCCGCATCATCCGTTCCTATGCTGATCAAATCAGCTGCGATGCGAACTGAACCCGACAAAACATCTACACCGTTTTCATCGACACTGGAGACCTCATAGTCTTCCGACACGAAACCGGTGTCGCTGCGCACACCCTGCGCGACGGACAGCTGCGGCGCAGCGATAAACAACGCAAAACTAAGTGCCGCTGTTATGGAATGAATCAGTTTATGCACGAGACTTCCTTTAAACGTTTCAGACTGAAGGAGATCAGCTCAATTCAAATGCGTGAAGCGGGAGATCAAAGCGGAGGCCCACCGCCTGAACTTTCGATATATATCGTGATGACCGCACTATCCTGCGCCGCTGATGGGTCCTGGATTGTAAAGTTTATCGTTATCGTCTGGTCTGGACTATTTGGAACAGGGATTTGAACGCTCGCACCACCGCTCGTGATCAGACCTTGGGAGACTGATGAAAAGATAATTGTGTCTCCATCTGGGTCTGAGCCAACTGATGTTGCAAAAATATTTTTTGTCGTCCCAGCAGTTGCGACCACAAATAGGTTGTTTGCAGTCGGCGCTTGATTACCACCGCCAGAACCTCCCGAGCCGCCAGACCCACCAACGGTTAACGATGTCCGGTTGCCTGCATCATCGTAATTATAGGTCCGGTTCCCATTGGTTGGATCAGTGACAACGACCAAGCGACCGAGTGCATCATACTCGTATTCAAGCGTCACCTGAGCATGAGACGGGATTGCACTTGCGATAAGCACTACGAACGCAGACAAACTAACAAATCTGAACATCTTTCCCCCGAAAAACTATACCACCATTGGTTTATATTTTTGCAGGAAGCGCAAGATCAAAAAGTTGAAATTTCTTAAAATATTTATCTTGCTTATCGTTATCATCTGGTCTTGGTTACTAGCTAGACTTTGTTTCTGATCCTGAATCGGGGAAAACTGCGCCATGAATTCGTCGCTATCTGCAAAATCATTATTTTCAATACTATCAATGAGCTGTGCCTCTCTTCTGGGCTTTTCAGCTTTCGCTGATACCTCTGCTTGTGACTTTGTTGGCGATTACAGCAAAACCTGTGTGAAGAAGCTTGAAAGCACTCGCGAAGGCGGCGTTGTGCTCATTTGGTCACCTGGTCAGGAGTTCTCATGCGCACAACTTAAAGATACGGCAATGCTGGCGACACATGAGTATTGCACATCGCTCAGTGGAACGCCGCGCACGAGTAAATCCACTCCAAGCACAGGCGGCGTTCCCTTTACTTGTGATGGCGTGACCGGTACCTCTTATGCGTCAGATCGCGATAGCGCGTTCACCGATTTGTTGAACGATAGAACAGAAACGCTGACGACATCAGGTTTTCCGGACGTGCCCGAGAACGCGACGGTGGCGTACTCGAAATTCGTGTGTAGCGCGAACTAAACTGCCGGGTCTTTGAGCACCGCAACGCTAGGCCGTTTCGCTCGCACCTTGGAACATGAGTTCTGAAAGGTGTCGATAAAGCGTTGAGCGTCCCACATTAAGCGTGTCAGCGATGTGATCGATTTTAAATCCGTCGCGGATCATGAGCTGTGCTTCTATCAGGGCGTCTGTATCCAATGCGGGCTTCCGCCCCAGCACGGAGCCATTCGCTCTTGCCGCCTCCAGACCGGCCAGCACTCTTTCCCGCAGCATTTCCCGTTCCAGCTCGGCAACAGCGCAGAGTATCTGAAAGGTGAAGGTTCCAAAGGCGGTGGAGCAATCAAATCCTTCGGTGAGGCTGACAAAGCCGATACCGCGCGCCTGCAAGCTCTCCATGAGTTTGACCAGATGTTTGAGAGAACGCCCCAACCGGTCAAGTTTCCAGACATAGAGCGTATCTCCGGATTGCAGGTCTCCCAGCGCCGTTTCTAGACCGGGCCACTCCAATCTGGCACCGCTAAAGCCTTCATCGACATAGATCGCTTCACACCCCGCATTCAACGAGGCATCGCGCTGAAGGCGGATATCCTGTGAGACTGCGCTGATCCTGGCATAGCCAAAGCGGCGCGGCGTGCGTTTTCCTTTCAAAGGGTTGGTGGGAGCTGAATTTGGAGTCCCGAAAAGATTCCTTTCCGGAATTCACAACAAATTCTGCTTTCATAAGCTCAAAAAGCCGGAACGGCATGAGCTTACGAAACTGAAATCACTATAGCACAAGACTCCTGAAATTAAACGATTTTGAGACTCATTCATACACTCGTATGTGCGGTGACAGCAGCTATGTTTGCAGGGGCTGTCAGCGCGCAAGAGAATACGGACATTCATCCGGTGATCGGCGCAAAGCCTCCAAAAGAGCTGAAAGCCTCTGACATTATGGCGTTACCGGATGCAGAGCGTCAGGCGTGGATTCACGGGGCTGTGTCGCTTGGCATTCAAGCAATCATGTACTCTGATGAAACGGCGGGGCTTTGTATGCTGGATTGGTATTTTTACCGAGGTAATGGCAAAGAGGTCGTGCCTTTAGCTCTGACTTCATACCCCGACATTCCAGCAAGCGCCGTTGTGATCGCAGCGATGCGAAATGTCTGCATCAAAGAAAAATAGAAGTTATAAATCAAAGCTAAGCGTTGCAACTTGATGCTCTGCGCCTGCAGTAATAGAAGCCGCAGCTGGTTTAGATTGGCTTGGTTGGACCTGAATGAGTTTATTGGCTTCATCCAAATCCTTCTCAAACCCGTCCAGTTTCTTCTTCTTGGGCGGGTTGTCCTGATCACTCATGCGACGGTGAATTGGGTCGAGAATATCTGATTGAATGCGCGCCAGTTCATCGGCGCGTTTTCTGTTCTTCTGGTATTCCTGTCAGCTTGTTCCATGATCGGGCAGGTCTTTATGCGGCAGAAGCTGGTCTTTTGTAACCTGTGTGCCGACCGCATAGACGTATGATTTGCCTTCACGGCTGAAGATGGCTTGCCCGTCTTTGGATTTAGCGCCGTTATCCAGCATACGCTCGCACTCTTCCTCGTCATTAATCGCATGCACGCCCAGTTTTCGAAACGACATCGCACGATTTTATCCAACTGGGTCGAGAAGGCGGAAGAATCTGAAAAGACGCAAAGCGCCCATAATGAGAAGCAATCCGTGCGTATGAAAGCAGAAGATCGGTACGTCAAACTGCTAGCTGCCCGAACGACCTATGTCGAACGGGTTGTGGCCGCCTGGATTGCGTAACGCGCAGCCAGTGCGTCAGGGCAGCGATCTTGATCCGCTGCGCTTCTTCAAAGCCCTCGGCCCCACTTATGAGCTGAATGCTGACACCAAAATCGTGCTCATGGTGGGCTCGCCTATTGTGGATGTCTCGAAAGAGCCGGCAACCTCCATGGCAGACACTCCAACCAACGGCCATATCGCATCTGATCCGTCGCAATCCCCGTTCAGCCTGATTGGGTATAAAGAACTGATCAAGAAATCAGACAATGAAGGTAAGTTCGAAGCACTGCTGCATCTGATTTGGCCAAGTGAACCCATCCTCGGCGTTGCGAGCAAACTGTTTAAACGTCTTTGGGATAAACAGGCGAACGATCTGAAGCAGAGAAAAACGGCCATTCAAATGACTCTCAATCAAATCAATCGTGAGGTCGATGGTCTGGTTGAGCACATCATCAGCACGTCTCAACCGTCACTCATCAGCGCTTATGAGCGCTTATGAGCGCAGGATCAGCGATCTGGAGCTTAAAAAGAAAGTAGCAGAAGAACAATTAAGCGCATTCGATGGAAAAACCGAAGCGACCAGACTAGTTTCGATGAAACTTATAGAACCGCTATGGAGTTTCTCTCAAACCCTTGGATTCTATGGAGTTCTGAGCGGATACAGGACAAGAAAGCGGTCCTCAAACTCGCTTTCACCACCCCACTGATATACGACCGAAATGGAGGTTATAGAACCATGTCATTATCGTTACCATTCAAGGTGTTAGAGAGCATTTCAACGCCTCAAAACTGCCCAAATTTAAAAATGGTGCGGATGAAGGGACTCGAACCCCCACGCCTCTCGGCGCCAGAACCTAAATCTGGTGCGTCTACCAGTTTCGCCACATCCGCACTGGACGCGCTTTCTTGCGTCATTTGGCGTCGCTGGCAAGACAAATTATCAAAATTCTGATGTCACGCGTACAAATCTCAGCAATGTTGACCGCCCTTGGGCCGCTCCCATCGTTGTCCTGAGCGGCAAAAATCCATTCAGAAGCTTCACATTTGAAGCGCTCTCAAACGGGTTTGAATTTTGCCCGCTTTCTGGGCACACTTGTCGCACTCAACTTCCAAGCTTTAACGATCTTCACTTCGAAGAACCGCTAAACTGCGACAAGATTCTCCCCGAAACTCCCAGTTTTTCGAAATATCACACCACTTTTATAGGGTTTTCGAGACACGATCAGGGGACACATTCTCCCCAACGAACCTCCGACGTCAGCGTTAAGAAGCTCAGCCTGAAAAGTGCTCACTATTTGATCGCGGAAGTCCAATTTTTAAGCAGTCGTCATTTATACGCAAAAGCTTGGACCCAGACACATTACCTCGATTATTCAGAATGCTAGGCCGTTCCTTCATAGTGTTTGGGAGCTGAAATCGGGATGAAAAAAATAGAAGCGATAATTAAACCGTTCAAACTCGACGAGGTCAAAGACGCGCTTCACGAACTCGGCCTGCACGGCATGACAGTTCTGGAAGCGAAGGGGTTTGGGCGCCAGCGGGGGCACACAGAACTTTATCGCGGTGCGGAATATGTCGTAGATTTTCTTCCCAAGCTCAAAATTGAAATTGTAGTGAATGACGGTCTGGCTGAGGAGGCGATCACAGCGATCTCTAAAAGCGCAATGACCGGCAAAATCGGGGACGGCAAAATCTTTGTCTCTGACATTGAAGATGTCGTCCGAATCCGAACCGGCGAACGCGGCGAAGCCGCCGTTTAAATTTATCAAGACGAACCCAAAACTGGAGGGAAAAAGTGTCTGACGAAGTTTTTAAAATGATGAAGGAAAAAGACGTCGAGTATGTGGATCTGCGATTCACAGACGTCCGTGGTAAACTTCAGCACGTCACATTCACTGCTGACGCTTTTGACGAAAGCATGTTTGAAGACGGCACAATGTTTGACGGCTCGTCTATTGCTGGCTGGAAAGCGATCAACGAGTCCGACATGGTCCTGATGCCAGACGCGTCGACTGTTAAAATCGACCCGTTCTTCCAGCAGACAACGATGACTGTTAAATGCGACATCCTGAACCCAGGTACTATGGACGCGTACAACCGCGATCCACGCATGACAGCGAAGAAAGCTGAGACCTACCTGAAATCTACAGGTATCGGCGACACAGCTTATTTCGGCCCAGAGCCAGAATTCTTCGTCTTTGACGACGTGAAATGGTCAATCGAGCCCCACAATACTGGCTATTCTTTTGACTCAGCTGAGCTGCCAGTAAACACGGCTAAAGACTATGAAATGGGCAATATGGGTCACCGCCCAGGTCCAAAAGGCGGCTACTTCCCGGTACCACCAGTCGACTCTGAGCAAGATATGCGTTCCGAAATGCTTTCTGTCATGAAAGAACTCGGCATGAAGCCAGAGAAACAGCACCACGAAGTTGCGCCTGCACAGCACGAGCTGGGCATGGTCTTCGGCACGCTTCTCGAAATGGCTGACCGCGTCCAGGACTACAAATACGTGGTTCACAACGTTGCTGCGTCTTACGGCAAGACAGCAACCTTCATGCCGAAGCCAATGTACAAAGACAACGGTTCTGGCATGCACGTTCACCAGTCGATCTGGAAAGACGGCGGACCAACTTTTGCTGGCGACGGCTATGCAGATCTGTCTGAGACTTGCCTGTACTATATCGGCGGCATCATTAAGCACGCAAAAGCACTGAACGCTCTCACTAACCCACTGACGAACTCTTACAAGCGTCTCGTCCCAGGTTTCGAAGCGCCAGTTATGCTTGCTTACTCTGCACGCAACCGTTCAGCGTCGATCCGTATTCCTTACGGTTCTTCTCCAAAAGCGAAACGTATCGAAACGCGTTTCCCTGATCCAGGTGCAAACCCGTATCTGGCATTCGCTGGCCTGCTCATGGCTGGTCTGGACGGTATCCAGAACCAGATCCACCCAGGCGACGCGATGGACAAAGACCTGTACGATCTGCCAGCCGAAGAAGCGAAATCTATTCCACAGGTTTGCGGCTCTCTGCGTGAAGCTCTGGACTCACTGTCAGCGGACCGTGACTTCCTGAAAGCTGGCGGCGTATTCGACGACGATCAGATCGATTCTTATATCGACCTGAAAATGGAAGAAGTTATGGCTTTCGAACTTCACCCACACCCAATCGAATTCGAAATGTACTACAAAGTCTAATCCGTATCGGATCTGGATTTATTCGACCGCCGGCCCAAAAGGCCGGCGGTTTTCTTTTTATTTGCGAATATCAGCTTTTATCGATCCAGATATGAGGACGATCATGAGACGGATTTTCGCAATCATCGCTTTTCTGATGGCTGGTGTAACCTCACCAGTTTTTGCCGAGCCAGATGGCACCCAGCCCGAAGCATCGCAAACGCTGGCCTGCGAAATTTTCCGTAAGCGCGGAGACTGGTATGAAGCCGCCCGCCAGACCGAAATGCGCTGGGGCGTTCCGGTCTCTCATCAACTGGCGCTCATCACCGAAGAGTGGAATTTGAAATCTGGGAAAATACCCGCCAAATGGAAACCATCCTGGTGGTTTTCACCATCCAATCCACGTCTCCCGGAAGGTTATTTCTCCTCCACCTGGAAACAGTATCAGTTCCACACCGGTCAAAAGACTATCTCATCAAACGACATTCACGATGTGCTGGATTTCATGGGCTGGTATTTGTCCACCCTCTCAACCAGCAACAATATTTCCCCTTACGACCCCGTTGCACAGTATATCGTCTGGCGTCATGGCCCCGACGCGTACAATAGTGGCACCTGGCAGTCGAACCTCTGGATGAAGCTGCAAGCAGAAGCCTTTGCCAAACGGTCTCGTGACTATCACGCCTCGCTTCAGACCTGTCAGGACGAGCTTGATACCAGCTGGGCATCAAAGCTCTCATCCATCAGTCAGCCATGGTCGTGGAAGCAAAGCGCTACTGGCCGCAAGGGTTATGGAAAGCCGGGCTATGCGCCCAATGCGTCCATATCGTCCAGATAGGCTTTGGTTTTCCGTTTGAGGTTTGACTGGAGCTCAGTCAGTGCCCCGAACAATCCAACCTTCGCATTCGGCGCACCTGTCTTAGCCGTGCTTTGGATCAGCGACAAATACCAGGCCTGCATACCAAAGACATTCAGCACTTTGATCAACGGAAACGGGCTCTGTGCACTAAGCAATTTTGTCGGCCCCAGCTTTTTTGTTCCAGCAATATCACTTGCCTCTTCGGCAGTGCCGTTCAACAAGCGCGCCGACAAATCCGGTTCGATACATAAAGGACGCGCCAAACCGACAATGTCTGTCATGCCAGCGGCAAGCGCAGCTTCCATCGCCGCCCTCGTCCTAAACCCTCCCGTTGCCATGACCGGCGCTTTTGCACGGGATCCAACCGACTTGGCGTATTCAACAAAATAGGCCTCACGCGCGATTGTTGATGCCGCGAGACGCCCATCGCACTCAGGCGGCGTGCCGACATCAGCGCCCGCCATTTGCGGCTGCTCATAATTTCCGCCAGACACTTCAATAAAGTCGATTGCTTCGGCATTCAGCCAGTCCACAACAGCCAGACAGTCCTCATGACTGAACCCGCCGTGTTGAAAGTCTGCTGAGTTCAGTTTCACACCTATAGCAAAACCGGGCGACACTTTCTGGCGCGCTTCCCGGATGATCTCGAGCAATAAACGCGCCCGGTTTTCCAGCGTTCCGCCCCATTTATCCGTACGCTTATTCGTCTTGGGCGACAGGAATTGAGAGATCAGATAGCCATGTGCTGCATGCACCTGAACACCATCAAAACCAGCTTGTTCAGCAACGCAAATCGCATTCACAAACCGCGCCCGAACATCTTCGACTTCATCCCCGGTCAGCGCGCGAGGGTTTCCAAATGGCGCGATTGACCGACCCGGCATCTCCAGAGGTACCGCAGATGGCGCCACAGGACGTTCACAAATCGATTGCGGGGTCTGGCGCCCCGAATGACTGATCTGCATGATAATGCGTGCGCCCTGTTCCCTGGATGCGGCCGCCATGTCCTTCAGCCCCTGAAGCGCTGCATCGTCTGGCTGGCCCTCAATCACTACATTGCCGACTGCCTCCAGATAACGACGATCCACAAGAACATTTCCTGTAATCAACAGGCCAGTGCCGCCCTGCCCCCAAACCCGATACAAATTGACGAGTTCTGGCGTTACATTGTTCTTAGAATCTGCCAGTCCTTCAGTCATAGCCGCCTTCGCCAACCGGTTTGGCAGCTCCAATCCACAGGGAAGTTTCAAACCTTCCGAAAGTAGCGTTGTCATTGGCGTTCCCCCTATTGTTCAATGGTCGTCTGTCGCGACTCAGGTAAGATAATACTATGTCAAATACTTCCAGCGCTCCAAATTTAGATTCCGGGGATTATTCCGCGAAGGATATCGAGGTTCTTGAAGGCCTCGAGCCGGTTCGTCGTCGACCAGGCATGTATATTGGCGGCACCGATGATCGCGCGCTGCACCATCTGTTCGCCGAAGTTCTGGACAACTCTATGGACGAGGCCGTGGCCGGTCATGCCAACTGGATTCAGGTCCAGCTGGATAGCGACGGCTTTCTGTCAGTCATCGACAATGGACGCGGCATTCCAGTCGATCCACACCCAAAAATGCCGGATAAATCTGCTCTGGAAGTGATCATGACCACGCTCCATGCCGGCGGTAAGTTCTCTTCCCAAGCTTATGAAACGGCAGGCGGCCTGCACGGTGTCGGTATCTCCGTTGTGAACGCCCTGTCCGAACGGGTCGAAGTGGAAGTCGCACGGAATAAGCGCCTGTATCGCCAGTGTTTCGAGCGCGGCCACTCCGTTGCCCCGCTGGCCGAAGTCGGCTCCGCCAGTAATCGTCGTGGCACAAGTGTCCGCTTCCGCCCTGACCCGCAAATTTTTGGTGACAAAGCCGCTTTCAAACCAAAGCGCCTTTATCAAATGGCGAAATCAAAGGCCTATCTACAGAGCGGTGTAGAAATTCGCTGGCAGTGTGACCCGGAACTTCTTCCAGCTGATGGAAGTGTGCCAGCGACAGATGTTCTGCACTTCCCGAACGGCCTCGCTGACCAGCTCGCCGAATGGATTGAAAACAAAACCCTCGTCAACGAGAACCCATTCACCGGCAAGGTCGATTGCGGAAAATCTGGTAAGGTTGAATGGGCCGTCTGCTGGACGGGCCAAGGCTTTGGTGAGAATGACAGTCAGATCCGTTCTTTCTGTAACACCATTCCAACGCAAGACGGGGGCACGCACGAGGCCGGGCTCCGCTCCGCACTCACAAAAGGTCTGCGTGCTTATGGCGATTTGAAGAACGTCAAGAAAGTCGCTCAGATCACAGCAGAAGACGTTCTCGGTACGACCGGCACGCTGTTGTCGGTATTTATTCCCGAACCAGAGTTCGTCGGCCAGACAAAAGACAAGCTTTCCACGACGTCGGCTTTCCGTCTGGTGGAGAGTGCGGTACGCGACCGTTTTGATCATTGGCTCGCCGCCTCCCCGAAAGAAGCCGACAAACTTTTGGAATGGGTGATCAACCAATCGAATGACCGCCTTCGCAAGCGCCGCGAACGTGAGATCAGCCGTCAGTCTGCAACGCGCAAACTGCGCCTGCCAGGCAAACTGGCCGACTGTTCGAGCAATTCCCCTGAAGGTACTGAAATCTTTCTGGTCGAGGGCGACTCGGCGGGCGGATCAGCGAAACAGGCGCGCAACCGCGCAACACAGGCAATTTTGCCTCTGCGTGGAAAAATCCTGAACGTCGCAAACGCCAGCTCTGACAAGCTTGCGAAGAACCAGGAACTCTCCGATCTCAGCCTCGCACTCGGTGTCGCTACCGGCAAACGGTTTGAGCTGGACGATCTGCGCTATGAACGCGTGATCATCATGACGGACGCCGACGTTGACGGTGCACATATTGCGGCACTTCTGATGACCTTCTTCTTCCGTCAGATGCCGAAGCTCGTCGAATCTGGCCGTCTTTATCTGGCAATGCCACCGCTTTATCGTCTCACCTCTCGTGGCAAGACGATTTACGCGATGGATGACGCGCATAAGTCAGAAATCATTGAGGGTGAGTTCAAAGGCCAGAAAGTCGACATCGGCCGCTTCAAGGGTCTAGGCGAGATGATGCCGGCCCAGCTCAAAGAAACGACAATGAACCCGGAAACACGTACGCTCGCCCGGATCGTCCTGCCGGATAATACTGATATTTCGCCAGCCGATATGGTTGAAACACTCATGGGGCGAAAAGCTGAACTGCGATATCGTTTTATTCAGGAAAACGCTAAATTCGTAGAAGACTTGGATATTTAAGCAGTATTTCGGCGAGACAACCGCGTCATCGCGAAGGGTTTTATTTGACACAGCAAATCCTTCGCGTATTTTCCGGCCAAACATACGACGATGACGTCGTATGATCCCTCCGACAATACGGAAACAATTATCTATGAATTTTGAAGAGCTTGGACTCAGCGAGGAATTGCTCAAAGCTGTCACCTCAGCCGGATACAGCGAGCCAACACCTATTCAGTCCCAGGCTATTCCGAGCGTGCTGGCTATGCGCGATGTCACTGGCATCGCACAGACTGGTACCGGAAAAACCGCTGCATTCGTTTTGCCTATGATCGATCGCCTGGCACAAGGCCGTGCCCGTGCCCGCATGCCGCGAAGCCTCATTTTGGAACCAACACGCGAGCTTGCGGCTCAGGTCGCCGAGAACTTTGTCAAATATGGCGTTAACCACAAGCTCAATATGGCGCTCCTGATTGGCGGCGTCGCATTTGGTGATCAGGACAAAGCCCTCATGCAAGGCGTTGATGTTTTGATTGCAACGCCGGGTCGTCTGATCGACCAGTTCGAGCGTGGCAAGCTGCTTCTCACTGGCTTGGAAATGCTTTGTATCGACGAAGCCGACCGAATGCTGGACATGGGCTTCATCCCGGACATTGAGAGGATTTGCAAACTTCTGCCGCCGAACCGTCAGACTCTGCTCTTCTCTGCGACCATGCCGCCGGAAATTTCCCGTCTGGCAGGTCAGTTCCAGACGAATCCAAAGCGCATTGAGGTATCTCGCCCTGCGCAAACGGCTGATACGATTGCTCAGCACATCGTCAAGATCAACAAGTCTGGCGACAAGGCCAAGCGCACTGCTCTGCGTTATGTCATTGAGAGCCGCGACATTAAAAACGGCATCGTTTTCGCGAATCGAAAATCTGAAGTCGACATTGTTGCGAAATCACTTTCCAAGCATGGCCATGATGCGGCCGCCATTCACGGCGATCTGCCACAAAGCTATCGCACACAAACACTCGACCGCTTCCGTAATGGCGATCTGAAACTGCTGGTGGCCAGTGACGTTGCCGCCCGCGGCCTCGACATTCCGGATGTCGGACACGTCTTCAACTATTCTCCTCCACCGAACTCTGACGATTACGTGCACCGTATTGGCCGTACAGGCCGCGCAGGGCGCAAAGGTGAAGCCTTCACAATTGTCTGCCCAGATGATCAGAAGCTTTGGGATGCCGTTGTTAAAAGCGTCCAAAAGGACATTGAACCTTACATGCCGGACGGTCTGGAAGCTGAACTCGAAAATCTCGAAGACGCACCGTCTGGTCGCCGCAACCGCCGGTCAACCGAGAAAAAAAGTGATAAGCGTCCGGAGCGCAAATCGCCAGAAAGTCGTTCTCGTAAGTCCGAGCCACGATCCCAATCGAAGTCTGAATCAAAATCTGATTCGCGCAAAGAATACCTCGAGCCTGCCTCCAAAGGTGATGTCGTCGGCTTCGGGGATCATGTTCCAGCGTTTCTTCAACGCCAGATCTGACCCTGCCGGGCTAAACGCTCCAGCAGGGTCGTGCCTGAGCTAGGCTTTCAAACGTCCTGCAATCTGCTTGCGGAATGCGGCCCCATATGGCGGTCGCATCATCGCCAGAATTTCCGAATTCGTCTGTGTATAAATTGCCTTCTTGTGTGAGAACTCAAGGAAGCCATCATGTCCGTGATAGGCGCCCATGCCTGATGGCCCCACGCCACCAAATGGCAGATCTTCTGCTGCGTTGTGGAACAGAACATCATTCACGGTCACGCCGCCCGATGTCGTATTATTCAGGACGCGCGTCTCTTCTGCTTTATCTGACCCGAAGTAATACAGGCCAAGCGGGCGCGGATTGTCGTTAATATAACCAATGGCTTCATCAGAAGACTTGTAGGTCTTCACAGGCAGGATTGGTCCGAAGATTTCATCCTTCATCACATCCATGTCGTCGCTTGGGTTCAGAACCAGCGTAGGTGGAATTTTGTGATGCGGCTGCTGTGAGAAATTTTCCTCAGCTGGATTGATTTCAACAATCTCTGCGCCCTTCGCCCGCGCGTCTTCAAGATATCCTTGCAAACGATCAAAGTGGCGTTGGTTAATCACAGACGTGTAGTCGTTATTATCTTTCAGCGTTGGGTACATTTTGGTGACAGCGTTTGTTGCTGCGGTCACGAACTCACTAACTTTATGCTCCGGTGTGAAAACATAATCTGGCGCGAGACAAATCTGGCCTGCATTCAGTGTCTTACCCGCCATAACACGCGCCGCGGCCTTCTCCATATCCGCACTTTCGCTGATAATGACCGGTGATTTGCCGCCAAGCTCAAGCGTCAGCGGAACGAGGTTCTCAGACGCCGCACGCATGACGTGATATGCAATCGAGGTCGCGCCCGTGAACAGCAAATGATCAAACGGCAGGCTTGAGAATGCCGCACCGGTTTCTGCACCGCCGGTCACAACTGCTATTTCAGATTCGTCAAACGCTTCCTCAATCATCTCTTTCATGACCTGAGATGTTGCCGGCGTAAATTCAGACGGCTTGATGATGGAACGGTTGCCTGCTGCGAGAATTCCGGCAAGCGGAACAAAAGTAAGGTTAACTGGAAAGTTCCATGGCGCCACAATACCGATTACACCTTTAGGCTGAAATTCGACACGCGCTTTGGCGCCCAGAAACCCAAGCGGTGAAATAGGCTTACGCTTTTCAGGCTTCATCCATTTGCTGAGATGCTTCTTGGAATGCTTCAGCGAATCCACTGATGCGACCACATCCGTAAACAGCGACTGATCTTTCGAGCGATGCCCGTAGTCTTCGCTCAGCGCGTCCACGATTTTGGTCTGATTTTTGAGTAGCGTCGCAATACAGCGATCCAGCCATTCGGCGCGGCGCTGCTCTGTTGGAATGCCTTCGCGCAGTTGAGCGGCTTTCTGTTTTTCGAGAATGCGCATCATCTCATCACGAGATACGTTCGATTCCGGCCCCATTGAATGTTCCTCCCGGGAATTTTCGAATTGTTCGATGTTTTCATCAAAACACTAGCTAGTGCTTACCCTTAATTTTACCTTTTTCAGTCTAGTGTCGTCCAACATATTCGTAAGAAGTGAGCTTTTGTTATGCAAGTCGGGGAACTAAAGGGCGAAAAAGGACGGGAGAATGGCATCAAAGCTTTAAATGATGTCATAGATAATAACCTGCTCGCCACACCACAAAATTACGAGCTTTGGCTTCACTACAAGTTAAATTGGACGCCATCTCTTACACGCGAAATCGAAGATGTCCTGGGGGCGGGAGCATCACTCGACGAAAGCAAAACCGAAGAACTTTACGATCGTCACATCAGCAACCGAAAGCTTGACTCAGCCGTCATCGAAACTGGCGCTCGTCTCGCCAACGAGCTGGCTGAAGCGCTTCGTGCTCTGAAAGCCGCCGGCCACCGAACAGAAGCTTTCTCTGACAATCTGGACATCGCAGCTGGGGAGCTGGATTCTGGTCGTCTGGACAGTCGTCAGGTTATGAACCTGATTCATTCTCTCTCAGCCGCTACAAAAGTGATGTCGAAAGAGAACGCAGAACTAACCCGTCGACTGGAAACTTCGTCGTCTGAAGTCGAAGATCTTCGAGCTCACCTGCAACAAGCGCGGACAGAATCTCTGACTGATATGCTGACCGGCGTCGCGAACCGCCGCCTGTTTGAAGAAACCTTGCATATGCGGGTTCAGGAAGCGCGTAACCTCGACTACCCGCTCACACTTGCGATTTGCGACATCGACCACTTCAAAAAGTTTAATGACACTTGGGGCCACCAAACTGGGGACCAGGTCATTCGCTTCGTGGCGACAGTCCTGAAAGCTCAATCTCTGAATGATCAACTTGTTGCGCGTTATGGCGGTGAAGAGTTTGCGATTATCATGCCGCGCCTCAACATCAAAGAGGCCGACGTTGTTCTGAAGCACATGCGTAAATCTATCGAAGCGAAGAAACTCAAGCGTCGCTCGACTGAAGAAAATCTTGGCAATGTCACTGTCTCTATCGGCGCAACCCAGTTACTGCCGAGCGATTCTGCGTCAGAACTCGTCCAACGCGCTGACGAAATGCTGTACTCAGCCAAACACGCGGGCCGAAACCGCGTTGTTACGGATCTCATCGAAGATTCAAAGGCGGCTTGACGCCACGACAGGATTTGCGGCCTTTCCTTCTTGGTCTAAAAAAATTCCAAGGAGGAAAGCTTCATGTCATTTTCTAAAATTACTTATTCGGTTTCCGATAACATTGCGACCATCGCTCTCAATGATCCGGCAACAATGAACGCCGCAGGCATCGACACTGCGCAAGAACTTCTGCTCGCATTTGAGATGGCTGCTGACGAAGCCCGTGCAACTATTCTGACAGGCAATGGTCGCGGGTTTTGTTCAGGCGCAAACCTTTCAGGTGGCGGTCCAGCTAAAGCGGACGCAAAAGGCAAACCCGACGCCGGTAAAGCTCTGGATCAGTACTACAATCCACTGATCTGCATCATGCGCGAACACCCTCACCCGATCATCACAGCTGTAAACGGCGCCGCAGCTGGCGTGGGCTGCTCAATCGCGCTTATGGGCGATCTGGTCATTGCCTCTGAGAACGCATATTTCCTGCAGGCCTTCCGCCGCATTGGTCTCGTTCCGGATGGCGGCTCGACCTATCTCTTGCCTCGCAATATCGGCAAAGCCCGCGCGATGGAAATGGCACTGCTCGGTGATAAAATTCCGGCTGCAAAGGCGCTCGACTGGGGGCTGATCAACCGCGTGGTTGCACAAGACGATCTGATGTCGACAGCACTTGAACTTGCGACCGAACTCGCGAACGGCCCGACAATTTCACTTTCCATGATCCGCTCTCTTATTTGGGATGGCGGCGAGAAAGAGTTTTCTGAGCAGCTGCACCTTGAGCGGAATGCTCAAAGAACAGCCGGACGCACGTCTGATTTTGCTGAAGGTGTAAAAGCTTTCCTCGAAAAGCGCCCTGCGAAGTTCACAGGGAACTAAACAACGTTATATAGTGAGTGAAACAACATCCCGGACAATTCGGGATGTTGCGCTTAAAGACAACTAAGTGATTACTCACTTGCGTGCGCGTGTTATTCGTGCAAAAGTGATGGGGGAGACTTGACTATGACGATTCAAACTCGCACTCGCAATGCTAAGCCAAAGATTGAACGCGCCGCGGTCTCTCTTTTCATTGAGGAAGGCGTTGACGCTGCTACAACACGGCAAATCGCCGAACGCGCAGGCGTATCTGAGGGCGCACTTTATCGTCACTACAAAGGCAAAGAAGAGCTCGCAGAGGCCCTTTTCATGGGGTTTCACGACCGCATGTCAAAACTGCTGATAGATGCGGCACTGACCGGCAACAACCTTCAGGCTCGTGTCCAGTCAATCGTAACGGCCTATTGCTCTCTCGCAGATGAGGAATGGGAGCTGTGTTGCTATCACCTTCTGAATCTCAACCGTTTCATTAAACACGACATTCGCCGTGAAGATGATCCGGTTTCCCTGACAGAAGCTCTGATCGCTGACCTCATCGAAAACAAAGTCATTCCCGAAGGTGATCCTTCCCTTCTGGCGGCCATGTGTCTGGGCGTCATCTTACAGGCGGCTCAAAACAAAGCCTACAACCGTCTACCAGGCAAATTCTCAGATTATAAAGAAGGTCTGAGCATCGCCATCATAGCTATTCTGAAAACCCGCGAGGTCTGAACCCTTTGCTGAGGTCATTTCTGTTCAATATAGCCTATTGGGGCCTGTCCGTCCTATACGTTCTGATCGCGATTCCCTGCCTTGCCATTCCCGGTAGCGGCGTGGTTCGCTGGCTGATCAGAAAATACACCCAATCCATGCGCTGGTCTCTGAAAGTTTTGGGCGGTGTCAACTATGAGATCCGAGGCAAGGAAAACCTGCCGGATGGGCCTTTTGTTATCGCGGCCAAGCATCAGAGCTGGGGTGACGGCTTTCTGATCTACCCCGAGATCGAAGATATCGCCTTTGTCACCGGCGACCATCTTGAAAAGTTTCCGTTCGTCAAAGGCATATTGCACAAGCTCGGCGCAATTGTCATCGATTCGTGCGGCGGCGGTGAGCGAAAGGCTGCCTCCCTCGCAGAAGGCATGAACCGCGTTGCCTCAGACGGACGACGAATTCTGATCTATCCGGAAGGCCACCTCGCCCCCGTTGATTATCATTTCAAATATAAGTCCGGTGTCTGGCATATGGCCACAGCCATGAATGTGCCGATTGTCCCAGTTGCAACAAATATCGGTCTGTTCTGGAAACAGGAAGACTTTAAAAAGACACCGGGAACGGCAATCGTTGAGTTCATCGAACCGATCACCGATCTGGACAGCAAGACTGAGACAATGGCTGTTCTGACCGAGCGCATTGAAACCCGAACCTCTGAACTCGTCGCTGAAGGCAGAGGCAGTCAGACCGTGATAAAAAGTCAGCTTATTCCAGACCCGAAAAAGGGTGAACTGGCCGAGCCTCCTCGCTCTGACAAAAGCGAGTTTGTAAAAAATTCATAAAATACCATCTGGTCAACGCAAGATATTTATTGTATATCGATAAATGCTTGGGGAAGCGGGGCAATATGAAAGATGTAAATTCATGTTGTCTTCGATCATACTATCATCACTGGTCGCTGCTGGTGCAGCCAACGCAAATCTCGATCAACCGAAATGGTCCGTTTATGGGCTGGATCACGGCAAAGCCGTCGCGTCACTAGACACGGATGTCATCATGGCGACTGCGAGCTTCGCTGACGGCCCGGCGATCGCGCTTGTCTGTAGTGAAAATGTCGGCCTTCAAGCGATCTACGTCTACGAACCTGAAGACGACCTGTCGGAACAGGTCTTCAAAACCCAGAACTTCCTTCGCAAGAAAAACGGCTCCCTCACAATGGATGACGAGACGTATGATGAAGCCTGGCTCTGGAAACGCCGCCATGGAACTCTTCAAGCCAAATCCACAAGCACAGGGATCAAAATCCTCAATGCCGCTTTCTCAAAGAAAGACATTACCTTCAAGTTTGATGGCATGGATGCGGTAACGCTGAAGCTTCCGAAAGCTGGCGATGATCTGATGGGATTTGTGAATCATTGCTCGACGACTCAGGTCCGAGCAAACGACGCAATCTGATGATCAGGAAGATGCGGCGGCTGGCACAATGGTGACGCTCTCACCACAGCCGCAGGCATCGGTCTGATTCGGATTATTGAAGACAAACTTGGAGTGCAGCGGAGAAATCTCGTAATCCACTTGCGCGCCGAGCAGGAACAACACGGCCTTCGCATCAATTACGATTTGAACGCCATTGTCTTCGACAACCTCGTCGAGCGGTTCCGGCGCATCTGCATATTCCATCAGATATTCCATGCCGGCACATCCGCCATTTTTCACACCAACACGAAGATAGCCATGGCCTTTAGCATCCATGATCTCCTTGACGCGCTTCGCAGCGGCGTCTGACAGTGTGACAATCTTCGGTTTTGGTCGTCTGCTCATATTGAATATCTGGGGGTCAGGACGTGAAAGATCAAGCTTACAGCATGTTCAGCGCAAGGCGCGCTTCATCAGACATTCGTGATACGTCCCATGGTGGATCAAACACAAGGTCAACATTCACTTTCTGAACGCCCTTTACGGTCTCCGCCGCAGTCTGAACCCATCCCGGCATTTCGCCCGCAACCGGACACCCCGGCGCAGTGAGAGTCATATCGATCTGCACATTGCGGTTATCGTCAATATCAACGGTGTAGATCAGACCCAGCTCATAAATGTCGACCGGAATTTCCGGGTCGAAAACCGTTTTGAACGCGCTGATCAAATCATCCGTAAGCCGGTTCAGCTCATCCTGAGGAATTTTCGACACAGCTTCTGCGTCACCAGTCTCTTCCGAGATCGGCTTGTTGACGTCAATCGTATCGCGTGTGTTCGCAGCTTCCGTCATTATTTTCCCTATCCGAGCATCCGCATAGCTTTTGCGAGCGCCTCAGCAAAACGGTCCACGTCTTGCTCAGTATTATAGATCGCAAAGCTCGCTCTGGCCGTTGCTGTCACCCCTAGATGGGACATTAACGGCTGAGCGCAATGATGACCTGCTCTAATTGCCACACCAAACTTGTCAAGAATTTGTGCGATGTCGTGCGGGTGCATGCCGTCCACAGAAAAGGTCAGGATCGATCCTTTCGATCCGGTATTTCCGTGAATTTTCAATGCATTCATACCGCGCAAGGCTTCAGTGGCTTTTGTAAGCAAAGCCTCTTCATGTGCCTGAACAGCTTTTCGATCAAACTGGCTCAGCCAGTTAATCGCAGTTCCAAGCCCGATCGCCTCAAGAATCGGCGGCGTTCCCGCTTCAAACTTATGGGGGATTTCATTATAGGTCACACGGTCCAGTGTGACCGTTTCAATCATCTCGCCGCCACCAAGAAACGGTGACAGGCGCTCTAAAGACGGTCGTTTTCCATAAAGAATGCCAATCCCCGTCGGGCCATAAAGCTTGTGACCTGAGAAGACATAGAAATCACACTCAATATCCTGAACATCAATGCCCATATGGACAGCGGCCTGACAGCCATCAAACAGAACCAGCGCCCCGAAGCTGCGCGCGAGTTCGGCAATCCGTTTTGCATCCGTCGACGTACCCAGAACGTTCGACATGTGCGAGATCGCGACAATCTTGGTGCGCTCTGACAATGCGTCCTGATACGCGTCCATGTCCAGAGAGCCATCCTCATTCAGGCTGACCCATTTCAGAACCGCGCCACAACGATCACGAAGGAAATGCCACGGAACGATGTTGGAATGGTGCTCCATCACGCTCAAAACGATCTCATCGCCCGGCTTGATTTCTGACGCCAACCCATAGGCGACAAGGTTGATCCCTTCTGTTGCGCCTTTGGTGAAGACGATCTCTTCAACCTCGTTTGCATTCAAAAAGGCCCGAACAGTCTCTCGCGACTGCTCCATCGCTTCTGTCGTCTCATTGGCGAGCGTATGCAGACCACGGTGCACATTCGCATAAGCCGTCCGCATCTGATCGGCCATGGCCGAGATCAGGGTTTCAGGCTTTTGCGCTGATGCTGCGCTGTCGAGATAAACAAGCGGCTTGCCATTCACTTCGCGAGACAGAATTGGAAACTCTGCGCGAATTTTCTCTACATCAAATGTCTGGCTCACAGCTGACGCCCCAACCAGTCATTCGCGCTAGCTGACAACAGCGCTGAAACTTGCTCATCCAGACCCTCAAAGGTTTCCAGAATGAAGGCTTGCGTCAGCAGCGCGCGCGCCGCAACTTCGCTGATCCCGCGCTGACGCATATAGAATAAGGCATCATCATCAAGCGCGCCAACGGTATTGCCGTGTGCACACTCAACGTCATCAGCGTAAATCTCAAGCTCAGGCTTGGCATCGACCGAGCCGCCATTCTCCAGAATGAGCGCATTATGCGCCATTTCGGCGTCCGTTTGCTGTGCCTTGCGGGCAACGTAGAATTTCCCCTGGAAGACGGCCTCACCGCCATCCAGAACGGCACCCTTGCACAATTGCCGCGTTACACAAGACGGCACGGAATGACGAACCAGACTGGTCTGGTCGTAATGCTTACCGTCTTTCAGAAGATAGGCGCTATTCACGCGAATGTCTGCGCCTTCGCCCTGAAGGAAAACGCGCGTTTCATTGCGGCAAAGCTTGGCCCCAAAACCAAGCCCGTATTGATGAAACCGTGCTTCGGACTCCAATTGTATCAGTCCGGTGAAAACCTGAACCGCGTCCGCCTTTGCATCCTGATAGAGAATGCGCGTTACGCTTGCAGTCTTTTCAACTGAGTATTCAATGACAGACGATGAGAATCCCTCACCCGCCAAATGACTTTCAAGAACGGTGAGTTCAGCCCCTGTTCGTGCCTGAATAATGACGCGCGCAAAATGCAACGCCGCGCTATTCTCAAATACGAGATGGACTGGAACCGTTACTGGCTCGCTTGCCTCAATCACAACCAGATGTGGACTGGCCGACAATGCTGCTCCGAGCGCAGCGACAGGCGCTTCTTCAGCGCCGTTCAATGCCAGCGGCTCCTGACGGGTTTTAATCGACAGGCCTTTTACTGCTGTTCTCGGCACCTCAACACCAGACGCAGAGAAAGTCAGCGTGAGAGCGCCATCAACTTCACTCAGAGGCGATGTCGGCAATGCGTCATTGACGCCCTTAGGCAGGTCGAGCATGGCATTGCGCAGATCGCTGTATTTCCAGCTTTCGACGCGCCGCGTTGGTAGTCCGGTTTGAGCAAACGCTTCAAAATTGCGTTCTCGCTGGCCGCTGAATGGCAGTTTGGCATATAGCTCAGCAAAGCCGAGTTCAGACGCAGTCGGATTCTTGAACAGATCGGTGAGTGCAGTCACTAAGCCGCCTCCGCCAATACGCCATCATATCCTTCTTTCTCAAGACGCAGCGCCAGTTCCGGGCCACCAGACTTGATGATCTTGCCGCCAGCCAGAACATGCACCTTGTCCGGCTGAATATGATCCAGAAGACGTTGGTAGTGTGTGATGACCAGCATGCCGCGATCCGGCGAGCGCAGTTCATTCACGCCATCAGAGACGGTCTTCAGCGCATCAATGTCGAGACCTGAGTCTGTTTCATCAAGGATCAGGAATTTCGGCTCCAACATCATCATCTGAAAGATTTCGAGACGCTTCTTCTCACCACCGGAGAAACCGACATTCACAGGACGCTTCAGCATTTCAGGAGTAAGTTTAAGCTTTGCCGCTACTTCTCTGGATTTTTTGAGAAATTCAGCAGCAGAGACCTCTTCTTCGCCACGTTGTTTACGCTGTGAGTTCAGCGCTGTGCGAACAAAGGTCATGACCGGCACACCCGGAATTTCGACCGGATACTGGAACGACAGGAACAAGCCGGCTGCCGCGCGCTCTTCTGGCTCCATGTCGAGAATATTCTCTCCGTTCAGCGTCGCCGAACCGCCAGTCACCTCATATCCGTCACGCCCCGTAAGGACATAAGACAAGGTCGACTTACCCGCACCGTTCGGGCCCATAATCGCATGAACTTCACCAGCCGGCACATCAAGCGTCAGACCTTTGATGATCTCTTTTGCGTCATCACCTTCGCCAACTGTGGCCGCGAGATTTTCAATCTTCAGCATCGTCTTACTTTCTAAACGTCGTCGCCTTGCGGCGTAAATTGATTGCAAATGCGCAGAAATGCGCCGAACAGCACAAACAACATGGCGAACAGCCAGACGCCGTTCACCAGAGGTGCGAAACCATTAAAAATCCAGGCGCCGATCGACTGCGCCAGAAAGATCAGGAGAAAGGCAAAAACAACCACGACGGCCCAGCCTTTCCAGTTTGCCGGACGCCCAAGATCCATCAGCGTTTTACGTGGTTTGAACCAGTGATCACTCATGGTTGGAACTCTCCGTGTTGATTGAAGCCAACGACCACCTCAATTTGCCCTACAATGGCGTCATTGAATGCAGGAAGCTCTTCTGCGGGAACCCACAATTCTTCACACTCCCGACCGCCAACAATTTTCCGATCGTAACTGAGAGCCATGTCGTGGCGAACGTCGAATTTCGTAACAAAGCCACAATGATCGGCGTTATATTTAACATTCCAATCGCGCGCGATCATCCGAGCATAAGTCTCATTAGTCACCGGATAGAAGATCGGCTGATCGGGTAGTCTAGGAGGGAAAGCTTTCCAGCCAGAATCCTCGATGAGTTTCAACTCCGCGGATCCGACCGGACGGTAAAGCGTCATTGTTTCCATTACCCAACACTGCCCTCCAGGCTAACTTTCAGAAGGCTCTGCGCTTCAACAGCAAACTCCATTGGCAGCTGCTGGATCACATCACGCACGAAGCCATTCACCAGAAGCGCAACGGCGGCTTCTTCATCAAGGCCGCGCTGACGCGCATAGAAGAGCTGATCATCCGACAGTTTCGTCGTTGTTGCCTCATGCTCGAGCTGCGCATCTGCGCGCTTTGTCTCGACATAAGGCACAGTGTGTGCACCACATCGCGCACCGATCAGAAGCGAGTCACATTGGGTAAAGTTCCGGGCTTTCTCAGCCTTTTTATGAACCGAGACGAGACCACGATAGGTCTGATCCGACCGGCCCGCGGAAATCCCTTTGGAGATAATGCGCGACTTTGTACGTTTCCCAAGATGGATCATTTTGGTGCCGGTATCAGCCTGCTGACGTCCATTCGTCACAGCGATGGAGTAAAACTCACCAACGCTGTCATCACCGCGAAGAATACAGCTCGGATACTTCCAGGTAACAGCCGATCCAGTTTCGACTTGCGTCCAGGAAATCTTTGAGCGCGCACCACGACAGTCGCCGCGCTTCGTCACGAAGTTATAAACGCCGCCTTTGCCGTCTTCATCACCCGGCCACCAGTTCTGAACCGTCGAATACTTGATTTCGGCATCATCCATTGCCACGAGTTCGACGACCGCCGCATGGAGCTGGTTTTCATCTCGCATCGGCGCCGTACAGCCCTCAAGATACGACACATACGCGCCCTCATCTGCGATGATGAGCGTTCTCTCAAACTGACCCGTACCCTGAGCGTTCATCCGGAAATATGTGGACAGCTCCATCGGGCAGCGAACTCCCTTTGGCACATAAACAAAGGTTCCGTCAGAGAACACTGCGCAGTTCAGCGTCGCAAAGAAATTGTCAGATTGCGGTACAACACTGCCGAGATATTTCTTCACCAGATCCGGATATTCGCGGATGGCTTCTGAAATCGACATGAAGATAACGCCGGCCTCTTTCAGCTCTTTCTGGAAGGTCGTCGCAACCGACACACTGTCGAAAACAGCGTCCACCGCGACACGCGGCTTGTCGGTGCGCGCATCAGCTGCCGAGCTCGCCGCGCCTTCAACGCCGAGCAGAACTTCCGCTTCTTTCAGTGGAATGCCGAGCTTTTTATAGGTTTCCAGAATTTCTTCCGGAACGTCATCAATCGACTCATACTTCGCGCCCGTTTTCGGCGCAGCATAGTAATATGCGTCCTGATAATCGATTTTCGGATAGTTGACTTTCGCCCAGTCCGGCTCGTCCATTTGCAGCCAGCGCCGATACGCTTTCAGACGCCATTCCAGCATCCATTCCGGCTCTTCTTTCTTTTCAGAAATGAAGCGGACAATATCTTCGCTGAGACCTTTGGGCGCAAATTCCTGTTCGATTTCAGTTGAGAAGCCAGCCGAATAATTCTTGGATTCAAGCGCGCGGGCTGCATCGACCGTACCCTGATCAATACCGTCTTTGACGCGATCCAGTTCTTCAGCCGGTGTTTCGTGTGTTGTTGAATCGCACATCAGGCGATCTCCTTGAATTTGTCTGGCGCTGCGCGCTTTGCGGCAGTCTTCCAGGCATTTACGAGTGCGATGGCATCTTTCAGCTCAGACGACCACCCAAAACTGACCCGAAGCGCACACTTGGCGAGGCTTTCCTCTACGCGCATGGCGGTCAGCACCGAAGATGTTTTCACTTTGCCGCTGGAACAGGCAGACCCCGAAGAAACGGCGAAACCAGCAAGATCGAGCGCCATAACCTGCGTTTCGCCCTTAAAGCCGTCGAACGCAAAACAACAGGTTCCCGGCAATCTGGTTTCAGACTGACCGAAAACGACAGATTGCGTCTCCGCAATCGCATTCTCAAACGCATCCCGAATGAGACGAATGCGCGCCCCGTCACCTTGCGGATCAGAAGCGGCAACAGCTGCGCCAAAGCCTGCAATCCCAATCAGGTTTTCTGTTCCAGACCGGATCGACTTTTCCTGTCCGCCACCGATCTGTTGCGGCAGCAATGGGGCGCCAGCCCGCAACCACATTGCGCCAACGCCTTGCGGCCCGCCGGTCTTGTGCGCTGACATGGACAGATAATCCACACCGAGCATTCCAACACTCACCGGCAGTTTTCCAACGGCTTGCACGGCATCGCAATGCGTAAAACCGCCAGAGCGGCGAACGATCTCGGCAGCCTCTGCAACAGGCTGTACGACACCCGTCTCATTATTTGCGAGCATCAGTGTCAGAAACGGCGTTTGCCCCTTAAGCGTGGCGAGCTTAGCGTTCAGATCGTCCAGATCGATCACACCCGACGGCAAAACACCGATACGCAGTGTTGGAACAACACCTGACAGAGCGATGTCCCGCACCGCCAGATGCTCAAGATCAGAATACACCAGAACCGGATTATCAAGCTTGGCCAGCGCGCCGCGCAGCGCCAATGCGTTGGCTTCAGTTCCACCGCTGGTGAAAACAATGTCTTCAGCGCGAGATCCGATGACCCCACCAATCTCAAGGCGCGCAGCTTCAATCATACGACGCGCATTGCGACCAGCCTGATGCACGGACGAGGCATTTGCCTGTTCATCCATAGCCATCAGCATGGCATCCCGCGCTTCTGGGCGTAGCGGGGCCGTTGCATTATAGTCGCAGTAAGTCATTTTCCGTCAGGCAGCGTTAGCGCTGTCCTTGCGTTGCATTTGAACTATGCTGCCCGCGCGGCCTTCAACAACGTCAGCCAAAGTCACTTGCGCAAGGAAGCCGAGAATGTGCTGGCGAAGCGCGTCCCACAATTCGTGAGTTGCGCAGCGCTCCCCATCCGGGCCACATCCGCGACCGGTATCCGGCGAGCAACGTGTGGTTTTGATTGGCTCATCAACTGCCAGAATCACGTCCGAAAGACGCGTCTGATTGGCAGGCTTGGATAATTTATAGCCACCGCCGGGTCCGCGCACGCTCTTCACCACACCGCGCTTTCGCATTTTTGCGAACAATTGTTCCAGATAGGACAGCGAAATGGATTGACTCGCTGCAATTTCTGCAAGAGTTTTAGGGTGTTCATTGCCGGTCTCGGCAAGATCAACGAGCGCCATTACAGCGTAACGACCTTTGGTTCCTAGCTTCATATCAATCTCCAACCCTTTGGAGATAGATAACCCACCCTAAAGGTCAACTATTATTCTTCATAAATTCTTGATTTTTTGTCGCAGTCAAGGTTTACACGCCTGTTCAGGACTCTTTTGCGAACAGATGGGAGCAACAAATGGCGGAAATTATTATTCCTGGTCCAGCAGGGCGGATCGAAGCCCGTTACACAGAAGGCCCGGAAGAGAATTCCCCGATTGCTCTGGTTCTGCATACCCACCCGAAAGCGGGCGGTACAATGCAGGACCCGGTGACCATCTCACTTTATAATCTTTTCGAGTCGCGTGGCTTCTCTGTCATGCGCTTTAACTTCCGCGGCGTTGGTCGCAGCCAAGGTCAGTTTGAATCGGGTTCAGGCGAGCTGTCTGATGCAGCTTATGTTCTCGACTATATGGAATCGCTGACGGAAACTCCACGGTATTGCTGGGTAGCGGGATATTCCTTCGGTGCGTGGATCTGTCTTCAGCTTCTCATGCGTCGGCCAGAGATTGATGGCTTCCTTGCGGTATCTCCGCCAGCGAACCATTACGACCTCAGCTTCCTCGCGCCTTGCCCGGCTTCAGGTCTCATCCTGTCCGGTGATCAGGACAAGATTGCGTCTCCTCAAGATATTGAGCGCGCACTGACAAAAGTCCGCGTCCAGAAGGGCGAGGTTATTTCTCGCGATACAATCCCGGGTGCCAACCATTTCTATCAGGGCAAGCTGAACGAAATGCAGGATCGCTGTGCACAGTATCTCGATGAGAGCATTGTAAAAGCAGAGCGCGAACGCCTCGGCGAAATCTGATTTCTCTCAGTGAAAATCCCGGCTTGCCGGGATAATCCGCACATTTCTCGGATGCCGGGCACCGCTGCTCGAAGGTATCCCTTTGCGTTCCGGAATGGGCTTTTGAACTTCATCGGCGCGGTCCAGCACATTCTTCAATGGGTCGCGCTGATAATCCTCTGTCAAAAGGCTAAGATCTGACGTCCGGTCTTCCAGATGTGTCGCCACAATATGGGTGACATTATCGGCTTTCTGCACACGCCCACTGACCATCAGTATGCGCGCGCCCATAACGATCGATCGAAACCGTTCAAAGACTTTTGGCCAGACCACCAGATTGGCAATCCCGGTTTCGTCTTCCAGTGTGATAAAGCACACGCCGCTTGCAGAACCGGGCCTCTGCCGCACCAGAACCACGCCAGCCGTTTTGACACGACGTCCATTCGCGACAGCGCAGGCCTCCTCTGTGCTCAGCGCCCCCGCCTTGCGATATCCCTCACGCAGGAAAGACATTGGATGATCTTTCAGAGACAAACGGACCGTTTGATAATCCTGAATCACATGTTCTGACGTCGGCATTAAAGGCAGTTCGGTCTGAGCGTCCCGCCCCTGCTCTGCCGTATCTGCCGCGGCAAACAATGGCAGGGTTTTGCCGACTGCCTCGCCCCGAACCGACCAGAGCGCTTTGCGCCGATCCAGACCCATAGAGCGAAACGCATCCGCCGCCGCCAGAGTTTCCATCGTACTGCGGGATACACCCGCCCGGCGCAGAATATCATCTGGTGTCTTATAACCATCGCCGCGCGCCTGAATGAGCTTTTCAATCTCATCTTCCCGCAAGCCATCAATCTGACGAAAGCCAAGCCTCACTGGCAAAATGTGCTCGATGCCATTGTCTAGAGCCTCGCTTGACGCATCTGCGCCCGCCCCTTGTTCGTGTTGAGCACCATTTACAAGCGACCACGCATCAGCAGGTGAGCGCGCCTCAATAATATTATCCCAGTCAGAAAAGTTCACATCGACTTCGTGAACCTCAACGCCATGTTCGCGCGCATCCCTGACAATCTGTGCCGGCGCATAAAACCCCATGGGCTGACTGTTCAAAAGCGCCGCGCAGAACACATCCGGATGATGGCATTTCAGCCAGGATGAAACATAGACAAGCAAGGCAAAGCTCGCCGCATGGCTTTCCGGAAACCCATACTCACCAAAGCCTTTGACCTGATCGAAACAGCGCTGCGCAAAGGCTGCATCATAGCCGCGCGCAACCATGCGGCCGACCATCATATCCTCATAGTTCTGAATAGTGCCGACCTTACGAAACGTCGCCATGGCGCGGCGCAGCCCATTTGCTTCTTCTGGTGTAAACTTTGCCGCATCTATCGAAATCTGCATGGCCTGTTCCTGAAACAGCGGCACGCCTTTCGTCCGTGAAAGGATGCGCTCCAGCTCATCAGGCGGACCATGCTCCGGCGAGGGGCTCGGATAGGTAATCGTCTCAAGTCCGTTTCGCCGGCGCAAATATGGATGCACCATATCGCCCTGAATGGGCCCCGGACGGACAATCGCCACCTCAATCACCAGATCATAGAAACAGCGTGGCCGCAAACGCGGCAGCATATTCATCTGCGCCCGGCTTTCGACCTGAAACACGCCCAGACTGTCGCCCTTGCAGAGCATGTCATAAGTGCCAACATCTTCTGATGGCAGGCTCGCCAGCGTATGACGAACGCCCTTGTGCTGATCGAGCAGGTCAAACGCTTTGCGAATGCAGGTCAACATGCCGAGCGCCAGCACATCCACCTTCATTATTCCCAGTGCTTCAATATCGTCCTTATCCCACTCAATGAAGGTCCGGTCCGCCATGGCCGCGTTTCCGATAGGCACCGTCTCAATCAACAGCCCGCGCGTCAGAACAAAGCCGCCCACATGCTGCGACAAATGCCGGGGAAAGCCAATCAACTGGCGCGTAATCTGGATAGCTCGCCGGATCATGGGATTGGCCGGATCGAGCCCGATCTGGGCAATGTGATGCGCCTTCATTGTCCCGGCAAAACTGCCCCAGACCGTCCCGGCCAGAGCGGAGGAAATATCCTCCGACAAGCCCAAAGCCTTACAGACCTCACGCACAGCAGAGCGCGGCCGATAGGAGATCACCGTCGCCGTCAGCGCCGCCTTGTGACGCCCATACCGGCGATAGACATACTGTATCACTTCTTCGCGGCGCTCATGTTCGAAATCGACATCAATGTCCGGCGGTTCTTTGCGCTCTTTCGACAAGAAGCGCTCAAACAATACAGAGCTCTGGCTTGGATCAACACTCGTAATACCAAGACAGAAACACACAGCCGAGTTTGCCGCCGAGCCACGGCCCTGACAAAGAATATCCTGCTCGCGTGCCCATTTTACAATGTCATGCACCGTCAAAAAGTATGGCGCGTAATTGAGTTCCCGAATAAGGGTCAGTTCTTTCCTGAGCGCCGCTTCCACCTTTTCCGGAACTCCGCCAGGATAGCGCCAACTCGCGCCTTGCTGGGCCAGCTCTTCCAAATGCGCCTGCGGAGTTTTCCCCTCTGGCACAGGCTCATCCGGATACTCATATGCCAGCTCATCCAGACTGAAATCACAGCGATTGAGAATGTCTTCCGTGCGTGCCAGCGCAGGCTCAAAACCACGAAACAAACGTGCCATTTCTTCAGGCGATTTGATGTAACGCTCGGCATTGGCCTCAAGATGAAACCCGGCAGCCTCAATCGTTGTATGCTCACGAATACAGGTCACCACATCCTGCAAAGGGCGGCGCTCCGGCGTATGATAGAGCACGTCATTCACCGCAATGATCGGCGCACCCGTTTCCGCGCCCAGCTGCGCAAGACGCGCGAGCCGCTCCCGGTTGCGCCCTGAGAACTCATATCGCGCAGCCAGATAAACCTTGCCCGGCCAGAACCCGGACAACTGCGTCAGCGTATGATGAAAATCTGCGTCCGGCACATCAGGCGGCATCACAATGAAAATCTGGTCCTCTCCAAGATCTGAGAGGTCATTCAGCGCAATATGACACGCGCCTTTCTCCGCCTTTAGCTTTCCAACCGAGATCAGAGAGGACAAACGGCCATAAGCCTCGCGATTCTTCGGATAACAGATAATCTCCGGCCCGTTGACCGGCACAAGGCGCGCGCCCACCAACAGACGCAGCCCAACCTCTTTGGCGGCCATATGCGCCCGCACAACACCCGCCAGCGTATTGCGGTCGGCAACACCAATACCGCTCAGCCCCAGACTTGCAGCCTGCCGTACAAGCTCTTCAGCATACGACGCCCCGCGCAGGAAAGAGAAATTCGTCGTGACAGCAAGTTCGGCATATCCACTCATGCAAACACTCCGTGAATATACCATTCCGGTGCGCCGCCGCGACCATCATCATAGAGCCCCTCACGGAACACCCAATAACGCCGGCCTGCTTCGTCCTCGATCCGGTAATAATCCCGCGCACGCGGCAGTCTGGTTTGCAAAACCGACATGTCTGCAGTACTCGCATTCGTCGTCGCGGTGACCGCCAGCGGTAAGTCGACAATATTTTCAGCCTCGCGCCTGATTTTCTCGATCTGTACCGCATCCGCACGCGGATCGAGCCGCGGCGCCAGCCATTTGCGATCCGTTCCATCGGGACTTGGCGCGGGCGCAGGGACCGCAACATGGCGCCACCATTCCGGCGATATGCGTTCCGGGCCATCAGCGCGCACAACGCTGCGCGCAATCTTGCGCCAGACAAACCGCTGCGGCGGGCCATCTGGAACCTCTGCCAGAACTTTCAGTCGCTCAGGAGACACAAAAATCCGGATAGGGCGCGGCCCCGTTCTTCCATCACCCGATGGAAAATTCACCTGCCCGGTAAATTCCACCCAGTCTTCAGACCGTTCCGGAATATGGCTTTCAAACCGCTGCGCGACCCGCACAGCCCCCTCGCCAAGCCGCGCAGAAATACGATCTGCCAAAGATGAAAGCGCCACCTCATCAATATCGCTACCGACAAACGCCCCGGAAAAGGCGGGCGCACTCAGATTAAGCGCACCCACGCGGCGCGCCTCCAGAACCAATAAATCAATACCAAAGCCGGGATCGATAAAATCAATCTCTTCAGCAAACAGCCGACAGATATGATCAGGCACTGCCGACGGACGAGATAAGGAAATCTCTGCGCGCTTGACGCCGCCATCACTTCGATAGGCCGACAGGCAAAAGCCCCGCGCACCTTGTCCAAGCGTTTTCAGCTCATCGCACAGCGTGACGGCCAGTTCCCGCAATCCGGAACGAATACCCTCGCCTGACAAGAGCGGCTCCGGACAGGACAAATGCGCCACATGATCGGGCAAAGGTCGCAAAGGCTCTATCGGCTCATTGCGCAGCCCAAGCGCCTGATCGAGACGCAGAACGACAAGGTCGGCCTCCGCCTTTGACTGAAAGCGACGCGCAAGCGCCCGCCGATCAATCCCATAGAGTTGGCCGATACGTGTCAGGCCAAACCGACGAAGCAAGGTTTCCGCCTTGTCAGAAACGCGCAACAATCCGACCGGCAAATCCGCAAGGCCCGCTGCCTCTTCCCCATCTGCCAGGATTTTTCCCGGCGCACCCCGCGCAATCGCACCTGCCGCGCCCGGCGTTCCGGCAATCCCGATCCGGCATGGAATTCTATCTCGCGACAACAACCGTGAAACGGCTTGCATCAACCCCTCTTCACCATCATGCAGATGCGCGCACCCCGTCGTTTCAAGCATAAGCCCGTCTGAGCCATCAATCGCGACAAGCGGCGAGATCCGCACCAGCCAGTCAGCAAGCTGACGCAAGGCCAGAGCATCGGCCTGCCGATCAATCTCTTCGCTCAGAATATCCGGAATACGTGCGCGCGCATCCGTAAAGCGCAGTCCTTCATGTACCCCGCCGCGCCGCGCAGGCTCATTTGCTGCAGCCACCCGCAAGCCATGCATCCCCGCCTCGACCAGCACAAAAGCGCGCCTGGCCCTATCCCGTGTCTCGGAGAGCCGCGCTGTCCCCTTTGCCTGTCCACGCTTTGCGCGGCGCAGCCGGGTAAGTGGCCAGTCTGGAAGCCACACGGAGAGAAAGCGTTTCATCATCCAACTCCAGATTAAATCCCTGCCCTGCCAGCGCCGGCGCCTGTCGGGAGCGCTCAACCTGCGCATACCAGCGCGCGGCACCGGGTGCCCGGGCATCATAACGATTGGGCGCAGACGGCATGGGACGGACACGCCAGCGCGTTGTCGCCGCACTCGCTCCCTCCGTGCTGTAAGGCAGGATTAAAATGACCGGCACACCTGAACGCTCAGACGCCAACTGCAATCTGCGAGACGCGGTAAAATCAATTCCGGAAATCTCCGCGATCACGAGGCTGACTGCACAAGACGCAATCGCCTCTTCAATCGCCCATAACGCATCGGTCCGGCGTCCCGCGCAAACCGTCAGAACCGGCCGGATGTCGCGTCGTAGAAACGCCTGCCCCTGTCCCATCAGAGCTCCATGCTCACGCATGCGCTCATACTGTGTGACCCAAACGACCGCGCCCTGCCGAATATCCGCCGCCGCCAGCACAAAACCGGTCAGCGCCCCACTGTCTCCAAAGTCAGTTTCGCAAACTTCGTGCACCCCGACCTTCCCCAGCTTCAAAGGGAATTGTGGAGGAACAGAAGCCTCCTCTTCAGCTGCGCCAAGCCTGAAAAGTTGCGGGTGTATGCTCTTTGGATTGACCATATGTTCTTATTTTGTTCTTTTTGGTTTGAGTCAAGAAATGATTCGTTTTGCCTCCAACTTCTCCACATCTTGATGCGCATGAACGCTGGAGAATTGACAAGCTTGAAAGAATACAACAAAACCCGCCACAGATGGTGCGCCACAAGCGCTAAGAGGGAAGCCGGTGTAATTCCGGCGCTGTACCCGCAACTGTCAGCCGCGAGTTGATGGCCAATAAACCACTGGAGCAATCCGGGAAGGTGGCCACCCAGCAGAGACCGGCGAGCCAGGAGACCTGCCATCGCGTCGTTCGCCGGAGACCGGGAAAAGTCTCAGCAGGCGGGAAAGCTAATGCTCTCCTTTGTAACGACTCCATGAAGCGCTTTCCTGCGACCGGAAGCGCTACAGGTTTCGTTATGATGCGCTACCGGTCGGGCGCAAAAGGAAACGCGATGTTCAAACAATCGCTTTATCTCTGCGCCATGGGCGCACTCCTGTCAGCTCCGGTACTGGCTGAAACCTCAGATACAGCAGACCTCAAACTGGAAACAGTTGATGTGTCCGGCCTGCGTCCGATTTCAGCTGACGACACAACTGTCAGCCTGTCTGTGGTCGACAGCGCGAAACTGGCCATTCGCAACACCCCATTCCTGGCAGACCAGCTGCGCACCATTCCTGGCGTTGGCGTCTCTCGTTCAGGCAGCAAAGGTGGCCTCACTCAGATCCGTATCCGCGGCGCTGAAGCGAACCACACACTGGTTCTTCTGAACGGAATCGAAGTCTCTGACCCGACAACTGGCGAAACCAATATGGGCCTGTTCTCAGGTCTGAATATTGACCGAATCGAAGTCCTTCGCGGCGAGCAGTCTGGTATTTACGGCTCAGACGCAATCGGCGGTGTCGTCAACTTCATCACCAGCGACACAACAGCGCCAAAAGCCCGTATCGAATACGGCTCGCTGAACACGAAATTCGCTGAAGGCAGCATTGGCGCGAATATCGGAAGCGGACAGGTTCTGGCCAGCGTTTCTGGTTTCTCTACCGATGGTGTCGACACGTCAGGTAACGGTCTGGAAGAAGACGGCACAGACCAATGGTCAGCCCTTCTGACAGGTGCATTTGACCTCTCTGCAGGCTGGAAAATTTCAGGCCTCGCCGGATACTCAAACTCTGACATTCAATACGACAGCGACACGGACTATGACGGACGTCTCAACGATGTTGATCTGTCATCTGAAACCGAGCAAATGCTGTTCGGCGCAGCCCTGACCGGCACAGCCTTCGGCCTGGATCACCAGTTCCGCGCGAGCTTCACAACAATCGACCGTGATAGCTTTTCTGCTGGCGCTCTGACAGACACATCTGAAGGCGAACGCACCAAGCTGAGCTACAGCCCGTCCAGGACGTTCGACACCAGCTTTGCCGAAACCTTCCGTCTGACAGGTATTCTCGACTATGAGAAAGAAGACTATTCCGTCCGCGACATTCAGTATGGTGGCCTGACCAATCAGGATCAGACGTTTGAAACGCTCGGCCTTGCAGGTGAGCTCTTCATCGATTGGGGCAAATGGGTCAGCTTCGCGTCTCTGCGCTTTGACGACAATGACGGCCGTTTCGATGATGCCGTCAGCGGCCGCATCGGCGCTGCCTATGACACAGATGCCTTTGGTCGCTTCCGCGCCAGCGTCGGCACAGGCACAAAGAACCCGAACTTCACTGAATTGTTTGGCTTCTATCCGGGCAGCTTCATCGGCAATCCTGATCTGAAACCAGAAACCTCTACCGGCTGGGAACTTGGATGGGATTACGCCCTGACGAATATGTCATTCGGCGTCACCTATTTCGAATCTGAACTCGAAGACGAAATCTATACTGCCTATACGCCAGCCTTTCTCAGCACGCCGCAAAACCGTGCAGGCAAGAGCGAACGTTCAGGTGTCGAATTCACCCTCGACTGGACCCTGACTGACGAGATTTCCGTATCTGGTCAGGCGAGCTTCATCGATTCTAACGCTGACGATGGTTCCGTGGAAATTCGTATCCCGCATGAAACCGCAAGTGTAGCTATGTCTTATCGTCCGTCATCCGCACCAGATTATGTCTTCGGTCTGGCGCTCGACTATACCGGTGATCAGGATGATTTCGACTTTGGCTCATACCCGTCACGCCGTGTCACAATGGACAGCTATCTCCTGGCCAGCGCAACTGCCGAGCTTCCGGTTACAGAGCGTCTCGCCATTACGCTTCGCGGTGAGAACCTGTTCGACGAGCAAGTCAGCGACGTTTACGGCTATGAGAGCCCGGGCGCGACAGTCTATATCGGCCTGAAGCTTCGCTAATGAAACGGGCATTTACATATGCCCTCAGCCTCTTGCTGGCAGCCTGTTCGCAGGCTGCCGGTTCCTCATCCGCGCCGACGGAAAAGCCGGTAAGGATTGTCAGTCTCGACCTGTGCGCAGATCAATATGTTCTGAAATTTGCAGAGCGCGAGAATATTCTGGCACTGTCACCCGAAGCCGGTTTGCAGATCTCATATATGCGCGATGCCGCCAAAGGCCTTCCAAGAGTTCGTCCACTGGCAGAAAACATTCTGAATTTACAGCCGGACCTCATCGTCCGCACTTATGGCGGCGGCCCGAATGCGAAGCACTTCTTCGAAGAGGCTGGTATTCCGGTTCTGGAAGTTGGCTGGACTGCAACGGTCGATGACATTCTGAATGTCGTCACCCGCATGAGTGCAGAACTCGGCGAACCAGAAAAAGGCATTGCCCTTCGCAAATCCCTGGAAAAGCGCCTGTCGAAAATCAATCCGCCAGATCAGAAAGCAAAAGCGCTCTATCTGACTGCATCCGGCTATACGACCGGAACAAACACTCTGATTGACGACATTTTCAACCGCGCCGGACTTGAAAATTTCATATCCTCGCCGGGTTGGAAATCGCTTCCGCTTGAACAGCTGACCCAGGAACAGCCAGACCTGATCGCCCTCGCCTATCATGAGACACTCAATACCCGACTTGAAAACTGGAGCCCGACACGTAACCCGGTCGCAACCCGTCTCATATCCGGAACGCCGACAGTGAAACTCGACGGCGCTGTCGTTTCCTGTAGTGGCTGGTATATTGTGGATGCGATTGAAGCCCTCGCCGCAAAGGCCGGCAAATGAGAGATTTACCCCTCATACTCAGCCTCACAGTCTTTAGCGTGCTGGCGCTCATTCTGTGCTGTGTTCTTGGCTCAACGACCATGCCGCTCGACCGGGTCATGGCAGGCCTGTTTGGCTATGGCACCTCGTCAGAACATATGATCGTCTGGGATATCCGCCTGCCGCGCGGCATTGCCGCCTTCCTTGTTGGCTCTGCCCTCGCAATGTCTGGCGCCGCGCTTCAGGGATTGCTGCGTAACCCGCTCGCAGAACCGGGCGTGCTTGGTGTAACATCGATGGCGTCTCTCGGCGCAACAATTGCTATTTATTATGGCTTTGCCGCCTTATCTCACTGGGCTCTGCCAATCTTCTCAGTCGGCGGAGCCCTGGCCGCAACCTTCTTCATCATGCTGGCCTCAGCGCGCACGCAATCCATCACAACGCTCATCCTGATTGGCGTTGGGATATCAAGTTTCTCCGGCGCGCTCATGAGCTTTGTCATGAACATGGCACCCAATCCCTTTACCCTGTCTGAGATGATCAACTGGATGCTTGGCTCTGTCAGCAACCGATCTTTTGCTGATCTGAAACTGATGGCGCCCTTCATCGTAGGCGGCATGGTAATCCTCTTCTTCGCCTCACGCAGCCTGTCTGTCCTGACTCTTGGCGAAGAGGCTGCGACGGGTCTTGGCGTGAACACGAAACGCCTCAGAATGCTGATCATTGTCGGCTCTGGCCTCGCAACCGGCGGCGCAGTTGCGCTGGCAGGCGCGATCGGTTTCGTCGGGATCATCATCCCGCATATGATCCGCCCCTTTGTTGACCACGATCCGGCGCGCAGTCTTATCCCATCCGCCATTGCAGGCGGCCTTGCCCTGACCCTGGCCGATATTCTGGTCCGCATTCTGCCGACCCTGAATGAATTGAAGCTCGGCGTCGCAGCCGCTCTGTTCGGCGCGCCATTCTTTATCTGGATTGTCCTTCGCCAGAGGATCAACCATGTCTGAAATCAATGCCAGCCAACTGACCGTATCGCGCTCAGGCCGCGTTCTGCTTCAGCCAACAGATATTATTTTGAAATCAGGCGAACTGACCGTGCTGCTCGGACCAAACGGTTCCGGTAAAACAACACTTATCCGATCCTTGCTACGGCAAACTGATGCCGGCGGCAGCGTTCTGTTAAACGGAGAACCCGTTGAGAGCTTTTCAAGTAAAGAACGTGCACGCCACATCGCCTATCTGCCACAATCGCGCCCTCTGGCGTGGCCGAACCGGGTTTTCGATATTGTGTCCCTCGGGCGCTATCCGCATGCAGGCAAAACCGGCAAGCTATCCCCGTCAGACCAGGCCGTTGTGACCGAGGCCATGGCGTCTTGCGACATCGCGCATTTGTCAGATCGGAATGTCGATACGCTGTCAGGCGGCGAACTGGCGCGTGTGCACTGCGCCCGCGTATTTTCCACACAAGCCGATTTCATTATCGCGGACGAACCGGTTGCTGCGCTCGATCCGCTCCACCAGTTCAAAACCATGGAACTCTTCAAAGCCTATACACAAAAAGGTGGCGGCGTTCTGGTTGTTCTTCATGACATCAATCTTGCCGCCAAGTTTGCCGACCGATTGGTCTGGATGCGAGACGGTGCCATCATAGCCGATGGCCCGCCTGCCAAGACCCTGACAGGCGCACAGATGCAAACGGCATTTGATGTCGCGGCAGACGTCACCAATGGATATGTCGACGTCACAGGACCGGCGGATACCTAATCAGATTTCGCCGCGAACGCGCTTCATAACGCCAGAGAAATCCAATCCGTCAAACCCATCAGCCGACAGCTTTTCATAAACCTGCTCTGCGAGCTTGCCGAACTCGATATTGGCACCTGCGCCATCTGCAGCGCCAGCGGCAAGTTTCAGGTCTTTCAGCATCATCGCCACAGCAAAGCCCGGCTGATAATCCCGATTAGACGGCGCTGTCGGAACAGGACCCGGCGACGGACAATAGCTTGTCATCGACCAGCATTGACCCGAAGCCGTGGAGGAAATGTCGAAGAATGTCTGCGCATCAAGGCCGAGCTTTTCTGCCAGATTGAACGCTTCACACGTACCGATCATCGAAATGCCAAGCAGCATATTGTTCGCGATCTTGGCAACCTGACCATTGCCGCTCGCTCCCGCGTGGAAGACGTTCTTGCCCATGATATCGAGGAAGGGCTTTGCAATTTCGAAGGCCTCTTTCGAGCCACCAACCATGAAGGTCAAAGTACCCGCGTCAGCTGCGGCAACACCGCCGGAAACCGGTGCATCGACCATTTTGAAACCTGCTGCTTCAGCCTTTTCATGAGCCGAGCGCGCGTCTTCCACAGCAATCGTTGAGCAATCAAGAAAGGTCGTGCCCTTCGCTGCGTGAGCTACGACGCCATCATCGCCGAAATAGACAGTATGTACGTGCTTTCCGGCAGGCAACATTGAAACCACAACATCAACCTCAGTCACCGCGTCTGCAATCGTTGCCGCGCCAGTCGCTCCATTTGCGACCGCCTTTGCCACGGCATCAGCCGACAAGTCGAACGCTTTAACCGCATGGCCTGCTTTCGCAAGGTTGGCGCACATGCCGCCGCCCATATTCCCAAGGCCGATAAAACCGATCTTAGCCATTGCTCTTCTCCCTATGACCTCTGGCGGGTCTATTTGTCTTTGAAATCCGCAGCGCGTTTTTCTGCAAAGGCAGCCATGCCTTCTTTCTGGTCTTCCGTCCCGAACAAGCCTTGGAACAGACGACGCTCAAACTTCACGCCCTCAGTTGTCGGAAGCTCAAGCGCGCGAGATACCATCTCTTTTGCCGCCATAATGGACGGAATGGAGAAGCCTGCGATTTCTTCAGCGGCTTTCAGCGCGACATCCATCAACTCGTCATGCGGCACGACGCGAGAAACCAGCCCGATGCGGTCTGCTTCTTCACCATCAATCATCCGGCCTGTCAGGACCAGATCCATCGCCTTGGCTTTGCCAATCGCCTTGGTCAGACGAATAGACCCGCCCATGCCGGGTGTTACGCCCAGCTTGATTTCTGGCTGACCAAATTTGGCTTTATCCGAAGCGATGATCATGTCGCACATCATGGCGAGTTCACAGCCGCCGCCGAGCGCAAAGCCATTCACCGCTGCGATGACAGGCTTGCGAGATGCGGCGAACCGGTCCCAGCCCGCAAAATAGTCTTCGACATACATGTCAGAGAAAGTCTGCGGCTGCATTTCCTTGATGTCAGCACCCGCCGCAAAGGCTCGACCTGCACCTGTAATCACGGAAACCGCGATATCCTTGTTCCGGTCAATCGCTGCGAAACAGTCAGCCACTTCAGCCATGACTTCGGCGTTCAGCGCATTCAGGCTGTCCGGACGATTCAGTGTCACGACCGCGACGCGGCCTTTCTGTTCGAAGGTGATGGTGTTGTAGGTCATGTCTGGCCTCGTCTTACTGCATTGTCGGAATGATGAAGGACTGGTCGCCAATATCGCCATCCGGCCAGCGCTGCGTCACGGTTTTCACCTTGGTGTAAAAGCGTACGCCATCCATGCCGTATTGGTTGTGATCACCAAAGGCAGACCGCTTCCAGCCAGAGAAGCTGTGATAAGCAACCGGCACCGGAATTGGGACGTTGATGCCAACCATACCAACATTCACTTTCGACGCGAACTCACGCGCCGCAAGACCGTTCCGCGTGAACAGAGCCACACCGTTTCCATATTGGTGCCTGCTCGGCAGCAACGCGGCTTCTTCCAGGCTTTCCGCGCGAACAACCTGCAGAACCGGACCGAAGATTTCTTCCTGATAGGATTTCATATCGGGCTTCACATTGTCGAACAGGCTCGGGCCAATGAAATAGCCGCTCTCATGCCCCTGAAGCGTGTGCCCGCGACCATCGAGCAAAAGATCAGCGCCCTCATCAACGCCCATCTGGATATAGTTTTCCACTTTGGCTTTGTGCGCCGCAGAGACCACCGGGCCATAATGCGCGTCTTTATCGGTCGATACGCCGACCTTCAGCGTTTGCGCTTCAGCCAGCATCCGCTCGACGAACTCGTCGGCCGTCGCCTTGCCGACTGGAACCGCAACCGGCAGCGCCATACAGCGTTCGCCAGCCGAGCCATAGGCCGCGCCGACAATGTCTTTCACAACCTGACCCATATCCGCATCCGGCATGATAATGCCGTGGTTCTTTGCGCCGCCCATGGCCTGAACGCGTTTTCCGTTCGCTGTACCGGTTGAATAGACATAATGTGCAATATCGGATGATCCGACAAAGCTGACAGCTTTAATGTCTTTATGTGTCAGGATCGCATCCACAGAAGACTTGTCACCATTCAAGACGTTCAGAACGCCCTCTGGCGCACCGGCCTCAAGGAAGAGTTCCGCCAGACGCATCGGAACGGATGGGTCTTTCTCAGATGGCTTCAGAATGAAAGTGTTGCCGCACGCAATGGAAACACCAAACATCCACATCGGGATCATGGCCGGGAAGTTGAACGGCGTGATGCCTGCGCAAACGCCAAGCGGCTGACGCATTGAGTAGACATCAATGCCCGGGCCAGCGCCCTCAGTGTATTCCCCTTTCAGAAGGTGCGGAATACCACAGGCAAACTCGATAACCTCCAGACCGCGCTGCACGTCACCAACAGAGTCGGCAACGACCTTGCCATGCTCAGATGACAACAAAACCGCCAACTCGTTCATGTTCTCTTCGAGAAGCGTTTTGAACTTGAACATGACGCGTGCGCGGCGTTGTGGGTTCATTGCCGCCCATTCCGGCTGTGCTTTCAGTGCTGACTGCACGGCCGCATCAACTTCGGCATCTGTTGCCAAGGCAACGCGCCCCTGAACTTCGCCCGTATTCGGGTCGTAAATGTCCGAGAACCGACCGGACGTGCTGTTAACCGGCTTTCCGTCGATGAAGTGATGCAACTCGCGCATTGGGCGTTCTCCCTATTCTTTCGTCGCTGTTTATCACCAGCAAAATATCGGATACAGATCAAGGAATGCAGACACAGCCTGCAAGAATGCTGGTGAAAAATGAACTGGGATGACCTTAAACTCTTTCTGACCGTAAGCCGACAGCCAAAACTGGAACTGGCGGCGGCGAGCCTGAAGCTGGACGCGACAACGCTGAGCCGCCATTTGCGCAGACTGGAAACAGCACTCGGCAAAACCCTGTTCGAACGCACCAGGCGCGGACACATCCTGACTGCTCAAGGCGAAGCCTTGCTCGAACATGCTGAAGCCATGGAAAGTGCCACGCTCGCAATTCAGCAGGCGAGCGAGAACGATCAGGAAATTTCCGGCAAAATCCGCCTCGGGGTGACAGAAGGTTTCGGCACCGCCGTCATCGCACCGGCTCTGGCAGCCTTTCACAAGCTTTACCCAGCGGTCGAAATCGATCTTATCGCACTGTCTGGCTATGTCAGCGTATCTAAGCGCGAAGCGGACATGTCGATCCTGCTGGCTCGCCCACAGACTGGTCGTCTTCGTGTCCGAAAGCTCACCGACTACAAGTTATCGCTTTATGCCAGCCAGTCCTATCTGGCAGATAATCCGGCCATACACTCCGTCGAAGATCTCAGCGAGCATACGCTGATCGGGTATGTCGAAGATCTGATCTACGCACCACAGTTGCGCTATTTTGGCGATGTTCTGCCGGGACTACACCCGCAAATCGCCAGTCCGAGCATTCTGGCTCAATGCGAGATGGCCCTCGCTGGCACCGGCCTTTGCATTCTTCCGAAATTCCTGGCGTCACAAAAGCCAGACCTCGTTGAGATTCTCGCCGACGACATTGAAGTCACACGCTCGTTCTGGATGTCCATCCATGAAGACGTGAAAGATTTCGCCCGCATTCGATTGATGAGTGACTTTCTGGTCGACCTCATCAAAACGCAGTCCCAAACGATCAAATAGCTCTTAAAGTGCTTTTGCCAGCACACTGACATCCGCCAGCCCACGCAGAATATCGTTCAAATGCGTGCACCCGTTTGTGCCTTTCAGATGCTGGACCACATCCGTGCGAAGCTCTGGAAGACGTGATCCCTTCAGGGACTGAATTCGCATCACAGCCCCCGGGCATTCCACATAAGGCAGAATCCGTGGCTCAGCGTTCAGCGCTAATATTTCCAGCGTCTCTGCATCTGCGGTCAGCTCAACTCGGTATTCATGCACCGCCCCGCGCGTTCCATCCGGCAAGGTTCCGCTATCCTGAAACCCGGCCTCAACACCAATCTTCCCGTCTTCCCGCATCCAGACGTCGATCCAACGCGCGCGTCTGGAACACACAGCTCCACGATCTGGCAATTCATGCCAGCCTTTAGGGTCTTCCGGATGAACCAGCGATGGCACGCGCCGATGGTGCTGATTGTCTTCGCGGGCATAGCCTTCCGGCGTCAAAGAAGACGACCCGGTTTTAAACCCGTGACAGGCATTCTGCATGGAAAACCGTTGGCGATTATCCATCACCACCGGACGCCCGGCATCAACAGGCTCGCCCTGCCATTCCAGCCAGAGCCAGCCTGCTGTCAGTGTCGCGACCGCCAGATCATCAAGCAGTAAATGAAACGGACTCCCGCCTTGTTTCATGCCCGGATTGATTTCTGCATTTGCGCCGCGCAATTGCCCGCCTGCCTTTAGGCCCACAAGCCGCTTCATCTCCGCTTCGCGATGTTTTCCGGCATCCGCTGACAGAATTGTGCGGTCCCGCGACGCGGTCAGATGCAAACGGTCTTCGTCCAGCACTATGATATCGTCAAGCTGATCACCCGTACGGATATCACGACAAATCGCCAGCATATCCTGAGGACCGGACATGCCTTCTGGAAAAATTGTATCAATGCTCAGAGTGCGCCTGACAGAATTGCGCTTTCGCACAGGCGCTGGTCCGCCAGGACCAAGAACATTCTGGCGGTCGACCAGCGCGGGATTTAGCATCATGTTTCGTCAGACACTTTCACAACAAGCTTGCCGAGGTTCTTGCCTGTGAACAGCCGCTCCAAAGACGTCGGCGCATTCTCAAGGCCTTCGACAACATCCGTCTCGAATTTGAGTTTCCCCTGCATAAGCCATCCAGCCATAGCTTCAATCCCTTCCTGAAAGCGATTGAGGTAATCAATGACAATAAAGCCCTTCACCAGAGTTCGGCGCATCAAAAGATTCGAGAAGTTATAAGGCCCCGGAACCGGGTCTGTTGCGTTATAAGTCGAGATCAGACCACAAAGCGGCATTCGCGAGAAATCATTCAAACGTGCAATGACGTCATCCATAATGGCACCGCCCACATTCTCGAAGTTGATGTCGATTCCATTCGGACACAATCGGTCGAGCGCAGCGCCCACATCTTCTTTCTTATAGTTGATGGTCGCGTCAAAACCCGCAACATCGGTCAGCCATTTGCATTTGTCGTCTGAGCCAGCAATGCCGACGACCCGGCAGCCCTGAAGCTTGCCAATCTGGCCAACCATAGAGCCAACGGCGCCAGCCGCAGCAGACACAACAATCGTCTCGCCTGCCTTTGGCTTACCGATATCCATCAAGCCGAAATATGCGGTCATGCCGGTTGCGCCAAGCGGTCCCATCCATGCGGTCAACGGAACACCCGGAAGCTCAGGCAACACGTTCACTGAATTCCCATACAGCGTGTGATAGTCCGACCAGGTTGCGAGACCCGTCAGGATTTTCGCGCCTACAGGTACACTTTCATGTCGGCTTTCAGTGATAATGGCGAGCGAACCACCGCGCATCGGATCACCAATCCCGACCGGCGGCAGATAGGCATCCATATCGCTCATCCAGATTCGATTGGTAGGATCGAGAGACAGATAAATTGTCCGCGCGCGCACCTGACCATCCTGTAGCGGCTCAAGCGCTGTTGTAACAAGCTCCAGATCGCTCTCTTTCACATCGCCGACCGGGCGTGATCTCAAAATCCAGCTTCTGTTTTCAGTCATGTGTCGCTCCCTCATTCTTTTTCTGAACTGAAAATGAGGGAATTGACTGCAAAAGCAAGTTCACGCCACGGCAGGCTCGCCAGCCTTAAAACTTGCGCGCCAGCGTAAATGCGCCAAACCTGTGCGCGCCTTGCTGACCTTCAAATTCAGGTGTCCGCTCTACATAGGTAAAGGCAAACTGAGTATCCCCCAGCTGAATGGCGAAACCACCCTGAAAATCACCGACCCAGTTCTTACTCTTAACACTCGGACCATCATTGAACAGGCTGCCATTCAGGAAAATATCGTGCGCCACATAGCGCCCCTCAACACCACCAAATATATACCAGCTAATCTTATCGCCCGGAGTGAAATAACCTGCGCCCGCAAGTGCGGGACGAATACGTGCAGGCCCGTAATCGCTTCTCAGATCCTGACCTATTCGAACCATACCGCCGACACGCGCATTTGTCTGAATAGTGCCGAACGTCACACCAGCACTTGGGGTCAGATCCGCGCCAAAGTCAGAACTGCCTGCCTGCCAGAGCGCCCGAAACCGCCTGTCATAAGAAATAACCACACCGACTTCATCTTGCAGCTGATTGTCCCAGCCTTTTGCAGGTTCCGCACCGATGAGTTTATGAACCTCGTTCTGCACCCACTCTCCGCCAGCGCTCGGACCAACCACGCCCAGCTGGATCGTAAACTGATCCACCTGATCCTTTTTGGCCGTCATCAGGGTGTATTCGCCGTAAAGCCAAGCCCCATATGGGTGATCGTTCGGAATATCAGTCTCAAGCCCGATATCGTTCGGCGTAAAAATTGAATGCCCAAGCGCAAAGCCACGACGGCTGACAGTTTCCTCGTCAGTTCCCATCAGATGATCAGACAACCATTCAGACAGACCATCTGTCGGTTTGGCACCGGACACATAAGAGACCCGAAACCCGTTCGTGTAATTGCGGTCCTTGCCCCCATCGACCCAGTCATTCTCATACACAAACGAAATCGTCCCGCGCTCATCTTTCAACGCAGGCTCATCTTCAGCATGAGCAGGAAAAAGTGTCGCCGAAACGCTAAGCGCTCCAACAAGAAAACAGGTATGAGGGTTCATAGAACCTCCTTCATCTGGCGAAGGTCAGTTGTACCCTCGCAATTCATAACGGAGTCGAACGCCATAGCTGGCTGGATCAGATCGGAATGTGTTGTACCCAATGAATCCATAGCCTGACAGCGCATAGTCTTCATCCAGCAGATTCCGCCCCCAAAGCCCGAAGGTCCAGGGGCTACCGTCTTTTTGGAAACCGATATCGAGGTCGACGAGCGTGTAGCTTTTTTGGCGTCGGTCATCGCGCCCTTCCGCATCGAGGAAGAAGCCACCATTGTGTTTTGCTGACGCATCCAGTCTGGCAATGATATCCTCACCAATCCGACGCTCATATCCGACAGCAAGTCTGGCTGAGGCTTTGGACGCAAACGGCAGATCTTTTCCGTCAAACAAGTCTGCATTGCCACCCAGATCATTCTCCTGCTCAATCTCACTATCAAGAAAGGTTACACCGCCCGAAACAGACAGCCCTTCCACCGGTAACCATTCGGCATTCAGCTCCACACCGAACACTTTAGCCTGGTCGAGATTGGACAAGGAATTGGACACAATTGTGGAACCATCTGGCAAATCAAATGACACAAATATGCGCGCCTGCGGGGCGTCATAGTCCTGATAGAATGCCGCCGCAGTCCAATTGAAATGCGCATTCTGTGTTGATTTTATTCCGATTTCATATGCGGTTACGGTTTCAGGATCAAACAAGCCTGCGTCAGACCAGTGTGTCACATTGTTCTGAACTTCGCCATTAAAGCCGCCGCTTTTGAATCCGTTGGATACAGAACCATAAAGGCTTCCAATGCCGTCCAGCTCATATCTAAGCGCCAGATTTCCTGATAGGCGAGTATCTTCAACAACGTTCGACCCGACTGCCGCACCAAGACCGTCGCGATTGTTAAACGCGATGGTTCCGTCTTCGAAAATATGCTGGCCGGTCCCGTCCCCTTCAAGGCGCTCATATGTTAGCCGCGTACCGAAAACGACTTCCAGTCTCTGCGTCAGGGAGACTTCGTTATGCGTGAATGCGGCCAGAGTTGTGCGGTCCTGACTGATCTTCGTCAGAAGAGAGCGCGCCTCACTTGTCGATGCCGGGTTCGGCCCGACCCGTCCCGCCGTTCCGACATAAGCGCAGCTTCCGGCGAGTGTCTGAGAATCAAGTTCGCCGCACCAGATCAGATAGTCCTGATCAAAGGTATCAATCGAAACCTGTCCACCAATCAGCGTATAGCCCCAGCTAGTCTCTTTCTGGAAATGCACTTCTTCACTGAATTGCAGATAATCCCTGTCATACGACAGATTGGCGTTCAGAGAATACGTGCCGTAAGGCGCAGGCGTTCCATCAAAATCAAAACCGTATTGCTGGTTATAACCTTCAATTGCCGTCAGAGACGTCGCGGTCCATTCGCCAAATTCGCGCGTCCATTTCAGAGACGCACCGAAGAACTCATTATCTGTTTGCTCGAGACCATCGCCGTCAGACGAAATCTGATGATCTCCCAGACTTAGCGTATCATTGAGCGGCGTTGGATTAATGCCGCGGTCGAGCTCAATATGGCCAATCGCGACCAGATCCCCACCCCAGACATCTTTACGGGACAGACTAACGCGCAGTCCGCCCTCTTTGCGCTTACCGCCTGCGGCTGACGGCGCCGACGTCACATTGGCAACTGAGACAACATTCTCCAGCGTTGCATCCTGAGAAAGGAGGCGACCAGCTAATCGAATATCGGTCTTGTCATCCAGTGCGCCTCCAACACCAAAGGACGCATCGAACCGGTCAAAACGGCCATACGCCGCCGATACATAATCTGGCGCTTCGGTTCCGGCCAAATGGCTCAAAAAGTGAATGGCGCCGCTGGACGCATTGCGCCCATATAGCGTGCCTTGCGGACCTTTCAGCACTTCAACCCGCTCAAGGTCATACATCATCGCGCCGGTCTGAACATTCGTCGCCAGAAACACGCCATCCTGATAAACCGCAGCAGCGCCCGGCGTCAGCGCCTGGTGATCAACCGCGCCAATACCACGAATCTGAAACGCAATCTGAGTGCCATTCGCGACAGCAGCCTGAACACCTGTCAGCAAACGCGTGACATCCCCACCGCCATTCAGTGACGACAGCAAGTCAACATCTGTCCCTGTCAGGACATCCACACTGCCCGCAATATCCTCAACAGGCTGTGCCCGCTGAACGGCCGTAACGGAGACAGTCTCCAGACGCTTTTCGGTATTGTCTTCTGACCAGCCGGGAAGGCTGAAAACGAGCGGGGCGCCAGCAAGCGCTAGAAACACAACAGACTTCATAGCCTTGCCGATAAGCAGATTGATCCGCTCCAGCAAGGCTATTTTCGCTCAATTATTCTCTACTGACTAAACAGATTTACTTGACCGTTTTACCAGTCATAGCGCCGCATCACAGATCGAAGACAACCTTCATGGCGCCATCACGCCGGTTATCGAACAAATCGTAGGCTGCGGCACCTTCAGCCAACTCAAACCTGTGCGTGATATAGCTTTCAGGTTTCAACCGGCCCTGTTGAATCAACGGTACAAGAGATGGCCATTCTTCAGGTACGGAACACGTTCCGATCCGGAAGGTCAGGCCATCAGCGAAGGCCTTGCCCATCGGAAACTCAAGATGTTGATCCTGATTCACCCCGATAACAGAGACCGTCCCACGACGTTTGACCAGCCGCAATGCCATTCGGATCGTTGCGGTATGGCCAACGGCTTCGATGACACTGTCACACTTAAAGCCTTTCGTTGCTTCGCGGATAATCTCCACGCAGTCATCAGGTGCCAATGCTTCCGCCCCTAGCGACGCGGCCACATCCCGGCGATGCGCAACCGGGTCGATGGCAAACACGCGAGATGCGCCCAGAATAAACGCACTCTCAACAGCCATTAGGCCAATCGGTCCAAGCCCGACAACCGCAACAGTGCCACCGGACTTGATGTCTGCATTTCGCGCGCCGAACCAGGCTGTGGCCAGACTGTCTGTCATCATCAAAGCCTGATCGAGTGAAACGCCTTCCGGGATTTTCCGTGCATTAAAGTCGGCAGCCGGAACACGCACGCCTTCCGCCTGACATCCCTGCAAAGCCGCCGACAGGCCATAACATCCGCCCGCCATATTCTGACAGTTCACGACATTTCCTGAGACACAGGACAAGCACTGACCACAACCAACAGCGGCTGAGATCATGACTTTGTCACCAACTTTCAGCTGACGTACGCCTCGCCCAGCCTCTGCGACTTCGCCGACGGCCTCATGGCCGATGCAATAGCCAGTATCGTTTGAAAACGATTCGCCATGATAAATGTGCAGATCTGATCCACAAATCGCGCATTTATCGACTTTGACGACAATATCCGTGTCACTTTCCAGCTTAGGATCATCCATACTCTCGTACCGGATATCCTTCGCTCCATGATAGGTTAGCGCTTTCATTATCCCCTCGACGTCCAGTGCGGGTCTTTCTTGATGTATTCCTGAATCTTCATTTTCCCGAGCTGGGACATATGAACTTCATCAGGACCATCTGCGATGCGGACAAAGCGGTTCAATGTGAAAAATGCCGCAATCGGTGTGTCATCCGAAACACCCATGCCGCCATGCGCCTGAATCGCACGATCGGTAACCGTCTGAGCCATTTGCGGCGCAACAACCTTGATTGCCGCAATCAGGTCTTTCGCGACCTTATTGCCGTATTTATCCATGGCATCAGCAGCTTTTAACGTCAGAAGACGTGCCATTTCGACTTCACAGAAAGACTTTGCAACATCCTGACGGATCGAGCTTTGATCTGCGAGCTTCTTGCCAAACGCCACACGGTTCTCGACACGGTGCGCCATGATTTCCAGTGCGCGCTGCGCCTGACCGATCGAGCGCATGCAATGATGGATACGACCCGGCCCCAGACGGCCTTGCGCGATTTCAAACCCACGGCCTTCACCCAGAATGAGGTTCTCTTTCGGCACTCGGACATTCTCGAAGCGAAGCTCGCTTTCACCACCCGGTGAGTTGTGCGACCCAAAGACTGTTTGCTGACGCACAATGGTCAGGCCCGGCGTGTCTGGTTCGACCAGGATTTGCGAATGCTGCAGGTGACGTGGATTATCCAGCAAAGTCTTGCCCATCACAATGAACAGCTTGCAGTTCGGGTTCATCGCGCCCGAAATCCACCATTTGCGTCCGTTCAGAACGTAATGGTCGCCGTCTGGCATGATGGTAAGCTCAAGATTCGTCGCATCAGAAGACGCAACCTGCGGCTCAGTCATCACATAGGCAGAGCGGATTTCACCGTTCAGAAGCGGCTTCAGCCAGCGTTCTTTCTGTTCCGGGGTCCCATATTTTGCGATCACTTCCATATTGCCCGTGTCAGGCGCTGAACAATTGAAGAACTCAGAGGATGTCGGCACACGGCCCATGATTTCTGCAAGCGGCGCGTATTCCAGATTGGTCAGGCCCGGGCTGAATTCGCCATACTCTTCCGGCAGGAACAAATTCCAGAGCCCTTCGCCTCGCGCAATATCTTTCAGCTTGTCGATGCCCGGCCAGCGCTTCCACAAATTGGCTGGATTGCGATCCCAGTCATGATGCTCCAGCTCAGTTGGGTAAACGTGCTTTTCCATGAATGCCTCAAGGCGGGCAATCAGGTCTTTCACTTTGGGTGAGTGATCAAAATCCATACTTTCCTCCTGTTATCATCAACTGATCCACTGAAGTGCGCGCTCCAGCAGCCAGATTGTTCTTTCGTGCAAATGATCTCCAACAGCCTTAGGCACCTTGCCAGCGCAGGCGCGCGCATAGGTTCCTTCCTGAATAATCCCGAGCTTGTAGCAGCCTAAAACGCCATACCATTCGGCGGCGCTTACATCTCTGGATGACGCTTCAGCGTAGCATCGCACCACTTGCGCTGCGTCAGGAAAGCCCTCCCATGGCGAAACGCCCACCGCGCCGGCGCCGAAATTTTCCGCGCTCTCCGGCCATGTGGCGAGCAGCCAGCCAAGGTCCACAAGCGGATCACCAATGGTGGTGAGTTCCCAATCGACCAATGCCGTCAGGTCTGGCTTGTCATAGCTGAACATTGTATTGCCGAAATGAGCATCACCATGGAGTAGTCCGGGCTTTGTTTCCTGCGGGCAATGCGCATCCAGCCAGTCGCCGATACGGTCGATCCCCGGCAAATCCGCGCGCCCATCCCACGCCTCAAAATCCTCATAGCTTTTCAGCTGCTGCTTCCAGCGCGAAACCTGACGAGACACATAATTCTGGGGTTTGCCCATATCCTCGACACCGAGCGTCTCAGGTGACAACTCTCCCAATCGAGCCAGAGCGTGAACAAAAGAAACACCCATATCGTGGCGCATCTCTGCACTTTCCGCATGCAGTTTCGGCAATCCCGCAACCGGGTTAAAGCCATCGACCGGTGCCATCAAATAGAAGACACACCCAAGAACGCTCTCGTCTCTACACACAGCGATAAACTCTGGATGCGGGACGCCTGACCCATCCAGCGTGGCCAGCATTCTGGCTTCTCGCGACATGGTCGTATTTGAGTTCGGCCGCAGGTTTAACGGCGGTCGGCGCAGTACATACGCACCATTGTCGGTCGTTATGCGCACCAGAATATTCTGCGTTCCGCCGGAAAGCTGCGTGAGTGCGATCTGATCAGTACTCACCAGTCCCGATTGGCGCATCCAGTCGAACAGCTTTTCCTGATGAATCCCCTCGACCAAGCGCTTCCCCCGCGTTATCTGTTTGGATTATCTTTTTGATTTATCCGTTTGGATAATTCTTTCATATTGTTCGAGAAATGCAACAGGCGTTTTGAAATGGTTCGATTAAATCCCAAGCCCACATCCGATGCGGCTGAGATCATCAAAACGGCTGCACTGAAGCTTTTTGCAGAATGTGGCGTAGATGGTGTAACGGTTCGGGAAATCGCCGCAGAAGCCGGACAGAAAAATCACGCCGCTGTTGGCTATTATTTCGGATCTAAGGAATCTCTGATCAGAGAGTTGATCGTCGATGGCGCACGCATCATCGATGCAGAACGCAATGCGCGACTTGATGAACTAGAAGCAAAGCCTACGTCTCCGACAACACGCGATATCTGTGAGGTTCTGGTCTATCCGTGCGTTAATCCGTCAGGCCCGGATGTCGAAGAGGAATGCTATAATCGCTTCATTGTTCTGGTTGGCATGTCTCACCGGGCGTTCATGATGGAGGTGCTGGCCGGGTCTCTGAACTCTGGCTATTTGCGATGTCTGGAGCATCTGCGCCGTCTCATGGCCCCGTTGCCACATCATATCATCAGTCAGCGTCAAGTTTTTGTCGGCGCATATATGGGGGCCGTTCTGTCCGCGAGGGAATCGCTTCTGGCCGATCAAACCCGCGAGCACCCGACCTGGCAGTCTCCCAAAACGCTGCAACATTTTATCGACACGCTGATTGCCGTCATTGAAGCGCCCTATAGCTGCGACCAACCATAGGCAGCGCACACGACAGTAAAAAAGGCGGCTCCAGGCCGCCTTATCTCTAATTGTTGTCGATCAGACGTGTCCGGATGACTTTACCGTCTGCAGTCACGTGAATACCGCATTCGGTTTTTTCTGAATTCCGCCAGCGTCCGGCTCGTGGGTCTTCCCCGTCTTTGACCGGCGTCGTGCATGTCGCACAGCCAATAGACTTATAGCCTTTTGCTTCCAGTGGGTGACGTGGCAGATCATGATCATTGAAATAGGTTTGCAGGTCGATTGGCGACCAGTTCGCCAGAGGATTGACCTTAACCTTGCCGTTCGGGTCTGCCTCAAAGATCGGCAGATCTTCCCGGTCAGCATTCTGATAACGCTTACGGCCCGTAATCCATGCATCGAACCCGTCGAGCGCATATTTCATCGGACGTGTTTTGCGCAGATCACAACACGCATCAAAATCGAGCTCAAACAGATTGCCATTCGGGTCTTCTTTGGCGAGTTCTTCCTCGACAGGACGGATAACACGAACGTCGCGAAGGCCCAGAAAATCGATCAACTGATCACGATAGTCGAGCGTTTCCTGAAAGTGCTTACCCGTATCAAGGAACAGGATCGGCGTCGCCCGATACACACGCGAAATCAAATGCAGTAAAACTGCAGCTTCGGTCCCGAATGACGAACTCACAGCAATATGACCTGGAAACTCTTCAAGCAGAGCCATTTCCAATACGCGCTCAGCCTGAAGGGCACGCCAGCGCGCATTCAGACGAGCAACCTCACTCGCGGTGTCGCGCGGGTCCAAACTCGTGCTCAGTCTGTCTTTTGCCAATGCAATCATAACTTTCCTAACTGCTTTCCTTTGTCTGACAGACAGTGAAAGCGAATGTCGTTGTGGAAAGTATATGCGGGCTCAGAGCATGTTTTGAAATCCGCGTCTGCCAAAATGATCGTTTAGTTATTCTATCGAAATGCGCATGCGGGCTTCCAGCATGGTGAATCGCCATTAACCCTAACATAACCCTTTCAGGATGCTGGCGACTTCACCGTTTCCATGAACGCAGCGTTATTTCAGCGGCGATAATATCTTACCAAAGAATTACAAAACTCGCCGGAGACCATTTATGCGGCAAGACATTCTCGCAATGTTTAAGGTAACAACAGATGACTTGCACGCCGACAATGATGTCTGGATTATCGATCCGGACCTCTATCCGCCGGATTTGTTTGATACCCTACCCCAGAAGCGTTCACCCCAACGCAAAAAGAGTCAGCTCTTCCGTTCAGAGCTGACTCTTCATTCTTTCGATAATGGCTGATCGTTAGAGATCGAGCTTCGTTTTCAGAATATCGTTCACAGCCTGTGGGTTCGCTTTACCCTGGCTGGCTTTCATCACCTGACCGACGAACCAGCCGAGTGCTTTCGGCTTGGCGTGGCCTTCAGCTTTCTGTGCCTGAACCTGCTCAACCTGAGACGGGTTCGCCGCGATGATGTCATCAACGATTTTCTCAATCGCGCCAGTGTCAGAAACCTGTTTCAGGCCTTCTTTTTCGACAATCGCACCCGGCGCGCCTTCGCCATCCCAGACTTTCTCAAAGACAGTTTTCGCGATTTTGCCTGAAATGTCGCCTGAGTTAATCAGGTCCAGAAGTTCGCCCAGATGCTCTGCGCTGACAGGGCTCTGGCCTATTTCGAGTCCCTCTTTGTTCAGGCGACCGAACAATTCGTTTGCGACCCAGTTCACGGCCATTTTGCCGTCGCGGCCTTTGGCGACAATCTCGAAATAGTCCGCTTTTTCATAGTCAGCAGCCAATACGCCGGCGTCATAGGCCTTCAGGCCATAAACATCCATGAAGCGTTGTTTCTTCTGATCCGGCAGTTCCGGCAAAGTTGCCTTGATCTCATCAACCCAGGCCTGCTCGATTTCCAGTGGCAGAAGATCCGGGTCCGGGAAATAGCGATAGTCATGCGCGTCTTCTTTAGACCGCATAGACCGGGTTTCCCCAGTCGTCGTATCGAACAGAATGGTTTCCTGATCGACTTTCCCGCCGCTTTCCAGCTTTTCAACCTGATTGCGCGCCTCATACTCAATCGCCTGCATGATGAAGCGGAACGAGTTCATGTTCTTGATTTCGCGGCGGGTACCGAGAAAGCCGAAGTCGCCAGTCTCAAGAAATTTATCGTAATTGCCGACCGGGCAAACAGACACGTTCACATCCGCGCGAAGGTTGCCCTTCTCCATGTCACCATCACTGGATCCCAGCGCGACAACAATCGCCCGCAGCTTCTTGAGATAGGCCGCGGCTTCCTGCGGAGAGCGCAAATGTGGCTTGGACACGATTTCCATCAACGCCACGCCCGACCGGTTCAGGTCAACATAGGTCGCATTCGGATCGAGATCGTGAATCGATTTACCCGCATCCTGCTCAAGGTGCAGACGCTCAATGCCGACGGTGAATGTGTAGCCATCATCCGTTTCGACTTCGATTTCGCCCTCACCCACAATCGGGTGCTGGAACTGAGAAATCTGATAGCCCTGAGGCAGATCGGGATAGAAATAGTTCTTGCGGTCAAAACGGGACCACAGATTGATTTTCGCGTTGAGGCCAAGACCCGTGCGAACAGCCTGTTCAACACAGCCTTTATTGATCACTGGCAGCATGCCCGGCATAGCCGCATCAACCAGACTGACATTGCAGTTTGGGTCAGCGCCAAACTTGGTCGGCGCGCCAGAGAACAGCTTTGCATTGGTTGCGACCTGGGCATGAACTTCCATACCCATGACGACTTCCCAGTCGCCTTTTTCGCCTTCAATAATGTACGGGGTGCGATCGCTCATTCGACATGAATCTCCATTTGGATTTCTGATAGCGAGTTTGCGCGGATGATTCCATCCCCTGAAGCGCACTTAAGCCGCAAAATCCCTCAGCCGAGGCGTTCTCGTGGCTGATGAGAGCTGCAAAGCACCATAGACGTTCTGCCAACGTCTATCTTACTCTTTGCCTGATGGACATTCGGGGACTCTCTGATGGCTATACTGAAACACTCTCTCGTCGCGCTCGTATGCACCTTCATTTTATCTATCAGCTAAATGGCCTCAACCGAACAAACGGCTGGATTGAATAGTTTCACCATCATCAGAAGCGTCGCCATTAGCGGGTACAATGATCGCAAAGGTGTTTCGGGAACGCTAGCAGATCATTCAGTTTGACAGTCAGCGCACTACCGATCCTGAGCAGCAAGGTGATCTGAAAGGCGACATCCAAGGCCGGCAGGACATCAAGATCGATCCAGACTATCTCAAGAACAACTCTCCCGATCCTGAAATTGAGGATCAACTCAAACGGCCAGATGGAAAAACCCCGCTTCCCGATGTGAAATCTGATCTCACGGCGAATAATCTAAAGAACGATGGCTGACACACCATCACTTCGCAGTTTGCTGAAAGTTGTCGTCACCAGATACCTCCCGGTGATGCTTTCAACTTTACGGAAATATTTTTTCCCGCTACCTCCTTTGATGACTATTCGGAGGGGTAAATGAAGAACTTATTGATCGCGTTTCTGTTAGCGATGTTCACGAGCAGCACAGCTCTTGTCTCAACAGCTCAATCGGGGCCTGACTTTGATAATATGACTGACGCGGAATACGAAGCGTACGTCAAAGACTTCATGTCAAAGCTGAATCCACAAACTGGCATTGTTAAGCTCCCACATGGGAATGCAACGCTCGATGTGCCGGAAGGATTCTACTATCTCGGTCCCAAAGACGCCTACAAAGTTCTCGTGGACGTCTGGGGAAATATCGAAGGGCTTGAAACCGATGGAATGATTTTTCCTGCCGATCACACTCCATTCGACGATGGCGGGTGGGCAGTTGATCTGGCATATGAAAAAACTGGTTATGTTTCCGATGACGACGCCGAAAGCATTGATTACTCAAAACTCCTGAAAGACCTTCAGGCTGAAACCAAAGCAGCAAATATTTACAGAGAGCAAAAAGGTTATGAGCCGATCGAACTGGTCGGATGGGCCGCAAACCCGAGCTATGATGACGTCAACCATCGCCTATACTGGGCAAAGGAACTTGTATTCGGTGAAGACGAAATACATACTCTGAATTACGATATGCGCGTTCTGGGCCGCCGAGGCGTCCTGTCCATGAACTTTATTTCGAGCATGGACGAATTAAGCGCCATTGAACAAGCGGCACCTAAAATTCTCGCCATGCCATCCTTTGAAGACGGTAGTCGATATGAGGATTTTGACCCGAAAGTCGATACCAAGTCATCTCTGGGAATTGCCGGCCTGATCGCTGGCGGTGTTGGCGCAGCGGCGGTTGCAAAGAAAGGCGGGTTTATCGTCCTTCTCGCCTTTCTGAAGAAAGGCTGGATGCTGATCCTGATCGGCTTAACTGCGGTTGGTCGTTTCCTGACCGGACTATTCAGGAAGAAATAGATTTCAAGCCCGGTAGTCGACTTCACGACTGCCGGGCTCGACTAACTTACCACCACTTTTCAGCTTTCGCCGTGATACCGGCAGAGGCTTCAATCTGCGCTGCAATCTTGAAGCACGCATCTTCGTCAAGCGCTTTACTGATCACCTGCAGACCCAGCGGCAGGCCTTGATGATCAATCGCTGCAGGCACTGAAATGCCCGGCAGACCCGCAAGGTTCGCTGTTACGGTGAAAACGTCATTCAGATACATATTGAGCGGATCATCATTCAGCTCACCATTTGCAAAAGCAGCAGACGGCGTTGCTGGTGTCAGAAGCGCATCAACTTCAGTGAAGACTTTCTGGAAGTCCTGCAGAATTTTCGTCCGCACCTTCTGAGCCCGCAGATAATACGCGTCATAATATCCGGCAGACAGAACGTAGGTTCCGATCATCAGGCGGCGTTGAACCTCTGCGCCAAAGCCTTCAGCGCGCGTTTCCTTGTAAACACTATTCAGGCTGTCTGCATCATGACGAATGCCATAACGCATGCCATCATAACGTGCGAGGTTTGAAGACGCCTCCGCAGGCGCCACGATATAGTAAGCTGGCAGCGCGTATTTGGTGTGCGGCAGGCTGACATCAACGATCTCACAACCGGCGTCTTTCAGCCAGTCAATGCCTTGCTGCCAGAGCTTCTCAATGTCCTCTGGCATGCCCTCAATACGGTACTCTTTCGGAATACCAATTTTCATGCCTTTAACTGGCGCACCGACAGACTTTGTCCAGTCTGGCTGGTCCACCTTCAGAGACGTTGAATCCTTCGCGTCATGGCTACACATGACGTTGAGCATGATCGCAGCATCTTTAACTGTCTTGGCAATCGGACCCGCCTGATCAAGCGATGACGCGAACGCCACCATGCCATAGCGGCTTGCACGGCCATAAGTTGGCTTAATGCCGACCGTGCCAGTAAAGCTCGCTGGCTGACGGATAGAACCACCCGTATCTGACGCTGTTGCGGCAAGACAGAGATTTGCCGAAACGGCCGATGCAGATCCACCAGAAGACCCGCCCGGTGTCAGTTTTGCATTGCTGCCATCGTTTCGGCGCCACGGGTTTACCACATCGCCAAAGAAAGATGTTTCGTTGGACGATCCCATCGCAAACTCGTCCATATTGAGTTTGCCGAGCATGACAGCGCCTTCGCGCCACAAATTCGAAGTCACCGTGCTCTCATATGGTGGAGTGAACTCGCCCAGAATGCGCGAACACGCCGTCGTGCGAACGCCCTCTGTACAGAACAGGTCTTTAATGCCGAGCGGCGCGCCATCCAGAACGCCAGCTTCGCCTTTGGCGCGTCGTTCATCAGACGCTTTCGCCATATCCAACGCTTTTTCGGGCGTCTGGACGACATAAGCGTTCAGAGATGGATTGGCTTTTTCGATCTCCTGAATGAATGCGCTGGTGATTTCTACAGATGAGAAGTCTTTTTTCTCCAGGCCTTCCAGAGCTTCTGAAAGAGACATCGCAGTCAGATCGGTCATTACTAGGTCTTTCTATTCTCGTCCGTTGGTTGTGTCGGATCGAGTCAAAACGGTCAGCGGAAATATGTACCCGCTTGCTAAACCCGTCACGGGGAAAATTTCAAGTGGGGATGTGGCTACGTTGGCAAACTATAATGAGAACGAACTGAATTCCATGTCATCTGAATTCAGATACGGCAATATATTCGGGTTCGCATGCTAATTGCTACAGGCAGAATTCCTGCGCATTGTCACAGTTCAGATCCTCTTCGTTACACTGAAGCTGGACATTACCGCTGGCGAGTTCTGCTGATCTTCATGATCGCATTCATTGCATCGTCCGCAGTTTCGGCAATTCCCGAATTGATCTGGAGCGCCTTGGCAATCAACACAACACCACAAACAGCATCCAGCTCAACATGCTCTACTCTCTTGCAGACACGCTTGAGAACGCCATGTTCGGCTTGCTGTTTATTGGAGTGTATTTTGAGCTGCGGCGACTGTCTGAGGCGCCATCCCACTCACGGACAGTAGACGTATTCGACTAATGCAAAAAACGAAGAGACTTATTTATCGTCTTTATCGTCCGTCTTTGCGCGCTTATCCCATTCATGAATGCTCTTGATCATGCAACGATCCGGACCAAAGCCAGATGCTTGTTGCAAGCCAAAGGCGCTGTCAGAAACAAGAAGACGGTCACCGCGCGTTGCACAGCTGGACGCGGCATCCAGTGCAATCGACTGCGCGCTGTCAAGCTTTGAACACGCTCCGGAAACTTCAACCAGATAACTTTTCGTCGGACTGATTTCCAGAACAACCGTGTCGTCTGTGGCGAGGCTGAAGCTATCAACTGAAGACGCAAAGCACATGCGGGAAACTTCCTCACCAAGACGCGGGTCAGAAGCGTATTTTTCCACGCCCTTCGGCTTGGCCTCTTTGCCATCGCCATGCGCAGCCGTCGCACAGGCTGACAGCAGGAAGACCAGCGTTCCGTACACAATTGGCAAAGCTTTTTCGCGAGTCATGACATAGTCTCCAGACATAGCCCCTATATCACCTTTTTTAGGGTCATTTTCAATGATCCGAAGGTAAATATGGGCCTGACGCGCGATTTAAACCGCGATTACGGCTATTCCACGGCTTTCGGAACGACAAAAAAGCCGTCTTCAGAACGCGGTGCATTCACCAGGATTTTGTCCTGAATATTGCCGTCCGTCACCACATCGTCACGCATTGGCAAAGCAGTTTCCACAACAGAAGTCATCGGCTCAACGCCTTCGACATCAACTTCATCAAGCTGTTCGATCCATTTCAGAATGCCGTTCAGCTCATCTGTCATCGGCTCAACGCGGTCTTCTGGCAGGTCGATGCGTGCGAGATTGGCAACTTTTCGCACATCGTCTTTTGTGACGCTCATGAATTTCTCCAATTTACAGACGCTGTTTAAGGGGCTCCACCTATTCAATCAAGATGGCTTTTCGCCCGGTCAAACTCAGTATATGCAGCCGCATGGCTATCTGCGAACTTCTTGACCTTCCATCCACAGGCATTTTGCTCGGAATTGATCCGGGTACGAAAACAATCGGCGTTGCTGCAAGTGATTCTCTTCAGCTGACGGCACACCCGATTGAAACCATTGCGCGTGGCAAAAAACTAGGCCCGTCTCTGACGCGCTTATTTGAACTGTTCGATGACAGAAAAGCCATCGGTCTGGTCGTTGGCCTGCCGCTGAACATGGACGGCAGTGCCGGCCCACGTGCCCAATCTGCCCGCGCTATGGCACGCCATATCCTTCAGGTTCGGGAAATTCCAATCGCGTTTCAGGATGAACGTATGTCAAGCGCCAGCGCTGAACGCGCCATGATCGAAGCAGACATGTCGCGCGCCAAACGCGCCGAACACATCGACAAATCTGCCGCCGCTATCATTCTGCAGACAGCCATCGATACGATTGCCAACGCTTCATGAACTTTATCAACGCCTTCCTGCCAGTCATCTTTTTAGTCGGTCTCGGCCGTTTTCTGGCAGCACGAGGCATACCGGATGAAACCGGTTGGCGCGCAATGGAGCGACTCTGCTTCATGGTGTTGTTCCCCGCCATGATTATTCTGGTGCTCGCGCGCGCACCATTCGACGAAGCCCCCTGGAAAATCGCCATCCCGCTTATTGCTGCGCAAATCATCATGGCGGCGGTCGGTCTTCTCTCAATGTTCTGGCCGAACATGGCACGCGCTGCCATTGGCTGCGTGGTGCAGTCGAATTCGCGTTGGAACACCTTTATCGCACTCTCCATTTGCGGCGTACTGTTCGGTGAAGAAGGCATTGCGCTAACCTCGCTCGCCGCCGCAGCCATGATCCCAATGGCGAACATTCTATCAGTCACAGCCCTCACCCATTTTGCTGACCACCCGTCAGGCAAAAAGCGAAATCCGTTTCTGGAACTCCTTCGCAACCCACTCGTCATTGCCTGCATCATTGGCTTGTCACTCAACGCCGCTAACCTCAAACCAACCGGCGTGGTGGAGACTACGCTGGAGCTCATGTCTCAGCCCGCCATCACGCTTGGCCTGCTGGCCGCGGGTGCTGGGCTCGACCTCAACGCCCTCAAGCGCGCTGGCAGCCGAACGGTCTTCTGGTCGATGGTTCGTCTGATCGGAACGCCGCTCTTTGCCATCAGCATCGCAAAGTTCGGCTTTGGCGTAGAGGGCATCCCACTGACAGTGATTGCGGTTGCCGCCGCAACGCCGACCGCCACAAACGGCTATATTCTGGCACGTCAACTCGGCGGTGATGCGCCTTTCATGGCCAATCTTATTGCGATGGAGACGGTTCTCGCGATTGCAACCATGCCGTTAATCCTCTGGTGTTTTGGTCTTTTGCCGATTTGATTTATCAAGATAAATAAGGTCAGCTTGACGGGAGTTGCTCCTGCAGACTACCTCACCGTGATTTCTGAATAGGGTTGAGTCGATAGCATGTCATTCACGTATGAATTCAAACATCGACACCTGCTCGGCATTGAAGGCCTTCACCGGCTGGATATCGAATATCTGCTTGACCGGGCCGAGACCTTCATCGGAAACAAAACGCCTGAGAAAACCCTGCAGGGCAAAACCCTGATCAATCTGTTCTTTGAGAACTCAACACGCACGCAAGGTTCGTTTGAGATCTCAGGCAAACGTCTTGGTGCCGATGTTGTGAACATGGCTGTCCAGTCGTCTTCGGTCAAAAAAGGGGAAACCCTGATCGACACGGCGAAGACCCTGAACGCAATGTATCCGGATCTGCTCGTCATTCGTCATGGTTCTTCCGGCGCGGTCCGCCTTCTCTCTCGCAAAGTCGATTGTGCCGTCATCAATGCCGGTGATGGCACACACGAACACCCGACACAGGCGCTGCTCGATGCGCTGACCATCCGTCGGCACAAAAAGTCGATAGAGGGCCTAAAAATCGCGATTTGCGGCGATATTCTGCACTCACGGGTCGCCCGCTCCAACGCCATGCTGCTGCATCTTCTCGGCGCTGAAGTCCGCCTGGTCGCTCCGCCGACACTGCTCCCTCCGGGGACCGAAACCTGGGGTGCACATTCTGCGCATACCAACATGCTGGAAGGCATTAAAGACTGTGATGTCGTCATGATGCTCCGGCTTCAGCTGGAGCGCATGAACGGCGTCTATCTGCCAAGCCAGAGAGAGTTCTTCCAGCGCTATGGCCTGGACGCCGAAAAGCTGAAGCACGCTGCACCAGATGCGCTCATCATGCATCCGGGCCCGATGAATCGCGGCGTTGAAATCGACAGCGCCATCACAGAAAGCGACCAAAGCGTTATCACCGAACAGGTCTCCATGGGCGTCTTCGTTCGCATGGCGGTTCTGGAAACCCTCGCACAGGTTCACGAGATGAAATCCACAGGAGCAGGCAAGTGAAAACGACACTGATCAACTGCCGACTTCTGGACCCGGAATCCGAACGCGATGAGCGTGGCGGCCTTATCATTGAAGACGGACTGATTACTGATCTCGGTTCACACATCACCTCTGGTGACAATGTGCTGGACATGGGCGGTGATTGCATCGCGCCCGGCCTTATCGACCTGCGCGTCACAACCGGCGAACCGGGGAACGAACATCGCGAGACACTGGCAACCGCCAGCAAATCTGCCGTCGCGGGCGGCATCACCTCAATGGTGGTCATGCCGGATACGTCTCCCGTTATCGATACGCCAGCGCTGGTGGATTATCTTCGCCGAGCGGGTCAGTCTTCGAAAGTTGTGAACCGCATTTATCCGGCGGGTGCCCTCAGCGTCGGGCTGGACGGCGAGCGCATGACAGAACTTGGCCTGATGAAAGAAGCAGGCGCAATCCTGTTCTCGAACGGCGACGACGCCGTACCAACGGCCAACCTTCTACGACGCGTCATGCAATATGCAAAAGGCGTGGACGCAACGCTCATGATCCGCCCTGATGAGCCATCAATCGCTTCAGGCTCCATGAATGCCAGCGCATTTGCTGCTCGACTCGGCCTTCGCGGCCTGCCCGTTCAGGCTGAATGGATCGGTCTGTCGCGTGATCTCATTCTGGCTGAAATGACCGGCGCAAAAACGATCATCGATCAGATTTCAACAGGCCGAAGTCTCGACATTATCCGTGAGGCACGCGCTCGAGGCGTCAGCACGTCTGTTACAGTCGCCGCCCACAACCTGTTCTTCAACGAATTGGACATTGGCGATGGCACGCAAGACCCTCGCAAAGCCTATCTCACCTATTGCAAGGTGAACCCGCCATTCCGCAAGGAAGAGGATCGTCTCGCCCTGATGGCAGGACTAAAAGCCGGTGACATTGACTGCATTGTCTCAGCCCACAACCCGCAACCGCCCGAAGACAAGCGCCTGCCATTTGATGAGGCAAGCTTCGGCGCCGCAGGCCTTGAAACCGTTCTCCCATGCTTGTTGTCGCTCGCAGCCGAGCCTCAATATGAGCTGGACTTGCTGACCATCCTTCGCGCTGTAACGCTTGGACCAGCAAATGTTCTGGACCTTCCACAAGGCCGTCTGAAGCCCGGCACGCCAGCAGACATTGTACGCTTTTCCCCGAACAAGCCATGGAAATGCCTTCGTGAAAACTTACGCTCACGCTCGACAAACTCCCCGTTTGACGGGCGTTTGTTGACGGGTGAAGTCCGCCAGACCATGGTCGCGGGCAAGACTGTATTTGACCGAACTGAGGTTTGATAAATGAGCTCTGATCAACATTGGGTGTTGTACGCCCTTGCCTGCCTGACCGGCTATTTGCTCGGCTCCATCCCATTCGGTCTGGTCATCACCAAGCTGGCCGGGCTTGGCGATATTCGCGCGATTGGCTCGGGCAATATTGGTGCAACAAATGTTCTGCGAACCGGTCGTAAAGATCTTGCGCTCGCAACATTTGTTCTCGACTCCGGCAAAGCCGGTATTGCAGCCGTCGCATTCTTTTTCATCGCAAAGGCCTTTGCGCCGGAAACCAATCCTCCGATTGCCCTGCTCGCGGGCGCAATGGCGCTCGTCGGTCACTGCTTTCCAGTCTGGCTAAAGTTCAATGGAGGAAAAGGCATTGCGACGTATGCCGGGCTTTTGTTCGCGAGCGTCTGGTTCCTTGGAATTATTGCCGCTATCTCTTGGCTGGCGATTGCCTTTATTTTCCGTCGCTCTTCACTCGCCGCGCTCGTAACCGCGATTTTGATGCCAATCATTGCCTGGGGACTGAACTATCATCCGAGCGAGGTCATTATTCTTGCTCTCCTCACACTGTTGGTTCTCTGGCGACACAAAACTAATATTTCGCGCCTGCTGGACGGAACCGAGCCAAAGATTGGCCAAAAATCCAAAACTGCGGATGACGACGCGTCATGAGCTGGACGGCGGAGCGACTTGCCAAACTTCGGCTCGCCCGAACCAACGGCATCGGTCCTCTGACCTTTCAGAAGCTGCTATCAACCTACAAATCCGCTAGTGAAGCCATCAAAAACTTGCCGGACCGCGCCCGCCAAGCCGGAAAACGCAGTCTCGAAATGCCCTCTCAAGAGCAAATCGAGCGAGAGGTTTCCCGAACTGAAGCCTATGGCGCAAAGATCTTCTTTCCTGGCGACGCCGACTATCCGCGGCTCTTATCCGAACTAACGCCACCGCCTCCCGTGTTGACCTGTTTCGGCAATACCGAACTCGCTCAGCGTAATTGCGTTTCGATCGTCGGGGCCAGAAATGCCTCGGCTGCAGGCATCAAGATTGCGACAAACCTTGCACAAGACCTTGGTGAAGCCGGATGGACCATCGTCTCCGGCCTGGCGCGCGGCATAGATACCGCCGCTCACAAGGCCTCACTTCAAACCGGCACAATTGCTGTCATAGCGGGCGGCATCGACAATATCTATCCGCCGCAAAATCAGGGACTATATGAGGAAACATCCCGGTCCGGCCTGATTATCTCTGAGAACCCTTTTGGCTTTGAACCCCGCGCCCGCGACTTTCCACGTCGCAACCGGCTGGTGACGGGACTGTCCCTCGGCGTCGTCATAATCGAAGCTGCCGAGAAAAGCGGAACGCTCATATCAGCGCGCACTGCTCTGGAACAGGGCCGTGAAGTCATGGCCGTTCCCGGTTCTCCTCTTGATCCACGGTCGCGAGGCTCAAACGGTCTCATCCGAAAGGGCGCCGTTCTGGTCGAATCAGCAGCGCATATTCTGGAGATCCTCTCCCCCATGCAGGCTGTTCAGGACGATCTCTTCCGGTTTTCGGAGCCGGAAACCGACATTGAAGATGATCCTGCCAGCGATATCGAACCAGAAAGCTTGCTCAGCTTTGTCTCACCTGTATCTGTCTCTATTCGTGACCTAGCAGACGCGTCGGGCCTCAGCCAGACGGTATGTTCATCCCTTCTGGTTGATCTTGAGCTTTCCGGCAAGGTCAGGACGTTGCCAGGCGGACTGGTCCAGCGCGTCGTCTGATCCTGAAATCGCTCAAAAATCGACTGTCTGGTGACTAAACACCTGTGTTGACGAAACAACACCGAAACTTTTTAGCCTATTTCCACGCGAAAGCCTTTTTTCATGAGCAAACCGGGTATAACCAGAACCGGGGACATTCATGGAGACGTGCCGCGTGCTGAACCTTAAATCTTTAGCTCTGTCGCTGTCACTTGCTGCCATCGCACCTGCTGCCATCAGTCAGGACGTTGCAAGTGAGAAGGTCTATTTAGAGGCCGACATTCTGATTGACGACAAAGATAACAGCCGCATGATCGCAGAGGGCAATGTCGTCGCGAAATATGAAGGCCGCCAACTCTTTGCAGACAAGGTCATTTACGACCTCGCGTCTCAAAAAGTACGGGCTATTGGCAATGTCCGCATTGTCGATCCAGACGGCACGGTACGCTTTGCCGAAGAGATCGAGGTTGACGACAAGCTCGAAGATGGTGTCGCAACTGAGTTTTCCGCTCAGCTGCCACAAAACGCCGTCGTCGTTGCACGCGCCGCAAACCGGGTCTCAACCGGTACGAACTCGCTCGACAAGGTAATCTATACGGCGTGCGAGCTTTGCGAAGAAAACGGCTACATGCCAACCTGGTCGCTACGCGCCCGTAAGGCTGTCCAGAATGCCGAAACCAAGATGATCACGTATCAGGACGCAGTCTTTGAAATCAAAGGCGTGCCAGTCCTGTATCTGCCGTATTTTGCGCATCCAGACCCCTCGACCGACCGACGTTCGGGTTTCCTGCCGCCAACACCCAAGGTGTCGTCAAAGCTCGGCTTTGTCTGGCAACAGCCATATTACTGGGCGATCTCTCCTAGTCAGGATCTGACGATCACGCCAAATCTGCACACCAATGTGAATTCCAACCTGTCTCTGGGATACCGCAAACGGTTCTATTCTGGGGACATTGAAGCCTATACATCGCTTTCTTATGACTACATGTTCAACAGCGATGGCGACCGCCAGTTTCTGAACAGCAATGGCAATATCGTCACCGATCCAAGCACTTACTCCGGCGCCCTCACCCCAAGCGAAACGTCACTTCGCAGCCATATCTTCGCGCGCGGCGAATTTGAGATTAACGAAAAATGGGATTGGGGATTCGGCCTCGAACGCGCAACGGATGACACATATCTGAAGCGCTATGACATCTCCGATCCGATCGGCGACAAAGGCATTTACTCCATCGGCGGACAACGTTTGTTGTCACAAGTGTATGTCTCCCGTCAGGATCTGAACTCCTATTTCGACGCTGCCATGTTTTCGGTGCAATCACTCGCACTGGGAGAGCGCGATGAAGATATCGGTGTGGCGACACCTATTATTTATGGTGAGAAAGTCGTCGATTTCGGCGGCAAAGGCCTCGTCTCTTTCACCGGGTCTTCGCTTATTCTAAATCGCAGCGCAGGTGATGATACGCGCCGCCTGACGGGGGCTGTGGAGTGGGATAACGTATTCGTCGCGCCTGCAGGTTTGATTCTGGAACCAACTGCAAAAGTGCGTGCGGACTATTATGACTATTCATATGAAGCCACTAGCCTGACACCCCAGGTCGATGACACCAAAACCCGCACATCGGGCATGGTTGGGGCGACACTTCGCTGGCCGTTCATGAAACTCACTGAAAAGGCGAATTACACGATCGAGCCGATCGTCACCGTCGCCTATAGCGAGCTGAGCGTCGAAAACGGTATTCTTCCGAACGAAGATGCAGCAAACTTTGAGTACACCATGCTATCCGCTTTTGAGGCCGACCCGTTCGGCACAAGCGACCTGATCGAATCCGGGGCCCGGATCGCAGCAGGTGTTCGCGGTTCAGCCGACTTTGGAAACGGCTTGAAATTCAACGGTGCACTCGCGCGCCGCTGGCGCGACGAAGTCGATTCGGTATTCGAAGTAGGCTCGAATCTGAACGGCACGAAGTCAGACTATCTGATCGGCGCAGGCGTTTCGATTGGCGATTATCTGAAGCTTGATTCCAACTTCCGTGTTGACGATGACTTCAATCTGCAACGGGTAGAGACGAACGCAAAAGCGTCCTACGGTCCATTCAGCGCGACCGTCACATACTTCGATCTCGCCAGTGACGTCGCGTTTTCAAACGCGAACCCTGATGGCCAGGAAGGCATTCAATTGTCTTCAACGCTCAACATCACCAAGAATATCGACCTTGTTTATTCGCAGCTCCGAAACATCGAAACCGGACAGAACGCGCGGCGCGCCTTTGGCATCAAATTCTATGATGAATGCAGCTACATTCTGATCTCATATGAAGACAAGGATTTGTCAGATCGCGGCGTCGGCGGTGGCAGCACAGTGAAAATCGCATTTGGGCTCAAAACACTCGGTGAAGTTTCCGACAATACGTTCGACTAAGTGGAAAGAGCTGCACAAACCCCTCTTCCCTTCTGTATGTTCATGTGACAGGACACTTTGTCTTGTGTTACGTCACCGAAGATGTGTCTGCTGGGGCAGAAATTTGGAGTTTTTGGTATGATTGGTATTCGGACATTTGCCACTGTCCTAGCGGTTGCGACGTTGAGCACCCCTGTTATCGCCCAAGATTCTGGAAACCCAGTCACCGAAGCTACAGAAAAAGCGCAACTCATCAGCGGCGTTGCCGCGATTGTAAACGATGAAGTTATCTCGATTTCGGACGTTCACCAGCGTGCCCGCCTTCTTCTCATCACGCTTGGCGTTCCAGCGAATGAAGAGAATCTGAAACAGGCTCTGCCCCGCGCGCTCGAAGAATTGATAGATGAGCGACTGCAGCTTCAAAAGGCGGCCGAGTATGATTTGAATGTCAGCGAAAAAGACATTGAGGCATCCATTCTCAACCTCGCCAAACAAAACAACACAACGCTTGAAGGCCTTTACGGTTCACTTCGCACCGTTGGCGTAAACCCTGACACGCTAAAAGATCAGACGCGCGCGGAAATCGCATGGCGCCGTATTATGTCCGGTCTTTATTCATCTCGCATCCGGATCTCGAAGAACCAGATTGACGGCATGCTTCAGCGCCTGAAAACCAGCGCGTCCGAAACTCGCTATCAATTGTCAGAGATTTTCCTCTATGCACCGACTGATGCCGACAAGCAGCAGGTTTTGAATGGCGCGAATGTCATCGTGCAGCAGCTTCGCCAGGGCGCTCGTTTTCAGCTTGCGGCCAGACAGTATTCTAACTCTCCGACATCAGCCGTTGGCGGCGATCTTGGCTGGGTCTCTCCGAACGAATTGGCTCCTGAAGTCAAATCCGTCATCGAAGGCCTGACACCACCAACACTGACCGAACCAATCATTGTTGATGATGGTGTTTACATCTATGCTGTCCGCGCAAAGCAGGACGCATTCAAAGGCACCAAAGACGTTGCTCTCAGCCAGCTCATGGCGACAGAAGCGACCAAAGACAAGCTGAACTTCTCTGCCAGCGACGCCCCGCAGTGTACTGCTCTGGAAGACTACGCCGCAACCAACAGCCTTGTTTACGCAAACCTTGGCCGTGTCGCCGAATCTGCGCTGACACCAGAAATTCAGGCCGCTATTAAAGACGTCGAAGTCGGTGGTTCCACTGATGTCATCGACACGCCTGCCGGCCCTGCAAAACTCTTCGTTTGCGATAAGGGGGAAGTCGGCCTCGATCTCCCATCTCGTCAGCAAATCGAAGACCGTCTTTACAGCCAGCAAATCACTATGCTCAGCGAGCGCGACCTTCGTAACCTGAAACGTGAAGCAACAATCATCCGTCGTTAAGCCACTCGTTCTGTCTCAGGGCGATCCTGCCGGTGTCGGACCGGCAGCAACTCTGCTTGCGTGGAAAGCCCTGCGTAGCGAGCCTGAGCATGCCTTCTATGTCAGGGCTGGAACGACCTATCTTAAGCGCGAGATCGAAGCGCTCGGATTGTCTGACCTCAAAATCGAGAAAATCTCGTCGCCAGAAATGGCGGCCAAAGTTTTTCCCAACGCCCTTCCTGTTCTTGAAGGCGAAGCCACTCTCATTCCAGTAGAGGCAGGCAAGCCAAAGCCAGAATCGGCTGCTGCAATTATCAGCAGCATAGAAGACAGCGTTCGCGATATTGTGGGCGGCGAGGCAAGCGCCATCGTGACCAATCCAATCGCCAAATCACTTCTCTATGCAGCGGGGTTCAAACATCCGGGGCATACTGAATTCCTCGCTCACCTTGCCGGAGAGCATTTCCAAACAGCGACGCCCCGTCCTGTCATGCTTCTTGTCGGCGGTGGCCTGAAAATCGCGCTAACGACAATCCATCAACCGCTAATGACGGTCGCCAGCGCGCTAACGACATCTTTGATCGAAGAGATCGGCCAGATTGTCTGCGACAGCCTGAAAATAGATTTCGGACTTCAGACACCAAGACTTGGTGTCTGCGGACTAAACCCCCACGCAGGTGAAGACGGAACTCTCGGCACCGAAGAAATTACCACCATTATTCCAGCGATCAAAACACTTCAGGCTTCAGGCTATACCGCCATTGGGCCGCGCCCCGGTGATACAATCTTCCATGAAGCACTGTCCGGTGCGTATGACGCCGTGCTCGCAATGTATCACGATCAGGGGCTCATCCCGGTGAAAACGCTGGACATCTGGGGCGGCGTGAATGTCACGCTCGGCCTGCCATTCATTCGAACATCGCCAGATCACGGCACAGGTTACGACGCCGCGGCTAAGCGACAGGTCAAACCTGATAGCCTGATTGCCGCGATCCGGCTTGCCCGCACAATGGCCGTAAACCGCGCAAACAGCGAGGCATCAGCATGACGGAAAATAATCGCCCTGAGCTTCTGCGCGCTGAAGCCAATAAACGTCTCGGTCAGCATTTTCTGTTTGATCCGGATATTCTGAAACGCGTTGCGCTCGCGGCAGGCCCCGTCACAGATCAATGTGTAATCGAAGTTGGCCCCGGCCCCGGCGGGCTGACCCGTGCGCTCCTCGACAATGGCGTTAAAAAGCTGGTCTGCGTCGAGATGGACACCCGTTTTGCCGAGGCTCTGAAAACCTGGCCCGAAGTGACTGACAACCGCCTTGCGGTTGAGCAGGGCGACGCAATGGAAATGGACTGGGACGCTCTTCTTGCGTGCCATGGCCTGACACCGCCCGTCATGATCATTGCCAATCTGCCCTACAATGTTGGGACGCCGCTCTTGATCAATTGGCTCACCAAGGCGGCATGGGCCGGCAAAATGGCTCTGATGTTCCAAAAGGAAGTTGCCCAGCGCATTTGCGCTCAACCCGGCAGCAATCATTACGGACGCCTTGCGGTGCTGTCTCAGGCCGTTTGCAAAACCCGGATTGCTTTCACCCTGCCGCCCGGCGCTTTCAAGCCGCCGCCAAAAGTCGCCTCGGCCGTCGCCGTTCTCGATCCATTGCCCGACGAAAACGTCTTCAAGGACATTGAAAGCTTGCAGAAAGTTACTGCTGCAGCCTTTGGACAGCGCCGGAAAATGCTCCGCGCAAGCCTGAAAGGCATTATGCCAGCCCACACAACAGCTGAAGCTCTGCTTGAAACAATCGGGATCGATCCAAAACGGCGCGCCGAAACCCTGACACAGTCAGAATTTCGCACACTGACAACAGCCTGGGCTGCGCTCTAGCACTCGTCCAACAGGCCCTGAACCAGCAATTCCAGATCCAGATTACGTAACCGTTTCTGGCGCTCCGTCATCATAATACGCTCCAGCTCTGCATAAGCCGTATCGATATTCTCGTTCACGATGACATAGTCATAGCGTCGCCAGTGACGAATTTCATTTTGCGCACCGGCCATGCGGCCGGCCACTTTTTCAGGGGTTGAACCGGGTCGCTGCTCCAGTCGCATCCGCAATGCATCAATGCTTGGCGGCAGAATAAAGACCGACACAACGTCATTTGGCATCTGGTCATGGATGGCGTCTGCACCCTGCCAGTCCACGTCAAAGATCACGTCGCGCCCAGCAGACAAACGCGCTTCGACCTCTGCGCGCGGTGTACCGTAGAAATGGTCAAAAACCTTCGCCCATTCCAGAAACTCACGCTTCTCTATCATGCTCTCGAATCGCGTCTTGTCGACGAAATGATAATGCACGCCGTCTTCTTCACCGGGACGCGGTTCACGCGTCGTCGCCGATACCGACAATGAAATTTCCGGATGCTCGTCCATCAGCTTTCGTGACAGCGTCGTTTTACCGGCGCCAGACGGGCTTGATATAACCAGCATCAGGCCTCTGCGCTTCGAAACACTATTCGACATTTGCACACTGCTCCTTGAACTGGTCGATAGACGATTTTAACGCCAGCGAGTGCCGCGTCATTTCAATACTGGCTGCTTTGCTGCCCAGCGTATTGGCTTCGCGTAGCAATTCCTGTGACAGGAAATCGAGCTTGCGGCCTTTTGGCTGATTCAGCCACAACAACCGTCTGGCTTCTTCAATATGTGCGGTCAGACGGTCAATCTCTTCCGTGACGTCCGCTTTCGTGATCAGAATGGCAACTTCCTGCTCCAACCGCTCCGGATTGAGCTTGGAATCTTCAAGAACCGCCGCCACACGGTCTTTCAGCCGGGCTTTCATCTGCGCAGGCTGCGTATCCGATGTTGTCTTGGCATTGGCCGTTTCTGCTTGCATATCTTCGAGCACACGCAACAAAATGCCTTTCAACGCCTCACCTTCGCGCGCTCGGGCGGCGTGCAGCGCTTCGATCGCTTCATCCACGCTGGCCAGAATGGCCTGTCCGACGACGCCATCCGCAGAAATATCGAACGTCGCTTTTTCGCCAGACATCACGCCGCGAAGTCCCAAAAGCTCTGAAGACCGACTACCTGACCGCCCGGACAACTTGTCCATGAGGCGCACCTTACGCGCCAGCGAGGTTAGCAATTGCGTATCAATGCGCGCCTGACCACCATCAGAGCGGTCTTTCACCTGCAAGGATGCCTGCATATTGCCGCGCGCAAATGCATCTTTAAATTTTGCCCTGATTGCTTGTTCGAGAGCTTCACAACCGTTTGGAAGATACAGACGCAGATCGAGGCCGCGTCCGTTCACGGATTTGATTTCAAACGTCCAGCTGACGTCATCCTGTTCGGCCGCAACATTGGCGAACCCGGTCATACTTGAAATCATTGGCTTATCCCCCGTTTCCAACCCGGCGTTTCTTTTCGATTGCCCGCCATTTGCTGACATTATTCAGGTGTTCCCGATAAGTTTTAGAAAACGCGTGACCGCCCTGCCCGTCTGCAACAAAAAACAGATAATCAGTTTGCGCCGGTTGCAACACCGCTTTCAGCGCCGCTGCACTCGGATTACAAATCGGCGTCGGCGGCAAGCCATCAATCTGATAGGTATTATACGGCGTTACCCGGTCGATCTCAGACCGGAATAAACCGCGCTGGACCTCAACACCTTTCACAGTCCGCGTCAGACGCTCCCCTTTGGAAATGCCATAAATAATGGTCGGATCGCTTTCCAGACGCATTCCCTTATTCAGTCGATTGATAAAGGCGCTGGCGACGAGATCATCATCTTTAATACCGCCCGTTTCCTTCTCAACGATGGAGGCCAGAATAATGGCTTCACGTTTTGACTTCAGCGGCAGGTCCGGCTGACGCGCTGCCCAAATCTCATCCATAAGTTTTGACTGTTCGTCTTTCAACTTCTGCACCACTTCCTGACGCGTCGTTCCGCGGACAAAGTGATAGGTGTCTGGCAAGAACGCGCCTTCCTCAGGCGTCGCAGGCAAATCACCCGTCAGGAAATCACTTGCTTCGATGATCTTCATTGCCTGCGCAATAGTGGAGCCTTCAATCACCTGAACGGCGTGCAGAATCACTTTGCCCTCTTCGAGCAAGGTCAGAATATCAACCATGCTGGCATCGGCAGGGATCTGATATTCACCTGCTTTAATGCCGGTTTCCTTGCCCGTCAGCTTGGCCGCCAATCGAAACAGGCGTGCATCCGTGATCAGCTTTTTCTCTTCCAGAAGCTGACCAATACTGATGACGCCAGATCCTTTTGGGATCATCACAACAAGGTCTTCATTTCCGGAATTTGGGCCGTCAGCGTGGATCTGTTTCTGAAACCAGAACCAGCCCCCACCCGCAGCGGCGCCTGCCAGCAGGATTAAAACAAAAAGGGCCACCAAAGCCCTGGTGACCCATTTCATGTCTGAACTCCGGGAATCACGACAAGCGATACCCCTATTCGTTTAGTCGTCTAAACGGCCCATAACAAGCGCAGCATTCGTTCCGCCAAAACCGAACGAGTTTGAAAGTGCGTACTTGATATCGCGTGATTTAGATTTGAGTGGCGTGAGGTCGATCTCGCTCTCGAAAGATGGCTCTTCAAGATTGAGCGTTGGCGGGATCTGACCGTGCTTGATTGCAAGCGCAGTAAACGCTGCTTCAACTGCACCCGCGGCACCGAGAAGGTGGCCGATAGAAGATTTTGTGGACGACAGAGACAGGCCCTTCACAGCATCACCGAACAGGCGCTCAATCGCTCGAACTTCGATCTCGTCACCAACAGGTGTCGAGGTGCCATGAGTGTTGACATAGTCGATGTCTTTTGGCGCCAGACCGGCATGGCGCAGCGCCATTTCCATTGCACGATAGCCACCGTTTCCGTCTTCAGCCGGAGACGTGATGTGGTGCGCATCGCCTGACAGGCCATAGCCCAGAACTTCGGCATAGATTTTCGCGCCGCGTTTTTTCGCGTGCTCATATTCTTCCAGCACCAGAACACCGGCACCTTCACCGAAGAGGAACCCATCGCGGCCTTTGTCATATGGACGAGACGCGCGCTCTGGTTCGTCATTGTATTTTGTGGACAGCGTTTTCGCAGCAGCAAAACCTGCAATCGCCAGACGGCAGAGAGAGCCCTCTGTACCACCCGCGACCATTACATCCGCGTCCCCATATTGAATGAGACGGGCAGAATCGCCGATTGCGTGCGCGCCGGTCGCACAAGCCGTTACCACTGAATGGTTCGGGCCTTTAAAGCCGTGCTTGATCGAAACCTGGCCAGAGCAAAGGTTGATCAGAGCACTCGGAATGAAGAACGGGCTGACTTTACGCGGACCGTTCTCTTCCAGAATTTTGGTTGTTTCAGCAATCTCCGGAAGACCGCCAATACCTGAACCGATGAGAACACCGGTCATGCATTTGTCTTCGTCGGTTTCAGGAACCCAACCTGAATCAGCAATCGCCTCAGCGGCAGCTGCCATGCCGTACACAATAAACTCACCGACGCGGCGGCGTTCTTTTGCAGAACCCGCCACATCCGGATCAAAAGCTTCCGGATCACCTTCGCCGCCACCGCGACCAGTGACCCAGGGAACCTGAGCCGCAATCTTGCACGGCAGGTCATCTGTATCGAACAAATCGATTTTCTGAGCGCCAGAGCGCCCTTCGATCAAGCGCGACCAACTCGCATCCCGATTCCCCGCAAGAGGTGTAACGAGACCAATACCTGTAATGACAACCCGCCGCATTGATACTTAGCCCTGAGTCTTATTGATTTCGTTTACGGCGTCGCCAACCGTACGGATGTTCTCTTGAACTTCGTCCTCGATTTCGATTCCGAATTCTTCTTCGAAAGCCATAACCAGTTCAACCAGGTCGAGGCTGTCTGCACCAAGATCGTCGATGAAGCTGGCTTCCAGTTTCACTGCGTCAGCGTCGACTTCCAGGTTTTCGACAACGATTTTCTTAACACGATCGAAAACGTCAGACATATGTTCTTCCTTCTCATAGTTCAGCGAGCAGTCACTCAAAATCTGCTTGCGTGTTGCGCCGTTAGCACAGACGGCCCAGTTAGGCCAATAACTGCACTCAGCAGAATTGGCCAGCGGTTTTCCTCTAAATCATCGCCATTCCGCCGTTTACATGCAGAGTCTGGCCCGTCACGTAAGCAGCTTCATCGCTTGCGAGATAAGCGCAAGCAGCGGCGATGTCATCCCCTTCCCCCAGTCTTCCTGCAGGAATTGACCCCAGCAAGGCGTCTTTCTGAGCATCTGACAACTCATCAGTCATCGGAGATTTGATAAAGCCCGGCGCGACACAGTTCGCGGTAATTCCGCGGCTGGCAACTTCCTGTGCGAGCGATTTTGTAAAGCCGATCATGCCCGCTTTTGAAGCGGCATAATTGGTCTGGCCCGGATTACCCGTCACGCCAACAATCGACGTAATGCCGATAATGCGGCCGCTACGGCGCTTCATCATGCCACGCATGCAGGATTTCGCCAGAATGAAATAGGCTTTCAGGTTCACGTTGAGAATCGTATCCCAATCATCTTCCTTCATGCGCATCAACAGTCCGTCGCGCGTCAGGCCCGCATTAGACACCAGAATGTCCAGAGGGCCAAAATCAGCTTCGACGCTAGGAACGAGGCCACCCACGCTTTCAGGGTCTGAGAGATTACACGTCACGACATGCGTGTCGCCGGACATAGTCGACGCGACGTCTTCCAGAACAGTCTGACGCGTTCCGCTCAATGCAACACGTGCGCCCTGCTCTGACAGCTTCGCCGCAATCGCACGGCCAATCCCCCCAGATGCACCGGTCACCAATGCTGTCTTACCCGATAGATCGAACATACGATCTCCTTTTAAACGATTGATCAGTTGCTTTTCAGAGCTTCGACGTAAGCGTCAAGGTCTGCTGGTGTTCCGAGTGTCTTGCCATTGATGGCTTTGACGGTACGACGGTTCATAACCGTCAGGACTTTTCCTGCACCACATTCAATCATGGAAGTGATGCCTTCACCAGCCATGTTTTCTACACTTTCACGCCAGCGCACCGTCGCAGTGACCTGCTCGACGAGCAATTGTCGGATGGTTTCCGGGTCACTCACAGGCGCTGCGGTTACGTTTGCATAAACAGGCACAGACGGCGCAACCAGAGCCACATTTGCGAGGGCTTCAGACATCGCATCTGCTGCTGGCTGCATCAGGCTGCAATGGAACGGCGCGCTGACCGGCAGCAAAACCGCCTTTTTGATTCCATTTTCCCTGGCCCATTCGGTGGCTTTTTCGACGGCTGCTTTCGAGCCCGAAATCACAACCTGGCCCGGTGCGTTGTCGTTTGCGACTTCGCAAACACCGGTTTCGCTGGCCGCTTTGCAAGCGTCTTCGGCTTGCTCAATGGTCGCACCCAGAAGAGCGGCCATCGCACCTTCACCAGCCGGAACGGCTTTTTGCATAGATTCGCCGCGGAAACGCAGAAGCTTCGCCGCATCGCCAACACTCAGGCTTCCAGCGGCCGCCAGTGCGGAATACTCGCCCAGAGAATGGCCTGCGACATATTTTGCATCAGCAATCTTGATACCGAATTCGACTTCCAGCGCACGCGCCGCAGCAAGGCTTACCGCCATCAGCGCAGGTTGTGTATTTGCTGTCAGTTTCAGGTCTTCTTCAGATCCTTCCCAGATCAGACTGGAGAATTTTTCAGACAAAGCATCGTCGATTTCCTGGAAAACAGCACGCGCACTTTCATACGTGTCCGCCAGCTCCTTGCCCATGCCAACGAACTGGGCACCCTGCCCTGGAAAAATATACGCAAAATCACTCATGCTGCGACCCGGTTACAGATTCAAACAAGCCAATGGCGTAATAAGAAGTTTTCAATCTGACAAGCCACTTGCAATTTTCAGTGTTTTAGGGTTTATGCGCCACTTCACTGAATTGCGGCCCGGTTCAATGGTTGAAACGGGGCCATCATCTGCCGCTTCCCGGCGTCAGGTGCCGCAATTCTCATAAAGGGTAACAAATGGCTTACTACGAACATGTGGTCGTGGCACGCCCAGATATTTCCCCACAACAGGTGGAAGCTCTGGTCGAAGACATCACAAAAATCATTGAAGGTGAAAACGGTAAAGTCGGCAAGACCGAATACTGGGGCCTTCGCAACCTTGCATATCCGATCAAAAAAGTCCGCAAGGGTCACTACTCACTGCTCAACATCGACGCACCTGCTGCGGCAATCCAGGAACTGGAACGTCGTCTGCGCATCAATGATGACGTTATGCGTCACATGACAATCCGCGTTGAAGAGCTGTCTGACGAACCATCTCCGATCATTGCTCGCAAAGATCGCGAAGAGCGTCGTCGCAAGGACTAAGGGAGAGCGATATGTCTAAAGGTGGAAAAATGAACATCTCAAACCTTCCGGCACGCCGCCCGTTCGGTCGTCGTCGTAAGGTTTGTCCTTTCTCTGGTGAGAATGCTCCGGCAATTGATTACAAAGATATCAAACTGCTTCAGCGTTACATCTCTGAAAAAGGTAAAATCGTTCCAGCTCGTATTACAGCTGTCAGCCAAAAGAAACAGCGCAAGCTTGCTCAGGCAATCAAACGCGCTCGTGTTCTGGCTCTGCTGCCATTCAACGTTCAGTAAGGAGAAACGAACATGCAAGTTATCCTTCTTGAACGTGTAGAAAAGCTCGGCAAAATCGGTGACGAAGTTGAAGTGAAAAACGGTTTCGCTCGCAACTATCTGATCCCACAAGGCAAAGCCCTTCTCGCAAACGACGCAAACCGTGCCCGTTTCGAAGCTGAAAAAGCTGAGATCGAAGCGCGTAACGAAAAAGCTCGTGAAGAAGCAGCTCAGTCTGGTGAAGACCTGAACGGCAAAACATTTGTCCTGATCCGTCAGGCAGGTGAAAACGGCCACCTCTTCGGTTCTGTATCTGCACGCGACATTTCTGAAGCGGCGACTGAGTACGGTGCGAAAGTCGAAAAGCGTCAGGTTCTTCTCAACACTCCGATCAAAACTATCGGTCTTCACGAAGTCGAAATCCGCCTTCACCCGGAAGTTACGATCACAGTTACAGCAAACGTAGCACGTTCTGCTGACGAAGCTGAGCGTCAGGAAGCTGGCGAGAACGTCGTTGAAACTGCAATGGCCGAACAACGCGCCGAACAGAATGCTCAGGCATCTGAAATGGCTGCAATTGCTGCTGAAGCTGCTGCTGAGCGCGGCGGCGAAGACGAAGAATAGACCTTCTTCATCTAACTTTGGTTGAAAAAGCCGCAGGTCCGCCTGTGGCTTTTTTATTTGCTCTAAATACTTCAAGCAAAACAACGTTTTGATTTAAGAAAACCTACACACACCCACGATACATAAACCATGATATCGAACATAAGGTGAGTGGTAAAAATGGGTCTCGCACAGTCAAAAAATTCCGACACGTCCAGGGATTCTAACGCGTTGACTGGCAGAAATGCCGAGCTTGCAAAATATCTTATGCCGCCAGAACCGAACAACGCAATGTCTGTTGCGGTTTGGAAGCAACTCTCTACATCTCTCCCGGATATTCTGGAAGACTTCTACACACGTCTGAAAACATCAGAAACCATGCGCGAAAAGCTCGGCACAGATCCGGGCACGCCGCGTCGTCTAAGCAATATGCAGACGACCCACTGGCAGCACGTTTTCGAAGGCGACATTGACCGCAAACTCGAACAGGAAGCCCTGAAGATCGGGTCTGCACACGTCCGTATCGGCCTGACCTCAGACTGGTTTATTGCTGGCTATGGCCGCATTCTGATGGAGGCTATTCCAGTCCTTCTGAAAGCGCACCGCTTTACACCCCAGCGCGCCTCTGAGGCTGTTAAGGTCCTGATCTCGCGCATCTTCCTCGATATGGCGCTCGCCAATGAGAGTTATTCCAGCCAGACAACCGATCTGGACGCGCATCAGTGGCGTGCCGATAACGACTATCAAAACCTTCGCACGATTTCAGCGTCGATCATCGACCTGAACAAGGTCGCGCTGACAATGGCAGTCCTGTCCGACACAGCAAAGAAGTCGACAACCTCAACAGAAACCGTTGCTGCAGCAGTCGAAGAGCTCGTTGCCTCTATCGGACAGCTGACCGAAACCAGCCAGCACGCTGCCACTGATGCCAGGGACACCAACGCCGCGCTTCGCGATGGCGTAGACGGCGTTGTCCGCGCGCGTGAAGCCATTGCGACCGTTTCCGGCCAGGCTGACAAGAGTGACGAGAGCCTGACATCGCTTCAGTCCGCCGCTGCCGAGATCAGTTCTTTCATGGATGTCATTCAATCCATCGCGGACCAGACAAATCTTCTGGCTCTGAACGCAACAATTGAGGCGGCACGTGCCGGTGAAGCCGGACGAGGTTTTGCCGTCGTTGCAAGCGAAGTCAAAGCTCTCGCCACCCAAACGGCCTCAGCGACAGAAGACGTCGCCGCACGTATCCGGACGCTGCAGGAAGGCATTCGCCAGATCAGCGAGAGCTTTGAAGCCACAAAGTCCGCCATCGAAATCAGCGAAGACACTCTGTCTTCCGCCAGCCACAACATTGAATCTGCTGGTCATCAGATGGAAACCCTGACGGGTCGCATGGGCGAAGTCGCCCAGATCCTCGATCAACAAAACGAATCTGCCGCAGAGATCAGCGAACATGTCACTGGCATCGCTGCCATGACCCGCGACAACGAGGACTGTCTCACGGAAATCTCCAACCAGCTAAAAACTGGCAATGATCGTCTCTCGCAATCTGCGACCCGCTGGTTCCGCAATTCGTCTGGTCGTTCACTCTGTGAAATGGCCAAAATTGACCACGTGCTCTTCAAGAAGCGAGTCGTTGACTCGGTCCTTGGCCGTGGTCAGTGGAAGTCTCATGAAGTGCCTGACGACCATAACTGCCGCCTCGGCAAATGGTATGACAAGATTGATGATGAAGGCCTGAAAAAGACAGAGGCTTTCCGCAAGCTCCACGAACCGCATCACCGCGTCCACCATTCTGCGGTCCAGGCCCTGAAAGCGCATGAGAACGGCGATGACGCAGCAGCACTCGCAGCATTGCGCGAGCTTGATGCAGCCAGCGAAGAAGTCATCAACTTGCTGGATGAAATGTCCGCCTATCTTCATTCGCAGGGATCGATCTCAGAGCGTCGAAACAAAGAACGCCAGCCCGTCTATGGTGAAACAGCACAGGTCAAAGCCGGCGATAAAACCTTCACTGCGAATGTGTTAGACGAAAGCAATAACGGCATCGGTATTGAAGGCGTCACCGTTCATGATGTCGGCCAGAATATCGACGTTGACTATAAGGGCCGTAAACAGGCTGTTGTCCGCTGGTCAAATGGCAAGCACGGCGGAATCGAATGGGACGAATAGCCCCCTAGAGATAGACTCAAATCAGAAAAGCCGCTGGGTTTCCCCGCGGCTTTTTTTCGTGTCAGAGACACTTCAACAGGCTGTGAATAACGGGGACAGAATCGGTTATCATGGAGAAGCCCACTGACGAGGCGGTAACTATCCGTTAACACTCTCTCATGCCTTACGATCATCCCGATACCCAGAAACATAATGAAGTGCCTGCGAATATTGCCGCAGAAGCCGCGATTCTCGGCGCGATCCTGTTTGACAACAACGCCTATCACCGCGTGTCGGAAATCCTGAACCCGTCAGACTTCTATTCGCCAGGACATAAGATGATCTATGAGACGATCAGCACCTTCATCCCGAAAGGGACGATTGCCGATGGTCTGACGCTTCACGACCATTTCTCAAAGAAAAGCGCGCTGGAGACGATTGGCGGCGCGGCTTATCTTTCTGATCTCATCGACCGCGCAGCCTTTGGTCCGGAAATCATCGACTACGCGACCATTGTTCGCGATCTCGCCATCCGTCGTGAGCTGATCGATATCGGCTCAGAAATGGTGTCCATCGCCAACACACCGGGTGAAGACGTTTCCGGCGATGACCAGATCCAGTCCGCTGAGAAAAAACTCGGCGCACTTGCTATGCGCGGAACAGCGCGCGGCGGCTTTAAAGGCTTCGACATTGCAATCACCGAATCGATCAAGATGGCGACAGCCGCTTATAGTCGGGACGGCAAGATTGCGGGCATTTCCACTGGCATGACCGACCTCGACCACAAACTTGGTGGTCTGCACAATTCCGACCTTCTCATCCTCGCCGGTCGTCCTTCCATGGGTAAGACCTCGCTTGCGACGAACATTGCGTACAATATTGCGCGCGCTTTCAAAGAGAAGGTCAATGAGAACGGCCAGAAGGAACTCGTAAATGGCGGCCGTGTTGGTTTCTTCTCTTTGGAGATGTCGTGCGAGCAGCTGGCGACACGTATTCTGGCCGAGGTCTCCGGCGTTCAGTCTCACCGCATTCGTCAGGGTGACTTTGAACACCACGAGTACGAAAAAATCCGCGACGCCGCCAAAGGTCTGGAAGACCTCCCGCTTTATATCGATGATACGGGCGGCATCTCAATTTCTCAGCTTGCCGCGCGGGCCCGTCGCCAACAGCGCAGCACAGGCCTCGACATTCTGATCATCGACTATCTGCAGCTGATCACAGGCTCAGCCACAAAGAATGGCGGCAGCCGGGTACAGGAAGTCAGTGAGATCACCATGGGCCTGAAGGCTCTGGCGAAGGAATTGAACATTCCGATTATCGCGCTCTCCCAGCTCTCTCGTCAGGTAGAGCAACGCGACGACAAACGGCCTCAGCTCTCTGACCTTCGCGAATCGGGGTCGATCGAACAAGACGCCGATGCGGTATTGTTCGTATATCGTGAATCCTATTATCTTGAACGGCAGGAACCGGAAGAAAACGACGAAAAGTTCCAGGCATGGATGGAAAAGATGGACCGGGTCCGAAATATCGGCGAAGTCATCATTTCGAAACAGCGCCACGGACCGATTGGCAGAGTAGAACTGTATTTTGACGCAAACATCACCAAATTCAGCAATCTCGAACGCCACCACCGAAGTGCAGACTACGAAGAGTAATCCAGCGACCGGCCCGGACACATTTTTGCCTGCGGCTCACATTTCGCTGCGCACCATTCAGGACAATTACACCGCGCTGAGATCCTATATCGGCTCGGCCGAGGCCAGCGCTGTCGTCAAAGCCAATTGCTATGGTCATGACATGGCCCATGTCGCCCCCGCTCTGTTTGATGCTGGGTGTCGGACCTTCTTCACCGCCTATCTCAGCGAAGCAGTTGAGCTGCGCGCGCTCATTGGCGATGAGGCGACCATCTTCGTCTTTAATGGTATTCAGCCCGATGAAGCCGAAGCGTTTCAGACGCTCAACATCTCTCCGGTCTGCAACGACGAACAACAAGTCAAGATCTGCATTTCTAACGCGTTTTCAGGGCCGTACGCGCTACACTTCGACACAGGCATGAACAGGCTCGGCGTTCGTCCTGCCTTGACTGAAACGCTATCCGTCATGACCGAAGGCAAACCGCCAGCTCTGGTGATGAGCCATCTGGCCTGCGCCGACACGCCCGATCATCCGGCCAACACGGCGCAGCACGCTTTGTTCTCAAAGATTGCCGCCAGCTTCCCGAATAGCCGCAAGTCACTGTCAAACACCGCAGGCATTTATCTGGGGCCTGACTATCATTTCGACCTGGTGCGCCCCGGCATCGGGCTCTATGGCGGCGGGCCAGCGCGTCCACCTGAAATCAAACTGAAAACCGCGCTTACTCTGACAGCGCCGGTCTTAAGTGTCTTCGACGTCGAGCCCGGCGAAACTGTCGGCTATGGCGCCACCTATGATGTTCGACAGCCCTCACGGCTGGCCACCGTCGCACTCGGATATGCCGATGGCTTTCTGCGCGCAGCCAGCAATTTCGGCTTCGGCGTACTTGATGGCATGCCCTGCCCAATCGTCGGCCGCGTCTCCATGGATCTCATCACGATTGATGTGACGGATCTTCCGGACAGTCCGAAAAAAGGTGATCGCGTAGAGTTTATTGGTCCTAAAGCTGGCTATGAAATACAGGCTGAAGCGATGGGAACCCTCGGTTATGAGTTGACGTCTCGGCTTGGACAGCGCATCTCCCGAAGCTGGGGCGAATAGGAGAAATCAAACGTGTCACAGGATGTACCTGTATTCCTTATGCCGTTCCGATGGATTGGCGCTGCAATACTATCCCTGTTCGCTGAGGCTGGCCGTCTGGCCGCTTTCACAGCGCGGGTAAAATTCGCTGCGATCTCATTCCCCTTCTATCCGGGAGAGTTGCTGCGCCAGTGCATCAAGATCGGATATTATTCCCTTCCGGTCGTCGGCCTGACAGCGGTCTTTACGGGCGCAGCGCTTGCTCTGAACATTTATGTCGGCGGCGCGCGGTTTAACGCTGAACAATTCGTACCGAACATTGTCGTGCTCGGCATTACTCGTGAACTTGGCCCGGTTCTCGCCGCGCTTATGCTGGCAGGGCGCGTCAGCGCCGGCATTGCAGCTGAAATCGGCACAATGAAAGTCACCGAACAGATCGACGCTCTGACCACTTTGTCGACAAAGCCTGAGCGCTATCTCTATGCGCCGCGCTTCTGGGCTGCCATCATCTGCCTGCCAATTCTTGTGTTCATCGCTGACATTATCGGCGTTATGGGTGGCTACCTGGTGGCAACGGGCACTCTGAACTTCAATGGCGTGACTTATATTCAGAATACAATGAATTACGTGACCGCTGGCGATATCATTGGCGGCCTGATCAAGGCGGCTACCTTTGGCGCAGTCGTTTCCATTATGGGCTGTTATCACGGACAGAACTCAAAAGGCGGCGCCAGCGGTGTCGGCCGTGCGGCAACGCTCGCCGTTGTCTCCAGCGCGGTTCTGATCTTCTTCACCAACTTCCTGCTGACCACTGTATTTACGAGGGTTGGACTGTGAGCAACACACTTCTCGAATGGAAGGATGTTTACAAGTCCTTCGGCCCGAAACACGTCCTTCAAGGCTTCAATCTCGATGTAGCCCCCGGTCAGTCAGTCGTCATCATTGGCGGCTCCGGCACCGGTAAATCGGTTTCGATCAAATGCGCCCTCGGCCTGATGCAGCCAGATAAAGGTCAGATCTTCTTTGACGGCAAACCCGTCGGCGCACGCCAGGCCGTCAACAATGAAAACATGCGCCACCGTACTGGAATGCTGTTTCAGGGCGGCGCACTGTTCGACAGTATGCCGGTCTGGCAGAACGTGGCGTTCCGTCTGCTGCATGTCGACAAGGTGAAAACCAAAGACGCGAAAGAACAGGCGATTCAAACGCTGAAAAAGGTTCGCCTTGGTGCGGATATCGCAAACCTGTTCCCGGCTGAGCTTTCAGGCGGCATGCAGAAACGCGTCAGCCTTGCCCGAACCATCATCGCCAAGCCGTCACTGATCTTCTTTGACGAGCCGACGACTGGTCTCGACCCGATCACAGCGGATGCGATCAACGATCTTATTCTCGAACAAACAAAAACACTGGGCGCGGCGTCCGTGACCATCACGCACGACATGCCATCGGCCCGGAAGATTTCAGATGAAATTGCCATGCTCGTAGACGGCAAGATCATCTGGCGGGGTCCGTCCAAAGACGTCGACCATTCCGGCAATGAATACGTGGACCAGTTTGTTCACGGCCGAGCCGAAGGCCCAATTCAGCCGATCCGATAGTCAGAAACAAAAAGGGCGCCCGAAGGCGCCCTTTCTTTTAGAGTGTCGGGTTGATGAGATATTTCTCGCCCGTCGCTTTCGCGTTGTAGGCGTGCATGGTTTCAAGGTCCAAAGCCTCTTTCAGAGACAATTCCCTGGTGTAGTGGCTCGCAAATGTGGTTTTCAGCTCGCTCATCACCCGCGCGCGCAGACGCTCGCGGCCTTCATGACCAATCTTGCCGAGGAATGGCGTCAACAACCAACCGCTCGCATTCCATGACATGCCAACGCCTGGCGGGATAAGTGTCGGGCCGAGGTCCAGACGACCATAAATATAGACCTGCTTATTCACATCAGATCCATAACGGCTGTATTCCTTGCCGCGCATAGACGCCGCTTCAATCGCGATCAGGATTTGCCCAGCCAGCGAACCGCCGCCAATTGCGTCAAACGCAAGCGTCGCGCCTGTCTCTGCAATCGCATCGATCAAATCAGCCATGAACGTGTCAGAAGACGAGTTCACGACATGCTTTGCGCCAATATCACGAAGGATTTTTTCCTGCTCAGGCTTACGAACGATGTTCACAAGATCAATGCCGTCCGCGATGCAGATTTTATTGAGCATCTGACCGAGGTTAGACGCCGCCGCAGTGTGGATCAGCGCCTTATGGCCTTCCATACGCATGGTTTCTGTCATGCCGAGAGACGTCAGCGGGTTCACAAAGCAAGACGCGCCGTCACGCGCCGTTGCGTCTTCTGGTAATGGCAGACACTGCATCACATGCAAACAGCGATATTCGGAGTACATTTCGCCGCCAAGAACAGCGACCTTTTTACCGAGCAGAGCTTGAGCTGCCGGGCTGTCACCCGCCGCCACAACCGTACCTGCGCCTTCGTTGCCAATCGCAAGCGACTGATCCATACGTGCGCCCATGGCTTTCATGCCCGCTGGTGGAACATCCGCCGTGATCGCCGGACGATCCGCTGTGCCAGTCGCACGCGCAGTCGACATATCTGCGCCACCAACCAACAGGCCAAGGTCAGACGGGTTGATTGGTGTTGCTTCAATCCGGACAACAACTTCTTCTGCGCCTGGTGTTGGAACCGGAACATCGACCAGCGACAATTCCAACACGCCTTCTGGTTTGATGTGCGTTCGCATCTGCAAACCGGTTTCTGGTAATTTCGTCATGAATTCCTCCCATAGAGTCTAATTGACGATAGTCGTCTCACATTAAGTGCATTTGGTCGAGCCTTTCCAACAATCAAGAAAACTCTGCGTAAAACTTCAAATGATTTCAGAAAAAACACGCTTGATCCGCGACACACGGTCCGGCGAATCTGATAGTCACAAGCCTGATTGCTCAGTCCAACGGTGTTAGATGGCGAAACCTCAGTCTCAATTCGTTTGTCAGTCTTGCGGAACCGTCCATTCAAAATGGTCGGGAAAGTGCGAAGGGTGCGGCGAATGGAATACCCTGATCGAAGAATCTGTTGCGGCACCACCCGGCGGTCTGAAGAAGCAAGCCAGCGGCGCAAAGTCGGGCCATCTGGAATTCACCAGCCTTGATGATGATATCGATCCGCCGCAGCGCATAAAAATGGGTGTCGAGGAACTCGACCGTGTTTTCGGTGGCGGGCTCGTTCCCTCGTCAGCAACCCTGATTGGTGGCGACCCCGGCATTGGTAAATCCACCCTTCTCCTTCAGGTCGCAGCAAGGCTCGCCCGAAACGGTCTTGATGTCGTGTATGTCTCCGGCGAGGAAGCGGCCGCCCAAATTCAGGACCGCGCTGAGCGGCTGAAAATCTCATCCAGTCCGGTCAAACTCGCAACAGAGACTGACCTTCGCACCATTCTGTCCGCGCTCAAAAAAGCCAAGCCGGAATTCGTTGTCATCGATTCCATTCAGACGCTCTGGTCTGACAGTATTGAAGCCGCGCCCGGCTCTGTATCTCAGGTCCGCGCCTGTGCGCAGGAACTCACCCGCTTTGCCAAGAAGCAGGGCTGCGCGCTGGTCATGGTTGGCCATGTCACCAAGGAGGGCCAGATTGCTGGCCCGCGCGTTGTCGAACACATGGTCGATACAGTGTTCTATTTCGAAGGCGAGCGCGGACACCAATTCCGCATTCTTCGTGCTGTTAAAAACCGGTTTGGTCCAACAGACGAAATCGGCATTTTTGAAATGCACCAATATGGCCTCGCCCCTGCGCCAGAGCCATCCGCGCTGTTCCTGTCCTCCGACAATGATGAGACTGGCGGTGCCTCAGTTTTCGCAGCCATGGAAGGTTCACGGCCCGTTCTTGCAGAAGTTCAGGCGCTGGTTGGCCCCGCCGCCTATGGGACGCCACGACGATCCGTTGTTGGCTGGGACAATAACCGCCTTGCTATGCTGATCGCCGTGATGGAAGCGCGATGCGGCATCAAAATTGGCCCGCGCGACATTTATCTCTCTGTCGCTGGTGGGTATCGAATCGGCGAGCCCGCAGGTGATCTGGCGGCAGCCGCTGCCCTCATGTCGTCGATTGCAGACAAGCCTTTGCCTGAAAAATCTATATTCTTTGGTGAAATAGCCCTTTCCGGAGCCATACGACCTGTGGCACGTATGGAAGCGCGGCTGAAAGAGGCAGAACGCCTTGGTTTCAGATGCGCCTATGGACCAGAAGGTCCATCGGGCAAATTCGGTGAATTGCAATATGTTGTGTTAAAGCGACTTACCGATCTGGCAGATATGTTAGCGCTTGGAGCCGACGATGAATGATCTTCTCAGTGGCGGTCCGTTTACGGCCTTTGATCTGATCGTATTTGCACTTGTCCTTGTTTCCGCACTCATGGCGTTTGCCCGCGGCTTCATTCGGGAGCTCGCTTCCGTCATCGCCTTTCTGGCTGCCATCGCGGTTGCCTTCTTCGCGCTGCAATTTGCGACCCCTTATATTCAAAAGAATATTCCAGAAGGCTGGAGCATCTGGATCGCGAACGGCATCGTCCTCGCGGTTTCCTTTTTCGTCGTTTATGTGGTCGCTGCCTGGTTTGGCCAGAAATTCGCGAAACTCATCCATACAGCTGCAGATATAAGTTTCATTGATCGACTATTTGGCTTCGCATTTGGCGCGCTGCGCGGCGCTGCGGTCATCTTCCTTGTGCTTTTAGCGTCACGCCCCATCATAGAAGAGGCGCAAATTACCTGGATTACGAACGGATTCACCTATCCTTATTTCGTAGACGCTGTTATCTGGGTACAGAACAATTTCATGGGGCTAACTGAGAATGTTCGTGCAGTTATCGTCGAGCCGACACCGACTGCGGGAACCGATACGCCCTGATCTGAAAAGACTAATTTGGAGCTTGCCTTACCATGCTTATCTGGGATCATGATGACGACAAGCCCCGCGAAGAATGCGGCGTCTTTGGCATCTTCAACCATCCTGAAGCCTGCATTCTGACAGCACTCGGCCTTCACGCCCTGCAACACCGTGGTCAGGAAGCCTGCGGGATCGCCTCTTACGATGGTGAGCTGTTCCACAACGAACGTCATACCGGCCTTGTTGGCGATTCCTTCACCGGCTCAGATATGATGACCCGCCTGCCAGGCTCATCTGCCATTGGCCACAACCGATATCCCACCCAAGGCACGCCGGCGATTCGCAACATTCAGCCGATCTTCGCTGACCTTGATTGCGGCGGTTTCGCTGTTGCCCATAACGGTAATCTGACGAATTCACGCTCACTTCGTCGCCAGCTTGTTGATCGAGGCGCGATCTTCCAGTCCACAATGGACACCGAAGTTATTCTTCACCTGATTTCACGCTCTGATAAAGCGCGCATTACAGAGCGTTTCGTTGACGCTCTCGGTCAGATCGAAGGCGGCTATGCCCTCGTTGCTCTGTCTGAAGGCATGCTGATTGGTGCCCGTGACCCTGTCGGTCTACGCCCGCTTGTTCTCGGCGATTTGAACGGTGCCAGCATTCTGGCCTCTGAAACCTGCGCCCTGGATCTGCTCGGTGCGAAATTCGTTCGTGAAGTGGAACCGGGCGAAATCATCGTCATCACAAAGGAAGGCGTTGAGAGCCTCACACCGTTCCAGCGTCGCTCGGCCTCCCCTTGCCTGTTCGAGTTCGTCTATTTTGCGCGTCCGGACAGCGTCATTCAGGGCAAAAGCGTTTATGACGTGCGCCGCCGCATGGGCCTGCGCCTTGCACAGGAAACGCCTGCCGACGCGGACGTCATCGTACCGGTACCAGATAGCGGCGTTCCAGCCGCCCTCGGCTTTTCAGAAGCCTCCGGGATTCCATTCCAACTCGGCATCATCCGTAACCATTATGTTGGCCGGACCTTCATCGAGCCGACCCAGACAGACCGTCAAACCTCAATCAGTAAGAAACACGCGCCAAACCGCGCTGTGCTGAAAGGCAAGCGCGTCGTTCTGGTGGATGACTCCATCGTTCGCGGCAACACCTCGAAACGTATCGTCCGCATGGTTCGCGACGCTGGTGCGAAGGAAATTCACTTCCGTTCTGCCTCTCCGCCAATCAAATTCCCAGACTATTATGGCATCGACATGCCGTCTGAGAGCGAATTGATGGCCGCGCGCATGTCTCTGGAAGAAATGCGCAACGAACTCGAGGTCGACAGCCTCGGCTTCCTCTCAGTTGACGGGCTCTACTGGTCCGTTGGTGATGTGGGACGCGATGCAAACAACCCACAATACGCTGACCATTGCTTCACCGGTGACTATCCGACGCGTCTTATTGACCGCCGCTATGATGAAACCGGCCGCGATGCCCAACTCTCATTCCTGGACGACTAAACCGTTATGACAGACAAGAGACTGACACTTGTGACCGGCGCGTCACGAGGTATCGGACGAGCTTTAGCGCTCGAACTCGCTCTCAAACACGGACACCATGTTCTGGCGCTCGCACGCAGCAAAAAGTCGCTGGAAGATCTCGACGACGAGATCAAATCTGCTGGTGGGTCTGCGACGCTGATCCCGATGGATCTTGGCGATGCCAACAGCATTCTGCAACTCAGCGCCATTGTTCTGGAACGCTGGGGACGCCTTGACGGTCTCGTCGGCAATGCAGGCATTCTTGGCCCGATCAGCCCGATCCAGACTGTATCCCCTAAGAGCTGGGACGATGTTCTGAACATCAACCTGACCGCAAACTGGCGGCTGATCCGGTCTTTTGACCATTGCTACGTCAGAGCCCATCTGGTCGTGCGGTTTTTGTCACCTCTGGTGTGGTGCCGCGTCCGCGCGCATTCTGGGGGCCATATCAGGCGTCCAAGGCTGCGCTTGAATCCATGGTCACCGCCTGGGTTGAGGAAACACGCCCAACCAATATGAAGATCAACCTGTTTGATCCGGGTGCGACCCGCACAACCATGCGCGCAGACGCTATGCCGGGCGAAGACCCAATGACCCTGCCACCTCCGGAAGAGGTGGCCACAAAGCTCGCGCCGCTAGTCACCGAAAGCTGCACCGATCACGGAACGCGCTTCGACGTCAAAGACATGTAGAAAAAAGCCCGGCTTATCGCCGGGCTTTTTTGGTTTAAATGTCGTAGTTCTTTTCGCGGATATATTGGCGCAGAACTGCGGCCCGACGGACTGGATCCGGATGCGTCGACATAAACTCAGACGGGCGATTGCCTTCGCTTTTCTTGGCCATCAAATCCCAGAGACGCGGCGCTTGCGACACGCGATAGCCTGAGCGGTACATATAGTCCACGCCCAGCTTGTCCGCCTGCAATTCGTGCGCCCGCGAATACGGCAACAGCACACCGAACTGAACGCCAAGGCTGCCAATAGCACCGATTTCATTGCCATACTTCTTCAGCGTATCGCTTTGGCTCGCCGCAACAACACCTGCAACTACGGCAAGCTGACCTGCAATTTGAAGCGACATACGCTCTCGCGCATGTTGGCCGGCTACGTGACCAACTTCGTGCCCGAGAACAGAGGCCAACTGGTCATCATTCTCGGTCAGTTCCGTGATCCCGCGATACACGCCGACCTTGTTGCCCGGCATAACAAATGCGTTCACATCATCGGTATCAAAGACCTGAACTTCCCAGTTCTGATCTGCCCGGTTCGCGCCCTGTGCAATCCTGCCCCAGACGCGATCCACACGGCGGTTCAAAGAAGAATTTGAACTGATCGGCGTCTGTTTCTTCATTTCCTGCCAGGCCGTTACAGCCATTTCAGCGACTTGTCCTTCGCTGACCAGCAGGAATTGATTCACGCCTGTTTCGCTATTGGTCTGACAGCCTGCAACAATCGGAAAGACGGTTCCGACCGCCAGTCCGCGAATGATTTCCCGTCGGGACAAATGCACACGCGGTGCTTTTGCCAGTTCTTCGTCAGAAATAGTTTCCTTTAAAAATTCCACGTCCGGCTCCCGTTCCTTCGCGATGGTCGCTTCCCGATCTCAATATTAAGCATGATCTGAAATAATCGAAAGAGCGATTTCAGTACCTTAGCTAGCGATCGGCGAAAACTGGACGATAGGCCAGTGAAAAGACCAGAGCTGTTTCATCAAATTCACCACTAACTTCCCGGCGCAAACCGACGCCGAGCTCGGCCTGTTTGTACCGCCGCATCCGCATGATCTCAACTTTGTCGGATTTGTCTGTGTCACCGCGCTCCGACCAGATTTGCCCGGTCCAGAACCATTTGCCGTCCGGCGAATACCCAAGCACCAGCTCCAGCCGGTTATGATAGCAATCATCCTCGTGCTCTCGGCGCGCGAGTGTCAGCCCGGCATAAACATCACCTGTGAGAAGCTTGCTGCCATATCCAGCTGCCGCTGCAGCCTCCACGCCAAGGCTTTCGCAGCCCCGAAACCCACCAAGTGCCGCCCCTTTGAGAGCACCTAACTCCGCTGAGGTCGTAAAGTTTCTCTTCGCCCAGAGCTTGCGCCGCGCTGTTACCCGCCAGCCATCGCTGTCGAACGCGTTTGAAAGCTTGAAATCAACGGTTTCGTATTTAGCAGACACCGTCCAGTTGTGCGTGACACCCCATTCTGCATAGACATCGCTGCGGGTCGCCTCGAAACTGGAATGGTCCTCTAACGCAAGAGAAGCGCGTAGATACGCGCTTCCCTGTTCTTGTACCCATGCACCGGCAAACGCAGGCTGAATAAAGCTATTTGCCAGCCCAAAGCCAGCAATCAGACATCGTAGCCCGGCAGATTGCGGTCGAGACGACGAAGCACGCCCGGCCAGACCAGTCTCTCGGTCAACAGCTCCATGCCCTGTGGTGAGCTTTGCCCAGCCACTTTGCTCTGCACGTCGTCGTCGCATTTGATCAGCTCCCCGCCGCCAGATTGCGCCATAATCTGCATTTTGCAAGCCCGCTCGAGGAAGAACATACGCGTGTATGTAATCGCAGCAGATCGACCAACGGTCAGTGTGCCGTGATTGCGCAGCATAAGGGAGTTCTTATTGCCGATATCAGCGACAATGCGCTCACGTTCGTCCAGATCCAGCGCAATGCCCTCATAATCATGATAGGCCAGATCAGCCAGCGCGATCATCGCCGTTTGCGTGATTGGCAACAGTCCGCCTTTTTGCGCTGACACGGCTGTGCCCTGATCGGTGTGCAAATGCATGACGCACATTGCATCTTCACGCGCAGCATGGACAGCAGAGTGAATGGTGAAGCCTGCCGGGTTGATTGAATATGGCGTTTCCATAACGATTTCGCCTTCGAGATCAACTTTCACCAGCGAAGACGCCGTGATCTCTTCAAACATCATGCCGTATGGATTGATCAGGAAATGGTGCTCCGGTCCCGGCACGCGCATAGAGATATGCGTAAAGATCAGATCATCCCAACCATGATGGGCTGTAATCCGGTACAGAGCGGCCAGATCAACACGCGCTTTCCATTCTGCCTCGGATACGGTGGACCGAACACTTCGGATTCCCAAATCATCTGCCATTACGCTCTCCCTTTTAGTGTATCTCACTATAGTTTAAGCCAAGAGGAGGAGATCGCCAAACAGAGATTCGATACGTGAATTCTTTATTCGCTTCGTATCCCTGTGAAACAAAGGCCAGAAACATTGGTGGAAAACCTATGAATTTCATGATGTTTTCCCATCTTATAGCGATAGGGCGCAAACAGTCCGAACTGGGCGGAGACTTCCGATGAGTATCAAGATTGCTTTCGTAGCCAGCGAACGCCCTGAAGCACAGGCCGCTTTACGCGTCATGATTCAGAAATACGGTCAGACAGAAGAAGCCGATGCAGATGTGATTGTCGCCCTTGGCGGTGATGGCTGCATGCTCGAAACCCTGCGCCGCCGGTTTGACGACCCTCGCCCGGTTTATGGCATGAACCGCGGCACGGTAGGCTTCCTGATGAATGATTATCACGAGATTGATCTGAATGCCCGGCTCGACGCGGCAACGCGCCAGATCATCTATCCACTTCGCATGAAAGTCCGCACGACGAAGGGTGAGATTAAAACCCGCCTCGCGATTAATGAGGTTTCGCTGTTACGCCAAACATCTCAGACGGCGAAACTCCGCATCACAATTGATGGTCGCGTTCGCATGGCATCTCTGTCTTGTGATGGGGTATTGCTGGCAACTCCAGCCGGATCGACAGCCTACAATCTTTCGGCTCACGGGCCGATTTTACCGATTGGCGCGAACCTGCTCGCCCTGACGCCGATCAGCCCGTTTCGTCCTCGGCGCTGGCGCGGCGCCCTGTTGCGCCATGATGCGACCGTCACAATTGACGTCAGCGTAGCTGAGCTCCGACCGGTTTCTGCCTCGGCTGATAACCAGGAAGTTCGGGACATCGAATCGGTTACGATCTCGGAAGATCGCTCAAAACCTCTGGTAATGCTGTTCGATCCAGGACACGCTCTGGAAGAAAGAATCCTGCAAGAACAGTTCGCTCATTGATGTTCTGAGGAAAACGGAAGACAAAATTAACAAAGCGATGCTTTTATGCAACGTAATTGAGAACAGAAGCTACTGGGGCTGTTTCGTGGAAAAGAAAAAGCCAATTGAGATTATAACCCCTCCTAACGTTTTGAAAGCAAAGCTGGGTGGCCCATTGAATCTGAATAGCGCAGAAGCAATCGCGCGTGCAGAACGTGCGCTCGAAAATCTTGCTCATGAGTTTCATGACTGGCTTGACGAAGAGATTGGCCGCGTTGAGACCGCTTGGAATCAAGGCAAGGACATGTCTGATCGTGAAGCGAAACTCGTTGCTGTTTATGGCGCGTCTCACGACCTGAAAGGTCTTGCGACCACTTATGGTTATCCGCTGATCACACGTTACGCCAACTCACTCTGCAAGCTGCTTGGCACCGAAGGCGCACGCGCCAAAGCGCCTGTCCAGTTGATCGACGCTCACGTACAAGCCTGCCGCACAGCTATGCGCCAGAATATTAAAGAGCCTGACCACCCGATTGGTCTGGCGCTGGCGAAAGAACTTGAAACACAGATGAGCGAATTTGCTGAGTCAGAATAATCTGACTCTTCAGCCTTTTCTTGCCGCTGTCGCTTTCTCAACGCTCTCAAAAATCTCTTCTGTAACCCGATAGCCCGCCTCTTTCGGGATAACCAGGAACGCTCCATCCTCGCGACGTTCCACTTTCGGCATCACCGTAACCTTTGCCTCAGACGCACATGCGGACTGAACAGCTTCGATTGAACCAAGGTCTTCCAGTTTTTCCAGATTCAATCGCGTTGGGAAAATAATGGTCGCCTTACCCTCTCGGCCACGCTGAAGAATTTCACCCGGCTTAGCCCAAACTGCCGCCGTTGTTTCATGGCCATCATGAACAGCATGCTGACCCTCTGGTGTCTCAACTGCGAAGAAGCGCGTATCAAATCGTTTTGGCATCATTTCCGGTGTAATCCAGTGCGCATACGGCACCAGATCATCCAGACAAACGATCAGGTCATTTGCCTTCATAAGCTCCAGAAAGCTTTCTTCCCCGCGATCAACAGAGGCCCTGTGGCTGGCGAGACGATCACACACATCCTGCCCAACATGGGTGCCATGGGCAGACGCTCGCGGACGCGCCAGCAGAATGCCTGATTCTTCAAAAACTTCGCGAACACCGCCAACACGAACCGCCAGCTCATCACCGTCAAAATTGCCGTCAGAGTAATCTTTCCACGCTTCCTGGCGGTCATCATCACTGACTTTTCCACCCGGAAAAACATATGCGCCTGACGCAAAGTCAATCTCGTAAGCGCGCGCAACCATGAGGACTTCCACGTCTTCACCGCCGCGCAGCAACAGAATCGTTGATGATAACCGGGCCGGAGCTGGCTGTTTGAAATCCTTCACAAATTCTCTCCCTGAAGCATCCAGCTTCTTATAAATTCGGCAGTCTTCTGCCACCGGATTTAAGGAGTGTCCTGCTAGTATCTCGATCTGTCCAGACATTTGGAGGTTTCATGGCGGTTTCTTTTTCCACAACGCTCGAAAAGTCAGCGCAGTCTGAAGCCGAAATCAGAGGTCGGTTTGAAGCATGTCTGTGTCTGGAAACCGGCGAAACCGCATTCCCGCTCACACGCCTCGACCCGCTCTATGATGAAATGCCGGTCTCGTTTGGCCGTGTCGTCCATACTCAGAACTGGGCCTCTGCGACTGAGTGGAGCAAAGCCGCATTTCTGAAACTCGTCGACATTATTCACACGCAGGAATTCAAGGCCCGTCCCATTCATCTGCCATTGCCGCTTGGCATTCTGACAGAAGACAATGCTGCACAGCGCCTCTGCCGTGTCTGTGAAGACAATGGCTATTGCCCACAGGAATTCATGCTCGAATTTCAGGACGCAAGCCTCGCCTCAGGCTCGAAGGATTGTATGGATCGTCTCGATGATTTCCGTCGGTTTGGTTTCCGGATTGCGCTGGATGCACGCCGGTCTGCAGCCACACCATTTTCGAAACGCCTGCGCGGCGCTATCGAACGCCTGCGCGTCAATCCGACTGATCTGATGCAAGACGAAATGCTGCAACTTCGTGCAGACATTGTTTCCTGCATTGGTGGTGAAGTGATTCTCGACCGCGCAAACTGGCGTGACGTTGAAGAACTCCAGCGTTGTGGAGCAACTCACGCAATGAAGCTTATATCTGACGCCTGATCTCAGGCGGCAGACATATTTCCATCGTCTGCAACCAGATCGTCTTCGGCGTCGCGCTTGTCGCGAACGTCGCCATAGGCGTTCAGCTTATCCAACAGATAATCGAGATCTGCCGGTGGAATAGCCTGAAACTGAGTCAGGACGCGGGCAATCATGCGAGAGCGGAAGCGTTCACGATCGCCTTCCAGCCCGTCCAGTTCCAGATCGTGATAGACTGAAATCGCGGTCTTGAATGGAAGGAACATACCATTCGGCAGGCCCGCACGCTCAAACACGGTCCGCAGACCCAGCGTACCTGCATCATGTAGCATCAACCAGGCTTTGGAATGCGGAATACCTGCGAGTTCTGCCACAGCCCATTCAACAAAGGTCATATGACCGAGGCAAAGCCCCCGCATCACCATAGAGGGTGTCAGACGATTATTCATGTTCAGTTGCTGCACAAAGCGTTGAACATTAGAGGAGCGCCCTGCCTGTTCGACGAGATCGAGCGTCGCGCGTTCACGTGCGCCAGACGCCAGCTCAATCGCCAACTGCGGCGGAAGCTCATGATTATTCACCAACAAGTCGAATAGCTGGCCGGACACAAGGGAAACCATTTTCTCTGCGATCTGTGGCGGAATCCACTCCCGTGAAATCAGTGCGCCATGAACTTCAGAATCGGTCTTGAAGCGTTCAATTGTTTTGGAAAAACCAAATTCGCTGATCGTCGCGCCATCATTTGCCGCCATAATCACAACTGCGTCGCGGCAACCATGCTCCGCGATTGCTGAGGTCACTTCGCTGACAAGCTTATCGCGACCTGCAATCGCGACCTGTTTGGATTCGCTGGAATTCAGAACCAGCTCAATCAGGTCGTTATTTGTGAAGACTGGCGAAGACTGCAAAACCGGCAGTGCAACTGATTCGACATCCTGCGCGAGCTTCAGCGCAACACTGCGCGGCAGGTTGGGCGAGTTCTTAAGCGTGACCGCCATTGCCCGGCGCACCAGCACCTCAGCATCCTTGGCCAGAAGAGCCATAATCTGTTCTGCAAAGACTTTTTCTTCGCCCTCAAGCGGGTCTAAGCTCATCCGACGACACAGTTTGTGAGCCGCGTGTGCACGATCCTCGATCGAGTCACCTTTCATCAGACGAACAATGTCTTCCTGACTGAGACGTGGGCGCATCGTTTTGATGGTCATAGCTGCAAGCCTTAACGTAAATTCCGTTTACTCGTTTATTAACGTCAATTTTCATTAACACTCACTTACCATTTCAATTTTTGCCTCTAATACTAGGCTGGATACAGAACGATAAATCACGGGGAGAACCGATATGCTCAATGGCGTCAAAGTTGTTGAATACGCCACCTATATGGCAGCACCGGGCGCAGGAGGAATCCTTGCAGACTGGGGCGCAGACGTCATAAAGATTGAACCCCCCAGCGGCGATCCGGCCCGTTTGTTCTTCAGCACAATCGGCACCGACCTTCAGGACAATCCGGTTTTCGACTTCGATAACCGCGGCAAAAAGTCGATTGTCGTCGACACGACCACACCTGAAGGCGTCGAAATCGTAAAGAAACTCGTTGCAAATGCAGATGTCTTTTTAACCAATGTTCGACCGGGCGGCCTCGAACGTTCTGGCCTGGACTATGACAGCCTGTCTAAAACCAATCCCGGCCTCGTCTATTGTTCGCTCACCGGCTATGGCCTTGAAGGGCCGGACAAGGACCGCGCAGGCTTTGACATTGCCTCCTTCTGGTCCCGCGCCGGTCTTGCAAATCTGATTCCGCCAAAAGGCACAGATCCAATTCTGTTGCGTGCGGCATTCGGCGACCACACCACATCAATCGCTGCCTCTTCAGCCATCAACGCAGCCCTCGTGCAGAAATTCCGCACAGGCAAAGGCCAGCTCGTCGAAGCCTCTCTGCTGCGTACAGCGCTTTATACAATCGGCTCAGATTTCTCGATCCAGCTCTTCTTTGATCGCGTGGCTTCGACCAAGAACCGGTACGAAACCAATGTGCCGATCATGAACTATTTCAAAACCGCCGATGATGACTGGATCTGCATTGTTGCCCGTCAGGGCAATGTCGATTGGCCGCGCATTTGCCGCGCAGCCGGCATTCCGGAAATGGCCGAAGAGGAAGATCTCAAAACCGGCAAAGGTCGCCGCGCCCGAGGCTCAGAAATCGTCGAACGTCTCGACGCCGCGTTCGGGAAATTCTCCACACAGGAAATGGCGGACCGCCTTGATGTGGAGCAAATCGCCTGGGCGCCGGTCCAAACCCTTGCTCAGGTCGCTAAAGATCCACAGGTCATCGCGGCTGGCGGGATTGTCGAGACACCGTCTCGCAGCGGCGGCACGTATCGCGCGCCCGCCTCACCTGCCCGCTTTCCGGGCGTCGATGACGGACCAAAAGGACCAGCCCCAACGCCGGGCGAGCATACGCGCGCGACACTTGCCGATCTCGGCTTCGAAACTGCAGAGATCGACACGTATTACGAAAAAGGCATCGTAAAATAAGACAGAAAGCCCGCTTACTCAGCGGGCTTTTTCAAAATATCGAGCGCCGCAGCGGTCATCGCTGTCACGCCTGTTTCAATTGTTGTCTCTGCGTCTGGCGCGAAGAATGGCGAGTGCAAAGATGGCAGCAGACGAGACGCAGTCTGCGCTTCCTCATACTTTGCTGGCGGCACTGCCCCGACCCAGAACAACAGGCTTGGGATTTTCTCTTCCGTGCGGCCATATCGGCTGAAGTCTTCGCCGCCCATCACGGCCGGGATTTCAAGCACATTGTCTGCACCAAGCGCCTTCACGACAGCCCCGTTCATACGCGCTGCAAACTCAGGATTGTTATAAACTGACGGCGTGTAGTCGCTGTCGATCCGGATGTCCGGCTCTGGCGCGCCAAAGGTTGCCGCCTGACCTTTTGCGATTCGCTCAATCCCATCGAGCAATAGTTTGCGAACCTCGTCAGAATAAGATCGAACGGTCAGCTTCAAATGCGCCTGATCAGAGATGATATTGTGCTTGGCACCCGCAGAGAACGACCCGACCGTAACAACCGCAGGCACTTGCGGATCAACATTCCGCGACACCAGAGACTGAAGCGCCGTCACGATGTGAGCGCCGATCAGAACCGGGTCCACGGTCGTGTGTGGATAGGCGCCATGTCCGCCCACACCTTTCACGATGATATCGACACTGTCGACATTGGCCATCGCATAGCCTGATGCATAGCCGACCTTGCCCGCTGGCATACCGGCGCTCACATGCAGAGCCAGATTGAAGTCTGGAACCGGCACTTCACCGAACAGCCCCTCTTCCAACATGGCGACCGCGCCAAGACCGATTTCCTCAGCAGGCTGCAGGATCATGATCAGCGTTCCCGACCATTCATCCTTGCGCGCAATCAGATTTCGCGCCGTGCCAACCCAGGACGTCATGTGAACATCGTGCCCGCACGCATGCATCACGCCGCTCTCAACGCCTGTCCAGGAAATATCAGTCACTTCCGACGCGAAAGACAGACCCGTTTGCTCTTTAACCGGCAACGCATCCATATCGGCGCGAATGAGAAGTGTCGGGCCTTCGCCATTCTTATAGACGCCCGCAACACCAAAGCCGCCAACGCCATCGCGCACAACGCCCTGATCGCGCTTTGCCTTATCCTTGATCCACTGATCGCCCAGGCCGGTTTTCACTTCAAAACCCAGCGCTTCCAGTTCTTTGGCCAGCATGGCGGATGAATTTTTCTCTTTCAGTGACAATTCCGGGTTCTGATGCAGATAGGTATAAATCGGCGTCAGCTCAGCGCCCGTCTTCGGCTTGCTCACCGGTTCAGCAGTCGCAGATGCAGTTGCGAGCATAAATCCAGCGCTCGCCAGCAATCCGATTTTTGCGTTGATTTTCACAGACATCAGCCAATACCTTCCCAAACAAGAATCCTGTAAAACAATTGGAGCACGGCACGCCTTATCAGATCAAGCAGCAAGCTTGCCGATCAGCGCCGCTTCGAAGGGGAATTTCATGTTCGGATTGTTTAAAGGCAAAAAGCCAATCGAATGGTCCGCTATGGCCGGAAACCCGCACTCCGAAGCAGGTTTGAAAGCAATTCTCTCACACGACTGGACGACGATCGACGCGCTTTACGCCCAGCAGAATGCAAGTGATCGCTATGACTGGATTTCCATTCTGAGTGATGAATTCCCGCTGGATTACGACTTCCCAGATAATCTGAGCTCGGCTGCGTCTCTTACAGTCCTGGGCGGCCTCTATGTCGGACTTGCCAAACGCGTCCGTGGCGCAGGCATGGCCAGCACCGTTTCCAACGACGCCATTCAGAAAATGTTCGCTGCAGCTAAAGAAGCCTATGGCGCCCTGTTTATGGCCTCAGAACTTGCTCCGCAGGACAGCGTTCCGATTGCTATTCATCTGCGCGCGGCCGTCGCTGCCAGCGATAGCTCAGACACAGTATTCGAACTTGTGGAGCGTCTTCATCAGACCACTGAGACCACTTTGTTTGGTCCGCTCAACTATATGACGCATCAGCTTGAAAAATGGATGGGGTCTCAGGAAGACATGTGGCGACTTGCGCGCCACTATACCGAGAACGCTCCCAACCCGGCCTGGCATGCCTTGAAAGCCTACGCCATGATCGAAGACTGGCTCTGGTATGTCGCCTTCACCGATGATGAAGACCTGAAGAAATTCTATTCTGACAAGCGCACGTCGGGAGAATTAAAACAAGAGATCGACGACCTCGACGCTGCCTTCTGGGATGACCTCTCAACCTTTACCGGAGAACTGCCAATCAGTGAAAAGCGGTTTGCACACAATTATCTCGCCTATCTGAACTACTATCTCGGAGATGAGAAAAAAGCGCTTCCGCATGTTGAAGCGCTCGGCACATATCCCTCTCCAATGCCATGGTCATACCGGATGGGCACATCCAAAGACCTGATGAAATACTGGAACAGAATCCGTAAAAGTCTCGACCTGGACGGTTTTTATCAGCCCTGAAGTGAGCCATACAGGCGCGGTGTAAAGCCATTTCGAAAGGCTCGCCGCGCGGCAGACGGCGTCAGGACAACTCCCGTATCCGGTAATGGCAGTGCCGCGCCATAACCCTCAAAAGACCAGCGATGGGCGCGCTGCTGCCAGATCAGAAAATCCTCACCATTCTTTCGGAACATGGTTCCGTCAGGCTCGCCACCCAGCGCCGATTCTGCAAGTTCAGTATGCCCCTTAAGGCGCTTCATCACGCTGGCAGCCATCACTTGATCAAGCTCATCTGCGCTTACAGTTTCATTCGCAAACACAGCCTTGGCAAACGCTCTGGCCCGCGCTCTCTGACATTCAAAACAAGGACGATGGCCCGCTGAAAGCGCTGTTGCTTCGTCGAGAAAGAACACTTCAGTGTATTGCCCCGGTGTCATCAACTCGCGCTGACGATCCTTGAAGGACAACACACAAATGATCCAACGCCGGGATCGCCAATGCGTCGGGAGAAGCGTTTTATCTGCCCGGTGAAAACACCCGCCTCGATTGCCCATAAACAAACCGCGCATCGGCACAGCATGCAAACGTCCAAACGGGTCCACCCTGTTCTGAAGTGTCATGCGATAAGTGAAGCTCAATCATGACAAATCATCCACCTGAAATTTGCGCATTGACTCCATGTCGCAAAGTTGCGACACTTGTCGCACATAAACATCGGGTCGAATTCAAACATGTCCAAACCCTCTGAAAACGAACTCTGCCTTTTGCGCGCCATCTGGAATAATGGACGCCTCAGCGCCCGCGAGATACACGACGCAACCGAAGGTCAAACAGGCTGGTCCTATTCCTCCACCCGTAAAACGCTGGATCGAATGCAGGATAAGAGCCTTGTTTCGGTAAGCAGTGTTCACGGCATCAAAGTTTATGAAGCGCAGCAAGGTAAGCTGAATACACTAGCGGGTCTCATCCGCGATTTTTCTCGTAACATTCTCGACAGCGACACCCCACTGCCTGCCGCCGCTTTTGTGGGCAGCAAACTCATAACGGAAGATGAGATCGAAGAACTCGAAGCCCTTCTGAAGCAGGCGGAGGACGACACATGACAAATGTCACACTGTTCCTCAGCCAGTTCATGATGATGTCGTTGATCTGGAGTGGGGTTATATTTGGCCTGCGCCACATCCTGTCATCTACGCACGGCGATGATCTTTGTGAGAAGGCCTATCTGACCGGAATGGTCCTGGTTCTTCCCGCCTCGGTCTTTGCGCCGGTAATACAATCGCTCGTGCCAACAACTCCGCTCCCATTGCCTGACTGGCCCCATGCTGGGGCGCTAATGGGCGGTATGTCCCCAGAGACACCACCCGTCACAACGGACATCGACTGGCTAACACTCCTCACCTCCGCGATTTCCGTCATCTATTTGACCGGCGCAGTCCTGTTCACTGCCCGTCTGGTGCAGGGCCTTATTCAGCTTTTTCGCATCGAAACAACGGCAATGCCAAACGCCGACCAGCGCTTCTGGTCAACGTCAGAGCCAATCTCCGCAATCGCCTCTTTGTCAGGACGGGTCATTCTGTCGGATCATTTGGCAAGCAAGCTGACACCCACTCAAACAGGGTTCATCCTCGCGCATGAAACAGCGCACCTTAAACGCAATGACCCTCTCTACTTTCTCTTTCTCTCACTTCTGGACACCGCATTCTGGTTCAACCCGTTCTTCAGAACTCAGACCGAACGCTGCCGCCATGCAGCCGAGCTCGACTGCGATTTCCGTGTCATCGGGAAAGAGTCTCACATGCGAAGCGCTTATGCAGGCAGTCTGCTCGAAGCGCTGAAGCATACCGCCGGAAACGCACGGCCATGCGTCCCGGCGGCCTTCTCTCGACAACGTAAAGGAGATTATCGAATGAGAATGGAACGTATTCTGCGTCCAAAACCGTCGCTCGGCAAGACGACACGCTTTGCCGTTATCGGCGCCCTCGGATGCCTGGTGCTCCCCATGGCAGCATCCCAAATGTCATTTGCGGCCCCAACTGCTGACTTTGTGATGAGCTATCTGCCTGTCGAGGGAAAGATCACCTCGACCTTTGGACTACGACCAGACCCGTTCACCAAGAAAGAGCGCCGCCATAACGGATTGGATATTGCAGCCCCGAAAGGCACCAAAATCGTCACCCCATGCGCGGGAACCGTCACACGTGCCGAAAACACCAAAGGCTATGGCAATCTCATCGAGATTGATCACGGCAAAGGCATAGTCACACGTTACGGTCAGCTCGACAGTTTCACTGTCAAAGCGGGCGATAAAGTCACCAAGGGCATGAAGATTGGCGAAGTTGGTATGTCAGGACGCGCAACCGGTCCTCACCTGCACTTTGAGGTAATCAAAGACGGAGAAAATCAGGATCCGGAATCTTATCTGAAGAAATAAAGCCCTTAGGCTTTGGCTGGTTCTGCGGAGAAACACAACGACGCAGAACCAGTAACACCTAACTCCCGCCGCCGAACTTTTCAGTCCACTCAGCGACCATTGCGTCCTCAATCTTGGAGAACAGCACGTCCGGTGGTGAAATCTCCATGCCATGCGGCAGAGCATCCAGCAGATTATCGTCATTCGGATCAGGAAAGTTTCGCTGATCTTCCGGAATACCAAGCGCATCCAGAATGCTTGCAGCCGCTGTCGGAATGAATGGCTGAGCCAGAATGCCGAACAACCCGACCAGATTAAGCCCGGTGCGCACGCCAATGGCGGCAGCATCGACATCGTTCTTATACTTCACCCAAGGCTCGGCCTTGGTCAGATACTCATTGCCCGCTGCCCAGATAGCGCGGGTTTCGGCCGCCGCTTTGCGAAAATCCATATCCTCATAATACTGAACGAGATTGACGAGACGGGTTTTCAGCTCTGCCGCCATCCACGCTTCATCATCGCCAGCAACACCAGTTCCCGGAACCTTGCCGTCAAATTTGGACTTACAGTATTTCGTGATGCGGTTCACGAAATTGCCCAGCACGTTTGCAAGGTCTGAATTCACCGCCGCCTGGAAGCCTTCCCAGGTAAAGGCCGCGTCAGAGCCTTCCGGCGCGTTCGACATCAGATACCAGCGCCAATAATCGGCCGGCAACAGATCAAGCGCCTGATCCATGAACACGCCGCGATTCATAGAGGTCGAGAATTTGCCGCCATACCAAGTGACCCAGTTAAAGGCTTTCAGCTTGTCGACAAGCTTCCATGGCTCACCTGAACCGATCAGCGTCACCGGGAACCCGACCGTATGGAACGCCACATTGTCTTTGCCCATGAACTCGACATAGGTCACATCCTCTGCGCCTTTGTCGGTACGCCACCAGCGCTCCCACTCATCCGGTTTGCCGATCTTCTCAGAATATTCCTGCGTCGCGCCGATATATTCGATTGGGGCATCGAACCAGACATAGAAAACCTTGTCCTCAAAGCCGTCACGAACCTTGCCCTCATAGGCAACCGGAATACCCCATTTCAGGTCACGCGTGATCGCACGGTCCTGCAGACCTTCATCCAGCCATTTCAGCGCGATCGACTTCGCCAGCGGTGGCCATTCTGTAGACGCCTCCACCCATGCACGGATTTCATCCTGCATTTTTGACTGCAACAGATAGAGATGCTTGGTATCGCGATGCTCAATCGCTGTAGAGCCGGTCTCCGCAGAATACGGATTGATCAGATCAACCGGGTCCAGCAGACGGCCACAATTATCACACTGATCCCCGCGCGCTTTCTCAAACCCACAATGCGGGCATGTGCCTTCCACATACCGGTCAGGCAGGAAGCGGCCATCTTCAACGGCATACACCTGTTTCGAGGTCCTCTCGGCAATCAGTCCACGCTCTTCCAGCACATGCGCAAAATGCTGCGTCAGGGCAGCGTTCTGCGCAGAAGAAGAGCGGCCGAAATGGTCATAAGACAAAGAGAAGCCTTCGCCTGCCGCGCGCTGAATTTCGTGCTGTTCGTCACAATAAGCCGTAACATCAACACCAGCTTTCTGAGCCGCCAGCTCAGCCGGTGTGCCGTGTTCATCCGTCGCACAGATATACAGGACATCATTGCCGCGCAGTCGCTGGAACCGCGCATAAACGTCGGCTGGCAACATCGACCCTGCCAGATTGCCGAGGTGCTTAATGCCATTGATATACGGAAGAGCGGACGTAATCAGAATTCGCGCCATTGGATCGCGGATCTCCGGAAGTGTGTTTTGAATAATGTTCGCAGACGCATAAACCCGCCTCTGACAAAACTCAAACAGCAATTCTCCTTTTCCTGCCTTAGCTTTGCCCGATCTATGGCATAATGGCTGTTCTCTGGGGACAATTGGAGACCACAATGAGATCTACTCTATCTGCTTTACTCCTGTCCGGATTGCTGCTGGCTGGCTGCGGTTCGGACACACCATCAGGCTCTCTTTCGCTCATCACGGAAGAGAAAATGGCGCCTGCGCCGCCACCAGGCCCGGTCGTGGAACAGGCCATGGCTGACGACGCATCGGGCGGAGCCGTCGATAACCTGCCGCAGCGTGCAGGGCTCTACCTCGCCTACACCTATTCACGCTCCATCGAAGTGCCGGGCGACAGCCTGAAATTGCTGTTGGAAGAACACGCCAAAGCCTGTCAGGATGCTGGCCCGAAAGCCTGCCTGGTGACCAATTCCAACGTCTATGGCCTCGGCACGGATTATGCCCGCGGCAGCCTCAATCTGAAAGCTGCGCCAGACTGGACAACGAACTTTCTCGACACGCTGTCAAAAGAGATTGAAAGCAAAGGTGCCAGCGTCAAACAGGCGAGCAAATCCTCTGTCGACCTCACCGCGCAGATCATCGATACGGATGCGCGCCTGAAAGCCCAGAAAACCCTGCGTGACCGTCTTCAGAAGCTTCTGGAAACCCGCGATGGCAAACTCGAAGAGCTGCTTGGCGTCGAACGGGAGCTCTCACGCGTTCAGGGCGAGATCGATTCTCACGAGGCCACACTGGCAAACCTCCGCCAGCGTGTAGCTATGTCTGATATCAATATCAGCTACACAGCCAAGGTTACGCCTGCCTCCCGCTCCGTCTGGAAACCGCTGACGTCGTCCTTTGGCGACTTCTTTGGGAATATCGCCTACGCTCTTGCAGGTATTGTCACGCTGGCTGCATTTCTGCTGCCATGGGTTCCGGTGATCTTCCTGGCGGTTCTGTTCGTACGCTATCTGATCCGCGTCCTGCGACGCTCCAAGGCGAAACGAAAAAACGGCCCCGTTTCCGAGACCGTTTCTGATCCTGTTGAATAACAGGCCTTGCCGATCGGGTGCCGTTAAACGGCATCCGTCAAAGGAATAACCCGAAGGTCAGCCTTACGGCGCATGACGATAGGCTGACCATTTGCGTCAACCGCGCCCTTATCGCCCTTGGCGTCCATTTTTGTTGAGTTGGCTTCAAAGCCGCGCTCGGTCAGATAAGACAAAGTCGCCTCGGCGCGCATTTTGGAAATGGCAAGGTTTCGATTTGAGCTACCGGTCGCATCCGCGAATCCATCGACCTCAATCCGACCAAGTTCACAATATTTCATCTCGCGCATGACATTATCCAGAACCCGGGTCGCAAACTCATTCAGTTCCGTGCCACCTGGCTGAAAATAGACAGACACTTCCAGTGGCTCGCATTTTGGCTGAGCAACACTCTTCTCGTGTTGTGCGGTCACGCTGTGCGCGCCAAAGGTCGCCATAGCTATAAAGCCTGCTGCACCCAGCATTTTCACTGTATCTGACGTGAACATGGTCTAGCCTCCAATTGTTCAGATGAGTCAGTGCTAACGAGATCTTTTGGTCCGGAAGCGGCTCAAATTTGGCAAATTGTGACAAGCTCAGGGTTTAAGAATGGTTCCGTGAGTGATTGCTCGCGATTAAACCGGAAAATTCCTGGATTTTCTTGAAAATAATGTCTTGCCATCCCGATCAAACATGGGCTAAGACGCGCCTTCCTTTGGTGGGCCGGCTTAGCTCAGTTGGTAGAGCAGTTGATTTGTAATCATCAGGTCGCGGGTTCGACTCCTGCAGCCGGCACCATTTTCCACAGTATTGCTACGCAATAATTATTGATCCGGTGGATCAATAATCGTGGAAAATTGTATTTCCTCATTCTGATCGCCCGCTCTGGCTGCGCCAGCGCGATGGATCGCGCTCAAGGCTGCAGCCACAACAATAGCACCACTCCCAGAGGAACGAATTTAGGGAAGAATTGTACCTCTTCTCCTCACGCCGCACAGCGGCTCCGGAAGGCGGGCAAAGCCCGACGACAGGTCTGCCGCTGTATGGATTTAGGCTCCCTTCCGCTCGTTGGATCAATAATCGTGGAAAATTGTGTTTCCTCATTCTGATCGCCCGCTCTGGCTGCGCCAGCGCGATGGATCGCGCTCAAGGCTGCAGCCACAACAATAGCACCACTCCCGGGGAAACGAATTTAGGGAAGAATTGTATCTCTTCCTCTCACGCCGCACAGCGGCTCCGGAAGGCGGGCAAAGCCCGACGGCAGGTCTGCCGCTGTATGGATTTGGGCCCCCTTCCGCTCGTTAGATCAATAATCGTGGAAAATTGTGTTTCCTCATTCTGATCGCCCGCTCTGTCTGCGCCAGCGCGATGGATCGCGCTCAAGGCCGCAGCCACAAGAATAGCACCGCCCCAGGGGCCCAAAATCCCATACAATCTCCCCTATCCACAACTCTGCGACCCGGCAGACTCGCGCGAATCACTTAAAGCCTTCATGCTAGCGACAGCTGATGGAGCGCTCTCATGTCGACAGGTAACGAGCCGGGTTTTGAAGAAACCCTCCCAGATCTTTCGCAACTTCACGCGATGTCGTTCGCGCTGTTGACCTGTGAAGAGGCGATGCAACCGGAAGCCCTCGCCGCGACGGAGGAATGGGCTGACTATCAAACAAGTCTCACTGAGCTCGGCCTCAATGAAGCCTCTCTCGATGTGCAGCTCACCGGCTTGATTGCGCGCGCGGTGACGCCGCTGCTCGCACCCGATCAACTAAACCTCATCCGGCCAGACGCTGCACAGGATTACACCGCAACAGCCGTCGAAAAGATCATTTCTGATCGCACCATCCGCATGCTGGAAAGCGATCTTCTGGCAACCGCCGCCGAAGAACTCGAAATGCTTGGGCCTGTGCCACGCGATCCGGAAATCGCCGCCGCCATTGAAGGCGGTATGAATATTGACCTGTTGGAACGGGCGCTCGCACACCCTGAAGGTGTCTATGGATGTGTGAAAGCGCTTCGTCTCGCCTCAAGCAAGGCAAGCCCGCTGGAACTTCCGACCTTTAGCGCGGCCAGAGTGACCGGTGAGGCTAGCTCTGACCTGCTGCGTCTGCTAGACGCTGGCAGTGGTTTCGCAGTTTCTTCCAGCACAGTCACAGGCTCCACCGACACCTCATTCGCCATCAATATCGCCCGCATCGCGGCCAGTGGAAACTGGGGCGCTGAAACCGTTCTTCATGCCGCCTCGGTCCAGCTTGAAGGGGCTCGCGCAGCACGCGCAACATCATGTGAAATCGTGCTAGTTGGCCTTGAAGAAGCCTTGCTGCGCAAAGGCATTCCGCACGACAATGATCAGCTGCGCCTTGATGAGGCCCGCGCCATCATCGACCCACTCCGCATGGGCCTGACTGCGCTTGCAAATCGCTGGAACATTTCTGTCAGCTTTACCCTTGGCCTTGTCAGCCCGGACGTGCTGCAATTCCTCGGCGCACTGTCGAACGGCTGCGACGCGGTTCAGATCAACGCTGACACGCTGCAATACCTGCCAGAAACGCTGGAAGTCTGCCTGCAGGGAATTGATTGCCAATCTGGCGAAGCGCTGAGCGAGTTTCAGGCCAGGCTGAATGACATTACCTCACTCAAATCCTGCCCCGGCATTTCTAAAGACCGGCTCATGTCCCGTGGCTTCAGCGAAGCAACCCTGACTGAGGTCGAACAGAAAATTTCAGAGGGCATTGCCTTCACCCAGGCCTTCTCTGTCTGGATGATTGGCGAAGAGATTATCCGCCAGGAACTCAAACTCACGCCAGACGCGTTTGATGATGATGAAGCGTCGCTTTTGCGTATGCTCGGCTTCTCGAAAAAGGAAATTGACCTTGCCGAAAACTGGCTCAGCACAGGCCGGTGGAAACCGATAATGGACGCACTGTCGGCCCGCGGACTGATCGCCTCCTGCGAACCGGCAAATGCCCTCAACCGCACCTACAAGCTGATCGAAAAGCTTGGCCTGACGGCTGGTCAGTCTATACAGTTTGCCAAACTGCCGGGCGCAGTTCAGATGAGTGACTGCCTCTCTGCCCTGTCTGGCCCGTCCCTGTCGCTTTATCTGGAATGCGAACAATCCAGCCGCGCGCAACATGCTGCGGATCGTATTCGACATGCGCTCGAAATCGTTGAAGACAACCGCGAAGCCGAGCTCGCGCTTCACGAAACCCCACCCGAGCCAGAGGAAATTGAATCCTGGTATCACCCACAACAAGCGCGCGATACGCAAGGCCGCGACAAGCGCTATCGCCTGCCGGACCGCCGCAAGGGCTATATCCAGAAAGCGACCGTTGGCGGACATAAAGTCTATCTCCATACAGGCGAATTCGAAAACGGCGAGCTCGGCGAAATCTTCATCGACATGCACAAGGAAGGCGCCGCTTTCCGCTCACTCATGAACAATTTCGCGATCGCCATTTCAATTGGCCTGCAATACGGCGTGCCGCTGGAAGAATTCGTGGAAGCCTTTGTCTATACGCGCTTTGACCCTGCAGGCGACGTCACAGGCAATGACTCCATCAAGCGTGCAACCTCCATTCTCGACTATATTTTCCGCGAGCTGGCTGTGTCTTATCTCGGCCGCGAAGACCTCGCCGAGCTTTCTGAAGGTCAGTCTCATGACGGCCTTGGTCGCGGCATGAAAGATGACGTTTTCACCTTCCCTGCGGAAGCCGCGCAGATCGTCTCCAAAGGCTTTAGCCGAGGCCAGTTGCCGGATAATATCGTCATTCTCGACAAGCGTCGTAAATCCGGCGACGAGGACGAAGAGCAGACAACCTATCTCGGCGACCCCTGCCCATCATGCGGTCACTTCACCCTCGTCATGGACGGCGATGAAGTGAAATGCGAGGCATGTGGCCTCGTGTCCAACCAAACTTCGAGCTAAATTCAAACCAACCAAAAATCACAAGTTGACCCAACTCGACACTTCCACCTATTTTAATCGAACTCTTTTTTGACCTTCAAAACCATAATCGGGGAAATGTTGTGCGCTCTCTAATTTTTCTCGCCTCTTTTTTTACCCTTACTGGATGTATGTCGGTTGCCCCGACTACACCAAAACTAACCATAGTCGACTACCCGCCCCTGCAAGCTGCAACGACCGTTAATTTAGGCGATACGGTTGTAAAGAAAGGGAAAAGATACACTTACGACGGCATCATGCTGATAACTCCGATTAGCAAAAACCCTGGCCTACAAATGGGGTATGAGATTCCGGCGCAAAAACTTGCTGCAACTTACGAAGATAAGAATTTCGTCTATTATCGCGCGAACAGAATGGTCCAAAAAGACTTAATGCTAGGAACGACTCCGTCAGCTGGAGGTATTTGCATATCAAAAAAAGACCCAACAAAAATACTCGTTTATTTGCAAACTAGCGCATGCGTCTTAAAAGTTAAGGAAGGTGTCGTTATCGAGCCGACTACTGTAGTAGCCGAAACTAGCCCAGGCTTTGTTCAAGAATTGATCTATAATGGTCGGGTCGGGGACAACGTAAAGTTTCTTTACCGGGAGTTTTCTCAAGATATTGCGCGACCGGCCTTCACTCAGGAAATTCAGTACGATTTACAGGATGACGAGATTATTGGATTTAAGAACGTTAGAATTCGGATTATCGAAGCTGACAACACAAAGCTTACGTATCAAGTTTTATCCAGCTTCCCAGATTCACTCTAAAATATTCTCGCTGACGTTTTTGCGAAACCGCAAATTGGAACAATTTCATACGCCATGTGACACCGTTAATGAAAAAGCATCGACAACTCACTCAACCTGATTAGGGTAAGAGGCGTTAGTCGAGGATGGGATCCAAAATGACGTTTCGAACGCGTCTCACAGCTCCCTGTGTCAGCATAATCTTCTGCGCGTCTCTCACGGCGATTGCCGAACCTGATGCAGACACCGTGAACTTCATCAAGTCCAGTTGCCTCGGCACGTCCTCTGGTGATGGCTATTACAAAACAACAGGACTTGAGTTTGATGATCAGCATCGCCTGATCATCACCGACTTCATGGACCCGAAAGTAAAATCGGTTGACCCGTTCTCTCGCACCTTCCTGATCGACCTGAATAATCTGCAAGCCGTCATCCCGCAAAATGATGGGGTCGGCCTTCGCCTTGTCTGCAAGCCGAAGTCTTGCTTTCAGAAGGGCACATACGGGCCTGATTTTTATAACAATAATGCGCTGATTTACTGTGGGAAAAACCGCGATCAGGTCGAATCTCACCTGAAAGGCATGAGCGGCCTTGCGTCATCTGAGACTGAGTGAGTGTAAAACTTTCTCGAACGTCCAACCCGACCAGACGCATACAGAAACGGCATCCGGTCGAGCAGCTAAAACGTCCGACTACTTTAGATCGATTGACGCCATGATCAGTTCGACTTCATCCTTCACATCACCATAATAATGAAGCTCCGGTGCCAGAAAGAAGACGAGATTCAGTTTGTCATTCTTCTTCACAGCCAACACATCACCTTTGACGTTGAGGCCGTTTTTCCACTTGCCGGACAGGTCGAAGGCGATGCCATCGGTCCCGTCAACAGTGGCCGGGCGCACATTGTCAGCTTCCATCGTATTATAGCCGATTTTGAGCAAACTGCTCGTCACCAGCTCGACAATCTCATATTCCGTTGCCGTACTTGACCAGGACGGAGTTTCGCCGTCCTTGCCTTTGAATTTCAAAATTCGCTCACCATCTTTCAGCGTCATCAGATGAACGCGGTTCAGCAGCATTCCATCTCGGCTGAGATAGCCACCGACCGTCGCAAGATTTTGATTGGGCGGCCAGTAAGACCAGGTTTCCGGCAGAACAAGTGTAAACTCGGCGTCAGGCGCAAAGTCGCCTTTCGGCGCAACAGTCGGCATAGCGGCACAACCAGCAGCCACCATGGCGATTGCTGCGATTAAAATACGTCTCATCAGAATTCACCCCTCAAACCTGAAATCAGCTTTTGAACCTGCGCTGCGTCCCTCGCCGACGGGTCTTTTCCAGATACGTTTCAAATGCTGTGACGGTCGATTCACTCGGCAAGTTTAAGACCCTTCATCACACTATTGGTGATGCTTGCGCTTTCCGATTCACTCCGCGGATCGCCAAACAAATGCGCTTTTGTGGAAATAAGATTGCCCGTTTCCAGATCAAAAACGGTTCCGCGGGTAAATCGAATATTCTGGGATTCTGGTGTAAATCCAGTGGCTGTTACAATTGCGGCAGACAGCAAAAAAACACCGCCACTCTCAATTTGAGAGTAATGGTCGATGAACAGAGCCTTGTCTGTCTTGTAAACGTCTTTCAGTTTTGCGGCCGAGCTTCCAAGCGTCAAATCAGAATGATGAACGCCGCTTTTCTGCTTATGCGGAATGACGGAAAACAGCGTGGTGTTGACCACTTCTTCCAGCAGAAACAACTGCTCGAGTTCAGGCGTGAGTTCTGCTTCATCGTTAAAATGTGCAACACTCAGACCAGCACTCTCAACATGATTTTGAAAGTGCTTGGTGAAATTCTCTTTCGCCTGCGCTGTCCAGTCTGCGCGCGCTTCAGAGCCGCCTGTCGTAATAAACACGACTTCTACATTTGGCTTCATCAACAAAATATCTGAAGGTTCAACTTCCGCATCAGCAGAAACGACCGGAGTTTCAGATTTCACCGGCTCTGCGACAACATCTTCTTGCGCAAAAACCGGCGACCACAGCAAACCAAAGCCAAGCGCAACAATGCCAAAATATGCTGAATTCAAAATCAACTCCCCCGAGCATAATCGCAGGAAGTAGTCGCCAATCACACCAACCAGTCAAGCATTGATTTCAAATACAATACTTCTAAACAACAGAAAAAGCCCTCTGCCGAACAGACAGAGGGCCATTAAGTCAGACATGTCGTTTCAACTAGAGACGGTAGCGGATCTGATCAGACCAGAAACGCTCAAGACGTGTCGCAGTGCGGTTAAAATGGTCCAGATCATCCGGACGAACACTTGCTGTTGGCTCCAGCGCATTTGCCTGACGTTCAAACAGAGCAGCAACGCGCTCGCGAACATCGTGGCCAGAGTCAGTCAGCTTCAGGCGGACCGTACGACGGTCATCATCAGAGCGCGTCTGAACCAGATAGCCGCCTTCCTGGAGCTTTTTCACGTTGTAGGACATTGACGTACCAGCAAATGCGCCGCGTGCACGCAGAGTGCTGGCTGGCGTCTCACCATCGCCGATTTCATAAAGCAGGAGCGCTTGAACACCTGTCAGGGAACGTTCACCGGAACGCTCCAGATCATCTTTCACAACATCGTGCAGACGACGATGCACCTGCTCTAGAAGAGTCAGGCTCTTCAGGAATGTTTCACCGACAGTGGCGTCTGCTACGCCCGAATGGCTTTTTGCCTCTACAATCATGTCATCACCCTTGAATTTTTCTGTGGTTTTCAAGTGTTTTAGATGACCAACACTAAGAATTCGCTAATCGCGAATCAGTTCTATAGTTTACATAAAGTAAATATTCGGGAGGTTTTTACCTTTTCTTTCCATTCTTGTTCCGGATTGAAACAAATTACTCGAATGTCAGCTCATCCGCCCCCAGGGGCGCGAAAATTTCATCGATTTTTTCTGGAAGAATTTTTTGCAAATTTCCTGACGGCCAGTTCGGCTGGTTGTCTTTATCGATAATGACCGCCCGAACGCCCTCTAAAAAGTCTGCGCTGCGCACCTGACGCCAGCCGATGCGGAACTCGTTCTGCATATTCTCTTCAAAAGTTTCAAACGCTGCGCCTTCGCGCAATTGCCGAAAAGCGACTTTCAAAGTCTGCGGAGATTTGGTCTCGAGAATTTTAATCTGTGCTTTGCACCAGTCATCGTCTTTCGCCGCCAGTGCCTCAATAATCTCTTCAACAGATGCCTTGCCGAAACACTCATCAATGAGCGGACGGTACTGCTGGAAGCCCGCTTCAGGCACAGGCTTTTTCCGTGTGCTCAGAATCGTGTTCACCAGATGAGCGCCCTCAATCGACAGATCAGCCTGTTCAATCTCGCCCACAAGATTGGCCAGCAACTCTGTCGGAACGAAATGCGTAGCGACCTTGGCCGCGACGACATCCGAACCCTTCAGGCGTGCGCCTGTCAGCGCCAGCCACATACCGAGCTCGCCTGGCAAACGCGGCAGGAACCAGCCGCCACCCACATCCGGGAACAGGCCAATACCCGTCTCAGGCATAGCAAAGACAGTATTCTCGGTCGCAATCCGATGAGAGCCATGCACAGAAATGCCGACGCCGCCGCCCATGGTGACGCCGTTCATGATCGCGATATAAGGCTTTGGAAACCGCTTGATCAGCGTGTTCAGACGATATTCTTCACGAAAGAAGTCGGTCGCCTCCACGCCATCACCTGCCCCGCTTTCCGCCAGCATGCGAATATCGCCGCCCGCACAGAAGCCGCGCGTATCCTTTGCGTGGTCCACCAGCACAGCCGAAACCGACGGATCATCTTTCCACTCGCGAAGAGCCGCCGACATGATTTCGCACATTTCCAGATTCAGAGAGTGCAGCGCCTTTGGCCGGTTCAATGTCAGGCGACCAATCTGTCCGACCTTGCTTACCAATACTGGGCGTTCGTCTGACATGTTTTCCTCCGGCTCTATAATCACTCAAACAGATGCTGCTGTCATAAGGCCTCAAAATCGCCGAGACCAGTTCCATTTTATCGAATTGAACCTGCAACAGCGCAGATGAAAATCTACGCTTTCGTCGAACTTGTTCAGCCGTTATGGTCAGGCTCACACATTTCGGGGGCCGAATGACTCATCAATTACCGGACGGCTATGTGCTCCGGGCTGGCAGGCTGGAAGACATTCCGGTGCTGCAAGACGTGGACATTTCTGCGTCAGCGCTGTTCGAACCAACCGGCCTCATTGACGAGCCGGATGGTCCGCTCCCAATTCCAGAAGACGCCCTTCGCAAGGGCGTTGAAGCAGGCTGGCTCTTTGTCATCACCGATCCCTTTGCAACACCCGTCGGCTTTGCGCTGTGTCGGGAAATCAAGCCAGACCTCTATCTCGATCAGATCTCCGTTGCGCCAACACATGGACGACGCGGTCTTGGCGGCGCCTTGCTGAACGCCGTGTTCGAAAAAGCAGACAATAAAGGACTGAAAGGCGTCATCCTCTCAACCTTCCGGGACCTTGCCTGGAACGGCCCCTATTATGCCCGTTTTGGCTTTGTCGAAATTCCACGCAAATCCATGAAGAAGTGGATGAAAGAGCTCGAAGCCATTCAGTCTCAGACAATGGATGTCTCTTTGAGATGTTTTATGCGAAGACCGGGAAAATGGGATCGACATTGGATTCGACCTCAGACAAAACCCAAACTAGAAGCGACCTAGACTAAACGCCCGGAGAGTCCCCCATGACGCAGATCGTCCCGTCTCAATATCCGCTGACCCGCATGCGCCGGAACCGGCAGGCAGACTGGACGCGACGATTGACGCGGGAAACGACGCTCTCGAAAGACGATCTTGTCTGGGCGCTCATTGTTCATGATGGCGCAGAACCGCTCATCCCGGTCAGTTCGATGCCAGACCTGAACCGCCTGAACCTGGATGAAGCGGTCAAAGCCGCAAAGCGCGCTCGCGATCTCGGCATTCCCGCACTCGCATTGTTTCCGCATATTGATCCGGGTCGCAAAGACGACTGGGGCAGCGAAGCCGGCAATCCTGACGGCTTTGTCCCGCGCGTCATCCGCGCCATTAAAGACGAAGTGCCAGAAGTCGGCGTGATGTGTGATGTTGCGCTCGACCCGTTCACAACACACGGCCATGACGGCGTCATGAATGATCGTGGGCAGATCGACAATGATGAAACCCTCGCCCGGCTCGTCGAACAGAGCCTTGTGCAGGCCGAGGCAGGCGTCGATGTCGTCGCGCCATCCGATATGATGGATGGGCGCATTGGCGCGATCCGCTCAGCACTGGAAGCTGCCGACTTCAAAGATACGATGATCATGTCCTATTCCGCCAAATATGCGAGCTGCTTCTACGGCCCGTATCGCGATGCGGTTGGCTCTGGCGCTGTCCTGACTGGTGACAAGAAAACCTACCAGATGGACTTTGGAAACAGCGACGAAGCCATTCGCGAGACCGCACTCGACCTTCAGGAAGGCGCAGACATGGTCATGGTCAAGCCGGGCCTGCCTTATCTCGATATTGTCTATCGCGTGTCGTCCACCTTCAACGTGCCGACCATGGTGTTCCAGATTTCCGGCGAATATGCACAGATCAAGCTCGCCGCACGTGAAGGCTGGCTCGACGAAGACAAAGCCATTCTGGAAACCTTATCGGCTTTCAAGCGCGCTGGCGCTGACGGCATGGTCACCTACTTCGCAGAACGCGCCGCCGAATTGCTGAGCTAAATCCCATGGAAGATCTGACCGATTTCCAGCCTCGGCCTGTTCCGGGCACCAAACTGCTGTCTGGTCGTCTGGTCAGGCTGGAGCCCTATTGCGCAGACACGCACGGGCTCAAGCTGGCAGCCGTCATCGCCGGACCCGAAAACGCTGCCATTTGGCGCTATATGCCGATGGCCCCGTTTCCGGCAGGTGACGCGTTCATGCCCGCCTTTGAAAGCGTCTCGATCGAGCGCGGCTGGTCCGTCTACGTCATTCTGGATGCAGCATCCTCAAAGGCCCTTGGCACCGCCAGCTATATGCGCCTTCGCCCGGAACACGGCAGCTGCGAAGTCGGCTGCGTGGCCTTTAGTGACCAGCTGAAACGCACCGCTCACGCGACCGAGGCCATGTATCTCATGGCACGTCACATATTCGAAGACCTTGGCTATCGCCGCTATGAATGGAAATGCCATAACGAAAACCTCGCCTCCAAGCGCGCCGCAGCGCGCTTTGGCTTCCAGTTTGAAGGTATTTTCCGCAATGACATGGTCATGAAAGGCCAGAACCGCGACACCGCATGGTTCGCCATGACGAATGGTGACTGGCCGCAAATCAAGGCCGACTTTGAGACCTGGCTTTCACCGTCAAACTTTGATGAGAACGGCCAGCAGAAAGTCAGCCTGACATCCCTGCGGGCGCGTCATCAAATGCAGCAACAACAGCAGTAATCAGGCAGACACCTTCACCACTGTCCGCCCGCGCACTTTGCCTTTCAGAATGTCCGCGGCTGTCTGCGGCACGTCACCAAGGCCAATCTCAGAGATAGTGCTTTCAAGTTTTGCAGGATCGAGATCTTTTGCAAGACGCTGCCAGGCGTCCATTCGAATGGCCCGCGGCGCATTCACGGAATCAATGCCGGCCAAAGTTACATTGCGCAGAATGAACGGCGCGACAGAGCCCGGTAAATCCATGCCTTGCGCCAGACCGCAGGCTGCGACTGCGCCCATATATTTGGTCTGCGCGAGCACGTTGGCGAGTGTGTGAGAGCCGACAGAATCCACCGCGCCCGCCCATTTCTCGCCGCTGATCGGACGCCCCGGTTCAGACAAGGTCTTGCGGTCGATAATATCCGCTGCACCCAGAGACTTCAGATACTCAGCTTCTTCCGAACGTCCCGTTGAGGCAATCACGCGATAGCCAAGTCCAGACAGGATAGAGATCGCAATCGATCCAACCCCGCCGTTCGCACCGGTGACGAGCACATCACCCGAATGCGGTGCAACGCCATTCTTCTCCAGCGCCAGAATACACAGCATGGCCGTATAGCCCGCCGTACCAATCGCCATCGCGTCGCGCGTTGAGAACGCGTCCGGGACCGGGATCAGCCACTCAGCTGGCAAATGTGCTTTTTCCGCATAGCCACCATTATGAGTCTGGCTGAGACCATACCCATTCACCAGAACCTTATCGCCCGGTTCAAAGTTCAGGCTTTCCGACGCAATCACCGTTCCGGCCAGATCAATCCCGCCAATCATTGGGAAAGACGTCATGATTGGCCCGCCCGAAAGCGCCAGACCATCCTTATAGTTGACCGTCGAGTATTCGACCGCCACCGTGACATCGCCCTCGCCAAGCGTCGCTTCATCGACACGTGTCAGTTCAGTCGTCACGCCAGCATCTGTCTTGCTCGTCAAAAGTGCTCTCACGCTCATTTGTTTCCCTTCACCTTTCTAACCCGGCATCCAGTCCGGATATCTGTGTTTCATATCATCCAGTCCAGACTGAATCAGCTCTCTCAACACCGTCTCATCAACATCCGCCAGTTTGTTGATATAGAGACAGGACTTGCCGAGCTTATGCTTGCCCAGCCTCGACAAAATCTCACTGTAATCTGTATATCCCGGCAAGATATAAACCGACAGATTCTGTTTGCGCGGCGAAAACCCCGTCATCAGGAAATCGCCCTCGCGTCCAGTCTTATAGACGTAATGATACTGCCCATAACCGATGATAGACGGCCCCCACATTTTTGGAGCCATGCCGGTCACATCTTCAAACAGGTCTAACAAGCGCTCTGCATCCGCCTTGCGAACGGGATGTTCGATACCCGCCACAAAAGCCTCAGGCGAAATATTCATGGGTTTTGTCTTGTTGTCAGACCCTGCCATATCGCCTCCCATCGGCCTTGCCGCGCACAGCATGAAAGCCGAACCGCCCGTCGTCAATCAACAAAGGATGGACTACAGTTGCGCGCACGGCATCATCCCGGAAAGGTGATTTTCTCGTCCAGACCAAGATACAGGATCAAAAACAGCGCCAGTACGAGAAACGCTGCACTCACACCAGCATGCAGCAGGATTGCGCGCCGCGCATTGGCTTGCTCAATCCATTTTCGCGGGCGTATCCCCTTCACCCAGAACACGATCAGTCCCGACAGGACAAGGCTTGCCAGGTTCAGCGTCAGCAACAGTGCGGCCCGCATGGCGAGCTCCCAATACCCACTTCCCATATACAAGCCGACTGCGGCAATCGGTGGTAACAGGGCTGCCGCCACCATAACACCGACCAGAATGGAGGAGTTACCCTTGGCAAGAGACAACGCCGCAGCCGCTCCTGCTGCCATGGCCAGCGCCACCGCATCAAGGCTTACCTCTGCACGCGAAACCAGCTCTTCACTCTCCGGATTTACCTTGATGATAAAGGCAATCAGAAACGCCACACTGAACGACAAGAGAATGCCGACACACAGGGACAGACCGGTCCGCCGCAGCATTTTGTCATCGCCCAGAGACGCACCGAATGTGAAAGCCAGAATTGGCCCCAGCAAAGGCGCAATCACCATGGCGCCAATGACGGAAGCGACACTGTTTGTATTGAGGCCAATCGCTGCCACGATGGTCGACAGAATTGTGAGAATAATAAAGTCAGCGCCCAATGCCGCGCTTCGCCCGACCTCAGCGTAAATTTCTTCGCGGGTCGCTTTTTGTTCCGCCTGCGTCGCGTCTTCTTCAGCAGACTTGGCCGGCGCCGACGCCTTCACATCCAGAATGACAACTCGCCAGTCTGTTTGCCCTTCCATGCAGCACTCAACGCTGTCGAATAATTCCTGCGCCGCACCATCATCCAACAGAACAGAGATCAGACGCCTGTTTTTCTGTTCCACGCAGATCACAGAATAATCGGCAGGATCACAGGCTTTGACCGCCCGGATGACCGTATCAAATGGGTCGCCTGCGCGAACATGTATGTCGAGGCGGCGGATATCAGCCTCCGTTTTTGATCGGCAAGCGCTTGATCAGGCTGGATGTATCAAACCGGCCACCGCCCTCTGCCTGAACATCAGCATAGAATTGATCCACCAATGCCGCCACAGGCAGAGCAGACCCGTTACGACGCGCTTCTTCCAGAGCGATCCGCAAATCTTTGCGCATCCAGTCAATTGCAAAGCCATAGTCAAACTTGCCATCGACCATTGTCTGCCAGCGGTTTTCCATCTGCCAGGACTGGGCCGCACCTTTAGAGATAGCCTCAATCACCTTGGCAGGGTCCAGCCCCGCATTCATCGCAAAGGCGAGGCCTTCGGACAGCCCCTGAACCGTGCCTGCGATACAGATCTGATTGACCATTTTTGCGGTCTGGCCTGCCCCTGCCGGACCAATATGGGTCATCTGCTTTGCGTAGACATCCATGATCGGCGCTGCTTTCGCAAACGCCTCATCAGAACCGCCGCACATAATGGTCAGCTGACCGTTTTCCGCACCCGCCTGGCCGCCCGACACTGGCGCATCGAGAAACAAGGCCCCTTTCGCTGCGAGCTGCTTATCCAGCCGCCGCGCCAGATCGGCGCTGGCCGTGGTGTGATCGACGATCACCATGCCGTCTGTGATCACATCTGAAATACTGTCATAGACGGCTTCAACGTCCGGATCGTCGCCGAGACACGAAAAAACAAACTCAGCATCCGCAACAACGCCCGCGGCAACTTCGGAAATGCTGCCTTCATCCTGCGCGTCAAGCCAGGCTTCCGCGCGAGAAAAAGTTCTGTTCCAGGCCATAACCTCATGACCAGCCTTGATCAGATGGCCCGCCATTGGTCCGCCCATCACGCCAAGACCGAGGAATGCACATTTTGCCACGACTTAATCCTTTCCGTCAGAAACGGTTGCGTACCCGCCTTTGAAAAACCCGAGTGCATCGCCGGCATGAGCGCCAAATTCGAGCACGTTTCCGAAAATCACAACATGATCACCGGCTTTTTGACGCCACCCTGTTTCGCAATCCATCCAGGCCAGCGCTTTTGAATAATAAGGGGTTCCGCTCGTGCTGATCGAGAGATCCTCTCCGGTGAGATCAGCTTCGACATTCTTGGCAAAATGCCTGGAAACAGCTTCTTCTCCGGCGCGTAAAACGCTGACCGAGAATTTTTCGGCCGAGGTAAACAGGTCGAACCGTTCTGACATACAATCGATACACCAGAGGATAATGGGCGGTGCCAGAGAGACGCTGGTAAAGCTGTTCGCGGTCATTGCCCGCGCCCGTCCGTGTGCGTCTTTCGCTGTAATCAGGCAGACTCCGGTCGCGAAACTACCAAGGGCATTGCGGTATTCGCGTTTATCAAAGCCCGAAATCGCTGATTTTACAGTGTTCATGCACCCCCCTTTAACCAAGACTTGTTACAAAACCGCATCAGCAGCGAGACATGACACACCATGGCAGGCAATCAACCTATTGTCATAAAAAAGGTCAAAAAGGTTTCCGGCGGCGGCCACCACGGCGGTGCGTGGAAGGTAGCCTATGCCGACTTTGTGACAGCGATGATGGCATTCTTCCTGCTTATGTGGCTCATCAACACAACCAGTCCAGAGCAAAAGCGCGGGATCGCAGACTATTTTGCGCCTGCTGCCGTTTCCTCCTCCCGATCTGGCTCTGGTGGTGTTCTGGGCGGTACTGCGATTTCCACGGAAGGCGCACGCTCTCAGGGCAGTAAATCCATTATCGAGCAGCTGTCTCCGGAAAGCCCGCGCACGGTTTCCAAAAAGCCTCAGGAAATCACAGACAAGACACAGCCGATCAAACGTATTGATCTGGAAGTCACGCAGGACGCTCTGGATAAAGCCAAGGCGATTCGAGAACGCGCTCAGTTTGAACGCGCCGAACAATCCCTGCGTCAGGCCATGGCTGACATGCCGGAACTTGCAGAGCTCTCCAAACATCTGATCATTGATCAGACCGATGAAGGCCTGCGCATTCAGCTTGTCGATCAGGAAGGCCGGTCCATGTTCGATCCGGGCTCAAAAGAACCAAATGCGCGCGCAGTTCAGCTCATGGAAGCGGTCGCAAAGATCGTTCAGCGCCTGCCGAACCGAATCTCTATTTCCGGTCACACTGACACCACGCCAAGCACAGATGAGAAGTATTCCAACTGGGAACTCAGCTCGGATCGTGCTAATGCAGCCCGCCGCATTCTTCAGGAAAATGGCGTCAGGGCTGGCCGTATCGCGAGGGTCTCCGGTAAAGCCGGATCTGAACCTCTCTATCCGGACGATCCGGACTTGCCAGGAAACCGCCGAATAAGCATAGTTCTTCTCCGGGAGGCGCCAGTTCTGCCTCCTGATCATGGCCTGTAACAGCTCATTTGAGGGGACCATAGCCGAGTGAACATCATTGCGGAGTTATCCGCAAACTGGCCAATGCTGGTCAGTTTGCTGGTCGTTGTCGTTGCGATCATTTTTTACACGAACGACGATGTACCAATGGAGATCGTATCCGTCTCCGTGATAACGGTTCTCCTACTCCTGTTTTTCCTGGCAGAACGTCTCGCTCCGGAAAGCAGCAATATCACAGCCGACGCCCTGCTGTCAGGGTTCGGAAACCCCGCACTCATGACGATTATGGCGCTTCTCGTCGTCGGTCAGGGCCTGTTCCAGACCGGTGCGCTTGATGGGCCGACGCGATATCTGATGCGCTCTTATGATGCGCGCCCGAAACTGACGCTTGTCGGCTCTTTTGCGGCGGTTTTCGTCACCAGTGCGTTCATCAACAACACGCCTGTCGTTGTTATGTTTCTGCCGATCATGGTGGCGTTTGCCAGCAAGATGGGCACCTCACCGTCCAAGCTCATGCAGCCTTTGAGCTTTGCTTCCGTTTTCGCGGGCATGACCACGCTCATTGGTACCTCGACCAACCTTCTTGCAGCAGATGCCTATGAAAAGACCGAAGGCGTCAGCCTTGGCTTTTTCGAGCTCACGCCTATCGGCATTATTCTGGCCATGGCAGGCTTTGCTTACATGCTGATCTTTTCGCGCTTTCTGCTGCCAAATCGCGATGGCATGGAGGCCGACATTGTCTCTCGCTCAGGTCGCCAGTTCGTGGCGCAGATCGCGATCAATGAGAGCAACCCTCTGATTGGCAAAACCGCCATTGCAGGCATGTTTCCAGACCTGACAAACATGACCGTCCGCATGATCCAGCGCGGCGAAACCTCTTACCTGCCACCCTTCGATGACATCACCCTGAAACAGGGCGATCTTCTGATTGTGGCGGCCACACGCAAAGCCCTCACCGAGACGCTGTCTCAACAGCCAGACCTGCTGCGTCAGATGTGGCAAAGCCATGATGACGGCATGGACGAAGACACGGCAACGCCGCGCCTGATGCTTGTCGAAGCCGTGGTTGCGCCGGGTTCGCGCATGATTGGCCGCGCCATCGAACAGCTCGGTTTCCGACGCCTCACCAGCACGCTTGTCATGGGCGTTCAGCGTCGCTCGCGCATGATGCGCACAAAGCTGGGCGATATTCGTCTGGAAGCGGGTGACACACTCCTCCTCTGCGGCCCGTCAGAATCGTTTCGCAGTCTGCGCTCCAGCCGCGACCTCTTGCTGCTGGAATGGTCCCAGATCGAGTTGCCCGTTACTGAGAAAAGCCTGATCGCCCGCTGGATCACGGTTGGCGTCGTCCTCGCCGCAGCGTCCGGCTTTGTCGGCATTCTGCACGCCTCCATGCTGGGCGCTGTCGCCATGATTGTCTTCGGCTGTCTCAACATTCGACAGGCCACGCGTTCGCTTGATCTGCGCATCTTCACGCTGATTGGCGCGGCGATCGCCATGGGCACCGCACTTGAAAAAACTGGCGCAGCAATGGCCATGGCGCATATCGTGGTGAACATAATGTCACCACTCGGCTCGCTCGCGGTTCTCTCAACACTCTTCCTGCTTGTCGCGCTTTTGACCAACGTCCTCAGCAATACGGCTACGGCAGTTCTCTTCACACCGATAGCGATTTCGGCGGCAAACCTGCTCGGCGTAGACCCGAAGCCCTTTGTTTTGGCAGTCATTTATGCCGCAAACTGCTGCTTTGCGACCCCGATCGCTTACCAGACAAACCTTTTGGTCATGGGTCCGGGGCATTATAAGTTCAGCGACTATTTGCGCTTTGGCGGCCCGTTGGTGATCGTCATCTGGCTGGTCTTCACCCTGATCGCCCCTTTGCGTTTCGACCTGTAAAAAGCATATGCTGATGAAATGAAGATTAGTGATTCACCTTCCGTCCAGGGCATTCTGAAACGTCAGATACGTTTTTATCTGACCAATCATTCGCCTTGCCCGTATCTGCCGGGTCAGACAGAGCGGAAGGTTTTCACCAATCTGGATGTCGAAGACTCAGAAGGTCTGCACGACGCCCTCACCCATAGCGGCTTCCGACGCTCTCAGAACATTGCCTATCGCCCATCATGTGAAGGCTGCCGTGCCTGCAAGGCGACACGCGTTCCGATCAGTGATTTCAAACACTCCAAACGCTGGAAACGGGTCTGGAAGAAGAACGCAAATCTGGTCCGCACCGCCCGGCCACCGGTCGCCACGAGAGAGCAATACCGCCTGTTGATGGACTATCTGACATCGCGCCACGCCAATGGCGGCATGTCAGACATGGCGCTCGCAGACTATGTCGCCATGGTTGAAGGCTCGCCCGTCCCATCCGTCATTTTCGAATACCGTGAGGGTCATGACGATGACGCGCCGCTAAAGGCCGTCGCCATCGCAGATGTCCTGCGCGATGGTCTGTCCATGGTCTATTCCTACTTTGACCCGGACCTTGCCGGGCAAAGCGTCGGCAGTTTCCTCATTCTGGACCATATCGAACATGCCCGTTTTCTCGGCCTTCCCTATGTCTATTTAGGCTATTGGGTGAAAGGCAGTGAAAAAATGAACTACAAAGCAGACTTTCGCCCTCTGGAAGTACTCGACGGCGATACATGGCGCGTTATACAGGACGTAGAAAAATAACAGGGGCAGGAATACGTCATGGATCGCAGAAAACTACTCGGAGCAATCGGTCTTGGCGCCGCTGGTGCAACACTCGCCGCGTGTGGCGCAGCCGAAACATCTGACAAGCCTTCATCTCCGGCCGTTGTCCGCAAGCGCAAGCGCCTGATCATGGTGACCACCTGGCCAAAAGGCCTTCCGGGCCTTGGCATGGCAGCAGAGCGCGTCGCCGAAGAAATCGAAAAACAAACCGATGGCGCGATCACCATTCGCGTTCAGGCCGCTGGTGAACTCGTTCCGGCCTTTCAGGCATTCGATGCGGTCAAAGACGGCACCGCTCACATGTATCATGGCGCGGAATATTACTGGAAAGCCAAATCCACCGCCTTCCCATTCTTTACCGCAGTTCCATTCGGCATGACGGCTCAGGAAATCATGGGCTGGATCGACTTTGGCGGCGGCCAGCAGCTTTGGGATGAACTGTCCGGTCAACACGGCATCAAGGCATTTCAGGCGGCCAATACCGGTCACCAGATGGGCGGCTGGTTCAAGAAAGAGATCAAATCTCTGGATGATTTCAACGGCCTGAAAATGCGTATTCCCGGACAGGGCGGCGATGTTCTGCGCGCTCTTGGCGGTTCCGCCATCGCTCTGTCTGGCGGCGAGATCTATCAGGCGCTGCAAACCGGCACGATTGACGCGACCGAATGGGTTGGTCCGTGGAATGACTCCTTCCTCGGCTTCCATCAGGAAGCACCTTACTATTACGGCCCGGGCTTCCACGAGCCGGGTGCCTCCCTCGCAGTCGGCATGAACCTGCAAACCTGGGAAGGTCTGACGCCATACGAACAGGCTGTCGTGAAAAACACCTGCCAGTCCGTCAACCATCTCAGCCTGGGTGAGTTCACTTACCAGAACTCCGTCTATCTGCAGAAACTTGTGAACGAGCACGGCACGCAGCTGCGCAGCTTCCCGGAAGATGTCGTCAAACGCATGGAAGAAGCTGCCAAAGACGTCCGTGCAGACAGCGGCAAAGACGGCATCGAAAAGCGCATCTATGAAAGCTTTGAGACCTCGCTGAAATCCATGCGCCAATGGGCGAATGTATCAGACGGTCCGTATTACGCAGCGCGTGAACTGAACAAGTCCTAGATGCTCGACATTGTCCTCCAGTTTGGAAGCCTCCTGAAAGGGATCGGACTTTTCGCAAGCCCGGTCCTTTTGCTTCCGCTAATCGTGCTGGTCGCGGGCAAAGCCCTGCACCCCATCGCTGACACCCTTTCAAACGCACTGGACGCACTAAGCTCCGGCGCAATGACAATCGCTCGCATTGCAGCGGTCATCATCATCGTCAATCAGCTGCTCATCATTATTGGCCGCTATGTCTTCGGCTGGTCGGCCTCATGGCTGAACGAGACGGTGATCTATGGTTTTGCCACGATCTTCCTGCTCGCCGCCCCGGCCGCGCTTAAAGCGGATGCCCATGTCCGCGTCGATATTTTCCGGGGCCATATGTCAGACAAAGCCAAATCCATTGTTGATCTGGTCGGTATTTACCTGCTTCTGTTTCCGGTCTGCGGCCTCATCCTCTGGACAGTTGCAAGCTCTTCTTCCTTTGCAGAGAGCTGGCAGAATCTGGAAGGCTCCCGCGAGAGCGATGGTCTGCCGATCTATTATCTGTTCCGCACGCTCATTCCGGTTTTCGCCATTCTGATGATCATTCAGGGGCTGTCAGAGGCTATGAAAAACGCCCTCATCATTCGCGGCCTGCGTGAACCCAAACAGACCTCTGACTTCGAGCATGGAGCCGCCTGATGGAACTCGAAGCCATTCTCGCAATTTCCATGTTCGCCTGCGCCATTGCGGCGCTTCTGGCTGGCTATAACGTCGCCTTCACACTGGGCGGCACCGCGCTGATCTTTGCTGTGATCGGCGTCGAGCTCGGCGTTTTCCGCTATCCTCAGCTGTCCAGCCTGTTCCTGCGCATTGAAGGCATTATGAACAATAATGTCCTGATCGCTGTTCCCTTATTCGTTCTGATGGGCGTCATTCTTGAACGATCCAAAGTCGCTGACGACCTTCTGCACATTGCCTCGCGCCTGCTTTCAAATGTGCGCGGCGGCCTTGGCTATGCCGTCATCATTGTGGGCGCGCTTCTGGCGGCCTCGACCGGCATTGTCGGTGCAACCGTCATCACCATGACGCTGATCGCCCTGCCATCCATGCTGAAACGTGGATATGACGTCAAACTGTCCACGGGCACGATTGCCGCCTCCGGCACGCTGGGCCAGATCATTCCGCCATCGATCGTGTTGATCCTTCTCGCAGATGCGATTTCGAATGCCAGCGCCCGCGCCTCCCTCTCAGGTGGCGGGTCCGGTGCGATTTCCGTGCAAGACCTCTTCTCTGGCGCACTGATCCCCGGCTTCATCCTTGTCGGCGCCTATCTCGGCTGGATTGCCTTTAACGCCATCACCAAGCCAGAATCCTGCCCGGCCCATCACGACCCGGACGAGATGGACGAGCCGCTCACTGCGCGAGAAATCGCTTACGGTCTTGGCGCGCCGCTTCTGCTCATTCTGGCCGTACTTGGCTCCATCCTGTCAGGCCTGGCCCCACCGACAGAGGCTGCGGCCATTGGGGCTGGCGGCGCAATCCTTCTGGCTGGTCTTCGCCTCACCAGCGCAAATGAATGCATCTTTGCATGGGTCATTCTGGCAGGCCTCGGATCAGCCATTCTGATGCTCGCAATGACCGCCTTCTTTGACCTGCGCATCAGCCGCGATGTGATCCCTACAATGGATAAAGGCCTGATCACGCTTGCAGGCATCTTCGCTGCAATTTTCCTCGCTGGCCTTGCCTCCGGCCTGCTTGTGCTCTCCCGCCACAAACAGCTGACCGCCTCCCTCACCAGCGCCGCCAATATCTCGGCCATGGTGTTTGTCATCCTGATTGGGGCGTCGCTCTTCTCTCTCGTCTTCACCGGCTTTTATGGGGACGAAATGGTTGAGCATATTCTGACCAATGTCCCGGGTGGCAAATGGGGCGCGCTCCTGCTCACAATGCTCGTCATGTTCGTGCTGGGCTTCTTTCTCGACTTCATCGAGATTGTCTTCATCGTCGTGCCATTGGTCACGCCGCCGCTCATCATGGCTGGCTTTGATCCGGTCTGGCTTGGCATCCTGATGGCCTTAAACCTTCAGACGAGCTTTTTGACGCCACCCTTTGGTTTTGCACTGTTTTATCTGCGAGGCGCTGCGCCAGACAACATCAAAACCCTCGACATATGGAAGGGCGCTATCCCGTTTATCGGGCTTCAGATTGCGGTCATTCTGCTCGTTGCCTGCATTCCGGCCCTCGCCACCTGGCTTCCGAGCCTGTCGAACTAGTTCCATGTCGCGCGTGACAAGCTACGACTATGTGCACATCAAGCGAGAGCTCAGCCTCATGCTGTCTTCTCAGAAGCCCATGGCGGCCTTCTTGCAAGCAGATGGGGTCGATGAAATCGAAGCCTGTTCTAACCAGGATTTTGCACCGCATGTCACAAGTGGTGCTTTGGTTCGATTTGATCGCTCAATCAGAAGCCGAGAGGGAGCCACCCTCACCTATCTCATCTTCACTCTACCAGGTGAAACATGGCGCGCCGAAGCCTATTGCGAGTTGATGACCGTTCTCCACAATTACACCTGGAGCGCGGAACTCGAACTTCTCGAAGGCCGCCTCTATGGCTACACTCATGATGAAAACATGTTTCATCTGAAACAGAAGTTCGGTGAGCAAGGTATTGAAACGGCACCATGACCACATTCGACCGCTAGAGATTCGTCGCTGACCGCATCACTACTAACGCTGAAGCCGATCCGATGAGTGCAGTGCGAGAAGTCCTCACCCGCGCGGTCTCTGCTCCCGGCGACGTTCTTCGCGGCATTGGTGAACCAATATCTACCGGCATGGATGTTCTCCACCGCTCGTCAACGCTCACCATCTTTGCTGCCACCTGGACACCGCGCATGAGCCTCCTGGCGCATGATCACGAGATGTGGGCATTGATCGGGATTTATACCGGTCGAGAGGATAATATCTTCTGGCGCGAAACCGAAAACGGGCTGGAAGCGCGCGGTGCGAACTGCCTGTTTGAAGGAGATGTCGCTATACTCGGCCGTGATGCCATTCATTCCGTCACCAATGGGATCTGGAAACACTGGAAAAGCAATCTACCGACGGCAATCGCGTTCGCGCCATGTTTGAAGCCGAAAACGAGCGGTATCAATTGCGTCAACAAAAACCGTAAGAGAAAACCCCGAATAGCCAAGCCATTCAGGGTTCTGGAACAAAATAGCAGTCCTTCGCCCGCCCCATCGGGAAACGGGTCAATCTAAAAACCTAGAACTTCACTTCCGGCACATTGGACAGCTCAACACGGGCAGCTTCGCCAACGTCGAAGAAGACTTCCGGGTTGAAGCCAAACATGCTGGCAAACATCGCTGCCGGGAATTGCTCGCGCGCTGTATTGTACTGCTGAACAGCAGAGTTATAGAACCGGCGCGCCGCAGCGAGTTTGTCTTCAATATTCGACAACTCATCCTGAAGCTTCAGGAAGTTTGTGTTGGCTTTCAGATCAGGATACGCCTCAGACAGAGCAAACAGCTTGCCGAGTGCCATGCTGACCATGCCTTCTGCTTCTGCCGTTTCCGCGGGCCCCGTTGCTGCAATCGCAGAATTACGCGCCTTGATGACGGCATCCAGCGTCTCTTTCTCATGAGACGCATACCCCTTCACCGTCTCAACGAGGTTTGGAATAAGGTTCTGGCGCTGTTTCAGCTGAACATCGACGTCTGCAAACGCCTGACGGCATTGCTGGCGCTTCGAAACAAGGCCGTTATAGATGCCGATCAGCATCACGGCGAGAACGGCAATTATGCCGAGTACAATCCAAATTCCGGTCATGTGCGACTCCCCACTAAAGTGAGCGCAACCTTACCAAACGGCTGAAACCCGACAAGGGGTTTATGCGGTCAGGTTCGCGTGAAACATGCTTTCTGCGCTTTGCTCCCAACCATGGCGGGTTAGCGTTTTTCACCCAGGCATGTCACCTCACTCAACATCCAACATGACAAAGACCTAATTTGATCAATCCGTATCAATCAGGCTAACCAAAACCAAACATGTTCAAAAAAACGTCCGTCTCTTAAAACAAAATACAAAACAGTTCTGCATCGTCTCCACATATGCAGGCCTCAATCGTCCAGGGGAACCCTCGCGTGAAACAGCTTGCTTTAGTCATCGCTCCGCTTCTCACACTTGCGACAGGGTGTTCGAATATCGAACCAGCAAGTGATGCGGTGACCGAGACTTCCTATCTCGATCAAACACCTCCCGGCATGACGCCAGCACTCTTTGCCCCCGGCATCGTCTCCACCGATAATCTGGAGATCGAAGGTGTTTTCACCCCTGATATGACCCAGTTCTACTTCGTAAGGCAGGTGCTCGGCGTCGCCCCCAAACTTTACCTCTATCAACTGGAAAACGGTGAATGGACGGAGTCCATGTTTGGCGACCGAACAGGGGAAGTCTTTTTCTCTTCCGATGGGCAGACAATGTTCCTCGGCAATCAATATCGCGAGCGTACCGAGACCGGCTGGTCTGATCCGAAAAGTCTTGGATCCGATTTTGAACAATACCCGGTAATGCGGCTAACCGCCTCCGATGCAGGCACCTACGTGTTCGACGAACGCGAGGAGTATGGCATTTTGCGCTATTCTCAGCTGATCGATGGCAAACGGAGCAAACCCAAGCCATTTAATGAAGAGATCAACACAGGAAAGTTCACCGCCCATCCCTTCATTGCACCCGATGAAAGCTATCTGATCTGGGATAGTGAACGCGAAGGCGGGTATGGTGAGTCTGATCTCTATATCAGTTTCAGGCAAGATGATGGTTCATGGGGCAAAGCCATAAATATGGGCCCGGAAGTCAACTCAGAACGCGAAGACGCCTACGGAACCCTCACCCCTGATGGGAAGTATTTTTTCTTTCACCGGATCGATCTGAGCGTCCCAATGGCGAGCATCTACTGGGTTGACGCCAAGATCATTGATGAGCTGAGAGCCAGCCAGTAAACACTGACTGGCTAAACTCTACCCCGTAAACGTGCCGTTCCGCGGGAAGCCACGCGGTGCCATCCGGCCAGCAGAGGCGCGTCGGCCTGACCAGTCCTGCCAGTCCGGGAAGGTTCGCTGACGCCCGGCGCTGTCTTCGACAGAGAAGCCCTCTTCTGCCTTGAACAGCTTGGCATCGGCCAGCCCGCCATCCTTATAAGATTGCAGCTTTACGCCCTTACCACGCGGCATTTCCGGCAGATCAGAGGCATCAAAGATCAACAGCTTGCGGTTCTCACCCACAACAGCGGCCTTATCTCCTTCGGCAACCTTACAGATCAGCAGCACGCCATCGCCGGTCGTCACAACCTGCTTGCCCGCTTTGCGCGTCGACAGCAATTCCGCCTCAGGACAGATAAAGCCATAGCCGCCACTCGACGCCATCAGTCGCTTATTCTCTGGCTGATATTTGAACAGATCGATAATCGCGGTCTCTTCATCCAGCTCGATCTGCAGGCGGATCGGCTCGCCTTGCCCGCGACCACCCGGCAGTTTATCCCCGCCCAGAGTGAAGGCCCGCCCATCAGACGCCATCAGGATCAGCTTGTCAGTCGTCTCCAGCTTACACGCCAGATGCAGTTCATCACCGTCCTTGAACTTCACCTTGTCGAGATCGTTATTGTGCCCTTTCAGAGCGCGGATCCAGCCTTGCTGAGACAGAACCACCGTGATTGGCTCACGCGGGATCAAAGCTTCCAGCACAGCCTCGCCCTCATGCACAGGCGCTTCGCCTTCTTCGGTGCGACGCTTGCCGAGCGCGTCATCCTTAGTGAGAATTTCCCGCGCTTCCTTCAGCCCGCGCGCAACCTCGCTCCACTGACGACGCTCAGACCCGATCAGTGCGACCAGACTATCGCGCTTTTTCTCCAGCTCTGCGTGCTCGCCGCGAATTTCCATTTCCTCAAGTTTGCGCAAAGACCGCAAACGCATGTTCAAAATCGCTTCGGCCTGATTATCCGTCAGACTGAAAGTCTTCATCAGCTCAGCCTTCGGATGATCCTCTTCGCGAATAATCCGGATCACTTCGTCAAGGTTCAGGAACGCGACGAGATAGCCTTCAAGCACCTCAAGGCGGGCTTCGGTCTTGTCGAGACGATGCTGTGCAATCCGCACCACAACCTCACGGCGATGGTCCAGATAAGCACGCAGCACATCGCGCAGCCCCATAACCTGCGGCGCGCCATTATGCAGAACATTGAGGTTCATCGAGAACCGGTTTTCCAGATCCGACAGACGGAACAGGCTCTCCATCAGCATGTCCGGATCGACCGTTTTCGACTTCGGCTCCAGCACCAGACGGATGTCTTCCGCGCTCTCATCGCGCACATCGCCCAGCAGAGGCACTTTCTTGCCATCGATCAGCTCGGCCAGCCGTTCGATCAGCTTGCCCTTCTGCACCTGATACGGAATTTCAGTGACCACAATCTGCCAGGTACCACGGCCAAGATCTTCCTTGTGCCAGCGCGAGCGGACGCGGAACGATCCCCGACCCGTCTCATAAGCCTGCAGGATATTTGCCTTGTCCTCGACCAGCAGACCGCCCGTCGGAAAGTCCGGCCCCGGCATAACTTCCAGCAATTCTTCCGTCGTGGTGGTCTTGCGATCAATCAGCATCATGCACGCATCGATCAACTCGGCTGCGTTGTGCGGCGGAATGCTCGTCGCCATGCCCACGGCAATACCGGTCGCGCCATTGGCCAGCAGGTTCGGATACGCCGCCGGCAGAACCACAGGTTCAGAATCCTGTTCATCATATGTATCACGGAAATCGACGGCGTTCTCGTCCAGACCGTCCAGCAACAGCTTGGCCGCTGCCGTCATCCGGCTTTCCGTATAACGCATGGCCGCCGCGCTATCGCCGTCAATATTGCCGAAATTGCCCTGACCATCGACCAGCGGGTAACGCACCGAGAAACTCTGCGCCAGACGCACCAGCGTGTCATAAATCGCGCTGTCACCATGCGGGTGATAGTTACCCATCACCTCGCCGACGATTTTTGCGCATTTACGATAGCTCGCATCCGGGTTCAGCTTCAGCTCGCGCATCGCATACAGAATGCGGCGCTGGACCGGCTTCAGACCGTCGCGCACATCCGGCAGAGCCCGCGATGTGATCGTCGACAGCGCATAGGCCAGATAGCGCTTGGACAGCGCTTCGCTGAGCGGTTCATCGATGATGTTCTCTTCACCGGAATCCACAATATCTGACATGGCGTTCTGCTCCTGGCGCGCATATTCCGGCGGCTGCGAAAGCCAGCTTCCGCCCGAATATGCGCCAAACTTTCGAATCACGCTCACTCTATATGAGTCGCTGGCGAAAGCACGTCGCTGTGGCTGTGGATGTTGGGGAAAGTGGCGTCATGCCAAACGTTTGATCCCGCGCTGAAACCGTAGGGTGGGTTAGGTCGCAGACCGTAACCCACCACAACAACGAAACCGGTTCCAAGTTTGCCGGACGCAAGCGGAATTATCTAAAAGCGTCATAACTAATCCCACACCCAGCTCGCTCTGCCATGATCCCCGCCATGTCAGAGACCGCGCCCGATCTTCCGAACAACTCCCCGCTGGCGCTTGCCCGCCGCGTGAAGGGGTATATCGCTGCGCTCATCTCTCTGGCGCAGGGCTATCTGGAACCAGATGACACGGCGCAGACGCGCGCTTCGAACCAGATGGAGCATGGCGCGACGGTGAAACTCCGAACCCATATTCACCGTCTCGAATATCAACTGCGCTGCTACATTCTCTGGCTTGCGGCCCAGATGATTGAGCGCGCAAACACCGAGCCCGGCTATCTCTCCCACCTCAAGAACCTCACAAGCATCGCGCAGGCGCAGCCATCCCTCGGCGCAGCCTTGAGCCCGTTTCATGTTTGCGGAACGCAAACGGAAACAGATAAAAACACCTTAAGCGGGTTCTATGGTTGCGAACAGCAAACGAAACCAACCAATAATCCCGAAGGCCAGCGCCCGAGCAATTCAATCATCCTCGAGCAGGAACGAGAGCTGCGCCGCCTGACCGCCAAAACGCCTTCTATCGGCGGATTTCAAATTCTTCCCTCACCGAAAAAATCCAGACGCTCGTCACGCACGCCCGGCTTTAAATTTACCCCAGACCCGCTGCGTCTGGTGGATGCCAGCCGACTTCTGGCGCGCATGAACCGTCTTCCGAGGGTTCTGAAACGCGCCGATACGTATGCGATGAAACTGGTGCTCTCAAACTGTAAGTCAGCTCTCCCCCTTAAAAAGGGGGAGCTGGAGGGGGATCAAACCTCCCCGCTCTACATCCCGCCTTTTGCGAACTGGCTTCCGCCAGACACGCTTTGGTCATCCACAGAGGATGAAGCGGAACGCACTGATCTGAATTTATTGCATTATCTGGCGTCGAGCGCGCTCATCCGCGCCGGGCATGGCCCGCCGGGAACGAACGCCGCAGACGATCTGCCCGATCTGACGCCACTTGACCCATTGCCGCCTCCACAGATCCGCCTCCTCAGCCACCCATGATCGCTCATGGGTGGGCGCTCGCGTATCTGAAATCTGGCATCCGCCTAATCAGTCAGCAGCTTTTTGAGCTCAGCCTTTTGCGGGCTCTCTTTCAGCTTTTTCGCGATAAAGGCCGTGCCCACATTGTTGAAATGGTTGCTGTCGCGCAGAATCGGCACGCCGAGATAGGTTGTTTCGCAGGTCTCATAACCATCGCCTGAACATAAAAGCTCAGTCTGGTTCACAAAGGTGAACTTTAGATCCGGAACAAAGGCCTGATCTTCGGCTTGTTCATTGATCCCGAAATAATTCACAAGAGACGGATCCGCACAGGCATTTGCATCCTGCGCCGCATTGGCAAGGTCCATACACCGATGCGGTTGGATATCGACGAATGAACCAATCACACCGACTTTCAGGTCAGGGTTTTTCGCCTGATAACGCTGGGCCATGGTCAGATAGAGGCCTTTATTGACCCGTGCCGGACGGAACGCTGCAACAATAACAGTATCAAATCTGTCTGCTACAGCCTGCTCATCTGACAGATAATCAGCAATCCAGCGGCACTTTTCGTTAGACGTCTGAAGCGGCAGCATTGGATCAAAGGTTTCAAACTGACATGGATTATCTCGGGCATGCGTCGACGCGAACACGAAGTTCACTTCGCCGCGCGCCTGTTCGGCTTTAAACGCTGTCCGCAGCACTCGATATCCATGCAGTTCATGTGAGTTGCCAATTGTTAGAACCTGAACAGGCGCTTTGCTATTGCACGCCGGGTTCGTATCCATGCCTTCGCTCAGGAAACAGACCTGGCTATCCAGTTCTTTCTTAGCGATCGTTTCGGCCGCATCATAGTCAAAGCCATGCTTCGCCAGGCTTTTGATATTGCCCTTGTAGATATGGATCAGCGGGAAGATCAGAGCGACCGCGACACCCACCGACGCCAGGGCATAGGCTGCCTGACTAAGGGCTTTCTCCTGATTGCGTGGTCGACGCAGAGGCGACTCGATCAGATAGTAGATTGCAATCGACAGAAGGAAGCAGAGTGCCAGCAAAACGATACGATCAATATCGCTGTCGCGGACCGGAAAGAGATATTTGTAAAATACCATGATCGGCCAGTGGACAAGATACAGCGTGTAGCTGATCTGACCGATCCAGACGACGGGCTTCAATGACAGGAAATATTTCGCAAACAACGACTTTGGTGACGCAATAATCAACGCCGCTCCGACGCACGGTATCAGTGCATTGTAGGACGGGAAATGGCTTTCCTCGGTCACCATGAAGAAGCCGTATCCAATGCCGATCAGGCCCAGAACACTCAGCGCATTGTGGACGACCGCATTGCCTTTCGAACCTGAGCCGAGCCAGACAAGCACGGCCCCGCAGGCAAATTCGAAAATCCGGAATGGGGTCAGAAAGAACGTCGAAGATTCTGGCTCAGCAAAGAATTGAGCAAATCCCGGGGCTGTTTCAGCAAATTGTTTTGCGCCGCCCATCAGAATGAATTCGCCCGCCACATAGGTCAGCACGGCTAGGAAAATCACAACACCAAGCGCAAGCGCCTTATTACCGTATTTGACCGTAAACAACAAAAGGGCTGGCCAGATAAAATAGAATTGCTCTTCAACGCTCAGCGACCATGTATGCAGCAAAGGCTTAAGGCCCGAGCCAACGTCGAAATACCCGGACTCCGACCAGAAGAAGATGTTCGACAGGCTGAGAATCGCATGGATCGCTGATCCGCCATATTTCTGCAAAAGGTCATCCGGCAGGATGAACACCGCCGCGATCGTCGTCAAAAGAGTAACGGTTGCGAGTGTCGGGAACAGTCTTCGGACACGGCGGCTATAGAACCGCCCAAAATCAAGACTATTCTTGGTCTCAACCTCTTTGACGATGATGTTCGTGATCAAAAATCCGGAAATGACAAAGAAAATGTCTACGCCCAGAAAGCCGCCATCAATCCAGGAAAACCCCACATGATACAGCAGCACAGACATAACTGCGACGGTCCGCAGTCCATCGACATCGGCGCGATACTTCATTCCGATCTCCAGAATCCCCCAACACTACTGGCTCGGTACTAATCACATTGAAGTTTGATAAGCAATCAGTTGGGCCGCCCCAAAAGAATGGGTTTCTCCCATAGTTTCAGATAATTCCGGACAAAGCCTTACAATGCATCTGGCTGGGTTTATTCGACCTGATGAAGATTTGCACAAAAGCGACCAGCCCTTTACCATCCGCGTGCCCTCTGATCTCAAACTCCGAAGTCTGGTTCATCATGTGCGAACGTGGAGCGACGCAAAGGCTACTCACGACTATCACTCACCCGAACGCGACCAACCCTTTGTCAACCAGCCGTCGCAGCATCAAGTCACGCGATCCCGGCGGCTGTTGGTGGGCTTCAGCGTACAGTCGATGCGTTATGAAGTGGCCGGTCAGACGAAACCCAGTGCCGATGTCTTCGGGCGATGCATCGGCTTCAGAGTTCACCAGAAACGCAGGAAGCCTCAACAGCTTGTCCAGATATTCCTGAACTTCTTCGCCGCAAACGGCTCGGCCTGTTCTGGGGCTGACATGGGTCAGACCATCTGTCCGTCGAGAGACCGCGCATTTACTAAAGTCGAGGCCATAGCCAACGGTTTGCAGAAAACCGACTTCCCAGCTGACCATCAGCGCCGGCCAGATATCGTCTTCACCGAGCTGGTCCAACACCAACTCTGTTGCATCAAACAGTCTGGAATAGGAATGCCCCTCGGGCAGGGACGAATTCAATAGCGCCGTGACGGACTGTAACGCCGCCAACGCCATACGTGAGCCCATAAAGATCGCCGCACGATGGGCTGTGGGCTCTGACAAATTGAAATGGCCGAGCTGTTCTGAGGTTCGTGCGCGCCACTCAAGCTCAAGCGAGGTCCCGATTTCAAAGCTAGCGCGCTTTTTCGAAGAATTGCCGCCATAAACCAAACCAGACTGACGGCCGTGTTCACGAGTAAAGGCATCAAGGATCAGACCGCTTTCGCCAAAGCGGCGCGTTCCAATCACAATGCCAATATCACGCCATTCCATTCAATTTCGTGCTCAAACGCACATCCTTACTTTGTTCGGACATTCTGCGCCTTCGCCGTCGCTTATTTCATGTACCCCACAGACCGACTGGTCTGGGCGCAGGTCGCTCAACCGAAGACCAGGAACACGACCGAGAAAGCAAATCTTACCTCAAAACCTACACATCAAAATCTAGGCCGAAGGGTTCGTAATTGTCTCGTTTTTCAGTCCACTGCTCATCAACTTTAACAAACAGGAACAAGTGAACAGGTCGATCCAGCATAGAAATCAGCTCTTCACGAGCCTGCTTTCCGATCTCTTTGATCGTCGCACCGCGCTTGCCAAGAACCATGCCCTTATGGTTCTCGCGACCGACAATAATGGCCTGTTGAATTTTGACCGAGCCGTCTTTCTTTTCTTCCCAGATCTCGGTTTCCACCGTCAGCTGGTAAGGAAGCTCCTCATGTAAGCGCAGCATCAGCTTTTCGCGCGTTACTTCAGAGGCAAGCACCCGCATTGGCAAATCTGCCGTTTGTTCCGGGTCATACAGGAAAGGCCCCTCCGGCATCAGGCCTGCCAGATGCGCCTGAAGCGGCCCAACTCCGTCGCCATTGGCCGCCGAAATCGGGAAAATCTCTGAATAGATGCCCTCATCATGGAATTGCTTGATGATTGGCAGGATTTCCGAATGGTCAAACTCATCAATCTTGTTGAGACCCAGCGTTGCCTGTTTGCCAAGCTCTTTCAGATCGCGCATGACGCGCTCGTCGTCCTCAACAGATCGCTTTTGCGCGCCTGTTAGTGATTTACCTGTCGCTTTGGCGACCCAGCCGGTCGCATCAATCAGGTGAAGGATCGCGTCCGCTTCCTCAGCGCCAGACAAGGCGGCGCGAACCATGGCCCTGTCGAGCTTGCGACGGGTTTTGAAAATACCCGGCGTATCCAGAAGCACCATCTGAGTATGATCGACCATGGAGACACCGCGTACCGGAAACCGGGTCGTCTGAACCTTGTGGGTCACAATCGCCACCTTGGCGCCAACCAACCGGTTCACCAATGTTGATTTACCGGCATTCGGTGCGCCGATTACGGCAACAAATCCAGCGCGTGTCTGCGCATCCGTCGAGTTCGTGTCAGGCGTCATCCGCCGAAAATCCTTCTACATTCTGCTGTTCCAGCAGACATCGCGCAGCATCTCGCTGGGCTTCTTGTTTTGTGGGGCCGCGTCCCTCTACTGCCGGGAAATCACCGACATGAACGCGTGCTGCAAATTCCGGAGCATGATCCGGTCCAACCCGGCCAACAATCTCATAAGTCGGGGTATCAAGGCCACTGCCCTGCGCCCATTCCTGAAGCGCCGATTTAGGGTCTTTTGGACGTTTTCCAAGACCTTTGAGCATCGGTGCCCAGGCAATTTCAATAGCCTGTTTGGCTGGCTTCAGCCCGCCATCCAGATAAACCGCCCCCAAAAGCGACTCACAAATGTCAGCGAGAATGCTCGCCTTCTGACGCCCGCCCGCTTTTTCTTCGGCCTGATCTAGAATGAGGAAACCATCCAGGCCCAGACGAAGAGACGCATCCGCACAGGCTTCGCGCTTTACAAGCTCATTCAGTCTTGGCGCCAGTCCACCTTCCGGCTCGCCCTCAAACTTTCTATACAGGAACTCTGCAATCACGACGCCTAAAACTCGATCGCCCAGAAACTCCAGTCGCTCATATGAGAAACGCGCCTTCTTGTCAGAAATAGCGCTGGCATGTGTCATTGCCCGATCGAGCAGATTTCGATCCGAAAAGGAATAACCGATCTTCGTTTCGAGCTGTTCTCTTTGCTCTTCGCTCAATTGCGGTAGTGACGAGAGCTGACGCACTCTGGCCCGCTGGCGTGTTCTCTTCGGACGGGTCTGTGATCTCACCCTTCAACTCCTGGCGGGAAAGCCTCAATAATTACCATTGCGAGGGCATAAGGGTGATCGTCCGTAATGGAAAGATGAATATGCGCCTGCCAGCCATCTGGTGTGATCTGTTTGAGCCGCTCAGCGGCCCCGCCCGTCAAGTCCAGAGTAGGTTTCCCGCTCGGCAAATTGACAACGCCCATATGTTTCCAATGTACACCGCGCCGCGGAACGCCCGTCCCCAGCGCCTTGGCGCAGGCTTCTTTCGCGGCAAACCGTTTCGCATAGGTTTCTGCGCTCAACTTGCGACGTTCCGCCAGAGCAATTTCTGTTGGGGTGTAGACACGGTTCTTGAACCGCTCACCGAACCGGTCGAGCGTATTCCGAATGCGGCGAATATCCGCCATGTCCTGCCCCATGCCGATGATCATGAACGTGCCTCATCCATCAGTTCGCGCATCCGGCCAATCGCCGCTTCCAAGCCAACAAAGACCGCCTCACCAATGATGAAATGGCCAATGTTAAGCTCTGTAATCTGCGGAATGCGCGCAATCGGTGTCACCGTCTCATAGGTCAGGCCATGACCCGCCTGAGGCTCAATCCCAAGCTCTACAGCACGCTCCGCGCAGGCTCTGATCCGATCGAGCTCTTCTTCAGCAAGGCGTTCTTCGCCCGCAAAGCACAGCTCTACAAACCGGCCCGTGTGAAACTCAGTCACACTGGCCCCAATCTGTTTGGCCGCCAAAAGCTGGACCATGTCTGGCTCAATGAAGAGAGAGACTTTCGAACCATTGTCCCGAAGCTGGCGGACGAAAGGCGCAAGCAGATTGTGCTGACGGGCGACATCAAGCCCACCTTCTGTTGTGCGCTCTTCCCGCTTTTCCGGAACGAACATGGCCGTTTCCGGTTTGAATGCGAGCGCAATGTCCAGCATCTCATCCGTTGCCGCCATCTCAAGATTGATCGGCAGAGAGGATGCTTCACGCACACGCGCCAGATCTTCATCGCGAATGTGACGGCGATCTTCGCGCAAATGGATGGTCAGGCCATCACCGCCTGCACGGGAGACGATTTCGGCCGAACGAAACGGGTCCGGGTGCAAACCGCCCCGGGCATTACGGATGGTCGCGACGTGATCGATATTCACACCCAGCCGAATGCGCTCAGTCATCAGAATTTTCTCCGGCTACCAGGCTTTACTGGCTCGAGGGCAGCAAGTTCCGGCGGCAAATCATTTGGGTCATAATCCGGAAAATCGACACTCGCCAAAGCGAGCAGCTCACAGCCGACATCAGCCCGGCCATTTGACCGGTCAATAATGCAGGCCCCGCCAACCATTTTACCTGGAAAAGCTTTCAGCGCCTCAACTGTTTCGCGGAAGGATTTACCGGTTGTGACGATGTCTTCCATAATGAGAATGCGATCATCTTCGTTGAACTCAAAACCGCGCTTATAGATCAGCACATCATCATCATCGCGCTCTGCGAACATGGCACGCGCGCCGAGCTGGCGTGCCATTTCATAGCCAGGAATAATCCCACCCACGGCTGGTCCTGTTACAACAGTGATCTCGCCAAACTTTTCACGCACTTGTTTTGCCAGCGCGGCACAAAGCTTCTCAGAGACTTTCGGCTGCGCAAAAACCAGCGCTTTTTGCAGAAAGACCGGGCTTCGGCGTCCGGATGACAGAATGAAATGCCCTTCCAGCAATGCATTGGCTTCGCGAAAGGCATCCAGCACGTCTGCTTGGTTCATAGATCAGGTCCTTATCCGTTCCACTCTGTCTACGAAGTTGAACGCCCGCAGCGACGACAGAATCAGAGTGAGGTGTTTCAAATCAGCCACTTCGATATCGAACATGAGCTCAGTGAAATCAATTGACCGGTCGCCAGTTTTCACGCCGGTGATGTTTGCACCATTATCCGCAATAGCCTGACAGAGCTGGGCCAACACGCCCGGACGGTTGGTTGCAACAACCTTTACCCGGCCCGTTGCCATGATGCCGCCTGGCGGCATTCCCGACCAAGTCAGGTCAAGCCAGCGCGCCTCTGCCGCGTCGTCGTCAGCCAACCGGTTACAATCGATGGCGTGCACACAAATCGGCTGACCGCGTTTTTGAATGCCGACAATCCGGTCCCCCAGAACGGGCGAGCAGTCGCTACAAAGCTCAAGCGCCGTGCCCGATGGCATATCGCGGATATCGATCAACTGGTTTGCCGTGGATTCGCTGAGGCGGATTGCATTCACAGACCGCAGAAATTCCTGCGCCTTTGCCGGAAACGCTTCCTGAATGACCTCCCCAACATCAATGGACTGGGCGCCAAGCGCTTCAAACAGATCATGAACGTTCTTTTTGCCGAGCCGTTTAGCGATCTCATCCAGCTTCATCTCTTCAGACGAGACATTGATCGCGCGCAGTGCCGAATTGAGAGACTTCTCACCCAACAGATAGAAGGCTTCCTGCTGTCGGTGGCGGATGAGACGGCGCACAGCCGATTTCGCACGTCCGGTGCGAGTCAGCGCATCCCAGCCATGCACAATGTCGCTGTTATCGCCGCGAATGATTTCGACGACATCGCCGTTTCGAAGCTCAGTCCGAAGCGGACGGGTTTCCCCGTTCACACGGCACCCGACACAGGTATCGCCAACTTCAGAGTGGACCGCATAGGCAAAGTCGAGCGGCATTGCTCCGCGTGGCAGAACAATCAGTCGGCCTTTCGGCGTGAATGCGAACACATGGTCCAGATACATTTCCAGCTTGGCATACTCATAGAATTCCTGAGCATCCGCGCCGTGTTTCATCATTTCAGCAAAAGCCGTCAGTCCAACGGTCGGGTTGAGGCCCGCCTTGATCGCGCCCTCCTCGTCAAATCCGTAAACCTTGTTCTTATAGCTCCAATGCGCCGCAACGCCGGTCTCGGCAGTGCGGTTCATCGCCTCTGTTCGGATTTGCAGCTCAATCCGGCGGTTTCCCGCCGCGCGAACCGTCGTATGGATGGATTGATAGCCGTTCGGCTTCGGCATGGAGATATAGTCGCTGAACTTGTCATGCAGACAATGCCATTTCTGGTGTACTTCGCCCAGAATGCGATAGCATTCGTCTGGATTGGATACGATGATCCGGAACGCAAAAATATCGGCAACATCGCGGAAGGAAATGTCCTTGCGGCGCATTTTCCGCCAAATCGAATATGGCTGTTTCTGACGGCCAACAACGTGGCCTTCAATCTGAGCAGCTGCCACAATGCTTTTAATCTCAACACCGACCCGCTCAACGTCTTCGACGCTTTGCTCCTGAAGCAGTCTGATGCGTTCACTCAAGGCCTCATAGGCTTCAGGATTGAGGTGCCGGAAGGCAATGTCCTCAAGCTCAGCCGCAAAGCGATAAACACCAATACGGCGTGCGAGTGGCGCGTAGATTTCCATCGTCTCGCGCGCAATGCGTTTGCGCTTGTCTTCTTTTTTGATGAAGTGAAGCGTGCGCATATTGTGAAGACGGTCGGCGAGCTTCACCAGAAGCACCCGCACATCCTTGCTGGACGCCAGAATAAACTTCTGGAAGTTTTCCGCCTGTTTCGATTCATGAGACGAATACTCAAGCTCACCAAGCTTGGTGACGCCCTCGACAAGGTCAGCAACGTCTTTGCCGAAAATGCTCTCAATTTCTTCCAGCGTCGCGTCTGTGTCTTCCACAGTATCGTGCAAAAGTCCTGCGACCACGCTGGCTTCATCAAGTTTCAGGCTGGTGATGATCGAGGCAACAGCGACCGGGTGTGCATAATATGGGTCACCCGACGCGCGCTTCTGCGTGCCATGCTTCATCATGGCATACACATAGGCTGCGTTCAGGCGCTCTTCATTTGCATTTGGGATATAGGCCGACACGGCCTCAACGAGCTCATACTGACGTATGATGCGCGCAGACTGACCAGTCACAGGAGGAGCCAGTACCGGCTCCCCTTTATTTTCAGAGGTATTTGTAAGCGACGTAACGGACATGCCTCAAAGATGGCACCGTAAGTATCCGTTTACCAGTCCAGAAATGATCAGTAACGATCTTCCCGTGCAGATTCAATTTCCTGCTGATAAGCGCGCATAACGTCTTCTTCGCTTGTCGTTGGCGCAGCTTCCAGAGCACGCTGATCTTCTTCGCGCTCATTCTCTTCGCCGGGACGCACTTCCTGAAGGTTGGAAATGTAAGCTTCTTTGATGAGGTTCATGTCAACCGCTTCTTCAGCGATCTCACGAAGCGCGACGACTGGATCTTTATCGTTGTCGCGGTCCAGCGCCATTGGAGATCCTTCACGGATCATGCGCGCACGATGCGCTGCAAGGAGAACGAGCTGGAAACGATTGTCTACCTTGTCAAGGCAGTCCTCAACGGTCACGCGAGCCATAAAACCATCCAATGTTATGAAACAAGAGTGCGTGCTTACAGTGAACGGACAGAAACTTCAAGTCCATGCAGGAAAGTCTGTAAATTTACTTCTCGCAAGTTCTGCTCGTATTATGACGCCTGCCAACTGATCACCACTGCCTCAATATAGACTTATCTCTTGTTGAGTAAGGGGATTATAGGCAAGGTTTATTTCTAGATTGTACGATTCGAAACACACATAAGAACTGTCATATATATTAGTATTACCTAAAATGGGGACGTAGGTGGCCTTTTATCAAAATGAACGTATTGCTCTCTTTATTGATGGAGCAAACCTTTACTCTGCTGCGAAGACTATAAATGTAGAAATAGACTACAGAAAGCTTCTCGAAGAATTCAGAAAGAGAGGCCGTTTACTTCGTGCATACTACTATACCGCGCTGGTTGAAAATGACGATTACTCGCCAATCCGCCCTCTTGTCGACTGGCTTCAGTATAATGGTTATAATGTCATCACAAAGGCCGCCAAGGAATTCACCGACCGCGAAGGCCGTCGCCGGGTCAAGGGCGACATGGATGTCGAGATCACAGTCGACATGATGAATATGTCAAACCATCTGGATCATATGATCCTGTTTTCAGGCGATGGGGACCTGAAAAGCGTGGTTCAGGCCGTTAAAGACAAAGGCGTTCGAGTCAGTGTGGTGTCCACCGTCAAAAGCCAGCCGCCAATGATTTCCGACGAACTTCGCCGAACTGCCGATACTTTCATTGACTTGGCAGACCTCGCCCAGTTGATTGGTCGTCCACCAAGAGAAGATCAAGACGACGACGAAGACTGATAGTGACAAACGCCCCAGCTGAAGCCCCTCTCGATTGCCCGCTTTGTCCGAGGCTGGTCGATTACCGCATCGAAAACGCCAAAGATGAACCGACATGGTTCAACGCGCCTGTGCCGAGCTTCGGCGACGAGACAGCAGAGCTGCTGATTGTCGGGCTGGCCCCCGGACGAACCGGCGCCAACCAGACCGGTCGTCCATTTACCGGCGACTGGGCCGGTGATTTGCTCTACGCCACTTTGGAAAAGTTCGGCTTCAGCAAGGGGCAGTACAAAGCCTCCCCCGATGACGGCCTGAAACTTACCGGCGCAATGATTACGAATGCCGTTCGCTGCGTTCCACCAGAGAACAAGCCTGTCGGGGCTGAGATCAATGCCTGCCGTCCTTTTTTGGTCAGCCGCCTGAAGGCTCTTCCAAACCTGAAAGCCATCATCACGCTCGGCAAAATTTCTCATGACAGTACGGTGCGCGCACTCGGCCATAAGCCAAGCCAGTATGTGTTTGGGCACGCTGCCCATTACAAACTGGACGACAGTGAAATTGGCCGCCCGGTCGAGCTGTTCTCCAGCTATCACTGTTCTCGCTACAACACGAACACAGGCCGGCTGACGACGGAGATGTTTGAGAACGTCTTTGATATGGCGAAAGCGTCCTTGACCTGAGGCCAGCCTCAATCAGCTCGCGAATATCTGATCGAAATTACGGAACGTCTTGAACTCGAGCGCGGTGTCGCTGCCCGGCTCACGAATAAAGAACGTGCCCTGCTCGCCGACTTCGCCAGCAAAACGGATATAGGGCCCGACCTCGAATTCAATTCCGAGGCCGTGCAGACGCTCTGACAGCGCTTCCCAGTCTGACCAGCTCAGAATGACGCCAAAGTGAAATGCCGGAATCTGCTTTCCATCCACGGGATTGCGATGCGCAGAGGCATTTTCCTCTACCAGATGCGCAGTGATTTGATGGCCGTGAAAGTCAAAATCGACCCAACGATCTGATGTCCGGCCAACTCTCGCCTCAAGAACCGTTTCCATAAAGGTGCGGGTTTTCTGAAGATCCGTTGTCGGCCAGGCCAGATGAAAGGGTGACACTTAACTATCCTTTGGCCTTCAAAAGGCGCTGCTTATCCCGGTTCCAGTCGCGTTCCTTGACAGCATGGCGCTTATCGACGGTCTTGCGACCTTTCGCGATACCGATCTCAAGCTTCGCAATGCCTTTTGGATTAAAGTAAAGCTTCAGCGGAATGGCCGTTTTGCCAGCACGCTCAATCGCCGCCGTTACGCGCGCAATCTCACGTTTGTGCACGAGCAGTTTCCGCTTGCGCTTTGGCTCGTGATTGAACCGGTTGGCTGCCGTGTAAATCGGGATGTCCGCATTGATCAGGTAGAAACCGTCATCTTCGATACTGGCGTAAGCCTCAGCAATATTTGCCTTACCGGTGCGCAGGCTCTTCACCTCCGACCCAACAAGCATGATGCCTGCTTCCAGTGTATCTTCGATTTCATAGTCGCGTCGTGCACGTCTGTTTTCGGCGACGAGTTTACGTCCTGACATATTAGCCGGTCACTCCCGCATGCGTCACAGCCGCATCGACTTCTGCACGCACCGCATCTCCCGGTGTCAGCAATGGCAGACGAATGTCCGCCTCGCACAGGCCCAGAGACGACAAGGCATACTTGGTCGGTCCCGGGCTTGGGCTGAGGAATAGCGATCGGTGCAGCTTGTAAGCCTTTGCTTCGAGCTGACGCGCAGTCTCATAATCACCGGCCAGACAAGCGGCATGAATATCTGCCATCAGTTTTGGCGCAACATTGGCAGACACGGAAATACAGCCGACACCGCCCATGGCATTAAAGCCAATGGCTGTCGGATCATCGCCGGACAGCAGAATGAACCCGTCCGCGCAGTTTTCTTTGTGCTTCGTCACACGTGTCAGATCACCCGTCGCATCCTTAATGCCGATAATATTCGGGTGAGACGACAGGGCTGCAACCGTTTCAGGTGCCAGATCACTCACCGTACGGCCCGGCACGTTATAGAGGATGAGCGGCATACCCGCGTCATCAGCAATCGCTGTGAAATGAGCTTTCAATCCGGCCTGATCCGGCTTGTTGTAATATGGGCAAACCGTCAACGCCGCATCCGCGCCAACAGATTTGGCAAACTTCACGAGTTCCATTGCTTCGTTTGTAGAGTTTGATCCACAACCGGCAATGATCGGAACGCGACCTTTTGTGATTTCGACGCAACGTTTTACGACCGCGCGGTGCTCTTCATGCGACAGAGTCGCTGATTCGCCGGTGGTCCCACACGGCACAAGCGCACCAGAGCCACCTGCAATCTGACGCTCAACGAGGGCTTCGAAGGCGTCGAAATCGACTTCTTGGTTCCGGAATGGCGTAACAAGGGCAGGTATAGAGCCTTTGAACATGAATTCTCACTTCTTCTTATCGAGAGCGTTGCGACATCGAGCTGATATACATACGATGTCAGACAAACGCCACCCAAAGCGCAGAGTTACTCCCTATGATTCGATTGAAACATCTGGCCCTTAGCCTTGTATTCATCGTAACATCCCTTCCAGCGAACGCAATCGATCCCCCTACCCGTAAGCCGCGTCCGACTTACACATCGAGCGTTCTGAACCGCTCAGATGCTGAGCGCGTGCAGATGGGATTGGAGGCTGCACGAGACGGCGACTGGGACAAGGTTGTTTCGTACCGCAAGGCACTGACAGATCCGGCTGCGAAGAAACTCCTGCTCTGGAGACACGCCTCAACCGGTATGAATTCAGAAGATTTCGAGTTTCTCGACAAGACGTTGACCGAACTGGCCGGATGGCCGGGCATGAATTCTGTGCGTGAAAACGCCGAAGAAAAAATCGTCGACACACGTATGAGCGCCAGCCAGCGCGCAGCCTGGCTGGAAAAGTCCGGTCCGATTTCAGGCGAAGGTAAGATCAACCTCGCAGAAGCTTATCTGCAGCTTGGTCGGAAAGATGATGCTCATCGGCTCATTCGCGATGCCTGGCTGAATCATGTGTTCCAGACCAGTCGCCAGAGCCAGATCGCAAACGAATACCGCAATGTTCTGACGCGCGAAGATCATGAAAAGCGAGCTGATCTTCTCCTGTGGCTGCGCCAGCGAACTGCAGCCAAAGCCATGAAGCCATATCTATCCTCAGATTACGATAAACTGGTCGATGCACGCATTGCACTGGCGGTTGGCGCTCGTGGTGTCGATTCAACCATCAACGCTGTTCCTGCACGTCTTCAGTCTGATCCGGGACTTCTGTTTGAGCGGGCCTATTGGCGTCGCAAACGCGGCATGTGGGATGGCGCGCGCCCGCTCCTGCTGGAGATCAATCCTGCCGGCGTTCCTGAGGCTGGCCTTGCCCGCATCTGGGATGAGAAAAACCTGCACATCCGAACAGCCATCAAACAAGACGAGCATCTGATCGCTTACCGGCTCGCCGCATCTCATGGACTGTCCAGCGGCGTCGATTTTGCGTCTGGTGAGTTTATCGCGGGCTGGATGGCGCTGCGCTATCTCAATCGTCCGTCTGACGCGCTGAAGCATTTCAGAACGCTGGAAGCTGGCGTTGGTAGCCCGATCAGTAAGTCTCGTGGTTTCTATTGGACAGCTGAAGCCTATAAAGCGCTCGGTCAACAGGCCGAAGCCCAGGCGGCCTACCGAAAAGCTGCAGCCTTCAACACAACCTTCTACGGCCAGCGCGCCGCAGAAAAACTCGGCACGACAGCCATCATGTCTCTTCCTGCGCCGATCGTTCCAACGACTGAGCAGCGCAAAGCATTCCGTGAGCGCGAAAAGGTGAAGGCCCTGATCATGCTGGTCGAGGCCGGCGAAGATTATCAATTCCGCCGACTGGCGTTTGATCTGGACGATGAGCTGACCTCGACGCTGGACTATGCCTTGCTGTTCGATCTCACCAAATCCTACAATATGACCCAGGTGGGGGTACGCGGCGCAAAAGCCGGAATGGCGAAAGATCTGGTCGAGACCGGCGCTGCCTATCCACTCTTCCCGTTCACTTTGCCGCTGGATCGTACGTCATCAGCTGAACCTGCAATGGTTATTGCGCTCTCCCGTCAGGAAAGCGAGTTGAACCCGAAAGCTGTCAGTCACGCTGCTGCTTATGGCCTGATGCAAATGCTGAACGGTACGGCGCGGCTACAAGCCCGCAGAGAAGGTGTTTCTTATAAGCGCAGCTGGCTGCTCGACGATCCGGAATACAATGTGAAACTGGGCCGGGCGCATTTGTCTGACCTGATCGAGCGATTTGATGGCTCCTATATTCTGGCGATTGCCGCATATAATGCCGGTGCAAGTCGTCCGACCCAATGGGTGAAGGATTATGGCGATCCACGTCGCGGCGAAATCGATCCGATCGATTTCATCGAGTCCATCCCATTCTCAGAGACGCGCAACTATGTTCAGCGCGTGCTTGAGAACACGCAGGTCTACCGACACCGCCTGAGCGGCCAGCCGGAACAAATCCGACTGGAAGCAGACTTAAGTCGCGGACACTAGAATTTCGGACAACGTGGCCGGGTCTATATTTCCCCCGGTCAGGACGATCACAATCGGTCCTTCAGGCAGGTTCTCAATCCTGCCTGAAAGCAGAGCGGCAAGTGACGCCGCGCCGCCCGGCTCCACAGTAAGCTTCAGATACCGGCTGGCAAAACGCACTGCATTTCGCGCATCCTCATCGCTGATACGTCCAATGCCGCTCAAAGCAGGCTGATTGATCGCAAAGGTCAGCTCCCCGGGCATGGGCGACAGCAAGGCATCACAAATGGATCGCGCCTGCGGATCATTTCCAAGCCGCTCATCCGCTTTCAGAGACCGCGCATGATCGTCAAAATCTTCAGGCTCCGCACCCCATAGCGCAATGTCTGGCCAATGCTCGCGCACAGCAAGCGTAATTCCGGCCATCAGCCCGCCACCGCCGACATTGCAAATCAGGCCTGCAGGCGGCTCCGCTTCTGGCCACTGATTTGTGATTTCAAGACCACAACTTCCCTGTCCCGCAATGACATGGAAATCGTCAAATGACGGAACGAGCACCAATCTCTTCCGCTCAGCGAGGTCAGCAGCAATCTCTTCGCGGCTTTCAGTGAAACGGTCATAGAAAATGATGTCAGCGCCATCTCGCTGCACGCCGTCGACTTTCACTTTCGGTGTGTCTTTCGGCATAACGATGGTGGCAGGCATTCCAAGCAGCCGCGCGGCGCGCGCCACGCCTTGTGCATGATTGCCGGAGGAAAATGCCACGACGCCGCGGCTGCGTTCATCATCTGACAATCGGCAGAGACGATTATAGGCACCGCGAAGTTTAAAGCTTCCTGTCAGCTGCAGAGATTCACATTTGGCGTAAACCTTACGGCCAACCGCTTCATCCAGTTCCGGCCAGTTGAAGAGTCGAGTTTCGCGCACAATGCCTTTGAGCTTCTGACTGGCATCAACGACATCGCTATAGGTTGGAAGAGTGTGTTTCATCATTCGTTTGGCTGACACATGGTGACGCCGGCAGCCGGAATTAGGGTCGACCAGCCTTCAGCATTCTTTATGCGCAAAGTGGCCTCCGGCACCCGCTGCCCGCTGACCAAAAGATCACCCGGCTTCATTTCAAGTTCCAGGGTCCGTCCGTCCGGCAGCTTGAAGACCTGCTGCGTTAGCTCCTGTCCAAAGACTTCACCGCCGACACCGGTCCGCACCAGCGCGAGTTCGTTTTTTTCATACCAGAATTTCGCCTGCTCTGTGCCCGCGATAGAGAAGAATACAAATTCAGGCGACTCCCGCCGTGTCCAGAGAAACAGGCCGCACTCACCGGGATTAACCACTTGTGCAGGCAACCCCGTTTTCGTTTTTGCTACACCCGCTTTCGCCACCTGATCGGCCCCCTGCTTTTTCGCTGAAGGGGTAACTCCAGGCTGCGGATTGACCGGATCGGTCACGGTCGTACACGCGGCCATCAGAACGGCAAGCGAAGCAATGATCGGAAGTTTGAGTGTTCGCATATCAATCCTCTCAGGTCGCAGGTTTGACGACGTGTTCATAAACCAGTTTCTCACCAACCGTGATAAAACCGATGACGGTCGCGGCTTGGGCGACCTTGTTATCAGCGTTTTCGATTTCCGCATGGAAGCGACCGGTCGCATTCAGATTGATCTGTAAATCAGCTGTGATGCGCTCACCTTCCTCGCCAGTACCCATCAGCTTTATCAGAACCTGCCCGTTCTCACACGACACCGGGCCAGACATTTCAGGCCCTTTCCACTGATAGCGGCTTTCAAAACCGGTGAGGATATTCGTCCAGACCGTTCCGCGCGCTTCGAGGCACTTGCCCGATTTGACCTTTAGATGCGCGAGCTGAACTGTGAAGTCGCCGCCGAGCTGTCGGATTTCCTGACGCAGACTGAGAAGGTCAGCGGTATTCCCGCGCACTTTGACATTCTTGAGCGAAGCGGAACCATCAAGTCCGAGCCCGACTTTGCCTGAAGCCAAAACGCTGCCGTCAGTCACAGAAACCGCGCTTTCCAGCGTGCCACCAAAAACTGACAGCCAGGATGTTTTGAGTTTCACATTCCCCACAGGCTGTTTGCCATAGTGCAGGTCGCTGATCTCGCCATCCCAGATCGAGCCTTCAGCTGTACCCGCAGAGATCGCCGGGAGATTGGACTGAGCCTGATTGAGGATGAACGAAACCGGCGTCAGAAGCGCCATGCTGATCAGACAGACCAGAAGGAAAAGGAAGATATGCCCGAGCCAGCGCATTACGACACATCCCGCTTAAAGGTCACGCTGCCACGAAGCGCAGCCTGATCGCTGCGATGACGCAGATCAAACGCTGTAATTTTCAATCCGGCGGATGTTTCCAGCTCGGTCATCCAACGGGTTACAATACGAGGCTCGGCCTTTTCAAACCAAACCAGAACGCCGTCACCTTCCGTTGGCTGAAGCCGGACAATTTCCAGCCCTTTCTCATTGGCCGTACGGCTCAATAAGAGTTCCAGACTTTCAGACGACACAGAGGCAGCGTCATTTCTTGTGCCCGTTTCCTCAAGTCTTGTTAGCCCTTCCAGAACAACGCGGTTGTCAGACAACTGACGCTCATAGGATTGAAGCGCTGCACCGCGCGCGCCCAAAATGGGGTTCACCACGAACTGATACCCGACCACCAGAAGGGTCAACAGCCCCGCAATACCGATCATCATTTTCTCGCGCGGAGATAACTGGCTCAGCCACTCTTTCATGAGCCCACTCCAATTATTGCCTGACCGACCAGAATACCGTCTTCCTGTGATACGCCGCCGAGCTCGACAGACATGCCGACTTTTTCGATAGCCTGTTTAAAGGTGTCACGGTCCTGATAGCTGGAAAACTTCAGGCTGGATGAAATCAACCCGGTACCGCCATTGAAACTCATCGATACAAGCTCAACACCTTCAGTGCCTGAAAGGGCCTGATAAAAACCCGACATCAAAGCTGTAGCTGGTACATCGGACATAGCGATATTGGAATTGCGCAGCTTTTCTGCGACACGCGCTCTCGGGTTCGCGACCACACCCTCATCCGGAAACACTGCCTTGTATCGGTCAACCGATTGTTGGTAGAGGCCGTCAGCGGCCCGGTTCAACTGATAGGCCGAAACCCCCTGATACATCAGCCAGACGAGACAGACGCCTGCGGCCAGCGCCAGCGTTCCCGTCCATTTGTTCAGAAAGCCGATATCAACGCTCTCAGCCGTGCGATACTGGCCCTGACGAAGATCGAGACCTGTTTCTTCCCAAATGCGACGAGACACCAGCTCGACATAAGACAAAGTCTGCCGGGCTTCCGGCGAAACGTTGAGACTGTCAGCCAAGACTGCATCTTCACCGATGACAAGGGACTCAACACGGTCGCCAGACGATTGAAGAAGTGCCGGGACCAGTTCGGCTGCCGTTCCCGGATCCATGGCACACATACCGTCAGACGTCTTCAGCAAGACGACGCCGTCGCCATCAAACAAGAAGCCGCTCGGCGCGCTGTCAAACAAACTGGTATCAGAAATGATCTTTGTGCGCTCGGCGAATTTCCCGCCAGCGCGTTTCAGCGCGTCCATCCACTGCGTCATGCGGGCCTGGGATACGATGTTGACCCGCCGCGCAGAGCCGACTTCGCCAAGCGACGGACCAAGCGCGAGATGCAGGCCTGCAACCGGTTCGGCAAGGTCGTCTTCAAGTTGATATAAGGCAATCTCGCGCAGCTGTTTTTCAGAGCGCGTTACAGCATCAATTGTTCCAGAATAAACGTCACGGCCGGATACAATGAGCGCTATGCGATCAGCCTGCAAATCTGACAGCTCGTCAGCGAGAACGGGCTCCACCTCGCCATTCTGTTCTGAATAGAACCAGTGGAGGTCAGCGGATGCGACAGTGTCCGGTATCGCGAACAGTATACTCATTCATCCACTCCGAGGCGACGACGCAACAATTCAACTTCGTTTGCCTTGTTACGAGCAAATACGGCCTCATAGCTTGTCACTGCATCAAGATAAACCACTTCGCCTCTTAATCTGAAGTATTTGGAAGTTACATCCAATAATTCATCGAGGCGTTTATCCGGCGCGATGGCTGCAAAGGCCTGAATTTCCAGAAATGATGATGCAGATTCAAACTCGACGCCCTCAACGGCGCGCAGCTCGTTTTCAAGCGAATCTACATTTATTTCATTCGCAAAGACCGGCACCAGAAGTGGTGCATGGGCTGGGCGCAACGTGTTGACATTGAACAGGCCGATCACCTTGTCAGGGCGCGCGCACACATAAGGGCGAATGCGGCGAAACACCTCTTGAGAATACCCCTTCACGGCGCGAAGCTCTGTTGCCGACACGAGTAATGTGTTGCCGGACGCATAAGGCATTTCCAACGTCGCATAATAGCTGGTTTCGGCGCCATTCGAACGTGGCTGATTATCAAGATCCAACCAGTCCTGCAAAGCAGCCGTCAGCTGGACGGATTGGCTGGTGTCAAAACCCAGCGCAACCAGAAAATCTCTATAATACTGTTCGGCACTGATTGCGCCCGCAGATTCGGCCTCTTCGCTGGTTTGCGCAAGGCTGTTCAGATTGAAGCAATTGGACGCGTCTTGGAACAATGCGTGCAACTGACCGCCGGGCAGATCAAAGATCAGAGGCTGATTAAGGCCCGGCGTCTGGGACGTAATTTTCCCTTCAGAGACCTTCGACAATGCGCTGAGCTTTGCTGAGGCCAGATCCTCTGCGCCAAGTGCAAACCAGAGCACCTGACTACGCGAAGAGGACACCAACGCGGCGTTATAGGCCGCCGAAACCGCCTGAACGATACTCAGCGCCAGAACGGAGATTGTCGCGACCAGCAGGAGCACAATCAAAAGCGCAGCGCCGCGCTCAGATGATTTATTTCTCACCTTCATGAGACCCCCGCCTCCGCTGGTGTCAGAAATAACCATTCAAATGTTCGACCATCCGTCATTTCAAGAGACAGTTTAACGGCAGGCGGCGCTGCACCGCCCTCGCCGGCGCGAACCTGTAGCTGTGTCACCCAGTTCAGACCTTCGCGAAACTCTAGCTGATAGTCTTTCAGCCCCGTCATAAGCACTGTCTCGAGCTCGTCCGTTCCGGTGACACCATTCGGAGCCAGCCGAACTTTTCGGATAAGCTTGTCATCCTCCACCAGATAGCGAACGACAATCAGACCGCTGCGACCCTCTTTGAATGACGGATTGGTCCAGCCATCCCGGACAAAGCTGAACAAATGTCCGCGCTCCAGACTGTCGCCGCCGGAAAAGCGGGTCAGACGGTCAAGGTTTTCGCGAGGACGGAAATCTCTCGGCACCCATTGGGCAAAGTCTTCGCGCATCAGAGCATGAACGCGTTGCAGCGCTTCAGTGCGTACCGATTGGCGCTCCAGCGACTCGCGGCTATCGACAATGCGCAGAAGGATGGTCGCCCCGGATGTCGCGATCAGCGCGACAATCAAAAGCGAAGTCAGGACTTCAAGCAGAGAGAAGCCAGACTCTTTTGTCTTGCTATCCGACATTCCAGAACCCCGTCAAAACTGCGAGATACTGACTGCTTTCGGTCAGCCGGACCTTGATCTGAATTTGCTTCAGACCTTGTTCCTGAGTATCAGTGACGCTTCGCTCCCAGGTGAAATCAAGCCCGCCCATCTTAGTCTTACCCACCGTTTCGCTGGTGGTGAGGACTTGTTCAAGCCGGGTCTCAACCATTCTATTTTCAGCAACGAAGGCGGCCAGCGTTCGGGTTTCCAGATGCGCCGATGCATCAAGGTTTTTACTGACCAGACTAAGCGATGGCACTGCCGCCAGTGCAAAAACGCCAAGCGCGACGATAGATTCCGTAAGGGAAAACCCTGACTCGCGCGACTTGGACCGGATCGACCTATTGAACGGAAACATTGACGGCTCCGTCTCTTGCAATGTCGAACCTGAAAGACTGCTTTTCGGACGTCAGGACGATGGTTTTTGCTGTGGCGATGCCGGACGCATCAAACCAGAGCTGAGGCTCGATCGGAACGTCTTCCTCTTCTGATTTCAGCCTGGTTTCGAAACGGCGAGTTTTCTCACGAATTTCCAGCTCCAGATCATCATCAAGTTTGAGCACGCTATTCTCGCCGAACTGGTCCGACGCAACCCATTCCCCGCGCCTGAACACCAGAACGGAGGCACGATGCGGCTCAATCAAAAGGCCGAACGCTTCGCCGCTGCTTTGAGATATGTCGCGCACGAGTTTGATCTGCCGTTCGAACCCGGTCTTCGCTTTTTCAATCGGTGCGGTCGCACGCGGTAAAGACAAGACAACGAAACTCGTCGTCAGCCCCACAATGAACAGCGCGACCATAATCTCAATGAGACTATACCCGGCGTCAGATTGGCGGTTGAAAGACGAAGACATCGGACTGATGAACTGAGATGGCGCTTATTTATCATCCATATTGGAAATGTCAGCGTCATCGCCTTCACCGCCCGGACGACCATCAGCGCCAAAGGAATAAACGCGTGGCTTTTTCCGGCTGCCGAGGTTTTCATACTGATAGGCATTGCCCCATGGATCCTCGAGAATGCCGCGCTTCTGAAGATAGCCGTCTTCCGGATAGAGCGCCGACTGTTTTGCGTCAGATGGCGCTTCGAACAGCGCATTGAGGCCCTGTTGAGTGGACGGATATTCGCCCATATCCAGAAGGTATTGCGTCAGCGCAGTTTCGAATGTCGCGATGTCGCGCTTCACTGCCGTTTTATTGCCTTTGGACAACGCGTTCAGAACCGGCCCCAGTGCGACGACGGACAGCAAACCAATGATGAAGACCGCCACCATGACTTCTGTCAGGCTGAACCCTTCGTCAGTTCGCTTCTTGGCGTTTTCGGACGTTTTCAGGTCCGTCCGGCAGAATAATTTACGCAACATGAGCTTCTCCAGACTTTCAATCAGATTATGTTCGCGTTCAGTTGCAGGATTGGCAACATGATCGACAAGACAACCAGGCCGATAATCCCGCCCAGCATCAGAATAATAAGCGGCTCCATCAAACCGAGCGCGACTTTAGACGTCGCTTCAAATTCATCTTCCATGAAGGTTGCGCTTTTCAGCAGCATATCCGGAAGCTGGCCGCTCGCCTCTCCGCTCGACGCAAGCTGAACCATCATTGGTGGAAAGACGCCCGTGGCTTTCATGGCGCGGCTTATGCCGCTGCCCTCACGTACACGGACGACAATTTGAGATGCAGCATCCTGAAATACCGCATTGCCGAGGCTGCCGCGCCCGGCTGTCAGGCTTTCAAGAACGGGCGCGCCGTTTCCGATGAGTGTCGACAGGGTTCGGGCAAAGCGCGCCGCGTTGATCTGTTTCAGCATTGTCCCGATGACAGGCAGTTTCAGACAAAACCCGTCAAATGCTTTTTTCAGATTGCGGACTTTTAAAAGCCGCGAAAACCCGAATGAGGCCAAAACGATGCCGATCAGGATCAAAACGCCGAAATTGCGGATCGTATCAGAGATCGCAATCACGATTTCAGTCAACAATGGCAAGTCCTGATCCATGCTTGCAAATTGCTCAACGACTTTCGGAACAACAAACGTCATCAGCCCGGTGATCACCAACAAAGCGACCAGCGTCAGAACACATGGGTAAATAAGCGCAGTCATGATGGCCTGACGAACCTTGCGCGACCGCTCAAGATAGTCCGCCAATCGTTCCAGAACTGCGCCAAGCTGCCCGGAAGCTTCACCTGCTGAAACGATGGAACAATAAAGCGAGTTGAACACTTTGGGATGATTTCCCATGGCCTCAGCGAGCCGATAGCCTTCGGCCACGGACGCGCGCACATCCATCAGCACCTTACGCACACCCGGTTTTTCGGCTTGACTGGCGGTCGCCTGAAGCGCTTCTTCAACGGGTGTTCCGGACCCGATCATCATCGCCCATTGGCGCGTGATCAATAACAGGTCCGATCCGGAAAACGGGGACGACTGAAAGACTGACAGGCGAGACGACGTTTTCTCTTTCGCCTCATGTATCTTGACCGGCGTCAGCTGTCGGACGCGCAATTCCTTTCGAGCCGCGCGCGCAGAATCAGCGGAAATCAGCCCTTTGACCCGCTTTCCCTTCGCCTCAAGCGCCTGATATTCAAACGTTGGCATTGCTGTCCCCATCCCGGCGACAGACGCGAACCACTTCGTCTACGGTCGTCAAACCGTTCAGCACATGACGTACACCGCTCAGAAACAGCGTATCACTCGACTGGAAGGCATAGCTTTCAACGTCATGTTCGGACGCGCCATCATGGATCATGCGACGAATATTCTGATCAACGATGAGAAACTCAAACACACCTGCACGGCCATCAAAGCCGCTATTGCTGCACGACATGCAGCCTTTGGCGCGATGGAAGGTATAGTCGCCATGTTCTGGCAGGTTCAGAGCGCGCAGCTCAAAGTCGGACGGCTTGTAAGCCTCCTTGCAGACTGGACAAAGCTTGCGAACCAATCGTTGCGCAAGAACCGCGCGCAAGGTTGAGCTCAATAGAAACGGTTCAACGCCCATATCGCGAAGACGCGTGACCGCAGCAACAGACGAGTTTGTGTGAACGGTCGACAGAACAAGGTGGCCTGTCTGGCTGGCCTGAACCGCTATTCGCGCGGTCTCAACATCCCGGATTTCACCGACCATGACCACATCAGGGTCCTGGCGCAGAATAGCGCGCAAGCCTGCGGCAAAGGTCAGGCCAACCTTAGAATTCACCTGGGTCTGACCAACACCATCCAGTCCATACTCAATCGGGTCTTCAACCGTCAGAATATTACGCGTCTGATCGTTCAGCAGTGTGAGGCCGGAATAAAGCGTTGTCGTTTTACCGGAACCTGTTGGGCCGGTGACGAGAATAATTCCGTTTGGTTCAGACAGTACCGATTTAAAGCGCGCCAGAATGGCCTCATCCATACCCAGATCAATCAGATCCAGCTTGGCCTGCTCCTTATCGAGCAGACGCAGAACCACCCGCTCGCCATAGCGAGACGGAAGCGTGGAAACGCGCACGTCAATCGACCGGCCACCTAGTGCCAGAGAGATGCGACCATCCTGAGGCATGCGCTTTTCTGCGATGTCGAGACGCGCCATGACCTTGATACGAGACACCAGCAACGGCGCCAGACGCCGGGATGGGTTCAGCACATCCTGAAGTACGCCATCAATTCGATAGCGGATCGAGAGCTTGTCTTCATACGGTTCGATATGGATATCCGAGGCACGACGCTTCACCGCTTCAAAGATCAAACCATTGATCAGCTTGATGACCGGCGCGTCGTCCTCAGCATCGAGAAGGTCAGCTGTTTGAGGGATGCCCTCAACAAGGCTGGCAAGATCTTCCTTGTCGTCCAGACTGTCATCGGAATAGCCGTCATCCAGCCCTTTCGCCGCATAGACCGTCGACAGAGCTGTATCAAAATCACCGCGAGACAGCGGCTGCAGCGCAAAGGATTTACCGACAGCGCGGCGTGCTTCGATCACCGCCTGTGGGCGTGCGCCTTCGCGAATGCCAAGCTTCAAAGCACTGTCTGCTTCCGATACGGGAAGCAAAACAACGCCATGTTCCTTGGCATATGCATACGAAATGACAGGATCAATTGAGACCGTCATTCAACCTTCTTTCTGTTTCCTGCCATTTTTAAGGTTTTGGTGGCGGTGTGCCAAGAACATCCGTCACAAACTTATCGAGGACGGATGGATCATTCTCATTCACCATCAATTCCTGCGCTTTGATATAGCGATATTTCTGAGCCGTAGTCAGACGCGCATCCTCGCGATTTCGGACAATCGACGGGCGAATGAAAACCATCAGATTTGTCTTAGCATTTGCCTTTCCGCGCGACCGGAACAGCGGGCCGATACCAGGCATATCGCCGAGTACTGGCACCTTGCTCTGACTGACCGATCTGGTCTGCTCGATCAAACCGCCAAGGACAATGATCTCGCCGTCATCAGCGATGACAGTGGTATCGATTGAACGCTTGTTTGTGATGATCTCACCAGATGAAGCGCTTCCTGCAATGTTGGAAGCTTCCTGATAAATTTTGAGCTTCACCGTATTCGCATCGCTGATCTGTGGCACCATATCGAGGCGCACACCAACGTCTTTACGCTCAACCGTGACGAATGAGTTTGCCAGATCCGTTCCTACGGTTTCGCCTGTCGTGACAGGAATTTCCTGACCAACTGTGATGGAGGAGGTTTCGTTATCCACCGCCATCAGCATTGGCGTCGACAGAATGTTCGATTTCACATCGCTTTGAACGGCATTCAGAATTACGCCAAACAGCGTATCGCCGCTCATGCCACCGCCTCCAATCGTCAAACCTTCCAACCCAAGAAGGGAGGAAATCGCTGTTGACTGAAAAACATTGGTGTCGTCGCCCGACAAGCCACCATCACTGACCAGCGCGCCGGTCAGGGCAAGCATGTTTGGCGCCGAGCGTGAGAAGTTTGTTGAGGCAAATGGAATCTCGCCATCGGTTCCTGATACAATGAACTGGAGCCCCAGCTCATCAACCGCATCGTCTGACATCTCCACGACAAGCGCCTCGACCATGACCTGAGGACGACGAACATCGAGTGCAGCCACAACGCGCTCAAGCGCATTCAGCATTTCATAGTCGGCGCTGATCACCAGAGAGTTGGTCTGCTCATGCGCAGAAATCGTAGGAGCAATCTTGGTAGTGCTGAGGTCTTTTTGTTCAATCAGCGCACCGCCCAGCTTTTCAAGCACGGGCATGATCTCAGATGCTTTGGCGTTGCTGAGTGGGATCACACGAATATTGTCACGAACGCGCTCTGTCGCGTCGAGTTTCTTAGCGACCTGAACCGCCTTTTTAACACCCAGCTCATCACCGCGCACAACGATGGCGTTTGTAGAGTCAGCCGAGACAGCCTTGAAATTCATCGCATACTGATCGCCCAGGCCGTTCAGTATGCCTTCCATTTCCTTGGCAGGAATATTCGCAAGCGCAATAGTCTCAACAATCGTTTTGTCTTCGTCAAGCTTTGCGACAACTTCACTGACGCGCTTCATGTTTGACGCGTAATCCACCACGACCAGCGTGTTGGAGTTTTTGTTCGCCACGACCTGACCCGCCGGGTTGATGATCGGCTTCACCATCTGCGCTGCATCGACGGCATCGAAATAGTTGAGCTTCAGGATTTGGGTGATGAAGGACTGATCGCTGTCGCCGCGCGCTGACAGGCCAGCATCGCCTGACGCAGACTGAATCGGTACAATCTTATAGGTCTTCTCGCCCGCTGGAATCGCAACAAACTGGTGCACGCGCAGCGTTGTCAGGAAGACATCAAACACTTCAGAAGTCGTCAGCGGCGTCTGAGAGGTTACGGTCACACGGCCGCGAACCTGCGGATGGACGATAAAGGTGTAACCGGTGACGATGGACACGTCTTCGATCAGGTCAGAGATTTCGACATCGTTCAGATTGATGCGGTGACGCTGCTCGCGCGGCGTATCCATCTCAGCATGGGCAAAAGGTGCAGCCACCGCACTGCTGATAGCAAGGGCGGCCAATATGGCGCGAGGCAGGCCAAAAAACATATCTGCTTTTGCCATTTTAATTCCCATCATTTCCAATTGTTATCGTGTGAGAGATCACAGAACCATTGCGCCGAATTTGGAAATTCAGCTGCTTTTCATTTTTCAGACGACTTGCCAGATCACTGAGCGATTCATCTTTGAGATCAAAGCCATTCACGCTGAGCAATACGTCTTTCACCTCAAAACCGGCAGACGACAAAAGCGATGCATCAGACGAAGAGAAAACAACCAGCTCCGGCTGCCCACCATCTTCAGACGCTTGTCTGCGCAGTTGGACTTTAGACATGAACTCATCAAAGCTTTGCAGGTTGACCGCAACCTGGCTGGCCCCAGTCTTGACGGGTGTGCCGGTAATCTTTGTGTCAGGCGTCGGATCGATAACCGGCTGACCATCCTCACCTACCGTATCCAGAACGCGTTTTTCGCTGGCGAAAAGAACTTCGCGTTCGCCGCGGCGAAGCAGAATGACACGGTCACTCAGAATACGTTCGAGCGTCACACCGCTGATAATGCTGTCCCCTTCCTGAAACCGCTTGTCTTTGCCGTCCGGCATTTCAATGCGCACAGACGCCTTGGATGGGTCTGTGGACGAAAACAGTGAGCGAATAACGAGGTTCAGATTGGTTTGAGGCGTGTCATTCGACACTTCTGGCGCATTGGCGTTGAGGTTCCGGTTGAACGGGTCAAAGCTTGCGAGAAGCTGTGGGTTGACGATCAGGGCTGAGACCTGGCTTCGCGTGGAAGACCGTTTCGACTGGTCTGAAAGTCTGGCAAATGCAGTCGGCGTGATCAACGTCCAGATCAGATGCGCCACCCCGAGAGCCAGAAGAATGACCAAAACCAGATCCAGCGCGGTTGCGACGCCTCGGCCAACCAGTCCTCGTCTATTGAGGAAGGCTTCGCCCAGACTGGCAAACGTTTCAGATCGGTTCGTCAAAAACCAGTTCCCTTATTCAGAAGTTTGGCCGAAGCGAGAGTGCACCCGCTTCGGCCAAAGTCAATTTAAACCCCTGAAAGGAGGCTTCTTATTCAGAAGCCTGCACAATCAGAATTCCTTCTTCAGGCTGAAGGAAATGCTTTGGCCAATGTCATACGTATCTACATCGATACGGTCGCCGCCGCGTTCCTGGTACGCCTCATAGTCATCACCAAAGATGTTCTCGATATTGAACGAAAACTCATAGTCGTGTCCGCCGAGTACAAAGCGTTTGTTGTACACAAGGTCAACCGTCATTGGTGGCTGTTCGAGAACAGCCGGAATATTCCGGTTCAGGGCTTCAGCCGAACGAATACGTTCGCTTGAGTAATTGAACAGAATGTTCAGATCAGAGTCAGCAACGTTATCCGTATAACCGATCTGGAAGTTGAACAGGTGCTCAGACTGGCCCTGAAGCTGACGACCATCTTCGATCAGGCCCGCGCCCGGCAAAAGGAACGGTGTCGGATTAAGCGGCTGTTGGTTCGTGACAACACACTCGTCTGCATACTGCGCACAGAATTCCGCACTGGACAGGCTGAGGTCGTTTGGATTGCGGCCAGCAAACACTTCAGAGTCAGACCAAGTATAGTTGGTTTTGACAGAAACGTCTTTGTTCGCGAACCATTTCCATTTCAACCAATCAGAAACCGGCAGAGTTTGCTGATACTCAACTTCAAAACCGTACAGCTCCGCGCTTGGAACGTTGATGAAGCTTGTTTTCGGCGTATCACCGGCAAGCTGAGAGATTTCCTCAATCGGCTTTTCCATATCTTTGTAGAAGATACCGACCGTGATGAACTGGCTACGACCGAAATAGTACTCGCCGCGAATATCCCAGTTCTTGATCGACGCATTCTCAAGGAATGGGTTACCGAGGAAATTCTGGTCCGTTTCAGTGTTCAGGAACTCTGTTGGCGCAAGTTCACGGAACTGAGGACGGGTGATGGTTTCAGAGAAACCTGCACGAACCTGAAGATCGTCATATGGGTTCCAGGTGATTGTAACAGCCGGGAGGAAGTCCTCTTTATTGTCACAGCTGTCGTCAGCCTGGCGCTCAACACACGCTTCAACATAGTTGAGGGACGGGTCCTGATTGAGCGCCATTGTGTCAACAGCCTCAATCGCGCTTTCCCAACGGCCGCCGACCGCACCACGAATGAATGGCGTGATCTGCGTGTCGACCTGGACGTATGCTGCGTCAACTTCGAGCGTTGCGAGATACTTCTCTGGGAAGGTATTGCCGCCAATCGAATCTACGCCGCCAGTGCCTGACGCGAAAATGCTGTTATAGACATAATCGATCCGCTTGTTGGAAATCGGCACACCTTCAATTGCGAAGAGTTGCGATACCGCTTCACGGTCATTCTCAACGTAAGAATAGCCGACTTTGACGTCTGTCTCACAGAAGTAAGTACAGTCACCACCGCGTGAGAACGGCATGCTGGCATCAATACCGAAATCGGTAGAGTCGTCATCAATGCGGCTGAAGGCAAAGAGGTTATCGGCACCGCTTGAAACTGTGCTCAGACCCAGACCGTTGAACGTGTCCTGATAGAGTACTGAGTACTGATAAGGCGCATCACGGAAGGCTTCAGAATAAGACCCACGCCACTCAATTTTCAGACCGTTCAGGTTGTCGAAAATGTGCTCACCGGAAACCTGTGTGGTCCAGAGCTGACGCTCGAAGAACTCAAGACTGTCTGTGCGCTCATAGTTGTCGTCAAAGTCAACGCCTTCAACGGTGCGAGCTTCTTTTTCGGTTGAACGTGTCAGAAGGCCAACGAATTGCAGTTCATGAGAGCTGTTGTCGAGGTCATACTCAAAGCCAAGCGCGCTATACGCGTTGACCTTAATTTCGTTTGCAGTCGAGTGACGCGTCTTAGAGAACCGCTCTTCAAGGCCGTCACCTGCAGAGTTTGCAAAGCTGCGATTACCTTTTTTGGTTGTCCAGCTGTTTGAATAGCTGACCGTACCAAGCAGACCCATAGACAGTCGCTCGTTAAAGTCGAAGCGCTCGCCACCTGTCAGGCCGAACGACACGTCTGGAGCGACCTGACCTTTTTGCATAACGAGCAGCGAAGAATCATCCGTCAGCTGTTTGCCGAACTCAGCATTCACGCCAGAATCCGGAATATTTGGAAGATCGCGTGCGCCATCATCATAGCCGAGCCAGTCTGTGTCAGACCCATCATAAAGAAGGCCGTCTTTCAGATTGGTCGTTGTATCGCCACCGAGACCGATTTTAGCTGTCAGGAAGCGCTCATCCGGAACAGACCGCGTGCGGATGTCCACCAAACCACCACCGAATTCACCCGGCAGATTTGGAGAGAAGGTCTTCTGAACGAGGATCGTTTCCAGAACTGATGTCGGGAACAAGTCAAGTGGAGCAACGCGGCGAAGCGGCTCCGGGCTTGGAAGCGGCGAACCGTTCAGGGTCGCGCTGGAATAACGTTCGTTCAGACCACGAACATAAACAAAACGGCCCTGAGCCGTCGACACGCCAGCAACACGAGCGAGCGCAGCGGCTGCGTCAGAATCACCAGACAGGTCAAAATCTTCAATACTGAGAATGCTCGACACTTCAGATGTGGAGCGCTTTTCGTCAGGAATGAATTCGCCACGAACCTGAACAGTTGAGAGCTTTTTCTCTCCTTCGTCAGTCGTGTCCTGGGCATAAACAGCAGGTGCGAGGATCGCGAGCGACACACCAGAAAGGATGGCCCAGCGGAATTTGGACGAACGGTTAAACATGTTTTCCCCCAGGAAAAGATTGGGCTTTGGCCCAGCAGACTGGATTAAGAATAGAAAATGGCAGGGCGACAAAAGTCACCCTGCCCGTTTCGAAACGGACTTACTTAGAAGTCAGGCTGCCAGTCAGATCGACTGTCCATCCGAGGTACCAGTTGTCATTCGCATCAGCGACAGCGCCGATGTAGTTAACTGGGGTCAGCTCGCCGTAGCCGGTAACGTCGAATGCTGAGACTGACGTGTCTGCAGCAGCCGGAACCACACCGCGCGTACCTGGTACGAATGTGAAGTTCTCACCTGTCAGAGCCGCAACACCTTCAACAACGTTGTCAGCAATCGGGAAAGCTGGAACGCCGTCGCTGTCAGTTGCCAAGTTCACAGTGTTGTCGAGCAGGATCGATTTGATCTCGAGATCGCCAGTTGTGAAGTTCGTGAAGGTTTGCGTGCTGTCCACGTCGAGGCCAACAGACCAGCCAGCAACGATTGCGTTTGCCAGAAGACCTTTGGTTCCGCGACGCAGCAGAACACCTTGCTGAGTTGCAGCTTCGCCAGAATTCACGAGCGTAACGTTAGAGATTTTTGGTTCAGAGAATGGCGTTTTGTCGTTTGTGCCATCACGGTTATCACCTTCGATACCGCGTGGGTCACCAGACATACCACCATCAGCACCCGCTACGCCTGGATAAGCGATCGCGAACTGCAGAGACCCCTGCCAACCATCAGTCCAGTCGATAGAGTCATCGCCAACACCTGTCACAACAACGTGGTCAGCAGACACTGTGCCGCCGAACCATTCGATACCGTCGTCGAGGTTGTTGGTAACCTGAATGTAGCTGACTTCAGTACCTGAACCAACGCCCTGGAACGCAATGCCGTTCAGTTCGTCGTCGTTTGTCAGACGGACACCAGCGTACTGAACGCGAGTGTAGAAGAGCTGTCCTGAGTCGTCGTCAGTAGTTGCACCACCGAATGACCCAGATGCACCTTCACCAGATTTCTCACAGTTGATTGTGCCGCCAGTTGCTGTGCCATCACCACAATCGTTGATTGGTGCGCGGCCGTTGATGACGAGACCGCCCCAAACACCTTTCAGAGATGTAGTTGCAGTGATTGAACCGTCGAGAACACCTTTTGCCGTGAAGACAACAGGATCTGCTTCAGTACCGTTTGAGAAGATCTTAGAGCCACGAGACACAACGAGGTAGTCGTCATTGCCTTCAGCAACAACAGTTACGCCCTTCTCAATAGTCAGAGAACCAGCAAAACCGTTAGGCGCGTTCAGTTCAGCACCGCGGTCAGAACCAACAAATACAGTGCCGTCGAGTTCGTAGATAAGCTCGTCACCGTTCGTAAGTGTTACTGAACCAGAGATCGGACCAGCAACCATACACAGTGTTTTGCCGTCGAGCGTGTCGCCGGAGTCAGTTGTGCCAGATGGGCAAGCCGCAGGCGCTTGAGCCGGGAACAGCGTACCTGGCAGCGTGAATGATGCCCAGTTGCTGTCGATTGTTTCGGACGGACCAAACGCACCAATGTAATCGATGGTCGCACCGAAGAAACCTTGCTCAGACACTGATGGCTGAGTTGGAGTAACTGTCAGCTCTGAAGAACCCGGGAAGAAACGGTCAGTCAGAGAGTTCGCACGCGTGACAATATTGTCAGACGGTTGGAAAGCTGGAACGCCGTCGCCGTCTGTTGCAAATGGCTCAGCAGCATCAATCAGAAGAGAACTGATGGTCAGGTCGCCATTTGTGAAGTTCGTGAATGTTTGCGAGCTGTCAACGTCAAGGCCAGTTGGGAAACCGGCAACAACACCGTTCATAATAGCGCCTTTGGTACCACGACGGAGCAGAATGCCCTGTTGGTTGCCAGACGTACCGATCAGCGTGAAGTTAGAAACCTGCGGATCAGAGAAAGGTGTTTTGTCGTTTGTGCCGTCGCGGTTGTCGGCTTCGATACCACGTGGGTCACCAGAAGACGGAACGTTTGAATAAACCGCGGCGAATTGCAGGCGGCCAGACCAACCATCAGTCCAGTCGATAGAGTCGTCACCAGCACCGGTAACAGCGAGGTATTTGACGTTCACAGTACCACCGAACCACTCAACACCGTCGTCCAGGTTGTTGTGGATCTGAATGTGGCTGACAGTCGTGCCGGAACCAACGCCCTGGAATGCGATACCATTCAGTTCGTCGTCGTTTGTCAGACGTGAGCCTGCGTATTCAACGATCAGATAGTTGATAGAACCAGAGTTGTCGTCAGCCTGATCGCCGCCGAACAGACCAGAAGCGCCTTCGCCCTGTTTCTGACAGTCAGCGTCGCCGCCAGTTGCAGTCGCGTCACCACAATCGTTGATTGGAGCGAAGCCGTTGATGACCAGACCGCCCCAAAGACCGTTTGAACCGACCTGAATGAGAGAAGAACCAGTTTCTTCGTCGTTCATCGCGCCGCGAGACGTCATACGAACCGGGTTCGTCGCCGTACCGTTTACAACGATTTGCGAACCGCGTGACACAACAAGGTAATCGTCAGTCGCGTTCGCTGTACCAGCAGCAGACGCGCCAATGATGCGAACACCCTGCTCGAGTGTCAGAGTTGCGGACGTACCGCCGTCCTGGCCAACGAAGACTGGACCTTGAATTGCGATCGTTGTGTTTGCCGGAATTGTGAGATCAGACGTGATTTCAGCGCCTGAAGAAGAACCGAGCGCACAAACGCTAACGCTTGAGAAACCGTCAGCAGCAACTGCGTCGAAAAGAGTTTCTGAAGTGCCAGTCGGACAGCCAGCAGTTGGGATCAGATTGATCGTACCTGTTGGTGTCGGCGTCGGAGTTGGTGTTGGTGCCGGAGTTGGAACCGGTGCTGGAGCACCAGGTGAACTGATGTCGGTGTCGGAACAACCAACCAGTGCGATTGCGGCAGCACTCGCGAGTGCGAGCGAGCGCAGGCTTACTGCGATCTTCATACGTTGAGCCCCCTCAAATGAGCTGTTGCAGATTTTACATCCCCTCGCGATCGGACTGACTTTTGTCTATTTTCCGAAATGCAAGGCTAGGGCCGCTTTCGCATATGTATGTTACGCTTTTTTGACAAACTGTCCGATTTGTTAACTCGTTCAATCCTTTCGCACTCGAAACCGGCTTCAAAAAACACAGCCTTGAGCAGAATAAAATTCCAGAAAGACTGGAAGATCACGTCCAGGGCAGAAGAAATTGCCCCCAACTCATCACCCACATTGAAAGTGCTATGGCGGGGCCAAATGGGATCGCGCCGCTTGCCGAAGTCTTCGGCTTGTCAAATGCGCGCACAACCAGAATCTGCAACAAACCCAACACACTCGCAATCAGCAGTGCCGGACCAAGTGAGAAAATGCCATACCAGGCACCGACTGCTGCGATCAGCTTGGCGTCACCAAGGCCGATGCCATCTTTTCCAGCCGCACGGCGAAAAGATATTCTGATCAGAACGATAAGCAGATACCCTGCTGATGCGCCGGCGAGTGCTGAAAAAACGATCAGCCCACTTTTCAACAATGCAAACAGGATTCCGCAGACGATTAACGTTAACGTGATCGGATCGGGGAGCCGAAACTCTTTGAAGTCAAACCAGATCAATATGATCAGCGCCGGGATCAAAATGAGCTTCTCGACCCATTGAGACGAATCAGCCGGATGGCTTTGCGGCACAGCAAACCAGAAAAATGCAGAGATGCCCCCCATCAAAATGCCCGCGAGAATCGTCTTCAAGATCGGAGACCCGACCGGCGTAAGTTCCTGCGATAATGTTGAACGCGGATTTTCCATTGCTGTCCGAACCCGGCTGCCTCTAGTGTGGACCTATAAAATAGAAACGAAACGGGAGGGTCGTCCATGGCCGGACATGATTTAATCGACGGAAACGTCACATCAGACTTCGAGCGTGTCGCAGATGCTTTTGCGCAAAACTTCGAACACAGAAACGAGGTCGGGGCATCTGTCTGTGTTTATCACCGAGGCGAATGCGTTGCCGATTTATGGGGCGGCTTTAAAAACGAAGCCAAAACCGAAAAATGGACCTCTGACACGCTGTCGATCGTGTTCTCATGTTCGAAAGCCGCAACTGCCCTCTGCGCGCATTTGCTCGTCCAGCGCGGTCAACTCAACCTGAATGCTCCGGTCGCGGACTATTGGCCGGAATACGCGACGAACGGGAAAGAGAACACCACCGTCCTGATGATGCTGAACCATAGCGCCGGCGTACCAGCCTTGCGTGAGCTTGTCCGTCAGGGCGGCTTTCTAGACTGGGATTACACGGTCGAGCGGCTGGCCGCTGAAGCACCATGGTGGGAGCCCGGCACCCGCAACGGCTATCACATGATCACATTTGGCTGGACCGTCGGCGAACTTGTCCGCCGCGTCTCAGGCAAGTCACTCGGACAGTTCCTTCGCGATGAACTTGCGGGCCCACTTGGCGCTGATTTCTGGCTTGGTCTGCCGGAAGAGATGGAAGCGCGCGTCGCCCCGATGATCAATTTCGCGCCGGGCCCGAATGATCATATCTCCGATTTCCTTCAGACTGTGCTGAGCGCCCCAGAGTCACTACAACACAAAGCCATGCTCAATATGGGGGGGCTGGATTTCAACACTCGTGAAACACATGCCGCTGAACTTGGCGGCGGCGGCGGCATTTCCAACGCACGCGGCATGGCCAAGCTATTCCTGAGCCTGTCTGAGACGTCCGAAGAGGCGTATTTCTCCAAAGAGCGCATCGCCGCTATGGGTCAGGTGTCCATGGCCACCATGAAAGATGCGACCCTGCTGATTCCTTCCCGGTTCGGGCAAGGCTTTATGACCAGCATGGACAATCGCATGCGTCCGGGCGGGCATGATATGTCTCTTATTCTTGGGCGGAATGCGTTCGGTCATGTCGGCATGGGCGGAAGCGTTGTATTCTACGATCCTGATGAAGATCTGGTGTTTGCTTATTCCATGAATAAGATGGGCGGCGGCATTCTGTTGAACGCGCGTGGCCAGTCATTGGTGGATGCGGCGTATGAATCGCTTGGCTTTGAAAGCAATGCCGCAGGTGTGTGGCTGCGATAAATCACGTCAAGGTGCGGTAGTTTCCACAGGTCGGTGAAATTTCATCGACCTCCTCCACTAAATATTGGCTGTAAATCGATAGCGTCTGCTCTACGGATCGGAGTGAGTGGACATGAGTCAGGCCGCACAAAAGATGCAAGCCAGTTCGGCAACAAAGCCAGTAGCTGGCAAAGCTCTTACTGTACATACGACGGATCGACCTAGCCTTGAGGACGCGAAGCCCTTCAAGAATCGCCCCGTAACAGATCGCAAAACCATCCGTACCGTTGCGCGCTGGCTGGATGTTGTTGGCCTGTCTGTAATTTCTCTGATCGCTATTTCCGGTCTCGCCGGTGGCCTGCATGGCGCCGCTTTGGGCGAGGCCTTTCCCTATCTGGTCGCTCCTGCCTTTATTGTCTGGGGAATCTGGTCAGCAGATGGCTATCGTTTCCCGTTCACCGAGAAAGTTCTGGACCACATTGCGCGTGTATCGCTTGGCGCAAGCCTCGCAATCGCTGCCATGGCCTTATTCATCGCACTCACGCCAATCGGTGGCAGCGCGCTTTATTTTGCTGGTTATTCAGCGATTGGCTTTATCTTTGCGATCACTGCGCACGCCCATCACGTCGCCTTTACAAAGCACCTGATCCGCTCTGGCCGCCTGTCTGAAAACGTGGTGATCGTTGGCGCGACCGCGAATGCTCGCAAGCTGATTGAGAAGAACGCGATTGACCGCGAGCTCAATATTGTTGCGATTTTCGATGACCGTCTGGGTCGCGCGCCTATGGATATGAATGGCGTTCCGGTTGTCGGCACACTGGACGATCTGCTTGCATGGAACCATCTTCCGAAAGTTGACCGCATTATTGTGACGGTAACGTCGAAAGCACAGGCGCGCGTACGACTGCTGATCGAACGCCTCCGGTATTTGCCAAACCGGGTGATCCTGCTGCTCGACCTTGAAGACTTCAATGCGGACGGCTCCACCCTCGCCCAGGTCGCAGATGCGCCAGCCGCATATGTTTCCGGCGCCCCTCAAGACGCACGCCGCGCCTTTGTGAAACGCGTGTCTGATGTCGTCATTGGCAGCCTGATGCTGATCGGCTTCTCGCCAATCATGTTGCTCGTTTCCCTGCTGATTAAAATCGATAGCAAAGGGCCGGTCTTCTTTCGTCAGAAGCGCCATGGCTTTAACAATGAAGTGATCCGCGTCTGGAAATTCCGGACAATGCGTCCTGACCGCAAAGCCGAAGACGGCATTATCACGCAGGTCACATCAGACGATGACAGGATCACAAAAATTGGCCGCTTCCTGCGCAAGACAAGCCTCGATGAACTACCGCAATTGTTCAATATTCTCGCCGGTGAGATGTCGCTTGTTGGCCCACGTCCTCACGCCATCGGCATGACGACAGAAGAAACAGAAGTCCACGGTCTGGTCAGCGATTACGCCCACCGCCACCGGGTCAAACCGGGCCTGACAGGCTGGGCGCAAATCAATGGATCACGCGGCCCGGTGCATACCGCTGCAGCAGTACGAGAGCGCGTGCGCCTGGATATGGAGTATGTGAACCGGGCATCCTTCTGGTTTGACCTCTATGTTATGCTGATGACAGCGCCGTGCCTGTTGGGAGATTCGCAGAATGATCGCTGAATCGCTTCGCCCTCCCCCTTTTCAGTTTTCTGCGCGCCCCGCCAGCAAACCGGGCGAGCATGTTCACTGCAATGACGCCTACCCTCGGATCGAACCGATCCTGTCTGTTCTGGTACCGGTCTATCATTATGATTCCAGTGCGCTTGCCGAAACGCTTGGCCGTTGTGGCTGCGCTGAAAATGTCGAGCTGATCTTCTATGATGACGGTTCCGCGGACCCTGAGTTAACGACAAAACTGACCGCTGGGGTGGACCAGTTTCCGGGCGCTGCCTGCCTTGTCACCGCCGAGCACAATCTCGGTCGCTCCGGCGGACGCAATCGTCTTGAAGAAGTCGCACGTTCAGAATGGATGTTGTTTCTGGATGCAGACATGCTGCCGGATGATACTGGCTTTCTGAAACGCTATCTGAAACAGATCAAAGACCACCGCCAACCTATTCTGGTCGTTGGAGGATTCTCTCTGAAACAAGCCGTCCGCTCGCCGGAAAATGCGCTGCATTGGAAGCAATGCGCGGTGTCCGAATGCGTGCCGGCTGACATCCGTCAAACCAATCCGGGCCGCTTTGTCTTCACCAGCAATGTGCTCGTTCACAAAGACATCATGGCCGTTGTACCATTCGACAGTGAATTCGAAGGCTGGGGCTGGGAAGATGTCGACTGGGGCTTGAGAGCTGCCCGCCGTTTTCCTGTCATCCATATCGATAATACCGCGACACATGTCGGCCTCGACCCGGCAAGCACGCTGGTTCGGAAATATTCAAAGTCAGGACGTAATTTCTGGTTGGCCGCGAACCGCCACCCAGACGCATTGAAGTCGACCGGCCTCTACCGAATGGCGGTCACTCTTTCTTATGTGCCGGGACGAAGCCTGTTCAAATATCTGTTCAAGGGGCTCGCACTCATGCCGGGTTTTCTTGCCCCTGTTGGCCTGCGCCTGACCGCGCTGAAACTCTATCGTGCTTTCGTGCACGCAGAGGCCCGTCATGGCAAAGGTTGAGCCTTATGTTCCTCAGAGGGGGCTTGTCTCAAAGCTTGAGAGACGGGTCGTTCAATGGCGCTATGCTGCGCCTTTGAATATCAGACCGTCGCGTCCGATTATGTCGCTGACCTTTGACGACTGCCCAAAAAGCGCAATCAGCGTCGGTGGACCAATTTTGGATGAATACAATGTCCGGGCCTGTTTCTATATCGCCTCCAACATGATGGAATCCGACACAGTCATGGGGCGCATTGCGGGCAAAGACGATCTGAAAGCTGTCTTTCGCGCCGGTCACGAGATTGGTGCCCACACGCACTCTCATATTGATTGCGCGCAAACGCCGATTTGCGATGTGCTTGCGGACATTGATCAAAACCTCGATGCCCTTGATGAGATCACCGGCGGCGCAGAGGTCAAAAGCTTTGCCTATCCATTCGGTGAAACCAGCTACGCATTGAAGAAAAGACTGGCTGACAAATTCACCAGTCTTCGCGGCGTTCTAGCCGGAAACAATCGCGGGCTTGTTGACCGCGCGCATCTTCGCTCATTTGAGATTGACGGCAGCCAGTTCAGCGTGGATCGCATTCTGGCCGCGATGGAGGCTTCGGCGCATATGCCCAGCTGGACCATTATGTTCACCCATGATGTGTCAGACGCACCAAGTGGATACGGTATGACGCCAGACCAGCTGCGCACTGTTCTGGATCGCGCAAAAGCCCTGAACATTGAAATCGATACACCCGCTCACTTTGTGCAGCAAATCGGGGGAGCCGTTGCATGACTGAGAAGACTTTAAAGGCCTCGATCGTCATCCCGACCGTGCGTCGGCCAGAGGGACTGACGAAAGCGATTGAAAGCGTTCTGAAACAACAGGGCGTCGACTTCTCAGAACTTGAGCTGCTCGTTCTGGACAATGATCCGGGCATGTCTGCGCAGACCATCGTCGCGCGCTATGACAATGCGAGATTGCCAGTTCGTTATAAAAGCGAGCCCAATCCAGGGGTCGCAAATGCCCGCAACGCAGCACTGGAAACAGTTCGCGGCAGACTGGTCGTTTTTCTGGATGACGATCAGACCGCACCCGACCATTGGCTTGCCAATATGCTGGCAAATCACGACGCCTATAACGCGGCAGTGACGTTTGGCGCGGTTGTGACGGCCCTGCCTCACGGCAATCTGCCTCACGCTGATTATCTCAACCGCTTTTTCGCACGGTTCGGTCCGGAAGAATCCGGTCTGATCGATCATTTCTATGGGTGCGGCAACTCCATGCTGGATCTGGAGCAGATGCCGACAGGCAAGCCACTATTTGACATAAAAGCCAACGAGACCGGCGGCGAAGATGACTTCCTGTTCAGTCGACTGGAAACGCTCGGCAAGACATTCAGCTGGGCAGCAGATGCAGAAGTGTTCGAGCACGTTCCGATGTCACGCGCCAATCTTCGATATACGCTGCGCCGGTCATTTGCCTATGGACAGTCACCGACAACGATTTGCGCAAACAAAACCCCACCCGACATTCCCGGCGTTGTTTTCTGGACAGCTGTCGGCTTCGGACAAACGTTTGCCTATGGGCTCGTGTCGCTGGCCATGATGATCGCCCGCGCCCGCAATCGCGCCATCTGGTATGATCGTATGGTTCAGGGTCTGGGCAAGATTTTCTGGTTTGGGCCGTTCGAACAACGCTTTTATGGCCAACACTCTATTTAGCACTCGTTCTGAGACGTCCACGCAATGCCGTGGCGGGTTTCAAACGAATATCGGTTGGAACAGGTGCCGGAACGCGGTTTTCAATTTTGACTTTTCCAGCATCCAGCGCGAGCCGCGCAGCAATCGCGCAATACGTCACCCAGGTGATATTATTCTGCGTCAACATCACGCTTTCAGAAATACTGAACAGCAGGAAAACGGTCAGGCTGCCAAACGCAAACACTGCGCTTGGGCGGCGGTGAATATTGAAAAGCGCGCGTCCAACATTCACCAGAAAGTCGAGAATGAAAATGATCGCCCCGACACGGCCAAGCGACAGCATGACTTCAATAATGCCGTTATGGGCCGTTGGAACTTCCCATTCGGTTTCGGCTCTCACTAACATGGCTGGCGGGCTGTTTTCTGCCCAGAAGGTCGCATAACCAAAGCCAAACCAAGGGCGCTCTTCCATTACGCGGAACAGAACTTCCCAAATATTAGTTCGGCCTGTCAGGGTGAGATCCCGGCCAATCAGAGAAGCGACCGCCTCTGGCATGGAAGTGACGATGACAATACCCGCAAGCGTTACAGCGAAGATGATCCATAATGTTGCGACGGTCAGAAAACGGTTTGATCGCATCCACATCCAGCCGGCCAACACAGCGAGCCCCAGAAGAAGGCCGAGCAGAGACGTCTTAGAGGTCGACAGCAGAACAAGTGCCGCGCTGAGCAGAAATGCGCCGATCCAGACTTTGCGCCAGTCACGATCCATCAAAATTAAGAATGCGAACAGAAAAGCGGACCGCGCAAAATAGCCGCCCATCTGGTTTTTCTCAAACCACAATCCCCGCCACGCACCGGGGTGGATTTCATGCATAACGCCGAACCCCGGCGTCAAAGCACCAGCAATGAAACTGCCAATGCCGAGGATCAGCCAGGCAATCCCGAGCAGGCGAAGCATGTCTTTCCAGTTACAGCAGGAGGCCAGATAGATGCCGAAGGCAGTGGTCGCGAATATCGCTACTCCGCGTCGAAAACTGGTTGCCGGGTCCAGCGACCACATAGCGGACAAAATCGCCAGAACGCTGAGCAGGATAAGGAGCGGTGACTTTTGTAGGACGGTCAGAAATTCGCGCCACCGAAAAGCAAGCGCAAGGAAGGTCATCCCATAAACCGGAAGCCACATCAGGCGCAGAATCGTTCCGCCTTCCGGATTTTCCGGTGTCGTGAACAAGCGTCCAAGCAAGGCTTCTGAAAACAGAAGCAGCGCTACAAGCAAAAAACCGAGTTCGAGTTTTCGCCCCAGTGGAACAGATAGCCTGCCTGGTATGGCGTCAGAGCGAGATACGGTCTGCGAAACGGGCATCCGATTTCACTCCGTTGACCACGACACCAAGACAATGACCGCCATGGGTTTCGATCTCATCCCGCAACGCTGAAATCTGATCGACATGAGTCTGGTCCGCGTTGATCACGAGGATCACACCGTCCATGTGCCGACAAACAGCCAGCCCTGCCCGGCTGAATTCCAGGGGCGGCGCGTCAACGACAGCCCAGTCGGATGCACCGCGAAGCGCCGTCCAGAAGTCCGCGGAACTATTCACCTGAAGATGCTGGTTCTTCCCGAGCGATTCATTGCGGAATCGCGACACCATTAATTTGGTGCCCTCGATCTGATGGACCGCCAGCAGCTTTGCCCGAGACTGAGTTTGTCCATTTCGGGTACGAAGTTCAGGGATGACGTTGTAGAATGGTTTGACATTCAAAGAGCCATCGAATGCGCGACCCGGACGGCCAGTCCGATCGAAGAGTTTCGACTTAAAGGCGAAATACTGATGATTGCTGGAAAGATCGAGATCAATCAGCCAGGTTGATTTCGTGCTGCGGCCGCTGAGCAGCAGTGCCAGTGAGGCTGCAACGCCTGGAGCGCTCTCATCCGCTTCTGCGCCAATGACCATAACCTGACGTCCGCCTCCCTTTGCAGGGATGCGCTCAAGTGACCTTGTCAGATTGGCCAGATCGCGACGAACATCTCTCATAGTGACTAGGCGGGCCTCACACTTGCCAGGACGGGTAGTCCGGATGTTCTCGCGACACTACCAGCAGTCGGTAAAGTGCTTCGTGTAAATATCCAAAGCAAAGCAAACATTAATCCCGTTCCCAATCCAAAAATAAGACCGGCAGCCACAATCAGCTTCTTCTTGCTCTTTCCTCGTGCAGGCGTTCTGGCTGGTTCCAGAATTTGAATATTCTCAAAGTCAGCTTTGGCCGCATTCCGCTTAAGACTTTCTTCTTCCTCGCGAATCGTCAGCGTGCGTACCTGATTGTCCTGAATTGACCGGTCACGCAAAAGCTCCTGATAACGCGGCTCCAAACGTGTGAGTTGCAGCTGGCGTGCTTCGATTTCTTTCTTCTGACGAAGCAATTCTTCGAAGCGTTTTTTCATCGCGAGCGAATCTGATTCCAGATTGGTGCGGCGTGTTTCCAGTTCCTGATATAGCGTGTTCGGGCCGCGCTGAACGCGAGCGCCTGTCTGCCCTTGCTCCGCAATCAACTTCTCGACGCGTTTGATCTGTCGATCAATCGCGTCGATCTGAGGCGCGCCGGGTTTGTAAGTCGCAAGAAGCTGCTCGCGCTGTGTTTTCAGCGCAAACAATTCCTGACCATGCGTGGTTTCACGGTTCAGGTCGATGGTTGGTTCCGTCATCGCGAGCTGCGCGACAGTCGCGGCAAGTTTTCCATCCACTTCGCTTTTCTGCGCCTGCACTTTCAGAATCTCATCGGTGACGCTGGCATAGCGGGTAGCGATGGAGGACTTCTCTGTATCGAAATCACCGATCTTGTTTGACGACAGGAATTGCAAAATTGCAGTGTCGGCTTCACGAAGCTTGCCGCTGGCTGCTTTGCGCTCCCCAGACAGAAAGCCTTTGTCATCTTTGGCAAAGAGTTGGGCACGGTAAGACAGATAAGTCTCAATGAGTGTATTCAGAACGTCAGCCGCAACGACCGGATTTTCATTGCGATAGCTGGTGCGAATAACCGGGTTTTTCGGCGTAGCGCCAGCAAAGAAGTCCTTTTGAAGCGCAACGACGGCCTCTTCATAAATCATTGGTCGGTCAGCCTGTGGTGCCTTTTCCCAGGCCTCGTAGATTTTAGGGTAGACCACTTCCAGACCCAGCTTCTGCAAGACACGGTCAGCAATGACCGGGCTACGAAGGAGTTCGATCTCCGATTCGGTAATCTCTTCCTGAGACAGAATGCTTGCCTGAACGCGTCCCACAATCGGGTCAAACACACGCTCACTGCCCGCGGTTACCTGAATACGGGAACTGGCTTCAAATTTGGTTGGCATGGTCATCGCAAAAGCAATTGCCGCCGCCAGAAACGGGATCGAGACAAAGATCATGATCCACTTGGCGCGCCAGAGCATCAGCAAAATATCGATGATCGACAGCTGTGGACGTCCGATCCGGCTTGCTGAAATCGCAGACGCGGCGGTGTTTGAAGATGTTACTGTCGTCCACCCATCATCTGCAGGCATAATTCTGGCCTTATAAGATTCAACCCGGAGGCAGAATGAAAAATCAGACTTAATATTTCATTGATGATTAACTACGATGCTGCCGGAAATCCCACAGATTTAGGCGCAAATCATGAAAACTCGGATTTCTTTGATTTTAGGCGCATTTCTTGCCGCCTGTTCTTCTGATCCAGTTGTTCCAAACAGTTCACCAAAGGGCCCGGTTTTCGAGCAGTTTACGCCGAACCGGACAGCCTACCGCTTGTCGCCCGGCGATCAGATTGAAGTCACGCTCTACGGCGCGCCAGATCTCAATCGCACAGTAACTGTCGGCCCGGATGGCCGCATTTCCATGCCAATGGTTTCCCCATTCATGGTGGCAAACCTGACACTGGCACAAGCTCAACAAGTTATTCAGCAGACTATGTCGGGTGCGCTCGTCGATCCGCGACTGGACGTGTCCATCGCATCTTATGCGCCCCAGCGCGTTTTCGTCGGCGGACAGGTCGGACAACCCGGTGCTATCGAGCTTCCGGGTCAGGTCGATCCCCTTCAGGCGATCATCATGGCTGGCGGATTTACCGATCAATCAGACATGAAACAGGTTTTACTGCTGCGCCGAATGGAAAACGGACAGGTTCAGACCTTCAGCTTCGATATAAAGCAAGGCATGTATAATCCGCAGCTTGCGCAGTTCGGACCGTTGCAAAAATTCGATGTTCTTTACGTCCCGAAAACCCGGATCGCACAACAGAACCTGTTCATGCAGCAATATATCCGGAACGCACTTCCGATCGACTTCAGCTTTTACTACGACATTGGAGGTCGTAATAATCGCTGATTTTTAGCGCTGAAACTCAGTTTGCGAGTTTCAGCCATTCGCGAGCGGCTTTCTGAGCTTCAGCGATTTCATCGCTGCTCATATACTCAGACAATTCCTTACGAGACACTTTCGCGTCCTGATAGCCTCTCAGCGCTGCCAGATTAAAAAATTTGTGCGCAAGAACGTAATCCAAATCGACCCCGGAACCGGTCGAATAGACAAGACCAACACGATACAGCTCTTCTGCTGATGCTTCCTGACCTGGAATGAGATCTGGAGCTGTAGTTTTTACTTCGGCGTTTGCCATTGTACTCTCCTTGAACCGGATACGTCGCTTCATTTTGAAGTCGTTCGTACCCTCCCATCGATGCCAGCATTGCTGACACTCAAAGTAAGCCAAGCAGAGATTGCCTGTTGGTTAATCAAAACAGTTTTCTACGAAAAAATTCAAATAAAACTCAACGAAATAAAGGAGTTGGTTAGTAAAGTTGACGCAAAGTTACGATCTGGTTTCTAAAGTCTGAAGAAAATGCCCTTCAGAGCCCGCTAAACAGGCTCAAGGTGCGACAATCCCCTCATAGGCAAATCTTTCTTCTGCGATTATGGTCGCTGCAAATTTCTTCTGGGACTCACCATGCTACCTGAAATCAAGCCGATCTCTTTATCTCTTCGCCAATCCGACCCTGACGCATTCACGCATGCGCTGATGGATAGTTTCAAGAATACAGGCTTCGCCATTATAGAAGACCATGGTGTCGACCAGTCGGTGATTGATCAGGCTTATGATGTATCGCGCCGGTTCTTTGCCCAGCCTGCGGAAGTGAAATCTGCATATTTTGACCCGAATGGCGCCGGTCAGCGTGGCTATACGCCGTTTGGCCAGGAAAATGCTAAAGGTGTTGACGCGATCGACCTGAAAGAATTCTGGCACACTGGGCGCAACCTTCCGGAAGGCCATCCACAGGCCGCTCTTATGGCGCCAACGCCATCTGTTTCCGAAGTTAAAGAGTTCGATGCTGCGACAGAGGGCCTGTTCAATGCACTCGATTCACTCGGTCAGGTGCTGCTCGAAAGCGTCGCAGACGGATTGGACCTGCCGAAAACATATTTCAAAGACCGTGTGCAGTATGGAAATTCCATTCTTCGCCTGCTGCACTACCCAGCTCAGGAAACACCGCCACCGGAAGGATCAGTTCGCGCCGCTGCGCATGAAGACATCAACGTCATCACCTTATTGCTTGGCGCAGATGAAGCGGGCCTTCAGGTCAAACCTCGCGGTGTGGATACATGGATCCCGGTCAACGCCCCTGCGGGCTCTATTGTCATCAATGTGGGTGACATGCTGCAGCGCCTGACGAACAAGGTCCTGCAGTCCACAACCCATCAGGTCGTAAACCCTGCGCCGGAACGATCACGCTTCTCGCGCTATTCCATGCCGTTCTTCCTTCACTTCCAGCCGGAAGTCGAAATCAGCTCGCTGCCAAACTGTATCAGCGAGGACAATCCAGACCACTTCCCGGGCACAATTACCGCTCACGAATATCTTCTCGAGCGCCTGCGGGAAATTGGTCTTCTGAAAGCCTAACCTCCCAAAGGGGTTAACTTCTGTTCAGGAACGGTTCAGGTTGGGTTTCCTAAGTCTGGTTCTGTGTGGGGCCAAGCAATAAAGGAGGCTCAACTATGGCATTGACCAAAACAATCGCCATTGCGCTCGCAGCTGGTGGCCTGACGATCTCGTCTATCGGACCCGCGTTTGCGGACGGTCAGCGCGGCGGACAACATGGCAACAATCATGGATACGCCAAACAGAACCACAAAGGTTATAATGGCGGCAATGGCCACCATGGTGGCAAAAGCTATAACAATAACGGAAAGCATGGCCAAAAAGGTTATGACGGCCATCACGGGTATAATGGCCATAAAGGCTATGACCAAAAGCACTCTGGCTATAACAACAAGTACTCAGACAACCATTATAAAGGTGGCAACAACCATTATAAGGGGCACAATCAGTACCAATACCACCAAAAAGGCCAACCCCATTATAACGGGCAAAAACACTATTATGGTGACAAGCACTATAATGGCCACCGGGTCGTAACACCGCCACGGAACTACAAGCCGAGATATACGTACAATCCGCGTCAGCGGGTGGTCTATGCGTCTCAGTTCCGCAACTACTACCAGTACCCGAACCGCTATGCGCCTCGCTATAATGTCGGTCATCGCATTTATCCGACCGGCTACACATACGTTATTCACAACTATCCTGCGTACGGCCTTTATCAGCCGCCTCCGGGATATCAGTGGGTTCGATGTGATGGTGACGCCTATCTGGCGGCTGCCGGAACTGGCCTGATTGCCGGAATCATCATCGGTGCAATGCTCGGATACTAAACGGCTTTTACCGTCTTACCTGACGCTAAACTGCTGAAAACACGAGGCTTGAGACGATACTTCAAATTAGAAAGAAGTATTGTCTGAAGCCTTAAAAATATACTCGCCCTCATTCGGTCACATTATTGTACAACACTTTCCACACTCGCGGTTTAACAGTTTTTTAATGCGCAACACGACTTGTGATACTTAAAAATCAGATCGAGTAAGTGTTGGTTTGTTTATTTGGATGTGTTAAATTGCCACAGGAATGAGGCACATGTTGAGACCATATTTTGTACTTGCAGGACTCTTGCTGGGAACAACGCCAGCAGCGCTCGCTCAAAGCCAGTCTTTGAATGAACCGGTCCGCATTTCCAAAACAAACTCTTACAAAGTCCCATCCCCAACTATCCCGACCGTTACGCTTGGCAATGCCCGTCCAGATGCGGCGCCAGGCCTGATGCAGAGCGATTCACGTCTCAGCGGTATCGGTGATGAAATCACTTACGCCTTCAAAGCAAATCTGGCTGAAGACTTTCAGGTTCAACCAAAGACAGGCGGCTTGTTGCTTGAACCCCGTCTGACGAAATATTCGTCGAGCGACGCGGTACACGAAGGCTATTCTGCAGAAATTCGCGTTGGTAACGTAAAGTTTGAGCGCTCCGACTCGCAACCGACTGGCTGGTACGTCTTCGCTGCTGCTGATGGTGAAGCCGTGAGCTTCAATGCAAAGTCCCTCACCGGCCCTCGTGATGCCATGACGGTCACACTGGCCGATCAGATCACCGTTGGCGATCTGCAGGCAGGCGTTTCGACATATATCGCTAACGGCACTCAGCTGACCTTCAGCTATATCGAGACTGAAGCGAGTTTCTCAGCGCGTGGCGGTTTGTCGACCTCCAAGCGAGAATCATTCGCCGGGATTTCCCTTTCCAAAGAATTCTGACGCATTCGGCGTCCTGATCAGACCAGGGCACATCTATGACCAAATGGATTGTGACTGGCTTCTGGCTTTTGTTGATCATCATTGTTTGCTGGTTTTCGATTGATCGTTTGCCGCCGCAGCATAATCCCTTCACGCCTCTGAGTATCGACCACCCTCTGGGTCTGGCGACGCGGACAAAGTTATCGCAACTGGAAAAGCCTGCAGATGCATGCTTTGCTTTCCTGTCTGACAGCAAGATCGAATACACACGCGTGCCTGATAGCGAAGCTGGACAGAATTGCGGGTTTTACGACGCCGTTGTTCTGGATAAATCCCTCCTTCCCTATTCAACGACCCTGGAAATGACTTGCCCGCTGACGAGCGCCGTTGCTGTCTGGGAACGCCAATCTGTTGTTCTGCGCTCCAAACAGTTCTTTGATTTTCCGGTCGTCAAAGTGCTGAGCTTTGGCAGCTATAGTTGTCGGCGCATGTATGGCCGCAAAGAGGGAAAGTTCAGCGAGCACGCCACCGCAAACGCCATCGATATCAAAGGGTTTGAGCTTTCGAATGGCAAGCGCATTACCGTGCTGAAGGATTGGGGCAAGGACACACCTGAAGGAAAGTTCCTGAAAAGCATCCAGAGTGATGCTTGCAAAGTCTTTGGAACCGTACTCGGGCCAGACTATAACAAGGCTCACGCAGACCACTTTCATTTCGACATGAGCCAGACTGGCGTGTGCGAATAAATCGGCCGAACAGTCAGTAATGATAAACTGCCCGCCATATCCCTCTCAACTCGAAACTTATTCTCAGTTTACCCTTGAGTTTTGACATTTTTTGCGTCAGTGGTCTTTCCGTTCGAATTTTCATCTATTTTGAGAGCTAAAATGCGCATAGGTGTTCCAACCGAAATCAAAAAGCAGGAATCTCGTGTTGGCCTGACGCCTGAAAGCGTTGGCGAACTTGTTCGAGCCGGTCATGAGGTCTTCATCCAGAAAGACGCAGGCCTTGGCTCAGCCTTCACGAACGAAGAGTTTGAAAAAGAGGGCGCAAAAATCCTCCCGGATGCAGACGCTGTCTTCAAGAAGTCTGAACTGATCGTCAAAGTCAAAGAACCGCAGCCAGAAGAATGCGCGCGGCTGACACCAGATCACACTCTTTTCACCTATCTGCACCTCGCTGCAGACCCGGTTCAGGCTGAAGGTCTGATGAAATCGGGCTGTCTGGCGATTGCCTATGAAACCGTAACGGACCGCCATGGTCGCCTGCCCCTTCTGACGCCAATGAGTCAGGTTGCCGGCCGCATGTCTATGCAGGTTGCAGCATGGGCGCTGATGCGTACTGTCCGCGGCCGCGGCGTTCTGCTCGGCGGCGTTCCGGGCGTTGCGCCAGCAAAAGTCGTCATCATTGGCGGCGGTGTCTCCGGCACAAACGCAGCTGAAATCGCTGTCGGCATGCGCGCAGATGTAACGATTTTTGATCGCAACAACACACGCCTTGCGGAGATCGATGCGCAGTTCAATGGTGCGGTCAAAACCATGTACTCGACCAGCGCCAGCCTCGCCAAAGCGGTCAGCGAAGCAGACCTCGTCATTGGTGCGGTTCTGATCCCGGGCGCAGCAGCGCCTAAGCTTGTCTCTCGCGATCAGCTGAAGACCATGCGCCCAGGCGCAGTTCTGGTCGACATTGCGATCGATCAGGGCGGCTGTTTCGAAACCTCAAAAGCGACGACGCATGCTGACCCGATCTATGAGATTGATGGCGTTCTGCACTATTGCGTCGCCAACATGCCGGGCGCTGTGCCACGCACATCGACCTATGCGCTGAACAACGCAACTCTGCCATTCGTTCTCGACATCGCAAACAAAGGCGCAAAAGCCGCCCTGAAAGCGGATCCGCATCTTGCAAACGGACTGACCGTCTCTGGCGGCAAGATTGCTCACCAGGCGGTCGCACGCGATCTGGACCTTCCATTTGTTTATCCAGACTGGATGAACAACTAAAGTTTCCCCACGGGCTGAGCTCGCAATTGCGGATCTCCGTATGAGCTCAGCCCATTCTTTTTCCCCTCCCACATTGCTGGACCGGCGCGCTAATCGCGCTTAGGCTTTTCCTTTTCGGGAAGAGGATAGGAAAATGGCGTCCTGGCTAAAAATAAGCGCAGTGTCAGTCGCAGCGATCTGGCTCGCCGCCTGCACAACAACAAAACCAGACAACATTGATAGCGAGCCCGTTGCAGCTGAGAAACCGGCATGGGCCATCGTCATTCATGGCGGCGCTGGCGTTATCACACCCGAGAATATGACGCCTGAGCGCGAGGCGGCCTATCGCGCAGCCCTTCAGAACGCGCTGGATACCGGCACGGGCCTGCTTCAAGACGGCAAACCGGCACTCGATGTGGTCGAGTCCGTTATACATCTTCTCGAAGATGATCCCCTGTTCAACGCAGGCAAAGGCGCAGTTTTGACTGAGGATGGCGGCTTTTCGCTCGACTCCTCCATTATGGACGGCAAGACACTGGACGCTGGTGCCGTTGCGGGCCTGTCGAATGTACGCCACCCCATTTCCGCAGCGCGCAAAGTGTTGACCTCCTCCCCTCACGTTCTGTTGGCAGGAAACGGCGCTGACAGCTTCGCTAAAGAGCAAGGCCTTGAAATCGTTGATCCATCCTATTTCTTTACCGAACGGCGCTGGGACAGCCTGCTAAAGGTTTTGGAAAAGCGTGGCCAGCCTGCTCCAATTCGCCCAGAGAGCTATCCAGCACCCGAAAAGACCCCGACAGATGAAACAGCGCAGCCCAAGCTGTCGGACCTGATGTTTCCGGATGACCACAAATACGGAACCGTTGGCGTCGTCGTCCTAGACATGAACGGCAATTATGCCGCGGGCACGTCAACCGGCGGAACGACAGCCAAACGCTGGGGCCGCGTTGGCGATAGCCCGATCATCGGGGCTGGAACCTACGCAAAGAATAATGTGTGCGGCGTTTCCGCAACTGGAACCGGGGAGTATTTCATCCGCTTGTCTGTCGCCTATGCGATCTGTTCTCGGATCGAATTGGCCGGCGAGAGCGCACAAGATGCCGCCGACTTTGTCATTCACACCGATCTTTCAAACCTTGAGGGTGATGGCGGGGTTATCTTCCTTGGTCCTGATGGCCGTCCGGGTTGGTCTTTCAACACAAAAGGCATGTATCGGGCGAGCGCATTTGCGGGCGGCGTTGCCGAAATCGGCATTTACGGCCCAGAAGAATAAAAAAAAGGGCGGCGCAACGCGCCGCCCAATCATCCAGGACGTATTTCCCTCGTCAAAAAGCAATTTCCTGACCTTCCAGACCGGGAAGTTTCAGGAGGATGAGTAGGTCACGCAGTTCCTGACGGGCTGCGACGTGGCTCATTGTAAACGTAATGTTAGATCCCTCTTCCGTCAGGTCGAGCAAAGTCAGACCCATCGGGAAAAGCTCACGATAGATAACGCGCTCTGACAAACCCGGCGCAAGTCGGAAGCCAATCCGCTTTGCAAGGTTATCGAGCGCCTCACCGACGCGTTGTTTGTTCCGCGCCTCAAGCGGTGACATCCGGTTACGCATGACAACCCAGTCAATCGGCTTGCGAGTCGTTTGAGCTTTGTGCTTTCGGCAGGCCCAGACCATCTCAGCGTAGAAACTCGGACGTACAACTTCCAGACTTTGCGGGTTCACATCCCCCAGAAGGTCAAAGTCAACAAAGCTGTCGTTCAGCGGCGTGATCAGAGTATCCGCCGACGAGTGTGCCAGACGAGACAGGAATGTGTCACCGCCCGGTGCGTCAACAATCACGAAATCACAAACGGACTTCAGGCGCTTCAGGCTGCTCAGAAAGCGATGGCTTTCCTCAGCTTCAGCTTCATCAAGGTTGCGCGCGGAACTGGCGTCAACACGTAGCGTTTCCGGCATAGGAATAGATGAGCCTGTCGACTGCACCCAGCGCATCCGGTTTTCGAGATATCGGGTAAATGTTCGCTGGCGAACATCAAGGTCGATCAGGCCGACCTTCTTACCCATTCTCATCAACGCAACAGACAGGTGCATGGCGACGGTTGATTTGCCGGCCCCCCCCTTTTCATTACCAATGATGATGACGCGTCCTTCACGAGCGTCGACCGGCTGCGGTGCAGACGGCTCCTTGGCACGGTCCAAAACTGTAAATCCTTCCGGTTTCACGAGACCTCTCCATATACCATGGGTTACCCTCCCGAACGACTGGAATAGTGCAGCTCTGCGTCAAAAGGCCCAAAAGACCGACTCACCTGATACGCAGGAAGCATCTGAACAACATCGTCAGAATCTGAAAGCTCAAAGAGTTCACTATCCAGTTCATGCTGGTTAAGCGAACATCCGAACAAAACTTCGGTTACAACTGGATCACCCAGCCGTTTAGAAGGTGTGTGTGAATATCCAAACTCAGTCACGCGGTCAGCGTTAACCGAATCGCCCGCTTCAACACACTCTGCCAGCGACTGGGCCGACTGTGTGAGAGACCGCAGGCGCGCGAAATCCTGAGCGAGTTGAGTGATCGCATATCCGATCCGATCAAGACGTTCTGCATCGCGCTGAATCATCGCCTGCTGTGACGGATAGGTCGGCAAACAGGCAATTTTGCGAGTGGAAAGCGTATCTTCGAACATCCAGGCATCCGGAAAATTCCGGCCCCGTATTCTTACGTTCACAAAGGCCAGGCCCGCACAAAGCGCGTCGGCAAGCGAACGAAAATTATCGAAAACATGCTTAATCATGAAATCAAATTGCCTGCTTTCAGTTAACCAAGTGTTGATATGCGTTTTCAATTTCTTGACGCGACCGCGCGCATCGGCCATCGCATTCCGAGGAAAGAAAGAAGGCTGCCATGCAACGAGTCACTGAATTGAATTCCTTGAGAGAAATTGTTCGCTCATGGAAAGCCGAAGGGCTGAGCGTTGGCTTTGTGCCAACAATGGGTGCCTTGCATGAAGGCCATTTGTCGCTGATCGACGCCAGTGTCCATGCGTGCGACCGGACGGTTGCCAGCGTCTTCATCAACCCAACTCAGTTCGCAGCCCATGAAGACCTTGGCAGCTATCCACGAACAGAGGATCGCGATTGCGCTCTTCTGGACGCGCATGGGTGTGACCTTGCTTTTCTGCCGAGCGTTGAAACCATGTATCCGGTCGGCGAAGAGACCCGCGTCTCAGTTCCCGAGCTTGGCGCAAAGCTGGAAGGCGAGTTTCGCCCTCACTTCTTCGGCGGCGTTGCGACCGTGGTTTCAAAGCTGTTCAACATGGTTGATCCGGACAAGGCGTTCTTCGGCGAGAAAGACTTTCAACAGGTTCAGGTGATTAAACGCATGGCGACGGATCTCGCTTTCGGCGTTGAGATCGTGCCGTGCCCGACCGGACGCGACAGTGATGGGCTCGCCCTGTCGTCTCGCAACACCTATCTGACCGAAGAGGAGCGCCGAATTGCGCCAGCGCTTTACGCGGCACTGCACCGCACTGCCATCCGCATTCGCAATGGTGCAGATCCAGAGACGGTCATTGAAGCCGCCACAGCTTCGCTGTTGAAGTCAGGCTTCAAGACCGTCGAGTACATCAAGGCCTGCGATCCGGACACGCTGGACCTGATCGGCCAGCCAATACCGGCCAAGCCTTGCCGCCTGATTGCAGCAGCCTGGCTCGGCCGTACTCGTTTAATTGACAATATTGCCCTGTGAGACATCCACATCTGGCCAGAGCTCGCTCATCAGAAGAGAGCGGCCATTTGGTTGAATGATCCGAACATGACTGCGCGTCAGCTCACGCGGCGTATGCACACCGCAGCTGTGCGCAATCATGTTCACATCTTTGCGCATTTTCTCGACAAAATTCGCAGCGCTCTTCGCTTTGACCTTCGGATCAAGCCCATTCTGCAGATGCTCTTTATGGGTGGTGATCCCCGTAGGGCAGTTATTGGTGTTGCAGGTCATTGCCTGAATACAGCCAATCGAGAACATGAAGCCACGCGCCGTGTTCACAGTGTCTGCGCCTGCGCAATAGGCCCACGCCACCTCTGCCGGTGTAATCAGTTTGCCTGACGCGATGATCTTGATGCGTGTCTTCAGACTGTGACGGTTCAGAGCATCAACAACCATTGGCAGTGCCTCACGAAGTGGCAGGCCGACATTGTCCATTAAGGCCATAGGCGCGGCGCCTGTTCCACCATCGCCGCCATCAACAGTGATAAAGTCAGGCGCGCTCGCAAGACCACGTACATGCACGGCGCGGCACATATCCTCAATCCAGTCGACAGCGCTTACGACGATCTTGATGCCAACCGGCTTGCCAGACATTTCGCGGACATGACCGATAAAATCGAGCATTTCTTCGACATTTCCGATTTCCGGGTGGCGGTTAGGAGAAATCGAATCCTCGCCCTCTGGAATACCACGGATCGCAGCGATCTCTTCGGTGACTTTACGCCCTGGCAACATGCCGCCTTTGCCGGGCTTTGCACCCTGCGCCAGCTTCACTTCAACCATGCGGACATTGTTTTTGGCGGTCAGCTCTTTGAGCTTTTCGTCCCAAAGCCCGCCATCGTCGTTGCGGCACCCGTATTTGGCCGTCCCGATCTGGAAAATGACGTCCCCGCCGCCTTCGAGATGGTAGGGCGACAAGCCACCCTCGCCTGTATTGATCCAGCAACCCGCCAGCGCCGCCCCATGTGAGAGCGCGCGAACGGCCGGCTTTGACAGAGCACCAAAGCTCATGCCTGAGATATTGATAATGGACGAACTGGTATAGGGCGTCCGACAATACGGGCCGAACGTTATGGATGTGGGCTCAGTGTCTGGTGCATCCAGCGGAGGAAACGCAGCGTTGACAAACACAGGTGTGCCCGGATTTGTCAGCGAGCGCGTTGAGCCGAAAGGTTCTGTGTTATCCTTGCCGCGTGCAGATTTATAGATCCACTCGCGCTCTGCCCGGTTAAACGGCATCTCTTCGCGATCCAGCGCAAAGAAATACTGGCGGAAAAATTCACCCATACGAATGAACAGATCCCGAAAGCGGCCAATGACCGGGAAATTGCGTCGAACGGCATCCCGGCTCTGGTTCGCATCCAACAGAAACAGAATGACCAGAGTGATGACCGCAAATCCGACAACCAGAACAAAGAGTGTCGATAAAATGCTAAGTCCACGAACGGTGATGGATGTCAGAAGTTCCATCGAATTCCCCTCTCAAAGTCTGTGTCAGCCGAACCAACCTGATGTGAATACAGCGCCAATCGCAGCAAGCACGATCACCCCGGCAAGCACCCAGGGGAGCGTCGCCACAAGCTTGATGACCTGTATTCGCTTACGAAACTCAGCCGTATCATTCACGCGTGGGAACGGGTTATCAGGAACCGGGACATTGAGAAACTCACAAAGTGGGCCCCAGCCCTCTTTTACATGCATCACCAACAATCGATCGGCGGGGATCGTCTGTTTCACCGTTTCGATATGCTGTTCAAACACAGAAATGGCATGGGCGCGGTCTTCAAACTTTCCATCAAACAGCCCCTGCCAGAGGATGATTTCGATCATCTCCCGCCAACGCCGAATATGAGGAACGAGCCGGATAAGCCAGTCCGGAATGGCGTTGGTGATCGCGTAAATGGTCTGCTCTGCGCTGTCATACCAGCCTTCGGCGTCACGCACGGTCAAAACGATTTTGGAATCCGGGAAATGGTCCGCCAATTCTTTATAATAAATGCTGGACGGAAAATCGCAGCTCGACTGATAGCCATCAAAGATCGCATCCCAGGCGGGCGGTTTGTTTTGAGATATGTCGTGCCAGAGCCTGACTTGCGTGTCGCTCGGCAGGACTTCGGCCATGTGATGGCATTTTTCAAAGCCAAGCTGTTCCAACGCCTTTTTCAAAGAGTTTGTGCCGGTGCGCCCAAAGCCTGCGCCAATCACTTTCAACATCTCAATCCCCCCATAAATGTTGACCTGAAGTTCAACAGAGAACTGCGACTTTGAACAACGTTTCAGCGGTCAGTATGCAAATTACCAGACACCCGCCTCTTTCAGGGCAAGTCCGAGTTCAGGTGGAACGTCCTTAACCGCAGATGATTTCAGGTCCGCGGGAGCATCCTGTGGCTTCAGATAGCGCCAACCCTGAAAGGCTTTGCGTCCCTGAGGTTCGGTCAGAACGAGTTCCTTGTCGAAAACAAGCTCACAAAACGACCGCCCGTTTCGATCCGTCAGACTGTCTACCGCCCGGATTTTCTGACGAACGAGAATGGTGCCTTTGATAACCCAGTAAATGGAGCCGCCATCAAGCAGCTCTTCGGCTTGTTTCGGTCTCTGGCGCGTGTGATGAACGGGATATGGGCGATCGCCAGCGCGTCTGCGCTCAGCGATCAGATGCTCTTGCCAATAGACAAGGTCATCAATGCTCTCGGCACCAACACATAATTTCACGAGATGAATCATACGCCGAGTGTAGTGCGATCAGCGCGTTCGGAAAGGCTATTTTGAACTCACATAAAGTGGCTGTGTCCGGTTTCTCAGCTTTTTCTGCTGCTGCCGGTAGCGGTCTTCTTCTTCTTTCGACGCAAAGAAGAATTCGACAGACTTCACTTTTACCCGATAGGCGCGCTCAATGCGTGCATTCAGGAAACTGCCCTGCACATCGACCTTGAACGCCGACACATATGTGATGCCGTATTCTGCATCCTGCCCAAGCATATAAGAGTGGCTGTAGGACTCGATTTTACTGCCTTTGGGTCCGTCAAACGGCTCAAAAGACGTGTAGTCGATGCGCAGAAACTGAGAATTGACCGGCTCGAGCCAGGCAGAGCCTGCAAGATGGTCTGCCGCCCAGACATCCAGCGGCCCGTCATTTTCCGAAGCATGATGTTGAAAATGGATCCGCCAGGCGGCTCCCATGTCTTCTGCTTCGACGATAGATCCCATGCTGGCGCGCAGATCATCTGCGAACAGCCAGCCATCAGGCGAGCTTTGCTTTCCCCATTCGGAGACAGCAAGATCAAGCTCGCGGCTTTTGCCGGTTGAACTGACCACAGACCAACGCTCAGCCTCATCCGGTAGACGCGGGTCAAAACGAATTTCACGAAATGCCGTCCCGTCCGTCATTTCGACGGTAAACGCGGCGCGCATGCTGATGGGAGGTTCAGACCGCGCAAGGGCCGTATCGAGCGGAACTGCTTCCGTCGATATCAAAAATGCCGCTGCGATTAATCCGAACACCACCAAGTCCCTTCGCGCCGCTTCGCAAAGGGGCTGGCTGGCTGCTTAACTATAGCGGGCTCAGTCCAGTCGTTGCTTGCGGGTCAATTCTGAATGTCTTTTGCTTATGGAACTCAAAGGATTTACGAAGTTTCAAAATTTTGAAAATTCTCGCAAAAACCGCTTTACCGTATTTACCGACCTGACCGTCCTTCAGGTATTCCGGATGCATGCCGAAATTGCGGCGCAAAACGCCATTTGCATAGACCGAATTGGCCCGAACGATTGAGGAAAACGTCTGAAACTCGCAGCTGAGCGAGACATTCATCATATCCTGATTTTGAATACGGTGCGGGCCGAATTGAGGCCATGTCGCCATCATGCCGGGCTTGTGCTCGACAAGAAGCGCGCCACCGTCAAAGTCATGGCTGAATGGCACTTCTTCTTCAGATTCCTTCAGAACAACACGCTCCAGATCCTCATCGCCAATGAAAGGTGCGTTCGGCGGATAGAGCCAGACATTCTTAACGCCGCGGATCTGCCACAGCGTCACTAATGGAACGTCCAAATGGTAATAAACCTGCGTGCCCGGTGATGAGATCAAAACACCGACATCTTCTTTCAGTGTTTTAAGGCCGGGCGTTTGTTCCATCAGATCGCCGAACATTTCGTCGCGAAGGGTCGCATATTCTGGCAGGGATTCATCGGCCTTGCGAAGGTTCAGCCAGAACCGTCCACGCTTTACCGTTTCCAGAATGTCTTTGCCTGACAGGCCGTCAGCAATACCGGCCTGAATTTCCGTATTCCGCAGCGGGTCCGTACCAAACGAGTAAATGCCGAGCTTTTCACGCGGATATCGATCCAGCAGATCAATCAAACCGTCATCTGTAAACATATCGCGCTCGTGCAGATTATGCTGAGCGACTATGGGCTCTCGTTCAAACTTGTCGATTTTGTCCTGATCCCAGTCCAGAAGGATGCGACCTGCCATTACTCTTACCCCGGTATTCCGAATGGAATTCGATTACCAGAGTGAGTTCAACAGGCCGCTATCAACCGTGATCAGATTTCAAAAAGCCGTGTAAGCTTTCGCTAAGACTAAGCCGGATCAGAGGTCCGCCCAGCTCGGCTTACGATCTTCAAGAAAGGCTGAAATGCCTTCCTGAGCTTCGCCGCGCTCCCAGCGAAGTGATGCTTTCTTGGCCGTCAGATGAGATGTTTCCTTATCGATTTCCTTGCCTTCAAGGGCTTGCAGAAGGCGCTTGGTATCTGCGACAGCCGATGGAGAATTCGCGAAAGCGAGTGACGACAGGTATTCGAGAATTTCTTCCATCGCCTTCTCGTCGTCGACGACATATTGAACCAGCCCCAATTGCTCAGCATAGGTCGCATCAAAGCTCTCACCCGTCAGGAACAGAGCTTTCGCCATGCGCGGTCCAATGGCTTTGATGATATAAGGCGCGATGGTTGCCGGGATCATACCTCGACTGACTTCGCTGAAGGCGAAATGCGCGTCTTCCTTGGCAATGACAACGTCACATGCCGCAGCCAAACCAGCACCGCCGCCCAGCACAGCGCCTGTGACCATGGCAACGGTCAACTGAGGCAATTCATAAATCTTGCGGAAAATCTCTGCGGCGGCAAAGCCGTCGCTTTCATTTTCGTCACGCGTATAGCCCTTGGCGAGTTCCATCCAGTGGCGGTCCGCGCCAATACAGAAATCTTCGCCTGCGCCGCGGATAAGCACCATACGCAGCTGTTCTTCACCGCGCAGATTTTCCAGAGCATCAGACAGCTCTTCAATCATCTGCAGTGTGAGGGCGTTGCCAGAATCCGGTCGATTCAGGAGAATGACCGCAACACCACCCGGGGACGCATCCAGTTCGATGGTTTCATATTGACTCATTGCGACCTCCTTTAAGAATTCTCATTCGATCTAAGCGCTAAACGCCAGACTTCCAAGCGGTACGACGCCGCTTTGCCTCTACTTCTTTCGATTGCCACCAAAATTCGTATTTAAAACCGGGTTTCAGTACCCAAATCTTCACGATGTACCATTATGGTAAACGCCCATGACTGCAATTCTGAACCGCGTTCCATTTCTCAAGGATATCAATCCGCGTGCTTTGCGTAATGCAGAGCGCGAATCGACATGGTTTTCGGTTCCCGGCGGCGCGATGTTGTTTGACGAAGGATCAAGCTCGGACGCTATCTTCTTCGTCCTGAGCGGAAGCTTTGGTGCGTTTCGCCGTAACCTTGACGGACGAACAGAATTCATCGGGCATATCCGCCCCGGCGAGCCGGTTGGTGAAATGGCCATGTTGGCAGGCGAAGCGCATACCAACGCCGTCTTCGCCATTCGCGACTCAGAGGTCGTAAAGCTTCCGCGCACAACTTTCATGAAACTGGTGAAGAGTTCGCCAGAGGTCCTTGAAAAGCTTTCAAGAACTCTGCTCGTTCGCCTCAGACAAACGCGTCGCCAGAACCAACGCGCTGAACCCAAAGTTTTCACCCTGACAGCAGCCTCACCAACCATTGATCTGCGCCTGCGCGCACAGCTTCTGGCAGACTCGCTGAAAAAGCTGGGCCTGAAGGCGGCCATTGTCGGGTCTGAAGCAGACCGACAAAACGCTGAGTTTTTCGACGCGCTGGAAGCCGAGCACGACATTGTCATTCTGATCGCCACAATGGGCGACAATGCCTGGTACAAGCTCGCGCTCAGGCAGGCTGATCGAATCTGGGTGCTCGCCCGCCGGGACGCGCGTCCGTCCTCACCGCTATTGCCAGAAGAAACCTCCCCGGCGCAGCGCCTGCGCCTGATCGATATTGTTCTGATCGAGCACAATAACGGCCGAAGCATTTCAACGCCGCTGGACTGGATCGAAGCAGCCAATGCGGCCCGCAGCTTCCATTGGGCGGGGCTGGCGAACCAAAGCTGTGACCGACTCGCGCGTATTATGGCGGGTCGATCCGTCGGATTGGTACTTTCTGGTGGCGGTGCCCGCGCCTATTCCCATATTGGTCTTGTCCGGGCTTTGCGTGAAACCGGGTGCCCAATCGACTTTGTCGGAGGCTCGTCCATGGGCGCGGTGATTGCAGCCTGTGTGGCGCAGGGCTGGAGCGATGATGAGATCGAGCTGCGCATTCGCAAAGCCTTTGTCGAGAGCAACCCACTCGGCGATTACAATCTGCCTGTCGTGTCACTGGTCAAAGGACATCGGGTCGACAACCGCTTGAAGGAGCATTTTGGCGACACTCAGATCACAGATCTCGAACTGCCATTTTTCGCGGTATCAACAAACCTCACAGATGGTGCCATCCGCATTCATACCAAGGGAAGTCTTCGAACAGCCTTGCGGGCGACCATCGCCCTGCCCGGTATTCTGCCGCCGGTAGTCGATGAGGGCGAAGTGCTGGTTGATGGCGCGGTACTGAATAATTTCCCCGTCAATGTGATGCGAGACATGCATCGCGGATACATTATCGGCTGTGACGTGGCGCGTGCACCAGAGGGCCTTAATGCGAATGACTTCGTCAATCCGCCGAACTTTTTCGGCTGGGTCATGCGGCACGGCTTCAAGACGACACCGCCTCTCGCCAGCCTGCTGATGAGAAGCGCCACAGTGTCTGTAAACCCGAATGAGGGCCGCGATCTCGCAGACGTACTGGTCGTTCCCGACCTCGGAGACATCGATTTGCGAGACTGGGAAGACTATGACCGGTCAGTCGAGGCCGGATATGAGGCCGCCCAGCACGCCATTAATCGTGCAAGCGGACCGGTCGCTCGCCTGCTCCGGCCAAACTAAGCCAGCCGCGATCCGTCCGGGACTTTCTGGTCCGGAGAGAACAGAACAATCGCACCTTCTGAATCCGCAAAGCCGAGCGTCAGCACTTCAGACATGAAGGGGCCAATCTGGCGCGGCGGAAAGTTGACGACGGCTGCAACCTGCTTTCCGATCAGCGCCTCTGGAGAATAATGCGTCGTAATTTGAGCCGACGATTTTTTCTTACCAATCGCAGGTCCAAAATCGATTTTCAGTTTGAACGCAGGCTTTCTGGCTTCAGGAAAGTCCTCCACGGCGATAATCGTTCCGATCCGAATGTCGAGCTTGAGAAAGTCGTCAAACCTGATCTCGCTTGCTGCCGGTGACGTCGGCAGAAAATCCATATGCATATCAATTCACCAATGAACTTGAACGTAGCTTGCGCCTGACAGCCCCAAGCCCGCTTCGTAACAATTATCACGAAATGGGGCATAAACGCTGCACGCGGCATTGAACAGACGTGTTTCGCAAACGTGATCGGACTGAGCCAAAAAGCGCTCAATCAATCATCGACAGGATACAAGAGATGAAACGAATTCTGGCACTCGCCCCACATGCAATCGCTGTTTTTGCAGCTTTGGTTTTCCTCGACAGCTTGCGCTTCAAATTCACCAATGCCGAAGAGACACAGGTTATTTTCGGGCTTCTCGATGGCTGGGCTGCCAGCTTTGGCGCACAAGGCTTGTTCGCTCAGACGGGCCTGTTCAGCCAGTATGTTATCGGATCCGCAGAGCTTCTTGCATCCAGCCTGCTTTTGATTGGGATTCTACCTGCTTTGCGTCGCTTGCAGGCGATTGGATCACTGATCGCGCTGGCAGTCATGTCAGGCGCTGTTAGCTTTCACCTGTTCACGCCGCTCGGGATTGATCCCAATAATGATGGCGGCGGACTGTTCGCAGCAGCCGTTGTGATCTGGTTCACCTCCATCGTCATGCTGATCATTCGTCGCAAGGAATTGCTGGCGGCCGGAACAGGTCTGAAACGCGCTTTGTTCGGCTAAAGGTCAGGCAGAGGCGGTTTCTCCAAACGCCGCCTCAATTTTTTCTGAAATCTGGCTCACACCGTCGGTGAGCGACGTGACACGCCAGTTCGGCGGCAGGCTGTCTGCACTGAATGTATTGTCGGCAACATTGGTATCGCCAAGCTTGTATCGTAGTTGCAGAGGCCGATCCATGCGCTTTTGAACCAACGCAATCACCTCAGTCATAGAGGTCGGCTTGCCGCTTGCCAGCAAATAGGTGCCCGACTGGACGTCTGACGACATGATTTTATCGGCCAGAAACTCACCAACATCATTTGCCAGGACAAAATCCCGAAGCGTCGACATTCGCCCGAAAATGACGGTTTCCTGATGCCGGACTGCCCCACTGATCAACGCCGCAATCAAACCGATCCGATCTCCGACGCGATTAAAGCCGTAAACCGAGCTAGGCCGGTAAATATACGGCTTCATCTTCCGCCCATCTTTCAGAACGACCGCCTCTTGCGCTTGTTTGGCAAAGCCATAGGGACGCTGCGGCGCTGGTACGGACTGGCGGGACACAAGTCTCTGACCTTCGAACAAACCGCCGGCAGAACTGACAAGGTGAAAGCGAACATCGCATTTGATGCCCGAGCGCGCCAAACGCTCAAAATGGTCAAACACCTGCTGAAAGCAGGCATGTTCCGCATCTATGCTGTCTTGGGTCGCCGAAAAGCCAGCACGGCCTGCCGCCCAGACAACATCCAACTGATGCTCATTGTCTTTTTCGACATCATAAATGTGGCGCAGCGCACTCGCCACATCGGTCAGAGTTTTCTGGCGCTGGCTTTCTGATGACCAGTCGTAGGCGTATCTGGAGTGCTGCCAGTTCGTGCGGCCTTCCAATGACTGAAGCAGACTCCCGCCGATCAGACCGGAGCCAAACACAGCAACGCTGTGAAGCTTTTCGTTTTTCCGGTGTTCAGGAGCCTGCCAGAGTAGTCTCATCGCGGGCTCATTTGAGAAATCTCACGGAGCGCCTCATCGCCAGATCGGTCCAACGTAAAGAAAAGCGGACGAGCATGGCTGCGCTGATCTCGCTGATACATGCTCTCCAAAAGCAGCCCCAACAGAAAGACACACAGGCCGCCAAGCAACAACACTGCGACCAGAAGAATGAAATGCGGCAGGCCACTCAAATGTTCAGGCGAGAGAAACCGAATGCTTAAGAGTGAAATGATCAATAGAAGGCACGCAGCTGATACTGCGAACCCCAAGGTCGCTCCAAGCTTCAGATAGATTGAGCGGTTCCGAAAAATGCGATTACGGGCTTTCGAGCGATGCGCAGCGCCAGCGCCAGCGCCATCTGGTGTTTTCAGAGTGACGGACGTCACGCGGTCTGTGAACCATGACAGAACCAGATCGAAATTGCTTCTTGGTCCGCAAACTGCGCCAGCCGCCCTTGCGAGCGTACCTCTGATCGCGCGAATGCCACTTATGTGTGCAGCATGGCGCACCCGAACATACATCCGCATGAGCCCGCTTTGAAGCCGCCCGCAGAGCCGCTGGAAAACAGGCTCGTCATTTGCCTCTGAGCAAACACCATAAACGAGATCAGCCTCAGACTGGTGAGCCTCAGCAAGCATTTTCGAAACGGCATCAGCACTGAATGGGACATCCCGTTCCCAGGTAATGACCCAGTCTCCACTGGTGTGCAGACTGCCTGCGATCGTTGAGGCATTGACGCCAAAAGTTCGCGACAAAGGGATCACATTCATCCAGTCGTTTGATTCGATGACTGTCTGGACGACCTGAAGTGCATCTGAGGATGCATCATCGAGAACCAGCAAAGCCTCGCCCAGACGAATATGGTCCGTTCTGCTGTCCAGATCAGATTTGAGAGCCGTAAGGCCTTCAACCAGTTCATTCAGCCCTTTGGCATTTGAGGAAACCGGTACGACGACAGAAATCAGAAGGACGTGACCATCATACATCGCGATTGTCTGTTTCCTTGTTCAAACTCACGGCGAATACGATGCCAACTTCTCCGCACACGACTAAAACCCCACCCGTATGTCAATAGATTTGGCTGACAGCTTCTGTGACTTTTTCTGTTTACAATAAACTGCCTGCGCGCTCTGTTTTCGATTGGCAATTCGCACTAAGCTGTTTGCCATGAATGTATGGGGGAATCGTGAGCGAGCTTCATTTTTACACTAACCCGATGTCGCGCGGTCAAATCGTCCGCTGGATGCTGGAAGAAACTGGTCTGTCGTATGACACGACCTTGCTGGATTACGGCACCACGATGAAATCGGATGCGTATCTTGCGATCAACCCAATGGGTAAGGTTCCGGCGATCACCCACAACCAGACGGTCGTCACAGAGTGTTCGGCGATCGTCGCCTATCTCGCCGAGCTGTGCCCTGAGAAAAATCTGGCACCGGCTGTCGCAGATCGCGGTGCCTATTATCGCTGGCTGTTCTTTGTCGCAGGTCCGTTTGAAGCCGCAATCACAGCCAAAAGCTTTGGCTTACTTCCGGGCCCTGATAAATCTGCTTCTGTGGGCTATGGCAGTTATGAAGCCGTTATGGACACAATTGAAAAGCTGGTTGCTGAGAGTGAATTCATTGCTGGCGATCATTTCACAGCGGCCGATCTTTATCTCGGTGCGCAGCTCGATTTCGGACTGAGCTTCAAGACACTTCCGGAACGCCAGGCCTTTATAGACTATCGTGATCGCATGATCGATCGAGACGCCTATCGCCGGGCCAAAGAAATCGACAATGCCCTGATCGCAAAAATGCAGTCATAGAGAGAATATTTCGATGGAATCTGTACTGAATTTTCTTCAGAGCGTCTTCGGCGAAGGCACAGATCTGGCTGCGGTTGCATCAGGCGCGGGCCTGTTCGGCGGCGGCGCAAGTGCAGCAGCTGTTCTTCTGGTTCACGGCGCGATCAAGCGATTTCTTCTGCGGATCGTACTGACGGGCCTTCTGACAGGCGGGGGATTCTTATTCCTGCTGCACTATCTGGGTTTCCAGATTGTGCCACCAGATGATCTGAAAGACCGGATCCCGTTTGGCTCCAGCTATGACTCGCCTGAGGTTCAGAAACAGGCTGATGCCAGCGATAAGACGGAAAAGAAAGGCGCCCGTATCTATTACGTGAAATCGCCTTTCGATGATTAAGCGTGTGGCCTGTGCTCAGGCCGCAATCGTATGTCCGATTGGGTAGAGGCGCTCTCCGTCAGCGCGGTAGCGTTCATACATGCGCCAGATAGCTTCGTTCCGATAGGTATAGCCCGCACCCTTCAGGTCGCGAAAGATCTTATCGACGGCGTAATCCGGGCCGGTCATGGACAATGAAATTACAAGATGGGTATAGGCGATAGGCTCTGTGCGGTCGCCAAAATGGGCCAGTGCCCATTGCGCCAGTTGTCGGCATGCATACCCAGAAACCTGGTATTCACGTACCATGCGGTCTTCAGCGGAATAATTATCTGCTACTCGGCTCATTTTTGTTCTCCCAGTAAGGGCCCACTTCTTCGTTGGGGCTAATCCTAGGAGTGTTGCAGAGCGAAATTAGAATGCCGTGCAGAAACGCTTATCAAATCACGGCATTCCGGTAAGGCCCGGTAAAATAATCAGGCCTTAATATTAATCTTCAGATTTAATCTGCTCGACAGCAACTGCCATCAACTGCTCGAGCTGAGCAATGATGTCTTCGCGTGTCTTCGCGACGCCTTTTGCGTCGAAATCACCGAGAACCTTGCGGATCACGTCTTCGTCGCCTGGTTCTTCGAGATCTGAGAGAATGACAGACTTGGCGTATTCTGCGGCATCATCGCCTGCCAGGCCGAGAAGATCTGCAGCCCACAGGCCCAGAAGTTTGTCGCGGCGCGCCAGCGCCTTGAACTTTGATTGCTGATCAAGTGAGTACTTTGCTTCTTCAGCACGTTCACGATCATTGAAAGTCGCCATGTCTTTATTTCCTAACTGACTACGAAATCGAGTGTTTCATATCCCGGATTGGGACCAAATATCCAGCCTGAAGGGTATACAGATCGCAGAAATTTCTCAAATCTTCGACTGGATCAGAGAAACCTCTGAAGGAATCGCTCTGGATATGGCATTTTAAACCAAAACCGTGTAGGGCTCCCCAGCTTAAGGTTCTGGAATCGCTTTCCCGGAACACAGACAATCTGGAGAATTGAGATCATGTCCCGTCGCCGCAAGATCTATGAAGGTAAGGCGAAGATTCTGTACGAAGGTCCGGAACCTGGCACGCTGATTCAATATTTCAAGGACGATGCCACAGCATTCAATGCTGAAAAGCACGCGATTCTTGATGGCAAAGGCGTTCTCAATAACCGCATGTCTGAGTATTTCATGACCCGTCTTGCGGGCATTGGAATTCCAACGCACTTCCTTCGTCGCCTCAATATGCGCGAGCAACTCGTCAAACAGGTTGAGATCATTCCGCTGGAAGTGGTCGTCCGCAATGTTGCCGCTGGCTCGATTGCCAAGCGCCTCGGCCTGACGGAAGGCGACGTCCTGCCCCGCACACTGGTTGAATTCTACTACAAGAAAGACGAACTCGGCGATCCGCTGGTCACTGAAGAGCACATCGCCGCATTTAACTGGGCAAACCCTCAGGAAGTTGACGACATGGTCTCAACAGCGCTGCGCGTGAACGACTTCCTGTCTGGTCTGTTCGCCGCTGTTGGCATTCGTCTGATCGATTTTAAAATCGAATTTGGCCGCCTGTATGAAGGTGAAATGGTCCGCACAATCCTGGCCGATGAAATCAGCCCGGACAGCTGCCGTCTGTGGGACATGGAAACCGGCAACAAGCTGGACAAAGATCGTTTTCGCAGAGATATGGGCAACGTAACCGAAGCCTATGCCGAAGTTGCGACCCGCCTTGGCATTATCAAGCATTCAACTGACATCGCCGAAGTCATCGACATTAACGGCGACCGGAACGGAGACAGCTAACCATGAAAGCTATCGTAAACGTCGACCTGAAGACGGGTGTTCTGGACCCACAAGGCAAAGCTGTTTGTGAAACGCTGTCACGTCTCGGCTTTAACGAAGTCAGCGAAGCTCGCATTGGCAAGCGTATCGAACTTGATCTTGCAGATGGTCTGTCTCGCGACGCTGCCGAAACACGCGTGAAGGAAATGTGCGAGACACTGCTCGCAAACACCGTGATCGAACGTTACAGCATCGAGCTCATCGAAAGCTGATTCTTCCTGCTCTGACTGTCGTTAAACCGTCACACCAAAAGGTTAGGCGGTGACAAACGTATCAGTATTCGGAGCATTATGATGATCAGAAAGATTGCGACTGTTTCACTCTTGAGTGCAGGCCTGTTTCTGACGGCCTGCGGAAAACCGGAACAGGCCAGCTTCATCTATCCGGACAAGCCGTTTCCGGACGCCTTCAATCGCGCTTACTCTCTGACGGTTTCCAAAGACGGCAATATCCGTGTCTTCACCAAGGAATCACGCGACGATACCGACCTGTTTGAATCACGTCGCGCCGCAGATGGCAGCTGGAGCGAGCCTACCAAAATCGAATTTCCAAAGCAGAAATCGAACAAGAACGCGCATTTCAGCCCATTCGATGGTCGCCTGTATTTCGCGACAGACCGCGCTCTGCCGGATCTTGAATTCAAGAAAGACGATAACCTCTGGTCCGTTGAAGTGACCAAAGATGGCTGGGGCGAGCCAGTCCCCGTGCCGGGAAACGTCAATAGCGGCGAAAAAGAAATCAGCGTTGCCACCACGTCTGATGGCACCATGTTCTTTAGTTCGAAATATCCTCACCCGGGCGCTCAGGGCGGACAAGACATCTATATGGCAAAGTTCGACGGCGCGTCTGGTGAGTGGAAAATGAGCTCGCTGCCAAAACATGTGAACTCATTCCTCGTCGATGACCATGTTGCCGTGACGCCTGACGGTCAGCACGTCTTTTTCTATTCCAGCAAAGGCCCCAAATTTGGCATGTCTGACATTGTTGCGGTCTCGCGCACAGATGCGGACGGGATGGAAGGCTGGACAGCGCCGTACAATATCGGCGGCCGGGTTAACACCAAAGGCATCGAGCTTGGCCCTGAAGTCTCAAACGACGGAAAAACGTTCTATTTCTCCCGAGACGGAAAGCTGATGTCGATCTCCATGGATAGTCTTTTGAAAGATATGGAAAAAGGCCGCGCCGCCTCTGAGGCCGGAACCATGAAGGACTTTATTGCGTCCTTCCCGCAGGATTAAACATCGGTCATCTCGAATTTTTTAGCGACGGAAGTTCAAACTGGCAGCGTTCTAGTATCGTAACAGATGAGGAAACGGCCTGCCGGTATCATAATGGATTGTCCCGTCCGCCCGCGAAACTGGCTTGCCAAATCTGTTGCATGCGAACTGATCTACACCCCGAACTGTGATCAGTTGGTTCCGGAGCCTGACGGATAGTGTCCCCCGTCAGGCTCCTTTAATTTTCCGGACGCTTTCGTATTTGCGACTCAGGTCTTTCGGGTTAAAGGGAAGCCATGAAAACTGCAGTCATCGTCTTTCCCGGATCCAATTGTGATCGTGATGCTCTTGTTGCGCTGGAAGCTGTAACAGGAACGCCTCCCCTTCGTATCTGGCACAAGGAAACAAGCTTGCCGGCTGGTCTCGACTTTATCGTCGTTCCGGGCGGCTTTTCTTATGGCGATTATTTGCGCTGCGGTGCAATGGCAGGAAACTCTCCGATCATCTCCGAACTGAAGCGGTTCGCTGACAATGGCGGATACGTCCTCGGCATTTGTAACGGCTTTCAGATTCTGACTGAGACAGGTCTGCTTCCTGGTGCTCTGCTGCGAAACGCAGCTCTGAACTTTGTCTGCAAGAACCAGGCGCTCAGCGTTGCGAGCCAGAAATCAGCTTTCACGGCTGGATATGATCTGGGACAGGAAATCATCATTCCAATTGCGCACCATGACGGCAATTATTTTGCTGACGCTGCTACGCTGGACCAGCTTGAAGCCGAAGACCGGGTCGCGTTCCGCTATGTTGGAAACCCGAACGGCTCTGCCCACGATATCGCCGGCATTCTCAGCCCGAACGGCCGCGTGCTTGGCATGATGCCTCACCCGGAACGTGCGATTGGTGGCCATGAAGGTGGCTCTGACGGGCGGAAAATGTTTGAGACGGTCATTCAGGCAACTGTCGCGGCCTGATCACAGGACGCCAAACCCTCGCAGAATATAGACCACGCCGATGACGGTGAGGACCCATTTTGTCCAGTCACGAAATGAGACGTCCGTCATCATGTGCAGCACTTTGCCTCCAAGCCAGGTGCCAATCATCGATATTGGAATGGCGATGAGGATCAGCCAGAGCGGCGGAAACAAATCGACTGACATTTCGCTGAAAACCGGCAAGCTCCAGAAGACAATCTTGGTGGCGTGCGCAATCACCTGCGTAGCGCCCTTGGTCGCGACGATTTGCTGACGCGTCAGACCGGTCTTCACAAAGAAGATATCAAGCACCGGACCAACCACACCTGCCAGCGTATTCAGCCCTTGCGCGATGAAGCCGAGAGCTTCGGCCTGAAACGGCCTTTGGGCATCAAGCGCGAAGACTGATTTGGGTATCCACGGAATGAACGCCATGAAGCCCAGCATCAGAAAGACGAGTGTTTTGTCAGGCTGCCAGGATACGAACACCAGCAAGGCAATGGCTGGCACACCGCCAATAAGATAACGGCCAAGAATCTTCCAGGAAATATGCTGCCGGATCAGAAAGGCCCGCCATCCATTGGCGACCATCTGAACCGCGCCGTGAAAAATCATGGCTGTCGATAATGGCAGAGTGACCGTCAGCACCCCCATCAGCATCAGGCCGCCCGCCATGCCAAAAATGCCAGAAACAAAGGATGTGACGAGTGTTGCCATCAATAAGATTGCGACAACGCCTGCCCCCATTTGCCTCTCCCGATATGTGTTCTGAAGCGGGTGTAAGCCGGATTAACACGTTTAGCAAACCAGGTGCTTGCAATGGCGATATGCAACTCGCTTCATATAGCTGCGTCACATTCGCGCGACGACCGAAAGACGCATTGCAAAACCGCACTATAACTATGGATATAGACCTCAAGACAAGATGATTGAACCGGGAGCAGATTATGCATTTTGATTTTTCCGAGAAAACGCAGGACTATATTCAACGCGTTTCAGCCTTCATGGACGAATATATTTTCCCGAATGAAGAAAGCTATAAACAGCAGCACGCCGCTTTTGATTCTCCGTGGAACGTGCCTCAGATCGTTGAGGACCTGAAAGAAAAAGCCAAAGAACAAGGTCTTTGGAACCTCTTCCTGCCGCCAAGCGCAGAGCACGACACCGAAGACTTTCATGGGGCTGGCCTCAGCAATCTGGAATACGCCCCACTCGCGGAACTTATGGGACGGGTCAGCTGGGCGTCTGAGATCTTCAACTGTTCCGCCCCAGACACTGGCAATATGGAAGTTCTGCATCGCTACGGCACCAAGGCACAGCAGGAAAAATGGCTGCGTCCATTGCTGAACGGTGACATTCGCTCGGCATTTCTCATGACCGAGCCGCAAGTGGCGTCCGCTGATGCGACCAACATTGAAACACGTATTGAGCGTGACGGCGATGACTATGTCATCAACGGTATGAAATGGTGGTCATCAGGCGCAGGCGACCCGCACTGCAAGGTCGCCATCGTCATGGGGAAAACACGCTTTGACGGACCATTGCACGCACAGCAGAGCATGATCCTGGTGCCTATGGACGCACCGGGCGTTGAGATTGTTCGTATGTTGCCAGTGTTCGGTTTTGAACATGCTCCGCATGGCCATGCCGAAATCAAACTGACCAATGTTCGGGTGCCGGCTGAAAACCTGTTGCTCGGCGAAGGGCGCGGCTTTGAAATCGCGCAAGGGCGTCTCGGCCCTGGCCGTATTCACCACTGCATGCGCACAATTGGCGCAGCTGAAGTAGCGCTGGAAAAAATGTGCAAACGGCTCGTGTCCCGCATTGCCTTCCGGAAGTCGATTGCAGAGCATTCCATCTGGGAACAGCGTGTTGCCGAAGCGCGCCTGAACATTGAAATGACCCGCCTTCTGACGCTGAAAGCCGCCTATATGATGGACACGGTCGGCAACAAAGTCGCAAAGAATGAAATCGCCATGATCAAAGTGGCCGGTCCGCGGATCGCCTGTCAGATCATTGATGACGCCATTCAGGCCTTTGGCGGCGCTGGTGTAACCGAAGATTTTGGTCTGGCAGATGCCTACGCAAATATCCGCACGCTGCGAATCGCAGACGGCCCGGACGAAGTTCACTGCCGCTCCATCGCCCGCAATGAGTTCCGCAAATATCGGGACACATCGTATGGCGCGAAAGTTGACGCCGAAAAGGCCGTTGAAACAGTCGGCGCGCGATAAGCAGACTAGGAGCTTATTCTAAATTATGCCAACCTCCCCGCTTCATTCGGGGAGGTTGTTTTGCAAGCCATAGTCATTCGATATCTGTCACGCTTGCACAAGATTCTGGCCCTTTTGATCGGGCTTCAGTTATTGTTCTGGACCATATCCGGGTTCTATTTCACCCTCTTCCCGATTGAAACAATCCATGGCGATCACCTTCGCAAGGACGTCGATCACGGCCAACTCGAACCATCGAAAGTCAAAGTCAGCGTCGAGCAAGTCGGCGTCATCTATAGCGGGAATATTCAGTCGGTCACGCTAAACATGTTCTATGGCACACCCGTCTGGAGCGTGACCGGAAACGGCGCGCCAAATCGCATTGATGCGATCACCGGACGGCCGGTAACTGTTGACGAGGTAATGGTCAGAAAAATTCTAAAGACTGCTACGACTTCAGAGGCTCCGGAAACAATGCGGCTGCAGCTTTTGAAAGACAGCGCACCAAGAGAATATAGCGGCCCGCTGCCAGCCTATCAGGCCACAGACAAATCGAGCGGCGCACGGTTTTATATTCCGTTTGCGACAGGCGAGATCAAATCCGTCCGAACAAATGAATGGCGACTGTTCGATATTCTCTGGCGGTTCCACATTCAGGATATCACCGGCGCAGACCGGTTTGATAGCTGGTGGCTGAAACTGTTCGCAGGCTCTGCGATCGCTTTCACGCTCACCGGATTGGGACTGCTATTTCACCGCTCGAAGGTGGGACGTCTGTTTAGCTGATATCGTCCGGCCCTTTTGGACACACCTTAATGCTTCTCTGAACCGATTGGGTTCGAAACACACTTCCCGTCCGGGCTTCAGACGAAAAGACATACCCGCCATTCACGTCCCGAGAGACAGAAAAGCAATTCTCTACACGCTCGGCCTGCGCCTCATAGGAAAAGCATAATGCTCCTCCATCGCCCGTATAGGCCTTACCCGTCATGATTTTATCGCCAACCCGGTACACGGTGTCGCCATCCGGCTCGATACACTCAGACCAGGGCGTATCGGACACGCCCATAACACCGCGCATGTGAACGCCGAACAATTCTTTTTGAACGTCTCCGGCAGACAGCATTCCCTGAATGGACTGCCCCGCATAAGCGGCCATTGGCCCAAAAATGACAGACAGCACAACAATAGAAACACGCATGGACCTGCCCCCACAGATGATTGCTCTGTCCTAAAGCATGCTGACTGCCTGTTGAAAAGCAAAATGGTTAATTCGGGTCTGAATAACTCACGACTTCAAATTCGATGCCGTCAGTAGTGTGAAAATAGAAGCGGCTGCCCGGATCATAAGTCTGGTGCGAATGGGTTTTATAGCCTGTTTCCAGCACACGCTTTTCTGTTGCAGCCAGATCGTCCACCAGAACGCCAACATGGTTCAGTCCGCCAGTGACCGAATAGCTCTCAGGCCCTGCTGACGGCACATAGGCGGGCGTATAAAGCGCCAGATAGCGGTCTTCCGTGCCGACATGGACTGTTGTCCCACCACCAAGGGATGGCCCGGTCCAACGGACTTTCCATCCAAAAATCCGAACCAATTCGTCGGCGGCACGAGCCGAGTCTGACACCGTGTAATTCACGTGCTCAAGCATTGCAGATGACATTTGTTTCTCCTTAACTTTCAAAATGCCTGAACCGTGTTTAATTTCTAAAGCTTAGTTGAGATCAAGGTATTTGGAGAAGAAAATTGAAAGCGTCAGATATCCTGTCCATTGGATATATTTCCGAACGAACCGGCCTCGCCGTGTCCGCCATCCGGTTTTATGAAGAAAAGGGTCTGGTCACCCCCCACCGTAATGCAGGTGGTCATCGTCGATATATGCGGTCTGACATTCGCCGCCTGTCCTTCATCATGATCATGCAACAGCTCGGCTTCTCCATCGAAGAGATTCGTAGCCGTATGAAAACACTGCCCGAAGGACGCACCCCAACAAAGCGCGACTGGGAATCTATCAGCACCGACTGCCGCAGCATTCTCAGCGAGCGTATCGCCGAACTTGAACGGATCAGAGAACATCTGGATGGCTGTATCGGGTGCGGATGCCTGTCTCTGGAGAAGTGCCGACTTTACAATCCCGAAGACCGGATGGGGCAAAAAGGCGCTGGCCCTCAATTTGTTCGCCCATCTACAAAGAAACAGGCTTGATTATCCTCACGGCAGCCTTCCTATTCCTACCTGTGACTAATAACAGGGAGGAAGGTCATGACCTATGCACCGTTTAATCTGAGCGGAAAAACCGTTCTTGTAACTGGTGGCAACCGAGGCATTGGCTATGGCATGGCTGAAGCATTGGCAGCGTCTAATGCGAATGTCGCTATCTGGGGACGTAACGCAGAAACCAATCAGAAAGCTGTAGCAGAGCTGGAAAAGCTCGGTACGGGCTCAGTCAAAGCCTGGGCAGTCGACGTCGCCGATGAAGGCGCAGTCGTAGCTGCAATGGCAGACACAAACGCCTGGAATGGTCGAATTGACAGCGTAATCGCAAACGCTGGTGTCGGTTTTGGCTCGAGTTCGTTCCATGAGATGGACACTGAAACTTACCGCAAGAATATGAGCGTCAACATGGACGGCGCCTTCTGGACATTGCGTGAAGCGGCGAAATTCATGGTCGCTCGTGCAAAAGCTGGCGATCCGGGCGGTTCACTGGTAGGCGTTGCCTCCCTCGCTGCGATTGAAGGCGCAGCAAAGAACCAGGCTTACGGCGCAACCAAAGGCGGCCTGATCTCCATGCTGAAAGGGATTGCAACTGAGTATGGTCGTTTCGGTATTCGTGCGAACGCGATCCTGCCGGGTTGGATTGCAACAGACATGACCGCTGGCGCACAAGGCAGCGATGTCTTCGAAACCAAGGTTATCTCGCGCGTTCCGGCACGTCGCTGGGGCGAGCCAAAAGACTTTGGCGGCGTTGCTGTCTATCTGGCATCAGACGCGTCCAGCTACCATTCTGGCGATACATTCGTCGTTGATGGCGCTTACGCAATCTTCTGATGAACCGTCCACAAAGAAAGAGCGCCACCGGGACCCGATGGCGCTCTCTTGAGACATTTCAAACGTCTAACTTTCGCAGCTTAGTGCGAACCGTCGTCTTTTGCGTCGTCTTTTGCATCGTCGATAGCGTCTTCAACGTCGTCTTTCGCGTCGTCGAAAGCATCCTTAGCGTCGTCGATAGCGTCCTCAGCATCGTCTTTTGCATCGTTGAGTGCGTCAGCTGTGTCATCAACCGCGTCTTTGACATCTTCTTTTACGTCTTTAGCCGCGTCTTTCGTGTCTTCCACGATTGTGCTGGTTGGGTCCGCTTTTGGTGTTTCGTCAGCCGGTGCACAAGCACCGACAAAGCCTACCGCTGCAAGTGCGATCAGATACTGTTTCATAATTACCCCTTTTCCCGTTTCTTAGGCCACAGGCTCGTTCCTCTAGAACACGAAACTGTGAACGGGTCACTCATATAGGCGGCGGATATGGCTAATTTGCGGCAAATTGCAATTATTTCAATCAAACCACTTTATTTTGGAGGAACTCATGGGTCTGAAAACTAAACTAAACGAGCTGTTGGGCACTGAACACCCAATTATGCTAGCCGGTATGGGCGGCGTATCTTACGCAGAACTTGTCGCGGCCATGTGTAATGCTGGCGGATACGGTGTTCTCGGCATGGCCGGCACAACACCTGACTTCATCGACAGCCAGATGAAACGCGTCAAGGAACTGACAGACAAGCCGTTCGGCGTCGACCTTCTGGCCGCAGACCCACAAAGCCTCGAGCAATCTGTTGATGTCATCATCGCCAATGGCGCAGACAGCTTTGTTGCCGGACTCGGCGTTCCAATGCCAATCATGAAAAAGCTCAAAGACGCTGGCATTAAAGTCATGGTCGTCGGTGGCGCTGTAAAGCACGCGATCAAGGCTCAGCAAGCTGGTTGTGATGCAGTTATCCTGCAAGGTGGTGAAGGCGGCGGACATACCGGCCTCGTTGGCACCCTGCCCCTCGTTGCTCAGGCGGTTGAAGCTGTCGACATTCCAGTCATTGCGGCTGGCGGCATTTATGATGGCCGCGGCATTGCCGCGTCGCTTGCACTCGGCGCGGTTGGCGTCTGGATGGGCACACGCTTCATCGCATCGAAGGAATCCCACGCTGCGAACATGTATCGTCAGGCTATCGTGGAAGCGACTGATTCTGACACGACACGCACACGCTGCTATTCCGGTAAGCCAATGCGCTGCCGCACAAATGAGTACATTCAGGATTGGGAAAGCCGCCCGGCAGACATCATGCCATTCCCACAAATGGCCATCCACTCCCGCCAGGTTGACGTTATCGGCGGTATCGGCGGCATCACTGAAGAAGCACGCCTGTCCATGGACAAATCCTGCTTTGCAATGGGCCAGTCTGCAGGCGGCGTGAAAGACGTGAAATCTGTTGCGGAGATCGTTGAGGATCTGGTTCGGGAAGCTGAAGCGTCCATCCGTATGACGCAGACACTGCTTAGCTAGTCAGCACATAGACCTCAGACAATAATGCCGCCCCGGGAATCTCGGGGCGGTTTTTCTATGGCGTCCTCTTCAGCTTTTTCACGCTCTTTGCGTTCGACATATTCCATCTTGGCGGCTGCCAGCTGCTTTATGTCATGCTCTGAGGTGCCCGCAGGAACGACAAAACGGACCTCGCGGCCCGTTTCGCTGTGAATCGCTGCAATTTCCATCGCATTTCCGGAAGGGATCATTTCGATATAGATCGCAGCCCGTTCCGTCATGCGCAGGTCAGGCTGCCTTAGGCAGTCCCAATTGCTTCCAGATTGCAAGAAGCGCTGCAACCAGAGCATCCATCATTTCCTCAGTGTGCACCGGTGACGGTGTGAAACGAAGACGCTCAGTTCCTTTTGGAACCGTTGGATAGTTGATCGGCTGAACATACACGCCAAAATCATGAAGCAATGTATCAGACAGAGCCTTACAGCGTTCTGGATCACCAACCATGAGCGGAACAATGTGAGTTTCCGATTCCAGAAGCGGCAGACCCGCATCACGGAATTTCTGCTTCAGCATTTCTGCTTTCGCCTGATGCTCGGCGCGAAGCTTGCGGCCTTCTTCAGTGCGCAGCTTGGACACTGATCTCAGAGCACCCGCAGCCATGACCGGACAGGTCGATGTCGTAAAAATAAAGCCAGGCGCCATAGAGCGAATAGCATCGATAACGGTTGCGTCTGTCGCGATATAACCGCCCATGACGCCGTACGCTTTCGCAAGCGTGCCTTCGATAATGTCGATGCGGTCCATAACACCATCGCGCTGAGCGACGCCTGCGCCTTCATCACCATACATGCCAACGGCATGAACTTCATCGAGATAGGTGATGGCATTAAACTCGTCTGCCAGATCGCAGAGGTCTTTCAGAGGCGCGATATCGCCATCCATTGAATAGACAGATTCAAACGCAAAGACTTTTGGGCGGTTCGGGTCGTCATTTTCGACGAGTGCACGCAGGTGTCCCATGTCGTTGTGACGGAAAATCCGGCGATCACAGCCCGAACGACGGATACCTTCAATCATAGACGCGTGGTTCAGCTCATCTGAATAGATGATGACGTCTGGCAGAATTTTCGCGAGCGTTGAGAGTGTGGCTTCATTGGAAACATAGCCAGATGTGAACAGAAGTGCGGCTTCCTTGCCATGCAGGTCAGCCAGCTGACGTTCCAGATCAACGTGGAAACGCGTTGTGCCTGAAATATTGCGTGTTCCGCCAGAGCCTGCACCGAATGTGTCGACCGCTTCATGCATAGCATCAATGACGTCGTCATCCTGCCCCATGCCGAGATAGTCATTTGAACACCAGACAATGATGTCTTTCTCTTCACCATGATCGAAACGAGCAGTCGCGCGCGGGAACTGGCCCCGATGGCGCTGAAGGTCGATGAAAACGCGATAACGGCCCTCATCACGAATTGTACTGATCGCATCTTCGAACGCTTTGAGGTGTTTCATCTGTTTTCTTGCCTCAACAAAAAGAAGGTTCGGATTACCGACGAACCTGATCGCTGGGAACACTAAGCAAAATACGCCGACTTTTAAAAGAGCCGTTTCGCCGCAGGGACCAGCGGTCGCATACAAATATGTTGATTTGGGTCAATTCGCGCAAGAAAAAACTGATCTTGCGAAGGATTCGCAGGTTCGTAAGAAATATTCTGCCAAGCAAAGTCTTATAGCAGACGAATTTACGGCTTTGAAATGCTTTGGCGCGACATTTGCCGCGAAACTCACGCGATTTTTAATCTATATAAAGTGAACTGAAATGAGCAGAACCGGATTAATGTTTGCCTTCGCGCTATTGGCCACACCGATTGCGACCGCTCAAAACGACAGCGAGATCAAATCAGTTCAAAGTGGCAAGTCCTGCCCTAACTGCAATTTGTTTCAGGCTGAACTCAGCAATTATGATTTGCCAAATCTGAACCTTTCCGGCTCTAGGCTGCGTCAATCGAATATGGCCCTCGCCCAGATGAATGGCTGCAACTTCTCGAATGCAGATCTGTCGATTGCTTATTTGTTCGGTGGCCGCTTCACCGGCGCGAGCTTCAAGAATGCGGACTTGCGCCGCACTAGCTTTGTTGGAGCGTATCTGGGCGGCGCTGACATGACCGGTGCGAAACTCGATGGGGCTGTGTTTTCTGGTGCAGAGATGGCCAGCGCGCGCGGCCTGACGCAAGCGCAGCTTAACAAAGCCTGCGGTGATGAAACAACCGAACTACCTACCGGTCTATCGATTCCGAAATGCCTACCTTCTGGCGTTCAATGAGTTTTTACAGAGTCTTACAGTGATTTAAGTCGCCAGTGCGCATTTCTATGATAACTAGCTGCTCATGAAATGGCTTACTGGTCTCACTCTTAGCTGCGCGTTTTCGGCGAGCGGACTTATTGCTCATGCCTTCCCGGGTAAGGATGGCACTGTTCCGGTGATTCATTTACAACGCAGCATGAGCGGCGTTGTAAAAAACCAGGAATTCCACAATCGCAAATTCACCGGCTGGGGCCTCTATGAGACCCGCTTTGAAGGCTGCGATCTGACGCGAACCAATTTCGAGGGTATTGAAGGCCACGGCGCACGGTTCACCGATACTGACTTTTCAAATGTCAGCTTTGTTCGTGCAAACCTTCAAAAGACCCGGTTTGTTGGCGAGAAAAAACAGCCCAACATGAACCGCACCAATTTCTCAGGTGCCAAAGCACCTGGCGTCCGCTTTGAGAATATTGCGATCACGAATTCAGACTTCGATTCTGTCGAAATGGTCGGCAGTCTGATCGAAGACGTTCGGATGACCAATTCCAGATTGTCCGGCGCGCAAATGACTGCGTCTCGCCTGACAGACGTCTCGTTCAGCAATATTGTTGCAACGAATGTCGACTTCTCATCAGCCAATCTGGCGGATGTCCGACTGGCCAATGCAAATATGTCAGGCGCAAGCTTCATCGGAACACGCATGCGGGACGTCAATTTTGTGAACACCAATCTTCACAATAGCGACTTTAAAGAAGCCATGCTGATCGATGTATCCTTCACGAATGTGAGTGGTCTGACAGCTGGTACATTTGTCCGCGCCTGCGGAAATGACGTGACTGGCCTGCCCGACGGTATCCACCTTCCGCCTTGCTAAAAAATTCCCCCCGAACTTTTGGGATGTCCGGGGGGCCGTGCCATAACGTTAGCGGGGTGTAGGCGTAGTTCCCTGTTCAGCACGAAGTAAACTTTGCACGTCAGCTAAATTCGTCAGCTTACTAAACAAGTTCAATCACCCTGCCGAACAACATGCAAGACCATGTTTACCCTAATCCAGATTTATAAAAGCAAAATGAGATCACCGCCCAGAAAGCGAGCGCTCGCTACACAAATTTTTGTCTGAGCGCGCACCTGACACAAGCGCTAGCGTGTAATCCAAAACGTTCTTCGCGGCAGCAAAGGACGCGCTGTTGGAATGAACCAGAACCGGCATGGCGATTCGCTTGCTCCATTCTGAATGTAACCAGTCAGAGACGGACTGAAAGGCCCCAGTCTCGCGCAATACGCCCAAACGCGCCGCAGTCATGCCCGCTTTGAAGTTTGGATCCCGCATCAGCGCATCCATAGAGAACATATGTCGAGGCAATGTTGTTGAACCGCCCATTGTCAAACTCCTGTTCTGTCTGACGAAGACCAATATAGTGACCGAACGCTCACAGTGAACGCCAATTATGGCGAAGCAACGTCTTTGTGATCATACACTTACAAAAACTGATCGCCGCGCCCGCCTTGTCCTTCCACCTTGTCCCTTGGTAATGAGGAATGGGATTCGAATTTTCCGGAGGGGATAAAATGGCTGAACTTATCAGTGCATCAGGATTTTTCACGCTTTTGATGCTGATCATGCTTCAGGCCGTGCTGGGCTTTGACAACCTTCTCTACATATCGATTGAGTCAAAGCGGGTCGGCGAAGAAGGTGGAAAAGCCAGCATGGTGCGCCGCTGGGGGATCGGCCTCGCAGTCATTTTCCGCATCATTCTGCTGATCATTATCGTGAATTTGTTCACGCTGCTGGCCGCACCATTCTTCTCAATCGGACTGAAAGGCATTCTGGAGGTCGAATTCAATCTACAAAGCCTCGTTACCCTCGTGGGCGGCGGCTTCATCATCTACACAGCCGTAAAAGAAATCTCCCACCTGCTCGCAGTGGATCATATTGAGCACACAGAGGGCAATAAGAAGAAGTCAGTCGTTCAGGCAATCGGCATGATTGTCGCCATGAACCTGGTCTTTTCGTTTGATTCAATCTTGTCAGCCATGGCAATCGCCAACACCAAAACGGCCGACGGAGAAATCCATTATCAGGTCGTGATCATGGCTATCGCCATCATTCTATCAGGTATTGCGATGATCCTGATGGCTGATTCTGTCGCTGAGTTCCTGAAAAAGAACAGAATGTACGAGGTGCTTGGCCTGTTCATTCTGTTCATTGTCGGCGCTCTGCTTGTTTCAGAGGGTGGCCATCTCGCACACATGAAAGTCTTTGGATACGAAATCCATGCGATCGAAAAATCGACTTTCTATCTGGTCATTTTTGTTCTCGTTGTGACGGACATCATCTCGACGAGATATCAGAAACGACTCTGGGCGCAGCGCGAAGCAGAGTTGCGCACTAAGGGCGATAAACTGGCAGCCGCCGAAGCGACGGAAGCTGCTCTTAGGGGCAAATAAGGCACTCGGGTACAACATGGGGGTTTTTACCTCGGTCAGATCGGCATTCTTAGAATGTCCTGATAGGCCTTGATGACCTGGTCGCGGACGGACACCACTGTTTCCAGTGTTGCCTCTGCGGCCGCCACCGCAGTCACAACATCGACGAGATCGGCACGGCCTGTCGCCGCCTGAACCATAGCGGTTTCGACGGTTTGCCCGGCTTTTTCTGTGGATGCTACGGCCTTGCTTAACAGGTTTCCGAAACCTGCTTCCCCTATCTCCGGCGTATCTGTTTTTGGCTGATTGGCGAGCGCGCGGGCCGTATCGAGATAGGCCTTCGCTGCGGTCATGGAATCAATTGCCATAATGGTAACTCCTCAGGCCATCAGCGCTTGAGAAGATCCAGCGCACGATTGATCATGGCGCGGGAGCTCTCAACAATTGTCAGGTTGGCTTCATAAGACCGCTGCGCTTCCCGAATGTCTGCCATTTCGATGAGCGTCTGAACGTTCGGAAGCTTCACATACCCTTCGGCATTCGCCGCTGGGTGAGTCGGATCATATTTAACCGGAAAATCAGACTGGTCATCAACGGTCCGCGTCACCTTCACGCCAAGAGAGTCATTCTCTCTGTCGACCATGGCGCGGAAGACCGGAATGCGTCGCTGATATGGATCTCCGCCCGGCACATCTGCCGTCGAGTTTGCGTTCGCAACGTTTTCCGCAGCGAGACGAATACGAGTCGTCTGAGCACGAAGTCCAGTTGAGGCGGCAGACAGCGCAGAATAAAGGTCAGCAGACATCTTTTACAGTCCAAAACACAATCACTGCGCCCTTCTGGACCGCAGCGAGAAACATTAGTTCGGCGAACGAGCCGCCATCCGGATCAGTGACAGTCCCTTCTGGTACAGACCAATCGCGGTATCAAAATCAGCGCGGATCTGGTTGATTTTGAGCATTTGCTCTTCAACCACAACAGCATTGCCATCCATCGTCACTTCACTGTCGGGCGTGCTTTTCAAGCTGACGCCCGGTGTCGTGACCGGGCCCACCGAGTAATGACGCGAGTTGGAGACAACCATTCCGCCGAAATCATCAGACGCCTGATTGACGCGAGCCAGACTGTCGCGAAACGCAGTCTGATCGACATCCTTCGGCACATATCCGGGGGTGTTGGCGTTCGCCACGTTCTCAGCAACGGATTTTTGCCGCGCACCGAGCATATCGAGGCGCGATTCCAACATCTGAAAGACAGAAAGATCACCGGGCAATTTCATACCGGTAAATTATGCCGGGTTGGTTAACATCGCTTTAAGGATAAAGCCGCGATCTGCTTAATCTCTCGTTAACCAAATCCCCCAAAAAGTTAACGCACATTAACTGGGCAGAATGCCTGCGTAGAGGGTGTCATGGACGAAGTCTCGGTCCTGCGAACTATATCCGCCTTACTTGTGGTCCTTGGCCTGCTTGGTGGCCTGTATTGGGGATTGCGTCGCTTTACCAATTTTGTTCCGGGGGTTGCCACCGGAGCCGATATCAAAGTTGTCACCTGGCGCCCGCTGGATGCCCGTCGCAAGCTGACGGTTATTCGCTGGGGCGATGAAGAACACCTGATTCTTACAGGACCAACGGGCGATACCGCCATTTCAAAGCGCCCTGCTCCACGTTCTGAACCGAATGATGAAGGAGACACCGCATGATGGGTCGGATTTTCGGCGTCCTGGCGCTTATAGCGGCCAGCATGTTTCTCCCGGCGTTCGCACAGGAAGTCAGCGTCGATCTCGGCACGGGCGCCGGTTTGAACCGCAATATCGTGCAGTTGATCGCCATCATCACTGTATTAAGCCTCGCGCCTTCCATTCTGATCATGACGACGAGCTTTGTGCGAATCGTCGTCGTGTTGTCGTTGCTTCGAACGGCTATCGGACTTCAGCAAAGCCCGCCCAACGCTGTCATCATCTCTCTGTCCCTGTTTCTGACGGCCTTCGTCATGGCGCCGACATTCCAGCAGGCGTATGAAACTGGCATCGACCCTTACATGTCAGAAGCCATCACCATTGAAGAAGCCATTCCGCGGACGCTGACGCCAATCAAAATGTTCATGTCAGAGCATGCAGATGAAGCCGATGTGAAATTGTTCGTCGGTCTGGCTAAAATCGAAACCCTGCCAGAATCAGCTGCGCAACTGCCGTTTGAAGTTATTGCACCAGCCTTCATGATTTCAGAGCTGAAACGGGCGTTTGAAATCGGCTTCATGATTTTCCTGCCTTTCCTGATCATCGATCTCGTCGTTGCCTCCATTCTGATGAGCATGGGTATGATGATGCTGCCGCCGGTCACGATCTCTCTGCCATTCAAACTGATTTTCTTCGTTCTGGTAGACGGCTGGCGACTGCTGACAGGATCACTGGTTGAAAGCTTCATCGCCGGCCCGCCAACCTGAGCCGCTGACGAAAAATTGCGCCCGCCTTCCGTAAGGTCATCTATTCCAAAGCTCTGCCGATCCCGTATCATCAGGAAAAATAAGATATCGGGAGAGACATGTATTACAGCGAGCTTAAGCGCGCGCGCGACCTGTTAACGGGTCCTGGCGGCGACTTCGAAATTGTCAAAGCAGATGTTCTTGGCAATCAGATCAATACCTTCAAAAACGCCCCAAAGAGTATTCGGGAATTCTGGCTGGCTTCACTCCAGTTCGCCGACCGCCCTTACATCATCTATGAAGATGAGCGGCTGAGCTATGGCGAGACCCATAAACTGGCCGCATCTGTTGCAGCCTGGCTGTTCGAACAAGGCGTTCGCCCCGGTGATCGGGTCGCGATTTCCATGCGCAACTATCCGGAATGGATGGCGATATACTGGGGCTGTGTTTCTGTCGGTATTACAGTTGTCGGCATGAATGCCTGGTGGACCGCGGAGGAAATGTCTTACGGCCTCAAAGACGCTGCGCCGAAAGTGCTGTTCCTCGATGCTGAGCGCCTGGACCGCGTGAAACAGATCTCAGACGTCGACCCTGACATGAAAATCGTTGGTGTCCGCCTGCCGGAGCCGAGCGAAGGTGTCATCCCATGGACTGATGTTGCTTCGCACGGCGGCGGACTTCCGGACGTGGATGTCGACCCGGATAGCGATGCCTGCATTTTTTATACATCCGGTACGACCGGCTTTCCGAAAGGTGCGCAACTGACCCATCGGGGCTGTATCGCGAACCTGTTTAACATGCTGTATTCGGCCGTTTCGTCGGCTCTCGCGACTCAGATGGCCACCGGTGAAGAACCACCGGCAGAGCCTCCTATTCCTAAAACCCTGCTCACCACACCGCTGTTCCACGTCACCGCCAATAATTGCGGCGCGTACAATACGACAGCTGCGGGCGGCGCCATGTATCTGATGTATCGCTGGGATGCCGGGGAAGCCCTGAAGCTGGTTGAGGCAGAAAAGCTGACCGGCATTAGCGGTGTTCCGGTAATGAGCCGGGAGCTGATCAATCATCCGGACTTTGCCACAACGAACACATCCAGCCTGCTGGCACTGTCTGGTGGCGGCGCGCAGGTTCCTCCGGACCTTGTGCAAAAGATTGAAGACAAGGTCGTCACGGCGCGCCCAGCCACAGGCTATGGCATGACCGAGACCTGCGGGATCATCACATCCATTGCCGGCGACTTCTTCGTCGACAAGCCTGACAGCGCTGGCCCTTATATGCCGACCTTCGAGGCCAAATGCGTTGACGATGACGGTAATGAGGTTCCTCAGGGCGAACTTGGCGAACTCTGGGTCAAAGGCTCCCCCGTCATTAAAGGCTATCTGAACCGCCCGGATGCAACCAGCGAGACCATCACAGATGGCTGGCTGCACACAGGCGATATTGCCCGCATCGATGAGAATGGTTTCATCTTCATCGTCGACCGCAAGAAAGACATGGTTCTGCGTGGCGGCGAGAATGTGTACTGCGCTGAAGTCGAGGCCACGCTCTATCGCGATACGGCCGTTGCCGAATGCTGCGTCTTCGGTGTGCCGGACGAACGTCTCGGTGAAGAAGTTGCGGCCGCAGTTGTGCTGAAGCCCGGCGAAAGCGCCGATGTCGCGACGTTGCAAGCCTTTTGCGCCAGCCACATCGCCAAGCACAAAGTGCCGAAATACATCTTCATCATGGATGAGTTGCTGCCACGCAATGCGAGCGGAAAATTCCTGAAAAAGGATATTCGGGCAAAGCTCATTGAAACCCTGATGCCGGCGGCAAGCTAGCCGACGCACGATTCAGCAAGATAGTATCTCATAAACTGTCTTGCTGAAATCTCGCGTAAGAGTACACACTGGCGAGATGAAACACCGTCTGATGTATATTGAACTGAAAGCTGGCTTTGCCGACAACGGGCCAGCCTGGATTGGCTATGCCAGCTTCTCCAAAACCGGAGCCACGATTTATTTCAACGGACAGGCTTTCCGTAGCCTCAAGGGTAGCGGAATTGGCGCGAATTACTTTGATATTGAAACAGGCGACGAATACTGGATTTCCGGGATCAAGAAGAATGGCGAAGATCGGCACTGGGCAGGTGGCGGAACGGTTATGATTGATCGAGCTGCCGTAAAATCATACCTGTCAGAAGTCGGCAAAACGAAATATCCAGCCCACTTTGAAATCTGCGACTTGTTACCCGCAGAGCAAACGACAGACCATAATTTTCTTGAACATCAAAATCTGGATGAAGGAGCGGATTTCGAATTCCCCCGAGGGAGAAGCGATATAATCAAACGGAAGTAATCAGGCTTCGCTCCAGAAGGATTTGAGAATTTCCGCTGTGACTTGAGGATTTTCGATAATGCCCCAATGTCCTTTGTTTTCAAAAACATGGAGCGGATAGTTCCACTGCTTCACAAAGCGATGGGCAACGGACACATCAACGAACGGGTCGTTTTCCCCCCAGAGGATCATGCCTTTGCGCGGCAGATTTGCGAGCGCTGTCAGCCAGTCCTCGCTAAAGCGAAGCCCTTCGGCAGACCGGTAAAGTGATAGAATACTGCTGCGCATTGGTTTTTGCCAGTACGCGACCTCTTTAACGGCCAGCTCCTCTGGCATGCCAGCCTGTTTGAGGCCGTTGGCGAAATTCTGAGTGCGGGACAAAACCATCATCAGTTCACCGATGACCGGGGTCGCCCATAGGCGCGCCATACGATGGCCGCGATAAATCGGATCGATCAGAGCATTTGCCACGACAAAGCTTTTGAAAAGATCAGGACGGAGCGAACAGATACGCAAGGTCAGAAGCGCGCCCCAATCATGGCCGACCACATCGACCGGACCGCCAGAGCGCTCAACTTCTTTTTCGATCAAAGAGATCAGCCAGTCAGCATAGGCTTCTTTGGTACAGGCAAATCCGGCAGGCGCTGGAGCTTCAAAGCCCGGCAAGGCCGGTGTCAGAACAGTTTCGCCTGTCAGGCCGAGCTGTTTGATCAGCCCGTCCCACATCACCGGAGTGTCGGGCACGCCATGAATAAAAACCTTGCTCATTCCTGTCGATGCCCCCCACTTTTGTCCGGAAATCAGAGTTCCAGATCTTCTTTCAGAACTGTCATCTGGAACTGATAAGAGGTTTCACCCTCTTCTTCGATTTTGAAGAGAAGCGCGATGAATTCTTTGCCGAGATAAACTTCCAGTGAATCATTAGTCTTGTCACGCCCGATCAGGCGGATCTCAGGATTCAGCGTCTTTTGCAGATATGCTTCGACGTCTTTGGTTTCTTCAGGCCCCATAGGATAGCCCCTTTCATCTAAACCCGGGACTCTAAAGCCCGAATCGGACGTTGAAAACCGTCAATTTCAAACGTCTTCGTCCATAAAACGCTGATCCATATCCTGAGCTTTGCCACAACAAGGACCGCCAACAGGCCGCGCAGGCACACCTGCAACCGTACAGTTCGGCTCAACCGCTTTCAGAACAACGCTGCCCGCACCAATGCGAGCGCCATCGCCAATCGTGATATTGCCAAGCACTTTGGAACCAACGCTCACCAGAACGCCATTGCCGATCTTCGGATGACGATCTTCAAATTCCTTGCCTGTTCCGCCGAGGGTAACGCCCTGCAGGATAGAGCAATCATCGCCAACGACAGCCGTTTCGCCAATCACAATGCCGGTCGCATGGTCAAACATCACACCCGAGCCAATGCGGCAGGCCGGGTGGATATCGACATTGAACAGTTCTGAAACACGCGACTGGAAGAAGAAGGCCAGCGTGTCCCGCCCTTCATTCCACAGCCAATGCGCAACGCGGTGCGTCTGCAACGCCTGGAAGCCCTTGAAGAACAGGAATGGCTGCAAGAAAGACCGGCATGCCGGATCGCGCTCGAGCACGGCTTGCATATCCCGTTCAGCGCATCGCGCCAGAGAAGGATCCGCCTCGTAAGCATCTTCAAAAATTTCACGAACCTGAAGCGCGTTCATTTCGGAACTCGCCAGCTTCTGCGCCAGATAATAGGACAACGCATCCTGAAGGTGATCATGGCTGAGAATTGCAGCATTCAAAAGGCTCGCCAGCGTTGGCTCTTCAGCCGCACTTGCCGCCGCTTCAAACCGCAGACGCGTCCAGACCGGCGGCGTCGCACCAACCGGCTCAGCGCTCATTTTCAACTCAGTTGCTTCAGCGGTCATTGCGACCTCCTTTACGGGCAATCATGATCAGATCTCACGGAAATGGCGCGCAATCTCATCCGGCAATCTACCAATATTGGCGAGATGGTACGCTCTCCACAACATAGCAAGCGTAAACATATCCGTGATTTCTCCTTGATCAGCCATTGTAAACAGGTCCCTCAACGGCAGATGACGGACGCTCAATACTTCTGTATCGTCAGGAATTCCGGGGCTTTTCGACAAACCATGGGCCAGAAAAGCATAGCCAATTTCGTCGGTCATCGAATTGGAAAAATGCGCATTCTCGAAGAGCGGGATATAGTGCTCCGCGGCCAGATTGGCCTCTTCCTCCAATTCCCGGCGCGCGGTTTCAACCGGCGCGTCATTGAATGAGCCACCGCCTTCGGGCAATTCCCAGGAGTATTGGTTGAAGCAAAACCGCTCCTGACCGACGATATAAGTATAGCCATTTTCGTCGATAGGTAGCACACCAATCGCAAATTGTTTGATGTGGACTTTGCCGTAAACACCCTGCTTTCCGGTCGGCGCAATCACATCATAGTCGTGCACGCTGATCCAGTTCGTCTCATAGACCTTTTCCTCTCTCAGAATGGTCCACTTTTTTGAATCGGTCATACAGAAGCCCCCGCCGCAGGCATGGTTGAAACATCATCTTGGTGTTTCTTCTTATGACTACGGTGGGTCAGTGCAAAGACGGCAGGCGTGAAATAAAGCGCCAGAAGCGCCGATCCGCCTACGCCGATCGAGATACCGCTCGCTAGTGGCAACCAGAACTGATCGCCTGTCAGAATGAGCGGCACAAAGCCCCCCATGGTTGTGAGCGTCGTGGCAACGATATGGCGTGTCGCATCAACCACCGTATCGATTTGCGCCTGTTGATCACCTGCAACGGATTCATGGTCTGCTCTCAGAGCTGACAGGACGACAATGGTTCCGTTGATCGAAATCCCCAACAGGCCCATCGCGCCGATAATGGCGTTGAAGCCAAACGGCAGCCCGAATGACCAGACCCCGATAAACGCCAGACCAATGGAGAGGAAACCAGATGTCAGGACCAGCGCAGACATTCGGAAGGAGTTGAAGACCAGCGCAACACAACCTGCCATGGCGATGACCAGGGGAAGCGCCGTACCAAAGAGATTACCAATCGCATCGCCGCGCTCAGCGGCTTCACCGCCCAGAATGATCTTATAGCCTGCCGGCAAAGTGAAATTACGCTTTTCGAGCTCTGCCTGAAACGCCTCGAAGACGGGCGCTGGCAAAGCATAAGGTTCAACTGACGCCCGGATGATGTTCGACCGCTCACCATTTCGGTGCGTGATCACCGCAATCTCTGGCGTCATGGTTAGTTCACCAAGCGCAGACAGCGGCGCGCCGAGACCATTCGTCCGGCTCGCGCCGACACGTTTGTCCCTGAGGCTTTGCAGGCTGCCTCGGCGCTGATCAGAGGCAATAACTTTTACCGGAATTTCCTCGACACCTTCCAGAACGCTTCCTGCTCTACGCCCTTCCAGTTCAGTCGAAATGTCTGCGGCAAGGTCTTGCAGCATGACGCCTGCAAGCTGGGCAGCCGTCTCATCGGCTTTCAGCTGGATTTTCGGAGTGCCGGTTTCCATGGTTGCCCAGGAATAGGTAATGCCCGGAATTTCAGACAGAATGGTGCGCATCTCGCTGCCGAGACGGTCCAGGACGGCGATATCCGGACCATTGACGAAGAACTCAATCGGCGCGTTTACAGGTGGCCCTTGCTCAAACGGTAAAGCCAGAAAGCGCGCTTCCGGGAATGTATCGCGCAGCTCTTTTTGAAGCGTCGGCACAATGGCGTGCGTTGCATCAGAAGAGTCCACCGTCACCCAGCCCATGGCAAAGCCTGCAACACCATTCTGGTTGTTGAACGCGTTGTAATAGACACGCGGCGAGCCTTCGCCCATCACCCAGTGAATGTCCTTCACCCCTGGATAGGACTTGATGATCTCCGACGCCTGTTTGGTCAGCCGTTCAGCATCATAAATCGTGGCCTCAGGCGGCAACTGAACATCAAGCTGGAACTGGTTGCGTTCTGTTTGCGGGAAGAACTGCGCAGGCAGAACAGCGACGGCCAAATAGAAGCCCAGAAAAGCCAAAGCGAAGCTGACGATGATTGGAACAGCCGGAAGTTTGAGAGACCATTTCAAAGACCAGCGATAGCCTTCTGTCATGGCTGGCGGAACGATGCCGTCGCGCCACCATCGGCGTTTCTCGCCTTCTTTTCTGTCCCGGTCGAACCAGCCTGCGAAGGCAGCCACGATCGTCATGGCAACAACGAAAGACGAGATCACCGCAAACATAACCGACACACCAATCATGCCGACGAACTCGCCTGCGCCGCCTGGAAGCAGCGCAATAGGTGCGAACGCCAAAGCCGTTGTCAGCGTCGAGGCAAAGAGCGGGCCGAACAAATGGCGCAGAGATTGCGAAATTGCAGAGAGCCGGGAGGCCCCCTTCGCTCGCTTTTGTTCAAATTCATCAACGACAACAATCGCGTTATCAATCAACAGACCGAGCGCGATGACGAGACCCGTCACAGACATCTGATGCAGCGGCATGTCGAACATGCGGAACAGAATCAGCACCAGACAGACCGTCAGCGGCAGCGCGCTGCCCACAATAATTGCAGCGCGCCACCCCATAAACAGGAACAGCACGACAAAGACGATAAGTGCAGAATAGCCCAGGTTTTTCGCCAGACCATTCAGGCGTTCTTCGGTGTATTGGCTTTGATCGAACAGAACTTCGACCGCAATGCCGCGCGGCACCGAGGTGCGAAATTCATCTATGATATCACGCGCGCCCGCTGCCCAGAGATCGACCCGGTTATTGGGCTCAATATACGCGCCCACCATGATGGTACGATCGCCATTCGATGAGGCCATAACAGGCGGTGGCGATTGTTCGGTCTTTGTAACCTCTGCAATGTCCCCAACCCGAACAGATTGTCCGTCTGGCATCTGTACGAGCGGCACTTTGCGAATTCTGGCGATGGATGAGAACTCGCCATCAATTTCAAGGCCCAGCGTACCACCGTCTCCGCGAATCTGACCAGCTGGCGCCTTGGCATCGGCGCGCGCGATTATGCCTGCCGCCTGCTGCATTGAAAGGCCAGCTGCCGCCAGTTTTTCAGGGTCAGCAACAATGTGAATTTCTTCTGCGACCTCACCGAAGACTTCGGTCTCCTCAGTGCCGTCATAGTTCTGAAAACGGTCTTCCAGATCTCTGGCAAGACGGTTCATAATGCCCAATGGCGGCGGGCCACTTTCCTCCCAGCGCAAGCCAACAACCATTGTTGTTGCGCCGACAAACATACGCTTCACATAGGGGGCAACAATACCCTGGGGCATGTCGGCTTCAGCGAGGCCAACTTGCTGGCGAATGAGAGTCCAGGCCTCATCAACCTTGGTCGGGCTGAGGTCTTCGCGAATAGAAATCCTGATCTGACTGACATTCGCCCGAGACGTAGAGATGAGCTCGTCAACCTCTGTGAGCTGCAGCAATGACTTTTCGATAGGGTCTGTGACAAGTGCCTCAACCCGCGATGCATCAGCGCCCGGATAATAGGTCAGGACATAACCGTAACGCTCCACCAGTGTCGGGTCTTCCTGTCGCCCGAGATTGAGCAACGCGCCGATCCCTGCCGCGACAATGATCAATACGGTCAGGATCGTCAGGCGCGGCCAGCGATAGAAAATGGTTGAAAGGTGCATATCAGCCCGCCTCAGCCGCATTTGTATCATCGAACTTCAAGGTCACACGCTGGTCAGGCGTCAGTCGGTGAAGGCCGTCTTTGACAACAAAGTCGCCCTCGCTGAGTGCACCGCGCACGAATACCTTGTCTGCTTCTGCATGAATGATGTCGACCAAACGCTTTTCAACGCGATAGTCGTTCCCCTCAGTTTTGTGCGCCACATAAACGGACCACAGACCGCGATCAGCTTCAGTCAATGCTGAGACCGGAATCCATGTCCCGCTCTGTTCCAGCTTTTCGCGCAGCTCTAGCCGGGCAACTGCGCCGGAAAAGACGGCGCTTGCCGCGTCAATGTCAAAGACAGCAGTAACTGTGCGTTGGCTGGCGTCAATCACACCCGTCACAGAGCGAAGCTCGGCAGGGACTTTTTGCTGATCGACAATCAGTTGATAGGTTTCACCAATTTGGAGCCTGCGTGCGAGCTTAGCTGGTACGCCGATGGTCGTTTCCAGCGCGCTGCTTTCCACCAGTTGGAAGACAGGCTGACCCGGCGAGGCAATGGCGCCTTCATCCAGAAAACGCTTGGTGATCATGCCCTCGAAGGGGGCCTTAAGGCTTGCCAGATCAATCCGCACACGCAGCGCATCTCGTTGCGCTTTGGCTGCTGTCAAACGCGCCTCAGCAGCGAGTGCTTGCGCATCAGCCTCGTCAAATGATTGACCGGACAGCAATCCCTTATCAGCAAGAATTTTCTGTCTGGATACCGTTGTCTGTGCGATTTTGAGAGCAGCTTCAGCTTCCCCGATCTGAGCAGTGGCTGCCGCCAGATTGGCGCTCAAGGTTCGGGTATCCAGTTTGGCAAGGACAGTGCCTTGCTGAACTGTGTCACCCACATCTACGCGCAGACTTTCGACGCGCCCGCCTGCCTCAAAGCCGAGCGAGCTTGTCCGACGCGCCGCGACGAGGCCTGTATATTGTTCGGCAATTTCAAGCGTGTCGACAAAGCTGACCCGCCCCACATTGACCGGCAGCGGCTTGGGCGCTCCAGTCGCAATGTTTACGGCACTGTCAGTGCCGCGCTGAACAAATATGAAACCGGCAATGCCGACAATGACCAGACCGATCACACCAATATAAAACAGACCGCGGCTTAGTCGGGGGGTATCTTCAACGCGTTTCGCCATTTGGGCACTCCGAATATCAAAGAAAGCCCTACTACGGATAACGATGTTTGAAAAGTGAACAGCGTTCTTTTTTGGTTAAGTTTGTTCAGATTTCGAGGCCGCGAACGATCAGATCGGCGTGAAAGTCGATGAACTCGATCTGAGTAAAGGTTTCACCGTCTTCCAGCGTCTTGGTTCCAAAGCCTGGCAGATGAATCATCAGCGTTGCCAGACCGTGCATGCTGGCCCAAAGAGACTTGGCTGCAGCAGGGATTTTCAAATCCTGTCGGAACAGTCCTTCCTCGACGCACGATGTAACAAGTTCCTGCAACATCTGAAGCGCTTTCATCCGGTAAGAAATTTCCTCCCCGCTTCCGGAGTCGGTCATTTCCTTTTGCCAGTCGCTGGTGTCGTCCGTGCCAGAAAAAGCCGCCGCGTAATGGTGTGGGCGTTTCAATGCCGTTTGAACATAGATGGAAATGCTTTCCCGTGCGCACTGAGACGAGAGCTGATCCGGCTGTTGTCTGACCAGTTCGATTTCGGCGACAAGGTCTTCAAAGAAGGCCTCCTTCAAAACGGTCAACAATTCCGTCTTTGACGAGAAATACTTATAGATCGCCGATGGCGAATAATCGATTTCCTCAGCGAGGCGCCGAATGGACAGCCCATCTGCGCCCTCTTCCGCAAAGACTTTTTCCGCCGCAGAGATGATCGCATCGCGCACGCGGCGTCGACGACGCTCGGCTGGCGTTTCAGAGAATGACGTGTCTGTTGCAGAATCGATTGTCATAGCGCTTTTCATAACCATGTTATCTAACTAGTCGCCCAGCATGTACAGCCCAATAAGTGAACAGTGTTCACATATGAAGCGAGAAATTGATGAAAAGCTCAAGATTTAAAGTACCTGAGTTAAATGATGTCCTTCCGGCACCTCAGCCTGCCTCCGACGACGTGCTGGATTTCATCGCAAATCGCCGTTCAACACCGATCAAAACCTTTGATCCGAATGCTGACGGACCGTCACATGCCGAACTGACCTCAATGATTGAAGTGGCAATGCGGGTGCCAGACCATCGCCGTTTGGGCCCGTGGCGAACCATCACAATTTCCGGGGAAAACCGTTCGGTTCTTGGAAAGGCACTTGCCGAACGCTGCGCTGAGTTGAACCCTCAGGCATCAGACAAGGAACTGGCGCTCGAATGCGAACGACTGGACCGGGCACCGGTCTGTGTTGTTGTTGTGTCTTCACCCGTCGATGACGGAAAAACCCCTGTCTGGGAACAGGAATTGTCTGCTGGCGCACTCTGTATGAACCTGCTCTATGTCGCGCATGCGTCGGGCTACGCCGCAAGCTGGCTGACAGAATGGTGGGCGTTCGATGACAAGATTGCCCATACGCTCGGCCTGAAACCAGGCGAACGAATTGCGGGCAATATGTTTATTGGCAAAAGCCAGATCGACCTGTTCGAGCGCCCTCGCCCGGATCTTGCAGATCGCATGAGCGAATGGTCGCCAGACGCTCAGACTTAAGCTTATCCACGTCCACGATAAGGCTGAACGCCAGTTTCCGGCACCCAAAGCCCTGCCGGAACTTCACCGGAATGCCAGAATACATCAATTGGAATACCGCCGCGCGGATACCAGTATCCTGCAATACGGAGCCATTGCGGATCGAGGCACGACATCAATCGCTTGGCAATATAGATCGTACAATCCTCATGGAAGGCTCCATGATTGCGGAATGACTGCATGAAGAGCTTCAGGCTCTTGGACTCAACCAGCCAGTTTTTCGGCGCATAGTCGATCACGATATGCGCAAAGTCTGGCTGCCCGGTGACCGGACAAATGGACGTAAACTCAGGCACGACGAATCTCGCACAATACAGCGTGTCCGCATGTGGGTTAGGCACGCGCTCAAGTTCAGCAGTCTCCGGAGATGTTGGCGCTTCAACGGCAGAGCCAAGTTGCTGAATATCCTGATAAATCGTCTTGTCTGTCATTCTGTTATGTCCGGATCAAAAGATACATGTACACGACATAGCCCGTCAGCAGGAAAACGGCTTCCCATCTGGCGAGTCGGCGGCCGGTAAAGGCAAATAGGAGCAGGAAGAAGACTGACAAGGCCAGTGCGCCCAGATCTCGGGTCAGATTGACCTCCGTCATCGGAATTTTGAACGGCATAATCGCTGACGTCGCGCCAAGAATACCGAGAACGTTGAACGTGTTCGAGCCAAGAACGTTGCCGAGGGCGACGTCCGGCTTTTTCTTCAACGCGGCAATCGTACAGGTGACGAGTTCCGGCAGGCTGGTGCCAATCGCAACGATTGTGATGCCGATCACGGTTTCAGAGAGCGAAATCTGGCGGGCGAGCTTAATACAGCCATCGATCAGAAGATCCGCGCCGAAAACGATGCCTGCCAGTCCGCCAAGCGCCATCGGCACGGCGGCGATCAGGGGCAAGTGTCCATCCATGAGCTCAGCTTCGTCGCGGTGCATTTCTGCGGGCGTTTCTGCGCCCGTCGATGCACGGTCACTGAGAAAGCTGATGATGATCACGCCAACAAGGGCGGTGAATAAAAGAATGCCCGTCAGGCGATAGGAAAATCCGTTGAAGAAAATGAGTGCGCCAAGCGCAATGGTCGCGCCGAGCATGAACAAACCATCGCGGAACAACGCCTGCGGATGCGCCGCAATCGGATAGATCAAAGCCGCCACGCCAAGCACCAGCAGTACGTTCGCCACGTTAGAACCAAGCACGTTACCAACGGCAATGCCCGGAGAGTTGGCCGATACGGCATTCAGAGACGCAACGAGTTCCGGCGCAGATGTCCCGAACCCGACAAGAACAGCGCCGATGAAGAGGTCAGAAACCCCGATCTTGCGGGCGAGTCCGACCGAACCTCGAACCAGAATCTCGCCACCCGCAATCAATAATATCAATCCCGCTGCGATCAAAACCCAGGTCATTCAGTCTTTCCCATTCTGTGAACGCTCCTTATGAACGAGGTGTTCAAAATCGCCAAGCGTGCAAATCAACTATACAAAAGAAACATGGACGGGAGAGAGCAAATGGCAATCATCACGGATCTTTCAGGACAAGTCGCCCTCGTAACAGGGTCTGCAACAGGGCTTGGGGCTTCCTTCGCGCATATGCTGGCGGATGCAGGCGCTAATCTGATCATCAATTATTCCCGCAGCTCAAAAGAAGCCGAAGAGACAGCTGACATTTGTCGCAGCAAAGGCGCGCAAGTGCAGGTTGTTCAGGCCAATGTCGCCGAAGAGGCTGACTGTCAAAAACTGGCTGAAGCGGCCGCCGCCTATGGCAAGCTCGACATTCTGATCAACAATGCCGGCACCACCAAACAAGTGCCGGACCATTCAAATCTCGGCGGGCTTGAGAAAGAGGATTTCCTGAACCTCTATGCGGTGAATGTGGTTGGCCCTTTCATGATGGTGAAAGCCTGCGAGAATCTGCTGCGTGCAACACGCAAAGAAACCGGCCGCGCCGCCAGCGTGCTCAATACATCTTCCATCGCTGCCGTGACAGGGATCGGGTCGTCCGTCGCCTATGCAGCCAGCAAAGGCGCGCTGAACACAATGACATTGTCACTGGCGCGAGCGCTGGCGCCTGAGATTCGCGTCAACGCGGTTTGCCCCGGTTTCATCGGAACACGATGGTTTTCCGACGCCATGGACAAAGAGGCTTATGACCGTCTGGAACAGAGTGTTCGCGATTCGACACCGCTACATCTGGCGAGCGGTCCAGATGACATTGCAAAAGCTGCGTTTTTCTTGCTGACGGATGCAGGTGCACATGTAACGGGCGAGACGCTGATCGTCGATGCAGGCACACATTTGGGTTTCGCAACGCTCAGAGCGAAGTAAATCCTGTCGCTAAACAGTTTTATGTCCCAAAGCATGACAAGTCCGTAAAGTTCTTACGGCCTTGTCACAGTACTCCGCTCAGATTCTGTTCAGTACACATACTATATGCACAGGATTTGGGCGGCACCTCTGAGTTTCGACACCCGCCGCTCATTGAAGTTGCGTAGATCAACCGGCGTCCGCACTTAGGAATACGCAAGTGTAGCGGTTAAGTTTCTGTTTAGGAAAATTTTCCGGACACGCTCGCCGCGTGAAGTTCACGCAAAACGGAAAACAATTGGGGAAAAATTATGATCCGGAAAGCTCTTGTTGCTGGTGTTGCTGCGGCTGCCCTCAGCACTCCTGTTCTCGCTGAAGAAGTAACTGTCAGCGGCAACGTTGCTGTTTCTACTGAATATGTGTGGCGCGGTGTCACTCAGTCTAACGGCGACATCTCTATCTCTGGCGGTTTCGACCTCGAAGCTGGTGGCTTCTACGCTGGCACATGGCTGGCAAACGTAGACTTCGAAGACGCGTCTGACACAAACATTGAGTGGGACATCTACGCTGGTTACGGCGGTGAGTTCGCAGGTGGCGTTGGTTACGACGTCGGCATGATCTACTACATGTACCCAGACTCCGACGACTCTGACCTCGACTTCCTCGAGATCTATGGCGGCCTGTCTTACGAATTCGAAAACGGTCCAGCTGTTGGCGGTAAACTGTACTGGGATCCAGACAACGAAACTATGTACCTTGACACATCTGTTGATTTCGCAATCACAGAAACTGTGAGCGTCGGTGCGGTTCTTGGTGCTTACCTCGACGGTTTCGACGAGTACACAAACTGGGGCCTCGGCGCGACCTGGGCATCTCCAGTTGGTCTCGATCTGAGCCTCTTCTACTATGACAACGACCTGGACGGCGGCGACGACGCAATCGTCTTCTCTGTTGCTAAGTCTCTCTAAGTTAAACGTCTTCTTTCGAAGATTTAACCAGATTGAGGCCGCTCCCTTCCGGAGCGGCCTTTTATTTTACACATTCGGTGCGCATTTTGAGGGCTCTCCCACGACTCACACGCACGAAAGCCTGAATGTCTCCAATCGAAGCCTTACAGCCCGCAATCGTCCTACTTGGCGCAGGAACCGTCAGCGCACTGGTCTCCCGTGCGCTCAAGATCAGCCCGATGGTCGGCTATATCATCGCCGGTATTGTCATCGGCCCCTACGGACTGAAAGCCTTGCACGAAGGCGAGACCACTCACCTCTTGGCCGAACTCGGCGTGGTGTTCCTGCTGTTTGACATCGGGCTTCATTTCTCATTGCGAGAAATGCGGGAAAGCAAACGAGACATTTTCGGATTAGCCCCCTTGCAGATGGTGTTGTGCGGGTTCGCCTTCTCTGTACTGGCCTACACGGCGGGTCTGTCCTGGCCAATCGCAATCACCATTGGAGTTTCGCTCGCCCTGTCTTCAACAGCAGTCGTTACGCGAGTGCTGGCGGAGCGCGGCCTCAACACATGTCCTCTGGGCCGCTCCTCTGTCGCGATCCTGGTCTTTCAGGACATTGTGGCCATCTTTTTGCTGATCTTTGCCAACTCGCTGGCGCAGGACCCGGCGACCTTGATGACGTCTATGGGTATAGCGGCGCTACAATCCATAGCGGCGTTTGTTGCTGCCGCGCTGGCTGGCCATTTCATCGTCCGGCCTCTCTTTCAGATTCTCGCCTCTGCAGATGTCGAAGAGATGTTCACCATGGTGGCCATTCTGATTGTCGTTGCAACAGCCGCTGCAACCGAAGCCATTGGCCTGTCTCTGACACTGGGCGCGTTTCTGGCCGGTATGGCAATTGCGGACACGCCATATCGACATGCTATTCAGACAGAGGTCATGCCGTTTCGGGGTCTTTTGCTGAGCTTCTTCTTTGTGAATGTCGGCCTGATGATCGACGTGCCATCGCTTGGCAAACACTGGCCTTTAATAATCGCAGTCGCCGTCGGCATTATGATCATCAAGACAGTGCTGATTTTTGCAAGCGCGCGCATCAATAGATGGAGCATTCCCGGCGCAACACAGCTCGCCTTCACCTTGTCGCAGGCGTCAGAGTTCACACTGGTTGTTCTGTCAATCACTGCTATCCGTACCGGTACACCTGGTGAAGGAGTGTCCATTCTGGTTGCGGCGACAGCGCTGTCGCTTGGCCTTGCGCCTGTCTGGACCGGTGTCGGTTTGAAACTTTCCCGCATCATTGCCGCGCGCCTGATCCGCCGCGGTGCGGGCTCTGCCAGAGCTGGCGACAAAACAACCGTCGAACAGGATTCCACTGCTGAGCCTGTTGCCATTGTTTATGGCATGACCGAGACGGGCCGCATTGTGACCGATGCCCTGAGCGCCATGTCCATTCCACATGTCGCCGTGGACAGCAATTCCAAACGGTTCGTTCGAGCGATTGCCGATGGGTATGAGGTCGTGTTTGGCGACACCTCAGACTTCCGACTGATCAAGTCCCTGAAGGCCGGAAAAGCGCGCATTCTGATGCTGGGTGAGCCTCGCTTTAATGTTTCTCAGGCGCTGACGACTGCCGTTCAACGTACATACCCTAACCTGATCCGCTATGTTGCGGTGAATGACCCGAATGAGCGCTATCAGCATGCTGAAATCGGCATGCGTCCCCGCGTGGTAAAAACACCAATGGATGCCATCGCGCTGGCCGGAGACATTCTGACAGAGCTTGAGATTCCGGAAGACCGAGTCATGGCGTGGATGGATACGGAAATCGAACGCTATGAACGAGACCGTGTGCCGGAAAAACCTGAAGAAGAACTGCAAGAGGAGACTGAAGAGGTCGCATGATCCTTTTCTTCCCTTTGAGCGTAAACAAGGTTGGAGGTGACGATGTTTTCCAGCCTTAAAGATGGGTACCAGCTTGCCGTACTTGGCGCGACGGGCGGCATTGGCGGCGCTCTTTGCCGAGCGATCGAACGCGATCCGAAGTGCTCACGCGTTATAAAGCTATCGCGCTCAACAAGCCCGGCAATCGACCTGCTCGAAGAAGCCACACTCCGCGCCGCCGCAGAATGCTTGTCACAACAGAATGTCGAACTTGACGGTTTGCTGATTGCCTCAGGCATACTTCAGACACCCAACGGCACACCGCCGGAAAAATCTTTTCGTGATGTCTCGCTCGCCGACAGTCGAAGCCTGTTTGAGATAAACGCCATTGGTCCCGCCTTAGCGCTTAAGCATTTTACTCCCTTGCTCTCACGAAAGTCTCGCACTCTGACAATGGCGCTGTCAGCTCGGGTTGGCTCGATAGGCGACAACCAGCTCGGCGGTTGGATCAGTTATCGAGCCTCCAAGGCTGCGCTCAATCAGATTGTTCATACGGCTGCAATCGAACTCACCCGGCGAAACAAAAACAGCGTTTGTGTTTCGCTACACCCCGGGACGATTGAAACGCCCCTAAGCGAGCCCTTTGCACGCGACCGTTTCACCCATTCAGCAGACGAATGCGCTATCAATCTGATCAACGTACTCGATCAGCTTTCACCTGATCAGACCGGCGGCTTTTTTGATTACGCAGGCAAAGAAATTCCCTGGTAAGCGGCATCCATCTTACTTTGCCGCATCACAACTCGTTGAGCGACATTGAAGTCGCCCAAGAATACCTGCACATGCATTTTCGCGTTTGACAAAGAGTGAGTTCACTACACTTATGTGCAACCATTATAGTTTCCGGAGGAACCATGTCGAAATTTGATGCACTGTTTGAGCCTTTCACGCTGTCTGGCATGGAGCTGTCCAACCGGATTGTGATGGCCCCGATGACGCGATCCTTCTCACCGAATGGCGTTCCAGGCGAAGATGTCGCCGATTATTACGCACGCCGTGCAGCAGCCGATGTCGGCCTGTTGATCACTGAAGGCACAACGGTTCGTCGTCCGGGCTCCAGCTTTGATCCACGCGTGCCGAACTTCCACCAGGACGATGCGCTGGCAGGCTGGAAGAATGTCGTTGAGAAAGTTCACGCTGAAGGCGGCAAGATTGCTCCACAAATCTGGCATGTCGGCTATATGCGCAAACCTGGCACGGGCCCCTACCCTGAAGCCAAATCAGACAGCCCCTCTGGCGTGCTGCACAATGGCAAGCAAATCGACGACTCCCCGTCAACTGAAGAAGTCGAAGACATGGCGCTCGCTTTTGTCGAAGGCATTGTGAAAGCCAAGGAACTCGGTTTCGATTGCGCTGAAATTCACGGTGCGCACGGCTATCTCGTGGATCAGTTCTTCTGGGGTGTCATGAACCGCCGCGACGACCGTTTTGGCGGCTCTGCTGTCGATCGTGCAAAATTCGCTGGCGAAGTGATCTCAGAAGCCCGCAAACGCGTTGGACCGGATTATCCGATCATTCTGCGTATTTCTCAGTGGAAACAACAAGACTACACGGCGCGTCTGACCGAAACGCCAGAAGAGTTTGGTGCGTTCCTGCAAGTGTTCGCTGATGCTGGTGTCAGCTGCATTCACTGTTCTCAGCGTCGTTACTGGGAACCGGAATTCCCGGACGTTGATGGCGAAAACGGCCTGAACACAGCTGGCTGGGCGAAGAAACTGACCGGTCTTCCAACCATCACAGTTGGATCTGTCGGTCTGTCAGCAGAATTCACAGGCTCTTTCCGCGGCGAAGGCTCAAAAACCCGTCCGCTAGACGATCTGATCCCGCGTCTCGAAAAAGGAGAGTTCGACCTCGTTGCTGTCGGCCGCGCTCTGCTTCAGGATCCGGAATGGGCAAAGAAAGTCAAAGAAGGTCGCCAGAACGAACTTCGCGACTATGACGGCGGCGCTCTGCAAACGCTTTACTAAGCGCCAACGACCTCAATACCTGGCAGCGGGAAGATGAGCTTGCCACCGCTTGCAAGAAACTCAGCTTCCCGTTCCACAATGCCTGCTCTGAAATGCCATGGCAGAACCAGAAAGTAATCTGGCTCCATTTTCCGCGCGTCATCCTCAGACATGATTGGCACATGTGTGCCCGGTGTGACGCAGCCCCATTTATCCGGATTGACGTCTGAGATGCCATCGAGAATTGACTGGTCGAGCCCTGCATATTGCAGAACGACATTGCCCTTGGTGGACGCCCCCAGACCCATAATCCGCTTCCCTGACGCTTTGAGCGATGACAAAAGGTCATTCAGGCGCTCGGCATGCTGCCGCGTCTTCTCAGCGAATTCAAGGTAAGGCGCTGGCGTCAGAAGGCCGAGACGCTCTTCCTCGGCAAGCATCCAGTCCACAACAGCTGAATTGTCGATCACGGGTTTTGCAGCCTGATGCATGGCGGTTACCGCAAACGACCCGCCATTCACCGTGTTCGTGGTGACATCGACAATTTTGAGCCCTGCACGCTCCAGAATAAATTTCACGACGGACAAGGAATAATATTCCAAATGCTCCTGACAAGCCGTGTCATAGGCAAGCTGGGACAGCATGAGCGGCAGATAGCTTTGCTCAAAATGCCAGATGCCATCGGGCGCGAGGCACGCCGCAATGTCTCTGGCAAAACCAATCGGGTCTGGCAAATCATAGAACATCGCAATCGATGTGATGATCTTTGCAGGCTGATCACTGACACGTCGGAATGCTGCCTCTGTGAAGAAGTCGACCTCCAGGCGAATGTCATCGGTGTAAAAGCGACGAAACTTTTCAGCACTTGGGTCAATTCCGACACGCTTCAAGCCAGATGTGCGATAGGATTTCAGCGAGGTCGCATCATTTGCGCCAATGTCCAGAACCGTATCGCCCGGCTGGAGCGGACGGACAAAGGTCTCAAGAATGGATATCTTCTGTTGTAAATGGCGGACCATGCCAGCGTTGAGGCCGGATCGGTACCCATATGTCTCGCCATACATCAGCTCTGGCGGATAATCATGAGCGAGCTGAACCAGTCCTGACGTCGGGCACCAGGCAAGCTCCACCGGGCTGACGGCCACCGGGTCCGTCGGACTTTTCGGAAACACGCCTGTCAGGGCCTGATTGCCAAGGTCGAGAATGCTTTCTAACGGGGCATCCACCAAGCGACATTTGGTTCGTCGCGGAAATTCTGCGGTCGCCTGACTTGCCGACATGAAAGGTCCAATCCGGGCAATTGATAGAAACTACCTTACAAGAACAGTGATTTGACCTAAATTATAGTAAAGCCAGCTTGAAATGGAGGATGGTCATGACCGACCAACTGCCAAAAATTCAAAGAAGTCATGCGGAATGGAGAGAGCGCCTCACCGAGGAGCAGTTTCGTGTTGGAGTGAAGGAAGGCACAGAGCGCGCCTTTACGCCCGGAAACCATAATGATGAAAAGCGCGACGGCACGTATTACTGTGTCGGCTGCAACACGGCGCTGTGGTCATCAGAACACAAATTCAATTCCGGAACGGGATGGCCAAGTTACTGGAAGCCTTTGACCGAAGGCGCAGTCGAAACAAAAACCGACTTCAAAATGATCATTCCAAGAACCGAATGTCATTGCGGCGTGTGCGGCCTGCATATGGGACATGTCTTCAAGGATGGCCCGCCCCCAACCGGCGAACGCTGGTGCATTAACGGCGCTGTCCTGAACTTCGTTCCCTCAAACGATAAATAGAAAAAAACCGGCCATCAGATAATCTGGTGGCCGGTTCAGTTCCGCCGTCAGCTCGTGGCTTTGAGGGGGCTCACGTTTTGAACGACGGTAAAACTAGTTCGTTTTCCAGGAGACAACGACTTCCTGTTCGGATTCTGCCGTTGAATCGAAGCTCGCTGACTTCGCAAAAGCTGCGGCAGCGCGCTGGAAGACAGCATTGCTGCAACTGGTCACATCATAAGCCTTCGCTTTGCCGGTCTCACCGACTTCCAGCTTGATGCGACACTCCCCGGACAATCCACGATCTGCAGCATTGTAAGGGAATTCCAGCTCTCCAACATCCGTTGGGAGAGTGTCTCCTTTGACATCAATTGTGTATGTGCGGACGCCTTTATCGTCGCCCGGTTCGGCCATGGCAGTCTGCATAACGCCAACAGTCAGGGCCAATGCGCCAAGCGCTTTGTATATTTTTTCCATGACAGTTTTGTGACATATTTGTTTTATTATGTCCAGATACGGATTGTTTCAGCTGTTGATATTTTTCGAAATACAACCCCGAAATTGAGTTAAATTACTGAAATAATAGGACAAAATATTTTCCCCTGAAAACCTTCGCAAATGCGAGTTTTGAGGTTTTCAGAGAGTCACATTTGTGACAATTGACCTTTCAGTCATGAGGCTCGTTTCGGCGAACAGGGTAAGAACAGAAAAATTCCGTCTCGGCCGGGCAAATTTATCGAAAAACATTTCATTCCCGAACAAAGCCGGTTTAGTCTCGCTACATATCAAGGGACTTTCCGGAGAATGTTATGACCTACAGTAAACTCCTCCTCGCCAGCGTCAGTTGTCTGGCCTTTGTGACGGCTTGCTCGCAACCTTCTCCGCCACCAAAGAATGAAACACACATGACTTCAGAGACAAAACTGACCCCACCAATGGCAGAACGGCGCCCGGTCACGATCGAACAGGTCGGCCGTTCCCGTACAGACGCCTATGCCTGGATCCGTGATGATAACTGGCAAGCGGTGATGAAGGACCCATCCGTCCTGAAGCAGGACATCCGCGATTATCTGGTCGCCGAAAATGCCTACACCAAGGCGGTTCTGGAAGACCCGACAACTGACCTGCGTGACGAATTGTTCAAAGAGATGCGGGCACGCATCAAGGAAGACGACAGCTCTGTCCCTACCATTGACGGCCCATACGCGTATTACTCCTTTCATCGTAAAGGCGAAGAGTATGGTGTGATTGCCCGCAAACCAGCGGCTTCTGCTTTCGACGAAACCGTTGCACCGGAAATTCTGTTTGACGGCCATGTTGAAGGCAAAGATCTTGCCTATTTCGACACAGGGTCCATCGAACATTCGCCGAACCACAAACTTTTGGCAGCTGCGATCGATGACAAAGGGTCTGAGTACTACACCATCTCTGTGCGGGACATCGCAACCGGCGAAGTCATGCCCCAGAAGATCGAGAACACCACAGGTGATTTCGTATGGGGGAAGAACTCTGATGTGATTTTCTGGGTCGAGCGCGACGAGAACGGTCGGTCCTCCGCCGTTTATCAGCGCATTCTGGGTGAAGACACAGACACGCTGATCTATGAAGAAAAAGACCCGGGCTTCTTTGTCGACGTTGAGACCAGCCCATCCGGAGACTATATATTCATTCAGGCTGGCGGCCACACATCAAGCGAAGTTCACTACTTCCCGGCGGATGCGAAGAACCCGACCCTGAAGACGATTTCGCCGCGTCAGGACGATCTGGAATATCGCGTCGTTGATTTCGACGGTGAATTCTACATCACGACAAATGCGGATGGCGCGACGGATTTCAAAATCGTCAAAGCCCCGATTGATGCCCCACAGAAAGACAATTGGGTTGATGTGATCCCACACCGTCCGGGCACACTCATTCTCGGCCTGGAGGCGTTCAAGGATCACCTCGTCCGCATGGAACGGGCAAACGGTTTGCCGAAAATTATCATTCGCGAGCGGGATACTAAAGAGGAAAGCGTGATTGCCTTCGACGAGGCAGCCTATGACCTCGGCATTTCCGGTGGCTATGAATACGACACCACAGTGCTTCGCTTCGATTATGCCTCACCGACGACACCGGATCAGGTGTTTGACTATGACATGGCAACGAAAGAGCGCACGCTGCGCAAAACCCGTGAAATTCCATCTGGACACAATCCAGACGACTATGTCGCCGAACGCATTATGGCGCCAGCGCATGATGGCGAGACCATTCCGGTCACCATCCTACGTCGCAAGGACACACCGGTCGATGGTAGCGCCCCTCTCCTGCTCTATGGGTATGGCTCTTACGGCATCACCATTCCAGCAGACTTCCGGTCTGGTCGTCTGAGCCTTGTGGATCGCGGCTTCATCTATGCCATCGCCCATATTCGCGGCTCTCGTGCGAAAGGCTATCAATGGTATCTGGACGGCAAGCTCGACAAGAAGACGAACACCTTCAAAGACTATGTCGCTGCTGGGCGCTATCTGACCAGCAAAGGCTATGGCGCGCCGGGTAAAGTTGTCGGCATGGGTGGTTCTGCTGGCGGCCTCTTGATGGGCGCGGCAAGCAATATGGACCCAGAGCTGTTTGCAGGCATTATCGCTGCGGTTCCGTTCGTAGACGTTCTGACGACCATGTCAGACGAGACACTGCCTCTGACGCCGCCAGAATGGCCAGAATGGGGGAACCCGATCACAAGCGCGGACGACTATGATCAAATCCTCGCATACTCCCCAATCGATCAGGTCAAAGATCGTCCCTATCCGGCAATGCTGATCACAGGCGGTCTGACTGACCCGCGTGTGACATATTGGGAGCCTGCTAAATGGGTTGCAAACCTTCGCTATAGCGCACCGGACGCTGGCCCATACTTCCTGCGGATCAATATGGATGCAGGCCATGGCGGCGCCTCTGGACGCTTTGAAGGCCTCAAAGAGACCGCAACGGAATATGCGTTCGCACTCGCCGTTGTCGGCAAAGCTGAAGGCGTGGAGCTTCCTAAGCCAGAGTAAGATGAACACAATGGTCAATGTCAGGTACACGCTCTGACATTGGCCCACTCTCGTCGGTCGCCGATAAAACAGCAAAAGAAAAACCCGACCATTTCTGGTCGGGTTTTTTATTATCTCGAGTGATCAGGTCAGCTTAGATTTTGCCACCAAGATCAGTATAGGCTTTCAGCGCTTCTTCAACGCGGCCTTCAATACCATCACAAGAATCTGGGAGGTTTGTGCCGAGAACTTTCAGCTTCTCACACCCTTTCTTCTCGTTCTGCAGACCTTCAAGCTTGGTCGCTGCCTGATGAAGAACCAGCGCTTTCGCGGTTGCTTCTTCGGCATCCATGAACTGAATCCAGCTACGGCCGGCATTGCGGCCGTCAGAGTATTTCTGAGCGTCAGCAAACGCTTGACGGGCGTCATCACGCTTATCAAGCTCATAATACGCCTGACCAATCAGGAGGTATGCCTGACCCGGGTTCTTCAATCCACCTTTGTTAAGGGCTTTTCGGAAGGCATCAATCGCCTTCTCATAATTTTTCAGCTCGAAGTTTGAACGGCCAAGACGCTCATACATAGAACCGTCTGGCGACAGTTCAGCTGCTCGTTGGATGACAGGAATAGCCTTGTCGTATTCGCGCGCAACCTGGTAGAGGTTCGCCAGCTGATCAAGACGCTGAAGATTGCTCTTGATTGTGCCTTTGTTGATCTCTTTCTCCAGAACTTTTGCAGATTCATACGGTGCGTTGAAACGGTTGTAGAAGTTCACGATACGCATGATGTCGTCTTCTTGTGTCAGCAGGCCGCCAACATACATCGCTTTGTAAACTTCAAACGCTTTACGCTCGTCACCCGCCTGGAAATATTCACCAGCGATTGCACGCCAGGTGTTGAGGTCCGTTGGGTTCTTGCTGAGTTTGAACTCAAGCATTTCCGCTTTCTTCGCACGGTTCCCTGTACGGTCATAAAGGAAGATCATGAAGTCGATAATATCGTTCTTCACGTTGGCACCGTCAGCACGGAAAACGCGCTCTGCGAATGGAAGGGCTTTGTTAAAATCGTCGAGCTTGGTGTAAACACCCGCCATCAGATAGTTCTGATCACGAGTTGGCGTGCCGCCAGCAGCGAGCCACTTCTCGAGGTATTCCTTTGCCTTTGGCAGGTTGTCGACAGACGCGTAAACCTGACCAATGTTCAGATAGGTTTTTGGAATTTCAGACTTCTCAATGAAGCCGATTGCAATCGCTTCTTCGAGGTCTTTCGCAACACCTGGCATGTCGCCAAGTTTATTTTTCACACCAGCGCTGAGGCCGAGAATAGCGCCGCGCTCAAAACATGTCAGATCTGGCATTTGACGGATCTGGTTGAGAATTGACAGAGCCTTTTGCGGGTTTTCTTCCACATAAATCGCTGTATCAGCTTCCTGATACTTAGATCCAACTTTTGCGGAGAGAGTTTTTTCCGCTTCACAAACGGCTTGCGCCTGCGCTGAACCGATAGACAGTGCCGAAACAAGAACCGTTCCGCACACCCAGGTCAAAAGATTTGCTTTACGCATAGTGCTTACTCCCACGCCAGACCGGCATTTTAATCATTCATCTCATAGAGAAGCGGATAGACAAGGTTCCCTTGTGCAACCGGCACTCCCTTTTTTGTTTTCGCTGCAAATAACGCCTTCCGAACTGCATTTTCTGCGCTTCTTCGGAACACATCATCGCTGCATTCTGCTGTGATCCCATATGGTTTACCCAGAGGATCGACAGAAAAATAAACCTCACAAGAGCCACTCAGGCCTTTTTTTAATGCTTCGCGCGGATAAACCGGCATTGGTTGTCTGATAGCTTGCGCGAACGTCCGGTCGATAGAGACGTCCAGACTGGTAAACCGTTCAACACTCTCCCGAGGAAGTCTCGGCTCAAACACAGAAGGTTCAGAAAACTCCCAAGTCATATTGGCATGAACGTTATTCTGTACCGGATCCAGTTTGGGCGGTGTTGGTGCAACCATTCTCTCAACAAGGCGTTTCTTAGGAACCAGTTTCTCTGGTGATTCATCTTTCATCACGATGACTGACAATGGACGGAACGCAGATGGTTCCAGAACGACTGTCTCTACTTTTACAAGCAGCTGCATGATCAGAAAGATGCCAAGCGTGACACCCGTCGAAATTAAAGCGCTGAAAAAAAGTCTGTTTACCTGCCCTCTCTTGTTAACTGCCTCGTTCATTTTTTCCTCCAGTTTTATCGCGGCAAAGCCACACTGAAGGTGTTATACCATAACAAGTTGCAAAAATCGACAATTGTTATGGTATAACCTTATGATTAGCGGCTCAGTGTGAACTCAAGTGGATAAACCACGTTGCTACGACCAACCGGTTTGCCGCGGACGACTTTCGGTGCAAACCGCACGCGAGCAACAGAACGTTCTGCCTCACGAACGAATACACTGTCAGTACAGTCAGCTTTCACGTTGAACGGGATACCTTTCGGGTCCACATCAAAGCGAACTTCGCAAGTTCCTTCCGTACCGCGCTCCGCAGCACGCTGCGGGTATGACGGTTGTGGTGGAGAGATAGGCTGCGCATCGCGGTCAGAAACCGCCATGACATCCATATCAAACCCGGAAACTGCTCCGATTTTCAGCTCTGAAGGCGCCGCACCCTGAATCTGAGGCGTTGGCAGATTCACATCTGACTTCGCTGCAGACAGCTTTGGTGGTGGCGGCGGCTTGTCAGCAGACTGAATGCGCTTAACCGATTTACGTTGAGTTCGACGAATTTCCTGAGTTTCTTCCTGCGGCGTAATCCGGGAAAGCGTACGAAATTCGCTCTCCCCCAGAACCACAGGCTTTGGCTCAATCAATTTCGCCATGAGCAAAAAGAGACCGACCACGATAACTGCAGCAACTGCAGCTGCCGGGAGAAGAATCAGAGAGCTCAGCCCCCCTCTTGAAACACTAGCTTCAGCCATGTTTATTCACTCCTCTAGTCTAGCTCGGTAGAAATTTCGACGGAACCTTCAGGGTCTGCCGCCATGACAGCCTGCATAGCCAGGTCGAGAATTTCTGCTTCTGAATCGTTATCTACCTGAAGAACGAGCTTACCTTTTGGGTTGGACGTCCGAAGTTCACGAATGGTGAACTCTAGCTCCCGGGGCTCGATCTTCTGCTTGTCGACATAAATTTCGCTTTTGCTGTCGATAGCGATCAGAATACCAAGTGGTGATACCGCGTCGTCATTGACGACATCAGTACGATTGACGTCGACGCCCGGCGTTTTGATGAACTGCGCCGTTACGATGAAAAAGATCAGCAGGATGAACGTCACGTCCAGCATTGGCGTGAGGTCGAGCGCTTGTTCTTCAGCTTTGCGTGCACGAGATGTACGAGCCATAAAACTTGCCTCCTATCCTGCTGCGTCGACGGTAAAGCCGACATTACTAACACCGGCGCTACGAGCCTGGTCCACTACACGAATAACCATTTCGTTTTTCGCGCGTGGGTGAGCCTGTACGAGCACAGCACTTTCTGGCGTTTCAGCGATCAGACGCTCAATGTTGGCACGCACAGATGTGATATCGGCCAGATCATTGTTCACCGTTACCAGACTGTCTTCCGTAATACGGATGAGAATCGTTGGTTTCGGATCCACCGGCTGATCCGGCGGTGCCGGAGGCGGTGGCGTCAGGTTAAGAGCCTGTTCCTTAAGGAACGTCGCTGTCACGATAAAGAAGATCAGAAGAATGAATACGATGTCGAGCATCGGTGTCAGGTCTACTTCTGACTCTTCAGCCTTTTTGGTGTGTTTCCGCATTATTCGATCTCCAGCGAGTCTGCGACTGACTGAACGCGAGTTTCAACTTCGCGGTCCATCGTGCTGGTGAAGATAATGCCAGAAAGTGACGCAATCATGCCGGCCATAGTCGGAATTGTTGCGCGAGATACACCGCCGGACATCGCCTGAGCATCAGAACCCGAAGACAGAGCCATAACGTCGAAGACTGTTACCATGCCTGTCACAGTACCAAGCAGACCAAGAAGTGGCGCCAAAGCTACCATCGCCTTAGTCAGCGACACATTTTGTTCGGCTTGCTGGCGTACTTCAGACACCAGTTTTTGCCGTACCCAATGCGCCAGTTCTGACGACCTGTCGGAGCGAGCTTGCCAGATATCCAGGGTCCGTCGTGCTACTTCTTTGTGACCAAAGTGAAAGTAGAACTGACGTTCCAGGATCAATGCCCACATCACGAATGTTGCGAACATGATCACCAGGAGTACGGGGCCGCCCCGATCAAGGAATGTTGTTAGGTCAGCTAGCATTTGCTTGCTTCCTCACTGCGCGTGACGGCTTACGCCGCCACACCTTCTTTCTCTGCACGTTCAGCGATGAGACCAGCTGCTTGCTCGTCCAGGATCTGAGACGCAGAGCGAGACGCTGCTGCACAGATTGCATGGATGAGAAGAAGAGGAATAGCTGCACAAAGACCCATAACTGTTGTCATCAGGGCCTGAGAGATACCATCAGCCATGAGCTGCGGGTCGCCAGCACCGTAGATTGTGATCGCCGTAAAGGTCACGATCATACCAATAACCGTACCGAGGAGACCAAGAAGCGGTGCAACAGATGCGAGAACCTTCAGAATGTCGTTCAGACGCTCGATCTTCGGAGACTCTTTCAGGATTTGCTCGTCGATTTTCATCTCGAGTGTTTCAACATTGTCCTTGCGGTGCGCTTCGTAAACTTTGAAGAGGCGAGCAAGTGGGTTGCCGTCACCAGCTTCTTTTGTTTTCGCAGTCGAACGCATAGCACCAGTCAGGAGCATGATAGAGATCAGCTTGAACAGGCCCATTGCGACACCAACGACGCCGAGACAGATGATAACCCAACCAACTTCACCACCGGCATCAATCCGGTCTTTGAATGTTGGCAGTTTGCCGTATGTGTCGAACAGGTCGCCTTTAGTCGGGTCAACCGGAGCCATAACAACATCTTCGTCGCCAGCGTTAACCAGCTTCATCATGTTGGAAGAGAAACCGCCTGGAGGCTGTTTCGCGAAAGCGCGCAGAACGCCGTCTTTCATTTCAACAAACTTGCCGTCAGTTGTGATTGCGTTGAAGACACCAACGCGGAATACGTCACGCTCTTCAGTTTCGCCGTTTGCACCGATCTGCTCAACAGGTGCTTTGAAAGACTTAACTTCAGACTGACCAATCATCTCAAGCAGGATAGCTTTTGGCAGACGGTCAAGTTGCTCACGAGTAGGGAGTGTGCTCGCCTGAGCGACCTCTGCCAGACCGTCAGCGCGGCCTTTATACTCTGCAGATGCGAGAGAGTTACGGATAACCGGCATAGATTCCTGAGATGCCTGACGGAACTGACCGAGCAGGAGACCGAAGTCACCAGCCAGAGTGTTCAGCTCAGTCGCTTTCTCACCAATCAAACGTTGGTTTGCGTCGAACTCAGCTTGCAGACGACGGCCTTCAGCTTCCGCTGATGCCAGTTCACTACGGAGCGATTTCATGCTGGCTTCCTGCTGAGCAGCAGCCGCTTTGAATTCGTTCAGACGTTTTGCGTTTTCACGGCTCAGTTCGTTGGAGTCACTACGGACTGCCGCAAGAACGTCTGCCAGAGACTGCGCCATTGCTGGAGCAGATGTTACGAGCGTGCCAGCGCCAAATACAGCAGCGGCGGCCATCGCTTTCAGATTCATTTTCAATTCGAACATGTTCTAAACCTCAGACAAGCTTCGCTTACTGCTTTTTCTCAGCATCGTATTTTTCGATCGGGCCCATCAGAATGTCTTTCTGCTTGGTGCCTTCAGCGATACGGATCGCATCAGTGATCGGACGACGATATTTAGCTGGAAGCTCAACCCATTCACCGCTCTCACGGTCGTAACGGGCTACCTTGCCATTTGCCGGGTTGTGATAAACCAGAGCCACGCGGCCATACTGGAACATGTCGACAGATACGCCATCAACTTCTTCCTGGAATGTCGCGATTGTGCGTCCGTATTCCATCTCAGCCTGGTAAGCTTCAACAATGAGACGATAACGCTCAGCCGGCGCAACGTCAGGCGCTGTCATAGCTGTGTCCAGCTGATCGAGACGCAGCTGACGGTCAGCCATTTTGAACGGCAGATCAGCCGCAACAAACGCTTTCAGATCCTTGATCATCTGATCAAGCATTGGTGCCATTTGAGCTGTGATTTCGTCAACGCGACCGAGCTGCTCATCAAGAGCTTTCAGCTCATCGCGCTGGGAGTTAACAACGCCCTGCTGCTGAGCTGCATAAAGCTTAGCGGAATCCAGACGCTGGAGCATAGAGCGGTACTCGCCCTCCAGATCTTTACGCTGATCGTCGAGCTGGTTGATTTGCTCTTGAACTTTCTCCGCGCCGCGAGTTGCATTTTCGCCCACAGAAATTGCCGTTTTCAGCTGAGCTGATGCAGGCAACCCGATCAAGCAGAGACCAGCAACGAGCGCGCTGCTAGCCGGAAATAGAACATTCTTCATGTTCGCCTCTCACTCCCATTATCCGCGTGATGAACACGCAAAGACCAAACGCAGATCCGACACCTTGTCGGTTCTGCAGAAACTCATAAAACCTGCACACACACACAGGCAAGTTGATCAGAAGCCTTCAGCGCGAACGCTAAACTGGACCCCGGTTCCGGATGGTTGGCCATCCTTGTCTGTTCGGTTTGCCACCAAGACCGGCAGCTTTTTGTCGCGCTTGTCCCCAAGCAAGAACGGACGCTATCAATCTCAGCAAAAAGATCAATACATCAAACGATGACGTTATAAAGTATCATTCCCTCCCCGGATCGTCGACATTTTTGCTCAGTTCTAAAGGACATGCACTGAGTAAAAGAAAGAATCCTGAATTGCAAACACTCAAATTCGGTTGTTTTTTCCAAAACAAACAATGTTCTCAAACTATGTTGAAACGACCAGAGTGTTTTATAGCAAATTTTAGACGTTTCTCGCTCGGCAAACAGTTTAATTGTCTGACTGTTCAGTTTCAGCCACCGATCGTCGAAAAAGCGGATCGTGAACCCATAATTTTTTTGCGAAAAAAAATGGCTCTGGAAAAACAGACGACCAGTTTTCGCCCAAGTATTGAGCAAACACCCCGGAAATTTGTCATTTTTTTCTTGCTATTGGGGAGTGCAGATACACCAATCCCTTACGGAGACGATAGAAAACCGCCCTCGCCCACTTCATTCTCACGATGATCGAAAATAGCAGACCCGAGAAATTATACCCAATCGTTGCAATGCTGTCAGAACATGGCCTGATCTAAAGGCGCCCGAATCGTATCTTTGCGATTACTCGAGAAACTCGACGGAAGGCACACACGCGAACATAACACACCGCCGCGCGGCTTGCGTCTAAATAAGTGGATGATTTCTGGAAGAGATGGCTGGGGCGCCAGGATTCGAACCTGGGAATGTCGATACCAAAAACCGATGCCTTACCACTTGGCGACGCCCCAACGAGGAGCCGTATCTACATAAACAGTCTGAAGGATGCAACACGGAATTTTCAGTTTCCTGAGATTCCTCAACAAAATCCGCAAACTTGGCTGATTTCAGAGGTTTTTACAGATTATCTTTGCATAATCTTATAAATGATCTTATCTTTTATCGATAAATACGCTTGAAACGCGTTCTCGAAGGAGACCATTTTGAAAACTTTCTTCTCGTCACTTCTGGGTACACTGGTCGCATTGTTCCTGTTTGTGTTGATTGTTCCGATCTTTTTGGTGGGAATCATTATGTCACTGGCATCCAGCACCAGCGGCCCGGTGAAACACCCATCTGCCATCGTTCTTGAAATCGACCTGCGCGAAGGGCTGTCAGATCAGCCTGCAACTCAGGGACCGGCGGTTCTGTTCCAGAATTCTTCATTCCTGGATACGCTGCGCAAGATTGATGCGGCTGCAAGCGACGATAAAGTCAAAGGCATTTATATCCGCGCAAACGAAATGGGGATCGGCAGTTCTCGCGCCGAAGAACTCCGCGACGTGCTGCATAAATTCCGTGCCGCTGACAAATTCGTCATTGCACACTCTCAGGGCATGATTGCGTCCGGCCCATCCAGCCTTCGTGCAATTGCTGCATCTGACGAACTTTGGCTTCAGCCAGGTGCGGACATTCTGGTGAACGGCATTTCTTTTGAAACCATGTTCATGAAGGACCTGTTCGATAATCTGTCTGTGACCGCTGAAATCGAGCAGTTCCACGAATACAAGAACGCACCGAACGTTTACAAGCAAACAGACTATACAAGCTATCACCGCGAAGCGATGACCGCGCTTGCAAGCGATCTGTGGACAATCTCTATCAAGGATATTGCCGAAGATCGTGGTTTTGCTGACCCACAAGCCCTACGCACCCTTCTTGAGAAAGGCCCGATGAGCGCTCAGGAAGCGGTTGATTCGAAGCTCTTCACCGGTCTCAAATGGCCAGAAGACGCGAAGGAAGAGGCGCTGAAACGTGCCGGCGTTCGCGCTAAAATCGTCCCGGTCGCTGAATACATGCTGCCTGCTGCCAAGCCAGACGCACCAATCATTGCTGTTATCGGCGGTGAAGGCGCCATTGTAACTGGCAAAGGCGAACAAGGCCTTTTCGACAGCGAAGCCGTATTTGCGTCTGACCGCATCGCTGAAGCATTGCTGAAAGCTGGTCGTGACAAAAACGTGAAAGCAATTGTCTTCCGCGTCGACAGCCCAGGAGGCTCTGCAATCGCCTCTGACCAGATTTGGCGCGCTGTTGAACGGGTCCGCAATGACATGGGCAAACCCGTCATCGTGAGCATGGGCAGTGTCGCGGCCTCAGGTGGTTATTACGTCTCTGCCGGTGCTGATGCGATCCTCGCTTCCCGCACAACGATTACCGGCTCAATCGGTGTTTTCGGCGGCAAGTTCGCGATTGCGGATGGTCTGCGGAAGATTGGCATCAACCCAAGCTCTGTTTCAGTTGGCGGTGAATTCGCGACTGCCTTCTCGACTGAGAAGTTCACTGACACACAACGCGCACAACTGCATGAAAGCCTTCAACGCACATATGACCGCTTCATGACCATCGTTGCTGATGGACGTGATCTGCCAGAAACGCGCGTTCGGGAGATCGCCAAAGGCCGTGTATGGAGCGGTAACGCTGCTGCTGAGCTGAACCTGGTCTCAGAGATCGGCGGTTTCCTTCAGGCAGTCGAAAAAGCCAAAACCATGGCGAAGCTCGATGTTGGAACGGATGTGAATGTTGCCATCTACCCAGCGCCTGATAGCCCATTCCAGGCATTCAGCGATTTCTTTGGTGCATCGGCTGAAACGAGCGAAACCGCTTTGAAGATCAGCAAGATCCTTGAAGATGATCGCTTCCAGATGCTGCTTGATCAGGCTGCGGCTACGAAGGATCGCGGCACACAGATGAGTGCGCCAATCGTCAAAGAAAACTAAGTCAGTTTTCTCCCCCTAAATGAAAAGCCCTCGGAGCAGTCCGAGGGCTTTTTTCATGACAGCAGAGATGGGCCGCTAATACTTTTAGGATGCGGAAGCTTGCTGACCCAGTCGCGCACATAAGCCAGTGAAGAAGCAAACACTTCTGTGGCTTCCTTCTTGTCATCACCTCGCATGGTTGCGTCAAAGCCTCGCTCCGGAAACTTGGAGTTTTTCTGAAACAGGTCACTCTGCGCGCGTGTTGCCAGAAGATGCTCTTCCAGTCCCAGCTCGAAGAACTGATTAATCTCAATCAAAGTACGTTTCGGATGTTTCAGAAAAGCATCGCAATGAATCACTTTGTATTTATTGGGATATTCATTGATCGCAGCCTGAATCTGCGCACATTGAATCGCCCAGACAAATCCAGCAATCTGTAAGTCTGTCAGCGTGAATACGTCGCGCGGCTGTAATTGCTGCGCAAAGCCGTCATCCATCATGAAAATATTGTAGAGGCGGCGCACAAAGTTCCGCCCCTCCTCACCTTTACGAGCGATCGAAGTCACGAAACTATCAAGATCGGAATGAATGATGATCGCTTTGGCGCTGTCGGCCGCCATCAGCTGGGGGATGATTCGATTCGCTGCGTTTGTTGGCTTGACAATCGTTGCCTCAGGGGCCGCTAAAAACAGTGCCGTCTCGATCAAGGGAAGAAGATCACTTACCCTCCCCGGCCGGTTTCGTTCAATATTTGCAAGCTGCATCAACGCATCTGGTTCTTTCAGATCCAGTGTACGACCTTCAAAACGCAATGCGCGCGCCAGCAAGGTCGAACAGCAAAAGGCCGTATGGAATAAATATCTTGGTGGTCGGCGCAACTGCGCGGCCCCACCAGCTACGTCCTTTGACGCGACCGCAGACCTCCTGGATTGATTGCCAGCAAACACATTCCCGAACAAAAATGATGCTGATGACAGCTGCTCACTATTGGTCATTGTCCAGATAATAGCGTCATCGGTCAGTGATGCCGGAAACCAAAAGTTTTCATTGGACATGACAAATCTCACACAAAAAGAAAGGCGGGCATAATGCCCGCCTTCCCTGAATAATCAAATGCTCGAGAGCTTAGAAGCGGAACTTCGCACCCATGAAGATCGTACGACCGAATGGATCGTAAGTCGCTGGGTAAGTGTTAGCTTGCTCCTGGTTGTCACCGATGATTGGTGGCTCTTCGTCGAAGAGGTTATCGATGCCGAGGGTCAGTTTGACGTTGTCGTTGACTTCCCAAGTACCAGTCAGACCGAAGAGGTCGTAGGCATCAAGGTCTTCAACGAAGTAATCAACGTTATCGTTGTCGTCTTTAACTTCGCCAACGTGCTCCCAACGGAACTGCATTGTGTACGGACCGCTACCCCAAGTCAGAGTCGCGTTGTGCTTGTAGTCAGCAACCGGATCATCACAGAACAGACCGAAGCGACCTTTACAGTCGTCAACTTCCGCACCTTCGTACGCATAGAAGTCCCACTTGTCGAGGAACAGACCAGTGTATGTCAGAGCAAATGAACCTGGAATGGCGTCCAGTTCGAAGTTGTAGTTCACCTGAACGTCGAAACCAGCAGTTTCAAGAGAACCAGCGTTCGCAAGGTTCGCGCTTACCAGTGGTTCGCCGAGCTGTGAACGGTTGATAGACTGACAGAACTGAGTGTTAGGATCCTGCGAAGGGTTGTTCGCTGGGAGGTAACACTGGTTCAGGATACCCTGAACACCACCAGCCAGAGATGTGATGTAACCTTCAATCTCGATTTGGTAGTAGTCGATAGACGCTGTAAAGCCTTCAAAGTAGCTCGGAGACCAAACTGCACCAACAGTCAGAGTTTCTGCTTCTTCTGGGTCCAGATCAGGGTTGCCACCGAAGAGGCCTTCGATCTGAGAGTTACGCTGCTGGTAAGTACCAACATTCGGAACACCTGTTGCTGTACACAGAGCCGCGATGCCTGCAGCAGCTGGATTCTGAGTTGCAGAACATGGATCGTCCGCACCAGGGAAGCCGTTAGACATAGCTGAGAACAGCTCATCGATGTTCGGTGCACGAACCGCTGTATTGAAGAGCGCGCGGAAACGCAGATCTTCGACAGGAGCCCACTCACCACCGATTTTGTAAGTCTCAGTTGAGCCAACAGTAGAGTAGTCAGAAACGCGGAACGCTGCCTCGATAGCGAGAACGTCAGCGAATGGAACATCTTCTACGATTGGAACGTAGATCTCACCAAAGATGTCGTAAACATCAAAGCCACCAGACAGTGGAGGTGCAGAGTTAAAGCCGAGCAGGTTGCCTGTACCGAGGTTGTCGTCTGGACGGAAGTCGAAAGACTCTTCACGGTATTCGAAACCAAGTGCCCAACCGATGCCGCCACCTGGAGTGGTGAAGTATGCATCAGTAGAACCGGCAATAGACGCACCGAAGATCGTTTGGTTGTACTCTGATTTAGAGTTCAGACCCGCACGAATGTAATCGGCTGCTTCTGCAGAAATGTCACCAGCGCCCCAGATGTCCATAGGCACACACGCAGGGTTGCCGGACACACATACCGGATTGCCGTTGCCATCGTCAGTGACGTTCGCTGCTTCAAGGTAACGAGAAGACGAGATGTCGCCTGACAGATCAACGTTGTCTTGCGTACGACCAGTCTGGAAGAATACGTCGTAAGAAAGGCCTGGTCCAAACTCACCACGCAGACCAGTTTGGATTTGGAACGCGAAGAAGTCATCGTTAGAGATACGTGCACCAGTTTCAACCATCCGACGGCCGATGTAAGGAGTAACCTCACCGTCAATTGGATCGTTGTATGCACCGTCGATAGACGCAAGAACATCACGCTGCTCAGGTGTCAGGAACGGGTTGTCGAGCTGAGTTGTAACAGTCGCGAACGCAGGCGTTGGAGCCAGCTGTTGTGGAACCTGGTTAAACGCAGCTGTGAAACGAGCATAAGCCTGGATTTCAGGCGTGATGTCGTAGCGAGCAACTGTTGTTGTGTTGAAACGCTCTTGTGGCAGCTGCAGGTAGTTTACTGGGTTGTAGTTATAACGGTCGCTGTTTGCGCCGCCGTTGATCCACGGACGAACACCGCCTGGAGCGTTGTTGTCAAAGATCGCCTGACCAGTAGAACCGTCAGCAAATGTGAAGGTGTCAAAGCCGTGACCCGCTGGAACACCAGAAGAACCGCCTGGCTCAAGACCAGTAGCGCCATCACCAAGTGCGAAAGTCGAGAAGTCACGATCACCCTGGAACACAGCTTTACGGTTAGTGTAGCCAATGTTCATAGTCACGTTACCGCGACCGTCAGCGAAGTTTGTACCAATGGTCAGGTCAGCGTTGTAGTACTCAGCGTCGCCGTGTTCCATTGTAGACTCGTAGCCAATGTTAGCTTCGAGACCTTCGAAATCGTCTTTCAGGATGAAGTTCACAACGCCAGAGATCGCGTCAGAACCATAAACCGCAGATGCACCACCGGTGATAACCTCAACGCGCTCGATCAGCGCTGGTGGGATGTTGTTCAGGTCGACAACGCCGCCTGCAGTTGTTGGAACGAAGCGCTTACCGTCAACCAGTACCAGTGTACGAGATGAACCAAGGCCACGAAGGTTAGCTGTCGCATAACCACCACCTGGGTTGTTTGACGTACGGTCAAAACCCGGAATGGCTTGAGGGAGCGTGTTCAGAACGTCCTCAGTGTTAACAGAGCCAGTAAGTTCGAAAGCTTCAGCGCTGATCGTGGAGATCGGGCTGTTAGCGATGAAGTCCTGTTTGACGATACGCGAACCAGTTACCTGTACAGTTTCCTGACGAGCTTCACCCTCGTCTTCCTGTGCGATAGCTGGAACTGCCGTCATACCACCGAGCACGCCCGCAAAAACAGACGTCGCCAGAAGGCGGCTTTTAAAGATATTCCCGTTCACGTTTGAACCTCCAGTCAAAGAACGTTCGCGCCAGAAAAACACTTTCTGCCGCGCTGTGCCGATACCCCAGACATCGGCTTATCGTGACGCTACGAACTGCGTCATAGAACCGTCAATGGTTAGTTACGGAACTGTCATGAATAGATTGTTAGTGTGGCAGAAAGGTCTCAGTTTTGCGTCAATTGCCGCGAAATATCTGCCGTTTCGTTAGCGCTCAAGGCAAAAACTACCAGAATCCAGAATACGAAAAACACTGTCAGCAAAGACAGAATGAACAGCGTTCTGAATATGCCCAAAATGCGCCCTGCTCCATACACGCTGCGCATGAGTCGGTAGATGTAAACCGGAGGTGCCAGGAAGAATAACCACCACCCCTCACTGATTCCGAGCCAGAACAACACCAGGACAATCGTCGTCAACAAATAGAGCCATGTCTGGAAATGAAGCGACGTAATGACGTGATCATAAACATACACCCCCTTACGGAAGGGGTACACGATGATCAGGCACAGAATCATGGCCGGTGTAATGCCAAGCGCCAGACGTGGCGCCCAGTTCTGAACTGCGCCCAGAAACACCTTTGGATTGTCATAAACATCCGCGCCGACATGCGCGAGGTCTTTAAGGAAGGAGATGTCATCTTCCGGTGAAGACACCATGTCATCCAACGCCTGATCCAAATACTCTCGATTGACCCGACCATCGGCTTTCAGAATCTCACCCGGATCAAGAGCTATTCCTTCAAGTCCATCGGAAACGTCTGTTGTATCATCCGTAACATCTCCAGTCACATCGCCCGCAGCATCGTCTGTTACAACAGGCTTGGAAACATCTTCCGGAATGACCGAAGATTCTTTCACATCCGTCGTTTGAGTGACAGCGGCATCATCAGCCATGACGGGGTCAAAGCGAAGATCGAACCAGTGTTTCGATTGCCCGACCGAGAAGAAAACCAGAAAAAAGATGAAGCTGCTCAGCAGATACAATCTGAATGGCGGCACGTAACGCTGGCGCTTGCCATCCAGATAGCTTCGCGTGATCCGGCCCGGCACGAACAGCAAAGCCGGAAGCGTTCTGGCAACCCTGCCATCAAGCGAGAAAAAGTCAGAAAGAACCTCAGCGATCAGATGCCCGATCGGCTTGTGGAAATTCTGAGCCAGCTGGCCACAATTTCCGCAGAATTTGCGATGAACAGGAGCGCCGCAATTGCGGCACTCCTGCGCTTCTTCGTTTGGCTCAGATGATGAAGTGGGTTTTGACAGTCCGCCAACAGACCCGAGCATCGCAGTTTCGAATTCCTGGCTCACTTCATCTCCCCCAAATTTACCGAACGATTATTTGGAGCGGCAAATATATCGTGAACGGTGAATATCTTCCGGGTTGTCCTGAAACCCTGTCAAAGATGGATTCACAAGGTTCTTGGTCACCTGGAACCACATTGGCATGATTGGCATTTCGTCCAGCATGAGCTGTTCGGCCTGTTTGAGGTAAACCTTGCGCTTTTCAACATTCAGCTCGTTGTTGGAAGAATTCAAAAGCGCGTCGAACTCAGGGTTGTTGTAGTTACCATAGTTCATCTGACCGGTTTTGCTGTCCAGAAGGAACAGGAAGTTTTGCGGGTCGTTATAGTCCGCAACCCAGGCACCGTCAGCAATCTCAAAATCAGACTGACGCAGACGCTGATACAGGTTTTTGGTTTCCTGCATCTGAATGGTCGGCTTCACCCAATCCGCAATGGTCGCCCAGTTCTGCTGAATAGCCGGCGCAACCTTTGGGTTGTCGTCAGTTGAACGGAAAATATAGTTGAACTCGAGCGGATTATCCGGGCCGTAACCTGCTTCCATCAGCAGCTTCTTGGCTTCTGCCTGACGCTCTTCCTGAGACATTCCTTTCCACGGAACTTCTGCGCCGCCATCATAATTGGCGATGCCAGGAGGCACGAAAGAATAAGCGGGAACATAACCAGCGGTCAGAACTTTATTGACCAGAAATTCACGATCAATCGCCATAGCGAGCGCATTGCGAACGCGAACATCCTGGAACTTTTCGAGGTCATTATTGATCGAATAATAAGTCACGATCAGGGCTGGCATTGTGCGTACCCAACCCGGGAATTTCTCTTTCAGTTCAGCTGTACGCTGGCCCTCAAAAGCATTGTTGATATCCAGCTGACCGCGGGAAATCATGCGTTCAATGGCATCAAGGTCGTCGTACGGGAAGTACACAACTTCTTTGTAGCAAAGGTTCTCCGCCCCTTCCCACATCGGGTTCACGACTGAGCGCAGATAGTCTTTCGTGCGCCATTCGACCAGTTTGTATGGTCCGTTTACGACGATGTTTTCCGGACGCACCCAATCTTCGCCAAACTTCTCAACAACATGTTTGGGAACCGGGAAAGAAGAATAATGCTTAAGAATGCCCGGCAGGTAAGGTGCCGGGTACTCAAGGCGAATTTCCAAAGTCTTGTCGTCAATCGCATGAATGCCGAGCTTTTCAGCTTCAACTTCGCCATTGTAATAGGGCACAGCATTCTCGACGAGGAACAGCATAGCCGCGTATTGAGACGCCAGTGTCGGATCGAGAATTCGACGGAATGCGTACTCAAAGTCCTCGGCCTTTACCGGCTCACCATCAGACCATTTGGCGTCTTTGATTTTGAACGTCCAGACCATGCCAGTATCGTCAACTTCATAGCTTTCCGCCATGCCAAGAACCGGCGCCGCATCAACACCGTCCGTAAACAGGCCAACGAACATGTCGCCAATAACGATGTTTTCCCACTGTGACGACACACGGTGCGGGTCAATCGTATCAGGGTTCGCACTAATGCCCCGACGAAGTGCCACTGTATCTGACCCGCCTCCAGAACAGGCTGCCAACATTAATGGCAGGACGACCAGCGGGGCGACGAAAGGCTTCATCCAACGATGCATGCGAACTCCTAGACAATGATAAAATTTCCGTAACCAGATTGGCGCGGAGCGTTTTTCAGTTCAAGCTGAAGACTGTGTAAACGTTTCCGAAATGGCAGTCAGCATGAAAAATTACCCTCTACCGATCCTAATTGGCATTAGTTTGTTGCCTTATGCGGCAATTGCGGACGAAAAGTCTCCGCTTGATTCGGTATATGCCTGTTCCAGCATTAAAGAAGATTCTGAACGACTCGCTTGTTTCGACGCTGCCGTCGCAAGTGCCAAAAAGTCCGAATCAGAAGGCGAGTTCACAACGATCACACGCAAGGAAGCTGAATCTGTCCAAAAGGAAACATTCGGCTTTTCAATGCCTAGCCTGCCGAAATTCAAATTGCCGACCTTCGGAGACAACTCCGACGACAAATCAGTCAAGACGGACAAGGATGGCCGAATTGCTGAGCTGGAACTGACCATCACCTCGCTGAAAAAGGATGGGTTCGGCAAAGTGATTGTCGAGTTCGAAAACGGTCAGGTCTGGGAGCAGACAGACTCCTCTACTGTTGCCTTCAGCAAGAAGCGACCACCAAAAACAGCGATCATCAAACGCGGCCTGTTCGACAGCTATCTGATCCGTCTGGATAACAATTCACGCTTTAAGGCGAAACGGATCAACTGATCCGTTTCAGCGTTCTTTCGGGTCGACGGCGTCACGTACGCCGTCACCCAAAAAGTTCAGGCAAAGCAGCGTGATCATCATAACGAGTGCTGGGTAAATCAGCAGCCAAGGCTTCGATGACATCTGCGCCTTACCAACCGACAACAGCACGCCAAGCGAGGTCATCGGCTCGTTAATGCCCAGACCAATAAAGCTGAGGAAGCTTTCCAGCAAAATGACCTGCGGAATAATCAGAGTGATGTAGATCACGACCGGGCCAATAATGTTTGGGACGATGTGACGCCAGATAATGGCCGGCTGAGACACACCGGCGGCGCGCGCCGCCTCGATAAATTCCTTGGTTTTCGTCGTCAGTGTCTGACCGCGCACAATCCGCGACATGGTCAGCCATTCCACCGCCCCGATCGCGATAAAAATCAGGAAGATGTTCCGCTCAAACACGGTTGTGAGCAGGATGACGAAGAAAATAAACGGAATCGCATAAAGCGCATCTACCAGGCGCATCATGATCTGGTCGACACGGCCACCAAAATAACCGGCAATCGCGCCCCAGGTCACACCGATGAACAGACTGACGACGGTCGCAAGAACACCAACGGCAAGGGAAATGCGGAAGCCCAGCATAAGTCGCGCAAACTGGTCACGCCCAAGCGTGTCAGTTCCAAGAATATGCAGATGCTCCATCGTCGGCGCCCAGCCCACGCGATCTGTGTAGATGGTTTTGAAATCATGCGGCCAGAAGAATGGCAGAATGATCGAGGTAAGCGTGAAAACGGACAGAACGATCATGGATGCGACCGCTGCCTTGTTACGGAACAGGCGCGCACGGGCATCATCCCACAGAGAGCGCCCCTCAAGGGCCGCATGCTCCATGGCGGATGTGTTTGCCGGGTTAGTCAGACCGATCATTCGTATTTCACCCGTGGGTCAAGAATTGCATAGAGAATGTCCGCGAGCAGGTTCATGACGATGATGAGGCTGGCAAACAGAATAACGACCCCCATGACCAGCGTGTAATCGCGGTCGAGAGCGCCATCGATAAAGAAGGAGCCAATCCCTGGCAGGCTGAAGACCCGCTCGATAACGAGAGAGCCTGTGATTACGCCGACAGATGCCGGGCCGAGATAGCTGATCAAAGGAAGAATAGCGACAGGCAGAGCGTGTTTGAACACGACGTCAAATTCAGACGCCCCTTTGGCCCGAGCTGTGCGAATATGGTTAGAGCGCATGGCTTCGATCATGCTGCCACGCATAATGCGGGAAATCCCGGCAATGTAATACAGCGACAGCGTGATCACTGGCAGCGTCAGCACATAGGGTGTCATCCGCCCCATTTCGAGACCACCCGGTGAAAACAGCGGAATCCACACCGCAAAGACCAGACCCGCGACGGGGCCGACAACATATGACGGAATCGAAATGCCGAGGGTGGCAAAGCCCATCAGGAAGTAATCAAGAAAACTGTTCTGCCTGAGCCCTGCAATAATACCGAGTGACCCGCCCACAATGAAGGCGAGCAACATCGCCAAACCGCCAATTGTGGCACTGATTGGCAGACCTTCACCAATCAGCTCAGCAACAGATTTGTCTTTGTTGATGAGGGACGGACCGAAATCGCCTGTGACAACACCAGACAGATAGTCCGTATATTGCTCAAATAGCGGCTTATCGAGGCCATAGCGTTCAGCGATCTTCTTTTCAACAGCAGGCGGAAGCTTGCGATCCATATCGAATGGGCCGCCAGGAGCCGCGCGCATCAAGAAGAAGGCAACCGTAACGACGAGCAGTAAAGTCGGAATTGCAACTGCAATTCGTCGAAGGATGAAACTTAGAGAAATTCTGGATAAAAAACTGGGCACGCTGAAACAATCACTCCAGAAACGATTCGAACTGCGCAAACCTTCACCCGAACTTTTTGGTTAGTCGCGCAATCTTTTCCAAGGGGTCATGTTTGACACGGCTTTACCTTGCGCGACAAGACTGGCACCTGAAATTCTCACAAAAAAACTACAGGAACCATTGGTATGACTGAACTCAGAAAAGTAACCGACAGCTTTTTTGTAGCGCCTCAAATATCCGCAAATGACGTCAGGGTTGCAAAAGAAGGCGGATTCGACGTTTTGGCGATGAATCGCCCAGATGGTGAAACACCGGATCAGCCACCAATGTCTGACATCGTTTCTGAGGCCGAATCGGCAGGCATGACTTTCTATCACATTCCGATTTCAGCGCCGCCGACCGCTGATGATGTTAAACTGACAGTCGATATGCTGACAGAGAACAGCGACAAGAAGATCCTCGCATTTTGTCGCTCAGGCACGCGCTCTGTCACGCTTTGGGCGTATGCGAAAGCCAGCCTTGGCGACATGTCCGTAGATGACATCCTTTCCTGTGCACGTTCAGCTGGATACGATCTCAGCCCTCACCGTCCAAACCTGGAAATGCTTGCAGGTTAAACTAGGCTGCGGGTATCCGGATGACCTTCTCAACAGAAGTGGCTGATGGCGCTGCTGTTTTTGGGGCTATCGCTTGCATCAATGTCAAAGTAAGGATGCCCGCAATGAATGGTCGCATCACGCGAATGGCAATCGGATTGATTTGAATCGTCACGAGAATGTCCCAATCTGGTAATATGTCGCTGTCCTGTGTCTGGGGACGCAAACAACAAGCCAGTGGACCCAAAAGAGAAAATGGGACATAGGAATGCGGTTTTTACGGGGATTGAGGTATGAGTAAGTTTTGGCTTTCCGACTTTGAGTTTCAGGATGGCACCTTCCTTGTCAAAAAAACGGGACACCATGTTCCTCTGAATTTCAGTCTGGTTACCGATATTGCTGTCTGGATGAGCTTTTTCTCGCTCGCTCAGGGCTGGCGCATCTGGCACCGTCTGCGGGGCCACAGAAATCCGCGCATTGCTTTCGTGCCTGACGTTCCTCGCCCTTGGTATTTCATCTGGCCGGTGCTTCACGCGGCTGGTGCGATCATTGAAAAAGACATCTCCAAAGCAGACGTTATTTTCCATTTCGATGATTCGACCCTGTGCGATGGCATTGTTCCGGAAGGCGCAAACCCTAACGCTAAGCTGATCAATTTCGGCTGCCGCGACGTTTCCAAAACCGTTGTTGCGCATGCATTTGGGAAAGTGGCCGGGTATTCGCTCGCCGTTGATCCGCGCACTTATGACGGCCCAATGGTCGAGAAATCGGAAATCAATGCTGCGCATGATGGTCGCATTCTTGAAGGCCCGATGGAGCCGATCGAAGGCAAAACCTATCAACGCCTCATCGACAACCGCGTCAAAGGCGATCTGGTTGAAGATCTGCGCACAACTTTTGTTGCTGGCGAACCCCGCATTGTGTTCATCAAGCGCCGCCCACAAGCGCGCCGTTTCCTGAACGAAAACTGCGAGGTATCTCACACTCTGCCAAATTCACGCTTCTCAGCAGAAGAACTCGACATCATTCGCAGCTTTGCGAAAGAGATCGGCCTCGATTGGGGCGGAGTGGACGTACTTCGAGATGCAGCCACCGGCAAAATCTACATTGTTGACGCGAACAAAACCGATATGGGCCCACCAGTCGCAATGCCACTCGGCCAGAAACTTCGCGCTACCCGCTTGATGGCCCGCGCATTTTCTGCAGCATACTCTCCAAAAATCCGGAAATAGTCCGGCTGAGGAGAGAGGACTGAAAGAATGGCTGCACAAATTCCTTACGTGCGGGACATGTCGTTCGGCTATGGCGACGTCACCAGATTAAGTCCGCTGATCCGCCGCGTTGTTGCAAACAATCCCGGACCGTTCACTTACTATGGCACTGGCGTATACATCGTCGGCAATGGAACAGTTGCCGTGATTGACCCGGGCCCAAATACCGAAGAGCATTTTGAGGCTCTAAAACGAGCGCTGGACGGCGAAACCGTCAGCCACGTTCTGGTGACCCACCACCATCTTGATCACTCTCCCCTCGCCCATCCACTGGCGCAATGGGCGGGCTGTAAGGTCTATTCCATGCCGACGCCAAAACCTGTCAGCGCGCAGGTGCAGCTGGAAGAAGGCGCAGACGCAAGCTTTCAGCCCGATGTCGTGATTGGCGATGGCTTCAAAGTCAACGGCGACGACTGGACACTGGAAGCAATCGAGACGCCTGGCCACACGTCCAACCATCTCTGTTTCGCACTGGAAGAGGAAAACACACTCTTTTCCGGAGATCATATTATGGGGTGGTCCACCACGGTGATTTCACCGCCAGACGGCGACATGGCGGACTATTTCGACAGTCTCGATAAAATTCGCGCGCGCGGGTTTACCAAGCTTGTCCCTACGCACGGACCACCAGTCACGGACGATGTGGACGGCTTTATTGGGTCGTATATTGCCCACCGTCGCGCCCGCGAAGCGTCCATCCTGGAGAGACTGAAAGCTGGCGACACCTACATTCCAGATATAGTGAAAATCATTTACGCAGCTGTGGATGAGAAACTGCACCCAGCGGCCTGCCATTCCGTTCTGGGACACATCATCCACATGGTGAAAGACGGCCGCGTCATCGCCGAGGGCGAGCTGACCGTTGCCGGGCAGTACAGACTGGCGACTTAGCCGCCAGTCTTTTTAAGCCTATTCCAGTTCCTTCAGCTTCAAATCCAAGCGTTCGAGAAAGCCGTGGACGCGCTCAATATTTGCGCCAAGGTCAGACAGACCAACACGAGAGATAGAGCGAACATCGATTTCGCTGCCCTCGCCTTTTGGACGGATCCGTACCGCAAAATCATCCTTGAAACCGTACCATTGAGATGTGAACGTTCCTTCCAGACGGTAGGTTTCTTCGTCATTCACAATGACTTCTATGCCCATATCATTCATCACAAGAAACGCGGCCGTATGCACCTTGTCTGGCGCGACCGCCTTGATGACAGTTTGAAGCGGTTGATACTTTTCGTTCTGAACTTCAGATACCTTACGTCCGCCCATGCCCGGCCAGCGACCATTGGCACCTTCTGGAATTTCCGGATCGTCAAGAACAGGGTTACTGTCCTCGCCGCGCGCATCCATGATCTGTTTCGAGAAATGAATCGGGTCAGCCCAATCTGTCTGCACGTCATGAATTGGCGGCAATGTCTTTGCCACGTTTCCAAGATGACCGAGACGACCAAAGACCAGAAAGACAATCACCAACGCCACAATGGACAAAATGGTTGGCGCGATGCGTGGAGCCTTAACGACACCCATGATCAGGGAAACCACGCCCAGAATACCAACGGCAATGATAATCAGTGGTCCCCAGGCAATTGTCATCTTCCCGAGACCAAAGCCATAGGTCCAGAGCCCGTATTTTGTTCCGAGTGCCGCTGCGACGAACCAGATCGGCAAAACCAGCGCAGCGATCAGAGCAAACCATGCAATGTTCGTTCGAAATCCACGTGCCATATTTTTCCCCTTATTAAGTCTGCTTCATTCAGCAGGAAAATAGCTTGCCCTGAACTGTCGGATTTTTCACCATATGCAAAACACATTTACGCGATTGACCTAAAGATCAAGGCACACCCATAAGGCAGCTTACAAAAAGTATGGATTTCGAATGGCTCGCTTTCTGACAAATCAGATTATCGGACTGACAATTTTAGCTATCGCGCTGATCGCATTTCTGGTCGGCCTTGGGCACCCCGGTGTCCTTGTTTTTGACGAAACGCATTACGTGCCAGCCGCACGCGACATTCTCGAACTTTCCAGAAATAACAACACAGAACACCCCCTCGTGGCGAAGGAATTCATTGCGGCTGGCATTTCGCTGTTTGGCGACAATCCTTTTGGCTGGCGCTTTTTCGGCGCTGTTTTAACCGCGCTCAGCATTTATGCCGTCTATCAGACGGGACTGAAACTGTTTCGCGATGCCGCGCTTGCAGCCCTCGCCGCGATTTTGATGCTGACCTGCTTTACGGTTACAATTCAGGCACGCACGGCCATGCTGGACAGCTATGCCTATCCATTGCTGATATTGTCGGTGTCATTCTTCATCTGGTCGTCAGATCGACAGTTTCCCAAGTTTCTGACCGTTACCGGTCTTGTTATAGCTGGCGTCTTGCTCGGCCTTGCCGCTGGCGCAAAATGGATTGCCGGCATTTACGCCATGCTCGCGCTGATTGGCCTGTTCGTTATCCGGCTTACAAAAACTCTGGCGCGTGGCCGTCCAATCCATCATGTCTTTGTCGGCAAGGACTTTCCGAGCTGGGAAAATAGCAGCTTCCTGTACGTTGCTCTGATTTTCGGCCTGACCAGCCTGTTCGTCTATTTTGCATCCTTCGCACCGGCACTATTCTGGAAAGAAAACCCGCTCACCTTGCCGGAATTGTTCACCTTCCAATTCCATATGCTGGATCGTCAGACCCTGCCTCTGGCCGAGAATTCCTATGAAAGCGAATGGTGGGAATGGCCGCTGATGCTGGAACCGATCTGGTACCATTTCGAGTCCATCGAGAATGGTGGGCATGAAGCGATTTTCTATGTCGGAAACCCGGTCATATTCTGGGGCGGGCTTTTCGCAATTCTGTTCTGTCTGGTTCAGGGACTACGCCGTCAGAATGCGCTGGCGCTCGGCGTTGCCTTTGCCTATCTCGCAAGCTGGCTGATTTTTGCGATTCTGCCAAAACAGATCGGCTTTTTCTTCTACTATCACGGCTCAGGTATTTTGCTGTGCTTTGCCATTCCGACCGCATTGAGCCTGATCCGGTCTGGAAAGATACGCTGGGGCAGTTATGGGATCGTTTTGCTGGCGAGTCTCGCTGTCTTCGCCTTCTTTTTCCCAGTCATCTATGCCTTAGAAATGCCACGCGATCAGTGGACAAATTATCTCTGGCTGCCGAACTGGAACTAGGCCAACCTCAGAGCTGGCCCCAGGTGAAGCGCGACGCCATCACATAGTTCCACACAGCGCCAACGACGATTCCCGCCAGTGCAGACAGCGTCCACATTACATAACCCTGCGCAAACAGATAGGATGCGACGCCAACATTGGCGATGGCGCCAAGGCCGCATACAGCCGAGAAGGTCAGCCAGCCTTTAAGAAGCGCCCAGCCTTTCAGGCGAACATCCCTGAACGTCAGAACGTTATTCAGCAGATAATTATACGTCATGGCGATGATCACAGCTGCCGACTGACCGACCAGAAAGCTCGTGCCCAGCCCTTTATGCAGCGAGAACAACACCGCCATATGCACAAAAACACCAAGGCCGCCGACGAGCGCGAACAACACAAACCGTGCCGGAACAATATGGCCCAAAGCCTGATCATAAAGCATCATCAGAAACTGAAGGCTTGTGGCCGCGTCAAGCTTGCTTTCGCCTTCATCCCGCGTGCGAAACACGAACGGAACTTCCTTGATTTTAAGTTCGCGCTTAGACGCAAACACAATATCGAGCAGGATTTTAAATCCTCGCCCGGTCATGCGTGGAACAAGATCTCGAAACAGGTCTGCGCGGACGGCAAAAAAGCCGCTCATCGGGTCTGATAGCTCAGTTTTCAGCACCATATGCGCCAAACGAGTCGCAAGCGCCGATTTGGCTTTGCGGTCATCCTGCCAGTCACCTGTGCCGCCCTCAGCAACATAGCGTGTGCCAACCGCGAGTTCATAGTCGTCGCGCAGAACTGCAGACACCAGCTTTGGCAGAATAGCCTCATCGTGCTGGAGATCGGCGTCCATGACGGCGATCACCTTACCGGACGCAGCCATCGCGCCTTCGATACAGGCAGATGCGAGCCCACGGCGACCAACGCGTTCAATGATGCGGACGCTGCGGTCAGTTGCTGCAAGGTCGCGAACAATCGCGGAAGTTCCGTCCGGGCTGTTATCATCGACAACGATGATTTCGAAATGAAAGCCAGACAGAACGTCCTTCGCGCGCTGAATGGATGTCAGAATATTTGCCGCTTCATTGCGGGACGGCAAAATCAAGGAAACGTCGATTGGTTCAGACACGAGACCACCCATCAGCAAGATACAGTCATGTCCTAAGAACTAGGGGTTTTGCGTCAATCCTGAAATGCAAAAAGGGCGCGAATTCATCGCGCCCTCTCTTCATCTTCAGATACAAGTTATGCCGTTGGCAGCTTGTAATCCTTGAAGGTTTCACGAAGCGCCAATTTGTTGATCTTGCCTGTCGCGCCGAGCGGGATGAGATCAACAAAGGCAACGTCGTCCGGTGTCCACCATTTGGCGATCTTCCCGTCCATGAATGCGAGAACTTCTTCTTTGGTGACGGTCTCACCCTCTTTTGGCTGAATGACGAGCAGTGGACGCTCATCCCATTTCGGATGGTAAAGTCCAATCGCCGCCGCATTCGCGACCTTTGAGTGACCCACAGCGATGTTTTCAAGTTCGATAGAGGAAATCCATTCGCCGCCTGACTTGATCACGTCTTTTGCGCGGTCCGTGATCTGCATAAAGCCCTGATCATCAATATGCGCGACATCGCCTGTATCGAAAAAGCCTTCATCGTCGAGAACAGTGCCGCCATCGCCTTTGAAATAGGTGTCAACGATCGCACAACCGCGGATCATCAAATGGCCAGATGATGCGCCATCACGCGGCAGATCATTCCCATCAGTGTCTTTGATCTTGAGTTCGACACCGAATGGCGCACGGCCCTGTTTCAGCTTGTATTCAACCTGTGTTTCCCAGTCCGCCGCGTTCAGTTCAGGCGGCAGCGTACCGAGCGTGCCGAGCGGAGACGTTTCCGTCATCCCCCAGGCGTGGACGACATCCACATCGTAATTCTCTTTGAACTTTCGCAGAATGTTCTCAGGAACAGCAGAGCCGCCAATTACAACACGATTGAGGTGTGGCAGAGACAGATTGTTCGCTTCCAAATGCTGAAGCAGCATCAGCCAGACAGTCGGAACAGCCGCAGACATCGACACTTTATAGGTGTCGAGCAGCTCGTAAATGCTCGCACCATCCATGTGTGAGCCCGGCATGACCATCTCGGCACCTGCCGCAGGACATGAAAACGCCAGACCCCAGGCATTCGCATGGAACATCGGAACAACCGGCAGAATTCGGTCGCAGTTAGAAACGCCGAGCACGTCTGTTTGCAGCGTCATGAATGTATGCAGCACGTTTGAACGGTGCGAATACAGAACGCCTTTCGGGTTGCCTGTCGTACCTGACGTGTAACACAGACCGCATGGCGTGTTCTCATCAAAGTCACCCCAGACGCAATCCAGAGACTGACCATCAAGATAGAGCTCATATGAAATCGCATTTTTCAGCGAAGTCTCCGGCATGTCCTTGTTATCGCAGAAGATGACATAACGTTCGATGGTATTCAGCTCGTGCTGAATTTTCTCAATGATCGGAACGAAAGTCAGATCAACGAACAACATACGGTCTTCTGCGTGGTTTGCGATATAGGCAATCTGCTCAGGGAACAGACGCGGGTTGATTGTGTGCAGAACCGCACCAATACCCATCGTGCCATACCAGGCTTCCATATGGCGGGCTGTGTTCCAGCCAAGCGTCGCAACGCGATCTCCAAGTTTGATGCCATCCGCTTTCAGGGCGTTCGACACCTGTTTCGCGCGATCATAAATGTCAGAATAGGTTGTCTCGACAATCGGTCCCTCAACAGATCGAGTGATTACTCGGCGGTGACCATGATTGATCTTGGCATGCTCAAGTACTTTGTCGACTGTAAGCGGCCATTCCTGCATTTTACCAATGATAGACATGTCTCTCCCCAGATATATTTCGGTTTATTGTTGACGGATGTGTCATCTTTCTTGCCGTAGCGCAAACTCTTTGCCTCAAAAAAGCACGAATCCGTATTTCGTCAACGATTCAACGCTTGATGAATTCGCGATTTGCGGCTTGAAGTCATTTACACTCAGGGAGGTGGCGATGAAGTTTCTGCATATTTCGGGTTTGACGGCTTTGTCTGCCCTTTTGATGGCGTGTTCTCAGGATGTGAAATCCCCGGAACCAAAAGATCAGCCTGTCGTGTCAGAAGACGATGTCAAAGCAACACTGAAAGACGTTCAGGCCGAATCCAAACCGACCGAGTTCAATCTGCCGAAACTGTTCAACTGTCTGCGCACAGAAGGCGGCGTTGCCATTGCTGCGCACCGCGGCGGACCGTATCCGGGCTATCCGGAAAACGCGATTGAGACGTTCCAGCATGGCTATGACAAAGGCGTTCGCGTTTTTGAAATCGACATTGCCGAAAGCCGAGATGGCGTGCTTTTCCTCATGCACGACAGAACCCTCACCCGGACAACCTCCGGCGAAGGCTTCGTTGCTGATGTCGACTGGACGGACATCAAAACTCTGAAGCTCGTCGACAATTCTGGCAAGGCAACCGGGTTTGCGCCGCCAACTCTTAGTGAAGCGCTCGACTGGGCCGTCAAAACGGGCGCTATTCTGGAACTCGACAAAAAGCCGACAACTAGCTTCAAAAACATCATCTCAGAAGTCCGCGAAGCTGGCGCTGAGAACAATATTCTGATGATTTCCTATAACGACCAGCAGGCTGGCGAGATTGCAAAAATCGCACCGGATCTGATGATGACGGCGTCTGCATTTGGCGATCGGGATATCGGAAAGCTGAACGCGCTCGGCGTTAAGACCGAGAACATCATCGCCTGGACCGGCACGAATGAGCCAAATTTCGCCGCCTGGGACCGCGTTCGCAAAGAAGGCGTTGAACCGGCTTTCGGAACGCTGGGCCGTCCGGGTGAGCGTCTCGACGACACCTATCTGGCAGACGGCGATGGTTCAGAATATGCGGATCTGACCGATAAGGGCCTTGTCCTGATTGCAACAGACAAGCCGCTGGAAGTCGCGACCTTCATCAAAGGTGATGACATCGCCAGCGCAAAGTGCGGACTTTAATCTGAAGCGCGGCAGGACGGATATTCGCCCTGCCGCTGCTTTTCCTTGATACAAAGATAGGTGCGCTGAAACTCATCGAATGAGATGGGTTTCTCAATGTTCACAACCTCCTGTTCCCGGGTAATCAACTCTACAAATTGATCCCAATCGGGCACTGGCGTTAAATGCGCTTTCTGGCGTCTGAGTTCGCGACCGACGGGGTCCGTACGAAAGTACGGCCCCAAAATGATGGCACCTTTCGGGTCCCGCAAAATCCAGTCATAGCGTTTATCTGTCATCTCTGGATCATACGACGCTGCGTCCAGTCGTTTAGCTGCGATCATCATGCGGATATTTGCCCGATAGATTTCCGGCGGGAAACAAGCCGATACGAGCTCATAGGCGTTGGTTACACCCGAGGCTTTATGAATGTAGACCGGTTTTCCATTGTGATCGGTCTCGGCAATCGTCCAATACGGATCGTCCTCGCCATGAACTCGGCGTATCATTTCAAAATCTCCGAGCGCGATAGAATAAGGTCGGGCAATCGGCAGATTCCAGGCGGTCTGGGAAATGAAACGACCCGCCGCATGATCCGGATGCCAAAATGCCCACATCTGTCCCCAGAACAATAAGAGACCGATCGCCAAAAGCAGATTCACTACGCCAAGCGCAAACGGTAAAAACCGCAACGAGCGCCGAACAAATCCAGATATGGCGCACACCAATTGAAGACACGCCGCCAGCAACACAATGATGAGTATCCACTCAACGAGTGAAACTGTGACCGATGACGGGGATTTGCCGCGGAAGATTTCCGGGTCACACATGCTGGTGACGACCAGGTCGATCTGAAGCAGTCGGCCAATAACGGCAAACGAAACAAACAGAATGAAAAGGCTGAGCGTCACCGATACGCCGGACCGCCGATCATCCCGGCGGCGCTTCAGAGTGCGAAAGAAACGAGCCGTCCCGGTCATCTATTCTGGAATGCCCTTAAAGCTTTTGAACATGTCCGTGCCTTTGAACTGCACGTCAGGGCATGGCGAGTTTTCATCGTTCTCAAGGCTGTTTCGACACGTGAACTCATTGATCGACAGATCAACCTCGCCGCACGCAACTTCATAGGGTTTGAAATTGGTCATCAGCATTGCGTCATCAATTGTTCCGGGGAGACCTCTTTCGATCATGGAAAAGCCACTGCCCATCATTTTCTTGCCATCCAGCACATAATTGACGTTCAGACGCAGACTCTCGCGCTCAGTCTTCATCTGATAAGTCACATAAGGATTGCAGGTACCTTTAACGGCGTCCTCATCCTGATTAGGCGCAAAGGTAACGACAATGACATCGTCAGGAAGGGTGATGTTCGCTTTCGGCGACGTATTGCCAGAGCCCCCATCTGCGCCGCCGCAACTTACCAGCGCCAATACACTTGTCGCCGCGATGAGTGTTTTCATGATTTGAGCCATGTCATCCCCCATTGAGTTGTTTGTCCCTGAGTTCTCAACCAAAACAGAATTCGCCATTAGGTCAAATTGTAATCCAGCCTGTTTGCATATGCCTCGCAACGGGATAATCAGGGGAGAGATAAATATAGTACACTCTCGGGAGGCATATTATGGAACCTTATCGTCATCTGAACCGCTCCATCAAAGGCAAAACCGCCATCATCACAGGCGCGGCATCTGGCATGGGACGCGCAACCGCGCATCTGTTCGCACGTGAAGGCGCAAATGTCGTTGTGACCGACCTCGATCAGTCTAAAGTCGACACGGTTGTGGCTGAAATCAACGAGGCCGGCATTGATCATGTTGTTGGCTGGGCGCTGGATGTCGGCAATCATGACGCCATCAAGGACATCGTTGCCCGTACAGTCGACAAGTTTGGCGGCGTGGACATCATCGTCAACAATGCTGGCTTCGCGCATCTCGTTTCTTTCGAAGCAGACGATTATGACGTCAGCTGGGAACGCTCTATCCGCGTCATGCTGACCTCTCATCAATGGATGGTGCGCGCAGCTCTTCCCTATCTTGAGAAATCCCCTGAAGGCGGCCGCATTGTGAATGTCGCCTCGACAGAAGGCTTTGGTGCGACACCGCTGAACAGCCCTTATGTTGCCGCCAAGCACGGCGTCATCGGCCTGACACGCGCCATGGCCGTTGAACTGGCACCAAAGGGCATTACAGCCAATGCCATCTGCCCCGGCCCGATCCATACTGGCATCACCGAAGGCATTCAGGATGACCACAAGACCATCTTTGCCAAACGCCGTGTACCGATGCGCCGCTATGGCTTCCCTGAAGAAGTCGCGAACATCACCCTCTCCTGCGTCCTGCCAGCAGCCTCTTATCTGAATGGTCAGGCCATTCGTGTAGATGGCGGCCAGCTTTCCAAGAACGCATAAATCGGGCTTGCCTGTGAGGCGGCGCAGGCGTATGCCCGCCTCATGGATTATTCAGTTTCATTGTTTCAGACGCGACTTCTCTGGCTTTCTCTTAGTTGAGCAGCCAGGAAACGATTAATCCTTTCCTACCGGCTGCGGGTCGCCCAGCCGGTTTTTCATGCGCGCTCCGCAGTTATTTATCCCTGTCGTCGGAGTAAATCACATGGCACCTGACCGCCGCTATCAACTCATCGGACTTGCCTGTGCTGTCGGTGGAACGGTGCTATTCGGCGCGAAAGCCATTGTGTTCAAGCTCGCCTCTGCCGCAGGGGCAAGCGTTGAACAGATGATGGCGCTGCGCATGGGGTTTTCGCTTCCAATCTTTCTGGCTGTAGGCCTGTGGACACTGCGTGGACGGGTGTTGCGACCGGACCGGAAGAATCTGCTGATCGCGGCCGGCCTCGGCATCATGACCTATCATGCCGGAACCTGGCTCGACTTTCAGGGCTTGCTGTTCATCTCAGCGCAGCTGGAGCGGCTGATCCTGTTCACCTATCCGGCGATTGTTGCTGTGTTTGCCTGGATTTTCCTTGGTGACAGGCTGACCTGGCGACACGGTCTTGCACTGACCTTGTCCTATATCGGGGTGTTCATGCTGTTTGGCCGCGAAGCCATGCATGAAGGTGGCAATGTGTTGATTGGCGGTACCCTCGTCATGGGTGCAGCTCTGCTCATGGCGATTAATGTCACCGTCTCAAAGTCAGTAATTGCGTCTCTTGGCGCAGCCTTGTTCACCAGCGTGGCGATGGGCAGCGCAGCGGGCACCATTCTGGTTCATACCGTGATCACGGCAAGCGCTGGCGACATTCCGGCCTTTACCCCGGACATCATTATGTATGGCGTTATTCTGGCGGTCTTCTGCACGGCAATGCCAAGCTTTCTGCTTTCAGAGGGCATTGCACGCCTTGGTCCCGGCCCGGCGAGCGCAGTCGGAAACGCAGGGCCGGTGGCGACGGCGCTTCTGGCGGTTGTTGTTCTGAACGAGGCGTTCGGCTGGCCACATGCATTGGCGTTGGTGCTGACCTCTATCGGTGTCAGCCTGCTTGGGTCAGGAAAAAGCAAGCCTGCGGGCTCTGGACAGCTCGCCAAGAATGCCGGATGAAACCGGCATGAGCGAACAATCCCCTTCTATCATTCTGGTCGGCCCGCAAATGGGCGAGAATATCGGCGCAGCAGCGCGTGTTATGGGCAATTTCGGCCTCAGTGATCTGCGCATCGTTGCGCCGCGCGATGGATGGCCGAACCCGGCTGCTGATACCATGTCCGCAGGTGCGTTCGAAGAAGGCGTTGTCACGCCAACCGTATTCGAAACACTGGATCAGGCCGTCAGCGACATGAACTTCCTTCTGGCGACAACGGCGCGGCAACGCGGTATGCAAAAGCCCGTACACTCAACCCGAACGGCTGTGGACGCGCTCGGAAAGCACCCAGGCAAAACCGGCGTGTTGTTTGGCGCAGAAAAGTCGGGCCTGCCGAATGAGGCCGTTGTAATGTGCGATGCCATTCTGACCTATCCGGTAAATTCCTCATTTGCGTCCCTCAATCTGGCGCAGGCCGTTGGTGTATTTGCGCACGCCTGGGGAGACCGGGAACCGATCAATCTGGATGCAGGAATTGACCCGCCAGCCGACCGCGAGGAACTGATCGGCATGATGGAGCATTTCGAAGATGAACTCGACAAAGCCGGCTTTTTCTTCCCCGAGGCAAAAAAGCCGGTAATGATGCAGAATCTGCGAAATACCTTCACACGGTCCGGATGGACATCTCAGGAAACCCGCACCTTTCGCGGCGCAATCAAAGCGCTGGCGCTCGGTCGTGGAAAAGCCCGTGTAAACAAAGACTAGTACAATGCAAGACTCATCGAAAAAGCCGACGCCGACGCAACTCATCATCTGGCTGATCCCGGCCTTTGCGGCGCTGATCTTCACGATTTTTACGCTTGTCATGCATAAGGGTGTTGAGTTCGGCCTCGGCGCGTTACTTGCGGGTGGGCTGTATTTCCTGATCCGCTATGGGTCACACACACAAGACACACCGCCGCAATAGACTTCCCCTAGGTGATGACTTGTCGGCGCGGCTTAGCTGTGGCCCTCTCCCTTTAGGGAGAAACACATGTTCACACTATATCATTGCGCCAATGCACGGTCTTTTCGTCCACTCTGGATGCTCGAAGAGTGCGGTCTGGAGTACGAGCTGAAGCTTTTGCCGTTTCCGCCACGTTGGCAAAAACCGGAATACCTGCAGGAAAACCCGCTCGGCACGATTCCGCTGTTCATCGACGGCGAAACCCGCATGACGGAATCAGCTGCGATCTGCGAATATCTGGCGTCAAAATATGGCCCGTCTGAACTGAATGTCACACCGGATGATCCGGCTTATGGGGCCTATCTGAACGCGCTGCATTATGGCGAGGCCACCCTCACCTTCCCGCAGGCCGTTTATCTTCGCTATACCGTGGTTGAACGTGAGCCACGCCGCCTGCCACAAGCCGCTGAGGACTATAAAAAATTCTTCCTCGGTCGCCTGCCTCTGCTCGAAAGCATTCTGGAAACGCGCGATTATGTGGCGACGGACCGCTTCACCGCTGCAGATGTGTCCGTGGCGTATGCATTACTGCTTGCGACGTCCATCGGGATAACAGACACTTTTCCGGGTAAGATCCAAGACTACTGGGACCGCATGAAAGAGCGCCCTGCGTTCAAACGTGCAAAAGCGGCCCAGAAACAACCCGTTGAGTGAGGCCGTTCATGAATTTTCCCTTTCGAAAATCGCTTCTGATTGCGGCGGCAAGCTTCCTTGCTTCCGTCGCCGTCGCACAGGCAGATGAAGCGACCACGGCGAAAACAGACACCCAATCAGAATGGCGAGATGTTGCCCCGGAAAACCTGCTGATCATCACGGTTGCGGGCGGCGATATCGTCATCGAGCTGAATTCTGAGTTTGCGCCAAATCACGCAAAGCAGATCCATGATCTGGCCGCGAACGGGATTTATGACGGTCAGAGCTTTTATCGGGTCATTGATGGCTTTGTCGCGCAAGGCGGCCTGAAAGATGATGATCGTATCGCTAACTATGCGACGCTCAAGAACGAAAATGACCGTCCACTGTCAACCGGCGAGAACGATGCGTTTGCGCCTCTCGGCAATGCTGACCTGTTTGCGAAAACCGTCGGTCACGTTCATGGCTTTGCAGCCGCAAGAGATGACGAGATTGGTCGCGAATGGCTGCTACACTGCCCCGGCGCAGTGGCCATGGCACGCGATGAAGACCCTGACAGCGGCAGCACAGAATTCTACATCGTACTGGATGCTCAGCGGTATCTGGATCGAAACCTCACCGTTTTCGGACGCGTTCTGAGCGGAATGAAGCTGGTTCAGGCGTTCAAACGCGGCGACCGCGCTGTTGAGAGCGGCGTTATTCAGGCGCCCGATCAAGGCGAAACCATTCTGAAGATGACGACGGCTGACATGCTGGCCTCGGATCAGCGCCCTGACTGGCAGGTCATGAAGACAGGCATAGACGCGTTTGAAAGCTTCAAGACGTCCAAACGGGTGCGGAACGAAGCGTTCTTTTATCGCAAACCACCAGAAGTTCTGGACATTTGCTCCTTCAGCGTCCCGGCAAGAGAGACACCGGCAGACAATTGATCAAATAAAAAAGGCCACCGAAATCGGTGGCCTTTTCCGTTGGAGACTTATTTCCAGCCGCAAGAGCGACCTTCGTTTTCGGTCTTCATCCATTTGATGAGTGGATCGAAATACTCAACGATTGCCGAGCCATCCATCTCACGCGTACCGGTAAAGGTTTCCAGCACATCAGGCCAAGGCTTGGATGCGCCGAGTTCCAGCATCGCATTGAACTTCTCACCGACTTCCTTGTTGTCATAGATTGAACAACGGTGAAGCGGACCTTCCCAGCCAGCCTGCTCACAAGCGGCTTTGTGGAACTGGAACTGCATCACATAGCTCAGGAAATAGCGAAGATACGGCGTATTGCCCGGAATATGGTATTTGGCACCCGGATCAAACGCATCTGCCGGACGCTCACCTGGAGGCACAATGCCCTGATTTGCCAGACGGCGAGCCCACCAGGCTTCGTTGTAGTTTTCTGGTGTAGTCTTACCGGACAGAACGTCCCAGCGCCACTGATCAACTGTCAGCGCAAATGGCAGGAAGGCCACTTTGTCGAGCGCAGTATTCAAAAGAAGCGAGATATCTGCATCTTCACCCGGGATCTGATCTTCAGTGATCAAGCCGATTTTCTGCAGATAGATCGGCGTGATGGACAGTCCGATAAAGTCACCAATCGCCTCGTGGAAGCCGTCATGTGCGCCATCCTTATAGAGGTATGGAACGTCTTTATAGGCGCGCTGATAATAGTTGTGTCCGAGCTCGTGGTGAACCGTGTAGAAATCCTCGGCATTCACTTCGGTGCACATTTTGATGCGGATATCTTCTTCGTCATCAACATCCCATGCAGACGCGTGACACACGACTTCGCGGCCTTCCGGACGAACGATCATAGAGCGTTCCCAGAACGTATCCGGCAATGGATCAAAGCCAAGTGACGAGAAGAACGCCTCACCGGTTTTGACCATCTTGATCGGGTCATACTCTTTCGCGACCAGTTGTTCGGTCAGGTCATAGCTCGGCGTGACGAGGTTTTCAGGTTTCACGATCGGATAGATGTTGGACCAGTCCTGCGCCCACATATTACCGAGAAGGTCTGCGCGGATCGGGCCTGTCGCTGGCTGTACTTCATCGCCATATTGTTCGTTCAGTTCACCGCGAACATAGCAATGCAGTTCGTCATAAAGCGGTGACACCTGTTTCCAGAGGCGCTCAACTTCTGAGCTCATCGCTTCAGCGGGCATGTCGTACTTCGACAGCCACATCTGAGTGAGGTTGTCATAGCCAAGCTCTTTCGCGCCGGCATTGGCAATCTCGACCATGCGGGCGTAATTGTCTTTCATTGGCGGTGAAATCGTACGCCAGCCTTCCCAGACCGTTTTCAGTTCTTCCGGATCACGGCTGGTTTCAATAATGCTGGAAAGCTCATCGAGATTGAGCTTCTTGCCTTTATATTCGAACGTGCCTGTGCCGTAGGTTGCCTCAAGATCGGTTGTGATCTTTGACAGTTCTTCGGCTGCGCCTTCTGTTGTTGGCGCGGGCAATGTCAGGCCTGACTGAAGACGCTGCATTTTGCGCGCAAGGTCTGGCGGCAGATCAACGTCTTTGTATTTCTTGGTCTGGTTCGCGTAATCGACTGCAATTTTAGTCGCCCGCGCACCCGCCTCAGCGGCTGCTTTATTGGTTTCGTCGGTGATGTTCGTCGCCTGAGCCCAATATACCGGCACGGTTTCCTTAGAAAGTTTCGCAAGGTCTGCTTCCGCCTTGTCGAGGAAGGCTTTTGCCTCTTCAACAGTCGGTGCTTTTGCTACGTCCTTGGTCGTGTCGGTCGCTGGTGTGCAGCCCGTTACAAAAGCCAGAGCCATCATGCTGGCGCCAGCGAGGGTAATCTTGAGATTCATATAAAAGCCTCCATTAACCACAGGGAAGCGCCAGGATTTGCCATTCGTCAACATGAAGATCGAAAACAACTGCCCCGACTGGGCGTTTGATTGCAATGATATTTCAATAAGCGTTCGAACTTTCCCGGTCGAAATCTTCACCTAGACTCGGCTTGAAAACAAAATGTCTGGAGCAGGCCACTCAGGCCGTCTCAGCCGCCCAATCATCTCGCCAGTCTGTCAGGCTGGCAAACTCATCTGCGAACTGAGCGTATAGTCTTTGGGTTTCCGCTCGCTCCACCTCCACTTCAAAAGTCTCGCCCTGAGCTTTGGCATGGCGCGGCATTGTTGTCTGGACCGCACGCGCCGCCAGCGCTGCATCCATTTTCAGACCAAGTGCAAAGCCGGTTTCTTCCAGCACTTTAGATGGAGCATTCTGAATTTTATTGAGTTCGAACCGCACACTTCCCGGCAGATATCGATCCAGCGCATCCGCCTGTGCGCGATGCAGAATGACCAACAGGCGCAGCAATCGGCCGATTGGAGTAAAACCGACCCGTTCTACGGCCAGCACATCAGCGCGAGACGCCTGACCCGACGCCAGATAATGGTTCAGCAGATTCAGCGAATAGCCGAGACGCGCTTTTCCGCCGCGAAGATTTGCCAGCAAGAAATCCATTTCCGGCATGGTCGCAATGACAAAAGACGGCGACTTTTCGAATGCCGACAGTTCAGGAAGCAATGTATTCGCCCAATTGGATGGCTTCACCACGACCGGCACACCAGCCCAGCTTTTATTGAGTTGAGACACAACCAGCTTCACAAGCTCATGCCAATAGGAGGTATTCTCGGTGAGTTTATGCTTTTGCGCTTTCAGATTGGCGAGTTCAACCAGACAATTGGGCTCTCGATACACCAGAACATTGGTGCTGGCCTGAACGAGGTTGGCGAGCAGTGTCGATCCACAAAACGACGTATGCATGATGAAGCCCGCAGGCGGCAGCTGAACGCTGTCTTCTGCAAAGTCGAGCGCATATCTAATCGGGACATCAATCTGTTCCGCAGTGACCGCTACCGGGTCGCGGCCGTCGAGGAATGACAATTGGCGAATTCGTGCTTCACTCGTCCGACAGAAGAGCAATTTTTTGCCGTCAGAATCAACTCCAGAGAGAAACCAGGACGGATCACTCAGTACCGTTTCATATTTATCTCTGAAGGTCATCGTTCCGCCCATTGATTCTGTTTGTCGATAATTTCTTATCGTTAATCAGAATCAATTCAAGCAGATTAGCCAAATTTTCCAATTTGTAATGTGGAAAGATGATACCGTATCTCATCCCCAAAAATCACCAAATTACAAATGATCCACCTTGCTGGTTTCGGGGGCAGCAGAAAGGTTTGGATCATGTCCTGCACAAGACTGTGGTTCTGCCCAAGCGGGTCGGCGTTTCGTCGACTGTCTGAAATGACGGCGGAGAGAACTTCCCTCACCTGGCTCGCGTAAAGGCTCTGGCCAAGCTCACGGAAGGCCTGGCCAACAATCAAAAGATCGTAGGTATCGCTCATCCTGGAGGTTTGATCAGCAACACAGATGGCTGGTCTGCGTCGCGCCTCAATCTTTGACAGATTTATGAGAACAGACAGCCATCTGTGGCTGGGACCTTGGACAACCTCAGCTTTCGCCTTTCATGAAGCGCGGCATCCAGCCTTCGTGAGCGTCGCGAAGCGTTTCCAGCGAAATCGTTGGGCCCGTTCCGATCTGGTCCATCGCCAGATGCAGGCTCGGTGTTTCACCTTCAGCGGTCTCGAGGAAGTCGCCAATGTGCTGGCCGTAAATCTTCAAGTCGCGGATAACCGCGTTGAAGTCATCAATCTTGTCTTTCGGCAGAGCGACCAGATAACGGCCATGACATTCACCAAAGAAGGCAATCATCGCCGACTCGCGACGCGACAGCAATTGAGAGCTGACATTGCTCGCCAGAGACATTTCCGCCAGAGCGCAGGCCGCGCCGCCGTCTGAAATGTCGTGAACGGCATTGACCAGACCGTCTTCAATGACTTTGCGGATAAAGCCGGAATGTTTTACTTCCGTCGCCAGATCAACCGGCGGAGGTGGGCCAAGGTCTTCACCTTTCAGACCAAGCCATTCGCGACCATAGAGGGACGCACCCATGTGCGGTGTTGTGCGGCCAATCATGATCAGCACATCGCCAGGCTTTGCGCCTTTCAGAGTCGAAATTTTGGTAACGTCCTCAATCAAACCAACGCCGCCAACAACCGGCGTTGGCGGGATCGCCACACCATCGGTCTCGTTATAGAGAGAGACATTACCTGACACGACCGGGAAATCCAGTGCGCCACACGCCTCTGCCATGCCTTCAATCGCCTTGACGATATAGCCCATGGTCGCTGGCTTTTCCGGGTTCCCGAAATTGAGGTTATCAGTGATCGCAATCGGCTTTGCACCAACAGAAGACAGATTCCGATAAGCCTCAGCGACGACTGCCTTGCCGCCTTCATACGGATCAGCCGCCACATAATGCGGGTTACAGTCAGAACAGATCGCCAGCGCTTTATTGGTGCCGTGAATACGGACGATGGCCGCATCGCCACCCGACATGGAACTGTCAACAGTGTCGCCCATAACGTGGCGGTCATATTGTTCCCAGACCCAGCGTTTAGATGCCATATCCGGGCATGACATGAGTTTCAGGAGAACATTGTCATAATCGGCTTCGCCGCCATGTTTTGCAAAATCAAACGGCGCACGCTTTGGCGGTTCAACCCATGGACGATCATAGTTCGGGGCATCCTCGGCCAGTGGCGGCACAGGAATATCACACACGACTTCGCCAAATTGTTTCAGAACCATATGGCCGGTGTCGGTTGTCATGCCGATGACTTCCGCGTCGAGGTCCCATTTGTCGAAAATGGCCTTCGCGATGTCTTCTTTACCTGGCTTCAGAACCATGAGCATACGCTCCTGGCTCTCAGACAGCATAATCTCGTAAGCGGTCATGCCTGCTTCACGCTGAGGCACTTTGTCGAGATCCATCTCAACGCCAATGCCGCCCTTGTCCGCCATTTCGACAGACGAAGACGTCAGACCAGCCGCGCCCATATCCTGAATGGCCTGAATCGCGTCTGTTTCCATCAGCTCGAGGCAAGCTTCAATGAGCAGCTTTTCAGTGAAAGGGTCGCCAACCTGAACAGTTGGGCGTTTCTCTTCATCACCTTCCGAGAATTCAGCCGACGCCATGGTCGCGCCGTGAATACCGTCACGGCCAGTTTTGGAGCCAACATAGAAAATCGGATTGCCCGGCGTTGCACCGCGCGCATAGAAAATCTTGTCCTGATCAGCGAGACCGACCGCCATCGCATTCACAAGGATATTGCCGTTATAACCTTCATCGAACTGAGTTTCGCCAGCGACTGTCGGCACGCCAACACAGTTGCCGTACCCCCCAATGCCCGCAACGACGCCTGCGACGAGGCTGCGTGTCTTTGGGTGATCCGGAGAACCGAAGCGCAGTGCGTTCACCAACGCAATCGGACGCGCGCCCATTGTGAAGACGTCGCGCAGAATGCCGCCAACGCCTGTCGCCGCGCCCTGATAAGGTTCGATATAAGACGGGTGGTTATGGCTCTCCATCTTGAAGATGGCTGCCTGACCGTCGCCAATGTCGATAACCCCTGCGTTTTCGCCCGGCCCCTGAATGACAGAAGCATTCGTGGTCGGGAATTTCGACAGGTGACGGCGTGAAGATTTGTACGAGCAATGTTCTGACCACATCACCGAATAAATGCCGAGCTCAACGAGATTCGGATTACGGCCCAGACGCGTAATCAGTCGATCCCACTCTTCGGCATTAATGCCGTGGCCGGCAGCATCGGTTTCGTTTTGCTCCGCCTGCATAGCGGCAACAATTTTTTTGGAAAGGTCGGCAGTATCAGTCATGCCCGCTCTTTAGCGCCGAATGACAGGATTCGGAAGCCTTTTACCGCGCCTCAATGTCAGATTACCGAAAGCCCTCAAAACGCTTCATCAAAACGACAGCTCGGTCGATAGAGTCACTTAAAGCTCGTTTGCAAATTCAGACGCCGCCAGCTTTGCCCTGACAGGCTGCAAATACGGCTCGTAATGCTGCCATCGACCAAGGGATTTCGCATGCAAAGGCTGGCGGACTTGCCAGACGCTGGCCGTTCTGACGATGCTGTCAGACTTGTAGAACTCCAGACAATTTGCGTCCCAGGAAAGACCCAGAAACGCCAGCATACGAGAAATCGTACCGTCTGGCTCCGAAACGACATCGCTATAATCGAGTGTCAAAATGTCGTCCGGCCAAAGCGATTGCCAATGCGCCATCATGCGGCGCTGAACCTGCAAATGCTCTGCGCAATGTTCAAGATCCATCGCATAGCTCAAAGACGGGTGCAGATTCTGAAAGTAAACTGACAGGCAATTGTCCAGCGGATGACGCCTTGTGTGGATGATCTTCGCATCAGGAAACATCCGCTTGATCAAACCGATCTCCCAGAAGTTTTCCGGGCGTTTATCGGTAACAATCGCCGCACCTTGAGCGATCTTGGCGATAATGTCCTGATATTGCGCCCGAACCGCATAGACCTGAGCGTCTGGCGCACTCGCAACAGCCTGAGGCGCGCCGCCCAGTACGCGCGTAATGTGAGACAGCAAATCGAGCTCCCCACCGGAAACCACATCCTTATGTCCGGCAAGAACCTGTTCAACCAGCGTCGAGCCTGACCGAAACATGCCCAGAATGAAGACCGGCCTCGGGTATGACGCCGGGGCCTTTGCGTCCGCAGTCATCGCTGCAGGAAAAGCCGAAACCGTCGCTTCCAGTCGCTTGCGGTCTTGTTCCTCAGAGTATCGAAATTGTGGCGCGCTACGCTGCGCGCTCTCATTGGCGGCTCGATAAGCATTGAATGCGTCTTCAAAAGCCCCAATGCCGTCAAAAAGACGACCGAGCGCGAATCCGAGTTGCGCCCGATCGGCAAGTGACAGGTCCTGACGCTCAAGCGCCACGCGCAGCTCAGAGATGATCTCTTGTGATGGCGCATCGGCCTTTTCCAGCCCGGCGCGGCGCGCCAGAAATTCTGCGTTTACAGGCTCTAACGCTTGAAGGTGTTCATAAGTCTGACGGGCCGCATCACGTTTTCCGAGGTCTTCCTGAAGTCCACCAAGATTAAACAGCGCAGGAATATAATTCGGCTTCAAAGCCAGAGCTTTTTCGAGTTCCTGCTCGCAACCTTTTGCGTCACGCAAGCCTTCCAGCAACAGCACCGACTTATTGAGGTGAACCTCTTCAGGCGCGGATATGCCCGCGGCCAATGCCTGATCATAGGCAGATAACGCTGCGGAATAACGGCCGGTCCGACGCAGCAGAACCGCCAGATTAAACCAGCTGTTCGCATCGCCTGGAAAGCGCGTAAGAAGCTCTTGATAGGCCTGAATCGCCGCGCCTGCCTGCCCTATATCGGCCAAACGACGCGCCCGCTGGAGAAGACTGGAATGTTCAACTGTCATAGACAAAATTCAGATTAGCGCGACCGGTCACGTCGCCGACGGTTTTCGTTGTAATAGCGTGACATGACCTCGAATAGAAACGCCGTTCCAAGACCAAACAGAATGAAGCCTGCCGTCGCCGTAAAGCCGGACAGCAAACGCCACTCATCCGGAAGGATGATGTCACCAAAGCCAAGTGTTGTGAACGATACGAGCGAGAAATACAGCGCCTCTTCTAACTCGTGAAAAATACCAAGCAGAAGAAACGCGATCGCCCAGAGCCAGACATTCACCGTGACGACAAAAACGAACCAGCTGGTCGTGACAACGAGCGCCAACATCGATTCGAGCGTGTGGTTTCCACGAGACAGCTTTCCGGCAAAGAACAAAAGAACCTGAATCGCCAGACCAATCATGAACACCGAAATGATGATCGTGCTGACAATGAGCCCGGTCCCGAGCGCAATCTCGATCATCATCTGGTTCATGACTTGCCCTTCAGCCCTACTTCGCCCGTATCCTTAACAGAGAAGTTCTGACAACTCGTCAATCTTGCATCTCGAAGTTATCAGAAAGCGCAGGCTAGTTTTCTGAATCGGTGGCCTTTTGCCAGGCTTCGCCCTGCGCTTTGGCAATTTCGAGCAAATTGCCCATGGCAAGATGCATATCGCCAAGGTGAAGCCCCCAGTCTTTCAGGATAGCTGTTCCAATATAGACATCCCCAGCAACCCAGTCTGTACGCGCATCTTCAGGATCGCCATGCGTGGTCACTTCCAAATAGGTGTGCGGCCCGGTCTCGACGCATTTTGCTGTCAACAAGCCCGGAACACTGGCGAAGGGTGTTTTGATTTCAACATCATCCCCGGCAAAGTTCGGCTTTCGCCCACTCGGATCCGGGACATTCGACAGGTAGGCGTGCAACTCGCCCTCGCCTGTCAGAGCGGCCGGGTTCACGCATGCGGCCTGTTTGCTCGGATCCAAGGACAAGCCAAACCAGCTTGTCGGTGGTGGCGGGCTGTCATTGCGGAATGAAACATAGCTGATCAGACACCCGGTCTGAGACTTGCTCTCGCAAAGCGGCATACCGTTGAAGGTCTGCGTCTCTTTATCGACGAGATAGGTGTAGCCGATAGGCATGGCAGAAATCAGCTGATCCTCTGCCGGTGTCCCCTGAATAGACTTTTCCAACAGGAACTGGATCATGCGCGCGCCCTGAGAATGGCCGATCAGGATCACGCCGCGCCCATTATTGTGGTGTTCGAGATAGTCTTTCCATGCGGCCTGAACATCACCGACTGCCATCGCCTCGTCAAACGCACCTTTCTGGCCAGACATGCTGGCACGCAGACCAGCAAGAGACACCTGTCGGTAAACCGGCGCGAAGAGACGACAGACAGAGGCAAAACGTGCAAACTGGACATTCACAACGCGCAGCTCAGCAGCATCTGGCGTCATATCGCTATTGCCGCCTGCGTCGGTCGAAACCGTCGGGTAGAGATAGAAACAATCGATCTCAAGGTCAGTTGCCGCTGTGAAAGGTTCAAGGCTCGTCAGCGGTTCCTGCGCCCCGGCCTTCACAATCGTTGTGTCCAGATCGACCGCGCAGGCGTCCTGACCAGCCTTGTCCGGATGGCAGAGCCAGGCATCAAGATTGCTGTAATCCACTGCCGCCGTTACAGGGGCGTCCTGCTTTGCCTTGTGGTCGTCTTTTGCGTCAGTCTGCGCGAATGAAGGCGCCCACGCGCTAATGAGCACCAGCGTCAAAGCGCCGGCAAGATTTGAAACTTTCATATCACTCCCCGAAAGGTCGGCCCGATCATTTTATTGACGGTGCGTCAGCCCCAATCGAACTGCAAGCCCTTTTCGCTGTTGCCCTGAGAATCTGCCCGCTTGACGCAAAGAAACGGATTTCCAGATGCCGCGGGAGGTGCGCAAGATACGAAAAAACAAATGGAGGAAACAATGATCAAGCTGGTTTACTGCATCACACGCAAGGACGGAATGAGCCGAGAGGCGTTCTACAAAACCTGGCTGGACGATCATGGACCTTTGGTGAAATCCTATGCGTCAGCCATCCGCGCCGTGAAATATGTGCAGAGCCACACTGGCATGGATGAGATGAATAAAAGCTTCATCGCGTCACGCGGGCTCGCCCAACCCTATGACGGCATTACCGAAGTCTGGTGGAATTCGCTTGAAGACATGCAGGCAGGTACCGCCACACCAGAGGGCGTTGCAGCAGCCAAAGCCCTCGCCGAAGATGAAGCCCGCTTCATCGAATTTGGAAAGTCATGTGTCTTCATGACGGAAGAGCATGATATCTTCTGATAAAAAGGTTAGCTCACTAACGCCACGTCAGGATTGCCGCCCTTCTTCAAACTGCTAGTTTGCCCGTATAATAACGGGAGATCACACATGAAAGTTGCAGCACTTAAGAAGCCGGGCGGCCTCGACAAAATCTATATCGACGAGCGTCCTGATCCGGTTCCGGGTCCAGGTCAGATCCTGATCCGCGTTCGCGCAACCAGCCTCAACTATCATGATTTTGTCGTCGCCATTGGCGGTATTCCAACGCCGGATGGTCGCATTCTGATGTCAGATGGCGCAGGCGCTGTTCTGGCAGTCGGCGAAGGCGTTTCCCGCTTTAAGCCGGGAGACAAGGTGATCTCGACCTTCTTCCCGAACTGGCAGGATGGTGGCGCGACACTTGAAAAGCTTCAGGGCGTTCCGGGTGATTCCGCTGATGGTTTTGCCGCCGAACTGGTGGTCACTGCAGAGACTTCTGTCACGCGCATGCCAGATGGCTGGACCTATGCCGAGGCCGCAACGCTTCCATGTGCGGCTCTGACCGCATGGCGCGGCATGGTCACTGAAGCCAAAATCAAGGCTGGTGACTGGGTTCTGGTGCAAGGTACAGGCGGTGTTTCGATCTTTGCGCTTCAGTTTGCCAAAGCCATGGGCGCACGCGTCATCGCAACCTCTTCATCAAACGAAAAGCTGGAACGCGTCAAAGCGCTCGGTGCGGATCATGTGATCAACTATAAAGAAACACCGGAATGGGGCCGCAAAGCAAAAGAACTGACCGGCGGCATTGGTGTCGACGAAGTCGTCGAAATTGGTGGTCCCGGCACGATGGCGCAATCCATTACGGCTTGCCGCATTGGTGGCCATATTTCACTGATTGGGGTTCTGACAGGCGTTTCCGGCGAAGTGCCAACCGCTGCGCTGTTCTCTTCCAACATCACTCTATCTGGTATTACAGTTGGCTCGCGTCAGGAGCAGGATGATATGATCGACGCCATCAATGCGAGCGATATCAAGCCTGTGATCTTCAAGAGTTTCCCACTCGAAGAGCTCAGCAAAGCATTCGAACTGCAAGCCTCACAGCAGCATTTCGGCAAGATCGTCGTTGAGTGGTAGGTAATCCCACTTGACACTCTCCCCTTTTTGGGGCTTTTAGCGCGCTTCGCCCCGTAAACCCGGGTGCGGAGCTATTACGGGTTGGTTGGTGTCCGCCGTTGAAATCGCTCGCCACACTAGGGTGGCAAGCCGGGCCCGGTCGAATAAAGAGGTGACACATGTCTCGCAGACATAGTGCAAAGTACAAAATTGACCGCCGGGTTGGTGAAAACATCTGGGGTCGTCCTAAGTCTCCTGTCAACAAGCGTCCAACACGCCCAGGTCAACATGGTGCAGCGCGTCGTTCGAAAATGTCGGACTTCGGTACGCAGCTCATGGCGAAGCAGAAACTGAAATTCTACTACGGTGACATCACTGAGAAGCAGTTCCGCAAAACTTATGACGAAGCAAACCGTCGTAAAGGCAACACTGCAGAGAACCTGATCGGTCTGCTCGAGTCTCGTCTCGACGCTTTCATCTACCGTTCTAAATTCGTTCCAACAATCTTCGCCGCGCGTCAGTTCGTGAACCACGCTCACGTGAAGGTAAACGGCGTTCGCACGAACATTCCGTCTTACCGTCTGAAGCCAGGTGACGTTGTTGAACTGCGTGACCGTGCGAAAAACATGGCACTCGTTCTGGAAGCTCTCGGTTCTGCTGAGCGCGACATTCCTGACTATATCGACGTTGATCCAAAAGCGATGAGCGCAACTTTCGTTCGCCTGCCAGAGCTTTCTGACGTTCCATACCCAGTGAAAATGGAACCAAACCTGGTCGTCGAATTCTACTCTTCGTAAGAAGACTGAAAATCGAAACAGTTCAAAGCCGTCCGGTCTTTCCGGGCGGCTTTTTTCATTGCAGGATAGCGTTATGACCATAGAGATTCCTTCCTGCGCGGACGTCGCAGATCACCTCATCGCCAAGCCCGGCAAGACCTTCAAACTGAAGGACTGCAAGACGCGCGATGAAAGCCTGTTTTCCGACAAGCACGCTGCCCGCGCCTGTAGCGAAGAAGACGCTCACGAGATCGACCGGTTGCAGGACATTCTCTATGCCGAGCAGAAACAGGCTTTGCTGGTGGTACTTCAGGGCATTGATACAGCTGGCAAAAGCGGCACGATGAGATCGGTCTTTGCCTATACCAGCCCGCTGGGCCTGCAGGTCGCGGCATTCAAAAAGCCGACCGAATTGGAGCTGTCCCACGACTATCTCTGGCGGGTCCACCAGGTTGTTCCCCGCAAAGGCTATATCGGGATTTTTGACCGCTCTCACTATGAAGACGTTCTTGTCGTGAAAGTTCGCGGCTTTGCGCCAAAGGATGACATTGAGAAGCGCTATGAACAGATCAATCAGTTCGAAAAGCACCTGACTGAGAACGGCACGAAGATCCTGAAATTCATGCTGCACATCTCACCGGAAACGCAGGCTGAGCGTCTGCGGGCCCGACTGGACGAACCTCATAAACGCTGGAAGTTCAATCCGGGCGATCTGGAAGACCGTAAACTCTGGCCAGAATTCATGGACGCTTATGACAATATGGTTGAACGCTGCTCCACTGAATGGGCCCCCTGGTATGTTGTCCCGTCAGACTCAAAATCCCGCCGCAACGCTATGATTGCGCGAATCGTCCGCGGAGCTCTGGAAGAGATGAACCCGCAATACCCTGATCCGGGCTGGCGGCTTGAAGATTACGACATCTGATCCCATCAAACGCCCAAACAACCGTCATACTGACGGGTTTGAGGGCGATTTCTGAAAAATGCTGAGTGCTGCATTTTATAGAAGTTGCAGCCAAAGCCCCCGTCCCTGCTAAACACGGACAAATAGTCATTCCGGGGGCTGGAAAGTTGAGTTTTAAAGTTTCGATCATCACTGCAGCTTGCCTGCTCGCAGCAACGACAAGCGCTCTTGCTGATGAGCCCCCTAAAAGAGACTTCTCAACCTATCAGCCCATCATCGAGCCTGCGCGTATCTCAAAAGAAGACGCACCGAAAATTGATGGCCGGCTCGATGACGCCATGTGGAAGACGGCGACCATCATCTCGGAGTTTTATCAGGTCGAGCCGACCGTAGGTAAGCCGCAAGAGGATACTGTCGTCTATTTCGCCTATGATGCGCGCAATCTGTATGTCGGTATTCAGGCTTTTGATAAGCACCCTGAAAAGATCCTTTCCACCATTCTGCAGCGCGACGGCGAGACCTGGCGAGACGATATGGTGCGCCTTTATATCGACCCGTTTGCGACGGGCCTGAGCGGGTTTGCATTTGACGTGAATGCTCTGGGAACCAAGCTGGACCGCCTCCTGCAACAAGGCCGCAGCCCGAATGTTGCCTGGGATACAATCTGGGACGCAAAGGCCGAGATTACCGACAAGGGCTGGACAGCGGAAATCGCCATTCCGTTCCGCTCCATCAGCTTTAATCCCAAAGGGGATGGCTGGAACATTATGCTGACGCGTGAGATCAGCCATAAAGGCGAGGAAGTCCGCTGGGCTGCTATTGATCAGGCAATCAAGCCCTGGGAGTTTCGCCGCCCCGGCAAGCTGGTCGGCATTAAAAATATTGAACAAGGCATTGGCCTCGATATCGAAGTTCAGGGCAAGGTGACGGCCTCACGTGACTGGGATCGCCCGAGGGATGATGATATCGCTCTCGATGGGTCGGCGAACCTCTATTACAAATTCACGCCCGCCCTTGTTGGCCTATTGACGCTGAATGCTGATTTTTCGGACACCCCTTTGGATACGCGCGAAATCAACACAGGCCGGTTCTCGCTATTTAAGGATGAGACGAGAGACTTCTTTCTTCAGGACGCCTCGGTGTTTGAATTTGCGGGTGAAACCTTCATCGGTGCGCCGAATGGTCAGCCCTTCTTCTCACGCAGGATTGGTCTTGTGAAAGGTGAAGCAGTCGACCTGAAGTTCGGCGCGAAACTGAGCGGACAGATTGGCGGTTTTGACGTGGGCGTGCTGTCAACGCATATGGGAGAGACCTCGACCATTGACGCACAAACCCTGTCGGTCGCCCGCGTCACGCATAACATGTTTGGTAACTCGCGGTTTGGCCTGATCGCCACCAATGGCGACCCAACCGGACAGACAGAAAACTCCCTGATTGGCGCAGACTATCTTTACCAGGATACGAGCTTCTTTGGCGGGCTTTTTACAGCCGATGTGTTTTATCAATCGACATTTACCGACACCGAAGATGACGCCTCTTTCGGGGCGCGGCTCGATTATCCGAATGACAAATGGAACTGGACCCTCGCGGCAAAGCAAATTGGCGAAGACTTTCGCCCTGCGCTTGGCTTTGTGAACCGAGCTGGCATTCGCAACTATAAGGGTCAATGGCGTCGACGTTATCGGCCAAAGGATTCTTACTTCCTCTGGTACCAGTTCGGCATGGACAATGAATTCATCACCGATCTGGATGGCAATGTTCAAAGCCGGATCAACTCCGCCAGCTTTGAGTTTCAGAACATGGCGACCGACGAATTCAAGATAAAGCTAACAGAGAACCGCGAAGTGGTGACACTGCCCTTCTCCCTTCCGGACGGCATCATCGTTCCTGTCGGAGATTACCAGAATAATGGCATTTGGGGCCGGTTTCAGTCGTCCTATTACCGCCCCTGGGGGCTTAATGCCGAAATAGAATACAAAGACTTCTTTGGCGGCGAAAATTTCAATTTCGACATTACGGGCATGATGCGCCCGTCCCCTTATTGGAATTTGAAAGCCCAATATGTGCGTGAGGATATTTCCATTCCTCAAGGCGATGTCGTGATTCAGATTGGCTCAATCGATGGGGTCGTGAACTTTTCCCCGGACCTGTCCGTGTCTGTTCAGATGCAATACGACAATATTTCTGAAGGCTTGTCGGTCTTTGGGCGAGCCAGGTGGGAAATTCGCCCGGAAACAGAATTATTTGTCTCGCTTGGCCATGGCGCAATCATCGAAACCGACAATTTTCCAAGACAATTTGAATCGGTGCAGACACAGCTCGTCTTCCGACTTGGAAACAGATTTCAGTTCTGATCGCTGATTTTTTGGCTTGACGAGCACATATTGAAAAGCGATAAGTGATTTATTGCTTTTCAATAAGGTTTGCATCATGAAGTTTCTCACTGTAACGGCATTTGCCGCACTGGCTCTGACCACAGCCGGCTGTGTAATCGTCGACGCTGACGTCAAAGATCTCGACGCGCGTTACTCCAGCGACGCAGAGCGCGTTTACTCCGCCAAGATCGAAGACAACACCATCACACTGCGCGTTGCGGCGTCAGGCTGCACAACGAAAGACTTCTTCGAAGCAGACGTCGACCATAAGGGCGGCGACACGTTCAAAGTCGAGTTTGAGCGCGAAAAACGCGACTACTGTAAAATGATGCAGCCAAACGGTGAGAAGCTCAGCTGGACCTTCTCCGAGCTTGGCCTGCCAGACGGCGCCAATGTCATTCTGGTTAACCCGGTCGGCCGCTAGGCGCCGAATAGCCCAAACAGAAAGCTCAGAAAGCGAGGCGGAAATGCCTCGCTTTTTTTATTTATGGAAAGAGACGCGTTGTCGTCCAACCGGACTGAGGGTCAGCCCGGCGAAACACCAAGCGGTCATGCAGTCGGAATGGGCGATCCCGCCAGAACTCCATCTCAACCGGCTTCAGGCGGAAGCCTGACCAATGCGGCGGACGAGGTACTGTGCCGAGGCCATATTTCGCAGCATATTGCGCAACACGCTTTTCAAGGGCGAAGCGGCCTTCCATCGGGCGGGATTGCTCGCTCGCCCAGGCACCGATCCGACTATCTCGGGCCCGCGACTGAAAATAAGCATCCGCCTCTTCATCAGACACGCTTTCGACAATGCCGCGAACGCGCACTTGTCTGCGCAATGACTTCCAGTGAAAACAAATTGCCGCTTTGCCCTGACCAAGAAGTTCCCGGCCTTTGGCACTTTCAAGATTTGTGTACCAGACAAACCCATCAGCATCAGCGCCCTTTAAAAGCACCATACGAACGTTGGGCAAACCGTCAGCATCAACGGTCGCAAGCGACATGGCGTTGCAGTCATTCACCTCGTGTTTACGGGCTTCTTCAAGCCAGTCAGCGAACAGTCCGAACGGATCTTCCTTTGAAAAGAAAATCTTATCGTCTGGCGGTGCATCACCCTTTCTCTCTTCATAATCAGGAGAAGCCGGGATCAGCTTATTCAGATCATCACTGGATTTGCTCATCGGGTTACCTATAACACTCAAACGACTCTTTACAGCTGGTATGCATATCTAATGTCTCACAACACATTCGGCCATCTTTTCCGCGTAACGACATGGGGCGAAAGCCATGGCCCCGCTATTGGCTGCGTTGTTGACGGATGCCCATCCGGCCTGCGACTTGATGAAGACTATGTTCAACAGTTTCTGGACCAGCGCAAACCCGGAACGTCGCGCTTTGTGACGCAGCGCCGTGAGCCTGATCAGGTAAAAATCCTGTCTGGCGTGTTCAATGATGACCGCACCGAAGAAAAATTCGGCGGTCAGGTCACAACCGGCACGCCAATCTGCCTGATGATCGAGAATGTCGATCAGCGCTCAAAAGATTATGGCGATATCCGTGATCGTTACCGCCCGGGCCATGCCGATTTCACCTATGACGAAAAGTATGGCGTACGCGATTATCGCGGCGGTGGACGCTCGTCTGCGCGTGAGACAGCGTCTCGCGTCGCAGCAGGTGCAGTTGCGCGCCGCGTAATCGGTGATGACATCCGCATTCGCGGCGCTGTCGTGCAGATCGGTGACAAGGCCATCAATCGGGATAACTGGGACTGGGACAATCGCCTGAATAACCCATTCTGGTGCCCGGATTCGCAGATGGCGGCCGAATGGGAAACCTATCTGGATGATATCCGCAAATCAGGCTCGTCAGTTGGTGCGATCATCGAGGTGGTCGCCGAAGGCGTTCCAACCGGCTGGGGCGCGCCAATCTATGGCAAGCTCGATTCGGACCTCGCCATGGCGATGATGACCATCAATGCCGTCAAAGGCGTTGAGATTGGCGCGGGCTTTGGCTCCGCCGCCCTGACAGGCGAAACCAATGCTGATGAGATGCGCATGGGCAATGACGGCCCGCGCTTCCTGTCAAACAATAATGGCGGCGTTATTGGTGGCATTTCGTCCGGACAGCCTGTCGTCGTCCGGTTTGCTGTCAAGCCGACTTCTTCAATTCTCACTGAACGCAAATCCATCACCGCGCAGGGCGAAGAAGTGGATGTACGCACGAAAGGTCGTCACGATCCGTGCGTGGGCATCCGCGCCGTCCCGGTTGCAGAAGCGATGATGGCCTGCGTACTGGCGGACCATAAACTGCGCCATCAGGGACAAACGCTTTAATGGCCGGCAGAGTCTTTACCGCCGACTATGACCGGTCTCAGGTCGCGACACGCGTCTGGATGCCACTTGGACTGGCTGCCATTCTTGGCATGGCCGGCTTGCTGGCCTCCATGCCGTATATTTCGATCGCGGCGGGTGTATTGACCTTCATTTCGCTTCGTCACTGGCCATTGACGCGCGACGATTGTCCGGCTTTGAGGCTGGATGGCGACGGTGCCGAAATCGACGGTCTGGGCCGGGTGAACTGGCGCGACATTGCGAGCGTCAACAGAGGCCTCGTTCAGGTCAAAGCCCTGAAACTGCCTGCGCTGGACATTGAGTTTCGCAAACCACTTCAGGAAATTCTGGAACCCACAGATGTCACGCGTCTGCGCCCCTGGGAAATCCGGGCGTTCAAACTGCGTAGTGACGGTAAAATCCGAATCGATCTGTCCAAGATCCAAGACAGCCCTGAAGATATTCAGGACGCGTTTCGGTATTTTATCTCGGGTAAGCCCTGAAGCTCAGGCGCCAAAGCCGCCCGTTTTCATGTAAGCCTGCTCAGCGTCAGTTGTCTGCCGCCCCAGCATTTCATTGCGATGCGGGAAACGTCCGAACCGGGCAATTGCATCCATATGCACCAGTGCAAAATAATAATGTTCCATCGAGCCCAAAGGACGCAGATAGTTACAACACGCCTGCTGATCTGACAGGTCTTCAGAATGCATGAAGGGCAGATAGAAGAAATTGCGCACCGGCATGGCCTGCGTCTGATCAAAGCCCTGTTGGATCGCCGTCTTTGCGAGCGTCAGCGCCTTTTCATCAGTTGAAAACTGCTTGGCATCGCCTCGAAAGATATTTCGGGGAATCTGGTCCAACAGAGTGATCAGGGAAAGCGCGCCGGAGGCCGTTTTCATCCAGTCGTCATGAGCGCCGTCTCTTGCAGCTTCCCATAGAGACTCATATGCCCGGCATTCCTCATCAAAGGCGGGCCCGCCGCCAAACCATTTTTCGTGCCCGGCAGAAATCCAGAAATTCAGAAATGACAGCGCCGTTTGGTTTTCACTCATACAGGTTTGGTCCAGGTTTGAATCTTCGTGAGGAATACAGGTTCCGCCGGAGACGGCGTCAGCCCTGAATCGCTAAAAATGGATGCAAAATCCTCACTCAGATAATGTTTGTAATAGGGTTCGTGGAACCCTTCCGGAAAATACTCCAACAGGCCGTCCAACTCCGGCGTATCACCGAACTGGATGGAATCTGCAAAAATGAACTTTCCGCCCGGCTTTAACACGCGGGCAATTTCGCTTGCGACCAGCGGACGAATACGTGGCGGCAATTCATGGAACAGATAAATGGAGACGATCAGATCCTGACTGTCATCCTCAAATGGCATGCTTTCAGCCTGCCCCTCCACGATTTCGGCCTGAGGAAAGGCGCGCACAGCTTGTCGCGCTTTCGCGGCATAGTTCGGTGACAGATCAAGGCCTTTCGCCCGAAGTCTCGGATAAGCATCCAGAACAGTTTGCAAGAAGCGTCCAGTCCCGCAGGCAAGATCCAGTACTTCGGTTTTACGTTGGTCGCGCCCCTTCATCTCACGTGCAAGCTCGCCCAGCACGCAGCGACGCATAACGTCAGCTGCGCCGGTAAACAGCACCTCGACCTGAGTGTCGTAAATGTCAGCGCTTTCATCGGTGAACCAGCCACCAGACTGGTAGTGAAAGTTCTGCCTGTAATAAGTCGGATATTTCTCCGGATCTGCTATTTCGCGCACTTCAGTGCAGTTTCGGTTCAGGCGGCGCTCATCGACATTCGCAGAATCGCGAAGAAACGCTCTGGAATGGCGCAGCGCCTTGCCGATCTGGTCCGGACGTATATCGCGCGGACGCGGATAAAGCCCGGCTTCAATATTGTTGAGGTCTTTTTGATAGGCTTTCAGAAACTCGCGGCGCATGGCTTTCAGGCTCGGCTCTCCGCTCTGAGGCGTGAATTTCGGCTCACCCGGGCGCGTAAATCCGCCCATATTCCGGCGCAGATAGGCATAGTGCGAACCATACCAAAGCGTGCGAAGTCCTTGCGCTGCAATGTATCGCGCAGAGCGCACTGCAGATGCCGGTGTTCTGGTGTGTTCAGCCATGCGTCACCTCCATCTGAAAGATATGATGACTTTCCAGGAAAAGAAAAGACGGGCTATTGCCGCACAAGCCAGACAAGCCATTCCTGATTTCCATCAGACCCGGTGATCGGCGAAGGCGTCCATGCTTTGACCTGACAGGACTGCGCAACTGCCCAGTCCGAAAAAGCGGATTTTGCCGCCTCAACCGCTGCAATGTCTGTCACAATACCGCCCTTGCCCACGGCTTTCCGGCCCACCTGGAATTGCGGCTTGAACAACAGCACCGCGTGCGCGCCGGGTTTTAGAAACGACAAAGCCGGGTCGAGAACCTTTTCAAGGCCAATGAAACTCGCATCGCACACCAAAAGATCGATCGGCTGATCAATGTCAGCCTGTGTGAGTTTGCGAGCATCAGTTTGTTCCAGCAAACGGATGCGATCATCGCCGCGGAGCTTTTCGTGAAACTGGTCGCGCCCGACATCAACCGCAAAGACATGCTGCGCCCCCTTGAGGAGCAAGACTTCTGTGAACCCGCCAGTTGAGCAGCCGACATCCAGACAGACCAAACCTTCAGGGGAGATATCAAACGCCTCCAACGCACCAACCAGCTTGAGCGCTGCGCGTGACACAAAAGGATGGGCCTTTTCCGCACTCACCTCATCGTCTGAAGAGACTTTCAGACTGGCCTTGGTCGCCACCTTGCCATTCACAACGACTTTGCCCGCCTCAATCGCCGCCTGCGCCTCAGACCGGCTCTGCATAAGGCCGGTTTCCAGCAGAAATTTATCAAGACGAATGCGATCAGACATAACGCCCGTCTATGACAATCTCCCCCAAATGAAAACGGGCGACTTATCAAAGTCGCCCGTCCCATCATCATTATATATACCAACGCCTCGGCGGAGTACTCGCTTTTACGCTTACTCGTCGAAGAGATCGCTCCAGAGCGCTTCCCGGCTCACACGGAGGGCTTCAACCACTACCGCGAGACCAGCAAGGCACAGAACCATTAGAGGTGCAGCGGGTTGCTGCACAGCATTCACCATCACATCGATCATTTTTATATCTCTCCCTCGGAGTGTAGACAGAGTAAGTCAGAGGGCCTTAATGAAGGGTATCGATATTTCATTTTATTTGAGGCATTTATCGCCAAAATGAATTGATTTTATTCATCTTTTAGCAACCAAACCGGCATGATTTGCCGGGCAAAATCTGCTCATGGAGGTAAACAATTCCACCACGAAAATCGCCCCCGCCGCGCGCCTGGCAACGCATGTTATCGGGCCGTCGACTGGATCTTCTCGATCCCTCTCCGCTCGATATCGAAGTCGAAGATATTGCGCATGGTCTGGCTCGCGTCGCGCGCTGGAATGGGCAAACCATTGGCGAACATGCGTTTTCTGTCGCTCAGCACAGTGTCATTGTCGAGGAAGTTTGCCGCGCACTGAAGCCAGACTTCACGCCTGCGCAATGCCTGACCGCACTGCTGCATGACGGCTCTGAATATGTGATCGGTGATATGATCTCGCCGTTCAAGGCGGTGCTTGGTAACCATTACCGGACGTTCGAAGACCGTCTGGAACGCGCCATTCACATTCGATTTGGCTTAACGCCGGTCATGCCGAAAGAGTTGAAGAAAGTTATCAAGCAAGCTGATCACATCAGCGCATGGCACGAAGCCGTTCAGCTTGCAGGCTTTTCCTCTATCGAAGCAGATCAGATTTTCGGCGAACCAAAGGTTCGGATGGACATTCCTCTGACGCCGCTGCCAGCAACCGAAGCACAGCGCTTATTCCTGAAACGTTTTGCTGAGATCAGCGCGCTGCTGCACTCCTGATCATCGGTCTCAGCCTGACCGCTGATCGTATCGGCCGGGATACGCACAAGCACTGACAAGACCGGACACAGAGGCACCAACAAGGAGCATTTTGGGAATGACTGAAGTGCTCTTTTTCCCTTACCCACCTCAAACGATCAAACCGAATCGTCGCTATCTCTCTTTGCAGAATTATGGGACATGAATTAAGTCTTCGTCACGACCCGTCAGGGCGAGTTATGCATCAAACGGTGGACACATTATGACAATCTGGGTTTCATCCCGCCCTCAGGCACCCGGCATTGCGGCCCGACAGTCGGTGCGGCGCGCAGTCAGCCTGCTTGCGCCCTGGGATGAGTTTCCAGATCTGAAACTTGATGCCGGCACTGCCCATTTGAAGCTCGCGTTTGAAGATGTTGATCACCCTCAGGACGGTGTTCAGGGCCCGGAAAAGCAGCATGTCGAACAGCTGATCGATTTCGTCAGAGACTGGGACAGACAAAGCCCGCTCCTCATTCATTGCTGGGCAGGCGTCAGCCGCTCAACGGCAAGTGCATTCATCACAGCTTGTTTTCACAATCCGGACGCAGACGAGTTCGACCTCGCCCGCATTCTGCGCGAGGCGTCACCGACCGCGAAACCAAATCCGCGCCTCATCGCGTTTGCAGACGAGCTGTTAAATCGCAAAGGGCGCATGATCGACGCGGTGGCCTCCATGTCCGTCCATGAGTTCACAGACGAAGCGGTCCCGTTCTCCATTCCATCCAGATTTGATGCTGTGAGAGGTCATTGGGTCTGATGTCGCTTCAGGTCGGCCTGTCTGCTGTTATTGTCGCCGTCGTCGACGGAGAGCCGCACGTGCTGGCGACACGCTCGACCGGCCCGCTCGGCCTGGATGGCCTACCCTTCGGTGCGTTTGACCCGGAAGGCCACCGGACTTTTGAAATCGGTCTTCGAGACTGGGTTCAGGCTCAGACCGGCTTTGAGCTTGGATATGTGGAACAGCTCTACACATTTGGTGACCGGGGCCGAGAACTGCCGACCGCGCGGCTCGACAATGTGTCCGATCAATCACGGATCATCTCTGTCGGTTATCTGGGACTGACGCCGGAAGCCACAGAGATTGGCGGCAAATTCGACGCCGTCTGGCGCGACTGGTATCGCTATTTCCCGTGGGAAGATCATCGCGATGGCAAACCAGATTGCGTCGCTTCCGACCTCGCAAAGGCGTTGAAGGACTGGTCTGACAACGCGCCGAGCAATAATGAATCCATTGATCGCTGGACACGCGCAAGCCTTGCTTTCGGTCTGGATGAGCATCCATGGATCGAAGAACGTGTGCTCGAACGCTATGAGCTTCTTTACGAGGCGCAGATTGTGCCGGAAAGCTGGCGGGACAGAGGAAAAGACTATCCGTTCGGATTGGGAGAACGTGTCACCGGCGTCCAGATGCGATCCGATCACCGACGCATTCTGGCAACCGGTATGAGCCGCATTCGCGGGAAGATAAAATACCGCCCGGTTGTCTTCGAGTTGATGGCAACGACCTTTACCCTATCTGCTCTGCAGGAAGCCGTTGAAGGTATTCTGGGCCTTCAACTGCATAAACAGAATTTCCGCCGCGCTCTTGAGAAAGCTCGATTTGTAGAAGGTACAGGACAGATGGAACCCGCCACAGGCGGCCGCCCCGCCGAGCTATTCCGATTTCGACGGGAAATTTTGGCAGAAAAAGCGGCCTTAGGGGTGCAAACGCCCCGGCGGAAGTAATCAAGATCACGAAATTGGGAACCTTTTCCCTTTAACTAATCTTTGAAAGACACTTGCCACCCCATCTTATTTGACATATTTGTAACGCAAATGAGTTATGCTCAATTTGGGCAAAAGGGCTCGGATTTTCCTTCTCAAGGTCAAATCATCTTGAAAAGGCGCATTGGTCCACCCATATTATACTCAGATTGAGCAAAAGGGGTTCGCCCCGCAATATCATGGAGGGGATAATGGCCCGTATCATTGACACTGCACCAGGTTGCGACATGCCGGCTTTGCGCCGCACGCCAACAGCTCTGGAAGCCCGTGGCCTGTCCTATAATGACGAGGTTAAGGCTGCGACAGACGCGATGTATGAAGAAGTCAAAGACTTCATCACGCCGATGGAATGGCCTGGCATCGCACCATTGGTGCACGGTATTAATGAGCTGAAGAAACAGCGCAACGCCGTTATCCTCGCGCATAACTATATGACGCCGGACATCTTCAATCTGGTTGGCGATTTCCGTGGCGACTCCCTGCAACTCGCTCGCGAGGCGGCAAATGTCGATGCCAAGGTGATCGTCCAGGCGGGCGTCCATTTCATGGCAGAGACTTCTAAAATTCTCGCGCCTGAGAAGACGGTTCTGATCCCTGATATGGAAGCTGGCTGTTCGCTCGCTGAATCTATCACCGGGGCTGACATTCGCCTGATCAAACAGAAATATCCGGGTATTCCGGTCGTGACCTATGTAAACACGACTGCGGATGTGAAAGCCGAGACTGATGTCTGCTGCACCTCTTCCAACGCGGTACAAGTGGTGGAACATGTGGCAGCCGAATGGGGCGTCGATAAAGTCATCCTCATTCCGGACAAATACCTTGCTCGTAACGTCGCCTCTGTCACAGACATTGAGATCATCACCTGGGATGGCCGCTGCGAAGTGCATGAACAGTTCACAGCTGACGATATTGAAGCTTTGCGGGATGCGCATCCGGGTGTTCTGATCCTGGCGCACCCTGAGTGCCCGCCAGATGTTCTGGAAGCAGCGGACTTTGCTGGCTCTACCTCTGCATTGTCTAACTATGTGTCTGAGCGCCACCCGAACAAGGTTGTTCTGCTGACCGAATGTTCCATGAGTGACAATGTCGCCAGCGCCAATCCAGACGTTGAATTTGTGAAGCCGTGTAATTTGTGCCCACATATGAAGCGAATTACACTTGAGAATATCTTCGATGCACTCAAAGATATGAAACACGAAGTCAAAGTGGACGAAGACGTACGGATCGAAGCCAAGAAGGCCATTGATGCCATGCTGGCGCTGCCAAATCCGAAAACGGCTCGCCCGTTCGAAACCGGACTGGCACCAAAAGAGATCGAGACCCTTTCACGCGCCAGCTAGGGTACAGATAACAGGAGAGCGAATTGACAGGTATCCGCATTTTCAGGAACGCCATGGTCGTCGCTCTTCTTTCGTCCTTGCCGATGACGCCAGCAATAGCTCAAGGCAAGTCAGACGACTCCCTGCCTAAAATTGATCAAATTTATCAGATGATCATGGGGAATTGGTCGTTCCAGACCGTCAGGTATCGAGGTGGCAGTTGCGAGATGTCGGGAAGTTTCTCCGTTTATCAGCCCACACAGGGCAATCCCGACTCGCTGGATTGTACTGTCATGGCCGTTGAGGTCTGTGCCGGTCTGCGGTCACGCGTCGAACAATCCTGCAAGGTCAGTGTGAGCGACAACACCCTTCGCATTGACAGCACCATTGTCAGCATTCTCGAAACCAAGGGTTTCTCATCTGGCTATGCGCCTGATAATTTCAGCCTGAGCAAAGTTTCGACCGACACGATGAGCGGCTTTCTTGATTCAGCCGTGGTCGCACCAGTGGTCTTCAAACGAGAGATGGGAGGCATTTCATGACATCCAGATTCAAACTCGCCGCCTTGTCTCTGATGGTTCTGTCCGTGGCGCCTTCATCTCTGGCGGAGAAGCCTGGAGATAAGGGCAGCGATGTTCCTGTCTCGTCCGTGAACATTACCGGGGAATGGAGCTTTATCGCCAATACCGGGCCGGAATGTTCCTTTTCCGGAAGTGCCCTATTGTCAGCGACCGAAAAGCCCTCGCGCTATGCCTGTGAGCTGACCGCCGTTCAGATATGCCCGACGAGCAAATGGCAGGTTCGTCAGACCTGCGCCGCGACCCGTATAGGCGACGAGGTCATCATTGCCTCGAAAATCGAAGAATATATCGAAGGCGAGCCTGACAAAGGCTACAAACCTGACAATTTCAAGCTGACCATCAAATCACCCGATCTGATGAAGGGTGTGCTGGTTTCGTGGGGATTCCACAATGCGGAATTCCGACGGGTTGAAGGGGCAGTTTCCTGATCTGAAAATGAATCGTATTTCCCTGCGTATGACAGGTCAGTCTGATGACTGACCGAACAGATGTTTTGATTGTTGGTGCAGGCCTTGCGGGCTTGTTTCTGGCATTGCGACTGGCCCCGCGCCGTTGTCTCGTAATTTGTCCCAAACCTCTGGGCATGGCCGCATCCAGCGCCTGGGCTCAGGGGGGATTGGCCGCCGCCCTTGCCCCGGACGATACGCCCGAACAGCATGCAAAAGACACCGTTCTGGCTGGCGATGGGCTGGTCGATCCGGTCACAGCGTTGCTAATTGCAACCGACGGGCCGAAGCGTGTGCACGACCTCATCGCGCTTGGCGTTCCGTTCGACCGGACACCAGAAGGCGCATTGGCCCTGTCGCTGGAAGCCGCCCATTCCCACCCGCGCGTTGCACGGGTCGCCGGTGACCTTGCCGGCAAGGCGATCATGGAGGCGATCTCCGCCGCGGCCGTCGCTGCAGATCACATCTCGATCCGAGACAATCTGAAAGCAACTGAGCTTTTAAAAGATGAAACTGGCCGTGTGATCGGTGTGATGGCGCGCGATGATGCGACCAATCAGTTCGCCATCGAAGCCAATGAAACCGTGTTTTGCACAGGCGGCTCCGGCGGGCTGTTCAGCGTCACTACCAATCCACGGGAAGCGCGCGGCGATGCCATCGCCATGGCCTATCGCGCTGGCGCATTGCTGGCAGATCTCGAATTCGTTCAATTCCACCCAACCGCCATTGATATTGGCCGCGACCCGGCCCCGCTTGCGACCGAAGCCCTTCGCGGCGAAGGCGCACGTCTGGTCAACCGGGATGGTACGCCATTCATGCCGCGGCACGACCCTGAAGGCGAACTCGCACCAAGAGACCGGGTGGCCCGCGCCGTTCATCTGGAATGGTTGTCAGATCGCGGATCTTATCTCGACACGCGCAAAGCAATCGGCTCACACATTTCCAGCCATTTCCCAACCGTCTACGGCAGCTGCAAATCGGCTGGCATTGACCCGGTGACAGACCTTATTCCGGTCGCTCCCGCTGCGCATTACCATATGGGCGGCATCGTGACGGATGTTTGGGGACGCGGCTCTCTGCCCGGCCTGTCTGCCTGTGGGGAATGCACCTCAACCGGTGCCCATGGCGCGAACCGCCTCGCTTCAAACTCTTTGCTGGAAGCTGTCGTCTTTGCCGCCCGGATCGCCGACCGCCTGAAGACAGCGAAAGTCATTAAGCCCGGCACACGGGTCGAGCAGCCAGACAGCGCCGACTTACCGCCAGAAACTCTTGAACAGGTACGAGCCGCCATGGCGCGCTATTGCGGTGTGGTTCGTTCAGAGGCAGGCTTGCTGGAGCTAAAAGCCTTTCTGAACGATCTGGCAGAGCCGTATGCGCCTTTAGAAATTCCGCGAAGCCTGTTGGTCTGCCAACTGATTACCGAATGCGCTTTACGGCGCACGGAAAGCCGCGGCGGACATTTCAGAGAAGATTTTCCAGATACGCTTTCAAATGCCCATCGCAGCTTCCTCTATCAGGGCGCTGATGGACCGGTTTTCACGACAGAGATTTAAATATGCTACCTCCACCGCTTCCAGATATTGTTCTCGAACCGCTCGTTCGACTGGCATTGGCCGAAGACCTCGGCCGGGCTGGCGATCTGACGACCGACGCGACCATTCCTGTCGGAACAAAGATGAAAACGCAGATCACCGGCCGCGAAGACGGAACGATTGCCGGGCTTGATGCAGCATCGCTTGCATTGCGCATGATCGACCCGTCTGTCTCGCTCACCATTCAGACGAAAGACGGTGAGAAAGTGACTCGCGGTCAGCCTGTTGCGACGCTTGAAGGAGAAGCCCGCTCCATCCTGATCGCAGAGCGCACCATGCTGAACTTTATGGGACGCCTGTCCGGCATTGCGACCCTGACATCAAAGTTTGCAGAGGCGATTGCCCACACGAAGACGCGTATTGTTTGTACACGCAAAACCACGCCCGGCCATCGCGCCGTTGAGAAACGGGCTGTGCGTTGCGGCGGTGGCACCAGCCACAGATATGGCCTCGACGATGCCATCATGATCAAAGACAACCATATTGCCGCCTGCGGAAATATCGAAACGGCTGTAAAGCGCGCCCTCGCCTATGCCGGGCATTTGCGCATGGTCGAAGTCGAAGTGGACACACTCGAACAGCTGGAACGCGTTATCCCGCTGAAGCCACACGCAATTCTGCTGGACAATATGACCCCGGATCAGCTTGAAACAGCCGTCAGGATGGTGGACGGCAAGATTGTCACCGAGGCGTCTGGTGGTATCACACTGCAGACCGTCGCCCGGATCGCAGAAACAGGCGTGGACTTCATTTCGTCCGGCGCCCTGACGCATTCGGCAATGAACCTCGATCTCGGCATGGATGCGCTCTAAGCGAATGGAACCTATTGATTGCAAAATCCCCACAACGTCCTACGCTCCACGAAAACAAACGGGAGAGGACAAATGGGAAACGCAAACGGACGACAGAGCATATTTATCACCGGCGCAGCATCTGGGATCGGCGCTGAAACGGCTCGCTTTTTTGCAAAAAAGGGCTGGTTTGTTGGTCTTTATGATATCGACGAGACCGGCCTGAAACAAATTCAGGCCGAGATTGGCGAGCCGAACTCGACGACTGGCAAACTCGACGTTACGAAACGCGACGACTGGGCGAGCGCCATCGCCGCATTTGGCACCGCGACCGACGGCAAAATGAATGTTCTTTTCAACAATGCCGGTATTGGTCGGCATGGCTGGTTTGAAGACATCACGCCAGAAGACTCAGACGCCGTCATCGACGTGAATGTAAAAGGCGTGGTAAATGGCGTTTATGGCGCCCTGCCGCTTTTGAAAGCGACAAGCGGAGCGCGCATCGTGAACACAGCCTCTGCTGCAGGCATTGTCGGCAGCCCGCGTCTTGCTGTTTATTCTGCGACCAAGTTTGCCGTCAGAGGTCTCTCAGAGGCGCTGGACGTGGAGTTCCGCGATCTCGGCATTCGCGTCACCTGTCTGATGCCATGGTTTGTCGACACGCCGATCCTGAACATGGCCGACCATGACGGGTCCAATCACAATATGAAGGATGAGATCGAGTCGACCGGCGCAGATGTTTACCCGGTCTCCATGGCGGCCGAGATGGCCTGGGAAGCAGCCAAAGGCAAGGACGTGCATTACCTCGTCGGCAAGAACGCCAAACAGGCTCAGTTCTTTGCCCGCTTCCTGCCTAAGACAATGCGAAAACAATTGACCAAATCACTTCCGTCGCGAGACGCACTCTGATCCGGACAACAAAAAAGGGCTTCAATATGAAGCCCTTTTCTTAAATCAGGTTATGATCCGCGCTTAGGTCTCGCGAGATTGAGACTCGCGAATTTTCTGCCATTCGCCACCACGTGGGAAGCGGTAGAAAATGTGTGTGCCGATGGTTTTGGTTTGGACCAGGCTCTTATTCCAGACAGGGTTCACATAATCAGTGTGATAGTGCGTTGCCGCGCCAGTGATTGGCTTATTCAGCTCCATCAAAACGTGAGCTGCAACAGTCTTCGCACGATCCCAGTGTTTGCCACGCGGCGTACGGTCCATAGAGCCGTCACATGTGAATGAGAACTGGCAACCGGTTTTGCGCTCAGCGCCCTGGAAAACCACCTTACAGACAGTATCAGGATAACGGTAATCGGCCACACGGTTCATGATGACTTCAGCAACCGCGATTTGACCCATAACGGATTCGCTGCGTGCTTCGTAATAAATGGCTGTCGCCAGACAATCGCTCTCAGAGCGAGACTGATCTGCCATTTTGAAGTGAGCAGGCTCGAATGATGTAAACGATTCGAGTGCCGCGAGGTCGCGATAACGCTGACCGAATTTATCGAGCGCAGAATTCGGCTCACGCTTCAGCGCATATTCGACAGTCCGCATCCACGGACTGTCCAGAACAGCAGCTTCAAGCTGGCTTTCGACTGGTGCGCGTGTTTCGATCTTCGCTGCGAGATATTTGGCTTCCTGGCGGAACTCTGCGCGGTTCGCCTCAGACTCGATCCGGCTGGAGAGTGTCGGCAGAGCAACAGCAGCAGTCATCGCACAGGCAGTGATCGCAGCACCTTTGTAAACCGTTGAGCGTTGCTCTGATGCAGACATAGTCGTCCACCAAAGTGTTACGCGGCTCCAAAGCGACCGCCTGCGTAAACCGATACGCGTAGAAGTCTTAAGATTGGTTAACATAACGAACGTTTCCCAGAAGTATTCTTATTTTGGGACAGTTTCGTCCCAAGTCTTTATTGTGTTCCCGGCCCGCTTTTTTTTCAGTTCCTGAGCGAGCATTTGTTCAGTTCAGTCAGCCGTACATACTGTTTTTTTCTTCCTTGGCAACCACCAGGCCCCAAGACTTAGGGCTAGCCTACCTCAAAGAAGTGAGCATTTCCTCATAATGGAAACGCATTTAATGAGCCATATTTAAATCCGGGTTAACCAAGCGTTTAAGAAAAAATTAAGTGAATACAGGACGAAAAAGCCCAAGATATTCCGGTTTTGTTCTCACGTTAACCCATACAAATTCGCCCGAAACACGAAGTTCCGGGCGAATACAAAAAAATGTGAATTATTCGAAATATGATGCGAATCAGTCGGCAGAACGCTCATTCAGAGCGGCATGTGCCGCTGCCAGACGCGCGATTGGAACCCGATATGGTGAACACGACACATAGTTCAGACCAGCATTGTGACAGAAGATCACCGACGCCGGGTCGCCACCATGCTCGCCGCAAATGCCGAGCTTGATATCGGCGCGAGTCGCTCTGCCACGCTCAACACCGATCTTGACCAGCTCACCAACACCCTGCTGATCGAGCGTCACGAATGGATCTTTCTCGTAAATGCCAACTTCTTCATAGGTTTTAAGGAAGCGTGCAGCATCGTCCCGGCTGATTCCCAGCGCAGTTTGCGTCAAATCGTTTGTACCGAATGAGAAGAACTCAGCTTCCTCAGCGATCAGGCCAGCCTGAAGCGCAGCGCGCGGGAGCTCGATCATTGTACCGACGAGGTACTCGAGCTCTTTGCCAGCTTCAGCGAACACAGCCTTAGCGACCGCATCAACGCGTCCTTTGAGGATTGAAAGCTCTTTCTTGGTCGCGACCAGCGGGATCATGATCTCTGGGACCGGGCTATAGCCAGTGTCCTTTGCGACCTGCAGAGCGGCTTCAAAGATCGCGCGCGCCTGCATCTCATAGATTTCCGGATAGGTAATACCGAGGCGGCAGCCACGGTGACCAAGCATTGGGTTTGATTCCTGCAGCTCGTCAGTCCGCTTTTTCAGAAGACCAGCATCAAGGCCTGTGCCTTTCGCAACTTCAGCAATATCCGCCGCCGTATGCGGCAGGAATTCGTGAAGCGGCGGGTCAAGCAGACGAATTGTGCAAGGACGGTCGCCCATAATGCGGAAGATTTCCACAAAGTCATCGCGCTGGAATGGCAGCAGTTTGGCAAGCGCCTCTTTACGGCCCTCAGTGTCAGACGCCAGGATCATGGCGCGCACAACAGGAATACGCTCTGCATCGAAGAACATGTGCTCTGTCCGGCAGAGGCCAATGCCTTCCGCGCCGAAGGAAACAGCTGTCTCCACGTCTGCAGGTGTTTCTGCGTTTGTGCGAACTTTGAGACGGCGAACGCCATCTGCCCATTTCATCAGCTCGCCGAAATCACCAGACAAGTCCGGCTTCACCATGTCGACTTCGCCGAAAAGAACCTGTCCTTCAGCACCGTCAACGGTGATGACTTCGCCTTCAGTGACCACGCGGCCAAAGACCGTGAATTTGCCACCGGCTTCGTCGATTTGCATTTCACCAGCGCCGCACACACATGGACGACCCATGCCGCGAGCAACAACGGCTGCGTGAGAGGTCATACCGCCGCGCGCTGTAACAATCGCTTGTGCTGCGTGCATGCCGTGAATGTCTTCAGGGCTTGTCTCCAGACGGACCAGAATGACTTTCTCACCGGCATTCGCCATTTCAGCGGCTTTGTCAGAGCTGAATACGACTTTACCGACAGCGGCGCCCGGGCTGGCTGGCAGGCCCTGAACCAGAAGGTCGCGCTCTGCGTTTGGCTTGATTGTCGGGTGAAGCAGCTGATCGAGCTGAGCTGGCTCAAGACGAAGCACGGCTTCGTTCTGAGAGATCAGACCATCATGACACATGTCGACGGCGATTTTCAGCGCTGCGCCAGCTGTCCGCTTACCGTTACGAGTTTGCAGCATATAGAGAATGTTATTCTCAACCGTGAACTCGATGTCCTGCATGTCGCGATAATGCTTTTCGAGCGTTTCAGCGACTTCGACCAGCTGTTTGTAAACCGCTGGCATTTCTTCTTCGAGAGATTTGAGCTCTGAACCGATCTTCTCAGCGCGGGCCTTAGAGATTGGCGCAGGCGTACGAATGCCGGCAACAACGTCTTCCCCCTGAGCGTTGATCAGAAACTCACCATAGAACTGGTTTTCACCGGTAGACGGGTCACGTGTGAACGCGACGCCCGTTGCCGATTCATTGCCCATATTGCCGAACACCATGGACTGAACGTTCACGGCTGTGCCCCATTCCTGCGGAATGTCGTTCAGCTTGCGATACAGGATCGCACGGTCATTCATCCAGGAACCGAAAACAGCAGAGATCGCGCCCCAGAGCTGATCTTTTGGATCTTCCGGAAACGGCGATGATGACAGCTTGGCGACAGCAGCTTTGTACTGCTTGATGACTTCCATCCAGTCTTCAGCTGTCAGCTCAGTGTCGATTTCGAACTCGTTCTGCTCTTTATATGTTTCGAGAATATGCTCGAACTCGTGGTGCGGCAGGTCCAGAACGACGTTTGAGTACATCTGAATGAAGCGACGATAGCTGTCATAAGCAAAGCGGCGGTCGCCTGACAGTTTCGCAAGACCTTCAGTTGTGGTGTCGTTCAGGCCGAGGTTGAGGACAGTGTCCATCATCCCTGGCATGGATGCCCGCGCGCCGGAGCGAACAGAGACGAGCAGCGGGTTGGACGCATCACCGAATTTCTTACCGGCTTTCTCCTCAAGCTTGACCAGAGCGTCTTCGACCTGGCCCGCGAGTGTGTCCGGATATTTTTCGCCCAGCTCATAATAAGCCGTGCAAACTTCTGTCGTGATGGTGAAACCTGGAGGCACAGGCAAACCAAGTTTTGCCATTTCGGCAAGGTTTGCGCCTTTACCCCCAAGAAGGTTCTTCATGCTGGCGTCGCCGTCGGAATTCCCTCCCCCAAAGGAATACACCCAACGAACGTCTGTAGCCGCTGACATCGTCATATTACTAATCCCCTAGCCTTCGATTTTTGAAAAGTCCGCAACGCGGCCAAGAACCGACCGGATGGTCGAGAGCAGATTGAGTCGATTGTGTCGTACTTGCTGATCATCTGCATTCACAATAACGCGGTCGAAAAACGCATCGATAGGTCCGCGTAAATTACTCATTGCTGCCATGGCACCCTCGAAATCTTCCCGGTCCAAAGCAGCCCCTGTCTCATTTTCGCCATTTTTAAGCGCGGCGAACAAGTCTTTTTCTTCTTTTTCAGACAAAAGCGACTCTTTCACTTCGCCTGCATAAGTCGTGTCGTCTTTTTTCTCCTCGGCGCGCAAAATATTAGCAGCGCGCTTATATCCGGCGAGTAGGTTGGTTCCGTCCTCCGTTTCGAGGAAAGAGGTCAAAGCTTCGACACGCTTTGAGATCAGAACGAGGTCATCTTCGCCAAGTGCAAAGACCGCGTCGATCAGATCATGGCGCTTGCCCTGATCTCGCATGTATTGTTTCAGGCGATCCGCGAAGAATGCGAGGAGATCGTCGATAGAATTTTGCATATGAATATGCAGCGTCGAGATGTTTATCGTGCGAGCAATCCCCAACGCGTCAAGGAGTTTCAAACGAACATCATTCTCAAGCACAATGCGCACAACACCCAGCGCCGCACGGCGGAGCGCAAACGGGTCTTTTGAACTGGTTGGCTTTTCGTCAATCGCCCAGAACCCGACCAATGTGTCGAGCTTGTCGGCGAGCGCCACAGCAATAGCGACCGGCTCAGACGGGATCGCGTCAGACGGGCCTTGCGGTTTGTAATGGTCGCGAATGGCATCGGCGACAGACGCAGGTTCGCCCTGTTTCAGCGCATAATAGCGCCCCATCACACCCTGAAGTTCAGGGAACTCATAGACCATTTCTGAAACAAGATCAGACTTGCTGAGCTTCGCTGCACGCTCCGCCAGTTTCGGATCAGCGCCAACCTTCGGTGCAAGCTCATATGCCAGAGCCGCAACGCGGCTCACCTTGTCCGCAATCGTGCCAAGTTCTTTCTTGAAGTCGATGGTAGCGAGCTTCTCGCCCATCTTTTCAAGAGGTGTTTCGAGATCGTTATCCCAGAAGAAGCGCGCATCATTCAGACGAGCAGACAATACACGTGAATTGCCCTGAGCGATTTTTACGCCGCCGTCTTTTGCGCTGATATTTGCGACCACGACAAAGTTTGGCGCAAGCGAACCCGTTTTCGGGTCGCGCACCGCAAAGTATTTCTGGTGAACCCGCATGGAGAGCTGGATCACTTCATCTGGCAGATCGAGGAAAGCCGGGTCCATCTCGCCGAGCAGCACAACCGGCCATTCAGCAAGGCCTGTAACTTCTTCCAGAAGGCCTTTATCGTCGACAAGCTCAAGCCCGGCATCGGCGCAAACCTTTGTGGCGTCGGCCAGAATTTTCTCACGACGCGCCACCCGAGAGAGCATGACATGCCCCTCGCCTTCCAGCGCGGCTTTGTAAGACGCCCCATCGGTGACGGCATACGGCCCGCGACCGTGAACACGGTGGCCCTCGGTTTCATTGCCGCTGGCAAGCCCATCAATTTCGAACGGAATAATCTCGCCGCCGAGAACACAGACAATGCGTTGCAATGGACGAACCCAGCGCAGATCGCCAGTGCCCCACCGCATGGATTTCGGCCAGTGAAAGCCGCGAACGATGGCCGGGACAGCGTCTGCAATAATGTCTGAAGCCTGACGACCTGGCGTCTCGATTACAGCGACGTAGAAATCACCCTTTTTCGAGTCTGAGCGCACTTCGGCCTGATCGATAGAGGAAATCCCGGCACCGCGCAGAAAACCTTCAACGGCTTTTTCCGGCGCGCCAACTTTTGGCCCCTTACGCTCTTCGCGCACGTCATCAGATTTTGAAGATACGTCATCAATGATCACTGCCAGACGGCGTGGACCAGACAGAGTCTCAACACCACCAAAGCTAAGCCCTGACTCCTTAAGGGATTTCGTCAGAGCTTCGCCTAAATCGGCTTCAGCTTTCGCCTGCATACGGGCGGGAATTTCTTCACAAAAGAGTTCGAGCAGCAGCTGGGGCATGATTTCGCCAAAACGTTACACTTGGGCCATGGGCATACGCGCTGTGCGCTGTGGGTCAAGGGCGATTTTGGCTTCTGTCGCGCAATCTCACACCTTCGGTGAAAAATTATTCCATCGAAGGGCGGATTGCGCCAGATACGGAGAATCTCTGCTGCAGAGATTACACCTCAATATTGCGGATATCGTCCACCTGATAAGTCAGGGCTTCGGCGTCATCACCATGGGCAATTGTCACGTAAGAGCCGTGAAGAATTTCATGATCCGCCAGACGATAAAGCGGCTCATCCGGACCCTCGTCTTCGTCATCATAATGGAAAAACCAATGGCTGCCGCGATGCGTCAAAAGACCGTCTGCTGCAAGATTTTTATCTGGGTGGAACCGTTTGACGGCGCAATGCTGCTTGACCTCCCGCCAGGCTTCAACATCGAGTTTGGCGTCATTGCTCAACGGCGCGACAATGACATAGCCCTGATCTTGATCGCCTTCCGGAAAACCGGGATTGCGCGCAAGTCTGAGAACAATTTGTTTAAGCTGCATGTGGGTCTCCTTCGGTGTTTCGGCCCATTACCCACAATATGACGATCGTCTCTGTTTGTCGAAGTGCGACAGATTGCGCGACTAGTCAGTTGGGTCAACTTTTCCCCGCAGCGATTTAACCTGCCCCCGCTGTGTCTTGGAGTCCAGACGTCGTTTGACAGCATTGCGAGATGGGCGCGTCGGGATCCGTCGCTTGGGCGCAATGAGCGCTTTCTCGATCATTTCCTTGAGACGTTCGCGGGCGATTTCGCGGTTGCGCGCCTGACTGCGCGTATCCTGCACCAACAGGACAACCGCGCCGTCCTGTGTCCATTTGCGACCGGCAATCCGCTTCAGGCGGCGCTTCACGGCATCCGGTAAAGACGGGCTGCGTTCCGCCTCAAACCGCAATTCCACCGCCGACGCCACTTTATTGACGTTCTGCCCGCCGGGGCCAGACGACGTCGTGAAGCTCTCCGTCAGTTCCCAGTCCTGAATTTGAATGTCGTCAGTGATGTGGATCATTCTCGTCCGCTCAACGTCAGGCCCAGATTACCGCACAACAGTCTCAATGAGACCCAAACCCAAAAATCCGATCACAGTAAAAATAGATTGTAACTATTCCAACCAGAAATCACAATGAACACGAGTCCAAGTAGCCAAAACAACGCCGATATCGAAGCAAATCCAGATGAGACAATGTTGCCACTTTTTGTAACTTGAGAAACACCCCCTCCAGTGGGGTAGGGAAACAATTTAAAAAATGGCTTCTTAATACTTTTTATCGATTTTTCCCAACCAGTAGGCGAGAGTGGTTCATCGAACTCATGCCCCGGCGGTACAAAATTCACACAATAATTTTCCCACGTCACTCGGCGCCCGAAAACCGACTTATGCGCAGCGTTGATGGCCCTGATAGAGACCCAACTCAAACCTAGGCCGAACACGCACAGCAATAATGACAAAACGTCTAAAGATAAAATACTGGTCCTGTAATGAGCACATACAGTTACTTCTTCAACAGACAAGCATTGAGAAATCACCTCCACTAATATCTGCTGCTTAGAATGCTGCGTTATAGCCAAAGAAGCGACCGCGAATGATTCCACGGCAATCAGCCAATTCATTCGGTTATTTACAAGGTTATCCTCGTGCCGAATACTATCAACAATATGATCATAAAGCATCTTCGCTTCTAAAAGATCAAACTGTGCAACCTCTTGCTTTTCATCATTCTGAGCCGCCATATCCCTCAATGCCCTTGAAAACTATGCCGCGCGCGCGTCTTCCTGTTGCGCCCACAATTCGGCAGCGCCGCGCGCAAGGTCACGAACACGTGCAATATAGGCCTGCCGCTCTGTCGGGCTGATCGCACCGCGCGCATCGATCAGATTGAACGTATGAGACGCTTTCAGCGCGTAATCATACGCTGGCAGCGGCTTGCCCGCTTCGCGCAGAGCGTTTGACTGCATTTCACAGTCTTCGAACCAACGCTTCAGCATATCGACATTGGAATGTTCGAAGTTGAAGGCAGACTGCTGGCGTTCATTCTCAAGGAAGACATCGCCATAGGTCAGCGGGTTCGGGCTGTCAGGTGCGTTGAACGGCATATCGTACACATTGTCGACGCCGAACACATACATGGCCAGGCGCTCCAGACCGTAAGTCAGCTCGCCAGAGACCGGGCGCACATCAAGGCCGCCAACCTGTTGGAAATAAGTGAACTGGCTGACTTCCATACCGTCACACCAGACTTCCCAGCCGAGGCCCCAGGCACCAACCGTCGGGTTTTCCCAGTCATCTTCGACGAAACGAATGTCGTGGATTTCCGGATCAATGCCGATGGCATAAAGGCTCTCAAGATAGAGGTCCTGAATGTTGATCGGATTCGGCTTCAGGATCACCTGAAACTGATAATAATGTCCGAGACGGTTCGGGTTTTCACCATAGCGCGCATCTGCCGGACGGCGAGACGGCTGCACATAAGCGGCGTTCCAGTTCTTTGGGCCAAGCGCGCGCAAAACCGTCGCCGGATGAAGTGTACCTGCGCCAACTTCCATATCGTATGGCTGCAAAATCGCGCAGCCCTTCTCTGCCCAGTAAGACTGAAGCGTGAGAATGATATCCTGAAAGCTTTTCGGCTTTTCTACAGGTTTGATGCTCATGGAAACGACCTTTATGAAACCGCGCGGACGCTAGCGACTTCACCCGTTTGCTTCAAGTCATATTCCCCGCTTCGCTCCTAAAGTTTGGGAATTAGCGGTCGATTTCATCCGAACCAGACGGGTAATCCCCTCGAGCAGCTCTTCAGGTGTGACAGGTTTGGAAATATGCATGTCTGCACCGGCATCCCGAGACGCCACTTTATGTTCATCCATTGCATTGGCAGACAAGGCCGCAATCGGCGTCTTCTCGAGACCAAAGCGGACCTCATGATCGCGGATCATGCGGATCGCCATCAGGCCGTCTACGCGTGGCATTTGCAAATCCATCAGGACAAACGCAAAATCATCTTCCATCCAGCGTTCAAACGCTTTTTCTCCATTGTCCACAATTTCAAGCTCAAAGCCTGCGGCACTGAGAATGAGCGAGAACACTCTTTGATTCACAACATGGTCTTCAGCAAGAAGCACACGCATACCAGCCGGCAGGGGTTCCGGTTCTTTCTCGTCGGCGACGAGTTCATCGACAACAGATGTGTCGACCGGTGTCAGCGGTAGGTCAAAGACAAAACAGCTGCCCACACCAATTTCTGATTCTACCCAGATACGGCCGCCCATGATTTCGCAAAGCTGCGCACAAATCCAGAGTCCAAGCCCGACACCGCTATGGCTGCGAGACAGTGATGTGTCCCCCTGCTCAAACCGGTGGAACACCCGCGCCACTTCTGACGGGCTCATCCCGACGCCTGTGTCTTTCACGCTGGTCCTCACGCGCAAGCCGTCTTCCGTCTGCCCGACAATCTCGCTTTCAATATCGATCCGACCTGAGTCAGTGAACTTCACCGCATTGGACAAGAGATTAGAAACCACCTGACGAATGCGAACATCATCGCCCATGAAATAGCCGTCGAGGTCGGATGGAATCGAAACGTTGATATCCAGCCCTTTTTCATCGACGCTGATTTGCAAAAGACCGACCACTGTTTCGATACAGCGCGCGAAATTAAACGGCGCACTTTGAACGTTGAACACACCCTCTTCAATTCGGCTGAGATCAAGAATATCGGACAAGATGACATTCAACCCCTCGCCTGACTTGAGGATCAACTCCACCATTTCGCGCTGTTCATCAGACAGCTGCGTATTGGCGAGCGCCCCGGCCAGAGCCACCACGCCGTTCAATGGCGTTCGGATTTCATGGCTCATCGATGCCAGAAAGCGGTTTTTCGCAGAAGTTGCATCTTGCGCTTCAAGGCGTTCCTTTTCCAACGCGTTGCGGTGGTTCACCCAGTCAGTAATGTCAAAACAGATATTCACACAGTCAGACAGGCTTCCATCATCGGCTAGTCGCGGAACGATGGTGGAATCCAGCCAGAACAGGCTGCCATCTTTGCGTCTGTTGCAAACTTCACCGTGCCAGGCCCGGCCAGATTTAATCGTCTCACGCATATCCAGATAGAATCGCTGCGAGTGAATATGAGAATTGAGCTTTCCCAGTGTTCCCCCGATCAACTCAGATGCACTATAGCCACTAATCTTGCAAAACTTGTCGTTCGCAAACGTTACCCGCCCCTCAGTATTCGTGACGATCAGAACAGAATGCTGTTCCAGTGCTGACAGATAAAGCGAGAGATTTCTTTTCGCATGGCTCTCCGAATATCGAGCCGCCTGCAACTCTTCCTGTTGCTTCTTGAGGTCAGTTACATCCTGAAAAGAGCCAATTAATCGAAATGGCTTTCCGTCACGATACTCAGCCTCACCCTTGGAGTGAACCCAGATCTTGCGACCGGTTGCCGTTTTCATCGGCAGCTCCAGATCCCAGGGAACGCCTTCCTTGCGGCACCGCATGACCGCTTCTGTTACAACTCGCTGAATATCAGGATCATAAAACTTGAGCGCTTCGATGAGGTTTGGAACTGTATCCAGAGGCAGTTCGAGAATGCGCTTTGTCTGCTGCGTCCAGTAAAGTTCATCGGTTTCCAAGTCGAGCGACCAGCCACCTGTATTAGATATCTCGGCCACATTGTCGAAAAGATTGGCCTTAACATCCCAAATCCGCGCCTCATCAGAACGCACTGCACCTTCAAAATTGTCCGATGTCAGCCTCAAGGTTGCAATCGTCGCTGTTGCCAGCTCCGCAACGCCTTCAATGAAGGTGCGATCGTCGTCGGTCCAGTCGCGACACGTATAGTCAAGAGCGCAAACGGTTCCCACCAGATACCCATCTGGCGAACGCACCGGACTGCCAATATAACTGCCAATCGTCCTGTCATCCAAAAGCAGAGGCAGGTCTTTGGTTCGCGCATCCGCTCGGGTATCAGGGATTAAAAGAGTCTGACCTTCATATATCGTATGACTGCAAAGACTGTCTTCACGCATCACTACACGAGGATGGTGTCCACTGGTCCCCAGGAACCATTGCTTATTATGAGACATAAAGCTGACAGCCGCGAACGGTAGTCGCAATTGTCTTGCAATCAGATGAGCAAAACTGTGCCAGACATCCTCGCCTGCCGTCGCCAGAATTCCTGACGACAATAGTGCTGCGGCTCTTTCGGCCTCGTTAGCTGGCTTCCTCGCTATCGGCATATTTATGTTCTCAGCCTTACCTCAAAGTCTTCTGACGGTTGCGGGCGCATCAAGAGTTGTTTCAACTCATGGCTAGGCAAACAAATTCAGACACTCTGACTCCCCATTGCAAGCTATATAGCATTCTATTTGAAAGCGATCCCTTACCAAATTCTTCTGATTTCTTCAGATCACCCGCGCCTCAAGAATAAGCAGAGCGCATTAAACCATGCCTAGAAACTGGAACAATCACACAATGTGGAGGGATAAGGATTGCAAACCTCCCCGGAATGACGGGGATTTAGAGGACGCATAGCTTTCGAGTCTTCACCGTCGGATGCCTCGAATACAACATGCCAGAGGACTATCATGACAGATTCATTTTTGACTGAAACTTCATCCCTTTCACGCCGATCCTGGCTGAAACTCGCAGGCATTGGCGCCGGTGCTGCCAGTGCAGCGCTTTTGTCCGGATGCAGCAATTCGACTGCAACCGCAGACGTTGCTGGCGCCCAACCAGACCCGGATGCGCTTGCGATCCTGTCATCGAATGAGAATCCATTTGGCCCATCGCCCAAGGCAATGGAGGCTATGAAAGCTGAAGTCGCAAACATCTATCGTTATACTGGCCCGACCCTCGAAAAGTTCGGCGAACAAATCGCGGCGCGCGAAGGCGTTTCTCCCGATCAGGTGCTGATCACAAACGGCTCAACACCTTTGCTGGCAACTTTCTCCATGTGGGCCATGGCGAATGACAAGAAAATCCTCACATCGAGCCTGACATATGAAGGCGTTCCACGCGTTGCAGAAGCATTCGGCGTCGACATTGACTATACGCCGATTACTGCAGACCTCGACTACGACATGGAAACCATTGCGTCGAAGGTGACAGACGGCACGTGTGTTTATCTGTGCAACCCGAACAACCCGACGGGCAAAGCCATTGATCCGGCCGTTCTCGATGCCTTTGTGGACGAAGTCTCTGCGAAGGTTCCGATCTTCGTCGATGAAGCTTACCTCGATATGTCTGACGACTATCCGGCAGGCGTGATGACCAAATACGTGAAAATGGGTCGTCCGGTCATCGTAGCACGTACATTCTCAAAAATTTATGCCATGGCTGGTCAGCGTATCGGTTATGCTATTCTGCCAACTGATATCCGCAACGAAATGATGGGCTATGGCCATCTTTCCAACGTGAACAAGCTCGGCATTGTCGGCGCGATGGCAGCGCTGGATGACAAAGCGTATTTCGACGAAATGCGTATGAAAACAAAGCTTGGCCGCGCAAAACTTATTGCGATGGCCAAAGACCTCGGTCGTCCGATCGCAGAAAATCCACAAGGTAGCTTCATCTATATGGATCTGGGCATGAACAATGCCGAGTTTGCAAAGAAAATGCTGGATAAAGGTGTTCGCGTCGTGGGCGCACGCTGGGCAGAAAAGCCGGAATGGACGCGAATTTGTATCGGCCTCGATCACGAGATCGAAAAGTGCCATGCCGCGGCCAAGGAAATCCTGACCTCAGTCTGAACAGTCACACATATAAATCGGAACCGGGCTCAGATTGGGCCCGTTTTCATTCGGGCATATCAGTGATCGAGTGACCGTTTCGGCGACTTTTTGAAAAACACCCGATAGATTTTGGGATGCCCCAACGCGGCTATGATCAGGCCGGAAGCGGTTCCAAGGATCAGCAACATTGCGAATGCCTGCATGACGTGCACGCCTTTCTTCGTTAACTGCCCACACATCAGATATAGTGATGAGCATACGCTCACAAAAGGGTCTACGCTAAAATACTATCGATCTGACAGAGGATGCAGCGCGGCGCCTTTCAAGACTTGCTCTGCTGTCTCTGTATAGGCCGCCCCTCCCTTGGCCGGATGCATGCACAGTCCGCGATGCAGCACCACTTCTCCCTTTCTAAGCCCTTTGCGCGCGGTCACAATGACCCGTTTTGCAGCCTCTTCGGGACAAGGATAAATGGGAAAGACCTCGATCTGGCCGGACCGGCTGTGAAGATAGCTCAGAATCTCAGACAAAACCCCGGCGCGGTGGATCAGTGTGATCCGTCCTTTTGGTTTTGCGGCAAACAACATGAATTTCAGCCAGTCTTTCAGTGGCACATCCGCCATATAAGCGTGAGACCGCTCAACCGTTGTTGTCTGAATTTTGCCCGGCTCAAAATATGGCGGGTTGGAGAAGACGAGGTCAAACTTGTTCTCCCAGTCAGCGCCGAGTGACGTCAGGTCTGTATTGAGAATATCAACCCGATCTGAGAAGCCGTTTGCTTCAACGCCGCGTCTAGCAAGGTCCGCCATAATGGCTTCTCGCTCCAGACCGGTAAATTGCATGTCGCGGTTCCGCCAGGCGGCGGGAAACAGAGCCCCGCCCGCCCCACAGCCCACTTCGAGCGCTTGCGCCGCTGATTTTCCGGGCAACGCGGCAGCCAGCAATATGGCATCAAGCCCTGCGCGATAGCCCTTCACTGGCTGAAAAATGCGAACCGCTTCATTGAGCAGCCAGTCTTCAGAGACCTCAGTCATCCGATGCCGCCTCAAGATTGGTAATAATTTCCCTCGCCCGGGATTCTTCTTCGTCGAGCACCAGAACGCGGCGCTGAATCGCGCCGATGGAGCCTTCCATCATGGACGTAAACTGATCTGCAATCAGGCAATGAAGCCCTGCTTCCTCAAGCGCTGATTCGATTGCGGACAAGATCACGGGTTCATTCGTTCGGTAGACTTCTTTCAATTCGAACTCCCACATGCAACCGAAAGTCACTTCGTTGCCAGTCGCGATATTAAATTACCAGAAAAACACCATATTGTGCGACGCTTGGCCACTCAAACCCATTTAAGTCTTCACTTTACTCAGATAGTTACATATTCAGCTTAGGAAGTTGAAAAAGGGCGTATCCTTGGACGCAAGTTCTCGCACAGTTTCGAAAGATCAGGCATTTCAGACCCTGTCATCTCTTCTGAGTGATGATGTGGTTGCCGTGGAGCAGCTTCTGAAGGAGCGCGCCGCCAGCCCGGTTTCTGTTATCCCTGACCTGTCCGGCTATATCGTTTCGGCGGGTGGTAAGCGGCTGCGCCCGCTGATCACGCTCGCGGCTGCGCGCGCTTGCGGCGCCAGCGATATGCCTGCTGTCTATTGTCTGGCGACTGCGGTTGAGTTCATCCATACCGCCACGCTGCTTCACGATGATGTCGTTGATGAGTCAGACCTTCGCCGCGGCAAGAAAGCGGCAAAGAATGTATGGGGCAATTCCGCCAGCATTCTGGTTGGCGACTTCTTGTTTGCCCGCGCCTTTACGCTGATGGTCGAAACGGGCCGCCTGCCGGTTCTGGACATTTTGTCCAACGCCTCGACAATTATCGCCGAAGGTGAAGTTCACCAGCTCGCTGTTATGGGCCAGTTGGACCTTCCGACAGAAGACTATCTGAAAATCATCGAAGCCAAGACTGCCGCGCTGTTTGAAGCAGCTGCTCGCTCTGGCGCTGTTTGTGCGGATGCCACCGACGAACAGATCGAAGCAATGACCATTTATGGCAAAAATCTCGGTTTGGCATTCCAACTCGTCGATGATGCGCTCGACTATGGCGGCACGACAGCTGTCATCGGCAAGAAAGTCGGCGACGATTTCCGCGAATGTAAAATGACCCTTCCGGTTGTCATTGCGCGCCGCCGGGGTGATGCCAAAGACAAGGCCTTCTGGGATCGTGCCCTTACGCCAGAAACTCAGGAAGAAGGCGATCTTACCCACGCCATCCATCTGATCCGTTCTACCGGCGCGGCAGAAGATACGCTGGCAGAGGCCCGATCTTACATTTCGATTGCGAAGAAAGCACTGAAAGCAATGCCAGCATCCGATTATATCGATGCGCTGGCTGATCTTGCAGACTTCTGTGTCGATCGCGCCTACTAGGCGCTACGGAACCAGGAAGCCGTTCTCAATCGCGGATCTGCGAATTTTGTGGCTGATCCAGAACAGAATGGCGACCAGCACCAGAAAGCCAGCCATTGCCGCCCCTCGCGGGAAAAACAGCGACACGCCTGCTACAAACAGGCCATGCAGGCTGATCCACACGAAAATCCATGCGGTCATGGCGTGGCTGCGCCCCGTCGCAATAATCAGCTGATAGATGTGCTCCCGGTGCGGCTTTAACAGGCTGCGTTTGTGACGGAAACGCCAGATCAACGTTAGCAACACATCCGCCAAGAAACCGATGAACAGGCACGGTGCTATCCAGACGGACGTTCCAAGACGATCGACAAGCAACAGTGCCAAACTGCCGAGGTAAAAGCCAAACACCAGAGCGCCGGTATCCCCTGCAAACAGCTTACCCCGACCATTCCAGAACAGAAGGCCAAGCAGCGCACCTGTAAACACAGCCGCCATGGCCGCGATGTCGTAATGCCCTGTCAGGAAAGCAATACCGGCAATGCCGGTTGAAATCGTCGCGCTGGACCCAACGGCGAGGCCATCAGACCCATCCATGAAATTCACGGCATTGGTGACGACGACAAGCCAGGCGGCCGATCCCAGAATTCCCAACACCATTCCGAGCTCGAAATAATGCCGACCGAGGTCCAGAAATTCGACCCGCACACCAAGCGTAGCGACGATCAGCGCCAGAACGAGCTGCACCGCCAGTTTCGGCAAAGCTGGCAAGCCGGTAATGTCATCCCAAAGCCCCATCAGGAACATGCAGAACGCGCAGAAAAACAGCGCCAGCAATGTCATGGTTGCCCAATCTGGCCGAAGGAAGAACAAGGCTGCCGTCATTGGCAGTGAGCCGACAACAACGGCGATTCCACCCGCTGTCGGCATTGCCGTTGCCTGAGATTTCCTGTCCCCATCCGGATGGTCTTTGGGACCGGATGAAATCAGCACTTTACCAGCGATAAGAGACGCCAATCCCGAAAAAACGGTCAGGCCCAAAACAGCGATCAGCACAGACATATCGCAACTCCCCTTCCGTTTCGGATTAGAGATTGAATCCCTGCGGGTCAAACCCTGCTTTTCCAAGTTGGGTCACAACTACCCAAGCGTCTGAAAACCGGTCAGCCAGCATTGAAGCCGAACGTGCCGCCATCTGCGCGTCCGGATACAACGCAAAGCATGTCGCGCCAGACCCGGACATGGCCGAGAACACAGCCTGTTGATCTTCTGCCAAAGCCGTCAGCAGAGATGAAATTTCAGGATGCAGAGCCTCAGCAGGCGCTTGCAGGTCATTTCTATACCGATCTGACAATTGCGAGCAGAAATCCTCCACCAAGGACGCCATAGGCGGCGCCTGCTCTTCGAACACGAATGCCTCTTTCAGCGTGTCATCGTATTTCCGAAAAACCGGTCCTGTGGGACAGGACACTAACGGCGTGATCAGCACCGCATTCAAAGATGGCAACTGGTAAAGATATGGCTCTACTCGGTCGCCATCCCCCCGCATCAGTACGGGCTGCCCCGCGACACAAGCCGGAACGTCACCGCCAAGTGGGCGCGCAATGTCAAACAGCTCATCGACACTCATGCCAATGTTGAGCACCTCATTCATCAGATGCAAAACAGCCGCAGAGTCAGACGACCCACCGCCAATTCCGGCGGCCACGGGCAAGCGCTTTTCGAGGTGAAGCGTCCCAGCTACCTGATGTGATGACACCGCCTCAAGTGCCTTGACAGCGCGGATTGCCAGATTGTCTTCCTCCGGCCCGAGGTCACAGTTTGACGAAAATACAAGTCCCTCGCCGCCCGGCGTGAATTCGATCAGGTCAGATGCCCTTGCGTCTGAAAAGACAACCAGGCTGTCTAAAGGATGTCTACCATCACTTCGAGGTGGGCCGACATGAAGGTACAGATTGACCTTGGCCGGCGCATGAATTGTGTACATGAAGCCTCCGGGCGATCAGGGTAAAGTCGATGCGCTATTGGCAAAATCCTTTACCGGCGTCACAGGCTTTGCGGCATCAAGACCGCTTTTGAGCTTGGCTTCAATCTCGAGCTTTTTCTCGTCTTCCGTTTCAAGCTTCAGCGCATGGCCCCATTGATAGCGCGCCTCTGTCAGACGACCGACGCGCCAATAGGCGTCGCCGAGATGGTCATTTATGACAGGGTCGCTGGTGCCGAGCGACGCAGCAGATTCAAGGTATTGAACCGCCAGATCAAACTTACCCAAACGAAAATATGCCCAACCGAGACTGTCAACGATAGCGCCAGAATCCGGTCGCAGCGCGACGGCTTTCTTGATGTAATCAAACGCCTTTTCAAGGTGAACGCCGCGATCAACCCAAGAATATCCGAGATAGTTCAGAACTTCAGCTCTATTTTCATCGAGCGATATGGACTTCAGAAGGTCTTTTTCCGCGTCACCCCAACGATCCAGCGCGTCATACGTCAAACCGCGCGTATAGAGCACTTGCCAGTCTTCCCGGTTGTCGGCTTTGTCCTGCTCGACGATCTTGTTGTACCAGTCGAGCGCTTCCGGATATTGCTCGGAAACATAATGCAGATTGCCGGCCTGAATAGCAAGATCACGGTCATTGGTCGAAGCATAAGCGTCTTCGACCAGTGCAATCGCTTCGGCATCACGTTCCAGGTCCATCAGCACCCAACCCATCTGAGACCGCGCAGAGGAGTAATAAACCGACTTCTTACTGATGGTTTTCAGCGTATTGAGCGCATCATCCTGACGTTCCGCCTGACTGAGCGAGCGGGCAAGCATTGTCCGCGCGCCATCGAGTTCTGGATCAGCGTGAAGCGCCAGCCAAAAATAGGCGGTCGTAATGTCCGACTTTGTCTGAGATGCCAGTGCGCTGCCGATTGAAAACAGTGTCACAGCGGCGCCTTCACGCGCAGACAGGGTCTTTGCCTGAACCGGAATGCCGTTTTCCAGCTTCCACGCCAGATCATCTACAGCCGGGTTAGGGCCAATTTCAGTCCGGTATTGAGAGACAATCTGATACGCGCCTTTGGTGTTGCTGTCAGCAGCCAGCAAACGCGCATAATGTTCAGCCGCAATTGCCAGACGCATTCGCTCTTTCCAGACGATAGAAAACGTACCCAACGCTTCACGGCGCTGATCGGTCGCTTCCTGAATGAAGGCAAGCATATAGAGGTTGACGCCGTCATAGAGATTGTCGCCGACCAGACTTTCAATCAGATTGGTTTTTGCTTTTTGCGGATCTCCCTCCCCGACCGCCGCCCAGGCAGACAGAGATTTGGCAACCATACGATTGAAGATATCAAGCTCGCCGTTTTCCAGCCGGAAGCTTGCGTCCGTATAGCGCTCTTTGCGGAAATCTTCAGCCGCCAAAGTCAGCCGCGTAAAGCTGCCAATCTCCTTGACGTGCTTCAGACCGAACTCCGCCAGATCGACCGCTTTATCAACTTCGCCGGCCAGCAGAAGTGAGGTAACGGCCTGTTCCAGTAGAAAGCTGTTCTCAGGCGATTTCTTGTAAGCCCGGCTCGCATTCTCAGCCGCCAGAGACGACTGATTGGTCAGTGTCGCAAACCGGCCAATTAGAAAGTCTGAATACTGGTCGGCCTGAGGCGGTGCAGGCGTGAAAAAGTCAGTCTTCGGGCCGGTTACATTCGGGGTCACACACCCTGAAACAGAGACAAGCGCAAGGCAGCTAAGTAAGGAAAGCAGGTATTTAAACATCGACGGCAGACTGCTTTTTTCCAGACAAAAAGACAATCATTCTTTGCTGTAATCCAGCGCAAAAAAATGCCGGGACAAAATCCCGGCACTTTCGATTTACATGTTTGGATAAGCCGGACCACCGCCGCCTTCCGGCGTTTCCCAGTTAATGTTCTGGTTCGGGTCTTTAATATCGCACGTCTTACAGTGAATGCAGTTCTGAGAGTTGATCTGGAAGCGCTTCTCGCCATTGGCTTCTTCAACCCACTCATAAACGCCTGCCGGGCAGTAACGCGCGGACGGACCATCAAACACACCAAGTTCAGACGTTTTCTGCAGCTCCATGTCTTTCACCTTGAGGTGACAGAGCTGATCTTCAGCGTGATAAGTGTTGGTGAACGACACGTTGGTCAGCTTGTCGAAGCTGATTTTGCCATCTGGTTTTGGATAGTCGATCGGCTTGAACTTTGACGCAGGCTTCAGAGATGCCGCATCAGTTTTCTTGTGCCCGAGCGTTCCGAATGGCGACCAGCCAATCAGAGTATTGAGCCACATTTCAACACCGCCAAGCATTGTGCCGAGCACAGTACCAAAGCGCGAAAGAATAGGCTTCACATTGCGAACCAGCTTCAGCTCTTTGTAAACGCTGGATTTTTTGTAAGCTTCTTCATAAGACGTGAGGACGTCGCCCTGACGGCCTTCCTGAATGGCTGCGAAAGCCGCTTCAGCGCCCATCATACCTGTCAGAATTGCGTTGTGAGAGCCTTTGATCCGCGGCACGTTTACGAAGCCAGCCGAACAACCAATTAACGCACCACCCGGGAAGGCAAGCTTCGGCACAGACTGCCAGCCACCTTCAGTGATCGCACGCGCACCGTAAGCAACCCGCTTGCCGTTCTTGATGTATTTCAGAACTTCAGGATGGTGCTTCCAGCGCTGGAATTCCTGATAAGGCGCGAGGTACGGGTTTTCATAGTTCAGGTGAACTACGAAGCCGAGCGAAATGAACGGCTCGCCATTGTCGCGGAAGTGATAGAGGAATGAACCGCCACCAACATTGTCTTTCAGCGGCCAGCCGAGCGTGTGCTGAACATATCCTTCGTCGAAGTCTTCTTCCGGTATGGACCAGACTTCTTTGAGACCGATACCGTATTTCTGTGGCTCAGCGTCTTTATCGAGTTCGAATTTGCGGATCAGCTGTTTGGTGAGAGAGCCGCGCGTACCTTCTGCGAACAGAACGTATTTACCGAGCAGTTCCATACCGGGCTCAAAGTCAGGCTTTTTATTGCCTTCTGCATCGATACCCTGAACGCCAGCGATAACACCGCGAACTTCGCCATTCTCGCCATAGACCAGTTCAGATGCCGCAAAGCCCGGGAAAATTTCCACGCCTTTGGCTTCAGCCTGCTCACCAAGCCAGCGGCACACATTTGCCAGAGAGCCTGTGAAATTGCCATGGTTCTTCATGAAGCCCGGCATTGGAAGAAGGGAAATATCAAGCGAGCCTTTCGGGCCCAGATAAATAAATTTGTCGCCAGTGACTTCAGTTTTCAGCGGGCGATCATCACGCGTGCGCCAATCTGGGATAAGCGTATCCAGACCAATCGGGTCAACAACAACACCAGACAAAATATGCGCGCCGACTTCGCCGCCTTTTTCAAGAACGATAACTGACAGCTCTTCGCCTTTTTCTTCGGCAAGCTGCATCAGTCTGATGGCAGCTGACAGACCAGCTGGACCACCGCCGATGATCAGAACATCGACTTCCATAGATTCGCGTTCAATAGCGTCTGATGCCATCTTTTTCTCCCCGGGCACTAGCCGTTTCTTTACAGATCGAAATGTCCTTAACCCGACTTGACTAAAGTCTAAAGGGCTATTCGACGGAAATCTGAGTTTAAATATACTAAACTATATTCAACTGCCCCGTCGAGAACTCCAATAAACTTGAATTTGTCTCCCTGGCAGTGCTCAAGACCTACTAAAACAGTGGATTATTAACATATGCCCGGAAAAATTCACATTTTGTACGGATTTGATTGATTTTGTGCCTCGCAGTTAGACTGGAGGACCTCGCATGAAACTAACCGCATACTCAATTCTCGCCCTTTCAGCTGCAGCGCTTAGTGCACCTCTCGCACAGGCTGAAGGAAACTTTGCAATTGGCGCTGGCGTCGGCACCGATGGTGGCAGCATTGAAGGCCAGTACAAAATCAACGACTACCTTCAAATTCGCGGCGAAGCTCATGTTCTGTCATTCGACCAGGACGTATCTGCAGACGATATCGATTATAACGGCGATCTCGACTTTTCTGGTGGCGGCGCGTTTATCGAATTCCACCCGTTCCAGAACTCATTCTATCTGACCGCTGGTGCCTTTGCCGGAACCAAGGAAATCGGCGTCGATATCAAGCCGGGCCAGAACATCACCATTAATGGTGTGGTTTATACACCATCAGAATATGGTGACATCAGCGGCAACGTTGAATTTGACGACATCGCACCATTCCTCGGCCTTGGTTATGACAACACCTTCACGGGTGACGGCCGCTGGGGCGTAAACTTCCTCGCAGGCATCGCCATGTTCGGATCCGGCGATGTAGGCCTGACAGCTCAGGGCGGTACTTTGTCGAACTCTCAGGACGTTCAGGAAGAAGTTGAACGTCAGCGTAAAGAGATCGAAGACGATATCGAAGATTTCGATATGTACCCGATTGTAAAAGTTGGCCTGACATACCGCTTCAACTAAACGCATATCTTACGCCAGTCGCGATCAATAAAACGCGACTGGCACTTGCGCATATTCAGTGACGTGCAAAAATGTGCACATCAGCCTTTGAAATGAATATGCCCTCAAATCAGCCAATCGACATTCGAAACGTGCAAGCCCTCACCGATTGGTGGGAAGGCGCAGGTGTGTCTGTTGATCAGAAGCATCTGGACCGGCTGATCCAGTCTGCCCGAACCCAGATTGCAGAGCGAGGCGAACTGCCGCTCGCCACTCATATTCGCACCTCATCGTGCGCGGTAGACGCGGCAAAGGCCGCAGCGAAGTCCGCCTCCACACTGGAAGAACTCCGCGCAGCTGTCGAAGCCTTTGACGGATGCGATTTGAAAGCGGGCGCCACGAAAACTGTTTTCGCAGACGGCGCTCCGCACGCTGATGTCATGGTGATTGGCGAAGGCCCCGGCAGAGAAGAGGATCAGGTCGGCCAGCCCTTTGTCGGGCAAACCGGCCATTTACTGGATAAAATGCTCGCTGCCATTGGCCTGAGCCGGCAAGACAATACCTACATTACCAATGTAAATTTCTGGCGCCCACCGGGAAACCGCAACCCAACAGACGAAGAGCTCGAAATTTGCCGGCCTTTCGTCGACAAACACATTGCGCTTGTACAGCCAAAGCTGATCATCGCGACCGGCGCCGTCCCGGCAAAAGCATTGCTTGGTCTGTCAGACGGCATCATCAAACTGCGCGGAAAGCAAATGTCGCTTCAGATCGCTGACCTGAAAGAACCTGTTCCGGTCTTCCCGGTTTTCCACCCGGCCTATCTGTTGCGCCGACCTCTGGAAAAGGCGCGAGCCTGGCATGATCTGCTTCTGATCTCAGCCTATATGGAAAAAATCGGAATCGGCGCTTCTTCAGCTTCATAGCTGAATGCCCCCTCCTGAAGAGACCTGCCCATGCCATCGCCCTTGTCGGTTGTGATCCCAACATTCAACGCTGAGGCAGACCTGTCAGGCTGTCTGGATGCGCTCGCCATGGGTCTGACCGAAGGTCTGATCCGTGAAGTAATTGTCGTCGATGGCGGCTCATCTGACCATTCCATCACACTGGCTTATAAATGGGGGGCGCGGGTCATCGCCGCGTCAGGAAAAGGCCGGGGCCGACAACTGCGTACCGGCGGCATCAACGCAAAAGGCGACTGGTTTCTGTTTTTGCATGCAGACACCCATTTGTCAGAGGACTGGGCCACAGAAATCCTTACTCACCTCAATCAGTTCCCACACCATGCGGGCGCTTTCAAACTGCAATACAGAAGCACCAGCAAAGATGCGCGTTGGCTTGAGAGACGCGCCAACGCCCGTTCGAAGCTGCTTGGCCTGCCCTATGGCGACCAGGGACTTTTGATATCCCGCAAACAATATGAGCGCCTTGGTGGATATTCTGATTTCCCCCTCATGGAAGATGTCGATCTCGTCCGCAGGATTGGAAAACGACAGCTTCGCATCCTAGATTGTCACGCCATGACCTCGGCCGAGAAATACGAGCGCGATGGATGGAAAAAGCGCGCCCGCGCAAATGCGTTTCTGCTGCTCAGATATTATCTCGGCGCATCGCCGCAAAAACTCGCCCAGAATTACAGCTAGTCTCTGCCCGGAACCTAATCGTCATGCCGGTAAACTCCCTGTTCGTTTTTACAAAGCCCAATCGCATGGGCATGTCGAAAACCCGGCTTGCCCGGGAAACAGGGGTCTCAGAGGCCCGGCGCATCAATGCCATGTCCACGGCAAGAGTTATGCGCCAGATTGGCGACCCGCGCTGGCAAACGGCATTGATGATTGCGCCAGATCGCTCCGTCACTGAGCTAACGCCGCAATGGCCAGCCCGTTTTGCCCGTTTCCCGCAGGGAGGCGGCAATCTCGGCGACCGGATGCGGGCCGCATTCGATCTCGCACCGCTCGGGAAAGTGGCGTTCATTGGCACCGACATGCCCGATCTGAAACGCGGACATATCGCATCCGCCTTTCGATTGTTAAATCAGAATGACGCGGTGTTTGGCCCCGCTGATGATGGTGGCTTCTGGCTCTATGGCCAGACCAAGCACTCAGCGAGCCAGGCCCCGTTTGACGACGTCCGCTGGTCAAGCGAATTCGCTTTGGCAGACGTCCGTCGAAATCTGGGCAAGGCTCGCATCGCCTATCTACAGGAAATGGTCGATCTGGATGACCTCAACGCCCTTATAAAATGGCGCGCCAAGACCTAGCTGGCGAGCAAAAATGTCCGTTTTGCATCCAGCGTGCTGATGACAGTTCTGATGATTTCCTGTGGACCATATGGCTTTGGCAAATACCCATCCGCGCCGGCATTACTGGCGAGACGCGCATCACCTGACATCGCCAGAATGGCCACATCATTCCAGACATCCCGGATCAGGCAAATAAGCTCTGCGCCAGATGTGTCCGGCATATTCATATCGGTCAGAACGATATCGACATGGTCATAGCTGAGATGACTGATCGCTTCGAGCGGATCCTGAAAGGCCGAGACCCGGAACCCTGCAGACAACAGCAGTCTTTCTGCAATTGTGCAGCAGGCTGCGCTGTCATCAATAACGATGACATGGTCTCGTATGTGACGCGTATTTCGGTATTGCTGAACATCCTCCAGGAAGGATGCTACGTCTTTGCGTAGGAAAGGTTTCGGCAGCAGGAAGTGAGCGCCAATCTCTCTCGCCTCAGCCAGATCAGCGTAGTCATCACGCTTATTGGCCGTCATCATACAGACCAAAGCGTTTGGCCAACGCTTCAGAAATGGAGCGATCAACGTCAAACCACTGACCTCGCCAAAATGAACATCAATCAGGACAGCGTCATACTGCTTGTCTGATTGCTCTAAAGCGTCCCTGAACTCTCTCGCTGTTGTATGTGTGTCTACTGACGCCCCCACATCAGAAAACATGCGGGCAATAAAGCGTGCCTGCGTCGCGCTATCCTCAAGAATGAGAACATTGAGCTTGGTAGCTTCCACCGCAATCCCCCGTTAGTTAATCGTTTCCCTCGACATAATTGACTGCTTCTACGCCCTCAGTAATTGACGCTAAGTAAAGACCACGAAAAATCGTCCTTAAACTTGTGTCGAACATGGTTGAGCACCGCAGATGATATCCACATCAAGAATCAAACTGTTCTTGCTTTGTTCTTTGCGATGTGAGACATCCATGCAATGTCAAAACCTCAGAAACTTTCCCCAAAAGGCCGCTTGATCGCAGACGATTTGCACGCGCTTTCGCCTGAGAACGCTTATAAAGGCCTGGGAGCTGTCTCGAATCCTGCTGGTCGTTTTGAAAAGCAGGAAACACAAGCTTTCGATGACGGCTGGTACCGAGATGAAGATGCGCTGGCGCCTGATCTGACGCTGAACTGGCACCGGGAATTTGCGCGGACAATCATCACGCGAAACCAGTCGCCGGATATTTCCTTTGACCGGTCAATCAATCCGTATCGCGGATGTGAGCATGGATGCATTTATTGCTTTGCCCGCCCGTCACACAGCTATCTGGGACATTCGGCGGGTCGGGATTTCGAACGCGAGCTCTATTTCAAAACAAATGCAGTTGAGCTGCTTCGAAAAGAGCTATCCGCAAAGAATTATGAGCCCGCACCAATGGCCCTTGGCGTCAATACAGATGCTTACCAGCCTCATGAACGACGTTTGCGACTGACCCGGTCGCTTTTGGAAGTTCTGGCCGAACATAACCATCCGGTGAGCATGATCACCAAATCCGGACTTATCCGACGGGATATTGACCTGCTTGCGCCTATGGCAGAAAAAAATCTGACGCAGGTCGCAATCTCATTGACCACACTAAAGCCAGATCTTGCGCGCATAATGGAACCGCGTGCAGCATCCCCGTCCCTGCGACTGAAAACCATCACGGCGCTGGCAGACGCAGGCATTCCGGTGACCGTCATGACCGCGCCCATTATCCCTTGCATCAATGAAGCTGAAATCGAGACCTTAATGCAGGCTGCGAAAGATGCAGGCGCCACACGTGCGGGATATGTATTATTGCGTCTGCCCTATGATTTGAAAGACATTTTCCATGAATGGCTTGTAACGCATTTCCCTGACAGGGCTTTGCGCGTCATCAATACGCTACGCTCCATGCGAGGCGGCCTCGACTATGACGCGGACTGGTCTCAGCGCAGAAGCGGCGATGGCACAATGGCCCGCATGATCGGATCGAGGTTCCACAAAGCCACCGCAAGGGTCGGTTTTCAGCAGACGCGCTCACGGTTGCGGACCGACCTTTTCTCAAAACCATCTCGAGATTCCAGCCAGATGAGTCTGGACCTGTGATCGTCTTTTTGCCCCGGATGTGTTAATCTCTAAGCCGGTAACATATTGTTCATCAAATCAGCGCGGATTAGCCGAATCGAACATTTTTGAACAGGATTCCGTCATGGACGCTTTGGAAAATGTCATCATTGAAGGCAACTGCATTGAAGTGATGAACCGACTGCCAGAGAAATCAGTCGACCTCATCTTTGCGGACCCACCGTATAACCTTCAGCTCGGCGGCGATCTGACCCGTCCGGATAACTCTGAAGTGGATGCGGTGAAAGATGACTGGGACCAGTTTGACAGTTTTGACGACTATGACCTGTTCACGCATGAATGGCTGTCTGCCTGCCGCCGCGTTCTGAAAGATACCGGCGCAATCTGGGTGATTGGCAGCTATCACAACATTTTCCGGGTCGGTACAATTCTGCAGGATGCAGGCTTCTGGATCATGAATGACGTGATCTGGCGCAAAACCAACCCTATGCCGAACTTCAAAGGTACTCGTTTCCAGAACGCGCATGAAACGCTGATCTGGGCGACGAAGCACCCGAACCAAAAGCCTTACACCTTCAATTATGATGCGCTGAAGACGTTCAATGATGACCTTCAGATGCGGTCTGACTGGACGATCCCGATCTGCACAGGGTCTGAACGTCTGAAAAAAGAAGATGGCAAAAAGGTTCACCCGACACAAAAACCTGAAGCCTTGCTGCACCGCGTGCTGCTCGCAACAAGCAAGCCGGGCGATATGATCCTCGATCCATTCTCTGGCACAGGCACAACGGCCGCTGTCGCCAAAGCCCTCGGTCGCCGGTTCATCGGCATTGAGCAGGAAAAGGCTTATCTGCGCCATTCTCGCGATAGGGTCGCCAATGTCGAACCATATGGCGATTTGGAACTCAAAACCGTAACAGGCAAAAAAGCTGAGCCTCGTGTGCCGTTTGGCGCGCTGGTCGAGAATGGCTATTTGCGTCCGGGCGACCGGCTTTTCTCCGCATCCCGTCGACATGAAGCTCGTGTCCGTGTCGATGGCAGCCTCACAAATGGTGATTCCGTGGGATCAATTCACCGTTTAGGGGCCTATGTTCAACGCGCTCCTTCGTGTAATGGATGGACTTTCTGGCACTTTGAGGACAGAAGCGGCCTCAAACCTATTGATATGCTGCGAAGAAAATTCAGAACTCAGATGGGACTAGGTTGAAATCCCGCCTCTGCGCACTTAGCATATTATATAGCTGGAAGGGCAAAACCGATTCGGGTTGACGTTGACACGGAGGGCCCATGACACGGCTTATAAATCTATACGCGTTGGATTACTGGTATGAATCCGATGACGACGATCCAGACAGTGCTTACACACTGATTGGTGACGACAAAGGTGACTATGTCATCGCAGCTGACGGAACCCTGACTTTTGAAGAGATCTGGGAACTCGCTGAGACTCATAACGAGCAGGTTAAAGCAGAACTGCAAAACGGCTGATCAGCCTGCTCTTATTGAAGCCCAGAGCTTAGCAGCTTTGGCAAAGACGCTTGGCAAGCCAGCGTCATGCAGCTCCGTTATTTTAACGCGCTGAGATGTTTCAATCTCTGCTTCTGCAACATCATAGACTTTTAAGGTCAGCCGGAAATGGGTGAACACATGTGTCACCTCCCCCATAAAAGTTTTCGCTGCATCGTCTTTCCGCTCTTGCGCGGCATCGGCCCAGTCTGTTGTCGGTAGCCCAACCATACCGGCGAGAAGCCCGGTTTCAGGTCGTCGTTCAACTCTGACAAACTCCCCATCATTGAAGATGAAAACATCGCCAAAGCGTTCCGGCTTTGGCATTTTGGGTGCTTTCACCGGGTATGCCTCGGGCTTGCCGAGCTTCTGCGCCTGACAACTTTGAACGACCGGGCACGCGCCGCAATCGGGTGATTTGGGCGTACAGACCGTCGCGCCGAGATCCATCAGAGCCTGAGCAAAATCACCAGACCGCTGGCCCGGTAGTTCAGCCTGGACTGCTTCACGGATATCGCCTTTTGCATCTCTAACAGGTTTATCGAGCGCAATCTGGCGAGCAAACACTCGTTCGACATTCCCATCGACAGCAATTGCTGGCTGATCAAAGGCAATCGCCGCAATCGCCCCAGCCGTATAGGGCCCTATTCCGGGAAACCGGATCAACTCGTCTGCAGTTGATGGAAACCCACCATTTTCGACAATTGCCTGCGCGCAGGCATAGAGGTTTCGCGCCCGGGCATAATAGCCGAGCCCTGCCCATTCACGCATAATGTCATCGCGATCTGCACTGGCGAGTGACTGCACATCAGGCCACAACTCGGTGAAGCGCAGGAAATAGCGAATGCCATGCGGAATGGTGGTCTGTTGCAACATGATTTCTGATAGCCAGACGCGGTAAGGGTCTGGCATGACGCCGCGCTTGCGATCCGCCGGGGGAATTCTCCACGGCAGCTCACGCGCATTCGCATCATACCAGTTCAGAAGTTTATCGCTAAAATCGCTCATTCTGGTGGATATATCCCAACTCGCTTCAAGAAAAAGCCTGCTTTGATCTGTTCGTTCCTTCTCAGCCATGAGATACTTAACGTATGTCCTCATCTTCCTCCGACGAGCCACTAAAGCCTCGCTTTGACATTTCTGAACAGGAAGCCCTGCAACGCCTGTCGCATCAGCGCGCCATCCCTGCGCGACGTGGCGCACGGAAGTTTTCCTCCGGCCTGCACAAAGTCACACGCGCCATCCTGAAGGATGAAGGTCCCGGCATTGATCAGCTGATTGCGCGCTGGAAGGACCTGGTTGGTGAGAGACTTGCCAAAGTGTCCGTCCCGACCAAACTGACAAAGTCCAAAGACGGCAGCATTTTGCACCTTGATATCGCACCTGCCGCCGCCCCTCTGTTTCAGCATCAGGGCGAAGCGCTGCGCAAGAAAATATCGATTTTGATCGGCGGAAACCTGAAGGCGATCAAACTTCACCAGAAAACCGTGACATCCTCTTCGGGCGATGGCGAAAAGCGTCGTCACATCCTGACAATCGAAGAAACCAAAGAGATTGAAAGCGCTGTAACAGACGTAAAGAACTATGAGCTTCGCAAAGCTCTGATGAATTTCGGCAAGTCGGTCGTTCAAAACAGTCAGAAATAACCGAGCGCCACACATAAACGCGTGCAGTGGATGAAAGTTTCGTCATTTTCATCATTTGATCCGCCGCAACATGTTGGTGTTCTGGAAATCGCCCTATACACAGGGAAATTGGAATTCGCCGTTGGCGAAATGCACGAATCTGTAGACGGAAAACGGTTATGAAAGTTTCTAATTGGTTAATTTCGGCTGTCGCATGCGCGACTCTGGTCGCTTGCGGCAACTCCTCCAACGGCTCACCGGTTGACCCGGGCGCGTCCGTTCCAGGAACGGAGTATGGCCAGATTTCCAAAGGTAAAGCTGACGCGAAGGCCGTCATCGTTGAGTATGCCTCCGCGACGTGCCCGCACTGTGCTGATCTTCACGAAGCCATTATCAAGAAACTTGATCCACGCATCGAAGCTGGCGACCTGCGCATTGAGTTCAAGGAATTCCTCACAGAACCTGCAAACGTCGCACATGCGAGCTTCAAGATCGCGCGTTGCGCCGGTTCTGATAAGTATTTCGACGTTCTCGAGGACGTATTCAAAAACCAGCGCGGCATTGTGATTGCCAGCCAGAACCGTCAGCTGGTGCCGGCACTTTATGCCGTTGCTCAGCGCCACGGTCTGTCTCAGGAAGAGTTCAAGACCTGTCTGCTGGATCAGAAGCTGCACGATACGATTACCAAGAACTGGCAGGATGGCAGTGATAAGGGCATTTCTTCTACGCCTACAATGTTCCTGAATGGCAAGCCTGTTGACCGCGCAATCTATTTCGATCTGGCAGCGATCAATGCTCTGATCGACGAAGCAAATGGTATTGAGCCAAAAGAAGACGTGACACCTGAGAAAAAAGACGGCGAAACTGACGACGTCATTCCAGACGACGCAAAAACCGATACACCGACTGAGGAATAAGGGGTTCTGATTGCAGATCACCGAAATCAAAATTGCCGGGTTCAAGTCCTTCGTAGATCCAGTTACGTTCTACGTTGAACCCGGCCTTACGGGTATTGTCGGCCCGAATGGTTGCGGTAAATCCAATCTGCTTGAATCTCTTCGCTGGGTCATGGGTGCGAGTTCTGCTCGCGCCATGCGCGGCGGCGAAATGGATGATCTGATCTTTTCCGGCACGGAAAAGCGTCCTGCGCGGGAAACAGCGGAAGTCACGCTGGTTCTGGACAATTCAGATCGACGCGCACCCCCTGAGTTCAACGATTCCGAACGCCTTGAGATTTTACGAAAGCTGCGTCGGGGAATTGGCTCCACCTATAAGATCAACGGAAAAACCGTTCGCGGTAAGGACATCCAGCTTCTGTTCGCGGATGCCTCCACGGGCGCGAACTCCCCTGCCCTTGTCCGTCAGGGCCAGATTTCTGAGCTAATCGGCTCAAAACCTCAAAACCGGCGCCGTCTGCTGGAAGAGGCTGCTGGCATTTCAGGTCTGAACACTCGTCGCCATGAGGCGGAACTGAAGCTTCGCGGCGCAGAGAACAATCTGGAACGCTTGTCTGAAGTTTCAGGTGAAGTCGAACGCCAGCTGGAATCCCTGAAACGTCAGGCTCGCAAGGCCCGTAAGCATAAAGCGCTGGCAGACAAAATTCTCGCCTTCGAGGCATTGGTTGTTCACCGGCGCTGGTCCACAGCGAAAGAGACTGTCGAAAGAACCCAGCAAGCGCTGCGCGAAGCGCGCGCAGATGTTGAACGTCTCACACTGGAAGACGCCGTCGCTGAACGAAAAGCCATTGAGGCACGCGATGGCATTGAACCACTCCGCCAGGCCGAGGCGGATGCGTCTGGCCGTGTCGGTGCCGCCAAGGTCAAGCTGACCCAGCTGGAAAGCCAGAAGCGTGAAGCAGATACCGCGCTGGAAAGATATGAGAGCGATCTTCGCCGCATTGTGTCTGACCTTGAGCGCGAGCAAAGCCTGACAGAAGATGCAGACGCCCGCGTCGATGAAGCCAAACACGCGCTGGAAAACCTTCCAAGTCTCGACCCGGAAGTCTTTGAACGCGATCGTCAGGAAGCAGTTGCCCGCCTGCAAATGATCCAGAAGGAATTGTCCGAGGCTGAAACCGGGGCACAAAAAGCAACTGAAGATCTGGCGCGAATCCGCGCAGAGCGAGAAGCAGCTGAGCGCAATCGCCGCGACCTGACACAAAGACTAAACGGCGCTCAAAACCGTTTGAACCAGCTGGAAGCTGAACTTGCCCGCCTGCCGGGTCTGGAAACGCTTCAGAAAGACGCAAGCGATGCGCGCTCTGCACTGAGTGCAGCAGAAGCACGTCTTGAGGACAATGCGGGCGCGATCTCAGATGCCGAAGCCATTGTTCAGACAAGCCGCAAAGCGGAAGAAGACGCGCAAGCACCGCTCAATCAGGCGGATTCCCTGCTTCGCAGCCTGAAGGCAGAGATTGCAGGTCTGGAGCGCTTACTGCGCCGCGTCGAGAAAAGCTCATCGCCGCCGGTTCTCGACTTCCTGTCGCCGCAGCCGGGCTATGAACGCGCGCTCGCCGCAGCGCTTGGTGATGACCTGAACGCCCCGACCGACCCAAACGCTCCGATTTATTGGGGCGGCGCGAGCCTTGGGACGGACCCGTCGCTTCCTGCTGGCTGCACGCCTTTATCTGCTGTGTGTGATGCACCAGACGTTCTGAACCGTCGTCTGGCACAATGCGGTGTCGTTGAGAGTGACGCCGACGCGAACGCTCTGATAGGACAACTACATGTCGGTCAGCGCCTGATTTCAAAGTCTGGCGGCCTGTGGCGCTGGGATGGATATGTTCGAAAAAGTGATGCGCCGCTGTCGCAGGCAGAACAACTCGAACAGCGCAGCCGTCTCGACGCCGCTGAAGCGGCGCTTCCTGATCTGGAAGCCAATTTCGAAGCCCGACAAAAGACTAAGACCGAAGCCGAATCGAAACGCAAAGAGGCTGAAGCCAAATTGCGAGAGCTTCGTCTGTTGGCACCTCAACTGCAAAAAGCCCGCAACGATGCCAATACGCGCGTCTTCCAGACCGAACAGGCTTTGGAGCGCGCCAGCCTGAAGCGCGAATCAATTGCCGAAGCGCTGAACACAGCAGTGTCTCAGCGTGATGAAGTCAAAGCCTCTCTGGATGATTTGCCGGGCGATGCGGCCGCAACGAACGAGAGCGAGCTTCAGTCAGAACTTCAGTCAAAGCGAAATATCATTGCCGGCCTGCGCGAAGACGAACGTCAGGCTCGTGCTGCACTCGATGATCTTCAGAGAAACCGTGACCGTCTGGAAGGTCGCCGGCGTGGCCTGGAACGCGATATTCGCGACTGGACCAAACGTCAGGAAACAGCGCACGCACGAATCGCTGAGCTCCAGTCAGCTCGCAGCAACACGCGGTCAAAGCTTGAAACTGAAAAAGACCGCCCTGCTGAAATCTCCGATCAGATCGATTCTCTGGCTGCTGATCTGCGGTCTCTGGAGAAGCAACGTCAGGATGCTGCCGACGCCCATGCCGAAGCTGAGAAGCAGACCCGGGAAACCGAAACGGCTGCGCGCGTTGCGAAAGAAGCAGCCACGAAGGCCCGCGAATCATCTGCGATGTCGCAAGCTCAACTTGAGACGGCAAAAGAACGTCTGAACGACGCCGAGGCGCTCGCATCCAGTCAATTTCAGCGCCAGCCACAAGGGCTTTATGCTCTGGCAGAAGCCGGGCTTGCAGAAGAGCCGGACTGGCTGGAGGCCGAATCAAAAGCCATCGACACCGAACTCGCAGGCCTGAAACACGAAATCGGCGCGCTCGGTCTGGTGAATCAGGACGCCGAACGCGAAGCAGAGGAACTGGCCGAACGTCTTGGCGCACAACACGAAGAGAAAGCGGACCTTTCCGCGGCAATAGCCAAGCTTCGCGAGGGCGTGGACGCGCTGAACGCAGAAGGCCGCGAACGCCTTATGGCTGCGTTTGAGATGGTGAATGAGAATTTCCAAACCCTCTTCACCGCGCTGTTCAATGGCGGTCAGGCCGAACTGAAACTCGTAGATGCGGAAGATCCACTCATGGCGGGCCTTGAGATTTACGCTCAACCGCCCGGAAAACGTGTCTCCTCCCTGAACCTGATGTCCGGCGGTGAGCAGGCATTGACGGCAACCGCGTTGATTTTCGCAGTTTTCCTCTCCAATCCGGCACCTGTGTGCGTTTTGGACGAGGTTGATGCGCCTCTGGACGACGTAAACGTTGACCGTTTCTGCCGCTTGCTCGCCGAAATGCGGACGCGCACTGCGACCCGGTTCATCACGATCACCCATAACCCGGTGACGATGTCCCGCATGGATCGGTTATTCGGGGTAACCATGCAGGAACAGGGCGTTTCTCGCATCGTTTCCGTTGACCTGGGGACAGCGGAACAATTGGTCGCAGCTGAATAGTCAACTTTTCCAGTCGACTCCAATAAAAACAAGGCTCTGGCTTTTCCGCATTTGCTTGACTTCGCACCTGCACATGGATAGCTTCCGCCCGACTTCGGTCATAGCTTCAACTGTCATGGTGCCTTCATGGCTTCTTTCCCACCAGATAAAGATGATCTGGGAGCGCGCATCTCCGCCGCTCAGGCGAAACAGGCTGAACGCCATAAACCAAGGTCGGCATCGAACTCGACCTCGGGATATGGCATAGGCATGAAGATTGTTCTCGATCTCATCGGGGGCATCGTAGTTGGACTTGTGTTCGGATTGGCGCTTGATCATGTGCTCGGAACTCAGCCTTGGGGGCTACTGGTTCTGCTGGCACTTGGAACAGCTGCCGGGTTCAGATTAATGTTGCGCACAGCCGAACAGCAGGCTAAGCGCATGCAAAATGAAATGCAGGCCGGGTCTACTGATGTAGATCAGGCGAGTTAGGGGCAAGATACGACATGTTCGCTCAAATGGCACTCGATCCAATGCACCAGTTCAAAGTGAATACACTTGTGGACTTAAACATTGGTGGCTTCGATGTCTCATTCACTACTGCCAGCCTCGCGCTGGTTTGTGTTGTTGCGCTTGTTTTCGTTCTTCTGTTCTTCTCAGTTGCTAAACCAAAAGTCGTTCCTAGCCGCATGCAGTCGGTTGGTGAAATGGGCTATGAGTTCGTCGCGAACATGATCCGCGACACGATTGGCGAACAGGGCATCAAGTTCTTCCCATTCATTTTCACCCTCTTCCTGCTCGTCTTTGGCTGTAACATGCTGGGTATGATCCCATATTTTGTAACGCCAACGGCACAGATTGTCGTGACAGCGGCGCTTGCTCTGCTCGTTTTCTTCACGGTAATCGTCTTCGGCTTCATCAAAAACGGCATCGGCTTCCTAAAGCTCTTCATGCCATCTGGCGTTCCATGGCCGCTGCTTGTCCTGCTGGTTCCGCTGGAAATCATCTCTTTCTTTGTTCGCCCTCTGACCCTGTCTCTTCGTCTTTTCGGAAACATTCTGGCCGGACACATCGTTCTTAAACTGTTCGTCGGCTTCACTGTTGCTCTTCTGGGCACTGCAAGCTTCCTGTCTGTCTTTGCAATCGCACCTTTCTTCCTGGCGCTGGCCTTCACCGCGCTGGAATTCCTGGTCGCCTTCCTGCAGGCTTACATCTTTACAGTTCTAACTTGCGTCTATCTCAACGACGCGTTCCACCCTTCACACTAACAACGCTAATTACGAAATTCGCCTTATTAGGTACTTGACCAAAAAGGCAGAGTAGTTTTCACGAGCACTAGTTCCAATACGGGAGTTATCACAATGGACGGTAATATCGCACTTGGCCTGAAATACGTAGGTGCAGGTCTCGCTACACTCGGAATGCTTGGCGCCGCACTGGGCGTTGGCAACATCTTCTCAAGCTTCCTCGACGCTGCAATGCGCAACCCATCTGCTGCTCCACAGCAGCAAACAAACCTTCTGATCGGCTTCGCCCTCGTCGAGGCACTCGGCATTCTGGCCTTCGTTATTGCGATTCTGGTACTCTTCGTGGTCTAACGGACCACCAAGCGTTATTCAGAAATTTTCTAATCGGGCCTCGGTTTACTGACGGGCCCGAACGCATATGAAGGTTTAAGCCATGGCATCAGAAACACATGGGGCGGGCGCAGAGCACGCTGCAAAATCCATGGGCGAATCATTTCCGCCATTTGACGTTGCGACGTTTCAGTCTCAACTCTTCTGGCTGGCTTTGTCATTTATCCTTCTCTACGTCCTCCTCTCTAAGCTGATCCTCCCAAAACTGGGCGGCATCATTGAAGAGCGTAAAAACAAGATTGCTTCAGATCTGGATGAAGCAGCCCGAATGAAGGCAGAAGCTGACGAAACGCTTGTTGAAATGGACAAGCAACTCGCTGCGGCACGTGCTGGTGCACGCGCTAAAGCAGAAGCGACTCGTTCTGAAATCGACAAGGCGATTGCGGCAACCAGCGAAGCGAAGTCTGCTGAACTGGACAAGACACTTGCAGATGCTGAAGTCCGTATCAGCAAAATGAAAGCTGAAGCGATGGCGAATGTCTCTGACATTGCGGCCACAACAACAGCTGCCATTCTGTCTCAATTCGGTGCGTCAGCAGACGACAGCGCAATCAAAGCTTCAGTTCAGAAGTCAATTGATGAGTATGCAGCATGATTTTTAATTCTAAAACTCTTTCGCTCATCCTCATCAGCGGCACATTCGCACCAGCGGCACTGGCTGCCGAAGCTGCGCATGCTGAACCTTGGTACATGAACACCACGAACTGGGCGATGCTCGTTCTGGTTCTTTTCCTCGCGTTCGTGTGGAAAGCAGGCGCGTTCAAAACCATAGCAAAAATGCTGGACGGTCGTGCTGACGAAATTCAGCGCGAACTTGATCACGCAACTGGACTTCGTGAGGAAGCCCTCGAAATGCTCAAGGAAGCGGAGCGCAAACAACAAGAAGCAACTGACCTTGCTGCGTCTATCATCAGCCAGGCGGAAGCCGATGCGAAAGCTCTGATGGTTCAGGCCGACAAGGATCTGGCGGACATGGTTGCGCGTCGTGAAGCTCAGGTCGAAGCCCGTATTGCTCGTGCGGAAGAAGAAGCCACTCAGGCTGTTAAAAAGGTTGCTGCAGACGCTGCAACCAAAGCAGCTGGCAATCTTCTCAAAGCTCAGGCTGACAAGAATGGTGGCGCTGAAGCATTCAGCACTGCCGTTTCTCAGGCTAAAGCGGCGATCTGATCTCCCCCTACCCTTTTGGAATAATTGAAGTCGGCGCTGAGTTTCTCAGCGCCGATTTTTTATGTACGACTATGCCCGGATCGCAGCGTTAGGAGGCATGTTATCATGAGCCAGCAATTCAACTTTTCAGATGAAGAACGAAGCCATCTGGAACGAGAGCTGCAGACCTATTTGCAAGCTGAGTTAGATCTTGAGATCGGTCGCTTTGATGCAGGATTTCTGCTCGACTTTATCGGTCGTAAAATTGCCCCTGCATTCTACAATCGCGGCGTCTATGACGCGCAGACACTTCTCGAGACAAGACTCGAACAAATTCGCGAAGACATACTGGGTCTGGAGAAATACCCGGACTGACCGGTGTATCAGGTGCCGTGTGTCTCACCAAAGATCAGCTTCAACAGCCAATCGGGTGCGAACCGTTCCAGTCTTGGGTGACGGTGCAGGATCGACCGAAATAGTCGTGCCCCCCAGCTCGCATTCCGAGCCACCAGGACCACACCTAAAATAACGATCGGTAGCCCCACCGGAATGATCGGCGTCAGTAATGCGACAATCACACCTGTAGGGATCAGAATAATTCCAATAATTACCAGCGCCTGCCGCAATAAAGCCATAGCCCCCTGATGTACCACATTGCGTGGCGGTACAGGTTGCTCGGCAGTATCTGAGCCGTCATCTGAAGGGGTGTTGCGTTGTTGGAGCATCGACCTTGATATGGGCTGAAAATCGCCAGAAAACAATTGCCAATTAGACATTTGCTTCATGACTTTGTGTCTCTAATTTGTAAATTCGTTTTTCCGGTTAAGTGTGGAGTGGGAAATGAAGCTGGATGCGATACAGGGGCTGCGTGCATTCGCTGCCTATCTGGTTCTTTTCTATCACATCCGGGCTATGGAGCTTAAGGCTGCAAAAGTTTTCAGAACAGACGATGTTCCCCTGATTGGCGGGCTATTCAAGAATGGGTACGCAGGCGTTGACCTGTTCTTCGTCATTTCTGGTTTCATCATGGTATTCGTTACGTTGAAACGGCCGGAAACACTCAGCACTGTGAAAGACTTTGTAGTCGCCCGCATTATTCGAATTTATCCTCCCTGGTGGCTGTTCTCCGGCGCTTTGGCAGTATTCTTTTTCTTCTCTAAAGGTGGCGCATGGCATCCGACCTCCATCGCACCACAAGGAACAGCCGATTTAGACTACCTACTTCGATCGTTCTTTTTGCTTCCGCAAAACACCTTTCCAATCCTTGGTGTTGGTTGGACCCTAGTCCACGAGATGTTTTTCTACGTCGTCTTTTCGGTCATTCTGTTAGCGCCTAGAAAGCAGCTGCCCGTTTGGCTTTGCGTATGGGCATTGGTTACGGTTTTTGGCGCGTTATCGGGGTTTGCATCTACTTTTGCGAGCGATTTCCTGCACCTAATCTTTCACACAATGACACTGGAATTTATCGCCGGTGCCTTTGCAGGTTGGCTCATTATTTCAGGATATGTGTGGCGTCCTGGTCTGATCTTTACCGTTGGACTCGTCGGTTTATTGGTTGTGCTTTTTATCCATCCCCATCCCACCCCATTCACGCTGAAATGGGGACGAATGCTGGCCTATACTTTGCCTTGCGCACTTCTGGTGTATGGCGCCGCGGGACTGAATTCTCGCTTTAATGGGCCATTGTCGAAAGTGTTGGCCCGGCTGGGTGATTATTCTTTCGCGCTATATCTCAGCCATACGCTCGTGCTGGTCGCTCTCAACAAGATCTTTCCTGTTCTTGCGAACACTCTGCAAACCAGGTTCGGCGCCTCAGAATCCATCGCAAATCTGTTTCGACTTGGCAGTGCAGGTATCGCAGACAATATCCTTTTCACCGTTACATGCGTTATCGCTTCGACACTGGTTGCGGCCCTCACCTACCATTTGTTTGAACAACCGGTTTTGAAAATACTCAGCCAGCTTTTCCGAAAGCGCGACAAGGAAACAGCGCGTGAAAATTGAGGGCATTCAGTTCCTTCGCGCACTTGCTGCCTATCTCGTCCTGTTCTTCCACATTCGAGGGCACGAGCTGCTACAAGCAAGCAAAGCCGGTTACGAGCAAACAGCCCTGATGGGCGATGTCTTTTCGCGAGGCTTTGTGGGCGTCGACTTGTTCTTTGTCATTTCCGGCTTCATCATGGCCTATGTCACGCACGACCTGTCCCGTGGCCTCACCACCGTGCGGTCCTTCGCACTTGGGCGTATCTTTCGCATCTATCCAGTGTGGTGGCTTTTTGCCGGTATACTTGCCGTCCTGTCTCTGATGATGGCCGGTACGCTCTGGCATCCTGACTCCTTCAATGCATCGCAGGGCAATGGATATGTCTTCATGCTGGAGTCATTTCTGCTGATCCCTCAAGATGTGCTCCCATCCCTGAATGTGGGTTGGACACTCATCCACGAGATGGGCTTTTACCTCGTCTTCGCGGTGTTCCTGTTATTCCCGAGACGGTTTTTACCGGTCTATCTGTTGATCTGGCTGGCGCTGCTCATTCTGGCTAAAGTGTATGGTGTTCCCTCGCAGACATCGAACAGCTTTATCAAAATCGCTGCCTCGCCGCTCTCCATAGAATTCATATTTGGCGCATTCGCTGGCTATCTCTACGCCTCTGGCTTTCGAAAGTTCCGATGGGCAGCTTTCATTCTCGGCGTAGCCTCCAGTCTCGCAGCCTATAATTTAATGCCCGCCGAGCAGCTCTCACGGTTTAAGGAAGTCTGCTGGATGACCTTGCCATTCACCCTGCTGGTTTACGGATCAACCGCGCTGGATGACGCGTTTGGCAAAAACGCAGCCTTTCGCGGCGCCAAAAAGCTCGGCGACTGGAGCTATTCCATCTATTTGTGCCATCCGATTGTTTTGCTGGTTTTGTCGCCCGTCTTCCGTATCGCCGCCGATACGCTGCAATGGAAGGTTTTGCGCCTCGGTGCACCGGGGCTCTGGGACAATGTCTTGTACAATCTGGCCGGTGTCTTCGGCACAACGCTGCTTGCCGGGCTGACCTTCTATCTGTTCGAAAAGCCTGTGCTGAAACTCCTGAACCAGACATTCCGCAAACCAGGCCCAGAGACAAAAAAAGCGCGGCTATCAGAAACAGCCGCGCCTTAAATCAGGAAATGTCGAGCCTTATTCGGCGGCGACTTGGTCTGGCGCAGGCGCTGTCCATTTCAGAACCGGCTTACGTGCCGCCTGAGTTTCATCAAGACGCTTCATCGGTGCCAGATAAGGCGCCCCTTTCAGCGTATCATCGCCCTGTGAGGCGCGTCGTGCAATGCCAGCCAGCGCGCCGCAGAAGCGATCAAGCTCAGCCTTGCTTTCCGTCTCGGTTGGTTCGATCAACATCGCGCCATGTACCACCAGAGGGAAATACATGGTCATTGGGTGATAGCCCTCATCGATCAGCGCTTTTGCAATGTCGATGGTCTCAATGCCTTCCGCCGTGAACTTGTCCGAGAACAATGCCTCATGCATGCAATAGCCGCTGAAAGCTGGCGTCATGATATGCTTCAGGCTGGCCTGAATATAGTTGGCGTTCAGAACAGCATCTTCCGCAACCTGTTTCAGGCCATCTGCACCATGGCTGAGAATGTAAGACAGGGCCCGAACGAACATGCCCATCTGGCCGTGGAAGGCGGTCATACGACCAAAGCTGTCCTTGGCTTCTTCCTCAGTCTCTTCGACCAGACGGAAGCCCGCATCGTCCTTGATGACGAACGGAACCGGCGCAAACGGCGCCAAAGCTTCAGAGAGGACGGTTGGGCCAGATCCCGGCCCACCACCACCATGCGGCGTCGAAAAGGTCTTGTGCAGGTTGATATGCATCGCATCAACGCCAAGATCACCCGGACGGACCCGACCAACAATCGCATTGAAGTTCGCCCCGTCACAATAGAAATAGCCACCCGCCGCGTGGATCAGGTCAGCGATCTCCTTAATGTCGGTTTCGAACAGACCGCACGTATTCGGATTGGTCAGCATAATGCCGGCAATGTCGTCAGTCTTTTCCAGCTTCTCGCGAAGGTGGCCCATATGGACACGACCGCGTGTATCCGCGTCGATCTCATCGACGATGAAACCACACTGCACTGCGGTTGCCGGGTTTGTGCCGTGGGCTGACGCCGGAACCAGAACGCGCTTGCGGGTCTCTGCCTCGCCGCGCGCAATCAGTGCCTGACGAATGGCCAGCATTCCGCAGAACTCGCCATGCGCACCCGCTTTCGGGCTCATGGCGACAGCAGGCATGCCTGTGAGGGTTTTCAGCCAGGTCGCCAGCTCATCGATCAGTTCCAGAGCGCCCTGAATGCTCGCCTGAGGCTGCATTGGGTGGATGTCGGCAAAGCCCGGCAGACGCGCCATTTTCTCGTTCAGGCGCGGATTGTGCTTCATCGTGCACGAGCCGAGCGGGAACAAGCCAAGGTCAATTGCGTAATTGCGCTGAGACAAACGCATATAATGACGAACCGTTTCCGGCTCAGACAGGCCTGGCAGCTCAACCTTCGCTGCACGCTCGACGCCGCCGAGACGGGATTTGGTACCCTTCGGCGCAGGCATATCGACGCCGGTTTTACCCCAGCGATCTGTTTCAAAGATCAGTGGTTCAAACTGATAGAGCCCGCGAGAACCGGACACTGTTTCTGCGCTGTGGTCCGTGCCAGTTGCGACGGGTGCCGTTGGACGGCCTTGAGTATTCATGGTCATGGCAAAATGATTCCAGTGTGATCTTCAGTCTTTTTACGCAGTAAGCCTTCAGCTAGCCTACCGATCAGGCGCAAAGACCAACCTCCTGCAACATTCGGAACTTTTTCGTAGCTGACGAAACTGCGTCCTCCTTGGTGCTGCTCTTCCACCAGCAACAGAAGCGTCCTAACAAGATCCATATCCCGCTTCACCCTAAAATCTCCTGCAGGCTTTCGGCATAGAGGGCAATGTCTTCATCGCCCGTGCACTCAGTTGCTGCACAAATGATGACATTCGACATGTCTGCATCGTGCGGGAACAGGCGTGATGCGCGAACGCCGCCAATGACGCCTTTTTCCTGAAGCGCTTCGAGCACATCGAAAGCTGGTTTTGAGGTTTTGAAGGCAAACTCATTGAAGAATCGTGGGGTCAGAAGTTCTACGCTCGGCACAGCTTCCAACGCATCCGCCAGTTCACAGCTTGCCTCATGGTTCAGCACCGCCAGATCATGAAGCCCTTTGCCACCAAGCAGCGTCATGTGAGAGGTGAAAGCCAGCGCGCAAAGCCCTGAGTTTGTGCAGATATTCGACGTCGCTTTATCGCGGCGAATATGCTGTTCACGGGTCGAAAGTGTCAGCACGAAACCGCGCTTACCTTCGGCATCAACCGTTTCACCGCACAGACGGCCCGGCATTTGACGAACCAGTTTCTGGGTCGCAGCGAACAGGCCGACATACGGCCCGCCAAAATTCAGCGGATTGCCGATGGACTGCCCCTCGCCCACAGCGATGTCGGCTCCCATTTCGCCCGGAGGCGTTACGAGGCCCAGGCTGACCGCTTCTGTGAAGACAGACACGAACAGAGCTTTCTTCTCGTGAGCCGCTTCCGCGACCGGGCTCATATTCGTCACGGTGCCGAAAATGTTTGGGCTTTGGCCGATCACACACGCTGTCTCGTCATCAACGTATTTGGCGAGTTCGAGTTCGCCATCGATCGCGGTTGGCAGTTCGACCACCTCAATGCCCTGTGCTTCGCAGAGAAGACGCGTGGTTGATTTATAGTGTGGGTGAACACCGCCGGAAATGATGACCTTTTTGCGCCGTGTCACACGTGTCGCCATGACCGCCGCCTCACCGCAAGCCGTAGAGCCGTCATACATGGAGGCGTTTGCCACATCCATTGCGGTCATTTCGGCAACTTGGGTCTGGAACTCAAACAGAGTTTGCAGTGTGCCTTGAGCAATCTCAGGCTGATATGGCGTATAGGTCGTCAGAAACTCAGAGCGCTGAATAACCATATCCACGCTCGCCGGAACATGGTGCTTGTATGCCCCGCAGCCCACAAAAAATGCACTGTCGGAAGCCGTCGTGTTCTTGCTGGCAAGCCGGGTGAGATGACGCTCTACAGCGAACTCGCCCTGATGGTCTGGCAAACCGGGAATTGCGCCCGGCAGGCGTGCGCTTTCGGGAACATCGCTGTAAAACTCATCAACGCTGGCCGCGCCAATGGTCTTCAACATGTCTGCCCGGTCTTCATTTGTAAGCGGGAGGTATCTCATTAAGACATATCCATTTTCATCATTTCGTCGGCAACCAGATGTGCCATCGGGTCCGCTTCCGCCCGAAGGCCGGAAACTACCCCATTGAAATCAGCTACAGGCGCGCCCTGGCTGAGCTTGCGAATGCCTTTCAGGCTCTCAATCTCGATTGAAACCCCGAAAATGCCCCGGCTGAGCCGTGACAAATAATCATCCGGAGCATCAGAGAGCTGCCATGCCGGGTTCCGGCCAGCTTCCATTTGCGTGATCAGCGGTTCCAGATAGTTCGGAAGTGCCGTGATATCTGTATCGACTTGCAACCGGCCGCGCACTTCAACCGAAATATAGTTCCAAGTCGGAACCGCCTTTCCGTGAGCAGCCTTTGATGGGTACCAGCCTGGCGAAACATAGGCTTGCGGTCCCTGAAACAGGACAACCGCCTTATCCGGCAAAGGTGTTTCAACCAGTGCCGTATTGTGTCGCCAGATATGGCCAATCAGGCGGTCCGCAGAAACATTCAGAACGAAGGGGATAACCGCTGCATGCGGTCCGTCTGCACCGTTCAGCATCATCACGCCGAGCGGATACTGCCGAATCCATCCGTGCAGAACAGTCTCATCCGTTACAGTGTATTCCGGGACCGCGTACACTCTCAGAGACCGTCGCAGAAAGCTTTGTAAGCGTCAGCGTCCATCAGACCGTCCAGCTCGCTTGGGTCTGACAGCTTCATTTTCACGAACCAGCCAGTTGCTTCCGGATCTTTGTTGACGGTTTCAGGTTCGCCTTCGAGCGCGCCATTAATGCCGGTGATAGTGCCAGACACTGGCGCGTAAACGTCCGAAGCTGCTTTCACGCTCTCAACGACAGCCATGTCGTCGCCTTTACCGCACTCGCGGCCTTCTTCAGGAAGTTCCACAAAGACAACATCGCCCAGCTGTTCAGCAGCATATGCCGTAATGCCAACAGTGGCTTCGTCACCTGCAAGAGTGATCCATTCGTGATCTTCAGTGTATTTCGTCGTCATTCCATCTGCCCCTTTTTAAATAGATTTCTCAACCTTGCTGTTCGTTTGCGAGCCTGCCGTTACGTGTTCTGAACCGGCAGCCTTGAGTCCCCCATTGCGAGAGCAGGGGTCAAAATCAAACAGTTCAGCGTTTGTAATTGTGCTCAACGAAAGGAAGCTTCGCGACCGTCGCCGCGCGCGGTTTGCCGCGGACCATCAAGGTCACTTCTGTTCCAGATTTTGAGAACTCTTTTGCAACATAGCCCATCGCAACCGGTCCACCGACTGTCGGGCCAAAACCGCCAGACGTGATCACGCCAACTTTTTCATCGCCAACGTAAATCTCGGTTCCTTCGCGCGCCGGCGCGCGATCACCAGGCTGAATGCCAACGCGTTTTTTGTCAGCCCCATTTGCGATCTGGTCGAGGATCCTAGCCGCGCCGGGGAAGTTTGCTTCTTCGCGACGCTTTTTCTGGATGACCCATGTCAGTGTCGCTTCGACCGGCGTTGTGTCAGCATCCATATCATGCCCGTAAAGGCAGAGCCCGGCTTCCAGACGCAAACTATCGCGCGCGCCGAGACCAATTGGCTTCACGCGCTCATCACTGAGCAGCTCAACGACGAATGCGACGCCCACATCCGTACCCGGAACGAGAAGCTCATAGCCATCTTCACCGGTATAGCCGCACCGCGACACCATGCAGAGCATGCCGTGTGTTTCCATGCGGCGCGCTTCCATAAAGCCAAGTTCACCGGCATGTTCGAAATGCTGTTTGACGACGGCTTCAGCCTCTGGCCCCTGAACAGCAACCAGAATGCGATCATCTGCACGCTCCAGCACCGCATAAGGTGCGAGCTTGTCTTTGAAAATACCCCAGTCCTGCTCTTTCATCGCGCCATTGACGACGATGTAAAGGCGGCCCTGCTGGTCGGCTTCATAAGGCCGGGTGATGATCAGATCATCGAGAATACCGCCTTCTTCGTTCAGGAGAACGGTCAGGCGCGCCTGACCCGGTTTCAGGCCCTGAATATCGCTCGGCACCAGCATTTCGATGAGCTTTGCAATCTCAATATGCGCATCTTCATCGTCGCGCGGACCACCGGCAATTGTCAGAAAACATGGCCCCATGTGAGAAACATCAAACAGGCCGCAATGTTCGCGCGTCCAGTTGTGTTCGGCCATAACGCCCTCAAACTGGATTGGCATATCATAGCCAGCGAATTCGCACATTTTCGCGCCCAGCTTTGCATGCAAAGCGTGAAGGGGCGTCAGGCGTCTATGGGTCGTTTGATCAGTCACGCAGGAACTCCGGCAATGCCGAACGGGACACCCGATCGGTCAAAGCCCCCGCTGTCTCGGTGCCTGAGAGATTCCGACACTCATCCGAATGATGAAATGTCTTGCTCCGTCGGCGAGGCTATCGGCCTCTTTCCAGCGTGTAATCCTACTTTGCGGTCCTTTTGCCTGAGCGTTTCCGGGGCGGTTGCGCCTTCGGCCCTGAAGTTAATCAGTGTCTCCCGCACTTTCGGATTAGCTCGACTCAGAGCTCACGGCAAGCGGGAGTCTTGAGGCAAGTCATACTTTTGTGTCGATGATTGCGTTTTGAGCAGCGCTGACTTCAGCCAGTCTCGCAAAAGCGTCTGGAGCAAAGCTCTCATAAGATGCCCAGTGCGGCGCTTTCTTGGCGGTGATGGCTTGCCTCACCTGACGCGATGAGAAAGTTTGAACCGCTTCAGGCCGAACTCTCGGGTCCAGATATGTTTCTTTCCACGCAAGACCGAGAGCGCCGAACAGACGCTCCCCTTGTTTCTGAGGCGCTGATACAAAGCGATCATACGAGAAGACTGTTAACGGCAGCCCTGCCTCACTCCACAGCTGATGCGCAGTCAGGCGCACTTCCAGCATATCGGCAACCGCATCCAGGGACGTCGCCTCGGCGAAATATTCTGAGAAAGGACGCAGGAACATGGACAGCGCTACGTCGCCGGCATCCCGAAAGACATGGACGAATTTCGAACGCGGGTTCACTTTCTGCAGAAGCCCCGCCGCAAAAATATGATGCGGTGTCTTGTCGACAATGACATTGGCGGTCTTCCGCTCACGTTCCAGCCCGGCGTGATCTGCCTTTGCGAGATCCATAATCAACCGCTCAATGGCCGGAACGCCAATATCGCGACTGACAACATCCATCAGATACGGATAAAGCGAAGTTCGCTCCCCAACCGATTCAATTCCACGTCCGGCTGCGAGAATAGACTGGATCAGAGAACTGCCCGTTCTTGGCGCACCGATAAGGTAGATGAACTCGCTCAGCGCGCCCGTGTCGGCAACTCCCTGAACCATTTTTGTCAGCTCGCTTGCTCGTTTCAGCTGCGCCAACATCTCAGCTTTTATCTCGGCGCGCTTTTCAGGTGACTGCACCGCCCTGCGATGAAGTGCTAAACGCTCATTTGTTTGCTGAGCGATCTTGAAGGCGCGCTCAAAGTCACCCTTGCGATCAAAATACAAGGCCAGTGCAAACCCGAGAGTGGCTTGCTCCTCAGCCATCCGAGACGGTTCCGCCAACAGCTTTTCCGCGCGCTGTAAAAGCGAGGCACTCAATTCGCGACTATGCTCAATCACCAGCGACAGTGCATCTGCCCTGTCACCGCACAGATTGGCAAGGCGCTCCGTGAAGCCCTTCAGTCCGGCTTCGTCATTCTTCCAGTCCGCCAGCCGGACAGCAGACATCAGCGCAGGCACCGAGTCCGGGTCAGACTTCAAAAGCGCTTTCAGACCTTTTTCCGCTGATCCATAATCACGAACCGCTAAATCGATACGGGCAAGCTGAAGACGGTCTTCGGGTGTTTGAGGCCCATCCGGACCGAAAAACTGGCCGAGCAGATCTCGTGCTCCGTAAATATCGCCAGACCGGAACAAGGCTTCTGCAAACTGGCGAATATGCCCGGAATTCGCGTTTCCCTTTTCCACCAACGGGCCAAGTAATTGCACCGCATCAAAGGCTTTACCGCGGTGAAGCAGAACGCGCGCCAGCCCACTGGTGACAACAGGATGACCTTTGCTGAATTGCCAGGCCTGACGTAGCGCGGCCTCCGCTTCATTCAACATACCAAGCGACGAAAAGGCCTGACCAAGAGCCGTCAGAAACTGTGGTTCCTGCGGGTCGAGTTGAACCGCTTGCTGCAAGTCCTGCATGGCCAGCGGGGCATCCAAAGGCAAACGCGCCGTGCCTCTAAGGCTCAACGCCTCAGGAATGCGCCGATCACCCGGCGCCAAATCCTGTAAAGCCTGACTGGTCAGACTGATGCAAATCGCTGGATTTCCAGACTGAAGCGCCTCAACCGCGCTGTTCAGCAGTTTCTCAACGGCGTCGTTCACTATGCCCTCAACACTTTGTTTTGAGCCTCAGTAATCTTTTCAAGCAGCTCAGATTCTAAGGCGGACAGCACCTCAAGCAAAAGCGTGTCGACGCGATCTGCCAAACCTACATCCGCTCCGGTGTTTTGATCCCCAGAACATCGAGACCTGTTTCCAGCTGATTGAGCACTGCTTCACACAAAGCCAGTCGAGAGGCTCGCTTTGCAGGGTCTTTCTCAGCCGCAATCGGATGTGCGCCATAAAACCCGGAAAACGCCTGCGCCAGATTATAGACATGCTCACACAGAAAGTGCGGCATGCGCTTGGCATATGACTGCTCCAGCGCTGTGTTGAATGCATCCATTTGCAGCGCCAGAGCCCGTTCACTCTCGCTATCGATCAGGATATCACCTGCAGCATTACCTTCAGCCTTCGCCCGGCGCAGCAGAGCCTTGATCCGAACCGCAGCATATAAGAGATACGGACCAGTTTTGCCCTCAAAGCTCGTAAAGCGTTCCAGATCGAATTTGTAATCCGTCGTCCGGGTATTCTGAAGGTCAGAGAAACGGGTCGCAGCCAGCGCCACTTTCAGCGCAATGTCGCGTACTTCGTCAGCGGAAAGATCAGCTGACAGATTTGCTGTCGCAATCTTCTTTTCGGCTTCTTCAAGCGCCATACGGTTCAGGTCTGACAGACGGACTGTGCCACCATCGCGGGTCTTAAACGGCTTGCCGTCATCGCCATTCACGGTGCCAAAGCCGATATGCTCCAGCCCGTCTTCAGGGAAATAGCCCGCTTTTTCGGACGCACGGAAGACCTGTTGGAAATGCAGTGCCTGACGTTGATCCACGACATAAAGCATCAAGTCTGGCTTTGGCGCGAGATTATGCACCCTGTCAAAAATCGTTGCCAGATCCGTTGTGTGATAGCCGACACCGCCGCGTGAATTCACCATGATGAATGGTGGCATCTCGGTTTTACCTTTGTCGCCTTCGCGCGCCACACGGATAATCCAGGCCCCGTCGCTTTCTTCAGCGATGCCACGGGACTTCAGATCTTCGATCATTGGCGCAACAAACGGGTCAGCGTCAGATTCGCCCTTCCAGAGGTCGAAGGACACGTTCAGCTGATCGTAGTCGACCTTCAGCGCAGCAACAGACACGTCGATGAAATGCTTAAGAAGTGCGCGATATCCAGCACGCCCAGCCTGAAGCTCAGCTGTCGCTTTCTGGCACCGCTCACGATAGGCTTCGTCAGATTTCGATTTACCAGACGCCAGCGGGTAAAGCCGTGCCAGATCTTCGATATCAACCGGGCTTGTTGCAGGGAATGGGCCTTCGTTTGCGGCATCGAAATATGGCAAGTCCGGCTGCTCTTCCGACAGGCCAACAATCAACTGACCCATTTGAAGGCCCCAGTCACCAAGGTGTGCATCGCCCACAACGTGGTGGCCAAGGAACCGGCAGAGACGCTTCAGCGTGTCACCAATCACAGCAGATCGCAAATGCCCGACATGCATTGGTTTCGCGACGTTCGGGCCACCGAAATCGATCACGATCGAACGGGTTTCTTCTGATGGATCAGCGCCCGCCATTTCACTTGAGCGAACGGTCTCGGTACGCTGAGCCAGCAGCTCTGGCGTCACTTTCACATTCAGAAAGCCCGGACCGGCAACCGTGATATCGGCAATGCCGTCTACATCTGACAGCTTCTCAACCAGCTCGGTCGCGATTTCACGTGGATTGCGACGCGCCTGTTTTGCCGCTGCCATCGCCCCATTGCATTGAAAATCTGCCAGATCAGGTCGGTCTGCGCGGCGCACCGCGCCAAGCTTTGGATCGAGTCCCAAAGCCTCGAAGGCCTGACCAAAAGCCACCGACAATTCGGACGCGATGTCCGCCATGATATTACCCTCTATATCGACGTACCGGAATTATTTCGTCTGCAGCAGGAAGCGACGACCATTCTCGTTAAATTTGCGCTGTTCCGGCGTCAGGTCAAAACCAACCAGAACCTCAAAGTTCGCGCCGGAGATCGAATCATCCGCGCGCGGAATGACAACGCGTCCGATTTTTTCTGACTTGAAAACAACATCAGTCCCGCGCGGGAACTTCACCGTCACAGGAAACATTTCTTTTTCCATCACCGCACGGTTCGTACGCGTGACAGCAACAAAGAATTTATATTCCTGCGCTTCGCTTGTCGCAGCCGGACCGCGACCAAACGCAAAGTCGATCTCCAGCTGTGCGTTGATCGGCTTATCGTCGAGATAGCGGCAGAACAGGCGCACATCTGTGATTTCGCCCGTAAACGCGATGTTATTATAGCTCTCGCCATTGCCATCGAGCATGACCACACGCTGCGCTTCGTAAAGCGACCCAGCCGCCGGACACGGCCCCTGGTTTGGACGCGACTCGGTAAAACCGCCAATATTAGAGCAAGCCGAAAGGACGAACGCTGAACCTGCAAGCGCAAGAGAAACTAAAAAACGCACGGAAGACCACTCCTTGGCCGTTTGCGGGTTTGAAACCATCTGATAGATGCGTGATAGCGGTGCAAAGCCGTGCTGGCAACGCCACAATGTCCCAATGAACAAGAGGTAATCTCATTTCATGGCTCCTTTGACGATCCGACTCTCTGCTCCGCGTGGTTTTTGTGCGGGTGTAGACCGCGCTATTCATATCGTTGAGGAAGCGCTGAACAAATGGGGCGCGCCCGTCTATGTCCGCCATGAAATCGTTCACAACGCACATGTCGTCGAGGCCTTGAAGGCCAAAGGCGCGGTCTTCGTGGAAGAGCTCGACGAATGTCCGGACGACCGGCCGGTGATCTTCTCAGCGCACGGCGTGCCAAAGTCAGTGCCAGAGGAAGCTGCCAACCGGCAGATGATCTATGTTGATGCCACCTGCCCGCTCGTATCCAAGGTTCACGTTGAAGCGCAAAAGCATCACGATGCTGGCAAGGATATTTTACTGATCGGCCATAAGGGCCACCCGGAAGTCATCGGCACAATGGGACAACTGCCCGATGGCGTGATCCGCCTGATCGAAACGCCCGAAGACGCAGAAAAAATCTCTGTCGAAAACCCGTCCAATCTGGCGTTCGCCACTCAGACCACCCTGTCGGTTGATGATACGGCTGAAATCATCGAGGTTTTGCAACGCCGCTTCCCGGGCATTTCTGCGCCACATAAAGAAGACATTTGCTACGCAACGACAAACCGCCAGGAAGCTGTCAAAGCCATGGCGGACGGCGCTGATCTTGTTCTGGTGATTGGCGCAGAGAACTCTTCGAACTCAAAACGCCTCGTTGACGTCGCTCTGCGCTCAGGTGCCAAAGCCTCCAAACTCATTGCAAGCGTCGATTTTGTCGACTGGAGCTGGTTTGACGGCGTTTCGGTCCTCGGCATTACCGCTGGCGCCAGCGCGCCTGAAATTCTGGTCGATGAGCTGATTGATGCCTGCAAGAAACGATTTGGCGCAACGCTTGAAGAGATCAAAGTCACCGACGAGAACGTGACCTTCAAACTGCCGCGCGTACTGACAAGCTAAAACGCCTGTTTTATCGCCCTGCCCGCATATAGGCCTGCCTGATCTTGCTGGCGGGGTTGCGCCACAGAAATTCCGGAATAAAGGTCTGACCATGGCCGTATATACTGATGTAGATGATGAATCCCTGAACGCGTTTCTGACGCTTTACGACATTGGCGAAGCCACTGCCTTTAAAGGTATTGCCGAAGGTGTCGAAAATTCAAATTTCCTTTTGGAAACAGATCAGGCGCGCTTCATCCTCACAATTTACGAGAAGCGCGTTAATCCGGATGACCTGCCTTTCTTCATGGGTGTAATGGAAACGCTGGCTGAAAAGGGCTTTCCGTCCCCGGAACCGGTAAAGGCCCGCAATGGCGATGCGCTTCAGACATTGCTCGACCGGCCCGCTGCGATCGTGACTTTCCTCAAAGGCATGAGCCCGCGTCGCCCAACAGCAGATCAGTGCTATCAGATCGGCGCGGCCATGGCACGAATGCATAACGCGCTTCAGGGCTGTAAATGGTCTCGTCCGAACAATCTCTCTTTGCCAGCATGGTCGGACCTCTTCGAAGGCCGAGAAGCAACAGCGGCAACGCTGGCTCCAAATCTCACCACCTTGATTGCAGGGGATCTGGATCGCCTGCACGCTCAATGGCCAGATCCTGACGAATTGCCGCAAGGCGTCATTCACGCCGACCTGTTCCCGGACAATGCTTTCTTTCTGGGTCAGACATTCTCAGGTGTGATCGACTTCTATTTCGCCTGCACAGACATGCTGGCTTATGATGTCGCGATCTTGCTGAACGCCTGGTGCTTTGAAGCCCGCGGCGAATTCAACATGACCAAAGGTCAAAACCTGTTTGCCGGTTATGAGAGCGTTCGCAAATTCACCCCGGCAGAGATCAATGCCCTTCCCGCGCTGATCCATGGCGCGGCCATGCGGTTCTTCCTGACCCGCCTTGTCGACTGGACGGATACGCCTGCAGACGCGCTTGTTAAGCCGAAAAATCCAGTTGAGTATGCTGAAAAGCTCGGTTTTCACCGGCTAGCAAAGAAAACTGAAGACTACGGCTATCTTCCTTGAGTGCAGTTTTGATGCCTTCCCTAACGTTCACTCAGTAAAGATGGTCTCTTTAGATCGACATTAACCCCTGTGACTTATGAAATTGTTCTGTAAGAATAAAATCAAAGTCAGCAGGTGGACCTATGCCTCAAGCTCTGGAACGTGCGCAAAACCAGATTGACCACGACGCGGCCCCAACAGGGTACAACACGACACAGCTGTCGAAGATCGCATCTGAGCTTGGGAAAGCGTTTTCAGCTTTTGGAATTGAGATTGTCGGCGTTGCTGGAAGTATCCAGTCTGCCGCCGAAAACACCGAAGCACTGAACACAGAATTCGTAGAACTCAAACAAACCGCGGACGATACCGATTCCAAATCTGCCACCATCACCAACATTCTGAATGAAAGCAGTCAATCGATCGTTTCGAGTTCAGAGACGATGCGATCCTCACGAAATGCTTTGGGCGATGCGACCGTACAGATTGACGGCCTGGTGAATGTCATCACCGAAATAAGCCAACAGATTCAGGGGCTGAAAGCAGCGCTTGAAAATGTCTCGCGCGTTTCCGAAACCATTGATCAGATTGCCAGCCAGACGAACCTTCTGGCTCTGAATGCTACCATCGAAGCGGCCCGTGCAGGCGAAGCCGGCAAAGGTTTTGCCGTCGTTGCCTCTGAGGTGAAAGCCCTATCGGGTCAGACAAGCGCGGCGAACAAACAAATCCACGATACGCTGATGAATTTGACGGACAATTCTCAGGTACTGATCCGTCAGGGAAACTCAGCTCTGGAAAGCGTGAATGGGGTCCGCTCCAGCACACAATTGCTGGAAGGCTCGATGACGGACCTGGCCATGTTGCTGGAGAATGTCTCCCAGTCGAATGGCGAGGTCAGCAAAAGCGTCTCAGATATCATCACCAATAACGCAAACGTCTCGCGTGTGATTGGTGAAATGCAAAGCTCGCTGAAAAGCAATCATGATGTCATGACCGAGGCGTCAACACATATCCATGAAATGGTTGAACGCTCAGACCGACTGGTCGAAAGCACCGTTAAACAAGGCCTCGATACGCTGGAAGCACGCTTCTACAAAGTGGCGCAAGATCAGGTGGCGCAGATCGAAGCAGCGTTTGACACCGCCCTTTCGACTGGTCAGACGACAATGGATGATCTGTTCGACACGCAGTATCAGCCAATCAAGGGCAGCAATCCTGAACAACTGCTAACGCGATACACGGAACTGACCGACAGATTACTGCCACCTATTCAGGAGCCGGTTCTCGATATCGATTCGCGAATCACATTCTGCGCCTGCGTTGACCGAAATGGCTATTTGCCGACGCATAACCTCAAATTCTCAAAGCCTCAGGGCAATGACCCGGTCTGGAATGCTGCCAACTCGAGAAATCGTCGTATCTTCAATGATACGGTCGGCTTGAAAGCCGGTCAGAATACTGCCCCCTTCCTGATCCAGACCTATAAACGGGATATGGGCGGCGGAAAGTATGCCATCATGAAGGACCTGTCAGTGCCAATCATGATCAAAGGACGCCATTGGGGCGGCCTCCGCCTTGCCTTTCAAGTCTGAGGGCTGAAGATAATTCAACGCCAGCCCTTGAATTCACCTGAATTGATGGTCACCGTTCTCATCTGAATGTGGGGACCTGAATGACTGCCGAAACAATCGCGCGAAAGCCCGCTGCGGGGTCTGATCGTGGACCCGGACTGTTTTCACGGCCAAACCGCTATATCCGCCGCAACAAGGCCGCCTGCCTGGCAACCGCCATCAGCGCACCGCTCCTAGTTATGCTGAGCGGCATCTTGATGATCTGGATCGGCAGCTCTCTGAACCTCAACGCGCTGAGTGTGTTTTCCTCAAAGACGCATCCGCTGAACAGCGCTTTTGGCGATGGTGTTTCCATTGCCGTCATTGCCTGTGTCTTCAATTTTTACATCGCGCCGGTTTCCATTCCGATCACATGGCTGGCGATCAGCCAATCAGTCGGACGGCTTGCACATCGCGGCATCGCAAACAAATGGCCCTACCTTCGATGGTCGGCCTTTTGGGGTGCGTTTTTCGTTGGTGGGGTTTGCGCGCTGCCTGTGTTCCTTGGCATTCACGGAGACATGATCTCCGACACCGTCACAATACCCTCGATGAAAGAGCTGGTCTTTTTCTTTCTCGGGTCAGTACTCACCGGCGGCGTTGCCGGAGCGATTTCAGGCACACTTGCAGGATGGCTGTTCATCGCCATCGTGAAACCCGGTTCTCAGCTTCACAATATAGAACAAATCACCCTAGATGCGTTTTGATTGATCCGCCCCGCAAAGCTTAGTTTGAGATCCAAATGCCAAAACTCGTAGAAATCTGGACTGATGGCGCCTGTTCCGGAAACCCCGGCCCTGGCGGATGGGGGGTGCTTCTGAAAAGCGGAAAGCACGAAAAAGAGCTCTATGGCGGAGAAAAAGAGACCACCAATAACCGCATGGAAATGATGGCCGCCATCATGGCGTTGGAATCGGTAAAGAAAGGCAATCAGATCATTCTGCATACCGACTCCACCTATGTGAAAGACGGTCTTACCAAATGGATTTTTGGCTGGAAAAAGAACGGCTGGAAGACTGCCGCCAAAAAGCCAGTCAAGAACGAAGATCTCTGGAAGCGGCTGGATGACGCCGCGCGCTCACACAAGGACCTCACCTGGAAATGGGTGAAGGGTCATGCCGGTGATGAAGGCAATGAACGCGCCGATGCTCTTGCAAGACAGGGCGCGTCCGAAGCAAAAGAGGCTTAAGCCTCACTCTCTGACTAGTCTTCGTAGGCCTCGACCTGAAGAATCGTCCCGTTGATAGCGACCACCTTGACCGTTGTACCGGTCTTGATGACTTCGCCATGCTCGATGGAAGCAAGCCAACTGCTGTCACCAATTTTGACGCGGCCTTCACCACCTGCAAAATCTGAAACCGCAATACCGGATTTGCCGATCATGCTTTTCCCGCGCTGATTCAGATCAGGCCGATCTGAAGGCGTGCCTTTGCGAAAATCGGCAAAGACAGTGCGCCCGACAGCGAGCAAGATCAGTGACACAATCGCGAAAAAGATCAGCTCTTGCTGCCATCCGCCAAGCGCAGCCGGCAATGGTAATGCCGCCCAGGCAGAGGTAAGGAACGCTGCTCCGGAAACCCAGAGCAGATCAAATGTTCCGAGCATGATCTCCAGCCCGAGCAAAACCAAAGCCAGCCCAAGCCAGTGCCAGACAGTAATCCCGTTCAGAAGACCAAGCACAGCGTCCATTAGTCAGCCTCCCCCCATGGGCCTTTTTTGGCCATGTTCGCTGCTTTAGCGCTGTCCGTGAGAGAACGAATGCCCTCAATCGCGCCGACCAGAGAACCGAACTCAGCCGGGACAATGACGGTCTTTTGCTGATTGGACATAGCGAGCTTTTCAAAGGCTTCGACATAGCGCTGACCAAGGAAGTAGTTCACCGCGTTGACATCACCTTTTGCGATCGCTTCAGAGACGAAAGCTGTGGCTTTTGCTTCCGCTTCACCCTCACGCTCGCGCGCTTCGGCATCCCGGAATGCAGCTTCACGGCGGCCTTCTGCCTGAAGAATGGCAGATTGCTTTTCACCTTCAGCCCGCAGGATTTGAGACTGTTTCTTGCCTTCAGCTTCCAGAATTTCCGCACGTTTCATACGCTCGGCTTTCATCTGACGCGCCATGGCTTCAGTAATGTCTGCCGGAGGCGACAGGTCCGCAATCTCGATACGCGTCACCTTAACACCCCAAGGGTTGGTTGCCGCGTCGATGACCGTTAACAGACGTGCGTTGATGTCGTCGCGGTTAGACAGAACCTCGTCCAGATCCATCGAGCCGACCACGGTACGGATGTTGGTCAGAGACAGATTGGTGATCGCACGGTTGAGGTCGTTCACCTCATACGCGGCGGCCACAGCATCGACGACCTGAATAAACACGACCGCGTCACAGGAAACCATCGCGTTGTCGCGGGTAATAACTTCCTGTTGCGGAACGTCCAGAACGGTTTCCATCATATTCATGCGCTTACCGACGCGCTGATAAATCGGGATCAGAAAGTGCAGGCCCGGTGTCAGGGTTTTGGAATATCGACCGAACTCCTCAACCGTCCAGTTATGTCCCTGAGGAACGGATTTAAGTGTGTTGAACACAAAAATGAGTCCAATCACGACAAACACCAGAATAGGCACAAAATCGGCCATATGAACTTCCCTTCTTTTAGTATCACCTTACAGAAATGTAAGATTGAGCTTATCGCTTTACAATAAGTTCAATCAAATAAAGTGATCGAACGTTCACGAAAACTACGCCGAGTCTGTGACATTTTTCCGGTTTGGGAAACATAAAAAAACCCGGCAGTTGAACTGCCGGGTTTTTCTTGTGAATTTAGTCGAGCCTTAGAGCTGTCCGAGCATGTAATCCGCGCTAGACACTTCAAAGCTTGGGCCTTTTTCAACGTTCAGCTGGTCAACGACACCGTCTTTGACGATCATTGAATAACGCTGAGAACGGCTGCCCATTCCGAAACCAGAGCCGTCAAGTTCCAGACCGAGGTCTTTTGCAAACGCGCCATTGCCGTCTGCGAGCATGACAATGTCAGATCCAACAGACTGATCGTTGCCCCAGGCATTCATAACGAACACATCGTTTACAGATGTGCAGGCAATCACGTCCACGCCTTTGGCGCGCAGCTCATCAGCCTTTTCCTTGAAGCCAGGAAGGTGCTTGGCCGAACATGTCGGTGTGAATGCACCCGGCACAGCAAAAAGTGCCACTGTTTTACCGGCGAAAAAGTCCGCACCCTTAACTGGTTCAGGACCGCTCTCTCCCATTGTCATGAAAGTTGCGTCCGGCAGTTTATCTCCAACACTGATCGTCATACTTGACCTCCCTGTTCGGTTTCTATGTAGGTACAATGCTGTTTCCTCGCCACCGGAAATTCGAAATTTCTTGCGAAATCTAATTCGCTGCGACTCCCCCTTGCCTAAATCGCCCTCTCGTAAGACCATAGGACACGACTAGGGGCTGGAAATGGAATTCACTCACGATGATGAGGGCCTGGCAGGAAAACTACTCATTGCAATGCCGGGCATAGACGACGAACGATTTTCAAAGGCAGTCATTCTGATCTGCGCGCACAGTGATGAGCACGCAATGGGGATCGTCCTGAACCGCGCAATGGGAGACATCACGCTTCCCGATTTGCTTGAGCAACTCGAAGTCCCAATGGTTGTCACACCGCCCAATGAACCAATCCTTCTGGGCGGCCCTGTCGGCAAAGACAGAGGCTTTGTGATCCATTCTGAAGACTTTGAGAGTGTTGGCGCGACAATCCCTGTCGGCGAGGGCCTTCGCCTGACCGCCACCAAAGAGGTATTGCAGGCCATTGCATCAGAACATCGTCCACGCAAAAGCCGCCTCGCGCTCGGGTATTCCGGCTGGGGACCATTACAGCTCGAAGACGAGTTGAAACAGAATGTCTGGCTGGTCGTTGATGCAGACGATGAAATCGTTTTCGACAGCGATTTTGACGGCAAGTGGGAACGGGCCATCGCAAAGCTTGGGATCAGCCCGGCAACCCTGCAAAGCGGCCCTGTCGGGCGCGCCTGACGCTTACGCCATCACTTCAGATCAAACAGGCTGATCTGTTTTTCCAGGAACCGGTCTGCTTCGGCTTTTTCCATCGGATAGGCATAGGCAAACCCTTGCACATAGCTGCAGCCAATATCCTTTAAGAACTGCACCCGCTCGAAATCCTCAATCCCTTCGGCTGTGACGCTGAGGTCAAGCGATCGGGCGAGTTCCGTGACGCTTTTCAGAATCTGATCAATGCGCGGCCCGGGCGGCAGCTGTGTCAACTGCGAATCTATTTTGATGCCAGACACGGGAATCGATGCCAGCCATGCCAGTGAGGAATGGCCCGACCCAAAATCGTCAAGCACCAGCACGGCGCCCGATGCATTCAGCGCGCTCGCAGCCGCGACCCCGGCATCAAAATCACGAAGCGCCATTTGCTCGGTCAGTTCGACCCGCAAAGCGTTCGCCGGGATGCCGCCACTCTGAACAAGATCGCTGACTTTCTCGAGCACGCTGCTGCGATAGAGATCAGCCCCACTCAGATTGACCTGAACAAACAGATTGAGGTCCGGATAGGCTGACGACCAGTCTTCAATTGCCCGGCCAGCCTGCTCCAGCATGGACAGGGCAAGCCCCTCCATCAAAAGCCGCTCTTCAGTGGATTGAATGGCTGAGGCGGCGCGGATTTCGCCATCCTCGCCGCGCCAGCGCGCCAGAGCTTCGAACCCGGCAATCATGCCATCCTCAAGACGGATAATCGGCTGGAACACAGCAACGACTGGAATATCAATCACGCGCGGCTTTTGCCTGTTCTTGCTCAGTAACAATCCATGCGCCTTACCATCAGACAGGAAGCTGCCAAGAAACTGAAACTCGCGGCCATCTGCAAGGCTGATGAAATGGTCAATCCGCTGTTCCGGGTCTGCTGCAGTCAAGGCATCTGACAAGCGGCGTGCGCTCAGCCCGTCCAGTGTGGTCAGAAAATCTTCAAGACACCAATCGCCTTCAAGATCGTCGAAATTCTTCTTGCCCTTATTCCAGATACGGATGCGCGATGTCTGCCCGGACCAATCCCAGGTGCACACCCCTGCCGCCTGCAGTGCGGCATCTGAAGATTTATCCGGAGAGGACGAAAGGCTCATTCGGTCAGCCTATCCTTAACGCATTAAAAAACCATCGCGAAATTCGAACCGACATCAGCCGTTCGGATGTACGCGCGCAAATAATCTGTGATCTCGCCATGCCCCATTGATCGAGAGATAGGCTTTGGCAAAGCCTTCCTCTTCGAAGCCATTTGCCAGCAGAACAGCAGCAGAAGCATCATTCTCAGGCACACAGGCAGCCTCAATACGGTGAAGCCGCAACTGATAGAACCCAAACTCACATACACGGCCCACAGCAAGCTTCATGCGCCCTGCACCGCCCCATTCCTTCGCCATCCAATACCCAAGCGTTCCCATATCGGCTGAGCCGCGCCGGATATTGCGAAGATTGATGCCGCCAATCACTTCGTCAGTGCCAGTGTGCTTCAGAAAAAGAACGGCGCCGCCATCACTGACAATGTCGTGCTCAGCCTGTCCGACAAACCGGCGATAGGTGGCCTTGGTAAAGGCATCTGGCTTCCAGGTCGGCTCAAAAGGCTGAAGATGATCTTCATTGCTCATGCGCGCATGACGCCAGCTGGCATAGTCTGACACTAGGGGCGTTTCCAATCGGAAATCGGCGCCCTCAACGGTCAGTCCTATTTTATGCTTTCCAAGCCACCACACGCGCAGACGCCAGACTATTTCACGCGAGCCCGGATCGCTTCGCGAACAGTGTGCAGGTCAGCCGGGAACCGGTCGAACACTTCATCACGCGCCAGGAAGGACTCGCTACGTTCTGGAAGATGCGGCGTGTGCCCAGTGATCGCCTGAACCGTTTCCGGGAATTTGGCGGCATGTGCCGTCGACAAAATAACGTCGATAGATGCACTTTCAGACTTGCGTGCCGTCGCAGACCCAACCGCCGTGTGCGGACATTGCAACGTGCCAGTTTCAGCATAGAGACGCTTCAGCTCGGCTTCGGTTTCTGTATTATCGATCGAGAATGCTTGGACACCAACGCAGCTCAGCGCGCCCTTGGCCGCATCATCGAGTTCAGCCACACCTGACTGCGCGAAAGACTGATAGAAATTGCGCAGCTTGTCGCTGTCTCGGCCCATCGCTTCGAACAACAAACGCTCAGCATTACTTGGCAGCGCAATATCCATTGCCGGGCTATGAGTAGCAATCGCAGAGCGGCGCTCAAGTTTACCAGTGGTCATCAAGTCGACCATGGTGCGGTTCGCGTTCACAGCTGACACCAGCTCCAGACCGTTCAGAAGGCCGCAGCGCGCCGCGACATAGGCCGCCAAAGCGTCGCCAAAGTTTCCGGTCGGCACGATAAAGCGCAGATCACGGTCACTCCCCAGCGCCGCCTGAGCGGTCGCAAAATAAACAGACTGTGCTGCAATACGCGTCCAGTTGATGGAGTTCACACCAGACAGGCGGACTTCATCGCGAAACTTAGCGTCGCCGAACAGAGATTTCACAATCGCCTGGGAATCGTCAAAGTCACCATCGAGCGCGAAATTGTGGATGTTCGATGCGCCTGTAGAGGTCATGAACCGACGCTGGATTGGCGAAATCCGTTCATGCGGGTGCAGAATGAACACATCTACCGATTCCAGACCGGCAAAGGCAGCAGCCGCCGCACCGCCAGTGTCCCCTGATGTCGCACACAGTACCGTCAGTCGCTGGCCACGCTCTGTCAGCAGGTAATCATAGAACTGGGCGATAATCTGCATCGCAACGTCTTTAAACGCCAGTGTTGGGCCATGGTGCAGTTCGAGCAACCAACGGTCTGGTCCGACTTCGAATAATGGCGTGACGGACTGATGAGCAAAGCTGGCATAGGCTTTTTCGACCAGAATGCGGACCTGTGCCTCAGGAATGCTGTCACCAGCAAAGGCCGACAGAATGCGAGCTGCGAGTTCAACATAGGTTTCCTTGCCGGTCGGACGCGCAATTTGAGGATAGGTGACCGGCGTGTAAAGACCGCCATCCGGCGCGAGTCCCGCCAGACAGGCATCAGCAAAGTTAACCGGCTCAGCGCCGCCGCGGGTCGAAATATACTGCATTCTCTTTTTAGCCCTGTTTCTCAGCCTGATGCTTAAACGGTTTTCTTCCGGAAACGCAAACGCCCCGTCGACATATGAAACGCCAGATACACAGCAATCAGTGTCCCGGCCAGACCAAACCAGGTCAAAGCGTATCCGAGATGGCGCGCAGGCGGCAGATCATCGAGCTTTGCCGGATTGGCAAACGGGTTTTCAATATCTGATCGAATTTCAGACCCGTTCGGTGATTTTCGAATAATGGAGATGGTCACCGGCTCAAACAGATAGGCAGCGTCAAACCCTGAAAGCGTCAGGCTATCAGCCATGGTTTGCGCATTGGCAGTGTACCAAAGATTTTCCGATGGCGTGTCAGACGGTGAGAACACTGTTTTGTGCCCATTCTCAACATAGACAAAACTTTTCCCATCCAGCGCGTTTTGTGGTGCCTCAAAGCCTAACTCATTCGGCTTTACCGCGCTGAGCAGGCCCACATCCACCAGCAGCAGAAGATTACAGGTCTCTCCGGCATCGGGTGCGATCACGCACCCCTTGTATGCGGCAAAGCTCCGCCAAAGAGCCTCTCCATTGTGTGTGGTGTAAACATACTGAAGAGGGGAAGCGAGCTGGTCGCCTTTCAGCGTCACCTGCCCTGCGGCCGGTAATTGTTCCGGCATGTTCAGCTTTTCATGATAGCGCGCCCACTGCCAGCTGCCGAGCCAGACAAGCACAGCCAGACCAGCAATCGCGCACAGCGTCATGAAAGGCATTGGACGGAAGGTCATTTCAGAAATCCTGTTTCGCCATCAGATACGAAAAAGGCCCGTCAATTGACAGGCCTTAATCCAGATAAATGTTTGGTTGGCCTTAGTGACCGAGCACCAGGTATGGTGTCACATAGACGAAGGCAAACAGGAAGAGCCAGACAACGTCTACGAAGTGCCAGTACCAAGCCGCTGCTTCGAAGCCGAAATGTTTCTTGGAGTCCATTTGACCTGCGAGAATACGGATCAGGCACACAGTCAGGAAGATCGTACCGATCAGAACGTGGGCACCGTGGAAACCAGTCGCCATGAAGAAGCTGGCACCGTAAAGCGAACCGTCGAAAGTGAACTGCGCTGCAGAATACTCATACGCCTGAACACAAGAGAAGATAACGCCCAGAATAACTGTCAGGAACAGACCGTTGCGTGCACCTTCACGGTCATCGTGAAGAATTGCGTGGTGCGCCCAGGTTACTGTTGTGCCCGACAGCAGCAGGATCAGTGTGTTGATCAGCGGAAGGTGGAATGGGTCGAAAGTCTCAACACCTGGAGGTGGCCAGTCTTTCCACATTGCCAGACCTTCATAGAGCGGGTTGGCAGAATCCCAATGCGCACCAGCGCGGGCTTCATGGAAAATCGCGAGTTCGAAGAAAGACCAGAACCATGCAACGAAGAACATGATTTCTGATGCGATGAACAGAACCATGCCATAGCGTAGACCAATCTGAACCACCGGCGTGTGATCGCCAGCACGGCTTTCCTTGATCACATCGCCCCACCAGCCAAACATCACCCAAATGATGTTCAGAAAGCCGAGAAGCATGATCCATGGTGCACCTTTCGAAAAGAAAGTGCTTCCCATGTAAGAGAAGAAAGTGAGGCTGTCGCCTTCAGCTACAGGCGCGATGCCTTTCATGAAGATGACGCCACCAAGGGCCAGAAGGAAGACACCGAGTGAGGCCAACAATGGCCACGGTGACGGGTCGACCAGATGATAATCGTGTTTGACTTCGGCGTGCGCCATGGAATTCCCCTGAAGCTGTTCGCTCGATCGTTATATTAGATGGCTAGTGTTCTGAAACTAAATCGGGCAAAGATGCAAGCGTATCCTTGTCATCTTTTGCCCGAAAATACGTATAAGACAGGGTAATTGTCGAAACATCGTTGAGTTGAGCCTCTTCGTCGATCAGCGGATTAACGAAAAATGCAACTGGCAACGTGACCTTTTCCCCTGGATTGAAGGCCATTTCATCATAGCAAAAACACTCAAGTTTCGTGAAATACGGACCAGACTTGTGCGGTGTCACATTATAGCTGGCGACGGCCTTCACGACCCGGTCAGATGTGTTTTCAACCTCGAAATAGACAACATTTGTTGCGCCGACTTTTGTCGTGATGCGCTTTTCCACTGGACGGAATTTGAATGGAACATCGATGATGTTGGTGTCGAACCGGACAATCATGTCCCGGTCCAGAACGACATCAGACGCGGCGGTTGCGTCGCGCGTCGTTCCGCCGAAACCGGTTACCCGGCAGAATGTGTCGTACAATGGCTTTGAGGCAAAGGCCGCACCCAGCATAATAAATGCCATTCCGGCGACACCGCCTGCAATGATATTCTTATTCATCGCCTGCCTCTGGTTTGACCTCAGGTGTCACCGAATTTGACTCGACTTTCGGTTCGGGTTCAACCTTTTTCTCGGTGGCGCTCCAGTCTTGCTTACGCGCAACACCTTCCTTCAGCTTGATCATCGTAATGGCGAGCACAAGCGCCATGAACGCAACGATAGACCATGCCAGAATCAGATTGCGCTTTTTACGCGCCTTGATTTCGTCTTCGGTCAGGGTCGGATAGTTATGCGGATCAAGCGTCATGGTTTATCCTGTAAGGCCCGGAATTGAGAGATTGAGCGGCATGTATAGCCCCAGTGCATGTTCGCCGATCAGAGCGCCAAAAATCAGCGCCAGATAGGCGATTGAGAAGGCAAACACACCGAGCGCTTTCTTGCGCTCTGGCGCGCCGGCATTAGCATCGCCTGCCTTGCTGCGAGACAGATCGATCACCAGCCCCAGAAAGACCAAACCGAGAACGCCCGTAATGATGGTGTAGATCCAGCCGCCTGTTCCAAGGAGACTTGGAAGCAGCGAAACCGGCAGCAGAAGAAGTGTGTAAAGAACGATCTGCAGACGCGTATTCGCAGCGCCTTTAACAACCGGCATCATTGGTACGCCAGCTTTCTCATACTCTTTGCTGGCAACGAGTGAGAGCGCCCAGAAGTGAGGCGGCGTCCACATGAAGGTGATCAGGAACAACGCCCAGGCTTCAAGCGGCATAGTGCCCGTGACAGCCGCCCAGCCGATCACCGGAGGGAACGCGCCTGCTGCACCGCCAATGACAATGTTCTGCGGAGTCGAACGCTTCAGCCACATTGTGTAGATAACGCCATAATAGAAAATAGAGATCGCCAGCATCAGCGCGGCAACCCAGTTGGTTGCAATCGCCATCAGCGTGACCGACAGGAAGGACATCAACGTTCCAAGCGCCAGCGCATCATCGCGGCGCACCCGGCCTGATGGCAGCGGACGGGTCGATGTCCGGGTCATGATCGCATCAATATCGTAGTCAAACCACATATTGATCGCACCAGCCGCGCCGGAGCCAACCGCCACAGCAAACAGTGCGACAATCGCGGTAAACCAATGGATCTCGCCAGGAGCCGCAATGAGACCCGCAGCAGCCGTGAAGACCACAAGCATCATAATGCGCGGCTTCATCAACTCGATATAATCGCGGACTGAAGGAATAGGCTTCGCTTCAGTTACATTTGGTTCCATGGTCTGATCAGTCATGAGCGTTCTGGTTCTGTGTTTCGCTGAAACCGCCATTAAAATCTGTATCAGCCGCGACCGGCATTGATACATGTATCTCGTTTCAGCCCTTGTTTGCCTGCTGTGTACATCGAAACCGGACGATTAGTCCAGAAACCAATTCCAAAGCTTTCAATCAAAAACGGGCCCCGAAGGGCCCGTCAGACTTAGGATTTCGGTTCAGATTACTTCACTTTTGGAAGTTCATTGAACTGGTGGAATGGTGGTGGAGAAGGAAGTGTCCATTCCAGAGTTGTTGCATACTCACCCCATGGGTTTGCTTCTGCTTTACGGCGACGAACAACGCTTTCGATGATCGTAGCAAAGAAGAAGAGCAGAGACGCCAGGATGAACAGATAACCAATTGAAGACACCAGGTTCCACTGAGTGAATGCATCCGGATAGTCGATGTAACGACGTGGCATACCGTTCAGACCGAGGAAGTGCTGCGGGAAGAACACAACGTTTGCGCCGATGAACATCAGCCAGAACTGAATGCCCGCCAGGAAGCCATTGTATTTGATGCCGAACATTTTCTCGTACCAGTAATACCAGCCAGCAAACAACGTGAAGACCGCACCGAGAGACAGAACGTAGTGGAAGTGTGCCACAACGTAATATGTGTCGTGCAGAGCGTGGTCGATACCCGCGTTCGCCAGAACAACGCCTGTTACGCCACCAACGGTGAACAGGAAAATGAAGCCGATTGCCCAAAGCATTGGAACTTTGAATTCAATCGAACCGCCCCACATTGTCGCGATCCAGGAGAAGATCTTAATGCCGGTCGGAACCGCAATAATCATGGTCGCCGCAACGAAGTACGCTTTCAGATCAACCGCCATACCGACTGTGTACATGTGGTGAGCCCACACGATGAAGCCGATGAAGCCGATAGATGCCATCGCATACGCCATGCCGAGGTAACCGAATACCGGCTTCTTCGAGAAGGTCGAAACGATGTGCGAGATGATACCAAAGCCCGGCAGGATCATGATGTAAACTTCAGGGTGACCGAAGAACCAGAACAAGTGCTGGAACATGACAGGGTCGCCGCCACCAGCTGGGTCAAAGAAGGTCGTGCCGAAGTTACGGTCAGTCAGAAGCATGGTCAGAGCGCCAGCAAGAACTGGAAGTGACAGAACCAGCAGGAATGCCGTGATGAGCATTGCCCATACGAAGAGCGGCATTTTGTGGATCGTCATGCCCGGAGCACGCATATTCAGGATCGTCACGATGAAGTTGATCGCACCGAGGATCGAGCTGATACCTGCAACGTGAAGCGACAGAATCAGAAAGTCCATGGCTGGCCCCGGGTGCCCGGTCGTTGACGACAATGGTGGGTACAGCACCCAGCCGCCGCCAAAGCCGTTACCAGACGCACCACCCGGAACGAGCATCGAAATGACCGCCAGAGCAAATGAGAATGGCAGGAGCCAGAACGAAATGTTGTTCATGCGTGGGAACGCCATGTCTGGCGCACCGATCATCAGCGGAACAAACCAGTTACCGAAACCACCGATCAGAGCTGGCATAACCATGAAGAAGATCATGATCAGGCCGTGATACGTGATCACAGTGTTGTAGAAATGCTTTGCAGCTTCAATTTTTTCAGCCTGCGTCGCCCCCTCAACGCCCCAGAGAACGAAGTGAGTGAGTGGGCCGATACCCGGCTGAGCAAGCTCAAGACGGATCAGGCCAGACAGAAATGTACCGATGAGACCAAAGATAATCGCAGCGATGAGATACAGCGTGCCGATATCCTTATGGTTGGTCGAGAAGAACCAACGCTGGAAAAAGCCCGGCTTGTGCTCGCCGTGATCATGCAGATCTTCGTGAGGTGTGATTGCATCCATAGGCATGGTGAAAAGATCTCCCGGTCTTAGCGCGCAGACGCGAGTTGAACGTTATTATCAGTTTTGATGCTCGCAAGGTATTGACGAGCATCATCCATATCGCTGGTCGCGCGCTGCAGCCATGCATCATAGTCTGCACGGGAAACAACGTGGATTTCGATAGGCATGTAAGCGTGGTCTTTACCGCACAGCTCTGAACACTGACCGAAGTAAACGCCTGGCTCAGAAACCTTGAACCAGGTTTTGTTCAGCTTGCCCGGAATAGCGTCGATTTTCACAGTGAACGCTGGAACAGCGAAAGAGTGAATAACATCAGACGCAGCTGTGTAGACACGAACATATGTGTCAGCCGGCACGACAAGCGGGTAATCTACTGCGAGATTACGTGGCGCTTCAGGAGTTCCCTCAGGCTCACCTGGAAGACCACGGTGCAGCGGGTTGGAAACGAATTCCATTGGGTAGCCGTCAACATCAACGTCGAGGTAGGTATAAGTCCAGTTCCACTGGTTTCCTTGCGCCTTCACAACAACCCATTCGTCTTCCGGAGCATCCGGAGCAACGTCTTCCATATAAAGAAGGTTGAAGCTGAACATCGCAATGATGAGCAGGATACCGACCGGAACAAGCGTCCAGACGATCTCAATCAGCGTGTTATGGCTGAATTTGCTCGGAACCGGATTGGCCTTTGCGTTGAAACGGAAAACCACCCAGAGAAGCAGAAGCAGCACAACAATAACGATCACCGTAATGATCGGCAGCAGTACCACATCATGGAAAAAGTGTGCTTTTTCAGCGACTGGGCTGGCAGCAGGTTGGAGCCCAAAGGCACCATTTTCAGGCTGAGCAGCGTGAGCTCCCAGCGACAACAAACTCATCAAAGCAACGGCGATCCAGCGCACGCTCGTCTCCCTGTCTAACTAACATAGGCGAAATAGATCATTATCCGAACCAGACCACCCTCTACGGGACCCCGGACTACATAACGCTCTAAACCCCAGCACGGACCATTTCGGTATCATTTCCAAAATGATTTGAACACCGGTTCTCTAGTGAAAGCATCGGTGATGCGCAACCAAATTGCCGAAATTCTTATCAGAATTCCTAATTTTAATGAAGGAACGCCCTGAAAAAAGGCTCCTTATTTCACAGCTTACGCAAGTTCTAAACGAGCATCCCGATGATTCGCTCCTACGTTTCCGTAGGGAAATCTGACGCACTCAGCCCGAATGACCAATGCGCCCAACCTGTCACCTTAATGTGTTTAGAAAATTGCCGCGAAATCTGCTATACTGCCCTCTGAGTGCTTAAATGCACCACCAGGCGACAACAGATCGCTGACAGATAATACAGGAGGAAAACATGCGCACACTGGTAATACTTTCCAGCATTCTCGTGCTGTCCGCCCCGGCATCAGCACAAATGATCGTACTTGGTCAGGGACTTTCGAGAACCTGCTATGAAGCCGCTATGCAAGGTGATCACGTCTCCAAAACAGACATTGAGACCTGCACCAAGGCGCTGACTGAACAGAACGCATCTTTTGAGACCCGCCTCGCGACTCGCGTAAACCGCGGCATTCTTCTGATGCGGGACGGCAACCATGATCACGCCCTGAAAGACTTCAACACAGCCCTTCAGATGGATGACACGCTCGGCACAACCTATTTGAACAAGGGTGCCGTGCTGATTCACAAGGCGAATTATGGCGATGCAATGGACTCGCTGAACAAAGCTATTGAGCTGAATTCAAACGATCTTCATGCTGCCTATTACAACCGGGCACTGGTTTACGAAAAACAGGGCAAGCTCACTGAAGCCTATTACGACCTCAAGAAAGCGCTCGAGCTGAAGCCGGACTTCCAGCCTGCCATTGATCAGATCGACCGTTATATCGTCGAAAAGGCCAGCTAGGCTGACTAACCGAATGGCTCAGACCTGGTGGAAACCTGCCAGGTCTGATGTCCGGCTCTTTTGTTTTCGGCAAACCCGCCTTACATCTCTCAAAGCGACGAAAACACTGAATGACATCAAGAGCTGATATGACCCTTCCCTTTAATCTCGATAAAGCCCGCACCACTCTCTCTAACGCTGTCAGCGGAGCTGATGACGGCGAGCTTTATGTCGAGCAAACCCGCAGCGAGAGCTTCGTCTTCGATGACGGACGGCTGAAATCCGCTGCATTTGATACCGGGCAAGGGTTCGGCCTGCGCGTCGTGGCTGGTGAAGCCACCGGTTATGCGCACGGCTCAGAAATGACCGACGAGGCGATTGAGCGCGCGGCCGGAACTGCCGCGTCTGCCAAACAAGGTTATTCAGGCGTACTCGCTGAAAGCCCACGCCCAGTGAACCGCCGCCTTTATGCACCGATTGACCCGACCGAGTCCCCGGACTTTTCAGTCAAAACCTTCCTGCTCGCTGAAATCGACGCCTATGCAAGGGCAAAAGACCCGCGCGTGGTTCAGGTGTCTTGCTCACTGGCTGGTTCCCACAAACACGTCACGATTCTGCGTCCGGACGGCGCAATGTTTGAGGATGTTCGCCCCCTTGTACGCGTGAACGTCTCCATCACCATGGAAAAAGATGGCCGCCGCGAAACTGGCTCTGCCGGTGCGGGTGGCCGTGCTGCCTATGAAGAATGGATTCAGCCTGACCGCTGGAAAGGGCTCGTCGAGCGCGCCATGAAAAAGGCCGAAACGAATCTGCACAGCATCCCTGCCCCGGCGGGCGAAATGGAAGTGGTGCTCGGGCCGGGCTGGCCTGCCGTTCTGTTACACGAAGCCGTAGGCCACGGTCTGGAAGGTGACTTCAACCGCAAAGGCGCCAGCGTCTATTCCGGCAAAATCGGCGAACAGGTCGCCGCCAAAGGCGTTACAATCGTCGATGACGGAACCATTGAGAACCGTCGCGGCTCTCTCTCTGTCGATGACGAAGGGACAGAAACTCAGAAAACTGTGCTCATCGAAGACGGGAAACTGGTTGGCTATATGCAGGACCGCCAGAATGCGCGCCTCATGGGCATGAAAGCGACCGGCAATGGCCGCCGCGAATCATATGCCGCCCTGCCAATGCCGCGCATGACGAACACTTATATGCTTGGCGGCAAGGATGACCCTGAAGAGATGGTCAAATCCATCAAGAAGGGTATTTGGGCGGTCGACTTTGGCGGTGGTCAGGTTGACATCACATCCGGCAACTTTGTGTTCCAGTGTACTGAGGCCTATCTTGTCGAAGACGGCAAAGTCGGCGCGCCAGTAAAGAACGCCACATTGATTGGCCATGGCCCGACGTCTCTCACCCAGGTCTCTATGATCGGCAATGATTTTGCGATGGATGACGGCGTCGGCACGTGCGGCAAGGCCGGTCAGTCCGTGCCGGTTGGTGTTGGCCAGCCGAGCCTGAAAATTGATGCAATGACGGTTGGCGGTGCCGGCTAAAACGACTTTCTGTTGTTTTAGCAGGCGCTAACATCGACATTCCCATACAGGCCCCTTAGAGATCATTTTTTGACTATAAAGGGGCCCGACATGGCAGGTTTAAATCTTCTCGACATGGTGACACAAGCCAGCAATGGCGGCGGTGTAGCGCAAATTGCTCAACAATTCGGTCTCGATGAAGCGCAGGCACAATCTGCCATTGGCGCGCTTCTTCCTGCTCTGTCTTCAGGCCTGAAACGCAATGTGTCTCAGCCCGGCGGGCTGGAAGCACTGATGGGCGCGCTGAACAATGGCGATCACGACAAGTTTCTCGACAACCCGGCTCAGCTGACAGACGAATCGACCGTGTCTGAAGGCAATGCGATTCTTGGCCACCTTCTTGGCTCCAAAGATGTCAGCCGCGCGGCAGCGTCACGCGCATCGGCCAGCACCGGAATTTCAGAGGATCTTCTGAAACAAATTCTGCCAATCGTTGCCAGCATGGCGATGGGCGCGCTGTCAAAGCAGAGCAAAGACTCAAGCATTGGCGGCATGCTCGCGGGCGCCCTGTCTGGCTCAGCGCCACAAGGCGGCAAAGGATTTGGCGGCGGTCTTGGCGGTCTCGTCGGCGGCATGCTGGGCGCGGCAGGCGGCAAGTCCGGTGGCCCTGACCTTGGCATGCTCGGCAATTTGCTCGATGCCGATAAGGACGGAAGCAGTATGGACGACATTTTCGATATGCTCGGCAAGCGCTAACGCCTTTAAATCCACGCAATAAAAAAGCCCGCCAACTGGCGGGCTTTTCTTTTAGCTGTGAGCGGCGAAGCTAGTCCGCCAGCTTGTCGGCATTACCCTGATAGTCAGACGGGTCTGCGCCCTCTTTGCTGACATCAGCATGCACATCCATATGCATCCATTTCTTGATGATCGGAGAGATCAGGAGCATCAGAACCGCAATGCCAATCGCGACATAAGCTACGTTGGAATAAACGCTGACATATCCGGCTTTTGCCGCAGCAACATCTGTCAGCTGACCGCCCAGCGTTTCCGCGCCAGTATTCTTCGCGATGAAGCCTGCGAGATAGTTCGACAGACCGGAATACAGAAACCATGCGCCCATTGTCATCCCGACAACGCGTGCTGGTGCCATTTTTGTCACCGCAGACAGACCCACCGGAGAGACCATGAGCTCGCCCATTGTGTGGATCCAGTAGATCAGGAACACGAAGATAACCGCTGTCATGCCGATTGCGCCGCTGATCTTCATACCGAAGACGAGCGTCAGGAAGCCGAGACCTGCAAGGAACACACCGCCTGCGAATTTAACCGGCGTAGATGGCTCCATCTTTTTCTTGGCGAGGGCAACCCACATCCAGGCGATGAGGGGCGCGAACAAGAAAATGAACCCTGCGTTCAGGGACTGGAATACCGGAGCCGGAACCGACCAGCCAAAAATTGTCCGGTCGACCAGACGGTCTGTGAACAGCGTCAGAGAAGACCCTGCTTGTTCAAACAGCGCCCAGAACGGGATCTGCGCCAATACGAAATAGATCGCGGCAAACATCCGGCTGCGCTCAACACCTTTCAGGCTGACAAAGCAGTATGTGATCAAACCGATCAGGATAAGGATACCGAGCGTGCCTACCAGCCAGTCTGGAATCACCTCTGCATTCATCACCAGAAGGAATGATACAGCAACGATCACAATACCTGTCAGGTAACACGCCATTTCGACATTGATTGGACCGAGTACTTTTTCCTTGAGCTTTTCCACGCTTGGCGGATCAGCGCGGCCTTCCAGCCAGGGCTGACCGACAAGGAAAATCACAAGACCAATCAACATGCCGATACCAGCAGCGCCAAAGCCCCAGCCCCATCCGACATAAATACCGAGAAGACCACATGCAAAAGACGACAGGAACGAGCCAAGGTTAATGCCCATATAGAAGAGTGTGAAACCCGAATCGCGGCGCTTGTCTTCAAGGTTATAAAGCGAGCCCACAATGGTCGAAATGTTCGCTTTCAGATAACCAACACCCGCAATGATCAGCGCCAGAGACAGATAGAGAATATAGACATAAAGCTCTTCTTTCTCGACGCGCGTTGTGTACGCATCGCGAGAGATTTCTGCTGGCAGGCCAACGGCTGCCGGGTCTGCAATCACCATCGCTGTCGCGCCTTCATTGAAGGAAATCTGCGACGTGCCGAGGTCAGAAACGATGATCTGATTGGCATCACCACCGCGACCGTCCAGCGTGATCTGATACTCAGCGCCGTTATAGGTCATGATTTCTTTCGAGCCAGAGCCCTCAAACGCCATGCCGAAATGGCCGAGCACCAGCAGGATCGCACCAAACGTCACCGCTTTTCGGGAACCGAGATACCGGTCCGCCAACGAACCACCAATGATGGTCATGATGTAGACAAGCGCTGTGTAGGCACCATACATCACGGAAGAACGCTCATCTGAGAACAGGAAGTGTTGGGTCAGATAAATGACCAAAAGCGCCCGCATCCCGTAATAAGAAAAGCGTTCCCACATCTCAGTGAAGAAAAGAACGACCAATCCCCGTGGATGGCCCAGGATTGTTTTTTCACCGGCTGGTGCGCCGCTGGAAGACATTTCCGACATTTTACCCCGCTCGCAGATTTATCTGCTTCATAAAACTTTCACGGTCGCAATCTTCACCAGCAATGAAGAAAGCTCAAGGGGGCACACTCACCACAAATGGGCGTTTTGGTAAGTTTTTGGAAAGACTTTCAAAGTGCGGCTGGAAAAACACAGCTCACAGACACCGAAACGGTGAGTTTGCGCGCCTCTCTAGAAGGCGCACTCTTCAAAGACATTGGAAATGTCGCCGTGCCAGACTTCATGATAGCGCTTCAAAAGTCGTTCAGCGGCAGTGTGGCCGCTTTCCGCAATCTGCTGAAGTTCTGCCAGGAAGCCGGTCTCATCATCACCTGATGTTGAGAGCTGCGCACGGGCTTTCAGCCCGTATCGGGAAATCTTCAGCACTTCGAGCGCCAAAGTCTGCAAAGTGCCTTTGCCATCCGGCAGCGGTGTATGCAGGCCCAGAACCGGCGCCGTGCGACGCATCATTTCTCGCTGTTCCGGCGACCAGTGTTTGACGAGATCCCACGCTCCATCCAGTGCGTGACTGTCATAGAGAAGACCAACCCAGAACGCTGGCAATGCGCAAAGCCTGTCCCAGGGGCCAGCATCCGCGCCGCGCATTTCAAGGAATGTCTTCAGACGTACTTCAGGAAAAATCGTCGACAAATGGTCCATAAAGTCATCCAGAGTCGGACGATCACCCGGACGCGCTGGCAATTTGCCATCCATAAAGTCGCGGAAAGACATGCCCGCACAGTTCAGATAGGTGCCATCGCGGCGGATGAAATACATCGGCACATCCAGCGCGTAATCGACATAGCGCTCAAAACCAAACCCGTCTTCAAACACGAATGGCAACATGCCTGTCCGGTCCGGGTCTGTGTCTGTCCAGACATGTCCACGATACGACAGGAAGCCGTTGGTGCGGCCTTCCGCAAAAGGTGAGTTTGCAAACAGTGCGGTCGCAAGCGGCTGCAGCGCCAGACTGACACGGTATTTCTTGACCATATCGGATTCAGACGAGAAATCGAGATTGGTCTGAACCGTGCAAGACCGGAACATCATCTGATGTCCAAGACGACCGACTCTGCGCATATAATCGCGCATGATCTTGTATCGGCCCTTTGGCATGATCGGCGTTTCAGTGAGCGACCATTTCGGCGAGAAACCAAGCCCCAGAAAGCCAACGCCCAGACGATCTGAAATCGTCTTCACTTCTTTAAGGTGCGTTCCGACTTCGTTGCAGGTCTGGTGAATATGCTCAAGCGGCGCGCCAGATAGTTCGAACTGACCGCCGGGCTCCAGACTGACGCTAGCGCCATCTTTTTTCAGACCGATAAGAAACCCGGACTCTTCGATTGGCTGCCAGCCAAACTCTTCAGACAGTCCTTTCAGAACCGCATGAACAGAGGCTTCGCCATCATAAGGCAGCGGCTCAAGCGTTTCGGTCAGAAAGCCGAATTTCTCGTGCTCTGTGCCAATCCGCCAGTCTTCTTTGGGCTTGTTGCCCGATTCAAGCAGCTCAACGAATTCAGCTTTGCTTTCAACGCGTGGCGCGTTCTCGTCAATGTCTGCTGTCGGCGTGCTCATGATAGCCCCTTCCGGCCTGATCCGATTGAACTTGGCAAATAGTCACGAAATTCACTTTGCCCAAGTCAAAAAATCGTCAGATAGGATTTTTATAATAGTTTCAACCTATTAAAGCGTAGACATGTTCTTCGCATTCGGCAATCGCTGTGCCGACTATTGCCCGCCCGGCGTCAAACCTACACCTGAGTCGTCATAAATTCAGTTCGCGCCGGGCTGTTCGCATTGACCTTTTGAGACTTCTGCATATCCCTATCCCGGTGAGGAGACCTTCATGACTGATCAGCCGCAACCGAAACTCGGTATCAACATTATTCCAGTAACGCCCTTCCAACAGAATTGTTCTCTGGTCTGGAACCGCGAGACTATGGAAGGCGTTTTCATCGATCCGGGCGGCGAGACAGACAAACTCATGAAAGTGGCCAACAGTCTTGGCGTAACGATCAAGGAAGTCTGGCTGACCCACGGCCATCTGGACCATGCCGGCGCCGCCGACGAAGTGCGCGAACTGACCGGCGCGGAAGTCATTGGCCCGCATAAAGATGACCAATGGCTGATGGATGACATCAAGGAACAATGGATCAAATACGGCGTGACCGACGGTCCACGTAATGTCGTGCCAGACCGCTATCTCAATGATGGCGACACGCTGACGCTCGGCGATGAAACCTTCCACGTGGTTCACACACCCGGTCACACGCCCGGCCATGTTGTCATTTATAACGAGAATATTCGGCTCGCATTTGTTGGCGACGTCTTGTTTCAGGGCTCAATCGGCAGAACCGACTTTCCAAAAGGCAATCACCAGCAATTGGTCGAATCCATTACCCAGAAGCTATGGCCTCTGGGCAATGATATGGGCTTCATCTCAGGCCACGGCCCGGAAAGTCAGGGCCGTATCAGCACATTCGGTCAGGAACGCAAAACCAACGGTTTCGTCTCCGATTATATTCTCGGCTAATCAGACCAGTTCAGAGCAGATGATAAACTGGGGCGCTTCAGCAAAGCCCATGAATTGCCCCATCACACTCTGAACAGTTTCGCCGGGCATGTCTTCGCCCACAAAACCATCCAGATCCGGAATGTCGAACATTTCGATATACTGGACGCTTGGGGCACCTTCTCCCATCAGCAGCTTTTCAGCACGGTATGTCCGAAAATCTTCAACCCGTGAAATGCCGCGCATGGACGGATAATCCACAGTCTGTACCCAGTTTTCAAAATCTGCGGTCGTGACGCCATCTTTCAGATTATAAAGTAAAATCAGCTTTGCCATTTTCCTCTCCCTCTTTACGGACAAATTTTAAACTCGTTCAAAATTCTTCGCATCCCCCGACAGGGTGAGCCTTGCTTTCCGCGACGATATCTTTTGCAATCTCGATTCAAGCGGGAAAAAAGCGCCGCAATATTCTGGGAGGAATGCATGTTTGATCGCGACGACTGGCTCGCCAGTTATAAAGAAGAAATCATTGATCCAGATCGGGTGATCATCGATCCGCACCATCATCTGTGGTCCTGGCCATCCATGCAGCCCTACCAGCTGGAACAATTATGGGCCGACACGACATCCGGCCACACGATTGAGAAAACTGTCTATATTGAGTGCGGCTGGTCCTACCGACAGGACGGTCCGGAACACCTGAAATCTCTCGGCGAAAGCGAATTCGTTGCGCAAACGGCATCAGACGCACAGAAAGACCCGAACAAACCTCAAATTGCTGGTCATATTGGCCATACCGATATGGCGCATCCAAGCCTGGATGACACGCTGGACCGACATCTGGAGGCGTCAAATGGCTTGTTTCGTGGCATTCGCGATCAAGGGGCGTGCGAAACAGATCCGGCCATGCTGATCCCGGGACACGCAAAGAAAGACAAGTTTATCGATCCGGCATTCCAGAACGGCGTTGAGCGTCTTGGAGAGCGTGGACTGACATTCGATTGCTGGATCCATCACCATCAGATTGCTCAGGTAACAGCCCTCGCACAGGCTTGCCCGGGCACGACCATCATTCTCGACCATTTCGGAACGCCGATTGGTGTCGGACAGTATGAAGGCAAGCGCGACGAGATCATGGCGCAATGGAAAACTGACATTGCCGAGCTTGCCAAGTGCAGCAATGTCCGGGCGAAACTAGGCGGTCTCGCCATGCCGGACAATGGCTGGAAATACCACGAGCAGGAAAAACCTGCGACGTCCGACCAGATCGTTGCAGATCAGGGTGACTGGTATCACTACACAATCGAACAGTTCGGTCCTGAACGTTGCATGTTCGAAAGCAATTTCCCTGTTGACCGCGCATCCATCAGCTATCATGTGCTGTGGAACGCCTTCAAAAAAATGGCTGAGCGGTACTCTGAAGACGAGAAACAGGCCATGTTCTACAACACGGCCAAGACCGTTTACAGCCTGTAAGCTAACCCCGGAAAGGGCTGTTGGACATGGACATCCGAAAGGCGATTCTCGCCGACGGCCCTTTTCTTCCCGCTGTTTTTGAAACAGCGATCCGACAGATCGCCTCCAGGTTTTACACCCCGGATCAGGTCAATGTCTGGGCGGCACGCTCTCATCGCCTGCAAACCGTGTTTGAAACGGACTTCAACGCGCGAAACGCGTGGGTCGCTGAAGACCGCGACGGCAAGATCATGGCCTATATCGATCTTGAAGGCGGCGGCCATATCGATTTCTTCTATGCCCTGCCCGATGTCAGCCGGACGTCCGTAACCTCCGACATGTATGAATTGCTGGAAGCTGAAGCCAGACAGCAGGGCGTCACACAGCTCACCACAGAAGCTTCAGAGGCGGCCAGACGTTTCTTCGAAAAGCGAGGATTCTCCGTCGTCGCCAAACAGGACGTCATCATTGAAGGCGTCTCTGTTCACAATTATCGAATGCGTAAAACGCTTGAATCCTGCCAATAACCCAAATTGCCGAAAAGCTGGTTTTCACCGTCAGTGAGGGGCATACGCTCCATCAGATTGAGACGGACGCTGGGGCAAGTTGAACTCCTACCGGCGACACGGCAAAATCGTCACGCAAGAAAAGCTGAAGAAAGTGTCCCAACGCCCTTGCGGGGACTCGCACGCAGAGCTATACGCGGGCCGTTTGCGCGTTCGTCGCCATCACATAAATAGAAGCCAACCGCCGGAGACCTCTTCCATGCCTAAGCGCACCGATATCGAATCCATTCTCGTCATTGGTGCCGGCCCGATTATCATCGGCCAGGCCTGCGAGTTTGACTATTCCGGCGTTCAGGCCATCAAAGCCCTGAAAGACGAAGGTTTCCGGGTCATCCTGGTAAACTCGAACCCGGCAACGATCATGACCGATCCGGGTCTGGCTGACGCAACCTATATCGAGCCGGTCACACCGCAATTTGTTGCCAAGATCATTGAGAAGGAACGCCCTGACGCGCTGCTTCCGACAATGGGTGGTCAGACGGCGCTGAACTGCGCACTCGAGCTGCAGGCAATGGGCGTTCTCGAGAAATTCGATGTCGAGCTGATCGGCGCGAAAGCAGATGCCATCAACATGGCCGAAGACCGCAGGCTGTTCCGTGAGGCGATGGATCGTATTGGTCTGGAAAATCCGCGCGCTGTTATCATTGGCGCACCGGAAGTTCGCAACGACGCTGGCGAGATTGTTGATTATGACCGGATTACCGGTCTTAAAATGGCAATGGATGCGATTGAGGAAGTCGGCCTTCCTGCCATTATCCGCCCAGCCTTCACACTTGGCGGCACAGGCGGCGGCATCGCCAATAACCGCAAAGAATATGAGCAATATGTCCGCTCTGGTCTTGCTGCCTCACCCGTGGCGCAGGTCCTGATCGACGAAAGCCTGCTCGGCTGGAAAGAGTATGAGATGGAAGTCGTCCGCGACAAAGCGGATAACTGCATCATCATCTGTTCGATTGAAAACATCGACCCGATGGGCGTTCACACAGGCGACTCAGTCACGGTCGCCCCTGCCCTGACTCTCACAGACCGCGAATACCAGATCATGCGGAACGCCTCGATTGCGGTTCTGCGCGAGATCGGCGTGGAAACCGGCGGGTCAAACGTTCAGTTCGCCGTAAACCCGGATGATGGCCGCATCGTCGTCATTGAGATGAACCCGCGTGTGTCTCGGTCGTCTGCGCTCGCATCCAAAGCGACAGGCTTCCCGATTGCGAAGATCGCCGCGAAACTGGCGGTTGGCTATACGCTCGACGAACTCGACAACGACATTACCGGCGTCACGCCAGCGAGCTTTGAGCCGACCATTGACTATGTCGTTACGAAAATTCCGCGCTTTGACTTTGAAAAGTACAAAGGCGCTGACCCGACCCTGACCACCAGCATGAAATCCGTTGGTGAGGCGATGGCGATTGGCCGGACCTTTCAGGAATCCCTGCAAAAGGCGCTTCGCTCTATGGAGCAAGGCTATGACGGTCTGGACGAAGTTGAAATCAGCGGCCTTGGCCTTGGCGATGACAAAAACGTTCTCACGGCGGCTGTCTCAAAGCCAAGCAAAGACCGCCTGCGGGTGATTGCACAGGCAATCCGTTCCGGTCTCAGTGTCGAGGAAGTCCACGCCGCCAGCAAATATGACCTCTGGTTCCTGCGTCAGATCGCTGAACTGATCCAGATGGAAACCACGCTGATGGCGCATGGCCTGCCAGATGACAAACTCGGCTGGACCCTGCTGAAGTCCATGGGCTTCTCCGACAAACGCCTCGCAAAACTGACCAACTCATCTGAGAGCGAGATCCGTCGCAAGCGCCACGACATTGGCGTACACCCCGTCTTCAAGCGCATTGATACCTGCGCTGCAGAATTCGCTGCGAAAACGCCTTACCTCTATTCAACTTACGAATTCCCGCTTTATGGCGAAGAAACCGCCAATTGCGAGGCTGACGTTTCTGAACGCAAGAAAGTCATCATTCTCGGCGGTGGTCCAAACCGTATCGGCCAGGGCATCGAGTTTGACTATTGCTGCTGCCACGCTGCGTTTGCGATGAACGATCTGAACATTGAATCGATCATGGTGAACTGTAACCCGGAAACTGTTTCGACTGACTATGACACGTCAGACCGCCTCTATTTCGAGCCGCTGACTGAAGAAACCGTTCTGGAAATCATCCGCAAGGAAATGTCGAAAGGCGAACTTCTCGGCGTGATCGTTCAGTTTGGTGGTCAGACACCGCTCAAGCTGGCTGCACGTCTCGCCGAAGAAGGCATTCCAATTCTCGGAACGACGCCGGACAGCATCGACCTTGCCGAAGACCGTGAGCGTTTCACAAAAATTCTCGACGATATCGGCCTGAAGCAAGCCCCATCGGCGATTGCACGCTCTGAAGAAGAAGTGCTCGCGGCAGCTGAAAAGATCGGCTACCCGCTGATGCTGCGACCGTCTTACGTCCTTGGCGGCCGCGCAATGGAAGTTGTGCGCGATCTGGAAGATCTGAAACGCTATGTTCGTGACGCGGTAAACGTTTCTGGCGACCAGCCGCTTCTGTGTGACCGCTATCTTGCTGACGCGACCGAAGTAGACGTTGACGCCCTCTGTGACGGCGTAGACGTGCATATTGCGGGCGTGATGGAACACATTGAAGAAGCCGGCGTCCACTCAGGCGACTCAGCCTGTTCTCTGCCTGCGCATTCCCTGCCTGTCGGTGTGATCCGCCAGCTTGAGCGTCAAACCGCTGAGCTTGCCATGGCGCTTGATGTACGCGGCCTGATCAACATTCAGTTCGCGGTCAAAGGCGAAGACATTTTCGTGCTTGAGGCCAACCCTCGGGCATCGCGGACGGTTCCGTTCGTTGCAAAAGCCGTGAACGCACCAATCGCCGCGATTGCCGCGAAAGTCATGGCGGGCGTTCCGCTCGCATCTTTCGAAGAACTGAAGAAAGCGGCCCCTCGCCGCATCGCGATGAAAGAAGCCGTCTTCCCATTCGCGCGCTTCCAGGGTGTTGACCCGGTTCTCGGCCCGGAAATGCGCTCTACCGGCGAGGTTATGGGCTGGGATGATGATTTCGGCGCCGCCTTCCTGAAAACTCAGATCGCCGCGGGTGTTGATCTGCCAGTCAAAGGCCAGGTCTTCATCTCTGTGAAGAATTCCGACAAGGAACGTGCCGCGACGGCTGCGAAAAACCTGATCGAAATGGGCTTTAAGATTGTCGCCACGTCCGGAACCGCCACATACTTTGCTGAGAACGGTATTCCGGTCCGCAGGGTCAACAAGGTTGCCGAAGGCTCGCGTCATATCGTTGATGAAATCTCCGATGGTGAGATCGCACTCGTCTTCAACACAACGGAAGGCGCACAGTCTCTGCGAGACTCTCAGTCTATCCGTGAAAGCGTGCTGAGAAACCGTGTGCCATACTTCACCACGCTGGCTGCTTCACTGGCAGCTGTGCGGGCAATTGATGTTTTAAAAAGCCGGGAACTTGAAGTTCGACCACTTCAATCCTAACTTGACTGCGATCAAAAAGCGTTGAACGCTCTCTCACATCTATCAAGATGGACTCCTGAATGCAAAGAATACCAATGACTGCCGAGGGCCACGCGGCTCTGGAAGCAGAACTCAAGAATCTTAAATCTGTTGAACGCCCGAACATCATCGCGGCCATCGCCGAAGCGCGCGAGCACGGTGACCTGTCGGAGAACGCGGAGTATCACGCGGCGAAGGAAAAACAGAGCTTCATCGAAGGCCGTGTGGCTGAGCTTGAAGATAAGCTCGCACGCGCAGATGTGATCGATACCAGCAAATTATCTGGGGATACTGTCAAGTTTGGCGCAACCGTATCCGTAATGGACGAAGAAACCGAACAAGAATCAACCTATAAGATTGTTGGTGAGGACGAAGCAGACGTGTCCAAGGGTAAGATTTCGATTACGTCGCCGATTGCACGCGCCCTGATTGGCAAAGAAGTTGATGACGTTGTCGAATTCGCAGCCCCTGGCGGTGTGAAGTCCTTCGAAATTATGAAGGTGGAATACATCTAATCATGGCGAAGACCGATGCACTCGGGCCTTCAGTCTGGGTGGCATCGGATGGCCGGGCGGGAAACGCCGCGCAGGCTTTAGCGATTGCCCGGGCTCTGGGCGAAATGTCCCGATGGGTCAAGATTGCTCACATTCAGGGGAAGGCACACAGGTCTTCCCCGGTTGAGATCAAACCTCGTGGACTGCAACCCTTGCTGCCGTCTCGCTTGTGGTGGTCCCCGCTCTCTGCTCTTCCCAAAGCTCAAAAAGACCTGTTTCAGGCCCCATGGCCGACCGTCTGGATCGGCGCAGGGCGCAAGACAGGCCCCTATTCCAAACTCATTCGCGAACTGTCCAACAAGGAAACCTTTGCGGTTCACATCATGAACCCACAGCTTCCATTGTCAGATTTTGATCTGGTCGTCGCCCCGGAGCATGACGGACTGTCCGGCGACAATGTCATGACCATTCTCGGTTCGCCTGCGTATTTCTCTCCGGAAGTCATCGAAGATACAGAGCTCGCTTTCGCCGATATGGCCGAAGAACGCGGCCTCAAAGTCGCTGTCGTTCTGGGCGGCGATTCCAAAGCTCACAAAATGACAGAAGCGGCCGCCACCACCCTGGAAGCGCATCTCCAGCAGGTCGCGACCGCTGGTGGGAAACTGCGCATTGTCTGTTCGCGGCGTACCCCGACACATGCGCGTATTCGGTTCCGAGCCTTTTCCGAGCGTGTCGGTGCTCGTTTCTGGGAAAGCCCGGCGGACGGACCGAACCCGTATCTCGCCAATCTGTTGATGTCTGACGCCGCCATTGTAACGGAAGACTCAACCAATATGCTGTCAGAGGCTGCCTATTTTGGCTTGCCGGTCCATATTGCCCGGCTTGAAGGCTCACACCCGAAATTCTCTCGCTTCCATAAGTCTCTGATCGACCGCGGCATTGCCCGCTGGTTCGAAGGTGAAGTGTCTGCCTGGACCTATGAGCCATTGCGGGAAATCGACCGTGTTGCAGACAGGATCACAACAAAACTCATTGAACGGTTTGCACAGCCCGATTTTAACCTGCCATCCGGGGCACGCATGGGCGATAAAGACAGGCGTTAACAATGCTCTGCATCAAACATCACTTCAAAATTACAGTATAACATACTGAATACTATAAATATTTTAGTTTACGCGCGACCTTTGTTTGAATAAGTTCAAAACATGTCAGACACACACCTGCATGACCCCGAAGGGCATAGCCACTCTCTGAGTGGCCAACATTCCGCGCAGCGCCGCATTGGCTGGGCTGCGGCGATCACCTTTACGTTCATGTTTGCCGAAGTCGTCGGCGGTGTTCTGTCCGGCTCGCTCGCACTGCTGGCGGATGCAGCACACATGCTGACCGATGCGGGCAGCCTGCTCTTGGCATTTATCGGGTATGCCCTGGCTCGTCGCCCGGCAGATACAAACCGCACATTCGGTTTCTCCCGATTCAAAATCCTTGCCGCGTTCACAAACGGGCTTTTGCTTTTGTTGCTGGCCGCATGGATCATCTATGAAGCCATTCATCGTGTGTTCGCGCCGGAGCCTATTCTGTCAGGCGTGATGTTCTGGATCGCCGTTGGCGGTTTGCTGGTGAATGTTTTCATGTTCTGGATGCTGCATACTGGTCAGGATCATGATCACGGCCATGAAGACCTGAATATGAACGGTGCCATCGCACATGTGATTGGCGATTTGCTGGGCTCTGTTGCAGCCATCGCCGCGGCCGTCATCATCTGGTTCACAGGCTGGACCATTGCCGACCCCCTTCTATCCGTTGTTGTGGCAGGATTGCTGCTGCGAAGCGCAGTTCCGATTATTCAAAAGTCCTCTCACATCCTTTTACAAGGCACACCAAAAGGCATTGATCTTGGCGCAATCGCCAACCGGATCGCAGAAAAAGTACCGACAGTGCAGACCGTGCATCACATGCACGCCTGGACCCTGACCGGCGAGGATCGTCTGATCACGCTTCATGTCGTTCCCAAAGAACGCCAATACGCGATTGATCTGATCCCGCAGGTCCGTCAGGTGCTGTCAGAGGAGTTCGGTATCGACCACGCGACGATTGAGCTCGATCTGGAACCGCTGGATCATTGTGATTTTCCGGAACATCTGGCAGACGTGCACCAACACCACCATCATCACTAGCAGCGCCGGTATTTGTGTTCCGCAAAATCAGGCGAATCTCTTTAATCGTCGGCTCCGCCTTCCTATTAAGTCTGCTAGACAACAGAAAAGAGACCGCAAGATGAGCGATATCCAACATGAAGAAATCATCATTATCGGCGCGGGACCGGCAGGATATACAGCCGGTGTCTACGCAGCCCGTGCGATGCGCAAGCCTGTCATTCTCGCTGGCTATCAGCCTGGCGGTCAGCTGACCATCACAACGGAAGTTGAGAACTGGCCGGGCGACACGGAGGTTCAGGGCCCGGATCTGATGATCCGCATGCGCGAACATGCCGAAGCCATGGGGGCGCGCGTTCTGGAAGAACAAGTTGGCAAAGTCGACTTCTCTGCCCGCCCATTCCGCATTGAAACCGAAACAGACAAAGTCTTCACAGCCGATTGCGTGATCATCGCGACAGGCGCTCAGGCCAAATGGCTGGGCTTGCCATCTGAAGAGAAATTCAAAGGGTTCGGCGTTTCAGCCTGCGCCACATGTGACGGCTTTTTCTATCGCGAAAAAGAAGTCATCGTGATCGGCGGCGGCAATACCGCTGTTGAAGAAGCACTTTACCTGACGAACTTTGCATCAAAGGTTACGCTGGTCCACCGCCGCGACAGCCTGCGCGCAGAAAAGATCCTGCAGGATCGCTTCATGAAGCACCCGAAAACCGAAATCATCTGGAACAGTGTTCTGGATGAAGTGATCGGTGATGAAAGCCCGCTTGGCGTTACCGGAGCGCGTCTCAAGAACATCGAAACCGGTGAAACCACCGAACTGGCTGTTCATGGGGTCTTTGTTGCCATTGGCCACGCGCCATCAACTGAGTTGTTCGCAGGTCAAATCGACATGCATGGCAATGGCTATATCAAAACCGCTCCGGGAACCGTTTCGACAAACATTCCTGGTGTTTTTGCCGCTGGCGACGTCACAGACGAAACGTATCGTCAGGCCATTACGGCCGCAGGCATGGGCTGTATGGCGGCGCTCGACGCAGAACGCTTCCTCGCCGCGAAAGAAGACTGAAATCAAAATTCAGTAAACATTTGAATTAATATTCACTGTATTTAAGGCGCCCCTCATTGCTTTTGAGCAACTGACGGGTTCTTTTTTGCGCAATTTCAGAAGATAGAATACTATTTATTCTTGACCTTAAGGCGTATTGGGCTAGCCCTTTGCAAAACAAAACTCGAGGGTAGCCTTACGAGGGAGATCATGAAAAATACATCCACAACACGTGCACTCTATCTGCGGAGCGTCAGCCTTCTCGCTCTGCCATTGTTGGCGGTATCAGCCGTTCACGCTCAAGACGATGACACAGAGACCAGGCGCCTCGGCACTGTCACCATTACAGCAGCGAAAAAAGAACAGACACTGCAGGAAACGCCGATTGCCGTTTCTGTTGTTGATGAGACCGTCATCGAAAAAGCAGGCATTCAGGATCTTTCAGATCTTCAAACTCTGGTCCCTTCCCTGCGCGTCGATACATATCAGTCCGCTGCACAGACCTCTTTCAAAATCCGTGGCTTTGGTAACGGCGACAACAATGCGGGCGTAGAGCCATCTGTTGGTGTCTTCATCGACGGTGTTTACCGCTCTCGTTCAGCGGCCTCTATCGCTGACCTGCCAAACCTGAAGCGCGTTGAAGTTCTGCGCGGCCCACAATCTACCCTGTTCGGCAAAAACGCATCTGCTGGTGTCATCTCTATTGTCACTCAAGAACCACAGTTTGAACAACAGGGCGGCGCTCAGCTGACTGTTGGCAATTACAATCTGGTTCGTGGTTCCGCAGACATTACTGGCCCACTGTCAGAAACAGTTGCGTACAGCCTGTCTGGTAACTTCACAAAGCGTGATGGTTATGTTGACGACCTCGGCACTGGCGAAGACATCAACGACAAGAACCGTTGGGGCGTTCGCGGCCAGCTTCTGCTTGAGCCGACATCTGACCTGACAATTCGCCTGATTGCTGACTATGACCAGATCGACGAGCTGTGCTGTACTGGCGCCAACGTTGTGAACGGCCCTACCGGCCCGATCATCTTCGCACTCGCCGGTGCAATCGATCCAGAGAACCCATTCTCTTACGACACGTATTTCAACTTCCCGCCAACAAACGAGATCGAGAATTACGGCGTATCTGGCCAGATCGATTACGAGCTGAGCTTTGGTACCCTGACATCGATCACTGCTTACCGCGTGTCTGACCTCGACCAGAACAGCGATGGTGACTTCACAAGCGCTGACCTGATCGGTCGTCTCTACACGGGCACAGAAATCGAGACCTTCACTCAGGAGGTCCGTCTGGCTGGCTCACACGAGAATCTGGACTGGATGGTCGGTGGCTTTTACTTCCAGGAAGAAGTCAATATCGACAACGAACTCTTTTATGGTCAGGATTTCCGCTCATACGCAGAACTGCTTTCCGGAGGCGCGTTCTCAACAATCGAAAGCCTGCTCGGCTTCCCAAGTGGAACGTTCGGTCAGGCCGGCGTTGGCCTGACAGAGCAGTTCGGTCAGGACAACACAGCCTGGTCGATCTTTGGTACAGTCGACATCTCCCTTCGCGACGATCTGGTGCTGACCGTTGGCGGTAACTACACGAATGACGAAAAAGACGCCTATGGTCGTATCGTCAACACAGACGCTTTCTCAGCGCTGGACTTCGTCGCGATTGGTAACTCGGTTATCTACCAGACGGCCTTTGCGCAGACGCTCAGCGGTTATGGCATTGACCCAACAGATGCGGCTCAAGTGAGCGCATTTGCAGCTGCCAACCCAACCGCCTTCGCGCAAATTCAGGCTGGCTCCCAAGCCTATGCTGACGCAAATGACACCAACCCAGCTGTAAACCAGCTGCTCAGCGCTCAGGCTCTGCAATTCTTCCCACCATTCGTGAACTTCCCGAATGCGGTCGAAAGCGGCTCAACCAGCGACAACAAATTCACCTGGACAGCGCGTCTGAACTATGAAGTGAACGACAATCTGTCTGTTTACGGGTCTTACGCAACTGGCTTTAAAGCCAGCTCATGGAACCTGTCTCGTGACAGCCGTCCATTTGCATCAGACGCAGCCGCTCTTGGTTCTGCGGGCCTGACTGTCCCGAACCTGACTTACGGAACACGTTTTGCCGAACCAGAAGAAGCTCGCGTATTCGAGATCGGTGTCAAAGGTGCTTTCGACACTGTGACGTTCGCAATCGCGGTATTCGATCAGGAAATCCGTGGCTTCCAGTCTAACGCCTTCACAGGCACAGGCTTTGCCCTGACCAATGCTGGCGTTCAGTCAACCAAAGGCCTCGAAGCTGAAGTCACCTGGATGCCGATTGATGGTCTGACCCTGACTGCTGGCGGCCTGTTCTCTGACCCTGTCTATGACGACTTCAAGAACTCGTCTAACGGCGACATCTCCGGTCAGCGTCCACAGTCTATCTCTGAGAACTCTCTGACCCTCGCCGCAAACTATGACTTCACTCTGCCAAATGGCTGGGATGCGTATGTTCGCGGCGACTACCAGTATGAGTCAGAAGCAAACCTCACCGATGACCCAGCCTATTCAAACCTGGTTCGTGAAGTGAATACCTTCAATGCTGCACTCGGCGTGACACTTTCAAATGGCGCACGTGTTTCACTCTGGGGCCGCAACATCTTTAATGATGAATACCTGATTGAAGCCTTCCCATCCGTTGCGCAGACAGGTTCGCAAACTGGGTATCCAAACCAGCCAGCAACCTTCGGTCTGACGGTTGGAATTGATTTCTAAGCACAATTTCTGTGAACGGGAGAAGGGAAGCTTGCAACGGCTTCCCTTTTTCCTTGCCGGTTTTACCAAACCAGACCATCTTTCACGCTATGGACTGGGATAAACTGAGATCTTTTCACGCTGCAGCAGAGACTGGCAGCCTGACGGCTGCTGGCGAACGCTTGCGCATCAGCCAATCTGCCGTATCGCGCCAGATCGCTGCTCTGGAAGATGGCGTTGGTGTCCCATTATTCCAGCGCCATGCCCGCGGCCTCGTCCTGACTGACGCCGGTGCCAAGCTGCACGAAGCCACCAAGGAAATGGCGCAGGCAGCCTATACCGCGCAAACCATCATCCGCGACGCCAAGGAAAGCCCGCAAGGCGAGCTCGTCGTCACCGCGCCGATTGCCTTCGGGTCCACCTGGCTGATGGACCGCCTGTTTATCTTTACAGAGAAATATCCGGACATTCACCTCAGACTGTTTCTGAACGATGGCGAGTATGACCTTCTAAAGCTGGAAGCAGAATGCGCAATCCGCCTGTGGGCCGCAAACAAAGCCGATTTGATCCAGCGCCGCCTGATGCCGGTAAAGACCAGCCTCTATGCCTCAAAGGCCTATCTGGAACGATATGGCGTGCCAACCACGCCAACCGATCTCGATCACCATCGGATCATTGTCTATGGCGAAGAAAACCAGCACATGCAGTCCGCGAACTGGGCTCAGCGGGTTGGCCGCGATGATATGCGCCCTCGCCCGCCCAGCCTGACCGTCAACAACGTCGTCGCCATGGTTCGTTCCTGCGAAGCCGGGCTCGGCGTTGCCGACCTTCCAGATTATATGATCCGGGAAAACTCTAGTCTCGTGAAGGTGTTACCGGATATGACCGGTCCATCTTTCGAGCTGTTCTTCATCTATCCGAGTGACCTTCGGCGCTCGACTCGCATCTCGGCTTTCCGTGATTTTCTGACGGAAGAAATCTCCCGTTTTGTCCGCAGTCAGAAGAGCTGAACACGTTCCAGCCATGCATTTGCGCATGTCTGGGCTACTGCAATACGGATTGCCCAATTTTTGAACTCGGGTATTTTTAACCGGTGCATGACGTCTCATCATGCAGCCTGATCTTACCTGATTGGGCGTTTCCTCCCCGAGACACAACTAACACGCCGGGCGCTTTCTTAGCAGCCCGGCATTTTTTTGTCCGAATTTCAGAAACCCATATAAAAAATTGCCCCCGCGTCAGCGGAGGCAATCATGCATATATTGAACTATAGTCTTATAGCGCCTTACAGGCTTGAGCGGAGCATCCAGGCTGTTTTCTGGCTGACCGTCATACGCTGTGTGTAGAGATCGACCGTCACATCGTCACCAACTTCGCCGGCACCTTCCAGCGCTTTCTTCAGCGTGGTCGACAGCATGTCGTGACCCTTGGCCAGATTTTCAATCATGGCCTCCGCATCCGGTTGAGAATTGTCCGGTTTGATGGTCGCGTTTTCGAGAATGGCTTCGGTTGAACCCGGTGCAAACTCACCGATCGCACGAAGACGCTCAGCAATCTCGTCAAGAGCCGTCCAAAGCTCTGTGTATTGCTCCATGAACATTTCGTGCAGCGCCTTAAAGCGCGGGCCAGTGACGTTCCAGTGATAACCGTGGGTTTTGACATACAGAGCGTAAGTATCGCCCATAACGCTGCGCAGGCCTTTTGCCAAAGTCGCGCGTTGTTCTGCTGTCAATTCTGAAGCGTTGTACATAACTCTTCCCTTTCTTGATCCTGATGGACTTAAGATAGGGAGTGCGTTCTGAGATTTAAAATCAATATTAGAAATTATTGATATAAATGTTTTTTATAATTCAGAACACACGATAGAAACGACAACGCTCCCCGAAATTCTATCAGGCGTCCGACCGCTCTACGACCAGTTCGCTCACTTGCACCATTGGCATGATATTAGTGTAATTGGCGATATCCCTCTGAATTTCAGCGGCATGCTGTTCCATCGCCGCCTGATAAGCTTCCATGGATTTACAGATGAAAGAACACATCGCCACATAGGCAGGCTTTCCGTCCGCGCTTGTGCCGCTGAGCCCTTTTTCGACGCTGTAGTACTCGCACGCATCGCCAAGCCGTCTGGCAACCAGCGGCATATGCGTGTCCCGGTAATAAGCATGGTCGAACCGCGCGCCTTCGGCATATGGGTACATTACATTGATTTTGAACATCAGTTTTCTCCCTCTGCATTTCGATCATTGAGCGAAAGCCTGACATGTCCGCTCCGCCCCGGCAATCACTTCCGTTGCGTCGCTTCGCCCACAAAAAAGCCCGCCATCTCTGGCGGGCTTTCTAAAACGTGTTTCGTGAAAAACAGCTTATTTCAGTGATGCGCAGAAGTTCTGAATGCGCTTCATCGCATCAGTCAGCGCCTCGGTCGAGGTCGCATAGGAAATACGGAAAGCCGGGCCCATACCAAAGGCCGAGCCAAACACAACCGCCACATTGCCCTGCGTGAGCAGTTCAGTTGCGAAAATCTCATCATTCTCGATCAGAACGCCGCCCGGTGTGCGCTTACCAATCGCGCCTGCGCAAGACGGATAGACATAGAACGCGCCCTCTGGTGTCGGGCAATGCAGGCCTTCAGCCTTGTTCAGTTCTGCAACCACGAAATCGCGGCGCTGTTTGAACACTTCATTTCGCTCCGCCAGAAAGTCTTGCGGGCCATTCAGCGCTTCAACAGACGCATACTGAGAGATTGAGCATGGGTTAGACGTGGTCTGGCTGATCACTTTGCGCATTGCGCCGATCAGCTTGTCAGGCCCGCCAGCATAACCAATCCGCCAGCCTGTCATCGCATAGGCTTTAGAGACACCGTTCATGGTCAGCGTGCGGTCATACAGACCCGGCTCAACCTGAGCGATGGTCCAGTAGTCAAACCCGTCATAAACGAGGTGCTCATACATATCGTCCGTCAGAATCCAGACGTGTGGATGGCGCAAAAGCACATCAGCCAACGCGCGCAGTTCTGCTTTGGTGTAAGCCGCGCCTGTCGGGTTAGACGGAGAGTTCAGGATCAACCATTTCGTTTTTGGCGTGATTGCCGCTTCCAGAGCATCCGGCGTCAGCTTGTAATTCATGTTCGCACCACAAGCGACTGGCACAGGCTTGCCGCCGCACATGATCGCCATTTCCGGGTAAGACACCCAATAAGGCGCAGGGATGATGACTTCATCCCCTTCGTTCAGGGTTGCCAGAAACGCGTTGAAAATGATCGGCTTGCCGCCTGGGGCGACAGTGATCTGAGACGGCGTATAGGTCAGGTCGTTGTCGCGCTTGAACTTGGCAACAATCGCGTCTTTCAGTTCCGGAATGCCATCAACAGGCGTGTATTTCGTTTTGCCATCCCGGATCGCCTTGATGGCCGCTTCCTTGATATTGTCAGGCGTATCAAAGTCAGGCTCACCTGCACCAAGACCAATCACATCAATCCCCTGACGCTTGAGCTCCATCGCCTTGTTGCTGACGGCAATCGTCGCAGATGGCTGGACACGGTTGACGGCATCGCTCAGTTCTAGGACGGACATATTGGCTCCCCTTTCCTCAGTTTCGGGCTTTTCATGTCGGGGCGCAGTAATACGCATTTTGCCTGTTACGCAAATGCAAAACGACAAACTCGACAAGTTACCGTCAAATCGCTGCAAAGATCAGGTCAGAAAGCCGGGAAAAAGCGGTTCCCAGGGGCAGGCATAAGACTGCGACGACCAGCAAAACCAGGGTCAGCGCGTAAAAATATTTTCGACGACTCTGAAGGATGAGTCGCGCCGAAGCAAATGCCGCGATGGCAAGTGCGTAAAACACCGGGAAAAATTCCATTGGGTCAGGCCTGCCTCATTTCAGCACGTTCTGGCGAACAAACGCCCCCTCAAACCGGAAGCAGCAATATTCACGCCAGCCCGCGCCGACGCATGGGGCAAAACTCCTATCCGCGATATGCAAAATTCATGCACGTTCCGCGGTTTGGCGGTCCGGCGATAGCTTTTCCACTTTCAGGCCGCGTCCGCGCAAGAAGCGACAACAGAAGCGCCGCTGTTTGGCGTCAATGGTTCTGCATCCAATTGGAAGGATCCTTCTCCAAACACGTCTCCAGTTTCGAGGTGACGATACCCAAGAAACCTTCCTCTCAGTTCGCCTACGATCCGCGTCGGCAGAGCAATCGCACGAAAACCCTCATGTGCGTATACGTCTCCATACCATTTCGGATGATCTGGTGACCAAACTGGACGTCCAAATTCACGCTTCTTGCGAACCGAAATCGCCTCAATTGGAGCTGTTGGCTTAGGAATGACGCTTGAGTCGTAACAGTCGTCACCACCTTTGTTGTAACTCCGTGCCCAAGCTTGGCCTTTTAAACAGGGCCCGTCCTTATGCACGGAGGGGGTCACGCGTTCAGTTCGAATAATTTGAGGCACCCCACTGAAAATGTTGTCAACGTAGACAACCTCAACAAATTTGAAACCATCCGAGAAAGCGACTTTGCAGGCTTCAGGACAAACTGAATATCCTTCTTTGCCAGAGTAGGTTCTGACTCCTGTGGTCAAATCAATTTGCAGACTTTTGCCATCCCTGACGTAGGTGTCACAAAGTTCTTTGAGTTGCTTATCATTAGAGCTCAAGTTCGAATTCATGACAGAAGCAGCTCCTGCATTCGCAATAAAACCCACGGCGCATCCCCCTAGATTTATCGCCGTCAAAAAGATCGCCGCTGATTTAAGCAGGTCCTCAACATTTAGCATTCGAACATCTCCCAAAACGAAAAGAACCTCGCACCACGTTTGTAAGTGTACGATCACTTTCTAGAGTATGCAATACGGTTTCATCTCTTGACCAACGTTCCAAACATCTCATCTTTGACAGATGCCAATCGCCTCTTCGCAACCTCCTCCCCAACATGGCGTTGCAGTCATTAAAGACAATCTCTCTCGTCTTCCCGGCAAGCCGGGCGTGTACCGCATGTTCGGTGCAGACGGAGAAGTCTTGTATGTTGGCAAGGCGAAGAACCTGAAAAACCGGGGCGGTAACTATGCCAAGCCTGGCGGGCACACCCAGCGTATTGTCCTGATGATCGCACTGACCGCCCCAATGGAACCGGCTCAGCTCAATTTGGTTCGGGCTCTCACCCAGCATGTGGAAAGCCATGCATGCTGAAACGGATTGAAACGAAATAAAAATGGCACCCGAAGGTGCCACTAACGATTATCCTATTAACAGCAAGTCCTAAGATGGGCCCGTCAAATAATAAGTCGTTTCACCTGCTGCCTGATAAGTTTTTCCGTCTACAGCCTCATCTATCAACAGCACAAGTTGGGGCTTCACCCAACGATCAGTCATTTCGTGAACATCTTTTTGTTCTGACGCAATTTCACTATCTCGAGAATCAAAAGTCATTATAAATCCCTACCCCATTGTGACTCTATAGTATCGGTCAACGACGAGAAAATCAACGCAAATTTGCAATGACTGAGCCGGTTCAACTTCAGACACAAACGCCCACAGGATTAACAATTCCAGTCAAAACAGATTTCCAGGCTTCGCATTTGAATCCGACATATTCTTGCCCCTGAAACCGAAAAGCAGCGCACCGAGACGCGTGCGATATTGAAATTCAACACCCGTTTTAGGTACTTTCAAAAATGCACACACAACCTTATGACAAAGGCTGAAAAGTTTTTTGGAAAGGCCGATATGTCTGATCGTTGGGGACAAGACCCATTACTTGAGCATACTGAATTACCGGCCAGCATCGCGCCTTTCATTGCTGCACTTCGCCGGAAGCCTAACTTCGCTCTTGAAGTTGCCAATCTGATCAATTGGTTCGACAACAAATTATCCCCTGAAGAAAAGCTGAACCTTGCTCTCCACGCCAGAGGGCTGGCCCCGTACGACCCTCATGTCTGGCGGCTGACGAAATCCGTTGTAAACGCAAGCATCCCTCATTGGCACTTCGCCATTGCAACGGACCAGAATCGCAACGAAATTTACGACAAAGCCATCAATGCCTGCATAAACGACGACTCGGTGGTCCTCGAGATAGGGACCGGTTCTGGCATTCTCGCACTGATGGCAGCCCGCGCGGGCGCAAGGCATGTCTATACAATCGAAATCAATCCGGTCATTGCCAGGGCCGCAAAGATAAACATCGCTGCCAATGGCTATGCTGATCGCATTACCGTTATTGCCGCCAATGCCATGACGGTCGGTATTGGTGATATTATCCCGCAGCGGTGCAATGTCCTGCTGCACGAGATCATCTCAAACGACCTCTTCGGAGAGGACATGACCAAGCTGATCGGCCATGCGCGCAAACACCTTCTGACGGAAGACGCCTTGCACCTGCCAGACCGGATGTGGGCAACAGGCCGGGTTGTTGAATATCCGAAACCTAAGTCCCAAGCCATTGGCACACAGATGGGATTTGACCTTTCGGCCATGGATCTGGCGCAATCACCACAGCTGTTTACAAAGTCGGCGACGGACATTGAAAAACCACTCACGGATGCGGTGGAAATCATGCATGTCGTCTCGAACGCAGACTCCAGCTATGCTGCGGACATAGCAGACTTTCACATACCCGTAACGACTGCCGGTCGCGCGAATGCCTTTCAGCAATGGATAGGTTTTTCCTTTCCCGATGGCACAATCTATTCGAACGAACCACCTCAGCCGTCCTGCTGGGACAATGTCATCCATCCGTTCGTTTATCCGAGGGATGTGACGCCGGGCAACTCCATCTGCATTCGTCGGACGGTGCAGAATATGGTGATGTCCATTCAGGACATTCGGACTGACTAATCATTATGACATCAAAAGCGGCGCGATGTGACTTGACCCCCGCACCAAACCGCTCATCTTTCCTCCATGGCGCACAATAACTCTGTGCCTGCCGCGCCGCAGGGCGTTGCAGTCATTAAGGACAATCTCTCTCGTCTGCCCGGAAAACCGGGCGTGTACCGCATGTTCGGTGCAGACGGAGAAGTCTTGTATGTCGGCAAGGCGAAGAACCTGAAAAACCGGGTCGGCAACTATGCCAAGCTCGGCGGCCACACCCAGCGCATTGCGCTGATGATCGCGCTGACCGCCTCAATGGAATTCGTCGTCACAGAGACCGAGACCGAGGCGCTGCTGCTCGAAGCGAACCTCATCAAGCGCCTGAAGCCGCGTTTCAACATCCTGTTACGCGACGATAAGAGCTTTCCCTACATCCTGATCCGCCGCGATCACCCTGCCCCGCAGATTGTGAAATATCGCGGCAGCAAAAAGCATAAAGGCGACTATTTCGGCCCGTTCGCCAGCGCAGGCTCCGTCACGCGCACGCTCGATACGCTGCAAAAAGCCTTCCTCCTGCGTACCTGTGAAGACACCGTATTTGAACAGCGCTCCCGGCCTTGCATGCTGCACCAGATCAAGCGCTGCGCTGCGCCCTGCGTCGACCTGATCTCAGAAAAAGACTATCAGGCCCTCGCTGATCAGGCGGCAGACTTTCTGCGTGGCAAAGTCGTCAGCCTGCATGAACAGCTCGCCAAAGACATGGATGCTGCGGCTGAAAATCTGGAGTTTGAACAGGCCGCCCGCCTGCGCGACCGGATCCGCGCCATTGCCGCCGTACGCGCCAGTCAGGATATCAACCCGGAGGGCGTGGAAGAAGCTGATGTGTTCGCGCTCGCCATGGATGGCGGTCAGTCTTGTATGCAGGTTTTCTTTTACCGGTCGGGCCAGAACTGGGGCACCAAAGCCTATTACCCCAAGCATGAGCGCGACGCGACGCCGGAAGAGATCGTCGCCGCCTTTCTGGTGCAATTCTATGATGAACGCCCACCGCCAAAGCTGATTCTCACCAGCCATGAACCGGACCAGAACGAACTCATTGAAGAGGCCCTCGCCCTGCGCGCGGATCGCAAGATCGAGGTGCGCTGCCCGGTGCGCGGCGGCAAACGCGAGCTCGTCATGCAGGCGCTCAACAATGCGAAAGAGGCGCTCAGCCGGAAGCTCGCCGAAACCGCTAGCCAGACACGCCTGCTCGATGAAGTGCGTAAGACGTTTGATCTTGAGGCGCCGCCGCGCCGCATTGAGGTCTATGACAACTCCCATATTCAGGGCTCAAATGCCGTAGGCGGCATGGTGGTTGCGGGCCCGGAAGGGTTTGAGAAAAACCAGTATCGCAAGTTCAACATCAAGGATGCGGACCTCGAGCCCGGTGATGATTATGGCATGATGCGCGAAGTCATGCGCCGACGCTTCTCCCGTCTGATGAAAGAGGCTGGTATTGATGCCCCCTCTTCCACGAGCAAGCGTGAAGGCGGCAGCAGCCTTGAGCCCGTTCCATGCGAACCCACGGGTTCGCGGGAACCAACAAAAAAGCCCGCGGGTGGTCAAATCAAAGAAACCGAAAGTTCAACGCCCCCCACAAGCGACCGCGAAGGCGCAGGTGATCCGAACAGCGAAGCTGGAGGAAACCTCACCGAGCAAACATCTACAAATGACTACGCAGGCGCAGACGACCCGGCGACCGAAGGTCAAGGAACAGCCGTCGAGCAAACATCTACAAATGACTACGCAGGCGCAGACGACCCGGCGACCGAAGGTCAAGGAACAGCCGTCGAGCAAACAGAAAAAACAGCCTTGAGCACGACCCATCGCGAAGGCAAAGCCGAAGCGGGCGGTCAAAACAAAGAAGACACCGAGCAGTCTCGAAGAGACAAACTCAAAACATCCCCAAACTATCCCGATCTGGTGCTGATCGATGGCGGGCTTGGCCAGCTTCATGCGGTGATGGAAACGCTGACGGAGCTTGGCTTGACGACGGATGACATTACGCTGGTGTCCATCGCCAAAGGTCCGGATCGGAATGCCGGACGGGAGAAATTCTTCCGCCCGAACAAAGCGCCGTTCCAGCTGCCGGAAACCGCGCCCGTTCTGTATTATTTACAGCGCCTGCGCGATGAAGCGCACCGCTGGGCCATTGGTGCGCACCGCACGCGCCGCTCTGCCGATATCAAGAAAAACCCGCTGGATGAGATTGAGGGCATTGGCCCGGCGCGAAAGAAAGCTCTGCTCCACAGGTTCGGCTCCGCCAAGGGCGTCGCGAAGGCCAAACTCAGCGATATCGCCACGGTTGATGGCGTCAGCCAGGCCCTCGCCGAGCGGATTTATAGCTTCTTTCATGGGAGTTAGGGGGCAACCCTGAGCGCGCTCTATGCGAACCGAGAGGTTCGCGAGAGCAATCAAAGAAGCAGACCTGAGCGCGCGCCACCGCGAATGCGGCGCAAGTCGCGAAGCGGACGGTCAAAAAAATTCCAACACAAGTATCGCCGCAGAGGGGGCTCTGCCGCGTGGGTGGAAATTTTGATTTGAAACGTCGTCGGATCAGGTCCGGGATTGAGCCGACTTACGCGGCGCGTCTCGAACCGTCCGACGGCGGCCAGGGAGCTGGAGCGGGGGCATGAGTCCGAGACAAACGTCTGGCCCGTCGGAATTCGGTGGGCCGAGGATGAGCCGACCGCGTGGCCGGGAATGAAAGGCCCAGGACAGAGACAATCATGCAGGCCAGCTGGTGCGCCAGCACATCGGCCCGTTCGAACAGAGCGATGCTTGCTTCAAGCTGCTGCCGCAGCTCCGCCGGTGAGAAGGGCTCGTCCGATGTGTGATGTGTGGCGATGATGTGGGTATTGTGCCAAGCTCGCAGGGCGTTTCCAGCCTGCGCATAACCGCAAAATTTGAGCTCTGTTACGGCCAGACCACGGATAAAGGCATGCACCATCGCATTGGCCGAGATGACCATATAGGCGACGTCCGCAGGAACGGCCCGCTCACCCGATGTCTCGAGCCGCTCAATGTAAACCAGCAGCCGCGACAGAAACAGGCTGATCATGCAGAAAGCGTGACGTGAAATGACAGAGGCGGGCGCGGGGTTCATGAGAGCGAGTATAGGCTCGGTTGTGATGGGGTCGGATAAGAGTCTTTCTGGCGCACAACACTTCGTTTATGTACGCCCTACCGCGAAACGGAGTTTCGTTTGCTATGTATTTTGGCAAGCTAGGCACAAAGTATCAATTGAAAAGCAGCTCGTTGAGCGTTCACACTGTGCAAGGTAGTCTGGTTCCAATGCCGAGAAGCAAACATCGAAAGAAACTTAAAAGCTCATCGGGACCGAATAGAGCGAGACAGTCTCTCGAACGCGGCGTTAAGCCTATTTATGTTGAGAAGCTTAGTCTGTCTGAAATTAATTACAGTGACCGCGTCTCTCTGCTCGTTGAACTCGGACAAGACGCAGCTGAACGTTTCTCAGAGTGTGAAGCGAAACTCCTCGAACTCGCGGAGCGCCTGAACCCTGTATTGTTGCTGGCGAACATTTCTTATATCTGCCTAACCGACTGGAACGCCTCAACTGGTCGTACAAAGCCTAGAGCGCACAGAGAGTACTCTCCACCAATTCAAGGTCACGTGGAACTTTTTCAGGCGTTCTCCTTACGTTTCAGTTCTTCAACCGACTCTCCACCGCCAAGCCCTGATGATATCCAAGAAGTCCTAGACGCGCTTCAAGATGTCGTCAGATACGAACAAACGTCTCACTTAAGCAAGATCGGGTCTTACAGCGAAGACGAGAAGAAACTTGAATTTCTCCGACAACGCATAAAACAACACACACTTATCGTCAGAAACTGGGGCTACCTGCCCCATGTTAAAAATATCATGCGAGAACTCTATCTAGATTTGGAAGCTGACTTTCTCGCTTCCCATAAGATCGCACTCTCTGATGTTTTCAGAATATTTGAATACATGGTTGGAATCACGGAAACAAAGCTTACGGATTTTGTAAATCGGCAAAGACATGCTCTAGCGCAGCCGAAGCGTCGGGCCATGGTTAGGAACTACTGCGCAGAATTTCAAATTGAGAACCAATTCGAAGAATTGTGGGAGTACGTGCAAAATAATCGACTCTCACGAAATCAGATAACCGCTATACTGATGCATCATAGTAGTCTCTGGCTTCCTGACGTATTTTTATTTGAGCTGGGTCCAATTTCGGAAAGTCTAGGAATCGAAGAATCTGTTGTTCAGAGCGTTCTTGTCGAACTGAGTTTGAAGTTTGGCGACCTACGTGAACAGGAATTGGGACATTTTTACTATCAAAATCCAGTTTGGGATAAACCGATAATACACATTGGGGATTCGACCTTTTTTTGCCCGATCCCAATGATCTTGTACGGAAGAAGTCTTACGATAACAGACAGGCTTCTGACGTCCGCGCAGATTTCTGAACAAAAACTAAACCGAACTCGGTCAGTTTACCTTGAAACAAAAACACTGCGTTTGTTGAAAGATTTCTTACCCAACGCAGAGTTCGACTCAAACGTCTCTTGGACATTTAGAGGCCAAGGATTTGAGACAGACTTACTCATGCGAGTGGACACTCAGCTATTTATTATTGAAGCCAAGTCTGGGAGAGTGAGTCAGCCTGCTCTTCGCGGCGGGCTGAAGAGGATCGAAAAGCACATTCGGGAATTGTTGTTCAGTCCAGCCGAGCAATCAGCGCGGTTGGAAAGATGCCTGAAAGGAGTCGACAACGATGAAAGTTTTGAGATTACGACCCGTATCGATTTAAGCGGTGTTCTTGCGACCCACAGGCTGTCAGTAACTTTGGAAGATTTCGCTGCGATACAATCCAATCTGTCCTACCTAGATTATTCTAACTCCGAGACGTCGCAAAGTAAGTTACCAATGACGGTCTCGCTTTCTGACTTAATGGTGATTGGAGAGATCTTGGAGAAACCTTGGGCGATCCTGCATTATCTAATCCGCCGACAGGACATCCAGCACAGAGTCAAATACGTTGGAGATGAAATAGACCTGCTCGGACTTTATCTGCGAACCGGGTTCAACTTGTCAGATTTCGAAGACACGGGTGACGTCTTGCTCGCAACAGGTATGTCTAAGGATATAGATGACTATTATCAGCTTCGGCAAATAGACTCTGAGACCCATAAACCAAAGCAGCAGATGACCAAATGGTTCGCATCAATAATTTCTGGATTGTACGAGAGAGGCCCGAAAGGTTGGACTGAAATTGCCATTTTATTATTGGACATGTCGATCGAACAACAGCGAGACGCCGAGAAGTGGTTCCGAAAAATTGTTGCAAAGGTATCCAAGTCAAAAGCGGATATTGAAAAGCTACAAAACGTATTGGTGGTTCAATTAGATGGAGCACACAGATCGCTTTACGCGTTCGTAGCTATTCGGCCAATTGAATATTCAGATCGCCATCGAATTATGGAGAATGCAGCGATTGCTGCATTTGATGGCGCTGAACGAGACAGTTGCGTTGTAATTGCCCTGAACACAGAAAGAGCTCACCAACCCTATTCCTCTCTCGGGCTCTTCCACAACGATAATTGACGGGCAGTCAGCAGCAGCGCGAAACTCCGTTTCACCGTAGGGTGCATTAGACGCATGTCGTAATGCACCAGCATAAAACCACCCGAAGGTGGATTACGCTTCGCTAATCCACCCTACGATTGTCACCAAACTTTTCGACGGACAGATCGTTCTCTGAACCAGTCCCAGTCTTTGGCCTCAAACCGGCTGAACATTTCCCCATACAGAACCGCCATTCTATCCAAAATCGGGTGACCAACATCCTTGTATTCTACGAGCTGCTCTCTGGCATCCTTCAAAACATACCTGACCTTCGTCCAGGACGGCGACTGATGTAGTTCATCAAAAATTTTGTCCAAATCTGAATGATCCGATCCCTCAAGTTTGGTGATAAAAATAGTTCGGCACAGGGAGATCGTGCATCTCATAAACTCAATTCTTTCCATCTCAGCACTCCGGATGAAAGGCCCCAAAATACCGAACAAACGTAGGCGGCAATTTGCGTGCCATGAAACTTTAAAAGCCCGTAGGTCGGCTCAAACCGAAGGTGGAGCCGACGCATCCAACACCATGTCGGGTCCAGCCGGATCAAGCCCGGCTTTGACCCGACCTACGTCACTGAGAGAAATTCAGGATACGGAATAGAGGTATTTTGTCATCCCGCACACGCTGCAGCATGAAATGATGCCGCGTAGATGCGGGACCTGACGAAAGTGCGATGAGAGCGGCAGCGGTAGGGCGGGCCTCGGCCCGCCGTGCAATGGATGATTGGCCAAATGGCGGGCCAAGGCCCGCCCTACCCTCAAACCTTCTCAAACTCATAGAGTTCGGTGGCGACGGTGGATTGCGCGGCGGGACTGTAACGCGGGCCAGCAATGGCCTCTGGCGCGAAGATTTCGTCCAGCTCTGCCACAGTTTCAGCAGACAAGGTCACCTCCATCGCGCCCCAATTGTCTTCCAGATGGGCGATGTCTTTCGTGCCCGGAATGGTGACAATCTCTTCGCCCTTGGCGAGCACCCAGGCAATGGCGAGTTGTGGCAGGGTGCAGCCCGCTGCGTCCGCCAGATCGCGCGCCTTTGCGGCGAGCTTCAGATTGTCGAACACATACGGCACGGCCAGACGCGGGAACATTTCCATGCGGCGCATATCGCCTTCCCAGTAATTCTCCGGCTGCAGTGGCGCGTGTGAGAACAGCCCCCGCCCGACCGGCGAGAACGACACAAGCGTCGTGCCGAGTTCCTTACACGCCTCAATCACTGCAATTTCAGGATTGCGGGCAATGAGAGAATACTCCGACTGCATGGCCGCAATCGGGTGAATGGCGGCGGCCCGGCGCAAAAGGTCCGCTGACATTTCAGACAGACCAATCGTCTTGATCTTGCCCTGCTCTACAAGGGTTTTCAGCGCGCCGACAGAGTCCTCAATCGGCACGTTCCGGTCTGGCCGGTGCATATAATACAGGTCGATCACATCGGTGTTCAGGCGCTGAAGGCTCGCCTCACAGGCGGCGATAATGCTTTCCGGACGCGCATCCAGTGTGCGCTGACCATCCTTGAAGCCGAGCACGCATTTGCTGGCCAGCACGAACTCATCCCGGCGATGGCCGATGAATTTGCCAATGCGGCGCTCGCTCTCGCCAAAGCCGTAAATGGTCGCCGTGTCGAAGAAGTCATAGCCCAGATCCAGCGCCCGGTTCAGAAGCGCGTCTGACGCCTCTTCCGAAATGGGTTCGTTATAGGCATGCATAATGTTCATACAGCCAAGGCCGACCGGGTTGACGGAAAAGGGTCCTACGGAACGTTTTTGCATGGAATGTCCTCCTGAGGCTGTTCACAGCGCCTGCGACAGTATCAAATCGCTAACCCGGTCAGGGTGCATGATCACGGCAGAATCGACCAGTAAAAAAGTTTTGACTTGCCTGCAAAACGGGCCGCACGGCGATAGCTGCAAACAATATGCGGCGCCCCCTGTGCTTGTCGCGAAAACACGCCTACATAGCGGATATGAAACAACATCCGCTGCATTGGCTTCCTAATTTTCTCACGATTCTACGCCCGATCATGAGCATTCTGATCGCGTGGATGATCGTGAAAATCGCCGTGTTCGAGGCCGCCCATGGCCATATTCCGATGGACGAGACGCATTTCGGCTCGCCGATCACTGCGTTTCGTCATTTCTGGGGTGGTCTGGCCTTCGTGACCTTCTCGCTTGCGGCAGTCACAGACTGGCTGGACGGCTATCTGGCGCGCAAATGGCATGCCGAAACCCGATTTGGGCGATTGCTCGACCCGATCGCAGACAAGATCATGGTGAATTTGCCATTGCTGGCCATTGCCTGGGCGACCAGCTGGACACTGCCCGTACTGGTGCCGGTATGCATCATTGTCTTGCGCGATACGCTGATTACGGGGCTACGGTTTTCCGGCCTGAAAGCCTCGACCATGGCGGTCAGCTTCACGGCCAAGCTGAAGACCTTCCTAGAAATGATCCTGCTGGCGCTGTTCCTGGCCATTCTTGCCTTGCTGCCGCCAACAACGGACTGGACGAGAGCCATTCTGACGAGCTGGATATTCGCACTATGGGGCGTGGCCTTTCTTTCGGCATGGACCGGCATTGTCTATCTTCTGCGCCTGTCAGGCAGCCCGCCCCCGGATGAGACAAGCGCAGAGCTCTAAATTTGCGCGAGTTTCCACAGCGACCGGCTTCAAACTTTCCTCGAACTAAGGCATAGTCAGATCATGCTTACAAAATCTCCCAAACTGCCCGGCGAAGCGGTTATTCGCTATCTTGATGGCGACCTTCAGGTCCTTGAAAAAGGCGACTTTGTCGTCTGCGCTGTGACCGGAAAGAAAATTCCTCTGCAGGCGCTGCGCTATTGGAGCGTCGACAAGCAGGAACCGTATTTCGATGCCGCCGCGGCCAATGAAGCCATGATCGAAAAAAAGGACTGATATGGCCTTGTTGAAAATGCTCGCGCCGCTGGCTGTGGCGCTGTCTCTGTCGGCTCATGCGCAAACAGATACGCCGCCGCCGTCGTCCAAGCCGGACCTCCCACCGAGCTGCAGCTCTGGCGCGCTGAAACAGGGCGGCCTTTTGCTATGCCATGGCGAGCCCGGAACTCTGGTTAGGCTCGACGGCATGGTGGTCGCGAAATTTGACAAAAAGGGCCGCGCGAGCGTCGGGCTTCGCACGACAACGCCGAAACAGATTGCTGTCACGCTCGACCATCAGGGTGAGACGCTTTCCGAGATTCTGACCATTGATGTGCGGCACGACGAGACCAGTAAAATCTATCCGCAAGACTGTGATAAAGTCTCGCCGCGCACCAAAGAGCAGATCGAGCATATTCGGCGCTCATCTGTGAAAAAGGTCGCGGCGTTCAAAGAATTTCACACCGGCGATGGCTTCTTCAAGGGCGTTGTGCGCCCGGTGCCACAGGCTGATTCCTCACCGTTCAACAAGCTGCGCGAATATATCTGCAAAGACAAAGACACGGGCAAAACCGTCAGCAAACCGGGCAGTCCGCATGGTGGCCATGACTTCCGCTCACCAACCGGAACGCCCTTGGCGGCTCCGGCTGGCGGGGTTGTACTGCTGGCTGATCCGGACCTCTATTTCGAGGGCGGCGCTATTTTCCTCGACCATGGCATGGGGCTCGTTTCAGTCTTCATGCACATGTCAGAGATCGATGTGAAAGCTGGCGATGTCGTCAATGCCGGTGACATTATCGGCAAGACCGGAAATACGGGCCGAACAACCGGCCCGCACCTTCATTGGTCTGTCAAATGGCGCAACACGACGACAGACAATCGCAGCGGCGATTTCTACATCGATCCTGCTTTGATCATGGCTTTAGAATAGTCGACCCAACCGTTTTTCGGCCTTCCAGATCGATGTGAGCCTGCGCAGCATCGGCGAGACTATATGTTTGGCCGATATCCGCCTTGATCGCGCCAACCTTCATTGCGCCAAACATAGCCTGTGCAGCACGCTCCAGATCGGGCCGTGTCGAGATGAAGTGGAACAGGCCCGGGCGCGTCATCATCAGCGATCCAAGCTGATTGAGTTTCACAGGCGGGATCGGATCAACCGGTCCCGAAGCATTGCCATAAGTCACAAAGAGGCCGCGCGCTCGAAGCGATTTGAGACTCGCCTCCGCACTGTCTCTCCCGACGCCGTCGAGAGACATGTCGACGCCCTTTCCACCCGTCAATGCGCGCACTTCGGCGGCAACATCTGACGATGACAGAATGACAGAGTCTGCGCCGTTCTTCAGAACGCGGTCAGCTTTCTCTTCGGTCGACACAACGCCGATCACTTCCGCGCCCAGCGTTTTCGCCCAGGGCACAAGAACCGAGCCAACACCGCCCGCAGCGGCCCAGACCAGAAGTTTATCGCCCGGCACGACCGGCTTGATTTCAAACAACAGCATCCAGGCGGTCATGGCTTTCATCATCATCGCTGCAGCTGCGTCTTCAGACACGCCGTCAGGGATTTTCACCATTCGATCCGCCGCGCCAACGACATGGGTCGCATAGGTGCTCGACATTGCCGGATAGGCAACGCGGTCTCCGACGGAAAACCCGGTCACGCCGCTGCCGACAGCCGCAACAACGCCTGCGCCTTCAAATCCCGGTATTGTCGGCAATTTCGACGGATAGAGGCCGGTGCGGATATAAGTGTCGATGAAGTTCAGGCCGATAGCAGACTGCTGTACCAGCACTTCACCGGCGCCCGGCTCGTCAAACTGAGCTTTTTCGAGCTTCAGGACATTCGGTCCACCATGCTCATGAATTCGAATTGCGTGTCCTTCAACCATTTGAAACCCTCCGAGACTCAGCGATACTTTGCGGATGACGAAAACACAGCTTCTCTGCGGTGTCGATGAGGCAGGTCGTGGTCCGTGGGCGGGTCCGGTCTGTGCAGGCGCCGTCATTCTCGATCCGAACCAGCCGATTTCAGGTCTGAACGACTCAAAAAAACTCACTGAAAAGCGCCGTCTCGCGCTGGATGGCGAGATCCGCCAGAAAGCCCTTGCCTGGGGCCTTGGCTGGGCAAGTCCTGCAGAGATTGATGAGCTGAATATTCGTCAGGCCACACATCTGGCGATGCGGCGCGCGATCCGCGCGATGAGCGTCGCGCCAACCGAAATCCAGATTGATGGAAATGACGTGCCGACTGATCTGCCGTGCATGGCCTCCGCGATCGTCAAGGGGGATGGCAAGGTTGCGGAGATCTCTGCCGCATCCATTCTCGCAAAAACGGCGCGCGACCTGCTAATGATCGAAATGGAAGACACCTGGCCCGGCTATGGTTTTGCCGCGCATAAAGGATACGGCGTCAAAATACACAGCGAGGCTTTGCAAGCGCTTGGCCCCTGCCCCATTCACCGAATGAGCTTTAAACCGGTTGCGGCTGCAATCCGCAACGCGCCTTAAGCGTCACCCGCCTCTGAGCTCGGTTCAATCTGAACACGGACCGGCGCGGAATTACGGAAATTGACATCACGCTGCGGGAACGGAATTTCGAGTTCATATTTCTCAAGTGCCGTATGCAGATGCCAGTAATAGTCTGCCTGAACCTTGGCGGGCCGATGCACAGCATTGTCCTGTAGCCAGACTACGAGTTCAAAATCAAGCGCAGAATCGCCAAACCCGGTCAGCCAGACCTGAGGCTTGCGGCTGGCGCCATCATCAAAGGTCCATTCAACATTGGCAGCGGCTTCCAATGCGGCCTTCTTCACGATTTCCTTGTCTGAGCCATAGGCCACGCCAAACTTCACGCGAATGCGCCGCGCCGTTTCCTTAAGCGTCCAGTTTATCACCTGCGCTTTGATGAACTCTTCATTCGGGACGAGAATATCGACATTGTCATTCGTGGTGACGAGCGTAGAGCGGATATTGATCTCTTTCACCTGCCCGGTCACGCCGGAAGAAAGCTCAATAAAATCACCGACTTTGATTGATTTCTCGAACAGAATGATCACACCGGAGACGAAGTTCGAGAACACGGCCTGAAGACCGAAACCAATACCAACACCCAAGGCACCAGAAAAAACAGCGAGCGCTGTCAGATTGATGCCTGCAGCGTTCAGGGCGATGACAATCGCCATGCCCATCAGCGCGACTTTGATCACCTGCCCCAGCAACCCGGCCATGCTCGGCGTCAGAGTTTTGGAACCTTTCAGCTGTGATTGGGCTGCGTCTCCGACAATCCGCCCCAGCCAAAGGGCCACACAGGCGATAAAGATGCTTGTGAGAACGCTGAGCAGGGAAATCCGGATATCACCGAATTTGTACGCCGCATTATCAAGCGCGCTGGACACCGGCCCGATGAGGCGCAAAATGTAAAGCGCGGCAATCGTCCAGGCCGTCATGGCTATCAGGGACTGCCAGAACCCCTCTTCCATATTGGCCGTCGCGATGCGGACGATAATCCAGGCGTTCAGAAGACTTGCAACAATCCTGAGCCCGCCATTCGGAAGCTGGAAATGGTCGAAAACAGCAATCGCAATCCAAAGAAAGGTCACCGAAATAATCGGCCATATCACCTTTGCGAGTGATGAATATATTCGGAACAGGAAGTTGGTATTTCCGAGATTGGATGCCAGCTTGACCAGCTGAGACGCGGGGTATCGGGAAATCAAATACCCTAGCAGGAACGCACCAAGCACAATCAATAACTGCCAAAGTGCTGTCAAAGAGAAGAATTGCTTCTCAACCCAGTCTGCAATCAGTTGAAGCTGTGTCTGCGCCTGAGTGATTGTCTCCGGTGGAATCGGGTTTGGCAGCGGCGTTGTCGTGAGATTTGAAAGATTGATCAAAGCCATTTGAGTTTCCTGAAGACATAAAGCTGAACCGCCAGGATGACGAACAAGGCGATCACCGTAATCCAGAAACCCGACCCCGACTCAACGCCTGGCATGCCGCCGACATTGATGCCAAGAAGCCCGGTGATGAAACCGAGGGGAAGAAAGATCGCCGCAACAATGGACAGCATATACATGGTTCGGTTGGACTGGTTCGCCGCCCGGTTATTCAGATCGTCTTGAATAACGAGCGCGCTTTCCTTAGAAACATCAAGGTCGTCCAGATATCGATGCAAACGCGCAATGGTCTCGCGCACATCGCGCTTATTCATCTCGCTCAGCCAGTCCGGCGCATCTCGGTTAATGGTCATCAACGCTTCGTGCTGAGGCGACATATAGCGTTTCAGCGCCAGACAATTGCGCCGGATTTTCCCAACTTCATCCAGTGCCGCCTCTATATCGTCGGCATCGACCTCTTCTTCGAGATGATCAATGCGGTCATTCATATCGACAATGGCGCGGTTCATCTTGGCGACGAGTTGTTCAATCAGTTCGGTAACCAGATCACCCGCCGATTTCGGGCCTGTCCCAGCATTGAGCAACCCAACAACATCACGCGGCGTTTGCAAACGGCGTCGGCGCAAAGTGATGACACGCTGGTTCTGAGCCCAGACCTGCATCGCAATCATATCTTCCGGCTTGGCACCGGGGTTGAAATTCACGCCGCGCAGAATGGCCACCAGCGTCTGACCATCCCGAAAGGCGCGCGGCCGCGTTTCGTTGGAAATCAACAGATCGACCATGGAATCGTCAAGCTGGAGTACCATACGCAGCCAGACCGGAATGCTTTCAACAGTCCGATCCAGATGCAGCCAGAGAGTCTCATTCAGATGGGCTGGTTCCCAGGTCTGAGCCTCTGCCCAGCTAATGTCGCGGGCACCGCCCTGACCGTCCAAAACAACCCCGAAAAGCAGACCTTTGGCGCGGTCAGCATCACTTGGCGTATTTTGTTCAGCTGTGCTCATGGTGAAAATCTACCCCGCCCCCAAGACAAAACAAGCATACAATGCGCATTACACTGTGTTTTCCGCTCATTGGCCAATAGGCCAGCGCGCTGCTCGTCAAGCTGGTTGTGTCTACAACTTACAGCGTGTATCCCAAACCGGATTTTGTGCTAGAATATCTCGATGTTTGAGGAAACGCCCGATCCTTGTGACCGTGGCCTGAGCACAAAACACGTCGATAATGTGCGCTCAGTTGTCCGGTCTAAAATCGCAGCTGCAACATCCCCAGTTGCCGCATCCTGGGTGCGTTCTGCACGCAAATATGGTCTGGAACCGGAAAGTGTGAAAGCGCCGGAACGCCTGTCTGGTTCACACCTTTCCGAGCGGCGCGACCAACTCGATGCGCTTTTGTCTTTCTCCACGCCAGTGATGAACCGGCTCTACAGCAATATCAGTATGGCCGGGTGCAGCGTTTTCCTGACGGATGCCGAAGGGTTTGTTCTGGACGCCCGAATTCCTGACAGCGATTCAAATTTCTTCCAGCGCGCTGGCCTTTGCGAAGGCGCAGACTGGTCCGAAGCGTGCGAAGGCACAAATGGCATCGGCACCTGTATCGCAGAAGGCCGAAGCGTGCTGATCTATCGAGACGAGCATTTCCGCGAGCGCAACACGCAGATGAGCTGCATGGGCGCACCCGTATTTGACGAAAAAGGACGCCTCGCCGCTGTACTGGATGTCTCATCCTGTCGTCATGATCTGGAGCGCCCCATGGCGCGGCTGATCCACCAATCTGTTTGTGATGCGGCGCGCCAGATCGAGGCTGACCATTTTCAATATGCTTATGCGGGTAATCGCATTGTTCGCGATCCTCAGGACGGCACCAAAGGGTCAATGTTGTTTGCAATTGATCGCGATGACCTGATCGTCGGCGCAACGCGTCAGGCGCGTCTGACCTATGGTCTGAAAGATGACAGCTTCACCTCGCCGCGTCCGGCCGGGGATGTGCTGGGTGACGCGCATGATCGTGGCATTGGCCTCGACAATGCAGAGCGCCGGGAACTCAAGCGCGCCATTGCGCGTGCGAATGGAAACGTCTCCGCGGCAGCCAAATCCCTCGGGATCAGCCGCGCAACGCTCTACCGCCGAATGCAGCGCGTTGGATTGACAGATCAAGCCTGAAACCAGACAGTTCCACCCGGTGGGACCTTTTCAATCGTTAAAAGACGATCCGCCTCAATTTTGTAAATTGGGACTCTCAATAATGCGTACTCTTATTCTTGCAACCTGCTTTTCAGCCTTCGTTGCGCCCGCCTGGGCGGATGACCAGCCAAAAAGCCCTTCAGACTTTGCCGGGAACTGGCAGATTGCGTTTCAGGCTGATGAAAACGTCATCGTGAACGAGCCGGTCGTTTCCTGCGCCGCGCCAGCGGTCATCAAACTGACCGACGACAACAGCATTCACGTAAAGACACCCGGTGGGGACATGGGATTTTGGCAGGTACGCGAGTTCAGCGGAAAGAACCCGTGGTGGCCGGAAGATGCTGAAGGCAATTCCACAAATGGAGAGAATCTGGTTGCCAAATGGACTGGCGAAACCAGCTTTGTCCTCGCCAGCCGTATTCCTGGAACAGGCTCCTTTGACTATGCTGGCGCAAAGGAATGGACACGCTGCCCGGAATAACGGGCAACGTGCACTCACCTCTTTTAGTCGACATCCTGCCCGGGTGTACCAACATCCGGAATGGCTTTCGGCTTAAGCTCTGGAACCGGCTCTGCGGCAATCTTGTCTTGAAGATATTTCAGCGCTGTATCCAATTGCTTGTCTTCACCGAGATAGGCCGCGTGAGGGTCGGTATCGACAACGATATCCGGCCCAACGCCCAGGCCCTCCAACAGCCAGCGACCATCCATGCCGAACTGACCGAACTCAGCGACGCGCGCCTGTCCGCCATCGGCGAGGCGGTTCCGGTCTGACAGCCAGATGCCCGCGCCCGCTGTCCGTTTGCCGATCAGCGGTGCCAGATCCAGCGCTTTCACACCCGCTGAGAAGGTTTCGCCGTCAGAATACGTGCCCTCGTCGATCAACACGACAAGATGACCACGAAAGGCTTGCTGCATATTGGTGAAGTATGGGCCGCCTTCCTTGCCTTGCCAGAAGGCCCAGCTTTGACGCAGCAGCGTGCCGATAATCCAGCTATCAATATTGCCGCCGCGATTGCCGCGAACGTCAATGATCAGGCCGTCCTTGTCGAAATGCTCATAGAAATCGCGGGCGAAGCTGGCAATGTCATTGCCGCCCATGGCGCGCAGATGAAGATAGCCAATCTCACCCTTGCCGGCTTCGGCGACTTTCGAACTGTTCGTTGCGACCCAGTCTGAATATTGCAGCATAGCATTCGACCACACGCTGACCGGTTCGATGATCGCCTTTTTCGTCTCGGTGCCACGCAGATACTCGATCAGAACCTGCTTGCCTGACTTCATGGTCAGCGCTTCGGAGAGGTCTTTTTCTGACCGCACAGGCACACCATCAATCGAGGTGAGAATATCCCCTTCGACAACATCAACACCCGGCTTTTCAAACGGGCCAAGCGTATTCAGACGATCCGGCTCACCTTTCAGAATGTCGGTGATTTTCAGACCGCTCTCGACCGCCTCAAATGTTGCGCCGAGGAAAGCTGTCGTACCACCCTCATTATCCGTTGGCAGTTCGCCTGGGCGCAGCTGGCTGTGCAGAATGCCAAGCTCTGCTGACATAAATGCCATCAGATCGTTAAGCTCTGTCCGGTGCCCGAGGCGGTCCGCCATCGGTAGATAATGATCTCCGACAGCGGCCCAATCGACATTGCGCAGCTTTGGATCAAAGGCGAAGTCACGGTGCAGGCGCCAGGCGTCATGCGCCATCTGCTTCCACTCGCTTTTCGGATCGATCATCAGCTTCCAGTCTGAAAAACTGACGCTGCTGCTTTTCGTATCGGACGGGAATGGCTTCTTGGCATCAACAAGGAAGAAATTCGCGCGATTGCGTTCCCCGGTCTGAATGAATAGCGTCTTGCTATCTGCAGACAAATCAAAGGCTTGAACACCTGTTTTATATTGCTCCAGCTTCGGCGCGTCATTGGTGAACTCAACGCGCTTCAGAACAGGCTCAGTTTCGGTCCGTTCCAGAACGAACAAATGACTGCCCGACGCCATCATGGAAACGTAATTTCCGGACTCTACCGGCACCTGCCATAAACGGCCCTGAACGCCGTCAAGATTCAGGTCCGCTTCACCCTCATCCTTTTTCTCATCTTTGGCGTCTTTCGACTTTTTAGACTTCTTGTCCTTTTTGTCGGACTTTTCATCTTCGTCTTTTTTGTCAGCCTTTTTCTTTTCCTCGGCCTTGGCGAGCGTCAGCTCATCATCGGCGCTGAATGGGAAAACCGCTTCAGGGTCCAGCTGCAAGGCATAGATCAGACCGCGCTTGTCAAAAGACGGCCCCATATTGCGATCTCCCCAGGGACCGCTCGGCGTAGCATTGAAATGCCTGTTCGAGACGAAATACAGCCATTTGCCGTCTTCAGAAAATGCAGGGGCAAACGACTCATATTTGCCGGTCGTCATAACGGTCTTTTCTGCCGTTTTGGTGTCATACAGCGTGACCTGAGCGTTATCGCGCACGTCAAAGCTCTCGTATGCGAGATAGCGCCCTTTCGACGACCAGCGCGGCTCCCCAAAGGCGAAATCACTGCTGCTGGACGTCTCATCGATCAGTGTTGACGCGCCGGTTTTTGCATCAAGACTGAACAAGCGCCCCTTTTTGTCGGAATAGATCACCGTGTCATCGTGAGGTGATGGCCAGATCGCCCAGATAAACGTGTCAGAATCGGTCGTAACGGGCTTGCCCTCGCCGGTTCCATCAGCTGCAAACTTCCAGATCTCCCCGCGCTTTCCGCCGTCCAGAATAACGAAGACAGATGTGCCGTCATGGTTGAGCGCGGCAGACCGGGCGCGGTACCCATCTGGAACTTTATATTCGATGCGGCGGCGCTCTCCGGTGAAACCGGTCGCAAATTTACCGCGAGTCGTGATCGATACGGCTTTGCCATCCGGTGCCATGCGCGCTGTTTCCAGATAGGACAAAGGCGCAGACAGCCAGCGGTCTCGCTGATAGTCGCTGTCACTCAGCAGAGAAATATCCAGGAGAGACGTTTCGTCCTCGGACACGTCATAGACTTGAATGTCAGCGCCGCTTTGGAAATAGATTTTTCCATTCGACAAATACGGCGTCCGCATCTGCCAGCGATCCGACTTGGTGTGCTGTTTCAGATCGCCGCCATCTTCATCCATCGACCAGATGTTATCTGAGCCAGACTTATCCGTGAGGAAGTAAATGCGGCCATTCCACCACATTGGCTCGCGGATCGGCGCGCCAAAGTCCTCCGCCAGACGAACTGCTTCAGCATCTCCGCCAATCGTGAACTTCCAAAGTTCAGCCATGCGGCCACCGCGATACATGACCGCGTTATCAGAGAACATATTCAGGCCATAGCGCGTGAAGAACAGCGTTTTGCCGTCACCGGAGAGAGCGGTCTCATCTGCTTCCGACACTTCAATGTCGCGCGTCTTGAGCGTTGCGCGGTCAATCGTCCGCAACTGACGGGATATGGTGCCCGGTACATTGGAAGAGCGGTACAAAACCGTTCCGTCATCGAGCCAGCCACGCAGAACGACCCGGCCGCCCTCATAGGTCAGACGCTCAGGCTTTCCGCCAGCAACAGACATGACATAAATCTCTGACGGGCCGTCATAGCTCGCTTCAAAGGCAACCCACTTGCCATCAGGCGACAGCATCGGATTGCTCTCAACCTCTGTATGCGTGGTCAAGCGCAGGGCCAGTCCACCGCCGGACGGCACCCGCCAAAGGTCACCTTCACTCTTGAAAACCACAACGTCTTCATTCGCCGTTGGATCGCTGTAATAGCCCTGTGTCTGCGCATTTCCTGTAAGAAGCGCCGCACCGGATACGCCAAGAAACAGGCTGAAAATTAGCTTTTTCATCAAAACCCCCGAAGTTTATCGAATGTCACTATGCTCATCTTCGAAAGGCAAGCCCAGTAAATATTTTTTCATGTTGGAGATCAGCGGGCTGGCAGGAAAGATCATTTTCTGCGCCGGAACTGTCTCAGGAATGAGACAGTTTACGGTTTCAGCAATTCTGCCCCCACTGACTTTCAGAAAACACCGCGCCATTTTCCATTCAGAACTTCGGACCCAACACGATCCGGGGATAAACTGGAGGAAGAAATGGCTGATACCCAAACACTTTCGAACACCGGAATGCGCTCCCCTTTCAAAGGACGCTATGACAACTTCATTGGCGGCAAGTTTGTTGCCCCGAATTCCGGACGTTATTTTGACAATACCTCGCCTGTTACAGGACAGGTGATCTGCTCGATCGCGCGTTCTGACGCCAGCGATGTCGACGCAGCTCTGGATGCCGCACACGCAGCAAAAGATGCGTGGGGACGCACCTCCACCACTGAGCGCGCCAACATGCTGAACAAAATCGCAGACGTCATGGAAGCCAATCTTGAGCTTCTGGCGACCTGTGAAACATGGGATAACGGTAAACCAATCCGCGAGACCATGGCAGCAGACATGCCGCTGGCCGCTGACCATTTCCGCTATTTCGCCGGTTGTATCCGCGCTCAGGAAGGCGGCATTTCAGAGATCGACCACGACACGGTCGCGTATCACTTCCATGAGCCACTCGGCGTTGTTGGCCAGATCATTCCCTGGAACTTCCCAATGCTGATGGCTGCGTGGAAACTCGCGCCAGCTCTGGCAGCAGGCAATTGCGTGGTGCTGAAACCCGCTGAACAGACGCCGGCAACCATTATGGTGTTTGCAGAACTCATCGCCGACATTCTGCCACCTGGCGTGCTGAACATTGTTAACGGCTTCGGTCTTGAGGCCGGTAAGCCGCTGGCATCCAGCCCTAGGATTTCAAAAATTGCTTTCACAGGTGAGACCACCACTGGCCGTCTCATCATGCAATATGCGTCTGAAAACCTCATTCCGGTCACACTGGAGCTTGGTGGCAAATCTCCGAACATCTTCTTCTCGGATGTCTGCCGCGAAGACGACGATTACTTTGATAAAGCGATTGAAGGCTTTGTCCTGTTCGCACTCAATCAGGGTGAAGTCTGCACGTGTCCGTCACGCGCCCTGATCCATGAGTCGATCTATGACGAATTCATGGAACGCGCCCTGAAACGTGTTGCTGCCATCAAACAAGGCAACCCGCTCGACCCAACGACAATGATTGGCGCTCAGGCCTCTTCTGAACAGAAAGAGAAAATCCTTTCTTACTTCGACATTGGTCGTCAGGAAGGTGCGGAACTGCTGATTGGCGGCGAAGGCGCAACGCTCGATGGTGATCTGGCAGGCGGCTATTACGTCAAGCCAACGGTCTTCAAAGGCCACAACAAGATGCGCATCTTCCAGGAAGAAATCTTCGGCCCGGTCGTGTCCGTCACGACGTTCAAAGATGATGCCGATGCGCTCTCAATCGCAAACGACACGCTGTACGGCCTTGGTGCCGGTGTGTGGTCGCGCGATGCGAACACCTGCTATCGCTTTGGCCGAGCCATTCAGGCAGGTCGCGTCTGGACAAACTGCTATCACGCCTATCCGGCACACGCTGCGTTCGGTGGATACAAACAGTCCGGTATTGGCCGCGAGAACCACAACAAGATGCTCGATCATTACCAGCAAACCAAGAACATGCTGGTGAGCTACGCTCCGCAAAAGCTGGGCTTCTTCTAAATCTTTCCACACCTTGGCAGGCTCTGGGCATCTTACTCCAGAGTGACATTCCTCCCTGAACTCACCAATTGGGCGAATGCCTATTCCAAAAGAGCCTGCCGCTTTTTTTTGTTTTGTCAGATCAACGCGAGCGACCGCCTGCATTCTGCACGTTTATAAGGGCAGGCACGATCGCGCTTCCCACGGCGCAGCTGGTAGTAGGCGACCTGCGCGTCGGGGGAGTTTCTGTCCCTCGAACAGGAAGGGGAAGTCATGCCTTTAAAGCCAGACCGCGTCACCGCGACCCCGGCCGCACGCCAGCTGATTGCTGAAATCCGCGAAGACTATTCCGACATATTATTTCATCAGTCCGGCGGCTGTTGTGATGGATCCAGTCCGATGTGCTATCCCGCCGATGATTTCAAAGTCGGCGAAAATGATGTGAAGCTTGGCGAGATCGACAGTGTGCCGGTTTATATCTCCGCCAGCCAGTTTGAGGCGTGGAAACACACGCAACTCATTTTGGACGTCGTTCCCGGACGCGGCGGTATGTTCTCTCTCGATAATGGCCGTGAGAAGCGTTTTCTTACCCGGTCTCGGGTCTTCACCAACGACGAACTCGCAATATTGGAAACCTAGCTAGTTGTAATATTCCAAATCGGAAACAATAGCTTTCCGAATGAAGCGGTACTCTTTTGATCGGAATGCATCACATAGGGTGTGTTAGCGAACACAGGAGTTCAGTTATGAGCACGAAAAAAGTTGCCGTATTGGTCGGAAGTCTGCGCGATGCAAGCGTCACACGCAAACTGGCAAAAGCACTGGCCGCAGTCGCGCCAGAAACCCTTTCCTTCACCTTCGTCGAAATTGGCGATTTGCCTCATTACAATGAAGACCTGGAAACAGAGACCCCACCTGCTGCGTGGACGCGCTTCCGCGAAGACATCAAAGGCACTGACGCGGTTCTGATCATCAGCCCGGAATACAATCGCGGCGTTCCAGGTGCCCTGAAAAATGCAATCGACGTTGGCTCTCGTCCATGGGGCAAAGCGGTTTGGGCAGGCAAGCCAGCTGCTATCGCAACGGCCTCTCCAGGTGCACTTGGCGGTTACGGCGTGAACCACCAGCTGCGTCAGATTCTGAACGTCTTCGGCATGCCAATCCTGCCGACAGAAGTTTATATCAGCGGCCTGTATGATCTGTTTGACGACAATGGAAACCTTGCCAAGGAAGACACACAAGGCTTCCTGACAAGCATCATGAAGGGTTTTGAAGACTGGATTTCAAAACACAGCTAAGTGTCACAGCCCCTGCCATGGCGGGGGCTTACTTCACTTCAAATTCGAAATAGGTATCGGTGTACGGCTCGTTTTTGAGCGTGAAATGCCACCATTCCTCTTTCAGTGGTTTGAAGCCATTTGCCAGCATGACAGAGCGGAGCAAAGCCCGATTAGAGCGCTGTTCCGCCGTCGGTCGCATATCAGACGGCCATGAAAGCGGATCAAAATAGTCATACCCTGCCCCCATATCCAGCTCTTCACCGGATTTAAGATCAATGATTGTCAGGTCGACCGTGCTGCCGCGAGAATGGCCTGACCGTTCGGCGATATAGCCTTTCTCAAACAGCTCTGATTTTTCGACATCGGGATAGAATTCCGATTTCATCTTTGTATCGCCGAGATCTTTCGCCCAACGCACGAAATGTCCCACCGCTTTCGCCGGACGATAGCAATCAAAGACTTTCAGTCCGAGACCGGTCACGGCAAGATCGCGCTGAACGGCGCCGAGCGCCGTCGCAGCCTCAACGGTCAGTAGACATTTCGGCGCGGCATAGCCATCAATCGGCTCACCTACGAAATTATGGTCGCCGTAATACCGAATGTCAGACTTAAGATCGTTCACCACGGTCGCAGCATCAACAAACCCAGCGGGTGTTGCAGCTATACCTGCGCCGCAAGCCGCGACGGCAAGGCCGAAAGCGCTAACCAGAATAGAGTGAACGCGGCTCATGATCTGTTCCCCTTCAACTCATCCAGCGTTGGATTGCGTAACAGCGCCTGAATTTCGTGCGGCTTCATTTCTTTCCAGCAGCCCTCTTTCAGACCACCGAGCTTGAGCGAGCCAATGCGCACCCGAACCAGATCGATAACGCGCAATTCTACGAGATCACACATACGGCGGATCTGGCGATTACGGCCTTCACGCAGCACAAAACGAAGCGTCTGATCGGCAACGCCCGTCACCCGTGCAGGTTTGAGCTCACGGCCATCCAGTTCCAGCCCATGGCGAAGCAGCTTCATCTTGCTGCCAGTAATCTTGCCGCGAATACGGACAATATATTCCTTTTCAAGGTCAGCGTCCGGCCCGATAACGCCCTTCGCAACGGTGCCATCGTCAGACATAATCAGCAGACCGCGAGAATCCTGGTCGAGGCGACCGACCGGCGCCAGACTGTCCCTCGATTTCACTGGCGCAGCTTTCCCGACAAGGTTTTCGCGTGTCAGAAGTCGCACGGCAGGGATCTGGTCATCTTCCGGTGTTCCGGACACATAACCAACAGGTTTGTTCAGCATGATCGTCCGTTTGGAAGCGAGCTCCTGCGAGCCAGCCGATGACAGGCTCAGCGTCTGTCCGGGCAGGATTTTGCGACCGGCATCCTCAACACGCTCACCATCAATGAGCACGTTACCTGCGAGGATCAGGCCCTCAGCTTCGCGGCGTGAACATACACCCGTCTGCGCCAGCCATTTATTGACCCGCACGGCCTCATCGCCGTCATAAGTTTTCTCGAAGCTTTTCATGACAGAGCGTTACGCTCGCTCGATGCCGAGATCAAGCTTAGCTTCGGGTCTGTCCGACAAAGCCGAGACGCGTCGCATGGTGAATGGCCTGCGACCGCCCTGTAACGCCAAATTTCTGACTGGCATTCTTCAGGTGAAAGCGAACTGTCGGTGTTGAAATGCCCATGATGATTGAGATTTCACCGTCTGTTTTCCCTGCCGCGGCCCATTTCAGGCACTGAATTTCGCGCCGCGTCAGATCGAGCGTCAGGTAGAGCTCACCGCACGTGTGAAGCTCATGATAAAGCGCGATGAATTTCAGAGTTAGAATATAGAGACGCTCGGCATTGGCTGCGAAGATCTCTTCCAGATTTTCGATCACCTGATCGCTTGCCCAGACCACCGAACCAATCACGCCCAGCGGCAAATGACACGGACAGATAATAGAGGAACGCACGCCGAAAGATTTGCTGGAATCGCTGATGTCGACATTCGACACGCTGGAGTTTTCCCGCCACGTGCCAAGCACACCATCAACTGAGTAAAACGGCTCCGCGAATGTGCGGGCGATACTTACGAATCGAGCTCGCAGTGCAAAAGATCGGTCTTTCCAATAGGCAAGGTCCGGGTCGATCCATTTGAAAATGGTCTCGGCCATAGGATTACCGTCTGCATCCAGCATCGGAACAGGATTGGCAATGTCTGCGCTGGCGGCAACATACGGCAGACCGATTGAGGCGCCTACCTCATCAATCTGATGCGCAAGAGAAATCAGGCTGGCTTCTTTATCCGCCCATGCCTGCGCATCCTCGCGCATTATATGCTCCCTATCGTTTGTGTTAGCTTGCTTCTGCATAGCGCGCCTTACATTCTGACCGCACCAAAAATTATTTGAAGCGTAGCGGTTATGAATCTCGAATTTTCTCAACAGGATATAGCTTTTCGCGAAGAGGTACGAGCCTTCCTTAAGGACACCCTTACTGAGAAACTTTCCAATGCTGGTAAACTTGCAACAAGTGTCTTCACAGAACCTGAATTCAGCCTCGAATGGCAGGCTATTCTCCACAAGAAAGGCTGGGTCGCACCAGCATGGCCGAAAGAATATGGTGGCACAGGTTGGACTGAGGTTCAAAAATACATTTTCGAGACTGAGTGCGCGCATGCCGGTGCGCCAAATCTGGCGCCGATGGGGCTCAACATGGTGGGCCCATGCATCATCGGCTATGGCACTGAAGAACAAAAAGCCTTTTATCTGCCGCGTATTCTGGCCGGCGAAGATTATTGGTGTCAGGGCTATTCTGAACCGGGCTCCGGGTCTGACCTTGCCAGCCTGTCACTGAAAGCTGAAAGCGACGGCGATGATTATATTCTGAACGGCTCCAAAATCTGGACAACGCACGCTCATCACGCCAACCGGATGTTCTGTCTGGTCCGCACCAGCACAGATGGCAAACCACAAACCGGTATCACCTTCCTGCTTCTGGAAATGAATACGCCGGGCATTAAAGTTGATCCGATCATCACCCTCGCCGGTGAGCATGAAGTCAATCAGGTTTTCTTCGACAATGTCCGCGTTCCGAAAGCTGGACGCCTTGGCGAAGAGAATGACGGTTGGACCGTCGCCAAATACCTGTTGGAATTTGAGCGTAGTGGCGGCTCGTCCGCTGGTCTGGAAGTCGCCCTGGAGCGTATCAAGCGCCTCGCCGGCACCCTTGAGCACCCCGTCGAGAGAGATGATGTGTGTCAGCGCATCACTCAGGCCGAGATCCGCCTCGAAGCCATCAAGATTACAGAGCAGCGGGTCATGGCGGCCCTGTCATCCGGGCAAAATCCAGGTGCTGCCGCATCCATGTTGAAAATGCAGCGCACCGAAACCATGCAGTCAATTGACCAGCTGGCGGTTGCCGCAGGCGGCCAATATGTTGCGCCATTCCAGATCGAAGCCCTGATGCCGGGGCATAACGCTGACTTCATTGGCTCTGAAGATCTACTTCCGGTCATGCCGCGATACCTGAACAATCGGGCCGCTTCCATCTATGGTGGATCGAACGAAGTGCAGCGAAATATTATAGCAAAAGCAGTATTAGGACTCTGAATTCTACTTTACCTGTCAAAGTCGATAGCTTGTATTTGTGCACAATATTACGGACCATCTAATCTTATAAGAGTGACCTGAAAGTTGCTCAGGGAGGAAAATATGAAAGTATCTGCGTTGCAGGCATTCTTGCTTGCCGGCTCTTCTGTATTGGCGATTACGTCTGTCGCTCCTGCTTTTGCTCAGGAAGCAGGCAAAGAAACTGAAACAGTAAAACGCCTCGGCAGCGTCACAGTAACCGCTCAGCGTCGCGAAGAATCTGCAAACGATATCGGTATGGCCATTCAGGCGTTTTCTGATGAAACGTTGGACATACTGAACGTTGATTCCGTCGACGACCTGCAAACTCTAGTCCCGGGCTTCAGCGTTTCTCAAAGCTATCAGGGCGTTCCGACATACACGCTGCGCGGTATCGGCTTTAACACGATCAACGTCTCTTCAACATCGACCGTTGGTACGTATGTTGATGAAGTTGCCTACCCATTCCCGTTCATGAACTCTGGCCCGGTCTTTGACGTGGAGCGCGTCGAAGTTCTGAAAGGTCCACAGGGAACTCTGTTCGGCCGAAACACAACATCAGGTCTGATCAACATTGTTACCAACAAGCCATCGACTGAGTACGAAGGCTCCATGTCTCTCGACATTGGCAACTATGACACTGTGAACTTCGAAGGCATGTTCAACCTGCCTCTGAACGATCAGCTTCAGACTCGTTTCTCGTTCCGTCAGGAAACAAGCGGTGAAGGCTGGCAGAAATCTGTGACACGCGGTGAAGATCGCGGCACAGTCGACAAACTCGGCTTCCGCTTTGGTCTCGCTTGGCAGCCAACATCGAAAACTGATGTCGACTTCTCTTACAGCGGCTGGAAAAACAAGTCTGATACCATTGCCGGACAGGCAATTGGTCTGACACCAAACACCGACCCGACCTTCATCGTGCCAGGCACAAATGGCCCTAGCTCAGCATCTGCATTCAACGAGCCAGGTCTGATTGACTTCATCAACAATAACTTCCCGACAAGCGCTGAACATGCCGATTGGTCACCTTACACTTCTCGCTCCGCAACCATTGCCGGCGTTGCGGGAATTGACGGCCCACATGAAGAAAACTCAACTTTCGACGCCTACAAACTGTCTGTAAGCCATGAGTTTGATAACGGTCTGAAGATCGTCTCACTGACTGGCTATAACAAGCTGGATCGTAAAGCCGTTCTCGACTGGTCTGGCGCACCTTACACCATCCTCGCTCAGGATATCGACGGCGAGATCAAATCATTCAGCCAGGAAATCCGTTTCGAAGGCGAATGGGGCCAAAACATCAACTGGCTCGCGGGTGCCTATTACGGCAAGGACGAAATCCTTGACTCGAACAACACACTGCTTCGCGACAACGCCAACTCGAACTTTGTCAGCACAACGTCTTATCTTCTGACCGTTAACCCGACTCTGCTTGGCTATCCAGCGGCGTCAGCTGCGTTGATTTCGCTTCTGAATATCGACCCGGAAACAGGACAACCATACACAGCAGCTCAGCTCCTGAACAGCTTCCAAGGCTATTATGACCGCGGCGAGTTCGAAAGCACGACATGGAGTGCGTTCGCGAACCTTGACTGGGATATCAGCCCTGATTTCTCACTCAGCGCGGGCATTCGCTATACAGAAGACAGTCAAGACTATGTCGGCTGTTCAGGTGACATTAATGGTTCCATGCAGCCGAACGTCAACGTGTTCAACCGCTTCTTCTTATCTGCTCTGTACGGCACACCACCAGCAGCACCATTGCTGGAAAATCAGTGCAACACATTTAGCCTTACAGACAATGCCTTTGGTCCGGTTGTGTCAGACCTCACTGAGGACAATGTCAGCTGGCGCGTCGTTGGCAACTGGACGCCTGCAGATGATCTCCTGATCTATGGTTCGATCTCTCAGGGCTTCAAATCAGCATCTGTTCCGGTGAACGCAGCCTCTAAAGCAGAGCAAAACTTCCCGGCGAAACAGGAAAACCTGCTCGCATACGAAGTTGGTATCAAGGCTGGCCTTATGGATGGCCGGATGCAGGCAAACGGTGCTCTGTTCTATTATGACTATGAGGACAAGCAGGTTGCAACCTTCTTCCCTGACCCGATTTACCGGGCTCTGTCTCAGTTGCAGAACGCACCTACAGGCGAAGCTTATGGTCTGGACGCAGAACTGTCATGGCTGATCACAGATGAACTGACTGCAATTGGGGGTCTGACCCTGCTTCACACAGAGTATGGCAGCTTCCCGACTTCGGATAGCTTCGGCACCCCGATTAACAATGAAGGCAACCCATTCCTCTACAGCCCGGAAACGTCTCTGAGCCTGTCCCTTATCTATGATAAGCCAGTCACAGCTGACCTCGGCTTCCGTGGAGCCTTAAGCGGCCGCTGGCAGAGCGACTCAACAGCCGGCAACCCGGATGATCCACTCTATGACATCGACAGCTATGGCACGCTCAACGGCAGCGTTGCGATTTATGACATCGATGGAAAATGGGAACTCAGCCTTTGGGGCCAGAACCTGACAGACGAGTATTACTGGCATCAGGTAGCATCGAACGCGAACGTCGTTCTTCGCTTCGCTGGTAAGCCTCGCACATTCGGTCTGTCTCTGGGCTACAAGTTCTAAGATCCGACTTTCAAAAGACCTCCTCCCGAACCCGCTTTTTCGAGCGATGGGATCCTTGCCCTGCCAGTTCTCTGGCAGGGCTTTTTTTTGGAGCACCCTAATCACGATTTGAAATATTTGAGCGAAAGATTGCCGCCCGATTTCATCTGAGCACAGAGCAAATTCGCACTCAGAAACAGACACAGAAAATGGACGATCACATTATTTGTAACAATTAAAAATCCGCTTTGAAGCAACTGAAAACAGGAGTATTTTACAGGGGTTGAAGCATTGTGCTTCGATGCCTTCGCGCCGGTAACAGGCGCGTCCCGGAACTTCTTCAAAATGGCTAAAAGCAAAGTCGGTAAGCCGTCTAAGCCTGGCACCGTCAAACCTGTCGTTCAAGTGAATGCCAGCAAGCCTAAGAACAAAAAAGGTCGCTAGCGCGCCTTTACCCCAGTGCATCTGCACTGAAACCTGATCATCACTATCAGACTGGGTGCATGCGAAACATGCACCCTATTTTTTGCCCGAAACACGACGGCCTGACCTCAGCGGCGACCAAACAGGCGCTCAATATCGGCCAGCTTAAGTTCAACATAGGTTGGCCGGCCATGATTGCACTGACCAGAATATGGCGTTGCCTCCATTTGCCGGAGCAAGGCATTCATTTCGTCAGCGGTCAGTCGGCGCCCGGCCCGCACGGAACCGCGACACGCCATATTGCCCATCACCTCTTCAAAGCGTTCGCGAAGGGAGAGGCCCTCATCATATTCAGCAAAGTCATCGGCCAGATCTTTCAAAAGCCCATGCACATTCATATTGCCGAACAAGGCCGGTGTCGCGCGCACGCACACCGCACCGCCGCCAAATGGCTCTATCTCAAGCCCCAGCTCTAACAGCTCTTGGCTGCGCGACAGAACGCGGCCCGCTTCATCTTCGGTGAGCTCAACAATCTCAGGGATCAGCAAGGCCTGACGCCGAACACCCGTCTGCGCCATGTCGGCTTTCATGCGCTCATAAACCAGACGCTCATGCGCGGCATGCTGATCGACAATGACAATGCCGTCCCTGGTTTGGGCGATCACATAGGTTTCATGCAGCTGCGCTTTGGCCAGTCCGAGCGGCAAAGCTTCGGTATCCGGAGCGGCTCTGACGTCTTCCACGCGCACCGACAGCGGCTCATCAGCGCCCGCACGCGGCGGCATTGGGTCAAATGATGGTGCACTTTCCGCAAAGCCTGAAGACGATGTATCTGGCGACGCGAATGCGGCTGGTTCTGAAAATCCGGTTCGCACAGGTGCGACGGGGCGCGCGGACGGGTCTGCATAAAAGCTGGAGGCGCGCCAGAGGCTTGGCCCCGCCGATTGCGGCTCAATCTGCGCTTTATTCAGCGCCGCGCCGGAAACGGTTGTGCTGGCGCGGTGTCCCGCATCCGCCAGCGCGTGACGTAACGCGCCGATCAGCAGACCGCGCACAAGCCCGGCGTCACGAAAGCGAACCTCGGTCTTGGCCGGATGCACGTTCACATCGACCGCTTCCGGGTCGAGATCAACGAACAGCGCGGCCATGGGGTGGCGATCCCGCGCAAGAAAATCCTGATAGGCCGCACGGATCACGCCGACCAACAGACGGTCTTTCACCGGCCTGCCATTCACAAACAGATATTGATGTTGTGCATTGCCCCGGTTCAGCGTCGGCAGACCCGCAAAACCGGAAATCCGTACGCCTTCCTTTTCGGCATCGATCAGCATGGCGTTTTCGCGGAACTCACGCCCCATAATCGCACCAAGGCGCGCCAGACGCGCATCTTCAGGACTGCCTGTTTCAGCCTTCAGGCGGAAGACACTCCGACCATTCTGGGTCAGTTCAAAGCCAACATCCGCACGCGACATGGCCAGGCGCCGGCACGTGTCAGAAATGGCCATCGCTTCGGCGCGATCCCCCTTCATGAACTTCAGCCGCGCTGGTGTCGCATAGAAAAGTTCACTCACCTCAACGACTGTGCCGTGAGGGGTGAGCCCCGTCCACGCGCAAGGCTTGATCTCAGCCTTTCGGCCTGCATCCACACGGATTTCATAGGCCTCGTCCAGCGTTTCTGAGCGGGATTTAATCGACATGCGGGCAACCGAGCCAATGGATGGCAACGCCTCGCCACGAAAGCCCAGTGTAGAGATATTCAACAGGTCAACACGACCATCTGCATCTGACGACAGCTTGGAGGTTGCATGACGTTCCACGGCGAGCGAGAGCTCGTCCGGGTCCATTCCACAGCCATCATCACTGACCCGAAAGAGCGAACGACCACCATCCTCTGCCTCGACCGTGATATGCCGGGAGCCTGCGTCCAGCGCATTCTCAACGAGCTCTTTAATCGCGGCAGCTGGCCGTTCGATCACCTCACCAGCCGCAATCCGGTTCACGGCATCCGGCGGCAGCAGGCGAATGCCGCCTGCACGGTTCGCGCGAGAGTTTTGATCTATGTGGGGAAACGAATCGTCAGCCATTGCTCTAGTTTAGAAGAAAATCGCGGCAATGGGTATGCGTGCTTTAACTTCGCCGCTCCGCCCATGCGGCGATACCTGCCAGAGACATGGTCAGAATGGTCACGCCCACAATGCGTTCAAACATAAAGAGCGCCCGCACCCAGAACATTCGATCATCATATGGGGCATAGCCAAATTCATTTGTATCGACGCCCCATTGGTTCTGAATGAAATTGTCATCAATCGGGTCGAGGTCAACAAAGGGCACCATTTGTTCCAGGCTATAGCCGAGCCATTTTGCAAAGGTTGGTCCATCCTGTGGGTAAAGCGGCCAAATTTGACCATCAATCGACATCACAAACCCAAGCAAGGCAAAAACGGGAACAAGAATGGCGGCGATGAGCAACCCTCGATAGGGGCGATAGCCATATGCATTGATCCAGCCCAGAAGCGTTCGACCGATTCTGCGCGGTGCTTCATTCCAGCTTTTCCATTCAAGCTGCCTTGTCCGACGGTTTTCCAGCGCGATACGGATCTTGCGTGCGCGTTCAATCAGGCCCGCGCTTTCAAGCGCGTGGGCAATCGTCACATATGGGCTTTGGGAAAAACCGCGGCCACGTTCGGTGCGCACCGGTGTGCCGTTTTCAATCCAGCGGATAATGTCATTGGCCTCATCGGTATCCATGCTGTGGCCACCAACACCGCCTGCGAGCCGGTCAACCGACAGTCCATCCAGACTCACCCTGATAAAATCGTCCGCGCGTTTCCAGGCAGATAGTTTTCCCTGAAGCGCGCCAAACTTCGCATTCTGCAGATCGATAAAAGCGGCCTCTCCCCACTCTGGTGGTCGAAATTCTGTCCCAAGCGTATCCTCTTCTAAAACAAGCGCACCCGTAACCTTTACCCCCTGAAAACGAATCTCACCGTCACAACATGATCCGCAAATCTGCACATCCTGGTGGATCACCGCTCCGTCAAATATGACATTTCCATCAAATCGCGCTCCATTCCGCAAAAAGACATTGCCGGCTGTTTGTAACCCGTCAGCATTAAGCACATCCCCCGAGTCTCCAGCCTGGAACTGCGAGCCGGAGCAATCTACCACCCCACCAATATCAGCGCCAAGCAGGCGCACCTCGCCGTCAAATCGCGCGCCATTTCTTAAAAAGACACTGCCGCCTGTTCTTAGACCGTCAGCGCTTAGAGCATCCCCCCAGTTTCCAGCCTGAAACTGCGAGCCGGCGCAAGCTAAATCCCCACCAATAACAGCACCAAGCAGGCGCACCTCGCCGTCAAATCTTGCACCATTCCCCAAAAAGACATCGCCGTCCGTTTTTAAACCATCCGCTTTCAGCGCATGCTCTGATTGTCCAGCCACAAACTGCGAGCCGGAGCAATCTACCCCCCCACCAATAACAGCACCAAGTAGGCGCACATCGCCGTCAAATCGCGCACCATCTCGTAAAAAGACATCGCCGCCCGTTTTTAACCCATCCGCTTCAAAACCCTTAGCCAAATGGCTGGATCGAAAGCTGAGTACGCCTGAAATGTCTGCGCCATATAGCTCTACCGCATCTTCAAATTTACAGCTATCCAGATAGACACTTCCGGGAATGTGTTCCTGATTCAGTTGAACGACACCGCGAATGTAGGCGCGCCGGATACCCACCTCATTGCGCCGTCTGGCGTTGTGAAAATCTGTCTCGCGAAGAACCCGCTCAATGAAGTCACCGCGCAAAACCTGCCATTCTGGCCAGTCTTCATCTGGAGCAGGTTGAAGTGTGCCATCCTCTTGTTTTGTGAGGGGGGCGGTGACAGCTGGCTTATCCCCATCGCCTATTTCATTGCGAATTTCTTGCGGGAGGTCCGACAAATCCGTCAAGTTTCCATCCCGAATCTGTTCCCAGACCCAAAGCTCTTGCCTTGTCATCCAGTCGGTATCGGGCTTGGTGGTCATGGGCGCTCCAGAAAGGGTCTGTTAACCCTGTATGGCGCGTGTAATCTGAAAACTCAATTCCTGCGCGTTTATAAACGATATCGGCCTATGGCGCAGAATGGCAAAAGCGTGCCCGTTCAAGTCTTTACGTCCATTCGGTTCTGCGCCGCCAGCTTCCGCACATGGGCCACAAAGCTTTTGGAGTAGAACTCGCAACTGTCTTCAAACCAGTCGCGAAAAGCCTTATCGCGCAATTGATTGCGAAGGCGGGCATTCGCGTTCTGGTGAAGCTGAAGCCCGATAAAGATAAGCGAAGCCAAAATGCTGGCGAGCTACGCTGCGATTTCCAGATTCATTTGGTCACTCCTCCCCATTTTTTGAAAAAGAGTGCGCGCAAATTCAGCCTCTGACAAACAAAAGAAAACGGCTGAAAGCCCTCGCCTTCAGCCGTTCTGGATTGATCTGGCGCTTCAGCCTATTCCGATTTTGGCGTTGTGTCCGGCGTTGGCTCTGCTTCCGGCTTGATCGCTTCGGCATAGATTGTCGGAATGTCCGCAATGCCCTCTGGCTGACCAACCACGATGAAGGTGAAGTTTTCCGGCTGCAAATAGGTCGCCGCAACACGTTTCACATCGTCCAGAGTAATCGCATCAACCCTGGCATTCCGGGTCGCGATATAATCCAGACCCAGATTTTCCTGACGGATCCCCATCATGGCGCCTGCAATCTTGGAGTTTGAATCAAACCCAAGCGGATAAGCACCGGTGAGGTAAGACTTGGCGTCTGCCAGTTCTTTGTCTGTCGGGCCGTCTGTTGCCATTTTATAGAGTTCGGCCTGTGTGCGAGCAATCATCTCGCCAGCCTTCTCATTCATGGTTTGCGCAGATCCGCGCCACAGACCCAGATGATCCTGTGCTGAAAGGCTTGAATAGATGCCGTAAGTCAGGCCTCTTTTCTCACGGATCTCATCCATCAGGCGAGCAGAAAAACCGCCGCCCCCAAGAATATAGTTCGTGACATAGGCTGCAAAGAAATCCGGGTCATCACGCTTCAGGCCCGGCGCCGTAAAGGTGACGAGCGACTGAGGCTGAGGCAGGGTTATCACGACAGGCTCTGTCGCAGCAGCCTTCAGAACAACGTCATCCAGCGGCTTTACATCGCTCTTCTCAGGAAGCGCCGCAAAGGTGGTTTCCATCGCCGCTTTCAGACGTTCCGGCGCGATATCACCAACAACTGTCACCAACATGGTGTCTTTGGTCATGATCCGGTCGCGTTGAGAGGCCAGGTCAGCGACTGTCACCGCTTCCACTGTCTCTTTTGTCGCGTATTGCGCATATGGGTGATCGGGATAGATCGTCTCGTAAAGCGCACGGGTCGCAATTGTGCCCGCGCTGGTCTCAGACCGTTTGATGCTGATCAGCGTTTCTTCAACAGCGCGTTTGAACGGCTCTGCATCAAAACGGGTTTCTGTAAGACCGAGACGGACAAGGTCCATCGCCTCTTCGAAATTCGCCGCCAGCGTCGACATGGAGCAAGACGTCCAGTCATTACCCGATGAACAGCCAAACGACATGTTCAGCTCTTCCATGCGCGTTGCGAAGGCTTTTGAATCGAGTTCGCCAGCCCCCTCATTCATCATATAGGCAAGCAGATCGGTAGCGCCATCTTTGCCCGCAGGGTCAGATGTCTCGCCGCCTTTCCAGGCCATATTGATCGCAACGATCGGAATGGAGGGCTCTGTAACGAGCCAGGCCGAATAGCCGTCTGGAGCTTCCACGACCTGAATATTCGACAGGCCGGTCTTCGGCTTGTCCGCTTCAGTCGTCTTTTCCGGTTTTGGCGGTGGATCGCCTTTTTGGCCACAGGCCATAAGCAGTACGGCAAGTGATGCCAGAGCAAGAGATGTCTTGAAGTTCATGATCATTCCTCCGGCAGAAGCAATTTACTGGTTACTGACGGCTTGTCCTGAATATATTTGACCAGAACTTCGCGCACTTGTTCAGCGGTAACCGATTTGATTTTGTCCGGCCATTCCGCAATCGTATCGAGGCTGTCGCCGCGCGCCCGTGCAGAGCCATACATTTGCGCCATGCTGGACTGGCTGTCGCGCTGGAAAATAGCGTCAGCAATCATGTTGGATTTGGCGCGTTTCAGCTCGTCTTCGGTCGGGCCATTCTTGATGAAGTCAGCAATGACCTCATGCGCCGCGCTGGAAACCGTATCGAGGTCAACACCGCGCGCTGGCGATGCGCCAACAGCAAACGGGCCGCCAGCTTTCAGGCTGGTCCAGCTCCATGCCCATGCATTGACCGCAACTTTCTGGTCTTCGACAAGTGACTGATAAAGACGGCTTGTGCGACCACCGCCGAGAATTTGCGCGGCCAGATCGATTGCATATGGATCGAGCCCGTCTTCAGTCTTGCTGTATGACGTCCCCTGCCAATACTCTTCCCAGCTTTCCTGACGAACCTTCGGGTCAGAATGCGTGACGGTGACAGCTTCGCTGAGCGGTTTGACCGCTGGCCAGACCCGTTCTGCCAGACCTTCGCCTTTTGGTTCGATCTTGCCGTAAATTTTGGTCGCAAGCGGCTTTAGCTCTTCCGCTGTCATATCGCCGGCAACCACGAGAACGGCATTCTCAGGCGCGTACCAGTGATTATAGAAGGTGTTGGCGTCGTTGATGTCGAGTTTCGCAACTTCATCCATGAAACCAATCACAGGAATACCGTATGGATGTTCCGGATAGAGCGACGCCATGACTTTCTCGAACAGAATAGCGCTTGGGCTGTTTTCGATTCGCTGACGGCGTTCTTCCTTGACGACATCGCGTTCAGGATAGACTTCCTCTTCCGTCAGGATGAGGTCTGTCATGCGCTCAGCTTCCATAGACATCATCTTTTCAAGACGGTCTTTGGCAACGCGCTGATAGTAAGCGGTATAGTCCCAACTGGTGAAGGCGTTATCCTGGCCACCATTGCGGGCAACGATTTTCGAGAATTCGCCAGCCGGGATGTCATCTGTGGCTTTGAACATCAGATGTTCGAACAAATGCGCAATGCCGGACTTCCCCGGCATTTCATCAGCGGCACCGACACGGTACCAGACCATGTGAGTGACCACCGGCGCGCGGTGATCCGGAAGCACAATGACTTCCATTCCATTGTCGAGCTTAAACGTTTCCGGCGCCCATTCAGGCGCGGCGTCTTTGGCGAACGCAGGACTGGACAGCGCCAGAGCCCCTGCGAGGGCCATGAGTTTGATGGTTCGCAAAATTCGGGCTCCCGTCGCTTTCTAATCGGAGTGTGGTTTAGGTTCCTGGCAGTTTAACGCCTGGCTTGCCGCGTTCAATAATAACAGCGCCTTCGCCGGTTGCTGACTTCACAGACTCAATCTGCTTCAGACGAACTTTTTCTTCGTCTTCGCTGAGCGGTGTGCCGTCGGCTTTGGTTTTTGTATTGGTCAGTGGAACGAAGTTCAGAACCTGATCAACGATGCCGCCAGATTTGCGAACGATCGCTGCGTCTTCATAGTCGACGCGCGTGCGGATCGCTGAATCTGTTGCAGCTGCGCCAGCTTTCGCAATCAGAGCTTTTTCGCCCGCAGAGGCCTCTGCACCAATATCACGACCGAACAGAATGTTACGGCCACGAAGGCCAGGATCGAGCTCTGCCGGAAGTTCCGCGCCAACCTTTGGGGGACGCAGGCCAAATTCAGGAGGGACGATCAGAGGCGCTTTCGTCACAACGTTGAATTCGTCTGGTGTTTTCTTCTGAACGCCAGTGGCTTCGCCAATCGTGTTACAGCCTGTTACGCAGAGCGCAGCAATCACTACCCCACTCAGTGTCAACGCCTTGGACTTCATGTTAATGCCTCTTTACTCTGATCTTCTGATAGCTTTAGCGCGGTTTTTTCAATCCTTCCAGCGTCTCAATCATGACGATGGAGTAAGAATTGGTCGATGAGCAATAAAATCGCACCGATTGTAATGCCCGCATCAGCAATATTGAAAATATACGGGAAGCCGAGCCCCAGCATTCCATCCCATGGACCATGCGGGTTGAAAATGCCTTCAATGCCAGACATCCAGTCGGCCAGCGGAATCTGAATGCCGAACCAGGGGCCAGAAAAGTCGAGAAAATCGACCACCGCGCCGAACCGAAACCGGTCGACAAGATTGCCGAGCGCGCCGCCGACCACCAAGGCCAGCGCCAGCGCCGTAATGGAATGGCGCGCCTTGATCAGCCATGCAGTGAACAGCCCGCCAATGACGAGCTGTAAAGCGGCCAGCACCCAGCGCCAAATTCCTTCAGACTGGGCCAGACCGAAACTGAAGCCACGATTCCAGACCATGGAAAGGTCAAACACGCTCGACAGTTCAACGCGGCCACACACGCCACCTTTCAGACAGTCATAGGCATTGAACACCTCTTCGCGAAGGATGAGGTATTTCGTCAACTGATCGAGAATGAACACGACCAGAATGATGGCAATCGCCCAGACGGCCCGTTTGGTGACTTTAGGCATTGTGAGAGGCATCCCATTCCCGCACCGCATCGGCATCACGCAATGTGATATCCGGGAACTCCGGATCTGCTTCTGCCGGATTGAAGTATTTCCAGCTGCGCGCACATTTCTGCCCGTCGGCACGGCCAACCACAACGGCTACGCCCGGAACATCTTCCATACGGAAGGCAACGCCCGGTGCTTCAGCATCTGTCAGCAGCGCCTGAGACGTGATGAACAGATCGGCAGCATCTTCACCGCTAAAGGCTTCACGCAGAGCTGCGTCGTCGATGTGAACGATCGGCGCGCCCTCAAGCGAAGAGCCGATACGCTTCTCACGACGCTCGACTTCCAGCGCACCTGTAACAACACGGCGAACCTTAAAAATCTTCGCCCATTTTTCGGCGATCTCAGCGTTTTTCCATTCTGCAGGCGTTTCCGGCAGCAGCATCAGATGCACACTGTCCACCTCTTCTGCGTGACGGCTCATCTGGAAGGCTTCTTCCGTTGTGAACGGCATGATTGGCGCCAGCCAGACGCAGAGACGCTGAAGCAGAATGTCCATGACCGTACGCGCGGCCCGGCGACGGGTCTCGCTCCATGGGTCACAATACAGGCTGTCTTTGCGGATATCGAAATACACCGCAGACAAATCCACACCGCAGAAATTGATCAGCTGTGACATAATCTTCTTGTAATCGAATGTTTCGAAAGAGGTTTTCACCAGCTCGTCGAGTTCAGCGACGCGATGAAGCACCCATTTCTCAAGACCCGGCATGTCTTCATAAGCGACATGTTCACGTGTTTCGAACCCATCAAGTGCGCCGAGCAGATACCGGAAGGTGTTCCGCAGACGGCGATAACTTTCGACATTGCCTTTCAGGATCTCATCCGAAATGCGCAGGTCTTCTGTGAAGTCAGAACTTGCCGTCCAGATGCGCAGGATCTCGATGCCGTTCTTTTCAGCCACTTCCAGCGGGTTCACCGTATTGCCAAGCGACTTCGACATTTTCATGCCGTTGCCATCCATGATGAAGCCGTGCGTGATGACGTTCTTATACGGCGCCATGCCGCGTGTCGCACAGCATTCCAGAAGCGACGACTGGAACCAGCCTCGGTGCTGGTCAGACCCTTCCAGATAGACATCAGCCTGGCCGGTTGCTTCATCAATGATGCCACGTTCGCGCAGCGTGAAGGCATGCGTCGTACCAGAATCGAACCAGACGTCGAGAACGTCAGTGACCTTCTCCCAGTCTGCGGCATCAGCGTCGCTGCCGAGCAGTTCTTCTTTTGGTGTGGTGAACCATGCATCGACACCGCCCTGACGGATGGTTTCGAGGATGCGCTCATTGATCGCCGACGCCATAGGCAGAACCGTGTGCGGCTCGCCATCTGCGTTGACGAACAGAGTGAGCGGCACGCCCCAGTTCCGTTGACGAGAGATCAGCCAGTCCGGGCGGCCTTCCACCATGGAGCGGATACGGTTGCGGCCAACGGCAGGCACAAAATGCGTCTGATCGATGCCGTCCAACGCGCGCTCGCGCAGCGTTTTGCCGTTATCGCCTTCAACGCCGGTATCAAACCCCTTATCCATCGCGATGAACCATTGCGGCGTCGCACGACGGATAACCGGTGCTTTTGAGCGCCAGGAGTGCGCATCACGAAGGGTCGTCATGCCACGCGCAAGCAGAGCATCAGCTTCCATCAGCGCTTTCAGCACTTCACCCGGCGCTTTGCCGTCTTGACCGCGCTTCTTGCCAGATGTGCGGATGATATCGAGGCCGCGCAGGCGCTCTGGCACCAGGTCGCGATAGCAACCGCTCTCGTCGACAATGTCGCGAATGTCTTGTGCCGACTTGCCATTCTTGAGGAAGACCAGATAGTCATCCTCACCATGTGCTGGCGCAGTGTGAACAAAGCCCGTACCGGCATCGTCTGTGACATGGTCGCCATCGAGCAGCGGGATATCCATATCCCAGAAGCCATCGGCCCAGTCAGCCCCGTTAAATGGGTGTTTCAGCACCCAGCCTGCTGGGTCAACATCAGAGACGCGCTTGAACGCTTTCGCTTTGGCGGCGTTAAAGACGCTTTCCGCCAAAGCATCGCCAACAACGATTTTGTCACCCGGCGCGACCCACGGCTTGAAGCCAAGCTCTTCTTCGTTGGCAACTTCGGTGATTTCATACAGGCCGTAAGAGATTTTCGATGAGAAGCTGACCGCCTGGTTGGCAGGGATTGTCCACGGCGTGGTTGTCCAGATAACAACGCTAGCCCCTTCAGGGCCACCTGACTGAACGGGAAACTTCACCCAGATCGTCGTTGCTTTCTTGTCGTGGTATTCGACTTCAGCTTCAGCGAGAGCTGTTTGCTCCACAGGCGACCACATGATTGGCTTCTTACCTCGATAAAGCAGACCGTTCATCGCAATGGTCAGAAACTCAGAGACGATCTTCGCTTCAGACTCAAAGCGCATGGTCAGATACGGCCCTGTATTCGGGTCGCCATCCTTGTCATACCATTCAGCCGCTACACCGAGACGGCGGAACTGTTCGCGCTGCACATCAATCCAGTGCGCGGCATAGTCACGACAGGCCGAGCGAAACTCAGAGCCCGTGACCTGTTCCTTGGTTTTACCTTTGGCGCGGAATTGTTCTTCGACTTTCCATTCGATTGGCAGACCGTGGCAATCCCAGCCCGGAACAAAGCCCGCATCAAAGCCAAGCATCTGGTGAGAGCGGCAGACAATGTCCTTCAGGATCTTGTTCATCGCCGTGCCGAGGTGAATGTCGCCGTTCGCGTATGGTGGTCCGTCATGATAGACGAATTTCGGGCGATCCTTCGCCTCGTCGCGCATGCGCTCATAGAGCTTCATCTCAGCCCATTTTTCGATCCATTGCGGCTCCGCCTTTGGCAGGCCCGCACGCATTGGAAATTCGGTTTTCGGGAGGAACAGCGTGTTGCGATAATCGCGCTGGTTTTCGTTCGCAGTTGTCTCTTGATCGGCCATTTCGGTCTTCATCCTGATATGCAGGTTTGTCTTACAGGGTTTCGTGAAAAAACAAATATCCCGACCGCGGCTGAAACGTTCAGCTTACGGCCGGGCCGCTAATTCGAATGGTGTATATGGCCTTTATCAGCATCATCGGCTCCGGTTAGCAGAGCCGGGCTGGGTTGTCGACGGTATTTGGCGTTGAAGGTACAGCGAAAACATGTCCCTAAGTTCATCAAATAGACACACGCGAAGTAATCACTATTTCTAGGCTGGCACCTGGGGACTGAGACAGATGAACGAAATCGAAATTGTCGAAATCACATTGCGATCCATGTCTCTTGGGCTTTGCGTATTCGGCGGCGCGTTCCTGCTCCTTGACCGCCGCTTGCGGGGGGCCGCCTGGGGACTGGCTCTGTTCTTCCTCTTGTCGGCCGTCGACCAGGCCGACAGCCTCATCAACATATGGGGCGGCTATGCGCACTTTCTCTGGTTTGGCGGACTGACGTTATTCAGCTCAATGCTCTACGGTCCCGCTATTTATTGTTACACTCGGACAATGACCGATGCGGACTTCCGCCCGTCCCTGAAAACCGCTGTTGTGCTTTTTGGCGCCCCGCTGCTCATTGCGAGCGTTTCATATATTCCCCTGGCACGATTGCCCGAAAGCGCCCGTCTCGCGCTTTTGACGGGGCAGGCGATTTCTGATCCCGCACTCGCCACCCTTGCGGACCGCACTGTGATCTTCTCAACTCTTGCCTTTTTGATTGTGACACTCGCGTCTCTCGCCCTGGCATGGCGGCAGCTGGACAAGAACGACCGCCGGATACGCAGGCAGTTCTCAAACATCGAAGACAAAACGATGGCCTGGTTGCGTTACATGATGGTTTTATTGCTTGCAGCCTGGTTCTGGGCGCTCGGACAATCATTTCTCGGCACGCTGACCACGGCGCTAAGCCTGCCAGACTATCTCGACTCTTTCTTCTCGTTCGCCTGGGTTTGGGCTTTGGTTTTCTTTGGTATCAGGCAAGTACCGATCAACGACACCCCGTCCAACATAACAGCGACACTGCCTGGCCCGTCAGATGATCCGACCGTCAAATACAGTCGCTCGGCTCTGGATAAAGACAGAATGAAACGACTGGCAGATCAGCTTGAACGGGAAATGGTGACGGCTTCTCTCTACAACGACCCTAACCTCAGCCTGCGGCTTTTGTCAGACCGATTGAGGGCGTCCCCCAACTATGTATCCCAGACGCTGAACGACCATATGGGTGTGAATTTTTTTGATTTTGTAAATGGCTACAGGATCGCTGCGGCAAAGACACTTCTCAAAGAGACATCAACGACAATTACCGAAATAGCACTTGATGTCGGCTTTAACTCTCGCTCCACATTCAACGCCGCTTTCAAGAAGCATGTTGGTCAGTCGCCAACGGAATTTCGACAATCCGAAACCAAGCGCGTCTGACGCATCCGTCCCGTCCGGACAGTTTTTTGAACGTCCCTATCCGTTCGGACGCATGCTTTTCTCCAATGTGACACGAGGCTCCACGAAGACGACCGCAACAGGCGGTTTCGTCTGCCATGATGAAAACTGGAGTTACAATGTCGAAATACCTTACTGCCACGCGCATCTCACTTCGCTGTTCAACCGCCCTTATCGCAATGAGCTTATTTGCGTGTTCAGGCCTGACAGCCACTGCCGAAGACGACCGCGGACTGACTTATTCAATCGGTGCATTCGTGACGGCTGGCACGTCGCCATTTGAGGAAGAGGGCTCCGACCTTGAGGTTGAGGCGCTACCTTGGTTTGAAATCACGGGCGAGCATTTCTCACTCGGCATTGACGGCCTGACGGTTCCGATCACTCAATTTTCCAACATTAACATCAAGGGGCGGCTCGCACCGCGCTGGATCGCTTTCGATCCGAAGGACTATGCAGGTCTCAAAGGATTTGATCGCGATATCGCGATTGAAGCGGGAATTGCCGCAGACATGGAACTTGGTCCAATCACCCTCGGCCTCGAAGCGTTGCGCGATATTTCCGACACGCACGGCGGCACCGAGGTGAGCGCGACTGCAGCAGGCGGACTTCCGCTGTCTGAGCGGACCTTTCTGGGTATCGAGGCGGGTTTGGCATGGATGGATACCGATCTGGCCACGTATAAATATGGCGTTCTTAGCAGCGATCGCGGGGCGTATGCTGTGTATGACATCGACGAAACCGTTATTCCGACGCTAGGCGCTCAACTTGTCCATCAACTCACTGATCATGTTTCGATCATGGGCGCGGTCTCTGCCGATTTTCTGCCGAAGACAGTTACCGACAGCCCCATCGTTCAGCGCGACACCATTTTTTCGTCCATGGTGGGACTGAAATATGAATTCTGATCCGGACGATTCCGCCCGAGCGAACCCGCAATACAGTCTGGCGACCATCGCAGTGTTGTGGCTCATCGTTGTTATTCCAACGGCGTTTTTGTCGCTCGGGCTTGCGCCTTGGTTGATCGCACGGATTCCCTATCCACCCGGGCTGATCTATTGGGGGACGATCATTGCCGCTATGGCATGGCAGGCGGTCGTATCCCTGGCCGTGCTTGTGATGGAGCGACAGGTCTGGACACGCGATGCGCTGCGGGCGCGCCTGTGGCTTAATGCGCCGAAAATTCCGCGAACAGGCAAGTCTCGATGGCAGGCTTTATGGTTTATTGTCCCGCTCGGCATTCTTGCGGCCTTTGGGCTGGATCAGGCGTCCGCCCCGCTCAGCACGCTTCTCGCGCAAGGTTTACCCCATTGGGCGACGCCCGATTATGGCGACATTACCCGACTTGCGACCCCCGAGTTCAAGGGGGCGTGGTCCATGCTCTGCATCGCTCTGGTATCGAGTGTATTCAACTATGCGCTAGGCGAAGAGCTCTTCTTTCATGGCATCCTGTTGCCTCGGATGGAGGGCGTATTCGGTCGTTGGGCATGGATCGCAAATGGGGTGCTTTTTGGTTGCTATCATGTGCACAAGGCGGCCCTGATGCCTTCGATCATTCTGAGCTGTTGTGTCTACAGTTTTGCGGCGCAGCGGTATCGCTCAAACTGGCCTGCAATGCTGATCCACGGTTTTGAAGGGATCATTTTGATAGCAATGGTGCTCTTTGTAATCCTTGGCGGTGCGAAGTGAGCGACATGATGTTCCCCTGAGCCAATTGTTATGAGCAAGTAATTTACAGACGCTCAGCGCGAACATCGTCAGTTGACCAGTCAGTCTACGCCCCTCACATCTTATTTAAAGCAACAATAGTGGCAGGCAGTCGCGGCGATGAGAACTTCTAAAACGAACCAATCCGAATGGTGGCGCGGCGCAACCATCTATCAGATCTATCCGCGAAGTTTTCTCGACACCAATGGCGACGGCATTGGTGACCTGAAAGGTATCACACAGCGCCTCGATCATATTGCGTCGCTGGGCGTAGATGCCATCTGGCTCTCTCCCTTCTTCACCTCACCGATGAAGGATTTTGGCTATGACGTTGCAAACTATTGCGATGTTGACCCGATCTTTGGCGCACTTGAAGATTTTGACGCCCTGATTGCCCGCGCGCACGAGTTGGGCTTGAAAGTCATCATCGATCAGGTCTATTCTCACACATCTGATCAGCACGCATGGTTTGCTGAAAGCCGAAAAGACAAAACCAACCCAAAGGCCGATTGGTATGTCTGGGTCGATCCAAAAGACGATGGCTCACCGCCAAACAACTGGCAGGCATATTTCGGCGGGCCTTCCTGGCAGTGGGATGGGTTTCGGAAACAATACTATCTGCATAATTTCCTGATTTCTCAGCCAGACCTGAACCTGCACAATGAAGAGGTTCAGACTGCGCTGCTGGACGTGGCGCGGTTCTGGCTCGATCGCGGTGTCGATGGCTTCCGTCTGGATGTCGTAAACTGCTTTTTTCATGACCCGGAGCTTCGCGACAATCCGGCCTCGGGCCGCCCAATGGACAAGGTTTCACGCTCCTTCGACATGCAGTTGCACACGATGAGCGAAGGACATCCAAACACGGTTAAGTTTCTCGAACGCCTGCGCAGTGTGCTGAACGAATATGACGGGGACCGCTTTACCGTTGCCGAAGTCGCCGGGACCGAAACCCTGAAAAATCAAAAGCTCTTCACCAAAGGCGGCGAGCGCCTAAGTACCGCCTACAGCTTTGACTTTCTCTATCGCCAGCATCTGACCGGCAAAGGCGTGCAGCATGCACTCTCCAATTGGAGCGGCGCCGACGATGAAGGCTGGCCGAGCTGGGCGTTTTCCAACCACGACGCCCCAAGAGCGGTGACGCGCTGGAGCGATGGGGCGAACTCCCCTGCACACGCTCGCCTGTATCTGATGCTGCTGCTCAGTCTGCGCGGCAATGTCTTCATGTATCAGGGCGAGGAGCTCGGCCTGCCGCAGGCGCATGTTGCTTATGAGTTTCTGCAAGACCCGGAAGCCATTGAGAACTGGCCGAACACGCTTGGCCGGGATGGTGCGCGCACGCCTATGCCATGGAACTCCACCGAAACAGAGGCCGGCTTTTCTGACGCCACGCCATGGCTGCCGGTAGATCCACGACACGTCGCGCTTTCACAGAATGAACAGGAAAGCGACGCCTCAAGCACGCTGAGCTTTGCGCGCAAGGCGATTGCCGCGCGACAGGCGCTCGCACCGCTGCGGCTTGGTGATATTTTATTTCAGGACGCAAGTGACGACACACTCGTTTTCACGCGCACGCTGGGCGATGAGACGATCTGTTGTGCGTTTAATTTCTCAGATGACTGGAAGACTATCTCAGTCGGCCTGCCGACCCAGTCCGAAGAACTGCTCTCTACACAAAAAGCCGATGAACTGGCTCAACCGGGGGGCTTACCGCCGCTGAGTGGCAAGTGGTGGCGCGTCTAAGCCGCCGGCGGCGCGCTGTCAGACAGAATGCGCCGCGCCTCTTCCGCGTCCAGATGCATTTGCTCGATCAGGTGTTCAATGCCTTCGAACTTTTCCTCCGGGCGCTGAAAAGCCACAAAGGCCACCTCCAGATGCTTGCCGTATAAATCGCCTTCGAAGTCGAACAGGAAAACTTCCAGCAGCGGGTCACGCTCGCCAGTTGTTGGCGTCCGGCCAAAATTAGCAACGCCGGGCAGCCAGTCTGTGCGGCCTTCAATCCGGGACCAGACAGCGTAGATGCCGTATTTCGGGTGTATGAGGTTTCCAAGCGTCACATTGGCCGTCGGAAAACCAATCGTCCGCCCAACCTTTTCACCATGCTCGACAATACCGTCTGCAATCCATGGCCCACCAAGGAAACGCGCCGCATCCTCAGGACGCCCCTCCTGCAAAGCGTTGCGAATAGCCGTGGAGGAAATCTTGTCGCCATGCTCCGTGACCGGATCAGTCACCGAAAGTGTAAAGCCAAATTCAGCCGACAACTCTTCAAGCGTTGCCGTCGTGCCGGTGCGCCCTTTGCCAAACTGAAAATCAAAACCGACAGACAAATGCGAAATGCCAAGGCCGTTCACCAAAACGTCTTCGACAAACTCACGCGGGCTCATGCTGGCCATTTCTTTATTGAAAGGCAGCTCGAAAATTGTCTCCACACCAATTGCTTTCAGCGCGGTGCGTCGGATCTCCGGGCGCATGATCCGGAAAGGCGGACTGTCCGGGGCGAAGAACCGGCGCGGTGGCGGCTCAAAAATCAGAACCCCGAGCGAGGCTCCGGTTTCTGACGCCGCACTGCGAGCCAGATCAATAACTGCGCGATGACCTGCATGGACACCATCAAAGTTCCCGAGCGCAATGCTTGCACCGCGCACAGTATCAGGAACGGATCTGAAGTCGGAATATACAGTCATCGTTTCAGGTTAGCCTATTTCTTACGCGGAGCGACAACTTTAGCTTCGCCGTCAACAACGGCTTTGCCATTCACATAGCAAGTGCACTTCAGAGTGACACGGCTACCCTTGTCTTGCTTTTCGACGACTTCCGCGCGTGCAGTGACTTCATCACCAATCCGAACCGGACGTTTGAACTGCAATGACAGGTCCGTGAAGATCGCGCCTGGGCCTGGCAGGTCATTGCCAAGAATGCCTGAGATGTAAGACGCCGTCAGCGCACCGTGCGCGATACGACCTTTGAAGATCGTTGTCTTGGCATACTCTTCATCCATGTGAAGCGGATTACGGTCACCAGACACCGCCGCAAAGGCTTCAATGTCTGCTTCCGTGATTGTGTGGAAGGTCTCGTGGGACATTCCGATTTCAAGCTCTTCGTAGAATTTTCCGACGTATTCAGTCACTTTCAGCTCCAAGTTAAAAATCTGACCGGTGCGGTTTACTGTTTATTTGCGCTGATCGGCTAGTGCTAGTCCCAACCTAGAACAAAAAATTTGGATGAAACTGGGGTTTTTAAACATGGCTGTTGATCTGTCTATGCCGGTTCTCGTGGTAGATGACTACAAAACGATGATCCGTATTATTCGTAACCTGCTTAAGCAGTTGGGTTTCGAGAATGTTGATGATGCTGCTGACGGGCAGGAAGCGCTCGCAAAAATGAAAGAAAACAAGTACGGTCTGGTTATCTCAGACTGGAACATGGAGCCTATGACTGGCTACGAACTTCTGCGTGAAGTTCGCGCTGACGATAAGCTCAAAGGTACGCCTTTCATCATGGTTACCGCAGAATCCAAAACGGAGAACGTGGTCGCAGCGAAAAAAGCCGGCGTAAACAACTACATCGTTAAGCCGTTTAACGCAGCTACACTGAAATCCAAGATTTCAGCGGTGATTGGCGACTTCTGATCATGCCTCTGATGGAGAATTCGCTTCATCAGACCATGACACGAAGGAAAAGCGGCTCTGATGTAGGAAGCGTCAGCGACTGCGTTGCCAATCAATAAGGAACAAAACAATGTCCGCACAAGTTGCAGCAAATAAAGTAAAAGAGGCGATTAAAGACCTCAAAACGCGCAACGTGAAAGAGCGTCAACTCGTTGAAGTTCTTGAGCTGTCTCACACGCTGACGAGCGCCATGGAGCACTTCTTCACGGCACTCGACACATCCATAAAGGATGAGTTCCGGGACATCGCAGGCTTCATTCAGAAAGCCCGTGACGAAATTGGCGGTCTTCGGCCGTCCGATATTCAGCAGAACCGTCTGCCGCGCGCTGGCGAAGAGTTGGAAGCGATCGTTCAGGACACAGAAGTCGCAACCGAGAAAATCATGTCGACTGCGGAAGACGTGCTCGCGCTCGATCCGGAAACGGATGAGAACTATGCGACGGAAATTCAGGACCGCATGCTGGTCATCATTGAAGCCTGCTCATTCCAGGACCTTACCGGTCAGCGTGTGTCCAAAGTCGTTTCAACGCTGAAGCAGATTGAAGACCGCATTGCTCGCTTTGCAGAGGTTATGGGTCTTGAAGAAGGCGAAGCTGAACTGACAGCCGAAGAACTTCGCGCCAAAGAGCTTCTGCTCAATGGTCCGGCGATCGGTGGTCCGGAAACGGCCCAGGAAGATATCGATGCCATGTTCGATAGCCCTTCCAGCCAGGACGATATCGACGCCCTTTTCGCCAATGACGGTGATTCTGGTAGCGAAGAGCCAGCGTCTCAGGACGACATCGACAAGCTTTTCGACTAACAAAAGCAACAGTTCATTCAAGGAAAGCGGCTGATTTCAGCCGCTTTTTTTTGATTCTGACGAGATCATCACAGAGCTGTCTTGAAATCGTCACCAGTTTTGTATATATTGTTTTTCAATAATAATTGAACGAAAGGCAATAATTATGCATGTTCGCTATAATGATGGATACGACAGTTATCACGCTTCCCATGCCCGCGAAGGCAAGGATGGCATGGCGAGTAAAATCATCCTTCTGATCGTCGCTGTATTGTTTCCGCCACTCGCGGTCTTCTTTACACACGGCTTTCGAGGTGAGTTCTGGCTGAACCTCCTTCTGGTGTTGTTCTTCTACATCCCGGCACTCATTCACGCTGTCTGGCTGATCGCACGTCGATAGACGCGCCCTGCCAGTGCCCGACGACGTGCAGCCGACAATGATGACACGGCTGCACTCAGATGAAACCAACTGAAAAACCAGAGTTTTGCGCCGGAGTTTCGTGAGCTGACATTCTGAATTCGAGAATGACACGGCCCGACAATCGACCAAAACCAGCATCTTCAACTAGGTCAGTCCGACCAGTTTTTTCTGAAATGACAGACATGTCTGGCCATTTCAGTTTCCTCGACACATGCGATGCAGATATCGACATTTTTGAAGTTGCGCTCTGCAAGGACACAAACGACGCAGACCGTCGCAAAACCCATGAACGCATCTTTCCGGCCATTCTGGACTTCCTCACGCACGAACTCCCCTCACCTAAGAGCGAACTGAGCGGTAAAATGCACGATCTGGCCTGTGCCAGGAGCCATAACACTTGGCGTCTGACAGAAAACCCGGCAAAGTGTAAAGCATGACCGACTCACATCTTGATTGCGCCCCGACAAATCTCGACGAAGCCATGGCGGAAGCCGAAGGCGTGTGCGAAGCGAAGGGCGCAAGACTGACCAGGATCCGCAAAAAGGTTCTCGGCCTTTTGCTGGACCATAAAGAACCTGCAAAAGCCTATGACCTTTTGCAGAAGCTCGATGGTGAAGGGGCCGCCAAGCCACCGACCATTTATCGCGCGCTCGATTTTCTTCTGGAAATGGGCCTCGCCCACAAGATTGAGAGCCTGAATGCGTATGTGGCCTGCGGACACTGGGGCCATAAGCATATGGCGGTGTTCCTGATCTGTGACAATTGTCATTCCGTGTCAGAACTTCACGCTGACAAAACTCATGCCTCGCTCGATGAAGAGCTGGAAAGCACAGGGTTTCAGCGCACATCCAGCGTGATGGAAGTTCACGGCCTTTGCGCAAAGTGCGCGGCGTAATTTCGACTATCAAATTCGGGTAATATCGTGATTGAACTCTATCGCGGCAGCGTAAATACGTTGGAATGCGACGAGATGGGGCATATGAATGTCCGCTTCTATGTCGCCAAACAGATGGAAGGTCTGGCCATTATGGCCCCGCACCTGGGCCTCTCGCGCAGCTTTCGACCACGCTCGTCATCTACTCTTATCCCGTTCGATCAACACATCCGGTTCATGAAGGAAGTTCATCCCGGTCGGCCAATCTATATGGTTGGCGGAGTTCTGGATTGGACCGATGACGCCGTGCTTTTGTATCAGGAACTGCGCCACAGCGTAGGTGACACGCCTGCTGCTGCCTTTCGGACATGGGTGCGCCATACAGAAACGGCTTCTGGCAAGCCTTTCCCTTGGCGTGAGAAAACCCTCAATGCTTTTGAGGGCCTGAAAATCACACCGCCAGAGGCGACTGCCCCCCGCTCTATTGACCCATCTGGTGAGGTTGTCCCGCCTGAACAAGCCACCACTAAGATGCCTGATGCGCTCGGTATTCCGGTAATTGGCCGCGCCTGTGTGCCTGCGGCTCATTGCGATACGCATGGACGGATGATGCCGGAGCATTTCATTGGCCGCGTCTCCGACAGCGTTCCAAACCTCATGGCTGCCTGGCGCGATGAAGTCGCCAAGGCTGCCGAGAAAAAGGGCGAGACCATACGTTCAGGCGCGGCTGTGCTTGAATATCGCCTGCGGTATCGCAACTGGCCTGTCGCCGGGGATATTATCGAGGTTCGCACCGGTCTCGGTCAGGTTCAGTCCAAGGTTCACAGTCTGGTTCACTGGCTCACCAATCCGATCACCGGAAAAGTGTATTGCACCTCTGAGGCCATCGCCGTGACCTTTGACCTGAACACCAGAAAGGTAATTCAGGCCGATCCTGAGCATATGGACCTTCTCGAACAGCGTGTCCCGCGGGGACTGAAAATCTAGCCCTCTCTAGCCGCGCATATCCTTAGACGTGCCAAGACAAATATACGAGGTAATGCTGCTCACCTGTGGCAGCGTTCCCAGCGTATTGGCGTGAAAATTCTTGTATGCAGCAAGGTCATCCACTTCGACGCGCAGAATGTATTCAACCGCACCGGTCACATTGTGACATTCACGAACTTCCGTCGCGCGATCCATGGCGAGTTCAAAGGCTTTTGCATCTTTGTTGAGCTGGGCGCCGAGCCCCACCATAACAAAAATAGTGATTGCGGATCCAAGGCGTGAGCGGTCCAGAACTGCGCGATAACCTTTGATAAGTCCGACACGTTCCAGCTCCTGAACCCGGCGCAAACATGCCGATGGTGACAGGCCGACACGCCCGGCAAGCTCAATATTGCTGACCCGGCCATCCGATTCTAACTCAAGCAATATTTCCCGATTTATATCGTCCAGTTCGATCATTTATTGCAAAATCTCCGCCACAGCGCATCAAAACGCAAGGATAAGTACCAAAATTTCGAATACTCTTGCAGATAGACACCATCCACTCAAGTCAGGAGTTTTTATGCAAGCGCTCGACACATATGACATGTCGTCAGACCGTGGCTTTCTCTGCCAATATGATGCCGCCGCAGTCACCCTAACAGGCGCGTTCGACACGGCCCGCCAGATCGCGATGTCATTACCAAAGGTTCTGCCGAGCAAGCAGGTGCGGTCCTTTCTGACAAGCAACCTGCCAACCGGTATCACGCAAGCAGACGTCGCCGACCTTTCGGATGAGCAAGCCAGAATGGCGATGGTGCACCACTCTTTCATGGTTCAGGCCTTTGTCTGGGGCGAAGCTGAAGCACCGCGCGTTTTGCCTGCCCCGCTCGCCCAACCCGTCTCCTGGCTCGCCGACCGTATCGGCCAGCCTCCGCTTCTGCCCTATTCCGGCTATGTGCTGGACAATTGGGGGTTGCTGGATGCGAGCAAAGGCATTGAGCTCGACAATATCTTCATGATCCAGAACTTTCTCAGCGGTCTGGATGAAGCCTGGTTTGTGCTGGTGCATGTCGCCATTGAGGCGCGCGCAGGTGAGGTTCTGGCCACCATGCCGAAAGTCATTGAGGCTGTGCAACAGTCTGATGAGGCAAGCGTCCAAAGCGGTCTGGAGCAGATGGCGACGGTCTGGGCAGACATTAATGGCCTGTTCGACCGCATGCCGGAACAGTGCGATCCATATGTCTATTTTGAGCGCGTTCGCCCTTACATCCATGGCTGGAAGGATAACCCGGCTTTGCCGGACGGCCTGATCTATGAAGGCGTAAGCAAATATAATGGCGAGCCACAGGCATTTCGCGGACAGACCGGCTCACAATCCTCAATCGTACCGTCGATGGATGCGTTGCTCTGCGTCGGACATGCCGCCGATCCGTTGAAAGACTATCTCGACGAGTTGCACATTTATCGCCCGCCCGGCCATCGCCGCTTCATCGAAGATGTCCGCGCCTCCAGCGCATTACGCGCATTCGCCCAATCGGTTGGAAAACCCGGCCTGATCGACGCCTATAATGCCAATATTCAGGCTGTCGCAGATTTCCGGTCTCGCCATCTGGAATATGCCGCGAGCTATATCAACAAGCAGAATAAAGGCGCGACTGGCAATGACACCGATGTCGGGACTGGCGGCACGCCTTTCATGCGGTATCTGAAGAAGCACCGCGATGAGACTCGCGCAAACCTTTTGCGTGTAATTGCGGCCTGAGCCGTTGAAGACTCAAAAAAAATCCCGGCGGCCAATGGCCTTCCGGGATTAGGGGTGCGGTTATTCGCTTGAAGTGCTTCGCTCAGCCTCACAAGGCTTTTGCGATGTTTTCCACCATGTTTTTCGCGTCATCGAGCAACATCATCGTGTTGTCATTATAGAAAAGATCGTTCTGAATGCCGGCATAGCCAGATCCGAGCGAGCGTTTCACGAACAGAACCGTTTTTGCCTGCTCAACATTCAGGACCGGCATGCCGAAAATCGGTGATGTCGGGTCTGTTTTTGCCGCCGGATTCGTGACGTCATTCGCCCCGATAACGAAGGCAACATCTGCCTGCTGGAAGGATGAGTTGATGTCTTCGAGTTCAAACACCTCATCATAAGGCACATTCGCCTCGGCGAGCAGAACGTTCATATGTCCCGGCATACGTCCGGCAACCGGATGGATCGCATAAGCCACATCAACGCCTTCAGCCTTGAGCTTTTCGCACATGTCTTTCAGAGCATGCTGTGCCTGAGCGACCGCCATGCCATAGCCTGGAACAATGATGACTTTAGAAGCGTTCTTCATGATAAAGGCTGCATCGTCAGCTGAGCCACGCTTGACCGGACGGTCGATCTGAGAACCGCCAGACGCACCTGCCCCAGCATCATCACCACCAAAGCCGCCCAGAATGACCGACAGGAAAGACCGGTTCATGCCTTTACACATGATGTAAGAGAGGATCGCGCCGGAGGCACCGACCAGAGCGCCGGTCACAATCAGGGCAAAGTTGCCGAGTGAGAAACCGAGTACCGTTGCGGCCCAACCGGAATATGAGTTCAGCATTGAGATCACGACAGGCATATCCGCGCCACCGATCGGGATGATCAGAGTGATGCCGAGTATGAGACCGATCGCCAGGATTGCCCAGAACGCAACATCCAGATTGCCGCCATTCATGGCCAGCCACGCAATCATGCCGATCACTGTCAAAGCGAGCAGAATGTTGATGAAGTGGCGGCCCGGAATCATGATTGGCGAACCGGAAATGTTTCCGTTCAGCTTGCCATAGGCAATGAATGAACCCGTCAGGGTCACGGCGCCGAGAATCACAGACAGGCTGAGTTCGATCACCGAGCGCACACCAATGTCACCGGCTGGCGTTACCAGAGAGAAAGCCTCTGGGGCATAATACGCTGCGGCTGCGACCAACATGGAGGCACCACCGCCCATGGCGTTGAACGCGGCAACGAGCTGCGGCATGTCAGGCATAGCGGCGCGTTGTGCGAGAAAAGCGCCAATGCCGCCACCGACAACAATACCCGCAATGATCAGACCAATCGTGATCGGTCCGAGTGTCGGAACCAGCATCACAATCGTTGTGCCAACCGCAATGACCATGCCGAGAATACCCAGCTGGTTACCATTTCGGGCGGTTTCAGGGTTCGCAAGTCCCCGGATCGCCATGATGAACAGGATCGCGGAAACGAGATAGAGAGCTGCAGAAATAGAAGGAGTCATGAGTTATTATTTTCTGTAACTAGAGGAACTGCGATAGGTCAGAAGACGAGGACCGACTGGCTCCAATGGAGTGAAAGTCACGGTATTGTCGTCGTTTTCGGTGAACTTGAGGGTGCGTCCAAACAAAACGCAAACACCCGGCTCAATGACATCGCATGTGTCTTTGTCGGAAACCCGCTCTTGCTCGATATAGAGCCAGAAGCGCGGCGTCCCCTTACGAATACTGTCAAACTGGAACGTCACTTTTCCCGTTGGAATTGGCGTCTCTTCGTTTGCATCCGTATAGGCGATTTTTGGTGCAAGTCCGGCGAGTCCACGCAGCCAGCCAGAAAGAAACTGAGTGTCGAAACCGCGTTGGTCAGTATAGTAACCACCGTCGAACAGGCCGTCATTATCGAGGTCCTGGAAGCACTGTACCCGATTGCTCGGTGCATCATAGTCGATGACTGGGCAGTAAGCCGTCCCCGATGCAATGCTAACACCAATGAGCGGCGTTCCGGCGGCAACACCAGAGGTGTTCGGGCGAATCCGATTCTCAACAGGGTCGATCAGTACCTTCACCTTGTCTGGTCGAAATCCTTCAACCCAGAGTGTATCACCTTTTTTAATCGTGATTGGAGCAACGTCACTGACGCCATCCAAAAGGAGATCAACGGCACCAGTATCGGCAGCCCTGATTTTTTGCGCCTGAGCGGAAATGGTCGAGCTGAGAATTACGAATGCGATGATCGTCAGGTGGCGTTGCATGGTTACTTTCCCTTCTTTTTGTACATGGCGAGCATACGCCGTGTAACGAGAAAGCCACCAAAAATATTAATCGAGGCAAAGATCAACGCAGCGGTGCCGATGCCGCGGGCAATCCAGATGTCCTGAGTGACCTCACCCGACATGGTTGTCGCCGCAGCGGCCATAACTGCCCCTACAACGACCACGCCGGAAATAGCGTTCGTGACCGACATGAGCGGCGTGTGAAGCGCAGGCGTCACCGACCAGACCACGTAATAGCCAACGAAACAGGCCAGCGCAAAGACAGCAGCCAGATAGACCATCGGGCTAACAGCATCCGTCCCACCGGGAGACGCGAAAGCCGGAAGTCCGGCGCCAGCGATCAGAGCAAGCGCAAGAGTGCTTTTAATCAATTTCATCATGATGCTCCTTAATTCAGCCGGTCAGAAACGGTTTCGCCATGGCGGGTCAGCAACATAGCCACAACGACTTCATCGTCTGTGTCGAGGTTCAGGCTTCCGTCTTCAGCCGTAATCAACGGCAGGAAGTTCAGAAGGTTTTTCGCATAGAGCGCTGAGGAATCGGCAGGCAGACGCGCCGGAAGGTTCGTGAACCCGGCAATCTTCACGCCGTTTACGTCGACAATCTCGTCAGGTTTAGACAATTCGACATTGCCGCCCTGTGCTGCGGCCATATCAATGATGACCGAACCTGGCGCCATTGATTTCACCATGGCCTCGGTAATCAGCTTTGGTGCCGGACGCCCCGGAATAAGCGCTGTTGTGACAACGATATCCTGCTTGGCGATATGCGTCGCCGTCAGCTCTGCCTGCTTTTGCTGATACTCTTCAGACATTTGCTTGGCGTAACCACCAGCCGTTTCGGCAGCCTTGAACTCCTCGTCCTCGACCGCGATGAACTTCGCACCAAGCGAGGCAACCTGCTCTTTTGCAGCCGGACGCACATCTGTTGCAGACACGATAGCACCGAGGCGGCGCGCAGTTGCAATCGCCTGAAGACCGGCAACGCCAGCGCCCATAACGAAGGCTTTGGCCGGAGCGACCGTACCCGCCGCTGTCATCATCATAGGGAACGCCCGGCCATACAGCGCAGCGGCCTCGATGATGGTGCGATACCCTGCAAGGTTCGACTGAGACGACAATGCGTCCATGGATTGGGCCCGCGTAATCCGCGGCGTGAACTCCATCGACAGGCTCGCAATCTTGTTTGCGTTCCAGTCTTTGGCGGCATCAGCAGCGTTGAACGGTTCCAGAAGGCCGATCAGCGCCGCGCCTTCCCTCATTGCTTTGATGGTGTCTGTATCAGGACGGCGAACCGCGAAGACGATGTCCGCATCACCAACTCCGTCCTTACCGGTCACAATAGCTGCGCCAGCATCCTTAAAACTCTGATCCGGAAATCCGGCTGACAGTCCAGCATCTGACTGGACTGATACGGTATGTCCTGACGCAATCAATTTCTTGACTGTTTCCGGCACTGCCGCAATTCGCGTTTCCCCGGCACTGGTCTCTTTGAGAACAAGTATTTTCATAATAGCCCGTGCTTGATTGATTATGCCTCAAACAAGGGGACGGGCCGGGATTTTCGCAAGATTTTTTTGGAAACACTTACGGACGATATTGGTCTGTATAGTGGGCTATCGATAAAGTTCTAACCCATTTCGACAGGGAAACGGATCAGTCCTTCTGGCCAATTGAGCTGTCGAGATTGCGCTGAACACGTCCCTCATCACCGCGCTGAAAACCTTCCACATAACGTGCAAGAAACTCCGAAATCGCATCCCGTACGACATACGGTCGTTCCATCGGAATGAAGTGCGATGTGCCTGTTGGTTCCAGCAGAACTGTCAGCGGTTTTGCTCGCAAAACTCTCGCTGAAGAGGATGCGCCACAGGTAGAGTTTTTCTCAGCCCGGATCAGAATGACCGGACACTTGAGTTTCTTCACTGCGCCCCATGGACGATGGCGTTGGCCACCGAAATTGGCCGCTTCCCATGCCGGTTCACACGCCAGATGATAGGCCTCATTCTCATTATCCTGAACCAGACCGTCCGTCAGATAGTCTTCCAGGAAGGGTGCGCGCCAGGTTTTGAATGCGCCACGCCCTGTGAAGGACTGCAGAGCCTCTTCCATTGACGGAAACTCGCGGCGTCGTTTCTTCGCGCCCTTCGCCATGGCAGAGGAGGATTTCATCATACCCGGCACGCCTGGAAAATGGCTCCAGCGATAGGTTGCCGGCGGCAACAGAACCGGGTCCACCAACACAAGACCTGTCACAAGGTCAGGGCGTTTCGCCGCCACCAACAGGGCCGTCGTCGCTCCCATAGAGTGTCCCGCCAGAACCGTTCCGTTTGGCGCAATCTGCTCAAGGGCTTTGATGATATCGTCTCGATAAATATTCCAGCCGCGGTGCTTTGACGGGATGGCCGGAGCCGTGGAACGTCCATGTCCGCGAAGGTCGAGCGCAGCAACGTGAGCACGGTGTCCGAGCGGTGCCAGAATGGACTGATAGGTCATGGCGTTGAAACCATTCGCATGCAGAAATACAGCATCCGCCGGACGTACAGGGTCACCAAAAGCTATTCCCGATAGCTTGCCGCCATCGACCTCGACATGGAACCGTCGCATCCACTAACCCCCAAATACTTTTCGCAGGATATCGGTTGTCCGCTCAACCGGGTTATCGCGAATATCTTTCTCTTCCTTTGCAAGATAGAAGAAAAGTCCGTCTAGGGCTTTATCGACGGAATGGTCAACAATATCCTTACGGGGATCTATATTGAACTGGGCCAGGTTATATTTGCCTGCAAGCGTATCAACCGCATTCAACGCACCCGCATCTTTCAGAGCCGTTTCAATATGCGGTCGCAGCAATCCTTCCAGCTTTTCATTTGTTTTCAGACGCAAATAGTCCGTAGCAGCAGAATCTCCACCCTTGACCAATGACAAGGCATCCTGAATCGAGATGTTCTTGACGGCATCGATAACCAGATTTGCCGCATCAGGCGCAGCTGCTTCTGCGGCGCGGTTCACCCGAAGCTGAAGATCATCCAGTGAACCGGACATGCCCACTTTGGACAGTTGTTTTTGGAGCTTTCCAAGCTGTCCCGGAAGCGGGATCTGAATCTGCTTATCGCCAAAATAGCCGTCTTTCGCAGACAGTTGTTGTGACACTGCTTGCGCGCCGATCACCAGAGCTTCTTTCAAACCCTTTTCAGCATCGCTCTGCGACAGAGCTGTTACGACCTTTGAAGTCGTGTTCGATGTCTTCTTTGTGTCCTCAGTTTTCTTTGTCTCGGACTTTCCAAGTATGTTCTTGAAAAAATCGCCAAAGCTTTGCGCTTTTGCAGGAGCAGCCACCGACAGAGCCAGCGCGAGCGGAATAAGAATACGTTTCATGGGAACCTCCGATGTCAGTCACATGTCCCTAAAACCAGCTTTAGTCAAAGATAACTGACAGTCCATGATCATCGCGTCATGGCTGGCGTATCCAGAACTTGTCGGTATGTTAGCCCGGAAAACCGGGAGACTGTCATGCTTAAAGAAAAATACGAGTTCTTCGACGTTTCGATCGAAGACAAAATCGCCCACATCCGGCTGAATAGCCCGCAAACCATGAATGCGATGAATAAGAGCTTCTGGAATGAGCTGCCGGAAATCGTCGAAGCGATTGATGCAGAGGCGCTCGCGCGCGTGATTGTCATCTCATCGACAGGTAAGCACTTCTCCGCCGGCATGGACCTTTCCGTCTTTGGTGGCGGCCTTGGCGGTGGCGGCGAACACGACCGATATATTCGCGCAGAAGCCTTTCGCAGCAATGTTCGATATATTCAGGGCAGCTTCAATGCACTCGAGGATGCCCGCATTCCTGTGCTGATCGCCTGCCAGGGTGGAGTCATTGGCGGCGCGGTCGACATGGTGTCCGCAGCAGACATTCGCTGGTGCACGAAAGATGCCTTTTTCTGCATTCAGGAAGTCAACATCGCCATGACAGCTGACGTTGGCACCTTCCCGCGCCTGCAACGCATCATCCCGGAAGGCTGGGTTCGTGAGATGGCCTATACAGGCCGCCGCCTGCCCGCGGACAAAGCCAAAGAGATTGGTCTGGTGAATGAGATCTATGACACTCAGGAAGACATGCTGGTCGCCGTCATGGCCACAGCTAAGGAAATCGCATCAAAAGACCCGCTGACCGTGACAGGCTCTAAAGTCCTGATCAATTACGGCCGCGACCACAGCACAAAAGACACGCTGGATTATATCGGCGTCTGGAATGCGGGCATGCTGCCGCCTGAGCGCATGGCCGAAGCCTTTGCTGCACGAACAGAAAAGCGCGAGCCGAACTTCTCTGACCTCGCCCAGATTCGCCGAAAACCTATGTAAGGCAGAAGGAACAGCGTGTCGGCGGGAAGGCGCCTTCTATCGTCGGCACGTTTTTGCCACACAGGCTTTGTATTTTCGGACAGGTAGAGAGTAGAGTGCACCATGTCCCTGATTCCAAAAAACCGATCTGAAACAAACGAAAAGCCGTCAATTCGCAGCGAAGCACCGGCTTTTCATATGGAAGCGCTGCTCGGCATTCTGGAAAAGACCGATGCCCAGCTTACGCCCCTCACCTCTCTTGGCATGGATGGCCGAACGGCCAGCATCCTGAAAGAAATCGAGAAATCAGGCGCAATTTCCATCAATACGGATGGCGATGACATCTGGATTGATGTGGTTGATCGACAGCGCGCACTGTCTGTTGTCGATCAGTTGATCGCTTCCCTGAAAAAATAGCCAGTCGCGTCCAGCCTCAGAAAGGCTGGAATGGAGGAAGATCTTCTTCGTCCTGCTTTTCGTCCCAATCCAGCACGTCTTTGGTTTCGGACTTGTCAGCGCGCTCCTGGAACAAAGTGTAAATCGCGATGAAGATCCAGGTTGCGTGGAACAATGCACCACAAGCGAGCGCAATATGCCCGTCAATCGGCCCGATAGCAGCCCGTTCAATCCATTGCGCATAGCTTTCAAGATCGGTGGGATGGATTTCCAGCTTCCCAAAATACGCCATCACCTGAATGATGAAAATGAACGCATAGTTCCGGCGCAGGCGTTTGCCGACCGCGCGCAAATAAGTGATTCTGAATTTCGGGCGGATATAATCGTCAGACAAAGGCGTTCCGCGATCCAGAGGAATCGTTGCTTCACAGCCGCGGAGAATGGGCACGTAAAACCCGATTTCCAGCACCCGCGCACGAAAGCGGAACACATCGAAATACCGATAGCGCCGCGCTTCCAGATGCAGAAACATCGCGACCAGCAAGCCCACCAGAACCAGTGGCAAGGCTGACGCCTCAGCGCTCGCAAAGGTCAGAGACAAGGCAATACCGGTCGTGACCACCGCCCAGTTGGTGGTCATATCCAGCCTTTGCCTCCAGATCGTCGATCGGTAAGCCTCCGCACGGTACAAATGTGCGATGGCTCCGATTTCTTTCGAACCGGTGTGAGGCGAAGATGACGCGGTTGGTTCTGACATTCGAGCTGACTAACGCAGTTTGGTTAATTCCGTCAAAACAAGTGTTTCACGCCTGACCCAACGACACCTTGGACATGGAGGACAAGTCGCGCTACCTTACTACACAGAGGAGAGACGCCCTATGTTCCTGAATTTCTTCAAAGAGCTGCGCGAAGCAAAGATTCCAGTCACGCTCAAGGAATATCTGACCCTGATGGATGCCATGGATAAGGGCGTCATCAATATGGACACCGAAGAGTTTTATTATCTTTCGCGTACAGCGCTGGTGAAAGACGAAAAGTATATCGACAAGTTCGACAAGGTGTTCGGTTCAACCTTTAAAGGCCTTGAAGGCGTTGGCGAAGGAGTCGACGTTCAGGACCTGCCTGAAGAATGGCTGCGCAAGATGACCGAGAAATTCCTCACCGAAGAGGAAAAGAAGGAAATCGAAGCCCTCGGCGGCTGGGAAAAGCTTATGGAGACATTGAAAGAGCGCCTCGAGGAACAAAAGAAACGCCATGAAGGCGGCAATAAATGGATTGGCACGGGCGGCACATCTCCATTTGGAGCAAACGGCTATAACCCTGAAGGCATCCGCATCGGGCAGAATAAATCCCGTCATCGCCGGGCTGTTAAAGTCTGGGACAAGCGCGAATACAAAAACCTCGATGATTCTGTTGAGCTTGGCACGCGCAATATCAAAGTCGCGATGCGTCGTCTGCGCAAATGGGCCCGTACAGGTGCCCCGGACGAGCTGGATCTCGACAACACAATCCGCGCCACGGCTAAACAAGGCTATCTTGACCTCGTGATGCGTCCGGAACGCCGGAATGCTGTCAATCTGCTGTTATTCCTGGACGTTGGCGGCTCAATGGACCCGCATATCCGCGTCTGTGAAGAATTGTTCTCAGCAGCAAGGTCTGAGTTCAAGAACCTTGAGTATTACTACTTCCACAACTGCATTTATGAAGGCCTGTGGAAGGATAACCGCCGTCGCCATAACGAGAAAATCCCGACATGGGATGTGCTCCACAAATTCTCATCCGACTATAAAGTCATGATTGTGGGCGATGCTACGATGAGCCCGTACGAGATCACTTATGCAGGTGGATCCGTTGAACACTGGAACGAGGAAGCCGGCGGCGTCTGGCTGCAGCGACTGGTTCAGCAATTCCCAGATCTGGTCTGGCTGAACCCGTCTCCGGATCATTCCTGGGAATATACCGGCTCGATCAAACTGATCCGCGACCTTATCGGGCCGCACCGCATGTTCGAAATGACACTGCACGGCCTCGAAGAAGCGATGAAAGAACTGTCGCGCTAGGTCGCATTCGCCTCAAGACGAAACAATATGGAACGGCGGTTTTCTCGAAACCGCCGTTCTTTTTCTGACTGTCTCGACAGCGTCCGGAAAAACGCCCATAAGCCGGGTCGTAAATCATCAGACGGGACAATTTCAATGGCGTCAAAGCACGGGAAAAACGCGTTTCTTTTCGTGATTGTTACAGTCGCAATGGACATGCTGGCTTTCGGCATCTTCATTCCGGTTATGCCCGCCTATATGGAAGAGCTCACCGGGCGTCCTGCCAATGAAATTGTCGGCATTGCGGGCATTCTGATCGCCACATTCGGCGTGCTGAACTTCCTGACAATGCCGATCATCGGAAATTTGTCTGACCGGTTTGGACGCCGTCCCGTTCTGCTCGTATCGATTGCCGGTTTGTGCATCGACTTCCTGATCATGGGCTTTGCGCACTCATTGTTCATGCTGTTCATTGGCCGCGCGCTCGCAGGCGTTACCAGCGCCACCTATTCAACAGCAAGCTCTTATATTGCAGATGTCACAGAACCCGAAGATCGCGGCCGCGCATTCGGCATGATCGGCGCAGCATTCGGTATTGGCTTTATTCTGGGGCCCGTCGTGGGCGGCTTTCTGGGCGACATTCATGTGCGCCTGCCTTTCTTTGTCTCCGCTGGCATTGCCGCCTGTAACTTCCTCTATGGCGCATTCGTCCTGCCGGAATCGCTTGATCCGGAGAACCGCCGACCGTTTGATTGGAAGCGCGCCAACCCGCTCGGAACCTTCAAGCATTTTGCAAAACTGCCCAAGGTTTACTGGTTCATCGTGGCGGTTGGCATGTTCGCCGTTGCTCATGCGGTCTTCCCTGGCTCCTGGAACTTTTACGGCGAGATCCGCTATGGCTGGGATTCCCGACATATCGCGATGTCTCTGGCACTGGTTGGGCTAGGCTCTGCCACCGTTCAGGCTACACTTTCAGGCCGCATGACCAAGACACTCGGCCCGAGCCGAACCGCCATGATTGGCCTCAGCATCAGCACCATTGCAATGTTCCTGTTCGCAGCAGCCTATGAAGGCTGGATGGCCTATGCCGTCATCATCTTCTCGTCCCTGGGCGGCGTTGCAAACCCGGCCATGCAGCAATTGATGACCGGCGTCACCGCGAAGAATGCCCAAGGGGAATTGCAAGGCGCGCTCGCCAGCGTTCAGTCGGTCTGCGGTCTCATTATCGGCCCGCTTCTGATGACCCAGACGCTGCAATTCTTTGCCAACCCAAATCCGATCATTGTCTTTAAAGGCGCAAACTTCTTCTTGTCCGGCATTCTTGCCGCCATTGCGATCATTCCTTTCCTGCTTGGCGTGAAAGCCAATCGTGAGAAGGTTCACGAAGTCGACGAGACCGTTACGCACAAGGACACGCCAGAGACTGAAACACCCGGCGAGACGGTGTAACCCATGACGTCAGCATCTGCGAAAAGAGCCTTGTTTCTCGATCGTGATGGCACGCTGAATGTCGACACTGGCTATCTCTATGAGCCAGAGAAGTTTGAATGGATTGACGGGGCGATTGACTGCATCAAGCGGTTTAATGACCGTGGCTGGTGGGTGTTTGTTGTCACCAACCAATCTGGCGTCGGACGGGGGTACTATACCGAAGACGACGTTCGCGCCCTGCATGACTTCATGTCAGCAGAGCTCAATAAACATGGCGCCCGTATCGATGCTTATTATGCCTGCCCGTTCCACCCGGAAGCCAGTGTCGAACGCTATCGCAAAGACAGCTATGACCGCAAACCAAAGCCCGGCATGCTGTATCAGGCCATGGCTGACTTCCCTGTCCACAGGGAACAAAGCTTTCTGATCGGAGATGCGCAGCGCGATGTTGACGCCGCCCGTGCAGCAGGCGTTGGCGGGTTTCTCTATTCCGGCGGCAATCTCGCGACATTTGCCGAATGGGCGCTGGCCGATTTTGAGAGTGGCTCGCGCTAGACTTTACGCCTTTGGTTTGCGTTTGATTTTCCAGAGAATGAGCGCCAGAACGAAGTTCATCACCGCCAGCAGGATCAGGATGTATTCCATCTCATCCTTGCTGAAGAAGAACGCATAACAAATCTGTCCCAGCCCAACGACGAGCAGAATGATCGCAGCAGCCTGAGGCGCGCTCATTCGACGTAAATTATTCGGCAGCATGTCAGGCTCCAGTTTAACCGTTCGCAATTTTGCGTACAAAAAACATAAGTGAGACGAGTCGGCCATTCTCAATCGTCTCACCAAAACCCGGTCCGGCATTATGAAACAGCCATGGGCTGAACAATATCAACCGATTGAACCGCATCGGCACCCGCATGACACGCTCCCATTTCGCTGGTAAGGTCGTGTCCTTGTTGATGACATCCTCAATGAGTTGGTTCGGGTCGCTATAGCCGCTGTCCTGCAGCCCTTTCAGCGTTGTCGGAACCCGATCAAGGCCCGTCCGCTTGTGCCGGTAAAAATCGGTTCCGCCTTTGGCATCTTCTCCATGAGACAGATACAGAATGCCAGAATAGTCCGCCGGATCGACATGAACCCCGCTGCGCCCTTTGTCTGACGTCAAGGCCAGACGGCAATGCTGATGCAGCGTGTTTGGCGCGCCGCAGACGGGCATTCCAATCAAACGAGAAACAGTGTTATCCAGATCTTTGATCTCAAAGGGCTCGGCGGACGTCACACCGATATAATTGCCACTCGACCGACTTCGGTCATAGGTCAGCCCCTGCGCCAGTCTGCGGGCTGTCTCAGGGTCTTTTAAAAAGTCATCTACAATCAGTATGGAAGGCAGCACTTAAAGCCCGCCCATCCGGCAAACTTCTTTCCACTCGTCCTCGCTAACCGGCTGCACGGACAGGCGCGAATTTTTCACCAGAACCATCTCAGAAAGCTGTGGGTTTGCCTTGATGTCTTTCATCGACACTGGCTTTGGCAGACGCTCAATGGCTTTGATATCTACGCACTCCCATCGCGCATCATCGGTTGTCGAATCCGGATGCGATTCGGCGCAAACCTCGACAATGCCAACGACTTCCAGCCCTTCCCGCGAATGATAGAAAAACCCCTTATCGCCGAGCTTCATCTCGCGCATGAAATTACGAGCCTGATAGTTTCGGACACCGCCCCATTCTTCACCAGCATCGCCCTTGGCGACTTGCTGATCCCAGCTCCATGTTGAAGGTTCGGATTTGAATAACCAATACGCCATGCGAAAGCTCCTTGCCCTCAGATTCTAGTTCTGCTGCAGGAACCAATCAACTGCTGGCTGGTAGTGCGGCCAACCTTTATACTCGGCAAGCGTTTCGTCCGTAGCAGCCCAGTTACGCGCAAAGGTCAGCCGAAGGTCATGATTGGCCAGAACCTGTTTCAACGGATCGGTCGATATCCTGATCGTGAACAAAACAGACGAGCTGTTCGTTACCTTTCGGATCGTTTGCCTTTCCACCCGAAGGTAAAGGCGCTGCGCGGCCTCTTCTGGCGAAATCGTCGCCAACTCTTCTTTCATCGGCTGCGAAGATGGCGTGTAGCGCTCTCCGTCGAGCTGAACCGTCCAGTTAAACCGTTCCAGAATGGTGTCGCGCTGAAGGCCATGGAATATTCTTGAAATTCGAGAGGCAAGCTCTGGATCACCGCCCGGCACAGCTTCATGCAATCCACCGAGCGGGCGGTCGAGCATGTCCCTAAGTGACCAGAAGGTTGGCGCACACAAACAGGCTGCCCGTAGACGGTAAACACCGTCCTTTTCAGTCAGCAAACACAGATCGTCACTCACGAGCGTACTGGCTTCAAGGAATGGAAAGTCGGTTGAAGGCGTCGCGCCAATTGCTGACAACACCATTCGGCCCGCCTCATCGGCATCCCGTCGAAAGGCCGGAGAGCAATTGAACACATCGTCCCGCTGCGTTTCCAGTAGTCGGCATTTTTCAGCTAGCCAACATTTTTCAACATCAGGTAAAAGCCAGCAAGCTTGCGTAATCGGCTTGAGTTGAGGCGCCACCCGAGCCGGCCCCTCCAGAAAGGGTAAGTACGGCGGCGAACGTTCTAGACCGACGATGCTTGCCCCCAATATGCATAGCCCATCGCTTTCGGTGTGCCCGGCAGATACATTTCTTCACCCGTTTCGATAACGAAACCATGTTCCGTAAGCATTTTTGTCGGCACGCGTGTCAGGTGACATCCGCCCGCGAGCGCCTTTTGAAGCGGCTCTAAACGACGCTGCCATTTGGCGACATTTTCATCGGGCGCACCGCCATGTTCGGAATATAAAAGCTTCCCGCCGGGCTTTAAAACACGTCTGGCTTCCGCAAGAGATTCTTCCCAGGGTGGAATGGTACACAGCGTAAATGTGAAGATAACTGTGTCGACGGACTTATCTTCCAAAGGCACGGTCTCGCCGCCGGTTTCCAGAAAATCCAAGTCCAATCCGTTGAAATTTCGAGGCTTTTTCTTTGCCTTTTCGATCATCTCGCTATGCGGCTCCAAGGCAAAAAGCTTTGTAACCTTTGAGCGATCATAGAGAGAAAAATTCGTTCCGGAACCGCAACCAACTTCCAGAACAACACCGCTTGCATGCGGCACGACTTTCTCGCGCTGCTTCATGATCGGCTTGGACGAGCACGCACAATCGATCAGAGTCGGTAAAATATGACGACTATAAAACCCCATAAGTCGAGCTTATGTTCGACTAAACGCATATACAAGTCATCTGACTTACTTATATGGCAGCTGGCTCGCCTTTTCTGCATCGGCCTTGCTGGTCGGCGGTATCCACTTTTTCAGAACGGTACGCGCTTCATCGTTCAGGGGGCGGGTCATCAGACCAGTCTGCGTCATGATGATTTCATAAGACGCACCGTCCACCATCGGCACATAGGTCGCCGAGCCGTAATAGGCATCAACCGCCTTGATCCAGCCTCCACGATTGCGGACAAGCTCAAAGGCATCGATGCCGGGTTCATTGCGCACAGGGTAAACCGTTCTCGGCTTTTTCACTTCTTCAGCGACAGAGGTGTACTGCCCCTGCAAACGGTCGAGACGAAAGATCGAGTCGTAGCCGACAATATTGGCCCAACGCGTCCATTTGATCACACGCGCCTGAAACGCGATTTCATCGCCCCGAATGTCAAAGTTCTCAAAATTTTCCCGATCAGCAAACTTCACCTGAGCCTGATAATACTGAGGTTCGATTAGTGTCAGATCGACAATCGCAACAGAGCGCTCGCTGTTTAGTCTGGAATAGGTTTGCAGATTGACGCCGATCAGCGCCAGCACCAGTGCACCCGCTAGCAGCATGCCGCCACCAAGCGTTCGCGTCGTGCCTGTCGCGACCTTCAGCTTCATAAAGCGTGCGAGGCCCGTCATGAGAATAACAAGCCCAAGAACACCAACTGCCGCTGGAAAAATCCACCAGATCATACAAATTACCCCAGTCATTCCCTGCCGGGAGTATAGCAGAAGCAATGACTGGGGACAGGGGCAAATACAGTGAGACGCCGAACCGCCTAGAAGCGGTATTTCAGACCGGTGCGAATGATGGAGAATTCAAGCTCGTCTTTCGCCTGAACACCGCCGCGATCGACAGGCGTGTCGAACTCAAGGTCATTCACCAGGCGCACTTCAGCCAGTGTCGACCATCGGTCTGTCAGTTGAATTTCTAGACCGCCACCATAAACAAACGCAGTTTCTTCATCCGACAGATCATCTGTTGGCGGCGCGAAAGTATAGGCCGCCTGTCCGTCAAATTCGAACTGCGTGATACCAATCAGTCCATAAATGGAGAGTTTGTCCGTCACATTGTGTCCGAATTTCACATCCAGACCATAAGACTGGTCGAGTTCAATATCGGTGGTTTTGACACTGTTGAAGGTTTTGCTGTTCGCTGTTTCATCCGCATAGAACACTTCTACAGCGACGAAAAAGTCCGGAGTGATCTGATACTGATATCCGCCCGCCAGATAAGCACTCGCCCCGGTATCTTTATCGATGACAGAGATACTCGGGCCGCCTGCAGGCCCATCATTGGGCAGGTTCGTGCCGGTGTTTCGCGTGTTGGTCTGCTCCAGCGTCGTGGCATTCAAGCCTCCATGAATATAGAAGCCGGTTTCAGCACGCGCTGGTGTGGAAACAAATACGGATGCGGCGAGTGTGGCGATCAGCAGTGATTTACGGTCAAACATGGGAAATCCTTTAAACGTTCGCGTCTTTGCGCCTAACGAATAAAGGTGGCTACCCTGTCACATACAAACCAACTAACCGTTTGAAATATTGTGCATTTTATCGAGCTTAAGTGAGCCATCATCACAAGCAAATGAACCGTGTAAAAACAAAGTGAGGGAGACTTGAGAAAACCTCCCTCACATTCATTTTCGCGTGAAGAATGCGGGTCTTAGTCGGCGTGACGACGGGCGAAAACGCCCGGCTCACCTTCCGCTGCTGGCTGGTAAAACGCAGAATATTCCTTCGCCGCTGCCGCAAAAGCTTCCGCAGCATCACTGCGGTCGAGCTCAAAGGCATCAATCCCAGAGCGCAGCATGAAGAGCAGCTGATCGCGCAGCACATCGCCGACAGCGCGGATTTCGCCTTTAAAGCCAAGTCGACGGCGCAAAAGCTGTGCCTGGCTGTAACCGCGACCATCCGCATAGCGCGGGAAATTGATTTCGATCACTTCGAGCTGTTCGAAATACGGCACCAGCTGGTTTGGGTCATCATCCGGCATCAGACGGACAACGGTCGCATCCTGCGGATCCGCCGCAGCCATTTCCAGAAAAGGTTCCAGCGTCAGCACTTCCCCAGCATGTGGATTGGCGACGATTTCGCCGTTTTTAACCAGCGGCATAGAGAGCCTCCTTGAAAGGATCATCGCCTAGGCGATCAATAACATCGATAAAGCGTTCTGTTTTGTCTGTGCGCAGTTTGCGATACGCTTCGATCACACGCTCAAGAGCAGACGGAACATCTTCGGCTTTCAGACCCGGGCCAGCAATCTTGCCGATTGCAGCCTTCTCATCGGCGCGGCCACCAAATGTAATCTGGTAGAATTCCTCGCCTTTCCGGTCGACGCCCAGAATACCGATATGGCCGACATGGTGGTGTCCACAGGCATTGATACAGCCGGAAATCTTGATCTTCAGCTCGCCAATATCATCCTGAAGTTCCAGGTCAGCAAAGGTCTGCTGCAAATCCTGCGCAACCGGAATGGACCGCGCATTGGCAAGGTTGCAGTAATCCAGTCCCGGACAGCAGATAATGTCTGAAATCAGCTCATAGTTCGGTGTCGCAAGACCGGCCGCATCGAGCTTCTGATAAACTTCATACAGATCATCCAGCTTCACATGCGGCAGAACCATGTTCTGTTCATGGCTGATGCGCAGCTCATCGAATGAATATCGCTCGGCCAGATCAGCCGTGACATCCATCTGCGCATCGCTGACATCGCCCGGAGGCGCGCCGATTGGCTTACAGCTGATTGTGACGATGGAATAGCCCGCCTGCTTGTGCGTGCGGGTATTGTTCACCACCCAGCGGGCAAATGCCGGGTCTGCAGCCTTGGCGCGTTCCAGCGCATCAGATGTTTCCGGCAGCGTCTCGAACGCTGGCGCAGCGAAATAAGCTGTAATGCGATCAACTTCCACCTGTGGCAGAACAATCTTTTCGGCATCTTTCTGTGCGTTGAATTCTTCTTCCACCAGCCGCGCAAACTCATCTGCGCCGGTTTCGTTGACGAGGATTTTGATCCGCGCTTTGTATTTGTTATCGCGGCGACCGAAGCGGTTATACACCCGCATGACAGCCTCAAGATAATCAAGCAGCTGATCTTTCTCAACAAAGTCACGAATAGTGACGCCGACATGAGGCGTACGCCCCTGCCCGCCGCCAACAATGACCTCAAAGCCAGTTTCGCCAGCCGCATTCCGGCGCATATGCAGGCCAATATCGTGCACACGCACCGCTGCGCGGTCATGTTCAGCTGCTGTTACCGCAATCTTGAACTTTCGCGGCAAGAACGAGAATTCCGGGTGGAAGGTCGACCATTGACGAATGATCTCACACCATGGGCGCGGATCTTCGATTTCTTCGGCGGTCGCCCCCGCAAACTGATCTGATGTCGTGTTCCGGATACAATTACCTGACGTCTGAATGGCATGCATTTCAACGCTCGCCAGCTCATCCAGAACATCTGGAATGTCTTTCAGTGCGACCCAGTTGAACTGAATATTCTGGCGCGTGGTCCAGTGACCATAACCTTTGTCATATTTGCGCGCGATATGTGCAAACTTGCGCAGTTGTTCTGACCGCAGCGTGCCGTACGGAATAGCGATCCGCAGCATATAGGCATGCAGCTGCAGATAGACGCCATTCATCAGGCGCAATGGCTTGAACTGGTCTTCAGTAATCTCGCCCTTCAGGCGTCGTTCGACCTGTCCGCGAAATTGCGCGGCGCGATCTTTTACGATCTGAGCGTCGAATTCATCGTAACGATACATTATCTAGCTCGCTTTCATTGGCGCACGATTAGGGGGAATTCCATCAGCGAGTTCGTAGTCGAACTCATAATCGAAGAAGTGGACGAGTGCGCCGACGAAATGGTCGTAATGCTCAATCTCCCACGCTTCGCGATAATAGTTTTCCTTACCTTGCATTTTCTCATTTGCTTCTTTGGTTGCTTCAGCAATTTTACGTTCAACAACTGACTTCACCCATTTGAAATCGGAATCTGGCACCACGATTTGGGCGATATTTTCTTGCTGCCGACTCTCACTCAAAGTGTCCGATACCCAGGCTGTCCAAATGGCCGTACCGGGATTGCCTGCCTGGCCAATTGTCAGCTCCAGCAAATATTCGAAATCAACCCGATCTCCGGCTTTCAAATGATCGATAAACTCACCAGGATATTCGCAATATTCCACTTCGTAAGAGACGGTGTGCATGGATCACCCTTTTTCAGACCAGATCGCGAGTTCATTGCCGGACGGGTCTGCGAAATGGAAACGACGTCCACCCGGAAAGGGATAAATGTCTTCCACAATCCTGCCGCCAGCTGCGAGCACCTGGTCTTTTTTCTTTTCGAGATCGTTGGAATACAAAATGACGAGCGCGCCGGAGCGGTCTGAACTCACATCAGACTGCCGGTTAAACCCGCCTTCGATTTCTGCCCCGCTAAAGCTGATATAGTCAGCGCCCCAGCGCTGAAACGTCCAGCCAAAGACGGTTTCATAAAACATGATGATCGGCTCTGGGTCGATCATCGGAAATTCGATATAATTGATCGAGTTCTCAACATTCATCAGAGTGCAAGTCCCTCTTTTGGATTTGCGTGCTCAATGCCGAGCGCGCTTTCTGTGCGGCTGACCCAGCGCTCGACGGATGGGAAATCGGCAAGGTTAAAACCGCCCTCATGCGCCACGCGCGTATAGGCAACCAGCGCGATATCCGCGACGGACATGTGAGTGCCTGCAAACCAGTCCGTATAGGTCAGTTGCAGCTCCATAACGCCGAGCGCACGACGCCCTTTGGCGTAAAGGTTCGGGTCAATCTCGTCGTCAGACTTTTTCAGATAGAGTTTCTGAAACCGGCGCACGGCAATCGCTGTCTCATGGCTGTATTGTTCCCAGAACAGCCAGCTCATCATCTGCGCTTTCTGAAACGGGTCAGACGGAATGAGGTCACTGCCTGCATCTTCAGCCAGATAAAGCGCGATCGAGTTTGACTGCGGCAAAACACGGCCATCCGGCCAACGCGCCAGAGGCACCTGACCGACCGGATTCATCGACAGAAAGTCTTCGGTTTGAGTGGCCCCGGCCATCAAATCCATCTCGACCCACTCATAGTCGATCCCGAGATAATCTGCGGTCCATTTCGGCTTCATGCAATTGCCGGAAATGGAATCTCCAAAGAGCGTCAGCTTACTTATTTCACGTGTCGGCATGGGCACTTTCCTGTGTGACCTTATGGAATTGCGGGTGAATGGTCGGGCCTTTTGCCCGGATCATTTCGCGCAGGGATTCACGCCCTGACACGTTACCATTCGCCGTAACCTCCATCACATACGGGTCGAGGACAAGCGTTTCTTCCTTCTGTGCGTCAACAAGCGCCTGGTCGGCGTCCGCACCGCTCAGCACCGCTGCATCCGCTACAAATCTAGACCAGTCTCCGCTGGCAGTTCGATAGACTGTGCCACCTGTAGCAACATCCCAGGCTGTGACAACTTTAGGGGTGTCAGCGGACAGTTTTGGACGAACAGAAGTCATGCGGCAGTCTCCAATTGAGCCGTAGCAGCGGCAATTGCTTCAGGGGTGATGCCTGCCGTCTCGCCAATGAACAGCAAGGCAGGCCCCAGAATGTTGTTTTCAGTGATCAGATGCGCGAGTTCAGACAAACGCCCATAGGCGCGCTTTTCATTTTCGCGTGTACCGTTTTCGATGATCGCGACAGGTGTTGAAGGGCCACGCCCGGCCGCCAGAAGGCGGTCCTGAATTCGCGCCGCGGCGCCAACACCCATATAAACCACAACCGTTTGATTAGGCTGCGCCAGCGCAGACCAGTCCAGGTCTGGCTCTTCACCGGTCTTGGCGTGGCCGGTGACAAACGTCACCGATTGCGCATGGTCGCGATGGGTCAGCGGAATGCCTGCGGATGACGCACAGCCGAGAGCTGACGAGATGCCAGGAATAACCGTTGCCGAAAGGCCTTCAGCGCGAACCGCTTCAAGTTCTTCGCCGCCGCGACCAAAAATAAAGGGATCGCCGCCTTTCAGACGAACGACACGTTTTCCGGCCTTTGCCGCCGCAACCATCAAGTCGTGAATGTCGGCCTGCGGGACAGAGTGATAGCCTTTTTTCTTGCCGACAGAGACGCGCTCTGCATCGCGGCGGACAAGGTCCATCACACCTTCACCGACCAGAAAGTCGTAAAAGACAATATCAGCTTCCTGAATCACGCGCAGGGCTTTCAGGGTCAGAAGCTCGGGATCACCCGGACCTGCGCCGACAATGTAAACATGGCCAGTTGGCGTTTCAGCGTCTTCAATTGCGCGGATCATATCGGTGCGCGCGCCAGCCTCATCGCCCTGAAGGACTTTTTCTGCAATCGGGCCTGACAGAACCGCTTCCCAGAACTTGCGTCGGTCTGCTTCATCAGAGAAGCGCGACTTCACCGCAGGACGGAAGGAGCGGGCAAAACCTGCCAGATCGCCAAGACGCTTGGGCATCAGAGCTTCCAGTCGCGCGCGGATCGTCTTTGCGAGGACAGGTGCTGCGCCGCCGGTTGCAATCCCTGCAACGACGGAGCCACGGTCCAGAATGCTTGGAATGGTGAAATCGCAAAGCTCCGGACGATCAACGGCATTAACCGGAATATCCCGTGCGCGGACCAGATCAAACGCCTCGCGGACATCTGCCTCGTCTTCGCAGGCAACGATCGCAAACTTCGCAGGCTGCAAGGCATCGCGCGCAGCGTCCCAGGAGAGAAACTCAACGCGGTCTGCAAACTCAGTCACAATTTCTGCTGACAGCGAACGCGCCACTACAGAAATCCGCGCCTCAGTCTTGGCAAGCAGGCGTACTTTACGGCGCGCGTTCTCACCGCCGCCGAAAACAACGACCGTTAGGGCTTTCGCTCCAAAGAAAACGGGAAACAGTTCCACATGCGCCTCTGATTAGTAATCCTCGCCCTCAAAATGGCGAGACTGCGCTTTCTCGCAAGCGGAACACCCTAAGTCGATTGTTTAGATATTCTCATTTGAAAGCGTGACAAAACAGACCGCATCAGGCTATAGGCCAATGACGAGCTCGAAGAGAGAATGATTATGCCGGATCCAAAAGACAGATTGCCCCCGCTCAATGCTCTGAAAGCGTTTGAAGCTGCGGCCCGCCATCTGTCCTTCACCAAAGCTGCTGACGAACTGGACGTTACGCCTGGTGCGATCAGCCAGCAAATCCGCATCATGGAAGAATACACCAATGTGCCGCTGTTTCGCAGGACAGGACGTCAGGTTCTGCTGACAGATTCTGCGCAAGCGGCTCTACCATTGGTGCGCGAAGCCTTTGACAAGCTGGTCGAAGCCGGACGCATTATGCGCGCGCCTGCCCGTAAAGGGAAAGTCATGGTGTCTTGCGCGCCAAGCTTTGCGGCAAAGTGGCTGGCACCAAAGCTTGACCGTTTCCACTCTGAATATCCGGACATTGAAGCCTGGGTCTCTGCGGATATGGGACTAACCGATTTCACCGCGGGCGACACTGACCTTGCCATCCGGTATGGCCGCGGCGTGTATGAGGGCCTGAAATCAGAAAAACTGATGGAGGAAACCGTGCTTCCCGTGTGTTCACCACGCATGATGGAAGGCATGGACGCCATTCGCAAACCTCAGGATCTGGCACGTCACCCCCTGCTTCACGATGAAGGCAGCGAGCGCGACCCGTCTTGTCCGGACTGGTCCAACTGGCTGCGTGCGCGTGGCGTCACAGACATAGATGCCTCACGCGGCCCGCGTTTCAATCAGTCCATGCTGGTGATCGAAGCCGCAGCGACCGGCCGTGGCGTCGCATTGGCGAAGAAGGCGATTGCTGCCTCGGATCTGGCATCTGGCCGCCTCGTCGCGCCCTTCCCTGACGGGTCCACACTGATTGATTTTGCTTACTACATCGTTTGGCCGCGCGGCCGGACGCAATCAATTGAATCGCGCACCTTTATCAAATGGCTCAAAGCCGAAGCCATCCGCGATGAGGTGGTTGGAGTTTAGTCATTCTCACAACTCGATTGATCATAGCGCGACTTGTTGACCAATTGCGAGTATGCATATCGAAGCATAGAAGCAATCCCATCGCGGATTTAGATACGTTATAACCAGACAAGAGGACCGGCCGTTGAGCGACGTTCAATCAGCTACGCCCGCCAAAAAGGTAAACCCGAATGCGCCGACCGAAGAAACGGTTCTGGCAGTGCATCACTATACTGATCGCCTGTTCAAGTTCCGGATTACTCGGCCACCAGCATTTCGCTTCCGGTCTGGCGAGTTCGTAATGATCGGCCTTTACAAGGATGACGGTCGCCCGCTGCTGCGCGCTTATTCGATTGCCAGCCCGTCCTGGGATGAGGAACTCGAATTCTTCTCGATTAAAGTTCCGGATGGTCCACTGACGTCCCGTCTTTGCGATATCAAGGAAGGCGACAAGGTTCTGCTCGGCAAGAAACCAACTGGCACGCTGGTTCATGATGCGCTCACTCCGGGCAAGCGTCTTTATATGTTCTCTACCGGTACTGGGATCGCCCCATTTGCAAGCCTGATGCGCGATCCGGAGACATATCAGAAATTTGATGAAGTCATTCTCACGCATACTTGCCGCGAAGTTGCGGAGCTGGCCTATGGCGAGGAATTGACAGCGGCTCTGCCGGACGACCCGCTCTGTGATGAGTACGCCCATAAATTCCGCCTCTATAACACCGTCACGCGCGAAGACTTCCCACGTCAGGGGCGCATCACGGACCTTATTGAAAGCGGTAAACTGTTTGAAGATCTCGGCGTTCCACCGCTCTGCCCGGAAAATGACCGCGTTATGATTTGCGGTTCCATGAATATGATTCAGGATACCAAAGCATTGTGCGAAAAAGCGGGCCTGATTGAGGGCTCAAACGCCTCTCCGGCGAACTTTGTTATTGAAAAGGCTTTCGCTGGATAACCCTGAATCAGTTTAGTTTTTCCTGAACGCATTAAGTTTTATTCTCAAGAAACCCGCCATCATGGCGGGTTTCTGTTTTTCTTACTCATGCCTTAACAACGCCTGCGAATTTGGCACCTTCAAAGCACACCCCGTTAAGTCGATTAAATTACTAGGCTATTTCGAAGAAACGGAATGCCTTTTCATGATCAACGTCCTTGCTTGTATTACCCTTGAACATAACCTCGGGCTGGTTGTGCTCGCCGCGATTTTGTGTGTCGCGGGCACCATGACATTTGTTCAGTTGTTACGCCGCGCAATGGGCTCAACCGGGCATACGCGCACCGCCTGGATCGTGATGAGCGCATTCGCGCTGGACACGACGGTCTGGTGTACACACTTCATCGCCCTTCTGGCATATCATGCCGAAATGCCGGTCATGATTGACCCTCTTCTGACGATGATTTCGCTGGTCATGCCAATGTTCGGCTTTTTCCTCGCGATCACCCTGATCATGATGAATAAAAGCCGTGCCATGACGATGCTCGGTGCGACCATTCTCGGCCTGTGTGTCTCTGGTCTGCATTATTGCGGCATGATGGCTTACCGCGTTGATGGCCTGGTTGAATGGAAACTCGACTATGTCGCCGCCTCCGTCATTCTGTCGTGCCTGTTCACTCTGGCAGCGGGCTATATGTTTTCCCGCACGCCAAATGCGAAGTTCAATTTTGCGACGGTCGCCCTGTTCTCTCTCGGTGTTATCAGCCTGCACTTCACCGGCATGGAGGCGATGGAGATCATCCCGCTGCGCCTCAGCGAAAATGCGCTTGATGAAACCACTTTCATGGCTCTGTCCATGGCGACGGCCATTGCAGGATTTCTGGTTATCGCGACCGGCGCAGTCTCCTTCTTCATCGATGAAGGCACCCGCAAGGACAGCTATGAAAAGCTCCTGAAAATGGCCATGACGGACACCATGACCGGACTGCCGAACCGCTTTTCTTACATGGAAGAACTTGAAGCCGAGCTTGAAACGGCGCGTCAGAACCAACAGCATTTGGCCGTGATCTGCATCGACCTTAACCGGTTCAAGGATATCAACGACACATTTGGCCATAAGGCAGGCGACGAAGTTCTGAAGAATGTCGCAAACGCCATGAATGCGAATTTGAAGCGAGGAGAATTCGTCGCGCGTCTGGGCGGTGACGAATTCGCAGCGATCAAACGCTATAAGGACCGCGAAGAGCTCGACACGTTTGTTCGCAAGCTTGAAAAAGCCTGCTTCACGGAAACAACGCATGAACTCACGAAGCTTGTGTCCGGTGGCAGCATTGGTCTGGCCTGCTTCCCGGAAGATGGCGTCAACATTGATAGCCTTCGCAACAATGCCGATCTGGCGATGTACCGCGCAAAGATCCATCCGACGCAGATCACCTGCTGCTATGAATCGTCTATGGACGAAGAAGTCCGCCTGAAGCGCGAAATCGCGGCCGACCTGAACCGTGCCATCGACAATGACGAGCTCGAATTGCATTACCAGCTGCAAGCGTCGGTCACGACCGGCAAAGTCAGCGGCATGGAAGCTCTGCTCCGTTGGACGCACCCGACACATGGCCCGATTTCACCAGCTGTTTTCATTCCGATCGCTGAGGAAAGCAATCTGATCGTTCGTCTTGGCGAATGGGTTCTGCGCCGTGCGTGTGCGGACGCAACGCAATGGAAGAGCGAGAAAAAAGTTGCGGTGAACATGTCCGCTATCCAGCTCAATCAGGCAGAACTGCCAAAGATTATTCACCAGATCCTGATCGATACCGGCTTATCGCCAAAGCGGCTTGAAGTGGAACTCACCGAGACGGCCATTCTGGAAGACCGTGACCGCGCCCTGCACGTCTTGCGTCAGATCAAAGCCCTTGGCGTGGGCGTCGCGCTGGATGATTTTGGGACGGGCTATTCTTCGCTTGAGATTCTACGCTCCTTCCCATTCGACAAGATCAAGCTGGACCGCTTTTTCATGGCGGAGATCGAAACCAGTAATGAAGCCAAAGCGCTCGTACGTTCTGTACTCTTGCTCGGCAAAAGCCTCGCCATTCCGGTACTCGCCGAAGGTGTAGAAAGCGAAATGCAGCTCTCCATCCTCAGAGACGAAGGCTGTGACGAGGTACAGGGATTTTTACTTGGAAGACCAGAGAAACTGGCTGATGTGCTTGCCCGGCAAGACAATCAAGACACACGGAAACCAAAATCCACGCCGGAGAAAAGCACGAAATCGGCCAAAGTGGCCTGATCAGGATAAAGGCTTCCATCTAATGGACCGTATTCCTGCAGGAAGTTTGCTCCAGACGCTGGACCTGACGCACGAAACGTTCCAAATGAGCGGACCGTAGCAACACAAGTCGTCATGGAGCTGACTGAATGACGAATTATCCGTCCGACCCTCGTAAACATACGTATGAAACTGCCGAAACAATGGCGGATGTACGCTACGAAATTGATCGGATCGACCGTGTGCTCGTTGCCATTCTGGCCGAACGTCAGTCCTTCATGAACGCTGCAGCGCGGATTAAACCAAACCGCGCCGCCGTACGCGACGAGTGGCGCATTGAAGACGTCGTCACCAAAGTACTGGAAGCCTGCGAAAAAGAAGGCCTGTCAAAGGCAATTGCTGAACCGGTCTGGCGCACGTTGATCGATCGCTGCATCGCTTATGAATTTGCGTCTTATGACGACCGAAAATCACCGGACAGCGAAATCTCGTGATGGATTTTTGCCGCCTCATCGAGTGTTGGCAACATCGCGTCGCGAATATCATTCAGAAGAACAGCCGCCTGTGTGACAGACGGCGCGGGGTCTGAGCGACCTGTCTGTTCCGCGATTTTACATATTTCCGCAAGTTTCTCTGCCCCAACCCCAAGCGCCGCGCCTTTAATGGTGTGAGCGGCGTCCGCCCAACGCTCCGGCGGATCTTTTGGATCAAGCATCTTGCCCCAGGTTTCGACCTGAGACTTGAAGATTTCCAGCACTTCCCCTGCCAGCTCGGCGTCTCCGCCTGCATTCGCGCTTAATTGTTTTCTGTTGATCCAGTCGTTCAATTCAATCACTCCGATTGGTACTGAACCGTATTATCCGGCAAATATTAACATGGTTTCATGAAAAACCACGCCGCGAATTATTGCGAGATTGGGGTTTTTGAGTGATATTGCAGCAGCAAAACGGGGTATGGAGCTAGGGCAATGGTAATGCTCATTTTCGTTCGAGACGTTCTGATCGCAGTTCTTTTGAGCTGGATTGGGGTCGATATGCCGGAACAGACCAGCAACACTGAGACGAAAAAGCAGGAATCCCAGGCTCATCTGATGTCTGGTGGATGTGACAGCGCCATTCTCACGCTGGAAGCGCAACCTGTCAGCCAGCTCGAAGAATCAAAGATCAGCTGGTTTCATTCCTGATTTTCCCCTGAAAATCACAGATTCAATGCACTGAGTGGTCGCCAGAACTCGCGAACTGGTGCATGATCGTTAAACCATGGTTAAAACAAGTGACGAATTATATCTGTCGGCCCTGAAGGACGTGCAGCGAGAGCTGCAACTGGTCCGTTCGTCCGGTGATCATCTGATGTGGCTGGGCCTGCTCGGCGGATTCGTAATTCTCGGCAGTGTCGGCGTGATCGCCTATGCCGCCCTTGGTCACAGCGCCTTCATGGCCCTAAATCCCGCATGGTATATCGCTGGCTTTCTGGTTGGCCTCGGTCCGGCCACAGCCTCTGTCATTGCCGGTTTTCTGGCCCGGCAATCCATTCGCACAGCGCGCGCAAACACGCTCATCCTTCGGGCCTCACAGCTTTTGCTGATGCCTGCCGAAACCGCAGGTGGCCGTATTGCCCGTCTCGGAGAAATCGTTCGCGGTGAAACCGGCAAAATTGATGAACTGATCGAAGGCTCTCACGCGTCTCTGGAAGAGTTGAAAACTCAGCTTTCACATGAGCGAGAACTGATCAGCCAATCGGTTGATCAGAACCGTAAGAACATCAGCGAAATCGTGGGCAAGCTGGCTGACGAACGTCAGGCCCTCGCTGAACTGACGGCCGCTGTTGAAGCACAAGCCGCTGAAATGTCTGACGCCATTCCGCGACAAGCGCGCCTGATGGCCGAAGCAGCACGGATCGCGCAGCAAGAAGTCGCCCAGACAGATGACCTTCTCAATGAACGTCTGCACGCGCTCGATGATGGTGCCCGCAAGCTTGGCGATGCCATGACGCTGCTGACAGAAATGACTGAGCGCGGCGAAGCCAGCGCCCGGCGTCTGGCCGACACAGTCACGAAAGTGGAATCGCGTCTCTCTGCATCAGCTAAAACGGTCGACGCCGCTGTGCGCGCAAGTGAGCTCGCCGCGACTGCCGCCTCTGAAACCGGCGACAGCCTCAACGCTGCTGTTGCCAGCGCGCTGGATGGCACACGCGAAGCCTCTACCTTCATTCGCACGCAATCACGCGAAGCGGTCGCTGAAGCCATGGCTGCCATGGCCGAACTCAAGCAAGCTGGCGAACAAGCTCAGTCCGCTCTGCTCGCCGCAGGCGCAGCCGCTCGCTCTCAAGCCGAAGAAACCGAACGCCGCGTCGATGAGATGAGCGATTCCATGTTTGAGGCAGCCTCTCGGGCGACATCTGCTGCAGAAGCAGGCCTTGAGCGCGCACGTCTTCGCATTGAGCGCGCATGGCAACAGTTGAGCGGCTTTGACGATACCCCATCGCGCACGCCTGCCCCTGTCGAAGACCCACGCGAATCCTTTACGATCCCGCCTGCGCCATCACCGACGCCGACTGTTACAGGCCAGCCTCAGTTGCGCCCGCGTCAGGATGCGTTCGAGCTGGACGATGACCCGACAGATGATGAAGCGCCGACGCACAGCTTCACCCCTGCGCCATCCCAGCCGACCATTCAGAATGGTGCCTCAGCACACGCAACGCCGGCCAGCAATAAATCCAGCTGGAGTGCTCAGTTCGAAGACGAGAATGACTTGCTGCTCGATGATGACGAGGACGATTTCCCGACCGAAGCAGAACGCGATACGGGCTTGTCCTGGAAAGATCTGCTCGCTGGTCTGGATGCGCCAAGCGAGGAACGCGACGAGTCTGCCCGCTATGTGATGTCGGAAATCGAACAGTCAGACGTCAAACTGACTGACCTTCTGTCTTCCAGAATGGTGAAGAAGATTTCCAGCGCCGGAAAACGCGGAGAGCGTACGCGCCGCAAGATCGTCCGCGAGTATGTCGGGACTGACGTTCAAACGCTGATCTTCCGCCTGCAGGACGATATCTCTTTCCGCAATTCTGCCGAACGCTTTCTGACCGTGGAAGAACCTGACGCGCTTCGTAGCCTGGCGGAATCGGAAAAGAGCCGCTCGCCAGCGTCTGCGCGTCTTGCCGCTTATCTTCTTCTGGATACGGCTTTCAGCTCACTCTGAGAAACCTCTGTTGGCAGAGAACTGGCAATAGTATTCATCGCCGCAATGGACGCCTGTTTCAGGGCCAGAATGCCCGCATCCTTATCCTTGCCTGAGAAAGGCACAACTTCGTTCACCTCAAACTGAGCGAGCACCCGTCGTGAGCGCGCTGTCAAAAGCGCGACGTGCATCGAGACATGCGCTTCTTTATTCCGAACGACAAAGTCTTTGACACGCCATTTCAGATCGGTCTCTGTAAACGCCCCCAGCTTATCGCCAATGATCAGGCCTTTTTCACCGGTCTTGCGAACCGAAAGTCGGTCAATCAGCAAGCTTTGCAATTGGCGGCTCGCAGGGTCACTCCACTGCGCGAAGGAGATGACCGAGAGGGCGCCCCTGTCGTCTTCAAACACGACCGAGCGCCCAAGCAAGAGCGACGAGCCCTCTGGTTCGAAGACAGTTACACTATAGGGAAGAGATACAGGCGTCAGAGACGATGTCTCAATAGGGCTGTTCAGGCGATAAAGGGCATCCGGTACGACTTGTTCAGGTAACACAGACACACAGCCTGCGAGCAACAACACGCCGAGTCCAAGCGAAGTGATCGTCTTCATTTCTTATCCTTGTATGGTGTTGGTGAGCCCTGAATAAAGGCCTGAGGGTTTTGCTCGACTTCTTTGGCGATACGATCGAGACGACGGATGAGCAGGCGCAAGTCCTGCGCCGCCAGCTGGACTTCATCGACCGCATCGATGGCAGGCTTTTCAATTGCCGTGCTCAGATTCTGGATGGCCTTCCCGCTCTCATCGATCGTTTTTTCTGTCTGATTTACGGCACTTCGCGCATCACCGAATAAAAGCTCAGTATTCTTGAGAAGCTGAGCAATATAGTTCTGCACCTCATTCCCTGCCCCACCAAGAGAATCCGCTGCGGCCCCTACCGACTTACCAGCCTGAGCCAGGCTGGAGAGAGCCGCAGCCGCGTCCGCCAATAATTGATCATCCTCTGCGAAAGCAGCCGTGATGGTATTCAGGTTTTTCAAAGTGGCTTTCAGACTGTCAGCATTTTCCCGGTCGAGAATTGCGTTGACCTGCGCCAACGTAATTTGCGCGGTCGCGAGAAGGTCCTGCCCCCCATCAAACAGCTCTGCCAGCTGTGTCTGTTCCGACTTGATCTGAGGCAGGTCATGCACGCCTGTCCGCTTTGGCATCAGCGCGGCGCTGTCCGTCCCCGGCTTGATCTGGATGAAGGTCACACCCGTCAAACCAGCAAAATCGAGAATAGCGGTAGAATCTGTACGAACAGGCGTTTTGCCATCAATGCGAATGCGCGCCACAACCTGACGCGGGTTATTCTCATCAAGTGACAGATCGATAACTTCGCCGACATTGATACCGAGATAGCGCACCTGACCGCCCTCTGACAGGCCGTTTACAGCGCCGTCAAAGACCACGTCATATTCGGCAAAGTCACGGTTGAACTGCACATGCCCAAGCCAGAGCACAAAGGCCAGAAAGGCAATAACACCTGCAATCAGGCTCGCTCCGATAATGGCGTAACTGGCGCGTGTTTCCATGATGGTTTGCCTATCCTACCACGGCCCGCCCCCGCGGACCTCCAAAATATTCTGCGATCCACGGATCGTCTATCTGCGCAATTTCAGGCAATGGCCCGATATATTTAACTCGTTTATCACCCAGTACAGCAATGCGGTCACACGTCGCTTTCAGCGTATCGAGATCATGTGTCACCAAAAAGACCGTAAAGCCGAGTGTCTTGCTGAGTTCGCGCACCAATGCGTCAAACCGGCCAGCCGTAATCGGATCAAGCCCAGCTGTCGGTTCGTCAAGAAACAAAAGCTCAGGGTCCAGCGCCAGCGCACGCGCAAGTGCGGCCCGCTTTCTCATCCCACCCGACAGCTCTGCCGGCTTTTTATTCGCGGCCTCACCCGACAAGCCTGCCAGCCGGATCTTCAGTTCAGCAAGCTCGCTCATCAGCTCAACAGACATGTCAGTATGCTCGCGCAGCGGCGCCATGACATTTTCCCGCACTGTCAGTGTTGAGAACAAGGCCCCGTCCTGAAACATCACAGCCATGCGCCGTTCCTGAGCGCGCCTTTGCTGTGTCGACAAATCTTTCCAGTGATGCCCAAAGACGCTGATCTCGCCTTCTGCAGGCGTCAGTAAGCCGACAATCTGTGACAACAAAACGGACTTACCGCACCCGGACGGACCGATCACGCCCAGCGTTTCGCCACGCAGCACATCGAGATCTAGGTTCTCGTGAACCACATGATTGCCGAACTGGGTTTTCAGCCCCCGAACACTGATCAGGACCTCACTCATATGTCGAGCTCCAGATACAGCATCGCAAACACCGCATCTGCCACAATGATCATAAAAATGGCATGCACCACCGAAGCCGTCGTCGAACGGCCCAGCGACTGCACATCGCCGCTGACCTGAAGCCCCTGACGACAGGCAATGATCGCAACGATCAGTGCAAACACCGGCGCTTTCGACAGACCAACCCAGAAGTTTCTGACGGGAACCACCTCCTGCAATCGCGTGAGGAACAGGATTGGTGAAATATCCAGCGCCAGCCAGGAGACAAACAATCCGCCAAACAGACCAGCCAGCGTCGCGGCAAACGTCAGAAACGGCGTCATAACCAGCATGGCTAGAATGCGCGGCACGACCAGAACCTCAATCGGGTCGAGCCCGAGCGTCCTCATGGCATCAATTTCATGACGCATCCTCATGGAGCCGATCTGCGCCGTGAAAGACGAGTTCGTGCGCCCTGCGAGCAAAATACCGGTCAGGACAACCCCAAACTCTCGCAAGACTGACCAGCCAACCAGATCAACCGTAAACACCGTCGCGCCAAAGGTCTGCCCCAGAATGGTCGCCCCGATAAAAGCGATCACCATGCCGACAAAGAAAGACAGAAACGACACGATAGGCAAAGCATTCAGCCCAGCCTCTTCCATGACGGCAACCACGCTGGTCCAACGGATCTTATGTGGCGTCATCAACAATCTGGCGGTCGTCGCAATGGATTGTCCGATAAACGCAAAAGTCCCAACGCTTTCAGAAAGGAAATCCACGCCGGATTTTCCAACCCGCTCCAAAAGATCGATCACAGAAAACGGTCTGCGCTCGTCTTCCTCACACTTTTCGCAGCTTTCTGACACCAGACGGAATAATGTTTCCGCCTGCGCGTGATGGCCAATCAATTGCGGGACTGGCAAGACGCCGTCCATGCGGCCACCCGCGACCGTTCGTAAAACAACGAAGGCACCTGCCGTATCAATTGCACCAAGATCAGTAATATCAATCGCAGAAATGTCCGAAGAGGCATCGAGCCGGGAAACCTCTTTCTCAAGCCCGGCGACGGAATCAACCGTCCAGTCACCGCGAACGATCAAACGGGATCCGCTTGATTCAGTTTGAATTTCTACGGCGTTCGACACAGTCCGGCACTCTCCCCTGTCAGGAGTATTAGGTCGGAAAACGCTCAACATGTACAGAGTTTTGAGCGCCCTCCGTAGAGAACGCTCACTCATGTGTTCACGATGTCACGCCTGGGGCAAACCTGCCCTAAGCGGCACCATCGAACAGGTCTTTAAAGCCAGACGGCGCATGTAGTCCCATGAAAAGCTGTTCAAAACTGCCCACGCCCTCATGAACCGACCCATCCGGACAGGTGAGCACCGCTTTTGAGATCGCCTGAATGTGCAGATTGGATGGGTCCTGCCATGGCAGTTCGGCCGGTACGAAATCCTCGCGCTCAATCGCGACATCATCCCCGTGATATGTGCCATGCCCCCAGCTTGCATGCGTGTAGCCGATGCCCTTCATCTGGAATTGCTGTTTGGGGAACAGCTCCATTGTATAGGTCTGGCCGTCTTCATCCTGCATTGTGATAATGCCTTTAGCGGCGCGACGCGTTCCCGGCACATACTCCACATCGCATTTGCAGGCCGCCATATGCGTCATGTCTGAGGCACCCGCCCCATCCATCACCATCATGGCTTTCGTGTTCCAGGACTTGCCAAGCGCATCATCATTCACATGGAAATAGACGGCGCGGTCGCCAAAATTGATCGGCGTCCAGATCCAGTAGAACTGGAATGGCAGTGGTGGGGTCAGAGGCTGCGCATCCGCCGCACCGATTGGGCGAACGCCCCAGCTACGGTCTCGCGTGCCGAAAAAGTCTTCAACCTTGATGTCTTCGCCGTCGATCGACATTGTCCCCTGCCAATGTCCGTTCTGGGTCATCCGCGTAACATCCATCAGCATTCTTGGCCCCTGGCGACGGGTAAAGCGCGGCTCTTCGATTGGAAAGGCGCGGCCGGTAAAGGTCACGTCCAGTGACAATCCGTCATGTTCTTCCAGGATCAGGCGAACGCTTTTCAGTGGCTCGATGACTTCAATCTTCATCGGACCGACCTGCGTATTCATACGCTCCATATTCATGCAGCGCGACAAATGCAGACTGCGCTGCTTACCGTCCTTCAGAAACGATACAGCGCCATCCATGACGTTCAGATGCGGGTATACGCCGAATGCCGCGCCAAAGAAGACGCTGCCATCCTTGCTATAGCCATTATAGAAATACCGGTCGTAGAAATTCCGGTCGCTGCCAGAAAAAGCGATTGGTTCCGGCGTCTGGTGAATTGGATATTCGTCACCTGCTGTGAGCATTGGGTTTTCCTCCTTTTAATCCCGATCTTCTCGCCGGGTGATCTTTTCGTCTCGGATTCCCAGAGTAAGGTGAGCAAAAATGAAATCAATCGGGGTAGTAACGTCATGTCTTCGAAAATATCGGTCGAAGAATTCAATCAATTCGTCGAGTCCGCCTTTAATGGCGACCGTACAGCACCAGAAGCCATCGAGTTTGCAGATGGCTACGCAAAGGTTCGGCTGAAATACTCAGACAAGTTTCTTCGTCCGGGCGGCGTCATCTCCGGCCCCACACAGATGTCACTCGCGGACACATCCATGTATGCGGCCATTTTCACCAAAGTTGGCATCACGCCTATGGCGCTGACATCAAATCTGAACATGAACTTTCTGCGTCCCTGCATCGCAGAGAATGTGATCGCTGTGTGCCGGATCATGAAGCTCGGTCGCAAACTCGCTGTCGGTGAAGTGGAAATTGGCGGCGAAAGCCAACTTGCCGCGGGCAAGCCCGCCAGCCATGCCATTGTCACCTATGCCATGCCGGATGCATAACCAATCGGCAAACAAAGCGTTTCAGGAGTATCACCATGCCCATTCTATTCACCGGAGCCGTACTCGGCTTTTTCGCTGTCGCCCTTGGTGCATTTGGCGCGCACGGGCTTGAAGGCAAAGTTGACAGCAAGGCGATGGATTGGTGGCATACGGCCACGCTTTATGCCCTCGTCCATGCGGCCGTTATAGCGGCGCTTGGCATGGCAAAGCGAGCCGGGTTTGCCGGTGGTGACATTGCCGCCTTTGCGATGACCGCAGGTGTTCTGATCTTTGCGGGCAGCCTCTACGCCATGACACTGGGCGCACCGCGCTGGTTCGGTGCGATCACACCAATTGGCGGCGTCTGCCTGCTTGCAGGATGGGCCGCACTGATCGTAGCTGGTTTGAAGGGAAATTAAGGACGGACGGACGCCATGACGTCTCTTTCGAGAGACGTCAGCTCATATCCGTATTGCTGCCCTTCCAGGACTTGGTGATGTCATCAGCCAGCTGGCGAGACACATCAATCTCAGCACTGAAGGCTTTCAGCGCAGTTGTCACGTCTGCCGCGATCAGAGGTGACGTCTCCATGATCACATCAACAGCACCGGAAAAGGACTGACGGGCCTGACGCGCAATCACAAGCGCATCCTCATAGGCAACCACGTCTTTGCGTGTCAGCGCATCTTCGCCAGACAGAGCAGAACGGGCTTCCATGTTGAGATTGTAAAGACCGATACGGGCCGAGCGAATATCGCTGACAACCATGCTGATCATCTTCTCAGGACTACGTCCTTTGGCAGAGACTTTCTCTGCATATGTCTCAGCTGGTTTTGCGGCGTCATCGCCGGTGTCAAACAATTTAGATTGCAGGAAGGAAAACGCTGATGTCTTCTGAACCCAACCCGCATTTTCGACTTGCGTTTTGTAGGCTTTTGCGGATTTCGTGAGGCTTGAGTCTTCAGCGACAAACGACGTCGTAATGCTGGCAGGCTTCACCGTAACGGTGGCACAAGCCGACAGACATGCAATCGCTCCAATAATAAACACCTTACGCATACATATTCGCCCAATATGTTTTCGTTGATATTATCCGTAACCAACAATAAGCAGGCTCGTCTAGCCTTTATCTCACAAATAACATTCTATAGATGAAGCTGGTATGAACACTCATCGGACGATTCGGCGTAAGCTATACCCTCACATAGAGCCCAGACAGTCAGGAATGCTCAGCGTTTCTGAGCTTCACACGCTTTATTGGGAAGATTCTGGCCCTGTAAACGGCATTCCGGTCCTGGGACTGCATGGTGGACCAGGAGGCGGTGCCAGCCCAGAAATGAGGCGGTTTTTCGATCCGCGCTCTTATAGAACTGTCCTGTTCGATCAGCGAGGCTGTGGGCGCTCAAAACCGCAGTCCGAACTCGAAGGCAATACGACCTGGGAACTGATCGCCGACATTGAGAAACTGCGCGAACATCTGGGCATTGAAAAATGGCTGGTGTTTGGTGGCTCATGGGGATCAACGCTTGCCCTCGCCTATGCGATTTCGCATCCAGACCGGGTCTCGGCGCTTCTGCTGCGCGGGGTGTTCCTGCTCACCAAAGCAGAAATCAACTGGTTCTATCAATCCGGCGCCAGCTTCCTGTTCCCGGATTCCTATGATCGCTATGTCGCGCCGATCCCGATGGAGGAACGCGGCAACCTGCTCGACGCTTTCCATAAGCGGCTGATGGGCCCGAAAGGCCGTGAGCGTCTTGAGGCTGCCCATGCCTGGTCCAGCTGGGAAGGCGAAACCCTGTCCATTCGTGGACCGGCTGTGAAGCCACCTCGCTTTGCGGACGACACTTTCGTCGACACCTTTGCGCGGATTGAGTGCCACTACTTCAAGAATGAAGGCTTCTTCCCGGAAGATGGCTGGATTCTGAACAATGCCGACAAGCTGGCGAAAATTCCCGGCGTGATCGTTCATGGCCGCTATGACGTTGTGACGCCGCTGTCATCTGCCTGGGCCTTGCACAAAGCCTGGCCGAAATCGGATTTGCAGATCATCCCCGATGCCGGCCACTCCAGTCTGGAGCCGGGCATTATCCACTCGCTGATCAATGCGACGGATAACTGGATCCCGCTTCTGAAATAGAGCTTAAAAACAAAGGGGCCCGAAGGCCCCTTTTTCTTATCCGGCAAACTTGCCGTAAATCCCGATAATCAGAATTATGCTGATCGCGATCGGAACAACGAACCGCAGTAGGAACAGAACTCCTTCGAGCAGCGGCCCTTCGCCGAGTTCGGCTGCCATGATCTGCTTCGGCACGACCCAACCGGCAAAGATGCCGATCAGAACGCCACCAAGAGGCAACATCACGTCACCAGACAGGAAGCTCGCAATGTCGATGAAGTCCGGACGGAAGATATACCCCGTCCCCATCACCAGCATGATCGCACCGAGCAGCAGAGCCCCCTTTAAACGACCAATCGATTTTTGATCTTCCATCCAGGAGACGCCTGTCTCGAGGAGAGAAATGGACGATGTGAAGGCCGCGAACAAAGCCAGCGTGAAGAAGATGCCACCAACGAAGCCCGGCAATTGTCCGAACGCCACTGGCATAGTCACGAAGAACAGGCCCGGACCTTCAGCCGGATCGAGCTGGAATGAGAACACAATCGGGAAGATCGCAAAGCCAGCGATCAGCGCCACAAAGGTATCAGCGCCCGCAACAAGGCCCGCATTGCCCGGAATATTCGTGTCTTTCTTCAGATACGCACCATAAGTGAACATCACACAGCTACCGACGCTGAGTGAGAAGAAGGCTTGCCCAAGGGCAGCCATGAATGTGCTGAAGCTCATCTTTGAAAAGTCTGGCGTGAACAGGAATTCAACGGTGCGTGCTGCATCGCCTGTAAAGATCGCAAAGCCGACCAGACCGAGCAGCATGACGAAGAAAGCTGGCATCAGAATTTCAGCTGCTTTCTCGATACCGCCATGCACACCACGCGCTACGATCAAGACGTTCAGCGCGAGGAAGCCAGCCATGTAGAACCAGATTTCAAGCTTGTTGCCAGTTGTCTCACTGAAGTTGGCGCCGGAATCAGCAGCCGTGAAACCAGAAAAATCTCCCATGAAAGCCTGCGGGATGAAGTCGAACACCCATGCAGAAATCACGATGTAGAAGGAGAACAGCAACAGCGATGCGATGGCGCCGAGCCAGCCCATGCCGACCCATGCAATCGGCTTATTCGCCTCCGTCACAATCTTGCGGATGCTGGCGATGGATGAGCGCTGACCATATCGACCAAGCGCATACTCCGCCATCAGAACCGGAACACCAAAAAGCAGAATACACAGAAGGTAGACCAGAATGAACGCGGAACCGCCCATTTCGCCTGTAATGTATGGAAACCGCCAAAGGTTACCCAGACCAACTGAAGACCCTACTGCCGCCATGATGAATCCGAACCGTGAACCCCAGTGGTCGGATTTGCCGCCAGGTATAGGTGCCGTCATAGAGATTACCCCCGATTTCCATTATCTGACACAAAACCGTGCCAATTCTTGGAAGGTAACTTGCAAGACTGCGACAAAAGGTCAATCGGTCTTGCGCTAAACGAGCCCGTTCAGAACAAGATTGCGATCTCGGTCGAGATTGACTGCGCAGATCAGGGCAAACGCCGCCATAACGGTCAACATCACGGTACCGCCATATGAGATCATTGGCAGAGGAACCCCGACCACAGGCAAAAGCCCGCTCACCATTCCAATGTTCACAAAGATATAGAAAGCGACGGTCACCACCGCGCCAGACGCAGCCAGATACCCAAACGGGCTCTTTGAGCGGCTGGCGATATAGAGACCTGACCCCAGAATGATCAGCCAGGCGAGCATCATGCCGATTGCGCCGACAAAGCCGAACTCTTCAGCGATGACGGTGAAGATGAAGTCCGTGTGTTGTTCCGGAATATAGTCGAGCTGGCTCTGCGTACCATTCATGAAACCGCGGCCATCAAAGCCGCCAGAGCCAATCGCGATTTCCGCCTGCTGAATCTGATAGCCTGCCCCGAGCGGATCACGCGACGGGTCGATCGCCGTCAAAACGCGTTCGCGCTGATAGTCTTTCAGAACGTAGAAAAAGGCGAGCGGTGCCGACACAACTGCCGACACAATACCCATAATGATGATCCAGTAGTTCAGGCCGGCGAAAAACATCACCGCAAAGCCCGTCGCGGCCAGCATCAGCGCGGTTCCGAGGTCAGGCTGACGGAAGACCAGCAAGACAGGCACCAGAATCATCGCCAGCGCAGGGATATGATGCACGAATCGCCGTTCACCGCTGACCAATACGCCATGATAATAGCGCGCCAAAGCCAGCAACAGAGCGAGCTTCATGAACTCTGAAGGTTGCACCCGGATTGGGCCAACATCGAGCCAGCGCTGGGCACCGCCGCCCATTGCGCCGAAGAATTCCACCCCGACCAACAGAAACAACGCCCCGAAATAAGCCGGGTAAGCGACCGCTGCCCAGACATTCAATGGGATCATTGCCAGCATGAACAGAAATATAAAGGCAATGCCGATACGCACAGCGTGCTTCATCGGCAGTACGCTTTCCGCCGCGTTTGTGATGGTCGCGGAATACAGAACCGATACACCAAACAGAGACAATCCGAGGATCAAAAGGATCATGATCCAAGGCAGACGACCAATACGGGAGAGGAGGTCGTCAGACGTGTTCTGATAAGCTGACGGCATTAGCCGCTCTCCACTTTACTTGGATGGAATGCATATTGATAGCCTGGCGCACGGCCAGACTTACGCACGAACGTCTCTTTCATCACTTCGCGCGCAATCGGATAGGCCGCGCTCGAACCGCCGCCATGCTCGACAACAACGGCTACGGCGAACCGAGGATTATCGTGAGGCGCGAAACCGACAAACAAACCATGGTCACGCAGTTTTCGTGGCAGGTCTTCGTTCTTGATGACGCCTGTGATGCGTTCTTTCGCAGAGATCACCCGAACCTGAGCCGTACCGGTTTTCCCAGACATGCGAATGCCTTCAAAGCCAATGTCACCCGCACGAAGCGCCGTACCGCCCGGTTCAGACGTCACGGCGAACATGCCATCCTGAATGACTTTCAGAATTTCCGGCGATGGCATTTCCCCAACGGCTTCGTTCGATCCGAATATCGGCCCATTGCCGATGAGGCGCGGCATGATCTGCTGGCCATTGCCCAGCGCAATCCGCGCGGTCATCACAGCCAGCTGCAGCGGCGACGTCGTCAGATACCCCTGTCCGATGCCATAGTTCAGCGTCTCGCCATCATACCAAGGCTGTTTCAGCCGATCTTTTTTCCATTGCTCGTCCGGCACGACGCCAGCTGCCCCACCTGTCATGCCGAGCTCATAGCGCGTGCCAAGCCCGAACGCCCGCGCTTCAGCCGCAATGCGTTCCTGCCCGAGGCGTTTGGCAATTTCGTAGAAATAAACGTCGCATGAGCCCTTCAGGGCATCGTGCATATTCACCGAACCATGGCCACCATGCTTCCAGCAGTGGAAACGACGGTTGCCGAACTGATAATGGCCCGGGCAATACACCCGCTCTTTCGGCGTTGTAACGCCCGCTTGCAAGGCAGCAGCACCAACCACCATTTTGAAGGTCGAGCCCGGCGGATACACGCCGTCATAGGCTTTGTGATAGAGTGGCGCGCGCTCATCTTCGCGCAGCTTGGCATAGTCGGCAGACGAAATGCCATTCACGAAATCATTCGGGTCATAGGTCGGCGTGGATGCCAACACGAGCAAATCGCCCGTTTGCAGATCAATCACTACTGCAGCGCCGGACTGATCCCCAAACTGTTCAATGGCAGCCTTCTGAAGACCGGCATCAATCGTCAAATGAATGTCTGAACCCGGCTTTGGCGCGCTCTCATCATCCGGCAAGGCCTCAATCACTCGCCCTTGCGCATTCTTGATGAAACGGCGCACACCCGGTGTTCCGCGCAGCCAGTTATCTGCCTGACGCTCAATACCCAGTCGGCCAACCCGCATATTCGGGTGCCTGTAGACACGCTCCAGACGCTGGATCTGGCTTTTGTCGGCAATCGGGTCGAGCCCTTCCAGCGCGCGATCAATCTCTCGGCGGTTTGGCCGCGCGACATAGCCAAGAATATGCGCAAAATCCCGCCCGCGCGGATAGGACCGCGCCTCTACCGCTTCAACGGACACGCCCGGCAAATGAGGCCGCTCGACGCTGAGCTGGGTGAACTGCTCATAGGTCAGGTCGTTGAGGATCGAGACAGGAATGAAAGACTGTTCGCGCTGGAAATCTTTGATGATGCGCTCCTTCCGGCTATCGGAGAGCTCCACAATATTGCCGATCTGATCGAGCAATTTCGGGATATCATCAATGTTCTCGCGGGCAGCAAAAACGTTCCAGGAAATGCGATGCGTCGCGAGCGGCTCGCCGAACCGGTCAAAGATCAGGCCACGGCGAGACGGTGCAGGCTCCCGGCTGATCTGGTTTTCATTCGCCAGATCAATGAATTTATCGTCGCTAAACAACTGGAGCTGCGCCAGACGCGCAGTCAGACCGCCAAAAATCAGTCCACCAGCGCCGCCCGCGATGATCAATCGCCGGATCTGATCGACTTCATTGTCATTACCCTTCCAGCTCATGCGTCCACCCATTCATCGCGATTGAGCAGGAAGAACGGTCGAGCCGGCAAATAAAGCAATGAGGTCACCAGGAAACCACCAAAAATATCGTTCGCGCCTGCGTCACCAAGATAGGCACCAATAATCCATTGCGCGGCACCAAAGGCCACCAGCAATGCCGTCAGATCGCCTACCACACGGATCAAACCAGTGCGGTCAGTATGTGCCCGCTTTCTAAAAACAGACGCCGTGAAATAAGCGATCAGATGGATCGATGCCCAGCAGCCGAGTGGCGCATCAGACAGAAGATCCACAATCAAACCCAAAACTGTCAGAATAATGACCGGCTTGAACGAAATCCGACTGTCCGCCCAGCCGATTGCCGCCCACACACCGGCATAAGGCCAGAAAGACCCGAGCCCGAGCCCCGGCGCCAGAACCAGCCCCCCAAATCCCACACCAACAACGATGACGGTCGCAATGATAAAGCGGGCCACATTGCCAGTTCGACCATAAAGATCACCGGACGTGCTGTTAGGCGTCATTCCGTGTCGCTTCCTTCCGGTGGCGGCTCTACGGGCACGACATCGTCATCTTCCGGTTTCGGAATTGGCGCTGGCGGCAAAAGCCGCACAAAGTCGAGTGAAGCCTCAGACAAAGCCAGGCGCGCTGTCCAGACAGTTCCCTGCTGATACGCGACACCAACCCGCAAACCACGCGGGAAGGCATTGCCCTCACCTGTCGTGATCAGGTTTTCGCCAAGAATGAACTCGTCTTGCTCTGGCTTGTCGATCAACTGACCGTAATTCCGGTCGCGACCACCTGCCAGCATCGCGCGAATGCCGCTGATCTCACCCATTACCGGCACACGGCTGTTAAAGTCAGAGACGAGCAAAATGCGAGACGAACGGTTCCCGACCCGGATCACCCGGCCGACCACGCCCTGTTTATTGACTGCAATTGCGCCAACTTCCACACCATTACGGTGCCCAGCATTCGCCAGACGCGTTTCCGCAAACGGGCCATCCGTTTCCGTCACAACACGGGCGGACACGCCATTGGGAACAGGCTCGCCGACAAGATTCAGCAATTCTTCATAGCGACGCATACGCTCGCTCATTGAAATTGCCGTATCGCGCCAGACTGCCAACTGGCGGTTCTCAAGCTTGAGTTCGTCGTTTTCGGCTTTCAGTTTGGCATCCTGGCCAAAGGACCATTTGCTTTTGCCCTGAAATGCAGACGCAGACTGAACGACAATGTCATCCATGCCTGCGCGCAGAGGCTTCACAGTCTCCCGCACCAAGGGGGATGTCTGCGCCACCACGAATGCAATTGCGAGGACGATGGCGACAACCACACCTACGCGCCTGACCTTGCTCCCAGCCCTACGGTCACGTCCGAGCGATGCCATAAACGGCTTCTCCGTCTAGTTCATGCGCGGTGCTTACGATTCAGGTGCAAGCATGCCCCGCATGGATGAATAATTCTCAAGTACTTTACCGGAACCGAGCACCACACATTTCAGTGGATCGTCGGCAATCGTAACAGGTAGCTGCGTTCGCTCCCGGATGACAACATCCAGATTGCGCAACAGGGCACCACCGCCTGTGAGTACAATGCCTTTGTCCACAATATCTGCAGCCAGTTCCGGCGGCATGGCTTCCAGCGCAGTCTTCACAGCATCAATGATTTGCTGAACCGGCTCTGACAAGGCGTCAGCAACCATGGCTTCCGTGATCTCGGTTTCCTTTGGAACACCGTTCATCAGATCACGGCCCTTGATCTCAATAGACATGCCACCGCCCTCAGGGGCTTTGGCTGTGCCGATTTCTTTCTTGATCCGCTCGGCTGACATTTCACCGATCAGCATGTTTTCGTGACGGCGCAGGAAGTTCACAATGGCTTCGTCCATACGGTCACCCCCAACGCGGACAGACCGTGAGTAAACAATACCGCCGAGAGACAGAACCGCGACCTCCGTTGTACCACCACCAATGTCGACAACCATCGAACCCGATGGTTCATCAATTGGCAGACCTGCACCAATCGCAGCTGCCATCGGCTCTTCAATCAGCTCGACGCGGCGGGCGCCAGCTTGAAGAGCAGACTGGTGAATGGCGCGACGCTCAACCGGCGTCGCACCGGTCGGAACGCAGATAACGATGAGCGGGGAAACAAATGCGCGGCGATTGTGAACCTTACGGATGAAGGCCTTGATCATTTCCTCGGCAACAACGAAGTCGGCGATCACGCCGTCTTTCATTGGCCGGATCGCTTCCATCGCAATCGGGGTTTTACCAAGCATGGCTTTCGCCTCTGCGCCGACCGCGTATGGAATCTTTCGGTTGCCCTCTTTCCGGTACGCGACCACCGACGGTTCGTCGATAATTACGCCCTGATTTTTGACATAAACGAGAGTGTTTGCTGTTCCGAGGTCAATGGCCATGTCCGTAGACAGCATGCCAAGTAGACTACCAATCATTTTATCCGCCGCGTTCTACAGGGGTTTGAAGCCCTGTGTGGTACAAAACTAATCCCAACCTTAATTGCTTGTGCCGGTTTACAATTTGTAAAGCAAGGGGGGTGTTGCGCAGAATATTTGAAATCATAGAACGGATCGTTCCAACAAGCTCTAACAAAAAGAAAGCCCAGCAATCACTGGGCTTTCCACTTAAATTCAGGACTTAGGCAAGAATCAGGCAGCGATCCGCTTTTGACGACGAATTTCAAGTTTATTCAGCGCATGCAGATAAGCCTTCGCGCTCGCGACCAGCGTATCAGGGTCTGCAGACCGTCCAGTGGCGACAATTCCGTCCTCTGAAAGACGCACACTCACCTCCGCCTGAGCGTCGGTTCCCTGTGTGACTGCACTCACCTGATAGAGTTCCAGAACGCCGTTGTGCGGCACAATTTCGCGGATCGCATTGAAGACCGCATCAACCGGACCATTACCACGCGCTGTCGTCCATTTCTCATCGCCATCAACGATCAGATCGATTTCAGCAGTTTGCGGCCCTTCAGACCCGGCAACAACACGCAAGCGCTTCAGAGCGATTCGTTCACCTTCAGCAGACAGCTGATCATCGACCAGAGCCATGATGTCATCGTCGAAGACATGTTTCTTGCGGTCTGCCAGTTCCTTGAAGCGTTTAAACGCATCGTTCAGCGCGTCATCAGACAGCTCATAACCCAAAATGGTCAGCTTATCGCGGAAGGCATGACGGCCAGAGTGCTTGCCCATAACCAGAGACGTTGCAGAGACACCGACATCTTCCGGGTTCATGATCTCATAAGTCTGCGCATTCTTCAGCATGCCATCCTGGTGAATGCCGCTTTCATGCGCGAAAGCATTCTTGCCAACAATCGCCTTGTTGTACTGAACCGGGAAGCCAGTGATCTGGCTTACCATTTTAGACGCGCGGGACAGCTTGGTCGTATCAACGCGCGTTGTCGCATGAAGCGTATCGCGGCGTACTTTCAGAGCCATGACGATTTCTTCCAGCGCAGCATTACCTGCACGCTCGCCGAGACCGTTGATCGCACACTCGACCTGACGCGCACCGTTGGTGACGCCAGCCAGAGAGTTTGCAACCGCCAGACCGAGGTCGTTATGGCAGTGCGTCGACCAGATCACCTTATCGGAGTCCGGAACGTTCTCGATGATCCGTTTGAACATCGCGCCATATTCTTCCGGGTGCGCATATCCCACCGTGTCCGGCAGGTTGATCGTGGACGCGCCCGCCTGAATGGCGACGTCGACTGCTTTACAAAGAAAGTTGAAGTCTGACCGTGTCGCGTCTTCAGCGCTCCATTCAACATCACCGACCAGATTGCGCGCTTGCGCAACAGATCGACCAATGGCCTCAAGCACAGCGTTCTCACCCATTTTGAGCTTTTGCTCCATATGGATCGGGCTTGTCGCGATGAAAGTGTGGATGCGCGGGTTCTCAGCAAACTTTACCGCCTCGCCGCAGCGATCAATATCGCCAGGTGTCGAGCGGGACAGGCCGCAGATAATGGTATTGTTCCTGGCACGCTCTGCAATCTGACGGACGCAGTCGAAATCACCTGGTGATGCAGCCGGAAAACCGGCCTCGATGACGTCAACGCCCATCTCGCACAACAATTCTGCAAGATCGAGTTTCTCGCGCAGAGTCATGCTTGCGCCAGGCGACTGTTCGCCGTCACGCATAGTGGTATCAAAAATTCGGATTTGCGGATCTTGGGACATTTTAAGGCTCGCGGTGTGTCTGTGAATCGTTGGATTTACCCCCTGACCGCGTGGACCCGTTTACCAAGCCCTTTTACAGACGCGGACAGGGGCCAATAAGCCCCTCAGACAACAGTAGAAGAAGTTGAGTGTCGTTTCGCATGGTTCCTTAACGCAATGAATTGATCGTTAAGTCAAGCGTTCACGCACAGTCAGCGCAATATTTTTGCGCATAAATGCGGTCAAACTTCCGTTCGGTCTTCCGTCTCGCTCAAAGTTTCTGTTTGAACCCCGTCCGGACCTTTCGCCATGCGCGACCGGGCGAACAGCATGAGCGCAATCCAGATTGCCCCCATCGCCAGAACCGCAAAAACCGCAAACATGGGATTGCCTGCCAGACTGGCTGCCACGGCCTGTCCAAACAATGCCGTCAAAAGCGTCTTCGGAATAACGCCAACCGCCATGCCCGCAATATAATGCAGGTATTTCGCCTCGCTGGCGCCAAACGCCATATTCACCACTACGAAGGGACCGGTTGGCACATTTCGGACAATCGCGCTCGCGGCAAAGGCGTTGCGTCCCATAAAGCGAGACATGCGTTGGATCGACTGACCACCATAGCGCCGGATCACCGTCATACCTGTCATGCGCCCAATCCAGAATGTCAGCGACCCTGAACACAGCGCCGCAAACCATGAATAAAAGAAGCCCAGCACCGGACCAAACGCCAAAACGACAACGCCGATCAGTCCGAACTGAGGCGCACCCAGAAAGGCCATCACACAAAAGAAGATGATGACGGCGAGCAAACCAAAGGGCGAACTTCTCAATCCGGTTAAAATATCTTCAGCGCGCGACAGCACGCTCTGCCCGTCTTCGCCGGACAGCAAAACCAGACGACCGAACAGAAATATCCCGACGAGCCCGGCCAGGAGCAGGCTGGTAACAATGACTGCCCGCCAGGCGGTCGCATCCATACGGTTGAGAAACTTTACTACAGGATTCATGCGCGCCCCATGCGCTTTTGCCGAACCGGCGTCAAGCGCGAACTCCAGTCATTCTATACAGCCAAACGAAACTTTATTTACCGCTGAAGTTTATTGTGCATGCTCCCCTGCAGACTTCAATCAGGGGAATGAAAATGAACCAACAAGCCTATACTCAGGAAATGCTGGCGATTGTCAGCTCGCTACCAGAATCACGACGTGCAGAGTTTGCGGCCGCTTTCGGGTCAATGGAAAAGAACCCGGTCATTCTGTTTGGCCTCAACGCCTATCTTGGTTTCCTCGGAATCGACCGCTTTGTCGTTGGCGACATTCTCGCCGGTGTTCTCAAGCTGATTACAGGCGGCGGTCTTGGCCTTTGGGTTCTTATTGATCTGTTTTTGATCGGTGGTCGCGCCCGCACCAAAAACATTATTGCGGCCAGACAACTAAAAGCTTCCCTGACCGGAATTGCAGGCTAACCAACCAGACGGATGGGCTCAGATCTTGCTGCCTTCCAGCGACAGGTCGAGCCCTTCCACCCATTTCAGAACCTTACCGTTCACACCCTCGTCTCGCAGAAAATCGAGAAACACCTCTTTCACATTATCTGTCGTACCGCACTGGCGCGAAATCGAGGCGATTTCAGGCATGACATCTGCCTGAAAGTTGCTTGCCAGACGCGACAACGCATCCAGAGCAAACACAATTTGCATTTTGCCGGTCACGGATTCCCCGCCCAGATACTGCGTTACCTGTTTCAGCGCCTTCAGATCGCCGCGGTTCTCATTGGCAAAGCTGCGAAGACTTTTAGACAGGCGTTGTTCAACACCCGCCCTGGAACAAGGATCCACAGGAACCGACGTACAGGCTGACACTGCTGTCAGCAGGCTCGCCGTCAGACAAAATGTAAAGAAATGAGCGCGTGTTTTCATGCTCCGGACGCTAACCTTCGCGTCCGGTTCTGTCACGCCTCATTTCCTTTATTCGGTGTAATCTGCCTAAAGTTCGCCCGGACCTTTGCGGGAAAGCTTCCAGAAAACATAAACCACACCCACCGAGATTACGATCAGCGATGCAAATCCAACCAGGCCGGCAATTGCGAGTCCGTCGAGTACCATAATAGCCTCCTTTAAAGACCATAAAAGCTATATGGTTTTGTATTCCATTGTTTTCTCAAATACGATTGGCCATCGCGTCGCAGGCATGAAAAAAAGCCAGCCCTTTCGGACTGGCTTTTCGAAAATATAGATCAACGCTTAGCTAGGCTTGATCATGTTCGCCGGGATAACCCACTCGTCGAACTGTTCAGATGTCAGAAGGCCAAGCTCAACCGCAGCTTCTTTAAGGGTTGTCCCCTCTTTGTGAGCTTTCTTCGCAATCTTGGTCGCATTGTCATAGCCGATATGTGGGTTCAACGCCGTGACCAGCATGAGCGACCGGTTCATCAGGTCTGCGATATTGTCTTCGCGTGCCTCAATGCCGACCACGCATTTGTCAGTGAAGGCTTTACAAGCATCTGTGATCAGGCGGATCGACTGGATCATGTTGTACGCCATAACCGGCTTATAGACGTTCAGCTCGAAATGGCCCTGAGAACCGGCAACCGTCATGGTTGTGTTATTGCCCATCACCTGTGTGCAGACCATTGTCATGGCTTCACACTGAGTTGGGTTCACCTTGCCCGGCATGATGGACGAGCCCGGCTCATTTTCTGGCAGAGCCAGCTCGCCGAGACCTGAGCGTGGACCAGAGCCCAGAAGACGAATGTCGTTCGCGATCTTGAACAGAGAGACCGCCACTGTGTTCAGCGCGCCGTGTGCGTAGACATAAGCGTCATGCGCCGCAAGTGCTTCGAACTTGTTCGGCGCTGTGATGAATGGAAGCTCAGTGTATTCAGCCACTTCAGCCGCAAACGCTTCAGCAAAACCGACTTTTGCGTTGATGCCTGTACCAACAGCCGTACCGCCCTGTGCGAGCGGGTAAAGATGCTCAAGGCCTTCCTGTACGCGCTTAATGCCAAGGTCCATCTGTGCGACATAACCAGAAAATTCCTGACCAAGTGTCAGCGGGGTTGCGTCCTGCGTGTGGGTCCGGCCAATCTTGATGATGTCCTTGAACGCAACCGCTTTGTCGTTCAGCGCATTGCGCATGTACTGAAGCGCTGGAAGCAGGCTCTTATTGACTTCTTCCGCCGCCGCGATGTGCATCGCTGTCGGGAAAGTGTCGTTAGACGACTGAGAGCGGTTACAATGGTCGTTCGGGTGAACTGGCTCTTTGGAACCAACAACGCCGCCCATGATCTGGATCGCGCGGTTTGAGATCACCTCGTTAGAGTTCATATTGGACTGTGTGCCGGAACCTGTCTGCCAGATAGACAGTGGGAAGTGATCGTCCAGCTTGTTCTCAGCAACTTCAGTTGCCGCTTTGACGATTGCATCAGCAATCTCTGGTTCGAGATTGTCGAGCTTGCGGTTTGCGATAGCCGCAGAGCGTTTGATGATGCCGAGCGCGCGAATAACCGGCGCAGGCATTTTTTCTTCACCGATTGGGAAGTTGATGAGCGAACGCGCCGTCTGCGCCCCAAAGAGTTTGTCCTCTGGAACTTCCAATGGACCAAAGCTGTCCGTCTCTGTGCGCATTTTGTCTGATTTGCCGCCAAACAATCCCATGGGTTTGCTCCTCTAACCTGTCATCGCATGTATATGCCGCGTGATTAACGCGAGAGACGACGACTTGCCAGCAGAATTTCGCGCAATACCCGAAGCGCAACGAGTTTGCCGCAACTGGCAGCCTGATTGTCGCTCCAGACTACTCCAAGGACATCTAAAGCCCGCTCTTTTCAGAGGCGTTCAGCTTACCGAGCGTTTTGAGGGCGATACAGGCGTCTGTTTCACATGCCGCAACCTGATCTCGCCAGTCTTTTTCGCCCCTCATCGTCAGATGTCCGAAATCGAAATAAAATATTATCGAGATCAAGCACCTGACACATAGCGCGCGGGCAAAGACCAGTAATGCAGGAACGGTTTTGTATAGACCGCGGCATCGAAATACCCGGTCTGGCGCCAAAACAATATGTTCACGACCGAAACTGTCGACCCCGAGAAAAGCTCCCGGAAACCAATTCACGTCGGCAGGGTACAACAAGATGACAAACAGGGCTTATCCGCGCAGGCCCTGAATATCATTCCGAAACTTCGTACTCAAACGCCTTACCCCGAAGTTTTCCCGCCCCCAATCAGGCTTTTCCACAATACGAGCGAAAATGAAATACTCATCCCCTGCGCGATTTCAGAAAATCAGGCAGGGGTATGAAATCTGATCACCGCCCTCTGCAGTGTCATTCCGTCTTAATCAGAAATGCCGCGCTTCGTGGTCAGATAGGTCGCAAAGCTTGCGAGCCAGTGACTGCCCGAATAATGCTCGTCTGACACAGAGGCGATGCCTGTCTTTTTGTGCTTTTCCGCGCTCGCGTTAAGCGCCGCAATACGCGGATCGCCTTCCGGCAGAGCCGAGGCAATACCTTCCAGCGCCCAAGCGCGAGACAAGTTCACACCATCAAGATGCACCAGCTTTCCGTCTTTCGCGTCCAGAACAATGCCCGGTTCCAGCCAGTCACCTGTCCCATCCAGCGGAATATTCGGCAGGAAACCGCCGAGCCAGGCCGCAAATTCGGCCTTTGGCAGAACCCGGCGCATCAGATCAGCTTCCATCAGGCATGGCGAAAGAAAATCTTCGCCAGATGGCTCATACCTAATTGGGCAATTTTTATCGTTCTTGTGGAAGGCCAGAGACTTGTCGACGATCAGCTTTTCCAGCTCGGTATTTCCAACCGTGCGCGCATAATCAATCATCAGACCGAACGCGAAAGCCGTCTGATTATGCGTACCAATCCGATTGGCATAGGCAAGGTTTGGCACCCATGCAGACACGCGTTCAATGATTTTATCCTCAAGCGGCTTAAGCGTCGCGCGCCAGACTTTGAACTGTTCATCGTCACTTTCGTGAAGCTCTGCAACGAGCTGCAAATACCAGGCAACACCATATGGACGCTCAAACCCGGCGCGGTTGTCCGCCGAATAGTATTCCAGTTCTTTTGCCAGATTTTCTGTTGTGAAAGAGGTCGCGAGTGCCGTTTTGATCTCAGCTGCCAGCGCCGTATCCGGCTGCGTTTTGAGCAAGCGCGTCAACAGCCAGTGTCCATGCACGGCTGAGTGCCAGTCGAAACAACCATAAAAAGCCGGTGTCATTTCACGCGGCGGCGCGACATCGGTGTCGCTTTCCATCGCATGACTGATCTTGTTCGGATACGGTCGGTGGATACAGTCCAGCGCCAGTTGCGCAAACCGATCTTCAACAGATGCTGGTTTCGGGCTCACCGCTTCATCCTTTTGCTTCACCTCGCCCGAGCCTCCTTTGTCACCACATCCAGAGAGCGCCACACACAGGGCGAGTACGGAAGAAGTCAGAACACGTTTCAAAACCAGTCTCCTAAGGTCAAAATCGGCTGCGATCTGAGACGTAACAGCTTTCTCCCGGTAATGAAAACCTACTGGAAGCCCGGTTCTTTAGAAAACGCCTGAACCTCACCCGTGATCGGGTGATCAAAGGACAGCTCTGCTGCATGAAGCAGCAATCTTGGTGCAACCTCATAGGCCGGGTCAGGCGCATAAAGCTCATCCCCCAGAATGGGGTGCCCAATATGCAATGCATGCAGTCTTAGCTGATGCGTTCGTCCCGTTTCAGGATACAGGGCAAGCAAGGTCGAGCCGTCATCCCGGCTGATCACTTTCCAGCGGGTAATTGCCTGTTTGCCGCGTTCATAGCAGACCATCTGACGCGGACTGTCCTGCCAGTTTTTGCGCAAGGGCACATCGATCACGCCTTCATCGGCTTCGACATGCCCCCAGACGCGAGCAATATAGGATTTCTTCACGGTCCGCGCCTGAAACTGTTTTGAGATCAGAGATTTAATATCCTCGCCGCGCGCGAACAGGATCAGCCCAGATGTCGAGTGATCCAGCCGGTGAACGGCTGTTGCATCCGGATAGTCGTCCCTTACCCGAAACTCCAGACAGTCTTTATGGTGCAACGGCTTTCCCTGAACTGACAGCAAGCCATACGGCTTGTTGAGGATCAGGAAATGTTCATCCACATGCACATAATCCAGCGGATCTTGCGGCGGGTTATATTTGAACGGACGCTGGTTCTCTGGCGGCACATAGTCGTCAATCGGATTGTTCCACGGATCAGGCATGGTCAGGTCACGTCTTTCATCTCACCTTTTCGGAATGCGACAGGCAAGCGCGACAGGTCAAGCCCGCAAATGTCTCATCTCATCAACGTCGATCACACGCCCAGGCCGGTGCTGACCATTGATCATGCGGCGCGTTATCCGCTCATAATACTGGATAAACCCCTCGACCCAGCGAATACGATCGATCGGTAATTCAGACAGGCAGACGCCAATATTTCCGGCTTCCTGTTGCACCCGCCATCCAAGCACTGTTTCAAAAGACGGGGCACGGATATGGAAGAACGCATCAGCACGGTCCCAGAGCCGGGAATAGGCTGATCGCAAATAAGTTTCCTGAAAGCCCCTCCAAACACCGTCCCGGTCTTCAGCTTCGACTGAGTTCAAAGGCGGTTCGCTGGCCGCGTCATCATCGGGCGTTGCGCCAATCATCCAGCCTTCAACCAGAATTGCTCGCGGTCGCCCTTTCCAAATACGCCATTTGTCTTCCGGCAAACGGTCATCCAGCTTTTTGGAGAACACTGGAATAGGAATGACTTCATCGCCCCAGGCCCGCATCAACCGGTCCAGCGTCGAATTCAGAAGCGGCAGATCATGCGTTCCGGGCGGCCCGCGCATATTGAACAGAGGATGCACCTCTTGCGATAAACGAATCCGGTCTCGTTTCGTGAGATAGAAATCATCCAGACCGAGCACGATGGTTTTCGGGTCTGCCGCTGCGATCGCCTGCAAGGCTGTCGTTTTGCCGATCCCCTGTGCGCCAGACACCATCAAGACGAGAGGCCGTTCTGCAGGAACAGTCTGAGCCTTAATCCAGCTCGCAATCTCATCAGACAGGGGTGTAGGCAGTGTCATGGTCTGAAGGTAAGGCCGCGCGCCGCGAACTCAATCCAGCTTTTCGTCTGATAGACAATGACAGAAGCGGCGCTCTCACATATGAGCAAGCTCATGCAAAAGTCGCTCTCCCGTTCGAAAGTCATGGCGCTTGCCGTGCCGGTTATGCTGGCGCAGGCCGCAACGGCCTCTACCGGCGTTGTCGACACACTCGTCATGGGCATGCATGGCGACAAGATCGATCTTGGCGCTGTCGGCATTGGCGCAGTCGTGATGAATTTCCTTTATTGGGCGTTCGGCTTTCTGCGCATGTCGACAACCGGGATGACCGCGCAGGCAAACGGCGCCGACGATTCCAGCGAAGTGCGCGCAACGCTTCAGCGGGCCTTGCTGACGGGTGCCGCACTCGGGGGTTTGATCCTCTGCCTGTCTCCGGCCCTGAAACTGATTGTGTTCGATCCATTTGCGGCAACTGACGAGGTCAAATCCCTGTCGCGAGACTATTGGGATGCACGCATTTGGGGCGCTCCGGCACTGCTCATGGGATATGGCATAACCGGCTGGCTGCTCGGCACAGGGCGAACGGGACTTTTACTCATCTTCCAGATCATCATGAATGGCACGAATGCCGTTCTGGATGCATGGTTTGTTGCCGGTTTTGACTGGGGCCCGGCGGGCATAGGCGCAGGTACAGCCATTGCCGAATGGGTAGCCTTATTCGCGGGCCTGGTCATTGTGCGGTCTGGCCTCAAACCGGGCCAGGATTTGTTTGACCGTGCGAAGCTGATTGCGCTGTTCAGCGCCAATCGCGATATTCTGATCCGCACACTGGCGCTGCTTTTTGCGTTTTCCTGGTTTGTAAATTCTGGCGCAACGCAGGGAACGGCCATTCTGGCCGGGAACGAAGTCCTTTTGCAGTTCATCACCGTCTCAGCCTTCATTCTGGACGGTTTTGCCTTCGTTGCTGAAAAAGAAATTGGCGAAGCCTATGGCGCAAGAAACAAAGCCCGCCTTGTCCGCGCAATGCGCATCACGACAGAGCTGGCCATCGCTTTTGGTGCTGTAATCGCGCTCAGCTATTATGTTGGTGGCGGCTGGCTGATTGAAAATTTCGTATCCGACGCCGAGGCCCGCCACGCGGCTTTGGCCTTTCTGCCCTATTGCGCCATCGTTCCGCTGATCGGTATTCCCTGCTGGCAGTTGGACGGGTTCTTCCTTGGCGCGACGCAAGGCAAGGCGCTGCGAAATGCAGCCATCATCACAACGGTCTTGTATGTTTCGAGCGATCTGATCCTGAAGACCCAGTTCGGAAATACCGGTGTCTGGTGGGCCTTCCTTCTGATGTATGTCTACCGTGCCGGTGCGCTTGGCATTTACCTGCCCGGACTGCTGCGCCATGCCCAACCAAAAGCCGGATAGATTTCGCAGATAGCTTGAATAGCGATTTTCAATTGGCTTTTCGTGCCTCAATGGGCAATCCAGACTTGCGCTTTGTGCGTAATCCCTAAATCAAGGGCAGAGAAACCAACAGGCTGAAATACCTATGACAGAGATGAAGCTTCCAGCGTCACATCCGGACATTAAACAGGGCAAGGTCGGTGTGCTCCTCATCAATCTTGGAACGCCTGATGGCACTGACTATTGGTCCATGCGTCGCTATTTGTCTGAGTTCCTATCAGACCCACGCGTGATCGAAGTCCCACAGTTCATCTGGCAGTTTATCCTGCAAGGCCCAATCCTGACCTTCCGACCGGCCAAATCCGGCCATGCCTATCAGCAGGTCTGGACAGAAGATGGTTCGCCGCTTCTGCATTTCACCAAGCTTCAGGCTGAAAAGCTGAACGCCCGCATCGGCACAGACGATCTGATCATCGATTTTGCGATGAATTACGGCAATCCGAGCATCGCCTCAAAGATCGACGCGCTGAAGGCACAAGGCTGCACGCGCATTTTGACTGTGCCACTCTATCCGCAGTATTCCGCCACCACGACGGCCAGCGTCAACGACAGTACATTCAAGGCGCTGATGAAACTGCGCTGGCAGCCAGCCCTGCGCACCGCGCCCGCTTTCCACGATGATCCGGCCTATATCGAAGCGCTCTGCACCTCCCTTTCCAACAGCCTTGCAAAGCTCGATTTCACGCCGGATGTGCTGCTGATGTCCTATCACGGCATCCCGAAAAGCTATTTCGACAAGGGCGACCCGTATCATTGCCACTGTCACAAGACGACGCGTCTGGTGCGAGAGAAAATGGGCTGGGACGAGGCCTTCATCCGCACGACCTTTCAGTCGCGCTTCGGTCCTCAGGAATGGCTGCAACCTTACACCGATAAAACGCTCGAAGCCCTGCCCGGCGAAGGCGTAAAAAAGGTCGCCGTTGCCGCGCCCGCCTTCATTTCAGATTGCCTCGAAACGCTTGAAGAAATCTCCATGCAGGGAAAGGACAGCTTCATCGAAGCTGGCGGAACCGACTTTGCGGCCATGCCATGCCTCAATGATTCCGAACCTGCGATTGACCTCCTCGAAACACTCGTTAAACGAGAACTCAGCGGCTGGATCTGAACCGTGCCGAAAACCATTCAAAACGTCTCAGACTTCACTGCCGACCGAGCCTGGGGTGCGAAGGATATCGCAGAAGTCGATCGCGCAACCGTACGCCTGCACTGGACTGATCAACCATATATCTGGCACATTAATGACGGACCGGAAGTCTTCGTCGTACTGCACGGCACGGTCGACATGCATTACCGCGAAAATGGCGCAGAAAAAACCGTCAGGCTTCAGCCTTCAGATATGTTTCACGCCGAAGCAGGCGACGAACATGTCGCCCACCCGATTGGCGAAGCCCGCATTCTAGTGATTGAGCGCAAAGGCTCAATCTGACCAGCCTGCCGTCTCCTAAGGATTCAGCTGTTCATACAGAAACAGGCCGAGTTTGATAAACAGGATTTGACGGTCCAGAGCGCTCGACAGGCTGTGATCCCCGTATTTGAACGCAATATAATCAACGTCCTTCCCCTTCGCGCGCATCTTCTTCAGAAAGGGCAAATACTGGTCTTCATACAGCACAACATTGTCTGCCGTGCCATGCGCCAGAAGAACCGGACTTAGACTTTTTTCACGAACTGGGTTTTAAGGCCCATCTGGCCAAAGCCATCAATTTTGCAGTCAATATCGTGATCCCCTTCAACAAGGCGAATGTTTTTCACGACCGTTCCCACCTTCACCGGCTTGGACGCGCCTTTGACTTTCAGGTCCTTGATCACCGTCACTGTATCGCCATCCTGCAGGATATTGCCATTGGCATCGCGCCAGACAGGGCCGTCAGATTCAGCCGGTGCATCCAGAGACCATTCATGAGCGCATTCCGGGCAAACAATCAGCGCACCATCCTCATAAGGGTAGTCACATCCACATTTCGGACAGGGTGGCAGTTCGCTCATCGAAAATCTCCATACTCTCAGAAGGGTCTCCCTATCGGCTCAACCGGGCCCTGTCGAGAGAATTTCCCTTCCGGCGAAACCTATGTATGACAGAAGCTGTGAGGGAGACCGGCAATGGACGGACCAGACTGGGTTGGCAAAGGCAAAGTTCGGGCGCGGGTCCTCGATGACGGAACCCTGGAAGCCAGCTGTAACGGCCTCACAACGCAAGCCAAATACTACAAACCTCTTTTTAAAGAGTTTTTCCGCAAGGATTTCCGGCAAATCCGCCCGGAATACGGCGACTTTTACGTCCACATCGTCATGGAATATACCGGCGATCCACCGCATATGGACCTCGACAATCTGGCCAAGGCCCTGCTCGACAGCCTGACCGGCGCTGCGTTCTACGATGACAGTCAGGTCGCCCGGCTATTGGTCGAACGCCGCGAAGGCGAGCGCGAAAGAATTGTCCTGAAATGTCAGTCGCTTGAGGGCGGCTGCTAAATCAGCGCCTTCATGGCCAGTTCCCCAATCCTCGCATGAATGGCGTCGGTTTCTGCCGCCATAGGATTTTCCACGTTCAGATAGCTCGTCACCACCACCCGGCCTTTCACGCCCGTATAATTGGTTGGGAAGGTGAAGGCGAAACCAATGTCATTGCTCTGATTGTTGGAGCTGGTGCCGGTCTTGTTGCCGATGACGAACATGTCCTGCTGCATGCCTGCCCGCAGGCGGCCTGCGCCCGTTGTCGAGCCCATCATCCATTCTTTCACTTCGACGATATAATTCCAGTAGCTGTCTTCGCCGAACAGAGCTTTCGCCAGAAGCGCCGTCATCGCATTCGGCGTCGATGTATCCCGCGGATCGCCCGGCTTGTTCTCATTGAGCTCTGGCTCCCAGCGGTCCAGACGGGTGACATTATCTCCCATATCCCGAACGAGCTGTGTAAAGCCTTCCGGCCCGCCCAGTTCCTTCAACAACAAATTCGCCGCTGTATTATCGCTTGTCTGGATGGTCGCTTCGCACAATGCGCGAAGGGAAAGTCCCGGCCCGCCAACAGCCGACTCTGTCACTGGCGACCATTCCATCAGATCAGCCTTGCTGATCGGCAGCACGCGGTCGAGGTCATCCTCGCCAGCATTGGCCTTCACCGCCAGAAAATAGCCGAGCAACCATTTGAAGCTGGAGCACATGGCAAAGCGCTCATCGCCGCGTCGCGAGAATGACCGCCCGGTACGAACATGAAGCGCGCTGACACCGATGCGCCCGCCAGAGGCCGCTTCAAGTTTGGCCAGCTCCTGCTCGGCCTCATCAATGCTGATTTCTGGAGTGGTTTTGCAGGCAGTCAGTACAGGCAGGCTCGCCGTGCTGAGAATGAATGTGCGCCGCGACCAGTTGTTCATGTCCAACATTTCCCCTGTTCGCCATCAACCTAACCCAAAAACGGGTCAGGCCGAGGCGGAAAAATGGCATTCTTCGGAAAACTAGAATCGTTTGAAGGGTTTTGGCGCCGCTGTGGCCGTCGCCTTTGCAACAAGCTTGCCATCCGCATCAAACAATTCGCCTTCGACAAAGGCAGTTGATTTGCCCCATTTCAGGATGGACGCGACCACTTCAGCACGTCCGACGAACAGAGGACGCAGAAAGCTGGTTTTCAGCTCAAGTGTCGGCGCAGTCATTGTGACATTTGACGCAATGATCATGCAGGTCGACATGGCTTCGTCCAGCATGGCGCACTGAAATCCGCCCTGAATTGCGCCCGTTGGATTGGCAAATCCCGGATTCACATCAAATCCCATGCGGATTTTCATATTGTCCTGATCAACGTCCAGCAGCTCCATGCCAAGCGTGTCGGAACAGGGTGGGCGCTTTTTGGAGTTGCGAAACCTGGCAAGCATTTCCTCATCTGGAATGCGCGGCTTCTCTTCGGTCTGGCTCATAAATCAGTCTCCCCGGACATATGTTGTCCCCGTTATCGACATCTGGCCGTGTCTCGTCCAGTTCTCTTAACGACACTCCGGCCAAACGAACGAAAAAAGCCGCCAGAAAACTGACGGCTTTTGCAAATTCTGCTGCAGCAAATCTTATTTGCGGCGGAACGCGTCGAGGCTGACAACAGTACCATCGCTGGCTGAACGGTCGCCCTCTTCTGCCTCTTCCTTTTTGGCCGCTGCAGGCTTGGCGCCCTTGGCGCTACCTTCTTCGACCGGATCAATCGTTTCTTCCGCATGCTGAACAGCCATTGGTTCAAAGCCAATGCCGAAATTCACACTCGGATCAACGAATCGCGTGACCGCGCCGAACGGAACTTTCAAATGCTGAGGCACGCCAGAAAACTGCAGAACGATCTCAAAATGGCGATCGCTGACTTCCAGATCCCAGAACTGGTGCTGAATCACGATGGTCATTTCGTCTGGAAATTTCTGCGACAGGTGCTCAGCCATGGCAACGCCCGGCGCCCCTGTGCGGAAGGTGATGTAGAAATGATGATCGCCCGGCAGGCCCGTTTCAGACGCAGCTACTTTCAGCGCATGTTTCATAACACCGCGCATCGCTGCCTGTGTTAATGCCTGATACCCAATATCGTCTGTCATAACGGAAACGCTCCAAACTGTTCAGGCAATCTAGTGAGTGCATCGAACAAGGGCAACGCTCTTCGTCAAATGAGCGATCAAATCCTGGGGGTTTCTCCCCGTTCGCTTGCAAGCGACCCGTTTCAAAGCTCATACTCGCCGCTTCAAACAGACTAACGATATTTGGGGGAGACAACATGCGCTTACCGGAAAACGGGCTCAGCCGAGACGAAATTCTACAGGAATTGTCGACACGCAGTCAGTCAGACGTGGACTGGCGCGATGGCAAGACAGCCGTCTATATCTTCAATGCCGGTCCCGAAGTTGGTGAGGTCAAAAAGGCGGGCTACACCGCTTTCATGGAAGAAAACGGCCTCGGCCCGCTTGCCTTCCCAAGCCTGAAGCGCATGGAAGAAGAAGTCATCGGCATGGCGCTGAACCTGTTGCACGGCCCTGAGGGTGCAACCGGCGCGATGACGTCTGGCGGCACAGACTCAATCACCATGGCGATGAAGACAGCGCGCGATTACGCCCGCGCCGTTCATTCTGCTCGCGGCCCGTGCAATATCGTCCTGCCCTATTCGGCGCATCTGGCGTTCGACAAGGCGGCCCATCTGATGGACATCGAAGTGCGCCGCATTCCCGTCCTGCCCGGCTCATTCATGGCAGATATTCCAGCCATGGAAGCGGCCTGTGATGAAAACACCATTATGGTGGTCGGCTCGGCCCCAAACTTTCCCTATGGCATTATCGATCCGATTTCCGAGCTGAGTGAGATGTGCCAGCGCACCGGCCTCTGGCTGCATGTCGATGCGTGTGTTGGCGGATTTCTTGCCCCCTTTGCGCGCATGAATGGCGAGGACATTCCGCCGTTCGATTTCGAATGCGAGGGCGTGCACTCCATGAGCGCCGATCTCCACAAATATGGCTATTGTGCCAAAGGCGCATCGACCATTCTGTTCCGCTCAAACGATCTGTTCAAATACATGCCGTTTGACTTTGACTGCTGGTCGGGGGGACGCATGGTGACGCCTACGCTGGCAGGCACACGTCCCGGCGGCGCAATCTCTGCGGCCTGGTCCGTCATGCAGCATTTGGGCATGAGCGGATATCGGGCAAAACAGGCAGACGTCATTGCCGCCCGCAAAACCATTCAGGCCGGTCTTGAACAGCTTGGCTTTGAAATTCTGGGCGACCCGAAACTTGGCCTGATGGCGTTTCACCACCCGGACATCCACGCCTTCAAGCTATGGGGCAAGATGGCGGAAAAAGGCTGGTTCACATCGCTCACGACCGATCCGCCAAGCCTGCACCTCATGCTCTCGCCCAAGCATTTCGAGGTCACAGATACCTATCTGAAGGACATTGAGACGAGCATGTCTGAAGTCACCGCGGAAACAGAACAGGTTGAGGCCAGATATAGCTGATAAAAAGCACGTGTACGGCCTTTCTCAATCTTGACGCGATCTTACAAAGAGCGTTTCAAGAACAGATGAGTTCCTCGCGTCCCCAGCCATCAAATGAAGCAAAAAAACGTGCTCGCCGATCTTCGGCGATGGGGCGTCTCTTTGGCCGACGCAATATCTGGGCAGAGACAAAACTCTGGGCGGTCGCGCTTGCCTGCGGCTTACTGGTCGGCCTCATCATGGCGGCCATGCGTGCGGCGATTGTTGCCGTTGAGCTGATCGGGTTTGGCGCCGAAGACGAACGCATTGCCAGCGCCGTTGGCAGCCTTCACTGGCTGCGGGTCATGTTGATCCCGATTATTGGCGGCTTTATCGTATCTGCTCTGTTATATGCGGGCCTGAAGCTCGGCATTCGCGGTGATCCGCGCATTGGCGGCATTCGAGACGTTGTCTATGCCCGCCGCCACGTTCTCGACCGACGTGGTCGATACACTCCGCTCGTCAGCATGCATATGTCTGTCAAAGACGGCATTCAGACCTTCCTTCTGGCCATCACCTCGCTTGGCGCAGGCGCGTCTGCTGGCCGTGAGGGACCTGCGGTCCATATTGGCGCTGTGCTGTCTGGCTTTATGGCGCACAAATTCCAGTTCACGCCGGCACAGATCCGCGCGCTTCTTGGCTGCGGTGCAGCGGCCGCCGTCGCAAGCTCGTTCAACGCACCGCTTGCAGGCCTGCTCTTTGCTCACGAAGTCATTCTGGGCCGGTATCGCATTTCAGACATTGGACCGATTGCCGTGGCCAGTGTTTCCGGCGCGCTCGTCACCCGTATTATTTTCGGCAATGACGCCGTGTTCGTGAACCCGAATATTGTAAACCCGCCAGTAACCTTCTTCTTCGGCACCCCGTTCATGGGGCTTCTGGCCGCCGGAACCGCCCTCATCATCATTCGCGCCTGGCTCTATGCACCAGACATCGGCTCCCGGTTTGCAGACCATATCCGCATCCCTCACTGGATGCTGCCGCCGATTGCGGGCCTTGTGCTCGGCCTGTTTGCGCTCGCTTTCCCGCAAATCCTTGGCGTTGGGTATGAGGCAACCACCACTGCCATTGTGGGCGGTTATTCTGCCGCCTTCATGCTGATCCTTGCCATTGCCAAAATCATGGCGACCTCGCTTTGTCTCGGCGCGCGATTTGGCGGCGGCGTGTTTTCATCTTCCATCTTTGTTGGTGCGATGGTGGGCGGCTTTTTCGGCGCTATAATGGGGCTGATCACAGGCGATGGCGAATCTGCCAAAGTCTTCTTCACCGTCGTCGGCATGGGCGCAATTTCAGGAGCGGTTCTGGGGGCACCGATTTCCACCACGCTGATCGTTTTCGAGCTCACGCGCTCCTATGAAAGCGCGGCTGCGGTTCTGATTTCTGTTTCTCTTGCAACCGTGATCGTTCAGGCGCTTCAGGGCGGCAACATCTTCCAGAAGCAGCTCGGCAGTTAACCATCACCAGCGCAGCAAATTCTTAAGACCAGCGGCCGATACTCCTGGCGAATTTAACCTTGTTTCGGCCCATGCTTCGCACTCTTGGACTCATTCTTCCGGCGCTTATTCCATCATGGAATTTCTTTGACGTCATTGCGCCCTCACCGCGCATAGAATTCCGTCACCGCCGGGCAGATGAGAGCCTTGCAGACTGGCAACCTTTCCGCCCACGGCCCGGTCATCTCGGACCAGCTCATATGTTGCGCCGCATGGTGTGGAATCCCTGGTGGAACGAGACTCTTTACACCATGTCTTTGTCTGAACGCCTGATCGCCAATCCGACAGAGCACAGCGAAACGGACATCCTGGATCGCATTCGACATGACCTGCTCTCCGCAGACTCAGACCTGACCGGCAATCTCCAGTTTCGGCTCGTCTTCATCTATCGCGAAGGCGACGTACTGGAACAGGAAGAACTCTTCGTCTCTCGCGAAGCACCGCTGACTAAGACCGCGTCATGACGCTCGACCTCGCACTTCGCATCACCGAAATCCTGCTCGCCTTTGCCCTGCTCTTGCCGAGCGCAGAGCATCTCGCCTCAAGGGATGTGCGCGAAAAATACCTGTTCGCCGTGCGCGGCATTCTCTGCGTCTGGCTGTTTACCGGGATTGCCAGCCAGTTCGCTCTTCTGGCGCTCACCGGATGGGCGTTTCTCATTCTGCACCGGTTTCAGGGGCCCTATAATGGCGGCTCGGACCGGATGAGCCTGCTTGTCCTGTTGTGCCTGACGCTGGCTGAAAACCTGCCGGGCTTAAAGGCCAAAGAGCTCGCCTTTGGCTATCTCGGGTTTCAGCTGACGCTTTCTTATTTCATTTCCGGCTGGGTGAAGATCGTCAATCCGGACTGGCGATCCGGCGTGGCCCTGCGCGATGTCTTTCTGTTCTCCGCCTATCCGGTCAGTGAGAACCTGCGAGGGCTCGCCAATCGACCAAACCTGCTGCTCGCAGCAGGTTGGGCGGTGATCATTTTTGAGCTTGCCTTCCCGCTCAACCTGATGTCGCCGATCACACTCGCGCCCGCCCTGCTCATCGCGGCGAGCTTTCACTTTTCGAATGCCTGTTTTTTCGGCCTCAACCGGTTCTTCTGGGCCTGGCTGTCCGCCTTTCCCAGCCTCATCTGGCTGCAGGAACGGTTTATTGGGTAACTGCCAAATCTGATTCAGACTCAAACCTTACATGCCCATTTTCGAATGCAGGGATAATTTCCCGAACTTCAAAATATCCCTCATAAATCAGCGATGTATCGCGCAGTCTCTCAACAACAAAATAAGCATCTTGCATGGTTTCGGCCTCGACCATCAATACGTCTGAATACCTCGCATTGAACGCTTCAGCATCAAAGAAGCGAAACTGAACCCGACCAGAGTTAAAAGCATATGCGATTGCCCCTGATGACAGTTCACGCCGCTTCTCCCTGGAAAGCTTCAGCCAGTCACCTGATGCATGCAGCAGCATAAATAAAGTCACCCTCATCAAAATCTCCATCAACCTTGTATCGACCAAAAATGCGAGTAAAAGCTCATATTTGAAACTCGCTTTTCTTAAGGCACCGGATATGCCGCATACTCCCCGTAAAAAGCCTCGACAGGCACGGTCACAGGCCACACAGGCGATCATTATCGAGGCGGCAGCTCGCATTCTGGAGGCCCCTTCAGAACCATCGCTCACGACGAATGCCATCGCTGAAAAAGCCGGAATCAGCATCGGCTCGCTCTATCAGTATTTTCCGGATAAGCGCGCGATACTTGCGAGTCTTCTACGCCGCGAATGGCAGATCATGCTGGACGCCATGTCAGAAAACATTCGCCGGCAGACCAGCGCGAAAGCCGCAATTGATGCCTTTATCGACATCGCCATCGCACACCAGTTTTCGAGACCACGCATGTCGCAAAGGCTTGAACTGCTGGAGCAATCACTCGATCTGGACGACGATGTTCTGGCCCTGTCTGTTGAGATACAGACGCGCGTTCTGACCGTTCTTCAGCGTTATCTGCCAGACGCATCCGCAGACATGGCGCGCGATATCGTAACCATCTGCAAAGCCATGATTAACGATAGCACACGCATGGATTTAACCCCCGGGGCAGACCTGAAACACCGACTATCTGCCGCGGTCTTCGGTTATCTCCAGGCGATCAGTCCCGCCCGCTGAAATGTCGAACCATGACGCAACAGTCGGGCTGTTCGTCTTTCCGAGCCGGGTCTTTTTCCGACAGCGGCTTTTGGCACGCCAATCTGATAAAGCGCTATTTCGGGCTTACAACATAGCGTTTGGCATAGGCTTCAGCCTCAGCAAAGCCATGCGCCAGCTGAACAGCACTGACCAATTTCCCAGAACTCGCCTCTGTATATCGGATCTCACAGCTTTGTGTTTTCATGATCCGCGCAAAGTTCACCGCGTCAGCCGAAGGGACAGGCACCACCGGTCCCGGCCGGGAGACCTCAGAAAACTTGCGTTCGCCGCACTGATAGGACACATCCGCGCCATCCACACGTCTGGTCGTCATCAGCATCAGCTCGTGAGGCATGCCCTTCTTCACCTTCACGATTGCCATCGCAAATAAGGAGTTTGGCTGCTGACCTTGCAGCATTTTGCCATTCCACGGAACAATCGAACATTCTGCAGACGCTTTGCTGCCTGCCGGGCGTCGCATGGAACAATGCGTGCTCCAGTTGCCAAAACTGGTAATGTGTTGCCGCCCCGTCCCACTCGATAGGGTCAAAGGTTTATCCAGCAGAACAACAGGTTCAATCGGCAATTCGGTTTTGCTCGGCGACACATCAGGGCGCAGAACGGACAACGCCTCGGGCTGCCCGCACGCACCGAGCAATAGGGCAAATGCCATTCCACAAACCTGTCTGGACATCCCCATTTGCACGCCTCCTTAGACCTGCTGACAGATTACGCCGCAACGATTGCAGCCCGACAAAGCATTTCCATGAAGTTTCGCTGAAATTCGGCAAGTTCACCCTGCTGACTTCCCCTGATTTCGCCCCATGTTAAAGTGGAACGAAACGCGAATCACCAGAACAATAAAGACCAGCCTGCCCGATGTCGGATCACATTTCTCTTTCACAGCTTGCAATGGGCGCCAACCGCGCCAGAACAGACTATCTGGACGGGCTGAACCCCGAACAGAAAAAGGCTGTCGAGACCGTTGACGGCCCGCTTCTGGTGCTGGCGGGTGCGGGCACGGGCAAGACCCGCGTTCTGACCACACGCCTTGCGCATATCATCCAGACAGGCCGCGCCAAGCCATGGCAATGTCTGTGCGTGACCTTCACGAACAAGGCCGCCCGTGAAATGCGGGAGCGGGCGCTGAACCTGATCGGTCCGGATGGCGAGGGCCTGTCATGGCTCGGCACCTTCCACTCGATCAGCTCTAAAATCCTGCGTAGACATGCGGAGCTGGTGGGTTTGAAATCCACCTTCACCATCATTGATACGGATGATCAGATCCGCCTGTGTAAACAGATCATCGAGGCCGAGAACATCGACCCGAAACGCTGGACACCGCGCTATCTGGCTGGTCTCATTGATGGCTGGAAGAACCGTGCCCTCTTGCCGGACAAAGTGCCGTCTGACGAGGCGTATCAGTTCGCAGATGGCAAAGGCATTGACCTTTACACCATTTATCAAAGCCGCCTGTCCGTTCTGAATGCATGCGACTTTGGCGACTTGCTCCTGTTGACCATCAAGCTGTTTCAGGAAAACGCAGATGTGCTGGGCGAATACCATAACCGGTTCCGCTATATCCTCGTGGACGAGTATCAGGATACCAACATCGCCCAGTATCTGTGGCTGCGTCTTCTGGCCCGCGGCACAGGAAACATCTGCTGTGTGGGGGATGACGACCAGTCCATCTATGGCTGGCGCGGCGCGGAAGTCACCAACATCCTGAAATTCGAACAGGATTTTGAAGGCTCAGATGTCATCCGGCTGGAACGCAATTACCGCTCGACCGGGCATATTCTCGCCGCAGCCTCACATCTGATCACCTCGAACCAGGGCCGGCTTGGCAAGACGCTCTGGACGGAAGACGAAATGGGCGAAAAGGTCAAACTGCGCGGCCTCTGGGATGGCGAGGCGGAAGCCCGCCTGATTGGTGACGATATTGAAAGCTGGCGCTCCTCCGGGCGGCGATATGATGAGTGCGCGGTGCTGGTGCGCGCCTCCTGGCAGATGCGGGCGTTCGAGGAACGCTTCATCATGCTCGGCATTCCCTATCGCGTGATTGGTGGCCCGCGCTTCTTCGAACGTGCGGAAATCCGCGATGCCATGGCGTATCTGCGCCTCATCCGGTCCGAGGATGATGATCTGGCATTTGAGCGCGTCGTAAACCAGCCAAAGCGCGGCGTTGGTGCCTCATCTCTGCAAAAACTGCAAATGATTGCGCGCGGCGATGGCCGTTCGCTCACCACGATTTGCCGTATGGTGCTTCAAACTGACGAGATCAAAGGCAAGGCAAAGACCGGCCTGACGAGCTTTATGAACCATCTGGATATGTGGCGCGATAAGAACCGCTCCGGCATGTCCCATACCGAACTTGCCGAGCAAATCCTCGACGAAAGCGGCTATACCGATATGCTGCGCGCCGACCGCAGCCCACAAGCGGCAACGCGTCTCGACAACCTGAAAGAGCTTGTCGCCGCCATGGGCCAGTTCGACAGCCTGAATGCCTTTCTGGAGCATGTCGAACTCGTCATGGACACCAATCAGGGCAGCGGCAATGAGGATGAGGTGCAGATCCTCACCCTGCACGCCGCCAAGGGCCTTGAATGGCCGCTGGTCTTCCTGCCAGGTTGGGAGGAAGAAGTCTTCCCGTCCAAGCGGTCTGTTGATGAAAACGGCAATAAGGGGCTCGAGGAAGAGCGCCGCCTCGCCTATGTCGGCATCACCCGCGCGCGGGAAAGCTGCCGCATTTCCTTTGTCGCCAATCGCCAGATTTATGGTCGCTGGACGAGTGTGATCCCGTCTCGCTTCATCGATGAATTGCCGCATGAAAATGTCGAAGCGATCAGCGAGACCGGCTATGGCTCACGTCAGGGATTTTCTGAGAATTTCGCCAGCGCCGAGACCAGTTTTGAAGACCTTGGCCAGTCCAGCACCTATTCTTCACCGGGCTGGAAACGCATGCGCGAGACCAATCGCAAACGCTCTGCCCCGCCCACCATTGATGGCAGGGCGGAACTGCTTGCCTCAAGCGATCCGGGCCGGGCCGATTTCAACATCGGCCAACGCGTGTTTCATATCAAATTTGGTTATGGAAAAGTCGAACAGATTGAAGGCGCCAAGCTGACTGTCGACTTTGAAAAAGCTGGCTGCAAAAAGGTCATCGCCACGTTTGTTGAGGCGGCTTAGGGGGGTAATACTGTGACCAATGAAGCAACCGAGTTCGCGAAATTAACTGATCAAATTCCGGTCTTCCTTGCCATCGGCACGATACTCGCGGCTTTTCTAGGCCCCCTCAGCGCCGTTGCGCTCACTTTCGTTTGGGAGCGCATTCGGCGTGTAAGGGAGCAAAAACAAACCTTGCTGCAAACGTTACTTTCTACTCGAGGACGCTATGCCGACCCTGGCTATAGTTGGGCCATTCGGACAGTTCCGTTGCAATTTTCTAAGAACAGTAAAGTATTGATCGCTCACGACAAATTCATGGATGCGACTAGGTACAGACCAACTGAAGAGAATTCGGAACGTCACCAAAGCGAAATGATACGGCTTGAAGGAGTCTTGATATCCGAGATATTGCAAGACGTCGGCTTCAAGGGGTTCACATCCGAACAGCTTGAACAGTACACCGCCCAAGCATTGGCTGATCGTGATCAACTGCTTGAAACAGCACTTCGGGCTCTCCCGCACCTAGCAGTGAGCGCCAAGCGATCCGCAGATATTAACGAGAAGATCGCCAATCAAATGGGAGCGCTCGCCGAACATAACGAGAGCGAAACAATAATAGACGAATTGTTAGGTGATGAAGACAACTCATCCGACGCGTAGGATTCTTGGGGCGCAAACGTGCTTCGACCGGTAATGCACCGCTACCTAAAATACAGTCGCGCCGTGACACGTAGGGTGCATTAGATCAACGATCGTAATGCACCGCCAATGTTTGAATAAAACGGTGGATTACGGCTGCGCCTAATCCACCCTACAAGTTTTATTTTCGCTTCACAAACACAAATGTTCGCATTACGTTCCGGTTATGCCGAATTATCGACGCCTTTTCGTTCCGGGTGGAACTTATGCTTTCACGGTCTGTCTGGCAGATCGAAACGCCCGTCTTTTGACCGACGAGATTGATTTGCTTCATGCGGCTACGGAAAAAACTCGGATCAAGTATCCATTTGAGACCATCGCTTTTTGCATTCTTCCCGATCACATACATGCCGTTTGGAGATTGCCCGACGGTGATCACGACTTCGCAGTTCGCTGGCGATTGATCAAAACGCATTTCACAAAATCGATTGCCAATGTCTCATCCGGAAAACGTCCGGGTGAGAAAAGCATCTGGCAAAGACGCTTTTGGGAACACCTGATCCGCGATGACGCTGACCTATCGGCGCATATGGATTACATCCATTGGAATCCGGTGAAGCATGGATATGTCACCGCCCCCGCTGACTGGCCGCATTCTTCATGGCATCGATACAAGCATGACTGGGGACGGGCAGCGTGAAACAACGCGCTAATACATGGGGGGATTACGCCCAAACCACCTCGCCCCAATAAACCTCTCGTGTTGCGTCATCCCAAGACCAGATCTTGGGATCCAACTCCAGGCCTCACCACACTCGATACTTCGCCAGAAACCTCGCCGCTACGTCGTGAGTTGGATGGCAAGGACAAGCCTTGCCATGACGCGCCGGCTGTCATCTTAGATCCCGGGTCTTCGCCCGGGATGACACGTACGGTTCCAACGTTAAAAGCCCTTCTCCATTTTGGGGAGAAGGGTTTGGGATGAGGGGAACTCCGCTTCAACATGCGCCGGACAAAACAATTATGACGTGACCGCCCAGAACGCATTCTTTTGCCGTGAAAGATGCAATATGAGTTCGAATTACAAACCCTCACCCCAAACCCCTCTCCCTTCCAAAAGGGCGAGGGGCAATTCAGCCAGAACGCGCCCAGCGCGGCTCTCCGCTTGCAATCACCTGCCCCCTTCCCATCTGCAACAGGAACGGAAGGGATGGTCTATGAACTACAATCTGGCTGAACTGAATGTCGGTCGTCTGGTCGCGCCGACAGATGACCCTCGCGTCAAGGATTTCATGGACAATCTGGACTTCATCAATGGCCTCGGCAAACGCATGCCGGGCTTTGTCTGGATGATGGAAGGCTCAGGCGAACCGGGTACGGGCAATACCGACGCCAAGATTGAAGGTGACCCGCAATTTGTGTCCAACCTCACTGTCTGGAAAGACGTTGAGAGCCTGGAGCGCTTTGTCTGGGGCACGGTGCACAAGAAATTCTACGAACGCCGCGAAGACTGGTTCGAAGTTCTGGGTAACATGCATTTCGTCATGTGGTGGGTGCCGGAAGGTCATGAACCAACGCTGGAAGAAGCGCTGGAACGTCTGGAACTGCGCCGACAAAACGGCGACAGCGACGAGGCTTTCGGCTGGGACTGGCTGAAAGAAGCGCAAATGCACCGCACACATTCCTGCGCGCCTGCGGCCTGAAACGGCCGTTAACGCTTCATAAATCTCTGGTAACGATTATTAAGACTTCCCCGGTCACCATGGGGAAATACAAGCCGACGTATCGTGTGCTGAAGAAGATCAGCAGACTTTGCGGATGACAAATATGGGTGACAAGAAGACCAAAACCCTGATGCCAGCTGCGTGATGCGCCTTGTTGAAGCACAAGGAGCGATCAAAATGGTTGATGCAATTAATTCCACATCCGGCTCGCCCTATGCGGGGCTGCAGCCTTTTGGCGGATCTGCCAGTGTTGAACCTGAATTTCGGCGGCCGCCTCAGCCCATTCTGCCGGAGGCACCGGGCCCTGTCGCACGATTACAGGAAGCGATCCGAAATACCGGTATCGATACCGAAGAGCTCGCCGCGCGCGCAACCGCCGTGTTTGGCGATGACGCGGCCGGTCTCGTTGATGATACGGGCGCGGTCGATCTGAACGCGCTGTCTTCGCTTATCGCAGAAGAGCGCGCAACAAACCTGACAGAAAGCCTGACGAGCCGCTATGGCGAAGACGCGGCGGGCCTCGTTACTGAGCGCGGTGAAGTCGACAGAGACAGCCTGCTGGCATTTCTGGAAGAGCGCGGACTAGAAGAAGACCCTCGCCCGGCTGAAACCGGCTTTTCCGGCGGCACGCCCACCGGTTACGGCCCGCAAGGTCAGGCAAGTTCGACACCGCCACTGAACTTTGTCAGCGTCTTGGCGTGAGGCAATTCTGCTCTTCGCTCTTGACCTGACTTTGCGTCATGGCGCCACTACCCTCAAAACGGGAAGAAGCGCCAATGACTTACGAAAACATCATCGTCGAGACCAAAGACCGGGTCACCTGGATCACGCTCAATCGCCCAAGCGCGATGAATTCCATTACTTATGCGATGCATCATGAATTGCAGGCGGCGTTTGACACATTCGCCGCTGATGAAGATCAGTGGATTTGCGTTGTCACCGGCGCTGGCGACCGCGCCTTTTGTGCCGAAACAGACCTGAAAGAAGCGTCTTCCAGTTCAGCGCGCCACACCTATCCCGCAAATGGCTATGCCGGCCTGATTGAGCGCTTTGACCTATCAAAGCCCGTCATCGCCGCCGTAAATGGCCTCGCCCTTGGCGGCGGGTTCGAAGTCGCCCTCGCCTGTGATCTGATCATTGCCAGCGAAGACGCCCGCTTCGGACTGCCAGAACCGTTAGTCGGCGCCGTCGCGCTTGGCGGCGGCTTGCACCGGCTGGCGCGCCAGATCGGCCTGAAGAAAGCCATGGGCTATATTTTCACCTCCCGCCAGATGAGTGCGCAAGAAGCTGACCGGCTGGGGCTAGTGAATGAAGTCGTTCCCGCAGATCAACTCATCGAAGTGACGCAGAGATGGTGCGATGACATTCTGAAAGCAGCGCCAATTTCCATTCGCGCGTCCAAGCAAACCGTTTTGAGCGGTCTGGACGAACCGTCACTTGCCGCAGCGATGAAGGCCCAACCGGACTACCCTGAATTTCGCCGCTGGCTACAGGCAGACGACACACGCGAGGGCCCGAAAGCCTTCGCCGAGAAACGCAAACCTGTTTGGAAAGGCCGCTAGTGAAGTCGCTTGACTGCCCCGGCGGCATGGGGCGGACACTTCTCCCATAATAAAAAATGGGAGTGAGATATGACAACTGAAACACCGGCGGAAACACCGCCGCCAAGCCTGCTTGCGGGCTTTTTTATCCTTTTGATTGTAATCGTCGGCATTGTGGGCTGGATCTTTCTGGGCTCTGCCGCAAAGCTGACCAGCTTTTACGCCAGCTTCCTGTTCCTCTGGTACTGGTCCACTGTCGACAAACTTGATTTCAAACTGTTTTTCACCTCAATGATCGGGGCATTGATCGGTATTGCTCTGGCCTGGGGGCTTCATGCGTTACCGGCACAACTCGGCACAAACGGGGTCATCTTGTCACTGCTTCTGGTGGTTATCGCTGTGTATCTTGTGATCATTGAGCGGCTGAAATTCGCCTTCAATCCAGCGCTTACACTATACCTGACGGTGGCGGCAGCCCCAGCCATTATGGAAAGCACGAATTTCGGCGAGCTGGCATTGGCCACACTTCTGGGCGGTGCCTTTTTCGGCCTGTTGGTCTTTGTTGTATTGTTCATTGTCTCGAAACTGCAAGGCCAGCCAGAAACTGCAGCCGGATAACACACTCGGCGACTCAATCTTAACGGACGCCCATTAGGGTTAACTGCAAAAGCCGGGTTCCCGTCTAAGGCGAAAACCGCCAAAGTGACGGGACCGGCAATGGCACAGCAGGGTTTCGTTATGCGTTTATTTCAGTTGAGCGGTCTTTCCTTCACACTTCTCTTAATGGCGGCTTGTTCCTCGACGCCCGCGCCGATCCATGATCGAACCCAGCCGGTTCAGCCCAAACAATCCGAATACAAAAGCGTTCGACCAGAAAGCGGTGAAACCCGTGCGGCGAATATAAAACGCCTCTATCCAAACAAGAAACTGTTTGTTTGCCGCGGCATGACCGTTTCCAACCAGCCTGAAACCAACGCTCAGAAAGAAGTTATCTTCTATTCACGACTGGTGGTCGTTCGCGGCCCTGGCGGCGACGTTCCTGTGGTCACCGCTCCTGCAAACAATGCGTGCATCAGTTCCGGCTTCGGCATCCGAACCCTGAAGGGCCAGACGCGACCTCATCAGGGGCTCGACATTACCTCTCGTCCAGCCAGCCGGGTCTTTTCCGGTGCTGCCGGTCGCATTCTCGAGGCCGGATATAATGGCGGCTACGGCCTGTCAGTTCTCATTGATCACGGCAAAGGCGTTTACACCCGCTATGCCCACCTCAACCATATCGAGGACGACATCAAGGTGGGGCAGAACGTCGTCTATGGTCACCCGATTGGCCTTATGGGCCGCTCCGGCCACGTAACCGGCATTCACCTTCATTATGAAATTCTGACGGGGCACTATAAGCCGGGCGTATGGGGACGCGGCCTGAAAGCACACGATCCGTTTTCCTTCCCGCCATGGATTGATGACCGTTTAAGCTAAGCATAAACTGCACCTGACTCATGATCGCTTTGGGCGAATTCCGATCAAAAATCGCCCAATGGTTAATCACAAATCCAGCCGCGTAAATTCCCCTAAAAAAAGGGTTCTAAAACGCGCAAATCCGGTGTTTATGCAAGCTCATGTATATGATTTCGACCACTGCGCCGCGCGCGATTATTGAAGCTGCAGCCGATGCGCTGACCTGGCTTGACCCCTCTCCCGCAGAGGCTGTCGACGCAAAGGAAGAAACGCGGATCACCTGGCGTCTGGATGTCTACACCTCCAGTGAAGAGCAAGCCTATGGCTGTGCGGGCATTATCGAACTGTTCGGCGACGGGCTGACCGCTACGGTCAAAAAACTCGAAGACAAAGACTGGGTCGCCGTCTCTCTGGAAGGTCTTCCAGCTGTTGAGGCCGGTCCGTTTGTTGTCGCCGGTGCACACGAACTGGCCAAAGGTCATCCGGGTCGTATTCCGCTCTGGATCGAAGCAGGCCCTGCCTTCGGCACAGGCCATCACGGCACCACATCTGGCTGTCTGTTCGCGCTGGAACGCCGCGCACGTCGCAAAAAACTCGGTAAGGTTCTCGATATCGGTACCGGGTCCGGCGTGCTTGCGATTGCTGCGATCAAACGCGGCGCGACTTCGGCCATCGCCAGCGACCTCGACTGGGAAAGCGTGCGCGTTGCAAAGATCAACGCTGAAAACAATCATGTCTCGAACCAGATCAAAATGGTTCACGCCATGGGAACCACATCGGCGCTGATCCAGAAATCTGGCCCGTATGACACGGTTTTCGCGAATATTCTGGCGCGCCCTCTGATCGGCCTGTCGAAAGAAATTGCCCGACTGACGCGTCCGGGCGGCACGGTTATCCTGTCCGGCCTGCTGCGTCATCAGGAGCCAAGCGTTCGCGCTGCCTATAACGGCCATGGGATGAAGCTGGTTGATCGCATCCACAGAGACGGCTGGTCGACTCTCATGTATGAAGCTCCAAAGCGAAAACCCAAGCCTGCAAAACCGGGCATCGGCGCAGAGATGAAAAGCCTGATCAACGCTATCGAATCTGGACGCAGCGATGTACTCGACGAATTTCTCAGCTTCGACGAAAACTAGGCAATCTCAGGAAGATTGATCGACAGATTCCTCTTTCTTGAGGACGTCGTCCCTGATATCCCATCCGGATGAGACAAAAATTTGATACACGCGGCGGCCCGGAAATTGGCCGCAAAAACCTCCCCCTTCTGAGAGACGCTATCAAGGCTGATGGCCTGGACGGGCTGTATATTCCTCACGAAGATGAGTATCAGAACGAATACCAGCCGGAAGCCAATCAGCGCCTTGCATGGGCAACGGGCTTTACAGGCTCGGCGGGCGCGGCCTTTGCTCTGCTCGACAAAGCATGGGTGTTTGCAGACGGGCGTTACACCATTCAGGTTGCTGAACAGGTCGACCAGTCTCTGTTCGGGATTGAAGGCTTTGACCCACCGGGTCCATGGGCGTTCATCGAAGGACTGGACCTCACCGGTCTGACGATCGGCTATGATCCGCAACTCATGACACCAGCTTCGGCAAACGGCCTGAAAGCCGCGCTGATCGAAGCGGGGGCGACGCCAAAACCGGTTTCCAAAAACCCAATCGACAAGGCCTGGAAAGGTCGTCCGCGCCAGCCAATGGCAAAGGTGGTGCCACACGCACTCGAATATGCGGGTCAAAGCGCGTCTGAAAAGCGCGAAGAGCTGGCCAGCAAGATGAAAGCCAAAGGCATTGATGCAGCGGTCATCACCGCACCGCACTCTATCGCCTGGCTGTTCAACATTCGCGGCGGCGATGTGAAATGTTCTCCTCTGCCACTCAGCCGCGCCATTCTTCACAGTTCAGGTGAAGCCGAACTCTATATCGCGCCGAAGAAGGTCGATGATGAGCTGCGCACGCATCTCGGAAATCAGGTTTCGGTTCGCGACATCAAGGACATCTCAAAAGGGCTTGCTGACCTGAAAGAGAAAAAGGTTCTGGCCGATCCATCTACCGCTTCTGAATGGTTCTTCACGCGCCTGAAGCGTTCCAAAGCCGACATTGTCGAAGGCATGGACATTTGCTCTCTGCCAAAGGCGACCAAGAACAAGGCCGAGATTGACGGCGCACAAAGCGCGCATAACCGCGACGGCGTTGCCATCACGCGCTTCCTGCACTGGCTGGAAACCAAGGCCAAGCCGGGCAAAACAACCGAGATTGACGCCGTAAAAGCGCTCGAAGGCTTCCGCGATGAGACCGGCGTTTTGCAGGATATCTCGTTTGAAACGATTTCCGGCTTTGGTTCGAACGGTGCCATGGCGCACTACCGCGTCAACAAGGACAGCAGCAAAGTCTTTGAAGAGGGCAATCTCTTCCTCGTTGACTCTGGCGGCCAGTATTTCGACGGCACCACCGACATTACGCGTACAATCTCCATCGGTCAGCCAACCGCAGACATGAAGCGTCACTACACGCTCGTTCTGAAAGGCCATATCGCCATGACGGTTGTCCGCTTCCCGGCAGGCACGACAGGCACACATCTTGATGTGCTGGCGCGTCATGCTCTCTGGCAGGCCGGATATGACTATGATCACGGCACAGGCCATGGCGTTGGCGCCTATCTCGGCGTTCACGAAGGCCCGCAACGCATTGCAAAAGGTTGGAATGGTACACCGCTGCAACCGGGCATGATCGTGTCGAACGAACCGGGCTATTACATTCCGGGCGGCTACGGCATCCGTATCGAAAACCTGCAATACGTCACCGAACCAAAGGATATTCCGGGCGGCGCACGCCCGATGATGGCCTTTGAAACGCTGACACTTGCACCGCTTGATCGTCGCCTGATCGATCTCGACCTGCTCACCAGGGACGAGCGGGACTGGGTCGATGCCTATCACACCCGCGTCGCGAAAGACGTCGGCAGCCTGATGGCGGACTATCCGGAAGCAAAAGCGTGGCTCGAAAACGTTTGTCAGCCACTTTGATCTAAATATCTGGTGACCGGTTTACCGGTCACCAATCAGGGTCAGCCAATCCTCTTCGCTGATCACCTTCACACCCAGCCCTTCGGCTTTGGTGCGTTTGGACCCGGCTTTTTCGCCAGCAATCAGCAAATCCGTTTTCGCAGATACCGAGCCAGACACCTTGGCACCGAGCGCCAATGCACGGGCTTTCGCTTCGTCGCGGGTCATTTCCGTCAGCGTTCCGGTAAAGACGACGGTCAGTCCGGCAACAGGCGAGTCGGTCGCTCCGGCCACTTGCGCCATATCTTCGATTTCCATGAGGCCGCCGCCCTCGCCCGGCACACCAGCAAGTGCGGTGACGACATCCCGATTGTGCGGTTCCTCAAAGAACGCCACCAAAGACGATGCGGCCGCAACGCCCAGTCGATCAATCGATTCAATCGGCCGGAAGGCCGCATGAACCGGCGCGAGCCGTTCAATGGTTTCAAAGAATGTAGCTTTTTCCGGAAACAGGGCTTCGAGCGTTTCAGCATGGCCCTTTTGCAACTTCACACCTGCGTCTCGCAGAACTCCCATCAGGCTGTAAGGCCAGCTATCTTCTGACTGCGCCACCGACTCTTGCGTCACATCAAAAAGCGCCAGCGCGATCTTGTCGGTCAGCTTCTTCGCCCCCGGCAATTCCAGCGTCCCGCCAAGGCGAAGGGTTTCATAGTCCTGAAGACCATTTTCAACGGTGCCGGCCGCAAGCATTTTGTCGTAAAAGGCAGACCAATTTCCGAACTCAGTTGCAATATTACGCGCGACCACATCACCGACATGGCGAATGCCGAGCCCGGTCAAAAAACGTGAGAACGGGCTTTTGCGTTTCGCGTCAATCGCTGCAAAGAGATTGCTGGCCGAGGTTTCGCCAAACCCTTCCCAGCTTCCGAGCGGGTCATACCCTTCCTCAGCGATGCGGGCTTCCAGACGGAAAATGTCAGCCGGTGTCTTTACGATGCCGCGCTCAAAGAACAGCTCAACCTGTTTGTCGCCAAACCCATCAATATCGAGTGCCTTCTTCGACACGAAGTATTTCAGGCGTTCCTGAACCTGCGCCGGACAGATAAGCCCGCCCGTACAGCGAACCCGTGCATCTTCTTCACCGGTTTTAAGGTCCACATCCCGCACGGCCAGCGATCCGCATTCTGGACAATGATCCGGGAACACATATTTCTCGCCGCGATCTTTCCGATCTGGATCCACCACATTCAAAACCTGTGGGATCACATCGCCTGCGCGCTGAATACGAACCCGATCGCCAACGCGAATGTCATCGGTGACAAGTTCCGTACCATTTTCCGTTCGGCGGTAACCAGCGATATAATCCTGATTGTGGAGGGTCGCGTTCGACACGACAACACCGCCAACACTGACCGGTTTCAAACGCGCCACCGGCGTTAACGAGCCCGTGCGACCAACCTGAATATCGATGGCTTCGACAATGGTTTCAGCTTTCTCGGCGGGGAATTTGTGCGCAATTGCCCAACGCGGTGCACGCGAGGCGATGCCAAGACGTGCCTGATAATCCAGCCGATCTGCTTTATACACCACCCCGTCAATGTCATAGCCAAGGTCGGGGCGCAGCGTTTGTATCTTCTGATAATGCGCCAACACCTCTTCGACAGTTTCACATCGAATGGTCAGAGGGTTGATTGGGAACCCCCACTCTTCGAAATGATGCAAAGCATCAAACTGGCTCTCAACGAAAGGTGCCGAAACGCCGCCCCAGCCATAAGCAAAGAAATTGAGCGGACGCGCCCGCGTGACTTCCGGATCAATCTGGCGAAGCGAACCGGACGCTGTATTGCGCGGGTTCACATACGTCTTTTGCCCTTTGGCCTCGAGGTCCGCATTCAACGCCTCAAAAGCCGCCATGCTCATATAAACTTCGCCACGGATTTCGATTTCTTCGGGCCAGCCAGACCCAGACAGTTTTTCCGGAATATCGCCAATCGTTCGGATGTTCGGCGTGATATCCTCACCTACGCGGCCATTGCCGCGCGTGGCTGCGCGAACCAATTCGCCATTTCGATAGAGCAGATTGGCCGACAAACCATCAATCTTCGGCTCAACCGTAATAGAAAGTGGGTCATCAGTGCCCAGCTTCAAAAACCGCTTCATGCGCAGGACGAAATCTTCGACATCTTCGTCTGAAAACGCATTGTCCAACGACAACATCGGAACAAGGTGTTCGACTTTGGAAAAATCTGAGCTCGGCGCCACTCCAACCGATTGCGACGGTGATGCCTCAAGCGCCAGATGCGGAAACGCCTCTTCAAGCGCAGCATTCCGCCGTCTTAGTGTATCATATTCCGCATCCGTGAAGATGGGATCATCTTGATTATAATAGGCCTGATCCGCAGCTGAGAGACACTCTGCGAGATATTCCAGTTCGACACGGACATCTGCCTCAGAGAGGTCTTCAATGGCCGTGTTCAGCGTAGCAGGTTGAGTCGTTTCCATAGCTTTGAGCTTTGGATCAAACTTGCTCCGTCATCAAGCGCTCAGCAGCTGCCCGCGCCTCATTTGTGATCTCACTACCAGACAACATGCGCGCAATCTCTTCCAGACGGGTATTTCCGCTAAGAACCGTAACTTTAGAAGACGTCGTATCTTCATCGCTGACATTCTTGGAAATATGCCAATGTGTATGACCGGCGGCAGCGACCTGAGGACTGTGCGTAATCGCCAGAACCTGACGATCCTCGGCCAGTCGGCTAAGACGCTCACCAACAGCTGCCGCAACCGCGCCGCCAACCCCCTGATCGGCCTCATCAAAGATCAGAAGACCGGTTGACTGAATATCGGCCAGACAAACACGCAGTGCCAACGTGAAGCGGGCAAGCTCACCCCCAGACGCAATCTTGTGAAGCGGGCCGAACGGCGCGCCAGGGTTTGTCTGAACTTCAAAGACAATCGCATCACGACCATCCGGACCAGCCTTGTCCATCGGCTTTTCATCAACACGGACCCGGAACACAGCGCGCTCAAGTTTCAGAGGCGCAAGTTCCTTCATAACAACTGTTGCCAGTTGCTCGCCGCTGGATTTACGCAGCGCAGAGAGTTTGCCGGAGGCTTCGAGATACGCCATCTCTGTTTCAGTGACTACCTTGCGCGCATCTTCCGTCCGGGTCTCAAAGGCCCCCAGCGCTTCCAACCGGTCCTGACTTTCCTGAAGCAGAACAGCCAGCTCATCCGGCGCAACGCCATATTTTCGGCCAGCCGCACGAAGGGCAAACAGGCGCGATTCGCAGCTTTCCAATGCGTCCGGGTCGTGCTCAAAGCTCGCCCGCGCGGTTTCGACGGCGAAACTCGACTCACCAAGTTCGATCAGCACCCGCTCGACAGATTCCTGAGCAGACTTCAGCGCCTGCATCTGAGGATTATCTTCCCCTGCCTCAACAAGTTCCGGCAAACGGCATGCGCGTTCCAAGCTTCGCGCAACGCTACCAAACACATCTGCCGCGTTACAGGAACGGACCGCCTCGTCCGCATCGGACAGACACTCTGCAAGTTTCTGACTGTTCATGAGCAAAGCCCGCTCAATACCGAGACGGGCTGCTTCCCCCTCTTGTGGTGAAAGCGCATCCAGCTCTTCAACAATAGCTTCAGCCTGAGCTATTTCTGATTCGCGGGTTCGGGCCTCTGCCAGCAATGTATCGAGCGCAGACCGCGCCGCATCCCAAGCTTCAAAAGTTGAGCGCGTCCGGTTAAGCAGCGGCTCAGCCTGCGCATACGCATCAAGGACATCCTTGTGCAGGGCTGCATTCAGCAGTGCAGAGCTGTCATGCTGTCCATGAATTTCAAGGAGTTGTTCCCCAAGCAGTTTGGCGAAATCAGCGCTGATAATCTGATCATTCGCAAACATGCGCGACGGGCCATTCGCGTTCAGGACGCGGCGCAGCGTGACCAGACCATCTTCGGCGGATAATCCGCGATCATCCATCTCCTGAAGCACCATATGGCCCTCAGGCAATTGAAAGCTCGCCGATACGGCAGTCTTGTCTGCCCCGACCCGGATGAAGCGTTTGTCGGACTTTCCACCGGTGACAAACCGCAAGGCTTCCAAAAGAATGGACTTACCTGCCCCGGTCTCGCCGGTAACAGAGGTGAAACCTCGATGCACCGACAGATCAAGCGCATCAATCAGAACAAAATCGCGAACAGAGAGAGCTATCAACATGGATAGCTACATATCATGCAGAACAATTAAAGAACAGAGAGAGAACGAATAAAACTAGAACAAACCAAGAATTTTCTTACGCTTCGCCTTTGGTGCATCAGCGAGTTTTGTGCCGTTCTCATCCAACAGAGCATAAGCATCTGAATACCAGGAAGAGGTCGGGTAGTTGTGCCCCAGAACGGATGCAGATTTCTTCGCTTCGCCGCTCAGGCCAATCGACAAATACGCCTCTGTCAGGCGGTAAAGCGCTTCCGGCGTGTGGCTGGTTGTCTGGAACTCGTCCACAACCCGTTTGAACCGGTTAATTGCCGCCAAATGCTGGTTGCGGCGCAGATACCAACGGCCAATCGCCAATTCCTTACCAGCCAGTTGGTCACGAACCATGTCAACTTTCAGACGGGCGTCCGCCGCGTATTCAGTACTCGGATAGCGACGAATCACTTCCTCAAGCGCCGCCAGCGCATCCTCAGTGATGCCCTGGTCGCGGCCAACGTCTACAATGCGTTCGAAATAGCAGATCGCAACCAGATAATATGCATATGCCGTTTCATCATTACCTGGGTGCAGAGAGATATACCGGCGCGCTGCTGTAATCGCTTCGTCGTAATTATTGCTCTGATAGTTGGAAAATGCCGACATCAGATTCGCGCGGCTCGCCCATTCTGAATACGGGTGCTGACGTTCCACTTCGTTGAACATCAGAACGGCTTTGTCGTAATTGCGGCGCAGAAGGGATTCGGACGCTTCGTTGTAGATTTGCTCTACCGGGCGCTCAACATATGCGAGCCGCTCGTTTCTGGCTGAATCGAACATAGAGCAGCCTGCCGGCAGAATAAGAGCTGCAGACAACAGAAGAAGCGATACTGGCCGGCTAGTCATACAAATAGTTACCTTACTGCGCACTGTGTTCTAGCCGTGATAGCCTGTTAGAAAGGTCCCAACAAGACGTTTCCCCAGAAGAAAGAGCTTTCAGAGATTACGATACCTTCAGGTAGGCCGTTTTCCGCGCTCAGGCGGACAGAACTTCCGCCACTTCGTTGCGTTTCACTTCGGAAAAGGAAACCATTTCCCAGGCATCCTTATTCGCGAGCAGTTCACGAACCAGAAGGTTGTTGATTGAGTGGCCAGGCTGTTCGCTGACATAACGGCCAATGACTGGTGAACCGATCAGAGCAAGGTCACCAATCGCGTCCAGAAGCTTGTGACGCACAAACTCATCCTTCGCGCGCAAACCTTCCGGATTGAGCACCCGATCATCTTCAACGGCGATAGCATTTTCCATGCTCGCGCCCTGCCCCAGCCCCATGGCATGAAGCTGTCGCAGCTCAGCCATCATGCCAAAAGTACGGGCAAAAGCGATTTCGCGCACAAAGCTGTTTTCGTTCAGCTCAACCATTTTGCGCTGACGACCAATGGCCTCGGCAGCAAAGTCGATTGTGGCGTCCAGATAGAAGCCATAGTCACCCACAGGCAGAAGAGACGCCTTCTTAGGGCCGTCCTGAACGGTGACAGGTTTCAGGATTCTGAGGAATGCACATGGCGCTTCCTGTTTGCGGATGCCGGTTTGCAGAACGAGGTCAGCAAACAGTTCCGCAGATCCGTCCATGATCGGAATTTCCGGTCCGTCGACTTCGATCAGCAGGTTATCAATTCCAAGACCATAAAGCGCCGACAAAAGGTGCTCGACCGTCGACAGTGTCGTACCGTGCTCATTTCGCAGTTTGGTGCCAAGTGTCACGTCGTGAACCAGCAAACCATCAGCCGGGATACGGCCTTTGGATAGCTCAACATCAACGCGCTGGAAAACAATGCCCGTATTGACCGGCATTGGCTTGAGCGTCAGACGCGCCCGCTCGCCTGAGTGGACCCCAATTCCGGCACAAATCGCTGTGCTCGCAAGGGTTTGTTGGTACACTACTTTTCGCACATTGGTCTCCTGTTGGATAACAGATTGCGCGACTACTGGACCATCTCAACACACGCTTTGTTTCGTTTCGTAACGCAAGTGTAAACAAAACCGCACCAGACCCGAACCCAGCGCTCACAACATACTGTTTTTTATGGTCTTTTACAAAAACCCCTAAAGACAGGTTTTGTAACAAACTGAAACAGATAACTGCAAAACTGCCTGTCTGTGTGATTTTTGCTACGCTTTTGCCCCAAACAAACGCATTGTTTTTACTGACTTTCCGTCAAACGAAAATCGCCAGCCTTTCGGCTGGCGATTCAATTTTTCGGTCTTGTTGCAGACTAGTGATTGGCAGATCGGCGCAGGAAAGCCGGAATTTCCAGATCACTGTCTTCGACGATCATTCCCTTTGAATCAAACTCGTCATCTTCATGAGCGGCTTGATAAATGTCATCTTCAAACGGCGTTTCGTCGACATTGTTTTTTGGCTCGCGCCATCCGAACAAAACACTGACACTCTTACCGCCTGTTTTTGGTTCTTCTCGCGGCGGCAAAGATGGCTGTTTCGCACCAAACACCATATCCGCTGAGACATGAGACGAAGACGGCTTGGTAACCGCAGGTGCCTCAGCAACGGGTGCCTCCTGAGGGGCGACAACTTTGGTCTCGGTGAATTCTGGTCGAGGAGTCATGGCTGGAGCAGACGCTGGCTCAACAACTGGCTTTGGCTCAGCCACAACAGTTGGTCGAACCGGGCTTGCCTGAACCGTTTCACGAGCAGGAGTAGCCGCCGCAGCAGCGGATTTTGCAGCCGCTATTTCAACGTCATCAATACCTGTCGCGACCACAGACACGCGCATTTTGCCGTCGAGTGAGTCGTCGAAAGTCGAACCGAGAATGATGTTCGCATCAGGGTCAACCTGGCTGCGGATCTCATTCGCAGCTTCATCAACTTCATACAGCGTCATATCATAGCCGCCGGTAATGTTGATGAGTACGCCTTTCGCGCCCTGCATTTCGATATCGTCGAGCAGAGGGTTGGCAATCGCAGCCTGCGCCGCTTCAAGCGCGCGCTTTTCGCCAGCCGCTTCGCCGGTTCCCATCATCGCTGCGCCCATTTCCGCCATAACGGTACGGACGTCTGCGAAGTCGAGGTTGATCAGACCAGGCATGACCATCAGGTCGGTAATGCCACGAACACCAGAATACAGAACGCGGTCTGCCATCTGGAACGCATCAGCAAATGTTGTTTGCTCGTTTGCGATCCGGAACAGGTTCTGGTTCGGAATGATGATCAGGGTGTCGACGTGTTTCTTGATGTCGCCAAGACCTTGTTCGGCCAGCGCCATGCGGCGTTTCCCTTCGAAACCGAATGGCTTCGTGACAACACCAACCGTCAGGATACCGCGCTCACGAGCCAGACGGGCAATCACAGGCGCAGAGCCCGTTCCCGTACCGCCGCCCATGCCTGCAGCGATAAACACCATATGCGCACCTTCAAGGTGCAGTGCAATCTCTTCGAGGCTCTCTTCTGCTGCTGCGGATCCAACTTCTGGACGCGCACCGGCACCAAGGCCTGATGTTGTTTCCAGTCCGAGCTGAATTCTGTTCTCACAACTGGATCGTGCCAGAGCCTGTGCGTCTGTATTCGCAACCACAAACTCCACTCCCTGGAGTTGCGCTCTGATCATATTATCTACAGCATTGCCTCCAGCGCCACCGACACCGAACACAACAATTCTTGGCTGTAACTCTAAACCGCTCATCTGCTTCGCCTTATCGCTCACCGAACCCGAGGGAGGTAGTCATATTAAAGAATCGACAATCAGGCTTAATCGAGGGTTAAGACATCAAAGAAATTTAGATATTTTCTTTGAACCAATCAAATGCCCGGGCAAAAACACCACTCCGACCTTCAGCAGACGGGTCCTTATTTTTTACCACATTCTGGGTCGGACCACTGCTGAGTCCGGCCTGTTCAAAGGTTAACAGACCGATGCTGGTCGAGAACGATGCGCGCTGCGAAATCTCGCCGAGATGCTCAGCATTCAAAGGCTTTCCCAGTCTTACAGGCATGGCAAGAACGCGGGACGCGAGTTCCCGAACACCCGGCAATTCACTCCCACCGCCCGTGAGGACCACTCGGCGCGGCAAACGCCCCCCGAGACCGGATGCAGAAAGTTTTTTCGAAACGATCTCAAAAATCTCTTCAACACGCGGTGAAATATAGCTGGTTAACTCTTCACGCGGCATGCGCGAGGCTTGCAGGCGTCCATCATCGCCAATTTTCGGCGCCTCGATAAACTCGGTCGGCCCGGAATTGGATGGCATAACCGTGCCGTGCAGTGTCTTAATGCGTTCGGCCGCCGGAACCGTCGTACAGATGCCATGCGCCAGATCAGACGTCACATGCTGTCCGCCAACACCGCACACATCGAGGCTCGCCAGCGTGCCATTCATGAAAACGGTAATGCTTGTCGACCCGCCGCCAAGATCCAGGCAGATCGCGCCATTGTCCTTTTCGTCATCCGTCAGAATACAGTCAGCAGACGCAAATCCAGACGCCGCCACCATCTCCACGTCGAGATGCGCACGCGACACACACAGGATAATGTTTCGATACACCGGCATCGGCATGCTGATAATGTTCATCGTCACGCCAAGACGGTCGGCAAACATGCCGCGCGGATCACGCACGCCATCATTGCCGTCAATCGCATAGCTCAGCGGCAGGGCGTGCAGGATATGTTGTTTCTCGTCCTTGGCTGAGTTCAGCGTTGTTTCAAGCAGCTTCTGAACGTCTTTGCGGCCTATCTCTCGGCCATTCATATCGATCTCGGTCTTAACCGTTTTCGTCGTCAGATATGGACCGGACAAGCCAAGCCGAACGCTTTTGATCTGGTTTTCAGCCATGCGCTCAGCATCTTCGACCGCCAGACGGATAGACCGTTCCAGACCGTCCATATCGATCACAACGCCAGCCTTCAGGCCGCGGCAGGACTGCTGACCATTTCCGATCAGCTCAATGCCGCCCTCAGATGGAGGAATGGTTCTACCAATCAGACACGCAATCTTGGTCGCGCCCAGATCGAGTGACGCAACGAGGTCGCCAATCTTGCGGGTTTTGCGACCACCAGAAAGGAATTTACTGTCATGACTCGCCATGTCTTATCCCTTTCCGCCCGCTTGTTGAAGATTTGCCGTCAGTTGCTGCGCACGACGCGAATAGATACGAGCCGGGTCGCGCAGATCGACATTGGCGATCTTGCGATCCAGAATCTGGACAGACTGCTGCAGCGACTGCAAACGCTGCAAAGCTTCAAAACGGTTTTCAGCGCCTTCCGGCAGCTGAATACGAACACCTGAACTCATCAACAAATCCCAACGCCGCTCACCGACACGCACAGCGCGGCTCACACGACTTTTAACCGCCGGAAAATCATTCAGATCAGACAACAGATCAGCGGAGGCCAGGACAGCGCCCTTACCGGACACAATCGGATGATCAACCTCGCCGAATTTCACATCTGGAACGGTTTCACCAAACGGTGTCATGGCGACATGCTGTTCGCCATTCCAGAAGAAAACGGTCGCCTTAAGCGGTGTGACAAAAATAGAAATCTGACCGGGCCAGAAACGGTGGACCTGAATGTCCCCCAGGCCGTTAATCTTCTCAAGACGAGATTTGATCTGTTTCGGGTCAGCGCGAAACATGGAATCGCCCTGCTTAACGCCCATTTGAGCGAGAATACGTTTCTCTTGCTCTGGCGCGGCATCATAAACGCGGATGGTTTTCACCGACAGACCAACGGTTTTCACAAACCCGTCTGTAACAGTGTTCATACCACCAGAGATGACAGACATGGATTGTCCCATCCAGGCGGCCGTGCCAACAAGCAGCGCCACAAGAAAGACAATCGCCATAATGATGGATGAAGCGTCAGCCGTCTGTTTCACAACGGCGTCGCGCGCAGGAGAAGGCTTCTTGGCACCCTTTCCTCTCGCTGCTTGTTTCCCACCATTTCGGCCTCTAGAGCCGCCCTTCACCTCGGGCATGATGCATCCTCAATCATCCACGTCACCAGTTCCGGAAACGAAATTCCGAGACCAGCAGCTTGTTCTGGGACGAGAGAGGTTGGCGTCATGCCCGGCTGTGTATTGGTTTCCAAAATCACGAGCCGGTCTCTCTCTTCGTCATAACGAAAATCAGATCGCGTCACACCACGGCAACCCAGAGCCTGATGAGCCTTCAAACTGGCATCGAGTGCACGTTTGGTAACAGCTTCAGGCAAGTCGGCCGGAACGACATGACGCGATCCCCCACTCGCATATTTTGCGTCAAAATCGTAAAACTCTCTTAACGTTGTGATTTCTGTCACAAGTAATGCGCGGTCTCCCATCACACCGACAGACAGTTCCCGGCCGGGAATGTATTCTTCGGCCATCAGATTGTCGCCATAGGTCCAGCTATCAGCGATGAGCACATCAAACGGAGCGTTTTCACCCGCGCGCACCATGACGACACCAAAGCTGGAACCTTCAGCAACGGGCTTCACAACATATGGTGGTTCCAGCGGATGGCCATTCTTCACGTCAGCCCGCGTAATCGCAATATCTTTGGCAATTTCAATTCCGCTTTGAGCATAAACCGCCTTGGATTTCCGCTTATCCATCGCCACAGCCGATGCCGCGACGCCCGAATGAGAATACGGAATGCCCATTACCTCGAAAATACCCTGAACGCAGCCATCCTCGCCCCATGGGCCATGAAGACCGTTCAGAATAACGTCCGGTTTTGCGTCCCTGATCTGTTGAGCCAGCTCACGCGTTGCATCGATTTCGATGACCTCATAAGCGCCGGCTTCGCGGGCAGCTTTTGCCATGGCCTGGCCAGAAGACAGCGACACTTCGCGCTCAGATGACCAACCGCCATAGACCACTGCAACGCGCTTCATCGTTAAGCTCCTAAACTGACATATCGCTTATGACGCCATTCTGGCGCGCAAATCATGGCAAGAGGGAGACGAATTCGCAGTTTTTGGGAAGGAAAAACTGAATAAACAAACGTCGTCATTCTGGCTCAACCTGTCTCGTTGGTTTTTCCTGTTGTCTTTCCCTTGCGGGCTTGCGTATTCCTCAAGTCAAATCATTCGCTATTTCATCTGGACCCATGCTCATGCCAGCTCAACAGACCGCGCTCAACGTCATCACTGCCTATTACAAAGCCTTCAACGCCAAGGATTGGGACGGTATGCTGGCGTGTCTGTCAGACACCATCCACCACAATGTGAATGAAGGCGGACTGCGCGACGGAAAGGCGAAGTTTGCAGACTTCCTCGCCCATATGGATCATTGCTATGATGAGACGCTAACCGACATCATAGTCATGGCCAATGAAGACGGCACGCGCGGCGCCGCTGAATTCATCGTCAGCGGTATTTACAAGAACACAGATGCCGGGCTTCCAGACGCCAGCGGCCAGACCTACAAACTGCCTGCCGGAGCCTTCTTTAACATTGAAGACGGCGCCATCACCCGCGTGACCACCTATTACAATCTGGCAGAATGGATCGCTCAGGTCAGCTGATCGAACCAAAGGCAAATCTGTGCACACTCTCGACGATCTTCGAAGCGGAAACCTCTCAGGCGCAAAGCATGTGCGCTTGCGTGGGCTGAACGGCGTATTTCCAGACGAGATCTACGACCTTGCCGACACGCTGGAAATTCTGGACCTCAATGACAACCAATTGTCAGACCTGCCCGCAGACTTTTCCCGGCTGACACAGCTGAAAACTCTGTTCTGCTCAAACAATCCATTTGAGGTTTTACCGGAAGTCCTCTCCGACTGCCCATCGCTCGATATGATTGGCTTTAAGTCCTGTCGGCTGACCACAATTCCAGCTGACGCCCTGACGGACAAAATCCGCTGGTTTATCGTCACAGACAATCAGATCGAGACTCTGCCCGATGCAATGGGCAACCTTACGCGCCTGCGCAAATGCATGCTGGCCGGAAATCGCCTCAGAACGCTGCCAGACAGTATGCGCCAGTGTGAGGCGCTGGAGCTCCTGCGTTTATCGGCCAATCGTTTCGAACATCTGCCTGATTTCCTGTTTGAACTGCCCCGCCTGTCCTGGCTGACCTTTGCGGGCAATCCGCTCCACAAACCGTTTGAGGACGTCGACACGCTGCCTGTCATCTCCATGACCGCAATCGAACGGCTCGAAACACTTGGTGAAGGTGCCTCTGGCATTATCTCCAAAGCACGCTGGACAGTTTCCGCCCCTGTCGAACTCGCAAAGTCCGGCGATATCGCCTTCAAAGACTATAAAGGGGCCGTCACCAGTGACGGCTTTTCGGATGATGAACTCTCAGCCTCGATCGCCGCAGGAACGCACCCAAATCTGGTGCAGGTGCTGGCAAAGACCGGACCGCCAGACCCGACCGGGCTGATCATGTCTCTCATTCCGGCAGCGTTCTACAATCTTGGTCAGCCGCCATCGCTCCAGTCCTGCACACGGGATGTTTTTCCGCAGGAACGCGTTTTAACCGCGCCGCAGGTCTATAGGATATTGTCTGGTATCGCCGATGCCATGCGCCATTTGCGTGAACGGAATATCTGTCACAACGATCTTTACGCCCATAACATTCTGATCACCGAACTGGGCGATGCCCTTCTAACCGATTTCGGGGCTGCCGCGAACTATGCCTCTCTGCCGGATCACCAGAAAGACGGCATTGAACGACTGGAAGTGCGCGCCTTTGGTTGTCTCATAGAAGATCTGATCGGCTGCTTACCTGCAGACGACAAAGCCTCGCCCGCCGGCCAGAAGCTATCTCAGCTCAAGAACCAGTGCATGGACGAAATTCCGCAAAAACGGCCTTTGTTTTCAGCTATCTGCAAGAGTCTCGCAACCTAGTCTTCTGTTGTCTTCACCGGCACATCGACCTGGATCGACTCGATATAGGCAATCACGGCATCCGTCCCCAGAGTGCCGAAATTGAAGTCCGGCATGTCGTCAGCGCCGACATGGATGCCTTCCTGAAAGTCAGAACGCAGCGCTTCAATGTCACGGGTTGCCAGAACCTTGCGCAATACTGGTGCATCTGTTCGCGCACTGTCATCAGACGCGCCAATGCCGTGGCAGGCCACACAATGCTTCTCAACGATTTCGCGGCCATCAAGGATCAGGGCCGTTTTAGCCTGCGCATCATCCAGTTTGTCTTTGTTGATTTTTTCCTGATCGCCATTGCCGCACGCCGCCAAAAGCCCGGCGGCCAGAATAGGAAGAAGAACAATTACTCGCATCAGATACTCTCGCGTGATTCCCGCTTGCAGGATTGAACCCTATCATAAGGACTGTCTCTGCGAAAACTGCAAGAAAGCGCGCAAGTATCTGCGAATTGCCGCATGTTCGAAAAGCCTTTCTTGACGAGCGGTTCAGCATTCGACATGTGGACCTCATGAATATTCTCGTGATCGGCTCGGGCGGCCGCGAACATGCCCTCGCATGGAAGATGAATCAGTCCCCGATTGTGGACGAAATCTGGTCAGCTCCGGGTAATCCTGGCATGCACGACATCGGCCCCTGCTTTGATGTGAAAGCGAATGACGTAGACGGTCTGGAAAAGCTCGCCCTGCAGCTGGACCCGGACCTCATCATCATCGGGCCTGAACAACCGCTTGCCGACGGTCTGGCAGATCGTTTACGCGCTCGCGGTTATGACGTCTTTGGCCCGAATGCAGATGCAGCGCGCATTGAAGCGTCGAAAGGCTTCTCCAAAGACCTGATGGCCAAATACAATATCCCAACCGCACGGTATAAGCGCGTCACGGATATGGCTGAGGGCCAAGCCTTTCTCGACACTCTGACCCCGCCTTATGTTCTGAAAGCGGATGGGCTGTACGCGGGCAAAGGCGTTGTCATTCCGGAAACCCGCGAAGAAGCCGACGCAGAACTTGCCGCCATGCTGTCCGGCAGCATGGGCTCTGCTGGCGCAGAAGTCGTCATCGAAGAATTCATGCATGGCGAAGAAGCCAGCGTGTTCGCACTCACTGACGGCACAAACGTCGTGCTTCTCCCAGCTGCGCAGGATCATAAACGCGTTGGCGAAGGCGATACCGGCCCGAATACCGGCGGCATGGGCGCCTATGCGCCAGCGCCGGTCGTCACCGATGCGCTGATGGAAACTGTCCGCGAAACCATTGTCATTCCAACGCTGAAAGGCATGGCTGCCGAAGGCTGCCCGTTCCAGGGCGTGCTGTATGTCGGCCTGATGATGACGCCGGAAGGCCCGAAAGTCGTCGAATACAATTGCCGTTTTGGCGACCCGGAGTGTCAGGTGCTGATGGCCGGTCTGGAAGGCGATATCGTTCCGCTGATTCTGGCCTGTTCGACCGGCGGCATGAGTGCCAGCGATTTTGCCGAGATGGCCCCGCAAGGCGGCTTTGCGCCAACGGCAACCGTTGTTCTGGCGTCAAAAGGCTATCCGGGCGCGTATGAAAAAGGCTCTGTCATTGAAGGCGTCGTAACAGCAAACCAACTCGACGGCGTAACGGTTTTCCACGCCGGAACAGATGTCGGAAAAGATGGCGCACTGATCGCAGTCGGCGGACGCGTCCTGAACGTCACCGGCACCGGCTCAACACTCGAAACGGCTTTCAACAAAGCCTATTCAGGCGTGAATGCGATAGATTGGCCGGAAGGTTTTTGCCGCACAGACATTGGCTGGCGGGTCCGCAAATAAGCGAAAATTCGCCCTAAACAGCAGGCGGCTTCGTGCATTTCTCAACGAGCTCTGTCAGCCGCGACACGGCTGACTGGATTGCTTCGCATTTAGCTTCAACCGATGCACGGTCCCGGCTATCGATTTTTGCAAGACGCTCAACAGACGCCTTGATGACCGTCAATGGCGTGCGGAACTCATGGCTCAACGTCGAAATGAAGCGAACGCGCATTTCCGCGATCTCGCGCTCTTTTTTCAGAGCATGCTGTAACCGTTCATTGGTTTCGAACAGCTCTCGGCTTTTCTGTTCCAACAAATTTTCAGCATCAATCCGAGCACGCTTTTCGCGCTCATAGCGTCCGCGCGACACTGGCGTATCATGTTCCCCAAGGGGCGATGTGGTTGCAGGAAGCGGTCGAACCATATCTTTACGCGCCCCCGTCTGTTTTCGAAATCAGGAAACGAACAATTTGATTCTCCTGATCCGACACATCTTCAGATCGAATGTCGGCGGCCTCGCCATAATGCATCAGACACGCCTCAATCAACCCTTCACAAAAGGTCGCCAGGCGGCGCGGCGAACGGTAGATAAATTCAAGAGTCTGAGGATCAGGCCGACGGGTTTCAAATCTTGGCAATTCGGCATCCGGATAGAGTTTGCGAACCTCAGTGTGCACTTCGTTCTCGACAGATTCGAGCATGTCGAACGCACAGGCTTTTGCCTCAAAAAACTCCGGATGAGTCGCGACGAAATTCTGAAGCATCCAGCGACCAAACGCTTTCTGCAACTCGCCGACATCAATTCCGGTTTCGCGGCTGAGTTCACCAACCAGCGTTGTGAGCTCACTACAGTCATAATTGCCAACAGCGTTATAGGCACCGCCTGAATGCAGCGGGCACCGGTCGATCATATCGTCGACGCGTTTCTCACCCACGGATTCTTCTGCCATTGCGAGAAACTGAGTAAAGACCAACCCCTTCATGGAGGCCTCCAAACTGCAGCCAGAATTTGCCGTACTCTACCGAAACCGTGTTAAGAAAGTCTGGGACAGATGGGTGAAATCCTCGCGATCGACATTCCGTCCGAAATTTTTCTGGACGAACGTAAGGTAAGCTTTGATCTTTGCATTCTGGCAGTTATAACCGAGCGGTTAAATATAGTTCAGTAACACAAAGGGAGGTCGGGGCCATGTCAGTACACGGCGCATCAGCGCAAGAGATGTTCTCAGGCACCAAAGAGGTCGCCGAAACACACAAATTCAACGAAGACAATCTCTTCCAGTGGATGACAGCGAACGTTGAGGGCTTCGAAGGTCCAATGGATGTTCGCCAGTTCAAAGGCGGTCAGTCCAACCCAACATTCAAACTGATCACGCCGAAAAAAGCGTATGTCATGCGTCGCAAGCCGCCAGGAAAGCTCCTGCCGTCTGCACACGCAGTTGACCGCGAGTTCCGCGTGATCGCAGCCCTGCACCCACTCGGTTATCCGGTTGCCCGTCCATATGGCCTTTGCGAAGACCTCGATGTTGTCGGCACCATGTTCTACGTCATGGACCATGTCGAAGGCCGCATTCTGTGGGACGGCACTTTGCCAGATTATGAGCCAGCGGAACGCCGCGCGATCTATGAAGCCAAGGTGAAAACCTTCGCTGATCTGCACAATGTCGACTGGAAAGCGGCTGGCCTTGAAGGCTTCGGCAAGGAAGGCGACTATGTTGCGCGCCAGATCCACCGCTGGACAAAGCAATATACAGCTTCGGAAACGAAGAAAATCACCGAAATGGACAAGCTGATCGACTGGCTTCCAGCGAACATTCCACCAGGTGAAACAACGACGATTGTTCACGGCGACTACCGCCTCGACAACATGATCCTGCACCCGACTGAGCCAAAGGTCATTGCAGTCCTCGATTGGGAACTCTCAACTCTCGGCGACCCGCTGGCTGACTTCACCTATCACCTGATGAACTGGGTCATGCCATCTTCTGATGGTCGCGGCGCCATCATCGATATTCCGGATCTGAAGGCCTATGGCATTCCGACGATGGAAGAATATGTTGACCTTTACTGTCAGCATCGCGGCCTCAGCAGCCTTCCGGAAGTCAGCTATTACTTCGCGTATAACGCCTTCCGCCTGGCAGCGATCTGTCAGGGTATTGTCGGCCGCGTCCGTGACGGAACAGCCGCAAATGCCAACGCCGCCGCGATGGAAGCACGCGTTCCGCTTCTGGCTGGCTTTGCTTATGAACAGGCTCAAAAGGCCGGTATGACCGCCTAAAATAGGCCACAAAACAATGTTGAGAGAGGCGGGCAATCAGCTCGCCTTTTTTATTGCAGGCGCAGGACGCAACAAGAAGAGACATTCATCAGTCGAATGACCGAATCCCGGCGCATCCCCTTCAAACCCATTGATCGCATTGAGCTGGAAGACAATCCGCTCAAGCGGATGATCTATCGCCTTCCGCACTGGAAAATCCTGCTGCGGCGCGCTGTGCTCGTCTGCCTCATCCTGTTTGCTGGCCTGAATGTCTATGTGATGGCGCTGCGCTTTTTACCTGCGCCGACCACTCTCAATATGGTCGGCACCGCCCTGACAGGTACCGCCGTGAAGCGAAAACCCGTGCCGCTGTCCAAAATATCGCCCAACCTTGTCCGCGCGGTCATCGCCGCGGAAGATTCGCGCTTCTGTGAGCATCCCGGCATTGATTTCAACGCGATCCAGTCTGCCCTGGAGTTCAATCGCAAGAATGAACAACGCCGTGGCGGATCAACCATTTCCCAGCAAACAGCAAAGAACGTCTTCTTCTGGAATGGTGGCGGCTATGCCCGCAAAGCGGGTGAAGCCTGGATGACCCTCGTCACCGAAACCGCCTGGGGTAAACGCCGCATCATGGAACATTATCTCAACGTCGCCGAATGGGGAGATGGCATTTACGGTGCAGAAGCCGCCGCACAGGCCCGCTTTGGCAAAGCTGCAAAAGACCTTTCCGTCCGCGAAGCTGCTTTGCTGGCTGCTGTTCTGCCAAACCCGAACAAATGGCGGCTCGACCCGGCCGGGCCTTATGTATCCGGGCGCGCCTCCACCATTTCGCAGCGAATGGGCGTGGTCAAACGCGACGGATTGGATCGCTGCGTCCTGACTTAGCTCTTGTCTCGTCAGCGCATTCGCCATAACGGTATAGTTGACTATACTAATGAGGAGGATGCCATGTTCGACACTGAAATCTTGCGCGATGGAAACGTTATTTGCGGGCCGCTTCGCGCGCCAAAGCAAATGCTGGAACACCAGAATGTCAGTGAAGGCAAGTCGATCCATGACGATGACATGGCCGAGAAGCTCGGCTTTCGCGCCGGCCCGATTGAAGGCCCGACACACTTCTCGCAATTTGACCCGCTACTGGTCAGCATCTGGGGCAAGGACTGGTTCGAAAAGGGCTGCTTCTCCTCTCATTTCAAGAACATGGTTGTTGAAGGCGAAGAGGTAAAAGCCTTTGTTGAACTGCCTGAGAATGACAGCCAGACTCGCCTGAAATGCTGGGCTGAAAAAGCGGACGGCACTCCGGTACTGGAAGCCAGCGCAACACTCGGCGCAGGTCCGACCTTGCTGGAAGAACGCATGGAAAAGCTGCGTTCGCCTGAACACCTCATCGTTCTGGAAAACCTGTCTGTCGGCATGACCGGCGTGGTCGATGAAGTCGTGACCATGACGCCTGATCAGCACCTTGGCGGCCTCTACCCGTTCACACTCAGCCAAAAGCTTGACGTGATCACCGAGTTCACGCCCGCCTATAACGACCCGGCGAAATCACCATGGGGCAAGGCCATCATCCCGACTGAGATGATCAGCGTGCTCGCTCAACACACGGCGCGTCAGGCGAAATATCCGGTTAAACAGCCTGCAATCGGCCTCTTCGCTGATCTGGAAGTGCGCTATGTGAACGGTCCTCTGCTGGTCGGCGAAACCTATATCGTGCGCCGCGAAATTGTGGCGCTCGCTGAAAGCCGCCGAACAGAAAGCTATTGGACCCGGTCTCGCATTTTCGACAAGACAGGCACGATCCAGATTGCCGAAATGCTGCTCAATCAGGCCATCATGAAGAACTCCTACCCAGACTATGAAAAGGAATTGGCGGCAAAAGCCTGATCATCTGATGGACACTTTTATGGGACGGCGGCGACAATTTCATTGCCGCCGTTTTTTCTGCCTGCCATTCTGAGACGAACCACGGGAGGTCTCACATGTCATTTTCACTCTTCGACGCAACAGTTCCAGGTTACATCCGCACGCTTTCGGCCATTGACGGCATCATGGTCAAGGCACGCAAACATTATCAGGATAATGGTCTCGATATTGAGACGATTCCGGGCGAGCGCCTTTGCGGCGACATGCTGCCCTTCTCTTTCCAGATTAACTGCGTCGTCCACCACTCGCTTGAAGCGGTTGAAGGCGTTCAAGCGGGCACATTCGGTATTCCGAATCCGCTTGAGAAAGATGACTTCGCCGGATTGGAAGCTCATGTCCAAACGGCCATCGGCAAACTAAAGGCGCTGACGCCAAATGACGTGAATTCCCTTGCCGGAAAAGACGTTACCTTCGTAATGGGTGACTTTCGGCTGCCTTTCACTGCAGAAGGTTTTCTGATGTCATTTTCGATCCCGAACCTGCATTTCCACGCAACTACGGCTTACGATATCCTGCGTGTTAAGGGCGTTCCGCTCGGAAAACAGGACTATCTTGGCGCGATGGACATCAAGACAGCCTGAAGTCATCCTCGCCCCATGTTTAGATTTTCTACCAGAACCAAAAAAATAAACCTATTTTGTTTGCATTCTCTCCATTGACGAAAAAACATTACGGTAGTTTAACTTTCGCAATTCTGGAGGGTGGACGAGGGGCGTCACCAGAGCAAGACCCGGCTAGCGATAGCCGGGTCTCTTGTTTTTGCAGAAGTTTCATTCCCTATATGGACATATATCGACATGAATATACCCTCCCCTGAATACGGGAGGCTCATCATGTTACTATCATTTTTAAAGGCTGGACTCACAGCACTCGCATTTTCAACCTTTGCAAACGGCGCGATCGCCGAAACAACACTCATCCATGCCGGCAAACTCCTTGCTGTTCCGGGTGAAGGGTATGTCTCGTCCAAAACGATCGTCATCACGGATGATAAGATCACGGCGATTCAAGACGGTTTCACAAAACCGACCAAAGGCGACACAGTCATTGATCTGAAGAATGCCTATGTCATGCCGGGGCTGATCGATTCCCACGTTCACCTCTTGTCAGAATTCAGCCCGACAGCACGAATGAAGATCCTGTCGTACTCTGTCACCGATGAAGCCTTTGACGGCGCCATGAACGCAAACAAAACCCTGCTCGCCGGGTTTACCACCGTTCAGGATGTTGGCGGCTCAAATGACGCAATTTTCGCGCTTCGCGACGCCATTGCCGCCGGAAAAGTGCCCGGCCCGCGCATCAGAGCGTCAGGCGAATCTGTCTCTGTGACAGGCGGACATGGCGATGCGAACGGGTTCTCCCCTGTTCTGACAAAACTCTTTCAGGGCGATTCCATCTGTAACGGCGCAGATGACTGCCGCCGCGCTGTACGCCACCAAATCCGAGCGGGTGCAGATCTCATCAAGATCACAGCAACCGGCGGCGTTCTCTCGAACACACGCGCAGGCCTCGCCCAGCAATTCTTTGACGATGAACTGAAAGCCATTGTCGAGGCCGCTAATTCCATGGGCCGCAAAGTCACCGCACATGCGCATGGCAAAGACGGCATCGACGCAGCCCTTCGCGCTGGCGTCTCCTCGATTGAGCACGGCTCTTACATTGATGAAGAATCCATCGCGCTTTTCAAAGAGAAAGACGCCATTCTGGTACCAACCGTCCTTGCGGGCGCGACAGTTACCGGCTGGGTTGATCAGACCTGGCTACCAGAACCGTCCCGCAAGAAAGCCGCCATTGTCGGCCCGCTCCTCATCCAAATGCTCGGCAAAGCTCATGCAGGTGGCGTGAAGGTCGCGTTCGGCACCGACACCGGCGTGTCGAAGCACGGCGAAAACGCCAAAGAATTTCCGTTGATGGTGCAGGCAGGCTTTACACCTGAAGAAGCGATTCGCACTGCGACCGTCACAGCGTCTGAACATTTGGAGCTTGGCGACACTATCGGCACAATCGAGGCGGGCAAAAGCGCCGATATCATCGCGGTAACGGCTGACCCATTGAAAAATATTGAGGAATTGCTCGATATCGACTTTGTCATGGCCAAGGGCGAGGTGTACAAAACTCTCAAATAACAAATATGGGAGGAGCGAATGGCTTCAGCCTTCGTGAATGGCACTTCGATTGAATACGAAGTGTTTGGACCACCGTCTGGCACGCCGGTTCTGTTGATTTCCGGCTATACCAGCCAGCTCACAAACTGGCCCATGGCATTCATCGACCCGCTTGTCGAACAAGGCTATCGGGTCATTCGCTTCGACAACCGGGATATCGGCCTGTCTCATCAGTTTGATGATAAAGGCATTCCCAATATTCGCGACATCGCCTCCGGCCTGAAGGATGGCACGGCGGCCGATAAAGCGCCCTATCTTCTCAATGATATGGCCGATGATGCCGCCGCCTTGCTGGTTGAACTGAACGCAGTGCCTGCGCTCGTTATGGGCGTCAGCATGGGCGGTATGATCACTCAGATCCTCGCGCTTCGCCATCCGGACAAGGTCAAGGCCATTGTGCCGACCATGACGACATCCGGGCGCCCGGGCCTGCCTGGCCCAACCAAAGAGGCGCAAGCTGCCCTTCTCGACCGCCCTGCATCCGTTTCCCGTCTGGCCATTATGGAAAGCGCCGTCAAAAGCCGTAAGGCTTTTGGCTCTGCCCCGCCCTACCGTCCAACGGATGAAGAGATTGCAGAGCGCGCAGGTCAGGCCTTTGACCGCGCTTACCGGCCAGCTGGAATTTCAAGACAGTATGCAGCCATCGTCGCCCAGCCGCGCTGGCATGATGACCTGCCAGGCCTGACAGTGCCGACACTCGTTCTGCATGGGTCAGTCGACACCCTCATTCCGCCAGCCTGCGGAAAAGATGTTGCCGACCGCATTCCCGGTGCGAAACTCGTAGAAATCGAGAACTGGGGACATGACTTGCCGGACGCGGTTGCCCCGGTCCTGCATCAACACATCATTCCCTTCTTTGACGCCAATAAATAAGCGGCAACCGCCAGCTTACAGCACGTAAGACAGGATGAAGCCTTCACTCGGCAAGGCTTCATCGTTCAGAACCCGCTGATAGCATTCAACAATGGCCTCATCGCCAATGCCGCGAACCGGCTTGATCCATTGCGACGCGGGCTCATAAAAGTCGAGAAGCGCCTCAGACACACGGCGTGAAAACTCTTCCCCGCCCCAATCGTCAACACGCTTTGCGCCGCGATCCGGTGCAAAGAAAAACGCGGGCTGCGGACCCGGCAATGGATCTGCATCCGGTGACTCTTGCGTCGATTTCCAATCCGTCGCGCCAACCATGACAGAGGCTTTCAGCCCATCTTTCAGTTTCTCATGCACGGCCCGGCGAACCGCGGCATTGCCTGCGAAATCAACAAAGACGCTGGCCTCATCTGGCAGACCCTCCTGCGCTTCATCATAAAGAACGATGTCGTCATACACGCGGCTGCTTCGACAAAAAGCCCGGCTGCGCTGTGACGTCAGGGCGATGACCTTCACGCCACGCTTTTTCAACAAATACGCCAGCGCCATCGCCGTCTTGCTCGATGCACTCGACAGGATCACCTGAGACGCACCGTGAAAATCAGCCTCCGCCAATTGGTCATCTATCAGGAAAGAGGTCAGGAACAGCGGACGAAACAGCATTTGCTGCGCTTCATAATCGGCGCGGTAGGCCGGATCGGCAGAAACGCGCGTATATTGGTTGTAAACCGTTGCGAGGCCCGCGCGGTGCGATGACACATCATCAAACCCGTGACCGCGAACATTGTCCGCCTGCACGATCAACTCTGTTCCCATTGGGAAAAAGCCAAAATAGCGCTCGCCGGGATCAATGTCTTCATTCAGGCTTTCATTGACCGTGCCAAACCCCCAGACAGGAATGCGCCCCCAGCCTTCATCCTCTGCCGGGAAAAAGGACCAATACTTCATCGCCTCACCGAAGACGGCATAGGTAATATTGTTAGAGGTCAGCGCAAAGGCATCGATCAGAATGCGGACTTCGCCATCCTTCAGCGCACGCTCCGCCATGTGATGCGTACGGGTATGGTGCAGATTGCCTTTTTTGACTTCAAAAACGCGTGGTCCGGTTTCAATCATGTCAGTTCCACCTCGAGCGATATTAACGCATTCAGAGAGTTATTTGGCGCTATCGTAGAGTAACCTGTCCAGCATATTTTTAAAAAACTTTGTAAAATCTGATGCTAACTGGCCCTTGATCTCAAGAATTCTTCGCCAATGGCGAGAACCAAAGGCCAGTCAGGTTTTAGAATTTATACCGCACCGGCATGGATTTCGGCCCACCAACAAAGTTGGCCTTGATGTGGGTCGGCTCCCCGGCCAGCTCGATTGACTTCAGCCGAGAGAATAACTCCTCATAAAGTGCCATCATTTCAAGACGTGCGAGATGCATGCCCAGGCACATATGGCCGCCATATCCGAACGAGATCAGCTTGTTTGGCGAGCGGTCAACCTTGAAGGAGAACGGATCTTCAAACACGTCTTCATCGCGGTTGCCGGACGGATAGCAGAGCATAATGCTCTCACCTTTGAGGATTCTCTTGCCGCGAATGTCATAATCTTCCTGCGCAGTGCGCATGAAATGTTTAACAGGCGTCGTCCAGCGAATGGCTTCATCAACTGCCGTGCGAGACAGCCCTGCCGGATCAGCCATGAACTTGTCGAGCTGTGATCGCTCTTCCAGCATGGCCAGCACACCGCCCGCCGTGGACGCGCTGGTCGTGTCATGCCCGGCCGCAGCTACGATCACATAATAGGACATCGCCTCCAGATCGCCGATTGGCGCATCATCAATCATGCCGTTTGCAATAATGGTCGCCACATCATCTTTCGGATTCGCCCGACGATCCGCCGTAATCGCCCCGAAATAGTTGAAGAAGTCAGCCAGCGTTTCCTGAAGCGCAGCGAGGCTGGCATTGGTGTCCTGATTTTTCAGCGCGTCTTTGTCCCGCGCCAGATCATCATCCTGCGCGCCAAAAATCTCCTGCGTCAGCTTCAGCATGAAAGGTTCATCCGCCTCTGGAACGCCCAGAATCTGCATGATAACTCGCAGCGGATAGTAAAGCGCAATGTCGCTGACAAAATCGCACTCACCGCCCATGTCTTCCATCTTGTCGACGAACTCTTTGGCGATAGTTTTCACAGCGTCACTGCGCTTTTTCACATTCTGTGGCAGGAACCAGTTCTGGGTCAGATGGCGCAGCTTGAAGTGCAGCGGGTCATCGAGCTGAACCAGCGTATGCAGAAAGTGCGGACCACCCATGATCGAATAGGTCTGCTTCTCGGTCGCAAGCGGCGACAGGATTTCGCGCTGATTGTTTGTGAACAAAGCGTTCTGCCGAGAAATATCCATAATGTCGGCATGCTTGGTAGCGGCCCAGAACGGGCGAAACCCCTCCGGCTCGAGCCATGCCATCGGGTCATTGGCCCGAAGATCAGCAAATACCTGATCCAGCTCTTTCGGGCGTGAATAAGTATCTGGCTTGATCACCTTATCTGCGTTTCGCGCAGCGGCATCTGACATTTTTCGATTGGGATCGAACTTGGTTTCTGGTGGTAAAGCGACGGCTGTCGACATGAGAGTCTCCCTTATCGTGCACATCTTGACGGTGCACCTTATCAAGGGAGGTTAGCTCATTTGCGACCTCTGTGAACCCGTGACCTTGGGGCACCCTTGCCCCGCCCGCCCGGACGTCCACCGGGATGAGAGCCTGGCCGACCGCCAGGTTTGCGTTCTTTCATCCGGTCCGTCTTGATGCCGAGACTGCGCAGCTCATCCACCTCTTTCGGCGACAGCTCCACCAGCGTTCCTGCAGGCAGATCGCCCAGAGTAAACGGCCCATACATGACACGGATCAGCCGGTTAACGGTCAGGTCAACGCTTGCAAGCGCCTTACGAACTTCGCGGTTCTTACCTTCGCGCAAAACAACAGACAGCCAGTTATTCGTACCAGTTGTGCGCTCAAGCTGAGCCTCAATCGGCGCATATTCAATGCCATCAACGATGACGCCTTTCGCAAGCTCTTCCAGCGCTTCCGGGCGAACCACACCATGTGCACGCGCACGGTAATGACGCTCGAGCCCGGTTGCTGGTAGCTCCATCTGGCGCGCCAGCTCACCATCATTGGTCAGCAGCAACAGACCTTCAGTCGTCAGGTCGAGTCGTCCAATCGTCACCACACGCGGCAAAGATTTCGGCAAATGGTCAAAGATCGTCGAACGGCCTTCCGGGTCGCGCGTCGCTGTAATCAGGCCGGATGGCTTGTGATACTTCCAGACGCGCGTGGCTTCTGGTGGCTTGACCAGCTCACCGCGCACTTTGATCACATCCTGACGGCTGACTTTGAACGCCGGGCTATCCAGACGTTTGCCATTGACGGTGACAGCGCCCTCTTCGATCAGGACTTCGGCGTCCCGACGCGAACAAATACCGGCATGTGCGAGGTATTTCGCAATGCGATCACCCTCTTCCCAGCTGGTAGGTTTACCCCGAGGGGCAGAAAATGGTTTTTGGGGGCGCGTTTGGCGTGGTGTACGACCGCGGCCCGTCTCCCGACGCTCCGTCATATCTGGTCCTTTCAGATTGAAGCGGCGTCTCTATCACGATACCGTCACTTTCACAATTGAAAGCTCATAGCGGTTTCGCTTGCATTTACGGCCAGTCGGAGTCAATTGCGCGCCATGAATCCAGACCTGTTACTTCTGCTCGCCGATCGTATCGGCGTATTTGTGTTCGCCCTGTCGGGCGGCATTGCAGCTGTGCGCAAGGATATGGATTTATTCGGGGTGATCACGCTCGCCTTTCTGCCGGCCGTTGGCGGCGGCACGCTACGCGATGTCATTCTCGATGCACCGGTTTTCTGGCTGGAAGACACGCTGTCTCTGTGGCTGGCCATAGCAGGCGGCCTGACAGCCTTCTTCTTCTGCAAAGTGATTGAAGACTTCAAGCCGCTTCGCTGGGCAGACGCCATCGGCCTTGCCCTGTTTGCGGTGACGGGCGCAGCCAAGGCAACCGAACTTGGCCATGATTTCATTATCGTCATTCTGATGGGCGTCATGACCGCCTCAGCGGGTGGTCTCATCCGGGATGTCGTGGCCAATCGCGACCCGCTGCTTCTGAAAGAAGATATCTATGCGACTGCGGCGCTGCTCGGCGCAGGGGTCTACACCGCGATGATCGCGCTCGGCCTTGGTCCCGGTCTGGCCTTTGCCGGCGGATTTATCGCCGCTTTTGTACTGCGCGCTCTGGCCATCATCTTCAATCTGTCTCTGCCGAAAGCGAGACCCTGACGATCAGCTTAGCACGACCTGAAAGATGAACAGGATTGCGGGCAACGCTATTAACAGGCCCATCGCCCACTCAAACCCGACCCAGATCCAGTTCTGTCGTGTCGCCGTGCCTTCATCCAGACAGATCGACAGAACACGCCCACATCCTGACCCGATCCACGCCGCCCCAAGTGGCAAGGTCACAACCGGCGCACTCATTGGATCCAGATTCCAAAGCAAGAACAACGTGCCCAAATGCCCGGCCAGAAAGAACCCACCAAATGACGAGCGGAATTCAGACGCACCCTCGGCATGGCCCTCAATAGGCTTCAACCCCACCGTCCGCGAACCCCAGCTCGGTTTCAGCATGGAATAGAGCCCCATCCAGGCTCCGAAAATCAGGGTTAAGCTCGAAACAATCTGCGACAACATGCATATCTCCTTGCATGAGATACGCGTAAAAAAAAGGCCCGGATCAGTTCCGGGCCAAATCATCAGACGTGAGCAGCGATTACGCTGTTAATGTCGGCTTCCTGCGCCGTATCCATCGAGATCACCTTGTTGAACTCGCCCCAATAGGACATGTCCTGCGGCGCCTTGGCATCTTCGATCAGCAGGTATTTCGGAATTTTGGTTTCCTTGAACATTTCGCTCTTTGCCAGAGCTTCGCTCGCAGACAGATCATTTGTGTGCTGGGTCACAAAGATCGCCGAATAGGCTTTCTGGCTGAGATAGTCATCCAGTCGGGATCCACGGTGATGAGTCACGAACGGCACCCCGAGCTTTTTGAGGGAATTCTCAATCGGCTCCATATCCTGCCATTCCTGCGCAACGATCAGGGCCGGTTTTACACGCGCCTCAACCTCTGGCTTGGACATGAAGGAGTTATACAGCTTGACCATCTGGTCTTCTTTCTCGCGCGTCATGCGCTCAACTTCCCGTAGGCGGGCTTCGATGGTTGCGAGAAGATATTCAAAGTCGATTGGCTTGGTCACATAGTCATCTACGCCAAGCTTCTTGCCCTGAATAATATGACGACGGTCTGCCAGCGCGCTTAGAAAGACAATCGGCGTTGATCCGAAATGCTTCAGCTCGCGCAATTGTTCCAACATTCCATACCCGTCCAGAATCGGCATGGTGATGTCAGACAGCACCAGATGTGGCTTGAAGCGCTGGATCATGGCGATCCCGGCCTGACCATTTTCAGCCGTGCCGACTTCATAGCCTTCGTCTTCGAGTTCTTCCACGATCAGATCGCGGATGTCAGCCTCGTCTTCTACTACTGCAATACGTGCTTTCATAACGACCTCCTACGCTTCTGCTGCGTCTGAATTTACTACGGAAATAAGTCCCTGCCCCGACCGATCCGCGGTTTGATGAATCGGAAGCAGTAAATCGAATTCGACGAGCGACTGTTCTTTAACAATCTCCAGCTCGCCGCCATGTTGTTCGACAATCAGTCGAATGAGCTGCAACTCCATGCCTTTGCACAACAAGGTCAGTCGCTCCTCAGCATCGTCCAGACTGTCTCTCAGCTCGTTCACATCCTTCGGGGACCGTGAATCGAAAATTGCCTTCAGTGAAAAATTGGCATTCGCTCCATCTGACCAGGTAACCAGTTCAATCCGGCCGTACTCGCGCGCCATGTTCACGCCCAGTGACAAAAGCTTGTCCAGCAACAGCTCGACCAGACGCTTATCTGTCGCAACCAGGTTTTCGCAGTCATCGAATGATGCGTTGAAGCCAACACTTGGAATGACTTGCTTATGTTCCTGAATGAGCTTGGTCACAATGGTGCGAAGCGGTGTCTGCGCGGCAGCGGCTTCTTTCACACAAGAGGCCAGCTCAGACATTTCAATCGATCGTTCAACGATCTCGACCATTTTTTCGACCGTCTCGCGGATCGTATGAACGCGCGTTGTGATTTCTTCCGGCGAGATCGATTCAGCATTGCGCGCCAATCGCCGCGCCGTGCCATCAATCACTGTCAATGGCGTTCGGAAAGAATGCCGCGTATCACACGAGAGACGCTCTCGCAGCGTCTGCAATTCCTCGGCAGCAATGTCCGCCGCATCGAGAATTGGGTTAGCGGTATCCGTAGATTTGGCTTTCACACTCATAACCCCTCACTCACGCCACTTTAAAGGTTGACGTTTCATCCTCATTGATTTCAGGCGACTGAACTTCCAAAGGTGATTCAAGCGGCAACTTGATGGTCACTTCTGTCCATTCTCCGACTTCACTATCGATCTCAATTGAGCCGTAATGCATCTCAACCAGGCTCTTCACGAGATTGAGTCCAATCCCTGTGCCCGGAATACCGGTTGAGGTGCTCGCGCGGAAAAAGCGCTGGAACAATTTCGGCATCTCCTCTTTCGGAATACCGATACCGGAATCTCGTATGCAAATGACCGCATAGCCATTGTCTTCAGATCCGGTGATTTTCACCTGTTTGTTCTCGCCAGAATATTTCACGGCATTGGAAACAACGTTGGTGACGACATTGTCCAGAAGGCGCGCGTCACCAAACAAATCTGCCGGCAGCTGTTCGATGTCCACATCGATTGTGTGCGAGGTAGCAACTTCGCGCTGACGGTCGACAACTTCCTTCATCAGATTCTGAAGACTGAACCATTCAGGCGTCAGCTTGATCCGGCCCGATGACAAGCGCGATGCATCCAGCGTCCGCTCAACCAGCATGGTCATACGCTTGACAGCAGACCGGATATTGCCAGTCTTTTCACGAATATCTTCCGGTCCCATACTGTCCGCGCGTTTTTCAATCCGCCGCGCCGTGCCATCAATAATGGTCAACGGTGTACGGAATTCATGGCTCGCCATGGACACGAACTCGGTTTGCATCCGGTTCAGCTCGCGTTCGCGATCCAGCGCTTTTTCAAGCTCGAGCGACTGGTTGCGGATGGTTTGCGTCCGCTCTTCAACCCGCGCTGCAAGCTCGTCTCGGTGCGAAATCAACTGCAGTTCCAGATTTTTGCGGTCCGTCATATCACGGTGGACGATGATATAGCCCGTGAACCGGCCATCTGTTTCAAAAATCGGCGTATGGCTCGCTTCAACCCAATGCGGGCTGCCAAATTTCGGATACAGCAAGACTTCCGACGTCGATGGCTGATGCGCCATGACTCGTTCAACAATCCGGTTGATTTCAGATTTGTCCGTCAGTGAGCCGATAAACATCTTGCTGATATTCTTATCGACCAGCTCATGCTGCGCAAAACCCGTCAGCTTCTCCATCGCCGGGTTCATCCAGATCAGTCGGTACTGGTCGTCAAGGATCGCCATACCGTCAGAGGCATGTTTCGCAATCAGCGCCAGACGTTCAGACTGTTTGCGAGCTGTTTCAAGACGCTCACGGATTGCAAGCGCTTCGGTTTCATCTTCATAAACATGAACGAACTGAAGCTCGCTGCCATCCTTTTCGACAGGCGTGACAACGCCGCGAAGCCACATATCGCTGAGGTTCTTGCGACGTGCCAGAATTTCAATCTCACTAGTCCGCCCCTGGCTCAGGTCATCGATATGCGCCGCCAACACTGCCATATCGGCATTAGGGTGGCGCAAGATGCGAATAAGACCGCGGCCCTGAATTTCCTCAAGCGTATAGCCGGACATTTGAATAAAGGCGTCATTGCACCAATTCACCTTACCGTCCATGTCGGTCAGGACAACGCCCTTAGTAGAATGCTCCGCACAGATAGCGAGTTTGTAGACTCGTGCCTTTTCCGCTTCCAATTCGTCAAGCGCCCTCACCGTAGAGGTATGCGCCGGAATGAGAACGCCGGAAATCATGAAGGCGACGATGAAGAACCCACCAACCAGCGACATGTCTTTGACGAGTATTTGCAGGCTGGTCGCCTCTTTCGCGCTGTTCATCAGCATGGATGAGAAATGGCTAATCCGCGCATCGAAATGCTTGTCGTCTGATCGTTCAGAACTTGGAAGGCCAAATGCCAGACCGAACACTTGTTTCACGTCGCTTGAGAAGCCAATGATTTCTTGGCGCAGGGAGATTTCCCCGTCAGGGGGCGTCATGCCGAAATAATAGGATTTAATCTCTGTTGCCGTGTGCGAATTGGCGATCAACCGATCCATTCCACGAACGGTCTCGTTATAGCGGTTGAGCTTATTAAAGAAGTCTGACGGCAAAGTCTGGCGCGCAAATTCCTCTGATGACTTCTCTGTTCGCGCGCTTGCAATGTCTTGCAGCTCAAGACGCTCTGTTTTGAGTTTCTCAACCAGTCGCGACAATTCCAGATATCTGGATGCATCAGACGATGACCGGTCCGTCGACACAAAAATGATCACTGAAAGTACGGCAACCAGTCCAACGCTCACCGCATAACGGCGCCAGTGAAGACGAGGATTTCGTCCCAGCAAAACCGACAGGCTGGCGACCACCACAACGTCCATGACGAGAAGACACTGCAGCCTCAGAGCATCAAGACCATTGGTCAAAGGCATGCTACTGATGAATGTTGTGGCTGTCACGCCTGAGAATATCGCGGCCTGAGCAAACGTCGCAGCAATCGTCATAGCCGAAATTGAGACAATGAATTCCGTCCGATTTCTGCTCTTGCGCAGTTTTGGCAGGAAAACCATCGTGATCACAGACGCAATGGCCGCCCCCCCAAAGAATAGTGACGGATTAAACTGCAAGTAACTGATCGGATATGCAAAGAGCAGGAGAACAACAGCAGCAGCCAGTGTCAGACCTGCTGCCACGGCGCCAGAATACTGTTTTTTGCCTTCCTGGTATTCTTTGACAATGCAGCGAACCAGGCCGAAAGCCCCGGCAACGCAGAACATCATAAAGGCGACGACCTCGAAAGTTGTGAGGTCGATCATCTCACGATTACCGAATGTCATGAGGAAGATCAGGTCAAAGCTGAAAAAAGACTGCCCGATAATCAGAGTCGCCGTTTTCGGCACATCTGATTTTACAAGAGACGGGTCAGACTTAAGAAGGCGGAAATATCGGATGGTCGCAATATTTGCGAATACGCCGACCAGAAATGCCAGCATATTTACGACTTCAAAAATCCCGATGCTATTTAGTGTCATAACTCAACCCAGTGATCCCACTTAAGTTGAAAACACAAAATGATTAAGAAATATGTTCTTCTGCTTTAAGTAGCTCCGCAGCAAAAATAAACATCTGCTTAACGAAAGCAAAATTATAGTTAACAAACAGTATTAAATACTTGAAAATTAGGCTGGAGTGCTTTCCATATCTCCGGAAAACAGTGCGCGGATTTCTTCTTCACTTTCAACCGTACGCAGACGATCGCGCACTTCAGACTGACGCATAACACGCGCCACTTTCGCCAGCGCCCGCAAATGGTCTGCGCCGGACCCGTCCGGGGCCAGCAACATGAAGACAAGATCGCAAGGCTGTTCATCGACTGCGTCAAAATCAATCGGAGACGTCAGCCGGGCGAAACCACCAATCGGCTGACGCAATCCTTCAATTCGCGCATGGGGCAGCACAACGCCATGGCCAACCGCCGTGGACCCGAGCTGCTCACGTTCGAGAATGGCTTTCAGAATATCTCTTTCAGATTCACCAGACGCGGTTGCCAGCGCGGCGGCAAGTCTTGCGAACACCTGTTTTGCACTGGTGCATGAGATGTTCGGCAAAACAGGGCCGCCATTTAGCAAGTCTGAAAGATCGCTAGCCATTAAATTCTCTGTCGCGAGTGTATCTGGGTCGTCTGACCTGGAACTATTTTCCCGGGTCGACCCAACCAATATGTCCGTCTGTGCGGCGATACACCATGTTCAGCCCGCCATGTACAGCATTTCTGAACATTAATGCCGGAACTTCGGTCAGTTCCAGCTGCATAACCGCCATGGAAGCAGTCATTGTTTTGATGTTTGTCTGCGTTTCCGCCACCACAACCGGCGCGTCGACAGTGTCATAATCAATGTCGCTGTCTGCTGATTCTTCATCAGACGGAGCCACGACGAAAGAAGACGCAGCTTCGATTGGCAGAGGTGAGCGATCCTGGCGATGGTGGTCACGCAAGCGACGCTTATACCGACGAACACGCTTTTCCAGCTTATCCAGCGCAGATTCAAAAGCGGCATATGGGTCGGCGGCTTCGCCGCTGCTCTGCAGAGAAATACCGGACGGCAGAGCCACCTGACATTCCACTTCATACAGATGGCCATCCTTGGCCATACTCACATTGCCTTCTGTCGCTCGATCAAAATACTTGGTGACGGCGGCTTCAAGTCCGCTCTCAATTCGGGTCTGGAGTGCTTCACCAAGGTCGATGTTACGGCCGGCAATCTGAATATGCATGGCTAATCCTTCCTAATTTTCATCCCCCCGCTCCATCATACTGCCGCACAATGCGGTAGTCTGACAAGAACAGGGACGGGCTCTTCGCCTCTGACTAATATAAGGACACGCACGCTCACCTGCTATGAGTGAAACTGCGAGTTCTTGTCACAACCCATTAGAATTACGGGGAAAAATTTTTATCACGCGGCAATTTGCCGACGTCTTAATAAATTCCGTAAAATCCGGATACGCCGATCAGGCCGTCTGGCGCATGGCGCGGCGGCGCTGCACAGATGACGGAATACGCAGGGATTCCCTGTACTTTGCGACGGTCCGGCGCGCAATATCGATCCCGAAGCCGCGCAGCTCTTCGACCAGCTGATCGTCTGACAACACCGTGTCAGGTGTCTCCGCATCGATCAAAACCTTAATACGGTGACGTACAGCTTCTGCAGAATGCGCCTCACCAGACCCGGTTGAAGCAATGGCCGCAGAGAAGAAATATTTCAGCTCGAACAAGCCCCGCGGGCTCGACATATATTTGTTTGACGTCACCCGAGAGACCGTCGATTCATGCATCCCAATCGCATCGGCAACAGTTTTCAGGTTTAACGGACGCAAATGCGCAACGCCATGCACAAAGAACGCATCCTGCTGGCGGACAACTTCCTGAGCAACCTTCAGAATGGTGCGCGCGCGCTGATCGAGACTCTTGATCAACCAGTTCGCGTTCGCGGCGCACTCTTCAATGAACTCTTTTTCTGAGTCCTTCTTCGCATAGGAGGTGACTTCGGCGTAATAGGTCCGGTCCATAAGGACGCGCGGCAGCGTATCGCTGTTCAACTCGACACCGAACGCACCATTCGGCAACTCTCGCACAAAAACATCTGGAACAACCGCTTGCGCAGCTTCACCAGCAAAGGCACTGCCCGGGCGCGGCGTGAGCTCCTTGATCTCGGCAATCATGTCCAGAACGTCGGCCCGACTGACACCGCAAACCTGTGACAGGCCGGACAGGTCGTGCTTGGCTACCAGCAACAGATTGTCGAGCAGCGCCTGCATGGCCGGGTCGAGACGATTGCGCTCTTTCAGCTGCAAGGCCAGACATTCTTCAATCGAGCGGGCCATCACGCCCGTTGGCTCAAATCCCTGACAAATGCTCAGGACCTCAGCCACACGCTCAGCGTCTACGCCGAGCTGTTCGGCAACGCCCTCAACATCAGTGCGCAAATAGCCGCCATCATCGGTTTCCTCGATCAGCTGAGACGCAATCAGGCGTCCAACCGTGTCGAGATTCGACAGATTCAGCTGGTCTCTCAGATGCTCGCGAAGGGATTTTTGTTCAGACAGAATGGATTCAAAATCAAAGTCTTCGCTCGCGCCGCCACCACCGGAACTGCTGCTTCCCGGCCCTGCTGACGTGCTCGCTGCGCCGTGCGCTGTCACCGCTTCATTGCCACCATCTGACGGACTGCCGGCTTCATAGGCGTCCTCACGCGGGGCATCAAGATTGTCCTGCGCTTCGGCCAGACGCGCGCCATTATCAAGATCCAGATCGTCCGACGACGAAGACGAGCCGGTATCCATATCCATATCATCGCCGCCGCCATCGCTTTCATCGCGTTGCAATAGCGGATTGCGCTCTAATTCCTGTTCGACATATTCGGCGAGTTCAACATTGGACAATTGCAACAGCTTGATGGCCTGTTGCAATTGTGGGGTCATGACCAGGGATTGGCCCTGGCGAACTTCTATGCGCTGTGAAAACGCCATTCGCGTGCCTCCTAGGCCGCGAACCGCTCTCCGAGATAGACCCTGCGCACTTCCTCGTTCGTGAGGATGTCTTCCGGTGAGCCTTCGAAAAGAACCCGGCCATCATAAATGATGGAGGCGCGATCGACGATATCAAGCGTTTCCCGGACCTGGTGGTCCGTGATCAGCACGCCAATGCCGCGTTTCTTCAAATAGCGCACCAGATCGGAAATGTCCGAAATGGCGAGTGGGTCGATCCCGGAGAAAGGTTCGTCCAACAACATGAAACTCGGCCTGGATGCGAGCGCACGCGCAATCTCCACCCGGCGGCGTTCACCACCGGACAGCGACATGGCTGACTGCGATCGGATATGGGTGATGTTCAATTCTTCCAGCAGACTCTCAACCGCCTGTTTACGGGCTGATTTGTTCTTCTCTGAAAGCTCAACAACGCTCATCACGTTTTCTTCGACGGTCATACCGCGAAAAATACTGGTTTCCTGTGGGAGATATCCCACTCCGAGGCGCGCCCGCTGATACATTGGAAGACTTGTGATGTCTTCTCCGTCAATCGAGATCTGCCCCTCGTCGGCTGCGATTAGCCCCATCATCATATAGAAGCAGGTTGTTTTACCCGCTCCGTTTGGACCGAGCAGACCTACAATCTCCCCCCTTTTCAGAGACAGCGATACATCGAGCACCACCTGTCGTTTCTTGAACGACTTGGCGAGGTTAGATGCTACAAGACCTTGCTGGTCATTGTTCACGCGAATTCTCCATAAAGAGCAGATTTCATCAGTCTGCGGTCCGATTTTTGCATACAGCTCTTAAGAGCCGGTTGAGATGTTACTAAAAACAGCTTTACGATTCGACTTAATTGCCGTCTTCGCCGTCTTTGGTGATCAGAACTGTGCGAACGCGCTCACCTTTTTTCTTGGAGTCGGCTGAGACCTGAGATTGTCCGCTATCGAGATCGATGACCAGCTTGTCACCTACAATAACGTTCTCACCGCGCGTCAGCGTCACATTGCCTGTCAGAACAATTGTGTTGTTCTTATAGTCATATACGCCCTGATCGCCTTTGGCTTTCTCAGTTGGCGTCATGTAATAGACAGTGCCTTCAGCCAGAAGCTTCTGAACCGCGCCGACGCTGCCGCCAATGGCTGAAGATTCTTTGCTCTCGCCTTCAGCTTTCTTCTCAAAGAAAATTGTCAGCTTCTCAGCACGGATGCGGGCTTCCCCCTGAACCGCATCAACATTGCCCATATAGATCGCCTTGCCCTCACGGTCGAGAAAGTCCAGTTGGTCAGCCTCGATCTGAATTGGGCCGCGTGTTGCGCTGATCTGCGCGCTTGCGCCAAATGACAGCGCCAGAGCGAGGCCAGAGGCCGATACAAGTGACTTCCACATCCTACTCTTCTCCTTTGTCCCCGTCTGCAGACTGAAGTTCAGTCCAGACATTCCCCTTGAATACAATTCGCTCACCGCCATCCAGGATTTCGTACGTATCCGCTTTGATACGGCCAATAGGCCCTGCACCGACAAGAGGTTCAAGCCCTTCTACGCGGTTTTCCTGCACAAACAAACGTGCATGCGTCGTTTCAAACCGGTTTCCGTTGGCATCCGTCATCACAACTTCTTTGAACAGTTCCAATTGCTGCGAGCCCTGATCGAAAACGCCTGTCGGTGCACGCACTGTACCCGTCATACCATTGTCGAGCATTGGGTTTACCAGCTCGACCAGTTGCGCATTCGCTTCATTTCGTTTCGCTGAGTCGGCGGTAATAACATACGGCACGCCAGCCGCATCGCGCCCGGTGAAACGAGGGTTCAGCATGGTCACAATATTTGGTGTCTTGTCGATTTCTGTCCGCTGACCGTGCTGAATGACACTATAGGCCAGATTACCGATCAGAATCCCCGCTGAAATCGCCGCGCAGGACGTAAACAGCATACGTAGAAACCGGACCAGATCCGAACGCTTGCGAGCCTGACCAAGGGTCAGTCGCCGCTTTGGGACCCAGAAATCGTCCGGATTGGCTACGCCTGCTGTCATAGAGATCGAAAGTCCTGCATAAAACTCAGTACTCAGTTAGCGGAAGCTGTGCGGCGAAACTAGGGCATTCAGCTGACGAATTGAACAGGCGTGTCTATTTTGCATCAGCATTGTGCACGATGACGCGCGCTAGCCGCGCAAAATCAGGCGTGCGCGAAGATATCGACTTCATCCCAACCGGCGAGATCCAGTTCTGCGCGCTTAGGCAGAAAGTCGAAACACGCCTGCGCAAGTTCCATCCGGTCTTCACGCTCCAGCATGACGGTCAGCACGTCGCGAATTTTGTGAAGGTGCAGAACATCTGATGCCGCATAAGCGAGCTGAGCGTCTGTCAGCGTGTCTGCGCCCCAGTCAGAGCTTTGCTGTGCTTTGGACATATCAACTCCTGCCAGTTCACGAGACACATCTTTCAGGCCGTGACGGTCCGTATAGGTGCGCACAAGCTTGGATCCGATTTTCGTGCAGAAGACAGGCGTACAATCAACGCCCAGCCATTTCTTCACCATTGCCACATCAAAGCGCGCGAAATGGAAAATCTTCTGAACGCTGGTGTCTGCCAGCAGAGCCTTCAGGTTCGGGCAGTCATACGTCTTGCGGTCCAGCTGAACGACATGTGCTGTGCCATCGCCCGCAGAGAGTTGAACAACACACAGCTTGTCTCGCACCAGCGACAGTCCGAGGGTTTCGGTGTCGACGGCTACGGACGATCCAAAAGAAATCCCTGCCGGGATATCGCCTTTGTGCAGCTGGATGCTGGTCATTTTCAAAAAACTCCGGAATTGATCAGCGGTGTGTGTCTGCGTGCGGCTCTGAAGTCAAGAAAAGGCTGCGTTCACGGCGCGATTTATACCGCCCATTGCCGCCGCGCGACGCCGATCATGGTGAATCAACTGCCCCAAATTTCAGCGATCCGTTTCGGATCACATTTAACGCTTTGCGCTAAAATCGTACAATGGAAACGAGCAAACCAGAAGACATTGCCACTCCGATTGCTGAAACGACAGCAGGCGCTGTTCGTCTCGTGACCTTGCGCCTGACCGGCAGCCAGAACGACCTTGCAAAGAAAAGCCAGCATTTCGGGCGCTATGTCCGCAGTTTCCTTGAGACCGAAGTCAAAAGCCCGTTTCGTTTTCGCCAGGTCTCGCCGACCGCCTTTGCGCTTAATGGCAAATGTTCACCGAAAGCCTTCGACCGCTACACGATCAGCCTGCATGACAGGTTGATGGAATTTCTGTTCGGTACAGAAGGCTCCCGCGCGGCTCAGGTCATCGTTTTTGCAGGCACAGAACAGGAAGTCGCCGAGTTCATCACCGAACCCGAAGACAAAGCGATTGAGCGGTCCAAGAAATACCTTAACCGCGTTCTCTCAGAATTGAAGGAAGTCGATACCCCGGAACCGACTGCAGCATCTGATCACCATATCGAGCGCTATGCCGGGAAACGACCACTTCTCTATCGAGGCATTCTGGCCTGTCCGCACCAAGTGATGATTGCTTATGCCATCACGCCAAATGCCAATCCTGACGCTTCGACCTCTGAGACACGCCCCGCTGACCTGGATCTGGCGCGATATTTGTCATTTCGCGGCGAAGAAGCCATCGACTTCTCTATCCGCCTCTTCGACAAGGCGAGCTTTCTCTTACAGACCTCTCAAAAAGAAATGCAATCCGTCATTTTCCTTGTACCGATCGCCTATCGCTCATTGCTGGCGCACAAGGAAAGCGAACAGTTTCTTCAGAACGCGAATGAACATCCTGAATGGGTCCGAAATCAGATTTTCGTTTCTGTCTTTGGGGCGCCACCTCGTCCGAGCACCAGCATTATCCAGCGGTTCGGAACTGAGTTCTCGTCCCAATTCCGCACGCTCGACTGGCAAGTCACTGAGCCAGACGTCGATCCGACCCTTTTTCTGGGCAGTCGGCTGCACAGCCTGACATTCGATCTGCACGGGCACAAATCCAAACGCGAGCAGTTGATCCGCCAGTTCATAGAAGCTGCCAGCGACCTTCATTCACTGAAAATCCGCGCAGGCATTACCGGTATTGATACGCCGGAAGAGTTGAAACTCGCGATAAAGGGCAAGCTGACTTATGTCTCAGGAAACGCTGTCACAGCCCCCCTGATGAACTATGCGCCGCCGCAAAAGGTGGATCTGCAAGATCTGCCAATTCTGGAGCCAACCGTACTGGAGTCCGTCTCCAGCACATCGCACGCAGCTTAAACTTAATTCAGCTGCAATCCGGCCAGACGGGCATACACGCCACACTCTGCCATCAGGCTGTCATGGGTGCCGGTTTCCGCCACCCGACCGTCTTCCAGCACGATAATCCGGTCTGCATTTCGAACAGTCGACAGACGGTGCGCGATAACAAGTGTCGTCCGATCACTGGAAAACTCTTCCAGTGCCGCCTGAACCTTTGCTTCGCTTTCCGCGTCGAGCGCAGAGGTCGCCTCGTCCAGCAACAGGATTTCAGCATTCCGGAGAATTGCTCGCGCCAGTGCCACACGCTGACGTTGACCGCCAGAAAGACTGCGCCCCATCTCGCCAACCGGCGCCTCATAGCCACCCGGCAGCGTCTCGATAAAATCATGCGCATTGGCCAGCCTGGCCGCAGCAATCACATCCTCTCGGCTCGCCCCAAGACGACCGAGCGCAATATTGGCAAACACGGTATCGTCAAACAGCGCAGCATCCTGCGCGACCAGTGCGATGTGAGACCGCACATCCACGCCCTTCACGCCCGCAATGTCATGTCCATCGAGTGAAACAACTCCGCTATCAGGATCATACAGGCGCAAAATCAGATTGAAGATAGTCGACTTGCCCGCGCCGCTCGGCCCGACAAAGGCGACCGTCTCACCGGGCTTCACCTCAAAGCTCAGACCTTTCAGCGCGGGTGTCCCATCCGGATAGGTGAAGACAACATTGTCAAAGCTGACAGCGCCTTTGACGCCTTTTAAAGGCTGAGCGTCCGGCTGGTCTTTCACTGTGACTGGCGCATCGACCACCTCATAAACGCGTTCCGCGGCAGCCCCGCCTTCCTGCGCGACTGCATTCAGCGTGCCCAGAGCGCGAAACTCCGGCGCAGCAAGACCGATCAGCGCAAGAATGCCCATAAAGTCACCCAGCGTGGAGGCGTCCTGCGAAATGCGCCAGGCTGAAATCGCCAGAATGCCTGCAATCGCGACACCGCCAACAACTTCCAAAATCGGATCAACCGCCGCTTTGTCCGACAACACTTTCAGATACAAACGCGCACGGGTGAAAAAGCCCTGATGCATCCGGTCCGTCTGATAGCTCTCAAGGCCGTACGCTTTCACCACCCGGCCAGACTGGAACCCTTCCGACAGGAGGGAGGTTACCTCACCAACCTGCTTCTGAGCACTCTTGGCGCGTTTGCGCACCCGGTTGCCCAGAGAAATCACCGGTCCGAACGCAATCGGGTAGACGATCAACAGGATCAGCGTCATCTGCCAGTCAATGATGAACATCGAAACAAAGGCACCAATCACCGTGACCAGACCCTTGGTCAGATTATTCGCCACCCGCAAGCCTGCCTCACGCATGGCGTTAACATCGTTGATGAACCGGGAGACGAAATCGCCGGAGGCCGCTGCGCTCAGCCGCGCGTAATCGCCATGGGTCAGCGATGCAAACTGACTGTCCTGAACATCAATCAGCGCTTTTTGAACGCCGGTATTGTTGAGAATGGTCATGACATACATGAAAATCGCGCGCACGAAGGCCATGATCACAATCGCGCCGGTCAGCCACAAGATCATCTCAAACCCCGGCGTGCCGAGCTTTCGGACAAGGCTGTCTGCTGGCAATGGCTTGCCCAGCAATTCCTGAAGCGCGTCCGTCACAAACTTGACTAGCACGCCATAGGAAACGGCTGCGAGTGATGTACACACCGCAGCCAGAGTCCCACCCGCAAACCATCGCCAGTGGGGCACAAAGAATTTCCGGAAAAGGCGGACGAGGCCGCCCCCGCCCGCGTCTTTCTTAGACGCTATGGTGAGCTCCCGTCTCAGGGTCCAGCAGCTTGTGCGCGTGCAGGATAAAGTAACGGGTTTCGGCGCTGTCGACTGTGCGCTGCGCCGCATTTTTCCATGCGTCGTAAGCTGCTTTATAGTTCGGGAAAGCACCGACAAAATCGATCTTTTTCAGATCTTCAAATTCGACACCTGAAACGTCTTTCAGTTCACCGCCGATCACGATGTGCAGAAGCTGTTCAGATTTCACTGGTTCGCTCATTCTAATTCTCCAACCGCATTATTGCCCGCGATCTATCACGAGTCGCCGGGCTTAGGCAGGCGCACATGCCTGCATCGTTCTACTAGGAGGTCGTGTAACACCGGACCGGCTGCAATCAAGCTCTGTTGGGCTGCAACTTTCTGATTAAATACATATGGTGCGCCTGTGTGACAGCTGACAACGCCGCCTGCTTCCTGCACGATCAGTGTCGCCGCAACGACATCCCAGTCCCATTTATGCCACAAAACCATTACCCCGTCCCATCGACCATCGGCGACCAGCGCCATGCGATAGGCGGTTGAATTGGGTTTCAGTTCAGGATGCACCAGATCAGGCCAACTCACCGGCCAGTCGGACCGCTGAAACAGTGTTGGTTCAGCAATCAGGCGACCGTCTTTCAGCTGCGTCCGGTCAGAGGTGGTGATAAGCTCCCCATTCCGGCGCGCGCCACCACCGGCAACGGCTTCGAACAATTCTTCATGGACAGGCGCGTAAAGCACGCTGACAACAGGCTGATCGCCCTCAAGAATAGCCAGCGCGATGCAAAAATGCGGCTCGCCCTTCATAAAGGCCCGCGTTCCATCAATCGGATCGATCACAAATATGCGACTGCAGGACAGGCGTTCCGGCGTATCTGCGGTTTCCTCTGACAGCCAGCCATAGTCTGGCCGTGCAGAGCGCAGCTTTTCCATCAGGAAGGTATTCACCGCAATATCGGCTTCGGTGACCGGATGATTGGGCTCTTTGTCCCAGGTTTTCACCGACTGGCGGAAATAGCTCATAGCTACTTTTCCAGCCTCAAGTGCGGCATCCCGCAAAAGAGTCAGATCAGAAGCGTAATCAGCGGCCGGCAATCGTCATCCCTTCAATCAGCAGACTTGGCACATTCGTTCGGTTACGAAACTCCAGATCGCTGGCCGGAATAAGGCGGGCAAACATCTCAATCAGATTGTCTGCAACCGTGATTTCCGAAACGGGAATACTGTCTCCAGACCCGTCATACCATCGACCGGACACGCCAACCGAGTAATCACCTGTATTCGGATTCACCGAAGCGCCAAACATTTCAGTGATCTGAAGCACTTTACCCGCGCCTTTGATCAGGGCGTCCGGTGTGTCTTTGCCCGCAGTCATGTGCAGATTCGACGTCGTCACCCCCGGCGGATCACCAAAACCAGACGAGGCAAACCCGTTCGGCGTCAGGCCGAGCTGTTTGGCCGATGGTCCATTCAACAGCCATTGCGTCAGACGCCCGCCATCGATCAGTTTCTGCACGCTGACCGGACGACCTTCACCGTCGAAAGACCGACTGCCGAGGCCATAATCACGGAAGGGATCATCGATGATATCAATGCTGTCTGCGAAGATCAGCTCGCCCATTTTGTCTTTCAGGAACGAAGTTCCACGCGCAATCGCCGGGCCGGCAATCGCGCCAATCAGAGACCCGACCAGGCTGGCCGAAATCCGGCGATCAAACAGAACAGCGGCTTTCTGGCTCTCAATCTTGGTAGACCCAAGACGCGCAACGGTGCGCTCCCCAGCCGTCTTGCCAATCTCTTCAGGGGATGGGCGATCAATGCGGCGACGCGTCGTCCAGCCATCATAATCGCGCTCCATCGCGCCATCGCGTTCGGCAATCGCTGACAGACCAATGCCTGACACAGAATCAGACCGATGCGCCCGAAACCCGTTCGATGCGGCAACCCAGCCCTCAGATACGGTCCAGCCCGCGCTGGAGCCCGGAACGTCTTTCACGCCAGCAATCGCCAGCGCTGCCGCTTCGGCGCGGCAGGCTTCATCTTCCAGAAATTCCGGCGTTGCCGGCTTATCGCCAAGAAGAACCAATTCGCGTGGATTGTGCTCAAGATCGCCTTCCGGCGCCAGACCACAATACTCGTCATCCGGAGCGGCCTTCGCCATTTTCACGCAGCGCTCAGCCAGCGCATTCAGCCCGTCTTCCGACAAATCAGAGCCCGAAACATGCGCCTGTTTCTGTCCAACCAGACAGCGCAGGGAAACGCCAAGCGTTTCATCGCGCTCAATGGTTTCCAGTTTTCCGGCCCGCACAGAAACTTCTACGCCTTCGCTGCGGCCAATACTGCCATCGGCTGCGGTTGCGCCCAGTTTCTGCGAATATTCAATCAGCCTGTCGAGAACAGGTCCGTAATCCAAATCACTCATACTCACCACATGAGGGGCTGTTTAAAAAAAAGCAACTCAGCCTGCAGAATTGAGGCTGAGTTTATATGTTTCAAATTTTGAAAAAGCGTTTCGGTTTACTCGTCGTCTTCCTCAATAATTTTCAGCATGTCGTTCACGTCATCACGAATGTCGAGCAATGTAATGATCAGACCTGCAACCAGCGTCGCGATCACCCAGCCCATGAACAGGCCAAAAATCGCCGCAGCCCAGGGCTGACGGAACAATTCGAGCGAAGTGCGCTCTGAAATCAGCTCAGCATTAATCCAGCCGGTCGCGCCCGCATAAAGAATAAACGCCGGATAGACGATGTAGACCATCAGACGAAAACTGTTGATGACAAAGTATTTCATGACCACTCCCAACGAACCCAGAATTGACCCTACAAAAACGGCCTCATTGCGGCAACTTAGGAAATTCAGAATTATGCGCTTTCACTGCGTTTAATCCTCACCCCGCACCGCCAGACCGTGAGTTGGATGGCAAGAACAAGTCTTGCCATGACGTGAGCTCCCTGTCTGAACCAATGCTAAATTTCAGCATCAGTAGAAAAGTGACTATTCCCGTCCGAGTAGCTCATCGATTCGGAATTTGGCAGCGCCTGACTTCAGGAACTCTTCCTTGATGGCAAGCCGGTCATAATACTGGTCCACCCAGTCCAGAAAAGAGATCGGCTGCTGCGCATTAAACGCACAATAGACGTCAAAGACGGCATCCAGAACACCGGTTTTTCCATGGCGGACATGCAGATATTTCAGAGATAACTGCTCGCGAGCAACGTCCACCGAAACGCCTTCGTGCAAAATCAGGTACAGCACAGACATGAGCCCGGCCCGGTCCGCACCGGATTTGCAATGCACCAGCGCCGGATATTCAATCTCGTCAAACAGAGCCTTCGCCGCGTGAATCATCTCTTTTGTCGGCGTGTCGCGAGAAAAGGCCTGAAAATCGACCAGCCTAATGCCATTTGCTTCGCAGGCTTCTTTCTCAAGCAGGTAATACCCTTTCGGGCTTGCCCCACGCGCATTGATGATCGTCTTGATTCCGCGCGCAGCTGCATGTTCGGCAATTTGCTTTGGCGATGGCTGGTTTGAACGCCAGAATTTATCAGAAATCTGATGTAGATTCTGGAACTTCAGACGCAGGAAATGGTGATCCCCCCACATCAATTCGTTCCAGGCGCGCTTGCGACCTTTCTGCGTTGACAGGTCAATCGCGCCTTTCGCTGCCTCGCGTGCGCGGCGGCGCTCTTTAGATTTCTTTGACTTTTTAAACATTGTTTCGCATTTAAGGCCTTCCAGCGCAGACGTAAATCGGTGTTTCACCCGTTTGCGCAATCCTCAGAGCCAAGCTAATTCAACTTCATGAAATCACTTCTTCGTTCCGGACCCGTCCAATCTCTGCTGGCGAACCTGATCTGGGCCTATATGGCACTGGTCGGTCGTGCGACGCGCTGGACCGTTGAAGGCGAAGAAGAACTCCATGCCGTGTGGAAGGAAATGGATCACGGACTGATCTTTTCCTGCTGGCATTCCCGAATCCTCCTCTTGCCCGTTGGCTGGATGCTGGAGAAAAAGAAAATCGGCATGGCGCGCGGCAATCCCGGCATTCTGATCTCCCTGTCGCGCGATGGTGAGTTTGTCGCCCGCGCCGCAGAAAAGCTCGGTCTTCAGGTCATTCGCGGCTCTGCAGGAAACAAGAAAAAGAAGAACAAGAATAAGGGCGGCGCAGCAGCCATTCGCGAAGCCAGCGACATTCTTGGAAATTCCGGCGTTGTCTGCATCACCGTAGACGGCCCGCGCGGTCCTCGCCAGCGCGCAAGCCTCGGCGCAGTTTTACTGGCCCAGCGTAAGAACGCCAAGATTGTCACCTACGCCTTTGCCGCCAGCCCGGCCACGCGCCTCAACAGCTGGGACCGGTTCGTCATCCCATTTCCATTCGGCAAGGGTGCGGTTGTCTTTGGCCCGGTAATTGATGCCCCGCGCGATGTTGATCCGGAAATCATCCGCCAGCGCGTAGAAGATGCGCTCAACGACTCAACAAAGCGCGCTGAGGAAATCGTCGGCGGCACGTTCGAGCCACCAGCCCCGCTGGAAAACACGCCCCAGACTTCCCCCGCCAATCCGGAAACTCTGGCAGCTGAATAATGACCGCCAGCCTGTTTGCCTATCACTCGCTGACTGCTGCCATCTCTCCCTTCACCGGGATGATCCTGAAAAGCCGCGTCAAAAAAGGCAAGGAAGACCCGAACCGTCTCCAGGAACGCCAGGGCTTTGCCTCTCGCAAGCGTCCGGCCGGAAAACTCATCTGGATGCATGGCGCCAGCATTGGCGAAAGTCAGGTTTTGCTCCTGCTATTCGAGGCGATGAAAAAGCAAAAACCAGATCTGCAAGCATTGATCACCACGCAAACGCTGACCTCTGCCGATTTGATCGCGCGCAAGAACCTCGATGGTCTGATCCATCAAATGGCGCCGCTCGATACGCCGTTTGCAGCCGAGCGCTTCCTCAAACACTGGCACCCTGATGTCGCCGTCTTCGCCGAGGGCGATATCTGGCCGAACCTCATCACCAAGCTCGATAAGAAACGCATTCCCCGGCTGCTGGTAAATGCCCGCATGACTGAGAAAAGCTTTCACGGCTGGATGCGCTATCCGCAGCTGGCGACCAGGCTCTTTGGCGGGTTTGACCATATCATTGCGGCCAATCAGAAAACGGCAGACTTCCTGAAACGATTCTACCGCAAGCGGGTCAAAATGGCGGGCAATGTGAAATACTCCGCCCCGCCGCTCAGCTATGACCGCGATGAACTGGCCAGGTTGGAACCGATTATTGGCCGACGCAATGTGATTGCCGCCATCTCCACCCACCCCGGTGAAGAAGAACTTATCGCTGAGGCAACCGCCCGTCTCGGCGCAGCAGACCGCACCCCGCCACTTCTGATCATTGCGCCTCGCCATCCAGAACGCGGCGCAGACATTGCCGCCAGGCTGCGGCAGCAGAATGAGAAGCTCTATCTTCGATCCAGAGACAACACCCCAACAGGACGCGAACGCATCTGGATCTGCGACACGCTGGGCGAAGTCGGCCTCTGGACCAAATTGTCAGACGTGGTGTTTCTCGGCGGCGGCCTGCCCGGCAGCGAGACCTACGGTCATAATCCGATTGAGCCTTTAAAGCTGAAACGCCATGTCGTTTCCTTCCCGGAAGTCACCAACTTCCAGAAAGAATTCGACGACATGACAGTCGCCCATGCCGCAACGCTGGTGGATGATGTTGATGAACTCGTCAGCGCCCTGCGCCCGCATATCAGCGAAGGCACAGTCATAGCGCCGAACCTCGCCAAACTCGCAGGTTATCTGGAAGCAGACGACGCGCTGAACGCGTCTCGCAACGCTGTTCTCGATGCGCTGGAGCGGGGCAAAAAACGATGAAAGAGCCTGGCTTCTGGCATGTGCGCGATTTGCGCAGCCGTGCGGCGGCCCCAATAACGCGCATGATTCTGACCCCGCTCGCCGCACTCTATGCTTGGGCTGGCGAAGATCGCATTCGCAAAACCGCGCCGTTCAAAGCCGATATCCCGGTCATTTGTATCGGCAACCTCACCGTTGGCGGCACAGGCAAAACGCCTGTCGTGCAGTCGCTTCGCGCCGCCCTGACAGAAAAGGGCTATCGCGCCGCCTCTCTGTCTCGCGGGTATAAAGGCGAGCTGAAAGGCCCGCTTCAGGTCGATATGTCCCTCCACACGGCAAAAGATGTCGGCGATGAACCCCTCATGCTGGCCGCATCCGGAGAAGCCTGGATCGGCGCAGACCGCGAGGCCGCTGCCCGCCTGATGCAAGACGCCGGCGTTGATGTCATTCTCATGGATGACGGGCACCAGAACCCGACCCTGCACAAAGATCTTTCCATCGTCGTGATTGATGGCGGAAACCCGTGCGGCAATGGCTTTGTTTTCCCCAAAGGCCCGCTGAGAGAGCCGATCACGACCGGTCTGGCCCGCGCGGATGGTGTCATCATTATGGGCAAGCTCGCTCACCCGCTTCCGGACCTTGCAGACCTGTCCATCCCGGTGATTGAGACCGCGATCACGCCGCGCGGCTCAGCGCCAGACGGACCGCTGGTCGCCTTTGCCGGCATAGGCCGCCCGCAGAAATTCTTTGATACACTGACACAGGCCGGCGCAGTCCTTGCCGATGCCGTTCCATTCCCGGATCACCACACCTTTTCAGAGGCCGATATCAAATATCTGCGCACGCTCGCCAGCGAGCGGAATGCCCGCCTCATCACCACGGAAAAAGACTTTGTCCGCCTGACCGAAGCTCAGCGCGACGACATGCTCGCCTTCCCCGTCCATATCGACCTCTCGCAATCATATATTGACGCCCTGCTCGCGCCGGTGTTGAAGCAGCTCCCATGAGCGAACAGCAATATATGCGGTCGAAAGACGTCGAGAACCGGGCGAGCCTTCGCCAGAAAATCCAATGGCGTGTGGAAAGCTTTCTCTGGGATGTCGTGTACTGGGGGCCCTGCAAGCTGATGGGCGTCGACCGCGCCTCAAACTTTGTTGGCTGGCTGTTTCGTCAGATCGGCCCCATGTTCAGCGCCCATAAAACAGCGCTTCGCAATGTGAAGCTCGCCTTTCCCGACTGGACAGACGAGCAGATCAAACAAACCGTGATGGACACATGGGAATGCTTTGGCCGCACGGCGGGCGAACTTCCGCACCTTCCCTCCATTGACCCATATGAAGAAAACGGCCGCGTCGAAGTCGTGGGCGGCGAGCGCATTGATGTCATTCGCGAGTCGGGCAAAGGCGCTGTCCTCATCTCTGGTCACTTCGCAAATTGGGAAGTCATGGCCAGCGTCATCTGCAATCGCCCACTGGATTGCTTTGTCACGTATCGCGCGCTCAATAACCCGCATATCGACAAGAAACTCAACAAGGTCCGCCACGATTACGGCATTGATGTTCTGACGCCGAAAGGCATTGGCACGCGCGAAATCATGAATGCGCTGAAGGCCAAAAAGGCCGTCGCGCTGATGAATGATCAGAAGTTCAATCAGGGCATCGCCGTACCGCTGTTCGGCCATGACGCCATGACCGCGCCCGGCCCGACACGTCTTGCGATGAAATACAAAGTGCCAATCGTACCCTTTTCAACGGTGCGCACCGGCCCGGCCCGCTTCCGCGTGACCGTGCACGAGCCGATTGAGATCGCCGATACCGGCAATCTCGAAGCCGACATTTCGACCACGGTCAAACGCATATCCGAGTTCGTCGAAGACCGCGTCCGCGAAGAACCCTCTCAATGGTTCTGGATGCACCGCCGCTGGCCGAAACAAGCCTGGAAAGACGCCGGTATTATCTAGGCCCTCGCCGCCTGCGTCATCCCAAGGCTTGTCCTTGGGATCCAACTCGTTGAGTCACCACACGAAAATTCTGGCGAAGTAAGCCCCTAATTCAGCGGGCAGCCTTCAATCGTGATCCGGTGCATGATGCGGCGCTGACCGTGATAATCATTCATCGCCCAATGCCAGGTCGACCGGTTATCCCAAAACGCGACGGAGCCGGGTTTCCAACTGAACTGATACGCGTTTTCCTGCTTCATCGCATGCGCATAAAGTTCATGCAGCAGCGCCACGCCCTCGTCATGGTCCATGCCCTCAATACCGATGGTGAAAGCCGGGTTCACATAAAGCGCTTTCTTCCCACTGAGTGGATGAATGATCACAATCGGATGCGTCACATCCTGCAACTTGTCCGCCACATCTGAATTGCCGAGCTTTTTGGTATTGTCGCTCTCCAGCTTGGTATAAATGCTGTCTTCCGCCGTGCCGAAGATATGCCGCGCCGAATGAATGGCGCGCTTGCCCTCAATCTTTGCTTTCAGTTCGTCCGGCAGCGTTTCATAGGCGCGATACATGCTGGCAAAGCGTGTATCGCCGCCAGAATTTGGCAGCTCGCGCGCCACCAGAACCGATCCAAGCGCAGGTTCAGCGTCATATGAATGGTCCGTATGCCAGCCGCCGCCAATATTTTCCCTGTCCTCAACATCCTTGGCGACCAACGCAATCTGCGGATAGTTCGGATGGGCTGTGAAAAACCGGTTAATATTGATCGGACCGAACCGTTCCGCGAACGCAATATGATCATTTTCGGTCAGTTGCTGATCGCGGAAAAACACCACGCCATGTTCGGCAAAGGTCTCACGGATTGTCTTATCATCTTCCGCAGACAGATTGCGCAGATCAACGCCGAGAATTTCGGCGCCGACACCCTCGCATGGCTCTATTCTGAGTGAGCTCATTTTTTCCTCCAGTAATTCGATTGTATTATTTTTTGCTCGAATTAATGGAAATAGACGACATTATTGCCGTAACGTCAAACGCCATTCAGACATTGGCGTTAAATGAGCTACTCTAACATTGGTGTCAGATCAGGTTCTCCCTTGGCCATGGCGCGTTGATAGGCCGGGCGCTCGCCAATGCGCTTCAGATAGGCGCGAATGGCCGGGAATGGTGTTAAATCCTTCGGAAAGAAGGCCCGCGCCGTCGACAGGCTGAACCCCATCATAATGTCGGCGGCGGTAAACTCATCGCCTGCCAGCCAGGTCACATCTGACAGCCGTTTTTCGATCATATTGAAGCCATTCGTGAAGCGGCCGCCAAGGCTGGCTTTCAGCGCCTCAGGAACGGCCTCGCCCAGAATGTCCATAATCATCACCGTCATGCCAGCCGGCGTGAAGCTGCCATTCACAAAATGATACCAATAGAGATAATCCGCATAGTCCGGATGATCCGGCGTCAGAACGCCTTTGCCGGGCGCATATTTCGTCAGGATGTACTCGAAGATCGCCCCGGTTTCACCGAGCGTGGTGTCCCCATCCGTAATCACAGGCGCCGTTCCAGCCGGGTGCAACGCCTTGTATTCCGCAGGTGCCAGACGCGTTTGCGGGTCGCGCGCATACAGCTTCAACTCATACGGAACGCCATATTCTTCGCACAGCCAGATAACGCGCTCCGACTGTGAAATTCCAAGATGGTGAATGGTGAGCATGAAAACCTCCCTCATGATTTTGAGGAAGGCTTGCAGAGAAACGATACGCGTTCAATCGGTATCGTGACGTCAGTTCACGAGACTGTCAGACCCACACCCCGGACCGCTCAATCAGCTCGCCGCCCGCGCCGAGCTTGAACCGTGCAATGCCCGCACCAGAGCCGGTATTTACCCCGCCAAGGTCGAGCGATTGCACACCCTTTTCCTTCAAGGCCATCATGGCGTTCCAAAGAATAAGGTTGTGCGCGCCGAGTTTTCGCCCCTCTTCAGAGCTCCAGCCAATAAAGTAAGTCGCCATTGCGCCATGGGTCAGAAACAACATGGCACCGGCTGCCTCTTTGCCGAGGTCTGCGCGATACACCAGCACACCCGCGCGCTTGTCTGCGCCCCTGGCTTTCGCTTTTTCTTCCTGCCAGGCTTCGGTCAGATCGACTGGCAGGCCGCGATAGCCTTTCTTGCGCCGCTGTTTCTGTTCCTCATCCAGCAGCCATTGATACTGGCCGGGCTTTGCCGCCGATGAGGTAAATTTCAGATCAGATTTTTCAGCCGCGACGAGCCGATTTCGCCATTTGCCATCCAGCGCTTTGCGCAGCGTGTCGTCATCCTGTGTCAGGTCGATCCGCACAGTCGCATCGCCCGTCATGAACCGGTTGAACCCGCGCGGGCGCAGATCACTGTCCAGTGTAAACGCGACGAGCCGCGGCCAGCGCAGCTTCATTTCCCGGCGTAGTGCTTTCAGGCCGAGCTGCTTTTCGTCTTCGCTGAGCGGCTTCACCCAGACAGGCCCATAGGTCGCAAGCGCAAAAGTCGCGACCATGGCAAACGGGCGCAGCACAAACTGCACCAGCGCACAAACATCACCGGTCGGGTCCTGCAAGGTCAGACGCCAGACGCGCACGCCGGAGCGCATCATCGCTGCGCCGTAAGCCCAATCCTGTTGATAGGCAGCGGGCACGCGCGCAAGATACCGGTCCCATTCGGTCCGGCTGATTTCATTCTTCGTAACGGTCCATGCCTGGCTCATGAAAGGAAGAATTAAAGGGTTTTTGTTAGTTTTTGCTGAATATTTGAAATGCTCAGCACGCGACCGTTCGCCGGACTTGATCCGGGGGAACGGAAGACAGAACAAAATGCTCCCTCAAGCGCGGTCTATATGAACCGCACAGTCACGAGACCGAATAAAACGATCACCATGGCCAAAAAGCTTCAGACCATTTCCGGCAAAAAAATCGCTGAACCACGACTCACCCTGATGGCGGTCTGGCTGGCATTTCTATGGATCGGTCTCCCAATCCTCATCATAGGCGGCGCGCTTGATCTCGCCGCCCAGCTAATCTTTGGCGTCTGCACCGGGCTGTGGTGCGTCGCCGGTTAATGCCGATAACGCTTATGCTTAAACGCGCTCTCCATTGTAAATGAAAACGCGAGCGACAGGATCAGCGGAACCCAGATCGGCAATTCGCCAAGACCGGGCGCTTCCAGCGCCGCCGCAAGATGGTCATCCACACACCACCACAACAAAAACAAGAACATTTCAGACTCCAATCCTTATTGTTAAACAATAATTATTAGCAGGTCTGTTTTCAAGGTGTGAGAGATAACGAGGTCAGGAATCGGGCGAGATCAACTCCCCAGATCAAGGTCTACAGTGTCCCAGACTTCACGCACTTCAATGCTGAACGCCGGGTCTTCCGCCCCAGGGTGCGACAGCGCAATTGCAACCGCGGCTTCCATAGACTCTGCGTTGACCAGCTCAAAGGAAAACAGAGATTTTTCCAGCTCATTCAGAGGACCTTCAATTTTCTCATGAGAGCCGTCACCATTGGGCACGAGCGTTGTGGTAAACCCATCAGGCTTTAACGGACTGCCGGTAATGAACACGCCTTTTTCGCTCTGCGCATGTTTCCAGGCGACCACTTTGCGTACCAGAGAACGCTCAATCCAGTCGGTCTCTTTCTGGAAGAACAGAATTATAAAGCGCATCCGGGTCCTCCTGTCGTTTCATGTCTGGCCGGTCATATTCGAACACTTCAACATGAATTGAATAACAGATTCTTGAATTTATTCAGTCGCTTAACGCAGTTGACGTATTTATAATCTCAATAAAAAAACAGCGAGCCATTGGCTCGCCGTTTTCTAACGCATCAATGCGTTGCGTGCTTATTCCGCTGGACGCAGATTGCCCGCAGAAGATTTGCCCGTACGCTTGTCTTTCACGATATCATAAGCGAGCTGGTCGCCTTCATCGATTTTACCAAGCGGAGACTGCTCAACCGCACTGATGTGTACGAACACATCATTGCTGCCGTCTTCGGGTTGAATGAAGCCGTAACCCTTTGTCGGGTTAAACCATTTAACGGTTCCGTTAGCCATGTATAGGGGGTCCTAAAAGTCTGTGCGAGGCGCAGCGCGCCCGCGAGTGGTATAAAGTTCGAAATAAAGAAGAGGCCTTCAGCTGGTGCGCACCCAAACGGAGCGGTTCGCCAAAATCGTCAGCTGAATATCGAACCACTCCCATAGCGCGAATTGCAACAGATAGCAAATGATTACATCTCATCCCGTCGCAGAGTTTTCGCCAGACGATCAAACCGACGTGTCAGCTCGGCCCGCGCATTGGCAATATCGTCGGCGGTATAGAACACGCCCTCCGGTTTTTCTTCCACGGCAGAGCCCCGCACCCGCTCCAGCGCGCGCGACAGCGTATCGGCCATTTGCGTTGCCTTTCCTGCGGCCGCAAAGTTTCCGCGCATAATCGCGTCTTCGGCGGCCACAGCGGCTTTTTCCAGAGCATCTTCGAGCTGTTGCTGGCGGGATTTAGGGGGAGAAGGGGCTGGGATGAGGGGGATAAGTTTGAGTGTTTATGAGTTTGCTCGTGTGGAGCCCCACACAAACGACCGTGTAGGCGCAGCGCGACTGAGCTTGCGAGGAACAAGCGCGAGCAAAATCAAACAATGTGCCCGAAAAAAAAACCGCCCTCAGTTCAAGGCAATCGTAGGGTGGATTAGCCAACGGCGTAATCCACCATTGGTTCGATTATTCGGTGCATTACGACATGCGTCTAATGCACCCTACGCGTCACGGAGTGACGCCAACTACAACAGACCTATATTGCCGTCATCGGAGCTCTCAGCCTCATTTTCGATAGGTTTTACTTCCAAACGAAACTTACGATCTTCCCACTCAATTTTTTTCGTTTCCAGAAGGTGAGCCATGTTAATTTTTTCCGCCTTAATTTTCAAAATGCGGCGAGCATGCCATTCGTAGATTTTGCTCATTCGAATTTTCCAAGCGAATACCTGAGCGCTAGCAAGGAAAAAACTTAATAAAACTGGAAGCGCCAATAGTACTGCTTTTTGAGGCGACGTTAGGCCAGTCGACGGCAAAAGTGGAATAGCTATCACCGCAAGCATGAGAACGTGGATCACGGAAAACAAAGTGTATCTTGTGCGCCGTGCAGATTTATCTGCGTTACTTACGAGCGCACGAAAATACTGATCTTCACTACCTTTCATACTCGCGGCAAGTTGAGCAGCTTGTTGAGCCTCTAGAGCCTTTTCCGCTGCCAGCTGTTTCTCACGCTTGATGTCTGAAGAAGATTTCTTTCGTTCTTCGCGAAGCCGGATTTCAAAGTCCTTTCGCTCTCTTTCAACAAGCGAATTTTTCATTTCTTCCATAAGAACATCAATGTTCTGTGGACCAAGAAGACGAGAAGTACCCAGCGTTCTATCTTGTAGAACTTGGACGCTTCTATCCTGTGTCAAAAGAAGATCGAGCTGTTGAGCCTTGTCCTCCGTAAGCGTTTTTCCGACGCTTTTTGCCTTTTCCAAAACCGAACGTTTAAGGCTGAGCACTTTTTCACAAGCAACCAACAGAATACTCTTTGGAATTGCTTCTGAAGCCATACCGCTTCCGGTTCGCAGCCAAATCGCGGTTGCCAACTGCCGATGATGGATAATTGGTGGCACTGCGTCACGTCGAGTAATTCCCTCATCGCGGCAATACTTTTTTGCCATTTGAGAAAGAAGACCGTTTCGCGTCACGAAAACGAACTTCGTAGAAAACAAATCTGCGTTTTGCTTAGTTTGCCTCATTCGTTGAACAAAAGCCAAGACCACAGCGTCATGTTCTCTTGGGCCCATTTCCAAATGCCAAGAAATCTGAGAAATACAGTCTTCGATTTTTTCTGCTGGGAAGAATTGGTGTTCATTTGGAAACTGATCCAAGGCTCTATAGACAATTTGAATCTTGAATTCTTTCAGATACTGCTCTGGATGGCTCGCGACTGCTCTCGCGTATGCTTCCTCAGTTTCCTGACGCCTAATAGCGTCAGCAGTGGGGCCGGTTCGATCTGAAGGGTGTCGATCAAGCACAGCATTCAACGCTCGCTTCATCTCTTCTAGCGTATCGCTGAACACTCGAACCGAACACCCAATGGCTCTTGCTCCGTCGAGAATAGAGCGAACGTTTTCAGCGGCGTTTCGTCCAGAAACGCCAAGGGCTTCAAGTGCAATCGATGAGTCTAGAAATATTACTAAGTCTGAGCGATCAACGTGAGTTACAGGCTTTCGAAAGTCTTGAATCACATCTGCGATCAATCCGGCACTTGCAATATCGCACAAAGCTGAGGTCAAATTCGATCCGCTGGAGATCAAATGTTCGACAAAGCGAGCGCAAATGAAGTTGTCCTCTGATGAAAGATCGTTGCCCGGTGGCAGCTCCTGGAAGATCGTCACGCGCCCCTCGGTTTGCTTCAAAAGTGCCGCTTTCTGGAGAGACTGCTCGTTATAGGCATCTATTGATACAAGCCAACTTATTAGTGTTTCAGCAAACTCCTCCGATGATTTCGTATACTCAGTTAGTGGCGAAAACGTTCGCATGAACGCTTGGAATTCAGACATCAATTGATCTAATTGAATGCTTAAATCTGAAGTGAACTCTTCTTGATCCTGGCTATTTATTTGCCGAACTCTGTATGCGCTGGAGTTTTTTCCAGCATCAACACGCTCCAACCAGCCTGCATCTGCAAATCGCGGAGCGAGCTCTTCAACAATGTCGTCTGAAAAATTCCATCCGTAGGTCTGACGGACCTCAGTGGCTATACTCCGCGCATCGAGCAATTGCCCACTATAGTTTGCTACAATTGGCTGAAAGAACGGCAACAACGCCTCTAAGATATCTTTCGAACCATTTCTGCACTCTTCAAGAACTGCGTGCACACGCAAAGTTCGCTTGGTAAGATTTCCCAATTACCCACCCAATGTTATTGTATATTTCGATACACAGTTATCAACTACCCAATCAAATCCAAATTCTCTTCACGCAGCTTCTTCAGCTCATCCCTGAGCCGCGCCGCCTCTTCAAACTCAAGATCCGCTGCCGCATCGCGCATGCGCTTCTCCAGATCCGCGATGACAGCTGCAAGATTGTGGCCCGCACTTCCTGAAATTGCAACAGTTTCTTCCTGCACGCCGCGCTTGCGGGATTTGCCGCCTTTAAGCTGTTCGCCGGAGCCGCGCTGGTCGGATGGGACAAAGCCTTCCAGCACATCCTTGATGCCGGAAATCACCGTGACCGGCGTGATGCCGTGTTCCTCATTATGGGCGATCTGTTTGGCGCGGCGACGCTCGGTTTCTTCCATGGCGCGCTGCATGGAACCCGTCACCTTGTCGGCATAGAGCACAACCCTGGCTTCACTGTTCCGGGCGGCGCGGCCAATCGTTTGCACCATTGAGGTCTCTGAGCGCAGGAACCCTTCCTTGTCGGCATCGAGAATGCCGACAAAGGCGCATTCGGGAATATCGAGGCCTTCGCGCAACAGGTTGATGCCGATCAGCACGTCGAACACGCCTATGCGCAGATCGCGGATGATCTCAATCCGCTCCACCGTGTCGATATCGGAGTGCATATAGCGCACTTTCACGCCCTGCTCCGTCATGTATTCGGTGAGGTCTTCAGCCATTTTCTTGGTCAGCGTGGTGACGAGCGAGCGAAAACCGCGCTCCGCCGTGGCCTTACACTCGGCGATGACATCATCCACCTGGTTGGTGGTGCCGGTGGAGACGGGGCGCACCTCGACCGGCGGGTCGATCAGGCCGGTTGGGCGGATCACCTGTTCAGAGAAGACGCCGCCTGTGCGCTCCATCTCCCACGGGCCGGGCGTGGCCGAAACGTGGATGGTTTGCGGGCGCATGGCGTCCCATTCCTCGAATTTCAGCGGGCGGTTATCCATACAGCTTGGCAGGCGGAAGCCATATTCCGCCAGCGTGCGCTTGCGGCTGAAGTCGCCCTTATACATCGCGCCGAGCTGGGGAATGGTCTGGTGGCTCTCATCGGTGAAGACGATGGCATTTTCGGGCAGGTATTCGAACAGGGTTGGCGGTGGCTCGCCGGGTTTGCGGCCGGTGAGATAGCGGGAATAGTTCTCAATGCCGTTACAGCTGCCGGTCGCCTGCAGCATTTCAAGGTCAAAGGTAACGCGCTGTTCAATGCGCTGCGCTTCCAGCAATTTGCCCTGCTCGTTGAAGGTGGCGATGGTCTTTTGCAGCTCGTCCTGAATTTTCTCAACGGCCTGATTCAGCGTCGGGCGCGGGGTGACATAGTGCGAATTGGCGTAGACTTTGATCTTTTCCAGCTTCTGGATTTTCTTGCCGGTCAGCGGGTCGAATTCGGAGATGTCCTCGATCTCGTCGCCAAAGAAGGAGACACGCCAGGCGCGGTCTTCATAGTGGGTCGGGAAGATGTCGATAATGTCGCCTTTGACGCGGAATGTGCCGCGGCCGAACGCATTGTCATTGCGCTTGTATTGCAGCGCGACGAGGTCTTTGGTGACATTGCGCGGGTCGATGCGCTGGCCGGTCTCCAGCTTGAAGGTCATGGCGGTATAGGTCTCGACGGAGCCGATACCATAAATGCAGGACACGGACGCGACGATGATGACGTCGTCCCGCTCCAGCAGGCTCCGCGTCGCCGAGTGGCGCATCCGGTCGATGGCCTCGTTGATGGAGCTTTCCTTCTCGATATAGGTGTCGCTCCGGGGCACGTACGCTTCGGGCTGGTAGTAGTCATAGTATGATACGAAGAACTCCACTGAATTTTCGGGAAAAAATTCTTTGAACTCGCCGTATAACTGGGCCGCAAGTGTCTTATTCGGTGCGAGAATCAGAGCGGGTCTTTGCGTCCGCTCAATGATGTTCGCCATGGTGAATGTCTTGCCCGAGCCCGTAACACCGAGCAGGACCTGGTCGAACTCGTTCTCGTCTGTGAGGCCCGCAACAAGCTCGTCAATCGCGGTCGGCTGGTCGCCCGCTGGCTTGTATTTGGAGTGCAGCTTGAAGGTGACGCCGCCCTCAGACTTCTCCCATTCCCGCTCAGGACGGTGCGGTGTCCATTCAGACGGGGTCAGCACCTCAACGGCGCCATCCATGATGAATTGCGATGCGGGGGCTTCTGAGAAGCCTTTTGACGGGGATCTGGCCATGGCCTCAATATGGAGGCGGAAAGCAGATTCTGCCAGTCTCTTCGCGCCTGCTCCTGACAGAGATTGTCAGGAGTGTGTCACCAAGTGAAGCTTAACGCTGGGCGCGGATACCATCGGCCACAATTTTCATGTGACGCGTCAGATAGTCTTTGGCTTCTTCCTCCCCGAATTTACGGGTCAGGATAATCCGAGACGACTGGACATAGCAAAGCAGGAAGGTCGTGATGCAGTCGCGTGCGACCTCATCAGACAATGTTGGCGAGCATTTCTGCAGACAGGCTGTAAACAGCTGAATCAAAGGCTCCAGCCTGGACAAGAAAGCTTCTTCATCATCATCATCCCAACGGAATGAGTAAGACATGACCTGAAGCGTCAGACGCGGAGACGCCAGGTCTCGCTCCAGCAAATGGCCCGCAATCCACATCAACAGATCGAACTCATCGAGCGGCTCGCCGGTTTTCACCCATTCTCCGACGCTTTTCAGGAATGGAATATTCCCAAGCTCAAACACCTGCTGCAACAGCCGGTCTTTGCTGCCGAAATACTGAATAATGAGCGCAGGAGATACGTTCGCGACCTCGGCGATTTTACGAACGGTCAGGCCTTCAGCGCCTTCACTTTCGACGAGTCTGTGCGTTTCTTCAAAAATGCGGGAACGCGTTTCCTCCGCTCGCGACTCACTTTGAGCGACCGTGTCTTTCGAAATCATATCTCTGCCTACTCGAGTTTTTTTGGGACTTTCAGGTTCGCGTAATGAAAGTCAACTGCATTAGGAAATTAGTCGAACAGCGGAATAAAATGTAGGCAAGTTTACTTGCGCAACAGCTAAAACATGACAGTTCATGCTGTGGATAACATTTGCCCGAACGCGAAGTTTTGTATACACGACAGCGCAACCTGCCGTTCAGAAACACATCGCAATTCAATAAGAGTATACATACTTATTATCAGGTTATAAGCTGCACGCAGCTCTGATCCGACCGCCACCAGCACCACACATTCAAAAAACGGAAAAGTCTTATTCCGAATTGGATTAAATCAAGCGCGAGAGTGACTCAAAATCGAGCTCACTATTCGTCCAGTGACAGACGAATCGTACGCTGCCATCACCCCACGGATAGGCTTTCAAACCCGCGTCAAACAGGCGAGTTAAGGCCTCGTCCGGCAGAGTCGCAAAAACCTCATTACCGTCCACCGGATGGGTTAACTGCGCGCCGAAATCGGAAGTCAGAATATCGGCCAGACGTGCAGCGCTTGCATTCGCCTGACGTGCCAGTTCCAGCCAAAGCCCATCCTTCAACATGGCCACACCTTGCGCAGACATAAAACGCATTTTCGGCGGCAAATGACCACCGCGCTTTGCACGCGCAAGCAATTGCGGATACTTCTTCTGTGCTTCGCCAAACAGGCAGATGATTTCACAGCCCATGGCACCGGTCTTGGTCAGCCCGAGCGTCAGAACATCAACATCAGACTTCCAACTCATTTCAGCCGGCGTTACACCAGTTGAATTAATTGCGTTTGCAATCCGGGCGCCATCAAGGTGTACTGAAAGACCACCTTGCTTCGCAGTTTTCGTCAGCAGACGAAGCTCTTCCAGAGAATATGCAGCCCCGCATTCCGTTAAATTCGTAAGCGATAAAACCGCGAGCGGCGTCTCATGCACAAACGACCGATCGATGCGCGAGCACGCAGCCTTGAACCGGCGCACATCGATCTTACCATGCTTGCCCTGCAACAAATCCAGCTTGCCGCCGCCCGTATAAAATTCCGGCGCGCCGCGTTCATCGCGCGCAATATGCGCCTCTTCATGGCACGCAATGGATTCTGCCGAACCGCAAAGAACAGACAGCGCCAAAGCATTTGCCGCCGTGCCGGAAATAACAGGAAGGATAGACACGTCCTCTGTCTCGAAGGTCGCCTGAACAGCCTTGAGCAGTTCTGCAGTCGCCTCATCATTTCCATAGCTGCTTGCCATGCCGTGGTTGGCGTCTGCCAAAGCGGCAATCACATTCGGATGAACCGGCGCAGAGGTATCAGAGGAAAAATCCATATTATTCGATCACATCCACAACGTCCGGCGTTTGCCAGATCAGATGCTGTCCCCCATCAACAGCAATCATTTGCCCGGTCACCGCGTCCGCTTCCAACAGGAAGAACATCGCTTTGACGATCTCTTCAGGTGTCGCGCCGCGCTGTGTCAGGGTCGATTTAACCTGCTGTTCGAAATCAGACGATTGCTGGCGTACATTCTGGAGCGTTGGTCCGGGCCCAATGCCATTCACGCGCACATTTGGCGCCAGTGCCTGAGCCAATGTCTTCGTGACTGACCACAGAGACGATTTTGACAGCGTATAGGTAAAGAAATTCGGGTTCAGCTTCCACACGCGCTGATCGATCATGTTGATGACCGTTCCGCGCGCACTGTCAGGCAGGGCTGCTGCAAACTCCTGCGTCAGCTTCACCGGGGCACGAAGATTGACATCCATATGCAAATCCCAACTGTCGCGCGTGTGAGTTTTCGCATCATCGTCTTCAAAAACAGACGCATTATTGATGAGAACACCCAAATGCCCACCGAGGGCATCTTGAGCCTTAGACACAAGCGCCGCTGTCGATGCTTCATCGGAAAGATCAGCCTGTACGCATACAGCCTGCCCACCTACCTTCAGGATCGCGTCGCGCGTGTCGTTCGCGCCATCAACAGAGTGGTTGTAATGCACGGCAACGGCATATCCTGCCTCACCGAGTGCTCGTGCCATTGCCTGACCAAGACGTTGCCCGGCCCCCGTGACCAGCGCACGTTTGACTGTCGCTACATCCATAGGTCCTGCCACCCGAGGCCAAGCACATAGAAGTGATACAGTCCGAACAGATAAGCCGCGTAGCTCGCCAGAAAAATCAGCCCCATAAACCAGCCAAAGGACCGGCGCATCGCAACATAAAGGAAGAAGATTGCGAAACTGCCACCCATAATCCAGTGATCGAAATGCAGGAAGACGCTTGGAATTTCTACGACATCAACCGGCGCGACCCAGGACAGAAGCGCGATAATGCCGCCTGCACCAAAAATGTTAAACAGATTTGAGCCAGCCACATTGCCGAGGATCATGTCGTTCTCGCGGCGCAAGGTCGCCGCCAGCGCCGCGGCGAGCTCTGGCAATGACGTGCCAACCGCCAGAATCGTAAGGCCAATCAGCTCGCTCCGCAGGCCAAGCGATTCCGAAATGCCCATCGCGCCTGAGATTGTGAAATGTGCGCCAAGCGGCAGTCCCACAATACCAGCACAGATAAAGGCCGCCGTCAGCGCCCAGCCATCTGGCTTTTCCGGCACCTCATCATCAATCAGATCTTCTGGATTTTTTGACGATGGGAAAATCAGCGAACTTAGAACATAGCCGATCAGAACAAGAATGAATCCAATGCCAAGCGCCGGCGTCAGGCCGACGATTGGTGTCAGCGCAAGCCAGGCAATCGTCGCCAACCCCGTAAAGAGCACAGAGCGAAGCAGGCCCCGACTGTCCGTTGAGACTTTAAGAAGCGTGGCTGAGATGCCAAGGACCAGAAGAATGTTGGCGATATTCGAACCAACAATGTTACCGACTGCCAGCCCGGTCTGGCCTTCCATGGTCGCATCAACAGCAACCAGCATTTCCGGGGCAGATGTACCAAAGCCAACAATAACGATGCTGGCCAGAATGCGTGTCACGCCAAGTTTCAAGGCAGCCGAGACTGCACCGCGGACAAGCCAATCCCCGGCCAGGACCAGTATAACCAGCCCAGCAATCAACATTCCGGCAAATATCAACATGGAACTGACTGGATCAAATCCTAGTCGAGACGGTGCATATCGATCAGGTTAAGAAGGCCGAAAACACCAACAGCGATAGCAATTGCGATAACAGACGCGTGCATATGAGACTCCATTAATTCCCTCCCCTTTAACGTGGCTCGACAAAAAAGACGAGCCTTTGGAGAGGGTTTTTCCCGCGAAATCGAAAATGTCGCGTTTCAACTCCAATTCAACCTAGTCTCGCCGACTTACATTTCGAGACCGAGACACAACCGGCCAGGAAACAGATTTCCTGCCGCCAGATTTATTCACAAGTCCATTATTTTCAAACAAGATCAAAAAAATGACTTCACTTGCGGTTGAGCCGATTATTGATAAATACTGGAAAATATACTTCGAAATCACGATACATATTACAGCTCCTCAGGCAAATACTTATCCCGACTTGCAATATTCTGAGGAAGTTATTTTACGATTTATCAGCGAATATAGTTTCTCTTATAGCCCTCACTATGAATTACGGGGTATGCTGATGTCTTCTGATAGCGACCACACTCGACGATTACAATTTCTGAACATCGACGTAGCTACCAAGAGTCACCTGACTGAGCTAAAGCCATTAATCAGCAAGCTGATGCCATCAGTTCTGAAGCAATTTTACGATCACATGAACGATTTTCCGGAACTGGAGACTTTTTTCGGATCCGATTCTGTAAAGAAGCACGCAGCTGAACGTCAGAACGCGCATTGGGCGACAATTCTCGACGGCAAGTTTGACGATGAATATTTGGAATCAGCCAAAGTGATCGGCAGAACTCACGCGCGCATCGGTCTTGAGCCAAAATGGTATATCGCAGGGTACAACTTCATCATTTCCAGCGTTTTGCCGGAAATTACCGTTTACGGTCTCTCCAAGGGCGGAAAAGGGGCAAAAAGCCTCAAGAAAGTCAGCGAACTTCAGAATGCCTTTCTAAAAGCCGCCATGCTCGACATTGAAATCTGCACGAGCGTTTACATGGATGACACCATGAACGCTGAACGCAATAGCGCTTTGCATGGACTAGCTGATCAACTTGAGTCGGATGTCGGCGGTATTGCCGAAGCCGTTGCGACAGCCTCTACCGAGCTGGAACGCACGGCTCGTGCAATGTCGGAAATCGCCGAGAGAACTCAATCCCGAAGCGTATCTGTTTCGGCCGCCATGGAACAAGCCACAACCAACGTCACGTCAGTCGCAAACTCAGCTGACGAGATGGGTGGATCGATTACCGAGATTTCCAAGCAAGCGGCGCACGCCTCTACAATTGCATCTTCAGCCGTCAACACGGCACAAGTTACGAACGAAACCATGGAGCGTTTGTCGCAATCGACTGACAAAATTGGCGCTGTAGTTTCACTCATCTCTGATATCGCCGCTCAAACCAATCTTTTGGCACTCAATGCCACGATTGAAAGCGCACGAGCCGGAGAAGCCGGAAAAGGCTTCGCGGTCGTCGCGACTGAGGTCAAATCTCTGGCAACCCAGACGGCTAAAGCAACTGAAGACATCGCTGCGCAAATTCAGGAAATGCAGCACGTCGCGTCACAATCGGTTTCAGCCATTAATGCGATCCGGAAAACCATTTCCGAAATCAACGATGTCACAATGGCCATTAATGCGGCAGTCGAAGAACAGTCTTCATCGACCAAAGAGATCGCTCGCAACACCCATGAAGCCGCCCAGGGAACCCGCGAAGTCACGACTCACATTCTGGATGTTCAGAGAGATGCAAGTGACACCGGCGCAGCCGCGTCACAGGTTGTTGCAGCATCGAGCGAACTCGGAAACCAGGCAGAGCATCTGAAGAGTGAACTCAATCGCTTCCTGCAGAACTTCCGCGCTGCGTAAACCTTAACAAAGCGAACAACCAAAAATGCCCTCAAATGATTGAGGGCATTTTTTATCAATAGCACAAGTAAAGTTATACACAGGTCCAGCATTATCTGCAGAAGACCAAAAGAATCAGCCTTAAAAAAACTCGGAAACAACATCTTATTAAATGCAGATTTCAGCGCTTTGTTTTGAGAGTCTTTATCAACAAACCACTTCAAATAATGATATTTTGCGCTTTCCTGTGAATAAGTCGTGTCAATAATAGTATTTTTTGGTTTTAGACCTAAGTGCTAACGCAGAACGTGTTTTTATTAACCAATTCGCAATTCATCCCTGCGAATGTCAAATCGTCGACAACGACAAAATCCAGGACGTGGCGTATTCCCCCCTCCCTCCCCACACGTCCGGACGAAGAGGCGACCATCCATATTCCCCCGACTCAATGGATGGTCGCCACTTCAACTTCCAGATTTGCGAGCTTAGAAGAGACTGCCTTGCTGACCTTTAGGCTGCGGCGGTTTCGCAGACTTTTTTTCAGGCTTGCCTGACTTGCCAGTCATCACATCCACGTCGCCGTCAGAGAAGGTCAGCTTCATGTCTGCAGCAGCCTGCGCAGACGCCTGATTTCGGATCAGATTTCCGTCCTTGTCGCGCACGATGGCAAAACCGCGTTCGAGCGTGGCATGGTACGATAGCGCCTGTAAGAGATTAGCCGACCTCGCCAGCTTGTCCGATCGATCAGCCAAACGCCGATCTATCGCGTGATTCAAACGGGTCGAAAGATTTTCGAGACGTGTTTCAGCCTCTTTCGTGTCGGCAAGTTTCTGACCGCGACTGTCTAGCCGCCGCGACAAGCCATCCAGCACGGTTTGCTGCTGTTGCGCGAGCCGGGTCAAACCTGTCACGAGGCCAGCCTCTGCGCGTTTCACATCTTTCTCAAGCTGCGTCAGGCTGTTCTTCAGCGCCTGCGGACGAAGGCGTGGACCGACCTGATCAAATGCGCCCTGTTTTCGTAAAACCGCTGACTGAAGCGCACTCGTCAGGCGTCCTTCCGCATAGTCAAATCGTTGCTGGCGCGTCTCAAGCAGGCTTTCCGGACGAGGCAGGCGTGCTGCAATCGCGGCGAGGTCTTTCTCCTGACGCGTTGTCATTTGGGTCAGGCCGCGAATGAGACGTTGGCCAAGCGTAACCGACCGGTCCATCAGTTCAGCACGTACAGGAACTGCAATCTCTGCGGCCCCTGTTGGCGTTGGTGCGCGCTGGTCAGAGACGAAATCGATCAGTGTCGTGTCCGTTTCGTGTCCCACCGCTGAAATCAGCGGAATAACACTGTCAGAGGCAGCGCGCACGACAATCTCTTCGTTGAACGGCCAGAGGTCCTCGATTGAACCGCCGCCGCGCGCCACGATGATCACATCTGGACGCGGAACCGAACTTGTCTCTGTCAGAGCATTGAAGCCCCGAATACCGGCTTCGATTTGTTTGGCAGCCGCTTCACCCTGAACCAGAGCGGGCCAGACAATCACATGTACAGGAAAGCGATCCCGAATGCGATGCAGAATATCGCGAATGACTGCGCCCGTTGGGCTGGTGACGACGCCGATCACCTTCGGGAGAAACGGCAAAGGCTTTTTGCGCGTAGGATCGAACAAACCTTCTGCGGCGAGCTTTTTCTTTCGCTCCTCCAGCAGGGCCATCAGCGCGCCTGCGCCTGCAGGCGACATGGTCTCGGCAATCAACTGATAATTGGACCGCCCCGGATAGGTCGACAGCTTGCCTTCGGCAATAACCTCAAGCCCCTCTTCCGGCCGGAATGGCAGGCGGGAAACACTTCCCTTCCACATGATGGTATTGATGACGGCTTTGTCGTCTTTCAGGTCGGCATACATGTGACCAGACTTGGCGATGGTCACACGACCAAGTTCGCCGCGAACACGAACCCGGTCGAAATTCGTTTCAATTGTTCGCTTGATCGCACCAGCGAGCTCAGAGACGGTGAGCTCAGCCATGTTTGCGCCGGGCGCTGGTTCGGACGGGAAGAAATCTGACATGCGCAGAGACTAGCATCTCCAACAGATTCGGGTAGGCCAGAATTAGCGTTTCAGGCTCCAACGCAAAGCGTATCCATCCAGCATCAAAGCCTGCTTAGCGCCAGCTTGATTGCCGCACCGCCAAAGACCAGCGCGAACACACCCTGAATTGGTCGACGGTAACGAAGATAGGCCTCCGAAACAGGCCTGCTGGAGAACAAAAGCGCATACCCAAGGAAAATCATGGCAGCCAGCAAAGCCAGAGAAGCGATCAAAAGAGCCAGATCTACAGGCGTAGCATCAGGCGAGACGCCCAACGCATAAAGGGAACCGAACAGAAAAATCGCTTTCGGATTGGTCAGATGGATCATCAGGCCCTTCGTGAACGCGAGCTTCAAGCTGACAGGAGGCCGTTCTACCGCCTCTGGAACCTTCGCCTTCAAGGCCGAAAGCCCGGCTTTGATGGCCAGAAATGACAGATAAATAACGCCAAGCAGTCTGACGGCTTCGAGCACCCACGCATTTGAAGCCATCAACGCTCCCGTCCCCATGGCGGCCAAAACCGACCAGAAGACAGAGCCGCAAAGAATACCGCCTGCAACAGCAAGACCTGCGCGTCGCCCTGCAGACATTGACGTACTGAGGATGGCTAAAGTTGCAGGCCCGGGACTGGACATTGTCACAAGCGCTATTGTTAGCAATACGAATAGATTATCCATACAGACCTCCCTCATAGTACCCTTAAAAGAGCCACAAACAGTAGGTCTGACAAGTTCAGATCAGTTTAGAAAAACTACGCTGCCGGAACGGGAGGTTCGGTGTAGCTAGCGGCGGCGGCGATCTGCTCGTCACTTGCGGCCAGCATACCCATATACATCTCTTTCGGATAAGCTTGATGGTATTTGTCCGGATCATAAGGCGGCTGTTTCACTGCACCGCCTTCTGACCTGGTCGGCTGCGGATTCATGAAGGCTTTCGCCTCTTCCGGAGAGATGCCACAGGCTTCGCATACAGCCGGGTCAACCCAGCGTTCCGGCACCAGCTCATAGCCCGGCGTTGCGATTTCGAGCGTCAGGTCGTCTGGTCCGGCAAAATAAACAGACTTGCACATGCCATGATCGATCGGCCCGATAATGTTGTAGCCATGCTGGCGGATGCGATCGCGCATGGCGATCAGATCTTCGTCGGTTTCCACCCGAAAAGCGAGATGCTGCATGGTGCCCGGCGCAGATGGCCCCGCGCCAGACCCGGCATGAGTTTTACCCATTTCAATGGGAATATCCTTACCGGCATCCATGGCCACCATTGAGAAAAAGCTATGATCATTGAGCTTCATGAAAGCGTGTTTTCCACCCGGCACGCCGTGCATGGGAAAAAGCGCCATCAGCTCACAGCCGAGCACATCTGAGAAGAAAGCGATGTGTTCCTTCATGTCCTTTGCCATGATCGCAATGTGATGAATGCCGTTCAATTTCATATTTGCCTCCCGCGACGTCAGGACTTCCGCCTGATCTAATTATGTTCAACACTACCATAAATGACGCTGCGTGAAGAACACCAGTTATGAGTGGAGAGCACTCCACCACCGGGAGGAACAGACAATGTCACGGATTATCCGAGAGCCATATGGCCTCGCCTATGCAGAAAAATCTGGCTTCAAAGACGTTTATGGCGGTGCCGGCGGAACGGTTTTTGTCGAATGCATGCGCATTCGCCCCGCTGATGGTGACAGCAAGTCCGTCATCGTCTTCTCTCACCCTGTCGGCGGTGGCTCATTCCTGCCAATGGTAACCGCGCTCGCGCGGGCCGGACTGCATGTCATTTACTGCAATACGCGCTATCGCGGAAACGACTCCGCCCTGATCATGGAAAAATGCGTATCGGACCTCGGCGCGTGTTTGAAGGATTTGCCTGACCGGTTTGGATACGAAAATGTAATTCTGGGTGGCTGGTCCGGTGGCGGCTCACTGTCGCTGTTCTACCAAAGCCAGGCAGAAAACCCGACCATCACCCACACACCAGCGGGGGACGCCTATGATCTGACCGCAATGGATTTGCCGCCAGTTCAGGGGATTATGCTGCTGGCCGCACATATCAGCCGCGCAGTTACGCTAACGGAATGGATGGACCCGAGCATTCTGGATGAAGACAAGCCATTCGAGCGCGACCCGGAACTTGATATCTACAACCCGGACAATCCAAACAAAGCGCCCTACTCCGCCGAATTTGTCGCGCGCTTCCGTGAGGCTCAGATTGCGCGCAACCGCCGGATCACAGCTCGCGTAAAAGATCAGCTCACCGCGCTGAAAGCTGCAGGCAACGACAATATGGAGCGCTGTTTCACTGTTCAGGGCACGATGGCGGATGTCCGCTGGACAGACCCAACGCAGGACCCTTCAGATCGTCGTCCATATGAGTGCTATCTGGGCGAACCCCGGGTCGCAAATGACGGCCCGGTTGGCCTTGCCCGCTTCACAACGCTGCGCGCATGGCTGTCGCAATGGAGCTATGATGACAGCCGCGCCAATGGCATCAGGAATGCCGGTGAAATCAGCTGTCCGGTTCTGGTCGTCAACAACACAGCCGACCTTGCCTGCACGCCCTCCCATGCACAACGCCTGTATGACGCCGTGGGCCATGACGACAAGGAATATGTCGATATCAAAGGCGCGGACCATTACTATGTCGAGAAACCAGAGCTGGTCGTTCAGGCCGTTCAGACAGTGAAAGACTGGATGACACGAAAGGGGTTCTGATCGACTATTCAGTCAGAGTTTGGAGGATGTCAGCATACCAGACGGCATTCAGACCCAAAACCTCATCATGTTCCGGCTCTCTGGAACCGGCCTCCAAACGCGCGGAATGAATGCCCAGCACAAACCAGGGTAGATCGCTGTTCTCAGGTGGCTCATCAAGCCGAAACAGAACCGGGGCGCCACTTAACCCGCGATGCGTCCACGCATCGACAAGAAAGAAGCCCTGTCCCTGAAACCGCACACCATAAGCGGAGGCAAGACTGGCTTGCCGTGCAACAGGCAAACGATGAAGCTGGTCGTGAAATCCCATTGGATAGCCAAGCGTCATGAGAGAGGCACCAATGTTCACTGGCGTGTTCAGAGACGAGATATTGGCTTCATTAAATGCTTTGAAATGGGCGCCTCTAGGTAACGCAGGCTGATCAATTTCAATGACAGCCACATCCACAATTCCAGCACTGTCTAAGGCCCCGCGCCAAAGGGATTTTCCGTTCCGATACAATGGAATTGAAAAAGAAACATAAGCTGTCAGATCGACCGTATTGGTATGAAAGTCGATGCTCAAACTGGTCGGAAAATGCTTTGATTCTCGGTCAATAACCACATGGTTTGAGGTCACCAGAAACAAGCGTTCTTTGCGACGATATAAAAAGCCGGTCGCATTTGTAAGGGGCTGACTGCCTTCAAACGTTCGGATCAGAAAAGTCGAATAGAAAACTGGCTCAATCATAAAGTTCCGACTTTCTGCTCTGGGTGTGAAGCGTCTGACTGCTTCGGTTCTTTTACATATTGTGTCGGCCCGGCCAGCATTCCATGATGGAAAAAATAAATCGGGAGGATAATATGACGGAGACGACCGCTAAAGGCTTCGTCGCAGACGGCTATGAGCCCGTCAGGGACATTTTTGAAACCAGCCTTAATGATGGCACAGAGATCGGTGCCTGTTTCAGCGTCACCAAGGATGGTGAAACGCTGATCGACATGTGGGGCGGGTATACAGACCCCACCAAAACCACGCCATGGGAAGAAAACACCATCATCAATGTCTATTCGACGACAAAGACGATGACGTTTCTGGTTGCGTTGATGCTCGCCGATCAGGGCGCTCTGGATTTTGAGGCCCCGGTTTCAAAATACTGGCCAGAGTTTGCTGCCGAGGGCAAAGCCGACCTTCCGGTGAAATATCTGCTGTCTCACTCTGCGGGCCTGTCTGGCTGGCGCGAGAAACTGGATAAGCAAGACCTTTATGACTGGGAGAAATGCACCAGCCTGCTAGCGGCTCAGGCCCCGCTCTGGGAGCCCGGCACAGCGAGCGGCTATCACGCCATCACCCAAGGCTATCTCATCGGAGAGGTTGTCCGGCGGATCACAAGCGAAACCATTGGCACATTTTTCCGCAAAAATGTCGCCGAGCCTATGCAAGCTGATTTCCATATCGGGCTACCAGCATCTGAAGACCATCGAGTCGCAGAATTGAAGCCACCAAAGAATGGCGGCATTTCGCAAGGCCCGGCGAATGACATCATTAATGTCACGCTTGGCAATCCCGTGATCGACGTCCACGAGACCAAGACGCGTGCGTGGCGCGGCGCTGAAATTCCGGCTGCGGGTGGAACGGGTAATGCACGCTCGGTCGCCAAAATTCACACGATTCTGGCCAATGGCGGCGAAATTGGCGGCAAACGCTATCTGTCTGAAGCGATGTGCCGCGAAGCATTGAAAACCCAAATTCAGGGCAAGGACATGGTCCTGGGAATCCCTGTGCGTTTTGGCCTTGGCTTTGCTTTATCAGGCGAAATGTCTCCGGCCATTCATGACGAAATGATGTATTGGGGCGGTTATGGCGGCTCGCTCATTCTGATCGATCAGAAACACAGAACCACCATTTCCTATGTCATGAACCGAATGGTTGGCACGACCCAAGGCGACCTTCGCGCTATCAATCTGGCCGCGCCGGTCTGGAAAATACTCGGCGTACTCTGACGCCGGCAAAGCTAGTCGACCTGCTTGCTCACAGGTCGGGGTTCCGCGGGGCAATAATCCGGCAGGCCAAAGTTTTCCTTCAGGTCTTTGGCCTGAACACGCGAATGCTCCATCGCGGCGGGAAGGTCTGCCGAAGCGATCCAGGCATGGCCGCGTCTCGAACACGTGCGCGCAAAATCAAACAGGGTCTGGCGCTCTTCCTTGTCAAAGGCGAGAGGCCCTGCAAACGCCATATCCGTTGGAATGTAAGTCACAAACAGATTCATGTTCTGTTGCTGAGACAGGGACGCATACTCGCTGATCGCGATCCGCGCCGGATACATCATCATGGACTCAAAAGCCCGGCTGATGACGGCAATCATGTTAAGCGGAGTTGGCTTTGCTGGTGCCTGGATCTGACCATTCACCAGAATATAGACATTGGCATTCACGAGCAGCGGAATCTGATCGCGCGCAACGGCCCACCATTCAGGACCGATGAAGAATGGAATGGTCGCGCTGCCATCCACATGCATTTCCTGATAGGTCTGTCCGTCCGCCTCAACGGTCAGCATGATCGGAGAAAACACGCCCGGAATACTGCCAGAAGCGACCAGAACATTACGGATCAGCTCGCGCGCGTTTTCATCGCGTTTCTGCGCGATCTGGCCAATATCCCAATAAACCGGCTGTTGGATATCAAGGTCCGTCGTTGCCACCATCAGAATACGACCCGTTTCAGCCTCATCTGCAATTGCATTCACCATTTTCATGGTGACAAAGGAATCTACCAGATCAACGAGCGGCGCAGTTTTGAAAACGCTGGAACTGAAGAGTGTTCCAACACCCCGGCCTTTCAGAACGCCAGAGGCTTCATCGCTGGCAAATGCCTTGCGCAACTCGCCATCCCATTCGGGACCGAGAAACGCGAAAGGCGCAATCAAAGCCCCGGTACTGACCCCGGTGACCACCTCAAAGGATGGACGGTCACCACCAAGCGTCATGCCGCGCAGGACACCCGCCCCATAGGCGCCGCCTGCCCCACCACCGGACAGCGCCAGGAAATCAAGCGAGCCGTCACCGGCTTTGATAAGTCGGTCAATCTTGCGTTCAATCTCGTCAGGGCTGTCTGAATTGATACCGATCGTTCGAATCCCTTCCGGGAAGCCGGACACACGCGCAGTCAAAGGCGGAATTCCCGCACCTCCCTCACGCGGGACGGTAACACAGGCGGTCAACCCACCCAGACAAAGCGCGAGAGCAGCAAAATACCAGCCTCGCCCTGATGACATCAAACCCAGTTTAGCCAACCCGCTTCAACCCCGTGACATAGCGTTTCCAATTAGCAACATAGTGATCTGCTGATGCCTTCAGAACGGCCTCCATGTCTTCGCCGAGTTCGCGGACCACTTTTCCCGGCGCGCCCATGACCAATGAATTGTCAGGGATTTCCTTGCCTTCCGGAATAAGCGCATGCGCGCCGATCAGACAGTTTTTGCCAATCTTAGCATTGTTCAGAACCGTCGCTCCGATACCGATCAGAGTATTATCACCAATCGTGCAACCATGCAGCATGGCCATATGACCAATCGTACAATTCTTTCCGATGGTCAGTTGTACGCCGTCATCTGTGTGACAAACAGTTCCGTCCTGAATGTTAGAGTTTTCGCCAACGATGATTGGGTCATTATCCCCGCGCAGAACGCAGTTAAACCAGACAGATGCCCCCTCTTTGAGCATAACATTGCCCAAAACGGTGGCGTTGTCCGCGACCCAGTACTTCCCCTCACCCGGCAGGGAAACCTTTTTATCATCAAGGTCATAGATAGCCATCTTATCCTCCGTATGCAGATATTCGACTTAAAATGTCACAAAAGATTCTCTTCCCATTCTATTAACCAGTGTATGTTGGACTTGTCTAAAGATTCGCGCTGATTCGTTTCAAAGTGGACCGGGTCAGCCAACCGAAAGGGTCGGTATGGCAGCAGGAATTGCATTGCCAGAAGGGCGCAAGCCCACTCCAGAGGCGGCAGCCGGTCTGCCGCCGGGTGCGACCTCGCCATCTTCCAGTTTTCTCAAACGCCGTAGTCCTTTTTGGTCTGCGGCGTTTTTCTTTGTGAAAAGCCAAGGAGGCCATCATGGGTAAACGTTCAGCAGTCCGCAGAATTCGTAACGCCGAGTTCAACACGCAGGCTTATTTCGAAGACGAGGCCCAGGTAAGCAACACCGGACTTTACGCCATAGACGGCGGCTGGTCCCCTGATGACGAGCCCAAAGGTCGACAACCCAGCACGAAGAAAAAAGCCCCGCCGCCTCGCGAGCAAAGCTACACCAAAAATGTAAAACCGCGCTCAGACGGACAGGCCGCGTTGATGAAGGCGATTGACGAACACCACCTCGTCTGCGCGCTTGGCCCTGCCGGTACGGGTAAGACCTATCTGGCCATCACCAAAGCCGTCGAAGCCCTTCAGAAAGGTGAAGTTGGCCGCATCGTTCTCGCCCGGCCTGCGGTCGAGGCAGGTGAACAGATTGGCTTCCTGCCTGGCGCAATGGAAGACAAGCTCGCGCCATATCTGCGCCCGCTTTATGATGCGCTGTCAGATCGGCTGTCACCGAAACAGCTGAAAGAAATGTTGGCGGAAGGCGTCATTGAGATTGCACCTATTGGCTTTATGCGCGGCCGGACCCTCAACAACGCATTTGTGGTCGTGGATGAGGCGCAGAACTGTACCTATACACAACTGAAGATGCTGCTCACACGTCTCGGCTGGCACTCAACAATGGTCGTGACTGGCGACCCTGCACAGTCTGACCTGCTGCCAGAACTGTCTGGCCTGAAAGACATTGCCGACAAGCTGGAAAGCAATCCGGAAATCGCCGTTGTGCGCCTCCACGCCGAAGACGTGGTACGACACCCACTCGTCGCGCAAATGCTTGACAGTCTGTAGTAAACCGCACCTCTCCTCCCGAACTGAAAAACCCGCCGGATCACTCCGGCGGGTTTCTTGTTAGCAAGCCTGACAGCTGCAAAGGGCATTATGGAGAGCAAACCCATCAGGCCTGCCCTTCACTGGCTGAATGGCTAGGTCCGGCCCGTGAAACTGATGCGGATAAAGGCTGTCTGGCCCGCGCCCGGCAAGCGTACCCCAACCGGAACATCAGAGCCCGCATTTCGGTTATATCCGGCCAGATGGTTATGATAGGTGTGGTCGAACAAATTCTCGACACCGGCACTCAGATGGATACCGTCGCGAACCTGCCAATCCCCATAAAGATTGAACACCGCATAGCCCGGTGTTTCCTCTTCAGAATTGGTGAGAGACACCTCTTCCTGAGTGGCAAACCCCTGAACCTCAAAGGACGCTGACCAGTCAGACTGTTCATAAGTCGCTGCCAGCGTCAGGCTTGGCGGAGCAACGCGATAGAGATTGTCATCTATATCGCGGCGTTCCCCGCGAACATAGTTGACGACGCCATCCAGCCTCCACGGACCGTCCATGTCATAGCCGAAATCCATGTCAAACCCATAGAGCCGGGCATCAACATTCGCAAAGCGAAGCGGCGTCGGATCGCCGTTCATATTCGCAACCATCTCAACTGTCGTATCGATCACACCAACTGTGTCATCATAGGCAACACCCTGAATATAGTTGTCGATCTGGCGCAGAAATACAGTCGGACGGGCATAGAATTTTGCTCCGCGATAATCGACACCGCCTTCAAGGATCCAGGCTTCTTCCGGATCAAGCGTCAAATCGCCAACATAAATGTTACCATCAGCCAGACCACCACTCGCCGCCAGTGGAAGCCAGCCAAATTTCTGCAGATAGTTTGGCACCTGAGTTTTGTGAGCCAGAGTTGCCCGCCAGCTATAGCCGTTCTTTTCCGGGCTCCAGAAACGCGCAACAGCATCAACCGTTGTATCGTCTGTTGAACGATTGGCTGAGTTATAGGCCATGGCCAGCATTTGCGGCCCCATTGGTAGAATCGAGCCAAGAGACGCCTCGCCGCCGTCTGCCTCATGCTGATCAACACGCAGACCGAACTGAGCATTCCAGTTACGAACCTGCCCCGTCCACTCGCCGAACAGACCAAAGCGGGTCATTTCGATTTCCGGCAAAGGTGTTACGAAAAAGGCGCTGTTCGCCGGGTTTGTGATGCGGACATCATGATCCGTCGTCTGGCCATCCAGACCGATTTCCAGTGATCCGGACAGAGCAGGAAAGACCGCAGAGACTGCGCCGGACGTAGTCTCTGCGGTCGCAAATGTCTCACGCAGGGCTGACATGGCCGGCGTTGGACGGAAATCATAATTGTTCATGGCATGCGCCACATCTGACGTCTGCAAGCTGGCTTTGAGATCGAACGACTCAAACTCACCCAGATATTTCAGCTGCACAAAGTCAGCATCGAAATAGCGGATATCCATCGGGAAAGGCGGATTGCCAGAAGCGCCTGTATTCTGGCGGCGAGCATCGAGTGAAATCGTATGCGCGCCAATCTTCAGACCTGAAGAGAAGCCATAGACCGACCGGTTGAACCGGCTGCCCGTAACCGTGCCCTCCGGATATTCATAATCATTGCCATCTTCATATGATCCGAGAAGGTTAAACCGCCAGGTGTCTGTTGCCATCCCCACAACACCGCCGCCTGTGGCGCTGTTGTCGACTGAGCGCGCACCGAAACTGAGATCATAACCGAGAGACAGATCAGAAGTGTCGTTGAAGTCGATCTTCTTAAAGATCGCGTTCGCTCCGCCTGCAAGGCCAGGACCTGCGCTGACCGGGCTGACGCCGCGATCAATCACCAGCTGGGAGACCAGCGCGGTCGGCGCATAATGGAAAACCGGGTCCATCAGGTTTGGACCGCCAGAGGCAAACCGCTGACCATCGACACGAAGGTTCAGACGTTCACCAAACAATCCGCGATACTGGACCTGTCCGGACAAAACACCATTGCCTATGCGAGCGCCGCCCGGCGTGCGCGCCACAAGCAATGAGAGGTCGACGCCCTCATGAGGCAGCAATTCCGGTGTCACAGCTGTTTCGGTGACATCTGCCTTGTTGGTGGTGACGATGACGACGTCCATCAAAGCTGGCTGAACGTCTTTTTCTGCTTGCGCGAAAACCGGCGTGGCAAGACCTGCCAGCGCAATAAGGCTAACGCCCCGTACTGTGTGCTTGAACATTTACATAACTCTCTTGGCCGGAATGCCCGTTCCATGACGGCATACATCGACAATCTGATTTCAGGGAAAATGACGGAGATCAGATGAGAGCTGGGGGCCCGCGCGCAGGAAGCGGGGGGCGAATTTTGAACGAATAAGTGCGCTCGACAAACACGCGGCCCGCCAGAAGCGGCAAGCCGAAAACATGCTCCGGAATGCTTGCAGGATCATCAAAAACGGCATGAGCAACATTCAGCGAAAAGTCACAGTGCGTGGACACATCCGGACGCGGAGATTCATCATCCGACGCCGCGGAAATCTCCCACTTTCCGGTTGCCAGATTCAAGGTCGCATATTCTGCCCCCGGTACGGCACCACAAATATGAACCATCAGCTTTCCGCTTTCCGCAGAACGCTCGACCATATAGCCGGTTGGCACCAATCCACGCACAACCATGCTGAAGACCAGCAGGACAGCAAACAGAGCTTTATTGCTCAGAACGGATGATACCAAAGTGCTCACGAGTCTTGCGGTTAGAGGAAAACGCCAGACTGCACAATACGACAATCTGTCGTCCTTGCGATTTTACTGGATGCCGCCAGCTCCGCCAAAGCGTTGCTTCAGGCTCGCAATAAAGGCATTCGCCGTTGAGGTATCCGCCAGTGTGCGAACCGTATCCGTCAGTTTCGCGGTCGAAACCGTCGCCGTGCCGGTGAGCAAGTCAAAGGCGTCTGCCTCGCTCGTCTTTGACATGGCAGAGAGATAATCTTTGCGCAGCCCTGCGAGCCCTTCAAAGTCACCGTCGAGGCGATAGGCAACCGCAGACCGAAGCGCAGTCTGGGTTTGTGCTGCCGTGAGCTCATTTACGTTTTTTGGCAATGTGCCCTGCAAGGCCCGGCCTGCAGCGCCCCATGTACGCGCACGCCAGTGAACTTCCGCCAACAGATCGAGCGCACGCTGATCATCCAGATTGTCGAGCAGCTCGATCGCATGACCGTAGCGTTTGAGTTCCATATGAGCCGCAGCCTCAAGCAATCTGCGCTCCAGTTTCAGCTCGTCATCAAGCCCGGTCACTCGGGTTGTGGAAATGGTTCGAAGGGCGTCTTCCGGGCGATCATCCATCAGATAGATTGCGGCGAGGTCCGCTGCGATCTTTGCCCGGCCGGTTCCGATCAGATTTCGATTATTAACCTGGTGAGACAACAACTCAGTAGCCGGATCGAGCAGATCAAACGCGATTAAGCGCCCGGCAAGTTTGCGGATCATTCGATCCCCGTCCGGGCCGATTGGTGTCAAATCCTTGAACTCGTAAAACAGCGCCAGCGCCATGATCGGGTCCATCTTGTCGGCGGTGCCATTCAAATAGAGATCTTCAAACTGCTCCATCATGGTGATGCGCAAATCGCGAGATCCCGGCATATCCGGAAACTGCATGGAAACCGACTGCGCCAGCGACAGCGCCTCTCGATAACGCCCTAATTTATAAAGGTTTTCAACAAGCGCAGAGATGATCTCAAGCTCCAGCGCATCGCCGCGCCAGCGAAACCGGAGCGTATCCAGACGATCACTGGCGTCCAGTGGCGACATCTCACCTTCTTTTGAAGCAAGCTGAATTTTCGCCAGCTCTGCCCGTACCCGAATATTTGCGTCTTCATGGTCCATCAGACGATTGAAGATGGTCATTGCATCTTTGGTACGACCACTCGCAACGGCAAGTTCACCAAGTGTGAGATTGGCATGCCCAATGGCTTCATCATCACCGGAGCGGCGCGCAGCATTTGCATGCCGCTCCGCCTCGACGCCGTCGCCCATACGAATATTGGCCCGCGCCGCCGCAGCATGGAACCGCCCTGCCCATTCGGGCATATAGGCGTCGATCATCGAATCAGCTGCGATAAAGGCCTCACGGGCCTTGCGCCAGTCGCCAATCTCGGTGAGCGCCAGACCTTTCCAGGCCTGGGCCGACACGTCAGACCGGATTGCGCCCTTGTCATACACCTCAAGCGCGTCCGCATATCGACCATTCATCACGTCGGCGGCACCTTTCAGGGCCAGCCAATGGGTATCCTGTTCCATCAATTGATCAGAATGGGCCGCAATCTTCAGCGGGCCATAGGCCTCTGGCCCCAAATGCCAGGACAGATAAAACCGAGCGAGATCAAGCAGCGCTTTCTGGCCGGACCAGTCATCCGGATCAGCATGTGCCGCCGCCCGGTCGACAATCGTGTGGTTGCGCCAATAATCGACCATGTCGCCGCGCTGCCAGGTCGCAAAGTCGAGAAAGCCCGGCGTCAGGTCTCCGTTTTTATTGATAGAGTTCGTAACGCCCCAATTGGAAAGGGCCAGCCCTTGTGGCCTTGAAATATAAACCTGATCACCGCGCTGCGTGACGGTAATATCGTCAGCATGAGGCACAATCGCCAGACCATGTGCTGTATCCGGCAGGCTGACATCAACAAACTTCAGGGACCGGTCGAGCGCAACCGAATGCTTCTTGATCGGCACTACGCTGATCTTCTCACCGGTTTCCTGATTATAGAGATCGAAGACCGTTCCGATATCCGGAACGTCGACAACAATGCCAGAGCCACCGACTGCCGCCGTCCGACGCGGTGTCAGCTTTTGACTGGCCAGATCCCCCTGCCCGCCAATGGACACCGTCCAGGTTTTGCCAGACTGTTTGATGCTGACGATTTTATCTGACGGCGCATAAACCCGCAGCGCCATGCCTTCATCTGATTTGATCTCATCAAACCGATAGCCAGACCGCTGAACATCACTTGAGAAATCAAACTCACCGGACGCGGGGAATGCGATCCAGACTGCATTTCGGTAGCGGAAGACAGCCGCAGGAATATCTTTACGAAAGCCAACGTCAATTTCTACGCCATCGCTTTTAACGACTGCATTAACCGCAGCCTTGCCAGAACGGTCCAGAGCGTCATTCCACAAGCGGCGCTCTGTAATGTCGGCGAGCTTTATCTCTGGTTCTGGTTCCGGTTTCTTTTCCGGCAAGACTTCAGGCTTGGTGGTATGAGTTTCGAGCTTTGGGCCATCCCTCAGTTCTTCCGGCAGTTCAGCATAAGGCTTCTTGCTCGGCGGTGTGATGCCTTCTTCCGGAAACTTCTCAGCCAGCTTCTTTAGCGCCGCTGGAAGAATCGCATCATCCGCAGCGCCGTTTTCCGGCTTGGTTCCGCGCCGAAACCGCACCATGACGGAATTGTCGACCTGGATGGGACTGGCCCAGAAGCCGTCCCGAACCTCTAAATCCACGACCCAGTATTCGTCTGTATTGTGCTCTTCAATGCCTTCCATACCGAGCGGCGGATCAATGCGCACATGTGCAAGGTCAGCCTTCCCCCGATTGGAAAATCTCAGCTGCAGCTTATTGCCGTCTTCTTTTGACGTGAAACTGATCGCGTCTGGCCAGTGAAACGCTAAAGTGGTGAAGTCAGTTCCATGGGAGGCCTTGACCTGAACTTCCTTGGGCTTTGGCAGCGCGGCTAACCTTTCGGCCTCTTTCTTCGCGGCAAGTTCAGCAGCTTCCCGGCGTTTCTTTTCCGCAAGCGGCGACACGATATCCGGCGGATCAGCCGGCAAGGCTGGCGACACCAGATCAATACCAGCAAGGTCATACGAATAGGATTGGTGGATGCGGTATTCAGAAGACAGCGCCAGACGCGCTTCCTTACCATCCTCTGACAGACGCGCGACGGCGATATAGGACGGCAATCCGTCTGATAGGTCGTCCGGATTGAAGGAAACGGCTTCCGGAAACTTAAGGATCAAAACCGGACCAGTCATGGTCGCGGTGATCCGAGGCGCATTCGCCTCACTACCTTCCCAACCAATAATAATGCGCCCATAGCCGGGCGCTTCGGTAAAGTCGAAGCTTACAGCTCTCCCGTCTGCCCAGGCCGCCCCCGGAACAGCAAGATAGCTTAGTCCGGCAATCGTTGCCGGGGCCAGCGCTTGAAAAACAAGGCGGGCTTTATAGCCCATTCGACTTCTTCTCCAGGTCTTTGAGTGTTTCTGGTGGCTCAGTTTTCTTCGCCATGAGTTGCGTCAGTGTACGCGCTCTCTCTGAAGACATGTTTGACAAAATCGCCGCCATGGCAGCGGGTTTCATCTGATCTGCCAGAGACAGCATCAGGCTGTTGTCCAGCGAGTCGAAAATGCGGGCAGCATCCTTCGGCTTCATGCTCTCATAGACTTTGACCAGCGATGCGAGCTGCTCATTGTTTTTCTCGTCGAGCTTTTTCAACAGGCCATCAATACTGGTTTCCAGCTTTTTCAGCTGGTCAATCTGATCGTTCAGGCGCAGCTCAGCCGCCGAAACCGTCAGTTCGCGCGTGTCGAGCTTCTGCTCGCGCTGATCAAGCTCATCGCGGCGGCTGGCAAGGTTGCGCAGAACCTGGATTTCATACTGAGACAGGCCCGCCTGTTCAGCGATAAAATCCGGTGCCGGGCAGGCTTTTGGATCGGTCTGGTCGTCCGTGACTGGTGGCGGCACATGCACATCGTCTTTCGTCGCAGGTGCATCATCCTTGTGATCGCTTGACTGCGCCGCAACGCTTTCTTTCTTGGCCTTCGCCGCAGATTCACCTGCCGCTTCCGCGATCGACACCGCTTTCACAGCGAATGTGCCTAGCGCTACAGCCGCAAGAACAGGCAATAATCGAACCTTGGATGTCATCGGTCATATCCTCGTCGGCTTTGGTTCTGCAAAGAGCGGCTCATGGAGCGGGCCTCATCAATTCGAGACTGCAATTCCTTGCCGGTTTCCGCCGCTGTCTTGCGCATTCCCTGAATGGCGATCTCAGCTTGTGTAATCGTTTCAGCGAGTTCACGAGCCGCTGCGATCATGCCGTCATTGCCTTTGCGAAGGCTCGACAGACGCTGATCCAGACGCCAGCAATAAATAATGGTAAGCACCAGAAGGAAGGCCAGAATGCCTTCAATGATGAGGCCATAGCCCATTACTGTTGCTCCTCGAGAATTGATTTTTTCGCGCGGTCAGAAATCGGGCTCTCAACCCGGATCGCGACCTTGTGTCCAATGCGTCCCACCCGACCATCGGTCAGGCGAATATCGCCGCATTTGACTTCAACTTTTGAATCCGGAGACGCGTTCAGGAACACGGTTTCGCCAACCTGCATTTCCAACAGTTTGCGAAGCGGTAGCTGCAATTCGTCAAGAACAGCCTGAATTTCAAGTTTTGCAGACCAGAGCTCGCTGGCAAGGTGGCCTTCCCAGATGTTGTCGCGACCGAACTTCTCCCCCATGAAATTCTGGAGCAGCATTTTCCGAATCGGTTCGAGCGTCGCATATGGCAGCAGCAATTCGGCGCGGCCGCCACGGTCTTCCATGTCGATACGCAGCTTAACCAGAATGGCCGCGTTGGCAGGGCGGGCAATTGCCGCAAAGCGCGGGTTGGTCTCAATCCGGTCGAGTTCGAAGTCGACTTCCGTTAGCGGGGCAAAAGCCTGTTTGGCATCGCCCAGAATGACTTCAACGAGACGCGTCACAAGAGAGCGTTCAATCGTGGTATATGGCCGCCCCTCAATCCGCATCGCAACCGTACCGCGGCGACCGCCGAGCAACACATCCACAATCGAATAGATCAGGTTGGAATCAACCGTCAGCAAGCCATAGTTATCGAGCTGATTGGCCCGGAAAACCGACAGAATGGCTGGCAAAGGAATAGAGTTCAGATAATCGCCGAAACGAATAGAGGTGATCGCATCGAGAGAGACCTCAACGTTGTCAGACGTAAAGTTCCGCAGAGAGGTCGTCAGCAGTCGAACGAGACGGTCAAAGACGACTTCCAGCATTGGAAGACGCTCATACGAGACCAGTGCGGAGTTAATAATCGCACGAATACCGGAATTCTCGTCTTCGTCCTCATCGTCGAGAGAGAAGCCGAGAAGACTGTCAATTTCATCCTGGTTGAGGATACGTTCCGTGCCCGGACCGCTGCCTGCCGTTGCCGTGGCAATATTATACTTGGCTTCCTGCTCTTCATTGGCGAGCGAAGCTTCCCATTCCGCGGCAAAGTCATCACCGCCCATATCGCCGCCAGCGGCCTGATCGGCCTCTAGTTCAGCGGCCCATTCGGCGGCTAGTTCCTCGTCAGTCTTACCTTCGTCCGACATGTTACCCTATTGAACAATGAATTCTTCGATGAGGACGGCGTCGATCTTGTCCGGCGCCAGATTAAGATTCACCCGGCGCAAAAGCTCGCGGCGGATGCGGTAGTCACCAGCAGACCCAGACAAGTCATCAACGCGCATTTCGCGCAGAAACATCTGGAACTGGTCTGTAATGCGCGGAAGAACCGAATCGACCCTGTCAAAGACTTGAGGGTCTTGCGCTTCGAGTGTCAGCTTCAACAGAAGCTGAGAGCGACGACCATTGCCATTACTGACAGTCACCAGAATTTTCGGCATGGTGTAAAAACTCGGATTGCCCGGTTCGCCAATCTGAATGACGGCGCCATTGCCTTCTGACGGAGAGGCCGATTTAACCTCGCCATGGCCACCGCTATCGGCTTTGCCATGACCATCGTCAGCTTTCCCATGGTCGTCTTTTTTTGCGTGACCATCCTCGGATTTGCCGTGGTCGTCTTTCTTACCACTTTTATTATTAGTCTTATCGTCTTTTTCTTTGCCCTCGACAGGGGCAGCATCGGCTTTTCCGCCGCCAAGCAGCATCATCGCTGCGCCACCGCCGCCGCCCAGCAGAAGAACTGCGGGGAGAATAATGAATAATACGAGGGTTTTCCCGGCGAGCTTCTTTTTCGCGGGAGCTTCCTGGTCTTCAATCACGGCTTCTACATCGCCGTCGAGATCGGTTTCTGTGTCCGTTTTATCGTTCATATCTTTGCCATCCTGCAGGTTTGACCCGGTAAAATTGACCGGTCTTCGTTAAGGAAGCGTGGAGATGGGCAGTTTTTGCCGACAAATGCAGAAAGAATTTCAAAGTTAAGAGCACGGAAGTGAAGCGTTAACCTTGCCGCGATTTACTTGGGCTGTTGGAATAAACTGATGGTAGGTTCTGAATGGATAATGCCCTTCTGGTAGGATTAACCGCGCAGGAGTCTTTGCGGAAACGCCTGGACATCGTCGCGAACAATCTTGCCAACATGAATACGGCAGCTTTCAAGGCAGAAGTGGCACTGAATGACCTGGTCATTGAGCGTCCCTCCCGCGCGAACGATACCCCTTCAGACATTCGTTTCACTCAGGTCGAAGACATGCAGCGCGATATGCGTGCTGGCTCATTGAAACTGACCGGAGGCGACCTCGATATTGGTCTGGCGAATGACAATGCCTTTTTCGCGGTAAAAGCGGGTGACAACACTTACTATACTCGCGACGGTCAATTTGCTCTCGACGAGCTATCCCGCCTCGTCACCCACAATGGGGAGATGGTTCTGGATGCTGGTGGCGCAGAAATGGTGTTCGATCCGGAAGGTGGGAAACCAACTATTAGCGACACCGGCGTAATTCGTCAGGGAAATATCGAAATCGGTCAGTTGGGCATTTACAGCTTTGAAACCCCGGCTGCGCTCGAAAAAATCGGTTCCAATCTTTATTCTCCCGGCGAGCAGCAAGCTGCCGCCGCAGGAAACCCGGGCGTGAAACAGGGATTTGTCGAACAATCCAATGTGAACCCCATTCTTGAAGTAACCCGGATGATAGAAATTTCCCGGGCCTATACCTCTGCAAGCCGCCTCGTAAAAGACGCAGACGAGCTTCGTAAAACCGCAATCAGCAAGCTTGGTGGAGCCAACTAGCTGACATTGAAAACAGGATAGGCTCATGCGCTCGTTAAGCACGGCTGCAACTGGCATGCAGGCACAGCAGCTCAATGTTGAGGTCATTTCGAACAACATTGCGAACATGAACACGACAGGCTTCAAACGCCAGAGAGCAGAGTTTCAGGACTTGCTTTACATGACGATTGAACGTATGGGCGTGAACTCCTCTGAAGGAGAGAATATTGTTCCCACAGGTGTTCAGGTCGGTACAGGTGTGAAGGCCGGATCCGTTTACCGCATTACTGAACCAGGCAATGTGAACCAGACCGCCAATACTTATGACCTCGCTCTGCAAGGCGAGGGATACTTTGTTATTCAGATGCCAGATGGCGAAAATGCCTATACCCGCGCAGGTAACTTTTCTGTTGGCCCTGACGGCCAGCTCGTCACCGAAGACGGTTATGTTGTGTCACCGGGAATTGCGATTCCGGAAGAGGCAACAGCTGTCACAATCAGCAAGGTCGGCACAATTCAGGCGAAAATCGCCGGACAGATTGAATTGCAGGACCTCGGTCAGATTGACCTTGCGCGCTTTATCAACCCGGCAGGTCTCGACGCCATTGGCGACAATCTGTTCCTTGAAAGCGCAGCTTCCGGCGCGGCCAATCTCGGCACACCGGGCGCGGTCGGCTTCGGCACCGTCCTTCAAGGGTTCCTTGAGAACTCAAACGTCAACGCCGTGAATGAAATCTCGGCACTCATCCTCGCACAACGCGCGTATGAGATGAATTCAAAGGTCATTACGACGAGCGACGAAATGCTCGGAGTGACAAGTCAGCTCCGATAGGTAAGCCGTCATGAAGCGCTTTCTTTCTTTCGTTTCCCTCGGCGCGCTGGTCGCGTTCGCTGGCGGCGTTGCTACTGCCAAAGACATCAGCGTGTCTGGCGACTGGATCCTTCTGGGCGATGTTGCCCCTGTTCAGGGTGCGCCAGCCAAAAAGCCAATCGCAGCAGCGCCCCTGCCCGGCCAGCGTCTTCCGCTTGCCGCTGCATTCATCGAAATGCAGGCACAGGCCGCAGGTTTTCCGGTAGATCTTGAAGACGGTACAGTCATCTGGGTCACGCGATCTGCAAAAACAGTCAATACTGCGCCTCAGAAACTCATTCAGAAAGCGCCAGCAAAGCCAAAAGCTGTCGACGGGAAAATCCCGGTCCTGACAACCGGCCTTCGTCGCGGTGATGCGATCACGCCTGATCTGATCACCTTTGTTGAACCTGATCCGGACCGCCGTATTCAGGGACTGATCCAGTCAACAGAACTTTTGCAAGATACTGAGGCAGCCCGCAATCTGCGCGCTGGCCAGCCGCTCGCGCTTCGCGACATTCAGGCGATTTCGGTGATCAAAAAAGGTGACGCAGTCAAACTGGTCTTCGAACAGGGCATGTTGCGCCTCACCGTTAATGCCAAAGCCCTGACTGACGCGGCAAAAGGCGAAACGGTTCGCGTGATGAACCTTCAGTCAAAACGAACAATGGATGCGATTGCGATGGCGCCTGGAACGGCGTCCTTCGACAGCGCTGGCCTCTAATCCAAGAAGGCAAATGGGACAATGATGAAGTCTGTTAAATCGATTTGCGCTATCAGCGCCCTGTTCGGGCTTGCCGCATGTGGCGCGACAACAAACGCGCTGAAAGAACCCGAGCTATCGCCACTGCAAAACCCGCGCACTGTTGTCGGCATGGTGCCGATCACCGTTCCAACCCCAAAACAAGACCCGCAAACCACGACAGCAAACTCGCTCTGGCGAGCTGGCGCGCGCAGCTTTTTCAAAGACCAGCGCGCTCGTGAAGTCGGTGACATTCTGACAGTCGACATCAATATCACCGACACGGCATCGCTTTCAAATTCGACCTCCACCTCCCGCGTTGGCGGCCAGAATAAAACAGTGAACGGGCTATTTGGCTTCCAGACACCACTTGAAAAAGCATTGCCGGGCGCAGGCAGCCTCAGCACAGGGCTCGATACGTCTTCAACGTCCACCTCTAACGGCACCGGCACAGTCAAACGCTCTGAGTCCATTCAGCTGTCGATCGCAGCAGTGGTGACGGATGTTCTGCCAAACGGAAACCTGATCGTTGCAGGCCGTCAGGAAGTCAAAGTCAACGCGGAAGTTCGCGAGCTGCTCGTTTCCGGCATTATCCGCCCGCAGGATATCTCTGCGACGAACACCATTCAGCACACACAAATGGCTGAAGCCCGCATCTCTTATGGTGGCCGCGGCGATCTGTCTGTCGTTCAGCGCCCTGCCTATGGCCAGCGCGTGCTCGACAAAGTGATGCCGTTCTAAACGCTTTCCCTTCCAACACCTTATGGAAGTAAGTGCCCGGTACAAAATGTGCCGGGCATTTTTTGTACCTGAAATACATCAGATATTCATCTTGGCTTACAAAATAACCGCAAAAATAGAGAAGTTTCTGATCGCGGTAACTACTTGAAAATAATCTGGTAACCGGCTGTTTTCTTCTTTGACCTAAGTTCATCTGGCTGGCGGGTAACGCCGAGCGTTGGGTGTATAAGCGGCGGCCTTAAGGGGTCGCCGCACTTACTTTAAGCCGCCTCAAACCTCAGTAGAAAATCGTAACATTCTGACGGGCAGCCAACACCGGACGGCCAGACTGATCCCACAAATACATTGCCTGACTGGAGTAACCATTCTGCGTGTGCTCGGCGGTGGACTGGAACAGGAACCAGTTGTCACTGACATCGACATCCGACTGCAGGAACTCAACCGACCAGGTAATAGTGCTGATCGGGGCGGGCTCTTTGAACATTGTAAAGGATGCAGGCGGCAGAACATCTGCCAGCGCCAGCAGCGCCGCGGCCTGGTCACTTCCGACAGGCGTTTTATGTCGGCACCAAACCAGCATTTCGCCCCGATCAGCGCCAGAAACCGGCGCAAAACCACCAACAATCCGCACTTCGAAATTCGAGGCAAAGGCTGGTCCGCCTTTCCGAAAGAAGTTCTCTGACTCCTCTGGTGATGGCACGCTCGGCATGTTGAGAAGTGACGTCTGAAGTCGGCTCTCCCGGTCAGCGCCATAAACAAATACGGCGCGTGTTCCGACTCCCTTTTCCGTTGTCAGAATGGCATCCGTCACAACCGTTGAACGACCACGGCGCAGCACATCTGCCTTGCCTGTCAAATGCCCAGCTGCCGGACCGACAAAACACAAAAGCGCTGATTTCATCGGCTGATCGGTTTCGGCCACAGACGCGGACACCAATTGGCAGAGCGCTGCGGACAGCCCACCATACAGGGTGCGGCCCTGCGCCCAGTTTTCAGGCGCGTCCATGCTGAATTTGCCATCTTCTTCAGATACAAACGCATCACACAGTTCAGCAAAAGAATTCATGGTCCTCTCCGAATTTTCATCCGGAGCCTTTTGGCCCGAGATCACCCGGGGAAGTCAATGGATATAGTTGACTTCATTCAATAGAATTTTTGTATTGCAGGCGACCCAGCCATTACCATTCATACATCGGGTCTTGCAGACCATACGGCGTCATCTGGTCGAGCCCCAACAGAATTGAACGCGTCTGTTCGTTCATAATCCCGATCAGCACATCCAGTCAGGGCCAGAGCAAACACAACGACAACACCGGTCAGAAATCTGCTGACAGATCGAGACATGTCAGGCCTCTCCCTCATCGTGCCAGACAAAAAAAAGACCGTCATAGACGGCCTCATTTAGCCGTTTCCAATTCGCTTAATCGTCGCGAATGGTTTTCTCGTTCCGCTCATGTGCTTCCTGAGCTTCAAGGCTCAGTGTCGCAGTCGGACGGGCCTCAAGACGACCCAAAGAAATGGGATCACCCGTCATCTCGCAATAACCATAAGTGCCATTATCAATGCGGCGGATTGCTGCGTCGATTTTCGAAATCAGCTTACGCTGACGATCACGGGTACGAAGCTCGAGAGCTTTGTCACTTTCAGCAGACGCACGGTCCACAATATCAGGAAGAGAGTTGCTGTCTTCCTGCAGGTTTCCAATTGTCGTTTTCGCGCCGTCGAGGATGTCTGCTTTCCAGTCCTCGAGTTTCTTACGAAAATAAGCTCGCTGACGTTCATTCATGAATTCTTCGTCAGCCTTCGGTTTGTATCCGTCCAGGTTGATCTCACTCATACCAGACTCCACTCACGCCATAAAATATTGGCGTTATATATACGGGTCGTCATCGGTATTCAATAAATGATTCAGTAATAAAAAAAGATAAGTTTTTCAGAGCTAAAATAGTAATCAGCGCCGAAGTCGCTTTGCGAGTTCAACTTCTACCCTTAACTCGACTTGATCAATCAGAGCTTCAAGTTGGCTGTCGCCACTATCTTCACGGGATGATTCGAGCATGTCGCGCAGCTTGAGAAGCGTCGGAATCGGATCGCGATCTTCCAATACATCGAGCTTGAGACGGTCCAGCCCATCAAGCATTTGACGGCCACGTCGTTCCGCTCGGCGTTTGCGCTCAAGAGGGTCTTCAGCAGCCTGAAGCGCCATTAATGCGGCGACAGAGCTAAGCTGTGCAGCGGGTGCTGCCGCCGCAGTCCGCTCTGGTGCGCTGGTCTCGTTCAGCGATTTTTCGAACGCCGACGCATCCGCCGAGCTGGCAGTCTTTCGCGTCGATTTCGCTCCTGATGTCGAGCGGGTGTTCTCAATGCGCATTCCGGGCCTCCAGGATCGCCCATTATTAACCTAATTTGCCGATCTGAATACTCAATATGTGGTTAACAGCGTGAAAGAGACGTTAACTGTTTCTAAGCCCTGACACGCTAATCTCTGTAAAAATTCTACACAGGTGTGGTGTTCATGCGACGTTTTCTCCGTCACGCAACAATGGCTGTCCTGATCAGCGCCGCCGGATTCTTTGGTCCGGTCGCGGATGCCTCATCGCGTCTGAAAGACATTGTCGACATTGAAGGCGTGCGGGACAACCAGCTGATTGGCTATGGTCTGGTCGTCGGCCTGAATGGTACAGGCGACTCGCTGCGGAACTCGCCTTTCACCAAGCAAAGCCTTGAAGCCATGCTGGAACGCCATGGTGTGAACACACGAGAGCAGAACCTCAACACTAAAAACGTCGCAGCTGTCATGGTGACAGCGAACCTGCCACCGTTTTCTGCGAGTGGATCGCGGATCGATGTGTCAACATCCAGCCTTGGCGATGCGAGTTCTCTGTCTGGCGGCATGCTGCTGGTCACGCCGCTCATGGGTGCAGACGGTCAGGTCTATGCGGTCGCTCAGGGCCCGGTAACAGCTGGCGGATTTGCTGCTGGCGGTGATAGCGGGTCAGCCATCGTTCGAAACGTGCCAACAATTGGCCGCATCTCAAACGGCGCGCTGGTTGAGCGGGAAATCAATTATGATCTCTCCAAACAGTCTCGCCTGCGCTTGTCATTGCGCAACCCGGATTTCACGACCGCGCGACGCATTGCGCAGGTCATTAACGCGTATATCGGCGCAGAGATTGCTGCTGTTTCAGACTCCAGCACCGTAAGACTGGTCTGCCCTCCGAAGTACAATATGACGACGCTGCTGGCTGAAATAGAAGGTCTGGTCGTTGAACCAGACCAGCCAGCACGCATCGTGATTGACGAAGCCTCTGGCGTCATCGTCATGGGCGAGGATGTAAAAGTCTCCACCGTTGCAATTGCGCAAGGCAATCTCACCATTCAGATTTCTGAAGACCCACAGGTCAGCCAGCCAAATCCGCTGTCACAAGGTGAAACGGTCGTAGTGCCGCGAACCGGCGTTGATGTCCTGGAAGACGGAACGGGCCTTGCGGTCATCAGGGGCGGCGTCCCGCTGAAAGATCTGGTTGATGGACTGAACACGCTGGGCGTCACGCCGCGCGACATGATCTCCATCCTGCAAGCCCTCAAGGCAGCTGGCGCGCTGCAAGCCGATATCGAGATTATGTGATGGATGATGTTTCAGCTCTCAATCTGACCCGCTCTACCCAGTCACCAAATCTGGGTCAGGTAAAAACAAAAGAGGCCGCACGAACGGTCGCCGAAGAATTCGAAGCCATGTTCATCGCGCAAATGCTGGCGCCGATGTTCGAGTCTCTCGAAACAGACGGAATAACAGGTGGTGGATCAGCTGAGCGGGCCTTCCGGCCAATGCTCGTCAACGAATATGCCAAGGAAATGGCCCAACAGGGCGGCATTGGCATTGCCGATCAGGTCTATATCGAAATCCTGCGCATGCAGGGCCTCGACCAGACACCTGACGTCTAAAGAAAGGATATCCTCATGGCGATAGCTGCTCGTGATCTCGAAGACCGTCTGGACCAGTTGATTGGCCTCACCCGCCGACTGACGGACCTTATGACAACTGAAATCGAAGCGCTGAACGCCCGGCAGCTCGACGCAAGTTCTGCTGATTTTCAGGAAAAAGAGCGTCTGGCGCACACTTACCGTATGGAAATGATGGATCTGGCGAAGAACGGAGATCTGCTGCTGCAAGCTCCGGCTCAACTGCGTAAAACTCTGTTTGAAACCACGCGTCGCTTTCAGGAAGTGCTGGCAGAGCATGACAAAGCGCTCACCGCTATGCGTGAAATTTCTGAAGGTCTGGTGCAGGCCATTGCCCGCGAAGTTGCCACTGAAACATCTGGTCCTCGTGGCTATGGCGCGCGCGGTCAGCAAGGCGGCCTGCGCGCATCCGGCATCGCCATCAACGCAAAAGCCTGATTCAACTTACAGCCGATTATATAGGTCATTGCCTATCTGATATCGCGCTCTAAACTGCCACCAGACTCAAGGGGGTAGTATGTTTGTTCGAGCCGCATCTAAAGCCGGAATCATTTCCGGCTTTTTCATTTTGTTCCTCACCAGTTTCCTGTCAGTTCATGCCGAATATCCGCGCGCCTATTTCGGGCGACCAGATGTTTATGACGTGGACATGTCGCCAGATGGTGCCTCAACGGCCATTCTGACAAATGAAGCGACCCATGACATATCGGTTTCTGCAGTGTGGAACAGGCTTGATATTCAGCTCAACGAAACAGGCGAAGTCACATTTTCAGACAGAACACCGGAGCGGTTTTATTTCTGGGTGAACTGGACGTTTGACGACATCGTCCTGGCGCAAACCGCCCAATGGGATGTCCCAAACAAGTCCGGCAAACGGATTGGATATGAAGTCGCCATCAAAGCCATTGACCCGAAAACAGGGGAAGAACGAAACGTCTGGGAAGGGGAATGGCAAAGTGGCAAAGGCGGCCTCACGCGCCCCTATATGGTCGCGTCATCCCGTAAAATGCGAGAGATCGTCATTCGAATTGACCGCGACTCCCACACCGATCTCATCGCCGTAAATGTCGACACTGGCGCACAGCGATATCTGGAAAAGGGAAACAAACGAACTCTTGGATGGACGCTCGACGAGAACCTTGTTCCGCGTCTGCGCATGGATGAAGGCAAACGTGAAAATCAGGCCTTCATCTATCGCAAAACTGACGAGGGCGATTGGACGCTGCTAAACGTTTATAACCCGATCGAGAATGACTTTGCCACGGTTGGCCCCATCAGTGACGATCTTAAAGTGAAGGTGGTTTTTCGTCCTGGACAATCAAAGCAAGCGGGCCTCTATCTCTACAACATTGAGACCAACACATACGAAAAGCGGCTATTCGAGAAAGAAGGATACGACCTTTCTGCGGCTGGCACAGCGTCTTTCTCCGGCGATTTGCTCTATGTGGGCTGGTATGAAGAGAAACTCAAAAAGCAGTGGTTTTCAGAGGATCTGGCCAAGATTGCAGGCCAGATTGATAAAGCCTTGCGTCCTGATGACAACTGGCACGTCTCTGAGACAAGCCTCGATCAGACCAAATGGCTGATGTATATCTCCAGCCCACGCCGCCCGGGCCGATACTTTTACATGAATCTGGAAACCAAAAAGATCGTGCCCGTCATCCGGACGCGCCCGGATGTAAAAGATGACGGCGTCTTTCCAATGAAAGTCGTCAACTACAAGGCCGCCGATGGCATGGACCTGATCGGTTATTACATTGCTGGCCGCGGTCATCAGGCATCCCCCCTGATCGTGATGCCACATGGCGGACCTGTTGCCCGTGACAATCCGGACTATGACGGATTGGCGCAATATCTGGCCTATCGTGGATACAATGTCTTCCAGCCTCAGTTTCGCGGTGGAGGCGGCTTCGGCGTAGAGTTTGAAATTGCGGGCTTCGGTGAATGGGGTCGCAAAATGCAGACCGACATTGAGGACGGCGTTCTTGCCCTCATCGAGCAGGGACTTGTCGCGCCAACCGCCAGACGCGGCGTTGTCGGCGCGTCTTATGGCGGGTATGCGGCAATGGTTGCGGCGACACTGACGCCTGACAATTATCAATGCGTGGTCAGCATTAACGGCGTTTCAGATCTGCCCACAATGTTGTCCAGTTATGACCGGTCCGACATACTGGAAAAGTATGCTTACGACGTCTGGGTACAACGAATTGGCAACCCGGAAACCGAGCTTGATCGAATCAAGGCAGTCAGCCCTTATGACCATCTGGACAAGGTGAAGGCTCCGGTCCTGCTGATCCACGGGACTGAAGACAGCATTGTTGATGTATCGCAATCACGGAACACTTTTGAGCGCATGAAACAAATGGGCAAAGTGGTCATGCTTCACGAACTGCAGGGCGCGAATCACCAGCTCAGCTATGACGAGGACCGGGCGGAGACGCTGGTGGTCATGGACCGCTTTCTTCGCACGTGTTTACCGCCTCGCTAAGAACCTGCACGCTGCCATCTGACTGATCGCAGCGTGCCAAATTTGTCTCCGCGACGGCGGAATGACGATTTTGGCGATGAAAACCTATTCCCTTTCTCGCCAAAACCACATTAAAAGTCTGGAATGCGTCAGCTAATTCTATTCAGACATGCCAAGACCGAACCTTTTTCGGAGACCGGAACGGATGAAACCCGTCGTCTGACCGATCGTGGGCATGAGGATGCGCGGCTGTCTGCACAGGAAGTAAAGCGTCTCGGTCTGTCGCCAGGGCGCGTACTTGTTTCAACGGCCCGGCGGACCCGTGAGACCTGGAGCGAAGTCAGCGCCTATTTCAGCAGCCTGAGCCCGATTTATCGCGAACAGCTTTATCTGGCCGATCCGGACGAAATTGCGAACGAGATTTCCCGCCAGCCCGATACAGACTGTATGATGGTGATTGGGCACAATCCCGGCATTCACGAACTGGCTCTGCAGTTGACGCAGAATGGCGGCACACGCAACGAGATCGCTGCATCTCAGCTGCGCATCAAATTTCCAACCGGCTCCATGGCGATTTTCCAGGCCAAGGAAAACGACCCGTTTGACGAGTACAATTTCGAGCTGACGGAATTCATCATCCCGAAAGACCTGCGCGAGCGCGGAACCGTTTAAACCGCTTTCAGTACAGACATGATGCAGCCGCGCGGAAAGCCGTCCTCGCCAACTGACGCGTTGTAAACGCCTTCAAATGGCTCACAGGCCCGCCAGCCGTCATCCATTTCAGCAACGCCATATTGCTCGACCAGCTCAAAGCCCGGCAGAGCGAGCAGCGCATTCCAGTCAGCCGGGCCATATTCGAGATAAGCAGCCCAGCGACCGGTCGAGTCCTGAATTTTACGCGTCGCTCCCTGCCCCGCAGGCACGGTGAGGCAAAGCAAACCACCCGGCTTCAGCGCTTTGTGAAATGCCGCCAGAGCGTGTTTATCCGCATCAGGTGAGCGATCCGGCAGGGCTTCCAGCTCAGTCGGGCGATCAAATGCCGTGTCTGTCCGGTCTGACGGTGCATCAAAACCAATATGTTCCAGCGTTGAAATACAGGTCACGGCATCAAAAGGATTGTCAGAGAAATCCATTTTGCGCACATCGCCAATATGAACAGGAATGTCGAGAATCTGGTCGCGCCAGGCTTCAGGATAGCGCGTTTTCACCCGCTCCGGCTTGATAATGTCCGCGCCTTCAATCTTGCCGCCCTTGTTAAGGAACCCGATCATCAGGCCAAGATAATCCGGGTGCGACATGGCGAGGCCAATATCCAGCACTCGGTCGACTTTCGCAAAGGTCTGCGCCGCCCAGGGTGTTTCCACACAGCGCTCTGTTTCACCTTTGCCATAAGCCCGCGAGGTGAGATCAAACTCGGTGCCATTTAGCACGTCGAGAGAAAATTCGAGGGTTGGAGACGTGTAAGACATTTGAATACACTCCGCTGCATGGTCGCGGTAAGGTGTTGATCCCCACCCTACCCTCCCCTTTTCAAGGGGAGGAGGCGCCACCAGCACGGTTTGCTCTCCCCCTTAACAAGGGGGAGCTGGAGGGGGATCGGACTGTCATTTCAGACAGCAATGATCAGACCTCAAACACCGGATGCCGTTGGCAACCTCATTAATTTAGTACCTGCCAATCCGCCGGACTTCCCAGCGCAGATCGACACCGCTTGTTTCCAGAACCCGAGCGCGGACAAGTTCGCCCAGCGCTTCAAGATCACTGGCGCGAGCATCGCCTGTATTGATTAAGAAATTGCAGTGTTTTTCAGACACCTGAGCGCCGCCAACCCGAAGCCCGCGACACCCGGCTTCATCAATCAGTTTCCAGGCAGAGCGCTGATTAGGCGTGCCCGGTGGATCGGGGTTCGCAAAAGTCGAACCGGACGTCTTATCCTTGATCGGCTGCGTCTCTGAACGGCGGGCCTGATGAGCCGCAATTTCGTCTTTAAGAACGCTCGGATTTCCGACGCCCGTTCCTTTGAGTTCAAGTGCGGTCACGATCACAGTGTCTGGCAGATCGGAATGGCGATACGTCAGATGGACCGGGTTTTCCTGTTCCGGCGAGAGCGGGCCATCAAAACTGACCAACTGACCGCGGCGGTTCACCGCCTCGACGCGCACCAGAATGTCTTTCAGCTCACGGCCATAGCAGCCTGCATTCGTGCGCATGGCGCCGCCAAGAGAGCCCGGAATGCCAGACAGAAACGAAAAGCCATCCATGCCGAGCTTTGCGGCAGTGCGTGCGACCGCCAGATCAAGCGACCCCGCGCGCGCATAAAGGTCTGTGTCTGAAACCTTCTGAACCTCACCCCAATAGCGGCCAGCCAGGCGGATAACGACGCCGTCAATCCCGCCATCGCGGATGATGACATTCGAGCCAACGCCCAGCGTTGTGACCGGCACATCATCTGGCAGTTGACGCAGAAAATTGCAGAGATCCGGTCCATCCTGCGGAATGAACAGCAAATCCGCCGGCCCACCCACACGAAACCAGGTGTAAGGCGCGAGAATGGCGTTCTCGATCAGCTTGCCGTGAACCTCGAACTGGTCAGGAGACAGCTTCACACTCAATCTCCATCCGCCAGTTTTTCTGCGAGCGTTGCGGCGTGAGCGGTGATATCGCCCGCGCCAAGGCACACAACCATATCGCCCGGCTGAACAATGTCATGAAGAACTTCCGGCAAGGCTTCGAGGCTTGGAACTTCCTGCGCCTGACGGTGCCCATGGACGAGCAGACCTTTGGCCAGAGCCGTGTGATCAAAGCCTTCCAGCGGCGTTTCGCCCGCTGCATAGACAGGTGCGGTCAGCACGATGTCCGCCTCGTTAAAGCAGGTGCAGAAATCCTCAAACAGAGTTTTCAGACGTGTATAGCGGTGCGGCTGTACGATGGCGATAACGCGGTTTTCTTTCTGGATATCGCGGGCCGCTTTCAGGACGGCTGCAATCTCGACTGGGTGATGACCGTAATCATCGATAATGCGCACACCATTCCAGTTGCCAACATCGGTAAAGCGACGCTTTACCCCGCCAAACTTCGACAAAGCGGTCCGGATTGTATCCGCCTCAGCACCAAGCTCCAGCGCGACAGCAATGGCCGCGAGTGCGTTCAGCACATTGTGCTTGCCCGCCATTGGCAAAAGCATATCGGAAATCGTATGCGCATTGCCTATGCGGGACCGGATCGACAGGTCGAAATGCACGCCATGCTCATCCGTGCGCAGATTGACCGCGCGAATATCCGCTTGCGGGTTGAACCCATATGTGACGCGCCGACGGTCAGAGACGCGCGCGGCAAGCGACATGACTTCCGGGTGATCGGTGCACAGAACCGCAAAGCCATAAAAAGGAATGTTCTCAACGAAGGTATCAAACGCAGCGCGTAGCGTTTCCATATCGCCGTAATGGTCCATATGCTCCGGATCAATATTGGTGACGATCGCAACCGTCGCGCGAAGTTTGGTGAAGGTGCCGTCGCTTTCATCGGCCTCTACAACCATCCAGTCACCCTCGCCCAGCTTGGCGTTCGAGCCATAGGCATTGATGACGCCGCCATTGATGACGGTCGGATCAACGCCCGCGCCATCCAGCAGGGCTGAAACCATGGACGTGGTCGTGGTCTTGCCATGGGTGCCGGCAATGGCGACGGTCCATTTCAGGCGAATGAGTTCTGCCAACATGTCAGCGCGGCGCACGACTGGAATGGCCATGGCGCGGGCCGTATCGACCTCCGGATTGCCCGGACGAATGGCCGTTGAGGTAACAACGGCGCCCGCACCACGAACATTTTCCGGCGCATGGCCGATAAAAACTTTAGCCCCCTTGGATTTCAGGCGCTCGACATTTGAATTCTCCCGAATGTCTGACCCCTGCACCTGATACCCCAGATTCATCATGACTTCGGCAATACCAGACATGCCAATACCGCCGATTCCGACGAAATGAACGGGACCAAGATCAAAGGGAGAAGGATTTCGCATAAATGTGACAGTCAGCTGAAAATTCGAGTTTCGAACAGTGTTGATAGAACAGACCGCCTCGCTTTTGAAAGGTCAATTCAGAAACCGGCTAAAATAAGCTGAGTTTGAGGTGTTTCCGATCAGACTGCGCGCCAGAAATCAGTGTGACTTTATTACATCTAAGCCCAAAAAATCACCGTGAGCAGATTAAATTTTTCTCATGAAGGCCAGTTCACCGGCTGGAAGTATTGCAGTTTCATGATGGCGTGGCATGACTATCGTCATCTCTGACGCTCTGCGGGGCGTTCTATTCAGTTTGGGCGAAATTTCGAGGGCAATATGAGAAAACTGTCAGGACTATTCCTGTCTGCTTTGCTGTTTACGGGAGCAGCAACCGCACAAGGCATTCAACAAACCAAAGGCAGTTTTCAGGACAAGTTCCGCCAGCTCGATGAAGTTCTTCCAACGCCAAACGTGTATCGCACGGCGTCTGGTGAACCCGGTCACGCTTACTGGCAACAGGAAGCGGACTATAAAATTGATGTCTCCCTCGACGAAAAGGCTCGCCGCCTGACTGGCAAGGAAACCGTCACATATACGAACAACTCACCAGATACGCTGCGTTATTTGTGGCTTCAGCTTGATCAGAACATCTTCAAGAAAGACTCGATCAAGGAAGTTGCAACGGACTTTGGCGGCGTTGGTCGCCGCGGACCGGCAACCGGCAGCCCGTCTGGCGGCAATCCGGCCTATATCAGCATTGGTGAGCTGCGCCGTCAGCAATCCATGGACGACAATGTCTTTGGCTATGACATTTCAGCCGTAACCGACGGCAAAGGCGCCAAACTGCCATACACAATCGTCGGCACAATGATGCGCATCGACCTGCCAACACCTCTGGCACCGGGCAAAACGACCGTATTCAAGGTCGAATATGCGTATAACATGGTCGAAGAGAATGCGATCTCAGCGCGTTCCGGTTACGAGCACTTCCCTGATGATGAGCGCGAAGGCGGCAATGACATTTTCCTTGCCGCGCAATGGTTCCCGCGCATGGTCGTCTATTCAGACTATGAAGGCTGGCACAATAAAGAATTCCTTGGCCGGGGTGAGTTCACGCTGGAATTTGGCAATTACGAAGTCGCAATCACCGTTCCGGATGACCACATTGTTGCCGCAACCGGTGAACTTCAGAACGCGTCGAAAGTTCTGACTGCTGAACAGCGCGACCGTCTGAAACAGGCACGCGATGCTGACAAGCCAATGTTCATCGTCACCCCGGAAGAAGCCCTCAAAAATGAGAGCTCCAACCCGACTGGTACGAAAACCTGGGTCTTCAAGGCCGAAAAAGTCCGTGACTTTGCCTGGGCCACATCACGTAAATTCGCGTGGGATGCGCAGGGCCATAAACAGCCGGGCGCAAAGAATGAAACCGTTATGGCCATGTCTTTCTTCCCGAAAGAAGGCGGCGAGCTGTGGGAGAAATACTCTACGGCTGCGGTTATTCACACGCTGAAAGTCTATTCCCGTTTCTCATTCGATTATCCGTACCCAACCGCGCAGTCCATTAACGGCCCGGTCGGCGGCATGGAATATCCGATGATCACCTTCAACGGACCACGTACAGAGCTGCAGGACGACAAGACCCGCACCTATACGCAGTCTGAAAAGGAATTCCTGATCGGCGTGGTCATCCACGAAATCGGACACATCTATTTCCCGATGACCGTGAACTCTGATGAACGTCAGTGGACCTGGATGGATGAAGGCCTGAACAGCTTCCTCGACAGCGTTGCAGGCTACGAATGGGATCCAAATATCAACTGGAGCCGGTCACTGCCACGCGATCTGACCAGCTATATGACGTCATCCAATCAGGTTCCGATCATGACCCAGTCTGATTCTGTCCTGAACCTCGGCGCAAACGCTTATGGTAAGCCATCTGCCGCGCTTCACCTTCTGCGTGAGACCATTCTCGGCCGCGAACTGTTTGACTTCGCCTTCAAGGAATATGCACGCCGCTGGCAGTTCAAACGTCCAACGCCTGCTGACTTCTTCCGCACAATGGAAGAGGCGTCTGGTGTGGATCTGGACTGGTTCTGGCGCGGTTGGTTCTACACCACAGATCACGTCGATATCTCACTGGACTCTGTCTACAAGCTGCGTCTCGATACAGAAGATCCAGACATTGATTTCGCGCGCCGTCGTCAGGAAGAAGCTGACAAGCCGGGCAAGATTGGCGTTGAAAACAACACCAAGCAGGGTCTGAAATCCTGGAGAGAAGAAAACCCGGATGTCACAGATTTCTATGACGAGAACGACATTTACACCGTCACCAATAAAGAGCGGAACAAGTATAAAAGCTTCCTGAAAGGTCTTGAGGACTGGGAACGCGCTGCGCTTGAGCGTGCTGTGAAGGAAGACAAGAATTACTACATTCTCGACTTCTCCAATATTGGTGGTCTGGTTATGCCGATCATTCTCGACATGGAATTTACAGACGGCACAACTGAGCATCTCTACATCCCGGCTGAAATCTGGCGCCGCAATCCACACAGCGTTAGCAAACTGCTCGTCTTCGACAAAGACAAAGAACTGAAGCAGGTGGTGATGGACGCAAAATGGGAAACCGGTGACGCTGATGTGTCCAACAACTCATTCCCGCGCCAGATCATGCCGTCTCGCATTCAGGCCTTCAAAAACAACAACTCTGTCAACTTCAAGCGTCGTGACATCATGCAGGACATCAAGACCAAGCTGAAAGAAGACAAGAAAGATGGCGACAAGAAAGACGAAACTGACGAAGACGCTGAATAAGCTTCGTTGAGAAGACTGCAAAAGCCCCTTTCCTTTTCGCAGGAGAGGGGCTTTTTATATCCAACACAGTCAGGCCCGGTTATGCGTAAAACACTCTATTTTCTTCTGTTTCTCATTGGATTTGTTTCCACCACCAGCCTCGCGGAAGCGCATCCGCGCAAGGAAAGCGAAACCGAAATTCAGTTCAACGCCCGAACTCAGAAGACTGAAATCATTCACCGGTTCCGAATTGCAGATGCGGAAGAAGCTCTGCAGAACGTTCACGGCAAAGGGCTCGACCTGATTAACGATCAGACCGTGCAGCTTGCCTTCGGATATCTGGTGCAGGACCATTTCATGCTGACCGCAAACGGCAAGAAGGTGGAAACCGAAATGGTCGGAGCCGAGCTTCAGGACGGCTCAATCTGGGTCTATCAGGAATGCGGGCCGCTGCCGCAAACTGCCGACTACATACTGCGCTTTAACGCACTGTTCGACACGTTTCCGCAACAAGTGAATATTGTGAATGTCCGCCTGTTTGATCAGGTGCAGACCTTTTACCTGTTCCGGCAAGCACCTTGGGTGACATTCAGTTTCGAGACACCAGAGACCGATTAACGGCCCTGTCTGGCAACCTCTTCAGCAAGGTCTGCAAGGTCGGATGCAGCTGACAGTTTCGCCACAGACCGCGCCAACTCCGCCCGGTGCTTAAGGTCGTCATAGTCCGAGAGCCGATCTGTAAGCAGTGACGCTACAGCCTCAGGGTTAAATCCGCTTTCAGCAATCACATCTGCCGCGCCGCACGCGCCCAAAGTCTCGGCATTGCCTGTCTGGTGGTCATCCATGGCAATCGCCAGCGGGATCAGAAGCGATGGGCGACCCACCGCAGACAACTCAGTGACACTCGAAGCACCAGACCGCGAAATCACATAATGTGTGTTCGCCAGCCGGTCCGGCATATCGCTGAAAAATGGTGAGAGCTCGGCATTGACGCCATGCGCTTTATAAAGCGAGCGCACCTCTTCAATCTGCTCATCGCGCACTTGCTGAACAACGGTCAGACGCGTGCGTAATTCTTCCGGCAGTTTGACAATGGCCTTCGGAATGACATTACCAAACAAACGCGCGCCCTGACTGCCGCCAATCACCAACAGGCTCAGCTCACCATTTGCTCCCGCATCCGGATAGCGCATATCGCCGACGGCAAGGATGGACTTTCGAACCGGATTGCCGACCACGCGCTTTCGCGCATTGCACTCTGTCGGCAGGCGATCGAGGCGATCAAACCCGCAGGCAATGATCTTAGAGCTCTTTGCGAAGAACCGGTTTACGCGCCCCAATACAGCGTTCTGCTCATGAATGATGATAGGAATGCCAGACCGGCCACCTGCGGCCAGTGCCGGAAACGCAGGATAGCCGCCAAACCCGGCAACGAGCGTCGCCTTTTCTTCTTTCAGTCTGGCTTTCGCTTCCTGAATGCCTGCAAAGATTTTAAGGCCCGCCGCAATCAGCTTGTCTGGTCGTTTGCTGGCAAAGGTCGCCGCTTTGACATTGATGATCCAGTCTGCGGCAAATCCGTCCGTGTATTTGCGACCGCGCTCATCCGTCATCAGACCAACCCGCCAGCCGCGTTCCTTCATTTCCGCAGCAAAGGCAGCCGCAGGGAACATATGTCCGCCCGTGCCACCCGCTCCGATCACGACCAGGGGTGCTTCGCTCATGTCGACCTCTCAAGATTTGAGATGAGTGTTACTTGATTCCGGGGTGAAATTCAGCCCGTTTTCGGGTCAAAGCGAGGCCAAGACCAAGGGTGAAGGCCGTGCCGAGCAGTGACGACCCGCCATAAGAGATCAGCGGCAGCGTCATGCCCTTGGTTGGCAACAAACCGACATTCACACCGATATTGATGAAGGCCTGAAAACCGAACAGGAAGAACAGGCCCGTCCCGGCTGCGCGCATATATGGGCTGGCCCGACGACTCGCGCCCAATACGCCGCGTGTGCAGATGAAGGCATAGATCAGGATCATGCCGACACAGGCAATAAAGCCCAGCTCTTCGCCGGCAACCGAATAAATGAAGTCTGTGTGCGGGTCAGGCAATTCTGCTTTCACATAGCCCTCACCCGGCCCAACGCCGGCCAGACCACCGTTTTGAATGGCTTCGTGCGCTTTGGTCAGCTGATAGGTTGAGCCCTCATTGCCAAAGCCGAGGAAGGTCAGAATACGCATCCGGACATAGTCGAACAGGAAAAACAGCGTCGCCCCGGTGATGAGACTGCCGCCCAGAAAGGACAGCGCCCAGCTGACCGGCAGGCCAGAGACAAAGAAAGCCACAACAAAAGCAGAGGTCAGAAGAACCGACTGGCCAACATCTGGCTGCATCAGGAACAGGCCGACCGTCGGCGCAAACAGGGCGAAAGTGATCAGTCCCCAAGGCACACCTTTATAGCTTTGCCGCTGCGCCAGAAACCATGCCGCAATGACGATCAGGGCTGGCTTGATAAACTCAGAGGGCTGAAGCGAAAACCCCGCTACCCTGATCCAGCGTTGGCTGCCGCCCGCCTCGTGGCCGATCACAAAAACGGTTGCGAGCAGAAGGAAAGACGCAATGAAGACCAGAAAGCTCAGGCGTCGCGCCCAGGCGTCTGACAGCATGGAGCATCCGAAGAATACCACCACACTGCCAACCAGAAAGACCGCGTGCCGCTTGACGAAATGCATGGGCTCAAAGCCCTTGTCGGCAGCGGCCTCAGGCCCGGCAGCCAGAGACAAAAGCATACCAAGAGCGAGCAGCGCCATGACCCCTGCAATAATGCCGTGATCAACGGTGCGCCACCACTCTGCAAACCAGGATTTGTCAGATCGCGCGAGCGTCGTCATACCTGTGCGTGGAGCCTCTCATCTTCGCCCATAAGGCTGTTCACCAGATGCCGGAAATCCTCACCGCGCGCTTCATAATCCTTGAACTGGTCAAAGCTGGCGCAGGCAGGCGACAACAGAACGATAGGCTCAGGGTCGCTTGATTCCATCGCATCATGAAAGGCATCAGCCACGGCCCGGCGCAGTGTACCGCACTTCATGTGTGGCACGTCCTCGCCGAGTTCACGGGCAAAGTCCTTTTGCGCTTCACCGATAAGATAGGCTTTCTCGATGCGCGAGAAATAGGGCTGAACGTCTGTCAGGCCGTCAGATTTGGCGACACCGCCCGCAATCCAATAGACTTTGTCGTAGGAGCGAATGGCCTGAATCGCCGCTTGTCCATTGGTCGCCTTGGAGTCGTTGACGAAGGTAACCTTGCCGACTTTGCCAACGATTTCCTGACGATGAGACAGGCCCGGAAAGGTCATCATGGCGTCCAGAATGACGGATGGATCAAGGCCCAGTGCCCGGCACGCAGCATAAGCAGCGGCCGCATTCTGGTGATTATGGCGACCCGGCAGAGTCGAAATCTCGCGCAGATCACCAACGAGCGACGCGCGGCCATTCTGGCTGTCGAACAAACGACCTTCCACAACACTGACACCGCGGCCCAGCGCAAAGGCAGAGGACACACCAACAACCTGTTGAGCTTCCTTAACTTTCAGACTCATCATCATGGCCTGAGTGACCGGAGTATCCATGCCGACAATGGCAAAGTCAGACTTGGTCTGATTGTCGAAAATCCGGCGTTTCGCGGCGACATAGCCCTCAAACCCACCATGGCGTTCCAGATGGTCCGGCGTGATGTTCAACAGAACGGATACGTCACATTTCAGGCTTTCGACGAGATCGAGCTGATAAGATGACAGCTCCAGCACATAGATGGAGTTGGCATGCGGCGGCGCCATATCGAGAACACCGACACCGATATTCCCGCCAACGCGAACATCCTTACCCGCCTTCTTCAGGACATGGCCAATCAACGAGGTGGTGGTCGACTTCCCGTTTGTGCCGGTAATGCCAACAATCTTTGGACGGGAATGAACCGGCAGAGCGTTCACCGCACGCGCGAACAATTCCATATCGCCAATGACTTCAACGCCCACCATTCGCGCCAGTTTCACCACGCGGTGCGGCTCTGGAAAGCGGTAGGGAATGCCCGGCGACAGGATCAACGCTGAATATTGCTGCCAGTCGCGTTTGTTGATGTCGACAAGCTCAAGCCCCTGATCAATCGCAGTATTGCGGGCAGATTCATTGTCATCCCAGGCATGGACTTTTGCTCCGCCCGCCTGAAGCGCGCGCACGGTCGCAAGGCCGGTTCGGCCGAGACCGAAAACCGCCACATACTGACCAGCAAATTCCTTGACCGGGATCACGACGTGTCTACCTCAACTTCAGAGTTGCAAGGCCGATCAGGGCCAGAACGACAGAAATAATCCAGAAACGGATGACGACAGTTGGTTCCGCCCAGCCAGCTTTCTCAAAGTGGTGGTGGATCGGAGCCATGCGGAAAACGCGCTTACCAGTCAGCTTGTAACTGCCGACCTGCACGAAGACCGACAAGGCCTCCATGACGAAAATGCCGCCAACAATCGCCAGAACGATTTCATGCTTGGTGCAGACAGCCGTTGATCCGACTGTCCCGCCAAGAGCGAGCGAGCCTGTGTCGCCCATGAACACTTTTGCAGGCGGCGCATTGTACCACAGAAAGCCAAGGCCTGCGCCGAACAGAGACGCGAACAAAACCGTCAGCTCCGTTGTACCTGGCGTGTTGATCAGAAGCAGGTATTCGGCATAGCGCGGCGTGCCGCAAATATAAGCAATAATCGCAAAGGTCGCACCCGCAACCATGACTGGCACAATTGCAAGGCCATCAAGACCATCCGTCAGATTGACCGAGTTTGCCGCGCCCACGATAACGAGAGAGCCGAAGGCAGCGAAGCCGAAGATCGTAAGATTGATCAGAACGTCTTTGAAGAATGGCAGCGTCAGAGACGTCTCGAAATTCTCCGGGATCAGGACAGGTGGAAGGCCAGTTGCATCACGCAGAAGCGAGGATTCTGCTGCCGCAATCGGTGCATAACGCGCAACCCAGACAACCGCGACAATAGCGATCACGAACTCAGCCGCCAGACGCGACTTGCCGGACAACCCGCCCGCATGGCCTTTGGTAACTTTGGTAAAATCGTCCAGAAAGCCGATCAGGCCGTAGCCGACCGTTACGAACAGAACGATCCAGACATATTGATTGCTGAGATCCGCCCAAAGCAGGGTTCCGACCGCAATACCGAGCAAAATCAGGAAGCCACCCATGGTTGGCGTACCTTTTTTTGTCAGCAGATGGCTCTCAGGTCCATCCTCGCGAATAGGCTGTCCTTTTTTCTGGCGCTTGCGCAGCCATTTGATCATTGGCGCACCAACAATCAGGCAGAGAATGAAGGCAGTTGCAAAGGCAAGACCGGCCCGAAATGTCACATAATTCAACAGGTTAAATGCTGTGACCTGCTCTGAAAATGATGACAGTAAATCAAAAAGCATCAGTTAGCCCTCACGCCCCTCATCGCACGTATTGCGTGCATTACTTCTCTCTCGAAGTGCATCAGCAAGTGAGCGCATACCGGATGCATTCGACCCTTTGATCAAGAGCACATCACCATTTGTTAACAATTTGTTTACCTTTTCCTGCAAGTCGCTCGCTTTTTCAGACCAGACTGTTTTGACGTGGGGCTCAAGCGCCGCCAGCAAAGGGCGGATCCCTTCGCCAGCGAGGAAAACGATCTCTGGCTGACACGCCAGAATATGCGGCGCGAGACCGGCGTGAAGCGCGTCTGCTTCCGGGCCAAGCTCTTTCATCTCACCGAGTGCAATGAGGCGCCGCGTTGCCGGGCGTGTGGCAAAGCCTGAGAGCGCTGCGCGCATGCTTTCCGGGTTGGCATTATAGGCGTCATCGACGAGCAGAGCCTTGCCCGCGTCGTCCAGTGACAACCATTCTGCGCGGCCCCGTCCCTCCGGCGGCGCATACCCGCCAAGCGCGGTAGCCGCTTGCTGAACAGACAGACCAGACGTCACGGCCATCAGAACGGCCGCGATTACGTTTTCGCCCCAGTGCTCACCAACCGCATTGATTGTGACCTGCGTATCTTCACCAAAAACGCGGATAAAGAACGTGCTCTCAACACCGTCAGAACGAATGCCAGTTACACAGGCATCTGCACCTTCGGCGCCAAATGTGACGATGCGCGCTGAGCTGCAATAACGCTCAACCTCAGACACGAGATAGCTATAGAACCGGCTATTGGCAGGCAGAATGGCGGTGCCGCCCTCCAACAGGCCCGCAAAAATGGCGGCTTTTTCTGCTGCGACAGCCTCTTCAGAGCCCATGCCCTCAAGGTGCGCAGGCGCAATCTTGGTGATCAGCGCCGCATGTGGGCGAACCATTTCTGAGCGCGGGGCAATCTCGCCCGGCGTGTTCATTCCGATCTCAAAAACCGCGCGTTCTGTGCGCTGAGGCATACGTGCGAGCGTGATCGGAACACCGAAATGGTTGTTGAAAGACTTCACATTCCAATGCGCAGGACCATAGGCGCTGAACATCTGCGCCAGCATTTCCTTCACGCTGGTTTTGCCGACAGAACCCGTTACAGCGCAGCAGAACGCTTGTGTGCGAGCGCGCGCCGCAAGACCGAGTTTTTCAAGCGCGTCCAGCGTGTCGCCAACCTGCAGAGCAGGTACATCTGAAATCGGACGCGACACGAGACATGCCCCCGCCCCTTTTTCATAAGCTGTCGGTACAAAGTCATGACCATCGCGAACGTCTTTCAACGCCACGAACAAGTCACCCGGCGCGATAGTGCGCGTATCGATCGAAATACCGTTGACCGTCCAGTTTCCGATGGCTTTGCCGCCAGTTGCAGCAGCAGCTTCGCTCGCAGTCCATAATGGTCGGGTCATGCTGAAGCCCCCAACGCAGCCAGGGCTGTTTCCTGATCGGAGAATGGCAGAACTTTCGAACCAACAATCTGTCCGGTTTCATGGCCCTTTCCGGCGATCAGCAGTGTGTCACCTGCAGACAAGCCCGCAATGGCAGTCCTGATGGCCTCGCCGCGATCAGCAATCTCGCTCGCGTCGGGACACGCCGCCAGAATGGCGCGGCGAATGCTGGATGCATCCTCAGAACGCGGATTGTCGTCTGTCACAATGATCTCATCGGCAAGACGCGCCGCAACACCGCCCATAATCGGGCGCTTCAGAGCATCGCGATCACCGCCGCAACCAAAGATGACTTTCAGCTTGCCAGCTGTATGCGGACGGGCGGCCCGCAAGAGAACATCCAGCCCGTCTGGCGTGTGTGCGTAGTCAACGAAGACCGCAGCGCCATTGTCTTTTTGCCCGACAAACTCAAGGCGGCCTTTAACGGTCTGCAGATGCTCCATCGCTTTGAACACCTGAGCGGCATCTGCACCCAGCGCAATCGCAAGGCCAGCAGCAGCCAGCGCGTTCAGCGCCTGAAACTCGCCAATTAGTGGCAAATGCACTTCATAGGCTTTGTCCTGATAGATCAGGTCCAGAACCTGCTCGGTCGCACGCGGCGACAATTCGCGGATCTTGATATCCAGACCGCGCCAGCCAACAGAAAAGACCTTCAGTCCGGCGGCCTTTGCGGCTTTTTCAAATGCAGGTGTTTCATCACTGTCCGCGCTGATCACTGCCATGCTGCCCTTCGGCGCGAGCTCTGTCAGAAGACGCAGCTTTGCATTTCGGTAGTCGTCGAAATCTGCGTGATAATCCAAATGGTCCTGCGTGAGGTTTGTGAACGCGACCGCAGACAGACGAACACCGTCGAGCCGATATTGCGCCAGTCCGTGAGACGACGCTTCCATCGCGACATGGGTCACATCAGATGACGCCAGCTCAGACAGGGTTTTGTGAATAGCAACCGGGTCCGGCGTCGTGTGACCAAGATCAATACTGCCCTCAGGACCAATCGCACCGAGCGTGCCCATGCTTGCGCCACGAAGGCCAAGCTGACTCCAGATCTGGCGCAGGAAATCAACAGTCGAGCTTTTCCCGTTCGTTCCGGTAACGGCCACAATATTCGCCGGCTGAACCGGAAAGAATTTCGCAGCCGCCAGCGCAAGCGCCCGGCGCGGCTCAGCATCCACAATCACAGACACATTTGGCAAATCAACGTCATTCGCGCACAAAACAGCGCTGGCACCTTTTTCAAGCGCCTGCGGAATGAAATCCCGCCCGTCCCTTGCAACCCCATTCAGTGCGGCAAACAAATAGCCTGGCTGAACCAGTCGGGAGTCGGCCGTCAGGCCGGTTATTTCGACGTCTGCCGGGACATTCTGTCCGTCAAACAGTTCGCTTAATCTCACAATGACCTCCTGTCGGATACCGTACGGACTTTTGGTCCATAAGTGTCGATATCTTCGAAATATGGCATGACATCGAGGATGGGTGCGATTCTTTCCACAACCCGGCCAACAGCAGGCGCCGAGTTAAAGGCAGCACTTTGCGAATGGCCGGTCTTGCTGGTCGGTTCATCAAGCACGATCAGAACAGTGTATTGCGGGTCGTCAGCTGGAAACACCGCCGCGAAAGAGGTGATGTTTTTGCTCTTATCGTATACGCCGTTGATGACCTTCTCCGCCGTGCCGGTTTTGCCCGCAACGCGGTAGCCAGGGATGTCGGCTTTGCGTCCTGTACCGTCCGTCACAGCACTGCGCATCATCTGCACCATGACCTTGGCAGTTGGCGTCGACATGACACGGCGAGACTCGCGAACATCTGCCAGCGGGTCAGCGTCCAGCAACAAGGTCGGCGGCATATATGTGCCGTTGTTTGCAAAGCTTGAAAACGCAGAGGCAAACGCAACCGGGGAAACTGACAAGCCGTGGCCAAAGCTAACGGTCGCGCGTGTGATTGGCGACCAGTCGGCCGGCAAGAGCGGCTTTTCACTGCTGGCAAGTTCAATCGGCGCACGGTCTGTCAGACCAAGCGTCTCAAGAAAGCGACGCTGGCGTTCTTCGCCAAGGCGCAGACCAATCTGAACCGTGCCGATGTTTGAAGAATGAGCGATGATAGAGGTCGGCGTGATGGCGTGACCATTCAGCACCGGGTGATCATCATGGATTTTCTCAACACCAACAGTCAGTGGCCGAGACACATCGAAGGTCTCACGAAGAGAAAACAAATCATAGTCGAGACCAGCCGCCAACGTCAGTGGCTTGAACACAGAGCCCAGTTCGTAAACACCACCTGAGGCGCGGTCTTTGAACTCATTTGCAGAAAAGTCCTGACGGCGGTTCGGATCAAATGTCGGCCAGGATGCCATCGCCAGCACTTCACCAGTGCGAGAGTCAATGACGACGCCTGCCCCGCCTTTTGCGTTGCTACTGACGGCTGCACTCGCAAGCTCAGCTTCGAGGCTGTACTGAACGGACAGGTCAATTGTCAGGCGCACAGGCTCCATAGACGACGAGAGACGCTCATCCAGAGTGTACTCAATGCCCGCAAGGCCTTTGCCGTCAATATCGGTGAAGCCGATGACGTGAGAGCCGAGAGATTGCTGCGGGTAGAAACGACGCGCCTCTTCCTGAAAGCCAATGCCTTCCAGGCCAAGTTCGAAAACGGCTTTGCGCTGAAGCGGCGTCAGCTCTCGCTTCAGCCAGACGAACTTGCGGTTCGGATCCGCCAGACGGCGCTCAAGGGTCGCAACATCCAGATCCGGCAAGACGCTGACCAGCTTATGGGCAAGCTCTTTGGCATCCCAGACCGCACTCGGATCCGCATAGAGCGAGTAAACCGGAATGGAGGTCGCCAGACGCTCACCATTGCGATCGAGAATATCAGCCCGCTTTTTCTGACGAACGTCCTGAACATTGGCGCTCTGCGCTGGCACAACGGCGTCGCCGCCAAACGTAACGAACGCGCCCTTTGCGCCGACTGCGCAAAAGGCTGCAAGCAGACCAGCTGCAACTATGCGGGCCCGAAGAGGAGAATGCTGTTCAGCTTCGAGAAGACGACGGGTCATTTTGCCTCCTCATAGTCAACGAGCGGCCCAATCTGGTCGCCACCATTTTTCAGGTTCAGCATTTGATGCGAACGCGCAGGCCCCATGCCGAGCTGCTCAGCAGCCAGACGCGCAATACGATCACTGCGAGAGAGGACATCATGTTCTTTTTCAAGAACGGCGATTTCCCGGTCGAGAGCTGCAATATCGCGCTTCAGACGGCTGATCTCCTGCGCGCTTTCACCCGCGCCGGTTTTGGCCTGAAACATGCCCAGCGCCAGAAAGACAGCAATCACAGTACCGATGAGATAGACAAAGCGGTTCATCACAACACCTCATCCAGCGAAGGAAGATCGCCCGGCATTTCGACAGGAACATCCCAGAAGGGCGCAGAGGTCCGAACAGCTGAACGCAACCGCGATGATCTCGCCCGCGCATTCGCCGCAACTTCTGCTGTTTCCGGCGCGCTGATGCGGCGCACAGACTCAAAGCTGGCCGTTGGCCCGGCATCGGCCTTTTCCGGCATGAAACGATTGCCGGAAGACAACTTACCAGACCGCTCAGACAGGAAGGATTTGACCATCCGGTCTTCCAGAGAGTGGAAAGTCACGATGACCAGTCGGCCACCTTCATTCAGGATTTTCTCAGATGCCAAAAGTGCCCGCGCAAGCTCGCCAAGCTCGTCATTCACATACATGCGAAGTGCCTGAAACGACTTGGTTGCCGGGTGTGTGCGCTTGCCTTTACGGCCACCAACAGCTGCCTCGATAACGTCTGCAAGCTGCAGGGTTGATGTAAAAGGCGCGTCTTGGCGAGCGGCAACAATGCGACGCGCAATACGGCGAGAATCCCGCTCTTCGCCGAGTTGGAACAGAATGTCCGCCAGAAGGCGCTCTTCAATCTGATTGACGACATCGGCTGCGCTCGGGCCAGATTTCGCCATGCGCATATCCAGCGGTCCGTCCCGCATGAAGGAAAAGCCGCGCTCGCCCTCATCCAGTTGAAACGAGGAGACGCCAAGGTCCAGCACCACACCGTCCACGCCGGATCGCCCATCCGCTTCGATCAGTTCATCCATATCGCCGAAGCGACCAGACATCATCTCGAACCGCTCACCATAGCGAGCTTTGACAATATCAGAGCGCTCGATCGCATCCGGATCACGGTCAATGCCAATGACGCAGCAATCTGCAGCATCCAGCAGTGCGCGCGTATAGCCACCACCGCCGAATGTGCCATCCAGAATGACGTCACCCGGCTTCGGCGCGAGATGTTCGACCACATGGTCCAGCATGACAGGGATATGGCTCATGACTGACCTCCCGGTCCGCCAATGCCGCGCGTCTGATAGAACGGGGCTGCAAGCGCATCCTGATTATTGGCCGCGTGTTCGCTCATTTCAGCTTCATAAGCTGCATAGCGTTCCGGATCCCAAAGCTGGAAGCGGTCCATAGCGCCAACGAAGAGAAGGTCTTTCTCAATTCCGGCAGCTGACAGCAATTGCGGCGTGATACTCGCCCGGCCCGCCTGATCCATGGCGATCTCGCCGCCCTTGGAGAAAATGGCGGTCACGAAAGCCCGGCGATCTTTGTCGTGCGGCGGCAGGTTGTTGAAGATCTGGACATACTCATCCATCAGTTCCTGCCCTCCCCCTTCGAGATAGCCCCCCCGATCAACGGCAGGGAACAGGAAGAATTTCTGGGCACCTCCGAGACTGGCACGGAAGCTCGACGGGACGAGAACTCGTCCGCGCGCATCGATACTTCCTTCAAAGGTCGACAGAAACATTCGCAACCCACAGCCTGAACCCTAACCCCAATTTGGGAGATATTTCTCAACAATGGGATAACATGGGTGAAGGTGGGCAACAATGGGATCAGCTGACCGTATTTACCAACACAAAGGAACAAAAACAGATCACCGAACGAACAAAGCAAAAACTGACGACCCGTGGTCGCAGAAATATTAATATTTCGGTTTAGCAATGATTTCTATATCTGGTGTTCGCCCACTACAGCCCACCGATATATGCCACACCGCAGCGTAAAACTCGATTTATCCCCAAGTGGATATGACGAATTTTAAATTTTCTTCAGCAAAGTGATCGCCATTCACCTGACGGCAAAATAGTTACCAGCCGGTTTATCGTTTTGCGTGAATTTGAAGCGAAAATAGATCAGATGGCCTGTAAGCCGGGTTCTGTTCACCGCAAAAGCGGATCGGCGACCATTCCTCTGGGATGATGATTGCTCATCACCTCACGCGACCGACCCGGAAAGCGATGCGAAGACGCACCGTGTGCTTTCCCTATTTGGTCTTGCTCCGGGTGGGGTTTACCTTGCCAGTCCTGTTGCCAGGCCCGCGGTGCGCTCTTACCGCACCCTTTCACCCTTACCCCGGACAAGTCCGGGGTGGTTTGCTTTCTGTGGCACTTTCCCTCGGCTCGCGCCGGGCGGGCGTTACCCGCCACCCTGCCTTCGTGGAGCCCGGACTTTCCTCCATCCTGCAAGCAGGACAGCGGCCGCCCGGCCATCTGATCAGCTCGGCTTGTAGCCTAAGAAATTCCCTAGCGCCACATGCTTGTAACTTTATGGGAGTTGTATATACGCACCCTATGATGATGACTGCTGAAAAACCGCCGCTTTTTTCCGACATTTCCAAGCGCTGCCTGGCCGTTCGCACCGCGATGACCGCACGCAGCATTGCCCGTCTCTATGACCACGCCTTACGAGATACCGGAATCACAAACACTCAGTTCACTCTGTTGATCGCAACAGGGGCTGGCGAATTCCCCTCCATGGCGGCACTCGGCGAATTGCTGTGCATTGACCGCTCTACCCTGTCCCGAAATTTCAAGCCTCTGTTTGAAGCGGGCTATGTTGAGCGTGAGCAAGGGCAGAAAGGCCGCGCTATTCCGCTTCGTCTGACCACGAAGGGTCGTCAGAAGCTGGAAGAAGCGATTCCAAAATGGGAAGCTGCACAGGCGACACTGGAGAACCAATTCGGCATGGACGACCTGTCAGCAGGCAAAGGCTTTTTACGCGCTCTGCGTCAAGCCGCCGAAATCGAATAATCTGATAATCTGAAAGTTAGAGGCTCAGCCGCCGAGCGCCTGAGCCAGACGTGGCAGGCCAACCGCCAGCACGACAGAGATGAACAGGCCGAACAGGGCTTTGGCGCTGTCTGTCGCGACAATCTTGGTTGTGGCACCAACGCTGCGAACCTTGTCGAGAGTAGCGATGGCGTATTCACGACCCGCGATCAGACCAAGGAACACCCAGGTCGTTGACATTGGAACCTTGGAAATGCCGAGCTGTTCCAGATTGCCTGACAGGATGAACAGCAAAGTCGCATAGATGAAGTCGATAATCGTTGCTGAACGAATATCCGTAACCGACGTTTTCGACTGCAGAATTTTCTGAACCGGACCACCCTGGTTCGCGAATGTGAAAGCGAGCAGAATAATGATCGCACCGAGTGCAAGAAAAGACTGAGTTGCCGTCAGTTCGCGCGGCAGGAAGACAAAAATGTTCGCAAAATCCTGAATCAGCCAGACCGCCCACAAATAGCCCGTCGTCAGCCACTGCAACACCACCCAGATGAAATTGTGCTGAGCCTCACGTGTACGCAGGAAGAAGCGCTCAATCGTTGGCGCCAGGATCATATAGCCACCCAGACCTACCACGAAGGCAAGGACATACCCCATGGCTGATTTGATCAGCATGGATTGCATGCCGCTCATGGTGGCAAAGATGGAAAGAACAAGGAATGACGTGGAAACCGGAATACCAAAGCGCGTCAGAATCAAAAGCGCGAGCGGCGGAACAGCGTGATACCACTGAACCTCAAATACCGGATATTTCGAAGTGTTCGCCAGCTTGCCGTAAGACGGGTCACCACCATTCACGATCCAGCCATAGGTAAAGGTCGCGACCAGAATAAAAGCTGCGAACCCGAACAGGACCGACCAGTGCAGTCGGCGGTTTGAGTTGATAAAGGTACCAAGCGTCTGGAGGGCATCGTTTCCAACAACAGCATAGGCTGCAAACAGGAAGCCGATCAGGGCAAAAATCTCAACTCCAGCGATCGCCATAGGGACAAACCTTTTTCAGCTTCGTTCACGCGTGGGTTAGCCCATCTATGTGACAGTTTTGATACAAATTGTTCGACTTATGCGTATTTCCGCATTCGCTGTGGCACAAAATCCCACATTCTCCCGCAAGGCGAATTTTGCCGGTCGAGACCCCGAAGAAAACGCGTGTCATTACGTCAGCTATTCTCGTTTCTAAAATCATTCGATCCAATTTTAAGAATCGCGCCCGCCCTGAATTAACCATTCCCGGTTAATATGCCCGCATCGGTCATTTCAACACAAAGCAATCGACAAGCCGCGCAGAGGGACATGGGAAGGAAAGACAATGGGACACGCGACCAGAATTTTAGGCCTGTGCCTGTTCGCTGGCTTCACGATGACTGCGTCAGCGCAAGCTGCCGGTACAGACAAGTCCCTGAACACTTTCGGCTATGGCTATGAGTATCCGCAGCGCGTTGCACCAATCACGCAAGCCGGGGAGCACGCACCGCTTTTACAGCCAGTAAAAGTCGCGCCCGTCGCTGATTACCGCACAAATGTTGTTATTCAGGTTGGCGCATTTGCCGACTATTCAAACGCCCGCAAGCGCGCTCAACAGCTTTCCGGCTATGGGCCAACCCGTATTGTCGACAGCCTGGAATATGGCCAGCGGCTGTACCGCGTCTTTCTGGGCGACTTTTCAAGCAAGACCGAAGCGCGCCCTTTACTAAATCGCATCAAGGCGCGCGGTTATGATGGCTTTGTCAAAACGCCTTAAGGCCCACCATCAGATCGTATAGTTTGGCGTCCCATCAGACGCTGCCGGTGATTCAATCGGCAGTCTGGTGGAGCGTGTGAGATCACCGTCCAGATCTTTCATCGCCTCATACTGATGCAGATAGACCTTGCCTGTCAGGTCATGCAGGAAATGGGTTGCTTCCAGCCGATCCATGACCGGACCCTTCACTTCTGACAAATGCATGGTGACGCCAGCGTCTTTCAGGCGGTGACAAATTGCTTCCAGACTTTCCAGCCCGCTCGCGTCGATCCAGTTCACTGCGGGGCACATAAACACCAGATGCTTCATCTTTGGATGGCTGACGAGCACCTCATCAACGGTTTCCTCAAGAAAACGCGCATTGGCGAAATAGAGGCTTTCATCAATTCGAATGGTCACGACGCTGTCAGATACGACAACGTCATGGCGTTTCACATTTCGAAAATGCTCACTGCCCGGCACCTGACCGACAATCGCAAAATGCGGCTTGCTGGTATTGTAGAGGTGCAGGAACAGGGACAGACCAACCCCGGTCATCACGCCAAGCTCAACACCAAACCCAAGGGTAATGAGAATGGTCGCGGCCATGGCGATGAAATCAGTTTTTGAATACGCCCAGACTGTTCGAATAGCCTTGATGTCAACGAGCGACAGCACCGCCACAACAATGGTGGCTGCGAGCACTGCTTGCGGAAGATAATAAAGGAACGGCGTCAGGAACAATGTCGCAAGCGCAATACCGATTGCCGTGAAAGCCCCTGCTGCCGGTGTTTCTGCGCCTGCATCAAAGTTTACCGCAGAACGCGCAAGTCCACCTGTTACCGGATAGCCGGACGATACACCCGCTGACAGGCTCGCCGCACCGAGCGCGATCAGCTCCTGGTTTGGATCGACGCGCTGGCGACGTTTTGCGGCCAGTGTCTTGGCAACAGACACCGACTCGACAAAGCCGATCAGACTGATCAGAGCCGCCGAACCGAGCAACTGCATCCAGACGCTTTGGTCAAAGCCCGGCATGCCGAGCGTTGGAAGGTCAGTTGGAACTTCTTTGAGAATTTTGACACCGCTTTCATCAAGCCGCAGCATCGCAACAACGATAATGCTGGCTGCAACAGCGAACACCGGGCCAGCGCGCGCAATAATGGTCGCGGCTTTATCACCAAGGCCAATACGCTTGAGGATTGGCTTCAGCTGCCCCCTCACCCAGAACAGAAACGCCAGAGAGCTCGCGCCGATGATAAAGGTCGGCCAGTTCACAGCGCCGAGATGACTGATCAACGACCAGACAATTTCAAACAGATTGTGACCATGCGCCGGAACGCCCAGAATATGCTTCATCTGAGAGGCCGCAATGATCAGACCAGAGGCGGTGATAAAACCTGAGATGACCGGGTGACTGAGGAAATTGGCCAGAAAGCCCATCCGCATCAGGCCGAGACCTAACAGAATGGCACCAGACAGAAACGCCAGAATGAGCGCAGCTTCAATATATTCAGCCGAGCCTGACGCCGCGATCTTTCCCGCCGCGGCAGCTGTCATGAGTGACAGGATAGCCACCGGCCCGACAGCCAGAGTGCGGCTGGTTCCGAAAATGGCATAAACGATCAATGGCAGAATGGATGCATACAAACCGATTTGCGGCGGCAAGCCCGCAAGCAAGGCATATGCAAGCGATTGAGGGATCAGCATGATCGTCACGATCAAGGCCGCCACCGCATCGTTTACAAACGTATCCGGGCGGTATTGGCGCCCCCAATCGAGGATTGGAAAATATCTGGAAAGCTTCATCGCTTCATACCAATGATGTTGAATGAGGAACCGGGACGAGATACCCGCCCCGGATTGCAGATTATGCAGCCTTATCACCCGGACCTTTGAAATCGCAGGCTTCCTGCGCTTCATGGGCGGTTGGACGATGCGGCAGAATTTTCGGCTCTGCCAGATACTCAATGCCTTTCAGCATCTGGTCAAAATAAATGGTCGGCAGCATCTTCTCTTTCAGGAACCAGGCTGCATGGGTTGGCTTTGTGCCATCAATCATCCATTTCGGAAGCGATGGATCAAGTGCGCCGCCATATGCAAATTCGGCCAGAACGATCTTGCCGCGCTCAACCGTCAGCGGACATGAGCCATATCCGTTATAAACAGCATTCGGCGCTTCGCCCTTCAAAACCTGAAGCACGTTGTGCGCAACGACAGGCGCCTGTTTGCGCACGGCTGCGGCTGTCTTGGCGTTTGGTGTAGACCCGCCATCGCCCAGACCGAAAATATTACCGTATTTTGTATGCTGCAGCGTTTCACCGCTGACATCAGTCCAGCCAGCTTCGTTGGCCAATGGCGAATTTTTCACAAAATCCAGAGCGGTTTGCGGCGGGCAGACATGCATCATGTCAAATTCACGCGCAACGCGGCTGGAATTGCCCTCTGCGTCTTTCACGTCGAAATAGGCTGTTTTCTTTGTACCATCGACCGCAACAAGCGTCTCATTGAAGCACAGATTAATGCCGTATTTGTCGACATACTTCATCAGCGCCGGAACATAATCGGCAACGCCAAACAGCACGCCGCCAGCATTATGAAACTCTACTTCGATATTGTTCAAAACACCGCGGCGGTGCCACGCATCGCATGCCAGATACATGGCCTTTTGCGGTGCGCCCGCACATTTGATCGGCATTGGTGGCTGGGTGAACAGAGCCCGCCCCCCCTTCATGGATTGAACCAATTCCCAGGTGTAAGGCGCCATATCGAACAGATAGTTCGACGTCACGCCGTTTTTCCCGAGCGTCTCCTTCAGACCCTCAATACCATCCCAGTTGAGCTTCAGCCCCGGTGAAACAACCAGCACTTTATAGCCAATGCGCGTGCCGTCTTCGAGGATGACCTGATTGTGCTCCGGGTCGAACCCTTCGCAAGCTGAGCGGATCCACTGAACGCCTTTCGGCATGACGCGCGCCATTGAACGTTCGGTCTGCTCACGTTTGAACACACCGCCGCCAACGAGCGTCCAGCCCGGTTGGTAATAGTGTTCCGTGCGGGGCTCGATGATCGCAATATCAGATCCCGGACGACGCTTCAGAATGGAGCCGGCTGTCGAAATGCCGCCAGCCCCGCCACCGACAATCAGGATGTCGTATTTGGCAACGGCCTTTTCTGGTGCACCTGAAAGCCCCTCCTTCTCACCCAAACGGCCTTTAAGGCCGCTCAGATCATAACCCGCATCTTTTGCCGTGCTGAGAATGGCCTCAACGGATAAATGCCCAGCTTGAGACAACGCCCAGAGCGTCGTCGAGCGCGTGCCCGTCCGGCAAAAGGCAAGCGTTGGAGCCGGCAATTCGGACATGGCTTTGGCAAACGCCTCGACATCAGCATCCGTTACATTGCCGGATACAACAGGAAGATAGCGCACGGACAATCCTGAACGCGTCGCGGCGTCAACGATTTCCTGATGCGGGGGCTGATCGCTACTCTCACCATCCGGGCGATTGATAATGATGCTGCGAAACCCCCGGGATGCAGCAATGCCGACATCCTGCGCGGTAATCTGTTCCGAGACCGACAGGTCCGGAGCTATCTTCCTGGTGTCCATAATATCCTCCGTATGTTTTTTATTTTTTAATTACAGGGCGTTGATCGGCAGCTTCATATAACGCTGACCATTATCTTCCGGCTCTGGCATATTGCCGGCACGCATATTGATCTGAACGCTTGGCAGAATGAGTTTCGGCATAGCCAAAGTCGCGTCACGCTCGGTACGCATCCTGATGAAATCGTCTTTCGATGTGCCGGTTTTCACGTGAATGTTCTTAGCTTTTTCTTCGCCAACCGTGGTTTCCCAGTGATAATAGTCACGGCCCGGCGCCTTATAGTCGTGGCACAGGAACATGCGTGTCTCGTCTGGCAGAGCAAACAGTTTCTGGATGGAGTCAAACAGTGTGGCCGCATCGCCGCCTGGGAAGTCACAGCGCGCTGTTCCGAAATCCGGCATGAAGATCGTGTCGCCAACAAATACCGCATCGCCAATGACATGGCTCATACAAGCTGGTGTATGGCCCGGCGTATGAATGGCTTTGGCTTCGATATTGCCGACTTTGTATGCTTCACCATCCGCAAAGAGATGATCAAACTGGCTACCGTCAGTGTGGAACTTCTGTCCCTCATTGAAGATACCGCTGAAGACTTTCTGAACGACAGAGATATTGTCGCCAATGCCGGTTACGCCGCCGAGCTGAGACTTGATATAAGGGGCCGCAGTCAAATGGTCAGCATGGACGTGCGTGTCGATAATCCACTCACACTCAAGGCCCGCCTCTCTGACATAGGCGATCAGCTCATCGGCCGATGTTGTCGATGTACGGCCAGAGGCCTGATCAAAATCGAGCAGAGAGTCGATGACCGCGCATTTTTTGGTTTCCGGGTCCGACACAACATAGCTGATTGTGAACGTTGCTTCGTCGAAAAAAGCTTTTACTTCAGGTTTCATTGGAACGCTCCTCTTGTCTGGAAGTCCGGGCAAAGACGCCATAGCCGCCCGGTCGATTTGGTCTGAAGGTTCTGGGACGCGAAGCGGTCGATTTGCCCGCTGAAAACGCCCCCGGCTTGTCGAGCATGACGTGACAGATCGCGTCGATCATGCTGGAAATTCGAGATGTTTCTGACAGTCTGTAATAGACGGTTTTGGATTCCCGCCGGGTCTCCACCAGCCCGTCATCACGTAGTTTTCCCAACTCGCGAGACAGGTTTGGCTGTTTGATGCCGAGAACGTCTTCCAGTTCTCCCACGGCCATTTCGCCACTGCGAAGCTGACAGCAAATCATCAGTCTGGATTGATGAGCCAACGACTTCATCAATGAGGTCGCTTCTTCTGCCCGTGAGGAAAGATCGCGCGTTTCAGGGGTCATGTTCAATCCCCTGACCGCGTAAAATACCAGGCCTCGCCGTCGGCAATGGCGCGCTGATCCGCTTCATCAAGATCGAGCGGAGGCGGCAGAACAGAGCGCTCCCCCGGCTTCCAACCTTCTGGCAAAGCGACATTCTTTTCATCCGACAGCTGCAGCGCTGACAAGACGCGTATGATCTCGTCTACTGAGCGCCCAACATTCATCGGATAGTGAATAATCGCCCGGACATAGCCTTCCGGATCAATGAAATAGACAGACCGCACAGCCGCTGTTGATGACGACTTGTCATGGATCATGCCATAGGCGCGGCTCACCGACATTGAAATGTCTTCGATAACGGGAAAGCTGATACGAACGCCAAACCGGGTTTCAATATCCTTCACCCACGCCAAATGCGCATAAAGACTATCAACCGACAGGCCCAGCAGTTCGCAATTCAGCGCAGCAAACCGGCTCAACGCTTTTTGAAACGCAATGAATTCAGATGTGCACACCGGCGTAAAATCTGCCGGGTGAGAAAAGAAAACCAGCCATTTGCCGCGATAGTCCGACAAACGAACCTGACCCAGCGTTGTGCGCGCCTCAAATTCAGGGGCCAGCTCGTCAATGCGAACCAGATTGAATTTAATCAGCGGAACAGAGTCAATCATATCGATTTCCTTTCTTGTAATTTACATATTTCTAATATACATATTTGTCAACTGAAGCAGGTTCTAAAATTGAGAGATTGCGACCTATGGAGAATTTCACCCCCCTTTCAGCGAGTCTGGGCGGCGCGCTGATTGGCTTGTCAGCCGTCCTTTTAATGGCCCTGAATGGCCGGATTGCCGGAATTAGCGGCGTGTTGTCCGGAACGCTGTTTGCAGACTCCGGAGACAAACAATGGCGCTGGTTCTTTGTGATCGGCCTTATCCTTGGCCCGCTCATCTATTGGGCCGTTCGTCAGGAACCGCCTCCCTTCAAGATGGACGCCAGCTGGCCCGTCATTCTGATCGGCGGCGTGCTGGTTGGCTTTGGCACACGACTTGGCTCCGGCTGCACTAGCGGCCATGGCGTTTGCGGTCTGTCCCGACTGTCCATCCGCTCAATGGTCTCAGTCGTCCTCTTCATGGCGGCAGGCATGTTCACCGTCGCACTTTTCAAACATCTGATCGGAGCCTGATATGGGAAAATCGATTTCTGCTCTCATTGCCGGCCTGGTTTTCGGCCTCGGCCTGTCTGTCGCCGAAATGGTCAATCCAGAAAAAGTGCTCGGCTTTCTGGACCTGTTCGGAAACTGGGACCCGTCCCTCGCCTTTGTTATGGGCGGCGCACTGATCGTGACCGCCATCGGCTATCGACTGGTCTGGATGCGCTCAAAGCCTGTCTTTGAAGCCAAATTCCAGGTGCCGGGAAACCGCACCATCGACAAACGCCTGATGATTGGCGCTGTTTTATTCGGGATTGGTTGGGGGCTTGTCGGCCTGTGCCCTGGTCCGGCGATTGCCAGCCTCACTTTTGGCGGCACACCGGCGCTCGCCTTTAGCGCAGCCATGCTGGCTGGTGTCATGCTATTCGAAGTGTTCGACCGAGCAACCCGCAAACCAAAAACCACCTGATCGCCAGCCCAAAACACCGCACTCAAACAAAAACCCCCGCAACAGTTGTTGCGGGGGTTTCTTTTACTTCAGCAGAAGTGCCGATCTTACATGCCGCAAGGGCCATGCAGATAAGCTTCTATTTCTTTCAGAACTTTCTCTTTGTGCTCAGGCAGCCATTTGTTGGACTGGTGCCCCATTTGCTCCAGAACAAGAAGCTTGGACTGCGGAGACGCCGCCTTGATCTTATTGTAGAAGTCAACGCTGTGGAACAACGGCACGCGAACGTCGTAGTCACCATGGTAGAGAAGGATCGGAATGTTGACCTTGTCTGTGTTCTGCATTGGATCCATGCCCGCAACAGTGTGCCCCTGAACGGTCCGCTGGATACGGTTCTGGCCCCAGTTGTTTGAAATCTTAGCGAGGTTGGATACACCCGCACCCGCAATTGCACACGCATATGGGCTGTTCGGACGAACAGATGCGGCAATCGCAGCGAAGCCACCATAAGAATAGCCATGAATAGCGATCTTATCTGCGTCGACATACCCCTGATCTACCAGCCATGCAGCGCCGTCATCTTTGTCGTCCTGCATTTTCTGGCCCCACTCGCCGTCACCAGCCATCCAGAGCTTACGGCCCCAGCCGTCGGAACCACGGTATTGCGGCTGCAGAATTGCGTATCCACGACTTGCAAAATAGCCAGTCCAGCCTGAGCTGTCGAAACCTGCATAGTCACGCGCCCAAGGACCACCGTGCGGATGAATGATCGCACCGCGAACCTTGTCACCCTTTTTGTAACCCGGAGGCAGTGTCAGCAGGCCAGGAATTTTCAGTCCATCGCGCGCCGTGTAATAGATAAGCTCCGTTTTGCCGAGGGAGGAGTCATCCATCCAAGGACGAGACTTACCGATCAGAACAACTGTCTTCTTGTCCAGCAGCAGGAAGTAGGTTGGCGGAAAGTCAGAAGCACTTACCGTAAACAGAATACGACCGCGGTCGTCAGTCCAGTCATCAAGAGAAACGTGCTTGCCAGGATAAGCGGCGTCGAGACCAGACTGGATTGATGCCATTTCCGGATCAAGCCAATAATCTTTGTAGACTTCGGCCTGGTAAGAGAAACCAAGCACACGGCCATAATCTTCGGCACGACGTGACAGGATCAGACCACCAATATTGAACTCCGGGTGCTGCAGGAGCGGCTGGTCAGAAAATTTGTCTGTTTCAGAGTTGTAAGAATAAACAGACACTTTATCGGAAAACTTGTCCGTCAACACATAGTAAACTGGCTGACCTTCAATCTTCGACGCAATGCTGAGCTCATAGCGGTCTTTAATATCACGCGTCAGCGGATCTTCGACCACAAACTCACCAGACGCATCCGGAAGTTTGATATACTGCTTCCAATTGCCGTCCTCGAATTCAAGACGGGTTTTTGCAAAGACTTCGCCGGTTTTACCGCTGATCTGGAAACTATCCACGTCATCGGCTTTGTAGAGAAACTTCTCTTTGCCGTTCTTCAGATTGTGTCGATAATAACGCGTATTATAGTCTGTATCTGTACGAGACAGAATTATGTCCGTCTTATCCAGCGGAAGCAAGCTGACCAGATTTGTCTGGCCGTTAAGCTCGAAGCAACGCTCGACCATTTTGTTTGCACCGATTTCAGTCCGGCCAGATGGGAGGTCATCAATTTTCTTGATGAGCTCATTACCCATATAGACTTTCTGAATGTACTTTTTGGTGGAACCTGTGGTTTTCCCCTCACCACAGCCCATCAAAGCACCCGTATACGGCTGAACCGTGAACCAAAGAGACTTTTTCTGTTTCAACGCATTCGCGGCGAAGAATTTGGATCGACCGGAAGTTGGCGTCACTGCAGTTGGGAACAAAGGTTTGGTTGGATCAATGTCCGCATTATTCTTTGGCAGGTCCCAGTAAGCAGCCGCCCGCTGCTCACCCGGCTTGGATGGATCCGATACTACAGCAACCAGAATGTCGCCTTCGAGCGACATAGAGACGCTGCTAACGTCCGGAAATTTGGAAAACTGATCATACGGAATCGGCTCAGCTGAAGCAGACATAAGTCCGAGTCCGGCAAAAATGCCTGTAAACAGCACCGAGAGGGGCACACGTTTGTTCATTGAAAACTACTCCCGAGAATTTTCATTCTCTCTGGATGTTACACTATAAGCGGGATGGTCAAGGTATGGCGCGCAAAGAATACTTTGTCACTATCCAAATGCAGGCAAGCCTGTTCCGAAAAGTGACAAAAACGACACACTTCTGTTCTCAAACCACCATTGGTCTTACAAAAACGTCATATTTCCTTGCGCGGAGATTTTGACCGTGCATTCTGCTGCGCAAGCCCGGGAGTCGGTTATTGGGAACCGGTCTCGGCTTGGGGTTTTCCAGTGGGAAACATAACTTCAAAGGGGCCGTTTCAGATGAAACATCTATCTCTGCGTCAGTCGATTTGTTCGAGTGTTGCTCTCAGCACACTTGTTCTCGCTGGCGGCGCATCATTTGCACAAAACGATGCCGACGCACCAGTCGTCATCGAAGAAAAGAAAACTGAAAAAGAAGCTCGTCAGGAAAAAGTCGTAATCACCGGCTCTCTTCTGGCACGTGACGAGTTCACTTCTGCTTCTCCAGTTCAGGTTATCACTGCTGAAGTTGCAACTCTTGAAGGTCTGGTTGATACAGCTGACCTCCTCCAGGGGTCGTCGCTCGCAGCTGGCGCAACTCAGCTCAACAACACTTTCCAGAACTACGTTACAAACGGTGGTGTTGGTACGCAGACTCTCGACCTTCGCGGTTGCGGTGACACACGTACGTTGGTTCTGATCGATGGTAAGCGCCCAGGCCCTGCCGGTACGCGTGGCTCAGTCTCTGCGTTCGATCTGAACAACATTCCTCAGTCTATCGTTTCCCGTGTGGAAATTCTGAAGGATGGCGCGTCCACGATTTACGGTTCTGACGCAGTTTGTGGTGTTGTTAACGTCATCACTCGCGACTCAGTTGACGGTCTTGAACTTAACTTTACCGGCTCCGTTCCAGAGGAGTCCGGTGGCGAGAACTTCCGCCTGTCTGGTGCTTACGGGTTTGACTGGGGCGACAACGCTAGCTTCACAATCTCCGGTGAGTATCGCAAAAGCGCTGAGCTGAACATTGGTGACCGGTCTTATCTCGAATGCCCTGTTGACCGTGTAACCGATCCGCTGACCGGCAATCGTATTGACCGCCTGAACTATTCCGCAACAGCAACGGATCCGATGCGGAGCTGTTCAAACCTCTACCACAACACAGTGCTTGACTACACCGAGGTGCTTGCTGGTATATCTAACCAAATCTATCGTCTGATCCCGACTCCGGACGGCGTTGAAGCGCCAACTCCTTGGGGGGTCTTCATTCCGGGTTATCGTCCGCGTCCGCTTGCTGGCACAGGATATAATGCTGAAGGTCAGCCTTACTACGAAGATATCCTAGACGCACCATTCCTGCGCAGCATCGACTTTGCCCCAGAGCAGGAGAACATCTCCCTCTTTGGTACCGCCGACGTAGAATTTGGCGGCCTGGTCTGGGATACAGAGATCCTCTACAACCGCCGTACGACCAAAGTTGATGGCTGGCGCCAGTTTGCACCTTTCGTAGGTGACGGGAACAACATCTTTGGGTCGCCATCTGTTGGTTATGCTTCTGATCCGACCTATTCCAGCGGTGCTGGTACGATAGTTCGTCCGATCCTGACCTTCCAGGATTACAGTGAATTTAAGATCGACTACTTTAACGCGTCGACCTCTCTTTCTGGTGGTTATGGTGACATTGACTTCCTGTCTGACTGGTCCTGGAAAGTAGATGGTACATTCTCTCGAAGCAAAGGTACCTATGGGCTCACCCAGATCCTCCTTTCCAAGTCTGGTGACTGGAACTATCAAGGTGAAGACTGGGATGGAGACGGTACGCCGAACGTGATTACGCCGCCAACCATTGACTATCTCGATCCGGATGTCCTCAACGGTACACGCCAAGCTGAGCTCCGTGACGCCGTCACAGCATGGGATGAAGGCGAAACCATTTACGAGCAGACAATTTTCACCGCAACAACCGCTGGTGAGCTCTTTGATGTGTATGCAGGTCCGGTCGGCCTCGCGCTCGGTCTTGAATATCGCGAATTCTCCATTGATGACACGCCAGGCAAGTACACGCTCGAGGGCGATGTCTGGGGCCGTTCTACAGCTGGACCAACCCGCGGTGATAACAAGGTATTAGAGTATTTTGCTGAGACCAGTATTCCGCTGCTCAAAGGCATGCCATTCGCTGAAGACGTTGAACTATCTGCTTCCTGGCGTGGGTTCGATTATGATCTTGGTGGCTCAGATTCGATCTACAAGATCGGCTTGAACTGGCAGATCAACCCGGTCTTCCGCGTCCGCGCAAGTCAGGGCACATCTTACCGTGCACCAGCATTGTTCGAATTGTTCCTGGAGGATCAAACAGGCTTCGTCGATCAGGGCTTTGACCCATGTGTCGAATGGGGCCAGAGCAACAACCCAAATATCCGTGCGAACTGTGCTGCTGCAGGTGTGCCGGACAATTATGGTGGGTCTACAGGTACAGCGCTCGCAATTTCCTCTGGTGGCGGCACCGATCTCAAACCGGAAACAGGTGATACCTTCACCGCCGGTATCGTGTTCACGCCAACGTTTGCTGACCTGAACATCGCACTCGATTACTACGAGATCGAAATTGACGATCAGATTGCAAGCCTGTCTGCAGGTCAGGTTGTTGGTGGTTGTTATTCCGCTGAGACTTATCCGAACTACTTCTGCGGTCTGTTTGAGCGTACACCAGGCGGACAGACGGGTGCCTATGGCCTCGACAATATCCGCACACCAACTCTGAACGTTGATAGCCAGCAACAGCGTGGTATCGACCTCGAAGTTCGTTACGAGAAAGAGTTCAACTTCGGTATCCTGACTGTGGACCTCGGCATGAACTGGGCTCTCGAGCGTTATGTCAACGTCTTTGGTGCAAACGTAGTGTCCGGTATTGATAATAACGACTTCAACGGAACGATCGGCTACCCAAGCGTTGTTGGTGATGTTCTCATCACATTCGACCGTGGTGACTGGACCTATTCCTGGTTCACCGACTATGTCGGACATCAGGACGACAACCGTTACTTCAACGCTGATCTGAATGAACCACAGGGCTATTTCAATAGTGTTGGTTACTATGATTCAGCAACCGAAGCTCAGTTCACTCACGGTGCATCTGTTCGTTGGGAAGGCGACACATGGACCTTCGCTGGTGGTGTTCGCAACATCTTCGACGAGCACCCACCTGCAGTGTCTCCGGACGTTGCAACGACGAGCGCAGGTAACGTTCCGCTGTCAGCAACCCAGTACGACATACTCGGTCGCACATTCTTCTTCTCGGTTTCAAAAACTTTCTAATCTGAAAGTTGAACGAACCAGAAAGGCCGCCTTCGGGCGGCCTTTTTTTATGCCTGCCCCAACCTTCGCGGTTTAACACCATGAAGACGCCACAGTTTTTTCTTCAAACCTGACGTAAAGCATTGCTTTTTAGCGAAAGACACGCTGGATTGAGCGGGCGGGGGTTTGCATGGATTCAACGACAAATGAAGAACTGATACGAACGTATGATCAGCTAAGTGCTGACCCGTCGTTTCAGACTTCTCTGCCAGTACCGCCGCCAGACCCCATTCAGCCGGACCTGTCTTTTCTGAACGGAATTTTCGCCGCCATCGGGGCGTTTTTTGCCTTCATAGGCCCAGCCTTGTTCTGGATACTCGTCGTCGGAGGCATCGCCTTATTGTGCTTTGTCCTGTTCAGCATTGGCCGCGCCATTTATGAGCGTCGTGACCGACTGAACGCCTTGCTGAAAAAAGACGCCCCCGAAGATGTTCTTTCAACGATGGATGTTCGTCCGGACGAGCATTTTGCAAAGAACCTGCTTAGTGAGGCTGATAAGCTGGCCAGTGAAGGCCGCTATGGCGAGGCGATCCGCCTCCTCCTGCACTCATCCATCTCGGACATGCAGGAGCGTATTCACAAACGCATCGGCGTTTCCCTGACGGCCCGGGAGATCGGCCAGCTCGGCAGCATTCCGGATGACTCCCGCAGCGCCCTGCACCGCATTATCTATACGGTCGAAATCAACGTGTTCGGAGAACAGGACGTTTCCAGTGACGACTTTGTAAAAGCCCGTCACGACTACACTGTGTTCGCCTTTAAGGGTGACCGGAAATGAGCGGGAACTCGACCGCATCCAATGGTGTTTTTTCCTGGAAAGCCGGACTGATCGTTCTGGTCATCGGCATTTTCAGCTTTTCTGCCTTTATTGTGTTGTCTGCCTTTGCACCGGACCTTGAAGACAAGGATATGGCTGGCCTGCACGCTTTTTCGAAATCCGCGCTTGGCTATAATTTCTCCGTAAAGCTGCTCGAAAAGACAGGCTATCAGATCGATATCAGTCAGGATCCAGCTCGCCTGAAAGACAAGACCGGATATGGCATTCTTGTCCTGACACCTGAGGGCAGCCGCGATCTGTCTGAGATGGAAGACATCAATTATGATCGCGCAGACCCGGTTCTGATCGTTCTGCCGAAGCGGTGGGGATCTGCTGACCCGAATATACGCAGCCATCAGGCGAGAGTCGGCGAATTGTCCCTCAATTCTGTCAGCCGTTTGCTGCAACCCGTTGATGACAGCTTTGGTATGCGCCGGGTACATGCGGTCAAGGAAGTCGATACGGCAATTGGCAGACTGCCCGTGACTTTCAATGATCGCACGCAATTGATCACCAGCGGCCCGATCGACACCATTATCGGAACCGATGAAGGCACCGTGTTTGGACAGGTCACCGGACGAAACATTTATATCCTGTCTGACCCGGAACTGATGAACACGCATGGTCTGGCCCATATCGATAATGCCCGCCTGATGTTGATGATGTTCGAGGCTATCACCGGGAACGACAAATCCTTCCCGATCACTTTTGATACGACGATTAACGGCTTTGAGCGGTCACGAAACCTGTTGCAGCTCTTGTTCAAGCCACCTCTGCTTGGCGCAACGTTGTTTGCGTTTGCGGCCTCAATTCTGCTCGGCTGGGCGGCCTTTGTCCGGTTTGGCCGGGAGCCCGTGTCCAGACCAGAGTTTGCGACCGGCCGGGCCTCACTGATTGCCAGCACGGCAGGATTGTTCGAGCAAACCGCCAGAGAACACCTGCTCGCCAAACAATATGCTGACATTGTCGACCGGCTAACCGTCACAGAGCTTGGGTATCCGGACGATCTGACGCCTCAGCAAGTCCAGGACATTTTAAAAACAATCGAAACATCGCGCCGCGAAAAAGGCATTCAGGTCTCAGACAGACCCTCTGCCGATAACATTCACACTGCCGGTCAGTTTGTGAATTTCGCACGCGCCTACCACACTTGGAAAAGGGACATGAGTGATGAACGTAAGTGAACTCAAGGAACTGGGAGAGAAGCTCAGCGCTGAGATCAGCAAAGGCGTCATCGGACAGGGCGACGCTGTCGATCTGATGCTGATCGCACTGTTTTCAAAGGGCCATGTCCTGTTGGAAGGTCCACCGGGAACAGCAAAAACGTTTCTGGCGCAGTGCTTTGCTGCATGTCTGAACCTCGATTTCGGACGGATCCAGTTCACACCGGACCTCATGCCAGGCGACGTCATCGGCACCAATCTGTTCAATTTTCAGACCAATACATTCTCACTCACCCGTGGCCCGATCTTTACCGATCTCCTGCTAGCGGATGAGATCAACCGGACCCCGCCGAAAACGCAGGCCTCTCTGCTGGAAGCGATGCAGGAACGCCGGGTCACAATTGACGGCGAAACCTATGCGCTCGGCGATCACTTCATGGTCGTCGCAACGCAAAACCCGATTGAGCAACAGGGAACCTATCCACTGCCTGAAGCACAGCTCGACCGCTTCCTGTTCAAGCATTTGATGAGCTATCCGGCTGAAGCAGACGAGATGAAGATCATCGAAGCTCATGCCCGGGGTGTTGGTATGCCAAAAGTTTCTGACCTTGGCATTTCAGCGGTTATGACGGGTGAACAGCTTGCCGTCGCCATCAACACCGTGCTCAGCATCACGCTGACGGATGAGGTGATTGCCTATATCACCCGCCTTGTCCGCGCGACGCGCGAAACCCCTGCCCTGACTGTGGGTGTCAGCCCGCGTGCAGGCGTCAATCTCGCGATTGCGGCACGCGCACGCGCCGGGCTGAATGGCCGCGACTATGTGATTCCGGATGACGTGAAAGCTTTGGCATTGCCAGCCATGCGCCACCGCGTTGTCTTGTCGGCCTCAGCAGAGATTGAAGGCCGTACGGCGGAAGACATTATCGCAGGTATTATCGACCAGACAGAGGCGCCACGCTAACTCATGCCGGTCATCATTCCATCCAGATTTGCCATTCTTTTGATGGCAATCGGCGTGCCGGTGGCATTGCTGATCGCGGCGATCATTCCGTCTGGATGGGTGTTTGCCTTTGCAGGCATTGCAGCCATCTTAGCCGCGCTGGTATTGGACAGTCTGCTATCTGCTTCAGCCCGCAAAATCAGTGTTGAGACCAAACTTCCACCGCTCTTCTTTGTCGGTGACGACAATCAGCTTTCCTTAAGCGTTGAAGCCAAGAGTGGTCGGGTGCCCAACAGCATTCAGATCAAACTGGAAATGAATGACCTCATTGAGGAAGAGCCGGTCCGAAACCTGCCCGCCGACAATGAGGCCCATTACAAGCTGAAAACACGCAAACGCGGGGAAGCGCGCATTGAGGCCGTATGGCTGAAATGGCCCGGCCCGTTGCGCATGACGGCAAAACAGATCCGCATTCCGCTCGCTCTGGCGCGACCAGTGAATCCGGATATTCGCACCATGCAGGCTGATGCCATCCGGCTGATCAACCGTGAGGCTGAGTTCGGGATGAAGTCGCAGCTGGAACGCGGCGATGGCTCTGAATTCGACGCCATGCGCGAATTCGTTCAGGGCATGGACCATCGCAGTCTCGACTGGAAAGCATCTGCGCGCCACCGCACGCTGATGGCGAAAGAGTTTCAGACAGAGCGGAACCACAATGTGGTTCTGGCTTTCGATACAGGCCGATTGATGTGCGAACCCATTAACGGAATTTCTCGTTTGGATCACGCCGTCCATGCCAGCCTGTTGCTGGCTTATGCGTCTCTGCGAGGCGGCGACCGGGTCGGCGTTTACGGATTTGATGCTCGCCCTCAACTCATGACCGGTCTGGTGCGGGGCCAGAACGCCTTTGCCAAACTCCAGACCGAAATGTCCCGTCTGAACTATTCGACGCTGGACGCCAATTACACGCTTGGCCTGACGCGTCTTTCAAGTGCGCTCAACAGGCGCTCACTGGTCATTCTATTCACGGACTTTGTGGATACCACACAAGCCGAGCTGATGATTGAGAACGCGGCCCGTTTGTCAAAACGACATCTCGTCCTATTCGCCGTGTTTCAGGATGAAGACCTGTACAATGTGATCTCAAAATCGCCGGAAACAGCTGATGATGTGACACGCGCCGTTATCGCAGATGGCCTGCTTCACGAACGCCGAACGGTTCAGCGTCGCCTCCAGAGACTTGGCATTGAAGTTCTGGAAGCCCCGGCCAAACAGTTTTCAAGCGAGCTATTGAGCCGCTATCTCACCCTCACCCGCCAGGAACGGATTTAGGATCAGACATGAGTGCAGAAGCTGAACTCAAAAGTTATCGTTTCCGGTCTGAACGGGAAACCGAATGGCGTGCGCTGGAAAGCCTGTTGGAGCGCATCCAGAAATCAGGTGTAAAATCCCTGTCTCAGGAAGACTTGCTGGCGCTGCCCAAACTGTATCGGTCGGCGGTGTCTTCACTGTCGACGGCGCGTGCGATTTCGCTGGACCGCAATCTGACCGACTATCTGGAGACGCTCTGCACCCGGGCCTATCTGTTCATGTATGGTCCACGAACAACATTCTGGCGCAAGGTTGCAGACTTTTTCATGCATGACTGGCCAACCGCAGTCGCAAAGGCCGGGTGGGCAACGCTTCTGTCTGCGCTCTGCATGTTTGGCGGGGCGCTGATTGCTTTCATCATGGTGTCGAATGACCCGGACTGGTTTTACGCCTTCCAGCTAAGCGCGGGAGATACGCGCACCCCAGAAGCCACGACCGAACAACTGCGCGCAACGCTTTATACCGAAGACCATGAGCTGAAAGACTCACTTTCAGTTTTCGCCGCCTTTCTGTTCCAGAACAATTCCATGGTGTCATTACTGGCGTTTGCGCTGGGCTTTGCCTTTGGCATACCGACGGCCATGTTGCTGATCCATAACGGCTTTGTGCTGGGGGCGTTTGTCTCTTTGTTTGCGAGTCGCGGGCTTGGCTTTGAGTTGGGCGGATGGCTTCTCATCCATGGTGTGACGGAATTGTTCGGCATTGTACTTGCCGGGACAGCCGGGTTCCTGATTGGCGGCACGCTTGCCTTTCCAGGGGATCGTCGACGCATTGATGCCGTCGCAGAGGCCGGCAAACAAGCCGGAACCATTGGCATGGGCGTTTTGATCATGATGATGATGGCCGCATTCCTTGAAGGGTTCGGACGTCAGATGATCAATTCCGATCTGATCCGCTATACGATAGCGGGCACAACCCTACTAGCCTGGCTCAGCTATTTCTACATTTACGGCCGACGGAAATTGTCATGAGCAAAACCGTCGCTGCCCATAAGGCCGGATATATCAACGAACGCGAAGCAAAGATGTGGCGGGAAGTCGTCACACCAGAAGGCGCGACCATCAATCTGAGGCTCGCAGACGCTGCCGAACGCGCCGGTGCGCTGATGATTGATGCGGCCATCATGCTGGCCACGCTTATCGCCGTGGCGCTAGCGCTGATCTTTATGGCGTCGATCTTTAATTTTCAGGACGATATGTCGGAACTAATCACGGTGGTGTGGTTTCTGTTCTTCTTCGTTATGCGCGCCCTTTATTTCACCCTGTTTGAAATGGGACGACGCGCAGCCACCCCCGGCAAACGCCTCATGCGATTGCGGGTCGTCGCGCGTGAGGGACGCCAGCTGACAGCCAATGCCGTGTTCGCCCGAAATGTAATGCGCGAACTGGAAGTCTTCCTTCCATTTATCGTACTGATGGGCGGTCCCGGCGACACACAGATTTCCGGGCTTTTGACTTTGTGTCTGATTGTCTGGCTAGGCGTATTCGTTCTGATGCCGGTGTTCACCAAAGACAAGCTGCGCGCCGGTGACATCGTGGCCGGCACCTGGGTGATTCGAAATCCAAAACTGGAGCTGGAGAACGATATTTCGTTGCAAAGCACCGCTCATGACGATGACTTCCGTTTCTCAACAGAACAATTGCAAGCCTATGGCGAACACGAATTACAGGTTCTGGAAGACGTGCTTCGCGGCGACAATATCGAAATTCAGGCTGCTGTTGCAGACCGTATCCGCAAGCGAATTGGCTGGGAAAAAGGGCCAAAAGAGGCCAACCGGGACTTCCTGGAAGCCTTCTACAAAGGCCTTCGCAAAACGCTGGAAACCCGCATGCTGTTTGGCAACCGCAAACGGGACAAACACGATGCCGGTGATGCCTCACGCCTGTCTTAAAAATTTCTGATGCAAAGATAAAACACACACGTGTAATGTCGGATCATGAATATTCGGGATTTTGCACTTCTGTCCCTGATCTGTCTGGTCTGGGGAATGAATCTTATTGTGTCGAGATGGGTCTTTATCTCGACCGATCTCGAGCCGTTATTTTATGCCGGACTACGGTTCGGACTGATCGCACTGGTCCTGACACCGATCTTCTTTCAGAAATGGCCTGAAAAGCTGCACCGGATATTCCTGATCTCGCTGTGCATGGGATCAGCGCATTTCGGACTGTTGTTTTACGGCCTCGCCAATGCCAGTGCGAGCTCCGCGGCAGTGGTTGGCCAGCTCGGCGTTCCGTTCTCCACCATTCTGTCGATGATCTTTCTCGGCGAGAAAGTCCGCTGGCGACGCGGCATCGGCATTTGCCTTGCTTTTGCAGGCGTGGTCATCATCTCGGTGAACCCGGATACGTTCTCTGTGTCCGTCGGCCTTCTCTACATCATGGCGTCGGCTTTTGTTGGCTCTGTCGGCGCCATATTGATGAAACAGGTCAGCGGTCTGACCGGCATGCGCATTCAGGCCTGGGTTGGCGTCTTTGCCTTTCTGCCTTTGTTTATTTCCTCAGCATTCATCGAGGGCGGCGAAGCCGGTTTTATGGGACAAATCCACGCCTTCTTTGAGGGGGGATGGATGCTGTGGGTCGCAACCGCCTTTGCCGTGATTGGCGTCTCCATTTTCGGCCATGGCAGTTTCTACATGCTGATTCAGCGCCATGATGTTTCGCTCTTGTCACCGCTGACCCTGATGGTGCCGGTCTGGGGCGTCATTCTGGGCGTCCTGTTGCTGGGTGAGCCATTCACTGTTCAATTCCTGATCGGCGGAGCGGTTTCCCTGCTCGGGATTCTGATCATCGCCTTGCGCCCGAACAAGAAGCTGCCCATAGCTGCTATAGCGAAGAAACTGATTTCTGGTTCCTGATGGATATCATTCAAAGCCCAAGCCTGAACTTTAACGACCGTAAGCAAAAGCTGGACGTGCTGATTTTGCACTATACCGGCATGGAGGATGGTCCCTCTGCGCTGGAGCGCATGCAGGATGAAGCCGCAGAAGTCTCCGCACATTATATGGTCGATGTCGATGGAACGGTTTTCCAGCTGGTCGCCGAAGACAAGCGCGCCTGGCATGCCGGTCGCGGCAACTGGCAGGGCGATGAAGACCTGAACTCACGCTCTATCGGCATTGAGATCGTCAATGGCGGCCATAACATTCCGCTCCCCGATGGCAGTCTGCCGCCTTATACCCGCGTCCAGATTGATGCGGTGATTGCGCTCTGCAAAGGCATTATTGCGCGACACCATATTCCGCAGACACGCATTGTCGGCCATTCCGATATCGCCCCGACCCGCAAGGAAGATCCGGGTGAGCATTTCCCATGGGAGGAGTTTGCCTCACACGGGATTGGTCTCTGGCCGGAACAGATCGATTTCGCGCCGCCGCCAGAAGATCGGATTGTGTTGGGAGATAAAGGGCCGAACGTGGCAGAGCTCCAGCATATGCTGAAAGTTATCGGTTATGGCATTGATGTGAATGCGGACTATGACGCGCTCACCCGCGATGTCGTCATTGCCTTCCAGCGCCGCTGGCATCAGGCCTATGTGACCGGGGAAGCTGATATCGTCACAGTGAAGCTGGTCGAGCGGATCGCAGAACTCTCGTCAAACGCCAGCGTGTAGAAGACTCACCCCAGTGTGTGCCGGGGTGAGCTGAACTCGCTTACTGACCTTTAAAGTCCGGTGCGCGTTTTTCCAGAAGCGCAGTCACACCTTCAACATGGTCATCTGTATGATGAAGGATTGCCTGTTGCGCCGCAGACATTTCCATAATGGTTTCATAGTCAGCGTTCTGCGCTTTGCGGAGCAACATTTTTGCGGCGCGAAGCGCCAATGGTGGTTGCGCAGCTGTTTTCTCAGCGAGTTCCATGGCGGCATCCATCAGCTCACCGTCTGGCACTTTGCGAGACGCCCAGCCCCACTCAATCGCCGTATCCGCATCATACATTGTGCCGGTGAAGATCATTTCTGAGGCACGCGACAGACCAACAATGCGCGGCATGAGCCAGGAGCCGCCATCACCTGGAATCAGACCGATGCGCAGGAAGGACATACCGAACCGTGCGCTCTCACCAATGACGCGCATATCCGCCATACAGGCCACATCGCAACCAAGACCAACCGCTGGGCCGTTCACCGCTGCGACCAGTGGCAGTTCAAAATTCCAGAGTGAATTGACGATTTTGTGGATGTTCTTCGTGTAGCCGTTCTTGACCTCAAAAGGACTGCCGCCAAACGCGCCAGAGCGATCTTTCATCGCTTTCAGATCACCACCTGCAGAGAAGGCACGTCCCGCACCCGTCAGAATGCAGCACCGCAGTTCCTTGTCAGCGGCCAGTTCTTTCGTCACCTCAACAAACGCATCGCCATCGCCAGCCTTCCCCAGCGGGTTCAGCTGGTCAGGACGGTTGATGGTCATGATGGCAATCTTGCCGCGCTTTTCGACTTTCAGAAGGTCCTGCATGTCGTCTCATTCTCCCGTAATGATGTTCTCAAACGGTTCTGACGAAAACGTCAGGAATTGCAATGCCAACTGCATAAACTTCCTGCTTGATTACCCTAAGGGCAGTTGTTGGAGATACTCTCCCAACACCAAGTTTATAGTTCTCAGGGAGATTATTTATATGGCTGACGCTTATATCGTATCCGCAAAACGGACCGCAGGCGGTCGTAAGAATGGCGCGCTGGCAGGTTGGCACCCGGCAAACCTCGGCGCACAGGTTCTGAACGCTGTTATCAAAGACACAGGCATTGATCCTGCTGTTGTTGAAGACGTGATCATGGGCTGCGTCACTCAAGCCGGTGAGCAAGCTGGCCAGGTTGGCCGCACATGCGTCATGGCATCTGATCTCCCAGACAGCGTTCCTGCGGTTACAATCGACCGTCAGTGTGGTTCGTCTCAGCAATCTATCCAGTTCGCAGCGCAGGCCGTTATGTCTGGCACGCAGGACGTTGTGATCGCGGCTGGTATTGAGAGCATGTCTCACTGCCCGATGGGGCTGAACTTCCAGGCTGGTAAAGTCATGGACATCCCAACTGATCCAACGCCGAAAAACCTCAAAGAGAAGTATGGCATTCGCGGTTTCAGCCAGTTTGCTGGTGCGGAAATGATCGCGAAAAAGCACGGCCACACAAAAGAAATGCTCGATGCATTCTCTGTTGAGAGCCACAAGCGTGCGGCGGCAGCAACAGCGGCTGGCGCATTCAAAGACGAGCTGGTCGTGATTGAAGGCCGTGACGGCGAAGGCAACGCAGTCATGCACGACAAGGATGAAGGCATTCGTTACGACGCCTCTATGGAAGGCATGGCGAAGCTGAAAATCCTCATGGAAGACGGCGTTATGACTGCGGCAAACGCGAGCCAGATCTGTGACGGTTCTTCTGCGGTTATGGTTGTGTCTGAGCGCGCTCTGAAAGAGCACGGCCTCACCCCATTGGCGCGTATTGCGAACCTCACCGTCACCGCTGGCGACCCGGTCATCATGCTCGAAGAGCCACTCTTCGCAACTGACCGCGCTCTGCAACGCTCTGGCATCAACATCAACGATATCGACCTTTACGAAGTGAACGAAGCCTTCGCGCCAGTTCCACTTGCCTGGCTCAAGCATGTCGGTGCTGACCCAGCGAAGTTGAACGTCAATGGCGGCGCGATCGCTCTGGGTCACCCACTCGGTGCATCAGGCGCAAAGCTGATGGCAACTCTGGTTCACGCTCTGAAAGCACGTGGCGGCAAATACGGCCTGCAAACCATGTGTGAAGGCGGCGGCGTTGCAAACGTCACAATCATCGAGAACCTCGCTTAAGCGATTTCGACAGACATTGGTTCTGGAAAGGCGGGCCTTCGGGCTCGCCTTTTTTATTGCGCCAACTAATCGTTGAACCTACGCTTCCCGGTAATCGACCGCAAAGACGCCGGTCAAATGGAGGGAGTGAAAACCACATGTCCAAATCCGCACGCCTCTGGCTTTCGGCCGGCGCATTTGCGCTAACGGCTCTGACTTCTGCGGCATCAGCGCAAGAATACAGAATGGAATCCGTCAAAGTTACATCGAGCAAGATGTCTGAAGATCTCCCAGGTGTTGTTTTGAAACATCAGGGCGACTTCCTATTGATGGATATAGCCATCGAAAGCGATTCTCGTGAACTTTCTGTTCGGAAAAAAGAAATTCAGGAAACCGTCGATAAGCTCCTGAAGTCGGCAAAACAAAAAGAAGACATCACCGTCAGCATTGATACCAATGGAATGGTCTTTCCTCTTTTGACATCCGCAAATCTCCCAATGACCTCAGGGGCACGTCCTGATACTTCGCTCGTCAATCTCGTTTTGCGAACCCCCATTCCAAAGGAAGTGAAGGATGTGCAGGATCTCTCCTCACGTCTGAGTGTATTTGCGAATTCCATCAACGGCGTCGGTCGGGCGACAGTCGGCGCGTATGCCGATACGACTGTCAGCGTTGTGAACCCTCAGCAATATCGCATGGACGTTATCTTTGCGGTTCTCGATGAAGTGAAAGCTGTCACTGAGCGACTGGGCCCCGACTATCGCGTTGTCCTGACCGGCATCGACAACCAAATGGAGTGGCGCGGCGTCGACAATACCAATGTGCTTTTCTACATCCCCTATAGCTACGATGTCATTCCAACGAGTCTGAACGCAAGACTGGACAGCGACTATTAATTCCTTCGGCACAGGCGGGCCTTCAGGCTCGCCTTTTTTATTTAGGAGGCGCGCTTAAAAGGGCCAATTGACCCAGTCACACATTTTTATTTCAGAACATCTTCGGCGTCTGCGATTTCTACATCCCGCATCATGGCTAGGTATGCGTCCAGATAGCCTTTATGAGACGCGCCGACGATGACCAGCATACGGCTGCCTGGATGCGCACCAAAAGCCTCGCGAATATTAGCCGCCATACGAAGGTTCCGTGTTTCCCAATAGGTCACATACTGACGTCCATATTGTCTTTCTGAAGGATCCGCCAAGGCTGCTCCGAAGTCACGAGCATAGACTTGTTTCGGATATGCCGGATCATTGTACAGCCGATAGGCGTCCAAAACGCCTTCCGGCGAATACAATCCCGGTCCCCGGGCGTCAGCCTCCCTCTTCGAAGGTTCAGATGCCGCCGTATTCCAGGCCGCAGAAATCGCTTTACCGTAAGCGTCATCATCGTCAATTGGGATGGAAACGGCCTGATCATCATATTGTACCACACGCTGCAGACCGAGCTGCACGGCCAACGGTGCGGCAATCCAATAATTCTCATTTCGTCGTCCGATCCGCGAGTTGAGATAGTCAACCAATTCGGGCGTGAGCCGGTCACTTTCGATACGGTCTGCTTCCGCCAGATAGAGCCATTGTATCGTTGCAGAGACCGGATCACCGGCTGCCAGCATAACTGCCGCAAGGTTGCGGCGCATAGCTGGAGCAGGATCGGACGGCCAATCCGACAAAAGCCTTTCACGTTCTGCAATCGCAGCAGCCACATCCAGACCCGTGGCAATACGGGCAGCTTTCGTATCCGGGCAGTACGTTTCTGCTTCATCAATGAATTCTTTCTGCCGGCGCATCAGATCGCATTCATCACCGGGTATTGACTCAATGCCGATGATTTGCGGCCGCCAAGTTTCGAGGCGATCTATCAGCGGATCAAGATTTTCAATTTCAACATCTTCTGGCCAATAGGCGATATGCGGTGTGCCAAGCACCAACACTTCATTTGGCATGCGCGCACCTACCGCGTCTTGTGCATACACAACGCCAAGGGAATTGACCGCTGCCAGACTCCACAAAAAAAGTGCTCGTATCATGAAAATTCCCTCATCTCCGCCATTAGGATAGACCAGATGACAAGCGGGACAAGATCAATATTCGTCGTATGCAGACCGACCGATCTGCTGATTAAAATGCCTCGGCATCCGCCTCATACAGCCGGAGCTGACGGTCTGAAATGCCAATCATCGGCCAGGCTTCCCGCCACGCCCGAATATGATCGGTCTGCAGATGCGCCGCGAGATGCGCGCGACTTTCCCAGCGTTCAATCACCCGAAACAGACCCGGCTCGAGCAGATCCTGCGCATAAGCATAGTCAATGCAGCCGTGTTCAGCGCGGCTTGCGGCGATCATCGCCGCCATGTGAGGCCTTGCCGCTTCCGGATTGGCAACGCGAATGGTTCCCTCAACAATGATCATATCAGTAGCTTCAACGCTTCATTCAGCGTCACGCCAATTTCAGCATTGATGACGAGGTCTGCAATCGGGTCCTGATCCGTTGGTTCACGGTTGAGGATGACATATTTTGCACCGGTCTGTTTGGCGATGATCGGGATGTTCGCCGCCGGATACACCACCAGCGATGATCCGATAGCAATACAAAGATCGCACGCATGAGCGGCGGCTTCCGCCAGCATGACCTCATCTTCCGGCATGGCCTGACCAAAGGAAATCGTCGCCGATTTCAGCAAGCCCTCACAGACGTCACAGGTCAGATCTTCGCCCGCTTCATAGCGCGGCTTCAATCCGTCAAAACTATAGGTCTGCCCGCAGTCCAGACATTTGGCGTAAGAGGCATTGCCGTGGATTTCGACCACCATTTCGTCACGTACGCCGGAATCCTGATGCAGATTGTCGACATTCTGGGTGACGATCATTTTCACCTTGCCCATATCGACCAGGGTTTTCAGCGCCAAATGCCCTGAATTCGGAGCAGCGCCTGTCCAGCCCGCCGTTTTGTTGTAAACGCGGTCCCACGCCTCTTTGCGCTTTTCACGAGAGGCGACAAAGTCCTGAAAGTAAATCGGTTGCATCTTGGTCCAGACACCACCCGGACTGCGAAAATCAGGAATGCCGCTTTCGGTGGAGATACCCGCGCCGGTGAACACCATGATATTGCGCGCTTCACTGATCAGATTTGCCAAAGCCTGAGCGTCAGACATGTCGTATCCCTCCCTGACTGTTGTTCGGGATCAGATTAGCTGCGCTTACCGGAACGGTCTATCCAAACCGACCAGGCTTGTGATCTTCCGGCTTGGGCGGAAAAGCGCCTTGCTTGGCTTTCCAGTCTTTTCCCTTGTGAAGCCACATCACGCCAATGATTGCGACAATCGCAATCGGTAAAACCACTATTGCAAGCATTGCTTAAAACGCACCGCCATCACTGCCGCCAACATCATGGAACCCACTCGTTTCCGAGGGTTCCGAGGTGTCACCCCTGCCACCAAAAAGGACCGCGATCAACGCGACAATTCCGGAAAACACGATGGCGGTGATATGAAAGAGCGGCGCCATCATAAAGGCTTTGAAAACAGAGAGCCCGCCCTGCGCCGGGTCGGTCAACTGAATCAGAATGCCAAGCCCGATCGGGATAACCATCAGCATCAGATATGTCTGAAACAGTTTAATGATGAATCGTTTCAGCATCCTCACCCCACTCTCAACGTAACCGGGAAGATAATCTGAATCCGGACTAACCGCAAATCACACTATCAGCAGCTCATTACAAATCGCTTCGAGCCATTCCTGATCGACAGTATCGAAGGCGTTATAGTCGGTTGAATCGACATCGAGAACCGCAACGAGGTTTCCGTCTTTGTCGCGAACCGGAACCACAATTTCCGAGTTCGACCGGCTATCGCATGCAATATGGCCCGGAAAGGCGTGGACGTCCGGAACCAGCTGTGTTTCGCCGCTTTGCGCGCACGCTCCGCATACACCTTTGCCAAACGGAATGCGCAAACAGCCCAGCGTGCCGTTATACGGACCGACCACGAGTTCCTCTGGTTTGAGCGGGTCCACCACGTAAAATCCGGTCCAGAAAAATCGCGGACGAAACGCTTCAGACAACAGGCAGGCTGTCGTTGCCAGACGAGCGGGCAGATAGGTTTCCCCGGCAACCACCGAAAGAATTTCATCCTTAAGGTCTGCGTATTTTTCGGCGCGATTATCAACAGTCATGAGACGGGCTTTCTGTAACAGGAGCCCGTCATGTGATCATGAAGTTTCAAAGGTCAAGACCGGGGCGCCGTTATAACGGACAACTGAGCGGGCTGTTCTCCCCGCCTGTGTTCTCATAGACCGTGAGCAAGTCGACAGCAGCAGCCGCCAATCGCCCAACACCCGCAAAGCAAGCAAGCCCAATCGCTTTGGCAATTTCACAAGCCATGCCCGCAATCACTTTCTGGACAGCAGGGGCAATGCCGCTCGCATCCATGAGGACCAGCGTGACGCTGACCGCTGCATACAATCGGGCAAGCCGCTGACCATAAGCGGCAACAATGCCAAGCGATGCACCCGCGATGCCGCCAATGGCACCGGTCCAGCCAACCACCATGATCAACAGGTTCAGGGCCGAGATAATCTCATCAATTTCTTTCAGCTGGCGCATAATGCGTTCTTCTTCGGCGCCGCCGCCGCTGCCATCGGAAAGCAGGCCATAAACTTCACCGGTTTCCCGGTCGACCGACCAGCTTGCCAGTGTCTGATAGTCCGACGCGGTGACATGAATGGCCCCCTTGGGGAAGCGGGATTTGGCTTCTTTCTGGAAGCGGTGCCAGGCCGGTTCCATCTCCTCCGGGCCGGTCTCTCTTGCCGCCTTCAGGTCAAAGGCTGTCAGCTGTTTGCCTTGCAACAGACTGCGCGTGCTCTTTGAGAACAAAGCCGTTTCGCCATTGGCAAGTCGCAGGCTGGACAACATAGCCATTTCAATCGCCGTGTTCTGATCTTTCGCCAGCGTGTAGGTTTTGCTGAACGGCATAATGTCGAGCTTGCGCACGAATTTGTCCGTTCCGATGACGGGATGCTCAGAATAATAGACCGTGCGAAGCCCCTGCTCAGAGAAGCAATAGCCCTCCCCCGCCCCTGGCATGGTGCGCGCCATAAAGGTAGCGAGCTCGCCCGGCAGATAGTCCACGCCCTCTTCCAGAACGGACATCATCTCATCGGCTGAATCGGCGTGGTCCTGTGAGGCCTGATACAAGTTCTCGACGCTGAGCTTTGCCTTCAACACATCATCCATCAGTGTCGAAATAGATGGTGCGGCCCCTTCAAACGCTATCAGATGTGAGCCGAACATTGCGCCATGGATCGCGCCGTAATCCTCTTCGGTCGGGGCATCGCCATTTCCGTCAAAACCCGCAATCAGGCGGGTGATGCTGTTACCCGACATGCGAACCGTGAGATAAATGCCCGCGATTTTCTTACCGAAGCGCTGAACGTCTGGCCGGGTGTAGTCGGCCTGAGCCGAGGCCGCACCGATCTTTGCTGTCACGATATGCTTACCGGCTGACTGATCCGGCGCACGATAAGATACCAGATATGGCAAGTCTGCCTCGCCAACTTCCAGATAGCGCGTCATCAGCGCTTCGATCTCGGACTGGTCTTCCTCGCTGACATTTACCGCTTCGCCGCCGGTTGCCCGCGCCATGGCGTCCATCACACTGTCAGCATTGCTTTCGCGACGCTTTTCCAGTTTGGACTTCACATCCATCATAATGGTCTTCGGACCATTCGCGAGGCGTTCCAAAATGTCTTTTGACGGCCCGCCATTCACATCACCATCCGTGGCATAGACAATCAGGCTGTACTCACCTTGAGCGTATCTGGCGAGATTATGCCAAAGCGACGAATTCGTGCCCGTCACTGTGACTTTCGCGTCCGGGTGAATGGTTTTAGCAATTGCCTCAACGCGCTCGGACAAGGCTTTCATCTGAGGGGCTTTACCGCCCCGAAAGGCCGTCGGCATGGAAAGCGACTCATCTGCCAGAAACAGAATATGGGGTGCGACTGAGGTATTATACAGACGAACGGCAGCGGCTTGTTCCTGATCCGTGATGAGGAAGTCGCCAGCGCTCAGCCCATCGACCAGCTTTCCATTCTCATCGCGCGGCATGACCTTCAAACGTATATCCGGAAAGTCCGTAGCTACCGTTTCAACGGTGACAGATCTGACGCGCCCGGCAAGGCCGCTCGGCTCCGGCGATGGCAGTTTCTCACCATTCTTGAGGATCTCACCGGATTCTGTAACGGTGATGCGGTCCCCTTCCAGGGTGAAGGCATCCCCCATCCGGAACTTCTGATCCGGCTCGATAACTTCCCCGTCCAGCGCCTGCAAAGCCAGAACCGGAGAGAAGGTCCGCACATCTCCGATACGCGCACCGAGCATGGCAACGCTGTCCATTGCGGACTTAAAGCCGATACGAACTTGTCGCCCGGCAAGATCGTGACTGGTCCAGCGACCCTTCACCAGATCAATATGCTTATCGAGATCGTCATTCATTACCGCCGACAGTGTGATACTGACACCGGAACCGCCTGACAGTTTGCGGAAAGTCGTAGACGAATGACCGTCCGGCCAGGGTTTGAACTCACCATTCGGGCGAATCGGATCGGCGTAATAGCGCGTTCCGTCTTCTTCAGTGATTTCGACGACCGGCAGACCGCCCGTCCCTTTATAGCTGAGAACAGCATTTCCGATACGCGCCCTGGTATCGTCATCCAGCAACCCCATGAGCTCCGGCGCGAGGGAGTCGATATCCCCTGCCTGTTCTTCAATGGTCGGCGGCGGCGGGTCCGTGTCAGGCTGGCCTAGGCGGCGCTTCCAGTCCTTTAGTTTGTCTCTGGAAAAATCAGGCTCGAAGGGTTGCTCATAGCTGCGAAAAAAAATGCCCTTTGTTTCGCCCTCATCAGGATTGTCGGCGTTAACGACCCGCGCTTTGCGACCTGTCTTGCGGACAAGCTCAGCAAAGATTTCCGCCTTTTCCCGTGCGGTTCCTGCCCCGGCTCGTAAGGCTGCGCGTGTGCCTGTATAGGCTTCATATCCATAGCGAAAACTGTTTTTCCGATTGGAGATCAGCCGGATCTCATCACGCACGAACCGGTGCAAGGCCTGTAGATCGCCTGCGGCAACCAACCGGGCTGCGCGGCCCACTGTATGGTCGGGGCTGACGCGCAAAGCCGCCTGCACTTCGCGCCAGACAGAGAACGGCCCCGGCTCCGCCGCCGGTAACGGCTCTTGCTTCTGACAGGCAGACAACGCTCCCGGCAGACCACCAATGACCACGCCTGTAACGCCGAGTTTCCATCCGCTGCCAAGTAAGGCACGCCTCGAAATACCGTTCAGTTCTGCCATGGTGGTCTCCTCCTCTTCCCCTGTTTTCACGTCAGAAACTTACAAAGCCGGACATTTTTTCTAAGCCCACCGAAGACCTTTTACTTTCGATAGATCGTTGACGCGGACGTCAATTTTGACTTGCGTCCGGACGGCGAAAGCGAAACACTCCACTCAAAAATACCGGGAGGAAAAAATGACTCATATTACACGGCGTCAGGCGCTGGTTTCTGGTGGCGCGCTCGGCGCGTTTCTGCCTATGGCTGCGGCTTGCGCCCCCGCAAAGACGGCAAATGCCTCTCCGGACGAGAGCAAATTCACCGATGGTGTGCGCCTGGCTGAATTGATTGCCAAAGGCGAGTTGACGGCACTGGAAGCCGTTAACGCTGCGATTGATCGCGCAGAATCAGTCGAGCCAAAGATCAACGCGATTGCCAGCAAAATGTATGACAGTGCGCGCGACATGGCCGCCTCCACCCCACAAGGTCGACTGGGCGGTGTGCCGAGCTTCATCAAAGACCTGAATGACTGGAAAGGCGCGCCAACCTTTTATGGCAGTCAGGCGTTTAAAGGCTATATCGCCCAGTCCGACCATGAAATTTCAATGGCCTGGCGCAAGGCTGGCATTATTCCAATCGGCAAATCGACCTCACCTGAGCTCGGTTTGACGGCGACCACTGAAACGCTGGTGACGGGCGCGTCTCGCAATCCGTGGAACACCGATCATTCAACCGGCGGATCATCTGGCGGTGCAGGCGCACTTGTCGCCGCACGTGTTGTACCTTTCGCGCATGCCACCGATGGCGGCGGCTCTATCCGCATTCCAGCCAGCTGTAATGGTGTGTTCGGCCTGAAACCATCGCGCGGACGCACTTACCTTCGGGCCAGTGAGCCGCCTGTGCCAATTTCAGTCTCGCTGGCAGAGACCCTCACCGTTCGTGACAGTGTGGCGGTGTTCCGCGTCAATCAGACCGGCAATTATGATGACATTGGTGCAATTTCCGGACCGTCAGAAAAGCGACTGAAGATCGGTCTTCTGACAATGCCGCCTTCCGGCAAGCCTGCTGATGCTGAAGTCGTTGCAGCAACCGAAAAAGCCGCCGCACTTTGTAACTCGCTTGGCCATGAGGTCGTGCCGTTTGCCTTCCCGGCTTCTTTCAGCACCGCGGAATTTGTCGAAAACTTTGTCCTCTACTGGTCCGCAGGCGCGGCAGAATTCGTCCAGCAGGCCAGCAAGTTTACCGGCAAACCGCCGGGACCAGATATTGTCGAGCCTCTGACGCTTCATCTGGCAGGTCACTTCCAGAAAAACGCCGCAGCCTTTGGCGACGCAGTTGCTTATCTGAAGGGCTTTGAAGCCGTCTATGACAGCTGGTTTTCGAATATGGACATTCTTCTGACGCCAACCCTGCCGCATCTGCCGTTCAAGATTGGTGAGATCGGCCCGACCGTTGATCCAGAAGTGCATTTCTCAAAAGTGATCGACTATGCAACGTTCACCCCGCTGATGAACGTATCCGGCGCAGCGAGCATGTCTGTGCCGCTCGGCTGGAGCACATCGGGTCTGCCAATCGGAATTATGTTCTCTGGCAAGCGCGGTGATGACGGCAAGCTTTACGGACTTGCTTACGAACTGGAACAGGCCGCTCCGTGGATCGACAACATCCCGCCGGTACATGCCAGCTGATCAACATTTGAGTGATTGACGGTAATCGGTTAGAAGCGGCGCTTTGTTACGATAAAGCGCATGAAAAAAATCGATTACCGTTTCTCTGTAGCTCCCATGATGGACTGGACCGACCGGCATTGCCGGGCGTTTCATCGTGAGCTGTCGGACCATGCGCTGTTATACACCGAAATGGTGACAGCGGACGCGGTGATCCATGGCGACCGCGAGCGCCTGATCGGCTATTCCGATGCAGAACACCCTGTCGCGTTGCAATTGGGCGGAAACGAACCGGACAAGCTGGCCGAAGCCGCCCGTATCGTTGAAGATTTCGGCTATGACGAGGTCAATCTGAATTGCGGCTGCCCATCGGATCGGGTGCAGTCAGGCGCGTTTGGGGCGTGTCTGATGCGCGAGCCTGATCTGGTCGCTGACTGCCTGTCTACCATGCAAAAAGCCGTTTCCATCCCTGTCACGGTGAAGCACCGGATTGGCGTCGACGAAGATGACGAGCGCGACTGCGTGTATCGTTTTGTCGAAACGGTGACGGACAAATCAGACTGCACAGTCTTTATTGCCCATGCGCGCAAAGCCTGGCTGAAAGGACTAAGCCCGAAAGAAAACCGGGATATTCCACCGCTCAATTATCCGCTGATTCATGAGCTGAAGTCAGACTTTCCCGATCTCACCATTGTTTTGAATGGCGGTCTGGCGACTGTCGATGACAGCCTGCCTCACCTTGCAAAACTGGACGGCGTCATGCTGGGGCGTGCGCCTTATCAGAACCCCTCGCTTATGCTTGAGGTCGATTCAAAAGTTTTTGGCGCACCGCAGAAACATGAGGACATGATTTCCGCCCTGCTTGCCTACCGGGAATATATCGTCCGTGCACTGGAAGCCGAAACCCCGCTGCACGGCATTACGCGGCATTTGCTGGGCTCTTTCAATGGCTTGCCCGGCGCGCGCCTTTGGCGTCGTCACCTGTCTGAAAACGCGCCACGAGCAGGCGCAGACATTACCGTTTTTGATACAGCGCTTGAATTTGTTCAGCGCTATCAGGACGAAGCCGAACCGATCACGAATGCGCAACCGGCGTAAAACATCGCTTGCTCTGATCGATTTCGCCTGCGACTAAGCGAACATGATCGAAACGCTTATCCCTTATCTTCCGCTGCTCGGAGCGCTCATCGTTGCGGGCCTGTTTGCAGGTCTCGTCGCCGGATTGTTCGGCATTGGCGGCGGCGTCGTCATCGTGCCAACGCTGGCTTTTGTCTTCACACAGCTCGGCTATCCGGATGTCGCGATGCACTCTGCGGTCGGCTGTTCGCTGGCAACCATTGTGGCAACGTCACTTCGGTCGGCGAGCGCCCACCATAAACGCGGCGCGGTAGATATGGACGTGGTGAAAGGCTGGGTGCCGTTCATCATGATCGGTTCAATTCTTGGCGCACTGATTGCCGGTATGCTGCCTGCGGCAGGCATGCGCGGCGTTTTTGGCGGCGTCCTGTTCGTCATTGCTCTGCAGTTCATTTTCGGACGCCCGACCTGGAAGCTGGCAGATCAACTGCCGTCCGGCCTGCCGCGCATTGGCATTGCCTCGTCGCTCGGGGCGTTGTCAGGCATTATGGGCATTGGCGGCGGCGTGTTCGGCGTGACGCTGATGACGCTGTGTGGCCACCCGGTTCACCGGGCGGTTGGCACAGCTGCTGCTTTTGGGGCCGCGATCGGTTTTCCGGCCGCAATAGGCTTTGCCTATACCGGCTGGGGCGTTGAAAATCGCCTGCCGCTGTCGATTGGTTATCTGAATGTGCCAGCCATTGTGATCATTGCTCTCCTGACGACCAGCATTGCCCCGCTTGGCGCGGCACTTGCCCATCGTCTGGATGCAACAACCCTTCGCCGCGTGTTTGGCGTCGTGACTGTAATTTTGTCAGCAAATATGTTGCGGGTGGCGTTCGGCTTTTAAAGCGTGTCTCATTGACCGCGAATAATCATGGTCGAACCTCGAACTTCGTAAGACTTCAGCTCACTCATAAAGCTCATTCCGAGCAATGATTGCTTGAGGTGTGCGTTTTCCAGAACCAGCGCGCCGACATTTTTCACAACGACATCGCCAATTTGCACTTCGTCCAGCATAACGACAGCGCCGCGTGTTTCCCCGCCAGCCGTGAAGACTTTGATATTATACTCAAGGTCGTCATCTTTGACGCCGAGGCGTTTCGCATCGGTCCGGGTCAGCGCAACGCTTTTGGCCCCTGTGTCGACCATGAATTTCACATGGACATTGTCGACCTTGGCATCCGCCCAGAAATGGCCGTCCTCTTTGCGCTTCAAAACAGCCGCGCGCGGACCGGGTGCTTCAGGGCGAAACGTATTGACGGCAACCTCTTCAACGACCTTCGTTTCTTTCTCGGAGCTGAAAAACGAATCGTTCATTTTCAGCGCTACCCAAAAGGCCGCGCACATGACCAGAAACAACGGAAAGAAAAAACGGGACATTCAGGTTACTTTCAGCCGAGTTTGCCGTCCGCACGCAGTTCATCCAAACGCACGGGCAATGACTTCATAACGTCATCTCGTTGCTGTTCGGTATACCGCGACCATTGACTTATCTCTTTTAGTGTCCGCCCACAGCCCAGACACCAGCCACTTGGTCCATCTATTGCACAAACCCGGATACAGGGTGTTTTCACAGCGATTGGTTTCATGTGACTAATATGCAGGCAAAACAGTCTGTGTCACCTTCATGTTTGCCGACTATAATGGAAATGTCATATTTCCTATGTACGACGACCACTAATCACAGCTTTCTTTTTGCAGACAGACGCAATAGGAACTCTTTTTTCAAACCGGATTGTTAGAATGACGGACACACCATTTAATGATGTGAGGGATTTGATTGCGCGAATGCCCGACCTGAATTTGCCGAGCGAGTACAATGCCGATGGCAGCGTACCGCACAACAAATTTGGCCGGCTCACGCGAATCGGAGACTGGCTCAGCGCAAGCCAGCGACGCGAAATCCCTGAAGTCGAGAAAACGACGCTGGCCCTGTTCGCCGGATCGCATGGCCTTGCCAAATATCAGGTCTCCGTGTCTGACCCGGATGCCACCCGTCATCGCATTGAGAAGCTGCAAAAAGGCACGCTGCCAACAAACGGTATCGCTGCAGATGCCCGCGCGACCGTGAAAGTCTTTGAACTGGCACTGGAACAGCCAACAGGTGACATTTCTGTCGAACCGGCCATGTCTGAAAAAGACTGCGCTGCGACAATCGCCTATGGCATGGAAGCCGTAGCGGACACGCCTGACTGTCTGGCGCTCGGCGTTCTTGGTGTTGGCGGCGGTACAGCCGCAGCCGCCGTTGCCGCCAGCCTTTATGGTGGAGATGCACGCTATTGGGTGCGCGCAGGTGTCGGCCCGACCAGCGAAGTCAATCTGGCCCGTGAAGCCATCGTCAACAAAGCTGGTGAATTCCACCGCGGGCACCTTCAGGATCCGTTGGAAATTCTGCGCCGTCTGGGCGGCCGCGAACTGGCAGCCTGTGTCGGTGCAATCATCGCTGCACGCCATCAGGGCGTTCCGGTTCTGCTCGATGGATTTGCGACCTGTGTGGCCGCTGGCATTGTCCACAGCCTCAATCCGCGTGGCATTGAACATGTCATGGCAGGTCAGATCACTGATCGGCCATCGCACACAGCGATTCTCGATCGGATTAAGCTCGATCCGGTCTATGATTTGCGTCTTCAACTCGGCGAAGGCTTTGGTTCAACACTCGCAATTCACGTTTTGCGGGCTGCTGCAATTACACGACGCCTCCAGTCTGAGGCCTCAAACGGCTAAATCGACAATTAGACGCAGATAAAATGCGAGATTCTTCACGTTTACGTTCGCGTCATAGGTTGAAGCTAGCAAACTATATTCTATTATCGCCCCAAACCGTCATGGGAGCATAATATGAATTTGGAATTCTCGCCGGAGGAAATCGCGTTTCGAGACGAAGTGCGAACATTTATCGAAGAAAACTACCCAGCTGAGCTGAAAGGCAAAGGTCACCGTGAAGACCTGACACCTGACGAGTTCACTGCCTGGCACAAAATTCTCGGCAAAAAAGGATGGTCTGTACCGTCCTGGCCGGTTGAGTATGGCGGCACAGGCTGGACCCCAACTCAGAAATATATCTGGTCAGAAGAGAATGCGCGCGCTGACACAATCATGCCGCTTCCATTCGCTGTCTCAATGGTTGGCCCGGTTATCTACACATTCGGTAGCCAGGAGCACAAAGACCGCTTCCTGCCAGGTATCGTCGACGGCACAACATGGTGGTGTCAGGGCTTCTCAGAGCCGGGCGCTGGATCTGACCTTGCTGGTCTGAAAACAACAGCTGTTCGCGATGGCGATGAGTGGGTCATTAACGGCCAGAAGACTTGGACGACCCTCGGCCATTATGCTGAATGGGGCTTCTTCCTCTGCCGCACAAACCCGGATGCTGCGAAAAAGCAGGAAGGTATTTCCTTCATCCTCGTAAAAATGGACACTCCAGGCGTTGAAGTACGTCCAATCATCATGGCCGATGGTGGCCACGAAGTGAACGAAGTCTGGCTGACAGACGTTCGCGTTCCAGTGGACAATCTGGTTGGTGAAGAAAACAAAGGCTGGACTTACGCAAAATTCCTTCTCGCTCACGAGCGGACTGGTATTGCAGGCGTTGCACGCTCTAAGCGTGGCATTGAGCGTCTCCGCGAGATCGCTTCAACTGAAGTCAGCAATGGCAAGCCACTTCTGGAAGATGCAGACTTTGCAGAAAAAATCTGCAAGCTGGAAATCGACCTGACTGCGCTTGAGTTCACTGAGCTGCGCACCCTGTCTGCAATGCAGGCTGGCAAAGGCCCGGGCCCTGAAAGCTCCCTGCTGAAAATCAAAGGTACTGAGATTCAGCAGCGCCTGACAGAGCTCACCATGGAAGCGGTTGGCAATTACGCTCTCCCATATTTCCGCGGGTTCCCGGAAGACGGCGACAACCGTTTCCCAATCGGTCCGGATTACGCACACCATTCTGCACCGAACTATTTCAACATGCGTAAAACATCGATCTATGGTGGATCGAATGAGATTCAGCGCAACATCATCGCCAAAGCCGTACTCGGCCTCTAAGCTACAACTCAGAACAAAGGGTAGCACTGGCAATTTCGATAGCTCGATCATTTCACTGAACGAGCTATCAATGCGCTGGACGCTCATAAGGGAGAATAGACGTGGATTTTAATTTCACCGAAGAACAAGGCATGATCCGGGACTCACTGTCTCGTCTGATCCGTGAACAATACGACTTCGAAACTCGCCGTAATGTTGTGAACTCTGAGTCTGGCTGGCGTCCGGAAATGTGGGCTCAGTTCGCTGAACTCGGTCTTCTGGCAGCTCCATTCTCAGAAGAAGATGGCGGTCTTGGCGGCAATGCAGTTGACTCCATGGTTGTCATGGAAGAGTTCGGCAAAGGCCTGGTTATCGAACCATTCGTACCATCCGTTGTTGGCGGTGGTGGCTTCCTGAAGCATGGCGGCAACGCAGCTCAGAAAGAAGAATACCTGGCAGGCATTATTGGCGGCGAAATGATTTTCGCGGTTGCTGCATCTGAACCACAAAGCCGGTTCAGCATGTCTGATGTCACAACAACAGCGCGCGCAAACGGTTCATCTTACGTGCTCAATGGCCACAAGGCAGTTGTCATGGGTGCGCCATGGGCCACTCACCTCGTTGTGACAGCTCGCACATCTGGCGGTCAGTATGATGCAGACGGCATTTCTGTCTTCATCGTTCCTAAGTCTGCAAACGGCGTCGTCACACGTGACTACCCGACTGTTGACGGCTTCCGCGCGTCTGAAGTTTACCTTGAGAACGTGGAAGTTTCTGGCGACGCAATGATCGGCGAAGAAGGCAAAGGCCTGCCTCTGATCGAGCGCGTTCGTGACGATTCTATCGCTGCGACATGTGCGGAAGCTTGCGGCGCAATGCAGGTGCTTCACGCGCAGACTCTGGAATATGCAAAGAGCCGTAAGCAGTTCGGCGTTCCGATTTCAACATTCCAGGTTCTGCAACACCGTATGGTCGACATGTTCGTTGAGCATCAGCAGTCTGTTTCCATGACATATCAGGTCACTCTGCGTCTGGAAGAAGATGCAACAGCCCGCATGAAAGCGGCATCTGCTGCAAAAGTTCAGATCGGCAATTCTGCTCGTTTCGTTGGTCAGAGTGCAGTTCAGATCCATGGCGGCATGGGCGTAACAGACGAGCTGGCAGCCAGCCACTACTTCAAGCGTCTCACCATGATCGACACTCAGTTCGGCAATGTAGACTACCATCTGCGTCGCTACACTGATCTGTCTGGTGCAGAGATCGCGGCTGCGGCTGAATAAGCCGAGCGGTACACAGCTTAAAAAGACGCCCATCCTGTTCAACAGGATGGGCGTTTTTCTGTCCGGCGGTGAGGGCCTGAATCAGGCGTTATCGCAAATATTCAGAACCCCTTTAGAGACCAGCGTCTCCCACGCCTCTTCAGGGCTGTTGGCATAAGAGAACAGTTTCAGATCGTCTTGAGAAATTGTGCCAGCCTCAAGGAGCGTTTCCATATTCAGGAAGCTTTTCCAGAAGTCTTCATCGTAGAGCACAATCGGAACCGGTTGATCGATCTTGAGTGTCTGGCGCAGAGTGAGCAGTTCAAACAACTCATCCATCGTGCCAAATCCGCCGGGAAAAACTGCGAGACCATTTGCGCGCATTGCCAAGTGCATCTTGCGCATATTGAAGTAGTGGAAATTGAAAGTCAGGTCAGGCGTCGAATAAGCATTCGGCTCCTGTTCGAACGGCAGAGTAATGTTGAAGCCCACCGATGGCGCACCAACATCATGGGCGCCGCGATTGGCCGCTTCCATAATGCCCGGGCCGCCGCCCGTTGCGATGACATTGTCCCGCATACGTCCTTCAGTAAACAAGGAGCCGCCGTGTTTCGCGGCGAGCTGTCCGAATTTGCGCGCGTCATTATACCATTTGGCGTGGCGTTCCGGTCCATCCGGGCGGAAGCGGGCCGAGCCGAACACGACAAGTGTTGAGCGAACGCCCCATTCGCGCAAATGCTCCTCAGCCTTTTGATATTCCAGCATGAAGCGCGCACCGCGCATGGAATCGCCAAGCAGGAAGTCTGCGTCGAACGCAGCCAGCTTATACGCTGGAGACGCCATATTGGCTTCGACAGATGGATGGGCCTGAACGTCAGGAAGAACTTTTTTGATCATAATCAGAGAAATAGGCGCTTCCCGGCAGGCTTACCACTCTAATCCGGTCTGAAATGCATCACGACGCGGCGATTATGCGGCGCATTTCGGTGTTCAAACAGATAGATACCTTGCCAGGTGCCCAGCATGAGCCGACCACCCGCCACGGGTATAGAGAGGTTCACCTGCGTTAGCGCGGATTTGATATGCGCGGGCATATCATCCGGCCCTTCATCGCGATGGAGAATATAGCTCATGGACGGGTCATTTGTGTCCGGCACGAGCCGCTCAAAAAATGCCTGCAGATCGCGGATCACATCCGGGTCGGCATTTTCCTGAATGGTGAGCGAAGCTGATGTGTGCTGGCAGAACAGCGTCAACAGGCCAGCCCCCTGCCCGCGCACAAACGCTGCCGCGTCTGAGGTAAACTCATATAGCCCCGGCCCGCGGGTGGAGAGGGAATGCGTTTGGATCATTCCCTTTTGAACCTCAGTTTATCAGCCAAGTAAATCCGCAGGCACTTTTACCGGGAAATCCAGCAATTGCTGGGCTTTGCCTTTGGCAAGCGGATCAATGCGGAGGCTGGCAAACTGACCGCCACCAAGCGAGTCTTTCAGATGAAAATTCAGGGCATTGAGGCCGGGCAGTTCGTAAATATCAAGCTGCGGGTTCACCGCGCCTTCATACTCATGCGCGAAATAGGTCATGACCGCGTCTTTGGTGAGAGCCGCGCGAATGTAAGGCAAATATTCCGGCTTGCGGGCAATGACGCCCACATTAAAGGCATCGCCCTTATCGCCTGACCGGGCCCAGGCAAGGTCGATCAGCTCTTTCTCAACAAAGCTTTCCTCGACCTTCGCGGTTTCTCCAGCGTCAGGGCGGTTGACCATAGACAGGTTGAACGGCGTTGCCGGGGCTGGACCGTCCACAGTGAACTCCTTGCCATCAAGGACCACAGTGGCGGGCACGCCTTCGGTCGGAACAGTGAAAGAGAACACCTTCATCACTGGCGTGATCTGTGCGCGCGCACCGAACCAGCATGTCGTACCAGCAGACATGGACGTGGCAGGCGCATCCCACTCCCGCACAAACACATTGAGCGCGGCTTCCTCGTCATGCTCCACAGCAAGCTTTGACATGACTTCACGCACATCACGGGCGCGCGAGTTTGCGCCATAACTTGATTCAGCCCCTATGGATTCAAGACGTTTGGCACGGAATGGGCCCATCTGACGATCGCGCAGCATTTCCTCAACGCGCGTGATGATGGCCTCCATCTGGCGCTCTGCCTTCAGCGCAGCCTGACGACCGAGAACCGGCATAAAGGCCATACACCGATAGCCGTCCTTATGCGTCAGCGAGACCTTGTAGCGCCCTGTCGCTGGATAGCCGATACAATTGGTAACGCGAACCCGGTTTTCGCCGGTTTGTTCCAGCTTCAGCTGCGTAAAATCACACACAACATCCGGCAGCATATAGGCTTGCGGATCGCCAACTTCGTACAGTGTCTGTTCGGCGATCACGGCAGGCGTAATCAAGCCACCAGTGCCTGCAGGTTTGGCGACCGTAAAGGCGCCATCCGCCTCGCACTCAACAATAGGATAGCCAATATGCGCCCAATCCGGCACGTCTTCCCAGTCAGTGAAGAGACCGCCCGAGCCTTGTGCACCGCACTCAATGATATGCCCGGCAAGAGAGCCCGCCGACAGCTTGTCCCAATCATCTTCTGCCCAGCCAAATTCATGCACGAGCGGGCCGAGCGTCAGCGCCGAATCCACCGCGCGGCCCGTGATAACAATATCAGCCCCAGCCGCCAGCGCTGCCGCAATCGGACGCGCACCAAGATAGGCGTTGGCCGTGACGACCTTTTCTAGGTCCGGGAAGGCATCACCTTTAAAGAGCTCCGTCACACCGGCTTTTGCGAAATCGGGAACGCGCGGTAACAGGTCATCGCCCTCAACCACGGCAATCTTGAAACTCAGCCCGGCTTCTTCAGCCATCGCTTTCATGCGAGCGACGCAGGCGCGCGGATTCAATCCGCCCGCATTGGTGATGAGCCTGGTGCCCGTCTCTTTCAGACGGTGCATATTTTCTTTCCAGATCCAGTCTACAAGGTCGAGCGCATAGCCGAGCTGGTCGTGCTTTGCCTTCATCTGTCCAAGCGCCGACATCGTCGCCTCAGCCAGATAATCCATCACCAGATAATCAACACCCGCTTCAATGAGCTGGCGCGGAGCGACGGAGGAATCTCCGTAAAAGCCACCCCCACCGCCAATCTTGATAATCTTGCTCATGTCTACGCCTCTCCCGATCTTGTTTTTTGAGACCGTAGCGCAGCTTCATATGCCTTTTCCATGGTGACGCAGCGACAATAGAACGGTATTTATTTTCGTGAAAGTTTAAAGCGAACAAGGGGAAATCGTCATGCGCTGGAAAGAGGGCCGCACAGGCGGGAATGTTGAAGACCGCCGTGGAAGTGGGGGCGGAAAAGCAGCGGCAGGCGGCGGCCTTGGCATTATCGTAATCGCCTTGGTCGGCTATTTCGTTTTCGGTATCAGCCCGGACCAGACCATGAAGCTTGCCAGTCAGTTTGGCGGCGCAGGCTCAAGCGAACAGGTTGACGGCCAGCGCGGCACTCCGGCTGATGAAGCGGGCAAATTTGTCGACATTATTGGCGCCAATGTGAACGATGTCTGGAGCCAGATGTATAGCGGCTATAAAGAGCCAACTGTCGTCATCTATAATACCGGCACCCAGACCGGCGGCTGTGGCTATGGTCAGGCCGCGATGGGCCCGTTCTACTGCCCGGCTGACCAGAAGGTCTATCTGGATCTGGAATTCTGGCAGACAATGGAAACACAGCTTGGCGCATCCGGTGCAGACTTTGCCCGCGCCTATGTGATCGCCCATGAATTTGGTCACCATGTGCAAACGCTGATGGGAACCAATTCGAAAGTGCGCAAAGCCCAACAGGCGGCACGCTCTAAAGCCGAAGCCAACCAGTTTCAGGTCGCAATGGAATTGCAGGCCGATTGCTATGCTGGCGTCTGGGCCGCAAATGCCGCCAAGGTTTCTGGCGGTCGCGTCTCAATGGATGCGGCTGACATCGCCGAAGGCATGAAAACAGCCAAGGCAATCGGCGATGATGCTCTGATGCGCAATGCAGGCCAGAAAGTCGTTCCGGAAGCCTTCACTCATGGCTCGTCTGAACAACGCATGGCGTGGCTGAAACGCGGATACCAGACCGGTGATCCGCGCCAGTGCAACACATTTGACTAAAGCCAGGCCCTGGCAGCTCAGTTTTGCTGCCAGTTATCCGGAAACCATGTCCCATTGAGAATGTCGTCACCAGGTCCATAAAGACGCATGACGACATTCAGCGGGATATCCTTAGATTTCGCATTCGGTATCCAGTTCGCCAGATAGCTTTCATCTTTTGGTGGCTCCGGGGAAATGAACACCCGCAGGGATCCGTCCGGCTCAATCTTCAGACCGGGCGTGTTGTCGCCAATCCGGTATTTATTTGCGTCATTGTCGATCAGCTGCGCAGTATCGGAGTTGTAAAGCGTGATCGACCAGAACTCTTTAACTGGCGGTGCAACAGCGAGGCGCAGCTCGTAAGACTTGCCGCCCGTCATGTCCTTTTTGTCGGCATCTTTCGTCGTGGTCAGATAAACCGACTCTTCCTTCGTATTCACGAGAATGCCGTACTCCATCAGACTCGCGCGCAATAACCACGACCATTCAGGCGTGGAAAGCTCAGGCGGGGTCAGGCGCCAGCCTGACAGGCGCCCCGCCAATGGCGATGTGCGGATCATGCGCTGGCTATCAAACGCGGCCTGTTTGAGCGCAGATTTGAAGACCGGATTGTCCGGCATGCCCGCGCCCGGTATGATTTCTTCAAAAATCTCAGCCGACACCAGATCTTTTCCGTAAGGCGGGTTACGTTCCAGAATTTGCTTGTAATTGTTGAAGATGGCTGTGGTCTGACGTGCATTCGGATCAATCAGCTCATAACTGCGACCCGGCAGAACATTCGTCTTTTTCGGCACACCTGTCGCCGCCTGAAGGCCTTCGACAGTGACCAGATCAAGAGCCGCCTGCGCAAGTTTCACATCTTCCGGCACTTCCGGACTCACCCGGATTCGGCCAAGCAGCGCGACCGTATTTGTTGGAGAGTTAAGGCGGATCACACCGTCAGGAAGATCGCCCGTCCAGCCCGGCCCAACCAGTGCCACGCGCTGATCACCGCCAGCATGGGTCTGGCTGGATACATTCGCGATAATATTGTGCCAGGCATCCACGAACATGAACGTGAAATACCGGTCGTCTTCGATCGGCGGAATGGTCAGAATTTGCGGCTGCTCTGCCAGATCGAAATAGGACACGATGTTCAATACATCGAGGTTCGGCGTGACATAGATTTTGTCGCCAGCCTTGGGCGGGTCTCTGTATTTCAACAGCGTGTTGATCTGCGCGCCATGTTCCTCAACGAATTTGTATTCCTCAAGGATCATCCGCCAGCGGCCATAAAACCAGATATAGGCCTGCCCGCCGAGATCATAGGCATATTTCTCAGCGAATTCAGCGACCGGATACGGTTCGATATCGTTCAAATCTGAGGCTGTGGCCGCACTGCCAGAAGGCGCAACCGCACGGATCGCGACAGCGACCGTCTTATTACGGGCCACGAACACAGCCGTCACCGCGCTGACGGCCAGCATGACCAAAAGGATTACACCAAATTTCAGAAATGTTTTCACAACCAGTCCCTCCGCCGAATACCGGGTCAGGACAGGTATGACAAACACCCATTTTAATTACAATGAATTATTTTAATCTGAATATATCAGGCAATTAGCCTCACCTAGCGTTAATATGAATTCATTTGAATTATATCAGGCGTATATACGTCCAGGAAGATCGCAAGCTCTCGATCAGAATAACTGCCGCTTATCCGGATGAGACATGGTTTGCGCCTCGGTATCAGCCAGGTTGATACCAAGGGCAGCTGCACCCGCTTCCAGATAGTCGCCGAGCATCGGCATGCCGGAGAGATAATGCGCGACATCGCCGTTATCGCGTTCGGCCGCGAGCTTACGGGCCTCGTCCCATTCATCACCGTCAAAGTCACCGCGGCCAATCCAGACCAGCGCGACCAGCGTTTCCTGCTCTTCCATGCTGAGACCGGCAATGCCTTCCAGAAGGACCTGTTCAGCCGGGTTGTCCGCCTGATCTTCCAGAACGGAAACCTCGCCGTCATCCATGTCGTTAGAGCCTTCGTCTTCATCGACTTCATCAACGGTCGCGTCGAAAGCGCGTGCTTCGAGAATGATGGCCGCGATTGTATCATCGGAGACACCGAGGTCTTCAACCTTACGGCCTGTGTCAATGGTTCTCATGGCGCTCTCCTGTCTTGTTACAGGAGTAATGTGGGCCCAAATCCACGTATTGCGAATAGGGTTTCCTGTCGCAGGGGGTTAGTCCGGCTTCACCGCAATGCACTCGATTTCAAGGCTCGCGCCAAGCGCAATTCCATCAACGCCAAAGGTCGAACGGGCTGGCTTCGGATCTGGCAAGGCGGCTTTATAAGCTGCATTCATTTCGCCATAGTCCGCCATGTCTTCCAGAAAGACTGTGCATTTCACAATGTCGGACAAGCTCGCGCCATGGCGCGCCAGTGTCGTTTCAATGTTTTTGAAAATCTGAGTGGTTTCCGGCCCTGCCCCACCTTCAACCGGCGTACGTGTGCCCGGCTCAATGCCAAGTTCGCCGGACAGAAAGATCAGGTCATCAACGCGCACGCTTTTGGAAAATGGCAGACCAAGACCTGTGCCTTCTGGCCCGAGATCATATTCGACTGAAGACGTTTTCGTGATGATCCGTTCTTCGTGATCCACCACAACACAGGCTGACAGATATATCAGGGCTGTAGATGCGAGCGCTAAACGTACAAACATGAGACTCTCCGGCATAACTTCAGTGTCAGGATTACACGACCGCAGTATTTCTCAAGGCAGGGAACGTAAAAATCACGCTCTTGGTTATTGAATGCGCGATCGCGTATCGCTTTGCGGGCAACCAGACTATCAACCGTCTCGTTTTGCGCCGAACATATCGCCAAGCGTTGTCAGCGCTCCACGCGCATATTGCGTTAATGTCGGTGTTTTGCCGCGCGCATGCCGAACGAAGTGAACACAGTTTGAGCCTGTCAGATCATAGTCATGGCCCAGGCGACGCAGCGCACGGTGATGCGCCAGATATTCGCTGTCGCCGCTCGTGTTGGGGTGATGCGTGACCTCCCGGCCCTTGGCAAACTCACCAAAGGTTTGAGACACAACACCGCCCTCTTCGCCGTTATTGGAGAGTATTCGACCACCAAACGTCACCACGCCGTAATGGCGCAACACGCCACCAAAACGGACAGATACAATGTCACCAGGACGCAGATCATCTTTAAAATTCATCGATAAACGATAATTGCATTTGATGTCGTCGTCAATCTCATTTGCAGCGACCCCGGATGACGCCGAAAACACGCAAACTAAAAATGGTTGATATGCATTTGCCCCTCTCCTAATCCTGAGACATCAGAGGAAACCGGCACACCGCACTGACATGTTGTTCGCACTCACCATATCGCGCTTGCGCCTGTGTCTGGCTGTTTTGCTGACTGCTGTTTATCTGGCTGCGCCAATCGCAGAAGCACGCCATTCTGAGCACACAATCGAACATATCTGTGAAACGGCTATCACTGATGGTGCTGTAGCGAGTGATAAACTCGATCCACCAGCCGATCATACCCACCACACCCACAATTGTGGCAGTTGCCATATCCATCTTCTGAACGGAGACGCTGTGGTCGCCACAACTGGCCAACTTGTTTCCAGCTCACCCGGTCCACGACCTGCTGAAGCTGTTCTGAACCGCCCACCTGGGAACCCATACCGCCCTCCTCGCGGCTGAAACGGACTCCATCGGCACCTGCTCACCAGGCTGCCTTTCTCGTTTCAGTTTAAAGGGCAATCAAAATGTCAAAGCAGTATTGGAGCAGCGCGGCTGCTCTCATCCTCTGTGCAATGGGACTTAACTCTATCTATGCGCAGGAAACACATCCACCGGGAGACGATCACGACGATGAAGCCGTGATGCAGAAAGTGGTCATCTCAACCACACGATCTGGTCGGCTGGCTCAGGATGAACCAATGAAAGTCGAAGTCATCAACCGGGAGGAAATTGAAGAAAAAGCCATTATGCGTCCCGGCAATATCGCCACCATGGTGAATGAAACCGGCGGCATTCGGGTGCAGGTCACCTCTCCCGCGCTTGGCGCCGCAAATGTCCGGGTTCAGGGGCTGTTTGGCCGATACACTCAACTGCTCGCCGACGGTTTACCGCTTTATGGCGGACAGGCCTCTTCTCTCGGATTATTGCAGATTCCACCAACTGATTTGCGCAAGGTGGACGTGATCAAAGGCAGCGCATCATCCCTGTACGGGGCGTCCGCTCTGGGTGGAGTGATCAACCTGCTCTCACGCCTGCCGGGCGATGAAGCCGAAGGCGAAGTTCTGTTCAATGTGACGTCCCGCAATGGTCAGGATATCACGGCCTATTATGCAACCCCGATCAACGACCAGCTTGGCGTCTCGATCACGGGCGGCGCGCACAAACAGGGTCTGGAAGACTTCGACAATGATGGCTGGATCGACATGCCGTCATATGAACGCTGGACGGCCCGGCCTCGCCTGTTCTGGGACAACCATAATGGCGCGAGCATTTACGCTACGCTTGGCTTCATGACCGAAGACCGGACAGGCGGCACCAGAGATGGCGTCGACGCGCCAGATGGTTTGCCTTTCGTTCAGGCACAGGACACAACCCGCCTTGATGGTGGACTGATTGGTCAAAAAGACCTCAGCCATGCACTGACCGCACAGGTTCGGGCCTCGGCCATGGTGCAGGATCACACCCATCAGTTCGGCAGTGTGATCGAAGATGATGAACATCAAAGTTATCTGTTCGAAACGTCTCTGACGGGCGCCTATGACGCGTCAAACTGGGTTCTGGGCCTCGCCTGGCAATCAGATCGCTATACGTCAGACACCTTTCCAGACTTTGACTACACCTATGATGTGCCGGGTGTGTTTGGGCAATATGATCGCGACATTTCCGACGATCTGACCCTGTCACTCAGCGCGCGCCTTGATGACCATAACGTTTTTGGCACGCAATTCAGCCCGCGCGTTTCAGCGCTTTATCGGCCCGGAAACTGGACGATCAGAGGCTCTCTCGGCAAAGGCTTCTTCGCGCCAACGCCCTTTGTAGAAGAGATTGAAGATGCTGGCCTCTCTCGACTGGACCCGTTGTCAGGTCTGGTCGAAGAAACGGCGAAAACGGCATCACTGGATGTCGGCTATCAGACAGGAGGCATTGAGACCAATCTCACTTTGTTCGCCTCAGATGTCGAGCATGTCACCGAACTCGAAGCCTATGCGAGCAGTCCGGGCGGCGTTGAAGACCGCGTCCGCCTCGTCAACACAAGAGGCACAACCCGGATTCGCGGCGCAGAGCTCTTGCTTCGCTATGTGTGGAATGACTTCAAAATCACGGGAAGCTATCTCTTCATCGACTCAAGTGAGCCAAGTGTTGCCGGCTCACCGAACGATGAAATTCCGCTGACACCAAAACACTCAGCCGGCATGGTCGCCATGTGGGAACGCCATGGTGAATTCCGGCTGGGTATGGAGATGTACTATACCGGCGAGCAGCGCATTGACGACAGCCCGTTCCGGACGCGCAGCGACAGTTTCCTCGATATTGGTCTGTTGGGGGAGATCACAATCGGCCCGGCGAGCTGGTTTATCAATGCCGAGAACCTGCTCGATGTTCGTCAGACCCGTGAAGAGTCGATTCTGCGCCCGATCCGCACGGCGAGCGGTCGGTGGACGACCGATATCTGGTCACGCAATGACGGTTTCATCGTCAATGGCGGCGTGCGTCTGAAATTCTGAAACCCGTAACAGGATTGCCCGTCTGCTGAGCGGACGGGCAGTTCTAATTCGCCGTCACCATGACGTTCTGACGTTGCAGCAGAGCTGAACCAAAAATCGTCATGAAGCTGATATCGGTCGCATCGCGACCATAAGTGATCCGCACCAGACTTTCTTCTTTCGCGAGGCGGGTCGGGTCAATCAGATGCCAACTGCCATCCAGCCAGACTTCAGCAACGGCGTGAAAGTCCGGCGGATTAATATCCGGCGCATAACAGGACACCATGCGCGCCGGAATGCCGACAGAGCGCGCCAGCGAAATCAGAACATGCGCATAATCGCGACACACACCCTGTCTTTGCAGGAAACTGTCCGTCGCCGTGGTCGTCGCATCAGAAGCGCCCGGAACATAGTCGAAATTCTCGAAAATCCAGTCAGCCATTTGAAGGATCTGATCACCGCCGGAGACATCTCCAAACCGTTTCACCGCATAGGTTTCCAGTCGGTCTGACTCGCAATAGCGGCTGGGGAACAGATAATGGATCACATCCGGCGGTAACTCGCGACGCGGTGGCACGCAAAGGCCTGCAATGCTGAGCGGCTTTCGCTTCACATCCATAACCGCTTCATACCGGATGCGGGTGTTGCCACGTGTTTCCGTCCATTGACGACGCCCCGGCGTGCCATGCTCTTCAACGCTGCGCAACGTCGTGCTCTCACCTGTCACCGTGAGGCGATCGCGGATGAGTTTCTGATCCAGCATTGGAATGGCCTCAACCGCCAACAGAACATCTGTCGGTTCGGAAAAGAAATAGTCGAGTTCGGCTGTGATCGACACGCGCATGGGCCAAATCCTCTGGGGTCAAAACAATTTTACGGGGGACACAAACTAGTCTCGCCCCTAACACGAAGCTCCGGGGCATTGGCAAGCCTAATTCGCGAAGTATTCAAAATAATTCTCCCTCAGAGAGTCTTCAGAGGGAGAAACTTACTCAGTGATACCGGCAAGGGGTCAGTTCATTGGGTTTCGCCACCACTTGCTGCGCGTCGCGGTAGAGGATCTGCCCAGGCTGATTGGTCCGCAGAACCCGAACCGGCAACCCCGCTTCGCGGAACAAGGCCGCCAGCGCCCACGCCCGGGAAACCGTTTGGGCATGCTGACAATCAAACCAGCAAATCCCGTGATATTGCCGGACACCCTTGGATCGCACCCAGGTGCGGTCCGGAAATGGAAGATTGGTGTTGAACCAATCCAACTCGGTATTGATCGCCTTGCGGAGATATACAGGCGCATCGTCACAAATATCCCAGGTCAGATCAGACCGGAAGAATCCAGGCGCAATGCCGCGCGCAGGCCCACGGCCCGGCGTAACAAATCGCATATACATGAATAGCCATTTCTCACCCCGCAGCTTTTGCGGGATGTCCAATTTCAAATTGTGAGGAGAACGGTCCGAACCGCTCAGATAAAACAGGCGTCGTTACGCCTTGTGAGAGACCTCACATGGCGGCGCGCTGTGGCTATATTTCTCAATGAAACGCATCGCTCTCTCCGATATTGTAGCCTGCCCGATATCACAGGTGGTATTTTTCAGCAAGATAAAGCCAGACGTTTTGTTCAGCCGAACCTCATTGCAGCTGATTACTTTCTCGCCTCTGGAGTCATGCTAAGCAGGTAGTGGAGTGATCGTTGGGGGATGAGATGAGTTCACGCACATTCGATATGAATTTCCGCCCGGACTATAATCCGCGAGCGCTGTTCGGCGAGTTGGCTGTAGGGCGCCAAAAACAATAATTTATTTGAACGGAGCCATTTCCCAATGCAGATGAAGTTTGTGGCGATCAGCGCTTCAATAGTCGAGCTAACCCGGCCTCTAGTTACATCCATAAAAGCCAGCACTTAAAGGCCAGGCAGTGTTTGCTTCTCCAAGCGCCGGATCGCTAAACTCCGCAAAAACAATGGACGCAACAAATACCGTTACTGTCAGGAATAGTGCCACTCTCTTCATCATTCCAGTTGACCTTCCACGACTGTTGCTCCGAAAAAAACGGGCGCCGAAGCGCCCGTCCAAATCTTCTTATGTATCCAGGAAGCTGCGAAGCTTACGAGACCGGCTCGGATGCTTCAGCTTGCGAAGCGCTTTGGCCTCGATCTGACGGATACGTTCCCGTGTAACCGAGAATTGCTGACCAACTTCTTCCAGCGTGTGGTCGGTGTTCATACCGATACCAAAACGCATCCGCAGAACACGTTCTTCACGCGGCGTCAGTGACGCCAGAACGCGGGTTGTGGTTTCGCGCAGGTTTGACTGGATCGCGGCATCCACCGGCAGAAGGGCTGCTTTATCCTCGATGAAGTCGCCAAGGTTTGAATCCTCGTCGTCACCGATTGGTGTTTCGAGAGAGATTGGCTCTTTCGCGATTTTCAGAACCTTACGGATCTTCTCCAGCGGCAGACCGAGCTTTTCTGCCAGTTCTTCCGGTGTTGGCTCGCGGCCAATCTCGTGAAGCATCTGACGCTGAGTGCGAACGATCTTGTTGATCGTCTCGATCATATGCACCGGAATACGGATCGTACGGGCCTGGTCTGCGATAGAGCGGGTAATGGCCTGACGGATCCACCAGGTCGCATAGGTCGAGAACTTGTAACCGCGACGGTATTCGAATTTATCAACCGCTTTCATCAGGCCGATATTGCCTTCCTGAATGAGATCGAGGAATTGCAGGCCACGGTTGGTATATTTCTTCGCGATGGAAATCACGAGACGCAGGTTTGCCTCGACCATTTCCTTCTTCGCGATGCGGGCTTCACGCTCGCCTTTCTGAACCGTCTGAACAATGCGGCGGAAATCATCGATCGGAATACCGATTTCCTGAGCCGTTTCAGAAATGTCGTTACGGAGGATTTCGATTTGCGCATCCTCTTTCTCGACGAAACGTTCCCATTTCTTCGACTTGCCGCGAACGTCTTCCTGCCAGTCTGGTGCCAGCTCGTGGCCCAGATAAGCTTCAAGGAATTCACGACGCGGAACGCCATGTGAGTCTGCCAGACGCATCAGCTTGCCTTCAAGGCCCATCAGACGCTTATTGATCGCGTAAAGCTGCTCCACCAGTGCCTCAATACGGGCATTGTTGAGGTGCATCGTCTTCAGGTTTTCGATGATGTTGTTCTGGATCGAGTCATAAGAGGACTGATCCTTATCGGTGAGGCCCTTGCCTTCCATGCGGCGGGAAATCAGCGTTTCCTGCAGCTGACGGAATTTGTTGAACTCGCCGGCAATCTCATCGAGCTTGCTGGTTACGCCGTCACGAAGTTCCGCTTCCATGGCCGACATGGACATGGCTGCGCCTTCGTCATCATCGTCATCTTCTTCGCGTTTGCGCTCGCCGTCTTCACCCTCTTCAGAGTTTTCAGACTCGTCTTCCTCGTCTTCTTCTTCCTCTTCCTCAGGCTCCGGAGGCGGGTTTTCCGCACCATAAGTCGCCTCAAGGTCGATAATGTCACGCAGGAGAACGCGCTCATTCACGAGTTCGTCACGCCAGACCATCATCGCTTCGAAAGTCAGCGGGCTTTCGCACAGGCCGCGGATCATCGCATCACGACCCGCCTCAATGCGTTTCGCAATCGCGATCTCGCCTTCACGAGAGAGAAGCTCGACCGAGCCCATTTCGCGCAGATACATGCGAACCGGATCATCGGTTCGGTCAGATCCGCGGGCATTGCCCTTGGTCGTGGTAACGGCTTTTGACCCGGAAACGGTCGCCAGCTCGTTTTTCTTTTCGGCTTCTTCTTCGCCTTCTTCATCGGAGTCGACGACGGTAATGCCCATCTCAGAGAGTTGGGACATGATATCTTCGATCTGGTCAGGGTTGACCTCATCAGACGGCAGAACTTTGTTCAGTTCCTCATGGGTGATGTACCCACGGGTCTTCGCCTTCTTGATGAATTTCTTTACACCTGCATCATTGAGATCCAGCACAGGACCTTCACCCTCATTGGTTTCAGTCTCATCTTCTGTGGCTGGGTTCGCTGCAGCTTTGCTCATCGACACTCTCTCTCCAGTCGCGGGCCCGGCACCAACGCCCGCTTGAATTATTTTCGCGCTTTTTTGCGTCTCACCGCGTCATCAAACGCAGAAATCGCATCCCGAAGACCTGATTTTGAATTTTCAGGCCCATGGTTATTTTCATCACCTCGGGTTAGATCTCTGATCTCCGTCTTCAGTCGCGCCTTCTTTGATACGCAATCAGGCACAATAGCTTGTCCCCCGGCTTCACTACGAAGCCGTTGCTCGTCCTGGGACAGCTCGTCCACCGCGCAGAACCGCTCTAAGGCACTTAGCCATTCCCGACCCTCCGGAGAATTGGGGTCGAGCGGGGATACAGCCGGTTGCGTGCGCAGATATTGTAGAGCAGACTTCTTCCCAAGAGTCCGTAGATGGAGTGTCAAGCCCGTTCGGTCAACCTCTTCACCGTTTTCTAAGAGATCAAATACTGAATCTTTCAGGTCTGCGACCCCCGGATCGGGAAATTTTGCCAGTGCGAGCCGCTCCAAAGACGCCTCCAACAAGGCTGGCGAATCGATCAAACGCAGCAAAATGCCAAGCCCGCGCAAGTTTCCGGATGGCGTAACAATCGGAGCGGGCGCTGCTGGGCGTCCAGCGGGGCGGAAATTCCCCTGACCGGCCCGTCTTAGCTCATAAAGGTGATTTCGCAGTCTTTGATGCAGTTCCCGGCCATAGGCCTTTTTCACCCCATCATGGGAAATCGTCGCGACCGCATGATCAAGGCGCTGCTCAAACCCTGCCTGACGTTCTGGGGTGTTCAGCGGATGCGCGGCAAGCTCTCTCGACCACAAAAGGTCGACCAAAGGCCGCGCGCCATCAAGCGCTTCTTTCATGGCATCCTTACCGCGTTCGCGGATCAGATCGTCCGGGTCGAGACCATCTGGAAGCATGGTGAAGAACAAAGACCGGCCCGGCTCCAGAAACGGTAAAGCGCGATCAATCGCCTTGTACGCCGCGCGTACGCCCGCCTCATCACCGTCAAAACACAGAATAGGCTCGCCGCCGACTTTCCAGAGCAGCGAGAGCTGATCTTCGGTCAGCGCCGTTCCGAGCGGCGCAACCGCCCAGCCAAACCCGGCTTCGGTCAGCGCGATGGCGTCCATATAGCCTTCGCAGACAATCAGCCCTTCGCGATTCTCCATCGCAGCAGCCTCACGGGCACGGCGATAGCGGTAGAGCTGATGGCCCTTATGGAAGAGGTCCGTCTCAGGTGAGTTCAGGTATTTCGGCTTGGCATCTTTTTCCATCGCCCGGCCGCCAAAAGCGATGACATGGCCCTGCGTATCTTCAATTGGAAACATGACCCGGCCACGAAACCGGTCATAGGGCTCACGGCCAGTATCAGGCTGAATGATCAAACCGGCGTCCAGCATGTCATCAACACGTGCGCCGCTCGCTTTCAGCTTGTCCTGAAGATGTCGCCAGCCATCCGGCGCAAAGCCGAGACGATGACGCCCCCAGGCATCTTTCTTCAGTCCGCGACCTTCCAGATAGGCGCGCGCCGCTGCCCCGTCCGGTCCACGCAGGCTCTCTTCGAAAAAGATGCAGGCTGCTTCCATGACATCCAGAAGCCGGCCTCGGCGAGAGCGCTCCGCCCGGTCTTGCGGCGTATCCTGAGGCAGTTCCATACCAGCTTCTGCAGCGAGGCGCTCAATCGCCTCTGCAAACGAGGCGCGCTCTGTTTCCTGAATGAAGGAAATGACGTCGCCAAACTTGCCGGACGAGAAGCATTTGAAGAACTGCTTCTGATCATTGACGTAAAAGCTGGGTGTTTTTTCGGCAGTGAATGGCGACAGGCCGACCCATTCCTTACCCTTTTTGGTGAGCTTCACCTTGCGGCCAACCACATCTGAAATCCGGATGCGGGATTTCAGTTCATTGATGAAACTGTCATTGAAACGGGTGGTGGCCATCGCGGGAGTTTACATTTTTTTTACGATGATTCCAGTGTAGCAAATGCCTCTGCCCCTGTGGATAATGGGCAATTCCTTACCGCCACGCCGGTTTCGCATCATAGAAGGGCTTAGGCCCGCCTTAGTTTGCGCTCACAACATCAATCTCGCTGAGATATTTTGCTTTATGCTCGTCAGACAGAAACGCGCCGGTAAAGCTGTTCTTCGCCAGCGTCACAATCTCATCTGACGACAGGTTCAACGCCTCGGCAATCGCGATGTAATTGTCATTCACATAGCCGCCGAAATAGGATGGATCATCGGAATTCACCGTCACACTGACGCCAGCGCGCAGAAGGTCTGCCAACGGGTTGTCTTTCAGGTCAGGCGTGACGCAGAGGCGCTGGTTTGACAGCGGACACATGGTCAGCGTCAGCCCACGCGCCTTGATCTCTTCAATCAGCCTTACATCTTTCGCAGAGGCGTTGCCGTGGTCGATGCGGTCAATCTTCAACAGGTCCAACGCTTCCCAGACATAGTCCGGTGGACCTTCTTCACCAGCGTGAGCCACAAGCTTCAGCCCGGCATCCCGCGCTTTTGCAAAAACGCGCTCGAACTTAGACGGGGGATGGCCCATTTCAGAGCTATCAAGACCAATGCCGTGAAGGCGAGAAAGATGCGGTGTCGCGATTTCCCACAGCTCCAGCGCGTCTGCTTCCGGCAAATGGCGCAGAATGCACATGATCAGCTTGTACGAAATGCCGTGTTTCGCCTCGCCATCCTTCAGTGCGCGCTCAATGCCATCAAGCACGGTTTCAAACGCAATGCCGTGCTCCATATGCGCTTGCGGGTCGAAAAAGACCTCGACATGGCGCACATTATCGGCTGCGGCACGCTCAAGATAGGCAGCCGTAAGATCATAAAAATCTGCTTCCTTCAGAAGGACGCCCATGCCCTGATAGTAGAGATCCAGAAAGTCCTGCAGATTTGAAAAGTCATAGGCTGCACGGATGTCGTCTACGGAGGCATATTTCAGCGCCACGCCATTTCGCTGCGCCAGCTCAAACATCATTTCAGGCTCAAGTGAGCCTTCAAGGTGAAGATGGAGTTCTGCCTTTGGCAGCGCATGAATGAGGTCCTTGATGTCCATGTCTGCCCTTAGCTCCCGCACGGCCCGATCCAGTCCACAATCGCATCTGTCAGTGCATTTCGGGACCAGGAGAATGAGTGATCGCCTGACAAGGTAACATGCTTGAGGGTGATCGTGTCATTCCCGCTATACGCATCTGCGATTGACTGCACCATAACTGGGGAAACCGAGGCGTCTTTATCCCCCGCAATCAGCAATACGGATTTGCCAGAGAGCTTCTCACTGAGAGGCGACAAGAGCAGCGCCTCCTTGCTTGTTGTCAGCTCCTTGATGGCCTTTTCGCCCGTCCATCCGTTCAGCATTTGAAGCGTATCAGAATAAAGCGCAAAGCCGCTCGCAGCCTCTTTCCCGAACTCAGGGATACGCGCCATATCAGCCGGGGCAATGCCTGCAACACATGTCACGCCATCATCATTGGCCGCGCCCTGCAGAGCTGCCAGCCCACCCATTGAGTGACCAATCAGGATCAGCTTGTCCGGATCGACCCGATAGGCCGCCGCATTGTTCCGCAGAAAATCGAGGCCACTGGCAACATCTTCGATCACATTGCCAAAGGAGAACTCGCCCTCGCTGCCCCATGCGCCGCGATAGTGAAAGAACAATACGTTATAGCCGATACGGCGCAGAGACTGCGCCAGATCGAGGTTCTTTTCATTGCCAGGATAGCCATGCAGCAGAACAACTGTCGGGTGCGGCCCCTCGCCATTGGCAAGATAGATCAGGCCATTGAGGCGCTTGCCGTGACTGTCAAAAAACACTTCGTTGATGGCGGGCGGCGCGGTCTCATCGAGTGTCAGCGGATCGGTGTAGTGCGGCGGCGTAGCCTGCATCACACCACCCGGAGAATGCGCGCATCCGACCAGTAAGCCAAACGCACCAGCGGCCAGCATCGTGCTTAGAACTCTCATCCCATCCTCCCAAGTCTGCCGGTCGAGTATGACGGAAACGACCTCTATTTGAACTGTTTTCTTTGCATTTCGACAAAAAACGCCATTTAAGAGACCGCTGAACCTATCCCATCGCTGAGGAGAAAAAGACAGTAAATGCCGATCCGAATTCCTGATGGACTGCCCGCTCGCGACCACCTCATTCAAGAAGGTGTGCGCGTGATGAGTGAACGCGTGGCCATACGTCAGGATATCCGGCCAATGCGCATTGGTCTTTTGAACCTCATGCCGAACAAGATCCGTACCGAGTTACAAATGGCGCGCCTGATTGGCGCAAGCCCGCTTCAGGTCGAACTGACGCTGGCTCGCGTTGGCGGGCACACGCCGAAAAACACCTCTGCCGACCATTTGTTTTCGTTTTATCATACATGGGATGAGATCAAGGATCAGAAGTTTGACGGCTTCATCATCACAGGGGCGCCAGTCGAAAAGCTCGACTTTGAGGACGTTACCTATTGGGATGAAATGAAGGCGATTTTCGACTGGACCGCCACGAATGTGCATTCCACGCTGAATGTCTGTTGGGGGGCAATGGCGGCGATCTGGCATTTCCACCGCGTGCCGAAATACGTGCTCGATCACAAAGCCTTTGGTGTGTACCGCCACCAGAACCTCAACCCGGCCTCGCCTTATATGAACGGGTTTTCCGACGACTTCATGATCCCGGTGTCACGCTGGACCGAATGCCGCGCAGAAGATGTCGACAAGGTTGAAGGTCTGGAAGTTCTGATGGATTCAGAAGAAACTGGTCTCTGCATCGTTCACGAAAAAACGTGCAACCGGCTCTATGTGTTCAATCACATTGAGTATGATTCAACTTCGCTGAAAGAGGAATATGTGCGCGATCTGGAAGCGGGACAGCAAATCCAGATGCCGTTCAACTATTTCCCGGATGACAATCCGCAGAAAGAGCCTCTGAACCGCTGGCGCTCACACGCGCATTTGCTGTTCGGCAACTGGATCAACAATATGTACCAGACCACGCCGTACGACATCTCCAAAATCGGCATGGAAGAGCACGATCCGGGCTATTAAAACGCGCCCGGCGCACCCGGCATGGTCGTTTCAACCTTGTACTCCGGCGGCACGTCTTCCGGAGCGCAGGCAAACTTCATCACCCGAAATGACAGCTGATGCAGCAGAGCGCCCTCTGGTGACATCACCAGGGCGCGCCGAATGCGCTCTTTCGCGTCCAGCACCACAAGCAAACTGTTTTCACCAGCGGGCACGGCGACGGATGTCAGACCATTTCGGAAGATGAAATGGCCCTCTGCCAGTTGTACAATCGCAAAGTGGCGCAAGCTGATCAGCGAATAGAGCATCACAAAAATCAGCAATCCCAGCAAAGGCGGAATGAACAGGCTCGCCCGCGTCGCATCCGGGGCAGAATACACAGCAAACCCACCCTTCTCGACAAAGGTAAAGCCCAGCCATGCTAAGGTTGCCAGCATGAACAACCAGAGCGGAATAGCGCGCTTAAGGTCCCAGATGATAAGCGGCACGTTTATCCCTTAACGCGTTTCCAGGTCAGCTTGGTCACATAGACAGTGCCGGACTTTGACGTTTCAGGCGCTGTAACAAGGCGGATCGTGTCCTCGTCGATCACTTGAATTGTGCGCTCAAACTGCGTCCCGACTTTTGTCGGGACCGATGAATAAAGAATGGTGTGACAGACCTGATCGCCGTCACGTTCCCATGTCCCGCCATACGAGAAGAATTCGGTGAAGCTGTTGGCAATCGTGGTATTGTCGCCGCGCGACGCCCAGTCCGGGTCCATCAGAAACGCGGACATGCGCCCATCCGCCGTGTATTGAATCTGTCCGGCAGGCGGCTCGCCAAAGGTCGGCTTCGGCTCATCGCCGCGATAATTGATACTGGAAACCAGCGTCCACGCACCAAGCAGATTTGTCATATCTCTCTCCCGTTTCAGATCTGAGTAATCTGAAACGCAGAGCGACTAAAGCCCCTTACCCTGGATAGAGACAGGATTTGATTAGCTGCAAAGAGCTTTCTTGACGAGCTTGCCCGCTTTTTTCGCGTCAATGTCTTCAGAATAGCGAGACTTCAGCTCGTTCATGCAACGGCCAAGGTCTTTCAGGCTGACCGCATTGAGGTCGCCAATCACGCTTTCCACGGCGGCGCTGAGCGTTTTGTCATCCATTGGCGGCGGCAGATAGCGCTGAATCACGTCGATTTCTTCGCGCTCATTATCCGCCATGTCGATGCGGCCTGCGTCTTCATATTTGGACGCAGATTCTTCGCGCTGACGAACCATCAGTTGAAGGACGGTCTTGATGACTTTGTCGTCACAGCCAGAACACGAATCGTTCGCACGGGCTTCGACGTCGCGGTCATGCACAGCGCACATAACCAGTCGAAGTGTGGCAGCTTCTACGCCGCAGGAATTCTCCGATTCGGCGCGCGCCAGATCAGCTTCCAACTGGTCGCGAAGTTTGAGATGCATTTTTTCGGTATCAGTCATATAGAGAAACTTGTGCCTATTCAGCTCGTTCCGATGTGCACGCGTTACAATCTTCTTTTCTTGCGCTTGACGCGAGCGCCTCTCAGCATTAGGCGTCGCGCGTTTGCCTGACGGCCAAATACGCAGCCGCCCATTTAAAAACAAGGAACCCTCTCTATGCCTTTCCTCACCGATGATCAAGTCAGGATTGAAGCCTCCGGTGCCCTCGTACTTGCAAGCGGTGAAGTGTTTTTCGGTCGAGGGTGCGGCGCAGTCGGCTCTTCCCCGGCAGAAGTCTGCTTCAACACAGCCGTAACAGGGTATCAGGAAATCCTGACTGATCCATCCTATGCAGATCAGATTGTTGTGTTCACCTTCCCGCACATTGGTAATGTCGGCGCAAATGGTGACGACAATGAGGAATCTTCCCCACAAGCAGCCAGCGCAGCGCGCGGCGCGATCATCCGCGCACCGATCACACCGCCATCAAACTGGCGTGCCGTTGACCATTTCGATGCCTGGCTTGTCCGTAAAGGCATTGTCGGCCTGTCTGGCGTTGATACACGCGCCATCACGCGTCGCATTCGTGAAGGCGGCATGGTGAACGGCGTTATCGTCCACGCACCTGTCGAAACGCTGTCGATCGCAGACATCCGCAAAGAACTGGAAAATTTCGCTGGCATTGAAGGCGCAGACCTCGCCGCGAAAGTCGGTCCGCTGTCGCGCTATGCCAACACAGAGCGTAACTGGCGTCTGGCGGAAGGCTTCACACAGATCGAAGACGCAAAGTACCATGTCGTTGTCTTGGATTTCGGCGTGAAGAAAAACATTCTGCGCAATCTGTCAGAAGTCGGTGCGCGCTGCACGGTCGTTCCTGGCAACACCAAGGCGGAAGATATTCTGGCGCTCAATCCAGACGGCATTGTTCTGTCAAACGGCCCGGGCGACCCATCGGCAACAGGCGTTTATGCAGGTCCGGAAATCAAGAAACTGATCGATTCTGGTAAGCCAATTCTCGGCATCTGCCTTGGCCACCAGATGCTGGCTCTGGCGCTGGGCGCGAAGACCGTCAAAATGCCTCAAGGCCACCATGGCGCAAACCACCCGGTGAAAGACATGGAAACCGGCAAGGTGGAAATCGTTTCCATGAACCATGGTTTCACAGTCGACCCGACATCCCTGCCTGCTGGCGTAGAGCAGTCTCACGTTTCGCTGTTTGATGGCACAAACTCTGGCCTGAAAGTGGTTGGAAAGCCGATCATTTCTGTTCAACACCACCCCGAAGCGTCGCCGGGGCCTCAGGATAGCTTCTATCTGTTCAGCCGCTTTGCAGGCCTTATGGACCGCTATCTGGCGACTGAAACAGTTTAGTATTTCGATTTTAAAGGGGCCCTCGATTGTCATCCAGGGCCCTTTTTGAACTCAGTCGTCTTTCACGCCTGTACTTTCATAAGCGCGCCAGTCCCCGCACATCGCCTGATAGAGCGTCAGCGCCGCAATCGCAGCCGTTTCAGCGCGCAGGATTCGCGGCCCGAGGGACACAGGGACAACATTTTCCAGCTTACGCAGCATATCGCGTTCCTTTCGCGAGAAACCGCCTTCAGGGCCGATCAGAACCGCCGCGCTGCCCGCTGGCGCTTTACGCAACACCTCAGCCATTGGCTGTGCGCGATTTTCATCGCCGCCCCAGACCGCGTTCTCATCATCGCCGCGCTCATCACAGAAATAGATGCGACGCTGTTGAGACAGTTCATGCAGCGCCGTGATCAAAGGCTTTGCTTCAAGTACGCGCGGTGTGTTGAGCCGTTCAGTTTGCTCAGCCGCTTCCAGCGCAATACGGTTCAGCCGGTCAGTACGAACACGCTCTGCATTGGTAAATTCAGTGACAACAGGTTGCATCACTTCAACGCCAAGCTCAGTTGCCTTTTCAACGACAAAATCGGTGCGCGTTTTTTTCAAAGGGGCAAACAACAGATAAAGGTCTGTCAGTTTTCCCTGTGTACGCAGGCGCTCATCCACACGCAGAAGCCCGGAAGACTTGCCGAGAATTTCCTGGACGCTGGCGCGCCATTCCCCGTCTCGTCCGTTGAAGACCCGAACCGGGTCCCCAATCTGAAGGCGCATCACCTTGAACAGATATTTGGACTGCGCATCATCGAGAGCGACCGGGCCGCCCTCAGTTAAATCGGTCGGAACGAATAGTCGTGGGATATTACTCATAACTCTGTGATGTCATCCCTCTTTCGGCAGGGCAAGAAAAACCAATATAAAGACATTCTCGAATCCATGCGATAAGTCATGCATTCAGTCGACGGCAAAGGACACAAAATGATTGATGCCACACGACCGGGTGATTCCCGTGACAGCTGGGTAGACCGGCTGCCTGGCGGCCTGCAACCCTTTGCACGGCTGTCCCGGTTTGACCGACCGATTGGGTTCTGGCTGCTCGCCATTCCCTGCTGGATGGGGATTACGTTCGGCGCGATGACCGCCGAATGGCACCAGGAAAATCTGTTATATCTGTTCCTGTTCGGAATTGGTGCCGTCGCCATGCGCGGCGCGGGCTGTACCTATAATGACATTGTCGACAAGGACCTTGATGAACAGGTCGACCGGACAGCCGGACGACCGCTGCCATCTGGTCAGATCACAACGACCTCAGCCTGGCTGTGGCTGGCGCTGCAAATTGCGGTCGGCTTCATGGTGTGGCTGTGCTTGCCGCTCGGCGCAAAGATCACCGCACTTTTATCTATTCCGCTGGTTGCCGCCTACCCATTCATGAAACGCATCACATGGTGGCCTCAGGCCTGGCTTGGCTTGACCTTTAACTGGGGCTTTCCGGTTGGATATGTGGCCGCGGGCGGCGATTCAATTTTCTGGCCCATCCTGTATTATTTCGGACTGTTCTGCTGGACGATCGGCTATGATACGATTTACGCGCGTCAGGACGTTGAGGACGACGCACTGGTCGGCATCAAATCTACTGCCCGGCTGTTTGGTGACAGCACTCTGCCCGCTGTGACCGCGCTTTATGCGGCCTCTGGTTTGCTCGTCGGACTTGCCCTGACCAATGGCGGGCCACGCATTCCCGGCATTATCGTGACGCTGGCCTTTCTCGCGCATCTGATGTGGCAGCTCTGGCAATATAAAGCACAAGGCGATAAAGCGTCACTATACGTGTTTAAGTCCAACCGGCAGGCAGGCCTGTTGGTGGTGTTCGGGCAATTGGTAATTCTCGCTCTTTCGGCGTTCTAACGAGAGAGGGTGAACGAGGTGAAGTTTCGTGAGCGGGGCCAAGGACAAACCTTCAGATAAGGCAAATGATCCAGCGGAGAACCGCCCGAAACTGTTCTGGGCAGACCCGCTGTTCAGTCTGGTGTTTGGCCTGTTGTTTGGTGTGCTGGTCTTTGTCGCCGGGCGTTTTGCGTTCGCGGCCTACCAACCCGCGCACCAGCTTTCGCTCGCTGAACCGGCAAATGGCAATTCCTCTCCGCGCCTTTTGCTCGAAGCCGAAACTGATCAGTTTATCTACCGCGCGTCCGGAATTGATCTTCAGCCCGGATCCGACATTCTTGCCTCGATTATGAGCCAGTTGCCTGCTGAAATCACAGCCCTCCAAGCTGGCTTTGCGAACGCATCGAGCGCGCCAAACCTGATAGATGTCACCTATCAGCGGCTCGCCTCATCAGGACCGGTGCACAGTCTGGTGCGTATAGAGCGCCTGGTGTTTGACGAAGGCCACAGCGAACTCAGCTATGCGACCAGCCTGTTCAACTCGCTTGCCCCGACAGAAAACGACATTCGGCCAATGTTTCGGACGTATCCGGGCATGGCTACAAGCCTGACCAAGCGCCTCTGCCGTGAAATCCAGAAACAAAAAGCCATTCGAATTGGGAAAAGTGCGGTTTTCGAGTGCGAGGGCTATAAAGCCATCGACTTTTTCGAGGGGGCGCCGCACGCCTTTGTCCGATCAGATCAGCCAAACCAGTTTGGCGGGCTGCGATATTACTTCAGCGCCGAATCAATCGGCGACGCGTCTGAAGGCATGTATATCGTTACTGTGCCGCAGTCCGAATTTCGAAGTGAATTGAAAGAGGGCTACCAATCCCTGTTCGGCGGGTCGCCAGCCGCCGCGAAGTGAGGCTGGCTACTCAACAGCGCATTCCTGCGACCAGACGCCAGCATCAGTTTGACACGCCGCGCCGATAAAGGGCTGTATGGCTTGTCCCAGCCAGTCAGAACGAGTTTGCAATTCCTCTAAAGAAGGCAAATCAGCCTCAAATACGAACGCCCATTCAGGAATTTCGAGTGCAGCAGATGTCGTTCTATCGACAAGTCCTGCCTGAAAGGCTTCGTTCCGCAATAGCATCAGATTGTGTACGCCATTCAAAAGCGCCCTGTGAATACGCAAACGCCCATCTTCATCCGAAAGGGAATAGGCCCTTGTGACAGGCTCCCGTCCGCGGGCATTGTCGATCATCACATCCCAGCGCTCTGCTTCAATGGCAAGGTAGAACGGATCAATCGGATCTGATTTGACGTCGGCATCTGCGCCCGGCTTCGGCTTGCTGGTATCAGCAACAGCCTTCGGTTCGACAGTCTCTGCCGTACAACCAACAACTCCACCCAACGCCGCGATGAGAATGAGCCACTTCTGGGGCATCTGCTTCCTCCTGCAACGTTGAAAAACACGATCCTCAAGGATTCTTGACCTGACATTCTCAGAGAAAGAGGGCAGACTTATGGCATGACTGTGTTGATCGAAATGGTTTCCGACCTTGTCTGCCCGTGGTGCTGGCTGGGTCTTCGTCGTCTTCATTCTGCTGTCGAAGAAGTTCGAGGCGAGATCGAAGTTGAAGTGGTGTATCGACCGTATCAGCTGGATCCGACAATCCCTGAGGCTGGAATCCCGTACAAGGAATACATGTCGCAAAAGTTTGGCGGCGTCGGTGAAACCGAGAAAAGCGAAAGCAAGGACCGCTTCTCCCAAATGCGCGCCGCGCTGGAAGAATATGGTCAGGCGGAAGGCATTCCGTTCAGGTTTTCCGGCATAGAGATGCGCCCGAACACCATAAATGCGCACCGCGTCGTTCGCTGGGCTCAGGGCCAGGGAAAAGGCTGGGCCGCAAAGGAAATGCTGTTCAACGCCTATTTCAATGAGCACCACGACATTGGCGATAAAGAGGTACTGGCAGACATTGCCTCTGCTGCCGGGCTCGACCGCGCCCTCGTCGCCGACCTTCTGAAGGGTCAGGCCGATATGGAAACCACGCTTCAGGAAGAAGTCTATTACCGCCAGCTCGGAATTTCAGGCGTGCCGACCTATATCGCAAACCGCAAAGTCGCCGCGCAGGGCGCAGAAGATGTTCACAAGCTGGTTCGGTTCATTCGCACTGCAGCAAAGGAATATCCGCTGGAACTCGAAGCAAACAACTAAGCGCGCTATTTCACTTTTAAAAAGCCGAGCGGCAGATCTTCAGCAATGATGGCTGCCGTCAGCGGGCCGCCAAAGACTGCTCCTGTATCAACATTGATCCGGGTATTTCGTCCGGCTATTTCAGGGTCGCCGCCCAGCGTTGGCGTGTGTCCATGGACAACCTGATACCCCTCAATCGCCGGATACCCCTTCCATTGAGTTGGGTCGAAGAACTTCATGGAGCGCGTCCAAAGATAATGCTGCGGATTGCAGTTTGGAAATGTCGACGGGTCAATGCCCGCATGTACAAAAACCAACTTTCGCTGATCATCGTGCAAAATCGAAGGTAGATTTTCCAGCCAGCGGCGATGCGCCATCGGGAAGTGATACAGCACATCCTCCATATCCTGGCCTCTGCGCTTATAGCTGCGCAACGTTGCCCGCCCCCCATTGTTTAGCCACATATCCGTGGCCATTGCGCCACCTTCCAGCGCATCCAAAAGCATTTGTTCGTGGTTTCCACGGAGCGACAGAACCGTCAGGCTTTCCAACCGCCGCGCCTTCGCCTCAAGTGCCAGAATGGTGTCGATCACCCCGCGCGAATTCTTGCCGCGATCCACATAATCGCCAAGATGGACGATCGCGAGCGGTCGCTTCTTGTGATAGGCCGCATGGTGCTTGAAGATTTCGCCATGCAGTCTCTGCAGGTGCTTATCCATGCCATGCACATCGCCAATGGCGTAAATTATGGATTCGGGTTGAAATAAAGTCATACGTGTTTGGTCCTGAGCGACCGACCCTGATTATTCAGGAATGTTTCGAAATTGGGGCAGCTCGGCGGCATCTCTCGGAACAGTATTTTACCTCATCCCAGCAATTTTCCCATTTCTTTCTCCAGTGAAAGGGGCGATTGCAGACAGGACATTGCTTGTGCGGGCGTTCGGAAGGTGGGCGATGACGGCTCATTTCAGGGGATATAGGACTGCCGACGGAAATTGCGCGCGAAATCAACAATACGCTTAATGTTTTTGTTTTGTTCCGCGACAAATCCTGCTAACCTGACAAGATGAATACTGCGATTGTCTTATTTGGCGATGTTGCGCTTGATGCGCTTCATCTGATTTTTATTGGCTTATTGATCTGTTTCGGTGCTGTGTCTGTCTGGCTGTTTCAGGAGCGCAAACGCCTGTCTGCCATTGATGCCCGCCGCGAAGCGCTAGCGATTAAATGCGAAGAGCTGGACACACAGAATGATGATCTCAGCCGGGACGCAGCCATTCTGAAAGTGCGCCTCGAAGATCAACTTTCAAGCTTTGAGCGCGAACGTCTGGCCTTCACCACACGCTTGTCTGAGGTTGAGGAAGCCCGCAGAACCCTTCAGCTGCGGCTGGAAGATGCGGAAAAGAGACTCGAGGCGTCGACCGTCCGCGAAGAAGAGCGCGCCCGTACATTCGATGAAGAACGCAAGCGCCTGATCGAACTGCGCGAAGAAGTTCAGACCAAATTCAGCGAGATCGCTCAAACGGCCCTTTCAAAGTCTCAGAAACTGTTTCTGGAAACCGCTAATGAGACACTTGGTAAACAGAAAGAGGCCGCCGAGGGCAATCTGAAAGAAATGTTCAGCCCTCTGAAAGAGGCAATTGGAAAATTCGAAAACCGGGTTGAGAACCTCGAAAAAGTCCGCGCCGAGGACAAGTCAGCCATTTTCGAACAGGTCAAACATATCAGTGCCCAACTGATCGAAAACCGCACAGTGACGAACAAGCTCGTCAATGCTCTCTCCACGCCGAAGGGCGGCGGCAGCTGGGGCGAAGAATCGCTGAAGAACGCGCTTGAACTGGCCGGTGTTTCAGAACATTGCGACTTCCGTCAGCAATCCACCGATGATGACGGAAAGCGCCCGGACGTCGTCATCAAAATGCCGGGTGGCCGGGAAATCGTCATCGACTCCAAATTCAGCTGGACAGATTATCGCCAAGCTGCCGAAGAGGCTGACGAGCAAAAGCGGGACCTTTATCTGTCCGAACACGCGCGCAAAATGCGCGACCATGTCCGCGGCCTTGCGAGCAAGGAATACTGGAAAGACATTGAACACCGGGTCGATTTCGTTGCCATGTGGGTTCCAAATGAAGGGCTTTATTCCGTCGCCCTTCAATATGACCGGGGGCTTTTCGACTTCGCCGCGCGAAACCGTGTTCTGATTGTTACGCCCTCCACGCTGATCGCGCTTGCGAAAGCAGTTGCCTATGGCTGGCGTCAGGAAGAGGCCTCCAAGAATGCTCTGGAAGCGGCCGCAATTGGACGTGAACTCCATAAACGCCTCAAAACACTGGCAGACCATGTTGAAAAGGTTGGCAAACACCTTGGGCAGTCAGTGACCGCGTATAACAGAATGACCGGCTCGTTCGATCGAATGGTTCTGTCACAAGCGCGAAAGTTTGAAGATTTGCAGCTTAATGAAAGCGGAACCGAGCTTCCAAAGCCGGAACTTCTGGACTCCATGCCGAACAATTCCGGTCAGGCCTTGCTTCCAATGGAAGAAGACCCCACTGAATGAGTTGAATAAAACCCTGATCAAGCTTATTTTCTAAACATGGCTATTCGAGAAATTCTGACCGTTCCAAATCCAGTGCTCAAAAAAGTCTCCGAACCTGTACAAGGCGGCGTGACAGATGAGCTGCGTGTTCTCATGGATGACATGCTGGAAACCATGTATGACGCGCCCGGCATTGGCCTGGCCGCCATTCAGATCGGCGTTCCGAAACGCGTCATCGTGATGGATCTGGCGCGCGAAGGTGAAAAGCCTCAGCCAAAATTCTTCGTAAATCCGGAAATCGTGGAAACGATTGAAGAAACGCAGCCATACGAAGAAGGCTGTCTGTCCATTCCGGAATATTACGACACAGTCGACCGTCCGGCCAAATGCCTGATCCGGTATGTGGATTATGATGGCAAACAGGTCGAAGAATGGGCAGAAGGCCTCTATGCCGTCTGCATTCAACACGAGATGGACCATCTCGAAGGCACATTGTTCATCGACCATCTGTCACGTCTCAAGCGCCAGCGCGCCGTTGAGAAAGTGAAGAAAAGCAAACGCCTTAAAGAAAAGGCCGCCTGATCGTTTCAGCAAAATATAGATGGATGTTCGCCCTTGGCGGCGCCGCGCTGATCGTTCTGTTGACGCTAGGCTTTTTCATCATGGCTGGAAAAATCGCTCACACACTTTCGGTGAATAGCTGTCTGGAAAATGACGGACGCTGGGACTATACCGAACAGCGTTGCTATCTCCCGCGTCAGACAAAGGACCGCTAACCCATGCGCCTGGCTTTTATGGGCTCACCTGATTTCGCCGTTCCTGCACTCGCCGCCCTGATTGAGGCGGGGCACGATATTGCGTGCGTCTACACTCAACCCCCTCGCCCAGCCGGTCGCGGAAAAAAACTCACGCCAACACCCGTCCATGCCTTTACTGAAGACAAAGGCCTGGAGGTTCGCCACCCTGACAGCCTGAAGTCTCAGGAAGAGAAAGATGCCTTTGCGGCGCTCAATCTCGATGTTGCTGTTGTGGTGGCCTATGGGCTGATCCTGCCAAAAGCGGTTCTGAACGCGCCAAAGCTCGGCTGCATCAATATTCATGGCTCGCTTTTGCCACGCTGGCGCGGCGCTGCACCCATGCAGCGCGCCATCATGGCGGGTGACGACATTACCGGTGTACAGAGCATGCAAATGGAAGCCGGTCTCGACACCGGCCCGGTTTATCTGACGGCCACAACGCCGATCTCCAAAGACGACACAGCAGGCACGCTTCATGACCGTTTGGCCGCGCTTGGCGCAGAGCAAATCGTGCTGACACTCGACGCCTTGGCGAAAGGACATCTGGAACCCAAGCCGCAAAGTGACCTCGGCATCACCTATGCCCACAAGCTCGGCCCGGATGACACCCGCATTGACTGGACCAGACCCGGTAATGAAATCGACTGGCAAATACGGGGACTTTCTCCTTTTCCTGGGGCGTGGTTCGAGATTGAACAGAATGGCAAGCCCGTTCGCGTCAAAGCGCTGATGTCTGAATATATTGAAGATCTTTCCGGCGCACCGGCGAGCGTTCTGGATGACCAACTGACCATCGCTTGTGGTCGTGGCAGCGTCCGCCTCACACGCGTTCAGAAAGCCGGAAAAAGCGCCTGTTCCGCGGAAGATTTTCTGCGCGGAAATCCGCTCGCATCCGGCGACAAGGTGCTCTGACATGCCCGGCACGACGCTTCGCCCCGCAACACCAGCCGACCTTTCAGCCATTTGCGCGTTGAACGACCTCGCCTTTGGCGGAGAGGACGAGAGCCGCATCGTAGAAAACCTCGTCGCGGCAGATGAATGCCTTCTGTCCCTTATTGCGGAAACCGAAAGCGGCGACCTTGTCGGCCATATCCAGTTTTTCCCGATTAATGTAATCAACGCCATCGAACACGCTCGCTTTGCAGGGCTCGGTCCGATGAGTGTCCATCCGGATTATCAACGCCTAGGCATTGGCGGTGCGATGATCCGACAAGGGCTCAGCGAACTCAAAGCCATGGGCCTTCAGCGGGTCTTCGTACTGGGTCACACTGACTATTATCCAAAATTCGGCTTCAGCGTAGAGACGACGGCAGGCTTTGCTTCGGCATGGGGCGGCCCGGCCTTCATGGCCAAAGTCCTCAATTCCGGCGGACCCGATTTTGGTGAACTCATCTATCCGGAGGCATTCGCAGACTGATGCCACGTTACAAGCTGACAATTGAATATGACGGACGCCCTTTCTCCGGATGGCAGCGCCAGTCAGACCAGCCGAGCGTTCAACAGGCTCTTGAAGACGCCTGCGCCAAGCTCGATGGCGCGCCGGTCGTTGTTTATGGCGCGGGCCGCACCGATTCCCGCGTTCATGCGACGGGCCAGGTGGCGCATATCAATCTGCAGAAAGACATGCCGGCCGATACGGTGATGGATGCCGTAAACTATCATCTGAAGCCCAACCCGGTGGCCGTCACCTCATCAGAGCTGGTCGATGAAACCTTTCACGCCCGGTTTTCGGCAACCGAGCGGCACTATCTCTATCGCATTGCCAACCGCCGCGCGCCGCTGACATTGGATGCTGGATTTGCCTGGCGCGTAGCCGTCTCGCTCGATGCCGACGCAATGCACGCCGCTGCGCAGGCGCTGGTCGGGCATCATGACTTTTCGACATTTCGCGACAGTCAGTGCCAGGCTGATAGCCCTGTCAAAACATTAAATGCTATTTCCGTGAGCCGTGTGGGCGAGGAAATCCATTTGCGCTGCCGCGCGCCGTCTTTCCTGCATCGTCAGGTTCGATCCATGGTCGGCTCCATCGCCGAAGTCGGGCGTGGAAAGGAACCGGTTTCCTATATTGCCGACATTCTGGCGGCGGCGGATCGGTCTGCCTGTGGCCCGGTTGCTCCACCCGATGGCCTCTATCTGACCCGTGTGGATTATCCAAATTAAGCACGCATCAGGGCTTTCCTTCGTCTTAGAAATATTCCAGCTTCTGACGGTCTGATTGAATCCAAGAGACCGTTATGGAAACTTTCGAAAAACACCATATCGAACACGTCCTGCGTACGTTTGAACAAAGGCTGCAAGCCTTTGGGTTTCGTCGGAAAAGAAAAGATCAGTTCGTCCGGGATGCATCAGATGGCATCGTTCACGCCGTCACTGTCAGTTGCTCAAAATACTGGGGAACGTTGAAAATTTGCCCCATCCTGTCAGTTATGCACGCTGGTGCGGGCGCGTTGGTATCTGAAGCGTTATCACCCGGAAGAAGCGGCAGTCTTGCGCGACAAAAAGAGTGGGATGCTTCTTTGAAATACAAACCGTTAAGGTTTGTTCTTTCTGAAATAAATCAAACGGGCGCGTCTTCCGAATACCTCGTCGAACAGCCATCCGAGATCGAAAATGTGGTGCAGGAAATATTTCAGGACTTTTCGGAAGCTCATGGCTATTTCTTCGACGGCGCATATGATCTGCCATCGCTGATCCAACAGTTTGAAACGAATTCCCATGTCGACGGCATAGCACACAGCATTAAGCTAATGGCGCTGTATATTTTCTGCGATCGCAAAGACGACTTCGTCAAACTGGCTGAAAGACTGTCACCCGAAACGGCGGACCCGATGACAATATCCGCCAGAACCGTCTTATCTCAAAAAATCGATGACCCAGTTTCGAACAACGAACTCGCGCAATTGGAAGACGAGCGGTCAACTGTCCAAGAGATTAATTGGCCGAGCACACGCGAAGAAAAACGTCGGTTCAAGGAGTTTTCAAATTCCTATCAAATAAACCTGCGAGGGGTGCTGAAAGGAACAGGTTGGAAACAGTCTCAAGGTGTCCTTTTTCGCAATCATAAAGACTGGTTCATCAGCAATCTGACATTCCCGCTTCCGAATGGTGGCGTGCACTGCTCCTGGTCGTTCAAACCAATGGCGATTGATCCGTTGTTCTGGGAGATTGTCGCCAGTGAAGATGGGCACAAACAACCGCTCTCAGTCCGTTTTTTCGGGGCCTTCACGATCAAACCTCCGGCTGAAGACCTAATCATCAGCACAGAAATCGACAATCCTAAGGAACTCGCTGAATCGGTGCTGACTTGGTGTGATCAAAAGCTGGCGAAAGACACGTCAAAGATGTCCTATGAGGCAATGCTCACCAGTCTCGGGCCGCTCGATGAAATTGATGAAAACCAACGCATCACCGCAGTGTGCCTCTTGATCCTGCAAGACAAACTGGATGACGCCTACCAGCTGGCTCAAGACAGGCACCAAAAGAGCGGCTTGTTCAAAAAAGAGACCGGCGGGTTCATTTTCGGCGATGGCCTGACCTTTTTCGATCTTGTGAGAGACTGGATCGTCAAGAAACGCCGCTCTGACTTGGAAGTCATCTGACCCGTGTGGATTACGGGGCCAGCCACTGGTACATGACATGGGCATCAACCAGCCCCTGTTCCGGGTGATCGAACGCTTTCGGCAAAGTGCCAACAATCTCAAAGCCGAGCTTCTGCCAGAGCCGCACAGCCCCGGTATTTGTCGAAACGACAAAGTTGAACTGCATAGCTTTATAGCCAAGTTCTGACGCGATTTTCATGGAATGGCGACACATCTCACCGGCAAGGCCTTTGCCGCGTGCCGCCTCTGCGGTCATGTAACCACAATTGCAAACGTGACGCCCACCGCCGTGCTGATTGGTGCGCAGATAATAGGTGCCAAGCACAATGCCATCGGCTTCGGCGACAAATGTATGTTTGTCTGCGCCGCACCAATAGGCGAGCGCGTCCTCGCGCGACCAGTCCCGATCATAGGTATAGGTTTCGCCTGCCCGAATAACCGGGCCGATGATCGACCAGATCGCGTTACGGTCGTCCTGAACAGCCTGTCTAATGGAAATCAACGGCGCACCCTTCCCAAAAAAGGAAGAGATACACCGTTGATACCAAGCCGTAAATTACGCACTCAGCAGAGCGATCAGGCTTTGACGGGTTGTCCGATCTCTACCCCCTCAAGCAGACGGTCCCGCTCACTTTTTGACTTCCAGACAAAGTCACGTGGCAAGCCAAGGCGTTCCGCCGCCTGCGCGGCCGGGCTGTTCAAATCTACTTTGCGGTCTGCCATCTTGCCAAGGAAGCGCACAAACATACGGCCTTTCCATGTGAGATCATATTCAGGGCCGAGCTCAAGCGTTGCCCGCACAGACGGCGGCAGAATGGAAACCGCCGCGTTCACGAGCGCACTGCCCGCCGCTTTTGGCCCTTTGCCCTGCGCACGCGTTTTCACGATCTCGAGGAATTCTGAATTGATTGGATGCGGCTCAAAGCGTGGCTCCAGCTTTGCCAGCATAGCGTTGAAATCGTCCAGCGAGCTGATCGGATTCTGAACGCCATAAAGGCGCGCAGTCCCGTGTCCGCCCTCCAGAAAGCTTTTCTGTTCAGCGTCGCTCAATGGGCGAACAAAGCGATGATAGGCTGTCATGAAGCCATAGGCCGCCGTCGCGCTGACCCAGTCCAGCAGTTCGACATCCAGAGCCTTATAGGCATCGCCCTTTGGCGTATTCCCCTGCACTTTTGTGTGCATGTTCGTTACGCCCTGAATAACGCGGCGTGCCGCGCTTTGCGGGCCGTAAACGCCAACCATGGCGGCAATCCCTGTCCGCTCAGACCGGCCAATCGGGTCTACCTTATAGGTCGAGTGATCCCAGACACCTGACCGGATGCGCGCGTCAGCAAATTCCAGCAGAACGGCGGCAATGCCGCCAATACCAAGTGCGACCTGATTTTTATATACTTGCCAGGCAACCGAATCAGGAGCCGCAAAGCCAGGCTCTCCCTTTGGAGAGGAATAGTCGATCTTCCAACCGAGATAGCTCTTCATTTCACTGGTGTTCGAAACCATATTCTCTTCCCCGAAGGTAAAACTGCTTGAATGCAGCCACCTTAACATGTTCAGGAAGAGCCCTGAACCGGGTACGTCACGTCACCTGTTGCATGTGATAGGCGAGATTCAATCAGTGGGAGAAATACCGCGCCAGCACGCCGGTATATATATCGCAGAGCTGCTCAATCTCAGAGACCTCGGTCCATTCATCAACTTTGTGCGCTGTATCGTTCTTCAGACCGAGCTCAGCGACCGGACAATAATCCTTGATGAAGCGCGCGTCTGACGTGCCTCCGCCCGTGGTGAGTGCAGGTGTGGTGCCCGTGACCGACTTGGCCGCATCGACCAGAATGTCAGTCAGCCGCCCCGGCTCGGTATAAAAGGCTTCGCCGGTCACTTTCAGGTCCAGCTCGACTTTAACGCCTGACTGGTCAGACATGGCGACTTCCTGGGCCATGCGATTGATCTCAGCTTTGAGACTTTCACCTGTGTGATTGGTGTTGAACCGGATATTGAATTTCGCATCAGCCTTGGCCGGGATCACATTATGCGCAGGATTCCCGACATCAACAGACGTGATTTCCAGATTTGTTGGCTGAAACCCCGGAGCCCCATCATCAAGATGCCAGGTTTGAAGTCGATATAACAGATTCAACAGAACGGGCACCGGGTTCGCTGACTTTTCAGGATAAGCCGCATGCCCCTGCTTGCCGGTAACAAAAATCTTGCCATTCAGACTGCCGCGGCGACCGTTCTTGATCACGTCTGCCAAAGTTTTCTCTGATGTCGGCTCACCAACGAGGCAGTCGGTCAGCGTTTCACCGTCCTCTGTGATCGCTTTCAAAAGCTTGATCGTGCCGTTTACGGCCGGACCTTCTTCATCCCCTGTAATGAGGAAAGAGATGGCCCCCTTGGGCTGGCCATGGGTTTCGATATGGCGGGACACAGCCGCAACAAAGGCAGCAATCTGGGACTTCATATCCACTGCGCCGCGCGCAATCAGCTTGCCGTCGCGAATCTCGCCCGCAAATGGATCGACGCTCCACGCTGCCGCATCGCCAACCGGCACGACATCAGTATGCCCCGCAAAGCAGAAATTTGGCGCGTCCGTCCCGAGGCGCGCATACAGATTATCCACGTCTTCAAACGGATATCGCTTACAAACAAAGCCAAGCCCCTCAAGCACGGCTTGTAAAGTGTCGAGCGCGCCCGCATCCTCCGGCGTGATGGAGGCGTGTTGAATGAGCTTTTGGGCCAGTGAGACGGCGTTATAATCTTGTGTCATGCGTCTGATAAAACCTGTTTCTGAGCGCGCTGCAAGCAAAGGAAAGCCTGATGCCGAAAATCATGTTGGAAGGGTTAGAGCGTCAATCCGGTAGTTCTTACCCTGCGCCGTTTGATGCGCCGTGCAATCCGCGCAACTGGCGGCGCATCGCGGCAGCCGGCGGCCTGACGCAACTTGGCGCCAACCTTGTCACGCTCCCGCCGGGATGCTGGTCGTCGCAGCGCCACACCCATACTCATGAGGATGAGCTGATTGTTATCCTGCAAGGCGAGCCGACACTGATTGAAGATGACGGCGAAACGCAGCTCAAACCCGGCGATATCTGTACGCATCCCGCCGCAAGCCCGAACGGACATCACATGATCAACCGGACTGACGCCAATGTCGTGTTTCTTGTCTGCTCCAACCTGCATCCGGACGATAAGTGCTTTTATCCCGACATCGACATGACCGCCGAAACCGGGCCGGATGGGAAAGGGCTCTACCGCCATAAAGACGGCACACCCTATCCGCCAAAGCCTTAGTCGCGCAGAAGCTCGTTGATGGATGTCTTGGAGCGCGTGCCCTCATCGACGGTTTTCACGATCACCGCACAAGCCAGCGACGGTCCACCTTTCGGGTCTGGCAACGTGCCTGGAACAACCACTGAATATGGCGGGATACGGCCATAGCTGATCTCGCCGGTTTGACGGTTCACAATCTTGGTCGATTGAGTAATGAACACCCCCATGGCGATGACAGAACCTTCGCCAACGATGACACCTTCAACGACTTCAGAACGCGCACCGATAAAGCAATTGTCTTCAATAATCGTCGGGTTCGCCTGAAGCGGCTCCAGCACGCCGCCAATGCCTGTGCCCGCAGAGATATGGCAGTTCTTGCCAACCTGCGCACAAGAGCCGACAGACGCCCATGTGTCGATCATGGTGCCTTCACCGACATAAGCGCCGATATTGGTGTAAGACGGCATCAGAACCACGCCAGGTGCGATATAGGCACCACGGCGTACCGCCGCTGGTGGAACAGCGCGGATGCCCGCTTTTGTAAAGTCCTCAGCCGTCCAGCCTTCAAACTTGGATGGGACCTTATCCCACCAGACGCCGCCATTCGGGCCGTCCGTCATGATCTGGTTCGGATTCAGACGGAATGACAGCAGCACAGCTTTCTTCAGCCACTGATTTACGACCCATTCGCCATCAGCACCTTTTTGCGCAACACGGGCCTCGCCAGCGTCCAGCATAGCCAGAGCAGCGTTCACAGCATCACGCACCTCACCAGTGGTGTCTGTGCTGATTGTGTCGCGCGCATCAAAAGCGGCGTCGATCACGGTGGAGAGATCGGTGTTCGTCATCTTTTTGGTCCTGATTTACGTGTCTTTGTTAGCAGGATTTGCTGTTTCAGCCGCCTTTAGAAAGGTTGTGAGGCAATCCGTCAAATAATGAATGTGATCAGCGGCATGATTTGCCCCTGCAGGACGCGCTTCCTCAGGCTCATGGCTCCAGTCTTTGTTCGAATGGACAAGCACGGTTGTGTAGCCAAGATCATGTGCGGTTTTCAGATTTCGCGGCAGATCCTCGAACATGACAGAGCTGGACGGCTCAATGCCAAACCGGTCGTGAAACTTATCAAATGCGATCTGACGAGGCTTCGGATGATAGCCTGTATCCTCAATCCCGAAATGATCATCAAAGCTGCCGGTGAGGCCAAGCTTTTCGACAACGCGGTCCGCATGACCGCGAGAGCCATTCGTGAACACGTATTTCTTGCCGGGCAAAACCTCGATTGCCTTGCGAAGCTCCAGCAGCGTTGGGATTGGTGTCAGATCTATATCGTGCACATATTCCAGGAACGGTGCCGGATCGAGGCCGTGCACAGACATTAGCCCGTTCAGCGTGGTTCCGTGTTCTGCATAATACTGTTTCTGAACCTTGCGGGCTTCCAGTGCCGGAAGTGAGAGCGCGCCGGAGACGAATTCCGTCATGCGCGCATCAATCTGAGCGAACAGATCACATTCAGCCGGATACAGCGTGTTATCGAGGTCAAACACCCAATAATCGACATGTCGAAGGTCGGCGCTCACTTACCGTCTCCACCAGTTTTTGGCTGTTCGACAAATTTGAAGTCGCGATCAAAAAGCTCAAACACAAGGCGTCCCTCTTCCGGCGTGTTGGTCTCAACAAATGCCGCCGAATTGTAGAATTTCTTCTCGCAGTCCTCCTTGCCCAGAATGGCAAAGTGCGACCGGGAAATGCAGAATTTCTCCTGCCCGCCAGACAGACGCTTCAAGCCGGCGTCGGATTCGATTTCAGCGAAAATATAGTGCGGCGTGGCGAGCAGTGCATTGTCGACGACACGGGCGCAGCCACCGGCATCGATCGGCCACCAGCCCCGGCTTTCCCAGCCCTCACCGCGACGACGACCAATCGCCGTCCAGGCGCGTTCTTTTGTTCGGTTACAAATGGTCAGGCCCAGATTACGCGCCCGCTCAATCGCTACCTGTTCCAGATAATCCATCAGTTTGAAATCATCCGGATCTTCGGGGAGTTTTTTTGATTTCAGGAACGTCGCGACAGCCCGCCGGGTGCGCCGACCGATATAGCCGTCAATCTTGCCCGATTCGACGCCCGCATCGTCAAGAAGCCGCTGAATGCCCGCTGCCTTCGCCGTGGTCATCGTCCATTTTTCTGTTTCGCGGAGCGTGGTTGTCCAGCGCGTCTTGGACTCGATCAGAACCGGTTTAAACTTGCGCGGCTCCAAGCCCATAGCCACGCAATTTGGTGGGCTTTCGACTGAGAATGACCCCTGCGCATCGACGCAGAACTGATAATCCCCTGTCCATTCCGTTGTACCGCCGCGATGTGCGCGAGAGGATCGGCCATAGAGAAAATGCGGCCCTTTCTGCAAAGGCGCCTGCATGATCACGCGGCACTCGCCAGGGCGAACCCGCCGCCAGCCTTCGACAATGACGTTTGAACCTGATGGACGGCCTGTCGCTGTTTCAATGATTCGGCTGGTCTGATTACACACCGTCCAGCCATCTGCTGTCGCCTGCGCGCTGGCCTCGCCTGACAGCCCGAGTGTGAAGGCACAGGCCAGAAGGCCCGCAATTGCAAAAAGCCGTTTAAAATCAGGAAATGAGCGTGCCAGCGCCATGGTCCGTAAACAACTCCACCAATAGAGCATGCGGCTTACGGCCATCCAGAATGACAGACGCTTCCACACCTTTGATAACAGCTTCTGCTGCCGTTTCGAGTTTAGGGATCATACCACCTTTTGCGGTGCCATTGGCAACCAGTTCGGACACACGATGATGGGCCAGAGCGCGAATAAGTTCACCGGACTTATCGAGCACGCCTTTTACGTCAGTCAGAAGAAGAAGTCGTTTCGCACCCAGCGCAGATGCAATCGCACCCGCCGCGCTGTCCGCATTGATATTATAGCTTTGACCGTCATAGCCGACGCCAAGCGGCGCAATGACCGGAATGAACGGATCATCCGCATCTTTCAGCGCTTTGATGACAATCGGGTTCACTTTGTCCGGTTCACCGACAAAACCAAGATCGACATGGCGTTCAATCATGGAATCCGGGTCGCGCACTGTGCGCTGAAGTTTCTTCGCCGTGATGAGGCCGGCATCAGCGCCAGACAGGCCAACGCCATTTCCGCCCGCGGCATTGATCGCCCGCACAATGGAGGAATTAATCGCACCGCCGAGCACCATTGTGACGACTTTCATCGTTTCAGAATCAGTCACGCGCAGGCCGTCTTCGAACTGCGTGCCAAGGCCCAGCTTGGATAACATATCGCCGATCTGAGGCCCCCCGCCATGAACGACAACAGGGTTCACACCCAACTGTTTCAGAAGAACGACATCGCGGGCAAAACTGGCAAACAGAGACTCGTCCACCATGGCGTGACCGCCAAATTTGATGACGACGGTTTTGCCGTGATAGCGCTGAATAAACGGAAGCGCTTCTGAAAGCGTCCTGGCAGACTCAAAGCCGAGTTCCTGCTCGCTCATAATTCGTCTCCTGCCGCACCTTCAGTTACAGAAGGCTTGCGATTTCTGCCTTGAGCTCAGGTAAGCCGAGCCCTTCCATACTGGATGTCGCCAAAACAACCGGGTGGAAAGCCGGTCGCTTTTTCAGTCGGGTGAGGACTTGTTCAGCCAGACCATCCTGTTCGCTCTTTTTGAGCTTGTCGAGTTTCGTCAGGACGACCTGATAAACAACAGCAGCGCTGTCGAGAATGTCCATCACCTCTTCATCGGTTTCCTTCACGCCGCGACGCGAATCGATGAGGAGAAAAATTCGCTTAAGGGTCGGACGGCCCTGCAGATAGCTGAGAGTCAGCCGCGTCCACTGCGCGATCTCCGTCTTCGACGCACGCGCATATCCATAGCCTGGAAGGTCGACCAGATAGAGCTGGCCTTCAGCAAGATCAAAATAGTTGAGCTGGCGTGTCCGTCCCGGTTCAGCAGACGCTTTCGCCAGTTTCTTGCGGTTGAGCAGCGCATTGATCAGGCTGGACTTGCCGACATTTGACCGGCCCGCAAAACAGATTTCAGGGCGGTCTGCCACTGGCAGCTGTCGCATATCCGCGACGCTCATAACGAATTCGACCGGTGCTGCGCACAGCAACCGGCCTGTTTCGAGAAGCTCTTCAGAGTATTGTTCGCTCAACTCTCTGCTTTGCCCTTCTTGCCAAGCTTGGACTCGATGAATTTATCGAGCTGCGTTTTGACGCCATTGCGCCGCATGATCGCATATTGCTGCAGGATAGACAGGAAGTTTGACCAGCACCAGTAAATCACCAGACCAGCCGCAAAGCCTGCAAAGACGAACGTGAAGATGATCGGCAGGAAGCCAAAAATCATTTTCTGAGTCTCATCTGTTGGCGGTGGGTTCAGAGACTGAAGCGCCCACATGGTCACGCCGTAGAGGATCGGCAGAACGCCAATAGTCAGGACAGTCGGACCGATGAACGGCACGCTCTGAAGCGACTCAATCGAAATCGGCAGCAAGCCAAACAGGTTACCAATCGCTGTTGGATCTGGCGCAGACAGGTCGTGGATCCAGCCAAAGAATGGCTCGTGACGCATCTCAATCGTCACGTACAGCGTCTTATAGAGACCGTAGAAAACCGGCATCTGGAAGAAGATCGGCAGACAGCCCGCTACCGGATTGATCTTGTGCTCCTGATAGAGCTTGGCGATCTGCTTTTGCTGCTCGGCTTTGTCAGAAACCGTTTCACGGATCTTTTTCATCGGCTCAGCCATTTCGCGCATTTTCGCCATGGACTGATAGGCTTTGTTCTGGATCGGGAAGAACAAGCCCTTCACGATAACCGTCAGGATCAGAATCGAGACGCCGAAATTGCCGACATAGCCATTGATGAAGCTGAGAACGAAGAAGAATGGCTTGGTCAGCCAGAAGAACATCTTGCCCCAGTCAATCGCATCAACGAAACGCGGGATGTTCAGATCGTTCTGATAGCCGCGCAGGACGTCAGATTCTTTCGCGCCGCCAAAGACACGGTTCACAGACGTGGTCGAGGCACCTGGCGCCAGAAGAACGGCTTCGCTTTCGATTGTCGCGCGGAACTCCTGTTTGGTGCCCGCAGCATGCGTATCGTATTTGAGCGAGAAGCTTTTATCCTGCTGGGGAATAATTGCGCCCAGCCAGTATTTATCCGTCAGGCCGATCCAGCCGCCCTTGTCAGACGATTTGGTGAATGCGGCCTTTTCCTTCTCCATCTTTTTATAGCTCTGCATGTACAGTTCGCCGCCGGTCACGCCAACAACACCCTGATGGAGAATCATCGCATTGTTTTTCCGGCCCTTGCTGACTTCTTCTTCCGGATGTCCGAACTGACGCAGCACGCCATATGGCTGAACCGCCACTTCCTTGTCAGAGGTATTCGTCACCGTGTCAGTGAAGGTGAACATGAAGTTCTCATCAATGGAGACTTCACGGGAAATCGTAACATTCGAGCCAGAGTAAGCCAGTGTGATCGGCGTCTCAGGTGTCAGCTTGTCCCCAGAAACGAGCGTCCAGTACGAATTGGCCGTCGTAATGCGCTGGCGTGTCGCAGTGTTTGACAGATCGTCTGCACCAACCGCAGCAAACTGCCAGCCCCAAAGACCGTAATAACCGTGGCCCGTCGCCTGCGGATAAAAGATCTCGACTTCACCAAAAGCATTTTTGGCTTCTTTGTCTTCAAGCGTTTCGTAATAGTCTTTCAGCTTCAGCTGGTCGACACGCGCACCGCGCAGAAGGATCGTACCATCCATAGCCGGACCATCGAACGGGACGCGCACATCCGTGACGCCTGGCGTGACTGGGTCGTTTACATTGACATCACCATCATCTGACGGCTCAACAACGTTTTCGACTTTGGCTTTTTGCGCCATCTCTGCTTCGCGCGCTTTAGCCGTCTCTTTATTCTGCGGTCCCCAGATAAAGGTCTGCCATATCACCATGACACCGATAATGGCCGCAAATGCGATCAAGAGGTTACGAAGGTTGGTTTCGTTTTCCATTTACTGACGCCTTATCTTTGCCGGGTCGCGGCTCGATCTCTGGTTCCGGATTTATTGCTGTGGAGCCTTATCAATGCGGTTTCCACATCGTCAAGCAGGCTCTCCCATGGTGCGAGCGCAGTTTCGGCTCTCGCGATGAAAACATAGTCATGTCCGGGACGGCCATGCTTCGGCAAAAGCTCGCGCGAGGCCACGCGCATACGACGACGGGCGCGATTGCGAACAACCGCGCCGCCGATTTTTCGTGTACTGGTAAAACCTTCGCCAATTGTGGAGAGCCCATCCTGTCTGTTACAGGTCTGAACCACGACAAGCTTGCGCCTGATCGTGTCTCCTTTGGCAGCACGGAGAAATTCTGCGCGTTTTTGTAAACGACGCAGGTTCACCGGCTTTAGTTTGTTGCCAGACGTTTGCGACCCTTGGCCCGGCGATTTGCCAGAACCTTGCGTCCGTTCTTTGTTGACATGCGGCTGCGGAACCCGTGGGTACGGGCACGCTTCAGTCGACTTGGCTGGAATGTGCGTTTCACGGCTCACGCCCCTTTAATCCTTGGAAAGTTCGGGCTGATACGTGTTTTAAATGGGGGCGTCAAGCGCAATCAACACATTTTCGGACATTGTTTGCCGACCATCCGAAAAAACGACTGAAACACTGTTCACGTTTTCGCGCACACACTCTCACATAGCCTTTATCACTTGAGACCGGTCGTGAAAGGACGAAGGCCGACTGCCGCACTATATTCTGAGGACTGACAAACGGAGAGGCGATTTGCGCAATCTGATTATGGCCGGTCTGGTCTTTGGGAGTGGAGCCTTTTCTTCGCTCGCATTTGCCGACACCCACGCGCCGGCAAAGGTGCAAACCGAAAATAATATGATATCTCACAAATTATGGACGGATCTTCTGAACCGCTATGTTCGTCCAAGCGAAGATGGTGTGAACCGGTTCGACTATGCGCTGCTGAAAGCGACACCAGACGACCGCAAGACCCTCGACACCTATATTGACGATCTGACGTCCCTGAATATTTCCCAACTCGACGCACCACAGAAATTTACGGTGCTGGCCAATCTCTACAATGCACTGACCGTGCGAATTGTTCTTGAGAATTACCCAATTGATTCGATCACCAAGATTCGCCCCGGATTGTTCTCTATCGGCCCCTGGAAGAAAGATCTGGTGCAACTCGATGGCAAAGATACGTCACTCGATGACATTGAACACGGCATGTTGCGCAAACAGTTCAACGATCCACGCGTCCATTATGCCGTAAATTGTGCCAGCTATGGCTGCCCGAACCTTCAGACACGGGCGTGGACGCCCGAAACGCTGGAGGCCGATCTGGATGCTGCCGCGCGGGCCTATATCAACCATCCAAGAGGCGTATCTGTCCGCAAGGATGGACGTCTTGAGGTTTCGAAAATCTATGCCTGGTTCAGGGAAGATTTCGGCGGCAATGAAAAAGGCGTCATCGACCACCTTCTGACATATGCCGACGACTCGCTCGCTCAAAAAATTAAAACCAATCCAGACATCGCCGAATATGCGTATGACTGGTCATTGAATGACGTTCCGTCAGGCAAGTAAACAAGATCAAGAGCCATGAAAGACACCAATGTGCCTAAAGCCAAAACAAACTGGGTGAAACGATTGCTGCCGATTGCCGTCATTATTGTCGGCCTCGCTGCCGCCTATTTTGCCGGTCTGCATAAATACCTGTCGCTGGAACAACTGGAAGCGCAGCGAGAAACACTGAAATCCTTTGTCAGAGATTATCTGCTGCTGGCCGTTCTGGCCTATCTGCTCGTGTATATCTGCGCGACCGCCTTCATGGTGCCCGGCGCGCTGTGGATCACCATTGCTGGGGGCTTCCTGTTTGGACTGGTTGGCGGGTCTGCCGCGACGGTTGTCGGGGCGACCATCGGCGCAACCGTTCTGTTCTTTGCCGCCCGTACCTCTATTGGCGAGCCGCTTCGGCAACGGGCGGGCCCGTTCCTGAAAAAGCTGGAAGCCGGATTTCGGGAAAATGCTTTCAGCTATATGTTCTTTCTGCGCTTCCTGCCGGTTGTGCCCTTTCCTGTCGCCAATATTGCCCCGGCCCTGCTCGGCGCGCGTCCGCGCGATTTCATCCTGACAACCTTCTTCGGTATCATTCCGGGCGTCGTGGCCTACACATGGATTGGCGCTGGCCTTGGCGGCATTTTTGACCGCGGCGAAGACCTGAACCTGTCAGGCTTCTTTGCTCAGATCGCCCCCCCGATGGCCGCCCTCGCCTTTGTCAGCCTGATCCCGGTGGTCATCAAGAAATTCCGCAAACCTGCCTCAGAGCCAACCGTTTAGAAGGTGCCGCCATGAAAGCTCCCACTCGCGAACTGAATGTCGATCTCGTGGTCATTGGCGCAGGCTCTGGCGGCCTGTCCGTCGCCTCAGGCGCCGCGCAGCTTGGCCTGTCCGTCGTTCTGTTTGAGAAGGGCGATATGGGCGGAGACTGCCTCAACACAGGCTGCGTCCCGTCCAAGGCTCTGATCCATGCTGGCAAACTCGCCCAGTCCATGCGGACGTCAGCGAAGTTCGGCATTGCGCCAACTGAACCGCAAATCGACTGGCAACAGGTCAAAGCGCACGTCCATGGCGTCATCGCACAAATCGCCCCGGTCGACAGTCAGGAACGGTTTGAAGGGCTTGGCTGTATCGTCATTCGCGAGCACGCCCGATTCCTGGACAAGACCACCATCATCTCTGACACAACCCGTGTGAAGGCCAGACGAATTGTCATTGGCGCAGGTTCCAGAGCCCTGATCCCGCCCATTCCGGGACTGTCTGAAACGCCTTATCTGACCAATGAAACGCTGTTCAACATTGAAGACCTGCCTCAGCATCTGATCATTCTGGGCGGCGGCCCCATCGGCATGGAAATGGCGCAGGCCTTCCATCGGCTGGGCTCTAAAGTCACGGTCATCGAAATGGCGCGCGCGCTGGCCCGCGCCGATGAAAGTCATGCCCGGCAAGCTGTTCAGGCGCTTCGCGAGGAAGGCCTCACAATTCTGGAGGGCCATAAGGCGGACGCTGTTTCTGGTACGGCAGGCAATATCACCGTTTCAGCATCCTCTGACGCGGGAAACGTCGATGTTACCGGGTCTCATTTGCTGGTCGCCCTCGGACGAACACCAAATGTGGAGAACCTGAACCTTGAAGGGGGCGGCGTCGCCTATGACCGCGCCGGAATCAAGACCAAAGCAAATCTCAGATCCGTTTCGAACCCCAAGGTCTGGGCAGTGGGCGACATTGCCGGCAAAGGCCAGTTCACGCACCTTGCCGGATGGCATGCGAGTATTTTCGTGCAGGCCGCCTTTATGAAGCTTCCGGCAAAAGCCGTCACAGCAGCGTTTCCGGCTGTCACCTATATCCAGCCAGAGCTGGCGCAGGTCGGCCTGACGGAAGCCGAGGCCCGAAAGGAACATGGTGACGCGATTGCTGTCAGCGAATTCCCGTTTGAAGACAATGACCGCGCCATCGTCGAGCGGGCGACCGAAGGCTCTATCAAGATCATTATCGGCAAGGGCGATAAAATTCTCGGCGCCAGTATTTATGGAGAAGGCGCTGGCGACATCCTTCAGATCATCGCTTACGCCATGGCGAACGGTCAGAAAATGCGCTCTCTGACGAGCCATATCTCGCCATATCCGACGCGCGCCGAAGTCGTAAAACGTGCAGCGAGCCTTTATTTTCAGCCAAAAGTCTTCGGTGCCGCCATGAAAAGAGCTGTAAGTATTCTTCAAAGGTTTCCGTAGAGTTCCTGTCTGTTCTTGTTAAGCTCGCACAGCGATCATAAATTCTGACTCAGATGGGAAAACTTTCGGGCGATACGAATGCGGGGGAAACTGCGCTGCGCGCTCAGCCTAAAGGGCTGGGGCTGTCATCGCGTCTTCTGTTCCTGACTTTTTCCTTCGTTTTTCTTGCAGAGATTCTGATTTTCTTCCCGTCAATCGCCAGCTTCACCCGAGGCTGGCTGAGCGAACGCGTGGAAATGGCCCAGACGGCGACGCTCGCTCTGGAGGCGGCACCGACGCGCATGGTGTCGGACAGACTCTCGCGCGACCTGCTGATGAACGCCCAAATCGTCACCGTGGCGGTCGGAAGCGAGATGGGCCGGGAAAGTATTTTAAGCCCTGCCATGGCGATTGAAGGCGATATGGCAGTCTTTGACCTTCGGACGTTCGGCCTGATCCCACCCATCCTGGAAACGCTTCAGCTTTTGATGAGCAGCGAGACCAAATTCATTCGAATTCTGGAAGACCCGGAAATTGACGGCAACTTCATCGAAGTCGTTGTCGAAACCAAATTGTTACGGACGGAGCTCTGGAATTACATCAACCGCATTTTCTGGCTGTCCCTGTTCATTTCCGTCTTTGTCGGCCTGATGATCTACATCGCACTATTATATGTTGTCGTTCGTCCCATCCGCCGGATCACAAAATCGATTGAACGCTTCCGCGTCGACCCGAAAGACTGGCGCTCTCACATTGTGCCTTCTGGCCGCCGCGATGAAATCGGTCGGGCAGAAACTTCACTTGCCGACATGGAAGCTGCGGTAAAGGCCTCGCTTCAGGAACGTGAACGTCTGGCTCAGCTTGGCGAAGCCATGGCCAAGATCAACCATGACCTCCGCAACTCTCTGACGTCGGCCCAAATTATTTCAGACGGACTCGGGCGTAGCGAGGACCCGCGCGTTCAACGCGCTGCGCCGCGTCTGGAACGGGCGATTGAGCGCGCCGTGAAACTGGCTGAAGACACATTGTCTTTCGGCCGGTCAGAGCCACCTACGCCGACACTTTCGCCGCAAACCCTCTACCGCATTATCGAAGAGGCCGCCCATGAAGCCCTGCTCGGCCATGATGGCGTTGTCTGGATCAATGATGTCGATGGCGAGCTGACCGCTCAGGTCGATCAGGACCATCTGCACAGAATCGTGGTCAATCTCTTGCGCAATGCCGCACAAGCCATTGAAGCCATGCAACGTCCGGACGGGTCAGGCCGCGTGACAATCCGCCATGCCCTGCCGGGAAAAAGCCTGACGCTGGAAATCATCGATGATGGCCCCGGTATTCCGCCACGCGTTCAGGAAACCCTGTTCAAGCCGTTTTCTGCGTCCGGCACCAAACGTGGCTCCGGCCTCGGCCTTGCCATTGCCCGCGAACTTGCGAGCGGCATGGGCGGTGATCTGAGGCTGATTTCAACTGGCGAAGACGGCACGGTCTTTCATCTGGAACTGCGAGCATAAAAAAGCCTCCCTCCTTTCGGAGAGAGGCTTTCAATGGATATCCTGGCCTCGGCTCTATTCTACAGCAATCACAATGCCTTCACGGCGCGGGTCGGCAGCGCCTTCCAGCTCATCGCCTTTCACCACAATGGCATGCAGACCAGAACCTTCGCCCTGACCTTCCTGAACCTTGTAGCCATATTCCGTCAGCACCTTGCTGACCTCAGCGCCGAGCTCGCCGCGCGTATTTTCAACACCGACTTTTTCGCCGCGCGCAATGACATTTGGATAATCCACTGCTTCCTGCACGGTCATGCCCCAATCGAGCACGCCAACCAGCGTTTTGGACGTGTAAGCCACAATGGAATTTCCACCCGGTGACCCTGTCACCATGTAGAGATCGTCATTCTTGTCGAACACAAGAGTTGGCGACATGGATGACCGCGGACGCTTGTTGCCTGCAGGTGCGTTCGCAACGATCTTGCCGTTGATATAGGCCTCACGGGAAAAATCCGTCAGCTCATTGTTCAACAGGAAGCCCTTTGCCCAACGAGAAGACCCAAAGGCCGACTCGACCGTCGCCGTCATGGAAACGGCGTTACCCCATTTATCAACGACGGAAATATGGGTCGTGCCCGGTGCGTCATCTGTCGCATCCCGGCCCCACATATCAATCATCGGCTTGCCGTACAGAACTGCGCCTGGATCGCCCGCTGTCGGCACAGCGTCCGGTGCGAACTTATCCTTCACGCGCGCATCAAGATATTTCGGATCGATCAGCTCTTTTGCCGGAACCGTGACGAAATCCGCGTCGGCGACATAATGATCCCGGTCCGCATAAGCCAGACGCTGCGCATCCACAAAGGCCTTCAGCTTGGCATTCTTGTCATCGGCATCAACGTCTTTGATCAGACGCTCATAAAGGCCCAGAATCGCTGGCTGTGTCACACCGCCAGACGATGGCGGCTCAGCCGAACAGATTTTATAGCCCAGCGCTTCGCCGCAGAGCGTGCTGCGTACGGCGACTTCATAATTGGCGAGGTCTTCGGTTGTCATTGCGCCGCCAATGGCGCCGCCCTGAACTGCCTTCACAATGGCGTCAGCAATCTCACCTTCATAGAAGACTTTCGCGCCGTCTTTCACAATCGCCTTCAACGTCGCCGCAAACTCCGGATTATCGCGCAGCGTGCCTGCCGCCAGCGGCTCGCCATTTGGATAGAAATACGGCGCCGTATCCGGGTTATCGTCCAGTTGCATGAACTTTCGCAGACGTTCATTCGCCAGAACGCCTGCCAGTCGCGGCGACACTTCGAAACCATTTTCGCCCAGCGTGATTGCGTCTTCAAACAGGCTGCCCCATTCGGCCAGACCGAACATGGTGTGTGCTTTTTCATACAGCGAGACCTGTCCCGGCACACCAACAGAGCGCCCGCTCTGCCAGGCCGTGATATAGTCCATCACTTTACCTTCATCTGTGTAAAACAGCTTCTCATCGACATTCGCAGGCGCTTTCTCGCGGCCATCAAGGAAGGTCAGCTCGCCGGTTTTCGCTTCATAAACGACCATGAAGGCACCGCCGCCAAGACCAGAGCTTTGCGGCTCGACCAGTGACAGTACGCTATGCACCGCAATCGCGGCATCAACAGCATTGCCGCCATTTTCCAGAATCTTCGCTCCGGCCTGCACCGCCAGAGGGTTCGCTGCCGTCACCATAGAGTGCTGATAGACCGGCGTCTCATTCACGGGTGGCGGCTCAATCGTCGCCGTTGAGCAGGCAACGAGAGACAGACAGGTGGCGGACAAGAGAAGTTTACGCATCATATTGATCAAATCCTTGGCGACAGATGAGACACACCTTATTCATGTGAGACGAGGATGAAAGGGGCTGTCTATGGCAAAGCCGGGATCGCGCAATCTCATAACAGATGTAGACGGGCTAAAGGTTGGAAATGCTCAAGACATGGGCATAGCTACCGGCGTGAGCGTAATTGTCCCGGATGAGCGGGCGATTTGCGCCGTTCATATTGCAGGCGGCGGCCCCGGCACGCGCGAAACGGACGCGCTGAAACTCGGCACGCTGGTCGATGATATCGACGCTCTGGTTCTGTCTGGCGGCTCAGTTTATGGGCTTGCCGCCGCTGACGGTGTCATCGCCGAACTCGGCGCAAAGGGGCAAGGCTTTGGCCTGATGGATTTGCCCGGCGTTCCGAAAAGCCCGATTGTACCCTCTGCCATTCTTTATGATCTGGCAAATGGCGGCGACAAGGCATGGGGCGTTGAGCCACCTTATAACCGGCTCGGCCGGGAGGCATTTGGCAATACCGGAACGGATTTCTCTCTTGGCCGGTCAGGCGCAGGCTATGGCGCACGCGCCGGCCAGCTTCAGGGCGGGCTCGGCTCTGCCAGCATTGTCAGCGATGATGGCTATACAGTCGGCGCACTCGTCGCGGTGAATTGTTTCGGCTCCGTCAAAGTTCCAAATAGCGACGCTTACTGGGCGACGCCTTATGAAATCAATGCGGAGTTTGGCGGCACACGCCTGCCCGACGCGTTCGATTTTGACCCGGAAGACTGGGGTGCAGCAAAGGCCAACCCATCACCGCGTGCGAACACCACCATTGCCTGTGTCGCCACCGATGCCGCCCTCTCCCCGACACAAGCCCAGCGCCTTGCAGATATGGCCGTGGCAGGCATGGCCCGCGCCATCCGCCCTGTCTTTGCGCCGTTTGACGGCGATGTCATATTTGCGATTTCGACCGGGAAAAAACCACTTACAGAACCCGCACCCATGACGCTTGCCCGTCTTGGCGAGCTGGCCGCTGGCACGCTGGCCCGCGCAATTGCTCGCGGCGTTTATGAGGCCAGCAAGGATGCCTCTGTCAGCTAAAACAAGAAAACGTCAAAACTGATGGAAAAAGACAAAATCAGCACTTGCATCCCCTGATTCAGAAGGGTATACACCGCCCTTCTCGGCGCGGACTGGTAGCTCAGTTGGATAGAGTACTTGGCTACGAACCAAGGGGTCGGGGGTTCGAATCCTCCCCAGTCCGCCATCGATTTCCCAGACAACTGGTTCACCCCTTTTACATTGGCTATATGCCCGCGATTTCGCGGGTTTTTCGCGTTTGGACCAATCTCTGTTTTTTTGAACCCCCAAAATCTGCGCCAAAAATCGAGAAATCTCTGACCGCCAATTTTGAGGCCCCCTTCCCAATGTCCCCGATTTATTACTGCTTAAAGGGAATTCGTGTGCACCCGAGCTGAATCGGCCCGTCACGGCGGGCTGGATGAAGAATTCCAAGGATCAGGAACAGGGAATTGAGCACCTTCTAATCTTTTAGTGCACGCATTTTCGTTTCAGTGGGGGTCGCATCATATTTCTGGCGATAGGTTCGCGAGAAATATGCCGCGTTATTGAAGCCCCAATTGAACGCAATTTCCGTGATCGTCATATGTTTAAGTGCCGGATCCAATAGCGACGTCCGGCACGCTTCAAGCCTGCGATTCAAAATCCACTCAGAGACCGTACTACCAGTCCCTTCAAAAATCTTGTGCAGATAGCGAGGCGTTATACGAAATGCATCGGCAATACTGCGCGGGCTCATATAAGGGTTACGCAGATTATTGATCACATACTCCTGTATGCGACGGTACATGGTTTGATGCAGGGTGGACTTGAAGTTCTGCGCCGTATCAGGACGCATGGTTGCGCTGACGAGTTCAATTGTCGCCTGCGACGCACCCGCCTGTGTCGTGCTATCGGCGTGCGGTAACACTTCAGTCAGAGCCTGCAGGTGAGAGGCCAGCAGCAGGCCAAGCCCGGATCGCCCATTGATCCGCTGTGCGCAGACATTCTCGATATTGTGGGAATAGAGCTTGAGCTTTTTATGCGGAATAAGCACCGAAACCTGACGCACAGGACCATCCGAACAAAACCGAGCCGGACGAGACGCGTCCCAGACCGACATTTCGCCGGCCTGCAGCTCCACTTCCTGACTTCCCTGAACAATACGCTGGCCTCCCGACAGCATCAGAATGACCCCGTAAAACGCATCATTTATCTGACTGATGTGTTTTTTGGTCCGCTCACCTGACAGTCCAAAGCCAACGCGCACATCTGTACAGCTCAAATCCCCCATCGGCATATTGTTAATTTCAGCATCAAATGATGCCCCGTCCGGTCGTTGAAACCCCCAGATGGAATGCACTTCACACAGCTTTTCGGTAAAGTCCGTAAAACTCGCATTCTGCAACCGGATACTTGAAACGTTCCCCTCCGCGGGATCTTCAGATCCTCTGTGCATTCATTCCTCCATGGTACGTTTGTTCTTTTTATGCAGTTACCCTAGCGAAAAAGCACAGGAACACAAATCGTCCGTCCACGGTGTTCCCCAAAGGAAAAGACAGAGAACACGCTGAGTAAAGCGCAAGGCTCGAAGTCCAGCAAAGTGAGGAAAATAAATATAGGGCAGGACAGGACGTCGAGTGATGACGGGTTATCTCATGCAGGAACGGGAATTGCGAATTCCCGATATTCTCACTTATGCAGGCCTGCGCCATGCAGAGTTGAACATAACTTCCCGCGATGAAGACGGTATAATTCGCCACCAAAGCTACGGTGATACAAAAGCCCGCGCGGACCGACTGACAAGCGCGTTAACAGCCGAGAACCTGCCTGCTCAAACCTGCATTGCTTCACTCGCACTGAACACTCGTCGTCATTTTGAGCTTTATTACGGCGTTACTGCCGCAGGCCATATCCTTCACACGGTGAACCCTCGGTTTGACGCTGAGCAAATCCAGTTCACTGTCGATCAGGCAAAAGATGGCGTCATCTTTTTCGATCCCGCTTTCCTGCCTCAGGTTCTGGACATTCATGCCAGGTCTCCATTCGTTAATCGCTATGTTGGACTGTGCGATCGCGAAGCTCTTCCTGACGCCGACCTGCCCGGTCTGATCGATTACGAAAGTTATCTCGCTGCAGCGGATTCATCTCTTGAATCCCCCGCGCGGAGTGAACGCGACGGCGCTTTCCTTTGTTATACGTCAGGCACAACGGGGAACCCGAAAGGCGTGCTCTACGCTCATCGGTCCTGCATGATCCACGCTCTCGCCGCGGGCGGTCCCGGAAATTTCAACATCGGACCTGATGATGTCGTTCTCCCATGCGCAAGCATGTATCATGCGACGGCCTGGGCGTTGCCCTTGATAACACCCATGAATGGCGCACGTCTGGTTTTGCCCGGCGCACAACTTGATGGTGCGTCCCTTCTGGATCTTTGTGAGCAGGAGAAAGTTACGCTCGCATGGGGCGTGCCCACCATCTGGAAAACAGTCCTGGAAGAGGCTCGCCGCCAAAACCGAAAACTACCTTCGCTGAAACGCCTATATATCGGCGGCTCAGCTGTTCCACCTGATCTCAAGCGCAGCTTCCAGCAAGAGCTCGGCGTTGAGATTGTTCAGGTCTGGGGCATGACAGAGACAAGCCCGCTCGGCGTAATTGCGACGCCATCAGCTGCTGCTTTGGACCTGACAGATGAAACGCGCGCTGACCTTCTGACCAAGAAGCAAGGACGCATTCCGTTCGGCGTCGATCTTAAAATCATCGGAGAAATGGGCGAAGACCTTCCGCAGGACGGACAGGCCAGCGGACGCCTCATGATCCGCGGCCCCTGGATCGTCAATCAATACTTCGGTCACGAGCAGCCCGTTACCGACAAAGACGGGTGGTTCGATACGGGCGACGTCGCGACGATTGATCCTATGGGCTATATGCAAATCACTGATCGCACCAAGGATATCATCAAGTCCGGTGGCGAATGGATCAGCTCAATCACACTTGAAAACACAGCCGTGGAACATCCGCTTATTTCAAACGCGGCTGCCATTGGACTGGCGCATCCGAAATGGGATGAACGCCCACTTCTCGTTTATACGGTCGTCGACAACGCGAACTTATCTTCAGACGAAGTGCTTGGGTTTCTGACCTCCCATCTACCGAAATGGTGGGTTCCAGAAGCGGCCATCGCCCGTTCCGATCTACCGCTTACAGCGACCGGAAAGGTCGACAAAAAGGTTCTGCGCGCCGAGTACGCAGATTTTTACAAATAAAACAAAACAGTAAATTTCCTTTGGGGAGGATCAAAGTGAAACACAAACTCAAAACATCTCTTATGACGCTCTGTCTAGCGCTGCCCGCGCTATCGGCCCCTGTCTTCGCACAGGACGACACGAGCAATACTGACACCAAGGATGTGAAGCGTCTGGCGTCGGTCATCGTTAGCGCCCGCAAAACATCAGAAGACGTTCAGGACGTTCCTCTGTCGGTGTCGGCATTCGATGCAAATTCGCTTGAAGCGTACGGCTTTACAGACTCGCTCGACATTGATGATCAGGTTCCAAACCTTGAGATCAAAACATTCGGCGGCAATCCGAATATCTTCATCCGTGGCGTCGGCAATAACGACTTTAACGCCACAACCGTTTCTCCGGTCAGCATTTATAGCGACGACGTCGTTCAGGGCCTGACGGGCGGACAGCTGATGCAAATGTTTGACCTGGAGCGTGTTGAAGTTCTGCGTGGCCCGCAAGGTACACTTTTCGGTCGCAACACGACCGGCGGTGCAATCAATTTCTACTCCCAGAAACCGGGTGACACACAAGAGGGTTATTTGCGTTTCGGAGTTGGTAATTACAACCTCATCGAAGTCGAAGCAGCCGGCACGGTCATCGTATCAGACAAACTGGCGACCCGAATTGCAGGCAAACTCACACAGGATGATGGCGACCTTCGCAATCTCTTCGATGGCAATCGTGCCAATGGAACAGATTTGGGTGCAATCCGGGCGATCACCCGATATGAACCCAATGCTGATCTTGAGATTCTCTGGAACATTCATGCTGGCCGTGATCGTTCGGACTATCATCAGGGTAAGCCCGTCGGCGCGATCAATGGTGGCGACGCACTTGGTTACACCGATCCGAAACCAGGCGACTCTCGCATCATCAACGTGAATGCGACAGACAATCGGCACCATGCCGATACCTGGGGCACGAACCTTCGCTTCATCCAGCAATTTGGTGATTATGAGTTCAAATCGATCACAGGATATGAAGCTGTCAAAACCGATTACCTGGGTGATATCGACCAGAGCCCTAACAATCTGGATGAACTGCGCTTCCAACAGGACGGTAAACAGATCAGCCAGGAATTCAACTTGTCGTTCGATGGCGGGGGCAAATGGAACTGGATTACCGGTCTGTTCTACCTGAAGGAAGACTTTAACAACCGGACAAGCGGTGACCTTTTCGGAGCGATTCCGTCCGCTGCACTTCCATTACAGGCAGAAGCTGATCGAGACACCACGACTTATGCTCTTTTTGGCGAGGCCACATATCGGGTAACCGAAAAGCTCAGCATAACCGGCGGACTTCGATACACAATGGAAGAGAAGGATGCGACGCTTAAAAGCCTTCTGGTTTATGGTACTGGTGTCGCACCGGGAGGCCAAACTGTCCCACTCATTCCGGAAACAGATGTCTCCGAAGAATGGGATGCCTGGTCAGGTCGAATTCTGGCAAAGTACGAGATCAATGATGACACCATGGTCTATGGCAGTGTGTCTCGCGGCTTCCGGTCGGGTGGCTTCAACCTCGGAGCATTCTTCGACCCGAATGAGTTGACGACTGTCGACCCGGAATTCCTAACCTCTTACGAAATCGGCGTCAAAACAACGGTTCTCGATGACCGTCTACGCGCCAATATGTCGGTCTTCAAATACGACTACACCGATCTTCAGGTCTTCACGTTCACCCAAGGGTCCAGCACAGCTAACCCGATCGTAATTGCCCTGGAAAATGCGGCGACCGCCGATATCACAGGCTTTGAGGGTGAGTTCACCGCAATTCCGGTCGACGACATGACGCTCACGCTTGGGCTGGGATATCTGGATGCAAGCTATAATGACTATGTGTCCCAGATTGCCGGTGACCTGAGTGGCAATCGCCTTCCAGGCTCACCAGAGTGGAATATCAATTTCGCCGGGCAGTATGATTTCCACCTGCCAGGTGGCTTTGTCCTCACACCAAGAGCCGAATACGTGTTCGTTGATCAGCGATATTTCGACTCAAATGAGCTTGAAGCCATTAGCTCGAGGGGTTCCCACGAACTCCTCAACGCTCGCCTCACGCTGAAGCCTGACAATGCCAACTGGTCAGTATCTCTCTGGGGCAAGAACCTCGCCGATGAGAGCTACATCGTCGACGCAGGCGATCTGACGGCAACCTTTGGCCTGATCCCGACCTATTACGGCGAACATCGCCGCTTCGGCATTGAAGCCAAAATCGAATTCTAACCTGAATCAAAGGACTTTTATCATGGAAGAACTTCTCTATCGCCAGGACGAGCTTGATTGGCACAGCCTCGGAAATGGTGCACATTACAAACTTCTCAGAACCAGCCCGGAGACAGGCCAGTTCTCCATCATTCTTCGCCTCGACAAGGGCGGTATGTTTGCTGGCCATTACCATCTGGGCGCAGGTGAATTCCTGATGCTGAAAGGCGAGCTGAGATACAAAGATGAGGTCGCGAAGACCGGCGACTGGGGTTATGAACCACTCGGTATTGTCCATGCCGATACCAATGTGGAGATGGACACAGAACTCCTCTTCGTCGGTTATGGCCCAATCGCCTTCACGAATGACGACGGCAGCATTGCGCAGATTCTCGATGCCAAACTCCTGAAAGACGTAGCTGAAGGTACGATTGAACCCGTGTCCTTCACTGTCGACGCCTGAACCTGTCTGCAATCTCCCGTAACTGCACACGGGTGCCGATCTCGCCCAGATTGGCACCCGTTTTTTTTGAGGATTGATCATGAGTGACTTAACCGGAAAAACAGCAATTATCACCGGCGCCGCGAGTGGTATCGGTGCGGCGACAGCGCGTATCATGCACGCACGCGGCGCAAATATCATTGGCGCAGATCTGGATGCATCCGGACTGGCGGAAATGGAAAGTCATTTCGCCAACCGATTTATCGGTTGCGCGGGCGATATATCCGAAACCGCTCTATTGGACGAAATCTCCAAACAGGCCCTTGATCGTTATGGTCGGATCGACATTGCTGTCCTGAACGCAGGCATTGATGGCCCTATGGCAAACATTCTTGATATTGAAAGCACCGCGTTTGATCAGGTTCTGAATGTGAATGTGAAAGCACCTTTCCTGGCCATTCAGACTTTTGCACCAGCGATGAAAGAAAATGGCGGCGCATTCGTTCTTACCTCATCCATCAATGGGCTCAGAGCCTTCGCCAATACAAGCCCGTACACGACCAGCAAGATGGCAGTTCTGGGCCTGACGCGAGCAGCTGCCAATGACCTGGCGCAGTTTGGCATTCGCGTGAATGCAGTTCACCCCGGCTTGATCGATACCCCAATGCTGAAACGCGCTGAAAATGGATTAGCACCGGGACATGCCGAGGAACTGCGCGCCGCGTTATCGCAGACCGTCGCCATGAAACGTGTCGGGCAGCCAGATGAAATCGCTCAAACCATCACCTTTCTGGCAAGCGATGAGGCAAGTTACATTTCCGGTGAATCCATCGTTGTCGATGGTGGCATGACCCGCTTGCTCAGCATGTAAGTTTCATGCGCCTCGGCCAGAAAATCAAGGAAAGGCGCCAGTTTCAGGCGCCCTCCTACGGCCTGTATCGCTTCTTCCAAAGTGATGCACGCTGCAGGTGGATACCGAACATCAAGCCCCATGGACCGGTCAAAACTTTCGATCACGGATAAAGGCTCTTCCAGACCGCCTGACAGCCAGATCACACCATGCACAAGGAACGTATCCTTGCCGTGTCGAGACCGCCTGCGCATCGCCGTGCCGGCAAGTTTTCGATCTCCGACCAGGATATTAAAATCCCCATCACACGGTGCCTGTGGACACCCGCCATAACGGGCTTCTACACCATAAACCTGCATCAGACCTTTGATCAGAAGTGCGCAAAAGCTTTCATACACATCATGAATGCCAAGCGTGTGCTTCTTTGTACAGAACACACTGGTCACGCAAAGAACCGTCTCTCCGTGAAAAACACACGAACCACCAGACCGTCTTGAAACGACAGGCCACCCCTTTGCGCGTGCCTGATCTGCTGCGTGGCCAAAGCCCGGTTTTTCTGTCCAGCGCTTGGGAAGCACCAATGACCTGGCTTGATGCCAGAAGAATACATCCGAAACAGGCACGGCCGTATCTTCTGTGATGCGATCAAAGAGCGAGTCTTCAAACTCCAGCCCCAATGGTGGCTGAAATAGTTTAGGTTTTCGCGTTAGGCCTTGTGTCATCAAAGTCTTCCAGCTGCTCGCACAGCAAGGTCAGAAAACGCCCTGCTGGTTCGCCGTCGACAATACGGTGATCCGCCGTGAGAGACAAAGGAAGGATGCTCTGCTGACAAACCTCGCCCTGATCAGACAAAGCCAGACGGGTTTCCAAACGCCCCACCCCAAGAATGGCAATTTGCCCGGCATTCAAAATCGGCGTGAAGTAGCGTACTCGCGTATGACCGAGATTAGACAATGTAAAGCTTCCGCCCTTCATTTCCGATACCGCCAGCTTACCTTTCAGAGCGCGACCAACGACGTCACGTCGTGTCTCTGCAAGCGTGTCGAGATCGAACGTTTCAACGCCCTTCAGGACGGGCGTCATCAACCCTGCGGGAGATGAAATGGCCAGCGACATATCGATCGAAGCAGAGGGATGAATGCTTTGCGTATCAGACGTTCCATTAAATTCCGGCAGTTCAGCCAGCACCGCAGAAAGAGCAAAAATCAGACAATCTTCCAGACTGATCAGACGACCTTTCTCTTTCCACAACCGGCGCTCCGCCAATAGATGAGTGATATCAGCATCTGCATGATAGGTGAGCTGCGCGGTCGATTGCAAAGATGCCTGCATACGATCTGCAATCACCTTTCGCACACCGCGCAGACGCACAGCCTCCAGCTGTTCCGCCATGTTGCCTAGTCCTCGATTTTGGCAATGAGTGCACCTTTGAGCACGGGGGTTTCCGCCGGAACGACAATTTTCAGTGTCCCACTCACGGGAGCGTCAATTTCAGTCGCCACTTTCTCATTCATAACCTCGCAAAGCGTGTCTCCCGCAGAGACGGCCTCGCCATCATCATAAAACCATGTCGAAATCGCCCCTTCACTGTCATCGTCCCAGCAATCTTCTGGAATGTTTACGTCAGACATGTTCACCCACTTTCATCATCTGTGTTGCGGCCTGAACGATCTTCTCAGCGTTCGGCAGTACGAAGTGTTCCATTTCCGGTGCAAACGGCACCGGGATATCAGGATAGGAAATGCGTTTCGGAGCCGTGCGCAGTTTCAGCTCATCGCATTCGGCTATCGTGGCGATGATCTCTGCGCCAACACCATAACTGTGGTAATCATCATCGACGCTCAGAACCGCGCCGGTTTTTCGTACCGACGCAATAAGCGTTTCCCGGTCGAGCGGTGCAATCGAGCGCAGGTCTATGACCTCCGCTGATATGCCTTGCTTAGCTAATGTTTCAGCCGCATCCAGAGCCAGATGAACCGTATGCCCTAACCCGGTAATGGTGACATCTTGCCCCTTGCGAACAATCGCCGCCTTATCCAGTGGGATCAAATAGTGATCTTTCGGCACATGGGTGATGGATCGCTGAACCGTGCCCAGCCAGCCCATGCCTTGCAATGCCTTGTGATACATGAAGATGACCGGATTTGGGTCGGCAATTGCGGCAGCCATCATGCCTTTCGCATCATATGCATTTGATGGAATCACGACTTTCAAACCAGGCAAGTGCCCGAAGGTTGCATACAGCGTCTGTGAGTGCTGCCCGGCATCGCCATAACCGCCTCCGACCGAGGTCATCAGCACCATTGGGCAGGTAACATTTCCACCGGAAAAATAACTCTGCTTGGCCGCGAGGTTATAGATCGCATCCATGCAAACACCGAAGAAATCAACGAACATCAACTCTACGACCGGACGCATGCCCGCCGCAGCCATGCCGACAGCTGCGCCGATAAAGCCGGTTTCTGAAATTGGTGTATCGCGCACGCGATCAGCGCCGAACTCATCAAACAAGCCCTGCGTATTTCCGAACACGCCGCCCATTTTGCCAATATCTTCACCCATCACCAGAACGTCAGAACTCGCCCGCATTTCAAGAGCGATCGCTTCAGCCATGGCTTTCGCGATGGTCAGTTTACGTTTCTTTTCCATTTAAACCTCCCTCAGGCGAACACGGCCGTAAATGCATCTTGCGGATCAGGCGCAGCCGACTGCCGCGCATGCTGAAACGCAGCCTCAATGCGTTGTCGTCCTCGTGACGCAATGGCCTCCAGCCGCGTCTCATCGCACCCTTCTACGACAAGGCGTTCGCGATATTTCACGATTGGGTCGAGCGCCAACAGACGAGACTTTTCTCCTTCAGGACGATAGCCTTCCGCATCGCCCATGAAGTGCCCTTCAAGTCGGCTGGTTTCGATTTCAATCAGGCTTGGCCCTTCCCCAGAGCGCGCACGCCGAACCGCCTCGCCAGCGGCTTCAAACACTAAATCCGGGTCATTTCCAGGAACGAACACTCCCGGCATATTGTAAGCGACCGCTCGATCTGCATTGCGCTCAACGGCTGTTGCATCTCTCTTGGAGACAGAAATGCCATAGGCATTGTCTTCGATGATAAACACGACCGGAGCCTTCCAGACAGCCGCCAGGTTGAGTGCTTCATGAAACGCGCCCTGATTGGCCGCACCTTCGCCAATATAAGAGACCGCGATCGCGTCACTGCCTCTTAATTTTGCGGCCATTGCGGCACCAACGGCGGGCCCCATCCCCTCAGCAATAATACCTGAGCAACAGAAATTTACCTTCGGGTCGAACAAATGCATGTGCCCACCTCGTCCACCCGACAGGCCGTTGGCCCGACCGAATATCTCGGATGCCATGGCATTCACATCAACGCCCTTGGCGATCGCAACATGATGAGGACGGTGGGTTGCGGTCACTGTATCATCGGGACGCAAATGGGCGCACACGCCAACAGCGCAAGGCTCCTGCCCATCCGACAAATGCATCTCGCCAGGCAGAGGGCCTTTCGCCATATTGAAAACGGGCTGCTTACCTTCGAAATAAGCAGGCTTGATGAGTTCTTCGAAATGGCGGCTTTCCACCATCCGTTCGAACATCCAGAGCTTCTGGTCTCTATCCGGTGTCACGCTTCCTCCAGGAATTGCTTATTCCTGCAGGCAATCGGATAAATGAGCACTTCGCTTTACTCTCAGCGAACGCAGATTGCTATTAATCGAACCGCACGCACGTTTCACGTGCTTTCATTGCGAGCCAACTTTGCGCACAGAGTTCAGCTAAACCGAGCATTATCAGCGCAAACCGCCCTCCCCGAAGGATTTGAATCGGCTGAACAAGGCTGAATGACGAAGAATCCAGTCCGTCACGTCAAAACGTCACCCGAAATCATCCAGCTCGCCAACCAAGCATCCGCAGTTTCAGGCGGATTTAAGGTCATTGACGCAGATAGAATTGACATTTAGTTAGGTTCCTTACTTTTTTGTTCCTGAGATATCGCCTCTCTCTTTGAAGACTGCAGGTCAAAATTTCGGGCGGAAATAGGGAGAACCGGGTGGAGCCAACTTTTCAGAACCTCTTTTCGATTCGCGGAAAAACCGCTCTGGTGACAGGCGGTTCTCGCGGAATCGGAGAGATGATCGCCGCCGGGTTTGTTGCAGCGGGCGCGCGCGTATATATCTGCTCCCGGCAGGCAGAAGCTTGCGAAGAGACCGCTTCAAAGCTTTCAAACCAATATGCAGGAGAGTGCATCCCGCTGCCTGCAGACCTGTCCAGACTGTCTGACATTGAGGACCTGGCGAGCCGTCTGGCTGCGCGGGAAAGCAAGCTCGATATTCTGGTCAACAATGCTGGTGCATCATGGGGCGGGTCGATTGAAGACTTCCCGGAACGCGGCTGGGACAAAGTGATGGACGTGAATGTCAAAGGCGTCTTTTTTCTTACCCAAAAACTCCTGCCCCTTATCCGCATGGCTGCTTCTGCTGATGATCCGGCGCGGATCATCAATATCGGATCAATCGACGGGCTGAAATCGTCACATTTCGACGTATTTTCATACGGCGCTTCGAAGGCCGCCGTACATCACCTGACACGGTTTTTGGCGGCCCATCTCGCAGGCGAGCACATCAACTGTAATGCGATCGCACCCGGCCCTTACCCAACAAAAATGCTGGGATCAGGGTTCGGCGGGAGAATGGATGACGAAGTTTGGGAAAAGTTTGCCCAGGCAAATCCCAGCGGCCGGGTCGGCACACCGGAAGACATTGCAGGACTTGCCATTTTTCTCAGCTCACGTGCCGGGGCCTATGTCATCGGTGAAGTTATAGCAAGCGATGGAGGTATCGTTGGAACACGATAGCCAGAATACACCTTCCAGCCCGGATCTGATGATCCTGCCACAGCGCCTGGAATGGGCAGCCTCGATGTTTCCAGAGGAAGTTGCGCTCGCCGGGGAGACCGGCGTGCTGAGCTATCGGGTCCTTGAAGAGGTCACCCGTGGAACCGCGTCGCGGCTTTTGACGGGCTTCGTTCAGCCGGGAGATAAAATCGCCGTCATCGGCGAAAACTCTCTCGAACATATGACAAGTCTGTTCGCAGTCTTTCGCGCCGGATGTTGCCTTATTCCACTGTCCACTTTTCTCAGCGACGAGGCTGCTGCCCGCATCCTTGACGATGCCGATGTGAAACTGGTGATCGCGACGCCGGGCTATCTGGAGGCCGCCAGCAAAGCCGTAACGCTGACCCGGGGCAATCCCGGCCTGATTGCCATGGATGATCCGCGTTTGGCCCCTGCAACATCCGGGGGCTCCAGCGCCTTGCCGGATATCGACCCTTCTTCCGACGCCATCATTGTTTATAGCTCGGGGACGACCGGAACGCCGAAAGGCATTGTTGGTTCGCACACCTTAAGGGCAATCCAGACGAGTGGTTTTACCACACTGGGCGCTGAACCGGGACGATATACACTCCTGTCCACTCCCATAGCTTCGAACTGGACGCTCGCCGGTCTGTTTTCGACGCTCTGGAATGGCGGCGCTGTCCACATCACCCGTCGGTTTGATGCAGCCGGCTTCATTCAGCTCGCAGAAAAATTGCAGCCGAAAATCCTTTTTCTTGTACCGACCCAGATTGAAAGACTGCTTGATGAGGCCTCGCTTCGCACCGCTTCTCTGGCCTCGGACAGCATAAAACTGTGCGCCGGATCACCCCTCGCGCCCGAAAAGAAGCTCGCTTTTCACGACGTATGGCCCGGTGAATTTATCGAGGTCTACAGCATGACTGAAAGCAGCGTCACCTGCTCACTGGATGTGGGACTCAATCCTGAAAAAGTGCGCTCGGTCGGTCGGCCAGCCGAAGGCGTTCGGGTTGCAATTCTGGACGAGACAGACAAACCGGTTGCCACCGGTGAAGTCGGCGAGATTGCCGGCTGGTCCCAATATATGATGACGGGCTATTTCCGCCGGGAAGACGCAACAACGGCACTCAAGTGGCACCATCCGGATGGCACGGTGTTCCACCGAACCGGCGATCTTGGCTTCCTGGACGAAGACGGATTTCTCTACATCAGCGGTCGCAAGAAGGATATGATCATTACGGGTGGATTCAATATTTACCCCAGCGATCTGGAAGAAGTGCTTACTTCCCACCCCGAGGTGCGAGAAGCTGCCGTGATTGGATTGCCGGACAGCAAATGGGGGGAAACACCCTTTGCCGTCATCACTTGCTATCCTGAATCGAAAGCAACATCTGCCGAAGTGCTCGACTGGACAAACGCCAGACTCGGCCGAACCCAACGCCTGTCCGGACTGGATATTGTTGAAAGCCTTCCACGTGGGTCGCTTCAGAAGATTTTGAAGAACGAACTGCGCAGTACATATATCAAGCGGTCTGGAAATGGCGAAATCTAGTCGCACAGGCCACATAAAGTGGCCTGACGCATGCGCAAACAGTCATTGACAACATAATTAGCCTCCTTATTATATTGCCAGTAAACTGATCTGACCTGCATCGTATCTGGAGATCCAACGAACACGATCGGGCCCAACAGAAGCAGCCTCCAAGGAAACAGGGATGGAAACTCAAAATCGTGCAGACATCATTGATGTCCGCAATCTCGTTTATACTTACCCGAAAAATTCGCAACCTGCCGTGAAAGGCGTCTCTTTCGCTGTCCAGCAAGGTGAAATCTTCGGGCTACTCGGCCCATCAGGGGCTGGCAAAAGTACGATTCAGAAAGTCCTGACGCATCAGTTTCGTAAGTTGCAGCAGGGCAATGTCACGGTCCTGGGACGCGAAATTCAATCCTGGGGCGCAGACTATTACGAAAAAATCGGAGTAGGTTTCGAACTGCCCAACCACTTCCTTCGCCTGACCGGCATTGAGAACCTTCGCTTTTTCGCCTCCTTGTACAAAAGCAAGACCCATGATCCAATGTCACTTCTCGACATGGTCGGTCTTGGCAAGGCCGCAAATGAGCGCGTGTCGGATTATTCCAAGGGCATGATGATGCGCCTGAATTTCGTGCGTGCTCTCCTCCATGACCCTGACCTTCTGTTCTTTGATGAACCGACATCCGGCCTCGACCCTGTCAACGCCCGGATCGTCAAACAGATCATCTTTGACCTGCGGGCAAAGGGTAAAACAGTCGTCCTGACGACGCACAATATGTTTGATGTGGAAGAGCTCTGCGACCGGTGTGGTTTCATGGTGCGCGGAGAAATGGCCGCACTTGATACCGTTGAGACCCTCAAGGCGCGCTATGGAGAGCGCAAAGTCAACATCACGTATCTGGATGCTGAAAAGCGACTACAGAAAACAACCCTTCCGCTCGACGGTCTGGGTGCGAACCCAGAGTTTCAGGCTGTTCTGAATGGTCAGGAGATCCAGACAATTCACAGCCAGGAAGCGACACTCGAACAGGTATTCGTCAAAGTTACCGGTGTTGAACTCGAGGCCGATGATGAACAGGCGGTGATACAATGACCCAGCTGATGCACATGCTGCGCTGGGATATTACACTTCAGGCGCGTAACTATATCTATGTCGCAAATGTTGTGAGTACGGCTGCCATTATCGTGTTCGTACTCCTGCTGCCGCTCGATCCATTGCCGGCAAACGTCGCGGCCTTCTTCATCTTTGCCGATCCGGCATTGATCGGGCTCAGCTTCATCGGCGCCATTGTCATGATGGAAAAAGCCAGCCGGGTCTTGTCTGCTTTGGGTGTGACCCCTTCCCCTCCGGGTGTCTATGTGGCCTCGAAAACGCTGACCATGTCGGTGAATGGCATTCTCTCCGGACTTGCGGTGGCATGGTTCGCGCTGGACGGCCAGTTCGACTGGCCGCTGATGATGCTCGCCCTTGCCTTGTCCAACACGGTTGCCGTCCTGATGGGATTTGCGATCGTGGCGCGGGCACCTTCTATGAACGGACTTATGATTTTCCTGCTATTCGGAACGTCCGTGCTGTTTATTCCGCTATTGGCCCATTTCGGTCTGATCGCAGAACCCGCTTCATGGGTCTGTGCGGTTATACCTTCCTACGCGATGCTTTTGTCCTTCGAAGGCGCCGCCGATCCGTCCCTGCTCTCACAGGTCGAATGGGCCTATGCCATTGGGTATCAGATACTCTGGATCATCTTCGGCTGGATTTGGGCGATGCGCGAATTCAAGCAATCTATCGTCTCAGAACGCCGGTAAGGCCAAGGAGTTTCCTATGAATGCTTCCGCTTCAATCATAGCCCTGGACGCCAAGGGAATCATGCGCGACGGCGTCATGCTCATCAATGTCGGGCTTTCAGCCGTCATCATCGCGATCATTACGGTGCTCGGCTACTACCAGCATGACAATGCCGGAATGGTGGCCTGGTTCCCCTTCCTGATCATCATGTCTGTGATCACCGGACCGAGTGGATTTGGTTTCCTGTTCGGCCTGTTGATGGTCGACGAAAAGGACACAGGCGTCCGCAATGCATTGGCCGTCAGCCCGATTCGACCATCGACCATGCTCGCCACCCGCACATTTTTGCTGATTACATATCTGCTGGCATGGCCGGTCGGGACTGTAATGATCATGAATGCCACCTGGAATGCCTTGCCGATCACTTACTTTGAATTGCTGGTCGTCGCTGCGAGCATTGCTCTAATGGGACCGGTGACATCACTGGGCGTTGCATCCTACGCCTCCAACAAGGTCGAAGCGCTCGCCCTGTTCAAGTTTATCAGCTTCGTTATCATCTCTCCGCTAGCGCTGAAGTTCATTGAAGATGATGCCTGGTATCGCGCCCTGTTCCTGCTCTCGCCTGCTGGCTGGGGCTATATGTCCTTCGACGCTTTTGTCATGGACGATCCGACGATGGGATACGCCTATGCGGGCGGCGGCGTAATCTTCAATCTTATTCTGCTGATTGCCTGCATCCGCTATTATCAGTCGACCCTCTACAAGACCGACTGATCGACGGAATCCTCCTCCCCAAGGCTACGGCACCCGCCGTAGCCTTCTGGCGGGCCGTCAGGCGCCCGCAGGCTGATCGACGCCGTCAGACCTGGCCTCCAATTCTGCCCGCATTTCCTCATGACGCGCCCGGGTGAGTGGATAATTCCACATAATCAGGCAGGCCGACAGGAAGAGGAGTCCTGGCACAATCGCGAAGGCCAAACGGATGCCGATGCCCGCCAGCAATGTCTGGTTCGCCGCCGCAGCATCAAAGCCCGTCAGGTCGAGAAGGAGGAAGGCGAGCGCGCCTCCAAGCGCCGTATTCAGTTTCACAATGAACAGAAACACGGCGAAATAGCCCCCTGCCCGGTCCTGCCCTGTTTTCCAGCGGTCATAGTCGATGATGTCGCCCAGCAGCGAATAAGGAGCGATCAGGCCCGCACCAACAGAGACGACCATTCCGGCAAACATGACCGTATAAGGAATGAGCGCCTGGTCGCCCGGCAACAGGACAGAGGGCGCCAGGATCCACCCTGCGCCCAGCGCCAGAGAAATCGCCCATGCGCGGTGCTTCTGCAAACGCATCATAACGAAGTACCAGATGATAATGCCGAAAATGCCCAGGAAAACGCCGCCCCCCAAAACCACTGCGACATGCTCACCCAGCCCAAGATAAGTATCTACAAACAAGAATTGCAACGTACCATTCATGCCAGCTGCCAGACCACTGATCAGGAAGGCAATGATAAAACGGGTGAAAGGGCCGTTCCCGAACATGGAAGCCAGGTATTTTGGCCCTAAACGCATGGTCGGCTTCTCTGGAGACGGAGATGTTCCGCTCGGCGCCAAATACAGCGCGGAAGACACGCATATAAAACCGAGTCCGAGAAAGATCAGTGCAGTTACACGCATGGTTTCAAAAGTGAATTCTCGACTCTCAAAAATCGGCAGGAGCGGCACAACTGCGAAGGCCAGCGCGCCAACAGCACCGAACACCGTCTTAACGAAGAAGATGGTCGTCCGGCGATTATAGTTCTCGGTGATTTCGGCCGACCAGGCATTATGTGGCACCTCAATCATGGTCCAGCCGAGATAGAAAACCAGACTCCAGGCTGCAAAATAGATAACCCCTGCGCTTTCCGGTGGCGTACTGACGAACCATGCCGCGAGCGCCGTCACAAGGAACCCTAAGACGAGCCAGGGTTTGCGCGTTCGCCATTGTCTTTTGTACCGATCAGACAAAAGCCCGATCACCGGATCGGTAATGGCATCGAATATCCGTGACACCAGGACGATGGCCGAGATTGCGGCTAGCGAAACGCCTGCATACTTGGCGTAAAGCCCGGGCACGACACCAATAAAGGGTGCGCTGATGAATTGCGAAATCAGAGAAGGCGCTGCGAGGGCTAATACTGCAACAAGTGTGATGTTGGCGTTTTTTGTCATGAACTATCCTCCCTTAGGCTGCCCATCTGGCGGGACAGCTCCTGCCGTTCTCATTCCGCTTTGATCGCCCGGGAATCTGCACAAAAGGGACCCCGACATCCTGAAAGCATCTTGTAATGGGCAGTTACACCTTTATAATTAGCTTCCTAATGATTAGGGCGCAAGTCGATTAAAGAGGAGACCCCAAATGACAAACATTCCATATCCGGACACAGCAGAGCTCGACGCCCGCGTCGCCCACATGATTGAGGTGTCCCCGAAGATCAACATCATTCAGGTCATGGCTCACGCGCCGGGAAACGCGGAAAGCGTGCTGCGTCTGTCTGACAGTGTCCTGAATCGAGGATCGCTTGACCCGGTCACGCGACAAGTCGCCCTTATCCGTATGTGTACCGTCGTGGGCTCAACATACGAGCGTATCCTGCTGGAGAGCGTGTCACGCGGGGTCGGGCTCAGCGAAGAAATGATCCTTGCCGCCCGGGAGGGAAGCTCCAGTAAGGCCCTCTCTGAGCATCATCGGATGGCCGCAAAGATGGGAGAAGAGCTCGCGGTTGCTCCAAGGCCAAGCCCGGAGACATTTGCCTATTTCCGCAAAGTGCTTCCTGTCTGTGAACTGGTGGAACTTGTTCAGGCCATCGGCTTCTACCTGATGCAGACCCGGCTGATCGAAACGTTTGAAATATCACCCGAAGATCCTCCGGTAGACCTTTCAACACGTCCCGATCCGACGAATGAATCCCTGATCGCCTGGCGAGAAGGGCGCGGCTGACCTCAGGCCTTCCGGCCCTTCAGAAAAGCCGCAATCAGATAAGCGACAGCGCCGCCGACTGCGGCGCTGATGCCGGCAGGAATGGCTTGGTCTGCCTCCAGAACGCCCGCAAAAACAAGGCCACGCCAGACGATGAGGGCGCCAACAACGCCAAGGACAGGCCCGGCCACCATGCCGGGGTCGCGCCCCTTCATGATAAGACCGAGAACTTTAGCGACAATTGAACCGGTAATGACGGCAACGATCCAGGAAATTGTGACGGGGTCCATGATAATTCCACCTACTAGTTAGTGAGTATTTGAGTTGTCATTGAACGGTAAATGCTTGTCCGAGCGGGGTTCGGCTGGCAGGCCGAGCACACGCTCGCCAATGATATTCCGTAGAATTTCATCCGTACCGCCCTCAATACGCACAGCAGGCGCACGCATCAGGATCGTATGGAGATGATTGTAGCGTTCGCGAAGCATTCCATCTTCACGCGGGGCGCGCCCAGCGAGCAGATCCCATGTTTCAATGGCAATATCCTGCATCAGCGAACCGGCAACCAGCTTGCCGATTGAGGCCTCCGGGCCGGGCTCCCGCCCCTGCGACAGAGCGGAAATCAGGCGCGCAGACGTGTACTTCAGGCCATTGGCACGGCAGGCCCAATCTGCGATTTTGTCGTCAAATGCATGGCCTGCGGAGAACCCGCAATCGCTCTGCTCAAGTGCGACGACATAAGACAGAATTTCCGGCAACCCTGTCGGAATGCCACTCCCGATCGACATACGTTCATTCATCAGGGTCGTCAGCGAGACTCGCCACCCCTGATTGACGTCCCCGAGTCGCTGACTGTCGGGCACACGCACATCGCTCAGGAACACCTCATTGAAAACCGTGTCACCGTTCGCCTGTCGGATAGGACGCACATCAATGCCCGGTGAGCGCATATCAACATAGAACATGGTCAAGCCGTGATGCTTGGGCGCAGATGGATCAGTGCGGGTCAGAATGATACCAAAATCGGCCTCATGCGCCCAGGACGTCCAGATTTTCTGGCCATTAAGCACCCAGTCATTCCCGTCCCGAACCGCTCGCGTGCGCAGGCCTGCAAGATCAGACCCTGCAGAAGGTTCAGAGAACATCTGACACCAGATCTCCTCCGCGTTCGCTATTTTCGGCAAATGCCGGGCCTTCTGTTCGTCACTGGCATAGTGCATCAACGTTGGCGCACACATGCCTTGTCCGATCACGACCAGTTCATTCAGGGCTGAAACTGCGGCTTCTTCCTGGTCCCAGATGATCTTTTCCATGACGGAGGCTTCTTGCCCACCATATGCCTTTGGCCAGTGCAGGCAGGCCCAACCCGCATCGAACTTGCTTCGCTGCCAGTCCCTGGAAGCGGACACAAGGTCCATGCGTGAAAGTCTTCCCGCGCGAACAGCCTGCACCAGATCGAACCGACCATGAGCGGCAATCCAATCGCGCGCCTTTGCCCGGAAGTCCGCCTCGTCAGGAGAATCCTCAAGAACCATCAGCAAGCTCCGGTGATGCTGGCAGAGGTCTGGCAGTCAGTTCCTGAGCTGCAGCTTGTTTCATGGCCCCTGCGATTGTTTTCTTCCATGTCTGGCGACCGCCCAGCAGGCCTGACAGCCAAAGCGCCCGGCGATAATGCAAATGACAGTCCGCCTCCCACGTGAAGCCCATCGCGCCATGAACCTGGATGTTGCCTTTCGCGCATTCCAGATAGGCGCCGGATGCCGAGACATGTGCCAGGGCTCCCGCCAATACAAGATCCGGCGCATCCGACATCAGAGCCCATGCACCATGATAACAATTGGACCGCGCTAACTCGACCTCAACGTAAAGGTCGGCAAGCATATGCTTCAGCGCCTGGAAAGACCCGATCTGGCGCCCAAAAGCCGTCCGCTCCTGCGCATGAGCAACAGCGGTTTCGAGGCAGCGTCTTGCTCCGCCAAGCTGCTGGAAGGCGACAAGAACGGCTGATCTTGCGAGCAGTCTGTCAAGCTTACCGTCTGTTTCAGGCCCTTGCGCGACAAGCTGGATCTCAGCGGCGTCAAGCGAAACAACCAGTTCCGGCCATGCCGGATCCTGCAGGAATCTGACATTTGTTGAAACGCCGGGCTGAGCAAGCTCGAGCACGAACACGCTGCCATCCCGGTCGATAACCACAATCAAATCTGCAAATAATCCGTCGAAAGGCGGGCTGAGCCAGCCGGAAATCTTTCCACCATTGATCCGAACATCTCCGGCCAATGGCTGGCGACAATCAACGAGCGTCGCGATACGTTCACCTGCAGCAAGCCCGTGAAGCAGTTCCGGCGCATCGTGATCGGTCGCGACACCGAGCAACACTTCCATAGCTACCAGACGCGACATTGCGACAGGAACCGGCGTCATGGCAGCGCCGAGCTCTTCGGAGATCACACAGAGATCGAGGTAGCCAAGACCGTTTCCGCCAAGCGTTTCCGGAAGGGCTGTGGCTGGCACCCCCATTTCACATATATCCCGCCAGGCCGACCGCCCCACCTCGATGTCACCTTCGAGAAGTGTCCGCATCATCTGAGCTGAATCATGACCGCTCAAGGCACGGCGAACCTGCTCCCGAACAAGTTCCTGATCTTCGGAAAAATCGAAATTCATTTTTCAAAATCCATGCGCTTCCCGGAGGCTAGTTGGCGTTTTCGCCTGCAGCCATCTGCTCGCGCTGAAAGTCGAGAAACTCTTCCGGACTCATCGAGTTCATAAGCTTGAACACATCGAGGTTCAGCTCGAATGTGTGACCATCCTCGCCATGCAGTTCCAGAAAACGGCCATCCTTATTAATGGCGGTGAGAATGACCAGAACGTCAGCAACATTCCCATTCGTTGTCATTGGCGTATGGGTGGATCCAAAAGGTTCATAGGCGAGTGTACCAACAGGGATTTCTGTCTCGTCATAGACCCAGGTGCCTGACAGCGTGTACGCAATCGCTGTACAATGATGCGTATGCTTATGGTGGCGCGTGTTGGGACTGAAGCGCTGAACAAAAACCACCTGCTGTGCAACCTCGTCAATGTGCAAGAGTTTCATCGCATCTTCAGGGTTATCCAGAAATCGGTGCCATTGTTTGTCCTGCAGGGAATACAGAAAACTCCCATCTTCCAACTGTGCCATAATGCTTCTCCCTTTGTGGCTGCCCTTACATGTCTCGCAGATCACTTTCGCGAGTCAGGCGTACTGCCATTTCAATTGTCACCTTATTATTAGCCTCCTAATTATTGGAGAGCAAGAGCCTATGCTCCATTTTCATGTGGCGACAAAGAATCAAATCTGCTGAAGAAGCGACCTGAAACGGGGCAGCACTTTGCGGTGTGGCGTGAAAGCAGCCGAAAAAGGCCAGCTTACAACGCCTGGCTCAGTCCTCAGCCGTTACGCTTGTTTTGCTCTTCAGAATCTCGGGATCTACCGGTGGCTTTGAAAGGAGGGGGGCTGCGGCACGAAGCTTGCGCAGCAGACCGATAAGCTGCATCCGCTCATCCTTGCTAAGCACCTGCATTGCTTGTGTGATATTGTAATAGTGTGGAGGATAAACCTGTTCCACCTTCTTCAAACCCTTTGCCGTAAGAAATACGGAAACACTTCGCCGATCATCCTCGCGGCGCTGACGAATAATGAATTTTTCTTTCTCTAGCGCATCCAGAAGTCCGGTAACCGTCGCACGGGTCACAGCAAGCTGATCCGCGATTTCAGCAGGCGTAACCCCCTCATCCACCCCAAGCACAGCGACACACCACAAAGTCACGTGACGGCCCATAGTCAGATTGTGGGTCGACAGGTCTTTTTCGAGTTCAAATTCAAGCGTGCTTGCCGTACGCAAAAGTTCGTTCATCGTGAAAATCGCCAAGGCATCCAGTTGAGGATAGTCCCTGATCTGCCCACTGATTTCATTCAGCGATGGTAAATCCTTAGGCACGAGTAGATCATTCATTCCGAGATTCTCTTTCAGACAACAATTCGTATAGGTCAGCAGCGACTTAACAAATACGCTCGTCTGACTGATATTGCAAATTTCATGTTGCTCCTTATTATTAGGTACTAAACTATATAGGGAGCAAACTATTGAATAAGCATGTGATCGGAGACCGGCTTTTTCTTGCCCTGATCGGAATCTTTGGCAAACCTTTCTTCAGCCAAAGCGTCGAAACCGGGACCTTTGACGAACACCTGGCTGCGATATCTTTCGATCTCCCAGAACTGCCGGAGGACGACACGTTCCTTCCAGTCCCTATGACCGGACTGGCTGGCCCGATGGAAGCCGGACTGAAAGTGATTTGCCGTGCAGGGCCAGACGCGCCTGTTGTTCTCTACCATCAGGGCGGAGGTGAAATTCCTTTTGACCTGACCGCTCGCGGGGCCTTTCCGGCTGATCGCGCGAATATTGCCACCGTTATCGCCATCAAGACGCCGTTTCAAACCACGCAGCAAGAACTCAGCGAACGCTTTGTGCACTTCAACAATTATGTCGCCATGATTGCCGGCGTCGTCGCGCTCACTGAGGCGCTGATCCAGTCGCCGGAACTGTCCGCGGCGAGGTGCAAAATTGTCGCCGGCTACAGCCTTGGCGGTTTTGTGAGCGCCAGACATCACCTTCTTTACAATTCTGCTGATGCTTATGTCCCCTTTGTATCGGGAACGGCGCATGCTGAAATCTTCCTGACCACAGTCAAGGCCACACAAATCGCGCGCAAAAGGCCCGATATCCTCCGGTCCCGGCTAAATTTCGCGGAAGCCTGGAAACAGACCGACCATGCGAATGTGTTCCCCGTGTTGGGCAAGTACGATCAGCTCAACCAGCTGAAGGTACAAGGCCCCTCCTATGCCGAACTCCCGTATGAACTTTGGGAAGGCGGACACCTGTTTGGCGCCAAACACCCGCACCTGATCCGAGAAAAGATCGAGTCCGTCATCGCCAGCCTTGGCGCTAACACTGGCCGCTCTCAGGCATCTTAAAAGGCTTTTTTTCCACAGGAGACACCTGCGCATGCGAAATCAGGACATTTCCATTCTATGCGTGCTGCCAGAACTTTGGCGCGGATATTTTATCGATGCATTCGTAGAACAGCTCGCACCCACACGTTTCGTAACGCCGGATGATGAGCCAGATCCGACAAGTATTTCCTACGCTTTTGTTCTGGCACCGCCGCCGGGCTATCTCGCTGGATTTCCCAACCTGAAGGCGATCATGCCGGTTGGTGCAGGTGTCGAACACATTCTGACAGATCCAGACTTACCTGATGTTCCGATTGTGCGGATGGTACAGCCTGACATGGCGCAGCGCATGAGCGAATACATTGTCCAGCACTCTCTGAATCACATGCGCGGACTGAGGCAGATTCAGGCCGCACAGACGCGCGCGGAGTGGAACCTCTTCGCCTGCCCCGCTGCGACAAATGTGACGGTGGGCATTCTGGGACTTGGCACCCTTGGCCAGCATGCCGGACAGATGTTGTCAGCCGTGGGCTTTGGCGTTCGGGGGTGGTCCCGCACGCCAAAGACGATCAGTGGAATGGACACCTTTGCCGGGATAGGTAGCCTGCCCGCCTTTCTCTCTGGCTGTCATATCCTTGTCAGTCTGCTGCCCCTGACGCCTGAAACCCGTCATCTCGTGGATCGCAAACTTCTATCGCAACTCCCGCCCGGAGCCTCCTTCATCAATGCGTCTCGCGGCGGCGTTGTCAAAGATGACGACCTCATAGACTGCCTCGATCGTGGACATATCAGCGAGGCAACGCTTGACGCTTTTGATGTCGAACCGCTGCCCGCTGACCACCCTTACTGGGCTCATCCACGCGTCACTGTAACCCCGCATTGCGCGAGCGCGGCGACCGCTGAAGCTGTGGCTGAGCGTCTTCGCCAGGTCATTGAAACCGTGGAGCGGGGCGAAGCGCCAACCCCTGTCGTCAATCGGGATGTCGGCTACTAGCAAGGAAAAATGCCGCTTGTGCACCTCATCGAAAAGTTATAGTTAGCTTCCTAATTATAATCGGTTCAGGAGGAGCAAGATGCTTTCAACACGTTTCACACAAACATTCGGAATTGAATATCCGATCGTACAAGGCGGCATGCAGTGGGTTGGCCGGGCAGAGCTTGTTGCGGCAGTTGCCAATGCCGGAGCCCTCGGCCTGGTGACAGCGCTGACCCAGCCAACACCAGAGGATCTGGTGAAGGAAATTGAGCGCTGCCGCGCCATGACGGACAAGCCATTCGGCGTCAATCTTACGATCCTGCCGGCGATCAAACCCCCGCCTTATGCGGAGTATCGTCAGGCAATCATCGAGTCCGGGATCAAGATTGTTGAAACGGCTGGCAGCAATCCACAACAGCATATTCCGGAATTCAAAGCAGCCGGCGTCAAGGTTCTTCACAAATGCACATCCGTTCGGCACGCGATCAAGGCTGAACAGTTGGGCGCAGATGCCATCTCAATCGATGGCTTTGAATGCGCTGGCCATCCGGGTGAAGACGATGTGCCAGGCCTGGTGCTGATCCCGGCGGCAGCCGACAAGGTGTCCATCCCGATGATTGCGAGCGGCGGATTCGGTGACGGACGCGGCCTGGTGGCGGCATTGGCACTGGGCGCTGAGGGCATCAACATGGGCACACGTTTCATGTGTACCGTTGAGAGCCCGATCCATCACACCGTCAAAGAACAGATTGTCGCCAATGACGAGCAGGCAACCGATCTCATCCTGCGTACGCTGCACAATACCTCTCGTGTCGCCAGAAACGCTGTCAGCCAAAAGGTTGTGGCAATCGAGCGGGCGGGTGGTGCCACCTTTGAAGATGTCAGAGAACTCGTCGCTGGCAGCCGCGGACGGCTGGTGTATGAGCAAGGCGATCCGGAATTCGGCATCTGGTCAGCGGGCCAGGTTCAGGGACTGATCAACGACATTCCAACGGTGGAAGAATTGGTCTCTCGAATCGTCCGGGAAGCCCGGGAGATCATCAATAGCCGCCTGCAAACCATGACCTGAAGGCTGAACCGCCTTCAGGCCCCTCCCCCGCTCAGTCCACTTTCCACTGCGGTTCGCGGCGCTCGAGAAAAGCATGAACGCCCTCGGCAAAATCCGGTGAATTCGCACACAGGATCTGATTGCGGTCTTCAATGGCGATGGCAGCCTCCAGGCTGCCTGCGTCCAGATTGATGTTAAGCGCCTCTTTCGACAATCGCAGACCAAGCGGAGAGGTGCCAAGCATGAGGCGAATATCTTCTTCGGTTGTTCGCTCAAGCTCGTCTTCGGGAACGACCCGGGAAACAAGTCCAAGGCTGAGCGCACGATCAGCGGTTATGAATTTTCCTGTCAGGATCAGCTCGGCTGCCAGCGAAGCGCCCACCAGACGCGGGAGGAAATAGGACGACCCCATATCGCACCCCCCAAGTCCAATCCGGACATATGCGCAATTCATTCTGGCGTTGTCCGCCGCAATACGAATGTCCGACGCCATGGCAAGGGAAAACCCACCGCCACATGCTGGCCCTTGGATCAGGCTGATAATCGGTTGCGGACAACGGCGCATGGCCAGATAAATCTCCGCAATACGCCGCTGCACACGTAACCCGGCCGCAATATCCGGTGGAGCCGCATTTGCATCGCGCTCAGCCTCGTTCTTCAGGTCAAGGCCCGCGCAGAACGCTTTGCCCTTACCGCGCAACACGACAATACGCCGGTCCTGACGGTCAGACAGTTCCCTGAAATAAGATCGCAAGCTCTCAATCATTTCAGGGTTCATTGCATTCAGCGCATCCGGCCGGTTGAGAGTCACCCAATCCACCGCACCTTTTTCCTCAACCTCGATTGCCGCCATACCACTCTTCCTTTCCATCATATGTATGCGCCATTCTCATTTGATTTTTTTAATTAGGCAACGTACCATTTGGCCAGAATGCGACCGTCCGCCGGAGAAAGCGCTCCCGGTTGGCAAGGAAGGAATAATGACCGTGCTCCCTGACTCCAGATTACCCGATGTGAGCACCGAACGCGTGACAGCCCTTCTCAAAGAACTAACGCTGGCCGAAAAAATCAGCCTCATGTCAGGTCAGGATTTCTGGAGCCTGCCCCCCATATCTCGGCTGGGCATTCCAAGCCTCGTCGTTTCTGACGGTCCGACCGGGCTGCGCTCGACAAACTCCGAGCCCGCCACCGTATTCCCTGTCGGTGTCGCAATGGCGGCAAGCTGGAATGGCGATCTGGCGCGCGAAGTCGGATCCGCCATTGCCCGCGAAGCCATCGCCTATGGCGTCGATGTCTTGCTGGCCCCTGCCATCAATATCCAGCGCACACCGCTGGGCGGACGAAATTTTGAAACCTATTCAGAGGACCCTTATCTGGCCGGCGACATCGCAGCAGAGTATATCGAAGGCGTGCAGTCCCAGGGCGTTGGAACCTCGCTGAAACACTACGCCGCCAACAATCAGGAACATGAACGCATGCGCGGCTCGTCAAACATGAGCCAGCGCGTCCTTCGCGAGATTTATCTGGCAGCATTCGAAAAGGCGATACACCGCTCAAATCCCTGGACGATCATGTCCGCATACAACCGCGTGAATGGGACCTATGCCAGCGAACATCGGCAGCTGCTCACCGATATTCTACGCAATGAATGGGGCTATGACGGGGTTGTCGTCTCCGACTGGGGCGCTGCAAAATCAACCATCGCCTCTGTTCGCAACGGACTGGATCTGGAGATGCCAGGTCCTGGCCGTCACTATGGCAAGCCTCTGGAGCACGCCGTCGCGACGGGCGAAGTCGACGAAGCAGATATCGATGTGCATGTAGGGCGTATCCTGAAACTTATCCTGCGCGCGGGCCTGCTTGACGGTAATCCAAAAGCCTCGCGCGCCGCTCTGAATACACCTGAACACAGATCACTCGCGCGTCGCGCAGCAGCCGAATCCATGGTTTTGCTGAAAAACAAGGATGCCAGCCTGCCGCTGAAACACAGCCAGCGCATTGCCGTAATCGGCGCGCCTGCCCACCGTCCTACGATTCAGGGTGGCGGCTCTTCGCAGGTTTCCCCTTTCCGCATTATCAGCCCGCTGGACGCCATGCGCGAAACCCTGACCGGCTGGGATATCGCTTACGCTCAGGGCGTCGACCACGAAGCATCGCCCCCAGTCATCGACGCGCGGCTTTTGCGAGACGAGCTGGGCGAAGAAGGCCTGACCGCCCGTTATTATAAAGACAACACCTTCTCAGGCGAACCAATATTGGTCGAGCGAGACTGGCGGTTCTTCAAACTTGGCTTTGGCAAGGCCGCGCAGACAGTTGAGGCGCCCGACTTTGCCGTCGAATGGACTGGGACCTTCACGCCTGAGCGCGACGGGACTCACGAATTCGTGCTGTCTCATACCTGTCCGCATGTCGAACTCTATCTGGACGGTACTCCCCTGATCGATGCTGAAGCACCTGCAGACACGGAAATGTTGTTCATGTTCCTGCAAATGAATGTCAGCAGGGCGCGCTGCGAATTAAAAGCCGGCCGCGCCTACCCTATCCGCTTCCGCTATAGCCAACCTGCAGCAGGCGCAATACCGGGCTTTAACGTCTTTTCCGTCGCGCTGCGCCCGCCCGCCCCCTCCTTTGAAGACGCCGTCGCGCTCGCCGCAGACAGTGATGTTGCCGTCGTATTTGCCGGTTCCGGGTCGACATCAGAAACTGAGGGGTGCGACCGTCAGGAAATGGCACTGGACGGCGACCAAACCCGTCTCATCGAAACCGTGGCCAGTACGTGCCCGAAGACCGTAGTGGTGCTCAATATCGGTGCGCCGGTCGAGATGCCATGGGCCGACAAAGTAGACGCAATCCTGCTGAGCTGGCTTCCGGGCCAGGAAGGCGGCTATGCCATTGCTGACCTGCTCTCCGGCAAGCTCTCGCCGTCTGGCAAACTCCCCGTCACATTTCCGAAGGCCTATCGGGACAATCCGACATGGCTGTTCTATCCGGGAGGCAGCCAGGCGGACTATGGCGAAGGATTGTTTGTTGGCTACAGATATTACGACTCTGCCGACATTGATCCACTATTTCCCTTTGGCCATGGCCTAACGTATTCGCATTTTGAAATTGACGGCCTGTCAGTTCCTGACACTGCCAACGCTGGCGATACGGTTACTGTCAGCCTGCGCCTGAGAAATCTGGGCGACTGCTGCGCACAGGAAACGGTGCAGGTTTATGTCGAAGACTGCGCGACACAAGAAACCTGCCCACGCCGACAATTGCGCGCCTTCCAAAAGATGCGACTTGAGACGGAAGAGGAATGTGTTCTTAAATTTGAACTGGAGGCGCGCGCCTTCAGCTGGTTTGACACCGACAAGAACGACTGGACTGTTACACCCGGACGCTATGTTGTTCATGCCGGTTTCTCATCCCGGGACCTGCAAGTGAGTGCATCGATCAAGCTGCTCTAGCAGACTGCGTGGTCCGGCTAAGCGCCCCCTGTCGCGTCATGCCTAGCAGAAAGTTTCACGCAACACCATCCGCGTTTTCCTGAGCACGGAATAAGCGCCAGCCACAGCAACTAAAAAAGCCGGTTGCTTCCACAATGGAAGCAACCAGCACAAAGTTCTGAACGGGGGAGGTTCGCTCAGTATGTGGCGGAAAGGCGGATGCCGAATGTACGCGGCACGCCAAGTGTGACATTCGTCCCGATCTGGTCGGGTGCCAGGCCCACGACATAGTCCTCATCAGCGAGATTACGCCCCCACAGAGCGACTGACCAACGCGCATCACTGGTCTGGATACCAATAGTCCCGTCGACGAGAGTTGCCGAGTTGCCCTTGTAAAGCGGATTGTTTGTGACGTCGTAGTACTGTTCGCCGCGATGCGTTACACCCAGCCGGGAGAACAAGTTGTAACGGTCTGTGAGAGGACGGTTATAGTTCAGCCCAAGCGACGAGGTCACTTTGGGTGCATAGACCAGTTCATTCCCATCACAATTGAGCCCCGGCGCACAATCGGGATAATCCTGAAACTCAGTCTGATTGAAACCAATCCCGAAATCGACTGAGAAGTAGTCGGTCAGTTCAGCATTAAGTTCCAGTTCTGCACCGTAAGAGATCGCATCAGCGTTACCAAGGATCTGGACCGTAGATGCCAGCAGCGGCAGAGTCCGTTGAGTCTGCAAATCCTTATAGTCGATGTAATAGAGCGCACCGGCATAGTTGAAGATGCCAATGCGACCTTTGGCACCAAATTCATAGTTCCAGGACGACTCCGGATCGACCCGAAGGAACTCGACATTATCATTGATACCGTTTCCATTCCCGTCACTGATGCCGAGGATATTCGCAAAGAAGGTTCCCGACTTCGAGCCCTGCGCAGCCGAAACATAGATGTTGTTTTCGTCGTTTAATGCGTATGTCAGAGCAATTCGCGTCGTAAGAACATCGTTTTCAATCGTATCTGTGTAAGGAAGCGGTGCTCCAAAGTCTGGATTGCCTTGTCCCGCAATGAAGACAACGCCGTCCGGAAGGAAACCAGGTAGGCTTGGTATCGCCGTATTCACCAGTGAATCATAGACAAAGTCTTTGCTCTCACTGGAGTAGCGGAGACCAACATCCAGGGTGGCGCGATCAGTCAACTCAATGCCGACCTGTCCAAAACCGGCGATTGATTTCGTCTTGAACGTCCAGTTGACGACCGCAGGTATGGTTCCGACACAGGCGGGTGCCTGCAGAGGACAAGGATCACCTCCAAAGAATGGCACATCCCCGGCCAGGGTGCCTGTCGCTCCGAAGAATTGTTGCGCAGTTGGTCCGAACAGAAGATTATAAATTCCGTCAATATCTACGCCATACTGGCCGTCAAAGGTCATTTGCTGATTCAGGTAGTAGGCCCCGACAACCCAGTTGACGCGATTGTCTCCGACCGAGTTAATCTGGAACTCCTGAGTGAACTCACTCGACTTCTCGACATTGAGCCTGTCTACAAACGATTGTCCGGCAACCGCCAGATTGGAGTCCAGTTCATGAGTCGTGTAAGAGCGGTTCGATGAAATGGACCGGGCTGCAAAGAAATCAAACTCCTTGTCGATTGTTAGAGAGAACGCCCGCAAGTCGCGATCAGCATCCGGTTTGTAAGGAACGCTGGAAAGTTTCCGGTCAATCGGTTCCAACGCATCATCCTGGCCACGTTGTTGAGAGAACTCATCCTTCTGATATTCACCAATAAGGCGGAAGTCCCAATCCGGCGCAGGTGTCCAGCGAAGTTGTCCTCGCACACCCTTGGTGTTGCGTGTGTTCACATCTTCGCCAGTTGCGACAAGCGTTTCAAAACCATTACGGTCTACCGAGATGGCCGAAAGACCGGCGAAAAGCTTATCCTTTACCAACGGCCCGCGAATGTATCCCTTCAGAAGCGTGTGCTCGTAATTGCCATACTCGCCCGTGATACTCGCTTCGAACTCATTTCCCGGCTTCGTTGTGAAAACATTGACGACGCCTGCCGCCGTATTGCGCCCATAGAGCGTACCCTGCGGCCCCCGAAGGACCTCGATCCTGTCGATATCGGCGAGGTCGAAGGTCAATCCCGCAACACCCGCGAGTGATACGCCATCCACGACCACGCCCACAGCAGATTCCGACCCCGCAAACCGCGTATCAGATGAAATTCCCCGAATAATGATTCTCTGGTTGCGCTGCGATTGCACCTCTTCGAACTGCATGCTCGGAACCGTGCTGGCAATCTGCGTATAATCAGTGACACCGCGTTGCTCCAATTGCTGAGCACCAAACGACGTGACCGCCAGTGGAACATCAACCAGATTCTGCTCCCGGCGCTGTGCAGTCACCTGGACCACATACATGCGCTTCTCTTCCTGAACCTCGTCAGTCGGTTTTTCCTTAGTTGGTTTTTCCGTAGACTGAGCGATTACCGGCACACTCCATGCCGACGCCCCCAGTAGTGCCGCAGCAAAAAGACCTTTTGCGACCTTAGTCATCGTGTTCTTCCTCCCATATAATTATATACCTAATTATATGTCACCTAATTATTTTTCCGTCAATCTCCCGTTTCAGGCCAAAACGGAGCATCGCCTCCCGGAATATTATCCGGACTTGAAGTGAGTATCAGCTTCACTGATAGCGCATAACCATGGGCAAGAGGGCCAAACAAACAGCGATCATAGCAAGGCTGCGCGAAGTCGAGCCGCGTAAACAGAGGTGGCTCCGCCCCCCAGGCAATGCAGTCAATCGCCGCGACTAAGCAGGCCCCTTACCGTTGGCACAAAGACCCTGGCAGCCGCAAGCGGGATAACCCAAACAGAATCTTTCTAAACCATCCGCAGAGGCGTCCATCCAATCGGTTTCCCCCATTTGTTACCTTCATCATGGCTTTGCCGGGAAATTTAAGCCGCCTACAAGGCAGACACACACTGTCTCAGTGAGATGGCCAATATTCGCCACGAATGAGAGAGAGGAAGTGCAACATTTTGGGCACGGACAAAACTGCGCTCAAACGTCAGCACGCGTGTCCTTTTTCGAATGGAGATTTCGCTTTAAACAGAGCCAAACCAGCGCGACGACAACACAGAACACCCAAGCAATCACGACGATGGATTCTTCCGGTCCAGATGCGCCACCCGTCCAAAAATCTGCGCCAATATAGTCGCTTTGCAGTGGTGCAGATGTACGCCAATCAGCTTGTCCGGTCAGAGGCAGGCCACTGGCAAAGATCGTGAAATTCCACATGGCGTGATTGGCGGCAGCCGCCCAGACGTTTTGAGTCAGCACGTAAACCAAGCTCCACATCACACCGAGCAACGCCCCGGATACGATGCCATACCAGCCAGCCCAATGATCGTTGAACAAGTGCAATACCGAGAACAGCAAGCTTGGCAAAATGAGTGCGATCCAGAATCCAAATTTCTCAAAAACAATCCGAAACAACAAAGCCCGAAACAGTATTTCCTCGAGCAACGCTGCTGCAAAAATAAACAGCGCAATCATCACCCAGGCCGAGCTGGATCCAAAACCTGAAACGGAGAGAAGTCCGGATAAATATAGTCCAACCATCGGTAAGCCTATGACAGTCGCTCCAAGAAAACCGGAGATTCCAATTGTAGCCGGCCTAAAAGAGAGCTCAGAAACCCGACGCTTTTCGATGAAATGTACAAATACCCAATAACCGCCGACAAAGGCGAAAATCATGAGTATCCGTCGGATTAGAGATTGTTGCTCATGACTCAGATTGAAGAGATGATCTATCGCAGGAATTACTGCCAGTCTGACGCTAACCACAGGTATCGCGATCAGTACGAAAGCCAAACCAATCAATAGTGCCGCCTCACCACTTCTTTTGAATGCTGACATCATACGCTTCTCACTGCCAGATTGGCGTCTGGACCGGACAATCTGATCCTTTCCGTGATTGATGTGTCGTCCAGCGCAGCACTCGTTCGCTTGATCAATGCATTCAAATTGATATCCAACTCAGCAAAGAGGTGTGCGTAGGCATCACTTAAACGTGGCAGAAAGTCTTGAAGTCTTTCGGCCTGATAAATGCCGCTGTCAGTCAGGCTCGCCAACTGGCGGCGTCGATCAGAGACATCCGGATTCATCCTGACCATGTTGTGATCTAGCAACCATGACAATCGCTGGGCTGTCAGTTGATGGGAATACAAAAGCGCTTTCGAAATATCTGCCTTAGAGCACGGCCCTTTCGAATAGAGAAGCTGAACAATCCCGGTGGTTTTGCTGGGAATTGCCAGCCCGAAATCTTCAAGGGCGTGCCCCATCTGAGTGTCCAGGCGGTCCTGCAATTGCTTTACATGCAAAGCAAAGGCGGCATCTGTTTCGAGGAATTGGATTTGGGTCACATTTCTTTCCACAACATATTGCGCAACTTATTGTGCAATATGTTGTGGATTGATTTTTGTCAATACTGAGCAACGGCTCTTCGTTCACCCGGTCACCCGCAATCTTAAATTTCAGACTGATAAGCAGACTTCCGGGATTGACTTTGCTTTCCGGCGCGACGGTTTAGCGACCCACAACGGACGCACTCGTCATATCAATGAAATCATAGGCCGTATCCCATTCGCGCGTCTGAGGCGTCGGCCAATACTGGCTCAGGATAACCGCTGAGATATCTCGACTCGGGCTGACAAACGCGAACGTGTCCGTTGCGCCGGCCCAGAAATAGTCACCTGGTGCCAGAAGCGACTTTGCGCCTCTTTCTTCGGCAATCACCCCGAATCCCAGGCCAAAGCCTGCGCCCATCATGTCCATCTCGAGCCGGATCGGTCCCATCGACTCTGGCAGCACGTTCCTGGTCATCGCTTCGACGGAAGCCTGAGACAGAAATTGCTGGCCATTCACAAGACCGCGCCGCCGCATCATTTCAAGGAACTTCATATAGTCGCCAGCCGTCGAAATGAGCCCGCCCCCCGACATCGGATACCGGATCATATCAATCGGCGCTTTTTCGAAAGGCGTCAGACTGCCGTCTTCTGCGGAAACATAGAGCGTGGCAAGATTTGAACGATCAACTCCAACCTTATTATAATAGGTGTGGGTCATACCCAGAGGCGACAGCACAATTTCATTTAAAGCGACCTCGATCGGCTGCCCGGTTCGCACCTCTATCACGCGCGCCAGCACATCGACGCTGAAACTGTATCCCCACTTTTCTCCCGGTTGAAATACGAGAGGCAGGCTGGCGATCCACCGACTGGCATCCTCCAGAGAGTCCTGCGCAAAGAATTCACCATAGCGCTGCGCGTAAACCTGAGTTGCCGGATGCTCATGCTGACCACCTGCTCCCAGGCCCGCAGTGTGCGAAAGCAAGTCGAATATTGTAATGAGCCGCTTTGCCGGCTCGGTTTGCAAAACGCCGGCATCGTCCACGGCAATGCCCACTTCCATGTTTGAAAATTCTGGAAGATAACGTTTTACCGGATCTGTCAGCCTCAGCTTTCCCTGATCCACGAGCCGCATGATTGCGACCGAAACGATAGGCTTGGTCAAACTGGCAATACGAAATTCAGTATCCAAAGTCATGGGATCGCCATTGGCCATATCCCGAAATCCGAAGGCTTCAGCATACTCAGTGCCGCTACCGTCTCTGACCATGATGACATAGCCAGAACGCGCCTTGCTGGCAGATTTCATCTGAAAATGTTCAGACATCTTCGACAACTGAGTTTTGTCCAAAACTGTCTCCAAATCCGACTCTGACTTAACGGTGGTTTGGCTCTGACACCCACTTAACACCAGCAGAGGCACGATCCAGCTCATGAACAGCCCTGCGCGCCTCATTGGCCGAAGCAAACTCTTCATTCTTTCCTCCCTGCACACTCCCGATAAACACACCCGAGAGAACATTATTTTTGATTAGTTAGCTAATTATATGGAGCGAAAGCAAGGCTTTTTTATCTCACGTTTGTCAGAATTTCCCGCGGCTGGAGACAATCCAGTGATGAAATGCCCATATCAAATGACATAATCTCCCACCGAATAGAATATAATCTACATTTTTTGCTGCGCGACGACATCACCTATTGGAAGGACAATCGCCCACAATTCCATCAACAAGAACTGTCTGCCGCATCATCAGTCACAGCAGTCAGAAAACAGGAATAGCACACTGTAACTTTAGTATTTTTTACCGAACTCGAACCTGCACACGCCTTGTGAAAACAGATAAGCTTGGACAAAGCCCTGCGAAATCATCACTAGATAGCTCTTCCTTTGCCCCTATGAATACGAACAATTGTCAGCAGAAACGCGATGAGATTGGCCAGATTGTAATAAATCTCACCCCTCAATTGACCATCACCTAACTTCATTGAGACTGGAGATCTGACAGCGGGGTGAAATAATTTAATACGCCGGAGTATGACGGCCTCGTTCCCAGAATAGTATGGCACCAAATACAGAGCAAATTCATTGGTAACTTAGCCTCAGATGACACACGAACATCTCAGGCGAAGTTATCCTTTCTGAAGGAGCACCAGCTATCACGTATACTTTATAGGAGAGACCGGTTCGCACCCGCCTCCTTGACGCTCCCCCTCCACGAGGCGCTGGAGCCTGCTGAATGATTTCAGAATCCACCGAAAAAGCGCCCTTGGCACTACACAACGTCAGAGGAGCGCGCCAGGCGCGCCCCTTGCAGGTTTGTTACCGTTTTGGCGGTGTCAGGGCATCGCCAGAAGCATCCCCAAGAACCGACCCGCCGTCACAGTCCAGAATGGCGCCGGTAATGTATTTGGCATTGTCACTCGACAGAAAGACCGAAAGATCAGCGATATCAGATTTCGTGCCGTAATCGCGAAGCGGTATCCGCGCCTTCAGCGCAGCGGTCATCTCATCCGTCGGCGCAAGGCGTGCCATGCCCTCGGTATCGCTGATCGGTCCCGGCGCAATGGCGTTGACGCGAACTCCGGCCGGGCCCCACTCCATAGCCAGTGTTTTCGTCAGTTGATTGATACCAGCCTTCGCCGCGCAGGCATGCGCCTGAAACATGGTCGGACGGACAGCCTGGCCAGCCGTGATAGCAATCAGCGAAGCGCCCGGCTTGCTGATATGGTCAAAGCTCGCGCGGAACACGTTGAATGTGCCGATCAGATCAATATCGACCACCGTCCGAAACGCGTTTGAAGACATGCCGACAACCGGTGCCAGAAAATTGCCCGCCGCCCCTGAAATAACAACATCGATGTCGCCAAACTGCTGTTGGGTCTTTTCGTAAGCGGCCTTCACCATGTCATAGTCGCGCACATCGGCCTCAATGCCGATCGCGGTCCCTCCAAGCTTTGTGATTGTTTCCGCAGCAGCATCAACACGCTCCTGGCTTCGACTGACCAAGGCAACATTTGCACCCAGCTCGGCAAAACGCTGAGCAATGCCGAGGTTAATGCCGCTCGAGCCGCCGCCGACAAAAACCGTCTTACCTGAACATGCACGATCGCGAATAATATCCATGGTTTTCTTCCTGTTTCATGTTGTGTCTAAAAGTCCGAGGCAACACAGCGCCCGCTCTCAACGAAAAAATGGGCCCCGACAAAGCGGGGCCCAGTTACAATCCCGGGCCGGGAGAAAACGATGCCGGGAGAAAAACGATTAATATGTGAACGAGAATTCCAGGAACACTTCTCGCGGGTTCTGTACGATTGCTGACATGTCAGCGACATAACCCGTTGTCGTTCCGGTTCCCGTTCCGCCAGTGAATGGAATGTCATTTGCTGATGTGATAACGAACTCTTCGGTCAGATTTCGGCCGATCAGACTAACTTTCCAGCGATCATTCGGGGCGAACAGGGTCACGGTTGCATCAAACTTGGTGAACGCGTCCTGCACAGCATCTGGTCGCAGCGTATCTGTCCAGTTGTATTCAGATGTATAGCTGACATCACCCGTGACCTGGGCTTCAAATTCCCCAAACACAGGGAAACGATACACACCGCCGAGACGGCCTGCTGTTTCCGGTGCTTTTGGCGGAGTACGACCACTCATCACCTGTGATGTGAAGGCCCCACCGGATTCGAGCTGATCGCACCCTTCGGCGATTGTCTGACCACCATAACACGCACCAACATAGTCGCTATACTCAGCGTCGTTATAAGCAAACGCGCCTCGCACAATTAGCCCGTCAACGGCGCGCGGAACCCAGTTAAAGTCGAACTCAAAGCCCGTTGTAGACAACTCACCAGCATTGTCGACGATCATGCCAACAGTACTTGGATCAAAACGCTGAACCTGAAGGTCCTCATAAGTGTAATCATAGACCGTCGCGTTCAGGGCGAGCTGACCATCAAACAGAATGGATCGTACGCCGAACTCCACCCCTTTGGCTGTTTCACTATCAAACTGCCCAGCCGCAAGCGTCGTTGCCGGGGTCAGAGTTTGAGAAATATTGAAGCCACCCGTTTTAAAGCCCTCTTTATAAGCACCATAGAATGACAGGTCTGTGTTTGGCTGATAGCGAAGCGTAACCTGTGGAGAAACGTTTTCATCAGAGAAGTCGTCATTCAGCGCGAGTCCACCTGGGAATGCCCCGGCAAAAGCGACATGCGCAGGAAGGCTACGCTGATAGGAATCCCGCTCTTCACGGCTCCAGCGCGCACCGCCAGCCAGTTCCCATTTTTCCGCGATATCCCATGTCGCTTCGGCATAAAGTGACGTGGTTGTACCTTCAAATCCATTATCTCGGCGGAAGGTGACATAGTCACCAGTCGTCGGATCCGGAGGCACCGGGAAAATATAGGCATCTGTGTTAAACACGAAGTCTGAGTCAGAGTAGAATGCACCAAACATCAGATTTACCGGCGAATTCCACTCGGTCTGGAACCTCAGTTCCTGCGAAAACTGCTGGAAGTCGGCAAATTGCGAGAAGCTGGCAGGGTACGCTTCACCAGACACATTGTTCAAATCTTTCTGAACGAAATCATAGTAAGACGTAATCGACGTAATTTCCAATGTATCCAGGTGCAAATAGGAATTCAGCACCAGATAGTTGCTTTCCAGTTCGGAGTAAGTCGCACCGTCTTTTGCCCAGCGGTATCCTGCCTGCACCACTTCTTTCGGAAGCGAAGACACATCTGTCACACCGTTGAGTTTACAATCCGCATTCGGGCTCGGCGGAACACCGTTCGCAGGGGATGGCGTCATCCGGCCAGCTCCGCAAATGCGTTCCAGATAGTCCGTGGCACCGCCATCTTCGTTGTGCGTTGTTCCCGCTTTCAGCTTGAAGTCAAACAGCTCGTTCGGCTCGTAAACGAGTGTCAGACGGCCGCTCCATGTTTCACCGCCACCGCGAACGCCCAGAGATTTGCGTGTGTATCCAAGTGGCGACACTGTGCTGGACGCCGCAGAGTTTTCAAATGACCCTTCAGCGTCCCGCAGACGCACAGCCAGGCGGGCTTTAAGCTGGTCCGTAAGTGGACCGGACACAAAGCCTTCCGCATAAAGATCTTCGGCTTCGAAGCCATAGCCGATTTTACCACCCGCTTCGAACTCATCGGTTGGGTCTTTTGTCACGACACTGATCAGGCCGCCTGTCGCATTCTTTCCATAGAACAAAGCCTGCGGACCTTTCAGGACCTCAACGCGTTCAATATCGTATTGGCTGAACAGAATTTCCCGACCGCGACTCATGGCCAGACCATCGAGATTGAAAGACACAGACTGGTCGAAGCCTGCTGACAGGGAGGTTGTGCCGACACCACGCAAGAAAATGCTCGCAGACGATCCAGACGACGCGCGACCAACCACCATTGAAGGCACTTGTGTCGACAGATCTGTAATGTCAGCAATCGCCAGATCCGACATGGCATCACCAGAAAATGCCGTAATCGCGACCGGTGCTTCCTGAAGCGTTTCTTCTTTGCGACGCGCTGTAACAGTGACCACACCGAGCTTGCGCATCCGCGCCTCATCCTGATCACCACTCTGCGCGACCGGAGCAGCAGGCTCCTCAGCCTTAGCCGCCGGCAACAGCGCTTCAGTTGCCAGCACACTAAGCGCAACGCCCAACATCAGCGTCTTGAGACCACCCTTCTCGGCAGTCGATTTTTGTCCACGCGAATTCAAAGTCGATATTAGCGACATTTCTACTTTCCTCCCAGAGAAATGACTTTATCTATTGTTATAAGTTTATTTTCTAACGACGTTAGATGAAGGCGTCAAGCGATCAAAACCGTCTTCTGACAAACAATTCTTCGAGCAAAATTACACAGCGAATCACTATTTAATACACTGTATTTTTTTGCTTTTTTAGGAGCCCTGGCGTCACAACCCACTCAGATACAATTTTAAGTGACCATGGCCCGGTGGGTTTGTCCGCCGGAATTATTCTTACATCATTAGACAACAGGATTCGAGACCCCCTCATTCAGGTAGCGATGGACGTGCGACAAACTTGCCAATTGCCGCAACACCAGCTCTCGACCTAATAACTAACATTATTAGTTTTGTGGTTATTAGGCATTTCTAATCCAGGGAGGAAAACATGCCAGATACAGTCACTCGCCCTCAATTCGGTTTAAGCATCCTCGATCTTTCCGACAGTCAGATCGCGGCCATCAAAAATCTGCCCGCGCTGGAGGAGACGAAGACACCCGTTCTGCTCGAACGCCGCCCGGCAGAGATTTTCCTCGAACCGGACCGCTTCGATCTCGAACAAAAGCAAATTTTCAGAAAGGAACCAGTCGTCATCGCTCCAACAGCAGCGCTGCCCGATAATAGCTCGGTCGCTGCATATGATGGCTATGGTGTTCCGGTGCTGCTAACGCGGGACAAGCATGGCGAGGTTCGCGCCTTCCTGAATGCCTGCACCCACAAAGGAGCGACCTTGCATGAAGGGTGCAAGTCGAGAAAGACAGGGACAATCTCTTGTCCATACCATGCATGGACATTCAGCCTGGACGGAACATTGCGCGGAGTCCCCCGCCCCGATTCCTACGAAAATTTCGACAAGTCGACTCGCCCACTCACCCAGCTACCCTGCAAAGAGATCGGGGGCCTTATCTGGGCCATCCTTGATCCAAAAGCCACCGCAGATTTCTCTTCTGTACCAGAGCAGATCGCCCAGGACTTTGACGCACTGCGCCTAGGCTCCTGTTTTAAATACGGATATCGGCGCTTTGAACTCAAGGCTAACTGGAAGCTTGTAATGGAGCCCTTCCTTGAAGGCTATCACGTTCAACGCCTTCATGCGAACTCCATCGGCCCTCAGGGCATGGATATGTTCGCGGATGTTTCGGGCCTTCAGGAAAAAATCGGCCGACACATCAGACAAACCAGCGGACGCGGAAACTTTGATCCGTCTCTGCTGGATAATCCCGGCCTGAACATTCGCAAGATCGTGACTCACGCTTATAATATTTTTCCAAACGTCGTCGTTATTACGAGCCCGTATTATACCAGCGTTATGATCATCATGCCGAAATCCGCAACCGAGTCGTCAGTGGATTATTACATGCTGACAGACGTGGAACCGAACAATGACAAAGCCGAAGAATTGTTCGCCAAGTCATTTGAAGTTATCCAGGATGTCTTTGGGAATGAGGACTTCAAGGCATCAGAGACATGTCAGGTCGGGCTCTCCTCTGGAGCGATCCCGGATGTGATCTACTGCGGAATGGAAGCAGCAATCCCAATGTTCTATGAAGGAATCGAAGCTGCCCTAAATGATTGAGACGGCACAGCCACGCCTCTAGATTTACCAATATATAGACAGCCCGCCTCAAGCGGGCTGTCTATCAAGGCTGATTTCACGCCTTAAACAAAGAATGTTAGTTTAAAGCTTGCCGGACGGAAGTATGCCCCCTATCGAATAGGCAAATACGTTGCTTTTATGCACCAGGCCTACACTAGGTGCAGCAACATGGCATGATTATAGAATAAGGTTAGGAGCTCCCGATTTGGGTAGACCGTCCAAAACACTGATTACTCGAGATAGTGCAGCAAGAGTTGCACTGAACGTGATTGATACCCAGGGTCTGAAAGCTCTGAGCCTTGAGGCCGTTGCTAAACAGCTCGGCGTCAAAGCACCTTCACTGTACTATCACTTCAAAAACAAGAATGAGCTTCTGACGGACGTTGTGCTTCTGCTGCTGAACGACATTGAGCAGCCTAAGATTGAAGAGGACGATTGGGAAAAAACACTGACACGCCTGTGTAAAGTGGCGCGTCGAGGCATTCTCAAACACCCTAATGCAGCCCCCCTAATTCTGCAGTATTTTCCAAGACGAATCCTTCTGGGGCCTTATGATTTCTGGATAACGCTGTGCCCATATCCGCCGGAAGTTCACATGACGATCATTGATGGCACCGAGAAGCTGACTTACGGGTCGGCCCTGTTCGGTGCCGCAGCATTATCCTATGACATCGAACCAATGTCAGAGTTTGACCCCGAACAGCTACCCCATCTGGCTGAGGCTGTCCGCAAGAATCCATATGATGATGAGGAGCTGTTTGAGGAAACCGTAAAAGCCTTTCTTCGCGGCTTCCGACACCTGCCCCAAACACCGAAGAAGCTATCGCCTTCGGAAAGAAAGCGAGCGCAACGCCTGGGCCTGATGCGCTCGACCTTCAACTAATCTTATCCAACAACTGCCTTGTTAGACTTCGGAACGAAGATGGCTTTGGGCTGAGTGAACTCACGCAATCCATAAATTCCGTTTTCGACCCCGAAACCGGACTGTTTTGCACCAGCAAGCGGCGTCAACGGCGTCGACGACAAGTTCTCATTGATCCAGACGGTCCCCGTTTCCAGTTCCGAAGCGACCTCTTTCGCCTTTTCAATATCCGAAGACCAAACCGCACCCGCCAGGCCATAAATGGTATCGTTGGCGCGCTCGATCACGTCATCAATGTCATCAAACTTCAGAAGCGGCAGGATAGGACCGAAAGCCTCCTCGACAACAACGCGAGAATCTTCGGGCGGATTATCCACCAAAGTCAGCGGCACGAAATAACCGACCTCAGGCACATCGCTGCCATAGAGCAGGTTCAATCCTTCTGCTTTGGCGGATTCCATCAGCTCCATCACGCGCTCATACTGCGCCTTGTTCTGAACCGGTCCATATTGCACGCCTTGCAAGGAACCGTTACCCACAACCGCTGATCTGGCGATCTCGTGAAGCTTGTCTCGCAACGCGTCGTAAATATCAGAATGGATATAAAGGCGTTTGGTCGCGACGCAGATCTGTGCCGTATTCGAGAATGCTCCGGCAAAAATGCGCTCAGCAACTGTATCGACATCGACGTCAGGCAGGATAATCGCAGCGTCATTTCCGCCCAGTTCAAGCGTGAGCCGCTTCAGATCGTGAGAAGCAGATTCCATCACGCGCTTTCCAGTCGCGGTCGACCCTGTGAATGAGATTTTTGCAAAATCCGGATGAGAGGTCATCCATGGGCCAAGCTCATCACCACCGGAAATAATATTCACCACACCTGCCGGGAAAATGTCTTTCAGCAGCTCACCAATTTTCAGAGTGGCCAGCGGCGTAAATGGCGACGGCTTCACAACGACGGTATTGCCCGTCAAAAGTGCTGGCGCAATTTTCCAGCTCGCCAACAGAACAGGAAAGTTCCATGGAACGATACCGCAAACCACGCCAAGCGGTTCGTGATGAACTTCAATTCGGCGACTAGCCGTGTCTTCCGTAAACTCTACAGGTAACTCGAGCTCAGCCGTAGATTGGAACCAATAGGCGGCTCCAAGAATTTCTTCCTTCGCCAGATGCGTTGGGCGCCCCTGCTCTTTTGTGAACAGACTAGCCAGAGCATCCGCATTTGCAGCAATCGCGCCAGCGGCCTTCAGAAGCAGCTCTTTGCGCGCCTCCCAGCTTGTCTTCTTCCAGGACTTGAAGGCCTTTTTTGCGGCCGCCACCGCAGCATTCAAGTCGTCCCGATCAGCCCGCGGACAAGAAGCAAACACCTCGCCAGTCGCCGGGTTCTCTACTGATAAACTAGCGTTGCCCTCAACGAGTTCACCATCGATCAACATTCGATAATCGCGATCAATATCCACGATAAACCTCCCTATAAGCGTTTGCTTTTATGCTATTTCTTGATTGGTGAAGATCGCCGAGCTGACGATCGGCGCGCCTGGACCACCGGCCAGCAAACAGGATTTAGCATCCGGAACGGGGTTCGCGGACTCACCCCTCAGGCACCGAACCGATTCGATCGCGATACCAATGCCATGAATAAAACCCTGACCAATGTTTCCGCCTGCCGTGTTCATTGGAAGCTTACCACCCGGCGCGATCAAGTTCTCTACCCGAATAAACTCTTCAGCACTTTCATGGGTACAGAAACCATGATCAATCAACGAAGCGACCACCTGCGCGCTGAAATTCTCATACACCTGGACAACATCGATATCGTCAGGCTTGAGCCCCGAATCCTTCCAGAGCCTGCTGGAAACCGAACGAAAACCACCCGTGGCGTATTGGTCTTCATCATCATTCTCGAGCAGATCACCCCAGCCCTTAGCGGCCCCTTGCGCAACGGCCTGCAGATAGACCGGTTGCTTCTTCAGGTCTTTCGCGCGCTCGGCAGAAACCAGAAGTAACGCACCCGCACCGTCATTCTCGCGGGAACAGTCAAACAACCGGAAAGGCTCAGCGATCCATCTGGAATCGACATAGCTCTGATGATCGAATTGTGTGCCATAAGTTACGGCTTCCGGGTTACGACTGCCATGAAAATAACAGGCCTTCACAACCTCTTCCGCTGTCGACAGCGGTATCTTGTACTTCTCAAACAGCCTTTGTGCACGGATCGCACACATTTGCGCCGGTGAAACCAGCCCGGCACTTATCATGTGCGCATTCAGATGGTGCGCCATGACCGCAGTAGACAAACGACCGGAATTCCCCTGCACCAGAGCCCGGAACACAATCACAGCACTTGCTTGCCCAGATATAATCGCCCCAGCGGCCTGACCAATTGCTGCCGCAATGCCACCGCCTCCGCCGCCAAACACCGTGCTTGACCAGCGTAATTCCTTCATGCCCAAATCCGGCATGAGACGGACAGGCTCATTGGAATCGTCGCCATAAGAGGCGAAACCATCAATATCTGATGGATCCAACCCGGCATCATCACATGCATTCAGGATTGCGCGCACCAGCTCGCCGCGTTCTGGCAAAGGTGCCGTACCACGTTTATGCTGGCGAACACCAATGCCCGCGACAGCAACTTTTCCAGCCAAAGCCCGATTCATGACCCCGTCTCCTCTGACCAGAGCAGCGCCGGTATGACTTTTCCACCTGCGCGCACCTGGCTGATTTCCCCCTTAACGGGCAATCCAATCGAAACGCTGACATCGGATGTCTTCATGGTCCCAATCAGACGAATACCCCCAGCATCCGGCAACTCCACCACCACACTTACAAAAGGCAGATCGAAGGATTCTGTGCCCTCGAAATAATGCCAGGTACGTGTCCAGCTATAGATAGTCCCGTTCAGGGCAACTTCATTCCAGACATGATCAAAACTTCCACACTCGCCGCATCGCCAAACGGCAGGCCAGTGCCATTTTCCACATCCCACACAGCGAGGAAGCTGAACACGCCCCTCCTGCAAACCAGCCCAATAGGGCTGGTCCGCACCAGATGTCAGTTGATCAGGTGTCATTCTTACTTCTTACCTTTCATGTGCCCAACCGACACTCATTTCCAGACGAGCGGCAGTGACTCGAGGGCCATGACGGTACCAACACGGCTCGGCGTTGATGCCCCTTCTTTCAGGCTGAATGAAGGAACTCGCTTCAACCACTCTTCGGTCAGAATACGGATCTCCAAACGTCCCAGCATGTGACCAAGGCAAAGGTGCGGGCCTGAGGAGAAAGTCAGCGTTTCTTTTCGTTCACGGTCGATATTGAATACATTCGGGTCCGCATGCTTACGATCGTCTCGTCCGCCGAGTGGCAGCACGCAAAGCACCATGTCGCCTTCACGGAATTTAACACCAAACCGTTCAAAGTCCTTCGTCGCAATGCGCGGCGTGTTTACCACACCAAACAGGCGCAGCCCTTCTTCGACGAACTTTGGAATATCAGCCGGGTTCTCCGCAAGGCGCTTTTGGAGCGCCGGATCGGATGCCAGATACCGATACATAAAGCTGGATACGTTTGTGACGGTGTCCATGCCGCCCAGAAACAGAATTGAGCAAATGGACTGCAATTCTTCCAGCGTGATATCCCGATCATTAATCTTGAACTGCGTCATCTTGCTCAACAGATCATCTTTGGGATCTGCCATTCGCATTTCGAGAAGCTCCGTCAGCGTCGCAACGATCTGGCCGAAATGGTGGGCAACATCCTCATCTGAACGAGAATTGAAGAAAGTGTCCGCCATCTCGCGAAACTCGCGCAACTTCTCAAGCGGCAATCCCATCAGCTCCATAAACACTGAAACCGGGAACTGAGAAGCGATATCATGAACAAACTCGCACTCCCCCTGATCGACAACACGATCAATGAAGTCCGCCGCAAACCTGCGGATCTTCGGCTCCATCGCATTAACCGTTTTCGGCGCGAAAAACGGCATCAGCGCCTGCCGGTACGGAAAATTATCAGGCGGATCGAGACTGAGAGGAATATAAAGTGGCGGATTCTTGACCCGGGGAATGTTCATTTCTCGCACTGAGAAATGCTCAGGATCCTTGACGACTTCGGCAATATCGTCCCAGCGGGTCAGCATCCAGTGACCACCATTTTGCGGCGTATAAAACACGTCCGGCGCATCCGCATGCAATGTCTCGTAAGAATCGTGCAGATCTTCAGTCAGGCGTGGATCGCCGTAAATGTTGAAATCGAATGCAACTTTCGGATCGACATGATCAGGCAACTCTTTGGTCGTCTGCATAAAATACCCTTTCCGTTCTCTCCCTCGGCACTCATCAACGCAAGCGCTCGAAAAATATCTAACACTATTAGTTTCGTGTTGCCAATAGGGTCATACGAACAATTTCTGCGGCTAATCCAGCTGCGATTCCGGCGTTTCAATTTCAGCGCCCTCAAGCGCCTCGGTTACAGTCACCTGACAACACAGCCTGGATGTCTCGCGGATATGAATTCCGAACTCCAACATCCCCGACTCAGAAGGCTCTGCAGGCGCAATTGCTGAAAACCAAGGCTCGGCAATGTAGGAATGGCAGGTGCCGCAAGCCATGGAGCCACCACAATTGGCATCAATCCCGTCAACCTTGTTGCGGACCGCAGCCTGCATGACCGTCTCACCAAGCTCAGCATCGACCTGCTGCCTGACGCCGGAATGACTAATGAAATTAAGTTTTACCATGAATCCTCCCTGAATTTCGTATCATTGGTATTGCCGGTTTCTGTAAATCTATGTCAAATAGTTTTATTGAATATCGGCCGCCATAAAATGAAATGCCGGTATGGGGAGGATTTATTTTGTCTAGTTATGACTACATCATCGTTGGTGCCGGCGCGGCTGGCTGCGTTCTGGCTTATCGGCTAAGCGAGGATCCTGATGTATCCGTGGCGCTGTTAGAAGCGGGTCCGGACGACAGCCATCCATTTATCCATATGCCCAAAGGGCTGGCAAAGATCATGGCCGACCCAAACTATCTCTGGGTTTATCAGAGCGACCCGGAAGACGCGAATGCGCGAACACCAGAAGCCTGGGTCCGTGGCCGCGTTCTTGGCGGCTCAACTTCAGTGAACGGCATGATGTACGTAAGAGGCCAGCCTGCAGACTATGACGGCATCGCCGAAATGAGCAGTGATGACTGGTCCTGGGAACACATTGGAAAAGCGTATGCGGCGCTGGAATCTCACGAGCTCGGCGGCGACGAAACACGCGGCGCTGCTGGCCCCATGAAAATCAGCATGCCGAATGTGCGCGACAAACTTTCAGACCTGATGATCAAAACAGGAAAATCTCTGGGCTGGGCCTTCAAAGATGATGTCAACGCACCAGACGATATTGAAGGCATAGGATATGCACCACGCACCATTTACAAAGGCAAACGCCAAAGTGCCGCCAAAGCCTTCCTGGACCCGATTAAACACCGAGACAACCTGACAATCCTCACAGGCGCAAACGTCGATAAAGTCATTTTCGAAAACAAGAAGGCAGTTGGTGTCGAGTATCTCCAAAAGGGAGCTCGAAAATCCATTGACGCGAGCCGGGAAGTTATTCTCGCAGGCGGCGCCATGGCGTCTCCGGGCATTCTGGAACGCTCCGGCATTGGCGCCAAACAGAGGCTGGATGAACTCGGCATCAAAGCCATCCACGATAACCCAAATGTCGGTGAAAACCTTCTGGAACATCGCGGCCTGATCATTCAATGGAAACTCAACAGCGATGTATCACAGAACAAAGAGTTCAGCGGCTGGAGATTGATGAAGTCTGTTCTTGAGTACTACACTATGAAAACAGGCCCTATGTCCTCTGCCGCCTATGAGCTTGGCGCATGGTTCAAGACACGCCCAGGCCTCAACCGGCCAGACGCACAATTCCTGCTCGCACCGTTCAGTTTCGATATGGAGAAGAACCGGGAAGATGTGGAGCGCCACCCAGGATGGCATGTTGTGACTTACCCGCTGAGACCAACATCCAAAGGCTATGTTCACATTACCTCAAAAGACCCTGACAGCGCACCTCAACTCGTCACGAACTATCGCAACACGGAGGCTGATCGCGCCAGCATGATTGGTGCTGTTCGGATGGCCCGGAAGTTTGCAAGCGCTAAGCCAATCAGCGATCTGATTGAAATCGAAACCATGCCCGGCCCTGAATACGAAACCGATGAAGAGATACTGACGGCTTATGACAAATTCGGAACATGCGGCTATCATGCCGTTGGCAGCTGCCGCATGGGGAATGACGCCCAGTCTGTCGTTGACCCGGAGCTTCGCGTTCGAGGCGTAGAAGGTTTGAGGATCATGGACACCTCAATCATGCCAGCAATACCGTCCGGCAACACAAACGGCCCAACCATGGCGATGGCCTGGCGCGCGGCGGATATCATCAAAAGACGTTAGCATGCCCGCAGCCACTGAAAAACTCCCAATGCTGGTGTCTCCTGATCTGCTATCGCAGCAACTGGACACTGACAGATTGGTTATTCTGGATAGCACCGTCATCGTGTATACCCGCGATGACGGGCGCAAGGACTCTCGCCCCGGCCTTGAGGAATACCTCGCCGGGCATATTCCCGGGGCTCGGTTTGTTGATCTGCTGAACGATTTTTCCGTCAAGCGAAAGAATGCGCGCTTTGGCATTCCGACTGCGACAGCATTCAGTCTGGCCACGTCAGCTCTCGGCATTTCCAACGATACACAACTGGTAATTTATTCATCGTCCGACCCGCTTTGGGCGACGCGTTTGTGGTGGCTGTTCAAATTCTTCGGCCATGAAAAAGTATCCGTACTCGACGGCGGATTACCGGCCTGGAAGGCGAAAGATCACCCGGTGGAAACGAGCACATCGGATATTGCACCCGGACAGTTCCGCGCCTGGGTTCAGACAGAGCGCCTTGCGTTGAAATCTGATGTTCTCGCCGCAATTTCCGATCCCTCATCACCCGCCAAGGTGATTGATGTACTGTCACCAGAATACTTCGCAGGAAAAGCCGGAAATTTGTATGGATACAAGCGCCTTGGTCACATTCAGAACGCCGTAAATGTTCCGGCCGAAACCGTCCTGTCAAAGACAGACAGGGCCTTCCTTCCAATCGAGTCGCTTCGGCAGCTGGCCCGATCGTTGTCGCAGGCTGCAGGCCAGCGAATAATTACATATTGCGGCGGTGGAATTGCAGCCACACAAATGGCATTCGCATTGGAGTATGCTGGCTGCAAAAACGTTCAGGTGTATTCAGGATCACTCCACGAATGGACTGCTGACCCGGACATGCCCATGGAAACCGGGACGACCTAAACTCGCCCCGGGTTTTCGATTTCATCGTACGCGCGGAAGAATCTCTGAAGCATTGTGATACTTCTCTCGCATGCTCGGCTTATGTACCTTGCCTGTCGCCGTGCGCGGCAAAGGTTCGCTTTCGATCACAACGTATCGGGGAACTTTATAGTCCGCCAGTCGCTCATTGCAGAAGTCGATCAATCGCGGCACTTCGATTTCTGAGTTTGCATAGATCACCGCGAGCGGTGTTTCGCCAAACTTTGAATCTTTTGCTGCGATTACCATGCATTCCTGCACCCCCGGAAAAGCCAGAACGGTTCGCTCCACTTCAGCTGCAGCAATGTTCAAGCCACCGGAAATAATAATATCCTTCTTACGGTCAACGAATGTCAGAAGACCGTCTTCATCGACCTTCCCGAGATCTCCCGAGTAAATCCATCCATCCCTGATGGTTTCCGCAGTCGCCTCAGGGTTATTCCAATACCCAACCATGTTGCCCGGCCCGCGCATAATGATTTCGCCAACAGTATTTGGCGGCACATCCTGCCCGTGATCATCAACAATTCGAATTTCATTGAAGAGCCCACCAAAGCCACACTTTTCCGGCTGTTTCGCCGCAAGGTGCTCGGGCATGATTGTTCCGTTACCGCCGCACTCTGTCTGGCCATAAATCTGACGAACGATAATTCCCTTTTTCATCCAAATCGCCTGAAGCTCCTGAGTCACAGGTGCCCCGCCGCTGGTTGCCATATTGATGGATGACAGATCTGCGGTTTCGAACTCAGGCAGCATGGAAACAGCCTCAAAGAAGACCGGCACCGCGCCAAAACCGTTAATCTTTTTCTCAACCAGAATATTGAGGAATGATTTCGGTTCAAATGCCTTCAGGAAGAACAGCGTACACCCAATTGCCGTATAGTGTGTCAGTTGCACGAAACCTGCAGACGTACTAAGCGGCGCGGGAACGACCACTCTTGAACCGGCCTGCAGCTTGGATTCTTCGATTGCTGCGGACGCGACATATCCGGTCATGGTGCGTTGCGTAAATACCACCCCTTTTGGCTTGGCTGTCGATCCGCTTGTCGAAATGATGACGACCGGCGCATCAGGATCAAGCGTGAGCGCCAAGTCTACCGGACTTCCAGTACGAATCTGATCGATGGCTTCGAAAGAGCGCGCATCTATGTCGAGTGTTGAAAATTTTGGAAGCCGCTCATCGTCAGCAATGACCAGCTTTGGCGTCGTCGTTTCAATGATATCCGCCAATTCATGCGAGGTATAACGCATATTCATCGGAACAACGATGGCGCCGGCGCGCATGATACCGAGGACTAAAACACAGTAAGTAAGACTATTCCCGGCGCAGACTCCAACCCGGTCCCCAGCCTCAATCCCTTCTGAAATCAAATGGCTGGCAATCCTCTCAGACCATTCATAATGATCTTTGTAGGAGATCCGGTCATCTCCAAAATCAAGCGACACATTGTCTGGCTGCACTTTCGCCCACCAACGAATTGCATCATTGATCGTCTGCACGCAGTATTCCTCCCATAGCCACGCACCGAACATTTGCCCGGTGCGCCATTTTATTCTAACTATATTAGTTTAATTTATCTCGTCCGCTCGATAAAGCAAACAAATCAACAGTTCATGCGAGTTGACGTTCCAGAATATCGTAGAACGTCAGAATCGTCTCTTCCATGCCGCTATAGATTACAGTGTCGAGCGCGCCAGCTTCCAGCCCCTGTTGAGACATCTCGGCCGCCCAGAAATCTTCGTTTCCGAACACATGTTGAATCAGCTCGTAAGACTTTGCGTACAGAGCCTCTGCTTTTTCATTATCCGGCGCGACCGGCGTGACCATATAGTAATCGACGACAGACTTACCCGGCGCTTTCGGCATGATGATCATCACGCTGATATAGTAAGGACTGGTCACAATCACCGTGTTCGGGAACACCTGATAAGCGTGCGTAACAGTTTTGTGGATGTTCTCGCCTTCTTCGTTGAGCGCATCCGGTGTGAAATTCATTTTCCCGGAAATCTGGCGAATGTTCGGGCCAAAGACATCTGTCACATTCGGTGTATCAGAGAACATCTGACCGATTGACTTCGCGTGCAGACGTTGAACGTGATATCCTTCCAGAAACGGCTCCAGAATAACCTTCCAGTTCGCATCCAGCTCGAATGTACGGCGGCCATAGACATGCCCCTGATCGAGCCTCATAGCTTTGAAATCTTCATCGATCTGCGGATGAAGGTTCGACCAGTCAGGTTCGACCGAGCGGTCAAGAATGACCCAGACCAGCCCTGCAAACTCTTTGCTCGGAAGTTCTGTGAGATTGCGCGTATGTTTCTCGAACGCAACGAACGTTTCCTCACGTGCCACAGCGACAAGATCACCGTTCAGGCCATAGCTCCAGGCATGATATGGACATGTCACCAGATTACGCTTGATGACATCACAGCCATCAACCAGCTTTGCGCCTTTATGCTTACAGGCATTAAGGAAAACGCGAACTTTCCCCTCTTTGTCGCGCGACACCAGAAGCGGAACGCCGTATCCGTCATGCGCCATCACATGTCCCGGCGGAAGAAGCGTGGAAACAGTGACAGCGACAGGCTTGGTCCTGAAGACCTTCGCCTGTTCGGCATCAAAACGTTCCTGCCCGGTAAAGATAGTCGCAGGACGCTGTGCATCCAGCTCAGGGATACGCGCCTTATCGTGCGGCGGAATCTTTCTGATCGCTTCGATCTGGCTGGCACTCAAAGAGTCCAGCACAGGTTTTAAAATGTTTGGCTGAGAAAGCGCGCCGGTGTCCGCCATGGCCTATCCTCCATATATTATCTATCGTTATTAGATTATTGTTAAAGCGCCTGCTTGGTCAAGAGGGGGCATCCGAATAATGGACGCTTTTCGCATCACCCCCGCAACAAAGCCTTTGCGAGAATGTTGCGCTGGATCTCGTTCGACCCGGCATAGATAGAGCCCACACGATCATTGAAGTATTTCGCGGACGTCGTCACAAACGCTTCAGGGCCAATGATATATTCATTCGTCTTTGGCTGGTTCATGATCGGCCCGCCCGGCGATGTGTGCTCACCCTGGAAGGGCTGGGTGTAATGCCCGGCAATGTCGAGCGCGATCTCGGTCACGCGCTGTGAGAGCTCCGTGCCCCGAATCTTCAACATACTGGCTGTCAGGCCTGGCGTGCCGCCGCCGGACAACTCCGCCATCAGTCGCAGCTCCTGCATTTCCAGAGCCTGCGCCGCAATCTCCGCATCCGACAGCGCGCGAGAAATCCCCGGCGTCAGCGCATCTTGTTCAAATGCAATTCGGCGCAGCGTCTTCGTGCGTGCAATCAGGCGCGGACCATAAGACGACCCACCCCGTTCGAACTCCAACAGGTATTTCGCGACCGTCCAGCCTTTATTGATCTCACCAATCACATTGGCTTTCGGCACACGGACGTCATCAAAGAAAACGGCATTCTGAATATGCTCACCGGTCAGCATGACGATTGGATCAACCTTCACTCCCGGAGTGTTCATGTCGATCAGAAGGAACGTGATGCCCTCCTGACGAATGCCGCTGCTATCGGTGCGGACCAGACAGAACATCATGTTCGCTTCATTGGCATGTGTGGTCCAGATTTTTGATCCGTTGCAGATGAAGTCATCGCCATCCTCGACCGCTGACATGGTCAGCGCCGCAAGGTCAGAGCCTGCATGCGGCTCAGAATAACCCTGACACCAAAGGTCTTCGCCCGACAGAATCCGTGGCAGATAATAGTCTTTCTGTTCTTGCGTCCCATGGCCAATAATTGCCGGCGCGCACATGGTAATTCCCATAGGTGACAGTGGCGGCGCATCGGCGCGGGCCATTTCCACGTCAAAGATGAATTTCTGCGCGATGGACCAGTCACATCCGCCATACTCAACCGGCCAGCTTGGCGCGGCCCAACCCTGCTCGACCAGAATAGCCTGCCAGGCAAGCGCAACATCCTTGTCAGAGTAAACGCTCGTCATGCGACGTGCATAGGCTTTCAGTTCCGGCGTCAGCTTATCAGCCAAAAAATCGCGGACCTCTTCGCGGAACGCTTCTTCTTCGGTTGAGAATTTCAGATTCATACTCTTGCACCATTTATCTAACACAATTAGTTATTGATGCCTCTGCTCGACTCCATAAGTCAATCAGAAAACGGGAGGAAAAATATTGGGACACCGCATGCTTGAGGGCGTTCGCGTGGTTGACATGACCAGTGTGGTCTTCGGCCCCTATGCGACGCAAATGCTCGCCGACCTCGGGGCCGAGGTCATCAAGGTAGAAGCACCAGAAGGCGATCAGTTTCGGCTGTCCGGAAAGCCCGCCAAATCCAACGGAATGAGTCCGGGATTTCTGACCATTAATGGCGGAAAGCGTTCGATTACCCTCGACCTGAAGTCTGAGGATGATCGCGCTACAATGCAGTCCCTTCTCAAAACAGCTGATATTTTCATCCACAATGTGCGGCTTAACGCGATTGAGAAACTCGGCTTTGGCCCAGACGCAGCAAAAGGCGTCAATCCCGATCTCATCTATATTCATTGCGTCGGTTTCGGCTCGGACGGCCCATACGACGGCTTGCAAGCCTATGATGATGTGATTCAGGCGGCCAGCGGCGCAGCAACACTTGCCGGGCGCGTCGACGGTTCCGGAAAGGCGAAATACCTCCCTTCTCTGATCTCAGACAAAGTTGCTGGACTTTACGGCGCACAAGCAGCCCTTGCCGCCTACATTCACAAGCTGAGAACAGGCGAAAGCCAGTTTGTCGAAGTCCCAATGTTCGAAGCTTTCACCCAGTTCATGCTGGTCGAACACCTTGGTGGACACGTGTTCGATCCACCAAACGCCCCGTCCTGTTATTTCAGACAGATTGATCCGGATCGACAGCCCTTCCCCACGAAAGATGGCTATATCTCAATCGTACCCTACACACCGCAATCCTGGAGCATCGTGTTCGATGTTATTGAGGACAGTGACTTCCTGCAACAAGATGGCTTGCGGACGGTAAAAGAGCAGTTCCTCAACCAGCACCGAATGTATCAACGTCTCGCAGAAATGACGCCTAAGCGTTCAACCGCAGACTGGCTGGAACGCTTCAGAGCCGCGCGAATTCCCTGCATGGCCGTCACCGATATGGACAATATTCTGCAGGATCCGCACCTGAACGCGACAGGCTTTTTCCAAAAAGCCGAACACCCTTCTGAGGGCTCTTACTTCCAGATGCGCGCACCTATTCGATTTGAAAAATGGGAAACAGACGGACGCAGCCACGCGCCGTTGCTCGGCGAACATTCCGCAGAGATCAAAAAAGAACTCTCATAAAACGGGGCAGGAAACGAAATGTCAGAACCAGAACGCGTCATCATTATCGGAGCGGGTCAGGCCGGGGGTCAGGCCAGTGTCTCCTTGCGCCAGCTGGGCTATGAGGGCGAGATTGTGCTTGTCGGCGATGAAGCCGCGCCGCCTTATCAGCGCCCGCCCCTGTCGAAAGACTATCTGAAAGGCAAGCTCGACCGCGAGCGCCTGTTTCTGAAACCAGAGCAATTCTATGCTGATCAGACCATCACCCTGAAGACAGGTGTGGCGGCTGAGGCGATTGATACCTCCGCAAAGACGGTTCGCTTCAGCAATGGCGAAACGCTTGGCTATTCAAAACTGATCATCTCAACGGGCTCTCGCCCGCGCCCGCTGCCGATCAAGGGCGCAGACCTCAAAAACGTCATGGACCTGCGCACGCTGCAGGATATTGATGAACTGAAACCACTGGTCGTGGACGGCAAGAAAGCCGTCATTATTGGCGCCGGTTTTATCGGCCTGGAGGCCGCCGCCGTTATGCGCGGACTTGGCCTTGATGTCACTGTGATCGAACTGTCAGACCGGGTGCTGGCGCGTGTGACCTTCCCGGTCATGTCAGAGTTTTATGAAGCCCTGCACACCCGCCATGGTGTGAAACTGGTGCTGAGCCGCAGCGTGAATGAAATCACCGGTATTGACGCGGCAACGGGTGTTGTTCTGGACAATAGCGATACGCTGGAAGCCGACTTTGTGCTGGTGGGCATTGGCATTCTGCCGAATATGGAAATCGCGCGTGATGCGGGTATTGCATGCGGCAATGGCATTCTGGTGAATGAAGATGCGCTGACCAGCGACCCGGACGTCTATGCGATTGGCGACTGCGCGCACCGTCCGCTGGTGCATTATGGCCGGGAAGGCCGTTTGGAGAGCGTCCACAACGCGATTGAGCAAGGCAAGATCGCTGCGGCAAACATTTGCGGCAAACCACGCCCGGCCGAAGATGTGCCATGGTTCTGGTCTGACCAGTATGACGCCAAGCTGCAGATTGCGGGCCTGTCGACCGATGCAGACACTGTTGTGACGCGCGGCGACCCGGCATCAGGGCACTTTGCAGTTTTCTATTTTCGCGATGACGCGCTCATTGCAGTAGATGCCGTCAACTCGGCACCTGAGTTTCTCACAGCGAAACGCCTGATCTCAACCGGTACCAATGTCTCCCCTGAAGAAGTCGCCGATCTGTCCGTCTCAATGAAAGACATTATGGCCAAAACGAAGACCTGACCCACTCAAGCGAAGCACTTTTGAAAGACACACACATGACGCAAACGATTCCCCCAAACGCACCCACAGATCTCAGCGGCAATGTCGCCTTCATCACTGGAGCAGGCTCAGGACTTGGCCGACGGTTTGCGAGAACCCTCGCGCTGAGCGGCGCGAAAGTTCATTTGAGTGGACGACGTCTTGAACCTCTACTTTCCCTAAAAGAAGAGCTCGTCGATCTCGGTTGCACAGTTACCGCCGCCTCGATGGACATTTGCGATGCCAACGCAATCAGCACAGCAATTGAACAAGTGGAAAACGAACTCGGCACGGTGGACATTCTGGTCAATAATGCGGGCGTCAGTGATGCTGATTTTGCCACACGACTTGATCTTGAGCGCATTGATCAAGTGATCGATACGAATTTTCGAGGTCCGTTTATTGCCTGCCGCGAAGTTGCCAACCGCCTGATTCAGGCCGGAAAACCCGGCCGGATCGTCAATCTGTCGTCTGTCGGGGCTTTCCACTATCAACAGAACTCGGCTTCGGCCCTCTATTGCGCCACCAAAGCAGGCATTGTTCGAATGACTGAAACGCTGGCCATTGAGTGGGCCCGGTATAATATCAATGTGAATGCCATTGCCCCTGGCATGTTCTATTCAGAAATGACCGATGGATTTATTGAGCGCGTCGGTGAAGGCTTTCAGGATCGCTATCCGCGCAAAAGAATAGGCAGCCCGGAATGGCTCGATTCTACTCTGCTTTATCTGGTTGACCCAAGGTCACATTTCGTCACCGGAACCTGTATCATTGCTGATGATGCCCAGGTCGCCAGATAGATGGTTTCCATCACTGGAATGTTGTGAAAACCGTTGACGCCCCAATTCGCGCAGGTATTGTTATCTAACGTTATTAGTTTAATAAATGCGCCGCACGCATCTTCGCATAAGCTCACTGGAAGACACGTTTTCCAAATAGGAAAAGATGCAGTTCGCGGCGCATAAAATCTCGTTTGCACCAATCAATATGGCAGGTCGGAAATGAAGCATACACTTTCACCGGCTGCTGATCAGCCAAAACAAGGCAATGCCTGGCTCGCTGTTGCGACTTGTTTTCTCGTCGCGACAATCGAAGGCTATGACATTCAGATCCTCTCGATCGCAGCGCCACGTTTTGCACCCGAGCTTGGCTTTGATGCCAGTGCTCTGGGCTGGATTTTTGGTTCGGTCAGCTTTGGAGTCATGATTGGGAGCTCTTTTGGAGGGCGTGCCGGAGATGTATTTGGTCACAGAATCGTTCTGTCCTTCGCCCTTCTGACCTTTGGCTTCTTCACCTTAATCACGCCATTCTGCGACTCTTTCACCACATTCCTATTTGTTCGCATGCTGACTGGAATTGGGTTTGGCGTCGCACTGCCGAACTTGATGTCTATGGCCGCGAACATCTCTACGAGCGGCAGCGCCTTTCGCACAAACGCAGCAGTTTTTTGGGGCGTGCCACTAGGTGCCGTGCTGGCTGCAGCCCTGTTTTCATCAGGATTAGGCTGGCGAATGGCGTTTTTCGGCGGCGGTGCAGCAGCTCTGGCGTGTATTCCACTGGTCCTGCTTGCCTTCAACTCATCCGCACCTGCCCAAGAAAAACCAGGCTCTCTGGAGAAGAATTTTCTGCAGCAGCTTCTATCCGAGGAGTATCGGACCCGAACGCTTTTGATCTGGGTGATCTTTGCGCTCGCCTACCTTGTCTCTTACTTCGCAACGATCTGGCTGCCCATGATTGTTTCGGGAAAAGGATTTGCACCGGAGACCGCCGCAAGCGTCATGCTTGGCTACGGGGTATCCGGTATGATCGGAATATTTGCAATTGGCTGGGCCTGCGACCGTTTTGGGTTTCAGATCCCCATCACACTGTGCTGGATTGCCATCGTGCCCGTCCTCATGGCGACTGCATTCAGCGGTGATTGGTTGACGTTGCACGTCATTGGCGCCCTGACCGGATTTCTCATCAATGGCGGCATCTTTGCTCTGTATTCTGTCGCCGCGGCAGGATACCCGCAACACCTCCGCGGCGCTGGCTCTGGCGCAGCTCTGACATGGGCCCGATTTGGCGCCATTCTCGGACCGCTTACAGGTGGCTGGCTGCTGAATACAAGCCTCTCCCAAGTCTACATTATGGCAACCTTCGCAGTTATCGCCCTGACAACGGCGGCATTCGTATTTGTGTCAGGCTTTGCCCTGGCTGGTGGACGAACAGCCTCCTCTAAAAACAGCCTGACAGGCACAGATTAGCGACGATCGTTCGGCGGAACACCCATCGCCGAACCGGTACTCACAAATGTCGGCTGAAACAGCTGACCGTCATAAGGGAAGACTACCAGTGATAAACGACCTGCAACTCGAGCACATAACGACTGACCTGAAGAACGAAGTCCTGACCATCACCCTGAATCGCCCCGAGCAACTCAACGCGATGAACCGGCGGCTAGTGAAAGAACTACGGGAGGTTTTTCAGGCGCTATACTGGGACCGGTCGGCGAGAGTCGTCGTGCTTCGCGCAGCAGGACGCGCCTTTTGCGCTGGTCTGGACCTGAAAGAAACATCATCCGGAGAACCTTTGGGCTCGCGCAGTGTCTCTGACCTCATGGATGGCCAAAGAACAATCGCGGAAATCTATGTTGCCATGCGCCGCTGCCCGCAACCCATCATTTCATGCGTACAAGGCTCAGCGAGCGGAGGCGGCTTTGCCCTAACCCTGGCCTCGGATATTCGCATCCTTACAGAAGACGCAAGAATGAACGCCGCTTTCATCCGTATTGGATTGAGTGCTTGCGATATGGGCGTTTCCTATTTCCTGCCGCGCATGATCGGCACATCAAAGGCGAGTGAATATATGCTGACCGGTCGCTTTATCAGCGCCGCAGAAGCCGCCGACCTTGGCCTCGCCAACCGCGTCGTCAAAGCTGAGGATATGGACGCCGAAGCCGCCTCATTCTGCGCAGATATGTTGCGCGCCACGCCGATGGGTCTGCGCCTGACAAAGGATGTCCTCAATCACTCAATCGATGCGCAAGGGTTAGAAGCTGTAATGGCTCTGGAAGATCGCAATCAGATGCTGACCTCTCAGGATCCGAATTTCCGGGAAGGTGTCGCGGCCTTCATGGAAAAGCGTGCTCCGAACTATTCATAAGGGACGCCAGATATCATCTGGCCAGGCGACGAACGCAGGGCCAGATGATCGCCGAACAGAACGGCGTCTCAAGCGTCGGGTTTTGGCAAATGCCGAGCAAGAAACTCCAGGATGGCTGCGTTGAAAGCGTCATTCTTATCGCCAGCAACCATATGCCCGGCGCCCCCGACATCAGCGACCTCAATGGTCGGAATGCGAGACCTGAACTCCTCAACAGTTCGATCCGTTACGACATCACTTTTAAGCCCACGGACGAGAAGGACCGGCAAGTCCTTTGCGGCCTTAAGGCCCGCAAAGGTTTCAGCCATTCTTGCACGCTCTTCGTCCAGATCAACATCAATCATTCCCGGATCCCAGTGCCAATACCACCGCCCGTCCCCAGCCTGACGCATATTGCGCTTCAGGCCAGACGTATTCTCTGGGCGCGGACGCTCTGGATTATAAGCAGCAACCGCATCAGCAGCATCATCCAGAGATGCAAATCCAGCGAGCCCGGACGACATGAAATCCACGACGCGCTGCATGCCAGCCCGTTCCGAATTCGGTGCAATATCAACCAGAATTAACGCTGCAGGCCGAAAGCCAGCACTCACGCCATAGAGCGCACTTCCACCTCCCATGGAGGCGCCCACTACCGCAACAGGTCTATTGTGCGCCACCTCACTAACAATGGTTTCCATGTCTGACCAGCGTCGATGAAGCGGATAGCGATTATCCTGCGACCAGTCGCTTTCGCCATGTCCCCGCGCATCAAAGTTGACCACCCGATAGCCGGATGCTGCCAGCTTACGAAACGCACCGGACCATGAGTGTCGCGTCTGCCCTCCGCCATGCGCCAACACGATGGTCGGGCCGCTTTCTGGTCCATCGATATCCGCGCTCAGACGAACGCCATCATCCATAAGGAAAGAGTGTTGTCTTCCCATCGCTCAACCTCCCTTGATCACGACTGATGCATCAAGATCTTGTCTAAGAAACAACATCCCGTCAGCGCTTTGAGAAGGCAGCCAGGCGTTCGGCCATATCAGGCCCTACGCCCTCGCAATTGAACACCTCATACGCGAGCCCGGCATCCAGAGGCATGCCATCCGTCGCGTTCAGCAAGCGCTTATAAGCTGCAGTCGAGAAGCTAGAGTTCTGTGCAATCTGTTCAGCGAAGTTATCGACGGCCTCAAGAAATGTATCAGCAGGATAGACCGCTTCACATAAACCGACATTGAGCGCCTCGGTCGCATTCAGCGTTTGTGCTGTGAACATCAGCCGCTTCGCCGTCGCGATACCAACCCGTCTTGGAAGGCGCTGACTCATGCCCCAGATCGGCGTGAGAGCCCATTTGGCGTGAGTGTCTGCAAACTTTGCGTCATCAGCGGCAAGTATGAAATCGGCCGCCAGGGCCACCTCAAGCGCCCCTGTATAGCAATGCCCATGGACCGCCGCGATAACAGGCTGCGGCAAGCGTTCCAGCATGCGGAGCGTTTCACTATGCCATCCTTTGGACGGCACGTCCTCACCCGTGGCGATATCACCAAGATCATGCCCCGCGGAAAAGCAGCGTCCTTCGCCACGGACGACAACACAGCTTACCGTCTTGTCATGCTGTAGATCTTCGATTGCCCGTCGCAGTTCTGTGAACATCCCAACGGTCAGGGCATTCAACTTATCGGGCCTGTTCAGGATCAGATGAACCGCACCGCCGCGACTTTCCAGTTTCACCAATTCCACCATTCAACACTCCCCGTTAGTCTTATAAAACTCATGTAACCTGAATTTTATCTATACTTGTTAGGTTTATGTGACAAGGCGATCAAGGCCGACCTTTAAAATCAGCTTGGAGTGATGCAAAAGGGATGATTGCGACAACCCGGTGGAGCGCCGCCCTATCCTTGGAGGGATTTTATAGGCGAGGACGCCCATACCAAGGCTGTCACAATCAAACTCAAAAAACGGCTTACTTCTTGCGGTATCCATTCGCTTCAAGATAAGCGATGGCGCCCTCTGCATTGTCGGTCAAAAGCATGTCAGCGCCATGGCGGACGTGCCAGCCCCAGCCTGCATCAGGATCTGTAGCCGACAGCTTATCACCGCGGCCGCCAGAGCGGTTTTCGCTGTAAGGGAAAGCGACCATTCTGATCTCAGGTTCGAACAGCTTCATCAGAGCTACCGGCGGGGCATCCGCCGGATAGTCTTTCACCTGAAGATAGTCCGCATTCGCCGGGATTTTTTCAAGCGTGCGAACGTCTTCAATCTTCGGACCAACAACGACGAACTGATCATCACTAAAGCCAGCAGCAATCATGCGGCTGCGCACTTCGGGTTCAACGACCGCCTGGTCAAGCATGCCTCGTGCAGCGACCATATCATAAACCACATTGACCATGTCATAGCCGGACTTTTTGCAAAGATCGCGGCATTTGATGTCGAGACGGAACAGAATGCGGTCCTGCATCAGGTCCAGCGCGTCCTCGAAAGTAGGTGGGTGAAGATTGGTAACTTCACCATTGTCGTCGCGAATATAAGCGCTGGTGATTTCTTCCAGAGTGTATTTGTCCACCGGGCCGGAGAGCGTTGTTGTACGATCCAGCGTACCATCATGCATAAGGACAAGTTTCATATCGCTGGTCAGAGCAATATCCAGCTCAATCCAGTCCGCGCCAATCGTGACGCAGTGTTCGAATGACTCAAGCGTGTTTTCCGGACGCTCCAGAGAGTGACAACCGCGGTGCGCTTCAATGATCACATAAGGGTCGGCAGGGTCATGAGCAATGTCGATGACTTGCTTCATTTCCGGGGAAAGCGTGTATGGCTGAGGGCCAAATTCCGAAACCGGCTTTGCGCCCTGACAGGCCGCCAGACCGATGACGAGCGCGGAGCTCAAAAGTTTTTTCATGGTTCGGATCCAATGCAGTTGGAGAAAAAATGCCGACGGAGTGCGGGGGAAAACTCCGGCGGCTGATCGCCAGGCGTTAGAACTGGAAATTCACGCCAAGCCAAACGACGCGCCCACGTTCAACGCTGCCGGCCAGCAGGTCGCCCGATGGGAAGGACCGATTGAACTCCATGCCCTCTTCAGTGAGGTTCTGCACTTCGCCGAGAATGGTGAACCGCTCTGTGAGCTGATAGCGACCCTGCAGGTCCCAAACGCCGCGCGACGGACGCCTAACTCGATGCCGTAGATTGACGCGCTCGTTGCTTTGACCGGCTGGTTGATCGACGCCGTGTAAGTCTCGCCATCATACTCAAAGCCGTCAACTTCAGCCGTGACGACATAGATCAGATCTTCGACATCCTTATGGAAGCCAGAACACCCCAAACTTTCAGTTTATCTGTAGTTACAACACTCAACCCGCCGGACATGTGTTGATGCCACAGGCGATTTCCTCTAAAGCCAACAAAAAACACAAAATAGCAAATGAATCGGCATTTGCTCGAGGGTTTTGAGTGCCGAGGAGGAAGCGGTTTGTGGGTTGAAGAGCGTCAAAGCAAAATACTGAACTTGTTAAAACGCGATAAGCGCGTAGAGGCAGACCGTCTGGCACTGGATTTCAAAGTCTCTCGAGAGACCATCCGCCGAGACCTGAAAATCCTCGAAGAACGTGGCCTGATCCAGCGTACCCATGGCGGCGCGCTGATGAATGAACAGTCCAAGGAAACGCCATTCGAGCAACGCCGCGTCTCTCGCATTGCTGAGAAACGCGCGCTCTGTCAGGCGGCCGTGTCGCTAATGGTGCCAGGCGGCAGCCATTTCATTGACGCTGGCTCGACCACAGCCATTCTGGGTGAATTCATGGGCGACCTGCCCGAAATGTCCATCGTCACCAATGCGGTTGAACTCGCTATGACCGTTCGAAAGATCAATCCGGCGATTGATGTGGTTTTGCTTGGCGGCACAATCGCCTCGGACGTGCCCGCAACCTTTGGTGAGATGGCTTTGCGTCAGCTGCGAAACTTCCATGCCGATGTTGCGCTGGTCTCGCCTGTGGGCATCGATCCGTCCGTCGGCGTCAGCTATTACGACCTGGCCGAGGCCGAGCTTGCAGGCCAGATGCTGGAAAATGCACGCCAGAAAGTGGTCATCGCAGACGCCAGCAAATGCGGCGTTGTCAGCCGCGCAATCGTCTCTGAATGCAAGCATATTGACGTTCTGGTCACTGATGAGTCGGAAACGTCCGCTTATGCAGATGCCGGGCTGCGACGCGTTCTTCACGCCGCAGCCTGATACCGATCAGACCGTTGGCGTTGGCCAGTTCATGGCAAAGCCGCGAATGTCCTCATACGCTTTTGCCAGCTGTAAAACGCCCAGATCATCAAAACGCTGGCCAACAATCTGTAAGCCAACTGGCATACCGTTTTCGTGGTCAAATCCGCAGCAGACCGACAGGGCTGGATTGCCCGTCTGATTCCAGATCGGCGTGTACATCGGGTTGGACGATTTCGCTTTCGGCTGTTTCGCCTCTGCCGGAAATGCGCTCATGCCGGACATTGGCGAGATGAGGAAGTCATAGCCTGCCATCTGGCCCAGGACGCGCGCCTTGATGACCTCCAACTCGTCCAGCGCAAGCGCCACTTTGCCGGCGCTCATCTGCGCCGCTTTGCCAAAGGTTTCCTGAAAATCCTTTGGAGATTTAGCGCGCTTTTCCTCGCTCTGGTGCAGAAACTCGGCCAGTCCGCGCAGGATGAGTGGAACGGCGGCAACTTCCATAAAGTTACTGCCGATATTGCATGGCTGTTCTTCGACGATTGCACCGGCAGCCTCGAATACAGCGGCTGCTTCACGAACACATTTCAGGACACCCGGCTCTGGAAGCTCGTTATTATCCCCCTCCATGACGAGCAGGATTTTGACGCCCTTCAGGTCGCGTGCTGCAATCTTTGTATAATTGTCGGTTGCGGGCGGAAGACATCCATAATCGCGCATATCCGTACCGGCCAGCACCTGTAAGAGAAGACCATTATCCTCAACCGTTCGGGTGATAGGACCGGCAGAGCGAACCGGGCTTGGCGGCAAATGCGGAATTCGGCCCTGCGACGGCTTCAGGCCGACCAGCCCGCACATTGCAGCCGGAAAGCGCACAGATCCACCAATATCTGACCCGACTGACAGCGGACCACAATAAGATGCCGTTGCAGCCGCCGCGCCTGAGCTTGAGCCGCCCGGATTGCACTCTAAATTCCAGGGATTGCGCGTAATGCCGAACGCACTGGAAACACCTGCTGCGAGCAGACCAAAATCCGGCATGGTCGTTTTGGCGAAGATAATAGCGCCAGATTCTTTTAACCGCATGGATGGCGGCGCATCATAAGAACTTGGCGGCGCGCCTTCATTTGCACGATTTCCGCGCAGCATCGGAATGTCCTTGACGGCAATGCTGTCCTTTACAGACACCGGTATGCCATCGAGCGGACCCATTGTGTCACCAGACTTCCAGCGCGCCTCAGACGCCGCAGCTTCGGTCAGCGCTTTCTCTCTATCCATGAAGACAAGTGCGTTGATTGCAGGGTTTATGGCTTCGGCGCGATCCAGAATGGACGTTGTCGCTTCAACTGGCGAAACCTCCCCTGAAGCATAAGCAGACAGCAGCTCGCTGGCGGACAATTCATACAGTTCGGACATAACGGCCTCCTTTTTGTGCACCAACTACATACAGATTGCCCAGATGTTGTAAATGTGTGGTTTTGTGAATTTTAGTGTGGACAGGTGTGGGAGTGTATGTCTTCATCACATCAGACGCACATCTGAGCAATATAAAAGCAATATCGATGCGCGGTTTTGAATACCTGTTTTGAGTAGAGGTAGTACCGTGGCCGAACTGACTGATGAAATACTTTATGGAAATGGCTCGAGTGATGAGCATCATCAGCTTGAGTCTGTTCTTGATGTATTTTTGAAGGATAAAAAATCTCATGCGACTTACAAACGCGTTGAGGTTGGAATTACGAATAGTAACTGGATCATTAAATCAGACAATAACACTTACTTTATAAAGCTTTACGGCGCCAATACAGGCTTGATGATTGACAGATCATCGTCAGTTGTCGCGACTAAACTTTCAAGCGAACTCGGTGTTGGACCTCTGCTTTTCGAGACATACAGCTCTCCGGGCGCTGAAGTTTACGAGTTCCTCGATGGCTACCGAAACAGTGTGCCAGAAGATTTCACAAAGGCAGAGCTGCGCGCGGTTCTTCTCGAAAAATACAAGAAAATGCACAATAGTGCGCCATTGCCGCTCACCAGAACGGGATATGACCAGCTGGAACAGCGCGTCGGCCTGCTAAAACAGGCCGGAATCACTGCTCCGGATAACCATGATGCGCTGATCGAACGGTGCCGTGTGGCTGCAAAAGTCATAAATGCAACCAAACCCACACTCTCCCCTTGTCATAATGACTGTTACGCGCCGAACTTCATGCTGAACGACGCTGGCGATGTGCGGATCGTCGACTGGGAATACGCATCCAATAATGACCCACTCTGGGATCTGACGATGCTGAGCCTGTCCATGCAGTTGCCGCCCGATCAGGTGAACTGGTTTGCAGAATACTTTGACGAGGTTCCGGAAAACGCCCTTGCCAAGGCAACGCTTTATGGCGGCATGATCGCTGTTTCGTGGGGCACATGGGCACTGTTGCAGACCCAGTACTCGTCTATCGACTTCGACTATGTCGAATACTCACAAAGCCTGCTGGGTCTTGGTGATGCCATGACACAAGGCGAGGCTTGGGAGGCGGCTCTATGTCAGCTGTCATGACCAAGCCCCGCAACTGGATGACCGATAGCGCCGTGTCAGGTCTGCTCTCCGCCATGGAACAGGCCGCAGACATTGCGCGCGAGATGGTGACCCCGCTTTTCCGTTCAGATCTCAGCACAATCAGTAAAGGTGATGGCAGCCCGGTAACAGAAGCAGATCGGCGCGCTGAACTGGCCATGCGCGAGGTGTTTGAGCGCCTGTATCCAGATTATGGGCTGCACGGCGAAGAATTCGGACTGGATCGCCCGGGCGCCTCACTGCGTTGGGTTTTGGACCCGGTGGACGGCACACGCGCCTTCATCACCGGGCGGCCTGTCTTCGGAACGCTGATCGCGCTCATGGATGAGGACGAACCGGTCATGGGACTGATCGACCAGCCCATCACAGGTGAACGCTGGATCGGCGTGGCCGGTCAGACAACACGCTTCAATCAGAACATCAAAGGCAATGTCGGAACACGAAAGTGTCCCGAACTCGCAAGCGCGGAAATGTCCTGTACCGCGCCCGACATGGTCCCGATGGAGCCAGGCAGCGGCTGGCGACAGCTCGCTGACTCGGTCCGCCGGGTGTCCTGGGGAGGGGATTGTTACGCCTACGGGCTGATGGCGCTCGGCCAGATCGACGTCATCGCCGAAGGCGATCTCAAAATATGGGATTGGGCGGCCGTGAAACCGGTCGTGGAAGGAGCTGGAGGCCTGCTTGTCGACTGGGAAGGCAAGCCCCCAGGGCCGGACTGTGATGGGCGAATTCTCGCTCTTGGCGATCCGTCACTCCTTCAGGAGGCGACGAGATTGCTCAACGCCTGACGGGAAGTATCGGCCGAATTGGCTATGGGAATTTGCATTGTGGAGGTTGGAATGCCTGAATCTGTGAAACACACACAGCTCCTCGGAGCCTGGAACTCAAAACGTCTGAAACACGCCCTGTTAGCGGCCGTCGGCTCGCTAACACTGGCAACAAGCATGGAAGCTTTTGCGCAGGATGCCGCGTCGGTGGACGAAACCAAGAAACTCGACAAAATCACAGTGACCGCTCAGAAGCGCGAACAGGATCTGCAAGATGTTCCGATTTCCATGGCGGCCTTTAACGGGGACACCCTTGAAGATGCCGGTGTGACAGATCTCGGCGCGCTCCAAACACTGGTCCCGAACTTTCAGGTCAGCGACAATGTTTCAGTTCGCACCATCTATGTCCGCGGCGTGGGCGGTGGCGGCCGGACGGTCGCATTCGACACGCGGACAGGCATTTATCTCGACGGCGTTTATATCGGCCAGCCAATGTCGGCTGATGCAGTTCTGGTAAATCTGGAACGTGTCGAAGTTCTGCGCGGCCCGCAAGGCTATCTCTACGGTCAGAACACGGTATCCGGCGCGGTGAACCTCGTCACATCCGCACCGTCCAAAGATTTTGAAGCGAAAGTCATTGGTGCCTATGGCAATAAAGACGAAATGCGCCTTGTCGGCAGCATCAACACACCGCTGATCGAAGACAAGTTGCTGATGCGCTTCGGTGCATCCGTGCAAAAGCGCGACGGCTTCATTCACAACATCACCACCGGCGAAGATCCGGACGACAAGAATGATTATGCTGCGCGCCTGCAGCTGCGCTACCTGATCAATCCGGACTTCACCGCAGACTTCTCTGCCGATTATACGCGCAAGCTGTCTCACAAGGTGAATGGGGAAGCGCGAAGCGACGTCTTCAATACCGGTGGTACGCCAACGCCTCCGGCAGACAAGCCATTCGTCATCGATGATGACTTCCCGGAACGTGATCTGTCCGAGACCTGGGGTCTCGGCCTGACGCTGAATTATGACCTCGACAATGTCACACTGACATCTACGACAGGCTATCGTCATGCGTATCGCGGCTGGAATGTAGATATGGACCACAGCTCCGGTGACTGGGCCTATTTCTACTATAATGACGAATACAACACCTTCAGCCAGGAGCTGCGCGCGAGCGGCGAAGTTGGTAAACTCGAATACGTTGCTGGCTTCTATTACATGAACACGAGCGGCGAAAACGATCGCACACTCGTCTATTCCAACCTGACGGCGCTTCTGGGACTGCCGCCAAACTCAGTCACGAACACCAACCCACTGGTGGACAATGAGAGCATGGCCGTCTTCACCGCGCTGGATTACAGCCTGACAGATAAGCTGACGTTGAACATTGGCGCTCGTTTCAACTATGAGACCAAAGAACTGACGTTCAATCAAAGCACTCAGCTGGTCGCGCCATACAGTACGCTGGCCAACATTCAGGGCTATACGACCGACATGGATGAGACGTCGTTCTCGCCAAGCGTTGGCCTGACCTGGGAACCAACGGAAAACGCGACTTATTATGCGCGCTATTCCCGCGGCGTGAAGTCTGGCGGCTTTAACGCGGATTATCTGAACACCTATCAGTTGGCGGCTGACCTGTCTCTCGGTCAGGAAACGGTCGACAGCTATGAGGTCGGTGCAAAGTTTGCCACTGCTGACGGCAAGCTCAGCTTCAACTCTGCTCTGTTCTACGCAAAGTACGAGGATTATCAGGTCAGCCAGTTCCGTATTCGCGACGATGTCATTCCGCCGCAAATCGAGCTTTCGCTCACCAATGCGGGCGTCGTGGAAACCTATGGCCCGGAATTTGATCTGACCTGGCTTCCAACGGACAATCTGACACTCGGCTTCAGCGGTGCATGGCTTCATGCCGAGTATAGCGAGTTCAAGGATGGTGGCGGCATTGGCGTCGACTATTCGGGCAACCGTCTGGAATACGCGCCGGAATGGTCGTTCTCAGCATCGCTCGATTACGAACATCCGTTCAGCAATGGCAGCGAAGGTTTTGTGCGTCTGAACGCATCTTACCACGGTGACCAGTATTCGGACTCGTCTAACGCAGATCAGTTCTATCAGGATGCCTATACGCTGGTGAATGGACGGATTGGCTGGACAGCACCAAGCGGCCAGACCGAAGTCGCGCTGTATTTCCGCAATCTGTTTGATGAGGAATACGATCTCGGCACGGCGCCGGACGGATTCACAACCCTGTTCGGAAAATACGGCGACCCACGCACTTATGGCGTGGAAATCAGCTGGACCTACTAAACCGGAAAAGGCGCCATGACGGTATACAGAACCGATATTGCAGGAACCCGATATCACTTCGACACGTTAGGCGTACTTCTTGCCAAAGCGAGCCCCGCTCGCTCTGGCGACCAGCTGGCGGGCCTGGCCGCTGAAAGCGATATTGAGAGGATGGCCGCCCGCTTTGTGCTCGCAGATCTTCCTCTCAAGACATTCACTGAAAACCTGATCATTCCATATGAAGACGATGAAGTGACGCGGCTAATCGTCGATACATTCGACGCAGCAGCCTTCCAGCCGATCGCCTCGCTGACCGTCGGCGAGTTCCGTGAATGGCTGCTCAGCAACGACACCACACCCGATATGATCCGCGCAGCAAGCCCTGCCATCACGCCGGAAATGGCTGCCGCCGTTTCCAAGCTGATGCGCAATCAGGATTTGATTGCTGTGGCAAGGAAATGCCCGGTCATTAAAACCTTCCGAACAACTGTCGGCCTGCCGGGACGCATGTCTGTGCGACTACAGCCTAACCATCCAACCGACGATCCGGAGGGCATTGCGGCCTCCATGCTGGACGGTTTGTTGCTCGCAAGCGGCGACGCCATGATCGGAATCAATCCCGCATCTGACAATACCACTCGCGCTGGCGAACTCCTCGACCTGATTGAGCGCGCGCGGCTATCCCTGAACATCCCGACGCAAAGTTGCGTCCTGACGCATTTGACGAACACAATCGAGCTGGTTGAGCGCAAAGCGCCCGTCGATCTGGCCTTTCAGTCCATTGCCGGCACCGAGGCCGCAAACAAAGGCTTTGGGATCGACCTCGCCTTACTGAAGGAAGGCCGTGAAGCCACCCTGTCGCTGGGCCGCAACCCGGCCTCTGACGCCGTGATGTATTTTGAAACCGGGCAAGGTGCAGAACTGTCTGCAGATGCCCATCACGGCATAGACCAGCAAACGCTGGAGACCCGCTGTTATGCCGTTGCGCGTGCATTTGACCCTTTCCTCGTCAACACGGTGGTCGGCTTTATCGGCCCCGAATATCTCTATGACGGCAAGCAGATTATCCGCGCCGGTCTGGAAGACCATTTCTGCGGCAAGCTGATGGGCGTGCCGATGGGTGTCGATGTTTGTTACACCAACCATGCCGAGGCCGATCAGGACGATATGGATACGCTGATCACACTGCTCGGCGCGGCGGGCGTGAACTTCGTCATGGGCGTTCCGGGCGCAGACGACATCATGCTGAATTATCAGAGCACCAGCTTTCACGATGCGCTTTATGTGCGCGAGGTTCTCGGCCTTCGCCCCGCTCCGGAATTTGAAACCTGGCTGTCCGAGATTGGTCTGATGACCGGCGATGGACGCGTGCCGGATGTCATCGGTTCTGGTGCGGCCCGCGCCCTGATCGGGAGGTTCGCCAATGGCCAGTGACACCCCAAAAACGCCAGACTTTTTCGTGCGTTGGCGCGATGTCACCTCTGCCCGAATTGGGCTAGGCCGGGCCGGTCAGGCCATGCCGACCTCTGCCTTGCTCGACTTCCAGCTGGCCCATGCCAAAGCGCGGGATGCGGTACATTCCGCACTGGACATTGACGCGCTGGCTGCAGAGCTCGACGGAGAGGTGCTGCGCGTCAAAAGCGAAGCCGTTTCGCGGGCAAACTATCTGCAAAATCCGTCGTCCGGTCGACGTTTGTCAGAGGAAAATTCACTGCCCCGGTCAGATGCTGATGTCGTAATCGTGCTGGCTGACGGGCTGTCCGCAACTGCCCTACAATTGCACGGCGCAGCCATTGCCAATCAACTCAAAACCGATCTCAGAGACTGGACCATCGGGCCCTTTGTCATTGCCCAACAGGCACGCGTTGCGCTTGGTGACGATATCGGCGAGCGCATGGGCGCAAAAGTCGTCATCGTTCTGATCGGCGAACGTCCCGGCCTCAGCGCCGCTGACAGTGTAGGTGCCTATGTCACCTGGGCACCAAAACGTGGTTGCCCGGACAGCGCACGCAATTGCGTCTCCAATATTCGCGTGCCGGGCGGCCTACCGCTGGAACGGGGCGCCGCCAATATTGCCTGGATCGTTAACCGGGCCCGCCAGTTGCAGCTGACCGGTGTCGCCCTGAAAGACCAGTATGCTGACGAAACCGGCCTGCCGGCCGCAGAAACCTCCCAACAGATCACAGGAGACGGTGAATGACACAGTCCACCCGGAAAGACATTTACCCGTCTTGGAAGCTTGGCGCCTATGCCGCACCATCCATTCCTATTTCCGCCATTGGTATTCCAATGGTTGCCTATCTGCCGACCTATTATGCGACGGAGTTCGGATTATCGCTGGCTTTGATCGGCACGATCTTTCTGATTGTTCGACTGGCCGATATTGCCCTCGACCCGGTCGCTGGATCCCTGATGGACCGCAATCGCACCAAATTTGGTCGGTTCCGCCCATGGCTGGTTGCCGGAACTCTGCCCATGGCGGTGTCAGCTTACATGTTGTTCAATCCGGGTGAGACGGCAGACATTCTGTTCCTGACATTATGGCTATCTGTCGCCTATGTCGCTTATTCGTTTTGCTATCTGGCGCATTTGTCGTGGGGCATGTCGCTCTCCAACGATTATTCAGAGCGCAGCCGTGTCTTCGGCTTCTGGCAGGCAGGCTCTCTGGTCGGCATGATCGCTGTATTGGGCCTGCCAATTCTGGTGGAAGGCGTTTTCGGTCAGTCTCATGTCGCAGCCATTCAGTCCATGGGCATATTCATTGCCGCCTCAATCATCATCTGCGTGATCATTGCAGTTGCCTTTGTCCCCGAGCCAAAAGCCGCGACCGACCGCCAGTCCAACAGTATCAAAGAATATCTGGGGCTGATGGTTAGCCCAACCATTACCCGGCTGCTGATCGCTGACCTTCTGATCGGGACAGCGCTCGGCATGAACAGCGCCCTGTTCTTCTTCTATTTTGGCTTTGTGAAAGGGTTTGCGCAGCTGGACATCGTGATCCTCCTATTCATCAATCTGTGTGGATCTCTGTGCGGCACACCAATCTGGACCTATCTGACGACCAAAATCGGCAAACACAAAGCCGCAGCCGTTGCCTTCACCCTGTACGCCCTGTCTCTGGTCATGATCCAGCTGACGCCAACGCATATGATGTTAACCGTGGTGATCCTTTTCGTTGCCGGTCTCACCCTGTCTGCGGGTCCGCTCTTGCTGCGATCCATGCTGGCCGATGCCGGAGATGAGGAACTGCTGCGCTCCGGCGTGGACCAGACCGGCATTCTGTCTGCGCTGTTTACCGGCACAAACAAGGTGGGGCTCGCCATCGCCCCCGGCTTTTCTTTCATGATCCTGGGCTTTTTCCAGTTTTCCGCGACCTCGCCGACCAATACGGGCGGCGCGTTGCTCGCGCTGCAGGCGCTTTATGTTTTTGTGCCTGCTTTGCTTGGCGGATTCGTCGCACTGGTTATTCGAAATCATCCTCTGACCGCTGACAGGCACGCAGAGATTCTGGAAGCCCTGAAAAAGCAGCAACCCCAAAGTGCCGACGAGCCGCACACACCGGAACCAAATTTCGGTGCAATTGAAGGCGCAAGCTGAGCCCCGGCAAACAGGATAATCAGAGCCAACGCGGCTCTGGTGAAACTGAGGAGGGCTCTTCCCCACCTCCTCTAAATGGCCCGGAACGATCCCATTCGATCGTTCCGGGCTTTCCTGTGAAACAGCGCGCAACATCAGTTTTCAAAACAAAAACGGAGGCAGGTTTCCCTGCCTCCGTCTGAATTCATAGCGAGCGAAATGCCCGGATAAGCAAATGCTTATGACGCAACCGGCGGCGCGTATTTTGTCAGAACGATGCCATCAACCGCTGAGATGTATTCTTCAATCGTTGGCGTACGGCCAAGAATTGTGGACAGAACAACAACCGGCGTCGAAGACAGAAGCGACTCACCTTTCTTGTTGTCAGAATCCTCTACAACACGGCCCTGGAAGAGGCGTGTTGAGGTCGCCATAACAGTGTCCCCCTTCGCCGCTTTTTCCTGATTACCCATACAGAGGTTACAGCCCGGGCGCTCCAGATAGAGCATGTTTTCATACTCTGTACGGGCCGCATTTTTCGGGTGCGCATCGTCGAACTCAAAGCCCGCATACTTCTGCAGAACTTCCCAGTCGCCTTCCGCTTTCAGCTCATCAACAATGTTGTAGGTCGGCGGCGCAACGACGAGCGGTGCCTTGAACTCAACAGTGCCGTTTTGCTTCTCAAGGTTTTTCAGCATTTGAGAAATGATCTTCATGTCGCCTTTGTGGACCATACATGAGCCAACAAAGCCGAGATCAACTTTCTTCGTGCCACCATAGTAAGACACAGGACGGATCGTGTCGTGCGTATAACGCTTGGACACGTCGTCATTATTGACATCCGGGTCAGCAATCATTGGCTCTACAATCTGGTCGAGATCGACGACGACTTCGGCGAAGTATTTCGCGTTGTCGTCTGGCTTGATTGGTGGCTTGGCACCAGACCGGATTTCAGCGATGCGCGCATCAGCTTTCGCGATCAGACCAGCGAGAACCTTGTTCTCATTGTCCATGCCCTTGTCGATCATGATCTGGATACGGCTTTTCGCGATTTCCAGAGATTCGATCAGCGTTGCTTCTTCAGAGATACAGATAGAGGCTTTTGCCTTCATCTCTGCAGTCCAGTCGGTGAAGGTGAAAGCCTGATCCGCCAGCAGCGTGCCGATGTGAACCTCAATGACGCGGCCCTGGAAGACGTTGTCACCAAACTGTTTCAGCATCTGAGCCTGAGTGGCGTGAACCACGTCGCGGAAGTCCATATGGTCTTTCAGCGTGCCTTTGAACGTGACTTTCACAGACTCAGGAATTGGCATGGTCGCTTCGCCGGTTGCGAGCGCGAGAGCAACCGTGCCGGAGTCCGCACCAAAGGCAACACCCTTGGACATACGTGTGTGGCTGTCGCCGCCAATGATGATCGCCCAGTCATCAATCGTGATGTCGTTGAGAACTTTGTGGATCACGTCCGTCATCGCCGGATAGACGCCTTTCGGGTCACGCGCGGTGATGAGGCCGAACTTGTTCATGAAATTCATGAGGCGTGGAATGTTTGCCTGTGCCTTACGGTCCCAGACAGATGCTGTGTGACAGCCAGACTGGTATGCGCCGTCAACTGTTGGCGAAATGACGGTCGCAGCCATCGCTTCCAGTTCCTGAGACGTCATCAGACCGGTTGTGTCCTGAGAGCCAACAATGTTGACCTTCACGCGGACGTCAGACCCAGCGTGAAGTGTTTTGCCCGGCGTTGTGCCAACAGCATTCTTGTTGAAGATTTTCTCTACAGCGGTCAGGCCCTGACCTGCGTGAGAAACTTCTTTTGACGGTGCGAAGACTTCTGGCGCATCAACACCGAGTGTTTCAGCCGCAAATGTCTGAAGCTTTTTGCCGAAGACAACCGCGTAAGACCCACCCGCCTTGATGAACTCAACCTTTGGCGCAGTCAGAGCAGAGGAAATGTCTGCCAGTTCCTTGTCGCCATTATAGAGCTTCTTGGTTTTGGTGTTGATGGTCAGAACCGTGCCGGTATCAACAGAGTAAGCCTGTTCGAGAACCGGATCGCCGTTTTCATCGAGAACCGGCTTACCGTTTTCGTCCAGTTTCTTGACCCAGTTTTTCAGGTCGAGGCCGATACCGCCTGTCACGCCAACAGTCGTCAGGAAGATTGGCGAAATGCCGTTAGTACCGGCAACGATTGGCGCAATATTTACGAATGGCACGTAAGGGCTGGCTTGCTTACCCGTCCAGAGCGCTACGTTGTTCACGCCCGACATACGTGATGAACCAACACCCATTGTGCCTTTTTCAGCGATCAGCATGACGCGCGCTTCCGGATGAGCCACTTTCAGGGCCTCAATCTCAGCCTGCGCTTCCGGGCTGATCATGCACTTACCGTGCAATTCGCGGTCAGAACGCGAGTGCGCCTGATTGCCCGGTGACAGAAGGTCAGTCGAGATATCACCTTCTGCAGCGATGTATGTGACGACTTTGATCTCTTCGTCGACGTCTGGAAGCTTGGTGAAGAATTCAGCTTTCGCATAGCTTTCCAGAATGTCTTTCGCGACAGCGCTGCCTGCTTCGAACGCAGCCTTGAGGCGCGCCATGTCAGCGTCGTACAGGAAGACCTGAGTTTTCAGAACTTCAGCTGCTTTACCAGCAATTGCCGCATCGTCACCGAGCGCAAGGTCAAGCAAAACGTCAACTGACGGACCGCCCTTCATGTGAGAGAGAAGCTCAAGCGCGAAATCGGACGAGATTTCAGCGACGCTTTCTTCACCAAGCACGATCGCTTTCAGGAAAGCGGCCTTCACGCCAGCCGCGCTGGTTGTGCCCGGCAGCGTGTTGTAAATGAAGAAGTCCAGAGAGTCCGCACGGTACTCATTGCCTGTGTCTTTGATCTGTTCGATCAGTTCAGCCACCAGCGCGCCATCGTCGATTGGCTTAGGGTGCAGCCCCTGCGCTTTGCGGTCTTCGATTTCTTTCAGATAGTCAGTGTACAAGCTCATGTCAGCGCCAGCGTCCTAATGTAAGTTGCAGCTTCTGTCCCGGTCAGACAAAGGTGTCTGTCCGTATCAGAACCATTCAGGCGCTTTCGTATTTCAGCTCTGCCCCTGATGCAAGGCCGACAATGGTGGGGAGCGGCGCGTAAACAGCGTCATCATCGAAGTTCTGCGACAAAAAGGCCAATCCTGAGCCTTCGGCGCGGCATCGCTCCTGCGTCTAACTAGCCCGCATTCGAGTTTACGGTTGAAGCACGCACATTTCTGGCGTTCCTGACGACGGATTCAGTCCGCTCAATCGTTAGAGTTTGAAAGCTCCTTTCGACCCCGCAAACCAAGAGGTTTCGACATGAACCCGCTAAAACTTCGCCGCACGCTCACCACCCTTCACCTCTGGCTTGCTGGCCTGCTTGCGCCGGCGTTTCTGGTCGTCGCTATTTCAGGTGCGCTGCACATTGCAGGCATTGGTGAGCATGTCGAAAAGCAGCCTCTCGTTATTCCAGCAGGGACAGAACTCAATATTGGCGCACCAGAGTTTGAGGGGCAGGTACGCACCCTGATCAAAGACATGAATCTGGGCGTTCGGTTTGAATACATTCGCGGGCGCGGCGATGCGGCCATGACCCGTCCAACGACGCGGACCTATTTGTCCTTTGCCAAGACAGAGGACGGCGTGACAGCCGAGATCAACAAGCCAAACTTTGCCGCCTCACTGATGGAGCTTCACAAAGGCCATGGCCCTCGTGTGTACCGCTTCTATCAGATGATTGTCGGGGTCATTCTTTTGCTGGTTGTTGTCGGCGGGATTGCAGTTGGTCTATTAGCCAAAACATACCGCAATCAGACACTGATCGCCGCAGCAATCGGCACGATCTTCACGATCGGCCTCGCAATCTTTTAGCTAGCGGTCAGAGAACCAAAGACCGGACCGTTCGCTTCGATCAACATGGTCCGGTCGGGTTGGTTAGGGACTCTCCTGAAACCAACCACTTCCCGGGGGAGAAGTTGAGGCCATCATGACTCGGCTCAACCTCAGGTCAGACGGATGCGTTTGCCTGCCGAAAGATAGCTTGCCGCCTTCACAATCGCCTCGGCATCGATCTGATAATGCCGATAAAGGTCGCTAATCGTACCGGTCTGACCGAAATGTTCGACACCCAGTGGCACGACCATATGTCCGCGCACCCCGCCAATCCATGCCAGCACAGCCGGGTGACCGTCCGTCACCGTGATCAGCGTTGCATCGCGCGGTACATCTGCCAAAAGACGCTCAATCTGACTGGTCGCATCCACATGGCCGCGCGCCCGGGCGCGCCGCGCTGCCGTCCAGCCAGAATTCAGCCGATCAGATGATGTAATGGCCATGACGCCGATATCCCGGCGATCATTTCCAATGCGTCCGGCAGCCTCGATTGCCTCCGGTGCGACACAGCCCTGATAGGCGATGACGATTTCACAGTTCGGCCCCGGTTTTCGCAGCCAGTAGCCGCCATCAACAACGCCCTGACGAAAGCTCTCATCGTCGCGCGCTTTCACCCCAAGCTGCTCAAGAGGGCGCGTCGTCAGACGCAGATAGACCGATCCTCCCGTCTCATCGCGAAGCCAGGTGCGCTCATCCGGGTCATTCTCGCCGCTGCGCTGAAGATAATCAAAGCTCCAGTCCATAATGATGGACAGCTCATCCAGATAGGCTGGCTCAAAACTGACGAGCCCGTCCTGGCTCATTCCGATAAGTTGCGCGCCGATCGACTGGTGCGCGCCACCTTCCGGAGCGAGCGTCACACCCGACGGCGTGCCAGCAATGATGAAGCGTGCATCCTGATAGCAGGCATAGTTCAGGGCATCGAGACCACGCGCCACGAACGGATCATAGACTGTGCCGATTGGAATAACCCGCTCCCCAAACAGAGAGTGAGACAGACCTGCCGCCCCAAGCAGCAGGAACAAATTCATCTCTGCAATGCCAAGCTCGATATGCTGTCCCTTCGGGGAGAATTGCCATTTCTGGGTCGATGGAATTTGTTGTTTGCGGAAGGTGTCTTCGATTTCCTTGCGCGCAAACAAGGACCGGCGGTTCACCCACGGCCCCAGATTGGTCGATGACGTCACATCCGGAGAGGTCGTCATGATTCGGTCTGCTAGATCCGATTTGCTCTTGGCGATTTCGTCAAGGATTTTCCCAAAGCCCGCCTGTGTCGACAAAACGCGGTCATCAAGGAAGATCGGCCCTGTCGGCTCAACACGCGGCGCGCTGTAACGGCGCGGACCAGACTTGAAGAACGCAACCTCGTCCAGAAATGATTGCAAGGCTGGCACGTCTGAAACAGTCGAAAACTTCTCCCATTCCTCACCCGCTGGCACGCCGAGTTTCGACTGAAAGTCCGCCATTTGCGCCTTGTTCATCAGACCCGCATGATTGTCCTTATGTCCAGCAAGCGGCGTGCCCCAGCCTTTGATCGTATAGGCCAGAAAGACTGTCGGCTGATCGTCGGTGATCTCATCAAACGCTTTTGACAGCGTGTCGAGGCACTGCCCGCCAAGATTATTCATCAGAGCACTCAGCTCGTCATCGCTGCGTCGATCAAGCAGATCGGACACATCGCCCTGATCGCCAATATCGTTCATCAGGCGTTTGCGCCACGCCGCACCACCCTTATAGGTCAGCGCCGAATAATCAGAATTCGGACAGGACTGGATCCAGCTTTTCAGCGCCTCACCGCCCGGCTCTTCAAACGCTGCGCGTTGCAGAACGCCATGGCGCAAAACGACCACCCGCCAGCCGAATGCCTTGAAGATCGACTCGATCTTTTCCCACAAGCCTTCATGAACAACGCCGTCCAGGCTCTGGCGGTTATAGTCGATAATCCACCAGGTATTGCGCAGGTCATGCTTCCAGCACTCCTGCAAACATTCATAGACATTGCCTTCATCAAGTTCGGCATCGCCAACAAGCGCAATCATGCGGCCAAGCTTGCGATCCGCCGTCCAGTCCTTGGCTTCCAGATAATCCTGCACTAGCGAGGCGAAGGCGGTTTCAGCCACACCAAGGCCAACAGAGCCGGTTGAGAAATCCACGTCATCCACGTCTTTGGTGCGGCTGGGATAAGATTGCGCGCCGCCATAACCGCGAAAATTCTCAAGCTTTTCCAGCGTCTGATTGCCCATCAGATACTGAATGGCGTGAAACACCGGTGAGGCATGTGGCTTTACGGCAACCCGGTCTTCCGGCCGCAATGTATGGAAATACAGCGCCGTCATGATCGACACCATGGAAGCACAAGACGCCTGATGCCCGCCCACTTTCACGGCACCCTCTTCCTTCTCGCGAAGGTGATTGGCACTGTGGACCATCCAAGCTGATAACCAGAGTGCACGTTGTTCCAGTGTCGACAGGTGCTCAAGTCTCGGATTCATGATGGGCTATGACCTCTTTCCAGTCTTTTCGGCTCAGCCAGAGACGGCCCCGAAAAGTTTTCCCTTTCGCAAAGCCAATAAAGGGGAATTCGTCCTTTGTCTTGAGATGAGACGAGAATTATTCCGACATCCCGGAAAGAAATCCGGAAGAACCACCCCACACAACACCCCGCAAAAACTGACATTCTGACAGAAACGTCATTGGCTTTTAGTGACCAAATACAAATCACTGGTCATTAGAACGAAATTTATCGTCCGCTTGCCATGGTATCGTCAGAAAAGCTTTCCTAACCTAAATCATTCCTAGCGGGACGTTATCAATCAGCCAGAAAAGGCACAGAAGATGGCAGAATTTATTCCGGTGCAGCCCTTCGAGCTGGTGATCTTCGGTGGCACAGGCGATTTGTCCCGGCGCAAGCTTCTGCCCGCACTCTATCACCGTTTTCTGGATGATCAGATCCCGAAAGACTGTGAGATCATTGCAACGGCGCGGTCTGAATTGACACGCGAGGAATTTGTCAAAATGGCAAAGGAGGCCTGCAAAGCCGCCACCGCCGCAGACACCTGGTCTGAAAAAAGCTGGAATGGGTTTGCGGCCATGCTGGACTATGAGCCCCTGGACATTTCGGCCAAGGCCAAGGACTGGAAGCAACTGGCCACGAAAGTCAAAACCGACAAAACCACCATTTACTATCTGGCGACCTCGCCTGCCCTGTATGTGGATATCTGTAAGGCGCTCGATAAGGCCGGAATGGTCTGCGACACCTGCCGGATCGTTCTTGAAAAACCGATTGGACGTGACCTCGCCTCAGCAACCGAAATCAATGACGGTGTGTGCGCCGTTTTCGCCGAGGACCAGATTTACCGGATCGACCATTATCTCGGCAAGGAAACCGTTCAGAACCTGATGGTGTTGCGCTTTTCGAACGCGCTGTTCGAGCCGCTCTGGTCGCGCAGTCATATTGACCACATCCAGATCACAGTTGCCGAAGATCTGGGGCTTGAGGGCCGCGTTGGCTATTATGACCGGTCGGGCGCTCTGCGCGACATGGTCCAGAACCATATCCTGCAATTGCTGTGTCTGATCGCGATGGAACCGCCCGGCTCTATGGAAGCCGACGACATCCGAACCGAGAAAATCAAAGTCCTGCGCGCTCTGCGTCCGCTGGATGAGACGACTGCAAAAAAGAACTCCGTTCGCGGTCAGTATGTTCGCGGCCTGTACAAGGGCGAGGCCGTGCCAGGCTATCTGGAAGAGCTTGGCGGAGCGAGCGAGACCGAAACTTTCGTTGCCATCAAGGCCGAGATCGACAATTGGCGCTGGGCGGACATTCCGTTCTATCTGCGCACTGGCAAGCGAATGTCACGGCGCAATTCTGAAATCGTCATTCAGTTCAAACCGGTCGCTCATTCGATTTTCGGGACCTCCATTGGTGAGCCGAACAAGCTGGTCATCAAACTCCAGCCTGACGAGGCTGTACGTCTTTATCTACATATCAAGGAGCCAGGACCGGGCGGGTTGCGGATCAAATCCCTACCGCTGAACCTGTCCTATGCGGAGAATTTCGTCGCGCGTTATCCTGATGCCTATGAGCGTCTTCTGATGGAAGTCGCCCGCGGAAACCTGTCTTTGTTCATGCGCCGCGACGAAGTGGAATCTGCCTGGCGCTGGGTTGATGGTATCATCGATGCCTGGAAGCATATCGACGCCACGCCGGACGAATATACGGCGGGCTCTGACGGCCCACTCGGCGCCGCCATCATGCTGGACCGCGATGGCCGATCCTGGCGCAAACCAACTACGGACGCAAAATCATGAGCACGCTCCATCCGGATATTGCCCGCATTACTGAGCGCATTGCAGCCCGCTCCAAAGAGAGCCGCGCGCAATATCTGGAGATGATCCGGTCGCGAAAGCCGGATGGCTTTGCGCGCAAGAAACTGACCGATGGCAATCAGGCCCATGCCTCGGCAGGCTGCGCCGTTATGGACAAGGTTCATCTGCTGGGCGGGGAATGGCCGAATATCGGCATTGTCACCGCGTATAATGACATGCTGTCAGCCCATCAGCCTTATGAAACCTATCCGCAGATCATTCGCGAAGCTGCGCGCAGTGTGAATGCGACCGCGCAGGTCGCTGGCGGCGTGCCGGCCATGTGTGACGGGGTCACACAAGGCCAGGATGGCATGGAATTGTCGCTTTTTTCCCGCGATGTTATTGCCATGGCTGCCGGAATTGCGCTGTCTCACGATACGTTCGATGCCAGCATGTATCTGGGCGTGTGTGACAAGATCGTTCCGGGGCTGGTCGTTGCCGCCTTGCGATTTGGCTGGCTGCCTGCCGTCTTCGTTCCGGCAGGACCGATGCCATCTGGTCTGCCAAACCCGGAAAAAGCCCGCATCAGGCAGCTCTTCGCCCAGGGCAAAGTCGGACGCGACAAATTACTGGAAGCAGAAGCCGCAAGCTATCATGCGCCCGGCACCTGCACCTTTTATGGCACGGCAAACTCCAACCAGATGGTCATGGAGATGGTCGGCCTGCATCTTCCCGGTGCAGCCTTTGTGCCACCGGGAGAAGCGCTTCGCACTGCCCTCACCCGCGAGGCAACAAAGAAGGCGGCCAGTCTGTCGATTGCCGGTGAGTATCTGCCAATTGGCGAGATGATCGACGAGCGCTCCATGGTGAATGCCGTGGTCGGCCTGATGGCAACAGGCGGCTCGACCAATCTGATTCTGCATCTGGCGAGCTTTGCAGCGGCCGCTGGCATCATTCTGACGCCGCATGACATGGCCGAAATTTCAGCCGTAACGCCGCTGCTTTGTAAAATTTATCCGAACTCGGCAGCGGACGTGAACCATTTCCACGCTGCGGGTGGCATGGGCTTTCTCATTCGCGAGCTCATCAAGGGCGGCCTCGTACATAAAGATGCGCGCACCATCAACGGAACGCTGGAAGATCAGATGATGGAGCCATTCCTGTCCGCGACTGGTGAGATTGAATATCGCGCCCCGGCTGAGGAAAGTGGTGATCCGGACATTCTGCGCCCGGTCGACATGCCCTTTGATAAGGAAGGTGGCCTGAAACTGATTGACGGCAATCTCGGGGAGAGCGTTACCAAGATTTCGGCTGTAAAGCCTGAATATCGTCTGGTTGAGGCACCTGTCCGTGTGTTCGACACGCAATCGGCCGTCAAAGAAGCGTATAAAGCGGGCGAACTCAACAGGGATGTGATCGTCGTTGTCCGCTTTCAGGGGCCCGGCGCGAATGGCATGCCAGAGCTGCATTCCCTGACGCCTGTTCTCGGCTCGTTACAGGATGAGGGCTATCACGTTGCGCTGGTGACGGATGGGCGCATGTCTGGCGCGTCCGGGAAAATCCCGAATGCTATCCACCTGACACCGGAAGGGGTGCGCGGCGGACCGATTGCCAAGCTGAAAGACGGCGATCTGATGCGTCTCGACTGCGAGAAAGGAGAGCTCTCCTATCTCGGCGATCAGGCAGAGTTCGACGCACGAGAGCCCGCTGCGTTCCGCCCGAACCAGACCGATATTGGCCTTGGCCGTGAAATGTTTGCAACCATGCGCGCTCAGGCGGGCGATGCCTCGTCCGGGGCAAGTTTTTTCACCTTTCCGGAGATGCGCTGATGCAGTCTTCCATTCTGGTCGGTGATGTCGGCGGCACGAAAATACGCCTCGCGCTCGCTAGTGGTCCGCCCGGCAATATCACGCTCGACAAGGTCCGCATCTATGATGATCCGGCGATTGAGAGCTTTGAGGAGGCTATTGCACTGTTCCTGACAGAGACCGGTATCAAACCAGCAAGCGCGCTGTTTGCGCTGGCAGGACCGATCCGGGAAGACGGGTCTATCACGTTGACAAACCGGACATGGCCGCCTGTCTCGCCAGACGCGATCAAGCGACAGTTTGGGCTGACACACACCACCATTGTGAATGATTTTGCCGCAATGGCACGCGCGATCCCTGAGCTATCGTCCTCAGCGCTTGTACCCATCATTGAGACCGAAACCGTCGCCGAGGGGCCTTTGCTGGTCACTGGCCCCGGAACCGGCATGGGTGTTTCAACGCTGATCCACTCGGCTGCTGGCGGCTGGCGCGTCCTGACCAGTGAAGGCGGTCACGCGGCGTTTGCCCCTCGAAATATGCGAGAAGCAGCCATTCGGGATGTCATTGCGCGGTTGCATGACGGTTACGTCTCCGTTGAAATGATTGTCTCGGGCCGTTGGCTGAGACCCGTTTACGAAGCTATTTGCGAGCTGGAAAACGCACGTCCGAAAGGTCTGTCCCCTCAGGACATGCTTAATGAGGCCGATGCAGGCGATCCGATCTGTCTGGAAGTCTGCACCTTCCGCGCAAACGCGATTATGGGCGCGGTTGGCGATGCAGCGCTGATCACGGGCGCACAGGGCGGCGTGGTATTAACTGGCGGCGTCGCTGAACGCATGGTGAAATGGCTGAAAGCGCCGCTTGCCATAGAGCGTTTCAAGCAGCGCGGACCAATGTCACCCTTTCTGGCGCACACCCCGGTGTCTGTGCTGATGCAGGATGATGCCCCATTGATCGGCGCAGCAGCGCTCGCTCTGGAACGGCATATCTAAGCTCTCATCAGATTCCTTTTCTATGTCCGGTTTCTCGTCACCTTCGCGTGGAGAGAACAAAGAGCTTCAGGAAGGGATAGGTCATGAGTCTGAAACGTGTCATCACCATTGGTGTCGCATTGGTTTTGGTCACCGGGTGCAAAGAAGAGAAAACCGCAGACAAACAGCCGCCTGCGAAAATCGAGAAAACAACATCGACCAAAAAGAGCAGCGGCCCGAAAACCTATTTCGTCTGCAAACTCGCCAATGATCAGCTGGCTTATTTCTCTGTCATGGTTCCAGCACCTGCAGGCACTTCTGAAGCCGCCATGGCAAAGTCCTTCACACGGGAAGTCGAGTCTCTCGACCGGGTCCGCTACCCATTGCCGGAAGGTATGCAGGCGTCATGCGAGTCTGACACAGACGTTCGCAAAATGGCGGAGCGCGCTCTCAGTGTCCGCGATGAAGCGATGAAAAACGGACAAGCATTCCGGTCCGTCACCAGCTGGAAGCCGTAAGCTTCTTTCACCGAATAGCTAAAGGGGAATTCGTATGTGGGATTTCAGTCTTTCCAGCGCAATCGGGCTTATGATCCGAACCGCGCCATATCTGCTGCTCAGGGCTGCCATCTATGGCGGCATTGCAGTTGCCTTCGTTCTCGTCACGGGCATTTCTGGGGGCATTGGCTGGGGCATTGGCGGCATTAACGGTCCGGATGGTCGACCTGTTGGCGCAATGTGGGGCAGCTTGATCGGCCTCGGCGCAACCGGCGGTGCGATCTATCTCGCACGCGAATACATCCTCTATCAGGTCAAAGCTGCGCATATCGCAGTGCTGGTCGAACTGATTGATGGCCGGGATATTCCAGAAGGCAAAAATCAGATCACCTATGGGGCGGGCATCGTCAAAGAGCGCTTCGTTCAGTCCTCTGTCCTGTTCGGTATCGACCAACTCGTCAAAGGCGTTCTGGCCGCAATTACAGGCCTGATGCAAGGCATTGCGAGCTTCTTGCCGATTCCTGGCCTGCAGAATATCGTTGGCATTATCCGTGCCTTTCTGAAGATCGCGGTTGGCTTCGTCGATGAGATCATCCTCGCCTATGCCATTCGCACCAAAAGCGACAACCCTTGGGCCTCAGCTCAGGAAGCACTTGTCCTGTACGGCCAGAACCATAAGAACCTTCTGAAGAATGCCGCCTGGCTGGCCGTCTTCGTCTATATTCTGTCGTTCCTGATCTTTCTGGTTCTGCTCGCTCCGGCAGCAGCCCTCGTCTATTTCATTCCTGGCGCATGGTCTGCCGGCGGCGTGATTTTCGCGTTGATCTTTGCATGGGCCATCAAAACAGCCCTGATCGAGCCGTTGGCCATCACTTGCATGATGCAGGTGTATTTCAAGGCGATTGAAGGTCAGACGCCAGATCCTGAATGGCAGGCACGCCTTGAAAATCTGTCTGGCAAATTCTCCAAACTGCAGAAAAAAGCTGCAAGCTGGATGGGCGGTTCTACAACTGGCAAAGACAAGCCGGCAGAGACGCCAGCGTAGCGCCCTTAAACTCCAACTATCGTCGTCTTCCCCAGACGCATACAGGCCGGGCAGCTTCGCTGTTCGGCCTTTTTTTGCGCGCTATTCCTCAGGCGAAAGCTGGCCGTGCAGCTGATCAACCTTGGCTTTATACCGCGCTGCTGGCGGGCCGATCTGGGTGAAAATGTCGTCCGCTTTCTGAAGCTCAGCGAGCGCCTCTGCAATCTTTCCTTCTGCGCCGCGTACCTGCGCTGTCGCCAGATACATCATGCCAACATAAGGCCCCGCCGTCATATTGGCGTCTGCCATATACTTCGTGACTTTGATCAGTTCCGCATCAGCTGCTCAACCGCCTTGTCTGTGACGTAAGCCTCGATCAGACCAAAGCGCGCCGCAAGCGCGGGCGGGCTTGCCGGACCGCTATATTCATCTGCCATGGCGACAGCCCGCGATAACAAGTCCGTGGCGTCTGAAACCTTCCCCTGCTGAAGCTTCAGCTTGCCATAGTTCGACATCAAAACAGCCAGCGCAGCGGACGGCCCATAAAGCCCTTCGCGAATATCGAGCGCCGACGCGTAGGCCGTTTCAGCCTCCTCCAGCCGACCGGTAATGTGATATAACGTCGCCAGATTGTTCATGGTGTTCAAACCATCCGGCGTTTTCAGTCTTTGCTGTTTCTCAAATGCATTGCGCGCTTTTTCCGATGCTTCAATCGCGCCCGGAATATCGCCCTGCCTCATCCGGGCGACACCAATATTGGTCAACAGGACTGCGGTCTCCATCGCCAGCTCGCCGGACAAGTCCAGACGCTTCGGCAAGGCATCTTCCAGCAGTTTGGCCGCTTCGGCGGTTTTGCCATCTGCCGACAATAGCTGAGACCGGATCAGGACCGCCGCAACAATCTGATCCTGATAGAGTTCAGGTTTTGCAGTCCAGATCGCCATTGCTTTATCGAGCGCGATCCGCGCCTCTTCGGTCTTGCCAGATCGCATGTAAACATTGGCAAGGTCATGTGACGCGCGCGCGATCAGATCTTCTTCCACGCTTCCGCCCGGCATATCCGCAACGGATTTCAGGATCGGTTCTGCAGCAACATAATCATTGATAAGGAATAACAACTCGCCGAACATGTGCAGGACGACGGCGGCCTCTTTCGGGTTGCTCTCAAAATCCTTTTGCGCCTCTTCAGCGGCCTGTTTGATCAACCCCCGCGCTGATTTCTCATCGGCATTACTGCCAACCTGAGAGAACATCAGGAAGGTCGCAGATTGCATGGTGATGAGACGCTCGCGCTGCTGCAGCGCGACATCGCGCTCAATCTCAGCTTTGCGATATTGCGTATAGGTGCCGACAATCCCCGCAACCAGAACGGCGAACAGGCCGACTGCGAGATAATTTCGGCGCAGGAACAGACCGGAATGATAGATGACTGACCCGTTTCGCGCCTCCACCGGGCCGTGATTCAGATAATTTCGGATATCTGAGGCGAACCCATCCACACTCTGATAGCGCGCATCGGGCGACGGCGCCGTTGCTTTGCGAATAATCGCCCGAATATCGGCAGGCAGCGTGTTGAGCTGAGGTAGCTTGTCTGAAGCATTGGCCACCGGCGGAATGCCTGTGAGCAGCTCCGCCAGCGATACGCCAAGACCGTAAATGTCAGTTTGTACCGATACCGCATCGCCAGATATCTGCTCCGGCGCGGCATAGCCAATTGTGTACGGCGCACGCGCTTCGCTCTCGCCTTCATCGACGAGACCGGCAACTCCAAAATCAATGAGTTTGGTTTCGCCGCTCGTTGTCACCATCATGTTGGACGGCTTGATATCCCGGTGCAGAACAAAGCGGTTATGGGCATGTTCCAGCGCAGAGCAGATTTTCAGAAAAGAGCGAAGCTTGTCCTCAAGGCGCAGCTTGCGCTGGCGAAGATGCTCGCCCAGCAAATCGCCTTCAATGTATTCCATGACGAGGAACGGCGCGCCTGATGCATCCACGCCGCCATCAATGAGACGTGCAATGTTTGGATGTTCGAGCTTTGCGAGTGTCTGGCGCTCGCGTTCAAACCGCTCAAAGGCCGCCTGATCAGAGATGGTAATGCGCTTGAGGGCGGCAATCTGCTCATAGTGTCCATCGGCCCGTTCGACCCGGTACACTTCGCCCATTCCACCGGCGCCAACGAGATCCAGAACGCGCCAGTTTCCAACTTCTGCACCGGGCACCAGGACACCGACATCGTCCGAACTCGCTCCGCCGGTTGAGAAGAACCCAGTCTGTCTGGAATGGCTTTCCAGCAGCTGATCGAGCGTCGCGCGATCTTCGGCGCTGAGACCCTCAGCCACAATCAGAGCTTCACGCTCGTCCGGGGTTACTTCCAGAAGCTTTGAATAAAGGTCAGCAATCCGCGACCAGTTTTGATTGTGCATGATCTGCCCCCGATCTTCCCGCCGATTATTTCCTAGCGGGAAGATTTAGCAAGTAACAGACCCTAAAATTATCAAGGTTTCAGGTATTCCTTCTTCATCGCACAAAGGACGTCCTTAGGGTAATCTGGTTCGTAGAGGACCTGATAGAGCTCAGCAAACGACTTTTTCTGATCTTCAGTAAGGTCTTTCGTCTGCGCCTCAATGATTGCGTCAATGTCATCCTTGGTCACGACACAGCCCGGAGTGATACCGCCGCCATTGCCACCGCCTCCGGAATTGTCGACCTCAAGTTTACGCAAACGGGTGGCACGTTCTCCATTCCAATCGGAGATGAGCTGATTGCGCATGCCTTCAGGCATTTGGAACCAGACTTTTTCACCCAGAACATCACGTGGATGGGCCGTATAGGAAATCAGGTTTTGAGCAGACGCCAGTGCGAATGGCGTGACGATTTCACCGGTGATCCGGCCTTCCAGTCGACCATCACAGCTCTCACCCCGGTCATCGAGCTTTACATCATATCTAAGGTGCATATGGGTCTCGGTCTGAGACACTACCGTAATCGTGCCCTCACCGTCGGCATAAGTTGGCTCGATAAACCCGTCTTCCTCAAGTTCAGGCTGAGAATACATCAGGCTGAAATCTGCTTTATAGGTGCCGGGCCCTGTCAGGCGGGATTGCGGCGTCACCTCGAAGGTCAGTTCGAAGGTTTTCGGGACAGCAACCTGTTGTCCCTTCATCGCCTTGTTCAACATCGCCTGAAGCTTGGCCTGGCGCTTTGCACACACAACCTGCGGCGCGTTTGGCAGCAGCTTGCTGTCGGCGCCGCCATTGCCGTACACAACCTTCATATCTTCGCCGAGACCACCAAGTCCGACCGCACCCAACACGCGCGAGCAGAATAGCGGGTCATCCATGCCCATGACGAACTTCCCGCCAAAAGACGGCGCTTTGTCATATCCCAGGCCATCATTGCCCATATAGGTCCGGCCGAGCTCAACCAGCTTCATGCGCCCCTTCGGCATAGGCGGTGTGATCTTTTTCTCAGTCTCACACAGATAGTCGTCTTTCTTGAAGGTGGTGACATCCAGATCAGCTTTCACCTCATGAATGCCGTCACCAATCGTCAGATTGAACGTCCCCGCTTTCGTTGCCGTGACATTCTCCTTGTTCAGATTGGTGAAGACGAGAGTCATGACACCATCTTTTGAGGCGACATCTTCCTTGTGCGCGAGCTCCCAGTTCTTGACCGCTTTGCCTGTACGGGGCTCTTCGACCAAAATAGCGTTGCGATAGAAGTGCCACGGCAAAGTTTGTGGAATCTCAACCGTGCTTTTGTCGATTTTGGCCACACCCTCGATTTTACGCTCAAAACGCTGATCCGCTGCGAGTTGCAGCCCGTCCAGAACCTCTTTTCCGCCAGCGGATGTTGCCAGCAAAGCAAACTGAGGCGGCAGTTCCGGGTCTTGCGCTCGGCCCTCCCAGCTCACCGTGACACAGTAAGAGGCAGCTGGCTCCAGTTTGAAGGAAATGTCCTGCATTGGTGAATTGCGAGACAAAGTGACATGCGCACAGCCCTCGCCTTTTTCACCATTCATACCATCTTGCCAGATCTCCCGCTTCATCGGGACAGCCTGGTAAAAAATCCGGCTCGCCATGATCAAATTGAAGATCGGCAGGGCCTTGCCAAGCTGGATATCTTCGCCGCTATTGCTGTTCAGATTGTCATCAAGCCAGCTCAGCACTTTCATATGATCCCGAGGGTCGTCAGGCTTGCTTTTATAAAGCGCGGGCAGATCAACATTGAGGCGGTCAAGTATAATGAACTTGATGCGATCCTTGCCTGCGCCAGCCTTCAAGAATGGCGTCGTCAGCGGATAACGGTCCATACTGCTTTCTGCGAAGCTATCAAACTGGTTTTTCGGCAAAGTCCCGTCACTTCGCATTTGGTTAAGTTGGCGACCAAGTTGGAAGAAGCGTGTTTGCCCCCGCTCAACGGTATTGCTGAGACCTGTAACTCCATCCAGCGCAGCCATGCCAAAAACAAAGCCAACATCCGCCATCACATTGGCATATGGACTGTTCTCAACGGACTTGCCCGGAAACGCTTCAGCACAGGCCTGGGCAGACTGCGCCATGCCAATTGCCGCCCCGATCGGTAAGTCACGGTCAGACCAATACAGGTCCGGTTTCACTCCAAGTTTTTCCCCCACCCAGGAATCCGGAATGATGAAATACGGTTTCTTTTCACCCGTGGTAATTCGAAGTCCGCTGTGACAACTGCCGACAATAAAGCGATCGGTTTTTACCCGCAGAGCCAGAGCATTGGCCTCTGTTTTGTCCAGAGCGTAAAAGTCTTTAAACTCAGGAACTTTCTTCTGCAGGTTCGCCACCACATAGGCGGACACGTCCAGCGTACGTTTGAAGTATGGATCCTTGGATGCATCCTTCAACACGACTTTGTCTTTTGAAAAATCTGGTGCAAAAATCGTGTCCGCCGGCAGCGGAGATGTTACTTGCTCAACGCCTGTCGCCTTACCAGATTGCGCCAGTGCGGCACCATTCAAAGCTGCACTGAGAACCGTCCCCACGAACAGCGCTGACCGGATTTGTTTTGCCAATACGGACATACCGTCATCCTCTCAAAACCTTGTTTCGAAAGGGTCCACGTGAATTGCGGGAAAAACCGGACAGATTTAACTGCAGTTCGATGTCAGAGAGTTGCCTGCGCCGGTGGTGAGCCGAACCGCATCTGGAAATAGACGCGCGCTTTTTCCCAGTCACGGCGAACCGTTCTGGAGGTGACGCCCAGCAATGCTGCGGTTTCTTCTTCAGTGTATCCGGCGAAAAAGCGGCAATCGACGACCTGAACAAGACGCGGAGATTCCTGCGCAAGATCGGCGAGCCCGGCTTCAACGTCGAGCACGCGATCCAACTGGTCGGTCTGACCAAAATCGCCTGGCGAGACGCCATCGTCAAGTGACACAATCTGTTCGTCACCGCCCCGCTTTGAGGCTTTACGCTGACGCGCGTGAGAAACGAGCGCGTGACGTAATGCCAATGCCATGGACGCGAGGAAATGGTCCTTCTCGTTCCACTCACTCGCCATGTTCAGCTTGAGATAGGCATCATGCAGAAGATCACCGGTGAGATAGGTGTCATTGACGATACGGCGCCGACGAATGCGGCGCGCCAGATCAAGCAATTCCTCATAATGAGATGAGAATAGATGCTCAGCTGACCGACAATTCTGTTCTGTCCAGATGTCTTGATCTGAAAAAAACGACCCATCCATGTGAAAACCAGTTTCCCCTTCAATCGGACATTCAAACCTGAATGTCCTTCCTTGGAAACCATTTTTCACATGTTCAAGCTGAACGGAAGATGACCACGCTGCAAAAACTTGCAGGGCCAGCCATACCGACCCCGCTTAACCCGTTGATTTAATTTACAATCAGGGTCTGTTTTGTAAGGATCATGGCGGACTTACCGACCGTCACATACCGTATTTCATATGTGCCCGGCTCGGATGGCGCCGTCAGGGCAACCGCTTCACCAGATGTCGTGACATATTCATAGCCAAGGGTGTATGAGCCCGCGCCGTCATCTGGCCGCGCAATCGTAATGTAGACGTCATCATCCCCTTCACGACAAACGGTACCAACCGGAACAACTGTAAAGCTGGCCTCTGCGCTCACGCTTTCCGGCGCTGTGAAGCTGGCCGTTGTTTCCACAAGGGTCAGCGCTTTGCTGAACAGCACTTCATTGCCACCACCGGCTTCCCGAACAACGCGGATTTCAAACGCACCCGTCCCATCCGGCGCGCGCAGCTGAACCGGCTCACTGCCATCGACATACGCATATTCAGTGTACTCACCGCGGCCCGCATCGGCAGAAACAATGGTCACATAGTCCTGGTCTTTGTTGAAGGTTCCGCTGAAGCCAATCTCGACAATCTGACCACGCTCAACAGAGGACGGAGCTTCAATCGCACCGACAGCTGGCGTCAGCTTCATCGGCTTGGCCGCAAGCACAGTCGCATCATTACCGGTGACATAGCGGATTTCATAATCCCCTTCGAGACCCGGCAATTCCAGCTGCAGTGGATTGCCTTTCGCAACGCGCTCATAGCTGATCGGGCTGCGTGTCTGCGCGTCGTCGCCTGCTGCATAAATGCCGATGAAATCGCCTTCTCCAGCAGGGCCGGTCCAGCTCACGTCGAGCAGGGTTCCGACCTCTGCCGAGGCTTCAAAGTTCAGTTCCGCCAGAGCCGGCGTAACAACCAGCTCTTTTTCCGCAATCGGGGCATTCCGGCTGGCATAAATGTAACGCAGCTTATATGTGCCCGGCTCACTCGGCACCCGCAGCATGGATGGCGAACCATCAGCAGTATAAACAAAATAGCTGTCTTCCAAACGGTTGCCTTCTGCATCTGTGACTTCGATGAAATCATTCTTTCCATCCGGGCCTTCCCAGGTCACAGACAAGACAGACGATGCTTCCGCCGGTGTGTCAAAGTCCAGCGTTGCGGTTGGCAGAGCGGCATTGATGACCACAGTGATGGTACGCGCCTTATCATCTTTCAAAACGCGGGTTTCGACCGCACCTGTCCGCTGACCTGACTTTGCGGTGATGATGTAGTCGCCCGGCAGGAAGTCATATGTTTCCTTGATATCAGAAGCGATAACGCTCTCATCCGTTGCGCTGGTGATGTCGAAAACTGCGTCTTCGAGCACAGGACCTTCCATACCATCAATCGCTTTCAGCTCATATGCAAAGCGCTCGGCCACCTCTGTGTCACCTTTGGAATTTGCAGATTGCTTCAACGCAGGAGACAGGTCGTCGGCGGACGTCACATCGGTAAACTTACCACCAGTGCGCTCAGCGATGCACGCAAGCGCGGCTTTATCTTCTGGTTTGCGAATATCCACACCAACCACATGGATGGTGAAATTGATGTTCCGCTCTTTCAGCGACTTGGCGAGCTCACACGGATCAGCGCCGCAGGTCTCGATACCGTCACTCAACAGAACAATTGAGCCGCCGCTTTCTTTCGGCAAAGCGTCTGCTGCGGTTTTCAAAGCGGCAGAGATTGGCGTTTTGCCGCGCGGGGAAATCCCGTCGACCGATTTGGTCAGGCTATCGCGATTTCCAGTTCCCGGCGCAGACACCATTTCAATGTCCTGACAATTCGCCTTTTGACGGTGACCATACATAACCAGACCTACCGGGCGATCAGCATGCAGTCCCGGCAGCAAGGTCCGGAACGCCTTTTTGGTCAGGTCAATTTTCGACGTGCCATCCATCTGGCCCCACATTGAATTGGACCCATCAACGACGAACATGACCGGTTCGTTATCTGCTGACTGAGCTGTCACCGCTCCGGTAGCGACCGATGCCATCAGAAATGAACCAAAGGCGAACGTGCGAAAAACCTGACGCATAAACCACTCCTGCAATTGTGCATTTGCTGGGTTCCACGCCAGACGCCTTCATTTCAGGACATCATTTTTGAAAATTATCCGGCGAGTAATCTCAACGAATCACCTGATTTGTCCTTCACGGTTCGCAAGCGCAACCTTACCGCGAGACCAACTGTTGGTATCCGCAGAGCGATCTGTCCCCCGAAATGTGAGTTTTTTACATGGAATTGAGAACTTACACTCGACAAATGGACAGTTGTCTTTACCCAAAGAATACGAAAGAATCGAATATCGTGGAGCTGCAATACTTCAAGATATTCTGAATAAAAAATGTAGGCGCAAATAAACTCTCGCCCGAAAACGGGAAATTAATTGATGAAACCAGTTCCGTTCACAATCACAGCGGATCTAGATCTTGGTGGACGTGTCACCCCGTATCTGACCGATTCAAACCCAGACGTTCGGATTTATGAAGGCACCGTCCCTGACAAGATTGAAGGCGCCACCTCTCAAACTCCAGCTTACCAGACAACGGCTGACGAGTTCCTGCTCGAAATCCCGAATGGATTGCGCTTTTACGTGCGCGGCGGCGAAGAGATTGTCTATGAACGGCCAGCGGACATTACCAACCGCGAAGTTCTCCTGTTCCTGCTCGGCTCAGCCTGGGGCGCGCTGGCCTATCAGCGACGACTATTACCACTACACGCAAGTGCTGTGATCCACGGAGAAGATGTTTACGCCTTTACCGGCCAGTCTGGTGCGGGCAAATCCACCCTGTCTGCAGCGCTGTCACAGCGCGGGCATTCCTTCTTTTCCGATGACGTTCTTCTGGTCGATCCTGCAAGTCTTGCAACCGGCGCGGTGTGTTACGCTGGCCAGAAAGACCTGAAACTCTGGAATGATGCATTCGAACTAACCGGCGCGGAACGAAAAACACTGGTTCGGGACGATGAGGATTTCGACAAATATTATGCCGATCCGAACAAGTATTCCGAGCGTTCATCTGGCCATATGCGCGAGCTTTACATTCTGACCTCTCAAAATGCGCGCCAGAACAAAGATCCAATTGCGGTTGATCCAATCAAGGGCGCAATATCGGTCAGACACCTGCTCACATCAGTTTATCGTCAGCGCTTTGCGATGGACATTATCGGCCGCGGCACGTTGTTCAAATGGCTGGCCGACCTGATCCAGCATGTCGACGTCTATCGGTTCGACCGCCCTGTGAATGCCAAGCAATTCGCAGAGGGAGCGGATTTCATGTCCGACACAATCTTCAAGAAGCTGCAGCTTCATGCTGATCTGGAGAGCTAAATGTCGGATATGCGTACCATTAGCTGGCTCGCATCCTATCCGAAGTCTGGCAACACCTGGACGCGGATTCTGCTTGCCAATTTTCTTCATAATCTCGACGAGCCGATCGACATCAATAACATCAATCTGGCGGGCAGCATTTCCAGCAACCGGCCAAAGTTTGATGACTTAATTGGCCTTCCGTCTTCTGACCTGACGCCAGACGAAATCGATACACTGCGCCCGCGCGTATACGAGATGGCGGCCAAAGAAGCGGCAGAGGAAGATCATCGGTTGTTCGTGAAAGTTCACGACGCCTATTATAACACGCCGCTTGGTGAGCCGCTGTTTCCAACAGCCGTCAGCCAGGGTGCGATTTACCTGCTCCGCAATCCGCTGGATGTCGCGGTGTCCTATGCTTTCCATTCCGGGCAAGCCTCATTCGAAAAGATCGTGAAGCGGATGGCGAAACCCAGATCGTCCATGGCCGGTCGCGGGTCAAATCAGCTGCGTCAGCTGACCTTTGACTGGTCGACCCATGTGCGCAGCTGGACTGAGAACTGCGCGTTTCCTGTCCATGTCGTCAGATATGAAGACCTGTTGCGCGACACCGTCGGCACCTTCACAGGCATGCTTGAATTCCTCGATCTGGACGGCGCAGACGACCATGCGCGCATCGTCAAGGCGGTCGAATTTGCGAGTATGAAGAACCTTCAGGCGAATGAAGCTGAAGCAGGTTTTAGCGAAAAACACCCGGGCACTGAGCGATTCTTCCGTTCCGGCACTGAAGGCGATTGGAAGAACCATCTCAGCGACGAACTCGTCGAACAACTGCTCGAAGATCACAAAGATATAATGGAGAAGTACGGCTTCTCGAAAGAACCAGCAAAGGCGTATGTGAATGTCTGACAAACTGACGAAAATCCCTTCCAAGGCAGAAGATAATTACGTCGAAACCGAAGTCGACGGCGAGCGTGTTATCATGCAGATCGACAAAGGGTTCTTCTTCACTCTGAATGACACAAGCGAAGCGATCTGGGGTGCGATTGACGGCAAAACAGATATGAATGGCATCATTTCCAACGTCTCGGCGCAGTTCAACGTAAGCCCTGACGACACCAGCGGTGACATTATCGAACTGCTCGACAAGCTTGTCGAAAACAAACTGGTGGAACTTGCTTAAACCAGTTCGAACCTTCCTCGACATGCCAGCCCGGCAACGGAAGCTGGTGCTGGAATCCTTTTGGGAGCTGGCCGTCGCCAGATACCTCGTTCGGTTTGGGACATTCAGCAAATGGAACGCCCGCATGGGGCGCGCCACGCCGACACCAAATGGTGCGGACAGGCCCGAAGCGGTGGACCCAAGAACCCAGCAGGCTGCCGCCGAACTCGGTCGTATTCTTCGAAAGGTTGCAAGGAATGCGCCTTTCAAAGCAAACTGCCTGCCACAGGCCAGCGCGGCTCAGGTCATGCTGAAGCGCCGCGGCATCAGGGACGGCATCGTCTTTATTGGCGGCCGCAAAGGCACAAAGGGGGATCCGCTGGATCTTCATGCCTGGCTGTTTGTTGGGACTGTGTGTGTTACCGGTGATGATGGACCGGGCGATCTGGCGACCTTCAAGCCGCTCGTGAAATACACTCTGGAAAGCGATGATGACCGATAGTGTCCGTCAGGACAAAGTTCAGACCACTTCTCTGCGGCAGGATTTCACCGCGCTGGTCGCTGAGATCATCCGCTTTGGCGGCGTACGCCTTATCTGGATGCTGGCACTGGTTTTTGTCGCCAGCCTGATCGAAGGTCTGGGCCTGTTTCTGATTTTTCCTTTGGCAGGGATCATCTTTGAAGATCTGGCCATTGAACATCAGGCGCTTGTCTGGGTCAGCGATACACTGACCAATGCAGGGCTCACCTCAACGACCGCAAAACTCTGGCTGTTTGGCGGCATTTATCTTGCTCTGGTCGTATGCCGCGCATTCATCCTGCTTTTGCGTGAAGCAGCGACTAACGACCTCAAGAACGACTTCATCAACACCCAGCGCATGGCGCTGTTTCAGACACTTGCCTATGCGCCTTGGGGGGCATCGTCTCAAACGGACCGCGCCGAAATCCTGAATACGCTGACGGCCAATCTCGGGCGTCTCGGTGTCTGTCTTCACTTTCTCATGACCGGATTGGTTCAGGCCTCGCAACTCGTCATCCTTGTGGTGATCTCGCTGTTCATCAGCCCGGTACTGTCTGCCGCGATTTTCATCATGCTGCTGACAGGCGGTCTGATCGCGCGGCGTCAAATGTTTAAAAGTCACAAGATTGGCGTCGAAACCACGGCCATCAGCCGTCGTATGATGTTTGAAACCGATGTATTTCTGTCCGGCCTGAAGGCCGCAAAGGTCTATGGCGCCGAAGACGCGTTTCTGACCCGCTTTCGGGAAACAATGGAAACAGGACTGAAAAACAGCCGCGACATGGTCCTCCAACAAGGCAGATCCCGCCGCGCGCTGGAGGTTTTCGCCTCTGTTCTCGTTATTCTGGTCATGCTGATCGGATATTCCTGGCTCGGCATTTCAGGACCGGCCATGATCGCCATGGTGGCTATTCTGCTGCGCATGGCACCTCAGATCATTTCACTCGTTCAAGGCGCCCAGCAGGTCGTCAACGCGGTTCCGGCCTTCACCGCTTCCAAAGTGATTGAATCCTCCATTCGTGCAACAAGCCAGTCCCTGACCGCTCAGGCTGTCTCTTCCGATCAGACAATTGACCTGACGGCATCGTCTTCCATCCGGTTTGACCATATCAGCGTCGATGTCAGCGATCATGGCGAACGCAAAACGCTTCTGCACATTGACGAGCTGACCCTTCCGAGTCGCGGTCTGGTGATGGTGGTCGGCCCGTCTGGTGCGGGCAAATCGACCTTTGCCGAGGTGATAACGGGCCTGCGCCAAGCCTCAGCCGGCACAATCTCTATTGACGGAAACCCTGTCTCGATCGCGCATAATAGCCAGTGGCAAAAGCAACTCTCTTTCCTTCCGCAAGAACCCTTCCTGTTCAACGCAACGGTCAGGGAAAACCTCAGCTGGCCAGACCATCAGCTGACAGATGCCGACCTTGAGCGCGGCCTGACAGCGGCCCAGGCGGCTCACATCATTGAAGGATTGCCACGTCAGATGGACGAGCCTCTGCGTGACAATGGCATTCGTCTTTCCGGCGGAGAACGTCAACGTGTCTGTCTGGCGCGCGCGCTCGCCCGCCCGGCGCGCGTTTGCGTTCTCGACGAACCAACCGCCAATCTCGACAGAGACACCGAACATCAGGTCATGACCGGCCTGAAGCAAATGTCAGAGACCTGTCTGATTATACTGATCAGCCATAACCCGGATTTACAGAGCTTTGCGGACCTCACGCTTCGCATTGAAGCCGGCGAACTCGCCTCATGATCGCCAAGGCCATTTCCAGCCTCCGCCAGCTAGCGCGCATTGGCTTTGCCTGGCACTGGCCTGCTAAAGGATGCCCGGACGGCTCGCGGTTAAGAGCGCTTGCCCGGCGACACAGATTTCATCGGTTTCCAGCGATTGCGCAATTCCTTTTGCGGGGAAGCGCTACACTGCTCTGGCCTTTTGGCGTGCTGGGCGATTTACAGCTTGTCAGCCGAATACTTCGTCGTCGGGAAACTGATGGCCAAGCCGCAATAACAGGCTATCACCCCCTCAGCGCATTCGTATTTGCCCTTCGTCACAATGTGTCGCCGCGGGAGTATCTGATTTATCAGCTATGGCTGCCCGAACACAAATCGCAGATTGACGCCTTTCTCTACAGCAATGAGCGCCTCGGCCTGATGCTGGCCTTGAATGGCAAGCCCCTACCCGTCGGGCGCAATCCTATTGAAAGCAAACTAGCGCTTGCCCGTCTTTGCGAAAGCGAAAGCATCGCCCACCCGACACTCTATGCGCCAAGACCCGATGCGACCGAAACGCCTTCTCCGCCAAATGGAGATTTATGGGAAAAGCCAACGCGCGGATATCACGGGCGCTCGCATCGTCACTGGGCGCAAATCGAACCTGGCCTGTTCGAAAGCGAAGGTGATCAGAAGGCTCTATCAGACCTCCTTGCAGATGTAACAACTCGCGAAGAGAGCGTGTTACAGGCCAAGGCTGAGAACCATCCTGACCTGGCAGACTATACGAATGGGGCGCTTATCGTCATTCGGCTCGTCACCGGTCTGAAACCAGACGGGCAAGCCGTTCCACTGTTCGCAACGATCCAGTTTCCATTCGGTGAGGCTAACCAGTCTCGCAGCGGCTTAATCGGTCGTATGGATGTGGAAAGCGGAAGTGTTCAGACCGTTAAAACGACCTCGGCCTTTTACGAGCCTCAAGACATGCACCCAGACACCGGAAAGCCGTTTCTGCCGCTTACCCTCCCGCTCTGGTCTGACGCATTAGCGGAAACATGTCGCCTGCATACACACATTTCCAACTATACTCTAATAGGTTGGGATATTGCGATCACGCCTGATGGGCCGGTCATTCTGGAGGGCAACTCCAGCTGGAACAGTGAGCAACATCAGGAAGCCAGCCCGGCGCCAACGCCCATCCTGCCAATGCTCCCTAATCTCAAACAGACCCATAAATAGACACGGCTACCCGTCTCTGATCCTACGAGACATGCGCTCCATCAGGAAACAAGGGTCCAGTTTTATGACACATGAAGCACCAGAAAAGCCAACAGCTCGAACTGGTGAAGGGTCTGAACCCGTCGTTTCCACCCTATGTCTGCGACCCGTACTAAGCTTTTGACCTTACCGGGCGGTGAAAGCCGCCCGGCCTGTTTCAAAAACAATTCTCGCAATCCGCACCGGGTAATAGCCCAGATTTGCCCAGCCCGGCAGACGGACCCAGGCCCAGTCATCCGGCCCGGGCTGTAAGTGAGAAACAATGGCCTGCACACGCGCAAAGGCGCCAGGAAAAAGATCTGCGTTTCGCCATTCCATCAGCGCTTCTTCCAGAGAACTATCATTCGTTGCGGCCTGTCGGTAGCGCCGCTCAATGATCGCATCCACACGCTGGGAAAGCTGTTGGCGATCGATCAGATCCTGCACATCTTCCGACACCGGCAAATCATAAACAATGCTGGCAAGCTGAAGCGCGCTGGCCGCGACACGCTCGAGGCGACACGCCGCAGCAAACTCACAGAAAGCCTGCCAATCGAACTGCGCATCCCGCAGCATGGCCGCAATGTCACACAGCCAGTGAAGGCGTTTCCACTCATGCTTGGCACCATGACTCATCAGGAACAAGGCTTCCTGCATGGGTGCCATCGACCAGGTGTCGCGCCCGTCAATCTCCATCGGGACGCGTTGGCCCCAGATGTCATCCAACTCGACTGGAAATTCAAACCGATGACGCCCCGGACGCCAATGCAGCTCAATCAGAACACTTTTATCTGCATCTGAGCGCAGGCCAATATTGCTGCCCCAACGGTGCAGCCGGTCAACATCCGCTTCTTTCAGACCAGACCTCAAAGACGATTTTACATGCCTTAATCCGCGCGCTTCGATGAGCTGCACGGCTCTGAATGTGTCTTCCGGGCGGACCAGCAGGTCGATGTCGTACAAAACACGCCGCGCCGCATCATTGTAATAGCGTTTGGCGACCGCCGGTCCCTTGATGGGAAACACTTCAATATTCGCGTCTTGCAGGGTCGACATGACGGAGTGCATCTCAGCAAGCTGGGCATCTGTCTGCTTGCGTGCGACCAGCCCCTCACGGATCAGCTTCAGCTTTAGCTGCTTTGGTATATCGACAATGATGTCGCCCGTTAAGGTCGCGCTGATATGGCCGCCAAGGCGGTGAAACCGGCACAATCGCACCATTTTTGATGTCTCGACACCTTCCGCACAAATCGCAGCAGCATCTGCAGCGTCGTCGGCAGTAAAAGGATATCGGGACAAACAGGCCAACAGCCGGATTTCTGACGGAATTTCAGTCGTTACCACGCCTGTTGCCTCTCATGAGTGCCAAATACTTCGCTATTCACTTGCTACTGAAGACTGGCTTCTCTAACAACTATGAATATCAAAAATGGTGTGACGAGACCGAACTTGCCTCGAAAATTGATCATCCAGATTCCCTGTCTGAACGAAGCGGACACACTGGCCCAGACATTGGCTGACTTGCCGACCTCACTGGACGGAATTGATGTGATCGAGCGCCTCATCATTGATGATGGCAGCACAGACAACACGGCTCAGATTGCCCGTGATCTTGGCGTTGAGCATATCGTCGCTCACAGTCGCAACAAGGGCCTCGCCGCCGCGTTTTCGACGGGCCTCAAAACCGCGCTTGATCTTGGCGCTGATATCATCGTCAACACAGATGGGGACAACCAGTATTCCGGCGACGATATCGCCAAGCTGATTGAGCCATTGATCGACAAGAAAGCCGATATCGTCATCGGTCGACGCCCGATCCAGCAAACCAAAAGCTTTTCTCGCCTTAAACGGGCGCTACAGCATATTGGCAGCCAGTTTGTCAGCCTGATGAGTGGCACCCCGATACCGGATGCACCAAGTGGCTTTCGCGCCGTCAGCGCCGATGCGGCCATGCGGCTCAATTTCTTCTCAAAATATACCTACACGCTGGAAATGCTGGTTCAGGCGGGCCGGTCTGGACTGTTTATCGAAACGGTCGACATCAGCACCAATCCGCCGACACGGCCATCACGCCTGATGAAGGGTATGTTGAGTTACATCGTCCGGTCGGTCACGACAGTGGTTCGTATCTTCATCATTTACCGCCCATTCCGCTTTTTCTTCTTTACCGGCCTGTTGCCGTTTTCAGCGGCAATGCTGCTGTCCGGACGATGGCTTTACTATGCTTTTGCAGACATTGGCGGCGGCCGCGTTCAGAGCCTGCTTCTGGCGACCATCCTGTTTATTCTGGCTTTCCTGTGCTGGGCGCTGGGCATTCTGTCAGACCTGTTGTCGGTCAATCGACGCGTGCTGGAAGAGCTGCAGTATCAGCAGCGCAAACAAGTCTATGACGCCCGCAAGGAGCGCGCATCCGGCTCATAAATCGAGCGTTGCCTTTGCGATATCATCCCAACTTGCCGCCTCTCGAAGCGATGTCTGCATTTGCACATGAAACGCATCACGCTCGGCCTTATTCCAGCCCTGAAGCTCTGCGATTTTACTTACCCAGTGTTCCGGCTCACCTGACGGGAGCAGAAAGCCCGTCTTTCCGTCAATCACCGCATCGCGAAGCCCAAACACATCAGCCGCCAGACAGACCCCACCGTCGAGCGCTGTTTCTGCAGCCGTCAGTCCAAAGCCTTCAAAAGAATCGTGCCCGAAATCAAGATTTGGGACGATGACGCAAAGCGCATCACGTCGCAGCTTCGCCAAAGGCTTGCCGCGCACCGCACCCAGAAACTCAACCCGCGGGTCATCAAGCGCGGTGAACTCGTCTTCATCACCTCTGACAGCGGCCACTTTCAGCGTGATTGCCGGATCAAGATGCGGCAACACAGAACGGATGAACCAGGCACAGCCTTTCCGGCGAATAAGACGGCCAACAAACAGAATATAAGGCGGCGATACGGGGTCGCCTGGTGCCTTGATCTGATCTTCTGAGCCGACCAGCAATGGAACCAGCTTCACACTGGAAAAGCCAACCTCCCTCAACAGGGCCTCTGTCGCCCTGGAGTTCGCGATGCACTGAAGCCCCGGCAGACAGGTCTGAGCGAATTTCAGATATGCCTTGTAGAGGCCAGACGTCCATTTTCGTTTCAGTGCAAAGGCAATGTCTGATCCATGTACCGCTATCGTCGCTTTCGGGTTTCCTGCCCGTAGCGTGGAGACCCACAGCAAAGGCCAGAGCGCCAGATCGCCCCCATGAACAACATCAAACCGCTCGTTGGAGAGCAGTCGGGACATCGCCGTCCGCACACCAAACCAGAGGATCGGCAGCCCGCCTGGCGGACGCCCATCCTTTCGCCCAGACATGGGAATGATGGTGAGGTCACATAGTCCGCCAGCAGCGGCTGCAAATTCCAGACTATAGGTTTCCATACCGCCAATAGATGGCTTCCATTTGCGCGTTATGAACAGAACCTTTTTCATGAAAGACCAGACATGATGACGGAAGATCAGTCTGCTTCAGACGACTGTTCTTCTTCAGCTTTCAGTTCCAAAAAACGCTTCATGCTCGCGATCGGACTGACAATACCGTTTCCGAGATTATAACCCTGCTCGCCTTTCGTCGCCCAATAGGCAAGCCGCTTGCGCTCTTCTTCTTCGGTCGGAAGGTCGTGCAGTCTTTTCCGGATAGCAGCAAAGTCAAAAATCTCTCTGAGCTGCGCATTCTTTTCGAGCTCGTCCAACTCTGCAAGCAAGGCATCTTTACGGCGGATCACCTCAATGTTCGAACATGGGGCTGCGATGTGCTTCCAGCGATTGGTCAGGATTTCGTCTGGCAGGACGCCCCGCATGGCGGCTCTGAACCCAGCCCGGTTATATCCGTCGCGTAGCAAAAATTCCGGCGGACAGGCCAGACAGTGATTGATCAGCTCAAGATCAAGCATTGGGAAGGCATATTGCACTGCATGGCGATACCCTTTGTAGGCCCATTCTTCGAGACGCCAGTGCAAATTGCCATTGTAGAATTTCTCGATGCGGTTCTTTTGCGAATTCGGTCCGCGTCGCAACGGGCGATCATACTTCGTCGCAATGGAGTTTTTAAAGCCAGACCGACGTCGCTTAGCCTCTTTGAAGTTCCGGAAACCCGTCACGTCTTTGGCAAAATCGAGAACCGACTGCGGCAAGAACCGTGCACCGACAACAGCGTAGAGCACGCGGGTCACAGACTGCTCACGTCGTTTGGAATACATTTTTACTTCATGCGCAAAGGTCGAAAACTTGCCTTTGACAAGCAACTCAGCCAATGCACCCGTGCCCGTGTACGTCGCGATCTCGTCGCCGCCCCAGCCAGACAGAATGACACTGCCGCCCTTGCCTGAAAAATCGCTCGCGGCCTGAAGTTCCAGATCATTTGGTCCGATCTTATGGTCCCTGTCTTCCTCAAACGCGATGGGCTTCGTGGTGTAGTCATACTTAACGTGAATTCGATTCCAGGAAATCCGGTTTCGCGCCATCGCCACTTTCTTGGCGTAAGGCACCTCATCCAGCATATCTTCTTCTGTAAACTCTTCCGACATGGCAAATGTGTAGGAATCCAGAACCTGATCGTCATGTTTCAGATTCTCGGCGGCAATCGCAGAAATCGACGCGCTGTCCATGCCCGAACTTAAATGGCTGCCAATCGGACCTTTCTCCGGCAGGCGTTTCGTGACCGCACGGCGGAAAATATCTTTCAGCTCGGCAACCCAGTCCTCAAACGTGACGCTCTCCGGCAAAAGCGGAATCGCCTTCAGCCGCCAATATTCATGAATGTCAAAAGAGGATACCGTCGCCACGGCCTCATGCCCACCCGGCAGTCGATACATATTGTGGTGGAAAGTCCCCACCTGATCGGAAGGATCATGGCTCAGATGATCAAACTGCGCCTGCTTGTTGATCGGTGTTTTGATCAGACCGGCAGCGCGCACGCCTTTGCCGAGCGATGAAAATAAGACGCCTTTTCCCGGCTCCTGAGCATAATAGGCCGGTCGCACGCCAACATGATCTCGTTTCATCACCATTTGGCCGGACTGTCTGTCCCAGAGCGCAATGGTGAAATCGCCTTCCAGTCGGTCGAGACCGCGCTTGCCCTGCGTTTCGTAGAGACGCGCAATGAAATGCACATCCGTCTCTTGAGGCCCGAACGTCTTTTCAAGCTCGGCCCGGTTATACAAACGAAGATCGGCTGAAATGATCAGTCGCCCGTCATCGTAAATCTCAAGCGGCGCAAACGCATCCCCGGCAACAGGCAGGCTATTCTTCCGGGTCAGCCGGATCAAAACCAACCCGGCCGGGCCGTCGGTTTTGAGACTGTATTCGAGGTCGAGATCATCCACCGGCATTGCTTCAGCCATGCGACGCAACATGCCCTCGTCAGCAGGTTGACCATCCTGTCTGAGTAAGCTCGCCACAAGTTGAATCATCCAATGCACTCCCCGGGAATCTGCTTGCTTCTAACAATCAGCTCTTATCGCTCGAAGCAACATAAAAGGTGCATAATTCAAGGGTTTCTGAAGTAATGACGATCGGTATTTCTCCGTCTTTCTTCCGAGAAAATAATACAAAAACGAAATACTTTGTCGTATCACTCCGGATACTGGTGCCAGTTCAGGGGGAATGACGATTCGTATACAATCTGCTGCTTCGCGTTGGCCTGACGCCATTTATATCGGCATCGGCGCTATCCTGCTTACCTGCGTATTCTTTACGCTTCAGATTTACGACCGCGCCTATTGGATGCCGGGCGACAATGCCGAGCATTTGGCGGCCCTGCGCGTCTGGCTCGAAAATCCGCTCAACCCGGAAACACCGCAGATTAATGGTGATGTCGCCTCCCCTCGCTTCATTCCGCTCTATTTCGTCTGTGTGTTGATCGCCAAAGTCTTTGGCATGGACCATTGGCAAGCCTTCAATATGGCTGGCTATATCTCGTTCTTCGTCCTGATGGGCGGGTTCTATGCTTTCTTTCGCGCCATTCACCCGTCAAAATATGCGCCTCTGGCTGGCCTTTTGGTTTTCATGTTCAGCTGGGCGACGCCCTGGACGGCCTCCAGTGTTTATGAGTTTTCAAACCTCATCCGGATCATGTCCTTCCCGTCGATACAGGCCTTTGGGGTCAGTCTGTTCACGCTTGCCATCCTGATTTCAGCGCTGGCAGAGGATAGCCCGAAAAAGTGGAAACTGGCCGCCTTTGTCGGCGGTGTGGCGTTTGTCTTTGCGACGCACGTCCTGACAGGTGCGTTCATCCTGCTCTCAGCCTTCACCTTCATTGCCGCTTCACGCAATGTACCGGTAGCGCGCCGCGCCGTGTTCACCGGCCTCACCGTGCTTGGAATGTGCCTTTCATTTCTTTGGCCGTTCTATCCGGTGCTGCAGGTCATCCTCGGCGGAAGTGGGTATAGTTCAAACTGGATTTCGGGCCTGTCCAGCCTTGCCCCCGCCAGAACGGATTATCTGATTTCCAGCTATCCGCTTTATGAATACCGCCATATGGGAACGCTGATTGCGGGCCTGATTGTCGCGCTCATCCTCGCTGTCTGGAAACGACACTTCATCGCGCTTTTGGGACTTGCAGGCTTTTCTTCCATCTATTTTGCGAACCTCTTCACGGTCATTCCACTCGGCCACCGCTTTCTCATCTATGCGTATTTCTTTGCGCATTTTGCATTCTTGATGCTGCTACTTTATCTGTTTGATGCGGCAAAGAACGCCTCAGAAATTCGAACCCGTCGTATCCTTCAAATCGGAACACTTTGCGCATGCGCTGTGGCCGTTTTCGTTTTCCTGCCGCCAGCTCAAAAACGTGTCGTTAAATACACCAAAGAACACGGCATATCCGTTCAGGTGAACAGCCAGAAAATCGCGGACCTCACCCCGCCGACAGCCGTTATTGCGGGCGATGAGATTGCGATTTGGAATTTGCCGCCTTACGGGCGCAAAATTCTTGCCCTTCGGAACCCGAACCCTCTGATCGCGGACGAAGTGTTCCGCCGTATCGTCAATAGCATTCTGATGAATCCAGACAGTCCTGAACAACTGAAAGCAGAAATCAGTGCTTGCTACGACGTCACACATTTGCTCGTTGGCAAACGTATGAAGCTGGGACGCAAATGGGGCGACAATCCGTATCTGAAAGGCTTGCTGGAACTTTATCCAGACCATCAGGAAATCGACTCGCAACTGATCCTGATCACACTGCCAGATCACACAGAAGACGCATGTCCTGAGAGCTTTGAAGCGGACATTCAGGCTTATACTCTCGCCATGAGAGAAAAGAGATTCCGCGAGATCAAGCAAAAGAAGAATGGCCAATAACAATCGTTTTGGACTACACATAAAGTAACACACAGGCTGAGCGGGGAGCTCCTATGTTTACATTTGTAACCAATGAAACACCGAAAGTTTTCGGCATCGGGCTCAGCCGTACCGGCACAACCAGCCTGCACCATGCTTTGCTGTCACTGGGCTATAAGAGCTATCATTGGGGCGTGCCGGAAGAAAACCGGATGGCGACGCTGGAAGACTGCTATTTCTGTGATGCGCTGACCGATCTCACGGCCAGTTTCATGTTTGAAACGCTGTATCACACCTTTCCGGATGCAAAATTCGTCTATACGACGCGGCCGCTGGAAAACTGGGTCCCGGCCATCAAGAAGCATTATGGCCTGCCGTCACCGGTTCCGCTGCGCATACGCCTGAACCGCAACTCAGTTGTCTTCAATTCAGCCGTTCCGGTTGCCCAGCACCGGACCACTCTGTTCAAAGCAGTCCACCACAATCTCTATACTGGTCATGATACCTGGGAAGACGCATTTCTGGCGCACGACAAGCGCGTCAAAACCTTCTTTGCAGACAAGCCCAAAGACAAGTTTCTGGAATTTGACGTTCAGGGCGCGGGCCATGGATGGGCGGAACTCGCAGGCTTTCTCGGCCGCAAAAAGCCGGAAGGTGTAGACTTCCCGCATGTCAGCTTTGTCCATGATGTCGTGATCGGGGGCTAATTTCTTAGCTCAACAGATCTGACCGCACATCCTCGGGAAGGACCTCACCCAAACGGACACGGGCCAGCAATCCCCCCACACAGGCAAGCTCTGTTTCTGCCAGATACAGCGCCAGCATCATCAAATCTTTGGCTGACTTTGAGTTGGAGTTGATTGCTGTGACTGCGCCGCGCGCCAGATAATGAACGCCCGCCACGCGGCCAAAAATCTCAAGATAAGCTGTTGCCCCGAACTGAACAGCATCAGCGTTAACCGGCAAAGTTCTGATCACCCAGTTAGACGCGTCACTTAGAAGATCTATGCCTTTTGCAAGTCGGTGCGCGAGCTGATTAAGCGATTTATCGCTGCTGTCATGCAGTTCGCGCTCTGTCGCGCGGAACTCGTCCATCAGCGCAAAGAACAGCGCGCCGCCGTCTCGCGGCAGTTTACGCGCGACAAGGTCAGCAGCCTGAATACCGTTCGTACCTTCGTAAATTGGCGCAATCCGGGCATCGCAATAAATTTGTGCCGCCAGTGTTTCTTCCATAAAGCCCATGCCGCCATGGACTTGCACCCCAAGGCTAGCAGACTCGACCCCGATATCGGTCGACCAGGCTTTGGCAACAGGCGTCAGAATGTCCGCGCGAAACTTTGCCATTCTGCGCGTCGCTTCATCGGCGCCAGCCTCTGCCAGATCACCAGACCGCGCGCATTCATAACATACCGCGCGGGATGCCATGGTCTTTGCCCGCATCTTCAACAGCATGTTCTGAACGTCAGCGTGACGAATGATGGAGACAGGTTCGCGCTCACCCGGCGCATAGCCCTGTTTGCGGTCCTCCGCGTATGCCCGTGCGACTTGAAAAGCGGCTTCAGACTGCGCAACGCCCTGAATGCCAACCTGCAAGCGGGCAGAGTTCATCATTGTGAACATGGCAGCGAGGCCACGATTTGGCTCGCCAATCATCCAGCCCGTCGCCCCATCATATTCCATGACGCAGGTTGGCGAGGCGTGGATGCCCATTTTCTTTTCCAGTCCGATACAGCGCACCGTGTTGCGCTCGCCTGGATTACCGTCCGCATCGAGCAGAAATTTCGGACACAGGAATAGAGAAATCCCCTTAGAGCCCGCTGGCGCATCTGGCAGGCGCGCCAGAACCAGATGGATAATGTTTTCCGTCAGATCATGATCACCCCAGGTGATGTAGATTTTCTGGCCGGAGATTGCATAGCTGCCATCGCCGTTTGGCAACGCTTTGGTTTTCAGTGCGCCGACATCAGACCCTGCCTGCGGCTCTGTCAGGTTCATGGTTCCAGTCCACTCACCAGAGACCAGTTTCGGCAAATAAGTTTGCTTCTGTTCTTCGCTACCGTGCGCCAGCAGAGCTTCAATAGCGCCAAATGTCAGCATCGGGCACAGGCTGAACGACATGTTCGCCGCCTGAACCAGCTCCATGACGGCAACGGCCAGCGTGCTCGGCAAGCCCTGTCCGCCAAACTCCTCAGGAAAGGCGAGACCGTTCCAACCGCCTTCACAATAAGCCTGATAGGCTTCCTTAAAGCCCGGCGCAGCAATGACATTCCCGTCGACCAGTTTGGCACCGTGCTGGCTGCCCGTTGGGTTGAGTGGCGCCAGGACCTGTTCTGCGAGCTTGCCCGCCTCTTCAATCACCGGCGCGACCAGATACTGATCAAACTCAGGAAACGCAGCCAATCCGCTGAGATCACCAATCCGCGTAACATTGGTCAATGTTGAGACGACATCGTCCAGTGTGCGTTGCGTGATCATTTAGGTCTCCGAGTGAACTGTGTGCGAGGAATAATCCCCGGAAATATGGTCATTCCTCTGAAATCTGCACCCTTCTGAGCAAACTGATTCCCTGAATAACCGTCTGTCGGAACCGCATAACATGATCGATTCACGCTTCACATTGGACATATTTGCCCAGCAGGTCTGTAAATTCGCGGAGCACGCAAAGAAAAAGGGGAGCGCCGCTCGGCACTCCCCTCATTCATAATGTTCGATTGTTTCAGATCAGAATTTGATCTGGATAGAACCACCAAAGATGGTCTGAGTGAGGTCATCACGCTTCAGGCTTTGCTTGATGCCAAGCGAACCCACAACAGAGTCAGAGAAGTCGAAATCAACACCCGCTTCGATGTCAAACCAAGTCTTGCTGCGGTCAGGGCCGGAGAAGAAGGTTGATGTCGATGTTGGCGCAATTGCCAAAGGACCTGTCAGCGTGTCTGAACCCGCATCCATGTCGTAAACCGCAGCAGCTCCAACCATCGGACGGATATTGCCAGATTTACCCACAGACCAGTCTACGACTGCACCCAGAGAAACTTGCGTGCTGCGCAGTTCACGAGAATCGACCGCGAGAGCGATGACGCTTCCTTTTTCAGTGTAAGCATCAAAGTCGTACTTGGCATGAGTGATATTCGCCGACGGCGTGATGTTCACACCATTGTCGAGGCTGAACTCATGACCGAATGTCAGGCCGACGAGCAGCTGATCTGCATCGGTCTCACCTGTTGTGGTGAGCACAGACCCGCCGAGCGGTGAAACCCGCTTGGTGTCAACAGACAGGCTGCCATAGCTGACGAAACCATCGACGAACAGACCGGACGTGATCGGGTAATAGCCGTAGACACCGAAGGATAGGCCATCCATGTCGGCTTCGCCGAGACCGGAGTCGAGCGAGTTGTCAGAAGAGCTATAGCTGACCATTGCACCGAGAACCGCACCATTGCCGAGTGCACGGTCAATACCAGCCGTTACAGTGAAGCCATCCAGATCACCATCAACAGAATTGAGGCCGGTTTTGGTATCAGCGCTGTAAACGTCGATGTCTGCAAAGCCGCCAAAGCCGGCTTTCATATCAATCGATTTTTTCGCATCGCCAGCAGACGCCAGACCCGCCAGTGAACCGTTGGACGCCAGTTTGATCTGTCCCTGTGGACGCATCATTGTGTCCAGCTGAGCAGTCGAACCGTTCACGCTGAAACCTCGCACACCGCGGCGGATTTCGTGCATGCGAGACGACAGACGCTGCCCCAGAGCATCGCCCATCATCAGAGCGCCTTGCCCCGCCAGCACACCGTCATTTGGCGCAAACCCGTCAAACGTATCTGTCAGAGCTGAACCCGACAGATAGTCGATAACGGAGTACACCTCTTCCAAATCAGCATAGTGCGTGCCGCGAGCCGAGTCGAAAGCTGAGCCGTAATGCATCTGTGACTTGGTCGCATCCGTTGGAAGAACCGTGAAGAATGACGCAGCATTCACTTCAAGCATGACGGAAGAGCCGGTGTTGGTGAAGTCTGCGTACAGAACACCGTTTCCAAGGCCTGTCGCACCGCTGAACTCGCCAGAAGACGCGCCGCCATACGTGAGGAAGGTTACAGTGTCACCGTAGGCAAGCCCACCATTCACCGCGACGACGCCGCCAAGCGAGACGTCGCCTGTGACGTTCAGATTGTCGACTGCACCGTTCAGAATATCGATGATGAGCGTTGAGCCAGACGACATGACGAGACTGCCGTCGATTGTCAGCTCCCCTGTACTACCCAGACCACCCGGCGCGATACCGCCCGCAACGTTGGTCAGATAAGGCGTTGTGATTGTGCCAGAACCACCGATCAGACCGCTGAACAGCAGGTAGTCACCAACTGACATCAGATCACCGTCGACATTCACAAAGCCAGACGTTTGCATGACATCGATCAAAGTTGTCAGGCTACCGCCTTCAGCAATATTGAGCTCAGCGCCGCCGAGAACCGTCAGACGGTCAATCTCAACAGAGCTGCTCAGGGTCGTGCGACCCGCCTGAGACAGGATGACATCGAAATATTTCGCCTTGATGCCAGCTGCGATATCCGGATCGATATTGTCAGGAACGAAGTCAGTTGCGCCCGGCAGACCATTTTCAAGTGTCGCGCTCGGCAGAGCGGAACCACCACCATCCGTTTCGGCCTGCGCCTGCAGATCGGTCAGCGACAGGCCTGCAAAGCCTTTTGAGTCCGCTTGATCAGACCCAACGGCAACACCGTTGACTTCAATCGGGGCAAGGCCAACTGCGGCCAAAGCTTCTTTGGAAACCTGACCTTTGGATGAACCGTTTGTCGTGGGCGCGTTGCCATCAAAGATCTCAGGCTCGCCAGTGGACAGGTCCATACAGCCCTGGGAAACACCTTCACCGCGAGGGTGCGGGTCGAAACAGATGGCACCAAAATCAGGGCCGTCGCTATAGATGCCACCGCCCGGCTCTTCCGGCGTCCCTGTGACGACATTTCCGTCAGCATCAATAATGCGATAGCTCGGGTCTTGAAGCGACGTCCAGTGTGAACCGTCTTCCCAGTCTCCGTCACCCGCATTCGCGCCAACGTAACGGTATGGATTGTTTTCCGCGATCCAGTCCCAATAAAGGAAGAGCGGCTGATAGAAGCTTTCGGTACCGTAGGTGCTGAAGCCCTGAGCGCCAAAGAAGCGTGACCCGCCAGACAGAACACCAATGACCAGATCCTCGGTAATGCCGGCATTGTTTTCCGCATCCAGAATCAGCGGACCGCCGCTATCGCCGCCAGCAGTTAAGCCTTCGCGGTCCAGCGCTTCATCTTTGTAGAGGTTGAAGTCGTATAGGTTGGTACCGTTCGGATCGTCAAAATCCAGACGATAAAGGCTCGATGTCAGCGTGCTGCCCGAACCAAACATGAATGAGTTTCTCTCATCGAAAGATGTCAGAGCGCCCAGCATGTTTTCGGCCGCGCGGCGACGCCAGTCAATGCCCTGATAATCACCATAGGTGCCGTTCCCTGTGCGGCCATAGCCTGTGATATTCACATGATAACCGGTGCCTGTTTCTGCATCGATCGATTCAGGCGTTGGCAAAGGTGAGAACAACAATGCCCATGTTGGGATATTGGAGGCTGGCGTATCCAGAGACGACAAAGCGACATCGCCTTCAAGGAAACCCTGGCCTTCAGGACGCTCGATAGAGCCCGGATGGTACAGAATAGAGTTCACATTGTAGACGAACATGTCCGGATTGCTGAGGAATCCGTTTGCTGCCCAATTCTGGAACCCCGGCAATGCGTCAGCGCGGAAAGACCATGCTGATGGAATTCCGCCATTCCAGGTCGCTTCCGTATAGTCGTTCACACAGTGTGCGGCGAACAGAACGGTCCGCGGGTTGATCAGCGTACCTGTGCAAACATAGCCGTCCGCACGATAGAACATGCCAACGCCGTTTACGTCTTCATCGTCAACAATATCTTCCGGAGTGTAGTTATCATTCGTGACGACGGCCATCGCTGGCTGCGCCAAAAGGCTCATTGCGAGCGCGACACTGCCGACTGAACCGAGCAGGGCTTTGCGCAAAATAGATTTATCCTGAGTTTCCAAGGTTTGTCCCCCGTTTGGTGTAATTTCCGAACGGATTGAAGCTAGCCTGACTTTCGCGTGTTTGGCTAGATAGAACAGACGGTTTTCAACAATGCTGCGATGTTTTTTTATAGTTATTGCAACTTAAACGAAAACACTCTGGCGGCCCGGATTTCGCGAAAAATCTCTACGCGATAGCGGAACTGGCTATCGGCTCATTTTCGTATATGCATAATAGAGCAACCAAATCCGCATCCATAAGCGGAAGAATTATATACCCGCGCAAAGCAATATATGGACATTTTGTTTGCGCACTATGTATATAATCAAGAAACAAAAAACCGGGAGTAGCGCAATTGTCGACATTTGATTTCCAGCTTGGCGAAACGGCGGACATGATCCGCGACACCTGTTCGCGGTTCGCACGCGACAAGATCGCTCCAATTGCTGCGGAAGTAGATGCCAGCAACTCCATGCCAACGGAGCTCTGGCCCCAAATGGGCGAGCTCGGCATGCACGGCATTACCGTTGAAGAAGAGTATGGCGGACTTGGCCTCGGCTATCTTGAGCATGTCGTCGCCATGGAAGAAGTCTCTCGCGCATCAGCCTCAATCGGCCTGTCTTATGGCGCGCACTCAAACCTTTGCGTGAACCAGATCCGGCGCTGGGGCACAGAAGATCAGAAACAGCGCTATCTGCCAAAACTCATCTCCGGTGAACATATCGGCGCGCTGGCCATGTCCGAAGTTGGCGCTGGTTCGGATGTGATGAGCATGAATCTGAAGGCCGAAAAGGTTCAGGGCGGCTATGTGCTCAACGGCTCAAAATTCTGGATCACCAACGGCCCGCACGCTGACACGCTGGTCATCTATGCCAAAACCAACCCGGATGGTGGCTCTCAAAGCCTGACAGCCTTCCTCGTTGAAAAAGACTTTGACGGCTTCTCCTGCGCCCGCAAGCTCGACAAGATGGGCATGCGCGGCTCTGACACCGGCGAGTTGGTCTTCCAGGACTGCCACGTTCCAGACGAAAACATTATGGGTAAAGTCGGCCAAGGTGCAGCGATTTTAATGTCCGGTCTCGACTATGAACGCGCGGTTCTGTCCGGCGGCCCACTCGGCATCATGCAAGCCTGTCTCGATGTGGTCATGCCTTACATTAAGGAACGCACCCAGTTCGGTCAGCCAATTGGCAATTTCCAGCTTATGCAGGGCAAGGTCGCCGACATGTATGTCGCGCTGAATTCCGCACGGTCTTACGTCTATAACGTCGCCAAAGCCTGTGATGCCGGCCAAACTACCCGATTTGATGCAGCTGGCGCCATCCTGCTCGCCAGCGAGAACGCAGTGAAAGTCTCACTCGAAGCCATTCAGGCCCTTGGCGGTGCCGGTTACACAAAGGAATGGCCGGTCGAGCGCTTCCTGCGCGATGCCAAACTCTACGACATTGGCGCTGGCACGAATGAAATCCGCCGCTATCTCATCGCACGGGAACTGATGAAACTATGAGCGCACCCGTTCTGAAGGCCAGTCCGGCCCTGTTGCAAGGCGAACAGGCCGCCGCCTTCACCAAAGCAAACAAAGACGTGATTTCGAAACTACGCAGCGACGTCGCCAGGGCGTCGCTGGGCGGCAATGAGAAATCGCGAGAGCGCCACACGTCTCGCGGCAAGCTGCTCCCGCGTGACCGGGTCCGTCGGCTGCTTGATCCTGGCACACCGTTTCTGGAACTGTCACAGCTCGCAGCCAATGGCCTGTATGGCGAAGATATTCCGGGTGCGGGCATCATAACCGGCATTGGTCAGGTTCAGGGCCGTCAGGTCATGATCGTCGCCAATGATGCCACCGTCAAAGGCGGCACCTATTATCCAATGACGGTGAAGAAGCATCTTCGCGCACAGGATATTGCCCTTCAAAACAATCTACCGTGCATTTATCTGGTCGATTCCGGCGGCGCGAACCTGCCCCATCAGGATGAAGTATTTCCGGACAAGGAACATTTCGGCCGGATCTTCTTTAATCAGGCCAATATGTCGGCGCGTGGTATTCCGCAAATCGCCTGCGTCATGGGAAGCTGCACAGCGGGCGGCGCTTATGTTCCGGCCATGTCGGATGAAACCGTCATTGTGCGCAATCAGGGCACCATCTTCCTTGCAGGACCGCCTTTGGTGAAAGCCGCCACCGGCGAAGAAATCTCTGCTGAAGACCTTGGCGGCGGTGACCTTCATGGTCGGAAATCCGGCGTGGTCGACCACGTCGCGGAGAATGACGAGCACGCGCTTTCCATCGTTCGCGATATCGTTGCGACGCTCGCACCGCGCACAGAGCCGAACATCAATCTTCAGGAAGTCAAAGACCCGCTCTACCCGTCTGAAGACCTTTACAAGCTGATTCCTGCCGACCTTCGCACGCCTTATGACGTGAAAGAGATTATCGCCCGATTGGTAGATGGGTCGGAATTCCATGAATTCAAAGCGCTTTACGGCACAACGCTCGTCTGCGGCTTTGCGCATATCTGGGGCATGCCGGTCGCGATCCTCGCAAATAATGGCGTCCTCTATTCGGAAAGCGCGGTCAAAGGCGCACACTTCATTGAACTTGCCTGTCAGCGCAAAATCCCGCTTCTTTTCCTGCAGAACATTTCCGGCTTCATGGTGGGCGGAAAGTATGAGGCCGAAGGCATCGCCAAGCATGGCGCGAAGCTGGTCACAGCGGTTTCAACCGCGCAGGTGCCAAAAATCACCGTCCTGATCGGCGGCAGTTTCGGCGCAGGCAATTACGGCATGGCGGGCCGCGCTTACGAGCCGCGCTTCCTGTTCTCATGGCCGAATTCTCGCATCTCCGTCATGGGCGGCGAACAAGCCGCCAGCGTGCTTGCTACCGTTCACCGCGACGCGGACAAATGGAGCCCGGAAGAGACCGAAGCTTTCAAAGCCCCGATCCGCGAGAAATACGAAACAGAGGGCAACCCATGGTATGCCACCGCGCGGCTTTGGGATGACGGGATTATCGACCCGGTTCAGACACGCGATGTTCTCGGGCTCGCCTTTTCCGCAACGCTGAATGCGCCGATCCCGGATCGCGCGCAATTCGGCATTTTCAGGATGTAATGCGATGATCACCTCTCTCCTCATTGCAAACCGCGGCGAGATCGCCTGCCGCATTATCCGAACCGCACGTGAGCTCGGTATTCGCACCATTGCGGTCTATTCTGAAGCTGACGCCAACGCGCCACATGCCTCCCTTGCCGATCAGGCCGTCCTGATTGGCCCCGCGGCTGCGTCCGAGAGCTATCTTGTGGCCGAGCGGATTATTGAAGCCGCGAAACAAACTGGCGCAGATGCAATCCACCCCGGCTATGGCTTTCTGTCTGAAAACGCCGCCTTCGCGCAGGCAGTTATGGATGCAGGCCTGATCTGGGTTGGCCCAAACCCCGACAGCATCAATACGATGGGCCTGAAGGACGCTGCAAAAAAACTGATGCAGGAAGCAGGCGTCCCAACAACGCCGGGCTATCTCGGCGCAGACCAATCTGCGGACACGCTGAAAGCCGAAGCCGACAAAATTGGCTATCCGGTGCTGATCAAGGCCGTCGCTGGCGGCGGCGGTAAAGGCATGCGCAAAGTCGAGCGCGCCGAGGACTTCCTTGACGCCCTCGCCTCTTGCCAGCGCGAAGCCAAATCAAGCTTTGGCGATGATCGTGTCCTGCTGGAAAAATTCATCACCAATCCGCGCCATATCGAAGTGCAGATCTTTGGTGACCAATACGGCAATGTCATTCACCTGTTCGAACGCGACTGCACGCTGCAACGCCGCCATCAGAAAGTGATCGAGGAAGCGCCTGCCCCCGGCATGAGTGACGAAGCGCGCGAAGCCATTTGCGCGGCAGCTGTTCGCGCCGCAAAAGCCGTGAACTATGTCGGCGCAGGCACAGTGGAGTTCATCGCCGATGGGTCCGGCCCGCTCTCTGCTGACCGCACCTGGTTCATGGAAATGAATACCCGTCTGCAGGTCGAACACCCGGTGACAGAGCTCATCACCAATGTCGATCTGGTGGAATGGCAGTTGATGATTGCCTCTGGCGAATCTCTTCCCGCCACACAAGATGAACTCTTCATTGATGGCTGGGCGATGGAAGCACGCCTTTATGCAGAGAACCCGGAAACCGGCTTCCTGCCATCCACGGGAACGCTTGAGGTTCTGGATCTGCCCGACGCTGATGACATTCGCGTCGATAGTGGCATTACCGAAGGCGGTGAGATTTCACCGTTTTACGACCCGATGGTCGCCAAGCTCATCACCTGGGGCGAGACCCGCGATGAAGCGCGCCTGAAGCTTGCCTTTGCCTGCGATGGCGTGACGACCTGGCCGGTGCATAACAATGCAGGCTTTCTGGCAACCTTGCTGCGGGCGGACGCCTTCGCCGACGCCGACGTCACAACCGGCTTTATCGACGCGCAAGGCGACACACTGACGAAAAAGCCAGCGGCCTCTGAAGGCGCGCTCGCCATGGCAGCGTCCCTGCTGTCAGATGACTATCATGTCGATGAAGATACCATCACGACGTCACAGGCATGGTCTTCCCTGTCAGGCTTCCGCCTGAATGCAGGCTTTGACGGCGAGACATGGTTCAGCGTCGATGGGGTTACGACGTCCATTCATCTGGACGCAGACGATCAACATGAAGCCGATAATCTCGTCCTCAATGGCAAGGCTATTGTGATGGTGGAAAAAGGTTGGCCATACACAGTCAGCTGGCCTGAATACTCAGCGGGCGACAGCGCACTGGCGTCTGATGGCTCCATCACCTCACCTATGCCAGGCAAGGTTATCGATGTTCTCGTCGCCGCAGGTGACGCCGTCACAGCGGGACAGAAACTCGTCACGCTGGAAGCCATGAAAATGGAACACAGCCTGACGGCGCCATTCGATGGAACTGTGTCAGACGTCGCGGTCACCACTGGCGATCAGGTCGAGGAAGGCACGCTACTCGTCGCCATTAAAAAACAAACCGAGGAAAGCTGATCATGGCCGGAAAATATTTTGACGAATGGCAGGTCGGCGACCGCATAGAGCATGATCTGCGCCGGACGGTAACCGAGACTGACAATCTCATGATGACGACGCTGACCCATAATCCGCAGCCGCTTCACCTCGACAAGGAATATGCCGAAGCCACCGAGTTCGGACAGATCGTCGTGAACGGACTTTTCACGTTCTCCCTAATGGTGGGCGTCTCTGTCGGTGACACGACACTCGGCACGCTGGTCGCCAATCTTGGCTATGATCAGGTGAATATGCCGAGCCCGGTTTTCATCGGCGACACGCTGCGCGCAACGACAGAAATCGTTGAAAAGCGCGAAAGCAAGTCCCGACCGAATGCCGGTATCGTCATCTTCAAGCATGAAATGTATAACCAGCGCGACCAGCTCGTCTGCACATGCCTGCGGTCTGCGCTGATGCAGAAAAAGCCAGCCTGATATGAAGTTCCGTTCCATTCTGTTCGTTCCAGCTGATCGTCCTGAGCGCTTTGAAAAAGCTATGGCGAGCGCCGCTGACGCGCTGATCCTCGATCTGGAAGACAGCGTTGCGCCGGAAAAGAAAACCTTCGCCCGCAATGCCGTGCGCGAGTTCCTGTCAGGCACGCACGCCAAGCCTGTGGCGGTGCGCGTCAATCCGCTTGGTAACGACTTCATCTCAGGCGATCTGGATGCCCTGAATGGCATCACGCCAGACGGCATCATCCTGCCAAAGGCCGAAGGCGCGAGCGACGTTAAGCGTCTGGATGAGCTCTACCCGGGCCAGCTGCCGCCCGTCCTGCCAGTGGCCACAGAAACGCCTGCTGCCATATTCGAGCTTGGCACTTATCGAGAGGTGTCTCACCATTTGATGGGGCTCACTTGGGGTGCAGAGGATTTGCCCGCCGCTATTGGCGCCAGCACGTCGCGCGAGACTGATGGCCGCTATACCTCGCCCTACGAAATGGTGCGCAACCTCACCCTGTTTGCCGCTCACGCGGCCAGCGTTCCGGCGATCGAGACGGTCTATCCGAACATAAAGGATGAAGCAGGCCTTGCTGCCTATGCGGCACGCGGACGCCGCGACGGCTTTACCGCAATGATGGCCATTCATCCGGCTCAGTGCGCGATTATAAATGACGCCTTCACACCCTCAGAGGCCGAAATCGCCCACGCCCAGGCCATTGTTGAGGCCTTCACAGCCAATCCGGGCGTCGGTGCGCTGAAGCTGGACGGTAAAATGATAGACGCGCCTCATCTAAAACAGGCGCAATCCCTGTTGGCCCGGATATAATCAACGCCCCAACGCGCCTTTTCGTAGCCATTTTTTCATTTTCAATTTAAAATCACTTCAATATTCGTGAAAGTGTTTGCAATGTCACAGCAGCTGAGTCAGGCTTAACACGTTAAGTAACAGAGAATCGTATGTCATCTGGGGACGAAGAAGCGCACAAAGCGCCTGGGACGACATCAAACGAACCCTATAAAGCCATGTCTGATCAGGGTTCGACCGCGAATGAGAACAAGCAACTCGGCTCTATAGATACGAGCTTTTTTCTCGTGGGCGTTGGTGCATCTGCAGGCGGGCTTGATGCAATCAAAGCTATGATGTCCGGCTTACCGGATAGCTGGCCGCATTCTCTTGTGATCGTTCAGCATCTCGCCCCGGACTATAAATCCCTGATGGCCGAACTGCTTCAACGAGAAACCGCACTCAATGTGGTTGAAGTTAGACAGGGTATGGAAATCGAGCCCGGCCATATTTATCTGATCCCGCCAAAATCCAACATCATCATCGAAGGCACCTCGCAGGACAATTCATCCCATACAACGTCAATCGAGATGCGCGCAGACACACCCATGCGGTTCGAATTGGTCAGTCAGGCCGTTCGGGATCAGCTGAATCTGCCAATCGACCTTTTCTTCCATTCACTAGCAGAAGCCGTCGGCGAACGCGCAGTCGCTGTCATTTTATCGGGGGCCGGTTCTGACGGCAGCCGCGGGCTCATGGATGTTAAAAATGTCGGCGGGCTTGTGGTTGCCCAGCACCCAGCTACCGCCGAATTCGCCAGCATGCCGTCTTCGGCGATTCAGACGGGCAATGTTGACCTCATCCTTCCAGCCCACGAAATCGTGGAAGAGCTCACCCGTTATTTCAAAGCCCGCACAAGTCATGCTGGCCTGGAAGAACTGTTCAGTGATGACCTCGAAGGCAAACTGGTTACGGCAATCCTTGAAGCAGTCTCAAACCACACCCACGTCAATTATTCCTGCTATAAGCTTCCGACCCTGCGTCGAAGAATTGCGCGCAGAATGGTGCTTGGCGGATATAAGAGCCTGACGGACTATCTTGGCCAGCTCGAAAAAGACGCTGAAGAATGCCAAAAGCTTGGCCGGGAATTTCTGGTTGGGGTTACAAGCTTTTTCCGTGACTTGCCCGCCTGGGAATTCTTACGGGACATGACTTTCGCCAAGATGTTCGCGTCAGGTCCTGACGACCAGCCGGTCAAGGTCTGGTCTGTCGGCTGCAGCACTGGCGAGGAAGCCTATACGATCGCATGCATGCTGGATGTGTTTCGCGAAACACGCGGCATCACGCGTGATTTTCGCATTTTTGCAACAGACCTGAATGTCAACTCAATCGAATTTGCACGTAAGGCTCTCTACCCGACCTCTTCTTTGGCTGACGTGCCTTCCGAATATCGCGGGCGCCTGTTTCGATTTATGACGGATGGTGTCAGCATCAACCCGGAAATTCGCAAACGTGTCGTCGTTGCGCCGCATGATGCGACCCAACATCCGCCCTATATCGGCTCCGACCTTATCATTTGCCGAAACACACTCATTTATCTGTCAGCACCCGAACAAAACCGTCTGATAGATAATTTCTCATACTCATTGAATGAGGGCGGCACTCTGTTCCTTGGCCTCAGTGAATCCGCGGATCGCGGGGCCTCTCACTTTGCCACAACCAGCAAGCGTTTCCGCATCTACTCCAACGACTTCCCACAACGTCGGCCGATTGGAGGCCAGATTAAGGGCAATAAATATTTCGAGCCGATAAGTCGCTTCAACAGCCCAAACAACTCTGCGAACGCGGTTTCTGATGCCAGCAAAAATCTGAAAGATCTGGATTTCCTGGATCAAATTTTGAGGGTGGCAAACACCTTTGCGATTGTGGCCGATTCACATAATCGCATTATAAAAACCGTCGGAAACTACAAACGCATATTACAGCTCCCCGAAAACGGCTTTTCAGACAGTCTGGCCGAGCTCCTTCCGCCCCCGGTGAACACGGTCGTTATTCAAGGCCTGCGAAGCCATGCAGCAAGGACCGAGCAAGGCTGGCACACGCGTGTCATGTTTGAAGACCAGTCTGAAACCATTGCACTGAACATAAGTATCCGTGCACTCGGAAATGCCGAAGGTGCGCATTCGCAATCCATCATCACCGTAAGGTTTGAATCGGTTTCTCACCTCCCAAAAAACGATGACGCAAAGACTGACAGTCTGGAAGCAACAAATCGAGAGGCTACACTCGAAGCTGAGCTGCTCGTAACTCGCCAGGCACTTGAAACCAGCATCTCAGAACTTGCCCAGTCTAATGAGGAGCTGCAAAGCACAAACGAAGAGCTGATGGCGACCAATGAGGAGCTGCAGGCCACCAACGAAGAAATGCAGAGCGTCAATGAAGAGCTTTATGCAATCAATGCAGAATTCACGGAGAAAATAAACGAGCTGGAAGCCGCCAATGCAGACATTGACAGCCTGCTGGAGAATGCGTCGGTCCATGCAATTTTCGTAGATTCACGCTTATGCATTCGGCGCTTCAGCAAGCACAGTTCCTCGCTTTTTTCACTGGAAGAGAAAGACCTTGGACGCCCTCTTGATCATTTTTCATCCCGCCTGAAAAGCAGCGACCATTTAAAGCTGCTCGATACGATGCGCAGCAGCATTCAATGGGCGCAAGACGCACTTTCGGCCGGGGTCTCAAATCCCACTCCCCGCACTGGCGACCAGTTCCAATGCGAAGACCTGGACGGAAACGTCTATATCGCCCGAGTTAAATCTTACGGCGACGCCGGTCGCCGGACGCGAGGCGCAATGGTCAGCTTTGTTGATGTGACGGAACAGAAACTTCTGCGAGATGAAGTCGAAGACTATAATCGAATTCTTGAAGGCGTGCTGGAAGCGCAAATGGCCGGCTATTGGGACTGGAACATTCCCGCTGACACAGAATATCTGAGCCCCGCCTTCAAAGCCATGTTTGGCTATGAAGACCATGAAATGGAAAACACCCCCGACGCCTGGCAAAAAATCATCTATCCTGAAGATCTGCCCGGTGTGCTGGAAGTATTCGACGCGCACATCAAATCCAAAGGCAAGATCCCGTACGACAACGAAGTCCGTTACTATCACAAGGATGGCTCAATTGTCTGGGTCTGGTGTCGCGGTGCGGTCGTCGAATGGGCAAAGGACGGCAGCCCGGTCCGCATGGTTGGATGCCATATCGACATTACGTCCCTCAAGGAACGCGAAGTCCGGGTAAAAGAGGAAGCCGAAGAAATCAGGCACTTCACCTTTATCGCAGCCCATGATTTACGCGAACCTCTGACGACCACCGACAATTACACTGCACTTCTGGAAGACCGCCTCAAAGACAGTGCCGATGATCTGACCAAGCGCCTGCTGGACACATTACGCTCGAACAATAACCGTATGCGCCGACTGGTGCGCGGCATTCTGGAATTTGGCAGCCTCTTCAATGATGATGCCGAGTTTGAACAGGTCGATATGAACGCAATGTTCGGCGAGGCCCTTGAAATCATCAATGACATGGCCGGAAATGAGGATGCTGAAATCCGGATCGGGCCGCTACCGAGTGTTGACGGAAAGCCAACCCTGCTAACGCAGGTCGCCCTTAATCTTTTATCGAATTCACTCAAATACCGGCAGAAAGACGTCCCTCCACGCGTTTCAGTTTATGCCTACGAGACGACCTCAGAACACATTATTGTCGTGTCAGACAACGGCATTGGAATCGAACCCAAATTCCGCGAAAAAGTGTTTGAAATGTTCTCCCGTCTACACGCCATGCACGAGTATGACGGCATTGGTCTCGGACTTGCCGCATGCCGCAAAATTCTGGCTCTGCATGGCGGCCGTATCTGGATCGAAGATCAGGAAGCGCAGGGAACATGTTTCAAAATTGCTCTTAAAAAACAGCCTAAAGGAAGGATCAAACATGACGATGTTCGGGACAATCCTTCTGATTGACGACAACTCACAGGACAATTTCATCCACAAGTGCGTCATTGAAGACGCGAAAGCGGCAAGTGAAGTCATTGAGTTTGTTTATGCAGAAGACGCACTAAAATATTTAAAACAAGCAGGCCGACCCAAAATCGATGTTGTCTTTGTCGACATCAACATGCCCCGAATGAATGGCTGGGAATTTGTTGAAGCCTTCGACGAACTCTATCCTGAATTAACAGCCGACACACGAATTGTGATGGTTTCTGGTTCGATCAATCCGGCAGATCGTAAAAAAGCAGAGCAAAACACAAGCATCTCCGCCTACTTGTCAAAGCCCCTGACAAAACAGGCGCTGGAACATGTCTATGTGCTCCGCAACCTTCCGCCTTCACCAACGGCAGACACTTTGTGAATGGCTCTTGATACACCGTCGATTGAGAAGGGTTTCAACAACAGATAATCGAGCCCCTGCCCCAGGGCGAACTGAACTTTGTCAGACGTATTTTCTGACGTCAAAAAGATCACACATGTGTCTTCCGGAACACCCGCACGCCCGCTTCTGACAGACCGTAGGATATCAAGGCCACTAATCGGATACATCGCCCAATCGGTGATAATCAAATCAGGCTCAAAGAGTTTTGCTTCAGACAGCAAGGTTGCCCCATCGGCTAGAATTTTAAACCGCTTTAATCCAAGCGAGTTTAAAATTTCCCGCATCAACATCCGAATAGCCAGATCATCGTCTGCAAACAAAACGCGCTTACCCCTGAGGTCTGGCCGCCGCCCCTTTCCCATACGCTCCGAGTGCGCCTCAACAGCTTTCCTATGGCGTTCCGGCTTCCGCAACATATGCGAATTTTCAGGACGCACATAAGCCACCAGCCTGGCGATGGATTCCATGCGTTGAACCACCCTGCGATAGGATTGCGCATCAAAGGACTGTCGAAATGAAGTATGGGCTGATACCTCATCCTCGAGTTCCATCATGGATTGCCCCAGAAAAGGATAGCCCATGCATAGCGCGCTACCGCCCATGCGGTGCAGCTCGCCTTTCAGCTTGTCGAGCGCTATGATGCAATCCCGTTCGCCCTGTATCGCCGCCTCAATCAGATTGGTGACAACGCCCAGCTCTTCCGGCAAACGGCGACAATATCCATCCAATATCTGTTCAGTCTTGGTGTCTGCGGGCGACATGGCAATGAATCAAGCTCAACTGGCTTTACGCTGATCAGTATAGCGAGAGCGATGCTTGCGCTGGCGCCACAATGCCGTCAGCTTCTCGCCAAGCGTGAAGGTATCAAACGGCTTGATGATGACGCTTAAAGCCCCCTCCGCCATATAATGCTCGCGGTCCTGCGGCTGAGATTTGCCAGTCATGAAAATAACAGGCGCAACACCGTCGCCATGCTTCTCCTGAAGCAGCTTGAAGGTCGACAAGCCATCCATGTCTGGAAGCATATAGTCGAAGAGTAACAGCTCTGGCTGAAACAAATCATACTGCTCAATCGCATCTTTGGCTGTCGTGCAGTGTCGAACAGTCATTCCAGCCACATCAACAAGCGCCATCTGACCGATTTCGGCGATGCTCATATCATCTTCCAGATAAAGGATTTTCGTGAGCTCTTTTTCCATGTTTCGCTCCTTCTTTTTTTTCCTCTGTTCAAGCGACTTGTTGCGGTACTTTTACATTTTCGCAGATCGGCAAATCGATATGGAATGTGGTTCCCTGCCCCATCTCTGTTTCGAACCAGACGTCTCCACCGAAGGCCTGAATGATTTGCTTGGTAATGTTCAGGCCAAGACCGCTGCCCGGTGTTTTAGACACGGCCGTCCCATTGGCTTGAGCAAATTTTTCAAAAATCCGGCTGCGAAATTCAACCGGAATGCCCGGACCATTATCCGTAACAGACACCCGTACCGTATTGTCCGGTAAACACTGAGTTTCAATCTGGATAACACTGTGGCGGGACGTAAACTTCGCTGCGTTTGACAACAGATTCAAAAGCGCCTGCCCAAACCGGTTTGGATCAACTTCAGTGATGGCGTCTTCGGTCCGATGACGAACCTGGAACTGAGTTTCAAACTTATCTGCCAGACTTTCATTATTGGAAACGACCTCTGACACAAGCGACTGAATCAGGCGCTTCTCCATCCGGTATTCCATTTTACCGGCGGAGATTTTCTCAAGATCCAAAATATCATTCACCAGATGGGTCAGCCGCGAACAGCCATCGAAGGCCAGCGTCAAAAGCCGATTGCATCGATCATCCAGCTTTCCCTCTGAAATCCGGCGTAACAAATCGAGCGACCCGTAAATCGACGTCAATGGTGTGCGCAACTCATGGTTCACCGTCGAAACGAACTCGTCCTTCATTCGCTCATTCTGCTTGCGCTTGGTAATGTCACGGATAGTGCCGCACAAATAGGTCTGGCCATCCTGCTGAAAATGGCTGATCGCCAGGCCAATCGGGAAAGTTGTTCCATCTTTTCGAAGCCCCTCAACATCGCGACCGATACCCACAACTTTGGTATCGCCATTGCGTTTGAAATTCCTCAGATAATGGTCATGATGACGGGCATATTTTTCGGGCATCAGTATTTTGACATTCTGCCCCATCAGCTCATTATTTGCATATCCGAACAGTCGCTCACACGCCTGATTGTTCGTCAAAATGACACCATTCGCGTCCAACACAGCAAACGCATCGACGCCATGTTCAAAAAAGTTGTCTTTTTGATGCCGCTCCCGCTCAAGCTCTTTCAACACCGTCCGGAATGAGTTGGATAATTCACCCACCTCGTCTTCCCGATTATAAGGAAGGTCGAGCATTTCAGCGTTCTTTGTCAGCTGAAATCTGCGTATCGCTTTCGCCATACGGCGCAGAGGAAACGTCAGGCGATTGGCAGAAAACGTCGCAAGCGCAAGCAAGCTTGCCATCATGACGCCAATAAACGTCGCGCTTTCAACAAAATGAGACACGACTTCTGAGAAAATGAAGCCGTGCGGAACAGACTGATAAATGCGGATATTTGACGGTGAATGCGAATTATCGTGCGTGTTTTCCGACGCAAAATAATATCTGTCGTCCAATTTAAACAGGGATTGACGCTCGACGGACCAAAGGCTCGAGATCGTTTTACCGAGCTTTTCCGGCACTTCATAAGTCAGGAAAAATTCACCCGTCTTTTTGTCTGCATCATAGCAGAACGCGTCGCCTGCATCATTGGCGATAATCACATCCGATTGCAAAGGAAGCGCCGCGAGCGAGCTCTCCAGAATGGCTTTATAATCTGCATTTATGATAACGGCCGCTCGCACCATCTGACCGTCTTCAAACATTACCGGCGCAATGGCGCGAACCACCGGTGTACGGGTCTCATCAACACGACCGAACTCGCGATTGTATGATACGCGCGAAAAGATCGCCTTATTTTCCGTCATAGACCGCGCGAGCTGGATATAAGGCTCCCTGCCTTTGTCCTGCAGACCGCCACTTGCGACCGTCTCAATGTCATCGCCAACACGATTAATGCGCACGAGCTCCTCACCCTTTGCGCTAAGGCTCACGAGGCGAAGCTGCATGAACTCCGGGTGGAGTGCCATCACATTGCGAAACAATTCTTCTGTCTTCGCGCGCGCACGTTCCAATTCCTGCGCTGAAGGCATTGTATCCCGGGATGATACATCCTGGACGAGCGACCGTATCTCCGGAGACAGGCTTAGCAATTCTACATCAGTGGAGAGCGTGTGAACCGCGCGGTCAAACTGTGCTGAGATGGTTCGACTATCGCGCTGTAACTGCATTTCAGCCGTCCGGAACGCCTGCGTCTGCGCGTGCAGCGTATTCATCCAGATCACGCCGACCATGCCGGCCAGTGCTACCAGCCCACACAGTAAAATAATCTTCACAGATAGCGAACTGATATTCTGCCTCTGGTTGTCCATCTCAATCACCACCACGAGTCCTCAACGTGCTCAGTGGACGCAAAAAAAATTAACAAACGACTTATAAGCGTTAACAGAAAGCTTACACGAAGGACTCATCAAAATGTAGATCACTTCATTCTGAAGTGAAAATGATCTCTTGTCCAGTTTTTGCCAAACTGTATTTTACCGACCGAGGCAAATAAAGCGCATTTCAAAATAAACTTAAATACGAAATGTCGCTTCTACAGCGCAGCTTTCAATATCCACCATATCAGCAATTAAGACCCGGAAGAGTTTTCGAGGCCTCACAGGATGCTCACGCGCGCCTCAGACAAAAAATCATCGTCCCGCTCAAGTTGAACCTCTTCAGCCCGCGCTTCCGGATCAGAAATTTTCTTTTGGAAAAGCGCTCAGACTTTCACTGCGCTTCGATAAATTTCGCTGACTGCCTGCAGGAAACTTGCGGCCGTCAAATCGCTCTTATCCAACACGCCTAGCGCGCCATGCTTTTTCGCAATCTGGCTGGTCAGGCTACTGCCCTGTTGAGTGATGAACAGAATGGGTTTGCTGGTAAAGCGGCGGATCTGATCAATATCATCTTTCAGTGACAGAGAGTCTGGCCGGCGAATATCAACAAGCACAAGATCAACATCATGGCGTGCCAGATAGGCCTTGGTTTCTTCGAGGTTTTCGCTCGTCGTCAGAGCCAGGCCGCGATGCGCCGCAACCGAATGATGAAGATAAAAGGACCAGTCCAAATTATCTTCCAGATAATGAACGATCATCAGGAGACCTTATTGTTGCTTCGCCCGCCGCACAATGGTCGACAATGACCAGTCTAAACACGACAACAATAAAAGCCAAATAAAGTTCGCACAGAATCACAAAAAAATGTCAGTTCTAAATTTTATCGAACATTAAAGCTTCAGATAGGAACGATCTGTATACAACAAGTCTTGAACACAACTGGCCACAACCTCTGAAAAGTTCAAAACAGGCTCAGAAGTCTAGAGCAGCCACTCTTCTGATTCAGCGGACGCGGCCGTGGCAGGTTCAACTGTCAGCTGGCTTGCCGCTTCTTCAGTTCCAATTGCCGCCCCGCGCGCAGCGCGGATTTGCGCGGATCGGGTGATGCACTTCTTGACCATGTTCACCGTGAAAGGCTTCACCAGAAAGTCATCTACGCCGCCCTGAATGGCCTCATTGACTTTATCCAGCGTTTTCAGAGACGTCATGAACATGACGCTCGTCGATGCGTCAACGCCTGCCTCACCCGACCGAACCGCTTTCAGAACATCCATCCCGTCGCCCGGCTTCATCAACCAGTCAGAGATGATCAGATTTGGTCGCAGCCGTGGCAAGGCCGCCAGAAGGGATGCTCCGTCCGCGAAAACACCAAACTGCTTTAAACCAAGCGAAGACAGAATATTCTGCATCAGACTGCGAATGGCGACATCATCATCTGCAAATGCGATACGCTGTTCCGCAAAAAACTCAGCCTGAAGCTTATCCGCTGATTTACCTGCTGACGGGACCGCTAACTCTTCAGAAATATCGCGCAGCAATCTGGAGTTCTCGGGGCGAACCTGCGCGATCAATCGTGCCACGGACTGCAGCTGCAGAGCGATATTCACCGCATTTGGTCGCGTCAGATTGGTCTGTGTGTCGATAGCCTCAGACAATTGCGCTTCAATGCTGGCAAACGTGTCGCCGATAAACGGAAACCCCATACAGGTCGCACTCCCCACCATGCGGTGCGCCTCAAAACGGAGTTTTTCCAATGCCTCGAAGCGGCCTTCTTCATGAGCCTGACTATCTTCCAAAAGCCGCGTCAAAGCGCCGATTTCCCGGGGTAATTGCTTACAGAAAGATTCGATGACTCTGCGCGTGCGCTCTTCAACACTCTCCATCAACTTCCCCTGTCAGGTCGTCTCGACGGATTCAGAGCGTCCATTCACACGAGCGGCCCATAAAGACTTCAGTTGATCGCCCAGATGAACAGCATCAAATGGTTTCACGATCACGCTGATCGCGCCCAGATCAAAATACTGCTTTTGTTCCTGAATCTGCGCTTTCGCCGTCATGAAGATGACAGGCGGATCAGCATCATAACGGGACCGGATTTCCTGAAGCGTCTGGATGCCGTCAATATCCGGCAGCATGACATCAAATAGCAAGAGGTCAGGCTGGTAATCCTCAAACCGGGCAATGGCGTCCTGACCATGATCGCAATGAAGCACGGTCAGATCCGAAAACTCTTCCAGCGCCATGATCGCAATCTCTGAGATATGCGGATCATCTTCCAGATAAAGCACTTTTTTGAGGTCTTTTTGCATGTGCTGTTTCCTTAATAGAACGGCTTACAGCCGTTCACGCAGAGATAGAGTCTCGAAGAGCATCCTGAATTGGCAGATCAATATGGAACACAGTTCCCTTGTTTTCTGCCGTTTCGTAGCTGATCTCGCCCGAGAAAGCTTCGACGATTGATTTTGTAATATTGAGCCCAAGTCCGGTTCCCTGCGCTTTTCGCGTGTCAGAAGAATCTGCCTGAGCAAAACGCTCAAACAGGCGCTTCTGGAAGGATTCCGGAATACCAGGCCCGTGATCACGAACGCTCACCCGAACCATGCTGTCATTGAGGACACGGGTCACAATCGTAACCGGCTCGCCTTGTGGAGAAAACTTCGCCGCATTGGACATCAGATTGACCAGCGCCTGATTAAACCGGCTCGGGTCAAGATTGACCATCAGGTCATTGCACTCCTGAGCCAACACAAACCGCGTACCAAACCGTTCAGCCAGAGGCTCGTGGCGATCAATAATATCTTTTACCAGTGCGTTGAATTCCAGATTCTCGAACCGGTACTCCATTTTACCCGCCGCGATTTTTTCAACATCCAGAATATCATTCACAAGATGGGTCAACCGACCGCAGCCATCATGCGCCAGCGTCAGAAGTCGCGCGCATTTGGCATTGAGCTGACCGTCCGCCAGTCGCTGCAGCATATCCAGTGAGCCGTAAATAGACGTCAAAGGCGTGCGCAGCTCGTGGTTCACCGTGGACACAAACTCAGACTTCATCGCCTCAGTTTGCTTCCGCTCTGTGATATCGCGCAGCACACCGGTAACGAGGAGATTGCCTGCCACTTTGGAATAGCTCAACGCCATTTCCAAATCGAACAGCTCACCATTTTTTCGCAGGCCCTTCAGTTCAATAGACTTGCCCATCATCGGCGAATTCAGCGTTTGTGCAAACCGCTGCATGCCCGAGATATGCGCGCTGCGATTCCCCTCTGGAATCAGCTTTGTCAGATCATTGCCAACGAGCTCATCCTGCTCATAGCCAAAAATTCTGGCGCAAGCCGGGTTGCACCCATCAATCTTGCCATTCGCGTTCACGGTCACAACACCTTCGGCGATCGTTGACAGAACCGTACGCTGTTTGGCTTCACTCTCTTCGAGGCGGCGCATTGACAAGACCTTTTCGGTCACATCCTGGAAGACACCAAAAATCTGGCGACCGGACTTGCGCTGCGGATCGTTAATCACCTCACCTTTTGACACGACGTGACGGATGGTGCCATCCGGACGGACAACACGCAGCTGGAATGAGAAGGGCTTTCCGGTCATAATCGCTTCTGAGACCGCCGCGTCTACAACCGCACGGTCATCCGGGTGATAGAAATCAATGCCGCTTTCGAGATGCGGATTGAATGTTTCCGGGTCAACGCCATGAATTTTGTAGATCCCATCAGACCAGGTCGTCTCACCGGTATCCGCATTCAGGCTCCAATGCCCGATATTTGAAACCTTCTCGGCGAGCGCCAGCTGGCGGTTCTGTTCTTTAATCGAAAGCTCTTTACGTTTTCGATCTGAAATATCGGTATGCGTTCCAACGATACGGGTCGGGTTTCCATCCATATCGCGCTCAAAAACCTTGCCGCTGGCCTGCACCCAGATTGCATGCCCCTCTTTATGGCGCATACGGAACTCAGCTTCATACTTCGGCGACTTGCCGCTGACGAAATCGTCCATGGCCTTGGTAGTTTTCAACAGGTCTTCGGCTTCGATCAGGCGTTCCCAGGTCCCAAAGATCGGCGTCAGCTCTTCCAGTTCATAACCGAGCATTTCCGCCCAGCGGTCTGAAAAGATGACTTTGCCGGTTAGAATATTCCAGTCCCAAAGGCCCAGTCCGCCACCTTCGAGCGCAAGTGCGAGCATTTCCTTCTGGCGGACCTGATCTTCTTCAACCTTTTTGACATGACTGAGGTCACGAATAATGGCCGAGAACATCAGCTCTTCGTTCTGCATAAACTGGCTGATGGAAATTTCGATAGGGAAAGCATCGCCATTCGACCGTTGCGCATAAATCTCGCGCCCATTCGCCATGATCTGCCGGAACTCGAAACTTTTCCAGCTACGCAAATGACTGGTATGACGCTCACGCAGATCAGGCTGCATTAATATGCCCAGATCCTCACCAATCACCTGACTAGCAAGCAGGCCAAACATCTTTTCACATGCCGGATTAAAGATCTGGATCTTGCCGCTCTTGTCGACGACCAGCAGGCCATCAGCGGCGTTCTTAACGAGGTTTTGTTTCAATTCCCGCGCATTGTGCATCTCACTAAGCAGCGTCTTAAACGACTTCGCCAGGGACCCGACTTCGTCTTTTCGTGAGACGGGCAAATCCAGCTCCTCAATGTCATCATCAACTGAGAACGAGGATAACTTTTCGGAGACTTCCCACAGCGGGTTCATCAACCTCGAAGACAGGAATGCCGCCAAAGCCGCCGCCAGAATGCCCAGGAGGATCGCAACCAGTACACCCTGAACCAGCGTTTGCTGAACCGTCGCAAAAACAACTGACTTCTGCTCATACAGAATAATACGAAAATTAAGGCCGTCTGCTTTTTCTGTCGCAGAGAATTCAGACCTCAGAGCCACATAAGGCCCGGGAAATGAAAAGTTTCCATTACCGGGCGTATCCAGCACCGTCAGGAGAAGGTTGGTTTCCCCGCTGAGATTGCCATTCAGTGAAAACTGGTGAGCATTCGTCAGATGATCAAAGCGAGCTGTATGGTTCAGTTGATCAACGATCAGAACGTTGAATTCAGGGTTTGCTTTGGTAATGGTGCGCTTGAGAAGCTGACGGTAATCCGCGTTAATCACCAGTGCCGCAAACTTGTTCCCCTGCTCGTCAAACAAAGGCGTGACGACCCGAACCGTTGGCGTTTGCGTCACATCGACTTTGCCATGCTCACGGTTCAGGGAAACATCAGAAAACCGGACATCGCCATAAGGCATGGATCGGGCCATCGCCATGTAGGGCTCGCCGCCTTTTTTCTGAAGCTGAGCCGGTTTCATGGCTATAGTTGACGCGCCGCGACGCTCAACGCGCACCAATTCCTGGCCAGCCTCATCCGTACGAATCAGGCGAATCTGGAAATAATCCGGACGCTCCAACAACAAAAGCGAGAATGTGTTTTCAATTCGGCCCCGAAGTTCGGAATCAAGCCCTGCAGCCTTCGCATCCAATTGCTCCAGCGCACCAGAATTCTCGACCAGATATCTCAGCGCCCGCATACGCGATATAATCACCAGGTCCGTCGCCATTTGTGAGAATTCGCTGTCCAGCTTATCCAGAATTAAATTCTGGGCATCCATCAGCTTTTGCTCCGCATGGACTTTCGCCATTTGATGGGCATTATACCCCGAAAAAGAAGCAACCAGCAAAGCTGAGAAAGCGGCGACAAACGCACTTAACAGAATAATTTTACCCCGGAGTGTAAAAGCAATCTTTTTAGCATTGCGTTCGACTTTTGCGCGCATCGGACAGTCCAGGTAAATTAAAACTCAATTCCGTGGTGTCACGGACTCGTTAAATTCGCGTATTCAAAAGTAAACAAAGGACTGCCAAACATATACGAAGTGACTGCGACTATAGTTGGATGAGCATAAAACAAAGGTTTCATTTAACCGCATCTTAATTAAACAAAGTTGCACTCCGCCGTAATGATTATTATTCTCGCATGTTATGTTAATTAATCGCTTCGCGATATTCTGGCGACATAATAGCGAACAGGAGATCAAGAATGGATAAGACCAGCCGCCGCGTGGAAGACATTGTCTCCCGGTTCTGCGCCTCCTTTCCATCTCAGGTCGAGACCCTTTTGAGCACGATTGATGCTGAGGACGAGTCTCCCGATGATCTGATGTCTTTCCTTTATTCTGAAACGCACCGCATGTCTGGCGCAGCCAAATGCATGGGGTTTTTGAACCTTGCGCGCGATCTCGACGATCTGAACAAACAGATTGATCCACTAAAAGACGCCAGCATGAAGGATGTCGAAAAGGCATTGCCAGATCTGAAATCAGACCTTGAGCGTGTCAAATGGATTGGCTCCACCCTGACGCTCGGCAAGTCAAAGCTGCTCAACCGCGCCAGTGCGCTCGACGAAATGAACATGGCCGAAGGCAATACAGCCGACGCTGAAGCCAAATCTGAAGCCATGAACCGCATGCTCAGCCGGGAAACAATCCTGTTTGCTGACGACGATCCGTTCATTCGCCAGTTGATCGATACGACTTTCCGCGAACTCGGCTTTGGCAATGTCGTCGTCGCCGGCTCCGGCAAAGAAGTTCTCATTGCGATAGAATCGGCCAAGCCGACTTTCATCATCACCGACTGGGAAATGCACCCGGTAAGCGGACTGGAACTTCTCAAGCGTATCCGCACCGGCCATGCCGACCTCCCGGAGGATACGCCAGTCATCATTTTCACGTCCTTCAAGGACAAACAACATGCGCATGAAGCAACCAAGGCCGGTGCCAACAAAGTACTGACCAAACCCATGCTGCCCGCCGATCTGGTAACGGCCGTCATCGACGTGATTGGCAAACGCTATCAGATCCAAAACCGACTGAAGCACGAAACGTCAGCCCGCATGCGTCGACTTGCCTGAACCTTAGGAATACAATTCTATGTCCAGACAGGTATCTGTAACCGCTATTCTTGAGAAATACTGCGCTGCCCTTCCAGAAGAATTGTCGCGCCTGGTCTATCTCGTGAATGCACAGAAATTCAGCTCCACACACCCGAAAGAGATTGCCCGCAATCTGCAGGGGGAAACCCACCGCATGGCGGGCGCAGCTCAGTGTATGGGCTATCGCGAACTTGGTCGGGAACTTGGTCGCATTGAAGACCGCCTGTCCAAATCCCTGCGCAAAGGCGGGCACAATCTGGATGAAGTTTTTGAGGCGACAATGAACCGCCTGATCACCATCAACAGCATGATTGAGAACATCACGCCGGAAAACTCCCGCCTGATTCTGAAGAATATGCTGCAAGATGACCCGGACAGTGCTGACGCATTCAGCCACCCACTTTTGCAGGATTTGCGTGCTCAGAAAATTCTTCTCGCAGATGACGATCCTTATGTGCAGGACATCATCGCTTCATATCTGACAGATATGGGCATTGAAGATGTGATGACGGTGTCGTCTGGCCTGGAAGTCATCAACACCATCCGGGATTTCCAGCCGGACATCATCATTACGGACTGGGAAATGAAGCCGATTTCAGGCCTCGAATTGCTGCAATATGTGCGCAATGGCGGCACGCATCTCGATATGCACACGCCAATCCTGTTTCTGACCAGCAATCGTGATAACCGCAGCCAGATGCAAATCTCCACAAACGGCGCAAACCGTCACCTGACAAAGCCGATCAGCCCGTATGTCCTGCGATCAGCACTTCTGGAAATTCTGGAAAATCGAGCGCAGCTCGCTCACTAAGTTTGCTCAGTTGAGTAATTAGATGATCGGGTCGAACCCAACGAGTTCTGCGACAGCCAATAGCCGACAGAGCTTTTCATAACCACGCTTTGTCGGCGGTAAAACGCCCAGCACCGTGTCGTTCATCGTAAAGCATTCCAGTATTCCCTCATCATCATTCGCCATAAGAATGACCGGTGCCAACGAAATACGATGCAGCTTGGCGAGCGCATCAGAAACGCGCTCTGTACCATCTTGTTCAACATTCAAAATGATAAAGTCAGGGGGATACAAACGAGATTTACGCTCAAAAGCATCAATCGTTTCACTGTGCACGATTGCAATGTCTTGCTGCTCTGCGAGCGCCTCCATAAAGGAAAATGCGTCTGCGGCATCCAATTGAATATAATGCACATTCATGCATCAATCTCCCGAACTCGCCCCCACGAGAAACAGTCCCAACCGACCGTTTAATATACAACTTACTTGTACGAGAAAACCATTAACAATATTTGGCCAAACCTTTCAGCATGCTCGCTTCCTGACGTTTCTTAAGGACTTAACTTGCAATTCCCGACCTGGATTAATCTTCGACCGGACCATAATCCAAAAAAGGCGCAGCCTCGATTTCATCCGCGCCAAGCATGGTTGAAACCAGTTCAAGTGACGAAACCAACATGGCTTGCTGCCAAGCTGGCAGCTCATCAAACTGGCGCTCAAATCGTTCTTGCAGCTGGTCCGGCGACTCATCCAGCGCTGCACGCCCAGCAGGTTCCATTCGTATCCAGACCCGGCGGCGGTCTGTATCACAGCGCCGGCGGCTCACCATGTTTCTCTCAACCAGTTTGTCGATCAAATTGGTGATCGTCGCATTCTTCAAATGCGTCTGTTCGCAAATCCAACCGACCGATATTTCCGGATACTCCGTAAGCAGTTGCAGCACCTTCAGCTGCGAGGTCGTCAGGCATTCCGTTTCGGCAAACTGGCGCGCCGACTGCTCGATTTTTCGTTGCATTTTTCGAATGGCAACGAGGGCATCACGGGAACGGTCACTCATTTTCGCGTCTTTCAATAGTCTGTCAAAGCTGGCCCGAGAGCCGCCTTTAGCGGATCAAGATGCGCCTCATAAGGCCGCCACTGTTCAACACCAGATGTGTTGATAGGCTGGCGAACCTGTTCTGAACTTGCCGTCCTCACCGGACGATCCGTTTCATGGAACCGAACGCATGCATCTTCGAACGGTAATTCGCAGTAATCAAGAATTCGGCGCACCTCACCCTCAAGATCAGCCAGAACATCTTCGTGCTGAACTTTCAGTATCCGCCCTTCTGGTAATACAGAATGCCAGTGATCCATCAAATCAACATATCCGCGATAATAATCGCCGATATCCTCAAGGCTGTAGGTAAACTCCTGCCCTTCGGCAAACAATTGCTTGAAGCCTGACCAGCAGCAATCGAGCGGATTGCGCCGCGCGTCAATAATTTTCGCATTCGGCAACATCAGATGGATCAGACCTATATGCCTGAAATTATTCGGCATTTTGTCGGTGAAGAATGGCGAACCCTGCCGATGCACGCGGGTACCTTCAATGTACTCAGCGCCAAGTTTTTCGAAATCTTCGCCCGACATTTCAGTCAGGATACGCGGATAACGCTCACGATCGGACAGCATATTCCGGCCACGCAGGCGGTGCGCAATCGACAACACGTTCGGCAGCTCAAGCGTCCCGTCAACCTGACTGTGTGAGGCGAGGATTTGCTCCAACAACGTAGAGCCCGCCCGCGGGAGCCCCAGAATGAAGATCGGGTCCGACGCTTTATGGCCCACCCCTTCATTATCCTCGAACAATTTCGCCGTGCAGTAGGTTTTCTGAGCCTCAAACTCAATTTTCATCTGCTCGGACGTGTATCGTGCCTGCCGTTTCTTAAGGAGGTTGCCTTCATTGAAGGCGACAAACGCCTCATTGTAACGTTTTGAATCTTCAAGCGCTTTGCCGAGAGAAAACAAAACATGGATGCGTGACATAAAGGACATATCTGCGCTGGTCAGCGCGCTCTGCATGTCCTCAATATCCGTTTCGCTAAAAGCATAGGTCTTCAGATTGGCCAGACCATACCAGGCATCACCATGCAGCGGATTAACCGATATCGCACGGCGATAGGACTGGATTGCATCCTCGGTTCGGCCAAATGTCTTCAACGCATGCCCGCGCGAGGTCAGCGCCGCAAGATCATCGGGATAAACTGCCAGAACCTTCGCAAACAGGTCCAGGGCACGTTCAATTTCGCCCGCATGCATGCATTCGATTGCGAGAAGGGACTGGAACACCGGCGAAGCAGGCTCGCGTTGATACAGGAATTCAGCCTGTTTGTGCGCCTCTTCATATTTCTGTCGTTTCCGCAAAACCTGAATATGATCAATGCGGAGCTGCAAATTGTCCGGAGCAAGTTCAATGGCAGTTTCGAGCAGAAAGTCCGCGTCCGTCAGCACGCTCATCCGCACACCAATATCGGCGAGAAGACGCATGCCCTCAACATCCTGAGGATGGCGCTGCAGATAGGCACGAACAAGCTCTTCTCCGCGCAACACGCGCCCTTCGTGAATATGATTGGTCACGGCCAACAATTCTCGAGGCAGGCTCTGAAGACGTTGAAGCTGACCCGCTGCCTCACGGAAACCCGCATCATCCTGCAGTTTTTGAGAGAGGTCGGCCTGACGCTGCCAGCTTGCAAGCAGCGCCGGATTATAGCGGGTCGCCAAACGATAGGAGGCGAGCGCCGCTGCGTCCTTGCCTTCTGCGAGCAGCAAATGTCCCTCTTCCTGAAACGCGCGTCCAAAGTCAGGCGCGACATGCTTCAGGCGCTCAATATAGTCATGTGCAAGCGCATATCGTAAAAGATAGCGCGCGCAAACAGCCGCCATGTACAGCCCGTCCTGATGATCCGGTTCGCGCGTAACGAGCGCCTCGGCACGCGCCAGCGCTTCAGCAAACTGGCTGGCCTTCATCAGGGTTTGAATTTCAGAGACCGGATTGGCCGTAACGTCGTTCATAAGAATTCTTCGGTGGTCCAAACAAAAATGCAGCGTCCCGTGTTTTGCGGGACGCTGCAATTATTTCAAGTCTTCAGACTGAAGAGATCAGTTGAAGTTGTAATTGAAGCGAACACCAATTGTACGCGGACGCATAGGCGTCACACGCTCACGGTCGAACACGAAGCTGCCCGAAAGCTCTGCATGTTCATTGGTGAGGTTGGTCGCAAACAATTCAACACCCCAACTATCAGCCGTCACACCCAGCGTGCCGCCAAACGTGATATAGCTATCAAGCTCCATCTTGTTGATTTCGATGATGTCGGTGTAGCTGCTGTCAGAGAACACAATTTGCGGCATGACGTGCGCTGTCAGGGAAGAGCCTGCTATCTGCTTTTCCAGATCCCACTCGTAACGAGCACGGATATTGCCCTGATAACCCGGCGCGAATGCCAGCTCACCGCCCAGTTTCACATCATCGGTTGGCGTGATGACCTTGGTGATCTCAGAATCGAGGAACGAGAATCCGCCCGCAATGGTCAGACCATCAATTTCAAGCGGTGCCCATGTAAAGTCACCCTCAATACCTTTGAGTTCTGCATCGGCAGCATTGTCAGAGAAGAACAGGTTCACAATACTCGGATCGAAGATCGTGGTCTGCAGACCTGAAATATCGACAAAGAAGGCAGAACCATTCAGACGCAGAGAGTTCTGGAACAGTTCTGTTTTCCAACCGATTTCATAGTTCTGAACTTCATCGGTATCGACCGCATAAGGCACTGTATAGCCATTCGGACCAGCTGCGCCGCCGGGACGGTTCAGCAGCCCCGGACGGAAGCCTTCAGAATAGGTCGCATAGAACAACAAGTCTTCTGTTGGCTTCCACTCACCGGTGACCTTGTAGATCATGCCGTCAGTCTTTGCCTTATCCGGTGCACCGCTTGGGTGATTGCCGGAATAGAGATCAGAAATATTCGTGCCGAAAACCTGCTGATCGCTTTCTGTAAAGAGGTTGTAGAAAGACGAGTTCGCAGACCCTTCAAGGTCAACTTCGACGTCATAATAACGACCGCCAACTGTCAGAGCGAACTGATCTGTCAGATCCCAGGTGACTTCACCGAAAATGCCGAACTGCTTGTCAGTGCGCAGCACATCATTCCGGAAAATCGTGCCTTCAGGGAATGGACCCGGAGATGAGAAATAACCGGGCGTTTCATTGCCCACCTGACCCGGCGTTGCATCCGGATTGGTCAGCGGATAGTTCGGCGCAAAGCCGACAGTGCCATCCGTGTAAACAACCATGGTCGAGCCCGGATAAACGAAGTCATTTCGCTCAGCCAGCTCAAGGTCTGAATAGAACGCGCCGAATGTCGCACGGATTGCATATTCATCCGGCGTATTGAAACGCAGCTCATGTGTCTGGATCTTCGTCTTGGACGTAGATGTTACATACAGGTCTGGCGCATAACATGTGCCCGTTGGCGCACCGCTTGGGTAAGTGACGCTGTAATCACAGATGTAATACGGCAGATATTGGCCAACAAACAGATAGTCCGAATAGTCGATCCGCTGATCGGTGTTCCGCTCTGTGTATGCGCCCGTATAGACCGCTTCCAGCATGCCGAGGCGACCTTCCAGCGTCCAGGCTGTATTATGATAGCTGTCATCCAGCGTATCAGGCGTGTAACGCTGAATCTCATAATCGCCGAGTTCAGGGTCATCAAAGAAAACGCCGTCTGAATCCAGAGATTGCTGTGAGTGAGACACCAGCAACGACCAGTCCGGAGTGAATTCATACAGGCCAGACAGGCGGAAACCCGCATATTGCGTTGTGTTGATGTTCTTTTCGACAATCGTGCCGTTGTTGGCAGAGATGAAATTCACCCCAGACAGATCAGCGCCCGCCTGAAAGCCTGCGCGACCGGGTGCCACCGGAACGCCATTGGCGCGCACAGTGCCAGCAGACCGGAAACGAGCTGATTCTGAAACATCAAGCGTACCCGGCACGTTGTCGATATAGCCGCCCGCATTATCGACATAGACCACGCCGCGCATGGCAAACTTGTCTGTCACCGGCAGGTTCAGCATTGCCTCAACGCTGTTCGACATATCGCCGCCTTCAGTGAAGGATGTCGACGCCTTGATACCGGCAGCCATGCCTGAGAAGTCTGGCTTGTTAGTGATCAGGCGAACAGTACCCGCCTGAGAGCTTGCACCGAACAGCGTGCCCTGTGGGCCAGACAGAACCTCAACGCGCTCCATATCAGCCGCGTAAACGTCAAGGTTACGACCTGGCTGTGAAACCGGCTGCTCGTCGAGATAAAGCGCCACGTTAGGTGCCAGGCCCGCAACGCCAGCAGTTGTCAGGTTTGGCGTGGTTGAAGCGAGACCGCGAATATAGATCGTGCTTTGCCCCGGACCGGAACCACCCGCCGTAACGCCCGGCAGTTGCACGAGATAGTCACTGAAGTTTTTGACACCAAGCTGGTTGAGCTCCTGCTCCCCCAGAGCCGTCACTGTAACAGGAATGTCCTGCGCGCTTTCAGTTCGTTTGGTTGCTGTAACGCTGACCGTTTTGAGGCGCTTTTCCTTCACCACCGGTTTTGCGTCAGTTTGAGCATTCGCAGCGAGCGCCGTCAGCCCTGAGAGCGCCAGCAACGATACACCTTGCAGAAGTCGGTTCATTCTTTCCCCTTAATTTATTTGGAGCCCGAACTAATATTTTTGCGCACACCGCAGGAAACCTGCCCAAACAGCGTCGCGCAAAGACTCAAAAGCTATGTAGACAAATCTTTCGGTAATGGAAAGGTTGAGAGCCAGAAAGCCGGAAGGTGTTCCTAATTTAGCACACATTACGTGGTTTTTACTTAGACAAATGATAACTTCTTGCCTTCCACGCCGCAGACATATCTCAAATGGGTAGCGTATTTTATTACAGGCGTTAAAAGATCAAAGCATGACAGATCAGAGCAATCAAACTTCGGATACCGAAATAATTGTCCCCCAGGAAGAACTGGAATACGAAACCGATTACGAGATTGGCCAAGATAATGTGAACGTTATGGGACTGGATATGCACAATCCGGTCTTCTTCTTATCCGCAGCAATTGTGCTTGTTTTCTCTGCCTTGACGCTGGCGTTTCCGCAGAAGGCTGGCGAGTTGATGAACGCATCAAAGGGCGCAACGCTGGAAACCTTTGACTGGCTGTTTGCCGCCACACCGCTGATCGTTTTCGCGTTCTGCCTGTTTCTTTGTATCTCACCGCTGGGGCGCATTCGCCTCGGGGGTCAGGATGCCGTACCCGAGTTTGGACGCATGTCCTGGGTCGCGATGTTATTCGCGGCTGGCGTGGGCGTCGGCTTTATGTTCTGGGGCGCAGCAGAGCCTTTGGCCTATTATTCCGACTGGTTCGGAACTCCGCTGAACGTCGCACCCGACACGGAGGAAGCCAAACGCCTCGCCTTCTCATCCACCCTGTTTCACTGGGGATTATCCCCTTGGGCGATTTATGCTGTCGCGGGCCTCGCGCTCGGCTTTTTCGCCCACAATAAGGGCCTGCCACTCAGTATCCGCTCAGCTTTTTATCCGCTGATTGGTGAGCATATCTGGGGCTGGCCGGGACATATCATTGACCTGTTCGCTGTTGTCTCAACCATTTTCGGACTGGCGACAACCATCGGCCTTGGCGCCTCACAGGCTGCAGGCGGCATTGCTTATATCTTTGGCTGGGAGCCAAACATCTGGCTTCAAGTCACCCTGATCGCCACAATGACCGGGCTCGCGGTCATTTCTGTGCTCCGCGGCATGGATGGCGGCGTGAAACTGTTATCCGACATCAATATGGGCGTTGCCTTTGGCCTGTTATTGTTCGTTGTCATTGCCGGGCCAACCCTTCTGATTTTCACCGGCATGGGTGAGCATCTTCTGTCTTACATCACCGACACACCGGCGCTGACGGATTGGCGCGACCGGGCCGACCTAGACTGGTTCCACGACTGGACAATTTTTTACTGGGCGTGGTGGATTTCATGGTCACCATTTGTCGGCATGTTCATTGCCCGCATCTCCCGCGGTCGTACGATCCGCGAATATTTCTCGGTCGTTCTGCTCGCCCCGTTTGCCATCTGCGTGATCTGGTTCACCGCCTTTGGCGAAACCGCGATCCTGCAATACGAATCCGGTGTGGGCACCCTCGCAGACGGAATTGAAAACTCATCCACAGTCCTGTTTGAAATGCTGGCGAACATGCCCTTAGCAATGATCACCTCAATTCTTGCAATCGGACTATTGATTGTCTTCATCGTCACATCAGCCGATTCAGGCGCACTTGTCGTCGATACCATCACCTCCGGCGGCAAGACCGATGCACCTGTGCTACAGCGCGTTTTCTGGGCCTGCTCGCTGGGCCTCACCGCATCCGCCCTGCTCTATGGCGGCGGCGAGGATGCGCTGACCTCACTTCAGGCAGGTACGATCACAGCAGCCTTCCCGTTTACGATCATTTTGCTGCTATGCTGTCTGAGCCTCTATCTGGGGCTCGTCGATGAGCACAAAAAGATCAAAACCTATATCGAAGAAGCGGAATAGCATTCCTCCGGCAGGCACTTTGCAAGATGGCGCGCATCCGACTAGGGTAAGACCTACCGGGTCGTGTTTCACACAAAGGATTTCGCCATGACTGATGTCTCTGTGATGAAAGAACGCATTCGCGCGTGCGGCGTTATTCCGGTTCTGATCATCGAACGTGTCGACCACGCTGTACCGATTACCGAAGCCCTGCTCGCGGGCGGCATTGATGTTGTCGAAATCACCCTGCGGACCGACTGCGCGCTCGACGCCATGGCAGCTATCAAGGCATCTGGCGTAGAATGCCTGATTGGTGCGGGGACGATCACCACGGAAAACGACATTTCCGCCTGTGCCGAGGCGGGCGCTGAATTTCTCGTGACACCTGCCACGCCTGCCGCTCTGATTGACCCATTGAAAGCATTTTCAGGGCTCGTCGTTCCGGGGGCCGCAACCCCGACTGAGGCGTTGACGCTTTACGGCCACGGCTTTGACCACGTAAAGTTTTTCCCGGCTGGCGCGGCAGGTGGCGCAAACATGCTGAAGTCACTGGGTTCACCCCTGCCAAACATCCGCTTCATGCCAACAGGAGGCGTCTCGCTCGACAATCTGCCGGACTATCTGCACCTGCCAAACGTCGTCGCGGCTGGTGGGTCCTGGCTCTGCAGCAAGGACGACATCGCCGACAAGAACTGGAAAGCCATCACTCAGAAGGCCCTCGCCGCCTCTGATATGGTGAAAAAAATTCGCGGCGCTTAAGGGAAGACTTGTTCCATACCGCAAGCAATGTATGACCCTTGGCCCAAAGGAGGCCAGTCGTGAGTGTAAGAGTTGTTACCCTGAAAGGTCCGGAGAATATCCGCCCAGCCATTCCTGACATTGCTGATCTGCGCATTCGTGTCTTTCGCGAATGGCCATATCTCTATGATGGCACCTTCGCCGACGAAGAGGAATATCTGGAGCATTTTTCAGAGTCTGAAGACGCGATTGTCGGCCTCGCATTCGACAAAGGCAAAATTGTTGGCGCAACAACCGCCGAAGCCTTTGACGACACGCATGAGGATTTCCGCAAACCCTTCATCGACAAGAAAGTTCCAACCGACAAAATCTTCTATTTTGGCGAGTCCGTTCTGTTGCCTGAATATCGCGGACAGGGCATTGGCCACAAATTCTTTGATCTGCGCGAAGCAGCTGCAAAAGACTGGGGCGCCTGGGCGACAGCGTTCTGCGCTGTTCAGAGACCAGACACACATCCGGCCAAACCCGCAGACTATCGCCCGCTGGATGCCTTCTGGATGGCACGCGGCTACAAAAAGCACGATGAACTCATTTGCGAATTCAAATGGAAAGACGTCGGCGAGGCCGAACAGACCTCAAAACCTATGGCCTTCTGGACCCGGGAAATGAGCTGATGCCAGACATTATCGACCAGCTTGCCCTTCTCACCCCGGACGAAATGGGGCGCGCAGACCAGTTGGCGATTTCAGATGGTGTTTCCGGCTATACATTGATGAAAGCTGCAGGCGACGCGCTGTTTCAAGCCATCTGCTCAAACTGGCCCGAAGCCCGAAACATTGTCGTGGTGTGCGGCCCCGGAAATAATGGCGGCGATGGATTTGTCGTCGCGCAATCTCTGAAAACCTCTGGCTTTCGTGTAACGCTCGGACTACTTGGCGATCCTGCCGCGCTCTCTGGCGATGCTGCGTTAGCTTATGCCGATTGGAGCGGAGACACACACGCCGCAGACGAGCTGAACTTCAGCGAAGCAGACCTACTGGTCGATGCTCTGTTTGGCGCAGGGCTCTCTCGCCCACTCACCGGCGCTGCAGCCACACTTGTGGACGCTATGAATAGCGCAGGCCCGCCCATTCTTGCCGTGGACCTGCCAAGCGGCCTTGATGGTCGAACCGGCAAGGCAGATGGCCCCTTCATCAAAGCAGCGCGAACCGTCTCTTTCTTCCGGAAAAAGCCGGGGCATTTGCTGCTCCCCGGACGGGACGCTTGCGGACCGGTTGAGATTGCAGATATCGGCATACCGGGCAGCGCCGTCTCGCGGCTTGGGATCACGCTTTTTGAGAATGCGCCGCCGCTCTGGCAGCATGTGTTTCCGCAGCAGGACGCGCAGAGCCATAAATACACAAAGGGCCATGCCCTGATTGTCTCCGGGCCAGAATTTCAGACGGGCGCGTCGAGGCTAACGGCGAAAGCGGCCCTGCGCACAGGTGCAGGCCTTGTTTCCATCGCCGGCGTGCCAGAGGCGCTGCGCATCCACGCTGCACATCTGACGGCGATTATGCTGAAGCCCCTGAGCGCCGAAACAACGCTCGAACATCTTTTATCGGACGAGCGCCTTGGCACCATCGCGATAGGTCCGGGGCTTGGCCTTTCCCATGTTGCGCGCGAACTTGTCGAAACGGCTTGTCGGTCGAAACGACGGCTGGTGCTGGACGCCGACGCCATCACCCTGCTCGCTGAAGATCGCGACCGCGCCTTTCAACGCCTTTCCGACTGCGCAGAGCCACCAATCCTGACCCCTCATGAGGGGGAGTTTAAGCGCCTCTTCCCGGACAGTGTCGACACAAGCAAAGTCGAACGCGCCCGAAAGGCAGCGCAGGTTTCAAGCAGTGTGATTGTGCTGAAAGGCGCTGACACCGTCATTGCTGCACCAGATGGCCGGGCCGCCATAAATACCAATGCACCACATTGGCTTGCGACAGCTGGAGCAGGGGACACCCTGACCGGAATCATAACCGGTCTTCGCGCGCAGAACACGCCTGCTTTTGAGGCCGCCTGCGCTGGTGTCTGGCTGCACGGAGAAGCCGGGCATAACGCCGGACCATACCTGACTGCTGACGATCTGGAAGATGGGCTTTGGACGGCTTTAAAAGCCTTGTCCATTTCGTTTAACTAAGAAGTCTGGAAGCCCCGCCAGGACTTGAACCTGGATATGCGGACTTGCGATCCGCCGCGTCGTCATTTCCGCCACAGGGCTAAGAATGTCCGTAAAGAAAATATGGAAATATTCTGTTTACAGGAAACGTCGAATTTTGAGGGAAGATGGTGGTTCGGGGGAGACTTGAACTCCCGACCTCGCGATTATGAGTCGCGCGCTCTAACCAGCTGAGCTACCGAACCATCTTGGCAACGAGCCGCGCTATATACGCGGGTCATCGCCGCTAGACAAGCGGTGAAGTGAAAGAAATCACGCTTCTGATGCGATCATTTTCGCAACATATTCGCCAATCGCCATGGATGAGGTGAGTCCGGGGCTTTCAATGCCCAGCAAATTCACCAAACCACGGCTTCCATGATGGCTTTCGCCCTGAATCATAAAATCCCCAGATGGCTTGCCGGGACCGACAATTTTCGGCCGAATTCCGGCATAACCGGGCTGCAGAGCCGCCTTCTGCAGGCCCGGCCAATACTTCCTGACAGTGTTCAGGAAATGATCTGCCCGGTCTGGGTCAACGCGATAGTCAAACGGCGGCGCGGCATCATCTGCCAGCCATTCTGCGTCTGGTCCAAGACGTCCCTGCCCCTGCATGTCGATAGTTAAGTGCAGACCAAGACTGGCCGCATTGTGCATTGGATAAATCAAACGCTGAAACGGGGTTTTTCCGGAAACCGTAAAATAAGAGCCCTTCACCCAGTAATTTCGGGGCAGATCCGACTGATGCGGCCCGCTTATCGCCGCGGCCAGAGGAATAGCCCCATGCCCGGCTGCGTTCACCACCTGACGCGCCTGCAGCAAGGTTTCTGCACCTTCCATTTCGCACAAGAGCTCAACGCCATGGGGCGTGATCGTGCCTGAAACAGCCTGCGTGTTATAAGCGACCTGACCGCCGCATGCCTCAATTTGACCAATCAGGCTCAGCATATAGCCATGGCTGTCGAATATCCCGCTGGTGCCGGATACGATGGCCCCGGCGACGTCAGGATTCAAAGCCGGTTCAATGTCGAGTGCCTGACTCCCCGAAATGAGAGAGATCTCTTCGACATCATTTACTTCCGCCTGTTTCATCAGATCCGCGAGATGCGAGGCTTCTTCCTCACCAATGGCCACAACCAGCTTGCCGCATTTCCAATATGGAATGTGAAACCGCTCAAGATGATCATAAAGCAGCCTGCGCCCGCGAACACAGAGCTCTGCCTTCAGACTGCCGGTCGCGTAATACAGCCCGGCGTGAATCACCTCTGAGTTCCGAGAGGAGGTTTGCGTACCAAAAGCGTTCTCTGCTTCCAGCACGATCACATCGCGTCCGCTCTCTGCCAGCCGCGCCGCGCAGGCAAGACCAACAGCCCCCGCACCGACAACAACAACATCCGTTTCAAACTTGTCCAAACCGGGCCACCTGATTTATCCGCCTACGTCCTAATTTGTGTTGAGTTTGCCGATTTGACCATCATAATTGCAAAAAAAGCACACCCGACTGGGAAAACTTGTTCCCAACACCCCAATTAATTGGAAAAAGACTTGCAAGAAAATCCTGAATTGCGACAAAGACAGCAATAATGTGGGACAAATCGGGCCAAGTGAGGGAAAATGTTATCTGTAGACCTGGATCTGATCGATAAGAAAATACTGGAACTGATCCAGAATGATGCGGGTCTGTCCGTTGCTGAAATCGCCGATAAGGTAGGGCTGTCGTCCTCACCGTGCTGGCGACGCATCAAACGGATGGAAGAACAAGGCGTCATTCAGCGCCGCGTCACCGTTCTGGATCGCGCTGCGCTCGGCCTGAACTTTGAAGTGGTTGCATCTGTTAAACTCGAACTTCCGACACGGGACAATCTGGAACGGTTCGAAGCAGCAGTCGACACCTGGCCGGAAGTCGTTGAATGCATGACCGTCACTGGCGCGGTTGACTACATCATTCGCGTTCTGACCATCGACATGCACACTTATGACGATTTCCTGCGCGATAAACTGCTGTCGCTTGGTCTGGTTTCAGATGTGCAATCCCGAATCATCGTACGCGTTGCCAAACGCACAACAGCTGTACCGCTATCACTTGTGGAAGAACACGAAGCCAATCAGGGCTGATTTCCCCCCTTTAATCTGCGCTTGAGGTGTGATCGGAAACGATCACCCAATTGCCGTCAATCAGCTTGAAATGCAAAGTGAACAAGCCATTCGGCATGTCATTGTCACGTTTAAGTGCCCAACGCCCCGTCACCAAAGCATCTTCGTCGCCGAGCGTCGTGACGATGATATCCGTAAAGCTGAGCTTGCCCATTTTCTCCGGACTGTCATAGCGCTTCAGATAGCGGTCTTTCGTAACCTGCCAGCCGGTCGCAACCGTTCCACCGGACGCAAAGCGCAAATCCTCACTTTTCCAATAGCCTTCCATAAAGGCTGGAATGTCTCCACGGTTCCAGGCGTCCTGCTGATCCGTCAGCACTTTCAGAATGGCCGCCTCAGACCCGGACGCCTCTACGACGCTCGTCTCAGCACAAGCCGTGAATGGGATGACCGAGGTCGCCAGAACAAAACCGATAGCACGCATGAATCCTCCTCCTGAACCCAGACAAATCGTCAGTGTTCAGGAGACTATGCCTTATGCCTCGTCGATGGCAAACCCGACATTTCGGGCACCGGCGCTATAGGCCTGATCAACGGCGCGAATAACGAATTTGTTCTTCGCCGACGGATGCGCCTGAACCAGAACAGACTGGTCTGGATTCTTTGCAAGATTGAGCTCGATCCGGCTGCGGACGCCATCAATGCCAGACACTTCACCATTCACCCAGATCAGGCCGTTTTCAGCAATCCGGACCAGAATGGCTGGCGCGCTGTTTACGGCGTGGTCACTCGCTGGCGGCGGCGTCATGGGCAGCGCCCGCTCTTTCAGAAAGGTTGCTGTCGCAACGAAGAAGATCAGCAGAATGAACACAATATCCATCATCGGCGTCATGTCAGCGTCAGACTGATAAGCTCTTAAAATTCCACGGCGCATTTCGCCCTCCCATTTTATGTTATGAGATATTATTACATAAAATTCATTGATCAACAACTCTCAGCTTACAGGGAATTCACGAGGAGATTGAATCAAGCTGGAATACTCTAACGGTCATGTGGGCTCAATCGGGACAAAACTGGCATGTTAGAGCGGCGCCAACGCTGATCGCCGCAGGTTTGCATATAGCCGGGGTCTCCGTCGCCATTGGCTTGTCTGGTACCAGCAGGCCTCCCCTGCCCGTTCCGGACGTCACAGTGTTGTCTCTGAAGAACATTGACATTGTGCCGGAACCGCCACCTCCACCGCCAGAGGAGGTTCAAACGCCGCGGCCGAACCGGACCGAGGCTGGCAAAGCAAAACCCGCCAGGGGCAAACCTGCCAAACAGGAAAAGTCCAGTGACGGAATTCAGCCGCAACCAAAGGCAGAACTTCCAAAAGTGTCAAATGATCTGGCCAATCAGATGTCGTCCAATCCCATGACACTTCCTTTATCCATTCCGGACTCGCCCGAAATGGAGGCCGCTCAGAAAACGCTGGAAGCCCTCAAATGCCTTCAGCTCGGCGAAGACAAGCGCGACCCGCTTTGCGCCGGTTTCGCCGCACGATACTCGCTCGGAAATGAGGCGCTCAGCCTGCCCGGATGGTCCTATGTTGAGATCGGACCAAACCCGTTTGCATCTGCATTCGATGCGTTTGCAGACAAACAGTTCATCGACCGGACCACGCCTTATAGCCTTTCTCAGTCGAAAGCCGCCAATCACCAGCACGCCAACCCATTTGCCGGAACGCAATCCAGCGCCGAGCGCGATCTGACGGGACGGGTGACGGCCTCGCCCGACCCGATCTGGAATGACTGAAAATCGCTGACCTCTAATATTCGGAAACGGCCGCCTCATAGGCTTCTGATGCCTCCAACCATTCCATTTCAGCCGTTTCGGCAATGTCAGTCTGTTCGGCACGAAGTTTCATCAATTGCTGCATCCGGTCAGACGAGAGTCCCGACTGAACAAGCTCAGTGTCGATCTCGGCGATTTTCTTATTCGCCTTTTCAAGACGCTGCTCAGCGGCATCGACCTTCTTTTTCAGTGGCGCAGCAGCCTTTCGAGCGTCAGCCGCACGCTGACGTTCTGCCGCCTTATCGACTTTCTGAACGGGTTCGGGAACAACTTCCGATTTGATCTTAGGAGCCTTCACCGCATCGCGGTCGGCCGACATGACCAGTTTCTTATAGTCTTCAAGGTCGCCATCATAAACATTGGCGCGGCCGTCTTTCACCAGCCAGAGCTGGTCAGCCGTTCCTTCTGCCAGATACACATCGTGGGTGATGAGCAGAACTGCCCCACGATAGTCGTTCAGCGCATAAATCAGCGCCTCGCGGCTATCAATATCAAGGTGAGAGGTCGGCTCGTCCAGGATCAGGATGTGTGGATCTTCCATCGCCATCAAGCCCATGAGCAGACGAACCTTTTCACCACCCGACAGCTTCTCGACTTTGGTATCGACCTTCTCCACCGGGAAGCCGATCTGCGCGCATTTCGCGCGCACCTTCGCAGGCAAAGTATCCTTCGGCATGGCACGGCGGATATGGTCGAACACCGTATCACCGAGCACCAGCTCATCCATCTGATCCTGACTGAAATAGCCAATCTTGATCGCCCCCGGTGCCTTACGTTCGCCCGACATAAGCGGCAGTTTCTGCGCAATGGATTTGACGAGCGTTGTCTTGCCCTGACCATTTGTTCCGACAATGGCAATGCGATCATCCGGATCGACCCGCAAATTCACATCAGAGAGGATACGCGCATCCTCACCATACCCAAGATCGCTATGCATCAACTCGAGCAATGGTGGCGCCAACTGCGCCTCAGGCGCGGTAAACTTGAACGGAACCGTACGTTCAGACACCGGAATGGCGATGTCCTTCATCCGCTCAATCATCTTGATGCGGGACTGGGCCTGCGTTGCCTTCGAGGCCTTGGCACGGAACCTGTCGACAAAGCTCTGCAGATGCGCCCGTTCGGCATCCTGCTTCTTCTTCATGGCTTCAAGCTGAGACAGTTTGATCGCCCGCATTTTCAGATAATCATCATATCCACCGGTCGCGAGGTTCAACTGTTTATGCTCCAGCGCCAATGTATGTGTCACGCAGGCATTCAACATTTCGCGGTCGTGGCTGACCAGAATCACCGTGTTTGGATAGGCTCGTAGATAACCTTCCAGCCAGGCGGCCCCTTCAAGATCCAGATAGTTGGTCGGCTCATCCAGCAGCAACACATCTGGCTGTGCAAACAAAACACCCGCAATAGCCGCGCGCATGCGCCAGCCACCAGAAAATTCACGCGTTGGCCGGTAAAGGTCGGCTGGTGTAAAGCCAAGCCCCATCAGGACCTCACTTGCCCGTGCTTCACCCGACCAGGCATCAATATCAAGCAAACGCTCGTGAATGGCCGCGATACGGTCCGGATCGGTCGCCGTTTCGCTTTCCGTCATCAGGGAATGGCGCTCAGCATCTGCTTTCAGAACAACATCCAGAATGGTCTCGTCTGTCGCCGCAACCTCCTGAGCCACCCAGCCGAGTGTCGCGCCCTCGTTAAAACGGATCGCCTGATCTTTCGTTGGGTTTTGGTGCGCTTCCTTGATCAGCCCCAAAAGTGTGGACTTACCCGTACCGTTCCGGCCGACAAGGCCGACTTTCCAGCCACGGGCAAGCTGCGCGGACGCCCCTTCAAACAGGGTTCGCGTACCAAAGGCAAAATCAAGATCAGTAATCGTTAGCATGGCGCTGCTTTGGCATGGCTCTCGATCTTTTGGAAGCCACCATATGTCGAACTGCCGTCGCGGTAGAGTTTACAGCTGCAAATATTCGACCAGACTGGCAGAAAAAATCCGGGAGAGCGCCATGTCATCAAACTACCAGACCATTCTGATTGATCAGCCAGACGACTATATTCGTCGCATCACGCTGAACCGTCCGGACAAACGCAATGCTATGAATAACGAGCTGCGCGGCGAAGTGTTTGATGCACTCTATGCAGCAGATGCAGATGACAGTGTCCGCGTGACCATTATTCGCGGCGCTGGCCCCGCCTTTTGCTCTGGCTATGATCTGGCCGCCGACCTGTCAGAGGAACAGCCTTGGCGCACGCCCGGCGGCGAAGGCCAATGGGCCCGTCATGTGGTCGATGGCTGGTTTCAGATCTGGGATATGAAAAAGCCCGTCATCGCACAGGTCCATGGCTATTGTCTGGCAGGTGGCAGCGAACTCGCCGCGGCTTGTGATCTGCTCTATGTCGCTGACACGGCCCAGATTGGATATCCGGCAATCCGCTCCATGGCCTCGCCTGACATGCAGTACCAGCCCTGGATGATGGGGATGCGAGCTTCGATGGAATTCATGCTGACCGGAGATGCGCTGAGCGGCGAAGATGCCGTCGCCTGCGGTTTCGCCAATCGCTGCTACCCGGAAGCAGAGCTGGAAGGCAGTGTTCTGAAAACTGCTGGCCGTGTCGCAAAAATCCCTTCAGACCTGCAACATCTCAACAAGCGCACTGTTCACAGAGCGATGGATATTATGGGCATCAGAGCGGGCATTCGCGCAGGCACAGACGTCCATGCGCTTGGCTGGCATCAGCAATCCTCAAAGGACTATATGCGCCAGCTTCGCGAAGGGCCTCGCGTGAAGGAGGCCCTGAAAGCGAGAGATTCAAAATTCGGCGATTACGGGGAGACGTAATCGCCCATATTCCTAGCGAACGGTGTGAGCTCTCACTGGCGCTTTGGCTTTCGCCTCCAGTCGGTTCAGGTCACCGCGCATGTTTGACTTATGCTGTTCGGTCTTGTCGACCGTGCAAGATGCATTGCTCGAGTTCGCGCAGCTGCGATCCAGCGACATTGTCGACTTCTCAAGAGACGCGGTCTGAACGCCTGCGCTGGCACACGCGCCCAGCAGGGCAGCAGTACTTCCGATGGCGATCATTGCTTTCAAAGATTTCATGTCAGCCTCCTCAGGTTCCGGCTCTCAGAGTGACAGAAAATACACGCTCAGACAAGAAATTATAAAAATGTATGACGAAGGTTGTATAAAAAGCTAACGCCAGGTCAGACTAGTCCGGCAATTTTGGGAAAACCCAAAGCAGTAAAACTGCGCCCAATTCCATCGCAAAAACAATACACGCCACCTCAAGCATGCCCTGGTCGACAAATGGCGCCAGAATAGCGGTGCCCGCTGCCACGGCCCCAAAGATGCCAAGCACAACGAGAGACGACGCCCGGTCATCCTGTCCGCCACCTGCAATAATGGCGCGCAGAAAACCCGGTGGTCCACGCACACCCAACGCCATGTTGAGCGGCGCGAACAATGCCGCCACGACGAGAGCGCTGGTCCCGCCAAACGCCGCATAGAGCAGCATTAAAAGCGTCGCCAAAGCCGCGAGCAGTGTGCCTGCCCAGATTACGCGTTCCGCACCAAATCGCTCGACGAACCAGCTTGTCGTGTTGCTCGCCAGGATAAAGCACGCCACGCCTGTACATTGCATGATGATAAAGTCCGTCATCGTCCCGCCCCAGGCTCGCACAAAAACAGCAGGCGCGCAGAAGACAAACACTATCAAACCGCCAACACACAATGCCTGAGAGACGGAATAGCGCAGATAGGTTTTGGACTTCAGCAGAGATAAATAGCTGCCTTTACGGCCTTCACCATGCGAGCGCGGAATCTTGTGCCCAACAAACAGGAAGACAAGCGCCAGAACACCGCCAACAACCGCCATAATATCAAAGCTCAGCTTCCAGTCGCCGATCTCCAACAACCAGAAGCCGACAATCGGCCCAGCGGCCGGAGCAAGCGCCTCAAGGCTCGCAAAAGCGCCCATTGCCCGTGTCGCCCCTTTTTCGGAGAACAACTGGCGGATAATACCCGGCGCGAGTACGGTTGCCCCTGCCGTGAAAAAACCTTGCACCACGCGCAGATAGACGAGCGGCCAGATCGACTGCACCTGCGTACACAGGAACGATGCCAGACCAAAACCGGCCATACCAATGATCAGAATATACCGACGGCGGAGCCGCCAGCTGATCGCCCCAAACAGCAGCAGACCAATCGCATTACCAAAGATGAAGGCCGCCAGAATATACTGCGTTTCCGCAACAGATCCGTTCAGCTCCTCCGGCAATTGCGGAACAGCTGGCAGCACGAGATCGGTCGCAATGAAACCGGCAAGTGATGCAAACAGCAAAAGGGCGCAAATGAGCGCCCGCATGAACAGAGATAAATCTTTTGTCATTAGCGAGGCTCGATTAAGTCCCAGGAATTACCAAACGGATCGATGAACACGACTACGCGGCCATAAACTTCGTCGCGAACCGGACCTGCAAACTCACATCCGGCTGCTTGAAGTGCGTCATACTCACGATTGAAGTCCGATGTATGAAGGAAGAAGGCAACCCGGCCGCCAGCCTGATTGCCAATCGCCGCCAATTGCGCAGCACCCTTTGCCTTGGCCAGCAAAAGTGCCGTTTCACCGCCTTGTGGCGCGACCCTCACCCAGCGCTTTCCCTCGCCCAGATCTGTGTCTTCAAGCAAGGCAAAGCCAAGCACATTGCAATAGAATGCAATGGCGTCATCATAGTCGGGAACGACCAGAGTAACATTGGCAATTATTGCAGACATCAGGCTCACAGACTTGGCGCTTAACAGGTTCGAGCAAACCTCTAACGGAGTTCCGCCTTTCAGGAAAGAGCGCCTGCCACCGGAACTGATCCTATAGCGACGAGCAAGCGTAAACAGACCAAACGGAGGTTCCCTTGTCTGTCCGCAACCTGATTTTCATTCAAAGACGGGCGAAAAGGCTTGCCCGTTCAATTCGCTTTATTGGCATTTTCTGGCACGCCATCGAGACCGGTTCGAAGAGAATGGCCGCATTTCGCGGGCCTATTCGACATGGGATCGCATGTCGCCCGACAAGCGCTCTGACTATCTCAAAACAGCTGAAACCTATCTCGACAAAATCGAGACGCTTTAGCCGTCTTCCGGTTCTTGTCCGATAATCCGGATAAACTCTTCCAGCGAGTTCTTCACCGGATAAAGCGCGCTCGACTGATCTTCCTCAGTGGCGTCGATCGCAACAATACGAGGTGGGCCGGGCTCACTGAAATCGAGCGCGATATACTCACTCATGCCGTCGCCACCAATCGGTACACAATCTGGGTAAACCTCACCGAAGTCAGTCCCCGTCAGATTGCCGACAACCGTATCCGTATCAAACATGACGAAAGCGAATGGTGCGACATTGATCGGCCATTCGCCGCCATTGGTGTATTTCAAAAGCGCCAGATAGACCGGCGGCAATTCGTGCGGACTGACGCTTTTCAGCGTTTCAATGTCTTCGTCCGTGGCGGGCGGGGTCTGGCTATCAAAAGGAAGTTTCATACCGTCGCTTTAGGCGGGCTTTCGATGCAAGGCAATCTCCCGGTTCAGGTCTTGCGCCTCAGGAATTTCAAACCGGACCAATCTGCATCGACCGCGCAGACCTTCACATCTACCCAGCCCGTCGGCAGGATGATCTTACGCAATTGATCCTCAGTCAGATCAACAAACAGTTTTGATGACTTTTTCGGCCAGCTGACCCACAGCATGCCCTTATCGGCGACATGCGATAATGCGGAGTCAATTTCGGTATCGAGATCAGCGCGCATGGCACAAAACAAATGAACGATATCGGCGCTGCCCGTATCGACATAATCGACACCTTCAGCATCGGCGACCAGATCAGAATAATGCTCTGGCGCCTGAACCGGCATAACCTTCATACCCGGTTTCATGCCGAGTTTCTGATAGAGCAGTTTTCCCGAATATCCGGCAGTCGGTGCTGGCATTGCTGTCTCCCTTGAGGGTAGCCTACCAGAAAATACGATCTTTTATTCGCTTTTTCTCCGGCGCATCAGGCTCGGGCCAGTCGATGCCTTGTTTTTGCATCATCGCCAGATAGGCCGGCCTCTGACGCACAGCGGAAACAATCACCTCAATGCGCGGCCACAACGTCACGGGCAGACCAATCAGCTCGCTCCACCGCATCATGCTGGTGAGATAAATATCCAGTGCAGAAAACCCGGCATAGAGGAATGTGCCAGACGAGACATGTGCCTCAATCAGATTGACCTTGGCATACACCCGTTTGGCCGCCTTATCGCGAACAGTCTTCAAATCCTCATCATTCACCAGCCAGTAGTCTGAGTGAAACGTCTCAAGCATGACCGGAAGCAGCGAGGCCTCCATATAGAAAAGCCAGCGCAAAAACCGTGTATGATCTCGACTTCCCGGCGGCGGCATTAAATGGGCTGCCTGCGGCGTCGACAAAATATGAAGTAGGATGGCGCCGGTTTCAAACACCGCAAAGCCGTCATCGCCCAGCGCAGTAATCCGTTCAGATGGATAGAGGGATAACTCACCGACAGGCTTGTCCGCCTCAGCCCTCGGGTCCAGTCGAGACAGCTGATACGGCACGCCGCTCTCCTCCAGTACCGCGTGCGGTATGGTGGACATGGAGCCCGGCGCATAATACAGCGTGAATGACATTGTGTCGGCCTGCGAATACTTGTTCCATTCTGTGAACACGTTTCGAAGCTAACAGATTTAATTAAAATACTGCTGAATTAATCCTGCAATATTTCAACGTCTGCCCGGCCGTTACAAAAGCCAGTCCATTGCACGCTTAACCGCATCCTTACCGCCCGTTTCAAAGCAAAGGCCATGAGACAGGATAAGCCGGTCAAATTCCCACTCAAGAACATTCTCAAGGCAATCACGCGCCAGCTCCCGGTCTTCAAAAGAGAGCTTAATATCGATTGCGGTTCCGCCATCAGGGCCAAGCAGACCGGCAGCCTTTTTCAGGAAGTTCCAAGGGAAATGCTGATCAGCGGCATCGTGTTTCTGAATGATATCCGTCACGATCAGCGTGCCTGACGGATTATGACAAAACCAGACTTCATCGAGCAGCTTATGACCTTCAATCACCTGTTGCTCGATCAGGCCGAGCCAGGCAGGCGGTGCCTCGTTTTCGAGAACCAGATCCGCTTCAATATCGGGGTGACGATCGCTGAACTCCGGTGACACCCAGGACGTTGCCTCAGGCCATTGAGCCGACCAGTCTGCAAGATGCAGGCTGTGGATCTTGTTCGGCTCAATCAGATAAGACACAGGTCCAAGCGCGGACACAGCCGCAAGCCGTTCTGGCGTCAGCGCAATCGGAGAATGCACCCACAGCTTTCCAGTCGGAAGGCGGATAATTACAGCGCGCGTTGGGAAAGGCACGCCATACATGCGCACATCATCGCCCTCAAGCAGCCAGACATTTTCAGCAAATGGAACAAGGTCATTCATGAAGCACCTCCACGGGGTTAGCCTCTCATTCTCGCATGACAGCCATATGTCAAATTGAATATTCCTTCTGTTCAGTTGCCATCACATTCAACCTGCGGCATTTGCAGAAAATGCTCTCCACCCTGTTCACCGTACTTCCTGTCTTTGCGCTGATTTTTGCCGGCTGGGCCGCCAGACGATTTGGCGCGCTTGGTCCGACGGCACTGCGCGAATTGAACCGGTTCGTGGTCTATCTCGCCCTGCCCGCATTGATGTTTGACATCATCGCCACGGCAACGCCGGGTGAGATATGGCAGCCCGGTTTTATTCTGGCATTCGCCGGAGGCTGCGTTTCGATTTTCGTCATCACCGTCGTTATCCGGCGGCTACAGAAAGTGCATCTGGCTGATGCCGCCGTTGACGGGTTGAGCGCGGGCTATGCGAACACAGCTTATATGGGCTTTCCGCTGATGCTGGCCGTCTATGGCAATGACGGGTTAACGCCCGCATTGATAGCGTCCATTCTGACCGTCACCATCATTTTCTGCATTGGGCTGATCCTGATTGAGGCGAGCACTCAGACAGGGGCGAGCCCGGTTGAAGTGGTCAGGAAGGCAAGCGTTTCCCTGCTGACCAATCCGCTATTGATTGCACCTGCGGCCGGGGCTGTTGTGTTGGCGAGCGGCATAAACCTGCCTGCCCCGGCTTTGTCGTTTCTGGACCTTCTGGGACACGCCGCCTCGCCCTGCGCCCTTGTCGCCCTGGGGCTGTTCTTCGCGGAAAAAGACGAGACACCCGCCGCAGATAATAAAGGCGCGCTGTTCAATATGAGCTGGCTTGCCGCCTTGAAACTGTTTGGCCAGCCCCTCATCACCTGGGTCATTGCCGGGCCGATATTGGGATTGTCAGACTTCTGGCTGCACTCAGCGGTTTTCATTGCTGCCATGCCGACTGGCACAGGCCCCTTCATGCTGGCGGAATTCTATAACCGACACCCAAAGCTTGCAGGACAAGTCATCCTTTCCACCACGCTTCTCTCAATTCTTACCTTGTCCGTTTATCTGAAGCTCATCGGGGCTTAGCCCTCAGAGCCTCATCAGCTAAACGGATTTTGAGAATTGACTTCCCTAGTTCCCCTCCCGGAAAACTGGTTTCGATAACCAGAGAATTCGGAGGGAAACATGGCATACGAGCATCTGATCATTGAAGAAAAAGGCGCGGTCGACTGGGTCACAATGAACCGTCCTGACGCTTTGAATGCGTTAAACACAGAGATGGTCAGCGAACTCTATGACTATTTCAGCACTCTGTACGACCGCACAGACCGCCGCATTGTTGTTCTGAAAGGCGCAGGCCGGGCGTTCTGCGCGGGACTGGACCTGAAAACCAGCTCTCCAGACAGCGGTGAAGGCAAATCGACCGTTCGCCAGGGTCTTCGCACCCAACGCAATATTGCCCGCATTTACATGGCGATGCGCCAGTGCCCGCAACCAATCATCTCGCTCATTCAGGGGCCAGCCTGTGGCGGTGGCTTCTCTCTGGCCATGGCGTCCGACATCCGCATTGCCGGTGAGAGTGCGCGTATGAACTGCGCCTATATCCGCATTGGCCTTGGCGGCTGTGATATGGGATCGTCCTATTTCCTACCACGCCTTGTTGGCGCATCGCTTGCGGCTGAACTCATCCTGACCGGCAAATTCATCAACGCTCAGCGCGCGCTGCAACTGGGTCTGGTTGCGCAAGTTGTTCCGGACAGCGAACTTGAAGCCGCCGCGGACGAAGACATTGATTACATGCTACGCACATCGCCGCTCGGCCTGCGCCTCTCCAAAGAAGCTCTGAACATGAATATTGATGCTGGCGGCCTCGAAGCCGCGATTGCATTGGAAGATCGCAACCAGATTCTGGCGGCACAAACCAGTGACATGAAAGAAGGCCTGTCCGCTTTCTTTGACAAGCGCATGCCAGACTTCAAGGACACGTAAACCACACCCGTCAAACACATGCACACTGCGAGCTGATCAAATCTCAGTGTGCATGCTGGACACAGCCCATCAGCCTTTTATGTGTTTTGCCCCGAACAAAACTCTAAACAGGCCAAATGTATGCGTTTCCACACCCTTTCCGCAGTCGCCGCATCTTTTCTGTCTCTCGCAGTGTGCAGCATGACCCCGGTGACAATCGCAGAGCCGGAAACCGGTTTGGAACCCCGTATTGAACAGATCGCAAGGGCCAACAGCTTTAACGGCGTCATCCTTGTCAGCCGGCCAGATGAGCCGCAAACTCTGAGCGCGTTCGGGAAACCGGACATGGCTCTGGACGACGCGATGCCGACCGATGCCAGCTTCAATATCGCATCCATCACCAAGAGCTTCACCGCGGCGCTGACATTGAAACTGGTCGAACAAGGAAAGCTGTCTCTTGAGGATACGCTGCAAGATCATCTGCCGGATCTCGACATAGCGGACGCAGATAAAATCACCGTTCGACATTTGTTGCAGAACCGGTCTGGTCTGGCCCATACCACCGACATTCCAGGCTGGTTTGATCCAGAATGGAAAGACGCGCAGACTCCAGACTCTTTTCTGGCAGCCGCTTCAGCGTTGCCCCTGAAATCAGAGCCGGGGAGCGAATATTACTATTCAAATATCGGCTATTACCTGCTGGGCCTGATCATCGATCATGCAACCGGCAGCACCTATGAAAACGTTCTGACGGAACTGGTCTTGGCTCCGCTTGGTCTGACGCGCACGGGTCAGATTTATGATGAGCGCCCGCTCGGAACACATGCGCTGAACTATTTGCCAATCGATGGCGAACTCACCCAGATCACACTTAAAAACACCTGGATGTTTCGGGCCTCAGCGTCTCTCTATTCGACTGCAGAAGATTTGCTGACATGGTCTGATGCCTTGCAGAGCGGAAAGCTTGTGTCTGCCGACAGCATGAAGCTCTTGTTTGATGCTGATGCGCCTATGGCGTGGATTGTCGGCGAAATCTCTCTTTCGGATGGCGCGGAGCCGACACCCGTGCGCACATATAATGGCGATCTGGCGGGGTATACGACCATTCTCAGCTATTTTCCTGACACCGGGGTGACGGTGATCCTGCTCGGGAATACAAATCCTGGATACGATACCGTGCTGAGTATGACGCTGCAGATCGCTGCAGCAGCACTGCACTGAACGCCGCTTTAACAAAAACAGGCTTCCCATGACCGCAAACACCAACGCCGCTCATTTCTACGAACCGAAGAATGGTCACGGCCTGCCGCACGACCCGTTCAATGCGATTGTGGGGCCGCGCCCAATAGGGTGGATTGGCTCGCTGAGCGGGAACGACATTCCAAACCTCGCGCCTTACAGCTTTTTCAACGCCTTCAACTACACGCCGCCAATCATTGGCTTTGCGAGCGTCGCCAGCAAAAAGGACAGCCTTCGTAATATTGAGGAGACCGGCGAGTTCACCTGGAATCTCGTCACGCGCGATCTTGCCGAGGCGATGAATGAAAGCTGCGCGGCTGTCCCGCCAGAGGTGAATGAGTTTGAGCGCGCCGGGCTCGAACAAGGCCCGTCTCGTCTCATCAAAGCCCCGCGCGTCGCGGCGAGCCCGGTATCTTTTGAGTGTAAGCTCACCCAGATTGTTCAGCTGCAAACCCAATCTGGCAAAACCGTTCCGACCTGGGTGGTGTTTGGTGAAGTTGTCGGCGTCCACCTTACAGAAGGCACGCTGGTCGATGGCATTTACGACCCGGCTCGCCTGCGCACCATTCTTCGCGCCGGCGGCCCGGCCAGCTATTATGAAATCACGCCTGAAACACGCTTTGAGATGTTCCGGCCAAAGGTTTGACGCCCCCAACTCTGACACCAATAAACAAGGCGAGCTTTTGCCCGCCTGTTCTAAAACTTTGCTGCAAAGCCGCTCTGCTCAGGACGGGCCATAAGCGGTAGAATAAGGGCCATTCCATATTTCCATATTGGCAAAAACGCCCTTACCCTTAGCATCGCGATCATCCAGACGAACAAGCTGCGGTTTGATCCACTCGACCTTTGGCTCAACCCAGGTCTCTTTCATCATCACTGGGTGTGCATTTTTAACGTCTTTATCCATCACAAGCTCCCACTGCACTACTCAAATAGAGTGTGAGTAGATATAGTTGATCAGTCAAGTATTCAGCGACACTCAGGACGGGCCATATCCCTCAGCATACGGGGGGTTTGTTTCTGCCATTATAACACTGCCTTTGCCGTCGGTCTTATGTCCGTCCAGACGGACAAGCTGAGGCTTGATCCACTCAGCCCTCGGCTCACTCCAGACTTCTTTTTCCGTTGCCTGTCGTGCTTTTTCAGTACGCTCATCCATGCTCAACTTCTCCGAATCCATTCGCATTGAGTGTGAAGAGCGCACTTAAACCAGTCAAGCTGAAGCAACTTCAGGACGGGCCATATGAGCCGTACGGGCCGATAAACTCGCCGACTGACGGTAACCCCTTACCCTTAGCATCGCGATCATCCAGACGAACAAGCTGCGGCTTGACCCACTCGACCTTTGGCTCAGCCCAGATCTCTTTGCGCGTCATCTTTGCCGTTTTACTGATTTTTTCACCCATTACGTCCTCCATAGAATAGTCCAAATAATCTGTGCCCGCACTCTCAGAATTGGTCAATAACGACCATGAAAATGCCCAGGAAAAGCCTGAAAACGCGGTCAATTACAGTATTTTAGATGGATCAAATTGCGCCAACAATCAGGGCTTGCGCACCGTTCAGGATTCGCTAAGCATGATGCGCACCGGGGGACACTGATGTTACGCATTCTTTTCGGCATTCTCTTGCCATTACTCGCCATATTCATTGCATGGTCGTTCGGGCACATCCCCGCAAAGTCCATATTCTGGATGACAGAGCAAGCCATTGTCACCGGCCATGAAACGGTCGACTTCGACTCCGGCTTCGGCCCGATGTCGACCCATTATGCCATTGTCAAAAGCCCCACACACGCTTCGCTGCGCCTTCATGTGCCGGACCTGTTTCAGATGGAAGATGTGAAACGGGACTGGCCGGTCGGCAAGGAAATCGCCATTCACGTAAAGCCCGATGGGAAAACTGCCATTCTGAAAGACGATCGGCGCAGAAGCCTCGCCATCCCCGTCATCATTGCGATTGGCGGTCTGATGATCATGGGGTTCGCTGCCCGCTCATTTCTGACGACTGATGGTGCGCTGAACTTTTACATGGGCAGCATTGGCAGTCTTCTTGTAACGGTTGCAGCTGTCCTGTTCTACGGGATCTGGACGTTCGGCACACCGCCCGCAACCTCCTTTTTCTGGCCGACAGAAACGGTAAAATCCGTCTCAACCGAGGTCAAAAGCGCGCCCGTCGGTAATGGCACAACGAACTGGTTTCCGGTTGTCATGGTCGATCGGGATGGCGCGGAACCGCAACAACTGCTCATCAAGCGCAATGTGTTCATGAGTCAGTCAAAGGCAAAAGATGTGGCGGCAATTTACCAGCCGGGCTCACAGCACTCTGTGCGGATTTCGCCCGATGGAGAGACGTTTGAGCGATACTGGCAATTCCAGTTCACCCTGGCGCTGATGATCTCGCTTTTGGCCCCCATCCTCGCTTTCGCAGGCATTTTCGCTATGCTCGGCGCCTTGAAAACGAAGTAATCGAGGCGGGTACCTGGTAGGGTGGGCTTTGGCCCACCCACCTCAATCCTGCGGGCAAATGCCGCCCTGCAATACGTCTGATTTGTCACCCCGGAATGGCCAAAAGGATCTTTCCTGGGTCCCGGGGCTTCGCCCAGGATGACAGGTTGGGAGTAATCTCCCAGCGCGGCAAATACCCGCGCAGGCGGGTAAATGCCCAACCCAAGTTTCAGATCATAGAAAGACCGCAGGGTGTCATTGAGAGCTGGCTCTGCGCGAGCGCAATGCACCAAAAAAACACGCGCAGCGACCTTATAAATTTAAAAGTTATTCTGTTGCATTGCTTCGTTTAATGCACCCTACCCGATACCGAGCATCGGATCGCTGAGTACAGCGCGCTAAGCATAAATTCATAAAATATGCCTGCATCCGATTATATGCGTCCTAAGGACGCATATAATCGGATGCAGTAAACAAGTCAAGCGTGAATTTTATGCTTGACTTGTTTGCAACAGGCCTATATTAGCGTCCTAAGGACGCTAATATAGGCCTGTTGCGAACTAAGTATGGCAAAACTCCCAAAAACAACACATGAGTTTTATACTGAGAAACTGACACGCGCCGGCGAACAACTCGTTCAGATTCTCGACAACTCCCAACTGCCAGTCTACAATCAGTTTGATTTTTTTCGTCAAATTTGGGCTCTTTATGCCACATCTAAGGGTAAGGCGCTGTACCTGCGAAGCGCTACGCCCGACGAAACAGACTACCATAGACTTCGAAGCAATCTGAAGAAATCCAACTACATCACATCAGATCGCGACTATGGACCACGAGTAATCCGAGCGTTAGCAGTCTCAGATTTGCCCGCTGAAGAGATCATATGCCTAGTAGACCCAATATGTTACGTCTCTCACTTATCAGCAATGCAAAGATGGGGACTGACAGACCGAAATCCGAAACAGCTAATCTTAACTAGGCCAGATAAAAAAAACGCCCACATCGCGCTGAAAGAACATCAGCAGAACATTCTTGCTGCAGCCGAGGAAAACCCGTTCAACCTACCCCTGATCACACACCCAAAAGAAGTCAGAAAAAGAAAAGTTCTGCTTCACGAAACACAAGCAGCAGGTAGATGGATCAGAGTAAGAAATAGTCACATTCGCATTTCCACCATAGGTCAGACGTTTTTAGAAATGATGATTAAACCGGAACTATGCGGAGGCATGTCCCATATACTCGACGTATGGTCCGAAAGCGCTAAAATATATAAAGATGAAATCATCGAAGCCGTGAACAAGAGCACAAGCAGCATCTCTAAAATTAGAGCAGGCTACATATTCGAGGAGCGCTTAGGTATCCGAAATCCAGTAATTTCGAGCTGGAAACAACACGCTCAACGAGGCAGCTCCAGAAAACTCGACCCCAATAAACCTTTCGCCTCGGTTTTCTCTGAAGCATGGATGCTTTCTCTAAATGTCTGACCAAATCCAACAAGTTGATATTGCCGAATGGGTGGATTCCGCAAAAGCAGATCCCGTAGCACTTAAGCAGCGCCAAGCCACCGAAGTAATATTGAGCGCAATAGCGAATTCAACAAAACTACAAAGCACAATGTTGCTGAAAGGTGGCGTGCTGATGGGCATCGTTTACCGAAGCCCAAGGCAGACCACCGACATAGACTTCACAACCACCTTAGAAAACGGAGACGACATCGATACATTTTTCAAAGAACAGCTGAACAATGCCTTTCCCAGTGCAGCAGCCGCGCTCGGCTATATTGATCTGACTATTAGAGTCCAAACTGTGAAGAAGTGGCCCCGGAAGAAAGATTCGAACCACGGGAGCTACCCCGCCTTAAATGTCAAAATCGGATTCGCCACGCGCGGATCCAAAGAAGAGAAGCGGCTTAATGAAGGCAAATGCTCCTCTATTATACAAATGGACATCTCCTTCTACGAGAACCCCAAGCACATACAAATTTTAAAACTGACGAATGGAGAAGATTTAGTCGCATACAGCCTGATCGAGCTGATCTCAGAAAAGCTCAGGTCGCTACTCCAACAAGCCATTAGAAACAGAAACAGGCGTCAAGACATTTACGATCTGTTCCGACTACTCAATAACGAACAAACCCAAATCATCGATAAGGAGACTCTCCTAAAAGCATTCATGGCCTCATGTGCCGTCAGAGAAATAACTCCCAATCGAAACTCACTGAACGACCAAGAAATCAGGAAGCGCTCATCCGCAGACTGGAACACGTTGAAGCTGGAAATTGGCGAGCTGCCTGATTTCGACGAGTGCTACGACAAAGTGAACAAATTCTACAAACAATTACCTTGGGAAAACATTGTTGTTTCCCGTTAACTGAGCCACACCTTTTTCCATCCTCGCCTCACCCTGTAAACACCAGAATGATTGCTAGCTGCGACGTGTGACAACTGTACTCACCCCTCATTCGGATCATAGTTCAGGATCGGGCCAAGCCATTTTTCAGCCTTGCTGACCTCCCAGCCTTTGCGAGCGGCATAGTCGGCAACCTGATCACGCTCAATGCGGCCAACGCTGAAATAAACGCTGTCCGGGTGAGAGAAATAAAGACCGGAGACGGACGCTGGCGGCGTCATCGCAAAGCTGGAGGTAAGCTCCGTTCCGATCCGCTCCGTTGCGCCAAGCAGGCGGAAAATCGTCTCTTTCTCGGTGTGATCTGGCTGGCACGGATAGCCCGGCGCCGGGCGAATGCCGGAATAGGCTTCCTTGATCAGCTCTTCAGTTGAGAGCGTTTCGTCGCCCGCATAGCCCCAGAATTCCTTGCGGACTTTCTCATGCAGGGCTTCAGCGGCAGCCTCGGCAAACCGGTCGGCCAGCGCCTTCACCATGATGGAGGAATAGTCGTCATTCGCCTCTTCAAAGCGCTTGGCGTGCTCCGCCTCACCAAAGACAGATACCGCAAACGCGCCGATATGATCTCCGCCCTGTGGCGAGACAAAGTCCGCCAGCGCGAAATTCGGCTTTTCATTGTCTTTCACAATCTGCTGGCGTAGCGTGTAGAAGGTCTCGCCATTGTCGAGCCTCACATCATCCCCAACCGCGCGGGCAGGCCAGAAACCGCACACACCTTTGGCCGTAAACCAGCCCTGTCCCAGAATTTGCTGCAGCATGGCCTGAGCATCATTCCAAAGCGAAGTGGCAGCCTCGCCGACCTTCGCATCGGAGAGAATCATCGGATAGCGCCCCGCAAGCGACCAGCTCGCAAAGAATGGCGTCCAGTCGATATAGCGCGCCAGATCGGCCATATCGAATTCGATCTCTTTCACACCTGTAAAGCTTGGTGCAGGCGGGGTGTAAGCCTCCCAGTCAATTGGAACGCGCTTTTCGCGGGCCTCTTCAATCGGCATACGCGGCTTTGGCGGTCCGCCTGAACGGCTCTCGCGGATACGCGAATATTTCGACCGCACAGTTTCCCAGTAATGGTGCTTTTCATGCTCTGACAGCAGTGACGACACGGTGCCGACAGCCCGGCTGGCGTCATTTACATGCACAACAGGCTGGCGCAGGAAGGCTGGCTCAATCTTGATGGCGGTGTGCGCTGGCGACGTGGTTGCGCCGCCAATCAGCAGCGGAATATTCATGCCGCGCCGTTCCATTTCGGCGGCCACGACAACCATTTCATCCAGACTCGGCGTGATCAGGCCAGACAGGCCGATCATGTCCGCGCCTTCTTTTTCGGCGGTGTCGAGAATGGTTTCAGCTGGCACCATGACGCCAAGGTCAATGATGTCATAACCATTACAAGCCAGCACCACACCGACAATATTCTTGCCGATATCGTGAACGTCACCCTTCACCGTGGCGAGAACGATTTTGCCATTGGACTTGTTTTCCATGCCCATGCGCTTTTTCTCTTCCTCCATATAGGGGATGAGATGGGCAACGGCGGCTTTCATCACGCGAGCAGACTTCACGACCTGCGGCAGGAACATTTTCCCTGCGCCGAACAGATCGCCAACAACATTCATGCCGCCCATAAGCGGGCCCTCAATGACGTGCAGCGGGCGCTCGACAGATTGGCGCGCCTCTTCGGTATCCTCAACGATGAACTCGGTGATGCCGTGAACCAGCGCGTGTTTCAGGCGGTCGGCGACAGGCGCTTCACGCCATTTCAGGTCTTTTTCGACCGTTTTACCCTTCTGGCCTCTGAACTTCTCTGCCAGCTCGACAAGGCGCTCTGTCGCGTCAGCCCGACGGTTCAGAATGACGTCCTCAACATGCTCGCGCAGCTCCGGGTCAATCTCGTCATAAATGTCGAGCTGGCCTGCATTCACAATGCCCATATCCATGCCCGCCGGAATGGCGTGATAGAGGAAGACCGAGTGCATGGCGCGGCGCACCGGCTCATTACCCCGGAAAGAGAATGATACGTTGGAAAGCCCCCCAGAGATGTGACAGCCCGGGCATGCCGCACGGATTTCACGGGTCGCTTCGATGAAGTCGACCGCGTAATTGTCATGCTCTTCAATACCGGTCGCGACGGCAAAAATGTTCGGGTCGAAAATGATATCTTCTGCCGGGAAGCCGACTGTCTCGGTGAGGATCTTGTACGCGCGCTGACAGATCTCGACCTTGCGGGCTTTCGTATCCGCCTGACCGGTCTCATCAAACGCCATCACCACAACGGCGGCGCCATAGTCGAGACACGCCCGCGCATGTTTCAGGAATTGTTCTTCGCCCTCTTTCAGCGAGATGGAGTTGACGACCGCCTTGCCCTGCACGCATTTCAGGCCCGCTTCAATCACCTCCCATTTGGAACTGTCGATCATGACCGGCACGCGGGCAATGTCAGGTTCGGACGCGATCAGGTTCAGGAAGGTGACCATCGCCTTTTCAGAGTCGAGCAGGCCAGCATCCATGTTGATGTCGATGATCTGCGCACCGTTTTCGACCTGATCGCGCGCCACATCCAGAGCTGCAGTATAGTCGTCCGCTTCAATCAGCTTGCGAAATTTCGCAGAGCCCGTGACGTTTGTGCGTTCGCCGACATTTACGAAGGTGGCGGTTTGTTCGGTCATGTTCAGTTCGACGTCCTAATGGTCTAAATCTTTGGGTGTGGAATAGCCGAGAACATGGCCCATCCCATAAAAAGCGATGGCGGCAAACCCGCCTGCGAGAAATCCGGCCATGAAGATGTTTCCACCGGCTAGTTTGATGCCGACATAGCTGGCGGCATACACGACGACCGCGACGGAAACGCCGGTGAAGAATTTCCAGAAGTCAGACATGGCTTACGTCCTCGACTTTCCGGCATCGAGCGGCCAGTTGCCGTCGTCAATCTTGTTAAACGCATCAATCGGTTGATTGTACCAATAAACCCAGGCGAACTGGCCTGTCGGCTGGCCTTGCGCATCGAGAACCTCGCGCTTTACCCGCAAGTAGAGCGACGCCTGCGCATCGCCCGGCACCACATCCTCAAACTCATCAAGCGGGTCTGCGAGCGCGGCATTATCGAGACGATAAAGAATACCCTGAACCAGCCCGTCGCCGTCAACAATGCCCGGAAATCCGCCAAGGTCGTAAAGCTCACCGCGCAAAGTGACGTCAGACAGAAACGCGCCGCCCGCATTCAGATCAATATGAGCCGGCATGCCCGTCGCGTCCTTTTTCAGAAGGCCGTAAAAGACGAATAAATCGCCAGAAAAAACTGTCCCGTTTATGGTCATGATGATCTCCTAACGTGCCGTATTCACGGCCACCCAAATGGCGACAAAAACCAGAAGCACCGCAAAGACGACGCCAATCGCGCGGCGATATTGCGGGCGCTGCAAAACGCCTGACACTGTTCCGGATGCAGCAACAATCGCCAGGTGCACAGCGCTAGCCACGCTGACATACACCAGTATCAGGCTGAGGAATTGCGCGTTATAGTGCATTTCCCCTTTGATAAAGGAGGGCAGCACGGACAGGTAAAACAGGAAGGCTTTCGGATTCAGAAGATTGGCAATCAAGCCACGTTTGAACCCTTCACGCATCAAGTGTTCTGTCGGTTCTGTTTCAAGCGGTCGGCGCGTATCCAGAACCGTATCGACGGCCAGATACAGAAGATATGCCACCCCCGCCCAACGCAGCGTTTCGTACAGAAATGCATTCTCGGCGATCAACGTTGAGAAACCGGTCAGCGCCAACAATCCAACGATGGACAAACCAAGCGCGACACCGACCACGACGGCATAGCCCGCCTTGCGGCCGTTCTGCGCACTGAGCAGCGCGATGTAGAACATGTTCGGTCCCGGTGTCAGCTCGATGGCGAAGCACGCCAGCAAAAACGGGATAAGCTCTATCCCGCTCATGCCACTTCAAACGGCTCCAGTCCTGACAGACGCAGAGTCTGTTTTGTCTCAGCTGGCTTGCGAGGTGCAACGCCCTCAACCGCCTTGGCAATCGCTGCGATATGCGCCGGCGTTGTGCCACAGCAGCCACCAACGACATTCAGCAAGCCATCACGCGCCCAGTTGCCGATATGCGCGGCAGTCTGTTCCGGCGTTTCATCATATGTGCCCATTTCGTTTGGCAGACCCGCATTCGGGTGCGCCGAGACAAGACAATCGGCCTGACGCGCCAGATCTGCCACGTGCGGACGCATCAGCTCTGCGCCCAGCGCACAGTTAAAGCCAATAGCAAACGGGCGCGCATGGCGCACAGAGTTCCAGAATGCCGAAACGGTCTGACCAGACAGGGTGCGGCCGGAACGGTCCGTAATCGTGCCTGAAATCCAGATTGGCACTTCTTCCTGACCTTCGGCTTCCAGATCGCGGATTGCCTTGATGGCAGCCTTACAGTTCAACGTGTCTGTGATGGTCTCGATAACATAAAGGTCCACGCCGCCCTCATAGAGAGCCGCCACCTGATGACGGTAGGTCTGATACACCTCATCAAAGGTCACAGAGCGCGCGCCCGGATCATTCACATCTGGCGACATGGACAGCATTTTGTTCAGCGGACCAATCGACCCGGCAAGGAAACGTGGCTTTTCAGGCTCTTTCGCCGTCCACTCATCTGCCACGCGGCGACCGATTTTCGCGCCTTCAAGATTGAGGTCCCAAACCGACTGTGCATCGAGCTCATAATCATCCTGCGCAATCGTCGTAGAGCAGAATGTGTTGGTTTCAGAAATGTCTGCGCCCGCGCCGAAATAGGCATTGTGAATGTCTTCAATGATGTCCGGGCGGGTGACATTCAGAATGTCGTTATTGCCCTTCATCTGTCCGGGGAAGTCGGTAAAGCGCGCGCCGCGATAATCCTCTTCGACAAGGCCTTTATTCTGGATCAACACGCCCCAGGAGCCGTCAAAAACCAGAATGCGTTCTTTGGCGATGGCTTTCAGTTTTGCAATGCGTTCAGTTCGGGTCATTCTTCTACCTCTAGGCCTGTTTCACAGGCGTTTTTACATTCAGCTCTGCCCGAGCCATGATATTTTTCATTGCTTTCCAGTCGCGTTATCTGGAATGTCTTTTGCGACTTCGCTGTCAGCAATCACCTGATCACACAGGCCGCGCTGGTAACGACTGGCGTACAATTTCGACAAGATTGAAACGGCGGACCGCAATGTCGGTTCTCGCGATACAGTGTCAGGCCGCTCCTCAGGACATGTCAGCGGCGCAGTTGAGTCTGATGGTTCATCGCCTGCACAAGCAGAATAATACGCCTTCAGACTGGCAAAAATCTGACAGTTCGCAAGCGTATTCAGTTCTCCTTCAATGGGCGCACGGAGGACACTCGAAACGTTCTTATAGTCAAACTCCGGTTGACGCTTTGGCTTTTCGGTCTGCCAATTGGCAATTCCTATAGCGATAATGGCAATCACCAAAAGGATGATGATACCATCGAGCCAGCGGTTTATTCGATTAATGACCTGCATTGTCTTGTGTCCAAAACCACTCCCGGCGCGCGCTCAATGCTCATATCAGGCGGCTTTTGCTTCCGGCTTGATGCCAAGCAAACGGCAAGTCGACAATGACAGCCCCGCCTTGTTCAGCGTGTAGAAATGGAAGTCCTTCACGCCCTTGTCGGCCAGCTTCATGGTCAAATCGGCGGCTACATTCGCGGTGATCAGCTCACGCTGTTCGGCGTCATCATCCAGCCCGTCATACAGCTCGTGCAGCCAGTTCGGCAGGCTGGCACCGCACAGGGTGGCAATGCGCTTGAGGCCATTAAAATTCGGCTGCAGCATAATGCCCGGCAGGATCGGAATATCGATGCCATAGCCACGCGCCGCATCCAGAAACTCAAAATAATGGTCCGGCTCAAAGAAGAATTGCGTAATCGCACGATCTGCGCCCGCATCCTGTTTTGCTTTCAGGATTTCAAGATCCTTGGCCAGCCCCTGACTGTCCGGATGCGGTTCCGGATAGGCAGCAACCGAAATCTCAAACCGCTTGCCAAGCTCAGGCTTATAATAGCGAATTGCCTGGATCAGTTCGACCGAGCTTTTAAACCCTTGCGGGTGAGGCGCGAATTTCGCTCCCATACCCTCTGGCGGGTCTCCGCGCAGCGCCACAATATGCTGAACCCCTGCATCAAGATAATCATCGACCACGCCCATGACTTCGTCTTTAGACGCGCTGACACAAGTCAGATGCGCGGCAGGTGTCAGGCTGGTCTCTTCAACCATGCGCTTGACGGTTCGGTGAGTCCGGTCGCGTGTTGAACCGCCAGCGCCATAAGTCACAGACACAAAGCTTGGGTGGACAGACTCAAGGCGGCGTACAGATGACCAAAGCGCGTCTTCAGCCTTCTCCGTTTTCGGTGGAAAGAACTCAAAGGAGACACGAATGTCTTTCGGGGCGTGTTGCAGGCTCATGCTGCGCGTTCTCCAATTGATGACAGCTTGTCAGCCGCCCAGATATTAACGGCCAGCCCGTCTTCTTCGGCTGGTTCAAAACGGATAGGCACCAATGACGTCAGGCCGGATGCTTTCGCCCATTGCGAAATTTCTTCATCAGACAGGCCGAGGCGGCGATGTTCATGCTCAGTGCGCAGGAATTCATGCGTGTGCGGGGCATAGTCTACCACAAGAAGACGGCCACCAGGTTTCATAATTCGTGCCGCTTCGGACAAAACCCGTTCTGGTCGATCAAGATAATGCAGCACCTGATGGATCACCACGAGGTCTGCGCACGCATCATCAAATGGCGGCGCTGTGACATCGCCCTGACGGACGCTCGTATTTCCTGCGCCGCTCGCCTCAAGATTTGAGCGCGCAATGGTGAGCATTTTATGGCTGAGGTCGATGCCTTCAGCCCGTGCCACGCAGTCAGAAAACAAGGTCAGCATTCGCCCCGTTCCGGTGCCAAGGTCGACCATGAACTCGAATGGACCAGGTCCCGCCGCCTGACGCAGCGCAGCCTCTACCTGATCTGCCGGATAGTGCAGCCCACGAACATCGTCCCAGCTTTCCGCCTGCCGATTGAAGTATTCTTCAGCGGCACTCGCCCGGTTTTGCTTGATCAGTTCTAACCGTTCCAGATCGCGGTTCATTTCCGGCTGGTTGTCTGGAAAAAACGGCAATAGCGCATCCATCAGATTGCGCCCCTCGCCCGTCGCGGGAAGACGATAGAAGACCCAGGCCCCCTCCGGCAGGCGCTCAACCAGTCCTGCAGTGGTCAGAAACTTCATATGACGTGACAGCCGCGGCTGGCTCATTCCGAGAATATCGACCAGTTCACCGACAGACAGCTCGCCATGCGCTAAAAGCGCCAGAACTCGCATACGAGTCGGCTCTCCAATGCTCCGAAGGGCTTCAACCAGATCTTTCATAATCACTCTCTTTGACATCGTATAAACATATCTTTATATGATTTTGTCAACTGAATTCCTTTTTCTTACCAAAATTTGTGTTGATCCTCAGTAATACCTGTCGTGTTCATTGCCTGTTCACGTAGCCGTGACTTGAAATACTGACGAGGCGAACTGATCTGAGGGTCACAGACTTAGGGGTCTGCGGGCGATACGTTTGATGGGAAAGGCTGAACGCAAATGAAGAAGATCGTTGCTGGAGCGATCGCCATCTCACTGGGAGCTTGCGCTACAACCCCTGGTGAGACCGTGCGAGACGATCCATACGAGGATTTCAACCGTTCTATGCTGGCATTCAATATGGCTGTCGACAAAGCCGTATTGGAACCGGTTTCTGACGGTTACACCAAAGTGACTCCAAGATGGGGCCGTGATCGCGTCGCTGACTTCTTCCAGAATCTGGGAGAGCCGGTGACACTGTTGAACGACCTGCTGCAAGGCGAAGGGACACGCGCCCTGCAGACGGGGTTCCGTTTCACAATCAACTCAACGCTTGGTCTGGCCGGACTGTTCGACATTGTCGGATATGAAGGACTGCCAGCGCACAAGGAAGATTTCGGCCAGACGCTTGCCGTCTGGGGCGTTGATAGCGGACCATATCTGGTGATGCCGTTCCTCGGCTCCACCAACCCGCGAGACCTTGCTGGTTTCACGTTTGATCGCGCAATCGCACCCACCAATTTTATCCGCTATAGCGGCGATGACGGGGATGATCTGGTCATCAAGACCGGACTGTCCATTCTGAATGGTGTCAACACCCGGTCTGCACTCGATAATCAGATCGAGGATCTGCGACGCCAGATTGAGCCGTACTCGTCTCTTCGGGACATTCACATAAAACAACGCAACTCTGCGATACGAAATGGGCAAAAAGGTCCAGATACCATCCCGGAATTGCCAGATTTACCTGATCTATAACAATCAGGACATGACACAGGACAACGCATGATGAAGAAAATTGCCAAAGCAATTATCCTCTCGGCCGGTCTGGCTTCAATTGCAATGCCAGCTCTGGCCGATGAAGCAACAGAGAAATATGTCGCGAAAAACGCCGCAATGGCGATGGAAGCACTGAACGACAGCAAACTCGACAGCGCTGAGCGCCGCGAGGAGTTTAACCGCCTGATGACCAAGTTTACGGATCTGGACTATATCGTCCTGACCGTTCTGGACCATTATTATCGCCGGTTTAGCGAGGCTGAACTCAAAGAGTTCACTGAAGCGTTTCACGAATACGCGCTGGCAACTTATGAAGCGCAGCTCGACAAATATCGCGGCAACAAGATTACTGTTAAGTCTTCAAAAGACTATCCGGAATCAGCCAAGACCAAGACGTTCAGCGACGTGACATCGGTCATTGACCTGCCAAACACAGATAAAGGCCTGACGGTTATCTGGCGTGTGGTCGAGTTTCAGCCGACGTCTCGTTATGCCGAAGTTTTCGGTACGGGCTATAAAGTGACTGACGTTGCGCTCGACCTGGAAGGCGGTCGTTTGTGGCTGGCGCAAAACCAGAAAGAACAGTTCCAGGCCGTGCTTGGTCGCAGCAATGGTGACGCCTCTGTTCTGATCGCGAAAGTTCGCGAAATGACCAAACAGCTGAACGAAGAAGCCGCTCAAAAGCGCGCTTCTGCAACGGTTCTCGACGAGACCAGCAAAAAAGGCTAACCGCCAAACGCTGATCTTCAGAAACAAAAAAGCCCTGCCGATTCGGCAGGGCTTTTCTTTTGCACTTGCTTTCGGTGGGACTATTCAACCGTCGACGGCAATTCGTAATGCACCGGGGCGCCCGGCCCCAATTCCAGCCCCAGGAAGACCCAGGCCACCATAAGAACGAGGCCGGAAATCATGATCCAGAGCGAGTATGGCAGCATCATTGCGGTCAGTGATCCAATGCCGAAATCCTTTTTCCAACGCTGCGCGAAGACAAGGATGAGCGGGAAATAGACCATCAGAGGTGTGATGATATTGGTTGCTGAATCGCCCACACGGTAAGCCGCCGTTGCGCCATCGGGTGAAACACCGAGCAGCATCAGCATTGGCACCATAACCGGTGCAAGCAGCGCCCATTTAGCGCTGGCCGAGCCGACAAACAGGTTGATCAGTGCCGAGAACAAAACAATCAGACCCAGCAGAATTGGCAATGGCAGACCAGAATGCTCAATCGCTGTCGCACCATGCACGGCTGAGATCAGGCCGAGATTTGACCAGTTGAACAGGGCCACGAAATGCGCCGCGGCGAAAGCCAGCACCAGATAATAGCCCATATCCTTCATGGCATCGGCCATCATACCGACCAGATCATCACCGGATTTGATTGTCTTGACCGTCACGCCATAGACAATGCCGGCAGCAAGGAACAAGACAAGGAACCCGCCAACCAGCGATTGGAATAGTGGGGAATAGCGGGCAACAACCGAACATTTCCCAGCATCTAGATTTTCCGGCGTACAGGCCGCTTCATTGATCAGAGGCGTCCCCGGACCGAGGGTCATGGCAGCCCACAAAACCGCGACGCCAAGCACCGCAAAGCCCGCATAGAGAAGACCTTTCTTCTGGTCTTCAGAGAGCGGCTTATCCTCATCCGCAAACGTCCGGGCATGGTCGCCTTCCGGCACCCATTTGCCGAGACGTGGCTCAACAATCTTGTCGGTAACGAACCAGATGACCGGAATAAAAATGACCATCATTGACGTGATAAAATACCAGTTGCCCGCGATATTGGCATCATAGTCGGGCACCAGAATCTCGCCTGCAGCCTCAGTGATGCCGTAGAGCAGCGCATCGAGCTGACCTGGCGCGAAGTTCGCAGAGAACCCGCCCGACACGCCTGCAAACGCTGCCGCGATCCCGGCAATCGGATGACGCCCGGCAGAGGCAAACAGAATACCAGCGAGAGGGATTAAAACGACATAGGCCGCATCAGCCGCATGGTTTCCGGCCATGGCGACAAAGGCAACCACCGGGGTCAACAGAAATTTCGGCGCGCCGCGAACCGCTGCACGCATCGCATCCCCAAACAGGCCTGTCCGTTCAGCAACGCCAGCGCCCATCATAACGACGAGCACATACCCCAGCGGATGGAAGTGGGTGAACGTCTTCGGCATTTCAGTCCAGAACCGCTGGATATTATCCGCAGAAAGCAGGCTGATCGCCGGAATAACGCCGTCGTCCCCGATCGAGAAACGCGCCTTATTCGCCGCCGACATGCCCGACAGAACCTGTTCTGACAATTGCGCGGTCAAACCCAGCGCCGAAGCGAGCACGGAAATGACCAGCAAGATTCCCATCAAAAACAGGAAAATAAACACCGGGTCCGGCAATTTATTTCCCGTTTTCTCAACAAAGCCGAGAAAACCTTTCGCCTGATCCTTCGTGTCAGGTGTATCACTCATAGATTCCGCCCCATTTGAAACAAACGTTTCGGCTCAATAGAGCGTGTCATGCCTCGAAAGGCAATTAAAACCGGTTCTCAAAAAAAATTCCTCATCTCACCTTTGGTGAAGGGGAGACAGATCAAAATCTCTCAGATAAGAATGTAGTCAACTATACATACTGGATTGAGGGAGAGACTTCATGAAAACAGCAATCACAGAAATGTTCGGCATTGAGCATCCGATTGTTCAGGGCGGCATGCACCATGTTGGCCTGGCGGAAATGGCCGCGGCGGTTTCCAACGCTGGTGGCCTCGGCATCATCACAGCACTGACGCAGCGCACCCCGGCTGATCTCGCAAACGAGATCGCACGCTGCAAAGACATGACCGACAAGCCAATCGGCGTGAACATCACCTTCCTGCCATCCACAACGCCGCCAGATTATCCGGGCATTGTGAAAACGGTTATCGAAAGCGGCGTGAAAGTCGTTGAGACTGCAGGCAACAACCCGAAAGCGGTTCTGCCAGCTCTGAAAGATGCCGGTATCAAAGTCATCCACAAATGTACGGCTGTTCGCCACGCTCTGAAGGCGCAGGACATTGGTTGTGACGCGGTTTCCGTTGACGGTTTCGAATGCGGCGGTCACCCGGGCGAAGACGATGTGCCAAACTTCATCCTTCTGCCACGCGCGGCTGACGAGCTGGAAATTCCATTCATTTCTTCTGGTGGTCAGGCTGATGGTCGCTCGCTCGTTGCGTCTCTGGCATTCGGCGCAGCTGGCATGAATATGGGCACGCGCTTCATCGCAACAAAAGAAGCGCCAGTTCATGAAAATGTGAAACAGGCCATTCTGGCGGCGACTGAGCTCGACACACGTCTCGTTATGCGTCCACTGCGCAACACTGAGCGCGTTCTGACGAATGCTGGCGTTGAAAAACTGCTCCAGAAAGAGAAAGAACTCGGCAGCAACATCAAGTTCGAAGACATTATCGACGAAGTTGCAGGCGTTTATCCAAAGGTCATGATCAATGGTGAGATGGATGCAGGCGCATGGTCTTGCGGCATGGTTGCCGGCCTGATCAACGACATTCCGACCTGTAAGGAATTGATCGACCGCATTATGGCCGAAGCGGATGAGCTGATCTCAAAACGCTTCCCGGCAATGTTGGCTGGTTAAACCGATCCCCCCCTCTCCTGCAAAGGAGAGGGGGCTTTCATTGGGGGCCTGAAACATGAAGACGCTGACATTCTGGTTCGATCTGGCATCCACCTATTCCTATTTGTCAGCCATGCGGATTGATGACATGGCTGATGCGGCGGGCGTTGATGTGCATTGGCGCCCTTTCCTTCTTGGCCCGATCTTTGCCGCGCAAGGCTGGGACACCTCTCCGTTCAACATCTATCCGGTCAAAGGCCGCTATATGTGGCGGGACATGCAGCGCAAATGCGAGCAATATGGGTTGCGCCTGAACATTCCGGATACAGCGCTCAGCAATTGGCCTCGCCCGAGCGTGAAAGCGGCTCGCATTGCGATTTTCGGACTGGAAGAAGGCTGGGGGCGCGAATTCGTGCGGCAGGTCTATCAGGCTGAGTTCGTCTATAACACCGACATATCTGATGAGTCCGTGCTGGCCGATCTGATCGGGCAATCCGGCGGCAATGCAAAACATGCTCTCACTTCAGCAGAGCTTGATCCGTTTCGCGGACGCCTGCGCGCCAATACCGAAGAAGCGATTGATCGCGGACTGTTCGGCGCACCAAGCTTTACTGTCGGGGAAGAATTATTCTGGGGAGATGACCGACTTCCAGACGCCATCGATTGGGCCGCCCAAAGAGGCTGAGCAACTAGCGCAGCGAAACTGCCATGCCGATCTTCAAACCATATGTATTGAGACCGGAAACGCCCACACCATCATAAAACCCATCCATGATGAAGCGCCTCTTTTCACTCAGTTGTGCGGTGAAAACACCTTCCAGACGCGCCCGCAGACGGTCTGATGTGTATGGCGTGCCATTAGATATATCGAGCGTATTGCCGGGATCAAAATCCCATGCCCCTTTCAGATGCAGGGTCGGCTCAACCTCATACTGGTTGAACAAAAAGAACTTCCGGCTCAGGCTTGGCCCAAAGCTCAGACGGCCTACTTCCACCTTGCCCTGATAGTCCGGAATGGCATCAGAATAGTCCTGCTCGCTCGGCTCTTCTGCAAACCAGGAGACCGACAGAGCGGGAGTCAGACGCCAGTCATCATAGGTGAAATTACCGCTCAACTGGCTGACCGCCATAAATCGATCAGTCTGGAATGCGCCGTTTGAACTGGCCTCATCGGCTAAATGCCCGAACGCCTCCCCCCATGCGGCACGTGCGTCAAGGATCAGCGTTTTGGTCAGATGTGAGATCAGATATGGTCCGACAAGCCAGCCTTCCTGAAACTGCCAGCGCGCAGAGTTTCGGTCATCAAGCATGTCGTATTGTCCGACAATTCCGACAACGGTTTGCTTGTTCAGTCGATAATCCACGCCGAGCGAAACAAAGGATTCCTCAAAATCGCGCTCTTTCCATTCTGTGCTTTCGACATCTGCTTTCAGCCAGATGCTGGTCTTGTCGACGACATTCACGCCAAACAGCCGGGAGAAGCGAGCGTCTTCCCCTCTGACCTTTCCGGTCAGCTCAAGATTGGCGCGGCGACGGTCTGCATGGCCCGTCAGCTTCACATCGCTCTCGTGTTTCCGCGAATACTGGATGATATCCGGCGAGAGGCTCAAAACGCGGTTTGTTCGCCCGGTCACGAAATTATATCGCGACCACTCAAACTGAAAGGTTTCCAGCTCAGACACGTCTTCCGACGCAACCGTGCTGGCGTCGCACTCACACTCGGCGACATCTACACCTGATGCAAAAGCAATGTCCTCGCCATAGTTAAGAAAACCATCCGGCGAACTTGCCACTGTAATTGATTCGGAAACCGCAGATGGCAGGTTAGCCGCAACCAACATACACGCCGAAATCAAAATGCTGCGCGCATCCGATCTGACATGACGTCGATACTTCATAAGCCCTGCCCTATAGTGAATATGGCTACCCTAACAGAAATAGCTCACCACGAAAGACCGCCAGAGCGATTTCTTTAGCGCATCTCCTGAAATATTTGAGGATTTATGCTTAAGCCAGATGCCTGGCTACCAGGGCAAAGTTCGGCCCTGATAATCCATGAACTGTAATTCGCCGATATTTTCAGCCTGCTCAATGACCTGACGGAGCCCGGCCGCACTCTCGTGCGGCTTTACCGGCGCGCCCTTGCCGCCCATATCTGTCTCAACGACTCCGGGGTGCAGAACGAGAGTTGTAATCCCTTTCAGGCTGAGATCGATAGCAACGCTACGCATTGCCATATTCAGCGCCGCCTTTGAGGTGCGGTACGGGATCGCCCAGGGCGTGTTCACCGTGCTGATTGAGCCCATAGCAGACGAGATGCTGGCAACTTTCTTCTGGTCCCCGGCGAGCAGGTTATCGACCAGTGTTTCGGTCACCCGTAACGGCCCGAACACATTCGTCTTCATGACCTGATCAAACGCGTCATAGTCGAGCGCGCCAAAGCTTTCTGACCCGGTTGTTCCGGCATTGTTGACCAGAATATCGATCGGCGCGCCGCGCAGTAACTCTTTCAGCTTATGAACCGAACGGTCAGAGGTCACGTCGAGTTCACGCACCTCTGCGCCAGCCATTTTCAGCTCATCGGCGCGTGCCAGATCGCGCACCGTACCAATCACCCGATCTCCGTTTTCGAGATAGGCTTTGGTCAGCGCAAGGCCGATACCGCGATTAGCGCCGGTTATGAGAATGGTCGCCATAAGGTCTTTCGTCGTGACACGCTAAGAGAACAGCAAAAGTCAGCGAGAAATCTCGAGACTGGCTGAGCTGGATTGAATGGCCTCTATTGTCTCCGCACGCAAGCCCATCCGGTTGCCTGCAAAAACTTTTCCATTCAACTTTGCGAGTTCTTCGGCCCGTGCAAAGACCCGGTCCTCCAACGCGTCGGCGGGAACCACTTCATCCAGAAAGCCAGCAGAAACAGCCTGCTCCGGCGTATAGAGATAGCCTTCAATCGTCGCGCGGGACTTTTCCAGAGTCGGAATACGCTCCTTGCTGAGCGCAAAACCAAAGACCGGTAAAATCATGTTGATCTGGGTCTCATTGGTGCCAATCCGAAAGTCACCGGACACGCCAAAGCGGAAATCACTGGCCAGCAAAATAAACGCGCCCATCGCAATGCCATGCCCCGTACAGGCGGAAATGACCGGCATGGGATATTTCAGCAAACGCAGAGTGAGGTCAGATCCACGCTGCACCAATCCGGTGCGTTCTTCGGGTGTCGCTGTCGCGAAGAATTTCAGGTCAAAGCCTGCCGAAAACGTCCCTTCCCGGCCCATCAGGACAACGCATTTCGCCATGCCTTCTGCGTCATCAAGTGCGGCATTCACTGCATCCAGAAACGCATGATTTACAGCATTGCGCTTGCCGTCATCCAGCTTGATGACCCCAACATCTCCACGCATTTCCAGTACAGCTGACATGTCGTCCTCCCAGTCCCGATCTTATTTGAGGGAGGTTGTCAGACCTCCCACTCAGTCAGTCAAGCTTGCGCGCCATGGCTTTGGCGAGTTTTTCGCTGTCTTCCGCTGTCTTCATATAGGTTGGCTCTTTGCGTAGCTTGCTCGCTTGCTCGTAAGCGAACCCGTAGGAAAGCACTTTCGCATCATCGCCTGCGGTTCCGAAGAAGGACAACCCCACCGGAATGCCCTGTACATCGCCCATCGGCACAGACAGATGCGGGTATCCCGCAAAGGCCGCCGCATAGCCAAATCCGGCCCAACTGCCCCAGACATCTTTCTTCACCGGATCTACCAATGCCGCGACCGGCCCGCTTGGTGACACCAGAAGGTCGAGATTATTGTCTCTGAGCAGCACATCAATGCCATTCACGCCCGCCGTTTCGACCACGTCTTTGACCGCCGCCGGATAATCCGGGTCCTCCATGCCCTCCGTCTTGTCCGCATCTTCAAAAATGCTCTGATCGAACACGACAAGCTCTATATCGGCATGTTGTTCATTAAAGGCGATCAGCTCAGACAATGACTTCACCGGAACGGCCTCTGGCGTCTTTTCCAGATACGCATTCAACAACGTTTTGAACTCACGTGTCAGAACGATCCATTCAGATTGACGCGCCGTATCAGAGGCAGGTGTAAACTCGGAGATATCGACCAGCTCCGCCCCTTGAGCTTTCAGAACCTCCATCGCAGCATCAAAACGAGCCGTCAGGTCCGGATTGTCATTCAGGGTAAAGCGCAACACGCCAACACGCTTGCCTTTCAGGCTGTCTGCACTCAGCGCATTTACATATTTCAGCGGGTCTTCTTCCCTGTTCATACTGCCGAGCAGCAGCGCGGCATCGGAAACCGTTTTGGTCATCGGACCAGCCGTATCCTGCGTCGAGGAAATCGGAATAATCCCCTCCTGAGACACCAGACCAACGGTCGGTTTAAAGCCGACAACGCCATTCACATTCGACGGGCAAATGATCGATCCATTCGTTTCGGTGCCAATGGTCGCTGCAGCCAGAGAGGCCGCCATTGCTGCACCGCTGCCGGAACTTGACCCACATGGAGACCGGTCGAGCATATGCGGATTGCGCACCTGACCGCCCAGTGCCGTCCAGCCACTAATCGAGGAATTCGACCGGAAATTCGCCCATTGGCTGAGATTGGTTTTCCCAAGAATGATCGCGCCATTCGCCCGCAGCGCGGTAACCATCAGTGCGTCTTCCGCTACATAATTTTCTTTCAGAGCCAGTGCGCCTGCTGTCGTCGGCATTTTGCCAACCACGTCGATATTGTCTTTTAAGAGGATCGGTACGCCTTCCAGTGGCCCAACAGGTTCGCCTGCCGCGCGCTTTGCATCAATGGCTTTCGCCTCGGCCAGCGCGTCCGGATTTACAAACAGCACAGATTGCAGCGTCGGACCAGACCGGTCGATCAGCTCGATACGTTTCAGATAGGCGCTCACCAACTGCTCAGAAGTCACCTCACCCGCTTTCAGAGCGGCCACCTGTTCAGACATGCTTTTCGCCAGCCAGGCTTTCGGCGCGAGATCGGCAGTCACATTGTTTTGCTCCACCACTTTCTTTTCCTGTGTTGTCACATCCTTCGGCGTCTCTGAAGACTTCCCACACGCCACGAGCATGACCGCGAGGCCACCGATTAAAACCGCTTGTCTGAAACCGTTCACCTATCCAACTCCCTTACCCGAGCAGGGCGAAAAGGTGAGGCAAAGTTCGTCAGGTGACAAGGTCGAAGGAGGCATATTTCAAACTTGCATGAGACTTGCATCAATCCTGCCAAAGCTGATGGGGTCGCATGTTTGCTCAAAACCGGGACAGTCTACTTACCAACAACTATCTGACACCCGTCCGATGGATGCTGGCACTGATGGTAATGATCGGGCACGCCTGGTTCACCTCAAGCGGCTTTGAACCTTTGCGCATCCATGACTGGTCTGCCAGCTATATGGCGGTGAATGGCTTTTTCATTCTGTCCGGATTGCTGATTGCGAAAAGCCTGAACTCCGGCAGTTCGCGTTTGCGCTTCACGCTGTCCCGCTATGTGCGCATTCTGCCCGGTCTCGCTTTCCTGCTCCTCGCTTATGTTCTGTATTTCGGGCCGTTATTCACCGCCGGATATGGCGACACAACACACGACCTCGACCTGATCGGCTATGCTCTGCAAGTGCTCGCCCTGCAGGATCCAGAGGCCACCCCCGGAACGATCTTCGCGAACAATGAAGTTCACGCATTCAATGGCGCGCTCTGGACGATCCGCTTTGAGATCATCGCCTATTTCGTGGCGGTCTTGCTCGTCTGGTTCCGGCTGATCAAAGGCCCGGTTTCAGCGTGTTTGAGCTTTGTCGCTTTTACAACTGCCTATTTTCTGGCGCTCTACTTTTTTGAGAATTCTGGTGCACGCGCAGGACTGCGTCTGATGTCCGCCTTCTCGCTCGGCATCATGCTTTGGTATGTTCCAGTCCTGCGACGGATCGATTGGCTCTATACTGGTTTTCTGATCATGGTGTTTCTGGCATTTGGCTGGACATCAGCTGGCGAGATTTTGGCAAATCTGGCACTGGCCGCGATCATCCTGCAGCTCGGCCTGCCGCGTATGGCGAACCCGATTGTAAACAAATTGCCGGATTTCTCATACGGGATTTATCTCTGGCACTACCCGCTGATGCAGGCCATTCTGGTCGCTTATCCAGACATTTCGCCGCTGGCGCTGTTCGGTCTCGCCTTGCCGCCAACCCTGCTGATCTCAGCCATTTCCTGGTATTGTATCGAGCGGCCAAGCCTGCGTCTGAAAAACCTGAGAATTCCGGAGATTATGCCCGCTCAGCGCAGCGTGTCTGAAGCCGAAGCAAAGTGAATTTCGCCATTCTGCTTGCGGATGGCCCAGCGACCGCTTTGGCACAACAAAACAGTCTCTGAGTACGCCGTCTTGTCAGCGCGCGCCTGATTGACGAGACGCAGCAGATTTGCCACCGCGACCGCGTTGGTTTCATCCGCTTTCATGACCAGATTTCGATCAAAGACATACCAGTAAGCATTGGTCGCATCCGCCGCGCAGGCACCGCTCAACAATGGAATGCCAGATCCCAATCCGGCCGATGATGACTGCAGAGAAACCTGATGCATGGTTTGGCCCGCAATCTGACCAAGATGAGATTTCAATTGAGCCCGGCCTGTCTCAAACGCCGTTGGCGCATCCAGCTTAAGCGCAGCAAGATCTGCCTCTGTCGCAAATTCCAGACGGTCGCCGCGATCAATCATCAGAACTTCAACCATGTCGCCGGCAAATGGGCGGATTACCGCATTCTTTTCACCGGACAGATAGGACTGAACGGAATTTGCGCCGCGAAGGACCGACACAAGCTGTTCCGTCGACAGTGGCTGTTCAATAGCTTTCAGATCAGCAGCGATCTGACGCGCAATCTTCTCAAGCTTCAGGTCAATCACATCAGGGGCAGACACGTAAACTGCGTAAAGTGCAGTCGTCTCGAGCCGGTTGTGGCAACCTTCATCAGCAGAGCCGAACAACAAACTGGTTGATGTTTCCAGCTCAACACAGGCGCCTTTGCCGAGTTCAACGGCCAGAAAGTCGGTGACCAGACGTGTGAAACCAGCCTGATCGAGCTCAATCGTATCCGCGAGCTTGGCTGAGGCCGGAACCGATATGAAAAGACCCGCCAAAAGACAGAAGAGACCACGCCAGTTCATGTTCAGGACCGCACTCCGCAACAGCATTTTGCCCAGAAAAAGACCCGTCTCTTTTATGGAAACGGGCCTTGTTTGTTGGGTTTGCGTGTAGCGAAGGTTTGTAACGGTCTTATGACAACTTACGATATCCTATCGCAAATGCGGGGAAAAACTCCACAGACCGGGAGATCGATCATCCCCCTTCGGACGGCTTCACCTGCAGGCTTGCCTGAGTCGCCGGCCAGAGCTGGGTCCACTGACCAGCAGAACACCGCACAACCGTGCCGGAAAGAGACGTGCCTTTACCGACCATATTGCGCGCATAGGAAATGAGTTTGGACAGCCCCATCAGGTTTTCACCATCGGTCTGAAGCACGCCGTTATAGTCATACAGGAAATACGCGGTCGGCGTAGCGGATGACCCACAGGTTTCCGGCAGCCAGACCTGACCAGAAATCAAACCATTCTCAGAGTAAAGGCGCTTCACCGGGCCATATTCGTCAGCCTGCACCTTACCCATGCGAGTGCGTGTATTCGCTGCCGCAATGAGGAAAGCTTCATCTTCGCCCACAGACAGTTTTTGCAGCTCTTCGGCAGAAACTGCCGTCAGAGTTTGCGGGCTATCCAGCATGAGGACCGCATACATATCGCCGGCAAAACGATGCGCGACCAGCGGCTTTTCAGACGCAGACACAAAACTTTTCGGGCGCAACTGCACAACCAGACGGTCTCGCATACCGGAGGTGTCGCGCCCCTCTTCCATAATTGAAATCAACCGCGCGGATTCTTCACCAACAATCTTGTCCAGATCAGTCGGTGACGACAAATACCGGATATAGGCCGTTTTTGTGTAAACCTGATAATCGCATTTCTCTTTGGTGAGTCCTGCTTTGAGACCGGAATTCTCTAATTTGGAAACGCAGGCCTGCGCACCCGCATCACGCGTAAACTGTTTCAACAATACGTCGCGAAACGCATCTGGTCCCATCAGGGTTTCTGCGGACGCGGACAGCCCGACAAAGGACAGCGCAAGACAAATCGGCGCTAAAGCCTTGGAAATAGAGAACAATCTGGTCTCCCTATGGATCGAATTTTTGTTATCGTTCTGATTTTTAATGGGTGGAGCATTCTGCTCCGGTGCGTTCCTACTCCCTCCTTCTGAGGTACCTTCAGTCGACTACTGTCGACCGGTCACGCAAATTCGTTAATGACTGTTAACGATTTGCTAACCAAAGAAAAGAGCAAAAATGCGTTTCCTCTAAGAAACAGCAATTCATGTGCCATTCAGACGATTTCCACCGGCAGTCCTTGGTCTCAGAGAATTGTCCAGAATGCCGTCTGCAACGCGCATTCCTGTCGAAATGCTGTCTGGTTTTCCGGGGAGGCTGTCGGCATCAAAGAAAGAATTTTGGCGCAACAAAACAGGCTGACAATGCTCATCACGACCTGAAAAATCGGAAAGGTAGGAACGGAAAGAGTAATCCTCACCGCGAACAGTCTGTTTGACTGGCTAAAATGATCAAAAAACCAGCTATCCTTAACACAAGCAGCTGGTTTGCGCGTGGTCCGTGGGGACAGCCTTGCGCTTTCGCTTTACAGAGCCCCCACGATCAGTACTAAATTTAAATTCGAACTGCCTGTCACACTCTCTTCACCAACTCTTGGCAGAGATGTGAACGGTATTTCAGTTTCAATTGCGCTCGAGTTGCTTATTCTGCACGAAAGTCAGCCAGGAGAACCTAATGCACGGCCCTGCCAGCATGTTTGATGCAATAGAGAAGAATTTGAAGCTGGGCGGCGAGCTCATCCAATTTATTTCTGACGAACAGTTTTGTAACGCAACAGTCGCGCCCTACCATTCAAGTATCGGCAGCCATATGCGCCATATTCTGGATATTTTCGACTGTATTTTCAGTGGCTTAGAAAACGGAGAGGTTGATCTCTCAGCGCGCCAGAGATGTCTGGATGTCGAGTGCAATCGTCAGGCCTGCCTCAACTATCTGGATCGCACGCTCAATCAGATTCAGGCCCTGCGCTCCGCTGATATCGAGCAGCTGGTAAATGTAACAGACGATCTCGGCTGCGGCCGCGTGACCTGTCGCTACACGCTTGGCGCCGCTCTGATTCAGGCGCACAGCCATGCGATTCACCATTTCGCGGCTCTTGGTTATGTAAATTCCAGCCTCGGCATTCACATGCCGGCCTCTGAGTTTGGTTATAACCCGACAACGCCGCGCGAAACGGGTGTGAATTAAACAAACTCTCCCTTGATTTAAAAACATAGCCTCCAGCGCTTTCATCCCCTCTCGCGCGAGCAAAGATGACAAGACCGCCCGGCTGATCTAGTCTCCCCGACATTGATGTTTGCAGCCTTGCGCCTTTTCCGCGGCTGCAATGGAGGGGTCTCAATGTTCATGTTCTCGCTGATGGGCTCGCTCGCCCGGTCTTCTACCAAACTGTTCATCAGTTTTATTCTGGTGATTGTCATGCTGGTGCTGGCCTTCGCCTTTGCGCCGGGCCTCGTTCGCGGATTTCAGGACTGGATCGAACTCATCAACGACATGATCCGCACACCGCCTCTGCTTGATGATCAGGGCCTCATTCTCTATCGGACGCTGGTGAATGAGAACACGATCTTCGGCATTCTGATGACGCTGCTCTCGCGCGCGATTGTTGAGATTATTGCCTGGACCTTCGGGCACATGTTCGACTCGGAAGACAAGAAATAACTGCCCAATTTTGAGTCAGTCGAAATTCTCCACAGGCAGTAATCCAATTATTGTCGAAAAGTGACTTTCCTAAAGAAATTGAAACTTTCCTTTTAGCCCGAATTTAGCCTTGATCTCCTATGACTCTTGTATCGACAAGGAGAAACCTGCTGTGCTTGAAAAACTGTTTCAATTTTTGAACGAAGATCACTCACAATCTGAAGAAGAGATCATTCTGATCGAACGCTTCTGGACGACGGCTCAAAACCTGAAACACGACCCGGACCTCGAAATCCCGGATCTGCGCGCAGCTTAAATAAGCTTCTTTGGCTCGCCATACTGCTTCCACGCCTGAAAGGGCGCCTTCTTTTTGGCGTCTTCGACAAATTCATTCCATTCTGCTGACCCCGGCTCGATCGCCCCATATGTCATGAACGGAATGCGGTGCGTTTCTGCCTCGGCCACCAGCACCACAATGTCGACGCCCAAAACGGCTCTGAAACCTTCCTCATTGACTGGTCCGAAAATCGGAACGACGTCAATAATTTTCTCAGTCATATCGCTCCTCGATCCGCTTGCTTTACGAGAGAAAACTCGTTGTCATCCGCTCCATTTACGAACCTTACGCTGTATGAAGGGGCGGATTTTCAGAAATCCCGCATAGATAAAATTTAAGACTGAGCGTGTTGGCGCAAAACGACCAATTGGCCTGAGCCAGATCAGCCATGGAATTTTGGACCAGGCCTCTGTAAAGGCCTGCGCGCCGTCGACCAGCTGCCCATCTTCCAGTTTTGCGGTAAAGCGCGCGAGCAAAACCTCGCGTGGTATGGGGCAATACTCCGCCGCGTCTGGCGGCGAAATATCCAGATAATCAATGTGTTTGCCGCGCTCCAAACGGCGCAGCAAACCAATTTCCCGAACACATAACGGACAAGCGCCATCAAAATAAAGAGTGAGGCGGTTTACAGAGCACGTCATTCTTTCTTCCCAACTCGCTGGCGGCGAACACGAAGGCGGCCAAATAGGCCGCCTCTTAACCATAGCAAAACTGTTAGCTGCCTATCAATTTAAGGATCACCCCATCATATCCCATACTGGTCACAAGCCCCGCCTGAGACACAATAGCCAAACTAACAAACAGGCTTGTTACCCAGGTATCCACGTTCTCACCGTCTTTTATTCCTCGCACCACGAGGGTTGCTGCCAACAGGGTCGCAACACCTGTTACGAAACCAAAAAACAAACTTACGAACATTGAAATCTCCATTTCACAGTAAAAATTGTGTGGCGCCACGGTTGGAGATTGACAGAATAAGCGAGCCTAACGCGAAATTTGTTGTTAGATTTTCTAATAAAAAAGCGGCCAAAAAGAACAAATACAGAACGCATATTGTTGTATATAAATCATTGTTGCTGCTTAATGTTAGATCTTGTTAGATAAAGCCAGATAAATCAATTATTCTCAATGTTTTCAAGCGACTAAAAGAATGTTTAGGTTATCCACAATTAGTTCTTGATCACAAAGATCAAGCGGCACATCATATTCTGGGTTGAAATAGGTCGCGGTTAGATCTGAATGAAAAAAAACTGTTAGAATTCCTTAAGGTTAACCGGGGGATTCATGAGCAAAGGTTAACGGGGCGATGGCTGAAATTACCGAGAAGCTCGACGATGCGCTTCATCGCCTTTTTAATGGGCGAACCCCCACTGATAATATCAGAAAGCTTAGGGTAGGACTGTCGCGACATATACAGGAAATTAAAAACGCTAACGAGAATGAGAGTGACACCATCACTGCTCTTTTTGAAATTGGCGAGGATGTCCTCCTGTGCATGAACGAACCGCTCTCGGAAAGTCACGTAAGAAATGCAATCGCGCATTTGAACACGGCGAGCCGTTATTATTCCAACGACCCAGACTCTGAGCCAACCCATTACAGACCAAACAAGGACGAGGCTGTACCAAAAGGTGATAGCAGAACCGACAAAACACGACAGAAAAACCTGCAGGAGTCGTTTGGGCGGCGAAGCTACGGTTATATGATCGACTTTGTTATCTTTTACGCTCTTGAGCGAGTCGCACAGCGTCGAAACAAGCAGACACTGTTCGAGCTACTGAACTCTGCTGGCTTTCCGATACAGGACGACGTGCTGACTACAAAGATTCACCGGCATAAAAATAGGAACCAGTTCATTAGCTGGGACGGCAAATCTCAGCCTCCAATCTATGAACTGACCCAACAGGGTGGCGCGCGATTGAATGCACTGCTCCAAAACGGCGCCATTCCTCAAGACGGCATCGACTACATCCAGGCACATCTACCTGAAATCGACAGGCTGATTCAGAACATCAACAAGCCGCAACTCATACAGTTTTCTAGTGAGAGTCCTTCAGAAGAGCATCAGAAACATGAAGAAGCTCCAAAGGCCCAACTGTCAAAATAAGAACCACTGCTTCTACGTTTGCACCTGATATCAAACTTTTACAGCAATCAAAGAAGCGGCCCGAGGGCCGCCCTTTTCTTTACCGTGCAAACTTCTTGAACTTCGGACGCTTCGGTTCGACGGCTTCAGCACCGAGACGGCGCTTTTTATCTTCCCAGTAGGAAGAGAAGTCGCCTTCAAACCATTCCACATGGCTGTCGCCCTCGAACGCCAAAATGTGCGTACACATCCGGTCAAGGAACCAACGGTCGTGCGAGATGATAACGGCGCAGCCCGGGAAGTTCTCAAGGCCTTCCTCAAGTGCCTGCAGCGTTTCCACATCGAGGTCGTTGGTCGGTTCGTCGAGCAGGAGCAGGTTTGCGCCGGATTTCAGCATTTTCGCGAGGTGGACGCGGTTCCGCTCACCACCGGAAAGAACGCCAACCGGCTTTTGCTGGTCTGAGCCTTTGAAGTTGAACGCACCAACATAAGCGCGGGAATTCACTTCCACGCCGCCAAGGTCGATCACGTCTGTGCCGCCGGAAATCTCCTGCCAGACAGTCGCCTTCGGGTCGAGCGCATCACGCGACTGGTCGACATAGCCAAGCTTTACGGTATCACCGACGCGCATATCGCCTTTGTCTGGTGTTTCCATGCCAATGATCATCTTAAAGAGGGTCGACTTACCCGCACCGTTTGGACCGATCACGCCGACAATACCACCCGGAGGCAGTTTGAACGTCAGATCGTCGATCAACAGGCGGTCGCCAAAGCCTTTGGACAAATGGTCAACTTCCAGAACAACGTTACCAAGACGCGGCCCCGGCGGAATGCGGATCTGCGCTGTCATAACCTTTTCAGCCTCAGCCTTGGAGGCCATTTCCTCATAGCGGGAAATACGGGCTTTGGACTTGGCCTGACGGGCTTTCGCACCAGCACGCACCCATTCAAGTTCTTTCGAGAGCGTCCGCTTGCGGGAAACTTCTTCGCGGGCTTCCTGCTCCAGACGTTTGGCTTTCTTCTCAACCCAGGCCGAGTAATTGCCTTCATATGGAATGCCGCGACCACGGTCGAGCTCAAGAATCCAGCCTGTGACCTGATCAAGGAAGTAACGGTCGTGCGTTACGAGGATCACACAGCCGGTAAAGTTCACCAGATAGTTTTGCAGCCAGGCGACGGTTTCAGCGTCGAGGTGGTTGGTCGGTTCGTCCATGATGATCATGTCAGGCTTGGACAATAGCAGGCGAACAATCGCAACACGGCGGATCTCACCACCTGACAGCTTTGTGACGTCCGCGTCTTCATCCGGACAGCGCAGCGCATCCATGGACATGCGGATCTTGGAATCGATATCCCACGCATCGGCAGCATCGATCTGCTCTTGCAGCGTCGTCATCTCTTCCATCAGCTCGTCGGAATATTCTTCCGCCATCTTGTTCGACACTTCATTGAATTTATCGAACAGGATTTTCTCCGGACACTGGGTCGCGATATTCTCGAAAACGGTTTTCGTCGGATCGAGCTGCGGCTCCTGTGGCAGATAGCCGATTTTCGTCCCGTCAGCGGCGCGCGCTTCACCGTTATATTCTTTGTCTTCGCCGGCCATGATGCGCAGCAGGGTCGACTTACCCGAACCGTTGACACCGACGACACCAATCTTTGCATCCGGCAAAAATGACAGGTGAATGTTCTCAAATACCTTCTTCCCGCCCGGATAGGTCTTGGTCAGGCCCTGAAGTTGGTAGATGTATTGATAAGATGCCATGAAAGGTGCTTTCTCTGAGCGTGTAATTCTGAACGCCGTGTGTGCCGTAATTGGCGCGTAAATTCAATATGGAGCCAGTATGTCAAAACGCGCGAATTCGGAAAGTTTGGGGTTTGACGACCTGTCAGAGGATATTTTCGGCCTCAGCGTGCGCGCGTTTCATTCAGTGATCATGATTTTCCGCAATCCGAGGCATGCTTTCGATGCGGCGCGAAAGCCTGACTGGGGCAATCGCCAATACACGCCCTCCATTCGGCTTGTCTTTTCCGTCATGGCGCTTCTGACCGCTATTCGCTTCCTCTGGGCAGGCGATACCAGCATCCTTTATGAAACGGTCAAGTTCAGCGTTGATGATAGCATACAATTCGCCAACGAGGCAGAGCGGATCGCCTATCTGGATGAACTGCTTGATGCCTTCGTCGTTGCCTTCACGCCAACCTTTATGGCCTGTCATATTATCGCGGCGCTGTTACTTCGCATCTGGGGCAAGGGGGCCAGCTTTGCGCTGCGACTGAGATTTTACTTTTTGGGACTGCTTCCGGGCACGCTGTTCTCGCTGTTCAGTGTCGTCGGCATGTCTCATCTGCATCTTGGGCTCTGGGCCGCCTATGGCCTGATCTCTATCATCGCTATTTTTGCGCTCGACTTTATGACCGTCATGCGCGGCGGTGTCGCGGGTGAAACCCGTTTTGCGAAAATCTGGCGCAGCATTCTGTTCGGCCTGACGTCACTGGCCGTCAGCATTGCGACAAATATTGTCAGCGTCACCGCAGCACAGATTTATCTGGAAATGTTTGCCTGAAGATCAGCGCAGCAGAACGCAGTTCTGGCGCAGCCGGTCATACCGGTCAAAGGCTTCAACGCGCTCTGAATCTGTCATGTCAAAAGAGACATCATCCACGTCCAGTGCAGCAAGGTCGAGACCAAGGTCACGAGCCAGCATGAACCAGGCCAGTGCGCCCGGCCGGTCAGCCCCGTGATCGCCACCATCGCGACAGGCAAGCCCCAACTTGAAAGCGCATTCACCTTCGCCGTAATCCAGCGCGGCCATCGACCATTGCCGAAAAGCTTCCTGACTGTCCTGATAAACACCCTGCCCAGCCATAAGCATGTTTCCGAAAGCGCTCATCGCACGGCTATATCCCATTTCAGATGCTTGTCGCATCAATCCGGCAGCCGTTTGAAATTCTTCCTCAGACTCTGCCACAGCAGCAATTCTGGAAGCCGTTTCGTACAAAGAGAATGCGTCGCTCATTATTTTAATATAGCCTCCATGACAGTTCTGAAAACAACGATAAAGTCGCTGCCATGCTGAAACACATTCTCTTGCCCAGTTTTTTCCTCATCACTGCCACCCTTTCAGGCACTGCGTGTCTGGCTCAATCGGAGTCGAATCAGAAAATGACCGAATCACCCCAGCAGGCAAAATATCTTACCATAGATCGCCTGTATGGCGCACCGAGCCTCAACGGCTTGTCCCCAACAGGGGTAAAATATTCGCCTGACGGTCGGCGAGTCACTTTCCTGAAAGGCCGCGAGGATGATCCATCCCGCTATGATTTATGGCAGTTCGATGTGGCAACGGGTGAACAAAGCCTGTTGGTCGACTCCAAGCTTCTCGAGCCGGATGAGGTTGAACTTTCTGAGGAAGAAAAAGCGCTGCGCGAACGCAAACGGATTGCGGGTCGCAAAGGCATTGTCAGCTATGACTGGGGAAATGAAACCAATATTCTGGTGCCGATTGGCGGCGATATCTTCCTTGTAGAAGTCCCACCGGCCTCTGCCTATGGCAAAGCACCAGCTGCGCCGCCGAAGAAGCCGGTTGTTCGACAGATCACAAAGACAGACGCCTTTGAGTATGATGCGCGCATGTCCCCAAAAGGGCGCTATATCAGCTTCATTCGGGACGGCGCGGTCATTGTCTACGATCTTGTCCATGAAACAGAAATTCAGGTCACGCCTGACGCAGACCCGGACAATGCCATTTCTTACGGCGTTGCGGAATTCGTCGCTCAGGAAGAAATGAGCCGATACACCGGCTATTGGTGGAGCCCGGACGAAAAATACATCGCCTTTACCAAGGTAGATGAAAGCACGGTCGACATCATCCCGCGGTTCGATATTGCGGCTGACAAAGTCACCGTCATCAATCAGCGCTATCCACGTGCGGGTCGCCCGAATGCGATTGTTGACTTGTTTGTGCACGACATGGTGACTGGCGATGATACAGAAGTCAGTTGGCGTCGCGAGGATTGGGGGCCTGCAACGGACCAGTATCTCGCGCGCGTGAACTGGGGCGGATCAGCCCTTGTGGTTCAGGCGGTGGATCGCGACCAGAAATACATCAAGGCGACCCAACACTGGCCAGAAACGGGCTTTGACCGCGAGGCTTTCTACAGCGAAGACCAGCAAAACTGGGTCAATCTCAGTTCGGATTTTGTGACGCTGTCCAGCAAGCAGGGTGATTCAGAAAACATGGGTGAGTTGACGGTTCTGACAACTGTCGAAACCCCGGGTTACCGCACACCTGTTGTCGTGTCTCAGGACGGCATGAAGCCCGTCTTTGGCGCCCATCCCGGCGAAGTTGTGAAAGCGATCGAAGCCTATGTACCGGAAAGTCGCGAGCTGTTTGTAACAGCGACATTCGATTCACCGCTTGAAACGCATCTCTACCGAGCCGGTCTTCCGGCGACGAACGAAGACCTGGAAAGCAATGGCTTCAAACGTCTGCCGGATAGCGCCTGCTATGATATGACACCGAATTTGCCCCGTGTGACGAGAGTCTGTCCTGAGCCCGTCCGCCTGACAGAGATGGGAAAGAGCTGGTCCATCACGATGAGCCCGGATGGCAAGAGCTTTGTAGGCACATCGTCTTCACCAACCCAACCACCACAAACAGGTCTTTATCGACTGACCGAACCTGTGAACCCGGACGACATTCCGGCAGGTCATGAAATCACCCCGAACGACCCATGGTGTGTCGATCGCGAACCCATGTCAGCCCGCGCCAGCGTTGACTGTCGACCGAAGGTCGAACTCATTGCGTGGATCAATGAGAACAAGCTGGATGAGAATCATCCCTACTTCCCGTATCTGGCAAACCATACCGTTCCGGAATATGGCGCACTGGAAGCCGAAGATGGCCAGACTCTCTATTATTCCGTTCAGTTCCCGCCAGGCTTTAGCCGCCAAAGCGACAAGAAATACCCGGTCATCATTGAGGTCTATGGCGGACCGCACGTGCAAACTGTCACTCGCAACTGGGAACGCCTGACGGATGTATTCTACACCCATCAGGGCTATATCGTTTTCCGTCTCGACAATCGCGGCTCTTACAATCGCGGCAAAAAGTTTGAGGATGTCATCTATCATCAGACAGGCGCGCCGGAAGTGCGCGACCAGCTGAAAGGCGTTGAATGGCTGAAAGCTCAACCTTTCGTCGATGCGGACAAGATCGCCATTCAGGGCTGGAGCTATGGTGGCTATATGACCCTGATGACGCTGCTTCAGGCCGAACCCGGCACATTTGCCGCCGCGGTTTCCGGCGCCCCGGTCACCGACTGGACGCTCTATGATACCTTCTACACAGAGCGCTATATGGGCACGCCTCAGAACAATCCAGACGGCTATGACAAAGCTTCAGCCTTCTACCATCTGAAAAACTGGACAGGTGATTTGCCACCGCTTCTGCTGATTCATGGCATGGCCGATGACAATGTCACCTTTGATAACTCCACGCGCTTCATGGCAGAGATGCAGCAACGCGGCATGGTGTTTGAGCTGATGACCTATCCGGGCCAGCGTCATGGTATTCGCGGCGAAGCACTTCAAACGCATCTGATGAAGACGCGGATGGAGTTCCTGAATCGGAAGCTGAAAGGCGAATGATGAAACCCTGGAAAATTCTCTCCTCGAAGCAGACCTATAAAGACCCATGGATGTCCCTGCGGACAGATCATGTTCAGCTTGACGATGGCCGGGAGATTGAGGGCTATCACATTCTGGAATACCCGGACTGGGTGTCCGTCATTGGACTGACAGATGAGGGCAATATTGTCCTCATCAAAGAATATCGGCACGGACCGCAGGCCATGACAATCGGCCTGCCAAGCGGCGTTGCCGAACCGGGCGAAGACATGGGCGACGTCGCCAGACGCGAATTCCAAGAAGAGACCGGCTATACGGCGCGCGAATGGGTGAAAATCGGTGAAGCGTGCGCAAACTGGGCAGTGAATACCAACTCAGTTCACTATTACCTCGCCTTCGGTGCCCAAAAGACAGGCGAACAACAGCTCGATCCGAACGAAGATATAGAAGCTCTCGAATGGCCGTGGACAAAATACCTCGATCAGGATGGCGTTGACCCACAACACTGCCTACACGTAGCTGCACTCTATTACGCAGAGCGCTACTTTAAACAGAATCCGGATAAGCGTCCGGAAAGCTGATTCAGACCAGTGAAAGGACCGGCTTACTATGCAAAAACTCATCCACACACTGTGCGGACTCGCGCTGACCGGCCTTCTTTCCATAACCAGCGCTCAGGCTGAAGACTGCACGAGCAAACCAACCGCCAATGCGCTCTCGGCACAAACCAAGCTCACTAAACTCGTGGATGATGGGCTTGTGCAATTTGCCGGTTATCTGGCCATGGTGTCTTACGCCCGCGAAAAAGAGAATTGCGCGGACAAGAAAATTTACGAAACGCTCTATGTCCAAGCAAAGGCGAAACTGCCCGACAGCAAAATGAAATTTTGGGGAAAATGGGCCGTCAGCGAAGGTATTCTCACACTACCTCAGGCTGCCCTCAATGACGGCTTTGGTGGGGACTGCACTGTCAAATTTGATCTTCTGCATGCGGGTGCGCCTCAGAACGTCAAAGTCAGCTGCACGAACCCGCTTTATAAATCCTCGGTCCGCAAATGGATGAAAACTGTCATGTTCGCGCCGCAAACGCTGGATGAGGGCTTTCCAAAGGAAAAAGGCCTCGAGCGTGAAATGGATTTCTCCCTGCGTCTGGTCGACTGGTTCGAATAAACGCGCCATACGTGTCGCCAAACGAAACGATAGCGAGACGTAGATATGACCCTGAAACGTACCTGGTATTTTGTCCGTCATGGCGAAACCGACTGGAACGCCGAGAAACGAATGCAGGGCCAATGGGAGTCAAACCTCAACGAAAATGGTCGCCAGCACGCTGACGCCAATGGACGCTGGCTCGCCGGGCTCGGCATTCAACATATCTGGGCCTCGCCACAAGTTCGGGTACGCCAGACCGCAGAGATCATTTCACAACACATGCCGCTCGCCGCAAACCCACAGTTTGACGACCGGCTAAAAGAATGGAGTTCTGGAGACTGGTCCGGCATGCTCTATGCCGATATCGCCACAGAGCGCCCGGATGAATGGGCCGCATGGGTCGGGGACCAATATGGCTATCGCCCTCCGAATGGCGAGAACTTCCGTGATCTGGAAGTCCGTGCTGACCGCTTTCTTTCAGACGCTAACAGCGTTGCTGCAGACACGGTCGCAGTCTTCGCCCATGGCTTCATCATTCGCGTGACGGTCGGCCAGCTGACCGGCCTCACTCCGGAAGATGTCTTGTCGGTCAAACAGGCAAATGATGTCGTGATCCGAGTTCAGGAAACAGACGATGGCAAGATCATCGATCACTTCATCGCAGGACAAGGCCCTTATACCGGGCTACCGCGTGGCGATCAGGGCGCTGCATAGCGCCTTAGCCTGCCTCGCCCAGCAGTAGATCTTCCAGAAAGAACGCCGACAATTCTGCACGGCCGGTGAGCCCGGCCTTGCGGTAAATGGCGCGGGCTTGTTCGCGCACCGTCCGCTCACTTGTATCGCGCAATTTCGCAATATCCCTCAGGCTAAACCCTTTCAGCAGCAAATATCCGACTTCGGTTTCCGCTGCCGTCAGATCCCAGACTTTGAACTGCAGGCCAATCGCTTTCGACAATCCTGCGATCAACTCGCTATGCTCTTGTCGCCAGCGACTAGCTTCTGTGCGCGCCGTAGTCAGAGAGCGGCGAATGTCGACATAATGAACCAGCGTGGACACAGCCGCGAGCAAAGCGATGGTAAACGCCCCACCCTCAATCAGCAAATGCGCAAGACTGACCCCCTGCCCGCCATCCGAAAACAGATCAAACGCAATCAGAGCGGCGATCATGGAGAACGCCAACGCCGAAACAATCGACGCAGCACCGGGTTGAATCTTCAAATAACCCTCCTGAAACCATTTGGCTTTTCCGGGCATGCGTCATCCGACGAATGGAAAACACCCACGATCTGACCCTTGTTTTCACGACAAACTGTGGAGACAGAAATGCGCGAAAACAATACGTCAAAAAGCCTCAAGGTCTGGGACCCGCTTGTCCGGATCGGGCATTGGTTGCTGGTCGGTAGTGTCCTGACAGCCTATGCCTCCGGCGACGATTTTCAGGATATTCACATCGTCGCCGGATACACCGTCGCGAGCGTTGTCGTATTCCGGCTGATCTGGGGCTTTATCGGCACGAAACATGCCCGGTTCTCAGACTTTGTCCGTGGGCCCAAAACGGTTTTCAGCTATCTGAGCAGTCTTCTGAACGGTCGCGCAAAGCGCTGTATCGGCCATAATCCGGCTGGCGCGGTGATGATCCTGGCCTTGCTGTTTTCCCTGATCGTGACAACCGGCTCGGGCCTCGCTCTGCTGGCCGTCGAAAAGAACAAAGGACCGCTCGCTCCATTCCTGCCACCTTCGGCAATGACGACAGAGACTGGCTCATCAAGTGCCACCGCCAAGCTTTGGCTGACATCAGCTGATGAGGACGACGATGACGAAGGCGAATACGAGCATGGCCATAGCGAGGAATCGCCGGCAGAGGAACTGCTTGAAGGCGTGCACAAGACCTTCACCTATTTGACGCTCTTTCTGGCCGGTTTGCACTTTATCGGCGTGTTTGTGTCTGGCAGATTGCACAATGAAAATCTGGTCACAGCAATGTTCACGGGCCGCAAAAAGAAAGACTAGTCTTACACAAAGGCCGGGTCTCTCAACCCGGCCTTTCATTTAGGTGTGAACCGGTGTTGCAATAGCCATCAAAGTCGCAAACGTTATGTACCAGCGACAACAACGGGGACAAACGCACCATGCCAGCCTTTCAGCCAACGGCCGATCAGTTCCGTGCATTCCGGGATTTTGACCATGATGGTCCGGTCGCGCAGGTCAATCTGCTGAAATTCAAAAACAAAGCCGTCTATCAGGAAGCTGACCCGGAATTCGGCGATGGCTCGACCGGTGAAATCGCCTATCTGCGATACGCAGAGGCATTTGAAAAAATGGCTGCAGACGTAGGCGGCGTTTGCGTCTTCAAAGGCAAAGCCGAACGCTTCTTCATCGGCGATGGTGACTGGGACATGGTCTGGATCAATCGCTTTCCAAACCGCAAGGCCTTTATCGCAACCCTGAATCATGCCGACTATAAGTCAGCGAGCCGCCATCGCGAGGCCGGTCTTCTGCATCAGGATCTTGTGGTCACCCATCCGGAAGATGGTTATGGCCGCTAAAACAGATCATGTCGCCTGGCTGATGGCGCTGACCCGCGCCGCCCTGCCCGGCACAGAGCGCGTATCCATCAGCTACGCCACGCCCGCCCCGAACGAAACGCGCTATACGTTGACCTGTTTTGATGAAACGGGCAGAAAAATCGGTGATGCTCGCGATCATGATTTACTGAAATCAATCATGTCTCCACTTGAAAAATTGTGCAACTGCGAAGACGCGCCATTAACAGTTGAGCTCAATCTGAGTGAAAACACGTTAAGTTTCGAAAATCACATATGATTGATCCCGATTTTACCAGTAAAACTGTTATTTTCTCTGTGAATTCCGGGGGCTGAACAGAAAAATGCTTTACGTGGGTCAGCATTTTTAGCATAACGCCATCTAAACATTTCGCGGGTGCAAAATACAGCCACCCCTTACGTTAGGTAAAGTTCGTTCCTATATATAAGTTGGAAGGCAAGAATCTTCCAAAAAGGAACAAGTGCGGAGGGAATATTCATGCTTCTGACGATGATGAAGGCAAAGCTTCACAGTGCGGCCGTAACTCAGTGCGACCTGCATTATGAGGGCTCTGTGTCCATTGATCAGGACCTTCTTGATGCGTCAGGCATCCTGCCACACGAACAGGTTTATATCTGGAACGTGACTGCTGGCTCACGCATCATGACGTACGCGATTGAAGCCCCTCGCGGCTCAAAAACAATTGGCGTAAACGGTGCTGCAGCGCGTCATTTTCAGGTCGGTGACCGTGTCATCATCTGTACTTTCGGTCAGGTTGAGGCGGAGAAAGCCCGCAATTACAACCCGAATGTCGTTCTTTTGAACGAACAGAACGATATCGTTCAGCCGAGCTAGTCTATTTGCGCCTTCAGGGCGGCCTTTTCGGCTGGCGACAGGTCTCGCCAGTCACGATCCAGAAGCGCAGCTTCCATCGCATACAGCAGATTTAAGCTCGCAAATGCCTTGCCAAGCTGAAACCGCACACGACAGAATGCAGAAACAGCTCCGATCTCTCGGAGCTGTTTTTCATTATGGATCCCAATTTCCGCAAGCAGGACCTGAGAGGCCGGCCCGAGATTTCGCATTTCCGAAATTTTACGGACCGACATAACAGGCTTACTTCTTGGACAGTTCAAACGTAACATTGACGTTCGCAGACCAGGTCAGTTCGCCAGCCGAGATTGGCGTCGGAGCCGATTTGGCATCAAAACTGCGGATCATTTCCTGACGCGGCTGGCTGGAAAAGCTTCCACCCTCATTGATCGTAACAATGCGCGTAACTTCATATCCTGTGACCTCTGCATAAAGCTGGGCCCGCGCCATCGCTTCTTTCATGGCTTTCTGACGCGCTTGATTCTCGATATCCGTAGAATCCTTCAGCGCGAACTCAACACCATTAAAGGTATTGCCACCCTGGCTGACCATGGCATCGATCAAACCGCCCACGGAGGTCAGATCTTCAACCTTGGCCGTTACCTGATTGGTCACGGTGTAGCCGGAAATATAGCGCTCGCCTTCTTTCGGAAATTCCCATTTCGGCTGAACGCTGAAATTGGACGTTTGAATGTTCTTTTCGCTCAGACCGGCCTTCTGAAGGGCCGCAAATACGCCCTGCATTTTTGCAGTGTTGTCCTTGAGAGCTTCAGCCGCAGTCTTTGCTTCGCTGACCACGCCGCCAGTCAGATAAGCGATATCTGGTTCAGCCGTCACGCTGGACGTTGCTGAGATTGCGATCGTTGTTTCCGGTTGAATTGAATTCGGGTGCGCTTTTTCCATTGTTTGAGCCTGTGCAGGCATGGTCGAAAAAGCAAGTCCCAAAACCAGTGCGCTGGCCATCGTCCGAGAAGAAATCAAAGTCATAACAATACTCCTTTTATGACGACACTTAAGATCTTAATCGCGACTTTATAATGACGCGCTTGTTCATTTTGCCTTCAGGTGAAAAAGCCCGCGATTAACACTCGACGGCTGGCAAAAAATCAGTAAGTTCCCTACCCTCTGGTTGGGGCCTGTAGCTCAGTTGGTTAGAGCGGACCGCTCATAACGGTTTGGTCGGGGGTTCAAGTCCCTCCGGGCCCACCAGTCTTTAAACTTCACCTTGAAATTTGTTGGCTTTTTTCCGATTTTGTCCCACCACTTTATCGAAGTTCTTCCAGAAAATTTCATCGCCCGGGCCTGGTTCCAAAACGGATGCCCTTACGTCTTCCTCAGACGCTGATCGTTTGCCGGTGTCGTCGAACCGACTCTGACGTCGAAATTGAATTCAATCGTGGGCCATTTTTTATAAGGCTAACCAGAACAGTTCGGGACATCACCTATGCGCGGCCTGCTCCTTATGACTCTGGCCAGAGCTCGGCCAGTTCTATCATCGCAAGCAGCTTCAGCGTATTTCCGAAATAGTCCTCGTCAGTCGCAGGGATCGCATTGAGATCCCACCACAAGGCATCCATCCATTTCTGATCCGCATCTGCATCGCCGCTCCCGGCAATCGCGCTTGTCGCGAACATCGCAATAAAGCCTCCGCTCGGCGTGGATTGATCCGGTGGGATTGTGCCGTCGAGACGATAAGTCGTGGTGATCTGGGAGGGGTAGCCCCCCGACTGCTTCATCATCCACGCATTGATTGGCTTAAGGCGATCGGCGGCGCGGGTATCGCCACTGACAACCAGGTCAAAGCTGAGCCGCCAAGGGTAGCGGAACGCATTCCATGAGAAATAGCCGTCGCTTTCCCCTTCCAGAAAAAGGGGATCCGCAGGCTTTGGCTGATCCGGCAAGCCGACCAGAAAATCAGGAACGAGCCCTGTGTCCGGCGCATATTTGTCGGCCAGCCCGCCCCAAACGCTATAGCCCCTATCGCGAATCCTGTTCCACACCGCAGCCTCACCACTGTCAGCCGAGGCAAAGAGATAGAAACTGCCCGGCATAAAGTCCGACGAGCGTGAAGCGCTGCCATACGGTGCATCGACCGCCCAGTCGCCAAGGCGCATCATGCCGTCATCCGTCGTTTCTCTGGCCAATATGGCGTTTTTCACTGTCGCAGCGTCATTCGCATAACCGCCCCATCGCGCATCAGCGAGTTGCAGGGCCAGAGCGATATCCAGATCACCATCAGTGGCAGATGCATCCCCTCCATCTGGGGCATCCTTGCAATCGCGCGTCTGATTCCAGCTCATCAGGCCTTCGCCCCCGGCGGTCTGATGGGCCCGAAAGAACGCCAGCATCTTGTCGAACAATACTTTGGCATCCGGATCCCGGTCTGCCATCAGCACAAGGGCGAGCATGCCGTATCCATGCGCTTCGGAGACGGTCAGGGTATTGGTCGCGCTGCCGCCAAAGGCAGGTTTACCGTCGCCGGAAATATCGACGTATGCACCGCCGCACCCTTCCTTGAGATAGATGCTCTTCCATGTTTTCCAGAATTCATCGAGCGCGGTCCGTCGCGCGTACTCGGTCGCTGAGGGATAAAAATACTGCGCCGTCGCCACAGGAGGAGGTTGCACCGCAGGTGGCTGTGTCGGCGAACGTGCGTTGGCACCACCATCTCCCGTACAACTACAAAGTAGTACAGAAAGCAAACAACTCAGATAGATCGTCCGCATGTGTTCACCGTCCCGTTTCTATTGAAAACAATGTGCAGGTCACGCAGCTAAACCGGCGGTGGCACTGAAGTCCACATAAAATTCCCCGAATGAGATCATCCATCAAACTCATTAAAATGTGGGTTGCGATACCATTCAGCAATCGCTCAGGCTTCTCATTTCTCTGGCGCGTCTGGTTTGTCGCATCGTCCAGGTTTTCACGCATGGCGATGTGGCACTGCGTAAAATGGTACATCCCGCCAAGTGCCCCCAAAAGCCCCCCAATGGCCAGAGGTGACATGCCGGGAAATTCGGCTCTTCGAATGAGCCATAGATTGAAGCATCTGATCGGAGTGCCCATAACATAAAAGCCCGGGGTACAATCCCGGGCTTTCTTTTATTCTGCGGCCGTGCGGCCCTGCACCATGACGGGTCTTTTGCCGTCCGGGCCATACAGATTGACCTTCAGACTGGAGATTGCATGCACCAATGCGTTCGGTGCGATCTTCTGTTTGCCCGTCCAGTGAATGTTCGGGAAGCGCTCCAGAATTTTTTCTGACGCGATCCGCAATTGCATTTGCGCCACCCGGAAGCCAAGGCATTTGTGCACGCCATGACCAAAGGCCAGATGCTTTTCGACATTCTCGCGCGTGATATCCATCCGGTCCGGATCAGGGAATACGCTGGCATCGCGATTGGCCGCACCATACCACAGGACGACTTTCTCATCCTTGGCGATCTTCTGCCCGTGAAGTTCCGTATCTTCCATCGCCGTCCGGCGCATATGGATCACCGGAGAGATAAGACGCAACGCCTCATGGTTCATTTGTGGGATCAGAGACCGGTCAGACAGCACCATCTGACGCTGGTCCTGAAACTCGGTCAGCAGGCGAATTGTACCAGACATTGAGTTTCGCGTGGTGTCATTGCCTGCAAAGATGATCAACAGCCACGACCCGTCCAGGAATTCCTGTGGCATCGGCTCGCCATCCATTTCAGAATTGGCAATGGCGCTCAACAAATCATCCCGCGGGTTTGCCCGGCGGTCCGCCATAACGCGCTTGCCGTACTCAAACATCTCGTCAATCGCCTTGAAGAACCGCATCGGGAAAAGCGGCTCGCTCATAAAGACGCTGACCGGATTGGCCGTATATTGCGCGGCAAGTTCCAGATAATGCATCCAGTGAATGATCTTCGGACGGTCTTCTTCATCCACGCCCAGCATTTCGCATAAGGTGAACAGAGGCAGTTCCTGTGAAAAGAGTTTCACAAAGTCAACGACAGGGCCTTTGCGCTCCAGATCATCGAGCAGGCTGTCGACTTTCTCTGCAACACGCTCCTGAAGCTGCGCGACATATCGCGGCACAAAGAAGTTCAGTTGCTGCATACGGACCTGCATATGGCGCGGCGCATCCAGATTGATCAGGGAGTTAATCGCTGCCGAGATCAGAACTTCCGGCTTCCACTCTTCACGGGGTTGAACGCCGATATTGATGCTGCCGCGTTCAGACGAGAAAATATGAGGCGCCAGCTCTGCGGCTTTGACGTCTTCATAGCTGGTCAGAGACCAAAAGCCTGCGCCTTCCTTGCCCCGACGCCCGAGACGCGACCACATGACCGGGGCCTGCGAACGCATCCGTGCATAGAATTCATGAGGATGGCCATTCGTCCAGCTGGACGGGTTCCAGAGCTTATAATCTTCAAGCAGTGGATAGGCTAACGGATAGTGCGGATAGGCTTTCGCGGAGTCCGTCAGGACGTCATCGCTGACCAGCTTCATAAATATTTCTCCCGGTGTCGCCGCCTCTCTCCTGGAGGCGCTGCGAATAATCTGGTGTCAGATTTATATCTCCGACTGTCTACGTCAATTATTTTTTAGATGAACAGATAGTTTCGAGACGAGATATTCACGTCTCAAACGGGCCTGAAATCGTGAAACGGTATTACCGTCGTCACAAAAACCGGATAACGATATTGTTATGCGAAACTGGCCTTTGTTTACTCTGTTTGGTGCGCTGCTGGCGATTGCGGCTTGTGCGACCTCTCCCGATGCTGAGCGTGAAAAACTCGATGCGCAGAACACCCCTGAAATGGGTGAGCTGACAATTCTCGTCTCAATTGATGGCTTCCGGGCTGACTATCTTGACCGCGGCATGACACCGGTTCTGGAAGAACTGGCTGACACAGGCGCGCGCGCGGCTATGCGTCCGTCCTTCCCGTCAAAGACCTTCCCGAACCATTACACGCTGATCACAGGCCTGCGCCCTGACAAGAATGGCATGATCAACAACACCATGCATGATCCATCCATGCCTGGGAAAATCTTCACCCTGTCAAACCGTATGGTCGCTTCCATGCCGGAATGGTGGGAACAGGGAACGCCGCTTTGGGTGAGCGCCGAACAGCAAGGCATTCCGACGGCCACCATGTTCTGGCCGGGCTCTGACTATAAAATTCACGGCGTGCAGCCATACCAACATGAAATGTTCGACCAGAAGCTCCCAGACTTCGCCCGCGTCGACATTCTGCTGCGCTGGCTGGATGTTCCGGCGGCTGAGCGCCCGAAATTTGCAACGCTGTATTTCGATATCGTCGACACAGCCGGACACATTTACGGTCCGGACAGTCCAAAAACCAATTCTGCCATGGCGCAGGTTGATGCCGCAATCGGTCGACTGCTGGACGGTCTCGACAAGATGGGCCTGCGCGACAAAACCAATATCGTCATTGTCGCCGACCACGGCATGGCACCCATTTCTGATGACCAGATCATGAACCTCAATGACTGGGTCGGTCAGGACAAGCTGAATGTTATCTGGACAGGCGCTTTTGCCGGCGTCTCTGCGCGCAAAGGCCATGAAGCCGAGGTGGAAGCCGCCCTGCTGGGCCGCAAGGAACACGGCGAATGCTGGAAGAAAGAAGAGCTGCCAGCACGTTTCAAATACGGTAAGAATCCACGCGTTCCAGCCATCATCTGTCTGGCCGATACAGGCTGGCGCTATGAAAGCAAGACGATGAAAGTCTGGCGCAATAGCGGCGGCGACCACGGCTTTGATCCGGAAGATCCGGTCATGGCTGCGCTGTTCATTGCCAACGGTCCGGCGATTGAAGAAGGCGTCACACTGAAGTCGTTTGATAACGTCTCGGTTTATCCGCTTCTGGCCAGGCTGGCAGGCATTAAGCCCGTCGAAAATGATGGCGATCTGGCAGACCTTGCCGACGCACTGAAATAAACAAAAAGGGCGCCCATTGAGGCGCCCTTTTCTTTAAATGGTCTGGTCAGAACCAGGTTCTGACACCAATCAGGAAAACCGTCTTGTCGGTATCTTCACCGGCCGCTGACAACCGGTCTTCGGTCTCACCAAATGCGCCCGACCATTCAACGCCGACATACGGCGCGAACTCACGAATGACATCGTAAGACAGGCGCAGACCAATCTCTCCTGTCGTGAAGCCCTCACCAACATCCAGATCAGTGCTTTCCTGAGCTGACCAACCAAGCTCCGCTCGGGGAACCAGATGAAGGCGCTGTGTCAGCGCAAACTCATATTCAACCTCAAGAGACGCGGTAATATCGCCCTGATCACTCAGAAAGGCTGCGGTATCGATTTCAAATCGATAGGGCGCCATGCCCTGAAAACCGACGACGCCATGCGTTCGGCCCTCAGGTTCGAAATCATATCGGAGACCCGTCTGGAAATCCCAGTACGGGGAAATCGCACGCGACCATAAAAGCTGAATATCAGCCTCTTCGACCTCACTGTGATCAAAGGAATATTCGCCCTCAGATTTGATCCAAAGCTTGTTCACATCGCCGCCAAACCATGCATCCCCATCCCACAGCAACACCTCTTCATCATCCGAAGACTGAACCTCAAACCGGTCCGTTCCGATGAAGAAGAACTTGCTTTCGCCATGATGCTTCAGGACGTGATGACGGGATTTGGCCATTTCGGCCTCCCCCCAGATCTTATCGGCCTGAGACCATGGCTTATGGTCGGTGTGAGACTCCTCTGCAAAGGCTGCCGCGCCGCTTCCCAGAAGCGCTATGAGCGCCATACAGGCAATCAATCGTCTCATTGGTCGCCTCCATGGTTATGGTGCATGTTGTGACCAGAATGATCCTTCATCTCCATTTTGGGTTTCGGCTCAGACTTAGGCGCGTGATCCATCTTGCTGTGATCCATAGCGTCATGGTTCATCTTGGAATGATCCAGTTTGCCATGATCGGCATGGTCCATTTTATGCCCGTCATGAGCTCCAGCCTTTGCCTTTTTCGCATTCGGGTCTGGCAAAACAGACACCACCTGCATCATTCCGGCAGCCATGTGGTAGAGCAAATGACAATGGAACGCCCAGTCACCCACATGGTCAGCCGTTACATCAAATGACAGCTTCTCAGCAGGCTTGACGATCACTGTATGCTTGCGCGGCCGGTGCCTACCGCCGCCATTCACCAGATCAAAGAACATGCCGTGCAAATGGATCGGATGGTTCATCATGGTGTTATTGACCAGCGTCACACGCACCCGTTCGCCTTCGCGGAACTGGATCGCCTCTGTCACTTCTGAGAACCGCACCCCGTCAAAGGACCACATATAGCGCTCCATATTGGAGGTGAGGTGGATTTCCAGCTCTCTTTCCGGCGCGCGCATATCCGGGTTTGGTTCCAGACTACGCAGCTGAGAATAGGTCATCACGCGGTGAGGCATATCCTCAAGCCCCGTTCCGGGCTCATCAAGGCGCGCCAGAGGCATTACGTTGATATTGGCAACACCCGGGCCTTTTCTCAGCTCTGGACGCTCTACGGGCCAGCCAGACGTCTTTGCAGCATGCATTTGATGCATATCATGCCCCTCATGGGACATAGGCTCGGCTTTCGCAGCCATTTTATGCCCGGAATGATCCATTCCGCCCATATCGTCCATTTTCGACATGTCATGGCCGCTATGATCACCGTGTCCGCCATGATCCATGCCCATGTCTTTCATGGTCAGCGTGGGCACGGCGCGTAACGCGGGCACTTCAGCGCGCATGCCCGCCTTCGGACCGAGCGTCGCCACGGCCTGTCCAGACCGATCAATCGCTTCGGCGACAAAAGCATAGGCTTTGTCGTCCTTTGGTTCGATGATCACATCATAGGTTTCGGCAACCCCCATCTGGAACTCGTCTGTTTCCAGTGGTTGAACATGCAGGCCATCCGCCTGAACAATCGTCATCGGAAGGCCCGGAATGCGAATATTGAAAATCGTCATCGCAGAAGCGTTGATGATTCGCAGGCGCACGCGCTCGCCCGGCTCGAAAACACCATTCCAGTTATCAAGCGTCGTATGGCCGTTAATCAGGAAATGATAGGTCGAGCCCGTGACATCGGAAATGTCGCGTGGTGACATACGCATCTGGCCCCACATGGCCCGATCCGACAGTGTTTTCGACAGGCCGTTTTCGCCGACATCCTCAAAGAAGTCCGGAATCGTCCGCTCGATGAAATTGTAATTATGGCTGACCTTTTTCAGCTTGGAGAAAATCCGCTCCGGGTCTTCAAAGCTCCAGTCCGACAGGACCAGTACATATTCCCGGTCCGATTTGACCGGGTCATGGTGCGCCGGATCAATGATCAGAGGACCATACAGGCCGACCTGTTCCTGAAACCCGGAATGAGAGTGGTACCAATAGGTGCCATTCTGCGGAACGGAGAATTTATAACAAAAGGTCTCGCCCGCCGGAATGCCGGGAAAGGTAACGCCCGGCACGCCATCCATCTCGAACGGGACCAACAGGCCGTGCCAGTGAATGCTGGTATCCACATCCAGCATGTTGTGAACATTGAGCGTGACGTCCTGCCCTTCACGGAAACGGATAAGCGGGGCCGGAAGCGTCTGGTTCACGCCCACCGCCATGCCCGCTTTGCCATTGATGCGGACCGGAAACTCACTGACATGCAGGTCGAATACATCGCCTGTCAGCGTGGTCAGGCCGTGATTGCCGTGAGATGCGCTTCGCGCCCAGGCTGGCAACAAACCTGCGCCTGTTGCGCCGAGAGCTGTCGCAGCCCCCAGCCCCATAAAATGTCGTCGGGAAAACATAAGTGTCCTCAGAATGAATTGAATGTGCTGATGCGTTCTAAAGCCAGCAATCCCTCAATTCAGGAGGCGCACCCTCAGTGTGAGCGGAGAAACGAACTGTCTTTTGATATTGGGCGACGGCCTGATCGTGACCGCCTGCTTCAGGTCAGGCCAGAGCGACGCAAAACTGGTATCGATCAACACCGATGGCGCGACCAGCTTCAGAGACACCATCTCTGGCTTGATCAAGGAAACAGATTTCACATCCAGACGGTCCAGAAAACGCGGACAGTCATGCGAACTGTCTATTTGCGCTTCAGTGTCTGAATGACAGTCTTCAGCATCCGCCATCGACATGTCGTGTGCATGATGAACTGTCTTGGAAACAGAAACAGCCTGTGCTGCATGAGCGCAGGCACAGGCTGTGTGATAACCGGCAAAGACCAGTGTCAGCAGGGATAAAATCGTCAGTCTGAGATATGCCAGTGTCATATCGGCTGATTATCCTGCGTCAGTGATCTCAGAAGATTTCGTTCTGGTTTGAAACGATCTTGCCAACCAGACCGTAATTCACAGCCTCTTCAGCAGTCATCCAATAGTCGCGATCTGTGTCTTTCTTGATTTGCTCAAGAGTCTGACCGGTCGCTGCTGCGAAGATCTTGTTCAGACGCTCACGCATCTTGATGATCTCGCGGGCCTGAATTTCAACGTCAGACGCCTGACCGCCAACTCCGCCACGTGGTTCATGAAGCAGGAAGCGAGTGTTCGGCAGGCAGAAGCGGTTCTCTTTCTTCGCAGAAGAATAGATCAGCGCGCCCGCACTTGCGACCCAACCTGTGCCGAGAATTTTCACTGGCGCAGGAACAAACTTCACCATGTCGTGGATCATATCGCCGGATTCGACGTGACCACCTGGGGAAGACAGAACCAGAAGGATCGGTTCAGGGCTTTCCGCAGACAGAGCCAGAAGGCGCTCACACACGCGTCGGGCCTGTTTGTCATCAATTCCCCCTGTCAGGAGAATAGTACGCGCCTTGAACAGGGCCTGCTCAAGGAAGCTATTTGGTTCTGAGATCTGTGTGTTGTCTTCTTCTTCGTCGTCGAGGCGATACATGATAACTCCGGGATTTTCCTATAGGTGTGTTGTTCGTCCGCCTACGTCAATGGCCTTCAAAGGCCATTAGCGACTGAACTTCACAAGAAAGACTTCTGATTTTGTCTGCACCGCCCAGTTCAGGCAGGTCGATGACAAAGGCTGCGGCCACAACTTCTGCACCTGCGCGCCGCAACAATTTGATGGCAGCTTCGGCTGTGCCGCCCGTGGCGATGAGGTCATCCACCAACAAAACACGCTCGCCTTTTGAAACGGCATCTTCGTGCATTTCCATTTCGTCCACGCCGTATTCCAGCTGATAGCTTTCAGCGATGGTCTTGTGCGGAAGCTTGCCCTTTTTGCGCAGCGGGACAAACCCGGCTGACAATTGGTGAGCTGCCGCCCCGCCCAAAATGAAACCGCGCGCTTCAATCCCGGCAACCTTGTCGATGCGCAGACCAGCATAGGGCTGGACCAGTTCATCAACGGCTTTACGAAACGCGCGCGGATCGCCAAGCAGCGTCGTCACATCGCGGAACATAATCCCCGGTTTTGGATAGTCCGGAATGGTGCGAATGGTATCTTTAAGGTTCATGAGCCCGTTTAATCCGATTTTGGAAAGGGATACCCCGTATGGGATATCCGGAGTGTAAAGAAATCAACCGTAATTCTGCTCGATATCGTCGATTATCCAGCTTTCTGCATCGACAAGTGTCTGCCATTCTAGAAATTCCGGCTGCTCCAGCAAAAGATCAACATAAGCCTGCAATGGCTCTGGCAATTGAACACCATAAGACCGGAAGCGCGTTGCAACCGGCGTGTACATGGCATCCGCAATCGACCATTTACCAAACAGGAAGGGACCACCGGATGTTTCCAGCGCTTGTCCCCAGGCCGCAGAAAGCTTTGAAATGTCCTGCATGACATCCTCACCAAGCGCCGCGCGAGGCGTGTTTACCCGGCCCAGATTCATCGGCATTTCGCGGCGAATGGACATAAAACCAGCGTGCATCTGACCGGCCAGCATTCTGGCTTTGGCACGCGCCATGTCATCAGCAGGCCAGAGAGACGGGGCCTGTTCCGCCGCCCATTCGCAAATCGCCCAGCAATCGCCAATCACCTCACCATCCAGCTGCAGGGCTGGCACAAGCGCAAACGGTGAGACTTCTTTCATCCGCGTGCGAAATTCATCTGTCCGCAGCGGAAGAAACTCAGCCGAAAATTCGATCCCGGCACGCTTCAGAGCCAGATAGGGCCGCATGGACCAGCTCGAATAGCGGGCATTGCCGAGATAGAGGTGAGGCAAGCTCATCAGAGCACCCGCCCTGCAATCGCATCAAGCTTGGCCATCAGTTCCGGATCACGCACCTCTGGCGGTGTCATGATCGCAAACTGAAGACAGGTCTCAATGCCTTGAGGCCCGTTTTCGCGCGGCATGGAGCCGAGCTTGGTTGCCAGCTTGATGATCAGTTCTTTTGCATAAGCAGAGTTCTGGCTCATGATTTTGAGAACATTCTCAACCGAGACATCCTCTTCTTCCTCATGCCAGCAATCATAATCCGTCACCATCGCGACGGTTGCGTATGGGATTTCAGCTTCGCGCGCGAGCTTGGCTTCCGGCATGTTCGTCATGCCGATCACATCGCAGCCCCATGACCGATACAGCTGGCTCTCGGCATAGGTCGAGAATTGCGGACCTTCCATCACCAGATACGTGCCGCCCTTATGACAGGTCGCGCCGACAGCTTGTCCCGCTTCATAGGCAAGACCCGAGAGACGCTCACAGATCGGATGCGCCATAGAAACATGGGCAACGCAGCCCTCACCAAAGAAGCTCTTTTCGCGCGCAAAGCTGCGGTCAATGAACTGATCAACGAATACAAATTCGCCCGGCGCATATTGCTGCTGCAGCGAACCAACGGCGGAAATCGACAGAATGTCGGTCACGCCAGCACGTTTCAGAACGTCGATATTGGCGCGGTAATTCACATGAGTTGGTGACAGGCGATGCCCCTTGCCGTGGCGCGGCAGGAAGACCAGCTCAACATCACCAATATTGCCACGCATCACATTACCGGACGGCACACCCCACGGGCTGACAATGTGCTCTTCGCGTGCATTCTCGAGGCCGTCGATTTCATAGAGGCCAGATCCGCCAAGAACGCCAAGTGTCCATTTGCTCATGTGTGAGGCTCCATCAAACTGTTTGATGGTGCTTTAGCAGCCTGCGTCCAGCCGTCAAAGCACAGATATGTGTAAGCTCAGAACCATTTCCGCATCCCGATTGGCGGCGGCACGAGCGGGTTATGGGTCGTCAGATCAACATCGTCAGCGAGTTGATAGCCAAGCGCCTTGTAAACCCGCACCAGTCGCGGCTGATCCTCACGGACTGCGAGCTGCGCTCCGACAGCGCCCAGACCCTGCCCCATCACCTCGAGGCGGCGGCAAATCACTTCACCCCCATTCAGGCCGCGATAGGATTTCAGCAAGCCGATCCTTTTGACTTCCATCCAGGGTCGGTCATCCCTGCAAGGCCCGGCCACCATCACAAAGCGCCCTGATCCGATCAGCAAATCGCCGTCAAACACCAGAACTGCCCCGCCTTTTGCGATCTGGGCGGCGACCGTCTCGGGCGTTTCACGAAACACGGTAGAGTTTTCGCTGACCTGCCCGGTCCATATCTGGCGGGTAATCTGCTCGACCTCTGCCGCCCTGCCTGGTCCGACGTCAACCAGCTGCATATCGGGCGAGCCCTTTGGCCACGGCGCCAAACCGATCATTATTGGTCAGATGAGCATTCGGGAACTGGGTTAAGAACAGGGATTCCACCGCCGGAACAAATGTTGAGCCGCCGACCATGATGATATCCGTTACGCCGTCCGGCGAAATGCCTGATTGTGACAGACACTCATGCGCAGCAGCATCCATTGCGCCAGCCGTCTCGGCGATCAGGGCTTCAAACTCTGACCGCTCGACCTGTTTCTCCAGAACTGCCCCCGGCACGCGATAGCTGAACTGGCTGTGCTGCGATCCACTGAGCGCAATTTTCGCCGCTTCGGTTTTATGCGCATAGGTCGCCGCTTCAAAATTTTCGATCAGATAGCTGAACGCCCGAATGCCCAGACTGGACGGGCTGTGCTTCAGCATCCAGGCCACTTCCTTTTTCACGAGTGGTGCATAAAGCCGGTTCAGGCTTTTCCAGTCGGACAGCGTGACATAAGGCGCAGCCGGAACCGGAAGGCCATTCAGCTCCAGCGTTTCGGTTCGCCCGAATAGCGGCGTTAGCTCGAAGAAACTTAGCAGACGGTCAAAGTCATTTCCGCCGACATAGACGCCGGAACTTGCAAGCACGTCAAAGCCGCCAGTTGCGGGCTGAATACGCACCACAGAAAAGTCTGACGTACCGCCGCCAATATCGACCACAAACGCTATCCGCTGATGATCACCGTCAAACGAGACAGAGCGTGCCGCGGCAACGGGCTCGGTCAGGAAGCTGACCGTTTTAACACCGACCTCTCTCAGGCAATCCTCCAGAACGCTCTGAGCGCGCGCGTCAAACGCCTTATCGGTATCGTTGAACGAGACAGGACGCCCTTGCACGACCTCAGTCACCGGCTCGCCCAGGCTTTTTTCGACCTGACGCAACAGGGTTGCCAGAAAATCGGAAATCACTTGCCGAAACGGAATAGAGCGACTGCCAAGCTGGGTTGTCTCTTCGATCAGTTCAGAGCCCAACACAGACTTGATAGAGCGCATAAGCCGCCCATCTTCGCCGGCTTCATACGCGTCCAGCGCGGCATTTCCGATGACACAGCCTGAGCGCCCGGTTTCATAGAAAATGGCGGTTGGGACAGAAACTTCGCCCGGCTCGATCTCGACAAGCGCGACCTCATTGCCAGACAAACGCGCAACCGACGTATTCGAAGTTCCAAAATCAATACCGACGCGCATGTCCTGCCCTTCCCTGCAAATCCTGCAAGTCATCCAAAAAGCAAAAAGGAGGCTGTGTTTCCACAGCCTCCTTCAAAAATCGATCTCTGTCAGAGCCTAGTGCTCTACATTCCGCCAGATTTGCTTGTACGAGAAGTACACGAGCAGTGCGAGGAAGAAGAGATAAACCATAACAACAAGGCCGAGTGACTTGCGGTTTTCCATTTTCGGGTCAGATGCCCAAGCCAGGAAGTGTGCAATGTCTTCAGCGATTTGTTCTTTGGTCGCTGGTGTACCGTCCATATACTCCACACGGTCGTCGCTCAGCTGTGGAGGCATTGCAAGATAGCCGCCATATGGCGCGTGGCGTGGGTCACCCTTCCAGTTCGCGCTCGTGTCGCCCGCGAAGTATGGGTTGTAGTAGAGACCAGCAGGCTGGTGCAGTACGCCATGGGTGTGACCCTCGTCGAAATGCAGATTGCCTTCATCATCGAACTCGTCAACATCCGGATAACCGGTGAGAAGACGATAAATGTAGTTCGCACCGTCTGGACGCGCTTTCACGATGACTGAGAAGTCAGGTGGAGCTGCGCCGCCATTTGCTGCTTCTGCCGCTTTAGCATTCGGATATGGATTGACGAACTTGTCTGATGGACGAGCAGGACGCTCAATCACATCGCCGTAATCGTCAATGTCCTGAACTGTGTACTGGCTGGCAAAGGCTTTCACCTGAGTTTCAGTCAGATCAGGGTCTTCAGCATCATAGAATGGGCCACCTGGCTCACCGAGGTTCCGGTAAGACAGAAGGTTCATGCTGTGACAAGACGAACAAACCTCAACGTAAACCTGGAAGCCACGTTGAACAGAGGCTTTGTCATACTTGCCGAACACGCCTTCGAAAGACCATTCCGGCAGAGGCTCTTTGCCTTTTGAAACAGGCTTGGTACCACCAGATGCCAGTGCAGCAGGGGATGCTGCCAATCCGAGCAGGGCGATACCTGCGATAAGCGCTTTCATCACTTTCATCGATATCTCTCCTATTCGGCGTCGCCACCGTCAGAAGATTTCTTCTGAACAGACTGGTGAATGGATTCCGGCTCGTCTTTTGGACGCTCGATCAGGCCGAGAAGCGGCAGGACCAGCAGGAAGTAAGCGAAATAGCAGAGCGTCAGGAACTGAGCGACCCAAAGCCATTTGATACCCGGCTTATCAACAGTTGGCTCTTCGCCAAGGCCTGTTTCTTTGCCGAACTCAATCGCATCTTCGTAGTGCTTGAACTTAGCAATCAGCGTCTCGCCTTTGACGGATGCTATACCGTGATGTTCTTTCGCAGCAGTCTTGAACTCAGCTTTCGCCTCATCCGTAGTTACTGTCGCCTGATACATCAGATTGCCTTCTTTGTTCCAGGTCCAGATGTTGTTGTCCGGGTTAGACGCACCGGCCCAGCCGAGCATCACGCAGACGGCAACGAAACCGAGGAAGAACTGACGCGCCAGCGGACGGTAACGCAGTGAGCGAACCTTGGACGTGTCGAGCCACGGAATAACGAACAGAACAGCAATCGCAGAGAACATCGCGATAACACCGCCAAGTTTCGCAGTGATCGGACCAATGTCGAACGTGATCGCACGCAGGATCGCGTAGAACGGCAGGAGATACCATTCAGGTACGATGTGCGCAGGCGTCTTGAGCGGGTTGCCCTCAATGTAGTTGTCGGCGTGGCCGAGAACGTTTGGTGCATAGAAGACGAAACCAGCGAAGATCAGCATGAACACGATAATCGCGAAGCCATCCTTGACTGTGTAGTAAGGGTGGAACGGAACAGCGTCTTTTTTCTCGTCCTTGATCTCAACACCAGTTGGGTTGTTGTTGCCAGTGGTGTGGAACGCCCAGATGTGAAGGATCACACAGCCTGCAATCATGAACGGCAGGAGGTAGTGAAGAGAGAAGAAACGGTTCAGTGTCGTGTCACCGATAGATGGTGCACCCATGAGCCAGGTCTTGATGCTGTCGCCGATGATCGGAATCGCACCAATCAGGGATGTGATAACCGCAGCACCGTGAAGTGACATCTGACCCCATGGAAGCACGTAGCCCATGAAGGCTGTACCCGTCATCAGAAGGTAGATGACCACACCAAGGATCCAGCTGACTTCGCGCGGCGCTTTATATGATCCGTAGTACAGGCCACGGAACATGTGGATATAAACGGCCAGGAAGAACATGGATGCGCCGTTTGAGTGGATGTAACGGATCAGCCATCCGTATTCCACGTCGCGCATAATGCGTTCAACGCTGGCGAAAGCGAGACCGACATCCGGCTTATAGTGCATCGCCAGAACGATACCCGTGATGATCTGCGTAGCCAGGCAAAATGCCAGGATGCCGCCGAACGTCCACCAGTAGTTCAGGTTTTTCGGTGTCGGAAAATCGATAAATGAACCATGCATCAGACGCACGACCGGAAGGCGTTTGTCGATCCATTTTTCAATGCCGGTTTTCGGCTCGTATGTGGATTCATGTCCGCTCATTCGGGACTCCCCAGATAGTGCGACTGTTTAAAGCGAAATGGTCACTGACGACCCGTCTGCGCTGTACACATATTCCGGCACAGGCAGGTTAGACGGTGCAGGACCCTTACGGATGCGGCCAGACGTGTCATAGTGCGAACCATGGCATGGGCAGTACCAGCCACCAAACTCACCGACATTGCTGCCAGGACCAACCGGAACACAGCCAAGGTGTGTACAGGAACCAGATACAATAAGAATTGCAGGGTTCAGCTTGCCATCCGCCATCGGACGCAAACGCTCATTGTCCGTTTCCGGATCACGCAGGTTCGCGCTGTCGCCAGCTTCAGCAGAAGCAATTTCCGCTTTGGTGCGGTGACGAATGAAGAATGGCTTACCGCCAATCAACACGCGCACTTCGCTGCCTTCAGGGATATTGCTTACCGGAACTTCAAGGCTTGAAGCCGCCTTGGTGTCCAGTGCCGGAAGCATCTGAGCGATAAACGGCCAGGCAAGCGCACCCGCACCACCTGCGACCGCAGCTCCCGCTGCAATGTGGATAAAATCACGGCGTTCTTCGTCCACCGTATCGATAGTTGTTTCGTCAGTCACGTTGCCATGCCCTCACAGATCGGCTTATTGCGGAGCCTATAGCATACTCTTTTCTCTTTGCGAGAGCTTGCGGCGCAAGGTCGCGCAGACGAAAGGAGTAAAGGTTCCCAGCCAGAATGAATGAAGCCGATACATTGCGAGTGAGTTTCTATCAACCTGATATTCCGCAAAATCTTGGAACAACCATACGATTATCGGGGTGTTTCGGGGTTTCTATGGACATTATTGAGCCATGTGGCTTCCCTTTGACCAGCAAGGCCCTGCGACGATCTGTCATGGATTACGGCGATATTGCCGAGGTAAATCGGGTTGATTCGTGGGAGTCTTACCTCACGGAAGCCAAAAATTGTGGGGAACGCATTGTGCTTTTCACCACAAAAGGCGCCACCCCACTCAACGAGTTTAAATTTTTGCCCTCTGATCGACTTTTATTTGGTCGGGAGAGCGCTGGCGTGCCAGATAACGTCCACAATGCGTGCGATGAGCGTGTGGTGATTCCCATGCGCCCCGAGGCGCGCTCCATCAATATTGCGACAGCGGCCGCAATTGGCGTCTGGGAAGCGATACGCCAAACCCAGCTCTCCCGGTGACGGCAATATGAGCAAATCGCCGCCTCTGTTTCAAAGATTGTTTCCGGCCGCGATAGCGACATCGCTCTTTGCTGGCGTCGCCCATGCCATAGCGGTTGCGATAGCGGCGCGGTCTGTTGGGCTGGAGCTTCTCTATATAGCGACCCTGACGTTTGTGATCGCGCTGATCATCGCTTTCATTGGCGGAGCCGTCTTGCTTGCAATCGTCAGTCTGTTGCGTCTGACGCCATTACCCGCCCTCATTCTGTTTGTGATTACCATTCAGGCTATAGCGATCGGGTTGGAGCTGACGGTCTTCGAAATCGGTCTGAAAGACATATCCTGGCAATATAGCCTCATCACAATCCCCGCCGCCATCATCGCATGGTACCAGTCTGTTTATCTTGCCCACCAAACCGCATCGAGATGTCAGGCATGAAACTCATCTATGATCTGGCCGTCCGTTTGGCGGACCATCCAGAAGACGTCTCAGCCTCTCAGGCTTTGACGCTGGATGAGAGCCGGCCAAATATTGGCCTGAAAGGCGCTTACGGCCTGTTCGCAAGCGACGAATGGTGGGCGAACCTGACGTCGGGAATGATTCCCACCACTTGTTATGACGGCATCATCAGCAGTCTTCAGTTTGAAGGCATGCACAATGAAGGACGCGCCTTCTCGCTTCGCCTCAATAACGGCGTTGAGTACACTTATAGCTGTGTCGCAAACCACGCCGCAGAAAGGTCCGCCTATCAGATTGGCCGTAAAGCGCGCATCACCACATATACCGAGCCCATGAAAAGCGGCTCTCTGTTCGAGTTCGTCTGGAAAGTGGAAATCGACTGTGAGTGATGCGCTGGTTTTGATCGGCGATGCGACAACCGAACCTTCTTACATCTCTTCCGGCATTGCAGATTTACGGAAAGTCTCTCGCGCGGCCAGATCAGCGGCGTAGCGACCAATGTCATAATCTGCTAAATCAAAGCCCGAGAAATATTTCAGATGCTGCCACATGCAGACAAGATGAAACTCCAGATCGCCGGGATTATGAAGGTCAAATAGCGCCCTATGGTCTTCAACCCATTTCAGCCCCTGCTCATAAACCTTTTTCGCCTTGTCGAAATACACCATGCCTTCGGTATTGCCGCCAAGACGGCGCGCCATCAGGATGCGCACTTCATGGTCCATCACACCGCGCATCATGGCCCGCATGTTCAGATGGCTTGGGTCCGTCGACAACGTTCGGAACCGGTCTTCCCGGTCGAGTTTACGCGCAATGTACTGACAAATATGATCGGAATCGATCAGCCAGACATCGCCATCCTCAAATACCGGGACGACCATCATCGGATTCTTGTGAAAGACCGCCTCATCCAGCGTGGCGACATTTCCAACGTCAACCATCTCATAGTCAGCGTCCAGATGATCGAGCAGCAGCCGGGCGCGCCGGGCAAAGTGAGATCGCGGGGTTCCATAGAGTTTCATCAGCGTTCCTCCTGCCCCGGCATAAAGGCATGAATTGCGCCGCGGATCGACGCACGAAACCTCTCACGCAATCACAGTTTCGCTATTGAAACGCCGGGCTGATCCACTGCTCATAAGTTTTCCAGCTGCCGACCGATTTGGGAGAAATCTCTGAACGGACCTGCGCAAAGCTTGCCGTCGGAACGGTTGCGCCGGAGAAGTCAGCTCTGCGGACATCAATGTCCGGCACTTTCAGAAAGTCGGTCATTTTGTCGATTTCAGGCTGCGGGGCATTGGCCAGTGCAGCGTAATCAAGCGCATAGACCTGCTTCGGGAATTTGTTCAGCCAGAACGTCATCATCTCATCATGCGCGCTCAGATACGCGGCTGCATCCTTCATGGAATGACGCCAGCGATTGCCATCTGCCAGATAGCTGCGGAAACCAGACAGCGCCACATCACGTGGATCACGCTTTACCCAGACAAATTTTGCATTCGGCAGCATGCGCGCAAGTGCGCCAACGAACAGATGAAGGAGCGCGCCCTTATCCGTCACGCGCCGCGCAGAATTCGTCCGCATGCTCGCCAGATGGCGATACACAGACCCAAGCCGTTCCCAGGTGACACCCGGCGGGCCAAACGCGCCCACTTTATCGAGTGATGCGGCGCTCAGATTGCCGAGCGGCCAGGTCGCAACGCGGCTGAACATTGTCTCGCCCATTGCGGTTGTATCGCGGCCAGACGCCAGAATTTGCTCCACCAGACTGGTGCCGGAACGCGGCGCACCCACCACAAACAGCACTTCAGGGGATCGCGGAATCAAAGGGTTAGGATCTGTCCAGATCTGATCATCCGCCTCTTGAATGGCTTTCATCGCTGCGATTTCGCCTTCGACATTGTAGACGCGTTGGCTCGCCAGATGGTCATTGGCCACCTGCCAGCTTTTCCAGGCATTCTCTGGCTGTCCCATAACATGGTACAGTGTGCCGAGTGCATAAGCTGCACCTGGCATGGCATGCGGCGCACGCTCATCAACGAGTTTGGTCAGGGCAGGAAGGTCTTCTTTCGTCAGGCCGTTTGCCGCGCCGAGCAGCGCCCATGCGTCACCAAAATCAGGCTTAGCGGCAATCGCCTTGCGGAAATTTGCCCGCGCATCACCCAGTTGACCGACATGGCCGGCATAAACGCCGACAAAATGATCCAGAGCCGGGTTGGCATCAACTTCCGGTCGGATCTTGCGCATGATCTCAAGCGATGTCTCTGACCGGCCAACCCGTGACAGACGTTCTGCCATCAGGATTGGATAACGCATATTGTTCGGAAAACGAGCGATCAGGCGGCGCGTGACTTCCAGTGCTGAGTCTTCATCAGCCAGTGCCAGTGCGTGTTCGAGCACCTCTTCCCATTCCTGCCCGAAATCTGATCCATCCGATTTGGTTTCCGACAATAAGCGACGCAGAATGTCGAGCGCCGTATCATTCAGGCCCTGCTGACGGCCATTCTTGATGCCGGTCAGCAATTGGTTCGGAGTGAGGTCCATTTGGTCAGTTCTCTGTTCTGGAAACTCAGGCTCACGCATCGCCGAAGCCTGAGAAAACGGTTCAAACCGCCTTGTTCCACGAAAGAGATATAGATTCAATGAGCGGCCGGGACAAAGCCGTCCCGACCGATCTGTTTTTCCTACCCAGCTCTATTTTTGCGCAATCTCATACACGAGACACGCCTTCGCCGAGACATAGGATTTTTCTGTATCCATTGGCAGGTCCAGCGCATCGATATCGGCCTGCGAAATCGAATTCGGTCCCGGCGGCGGTGGAGGCGGCGGTGGCGGCGATGGAGGTGGTGGTGGCGGTGGCGGCGGAGAGTAATAGCCTCGATAAGCACCAGATTGTCCGGTCTTCTGCGCAACATATCCAAGGCAAGCTGAATCACCTTGCTGGGCAACCAGAAGCTTGCCGAGCTTTACGCCAGTCGCCTCGGCAATCGCCTTGGCGCGTTCCGTTGCATCCTCAAAAGCGGCCTTGTTGGCCTGAAGCACAATTTCCGGCGTCTCAACAAAACGCGTGCTGAGATATCCGGTGCTGTCTGGACCATGCGCAAACGCTACACCGCGAACTTTGCCGATCAGTTTGATGTCAGACAGATCGAGAGCAAGCGTGACCTTGCCTTCATAATACTTGATCTTGTCGGCAGTATTGTAGCTGCGCAGATATCCTTGCTCCGTTGTGTATTGCTCATAGACCGGCCCGACGGTGAAAGAGCTCGATACTTTCAGCGCGTCGCCAGCAATTTTCTTCATGTCTGCAAAGGCGGTTTTCGCGCGCTGTGAGGCTGCCTTGATCGCCTCTTTTGAAGTTTTTGCGGTTTCAGAATACGTCACCGTAAAGCTGGTCATGTTCGGATCAGCCACGATTTGCGCCTGCCCAATCGCCTCAATGACCGGGCGCTTCAGCCAATATGGCTCTGCATTGTCGCCTTCTGCATGCGCTGCCTGCGCAATCAGAACAGACGCAAATACGCCGGTGATCAGATGATGTTTCTTCATATTGTCCCCTATGCTTTTTTCGTGAATCTGCACGAAAATCGCAATTTACCAAAAAAATTGTGGCAAGCCAAAGACGTGCCTTTACGGGGCTGATGTTTCATTATCCGGTTGCCGAAAAGCGGTTCGTCCCGCATAGACATGTCCATGACCGACACTGTTTTTGAAGCTGAAAAGCAACGCGCCTTTGACTGGTTCTCCAACCTGCAAGGGCAGATCATGTCCGCCCTCGAAGCTCTGGAAGAAGAAGCGGGCACACCGCTTTATCACGGCGAGGCTGGCCGGTTCGAGCGCACGCCATGGGACCGCGAAAAAGGCCCGGATGGAGAAGATCGCGGCGGCGGCACGATGGGCATTCTGAAAGGCCGTCTGTTCGAAAAAGCCGGCGTTCATGTGTCGAAAGTCTTTGGTGAGTTTTCTGAAGCCTTCAAAGCGCAAATCCCAGGCGCAGACGCATCTGATGGCAAGTTCTGGGCAAGTGGCATTTCGCTGATCATTCACCCGCGCAACCCGAATGTTCCGGCTGTTCACATGAATACGCGCATGCTGATCACCTCTGACAGCTGGTTCGGTGGCGGCGCTGACCTCACCCCGGTGCTCGACGTTCAACGCGACGAGGCGCACGACCTGTCCCAACAGTTTCATCAAGCGATGAAGTCTGCTTGCGATCTACATGATCCGGAGTATTATCCGAAGTTCAAAACATGGTGTGACGAGTATTTCTACCTTCCGCATCGCGAAGAACCCCGAGGGGTTGGCGGCATTTTTTATGACCGTCTGAATACGGGGAACTGGGAGGCAGATTTTGCGTTCACGCAAGATGTCGGGAAAGCCTTTCTCGACATTTATCCGCGCCTTGTGCGCCAGACATTCGAAAAAGGATGGTCGGCAGCGGACAGGGATGAACAGCTGGTGAGACGGGGGCGTTATGTCGAATTTAATTTGCTTTACGACCGTGGAACCACATTTGGTTTGAAGACCGGTGGGAACGTGACCTCCATTCTGTCATCCATGCCGCCACTCGTTAAGTGGCCTTGATGACGAAAAGGCTGATCGCCCCAAAGGGAAACACTATCAGGAAATGCGCTTAATATGAGCTATGATCCGACACGACAGGCTGAGTCAGAGCACGCAAAACCCGGTCAGGGTTTGATGAGTGACCTCGGCATTATTCTGTCTATTGGTCTGGTGGCTGCCCTTGGCGGCGCAGTCACCGGCGGATCATCCGACCCATGGTATGAAAGCCTGACCAAGCCAGCACTGAACCCGCCAGATATCGCTTTCGCAATTGTCTGGCCGTTTCTCTATTTTCTGATGGCTATCAGTGCCATTACGGTGCGCCGGGTCGCTGTCCGGTTCGAGTGGGCAGGCGCGTCATTCAGCCTGTTTTTTCTGCAATTGGCGCTTAATCTGGCGTGGAGTGTTCTGTTCTTCTTCTTCCATCGCCCTGTCTGGTCGCTGATCGACATTCTGGCGCTTTGGATTTCCGTCGCACTGATGATTCGGGAATTTTATGGATTTTCACGCTTCGCCGCGCTCTTGCAAATTCCGTATATTCTGTGGCTCAGCTTTGCGACTTATCTCAATGCAATGATAGTAACGCAGAACGGATTTGCGGGTCTGTAATCCCATCCGCCAGACCGTCTGTACTGAAGCCGTTTTTCACCCAGCGCGCCTCAATGTCTTTCAAATGTTCGCCGATAGAAGGTCCAGGTTTCATACCCGCCTTAAGCAAATCGGCGCCCTTTAGAGGGAAGACCGGCCGCGGCCAGTCCTTTGCCAGGTCATGCGCATTTTGCCAGCCCCAGTCAGACTGAGAGTCACGATCCATCGCCCAGGACCAGACCACCATATCCCGGCCCGTCTGCACCGGCATGGAATAGAGCCATTCTCTGATATCATCTGCCCCCTTCGGGTAGGGGGCCGCTTTCGCCCATAAAGCCAAACGCTCTGCCTCGGCGTTTGAAAACCGCAGCCTGTCGGCCATCACAGACATGGTCTCAGAATTGCGCGGCAAGATGGATTGCAGGCGTTTGAACTTGTCAAACCGCTTCCCGCCATGGGCTTCGATCTTCATCAAAGCCCTGATGCCCTCAAGGCTGTCTGTCTCAGGCAGAATGATCTGCAAAACGCCAACCTCAGACATCGCCTCCAGTGCGGCAACCGGGTTCGGCGCTTCAAGCAGCTTGCCAAGCTCTTTCCAGATCCGCTCTGCCGCAATCTGGTTAAGACCGTCCCTCAAACGTCCACAGGCAGCCAGCCCAACAGGGTCAATGTCGTCGGCATACCAGGACGAGAAGCGAAAGAACCGCAGATTTCGCAAATGGTCTTCGCGCAGCCGGGTCTCGGCCTCTCCGATGAATGTGACCCGACGTTCGTAGATATCAGAAATGCCGCCGGTCGGGTCATACACCCAGCCTTCTTCATCGGCGTAGAGCGCATTCATCCGGAAATCGCGGCGCTGGGCATCTTCGACCCAGTCATCGGTAAAGGCGACAACAGCCCGACGACCATCTGTTTCCACATCGCGGCGCAGACTGGTGATTTCGTAAGGCACACCTTCACAAACGGCAGTAATCGTTCCGTGTTCAAACCCGGTCGGAATGGCTTTAATGCCAGCCGCTTTCAAGGCCTCAACTGTTTCTTCAGGGCGCAGTTGCGTAGCGATATCGATGTCGGAAACCGGCGCATCCAACAATTCATTGCGAACACAGCCCCCGACAAAGCGGGCGCATCCCGGTCGCTTTCGAGTCAATGACGCCATGACCCGTTCAGAACTCACTGAGTTCAGCCAGTCTGCTCCGGATATCTGAACGTTAGTCTTGGTCACGCGTATCTATGCCGGGATTTTTGCAAGGCACGACTTTGCCCTGAATAACTTTTCCATTTTCAAATCTAGGCGGCTCCACACAGGTCCGCTTACCGCGCGGTTCCTTCACAAACATGAAGACATAAAAGGCCGACATCAGAAAAAGCCCGGCCAGCGTCAGCATGGCAAATGGCCAGCGTTGGCTGAACGTGTTCTTCTCCCGCGTTGCCACCCGATAGATCGCGAACAGGACAAATGGCAACAAGACCAGACTGATTTGGAATGCAATTCTCAACATCAAGTTTTGTCCTGATCCAGATAGAGCCGTTCATACAGAGATCGTAAAACCCCTGCGGTTACACCCCAGATATAGCGACCATTGTGCGGCATTTCGAGGTAAGTGCGATCTTTCCCGTTCCAGAACGTTGATTTCTCAATGTGATTGTCAGGGTTCATCAGAAACGAAAGCGGCGTTTCAAACACATCATCCACTTCATGCGGGTCTGGAATCGCAATGAATTCCGGCGGCAAAATGCCGACAACCGGTGTGATCCGAAAACCAGTGCCGGTAACATACCGATCCGCAACGCCCTTGATGTCCACAGCGCGAGGATCAACGCCAACTTCTTCCTTGGCCTCGCGCAGCGCCGCCTGAATTGGCCCTTCATCGCTTGGGTCGACCTTACCTCCCGGCAAAGCAACCTGCCCCGCATGAGTTGGCATGGACTTTGGTCGTTCAGTCAGAATGACATGCAGATCATTGTCGCCGCGATCAACAACACCGATCAACACGCCCGCATCGCGCAAGGGTTTACCATTTCTGCCATCAACCAGATGCAAATCTCCGCCAATCGGCGAGTCATCATGCGCGTCTGTCGAAATTAGCCGGCTCGACAGTCGTTCCAGAAAGTCATCTGCCCCCAGCCAGCTCATTGTCCCTCAACCGATCCGATTGTGAACGTCTCGCCATGAGACGACACCACCAATTCATTGTTCCTGTCTTCGGCCAGTTCGACAAGCTCGTAAAAAGCCGGACGTGTGAGTTTGGCCTCAAGGCGCCCGCGGATCAGAACATAAGGCGCCGGTTCGAGAGTGTCTGGATCCGTTTCAACACGCAGTGGATGTTTCGCACTGACTTCCACAGTCTCGCCCAAATTGGTCGTCAGAACGAGAACGGGGACATCATCTTTCACGGCAGCATCGATTCGTACGCCGAGAAAGGGCGCATCCTCCACATGAACTATGACCTTTTCGTAAGGTGTAACCAAATAGGTGGACCCATCGTCATCTTTCCGCAAAATCGTAGAAAACAGATCAACCAGCTTCTGCCGCTGGAAGCGAGTTCCCTGATGCCACCACGATCCGTCCTTTCGAATTTCCAGCCCAATATCAGCGCAGTGCTGCGGATTCCACGTCTCAACCGGTGGAAGTTGTCTTTTCCCCTTTGCATTCGGAATGATCGCTTGCAATGTCTTGTTCAGATGGTCGAGATCTGTTGTCGGTTGGGTTCCCAAAAGGCGGCTCCTTATCCCGTTTTGAGATTGATGTAGGTGTATTGTCATCATGAGTGAAGAAATTACCGTAATCGAACCTGATACAGCCGTAGCAGAGCAAGCGATGAAAGACCTCGCTTCTGTGCGCACTGAGCTGTCAAAAGTGATTTTCGGGCAGGACCGTACGATTGAATTGACACTCTGCTCCGTGCTGGCTGGCGGGCATGCCTTGTTGATCGGTGCACCGGGTCTTGCAAAAACCCGGCTGGTCGACTCCATGGGTAAGGTTCTGGGCCTCTCCTCCGGCCGCGTCCAGTTTACGCCAGACCTCATGCCATCCGACATTCTCGGCTCGGAAATTCTCGATCAGGGTACGGACGGCAAACGCGCATTCCGGTTTGTGCCCGGTCCTGTGTTCACCAGCCTGCTTTTGGCCGACGAGATCAACCGTGCCAGCCCGCGAACGCAATCTGCTCTGCTTCAGGCCATGGCCGAAAAAGAAGTGACCGTTGCCGGCCACCATCACGAATTGCCAAAACCATTCCACGTTCTGGCCACCCAGAACCCGATTGAACAGCAAGGCACCTACCCTCTGCCAGAAGCCCAGCTCGACCGCTTCCTTCTGAAAGTCGATGTCGACTACCCAGATGCGGACACAGAGCGCCGCATTCTGATTGAGACGACCGGGTCTGACGACGCAAAAGTCGACACTATTCTCTCGCCTGAGCGATTGCTGGAAATTCAGGCGCTCGTTCGCAATCTGCCCGTTGGCACAAAGATCGTTGAGCGCATTCTGACACTCATCCGCAATGCGCGTCCGGAGCAAAGCGAGAATGAGACAGTCCGCAATCAGGTCAAATGGGGCCCGTCGCCGCGCGCTGGTCAGGCGCTGATGCTCGCCTGCCGGGCCCGTGCCCTTCTTCGCGGACGCGTATCGCCATCGGTTGAGGATGTCGAAGCTCTGGCTGAACCAGCGCTTGGTCACCGCATGGCCATGCGGTTTGACCCGTCGGGTAAATCACCGAGCCTGAAACAGCTGATCGCCACACTCGCATCCAGATCAGGCTAACGGACGTCAGATATGCTCCCATTTGCGGACTTACGGGCACAGGCGGAAACACTCGCCGAAAGCCTGCCGACATTTGAAATGCTGAACGGGTTTCGAACAACCGCTCAGTCTGGCGCCGCGCCGCGCCAGCGATCCGGCATGGGAGAAGATTTCTGGCAATATCGCGGGCAAACACCCGACGATACTGCAGGCTCAATTGACTGGCGCCGGTCTGCGACGGGCGACGAGCTGTATATCCGCGAGCATGAGCTACAATCCGCACGCCTCCTTGGCATCTGGGCGGATGGATCAAAGTCTTTCGATTGGAAAAGCGATCAGGCCCCGGTCAGCAAGGCTGATGCCGCGCGGATCATCCTGACCGCCATTGCTGTGCGTTATAGCGAAAACGGCGATCTGGCAGGCGTCATTGATGGCATAAACGGCGTGACAAACTCCCATCATCTCATCGGCCCGATGGTCGACGACTTCATGCATATTTCAGCCAGCCTGCCCGGAACGCCGCGCCCGGACACCGCTCAGCTCATCATCGCCAGTGACTTTTATGGCCCGCTGGGGTCGATTACAGAATGGGTTCGCCAGTCCGCAATCGAGGGTCGCAGCGGCGCGCTTCTGCAGATCGTTGATCCACTGGAAAAAGAATTCCCCTTCACAGGCCGTGTTCGTTTTCGTCTGCCGGGCACAGGGTTGGAAAAGATCTTTGGCCGCACAGAACTTCTGAAAGATGCCTATCTGGAACGCTTTCAGGAACGTCAGAGTGAGCTTCAGAAACTCGCAGCATCCGTTGGCTGGCAGTACTTCCTGCACAATACGGCAGACCCGATGACACCGACGGCTTACGCCATCATGAACGCCCTCAATCATGAGGTGCCTGCATAATGGATGCACTGTCTCTTGGACCGATCATGTTTGCCGCACCGCTGGCCCTGTTTGCGCTGCTCGGTCTGCCTTTGCTTTGGTTTGTTCTGCGCGCGACGCCTCCGCAGCCGAAAGCCGCCGAACTCCCCTCCCTGGCCCTGTTTCAGGATTTAGACCATCGCGAGGAAACACCGGACAAAACGCCCTGGTGGATTATCCTGTTGCGTATCCTTGTGGTCACGCTTGCGATTCTTGGATTGTCCCGTCCGATCTGGTCGCCGCCTGCGCCTGAAACAAACGATGCCCGGGGCGATCTGATCCTGTTGATCGACAATGACTGGGTCAGCGCCGCAGACTGGTCAGCCCGACAATCAGCAGCGAACAATCTGCTCGCGGGGATTCACGCTGATCGCGGCGTGTTCCTCCTGCCAACGACCAGCCAGACACCAGAACAATGGCTTGGCGAGCGCCTCACGCCGCAAGCCGCACGCGCCCGCATTCGCGCGCTGTCGCCTGTGTCATGGCGCCCGGATTACACGCCACTCACCGCCGCTCTGAAAGACTTCAAAGGCAAAGCCCCGGAAACGCTTTGGCTGGCGTCTGGTGAGAAAAGCACCGGCTTTGACGCTCTAATTGCTCAGCTGAAAACCATCGGCCCTGTCTCCGTTGTCGAAGCTGTGTCTGATCAGGGCGTGCTGGCGATCAATAGTCTTGCCACAACAGCAAAAGGCCCCGTCCTCAGCCTCATTCGCACCAATGCCGATGGAGAACAGAAATTCACGCTGGCAGCCTATGACGAAAACGGGCGCTCGGTTGGCAGTGTCTCTGGCGCTTTTGAAAAGGGCGCGGCAACGACCAGCCTTGAATTTTCTCTGCCGGAAAACGTTCAGGCCAATATTTCTCATTTCAAAATTCTGGGACAGGCAACAGCAGGCTCGGTCTGGTATTGGAGCGGCTCAAGCCGGGCGCGCCGTGTGGGCATGATTTCAGGCAGCACCACGGTCCAGCCATTACTGGCAGATACCTATTATCTGAAGAAAGCACTCTCGCCGTTTGCGACAGTTTTCGAAGGCACGCTGGACGAGCTGTTGAGCGAAGACCTTGGCGCCATCATGCTGACCGATATTGGTCGCCTGAGCGATGATGACCGGGCGAAACTCGAAAAATGGGTCAGTGAGGGCGGCGTCCTCATTCGCTTTGCTGGCCCACGAATGGCCGCTCAGACCGATGACCTTTTGCCAGTAACACTGCGCCGTGCGTCGCGCGCATTTGACAGCGCGCTATCCTGGGATGACCCGCAAAAACTGACGAGCTTTTCAGAGACAGGCCCGCTTGCAACCGTCGAACTTGTGTCAGACGTCTTTGTCCGCCGACAAGTGCTGGCGCAGCCTGGTGCAGAGCTGCCATCGCGTACCTGGGCACGTCTCGAAGACGGCACCCCGCTCATCACCGCCAACACGCTCGGCGCCGGGCGCCTCATCCTGTTCCACGTCACCGCCGGACCAGAATGGTCTGACCTGCCACTATCAGGCATGTTTGTTGAAATTCTCCGCCGCATCACCCTGCCTGCACGCGAGATTGGTGCGCTGGAAATCACCGCAGAATCAAGTCTTGCGCCGCGCTTCTGGCTGGATGGCTATGGCAGCGTTCAAAGCCCGTCAGGCGATGCCAAGCCAATCGCCGCCCAAAAGCTCAGCGAGTTAAAGCCCACTGCGCAACACCCTGCCGGCGTCTATGAAGGCAGCGCCGTCAGCTTCCCCCTGAATGCCGGCGCGCATTTCACGCCCGATCCGGTTCAAAACTGGCCCGCAGGCATTACCCTCACCACCGTTTCAGAACGCACCGGCCAGAATATTGGCGGCGTTCTGCTCGCGCTGTCGCTGATCCTTCTCATGATTGATCTTGTGGTGTCTCTCATTCTGGCGGGCAAGCTGTCCCTGCCCGGTCGAAACAAACTGGCGGTCTTGATTGTAACCAGTCTTGTTGCGGGCGGCGCGATGAGCCTCCTACCACCTCCGGCACAGGCCCAATCCGAAGAGACAAAGTCGCCTGAAGCAGCGCTAACGCTGCGGTTCGCCTATCTGCAAACAGGTGACGCCAATCTGGACCGCCTCGCCGATCAGGGCCTGCGCGGTCTGTCGTTTGTCCTGTTCCGCCGCACCACAGTTGAGCCAGAAGCCCCGATTGGTGTGAAGCTCGAAACCAGCCCGCTGAATCTATATCCTTTCATTCTGGTCATGATGCCGGAGAACGGGCTGAGCCTGACAGATGTTCAACGCACCAAATTGGCAGAGTATCTACGCAATGGCGGCGCGCTGATTGTCGACACCCGCAAGGGCGGGACGGTTCAGCCGGGCAATCAGGTCGATCCACATCTGGTCAAACTGCTCGAAGGGCTGGACCTTCCACCTCTGCAGCGCGTGACCGACAAACATGTGCTGACCCGCAGCTTTTACCTGCTGGACGGGTTTTCCGGGCGCTATCCGGATCGACCGCTCTGGATTGAAGGCGCGTCACCGGAAAACGGCAATTCCCGGCGCGGCGATGGCATATCAACGATTTTCATCACCGATGCCGACATGGCCTCAGCCTGGGCGGTCAGCGACAATTATCGCCCGGTCTATTCGGTTGAAGGCGGAGAGCGAAACCGCGAAATGGCCTATCGCACAGGCGTCAACATCGTCATGTATATCCTGACCGGAAACTATAAGGACGATCAGGTCCATATTCCGTCTCTGTTAGAGCGTCTCGGGGACGTAACGGACGGCATGTTCAACAAAGAGGACATCGATCCGCTCAAAGAAATCCTGCGGGAGGACCCGCAATGACCGACTTCACGCGCTTTGGTTTCGACCCCCATCTTGGATGGGGGGTGCTGATTACCCTCCTTGTGATCACACTGGTGATCTGGGGCGTTTATGCTTTTCGGGGTGGTCGTGCCTGGCTGACCCGCGCGCTGGCAATCTCATTGCTCACGGCGGCGCTCGCCAACCCGTTGCTCATTCGAGAAAACCGGGAGCCACTAAAGAGCACCATTGCAGTTGTGATGGACCGTTCTGCCAGTATGAGCATAGATGGCCGCGATGATCTGTCAGATGATGTTCTTTCCGCACTACAGGCGCAAATGCCGGGCCTGTCAGAGTTTGATCTGCGGATGATCGAAACGCGCAAGGATGCGCCGCAAACCGATCTTACAACGACGCTTCTGAACGCCCTGTCCGGCACGCCGCGCAGCCAGATTGCCGGAACCATATTCGTCACGGATGGACAGGTTCACGACATTCCGACTGACCTATCCGTCTTTGAAGAATATGGCCCGGTTCATAGCCTGATCATCGGCCGCGAAGACGAAATGGATCGCCGGATCGAGATCACGTCATCCCCGTCTTATGGCATTGTGGGTGAAAAAGTGGTTCTGAAGATCAAGGTTGATGCTGAACTGCCCATTATCAATGTCAAAGTCGCCGCCAACGACTCTCAGCCGCGATATATTCCGGTCCAGCCGGGCGTCGAAACTGAAGTCACGGTAGAGATTGATCGTCGCGGCCCGAACTCTATCGCCGTCTCCATTCCTGACGCGCCAGAAGAGCTGACCACAATCAACAACATTGCGGCGCTGACGATTAGCGGCATTCGCGACACGCTCCGCGTTCTGCTTATCACGGGTGAACCGCATCAGGGCGCGCGCGCATGGCGTGATCTTCTGAAGTCTGACCCGATGGTCGATCTCGTTCACTTCACCATTCTGCGCCCTCCGCACAAGCGTGATGCAACACCAAATGACGAGCTGTCCCTGATCGCTTTTCCGACCATGGAATTGTTCGATGAAAAGCTCGATGAATTCGACCTGATCATTTTCGACCGCTATCGCCGTCGGGGTGTTCTACACCTGCGCTATCTCGATAATATTGCGCGTTATGTCGATAAAGGCGGCGCACTGCTGATCGCTGCCGGGGAGCCATTCGCCGGGCCATCCAGCCTGCACAGAACGCCGCTGTCGTCGGTTCTCCCACTCGCCCCGACCGGACAAATCAAAACCGACCCGTTCCGGCCGAAGCTCAGCGAAATGGGCGAAAAACACTCAGTGACCAAGACGCTAAAACCTTCGGAATTTGGCCATTGGTATCGCTATATTGAAGCGCGCGAAGTGACGGGCAATGTGCTGATGCAGACGCCAGAGGGCAAACCACTGCTCGCGCTCGACCGTGTTGGTGATGGCCGCGTTGCTGAGCTCATGTCAGACCAGCTCTGGCTATGGGCGCGCGGACATGATGGCGGCGGGCCGTTCGCCGAGCTCATTCGTCGTCTGGTTCACTGGATGATGAAAGAGCCGGAGCTGGAAGAAGAATTCCTCAGCCTCAATGCAGGAGAGAACAACCTGACTGCCCGGCTGTCGTCTCTGACACCTGATCCAAAATCGCTGACGGTGACAGATCCGACCGGTCGCATAACGACCCATGACTGGCAGTCCCAGAAAGATGGTGTGTTCACCCTGTCGATTCCGGATCCGCAATTCGGGCTCTATCGCGCGCAATCAGGCGATAAACAGGCCATCCTGCTTTATGGCCCGAGTCAGCCGAAAGAATTCATCGATCTGAAATCCACGACCGAACGCCTCATACCTGTTGGTGAGAAAACTGACGGTTCAACCCGCCGGGTCAGCAAGGAAAGCGAAACACCGCAAATCCGTGCCGCCTCTGGCAGCGGGGATAACTGGATCGGCCTGCGGGATCGCAAGGCCTACACCGTTACGGACAGTCAGACGGAGCCACTCCTGCCAGCCTGGCTCGTTGCAGGTATTCTATTTGCGTTGCTTCTGCTCGCCTGGCGTCGCGAGGGTAGGTAACGGCCCCTGTTGGGTAAGGCGTGTCAGCATCGGCCGCAAGGCGTTGCAGCATGACGCGCGACTGATCTTGCGGTCCTGGCATGATCACACTTTTCGGCGGCACGACCTCAAACCCGAGCTGGGTAAAATATGGCGGCGCGCCGATCAGGCAGGCAATCGGATAGCCTGCGTCTTTCCCCGCTTTCAGCGAGGCTTCGGTCACGACTTTACCAATACCTTCGCCCTGACACGATGGCGCAACGGCGATTGGCCCGTAAAACAAGGCTGACGTCCCGCCAATAAAAATTGGCCAGACGCGGCAAATCCCGACGACCTCATCCCCGTCCAAGGCAACGCGGGAGATATTTGGCAGGGAGTAACTGAATTCACGTACCCGCTCTGCTGTCTTTGCAAAGTGACCCGGGCCGAACGTGGCATCGAACAGTTTTTCAATGGCCCGCCCATGAACAGACGGGGCTTCAGCGACACAAGTTATCATCGCGCGCGTCTAAAGCAGAATTCACTGAAATGGAACCAGTTTCAGAACAGAAATTCTGAAACTGGCCACAAATCCTCAGCTTTTCGGAATCCTATTCCTCAGGAAGGCTGGCTTTGTAATCCTCTGCAGCCTTCAGAAGGCGAATCAGATTGAGGCCCCAGATGTTGCGGATATCCTCTTCGGTATAGCCTTTTTCCAGCAGGGCGTAGGTGATGAGTGGCAAGTCACTGACATCGCGCATGCCTTGCACACCGCCGCCACCATCCCAGTCAGCACCAATGCCGGTGTGTTCCGGACCAACCACTTCAAGAATGTGGAACAAATGCTCAAGGAACTCATCAAAGGTTGCCATAGCTGGCGGGAATTGCTTGTCGATTTCCGTCCGCTTGGCCATGAACGCCTTATACTGTTCGGGGCTCAGATTATCGCCAGCAGCCTGCATTTCCTGATACAGCTTGCCCATCGCCTCACTACGGCCTTCCGGGTTTTCAAGCTTTTTGATGTAAGCGCCATAAGCGTTGACCTGAATCAAACCGCCACTGGCTGCCAGCTTTTTCAGGCGCTCATCATCGATATTTCGCGGGTGATCATAGATCGCCTTCGCACCTGAGTGAGACAGAATGATTGGCGTCTTTGACAATGCTACCATGTCGTCGAACACAGCGTCATGCGCGTGGCTGGCATCAAGGATCATGCCGAGCTTATTGGCCTCAGCCACAAGCTCTTTGCCGAGCGGAGACAGTCCGCCCCATTTTTGACCTGCCGTATCCGTTCCACTGTCGGCAAACTGGTTATTGCGGAAGTGAACCGGGCCAACCATGCGAACACCAAGCTTATAGAACGTTGTCAGCAGAGACAGGTCTTCACCGAGCGGATAGCTGTTCTCAATGCTGATGAAGACAATTTTCTTGCCATCAGCCGCGATCTTTTCTGCGTCTTCAGACTTGATCGCATATCCGAACGCATCCGGGTAAGCAGAGACCATATTGTGAATGGCCTGCGCTCGGAGCAGCGCCGTATCGCGCGAAATCTCATAGCCCTTTTCCGTCAACGGTCCTTGCGGCGAGTAAATGACCCAGAACCCGCCATCAAGCCCGCCTTCGACCATGCGCGGCAGATCGACCTGAGAATAATCAGTCGCCACATCATTGCGCTTGGTGATGTCAAAGCCCGGCTGAACCAGCAAAGCTGGTGTATCGAGGTGAGAATCCAGCACAATCGCCCGCTCGTGGATCAGGCGCTCAGGCGATTTCTCTTCCACTGGTGCTGTCGCCGTTGTTTCACAGCCCGCAATCGCGAGGCCTGCAATCAATGTGGATGAAATAAGTAACGAACGATACGCGCCCATGCCCGGTCTCCTGATCGGAATATCAAAACTGTGTCGGCATCTGAACCGACCGGGACCGAGTCTTCAAGCGCCGGACGACCAAAGTTTTCAGAGCGCGAGGATTTTAGGCAAACATGATAACTGCGCGTAAGAAACGCGCAGCAAGGTTTATCATCGACGGATCAGATTAGCGTGGGGCGCGCTTGGCCAGAATACGCTGAAGCGTACGGCGGTGCATGTTCAGACGACGTGCTGTCTCTGATACATTGTGATTGCACAGCTCATAGACGCGCTGAATGTGCTCCCAGCGGACCCGGTCAGCTGACATTGGGTTTTCAGGCGGCGCAGGCTTTTCGTCGGGCGTTGTGACGACGAGCGCTTTGATAATGTCTTCAACGTCTGCAGGCTTGGACAGATAATCGACCGCACCGGCCTTTACCGCGGCAACCGCAGTCGCAAGCGCGCCATATCCTGTCAGCATAACCGCCCGGCAGTCTTCGCGATGCTGATGCAGAACTTCCATCACATCCAGACCAGAGCCGTCTTCAAGACGCAGATCGAGAACCGCAAAGGCAGGTGGGTTCATGCGGGCAACGTCTTTTGCCTCTGCCACTGTACCAACCGCAGAAACCGTAAATCCACGACGGGTCAGAGCCTGTGCCAGACGTGTCCGAAACGGCGCGTCATCATCCAGAACGAGAAGTGTCCGATCAGTGAGAGATTCCAATGCCTGGTGGATATCGATATCAGCTGTCATTCGTCTTTTCCCGTGCTCAGTTCCGCAGACTCGTTTCCGTTTAAGCCGTTTTCATGCGCAGACCAAGTGCTTTCGGCCTCAAGATCAGCGCGATGCCAGCGAAGGCGCACAACGGCGCCATGATCTGGCTCTGGCTGGTTGAAGGTCGCAACCTCCCCGCCGCTTTGCTCGATCAGGGTTTTCGCGATGAAGAAGCCGAGCCCCATATCGCCGCCGCCAGCATGTTTTGAAGATCGCTCACTAATATATGGCTCGCCTAGCTTCGGCAGGACCGATGCCGAAAAGCCCGGACCATCATCCGATACCGTAATGGTAATGACCCGCTCATTCCAGATCGCCTCAACAACCACTTCGCTGTCTGCAAACGACGCCGCATTCTCGATGAAAGCACCCAGCGCGTGGATGATTTCCGGCGACCGGTTGAGATTTGGCATTTCTTCAGACGCCGAAGTTGCATGCTTCAGCGTCCGCACATCAATCAGAATATCGCCGCCCTTATAAGGGCGCGCAGCTTCCTCAACCATGGCAGAAAGTTTCAGACGCGCATGGACAATATCGCCAGCTTCTCTTTCCTGCGCCAGACGACGCAGAATAGTTTTGCATCGCTCTGCCTGTTCGGCCAGCAAAAGCGCGTCTTCGCGATGTTGCTCATCATCCTTGAGGTCTGCGGCCATTTCCTTGGCGACCAGATGGATCGTCGCGAGCGGCGTACCCAGCTCATGCGCCGTTGCCGCGGCCAGGGCACCCAGTGCTGAAAGCCGCTGCTCGCGGGCAACAACAACCTGCGCTGCATCAAGAGCGCGCACCAGACGGGTTTCGTCTCGCGTCACCCGAATGGCAGAGAAGCAAAAGAAACCCAGACCAATCGTGACAGCCGCAAACTGCCCCAGACGGAACAGATGCGGCACGTTCCACAACTCGTCCTGAGGCAGCGGCAAAGGCAGATAAAACACCCACATCAACGCCGTGCAGACAAAGGTCAGAACAGCAAGCCCGATGGCCAGCCGTGTTTCCAGACTCATGGAGGCGATGGTCACGGGCGCAAGAATCATCAACAGAAACGGGTTGGTCAGACCACCCGTAATCGCGATCAGAAATGCGACCTGAATAATATCAAACGCAAACTGCGCGACAGCTTCCAGCGACGAAGCGAGGCGCTGACTTGGCAGCGCCAGCTGCAAAAAAACGTTTAGCCAGGCCGAGGCTGCAATCACCCCCAGACACAAGGCCAGAGGCAAGGTCGCGCCGAGAATATAGTGAACCAGAAAAATCGCAGCCGCCTGACCGGCAATTGCGATCCAGCGAGTCGCGACAAAGGTGCGCACCCTGAGACGGCCAAAAGCCGAGCCAACCCCGCCAAGTCCTTCTGTTGGAAGGGAAAAAAGCGTTTGCTGGTCATTCAGATGCCCGCTCATCCTTGCTCCACTCTCTTTGCATACGGATTAAGATGTCCTATCTGACGGAGGAACGTCTGACCAGACCCAAGCCTTGAGCGAGCCCCGTTATGAAACGTCTTTTCCTCTCTTCCCTGATCCTGCTGACCGCGTGCGGAAATCCGGGAGGCGAAGCCAAGATCCAGTCGGCGGGTTCTGCGGACATCTGTAAATCCCGCGAGGGCGTGAAACTTGGCGGCCCGATCAGTCTTATTGATCACACTGGAAAGGCCGTTACTCAGGAAGACTTCAAAGGCAAGCCGTCGCTCGTCTTTTTTGGGTTCACGCTCTGCAATACGGTTTGCCCGCCAAACCTTGCGCGGATCAATCTGGCGGTCGAAATGCTGCCGGATACTGTGGTCAAACCCCGCACGATCTTCGTGTCGGTTGATCCTGGCTATGACACGCCAGAAACCATGGCGACCTATCTCACCAACAATGGGTTTCCAAAGGATATGGTTGGCCTGACCGGCACGCCGGAGCAGGTGGCCGCCGCTGCCAAACAGTTCAAAGTCTTCTACAGCAAGGTGAAAGACGATTCGAGCGCCGCCGGATATCAGTACAATCACGGCACATTCACCTATCTGATGGATGAAAACTGGAAACCGGTCATTTTCTTCATGCACAATGACAGCCCGGAAGAAATGGCATCCTGCCTCGCCAAGAAACTGCCGAAGTCATAAAAACCTGACCTTCAACGCCCGGTTTCGCCTTAACGAACTCACCTTGCGGGTGTAAAGGTGCGGCATGGTTTTTTCGCCCCTATCTGAGACATCAGACCTTGCCTTCCGGATACGGGGATTAACGAAAGTGTATGGGGACGGCCCGACCGCCGTCCACGCCCTGCGCGGCGTCGATCTCGACGTCCCGGCTGGCGAACTCACCGTCATTCTGGGCGCGTCCGGGTCTGGGAAATCCACCCTTTTGAACATTATGGGCGGACTTGACCGTGCCAGTGCTGGCTCACTGACGTTTCAGGGGCAAGACATCATTCAACTCAGTGATGCTCAGCTCACCCAATATCGCCGCCACCATATCGGTTTTGTCTTCCAGTTCTACAATCTGATGCCCAGCCTGACCGCGCTTGAGAATGTCGAGCTGGTCACAGAAATTGCCGACAATCCGATGAGTGCAGCTGACGCGCTCGATATTGTTGGCCTCGGCAAACGCAAAGACCATTTCCCGGCTGAGCTATCAGGCGGTGAACAACAACGCGTCGCCATTGCGCGTGCCATCGCCAAACGCCCGAACATTCTGTTCTGTGACGAACCGACGGGCGCGCTCGACTCCACAACAGGCCGACAGGTTCTGCGCGTACTTCAGGATGTAAACGCAGAAACAGAGGCAACGGTGATGATCATCACCCATGCGGCCAATACCGCCGACATGGCCCACCGCGTGATTGAAATGGCCGATGGTGCCATCCGCACCGAAAAGATCAACGAGACGCAATTGCCCGCCGAAGAGATCGCCTGGTGAGCCCGCTGGATCGCAAGCTCCTGCGGGATCTCTGGCGGATGAAAACGCAAAGCCTTGCCATTGCGCTCGTCATTGCGGTCGGCGCACTCTTGCTGGTCATGATGAACGGTTTGCACAGCTCGCTGGAGCAAACCCGTCAGGCCTATTATGAGCGCTACCGGCTGGCAGATGTCTTCGCACCGGTAAACCGCGCGCCTGAACACGTCCTGAAAGACATCAGCGCCGTCAAAGGCGTGAATGCGGTTGACGGACGCGTCGTTGGCGGTGCCCTGATCGATGTTGAGGGACAGACTGTCCCGGTCCGTGCGCAGGCGCTCTCTCTGCCCGATTTTGAAACGCCGCGACTGAACGATATCTACCTCACCGATGGTCGCCGGATTGATGCCCGCAAGCGCGATGAAATCATCCTGCTCGACGGATTTGCGAAAGCCCATCACCTCTCCCCCGGCGATTCCCTGTCTGCCACCATGAATGGCGCACGACGCACATTCCGGATTGTCGGCCTCGCCCAATCGCCTGAATTTCTGTATTCCGCAGCCCCCGGCGAGATCATTCCCGATGATGCCCGGTTCGCGGTCATCTGGATGAGCGAGAAAGCCCTCGCCGCAGCGTTTGACGTTGATGGGGCGTTCAATCAGGCACTGATTTCCCTCGAACGCGGGGCCAGCCTTGATGCCGTTCTGGATGCCGTTGACCGCATTCTGGAACCTTATGGCAGTACGGGCGCCTATGGGCTGGAAGACCAGTTTTCCAACCGGTTCATTACCGAGGAAATCAGCGGACTGAAGGTTTCCTCTCAGTCTGTTCCGCCTGTCTTCATGGCAGTTGCAGCCTTCCTGCTCTATATTGTTATCTCGCGCATGATCCAGTCAGAACGCATGCAGATCGGCCTTCTCAAAGCCTTCGGTTATACCAGTTTTGAAGTCGGACTTCACTATTTCAAACTGGTGCTGATCATTGCGGCTGGCGGCGCGCTGCTCGGCTGTGTCGGAGGGGTTTTTGCGGGGCAAACGCTCGCCGGATATTATCAGGTCTATTATAAGTTCCCGTTCCTCTTGTTTCAGATTCACCCGACAGCCTTCATCTCGGCTGTTCTGGTGAGCGTACTGTCTGCAAGCACGGGCGGACTGCTCGTCTTGCGCCGCGTGTTTTCCCTGACACCTGCGGTCGCGATGCGCCCGCCAGCTCCCGCGGATTACTCAGCGACCGCCAACATCATCTCCTCGCTGAAATCCCTGCTCGACCAGCCGACCCGCATGGTGATCCGCAGCATTCTGCGCCAGCCCCTTCGAAGCTTCGCCGCCATGCTCGGCATTGCCGCAGGCATGGGGTTATCCGTTGCGCAGACCACCGTGATGGGCAGCTTCGTGCAGATGATTGATCTCAACTTCTCGCTCGCCGATCGCAGTGATGTCACCATCGCCTATATCGAGCCTTTCAGCGAGAAAACGCTGTTTGAACTTCGCCGCATGGACGGCATTGAGCGCGTTGAGCCCTATCGAAGCGTCTCAGCAATTCTGCGCAACGGGCTTTATACCCACCGCGGCGTCGTGAGCGGCCTTGTCGAAACCCCGGCCCTCTATCGGGCCATGGACAAGGACATGACACCTGTCAGCATTCGCAACGATGGCATCACCCTGTCGCGTCCTCTGGCAAACAAGCTGCACATAAAAGCCGGTGACCGGGTGACGGTTGAAGTTCGCGAAGGGACTCTGCCAGTTTTCGATCTGCCGGTTGCCGCGATTACCGACCCGCTGCTTGGCGCGCCTGCCTATATGGAGCTTTCTGCTCTCAACACGGCCATGAGAGAACCGGGACGTGTCTCTGGTGCCTATCTGAAGATTGATCCGGCCCGCGCAGACGAAATCTATACCAAACTGAAAAATATGCCCGCCATTGCAGGTGTTTCCCTGAAAAGCGACGCCCGCGACGGCTTTCAAAAGCTGTTGGATGAAGGCGCGGGCGCGACGCGATATGTCATGGCGCTCATCGCGGCCATCATCACATTTGGCATTGTCTATAATACCGCGCGGATCGCCTTTGCCGAACGCTCTCACGATCTGGCGAGCCTGCGCGTCATTGGCTTCACAAAAGCTGAAGCCTCCTTTGTGCTGCTGGGCGAACTCGCCATAATCACCGTAATTGCCCTTCCCGTTGGTGCTCTGATTGGCGTCAGTCTGGCAGGCATGATCGCAAGCGGGTTCTCAACCGACTTGTACACCGTTCCGGCCATGATTACACCGTCCGCAGTCGGCTCTGGCGCCCTAGCGGTCGTTATCGCTTCGGCAATCTCCGGATGGCTGGTTAAACGAGATGTTGATCGCCTTGATCTCGTCTCTGCACTTAAATCGAGGGAATGATCTGATGCCCACGAAGACGAATAAGAAATACTCCCGTTATGTGATGATGGGGGCAATTGGGATGCTCCTCATCGCGCTGTTCGTCTGGGCGTTCTGGCCTCGGGCTGTGCCTGTTGATCTGGGCATTGTTTCGCGGGGCACACTGACCGACACAATTGACGAGGAAGCCCGCACACGGGTGCGCGACACCTATGTCGTTTCCGCGCCGATTGCCGGGCGACTCTTGCGGGTTGAAGTTGAGCCGGGTGATGAAGTCATTGGCGGTGACAGCGTGATTGCCCGCATGCTGGCGGCAGCCCCATCTGCGCTGGATGTGCGGACACGCGAACAGGCCCGCGCAAGTGTCAGCGCAGCAGAAGCGGCCCTTCGTGTTGCCCGCGCTGATCTCAACAGTGCCCTTGCCAGCGAAGACCTGGCCAAAACAGAACTTAGCCGGGCCCGCACGCTGGTTGAAAAAGGCATAGGCCCTCAAGCCAGCCTGGACACCGCCATCAAAGCCCACAAGGCCGCACGCGCCGCCGTTGATACTGCCAAGGCAGCCATTTCCATGCGCGAAGCAGAACTTGCCAATGCGAGAGCGCGCCTGATCGAATTCAACGCCTCGTCAAAACTCGACACCGCCGACAAGGACGGCCTCCCAGGCGGAACCATTCCGCTGACCGCTCCGATTTCCGGCCGCATTCTGCGCGTGGTGCAGGAAAGCGAAACCACGCTTGGTGCGGGCCAGCCTATCCTCGAAATCGGTGATGTCTCCAACGACCTTGAAGTTCTGACCGAGCTTTTGTCGACCGACGCAGTTCAGGTTAAGCCCGGCAACCGGGTTCTGATCGACAATTGGGGCGGTGACGCGCCGCTTCAGGGCGTGGTTGATCGCGTCGAGCCATGGGGCTTTACCAAATATTCCGCGCTCGGCGTAGAAGAACAGCGCGTTAATACCATCATCCGCTTCACCGATCCGCTGGATAAGCGTTCAGCGCTGGGTCATGGCTATCGGGTAGAGGTGAAGATCGTCACATGGGAACAGGAAAACACTCTGCTCATTCCATCAAGCGCCCTGTTCCGGCAGGAGGATGACTGGGCCGTCTTCCGGGTCTCTGACGGCAAGGTCGAACTCAAACGGGTCGAGCTGATCCGTAATAACGGACTGATTGCCGGCATCACATCGGGCGTCTCTGAAGGCGATGAACTTGTGCTGTACCCGTCTACCGCGCTCAAGGACGGCACACGCGTTGCCAGGCGCGGCGCGAACAACGCTTAAGTCAGTCCTTTTGCTGGCAACGCTCTGCTTCTCGCTGAAGCTGCCATTTTCGACGCAAGACGGGGACGCGTTCCGGAAATTTTTCCGTCATCAGCTCTGCGTCCAGAACCCTGTCCGTCCGGAAATGGCGAAAGCCTGAGCGCAGCTCGCACCAGGCACAGATCATGCGAATATCTTCGGTATAGGCGATCTGAAAAGGCCAGATAATGCGCTGAGTTTCCTGCCCTTTCTCATCAGTATAGAGCAGCTTCAGGCGGCGTTGGTCGCGTATCGCCTGACGCACAAGAGACACATCAAAGGAATCCGGAGTCCGATCCCGAAAGCTGATCGGAAACAAGCTCGCATCCACAATGGCGGGCTGGAGCTCCAACGGCACCACATCGGCCAGTTTCGCAATCAGGTCAGATGCCCCTCGCGACAATTGGGCGTCACCGCGCGCAGCCACCCAGCGCGCCCCCAGAACCGCCGCTTCCAATTCATCTGCGGTCAGCATTAAAGGCGGCAAATCATACCCTTCATCCAGCACATAGCCCATGCCTGCTTCGCCACGAACCGGGACGCGCTGCGCCACCAGCTCTGCCATGTCGCGATAGATTGTGCGCGTGGAGGTTTCCAACTCTTCAGCCAGACTGTCTGCCGTCACGGGTGAGCGGCTACGCCTCAGAATCTGGATGATCTGGAATAGTCTTTCGGTTCGTCTCATAATTTTTCTTTTACTGACACACTCCTGACAGCATGCTGTCAGTAGCCCTGCTTTATCAAGCCTGCACTGACAAAACGGAGATCAGGCTATGATTACTTTATACGGTTGGGGCCCCATGTTCGGATGCCCGTCCCCAAGTCCATTTGTGATGAAAACCGACATTCAGCTGCAAATGCTGGGCGTTGATTTCAACCGTGCCATTGCCGACCTGGAGGCTGTTCCAAAACACAAAGCACCTTATGTGTATGACGGTGATCAGCTGATTCAGGACAGTAACTTCATCCGCGCGCATTTCGAAAAGAAACTCGGAAAATCCTTGACGGATGGCCTGACCGACGAGAAGCAGGCCGCCAGCTGGGCATTCGAGCGTATGGCTGAAGGGCATTTGACCAGCTGTGTTCTGAGCGAACGCTGGATGATCGATGCCAATTTCGACAAAGGCCCACGTCAGTTCTTCATGGATGTACCTGCTGACATGCGAGATCAGGTCTGCGCTGAGATTCGAGCTGGCATCAAGGCCGCCAATGAACGCATAGGCTTTGCCCGCCATTCGCGCGCCGAACAGCTTCAGCTCGCTGACTGGGACATTCAAGCCATCGCCAGACAACTCGACAAAAAAGATTATCTGTTCGGCGATTGGGCGAGCGCAGCAGATGCCTCTGTCGCAGCCGTCTTGATCTCATGCGAAACAGACTTTTTCGATACGCCGCTTATCGATCTGGTGCGCCAGCACGACAATCTGATGGCCTATATCGACCGCATCAAATCCGTCTTCTTTGCGAAGAATGACTGGCCAGTTCCGGAATTGGTGCTCGCCTAAGCCGATGCCGGGAAGACGGGCCAGGTCTCGACGATCTGCCCGTCTTCATACACCGCTATATCGCCAAACTGCAGGAAGACGGCCTCACTCTGATGCGGTCTGAAAAACACAAAATCATCAACTGCGATTTCAAGCTCCGGGCCACCATTCAGCATTTCCTGATTAGAGGAACGGCCAAATGTCTTGTTATAAGCAAGCCCCGGTGGATCGACCGGATCGGCCAGCCAGTGCCCGCCATAAATAAACACCGTCTTTGTGGAATTCGGGTTCCAGGCCCGTGACGCCCCATCCGCAAATTCAAGCCCCGGCATGCGCGTCTGCTCAAAAGACTTGATCACTGGCGTCGCGATAAAGCTGGCCGGTTGGTGAGGCACCAAAAGGTCAGTGTCAAAATGCGTTGGCTTGACCAGACACGACCCGGCTGACACCTCATTGGCAAGCTCGGTGTTCTCGTAATACCGATAAGTCGGGCTGCCCGCCGCATTACGGGTGATACCCGCCATGGTCGCTTCATCGAACACAGCTGATGCCTGTTTCAGCGCAGCCTGATATTTGTTCCAGGCTCCTTGTTTTGCCCGTTCACGCCAACCCAGCGCTTCTGGCAGACTCGGCAGATGTGGCTCATATCCCATAAAGCCCGCAAAGGTCAGAACGTCGGAATTCTTGATAAAGTTCAGTGCCTTGTCTAGCTCCGGGCCCGGCTCAAACCCGCCGCGATGCAGGCCGACATCCAGTTCCAGATTGATGGCCAGCGTGCGCCCTTCTGATTTGGCAATCGCCTCATACTGGGTCAGGCGCTGATTGGTGTCCGCCAGCCATTGGATATGATCGGCTGAGGCCGAATACTCGGCTGGAAGCGCCTTGAAATAATTACGCACAGCCTGCGCTGGCAAAGGCTTCCCGATCAGCTGGCTCGCATCCGGCATTTCAACCGACAGCGCATTCAGCATAGGCTGATTGAATGTCATCAACCGATCAGTGCCTGCCCGGCTGCGAATATGGCTGAGCAAGCCAATCGACGGCAGAGATTTTGCGACGATCCGATAGCCCATTCCCTCTGGCAAATGGCCTTTCAGCGTATCGATATTATGGTTCAACCGGGCGCGGTCGATCACCAGAGTTGGCGTCGCAATCCCAGCCGCTTTCAGCGCCGACTGAACTTGAAGAAAATAAGGCTCACGCGGACCGGAATGGTCAGAAGGTTTGGTCATGATAGCGGCTGCTCCGGCAAGGCCTGCCCCGCCAAGCAATACCATGCGACGAGACAATTTAGCCATTGAAGGGTTCTCCGAAAAGTTTGGCCAGATGGGGGTTTAGCAAACGCCCATCCGGATCGAGACTGCGGCGCAGATCAAGAAACTCACCGAACTTCGGATAGAGCTCCATAAAGTCTGCCTTACCGAGGGAGTGCAGTTTACCCCAGTGCGGTCGCCCCCCAACGGCGCGGTAAAGCGGTTCAAACTCGCTGAAGAAATAGTCATACGCTTCATCTGCTGCGGCATGGATGGCAATGGATGAGGTCGGCCCCGCGCTAAACGGGCTAAGCCAGGCATCATCCGGCGCGATATGCCTGTATTCCAGAGGGAAGAAAGCCGTCTTCTTGCCATCCAGCTTCTTGATAACCTTGCGGAGCGTTTCAACGCCCTTTTCCCGAGGCAGATGGTATTCCATCTCGATAAAACGGGTTGGCCGCGTCGTCGCCAAAAGCGCAAAGGACTTGTCCGTCATGTCCTCGACCACGCCTTTCGGGAATGCCGCTTTTGCGACCTCACGGCGGAGCCATGGGAACCAGCCAAGATGGTCCCGCAACCCTTTCAGGGCGTGCAGCGTGTCGTCATCTTCGCTTTCTTCGCGGCCCTGAACCTCACCCTCAAACAGGTCATGGCTGATCCAGGCCGCCATTCGGGTGGACGGAGAATAATAGAATTCGAAATTGCGATGCTGGCCCGCCAGATCGTAAATTTTCTCAAGGAATGGATCAATCGGCTCCATCACCATACGTCGATGCAGGTTGAACGCCGGAATGGTGTTCAGCTCATACTCGGTGAGGACGCCAAGCGCGCCAAGCGACACCTTGCCCGCCGCGAACAGATCAGGATCGCTGTTCTTTGTCACCGTTCTGGCCGTGCCATCCGGCGTGATCAGACGAAACGCGTGAATCGAGTCATGCAGTGCCGTCAGCGTATTTCCAGTGCCATGCGTCGCCGTTGAAAACGATCCGGCCAGTGTCTGAACATCAATATCCGGCAGGTTTGGCAAAGCTCGCCCGATTTTGTCGAGCTCTGCTGCCATATCGAACAGGCGCGTGCCGGCACCAAATCTCGCCCGGCCGGTTGCTGCATCAAATGCGATCAGGCCCGAGATAGACGACACATCAATCAGCGTGCCTTCGGTGGTCGCAAGTCCAGTGAAGGAATGCCCGCTGCCCACCATGCGGATCTGCGTTTTCGTGCGGCTCAGCAAGTCCTGAATCGCTGCCTCGGTTTCCGGGTAGGCTATGGTTTTCGGTGTCGATCGCTCAACCCCGGACCAGTTCATCCAGCTGTCTTCGCCATCCGGTGCGTCAGGAAAATCAGGATCATATCCGGGCCGGACAAACGATTTGCGCCGCCAGTCTACATACATGCCCGCAGGCACAGCCGCTGCGGCCGTCAGGCCCGCACCGCCCATCAGAAAAGCTCGTCGAGATACCATGTGTTCCGCCCTCTATGGCCTGCCCGCCCGGGCATATGCCACCTCCGTGAACAGGATAGACGCAGTTCTCGTCTCCTGACAAATATGACGGTGGGTACTTTCAGCGGTCAGAATAAATAATGTGCGCTCCGCTTCTCCACCGAGCATACAGGCAATGGCCTGCTGGTCGCCCGTTGAGATACGGTCTGTGACCCTGCCGCCTTCTTCCAGACGAATGCAGTCTTTGGTCGTGGGTGACGCCGCCCAGACCCCGCCAGCCGCATCGAGGCAAATCCCATCTGGAACGGCGCCTTCCGGCAACGCCGCCCAGACGCGCCTGTTCGTCAGCTCGCCATTATCCTCAATATCGAAAGCGGTCAGCTGGCGCGCAAATGTCTCCCCCAGGATCAGTGTTTTACCGTCAGGGGTGATCACCATACCGTTCGGAAAAGACACATCCTCCGCCGCGACGCTGACACCGCCATCGGCATCAACCCGCACAAGCACCGTGCTCGCAGGGGCTTCCCCCTTGTCAAAGTCAAAGCCGAAATTGCCGATATAGGCCCGGCCCTTTGCATCCACCACCATGTCATTGGCGCGGTGACTGATGACAGAGGACATGTCAGCATGAACCTGCAGCGCGCCCGAAGCCTCCAGCCGCATCAGCTTCCGATCCGTCATCGAAACCACTAACAGGTCGCCATTCGGCAGCCAGCCGAGACCAGAGGGTTGATTGGGCAGACGGGCGACCACCTCAACGGCGCCATCCAGCGATACGCGAATGACCTCATCTGCATGCATGTCAGAGACCCAGAGCGCCCCGTCATGCCAGCGCGGCCCTTCCAGAAACGCACGTCCGTTTATCAGCGTTTGCAGCTGCATTTTATCCTCCCCTGATTTTATTTTTGGAGAGGTTCGACCAGATAAACGCGCTTTGCAAGCAATGCTTCCGGAATTCAAAATATGATAGATTTTCAGAAGTGTTGTGAAAGTGAAAACGATATACTATGCTGCACCGCAACAATTGTGGAGTTCTCGCATGCTGTATTCACTCGTCGAAATGCATCGCGCCGCTGCGGCGCCGCTGCGCCTGTTCGCGCGGGCAAGCCGCATGGCATTCGAGAACGATCTGAACGCCCTCAGCCGAACCGAGTTTGGCCGCTCCATCGCAGCCTCTGCCACGGTTCTTGAATCCATGACGCGCACCTATGGCAAACCGCTATGGAATATCGAATCCACTGAAATCAAAGGACAAAACATTCCGGTTTCTGCGAATGTGATCTGGCGGGATGCCTGGTGCCAGCTGGTTCATTTCCAGCGCGAGACGAATGCCCTCACCCAAGCCATTGGCTCAAAGCCACAGCCGCGCCTTTTGATCGTCGCTCCGCTCTCCGGTCATTACGCGACCCTTCTGCGCGGAACAGTCGAAGCCTTCCTGCCGCATTTTGAGGTCTATATCACTGACTGGACAGACGCCCGCATGGTGCCTCTGATGCAGGGCCGGTTCGATCTGGACGATTATATTTCCTATGTCCGCCGCATGATTTCAGAAGTTGGCCCGGGCGCAAATGTCCTCGCGGTGTGCCAACCCGGCCCGCCTGTACTCGCTGCTATCTCACTCATGTCAGAGGATAACGACCCAAATCTGCCATCCAGCATGACGTTTATGGGCTCGCCGATTGATTGCCGCAAATCCCCGACGGTGCCGAACCAGCTGGCAGAAGAAAAGCCATTCAGCTGGTTTGAGGACAACATGATCTATACGGTTCCAATGCCGTATCCGGGGGCCATGCGCCGCGTCTATCCGGGCTTTGTTCAGCTCTCCAGCTTCATGAATATGAACTGGGAGCGCCATGTCGATGCACATTTCCGGTTCTTCGAACATCTGGTAGGTGATGACGGCGACAGCGCTCAGAAACACCGAGAATTCTATGATGAATATCTGTCGGTTCTCGACCTGTCGGCAGAGTTCTATCTCGATACCATCAAGCGTATTTTCCAGAACCACGAACTGCCACGCGGCGAGTTCTCACACCGTGGCCGACTGGTTAAGCCTGCCGCAGTCACCAAAACCGCTCTGATGACGGTTGAGGGCGAAAATGATGACATTTCTGGCATTGGTCAGACACAGGCTGCGCACGATCTGTGCGTGAACCTGCCATCAAAAATGAAGGCCGATTATGTTCAGCCGGGCGTCGGCCATTATGGCGTTTTCAACGGCTCACGGTTTGAAAAAGAGATCGTTCCGCGCGTTGTCGATTTCATCCATAAATTCCACGACACATCCGTCGAGCGGAACTGGCGCGATGCCGTATCAGTGGCGGCTGAATAGCCGCCCGGCACTTACTCTTCCGGTTCAGGCTTTGTGTGCGTGAATGTCAGCCCGAGCGTATCTTTCTTGGCGAGTGACGGCGTGTCCATCAGCTTTGCCAGAGACACGGGCTCTTCAGGGGTCAACGTTAATGTCAGCGTACCGCCTTCATTAATGAAAGTGCGAGTCGCTGCGTTGAAATCTTTCAGAATGGCTTCATCCACACCCATCATCAGCGCGCCGAGCGACGCGAATGCAACCATGCCGGAAAACTTGTCCCGGATATTTTCCGGCGTTTCCCCCTGCATGATGGAGCTCAGCGCCACCAGTTTGGAAATCGCGCCATTGTCTTCGATAGACACTGTCAGACTATGCAGATCGAGCTCTGAATAAATGTCCCTGGCGACATCGCCAGCCCCGGTTTCGCCCGTCACAATCTTCCCGGTATCAACCCCGCCAAGTTTGTCCTGAAGCTTTTTCACCCCAGACCCCCGGAAATCGTAATTCAGGCGAAAAGCTTGGCTGACTTCGACATAATTTCCTTTGGTTTCAAGTATGTCGGTCTTTGGGTCATATTTGGACGTATAGCTGGTTGTGACCTTGAGCTCATCTACACCATAAGCTGACAGATAAGGCGACATTTGCGCCCCGAGCAGACCGGCTTCCGGGTCTGCCGTGACGGTCAGCGTGACCGGCTCCAGCGTGCTGGAGAGCGGCATGCCCTTGTCATCGCGCTTCACATCATACGCCAGTTTCGGCAGAATAGCCGTCAGACCATCCAGCGAGAAATTGAGGTCTGATAGGGACACGCTGTCCAGGCCATCATCCATCGGCATCTGCAGAATGGATGTTGAAATTTCAGAGGCGGAATTGAACGGGTTTCGGTCTTGCGTTGCCGACATGAACGCCGCTCGCCCGCCTTTTACTTTCAGATCCGCGATCGAAAAGACGCCCGGTTCCGGGCTGAAGGCATCATAGAATTTCACTTTCAGGTCTTCGAATGCCATCGACCCGATCTTGTCGTCTTTCACATTCTCAAGAACCAGCGTTTTCAGGCCCGATGCATTGTCTTCGGTGAGGTCCGGATCGACCCACGACAGACCCGACAGAGACAAACGATCAAAGGACAGTGTCTCAGGTGCCGGAACGCTGGATTTTTCGGCCTTGTTGAACAGGCTTGCCAGCCATGCTGACAGCTCAGGCGATGGGTTTTCCAACGCCATTGTTTTTACCGACATCCGCGACGACAGTTCGTCATCAAGCGGCTCGAAGCTCAAGCCTTCAAACAGAATTGTTTTGAAAACGGCCTGCTCGTTTTCGTCCAGACCGAGGTCATCAAAAGTCAGCTTATCGACCTTCAGATTGGCGTCGGTCAGGTCGATAACCACGTTATAGTCTGATGCGCCTTCAAGCTCGCCTTCGATGCGCCGCGCCAATCCGGTTGTATCAATTTTCAGGTCTTTCAGAACAACCTTGTCACCGGAAATATTCTTATCGGCATAAACCGTGCGTCCCTTGCCGGAAGAAGACAATTCCATCTGTTTCAGCGCGGTGTCGACGTCTTCAGATTTGTTCTGGCACCCTGCCAAGACCAGAAGGATCGCGCTGCTAAGAAGGATTTTCTTCATTCGAAACCTTTCAATCATTTTCCGGCAGACTTTCTGCTTTGTTCGCTCGTCCGTTGTTGTACCATGTTTGACATGCCCGACCAGCGATTCACTGTCATATCTGCATCAGGGAACCCTTTTATCGTTCGTTTCCGGACCAATGAAAGGGCAAAACGCCTTATCCTACGTCTGGACCCAAAATCTGGCGAAGCTGTGGTGACAGCGCCGCGAGAAAAAGATTTTTCTGCTGCAAAGAAGTTTGTGACGTCCCGTGTGAGCTGGCTGGAAGCCCAGAGCGCGCGGCAGCCAGACATCACGGCGCTTGAGCCGGGAACTCTTCTGCCGTTTCAAGGCGTTCCACACATTTTGAAGAATGGTTCAGACAGCGCGCGAACAACGCTCCTGCCCGGCTCACCCCCCGTTCTGAACTCCCCCGGTGCCGAAATCACATTTGAAGACAGGATTATCCGGTTTCTAAGACTGGAAGCGCGCCGCGCCCTGACAGACGCAGTTGACCGGCATGCCGCGCGGCTCGGCGCTCAGCCGGGAAAGATCACCATTCGTGATACGCGGTCTCGCTGGGGGTCGTGCAGCTCCAAGGGCCATCTGAATTTCTCCTGGCGGCTCATTCTCGCCCCGCCAGACATTCTCGATTATGTGGCCGCACACGAAGTGGCTCACCTCATTGAGATGAACCACTCAAACGCCTTTTGGGCTCAGGTTGAAAAGACCTATGGCAATCACAAGCCAGCGCGCAGCTGGCTCAAACGCCATGGAGGCCAGCTTCACGCCTTTGGCAGATCCGGGTCGACTGGCGGCTGACCAGACGTTGGCGCAGGTGTGATAACCTTCTGGTTCACCTCTGGTCCAAAGCTGATGATCTTATTGCCAACGTCTCCCTTCAGCGGACGCTTCGGCCCGATGAAGTGAATGGTGCCATCCGGGCGTACCTCTGCAATCGGGTCCGCGTCCGGACGGTCCTGTTTGAACCGCTCAAGGTCATACACATCGGTCAGTTCCGTCTTGTGGAACACCCAGCGGCGATAATGATCCCGAATAAGGCTGTCATAGCCGCGACCAGATTTGATCAGAGTCCGGCCACGTGTTGAGTCCGGCACACCCAGATGGTCGCCCTCTTTGTCAGAGGTCGACAGCTGATAGGTTTTGTCCCGGCCAAGTTCCGGCGCAAAATGGCGACAGACAAGTGCGTTGTAATAGTCGTTTGCGCTGACCGCGAGACACGTCGAAAACAACGCATGATCCAGTCGCAGCTCAGCAGACTCTGACAACACTTCACCGGTGAAGGCCTGAATGCCCGCCTCCCGCGCTGGGCGCAGGCGACGAAGATCGGTGTCAGCCATGATAACATCCACACCAACGGCTTTGAGCTCCTTGGCGAGGCCCACACTCCACGGGTTTGCCCCAACCAGCAGAACACCTGCCGGGCCAGACCGGGCAAGCTTCAGTCGGCGTGCCAGAGGCCCGATCGAAAAGCCGTGCGCAATGACCGTTACGAACACCATTGCAAAGGCGAGCGCCGTAATCCGGTCCGCGCCTTCAAGCAGAGGCGAATTGGTCTCAGACAAGGCGACGAGGCGCTGCGCAAAGAAGCCTGTCACCGCGACCGCCACAATACCGCGCGGGGCAATCCAGCCAATCAGGGTCGCCTCTCGCCAGTTCAGCTCGCCCCAGGTCGAGACGAAAACTGTCAGAGGACGCACCACAAGCAACATGGCGATCAGGAAGCCAAGCGTCTGCCAGTTCAGCGCGCTGACGATGATTTCAGGCGTCAGGCTGGCGGTCAGAATAATGAAGACGCCAGAGATCAGAAGTACGGCAATATTCTCCTTGAAGCGGCGCATTTCCTGCAGGCTCGCAAATTTCGAGTTGCCGAGGGTCATACCGAACGCCGTCACGGCGACGAGGCCGATTTCGTGCTCAATCGCTTCAGCAAAAGCGTAACACGCCAGCACCGCGACCAGAATGATCGGCGCTTTCAGAAATTCAGGGATCCACGCATTGCGGAAAGCGCGAGACAAGAGCCGTCCCGCCACAATACCGAGCACTGTACCGACGACGGCTGCGAATACGATCCATGCGATAATGCCAAAGGCATTGCCCTCTGAGGCCAGAACACGCAGCACCTCAAACGCGACAACCGCGAACAGAGCGCCCACCGGGTCGTTGACGATACCTTCCCATTTCAGGGCTTTACCGACACGTCCGCCAAGTTTTGACTGACGCAGCAGCGGCATAATCACCGTAGGGCCAGTCACGACCATAACGCCAGCCAGCAAAATAGCTGTCCCCCAGCCCAATCCGGCAATGAAATGGCCGACAAGCGAACCGAGAACCCAGGCAATTGGCCCACCGAAGAAGACAAGGCGCCGGACTGCTGAGCCCGAATCTCTCAAATCCGTGAATTTAAGCGCCAATCCGCCTTCAAAGAGGATGATCGCCACCGCGAGGCTGACAATCGGGCGCATCAGATCGCCAAAGGACGTTGCCGGATCCACAACCGGATTGCCGATCAGATATCCGGCAACCGGACCGACCAACAGGCCCGCAATACTCATCAACACGATAGCAGGCAGCTGGAAGCGCCAGGCGAGCCATTGAGCTCCAATACCCAGGCACCCGATCAGCGCAACAGTTTCAACAGTAGACAGCATCGCTGCTGTTTCAGCAGGTCCAGACATGCAGGCATGGCTCCAGAGTATCGGACTGAGTGTTCAGTCGGTTATACGGTTCTCGTAGGTAATCAGACTAATGCGCAGTCCGGATTATTCGGCTTCCGCTTCAGAAAAATCAAACCCGATAGAGCGGGCATCCGTTCCCCGATCATAACGATCAATGGCTTCTGTGAACTGCGAACGGATATGTTCGAACAGAATTTCATAAAACTCTGTTGGGTCGTAATCTGCAAGAGGCAGCTGGAAAGTATAGCTCGGGCCGCCCTCTATATGGACGGTGAATTTCTCGCCCAGCTTGTGACAATGCATGGTCAGACGAATCCAGTCGGTCGCCCGCGTCACACGAACCGCCAGACCGAACAGGACTGGCCCTAAAGGTCTGAACCCTCTTGGCGGAATGGAAAATGCCGTCGTCAGATCAGTACTTGGCTTGAACGGCCCGACAGGTGGCACAAGATGCACACACACGCCATCACGCGCACCAAGAAACGCACAGAAGCCATCTTTCAGATCCTCTGCGAGCTTGCGGATGCGATTATAGTTTTCACCGGCGCGCGACTGATATGCATCAACCGTCGTCACGAGTTCATCAAATCGAGACATACGGATATTCCCCCAATAGCATTTGCCGGTTTCGTCCAAAACCAGCCTGAAGGGCGATGCGAATTGCAGCACCCAGGTGACTCACTTCCCTAAACTAGGAACTCGAGGCTGATCGGGCAATGGTCAGATGCCTTTGGAGTTGACCATGCGACACCTGGAAGGCGCATTCCAGTATAGCGCTCAGCCCGCCAGGGCAGGCCCATACGGGCGATTGAGACATTTGGCCGGCTATTTTTTTCCGCCAATGCGGGGGACATAAAAATATGGTCCAGCGCCGAATAAGTGTTCTCGCCCGCATAATGATGCGTCCATCGATCCAGATCTGACAGGTCGGACGCCATCAGCGCATCGACACTGAAACCGCCATCTATCAGCGCCCCAAGCGCGTGATCGCCCGACGCGCGGCCATCCTGTTCGAGAAAGTCATTAAAATCGCCGCAGACAATCCAGTTCGCTTTTTCCGGGGCGTCAAAGGTGCGCTCGATCAATCGTCTGACAGCTAGCGCCTCCTGCTGGCGAATCGGCCGCGTTTCCCAGCGCCCGCCATGCATGGATTTGAAATGACAGACGAATACGCTGAGCGGTGTTCCGGCGAAGTCATACTCCAGCTGCAGGCAATCACGGCGGAACACCCGATCATTCGGCGACTGGTCTGCAAGAGGTGCAATTCCAAGCTCAGACAGCGTTGTCTCGGCATGGCTGATCACCTGAACCGGTTGCGGGCGGGACAGTGCCGCCACATCAATTCCGCGCCCGTCATTGCCCTCTTTCAGAATACGATGCGCATAGCCGCGGCGCGACCAGCGACGAAGATAGCGATTGTGAAAAGCGGTCAAAACAACAAGGTTTTCAACTTCTTGCATGGCGCAGATATCCGCAGAAGACGCCGCGAGCGTTTGCGCGGTCAGCGTGCGATCATCCTCAGACAAGACATTGAACGCCGCGTCGATGTCGTCTGCAATATGCGGATCATCGATACGGGTCAGCCGGGATTTCAGGTCTGGAATGCCTGTTTTCTCAAACCCGAAACGCATCATCAGGTTCTCGCAGTTGAAACTGGTCAGCTTGATAACTGGCATGAAGAACCTGCTTGGATTGACGTCATGTCCGGCACGATAAAGAGCCGGAACTGATTGCTCAAGAGGCTGATGGCGTCTTCGGACGAAGTGTTTTACGTGCCAGCTGGATAAACACCGTTGCCCCCAGAATTCCGGTCAGGCTGGCAAGGAAATCCGCAAGTGACGCTGATCTCGAACTGGTCAGACAAGCCTGTCCCAGTTCAAGCGAGATAGCCGCAAGCGCCGATATGCCAAAGGCCAATGGCCAGCGTGACGGACGCACAAATGCGGTCAGCCACATCATCAGTGCACAAAAAGCCAGGAAGTGTTCAAGCTTGTCCTGCCCATCGAACAGCTTTGGAATTGGCGGCACTTCGCGAAGTGCGCCCCAGGCAATCAGCCCGGTCAGAGCCAAAGTCATTGCAATGTAGAGCCCGTGACGATTGCGGGACATGAGCCACCTTCCAGTCAGACAGATAGAAACAGATTCAAGACCTGTTTCGACTTAACGAGCCGTTAAATCCGGCTCGTATCGACCAGAATACACCCAACAGGGGAAGTTTGCACGAGGCCGTCTCCCGACAGGAGACAAATCGTTCACCCTAGACGTCGACGACGGCTTCCAGAGCGTTCGCCTGAATGAACTCGCGACGCGGTTCAACAATGTCACCCATAAGCTTGGAGAACATGTCGTCAGCTTCGTCAGCGTGATCAACGCGAACCCGCAGCAAGGTGCGTGCATTCGAATCGAGCGTCGTTTCCCACAGCTGATCCGGATTCATCTCGCCCAGACCCTTATAGCGTTGAATATCAACACCTTTTGAACCGCTTGTCAGGACAGCATCAACAAGAGAGATCGGGCCGAACACATCAACCTCACCGCCATTTTCATGACGCAGAACAGATCGTTCCTTAAAGGTTCCTTCAAGCTCTTTCGCCAGTTCCGCGACACGTTTCGTGTCCGCGCCCTGCATCAGAGTTTTGTCGAGCGCCAGCGTTTCCTGAACATCGCGAACGATCCGCTGAAGGATCAGGCCACCGTCTTCAAAACGGCCCTTCCAATTGTCTTCGCCCTCTTCCGCCATCCGGTTGAGACGTTCTGCGGTGAGCGCAGCTTCAGCCTCACCAGCACCCGCCGCCAGGGCGCCTGCCATCGCGGCTTGCTCAATCAGCACAGGAGAGGCCTTAAGCACCATGCGGCGGACAGCATGTTTCAGCGCAACCGCCTGCATGACTGTGTCGCGTAAATCCTGACCGCCAATTTGTTCGCCGTCTTTGAGGACCAGAACTTCGCCGGTCGTGCCTTCGTCGATCAGATAGCTCTCGTGATCCGCATCATCTTTCAGATAGCGTTCAGAACGGCCTTTCTTGACCTTATAGAGCGGCGGCTGAGCGATATAGAGATAGCCGTTTTCAATCAGTTCCGGCATCTGACGATAGAAGAAGGTCAACAAGAGCGTCCGAATGTGCGCACCGTCGACGTCCGCATCCGTCATGATGATGATCTTGTGGTAACGAAGCTTCTCAATCTGGAAGCCTTCATTCGGGTTGGTTTCCGAACGACGACCAATGCCCGCACCGAGCGCTGTGATCAGCGTGCCAACCTGATCGGAAGACAGCATTTTATCAAAACGCGCGCGCTCGACGTTCAGAATCTTACCGCGCAGAGGCAGAATCGCCTGGTTTTCGCGGTTTCGGCCCTGCTTCGCAGACCCGCCCGCTGAATCCCCTTCCACGATGAAGAGTTCTGACTTTGCAGGATCTTTTTCCTGACAGTCGGCCAGCTTGCCCGGCAGAGAGGTGATATCCAGCGCCGTCTTCCGGCGGGTCAGTTCGCGCGCTTTACGCGCCGCTTCCCGAGCCGCTGCCGCTTCCACGATTTTCTGCATGACGAGCTTTGCCGGTCCCGGGTTTTCTTCAAACCATTGCGACAATTGCTCGGCCATCAGGCTTTCAACGACAGGACGGACCTCTGACGATACCAGCTTGTCTTTGGTCTGAGACGAGAATTTCGGGTCAGGCACTTTGACTGACAGGACACAGGTCAGGCCTTCGCGTGCGTCATCGCCGCTAATGTTGACCTTTTCCTTTTTCGCCGTACCGGTCTCGTCCGCGTATTTGTTGATGACACGGGTCAGCGCTGCACGGAAACCGGCAAGGTGCGTACCGCCATCGCGCTGAGGAATATTGTTTGTGAAACACAGAACATTCTCGTGATAGCTGTCATTCCACTCCAGCGACGCATCGACCGTAATGCCGTCTTTTTCCGCACGCGCACGGATAGGCGCCGGAATGATGGCCGTTTTCTGGCGATCGAGATGGCTGACGAAAGCCTCAACGCCGCCTTCATACTCCAGAACCGTTTCGTAAATGTCTGCCGGGTCGCGCTCGTCGCGGAAAACAATGCGCACGCCTGAGTTCAGGAAGGCGAGTTCCCGCAGACGGTGTTCCAGCGTCTTGCGGTTATATTCCGTCATGGTGAACGTGCTGGCCGACGCCATGAAGCGCACCGCCGTGCCCGTATACGGCTTGCCGTCAGCTGTCAGAGGAGACGGACCGCGCGTTTCCAGCGGATTTTCGACACGTCCACCCTCGATAAAGCGCACCCAGTGCTCATGACCTTCGCGGTGAATGGTGAGTTCCAGCCAGTCAGACAGAGCGTTTACAACCGAAACCCCCACGCCGTGCAGACCGCCCGAAACCTTATAAGAGTTTGAGTCGAACTTACCGCCCGCGTGCAGCTGGGTCATGATTACCTCAGCGGCAGACACGCCCTCAGTCGGGTGCAGGCCAACCGGAATACCACGGCCGTTATCGGTGATTTCAGCCGATCCATCAGCATAAATCGTGACCGTCACAAGGTCGGCATGTCCGGCAAGTGCTTCATCAATGGCGTTGTCGACAACCTCATAAATCATATGGTGAAGGCCAGACCCGTCATCGGTATCCCCGATATACATGCCCGGACGTTTCCGCACAGCTTCCAGTCCTTTCAGGACCTTGATGGAACCCGCGCCATACTCTGAATTCGGTGTCGCTTCTTCGGCCATTCGTGCCTACATTTCTTCTGATGAATCACTTGGCTCCATTATAGCCTTATTCGACAGGAAAGGGAAATTTCAGACGCCGTTTTTTAACCCATTTAGCGCGCTTTTACGGTCTGATTCTTTTGATTTTTTTGTCCAAGCAGACCCTGGCTAAAGAATTCTGAAGTTTTGCGCGCAAACAGGTCAGAAAATCCTCAGAATTTTTAATCCGAAGCGGGACGTTTCCCGTCGCTAAATTAGGCGAGAAACAGGGTCAATCTTGCTGGGACACCACGCCATCACGCACCTCAAAATACTGAGACCTGTCTCCGAACTCTGCAAACAGGCCGCGCTCTGTACCGGTTAGCCAGGCCTGCCCGCCCAAAGCCGACAATTCATCGAACAGAGCGGCCCGCCGATCCGGGTCGAGATGAGCCGACGCCTCATCCAGCAAGACAAGCGGGTTTTGCAAATGCGCCTCGGCCTCCAGAGCTCTGGCATTCGACAGGATCAGCCCGATCAACAGAGCCTTTTGCTGGCCCGTAGAACATAAATTAGCCTGCACGCCGGTTGGCCGGTGAATGACAATCAGATCGCTTCTGTGTGGGCCATAGAGGGTCCGCCCTGCAGCGCTATCGCGCCGACGCCCTTCCCTCAAAGCATCTTTCGTCATCTGTTTGAGGTCAGTTTCGGCCACACCCGATTTCGCAGCGACCTCGAGATCCCCCTCAATCGAGAGATCAGCCTTCGGAAACGCGCCTTCCGGCCGCGTATTCACCGCCGCCTGCAAACGCTCAATCGTCACCATGCGATGAACCGCGATCGCCGCGCCATGCTCTGCAAGGCGGTCTTCAAGCCCTTCCAGCCAGACAGGATCTGCCCGCCCCTGCTCAAGCAATGCATTTCGTTCCCGCATCGCCTTTTCATATGACGCCGAATGGCGCGCATGATTTGGAAAATGAGCCAGCGTCTGGCGATCCAGAAACTTCCGACGCTCTGTCGCGCCGCCAGAAAAAACCCTGTCCATAGCGGGCGTTAGCCAGATTATTCGGACCAGGTCACTTAACGCACCCGCTGTGCAAGCCGACCCATCAAGCTGAATGGTCCGCTTTCCGCGACCACCAGTTTCTAGCTTTGCGTCAATCCGAAGCTTGCGATCAATTTCGCCATCAAACAGCGTTGCCCCAAGCCCCCAATCCTGACCGGAAATCCCGTTATCGACCTGCGCAAGCTCGTTCAGCCCGGCGGAGCGCAAGCCCCGGCCCGGCGACAATTGTGAGACAGCTTCAATCAGATTGGTTTTGCCCGCGCCATTTGCACCGAACAGGCACACATGGCGCCCGTCCAGCGACAAGGATAATTCGCGATAATTTCGAAAACCGGTCAGCGCGAGGCGTTTGAGATAAATCCGACCCTCAGGTCCCATACGCGGATTACACCCGCAATGGCATCAGAACGTAGCGGGACGCCGGATCAGCCGGATCTTTGACAAGCGCCGGGGATGCCGGATCGTTGAAATCAAAGACGATATCATCGCCATCAATCTGCTGAGACACGTCGAGCAGATAGCGAGCGTTGAAGCCGATTTCCATAGGCTCTGAATCATAGCTGCCTTCGACTTCTTCCACACCATGGCCGGTTTCGGCATGGTTGACCGTCAGAATGACTTTGTCATTGTCGAGCGTCATTTTCACAGAACGCGAGCGTTCTGCAGACACCGTTGCAACCCGGTCCACAGCCTTTTCAAGGTCTGAATTGTTGACGGTCAGCGTCTTGTCATTGCCCTGCGGAATAACGCGAACGTAATCCGGGAAAGAGCCATCAATCAGCTTGGTTGTCAGAACAGCACGGCCAACCGTGAAGACAATTTTCGCTTCAGACACCGCAACGGCGATTTCTCCGCTGAACCCATCGATCAGACGGCGAATTTCAGCCACAGCCTTGCGCGGAATAATCACACCCTGCATGGCGTCAGAATTTTCAGGAGCTTCGATTTCAGACAGCGCCAGACGGTGACCGTCTGTTGCGACAGCTCGAAGCGTCGAGCCCTCGTCACCTTTGTGAATGTGCATGTAAACGCCATTCAGGTAATAGCGGGTCTCTTCCGTCGAAATCGCGAACCGCGTCTTGTCGATCAGACGCTTCAGGTCCAGCGCATCCACGCCAAATTCAACCGCTTCCTGGTCGCGCGACATCGTCTGGAAGTCAGACGCTGGCAGCGTCGGCAGCGCGAAACGCGAGCGGCCCGCCTGAATAGACAGGCGCTGATTTTCTGGTTTGAACTCCAGCTCGACCTCTGCCGTGTCTGGCAGTTTACGAACAACATCAAACAGGGTCTGCGCCGGAGCTGTCAGCGCACCGTCCTGGGTGATCTTTGCGTCAGCGGCATCGACAGCCTCAATATCGAGGTCAGTTGCCGTCAGTGTCAGCTTTCCGTTTCCGGCCGAAAGAAGAACGTTAGACAGGATTGGAATCGTGTTGCGGCGTTCGACAACACTTTGAACATGGCTCAGCGCGCCGAGTAATTCCGACCGGTCAATCGTCAGTTTCATCTTCATCTCCAGACGACCATCTGTGTCGTCGCCATTAAAACCAGTGCAGCCCGCTTCGAGTCGAAGCGGGCTGCAAACTTATCCATATTTTCCAAATCGCAAAACCCATTTCAGGGCCATCAGAACAGAGTTTCCCGGAAAACCCACATTTATTCGCAAAAAAGCATCAAAATGCGGGTTTCAGAGCCTGTCTGATCAGCTTCTGGAGCCATCCTGAACCTCAGCAATAGCCAGTTCGACTTTGTTGACGTCTGCTTTCAGCGTCTCATCCTTCGCCATCAGGTCTTCCAGCTTGCGAACAGCATAGAGAACTGTGGTGTGGTCACGGTTGCCGAAATAGCGTCCGATCTGAGGCAGAGAGCGCGTTGTCAGCTTGCGGCACAGATACATTGCGATCTGACGCGGATAGGCAATGTTCCGGCTGCGACGTGCGGACTCGATGTCAGTCTTGGTGATATCGAAGACATTCATCACAGCACGTTTTACCTGATCGATGGTTGGCGGCTTTTGATCGCCAAGCTGGCGACGAACAGCAGCCTCCACATCTTCCAGCGTGACAGGGTTTCCGACGAAGGTCGTTGCCGTGAACACGTTGCAAACCGCTCCGTAAAGCTGACGGCCAGGACCGCGCACACGACGCACAATCAGGTCGACACACTCATCATCGAGCAGGAACTCAGGATGATCCTGCGCAATGCTGTCAGCTTTCACCTTAACGATGCGACGACGCATTTCCTCGTCAGGCTCATTCACCTCAATGGTCGCACCGCCCTGCAGCTCTTCACGCACGCGTGCATTCAGAGAGCTGAGCTGAGACGGGCTCTCATCAGCCGTGATGACAACCTGACCCCCACGCGCAGCAACCGCACGGATGTTGCTGAAGAATTCTTTCTGAGTGCCCCCCATGCCGGCAATTGCCTGCAGGTCATCAATCAGAAGAACGTCAGCAGAGCGCAGACGAGATTTCAGATCGCTTGTGTCGCGGCGCTTCACGCCTTCAACGAAAGCCACCATGAACTCTTCAGCGCTCATATAGATCACGCTGCGCGCATCGTCATTCACTTCCATTTCGGCCTGAATTGCCTGCAAAAGGTGGGTTTTACCCACACCATGACGACCATAGAAATAAACCGTCTTCGCAGGTGCGCCTTCCCCCAGCGCAATACGCCGTGCAACAGTCGCGGCAACACGGTTTGAGTCAGCGACGACCAGATTATCGAATGTCAGCTCTCCCATGGATGAGCGGACATCGATTGCGTCCTCAGTTTCTTCAACTGACGCGTCGGCAGATGCGACCGAAACAGCAGCCTTAACACGGTTAATTTCTGCCAGCTGACGCACATCATCAGACAGATCATTCCAGCACGTAATCGTCACACGACGACCGCGCTCATCTTTTGAATTCCAAATCGTATTGATGCGGCGAAGATAATCCTGACTTACACGGTCACGTTGAATCGCATTACCTGCAGCGATCTGAATCACTCCGTCGATTTCTGCAACAAACTCCAGATCACTCAGCCATTTCCCAAACACAGAAGCGGAAGTTTCGGCCTGTAATTCGGTCATGACATACTGCCAGATCGCGATTGCAGTCATCGTGAAATCTTTAATCTCACCGTTGTTCGATGTGGGCGTTTTATTTTTATTCATAGCCCCAGATGCACCCCTAATTTAATGGTTGGTCAATTATAAGCCCACCAGCACACTCGCCCGATCACAACACTTATATGGGTTGCAGGAAAAACGCTCCAAATGCGGACAGAACCAGCGATGCCCTTAGGATAGATGAGAGCGCTTTTCGGTCAACTGATCCAAGGCAGCACTTTTCACTTCTGAGTAAGATTTCAAACTTGACGGATTTTTTTTAAAGAAGTTTCAGTGAGTTAGAAAAAATAAATTTACCAAAAATTTTCAGGGCCCGATATTCACCTTTTGTTCCCACGCAATATACGTCAACACGCGCCCACAGATTTAGCTGTGGAAATCGCCACATCTACACATTATTGTCACAAAAGATTTGCCCAAAACGGAATGAAAACAACGCCAGATCGGCAAGCCGAATCTAAGCATGTTTCATCTCTATTCGAAACGAAGTTGGAAGGTCCCGTCAAGCGGGCAAATAAGTTAATTCTGAATATTATTTTTTCGGCACTCACGCGCCCAGGAATTAACCAAAACTGTTCCGTTCACGTCACAAAGCCGCCATCCAGGATGGCGGCCCGCAAACGGTCTCAAATACAGTAGCCGCGAATGCAGCCAGAGATGGCGTTACGCCATTGCTCCGACGCGCTTCGAAAGGCGAGACACCTTACGAGAGCTGGTGTTCTTGTGCATCACACCTTTAGTCACAGCGCGCATCAGTTCTGGCTGAGCAACTTTCAGGGCTTCCTGAGCCGCTGCCTTGTCACCAGATGCGATTGCTTCTTCTACCTTGCGCACATAGGTTCGGATGCGCGAACGACGAGCCTTGTTGACTTCAGTGCGTCGCGCAATCTTGCGAACCATTTTCTTGGCAGACCGTGTGTTGGCCATGCATAGTCTCCAGTCGGAAAATTCGGAAAGGCGGCTTTCTATGCCCAGAAGCACAAAAGGTCAATGTGTTTTCGGAGAAAACCGCGACGAAACTTCACCTATTTGTTTTTAAAATGCGGATCACGCTTCTCTACAAACGCGTCCATGCCCTCTTTCTGGTCCTCTGTTGCAAACAGAGAATGGAACAGGCGACGTTCAAATTGAACGCCCTGCGCCATCATGGTCTCGTATGCCGAGTTCACGCTTTCCTTTGTCAGCATGACCACCGGACGAGATTTCAGGGAAATCGCTTTCGCGGCTTTCTTAGCCTCATCCAGCAGCGCATCATTCGGAACGACGCGAGAGACGAGCCCAGAGCGCTCAGCCTCCTCTGCGTTCATCATACGCCCGGTAAGGCACATTTCCATGGCCTTGGACTTACCGACGAACCGCGTCAGGCGCTGCGTGCCCCCTGCACCCGGCATAACGCCGAGATTGATTTCAGGCTGGCCGAATTTCGCATTCTCAGCAGCGAGAATGAAATCGCACATCATGGCGAGTTCACATCCACCGCCCAGCGCATATCCGGCGACGGCAGCGATTACAGGTTTACGACATGTGGTGACCCGCTCCCAGTTCCGGGTGATAAACCCGTCCTTGTAAGCGGTCATGTAATCAAGGTCCTGCATTTCCTTGATGTCAGCCCCAGCAGCAAACGCCTTGCTGGAACCGGTAATTACAATACAGCCAATATCATCATCAGCTTCGAATTCGTCGAGCGCACGCGAAAGCTCTTCCATCAACTGATTGTTGAGGGCATTTCGCGCGTCCGGACGATTGAGAGTAATAACGCCGACCTGATCCTCGATCTCGATCAGCAGAGTTTCATAGGCCATAACCTATCCTTTAATCTGCAGTTCGTGGTTCAAACTGTTCTCCACAAGCGGCGTCTCAATCCTCTTTGAGATACCCAGGCAATACGCACCCAAACTGACCGGGCGCAAAGATCACACACTCTGAAAGAGGTCAACAGGAAGTATTACAACTCTGATCCTATTCCACACACCAAGCGATTGACGCGCGCCAATAAGGCAATTTGACGTCAGCTCTGGCAATTCGAACAATAAAAACTCGATCGCCCGGATTGCACGATCCTTCGCACAATTTGCCCACACTGCGAGCAGGGCTCGCCTTCCCGGCCATACACGCGGAATGTGTGCTGAAAATAGCCGAGCCCGCCGTCTGCGCTGGCAAAATCTTTCAGGCTCGACCCACCGGCCTCAATCGCTTCCTGCAGGACAATGCGGATCATGTCAGCCAGCGCCATGACGCGCGGTTTTGAGATCTTCGAGGTGATACGCTTTGGCGAAATGCCGGACCGGAACAGCGCCTCGCACACATAAATATTCCCAAGGCCGGCAATAATGGACTGATCCAGCAGCGCTGACTTCACCGGCGCTTTCTTTGTCCGGAATTTTTCATAAAGATATGCCCCGTCAAACGCATTTGAGAGCGGCTCAGGGCCAAGTCCGGCAAACGGGTCGGGGTCACTTGCAGAAAACATCTGCATATAGCCAAACCGGCGCGGATCGTTGAACACAATGCGCGTTCCGGCTGCTGTCTCAAACTCGACATGGTCATGCTTGGGATTCGTCAGCTGCGCATGTACAAATACGCCCGGCTTGTCCGGACCCGCGCCCTTCTCATGGATGGTAAATCGCCCCGACATGCCAAGATGCATGACCAGTTTCTCATTCCGGTCGGTTTCTGCGACCAGAAACTTTGCCCGGCGCGACAGGCTGACAATACGCGCACCGGTCAGACGTTCCGACATGCGCTCAGGAAACGGAAAGCGCAGATCAGGCCGGTTCAGCTGAACCCGCGTCAGCTCCGCATTTTCCAGATGCGGCTCCAGTCCGCGGCGAACGGTTTCGACTTCGGGTAACTCAGGCATATCCCATCAGATACGCCAAAGCGCGCCGCCTTAGAACTGGAAATATACAAACGGCGCTGATTTCAGCGGATAGAGCGCCAGAGCCAGCGCCAAAAGGCATCCCGCACCCGCCCAGTAAAACGCAGGCGCACGGAAAATCTGTAGACGCGGCGCTTTCTTCAGTCGGTCAAGCTGACTGAACAGGCTGTCGATCACCAAAAGCAGCGGCACAAAGAACGCAATGACGGACAAATGCTCAGCCCCGCCCTCACGCAGGCCGAACGGTGCCAGCCAGACATTCACTGTATCGCCCAGCGTTTCGGCCCGGAACGGCACCCAGGCCGCAAACACCATAATGACCGTCAGAACGAGGCCGAACGCCCCCTTCAGAGACGGAATCAGCATGCGGTGTTTATCTTTCCCCATCACAGCGCGGTGGACTGCCAGCGCAGCGCCATGCAGCGCGCCCCAGATCACGAAATTCCACGCCGCCCCATGCCAGAGCCCCCCCAGAACCATGGTGATCATCTGATTGCGATAGGTTTTGAGCTCTCCCAAACGATTCCCGCCCAGCGGAATATAGAGATAGTCGCGCAGCCAGAAAGACAGCGACATATGCCAGCGCCGCCAGAAAATATCGATTGAGGTCGATGAATACGGGTCATCAAAGTTCTTCGGAATGTAAAACCCGAACCAACGCGCCACGCCAATTGCCATCAGCGAATAGCCCGCAAAATCGAAATAGATTTGCGTTCCAAAGGCGAAAGTCGCCGCGATCAGGGATGAATTCGACCATTGATCAATGTCTGCAAAAACCGGGTCAACAAATGGTGCGATATTGTCCGCTATGCCTGCCTTATACACAAAGCCGATGATAAAAGCGCGCGCACCTGAAGCGATCAGCGCTGAGGTCATAACCTTCCGGCGCTCTATCTGAGGAAAGAAGCTCGCAGCCCGCACAATCGGCCCGGCGACCAGTTGCGGGAAGAACGCAATATACAGCGCGACGCGATCCAGCCTGCCTTGCGCTGGCAAATCCTTGCGGAAGACATCCACCAGATAGGAAATCGCCTGAAAGATATAAAAGCTGATGCCAACAGGCAGAATGATGTTCAGAACCGGCCAGCTTGCCGACATGCCCGCCATAGCCAGCAAGTCTTCGGCGCTCGCCTTGAAGAAGTTGAAATACTTGAACACGCCCAGCATGGAGAGCTGAAAGCCAATTGCCAGCCACAGAGCAATCAACTGTCCCCGACGGTCTCCCTCGCGGGCGCGAATGACCAGCGCTGCCAGCCAGCTGACACCGATAACAGCGCCAATCAGCAGAAGCAGTTTCTCGTTCCACCAGCCGTAAAACACCGCACTTGCCAGCAGCAGCCAGTGATTTCGCCAGTCGCCACGGAAAACCAGCCAGTAACCCGCCAGCACAATGCCGAGAAAAACCGGGAATATCGCTTCAGTAAAAATCATTTGAGCGCCCCCCAACGATCAATCTGGTCGGCAAGCCAGTCCGTGTAGACCTCGGCGCCATCGCGCAATAAATGCTTTTCATCGAACCAGACCTGGCCGTTCAACTGTGCCAGTAATTTCGTATCGACCGGCGCAATACATGGGAAATCAGACAGCTCACCGGCGCAGAGGCCCGCCACATATTCGCGGTCGCCTTCCGGCAGGACCGGTGGATAATAATAGGCCACCCGGCGCACCCCCTGAGACAATAGTCGATCACGCTGATTTTTACGGAACAGGCGCGCCCAGGCCGGGCCATCTGATGGCGTAATCCCGGTCTGCTTGATGAGATGCGCCTCAATTTCCGGCAGTTCAAGAGTGAAGGTTTTACGCGGCGTATCCTGCGGGTCGAAAGACGACAGCGCCTTGATGTCGCTCACCGCCTCACCCGTAGACAGCAAGCCGATATTGCTCAGATTCATCGCTGCATGCAGGTTCAACAACCCCAGAGACTTCAGGCACGCAGCCTTGCCGTCACACTGGCCCTGCGCCAGTCCTTTCATCGACCAATACACCGCATCCGGTGACATTTGTTCGATGGCCCGGTCAGAAAACTTCGCGACCTGAAAGACATAGGTCGGATCACGGTCGAACTCTCGCGCAACTTCCAGAAACACCACGTCAGGTGCACGGCCTGTCAAATGCATGAAAGCCCGCAAATGCGCATCGCGCTCCTGCAGAGATGCCCCCTGAAGGGAGAGGTTGATCACACGATGCGGATAACCCTTTGCGCGCAGATCAGCTGTCAGCTTTTCATCATCCAGACCATTGCGTGAAAAACTCGCGCCGACGAACACAGCCAGCGGTTCGTCCGGATGCGCTTTCACCGTATTGACCGCATCCACCACAAACGCATCATACTCGCTAGGACGGGTCACACCGAGATTAATCGCCATTGTGCGGACCGTAATGGTCGTCGCCACAAAGGCCGTCAGAAAGATCAGACTCCCAAAGAAAATGCCCGACCGTTTCGGCGCGCGCAGCGATCTCGCCAAAATCAACGCGAGACAGGCAGCAAGAAAAGCGAACCAATGCATTTAACCAACCGCCCTCAGACCCAGTGTGTATTCAGGGCGGATCGTCTCTTAAAAGGAATGAGATATGGTGATTTTGCTGATTGTAATTTCAACTGAGCCATTAACACTCAGCTGCGCTGAGCAGGAAAATCCTTAAACTCTCCTGCTCATGCCGGTTTGGAACAGTCTTTCCTCAGACCGCAACCATCATCCGCTCAATGCCGCGGAAGAACGGCAAAGTGCGCCAGACAATATCCTCCCCGGTCAGGCGCATATTCGGATAGCGCGCCATCATTTCGTTGAAGACATATTTCGCTTCAAGACGGGCAAGCGGTGCGCCAATGCAAATGTGCGGACCACCACCAAAAGCGACATGCGATTTACGCTTCAGCGTGATGTCAAAGGCATCAGGCGCCTCAAACACGCGCGGATCACGGTTTGCCGCCGCCAGCGACATCCAGATCGGCTGGCCCTTGGACACCGGACATCCGGCAACCACGCGCTCGTCCGGCACAATGCGAGAGGTGATCGACACTGGCGCTTCATAGCGCAGCACCTCTTCCACGGCCTGCCCCGCCAGCGCTGGATTATCTTTCAACGCCTGCATCTGGGCTGGATGATTCATGAACAGCCACATTCCATTCGCGATCAGGTCCGTCGTGGTCAGATTGCCGCCCACCAACAGGGCCTGCAGATTGATCTGCAGGTCTTCATCATCAATGTTTGCTTCGCCAGACGCCTGAAGCTGGACCATATCGCTGATTAAATCGTCTTGCGGGTCTGCGCGACGCGCCGCCATCAGCTCTGCGAAATAGGCATTCAGCATGGCTGAGCCTTCTTCCATCTGGATATTTTCTTCCGGCGTGCGGACGGGATTGAGGCTCAAAATCACAGCTTCCGACCAGGCACGAAACTCCGCAAGCCGACTTTCATCTACGCCCAGAATACGCGCAATCACATAGACGGGGATGGGCTCGGCGATGTATTTTACAAAGTCGAATTCACCGGTTTCCGGCGCCGCCTGAATGATGGCGTCAATCACCGCCTCGATTTCAGGTTTCATCTTGTTAATGCGGGCGTAAAACGCCTTTGCCAATGGCAGGCGAATGCGCGAATGGTCCGGGTCATCCAGAAACAGAATGCTGGTGCGGTCGCGCCCGTTCTCACCTTGCTCGTCCGCAATACGCGCCGACAGAGACTCTGGATCTGCCTTTGTCGGATGGCGCACATAGCTGCGGTCATTCACCGCCTCACGAATGGGTTCATACTGACCCATCCACCATGTCTTTACGCCCTCATCACGCTGGATCGGACACCGCTCCCGGGATGCTGACAGCATGGGATGCGGATCGACCCGTGCCTCCGGGTTAAATGCCGAATGCATGATGATATCTATGGACGGCGCGCTTTCTTGAACGTCATCAGCCATTGTTTCCTCCTGATATTTTTATCAGTAGTATAGGCATCAAGGTTCAGGAAAAGGAAGTCAGCTTTCTTCGACGTCCATTTTGCGAGCATCGCGCTCCAGCATTTCGCCCTGCTTTTTCTTCGCCATCAGAGCGCGGGCTTTTTCAAACTCAGGGTCATTCCAGAAGATCATACAGCCATTGCACCCGCGACCACAGCAGCCCTCAATGCCGAGACGCGCAGTTTTGAACTTCACGTCTTTCTGATCAGCAGCTCGGGATTCGATCAACGAGGCACGCTGGCGCGCATAGAGCCGGTCAACGGCCTCAGCGTCTACCCGGCCCTCCATTTCGATCCGAATGCCGGTCTTATCGAGGCGAATGCGGTCCCATTGCTTTTGCGTCAGCGGCGTTTCCTTGCGTACAATCGTCATCGGCGGAATGCGCTCTTTCAGCGACCCCAGCGTTTCCTGATCAAACAGGCTGAACGGAATACGAATACGCGTTTGCGGCCCGCCGGAAACCTTCTCCGTCAGCGCCCCGCTGACCGCATCTTCAAACTCATAGACCCGCAACAAAATCGTCTCAGCATCGGCTTGCGGCGGCAGGAATTCCAACACATCGCCCGCCAGAATGCGGTTCTTAACCTGCAGGATGAAGGCGTCGTCGCGCACCTCAGTGATCATGCCGGCAAATTCCCACTCACCAATCGCCTGCGTATCCTCATAATTGTGCGAGTAATTCGTCAGACGCCCATGGTGAAAGGCCATAGTGTAGCCGCGGTTTGCGACATTGCGCAGTTCATCCAGATACGGCTTCGGGTTCCAGCCTTCCGGATTGGCATACCAGTCATCAATCGCCGCGCGGTAGGTGCGCGCCACCAACGCCACATAATACAGGCTTTTATTGCGGCCTTCGACCTTCAGACTGTCGACGCCAAGGCGCAGATAATCATCCAGCACCGGCATCATGCACATGTCTTTGGAATTCAGAATGTAAGAACCGCGCTCATCTTCCTCAATCGGCATAAGCTCACCCGGACGGCAATCTTCTTCCAGCAGGAATTCAAACAATTCCTTGTTCTCATCCGTGATCGGCAGCTCGTGAATCTTGCCGTCTTTCAGCTTCACATGCACCTTATAGTGCCAGCGACAGGAATTGGCGCAATTGCCCTGATTGGCGCCGCGCTCCGACATGAAGTTCGACAGAAGACAACGACCAGAATAGGTCATGCACATCGCGCCGTGAACGAAGGCTTCCAGCTTGATATCAGGGCATTTCTCGCGGATCTCGGTCAGCTCTTCGAACGAAACTTCCCGCGCCATAACGCAAAGGTCTGCGCCTTGCGCTTCCCAGAACTTCACCGTCAGCCAGGAGCACACATTCGACTGGGTTGAGATGTGCAGCGGAATATGGGGCACCGCTTCTTTCATGAACTGAAAAACACCCGGATCAGCAATGATCAGCCCGTCCGGCGAAATCTCACGGATCGTCTCGGCATATTCGGCCAGCTTTGGCACATCTTTATTATGCGAGAACAGGTTCAGCGTCAGATACACCCGCTTGCCATGTGCATGGGCGAATTCAATGCCTTCCACGACCTGTTCCAGCGTGAACTCCGCCTTGGTCCGCAGCGACATGTCCGGCGTGCCCATATAGATCGCGTCTGCGCCATAGAGCACAGCAACTTTCAGTTTTTCCAGATTGCCCGCAGGCATGAGAAGTTCAGAACGTTTCATGACGCGCTCTTTTCAGCTTTTCACCAAGATTACAATTTGTCGGAAGCGCGCACCCTCTATCCAATATGCCGCCGTGTGGCAATTGGCGCTTTGCGCGACGCGTCAGCGCATCTTATCTGTGCGCCAAAGGAAAATTGACATGCCACATGATGAAAGCCTTCCACTTCCGGAAAAACGTCTGCGCAGCGCAGAACAGAAACAGGAAGACATTCGTGCCCAGGCAGAGGCCATGGGCGTTGATGAGGCTTACATCTCGACTCTGGTTGATACGTTTTATGGCCGGGTACAGGACAATGCACTTCTGGGGCCCATTTTCGAAAAGGTCGTAGACGGCAAATGGGACAAGCACCTCGCTACCATGAAAAGCTTTTGGGGCTCTATGGCGCTTGGCCTCAATACCTATGAAGGCCGCCCAATGCCAAAGCATATGGCGCTGACGAGCCTGACGCCTGAACACTTCGCAACCTGGCTGGAACTGTTCTACCAGACCCTTCAGGACACAGCCCCATCTCAGGCTGCGGAAGACTATTTCATCGAACGCGCCGCGCGCATTGCCCGCGGCTTTCAGTTGAATATCTTCACCTATCAGCCGGAAGCCCACGACCCGGGCAAAAGCGCTGAAAGCATTTGACTGCCCCGGCGTCGTGTAAGTTTCTGATCGTCCAAACGAATCTGCTCAGGCCTGACTTATGCGAATAAATGCGTCTCCCGGCACGACCCTTGCCGCCTATCCGATCATCGAAGAAATCACGACCCGTGTTAGCGATGTCGATGGCTATGGGCATTTGAACGCCATTCGCATTGGCCAGCTCTATGAAGAGGCCCGCGCCAGCTTTTACACCAAAGCGCTTGCAGAGCGCGGCGATGACACGCGCATCCTGGTCGCCGAACTCACATTTCAATATCTGGCTGAAGGCTTCTGGCCGGGCAAAGTTGAAATCGGTACAGGCATTGCCAAGCTCAACAACACCTCTCTCCTCATGGGACAGGGCCTGTTTCAGCATGGCAAACTGCTCGGCCTCTGCAAAACGGTTCTCGTCTGCACTCGAAAGGGCCGGTCAACGCCCCTTCCCGATGACCTTCGCGCCTCATTTTTGAAACATATGATCAAGCCAGAGGCCGATTAGCGGCCCTTCACATAATCCGCAGGCGGCGGCGTGGGTGTCGGCTCATCATGCGGAAGCGCGTCTGTCTTGACCGGTGCCGGAGTTGGCGCTGGTCCAGACATTTCCGGTGCTGGCAAAGCCCGGTTCCGCACAACATCCAGCTCGGCGCGATAGGTTTCATGACGCGGGTGGATCAGCTGTTCAGCATCCCCGAAGGTATAAACCAGACGCGCCCAGTCATCATGCACATAATTGAACGCCGATCCGTCGGTTTCAATATCGCTCCATTCCGGTTCTCGCGGAGCGTGGCCTGCCTTTTCTGACCAGTCACGCGCTGCAGACGGATCGCCCGTCGCGCGCGAGATAATCTCCATCAATCGGCAGACGCGGCTGGTTGGCTGAGTGCCTTGCAAGAGCGGGCCAAGCGCCTTTTCTGCGGCGGCCCAGTCGCCCTCTGTGATCGCAAGATCGGCTTTCAGCAGCGCCGTTTCCCGGTGAGACTTGTTCGCCTGCGCGAGTGTCGTCATGGCCTTTCGCGGACCGCCTTCATTCAACGCATCTATGCGCTCCGCAATCAGAGCCAGCGCCGGGTGTGGCCGGGCCTTCCACGCTGACTCCAAAGCAGAAATCGCAGGCTTGATGGCATCACGCGCCATCAACAGGCGGGACAAATGAAAGGCTGCAGGCGGAAAGCCGGGGGCAAGTTTCACCCCTTCAGACAGAAGTCGTTCTGCCTCTTCCGGATCGCTGGACATAACACCATGCGCCTGCGCCACATAAAGCACCGCCCGACGACGACGCGCAGAAGCGGTATCGATATGGCCCTTGGTTTCGCCAATCGACAATACATGGCGGGCATCTGCCCACTCGCCGCGCGCAACATAGATTTCAAACAGGGATTTGAACGGCCAGTCGCCGGTTTCACCCTTCATTTCCAGAGCTTCACGCGCACGCTCAATCGCCATGGCGAAATCACCGCGCTTCACCGCAGCACCGGTCAGACCTTTCAGACCCGCCAGATGCGCACCCGGCTTACGGGCGAGTTCCGCATAGGCACGCTCAGCCCGCGTCCAGTCTTCTTCCTGCTCAGCCGTACGCGCATCCAGCAGCAGAGCCAGACGCTCATCATCGGCGTCAGACAGCGCTTTCTGCGTATAGCGTTTGGCGCTTTTCAGATCACCGCCTTCGACGGCCAGAATGCCGCTCGCAAGCGCTTCATTGCCTTTGCGGGTACGACCGCGACGACGCATAGAGCGGAATTTGCCCGGCAGGCGGAACACACCCGTTACCAGGCCCCAGACCAGCGCGAAAACCGCTCCAAGCAAGAGAAGAACGATACCAACGCCCGTCATCGTGAACTCAAGGTTTGGCTGGTCTTCCCGGACCAGAACCACGCTCCAAGGAATATTGTTCAGATAGAGGCCACCAAGCACCAGCGCCGCGACCAGCGCGCAGAACAGGAGGAGATAAACAAGTCTGATCATTCAATGCCCTCCATATTCACGACATCATTTCGAAGGCGCTCCAGCAGGCTGTCTGCACGCACCCGGCGCTCCGCTGCCGCCATCCATTTTTCAAGCACTTTACCCGGCTCGCCATCGACCGTTTTCAGATCCGCGATTGCGCTCGCCAAGTCGCCAGCCTGAATCGAGGCAACCGCCTTGTCGACCAGTTCAGATGCCGTGCCGCCGGTGGCGCTACCTTCTTCCCGAACGGTCACAACGCTGGCTAGCAGTTCGCCAAGCCAGGCCCACTGGCCGCTCGGCTTGTCCGGAATACCTGCTTTCCGCACGGCAGGTTTCAGGCCCTCCAGCTCAGCTTTCAGAGCGGGAACGGTTGGCGCGCCCTCATCCGCAATCTTGCGAAGCGCCGCGATCCGGCTGTTCGCAGGCAGAAGCAGAGCAAGCTTTTCAAGCTCTTCATTGAAGGCCTCACCGGAACGAATAGTGGTTTCCAGCGTCGACAGCGCCAGAATGCGGTCTGCCCGCTTCAAAAGCGCTTCTTCATCCTGGGTGAGCTTTGCACCTTCAATCTTGGTCAGACGATCATTCAGTACTTTACGTAGCGTTTCGAGACTTTTGGTGAGCTCTTCATGCGTCTTGGCATTCGCGCTCGCCGCCGCCTCAAGGCGCGTGCTGTTCTCAGTGATCTTGCCTTCCGCGTCACTGACCGATTTCTCAATGCCCTCAACATCAGCCGTGAGCGACTTCAGCAAAGCTTCGCGCGCTTTCAGCGTATCGTTCAGCGTCACATCGACCTTTGCCAGATCCTCAGTGCGCTTTTGCAGATCCGCCAGCGTATTGGCAAAATCCTTCGGCAGCGCCGTTTTCGGATCATTGCCATTGGCTTCCATTGCCTCAAGACGCTGTAAGACGCTCGCCAGTGTCACTGTCGGCATTGGCAGCTCTTTGGCATCGACGTCCGGTTCGTCAGTCGTCGCATCAGGATCAGGCGTTTTCGTGTCCGTATCATCCGGCGTGAGCGGGTCAGCAACATCGCCCAACAGCGCAAGATACGCCGCTTTTACAGAAGTCAGCTCTTCACCCAGAGAGGTCAGGGTGGTCAGCTGTTCCGTATCTGTTTTCCTGGTGTCTTCGGCCAGCGTGTTCACGCGCACTTCAAGATTACGAAGCGTGTCGCCAATTTTCGTCAGATCAGCTTTCAGGCCGCGATCAGCTTCCGCAAGCTTGGAGATATCAACCGCCACCTCGGACGCCTGCGCATAACGCCCGTCAGTCCCGCCTGCGACAACGCCAATCGCGCCGCCTGCCAGCGCCGCAACCACGCCTACTGAGATCAGGCCAATCCAGCCCGGACCCGTTCCGCCAGACTTTGTCTTATCTGCTGCTTCCGGTTCTGCCGAAGTGAATTCAACATCAATTGGTTCTTCTTCCGGGGCGTCAGATGACTGGGCCATTGTCTCGCTTTACCTTCAAATCGCTTATTCAGCCGGATGATACACCCGGTTCGGGTAGAGATTGAAGGGCTTTCATGAGTTCAATCTCATTTGGTCGCAGGGCCACCGCCATATTCGAGAACCTTTCCGGCCCCAATGGCGCAATGGATTTGGCTGAAACGCCCACCAAAGACAGACAAGATGGGTCGATATCGCCAGCGCTCAGCCAGTCTGCAGCGACGACAGCCGCCTTGGCAGAATGGATCAGCAAGACTGCGCTCTCTGGCTTGTCCGGCCAGTGGTCAGAAATATCCGTCCATCGGGTTGGACGGGTAATGTAGAGCGGGGCAAACCTAGCGACAAATCCAGCGGCGCTCAGGCGGCGAACAACATCTCCCGCCGCATCCTCATTGGCGACATGAACGAAAACCGGTGCCGTATCCGGCGAGAAACACTCACAGATCAGATTGACGACATCATCGGCATTGCCATCGGCATTTTTCAGATTGCTAAAGCCTGCTTCCTCAGCTGCGCTCATCGTCGCTGGCCCGACACAGACTGCAGGGCGATCAACCGGCCAGCCGAAATGCTGAACGCTTCGCACGCCATTTGCGCTGGTGAAAATATAGCAAGCCCCCGTTGGCGGAGGCGAAATCTTGTGTGCCACCGCCCATTCAATCGTCAGCGCAGGCAGTTTGAGTGCAGCATAACCGAGTTCGATCAAACGCTGTTCGGTCTCGCTCGCCCCGGGTTCGGCCCTCGTGATGATGACCGGACCGCGCAAATCAGGACACCTCTAAATGCGGCAGGTTATCGCCAGCCTGCTCGCGAATATCTGCGCCAGCCGCTTCACCGAGCTCCAGGAAATCATGGAGGAACAATTCGGCCCCTTCCAGCGTCTTCTCAGAGACATAAGCCGGCGCACCAGACGAATGACTGACACAAACTTTCAAACGATATCGGCCCGGCGCGTCATGGAACAAATGCGCGGCAATTGGCGTTCGGCATGACCCGTCCAGATGCGCAAGCGCCGCCCGCTCTGAAATGGCAGCCCGTTCAGCCTCGGCATTGTTGAGCGCGGTCAGCGCGCGGATGACATCTTCATCCAGCATCTCCACCTTGCCCGCAATGCCGAGAATGCCCTGTCCAACAGCTGGCAGGAACTCGTTCGGGTCCAGCAACTCGCAAGCATGTTGCGGTACGCCCAATCGGTTCAGCCCCGCCGCCGCCAGGAAAGTTCCTTCAGCAACGCCGTCTTCCAGTTTGCGAAGGCGCGTCTGCACATTGCCGCGAAATTCGACGACTTGCAGATCCGGACGCATCGCAAGCGCTTGCGACCGGCGACGCAAACTTGACGTGCCGAGGACGGCCCCTTGTGGCAAATCTTTCAGCGACTTGTATTTCAGCGAGACAAAGGCGTCGCGTGGGTCTTCGCGTTCCGGATACGCAAAAATGCGCTGCCCCGGCGGCAACAGCACCGGAACGTCTTTCAGCGAGTGTACCAGAATATCAACGCGGCCCTCTTCGAGAGCGATGTCGAGCTCTTTGGTGAACAGCCCTTTGCCGCCTGCTTCAAGCAGGCTGCGATCCTGAAGCTGGTCGCCGCTTGTCGTCATCGCCACCAGCTCACAGACATGGCTGCCATGCAGCGCCTGATTGAGCTGACCGGCCACCCATTCAGCCTGCGCCAGTGCCAGAGGAGATTGTCTAGTGCCGATACGGATCGTCTTCATACGCGAACTTATTCTTATTTGTGTGATTCAGGATTTGCGGATTGCAGTGAAATGGCTACAACCCCACTCACCATGGAGCAAGCCCAATCCCTTCCTTTGACAGTTCTCGGCATCGAAACCAGCTGCGACGAAACAGCCGCCGCGGTTCTGCGTCTGACGCCTGAGGGCCCCGTTGTCCTTGGCGAGGTTGTCGCCAGCCAGTTCGACGAACACCGCATATATGGCGGGGTTGTGCCGGAAATTGCCGCTCGTGCGCACGCCGAAAAGTGCGATCTCGTCGTCGCTGAAACACTGAAAGAAGCCGGATGCACCATCAACGATATTGACGGGTTTGCTGCGACGACAGGTCCCGGCCTGATTGGCGGCGTGATGGTCGGCATGATGACGGCAAAAGCGCTCGCTTTATCAACGGGCAAGCCGTTTATCTCAGTGAACCATCTGGAAGGGCATGCGCTTTCCCCGCGCCTCGCTGCGCCCGTTGAGTTCCCTTATCTCTTGCTGCTCGTTTCAGGCGGACACTGCCAGTTCCTGCGGGTTGATGGCATTGGCAAATATCAGCGGCTCGGCTCCACCATTGACGATGCCGTCGGCGAGGCCTTTGACAAATCAGCCAAAGTGCTCGGCCTCGGCTTTCCGGGCGGCCCCGCTGTTGAACGGATCGCAGCAGATGGCGATGCGCGGGCCGTGTCGCTGCCCCGGCCATTGCTCGACCGCCCCGGTCTCGACATGTCTTTTGCCGGTTTGAAGACAGCGGTCCTCAGGGAAGCTCAAAGTGAGCCGCTAACGGAGCAGCGTAAGGCGAATATCTCTGCCTCTTTCCAACAAGCCGTTTGCGATGTGCTGACCGAAAAATCCCGCCGCGCAATGCATGCCCTGCGAGAAGACCTCTCCGCAGACCACACGCCTGCCTTTGTGATTGCGGGCGGCGTCGGTGCAAACAAAGCGCTGCGGACGGCGCTTCAGACACTCTGCGCAGAAGAAGGCTTTCAGTTTTCGGCACCGCCAATGAAATGGTGCACCGATAATGGTGCCATGATCGCCTATGTCGGCGCGCTGCATCTGGCCGCTGGAAACACCTCTTCCCTCGACATTGCCGCACGCCCTCGCTGGCCACTCGATGAAGCTGCGGCGAAAGCTGCCCCAGTGTTCGGCGGCGGAAAACGCGGCGCAAAAGCCTGACCCGGCTCTGGCACAGAAATCGCAATATTTACCGCGAGGGTGTAGTTCGTATCATTCTCGCACAGTTGGCTTCCTTAACAGCTTCAACCTTCCCGGTTGGAGCTGTTTTTTTGCCTCATCCCCTGAACCTGGTCACGATTTGAGCTGACATAGACGTTTCGGACGAATATGACTAAATTTCCTAAAATACTAATTTTCCGGCCCGAAAAGTTCAGAGTTTTTTGACTGTTTCGGGGATGTATAAGGTCAGAGTGAAACCCCTGGGCAGCCCGAAATGAAACCTCAGCAACTCACTGTTCTGATCGTCGATGACAACATTCACATGTTGCGCATTCTGGCTGCACTTGTCCGTGGCTTTGGCTTGAACAATGTAATGATGGCTCAGGATCCAGTCGAAGCCTTTGAAATCCTGAAGTCGAACGTCGTCGATCTCATTTTACTGGATTTGCGCATGCCGGTTCTGGACGGCATTGAGTTCACAAACCTCGTTCGAAATTCTGATGACTCGCCAAACCCATATGTGCCGATCATCATGATCACCGCGCACTCTGAACCGGCACAGGTCCGACGCGCTCGGGACGTTGGTGTGACAGAATTCTGCGCCAAGCCAATCAATGGTCAAACGCTGTGGCAGCGCATTGTCTCAGTTGTGAACCAGCCGCGTCCGTTTATCCGTGCGCCAAACTATTTTGGTCCGGATCGCAGACGCCACAAGGATTCCAATTATCGCGGCCCGGAACGCCGTACGACGTATCCGGAACAGGGCCACTAAACAGTGGCCGCCAGCTTCGCCTGGCGACGCTGCGCCCGGTCATTTCGGAACGCATCAACCGAGAAAATAACCACCCCGATCCAGATCAGGATGAATGTGCAAACGCGCAGCGGTGTCAGATGTTCGCCAAGCCCGATGGCAACCATGAACTGAAGGCTCGGCCCCAGATATTGCATAATGCCAATGGTCGAGAACCGCAGACGTTTCGCAGCCAGCGCAAACAATAGCAAAGGCACTGCCGTAATCGGCCCGGCCAGCGTCAAAAGCAGGAAATCAACCAGACCATTGCCATAGAATGACCGACCCGACTGGAACGCAATGCCCATCCACAACAGGGCGACCGGCAACAATACCAGAACCTCAATTGTGAACCCGACACGCGCATCGACCACCAGCTTGCGCCGGATCAGGCCATAAGCTGAGAAGGTCAGCGCCAGAACCAGCGCAACCCAGGGCAATCGCCCCAAAACAATCGTTTCGATCAATACGGCCGCAACAGCAAACCCGATCGCGACCCATTGTAGGCGGCGCAACCGTTCTGACAGGAACAGAGACGCAATCGCGACGTTGACGAGCGGGTTGATGAAATAACCGAGGCTAGCCTCCATCACCCGGCCCTGCCCGACCGCCCAGATATAGATCAGCCAGTTCGTGCCGATGACGACAGATGACAGAACCAGCCACCAGACCGTTTTGGTCTTCAGAATGCGCAGCAACTCTGTCCAGCGAGACCCGACCGTGATCAGGATAAACGCCGTCGGAATCGACCAGACAACCCGGTGCGCCAGAACGTCCTGAGCCAGAACATGCCGGAACAAGGTCAGATAAAGCGGCAGAAAGCCCCAGATGAAATAGGCCCCCATCCCTGACAGGAAGCCGAAGCGTTGATCTTGGTTCATAAAAAAGAGGCTCCAGAATAGGAGCCTCCTAGATCAAACTTTCGGGCAGCTCCACCCGTTTTATGCGGTCGGTCAGGACGTCGACAATTTGTCAGCCGTTTTCGTATCAAAGTCAGACGCATCATGACGCTCATGCAGCTGGCTGGACGGCTCACCGAAGGTCCGGTTCACCATGCGGCCTCGCTGCGCAGCAGGGCGGCTCATGATCTGGTCGGCCCAGCGGATGACGTTCTTGTATTCATGCACAGACAGGAACTCAGCCGCATCATAGACGAGCCCTTTTGCCAGCGCGCCATACCACGGCCAGATCGCCATATCCGCAATCGTGTATTCATCACCAATCATGAACTCACGGTCGGCCAGATTGCGGTTGAGCACGTCAAGCTGACGTTTGGCTTCCATCGCAAAGCGGTTGATCGGGTATTCCATTTTGAACGGCGCATAGGCGTAGAAATGGCCAAAGCCGCCGCCGAGATATGGTGCAGAGCCCATCTGCCACATGACCCAGTTCATCGTTTCTGTACGCGCAGCCAGATCGGTCGGCAGAAATGCTCCAAACTTTTCAGCGAGATAGAACAGAATTGAGGCGGATTCAAAAACACGAACGCCAGTCGTCGTATCTTTCATCACCGGAATCTTTGAGTTCGGGTTCAGCTCGACATAACCGGATGAGAACTGATCGCCCTCGCCGATATTGATCAGCCAGGCGTCATATTCTGCGCCTTCATGTCCTGCCGCCAGCAATTCTTCGAGCATGACAGTGACCTTCACACCATTTGGCGTGCCAAGGCTGTAAAGCTGCAAAGGATGTTTGCCGACCGGCAATTCCTTGTCATGTGTTGGTCCGGCGATTGGACGGTTAATGCTTGCAAAGCGTCCGCCGCTTTCCTGATCCCAGGTCCAGACTTTTGGCGGTGTATAATTTTCGGTGTCCGACATTTCCCAGCTCCCTCTCTTTATGATCGCAGCGTTTACGTCTGCGTTGAGCATAGACTAGCATTTGGGGGAGTGCTGACCAGCATCAAGAAACATCCCAATCAACAGCGCGTGATCAGTCCCGCACCGGATAGATCAAAAAAAGCCGCCACAGATAACTGTGACGGCTTGATACTTTCAGAGCGATCAGACTATCGCACTGCGATTTGTCGGATGCTCAGTTCCTCGATGCCGAAGTCAGGCTGGTTTGCAACCTGATGCAATGCCCAGCCGTTCAGCACGCCGAAGAGACCGATAAAGAAGGCCTCAAACAGCGCAATGTGCAGCACGCTCACCGCACCGGTGAACAGGCCAAACGCGAAAAGCGCATAAACTGGCAGCATCAGATAGAATGTATAGCGACCAATCAGGCCGCCATTTTCAGTGATGACAACAGGTCCGTTCGCTGTATTTTCCACTCTGCTTTCATAAAACAGAGTCCTATTCAGAATACGGGCGCTCGTATCATCTTGTGTGTGAAGGGGATGGCGCCACTGGCTTTTGAATTTGCCAAAGTGGATCGCATCCCATAGCTTTTTAATCATATTGCGATCCTTTTTAGTTCGTATTCGGACATTATCATACTGTCACAAATAGTTCAAATAAAATTCTCAGCCTCTCTATCTATATTGTTTTTATGGTATTTTTTTGACGATCCGTAGATATTTTCGGTAGAAATCCGTCATCAACAGGCACAACTTTAATGTGACGTTTTTGTGTAAGAGCTGTCACAAACACAAAAAAAGCCAGTGAAATCAATCACTGGCTCGATTTGAGGGCTCTGAATCAGACTTATTTTGTCGCGACAGGCTTTTCCGGCTTCAGAATGCCACGATTGACCAGTTCTTCTGCGATTTGCACAGCATTCAGCGCCGCACCCTTGCGCAGATTGTCAGACACACACCAGAACGCCAGACCGTTTTCGACCGTAGGATCCTTGCGGATACGCGAAACAAAGGTCGCCCATTCACCCACACATTCAATCGGCGTGATATAGCCGTCTTCCTCCGGCTGATCGATTACCATAATGCCCGGGCTTTCGCGCAGCAGTTTGCGACACTCGCCCGCTGTCATGGGCGCGTTCAATTCAATGTGAACAGCTTCAGCATGACCGACAAATGTCGGCACGCGAACGCAGGTCGCAACCAGTTCGATCTTCTCATCGAGGATCTTCTTGGTCTCGACCGTCATCTTCCATTCTTCTTTGGTGAAGCCGTCATCCATAAACACGTCGATGTGCGGAATGACGTTAAAGGCGATCTGTTTTGTGAACTCGCTCGGCTCCGCTTCCTGATTCACATAAATGCCTTTGGTCTGGTTCCACAGCTCGTCCATCGCCGCCTTGCCGGCACCAGACGTTGACTGATACGTCGCAACGACCACGCGCTTAATGCCGACCTTGTCGTGAATAGGTTTCAGCGCGACGACCAGCTGTGCAGTCGAACAGTTCGGGTTGGCGATGATGTTTTTCTCGTCATATCCCATCACCGCATCCGCGTTGACTTCCGGCACGACCAGCGGCACGAGCGGGTCCATCCGAAACGCTGATGAGTTATCGATGACGATACAGTCTTTCAGCGCAATCCGCGTCGCCCACTCTTTCGCGACGCTGCCACCAGCTGACATCAGGCACAGATCGACCGTTGAAAAATCAAAATCTTCAATATCCTGGCACTTGAGTTCTTTGTCGCCATAAGAGACTGTACGGCCTATGGAGCGACGGGATGCAATCGCGACGACCTTATCGGCCGGGAAAAGACGTTCGTCCAGAATGTTGAGCATTTCCTGCCCGACATTACCGGTAGCTCCGACGACAGCGACGCGAAGTGCCATGAGATCATTATCCTTGTTCAAGAATGGGAACCCGGTCCAATACAGCATTCGTCGAATTGTGCAAAATCATCTTGCACACGAGCCCAAGACTCGAAATATGCTAGAGGCCGCCGGAGGAGCCTATGTCTAATCTGAAATCCCTTATTGAACGCTATGTAGCGAGCTATAACAGTATGGATATCGATGGCATGCTGGCCTGCGTTGATGAGCATGTTGTCTTTGAGAACATCTCAAACGCCGGAAATTCCATGCGCCTGCAGGGCAAGGACGCCCTTGGCGAAATTGCGGGCCTAGGGGCACAGGCGTTCAGCTATCGCCGCCAGAATCTGGTGAAGCTTATCTGCGACGACGAAGAGCAATCAGCCGCGGCTGAAGTCGAGTTTCGCGGCATTGCGGCGCTCGATCTGCCAAACGGCACCAAAAAGGGCGAATCTGTCGAAGTGCGCGGTATGAGCATTTTCGAAATGGAAGACGGTCTGCTGACCCGCATTGCCGACTATTCTTAAACCGCCAAAGCGGGCCCCTCCCCAAACTCCTCAACACTCCGTACCGTCAAAAACCAATGAAGACCCGCCAGAGCCAGCGGAATATTTCTGCGCACAAATCTTCCAGTTGATGAGGTAGTACGCCCAGTAATATTCACCGATACTGTCTTCAGGGCGGTGGTTCGGAATGGGCGCGCAAACAAAAAGCATCAGCAAAACGACAAAAGCACGCCTTCTTGATCGGGAACGAAACACATCAGAAAACCGCTCAATCTCAAAAGAGGTCAAGACCGACGACGTCTCCGTTGCAACATCCGCATCATCCTGGTCTGACGACCAGACCACGCGAAAGCCGTTCATAGTGTACCACCAACCACCCCATAGCGTGCTCATGTGAAAGTCTGGGCACCAGCATTCCACACCGTTTGCGCGCATGCTCCCCATGAAAACAAGCGCTTCTGGTGCTGATGAAAAAAATCTTTCCTGCTGCATTCGCTCAGCCCTTCAATCCCGCAGCCATCGTAAATACATTTTCTTCTCGCCAAAGCGGTTTATTTGAAACTCACCCTCTTCATCGCTGACTTTGACGATCCCCCACGTTAAGGGACGCACATGACCTATTCAGACCCATCACTCACCGTCCTGCTGGCCGACTATGAAAACGCTGCCCATGCCGACGCGATTGTCACCCTGCTCGACACCTATTCCCGCGATCCCTACGGGTCTGGCAAGCCTCTGCCGGATGAGGTGAAAGCTGTTCTGGTCGAGGAACTGGCGAAACGGGACTTCAGTCTTTGCGTACTCGCCTATCTGGGCGAACAGCCCGTCGGACTCATCATCGCCTTTGAGGGCTTTTCCACCTTTGCCGCAAAACCGCTTTTGAATCTGCACGACATTGTCGTCACAAAAGATGCGCGCGGCAAAGGCATTGCAACGGCCATGATGGCCTTCGCTGAACAGCTCGCCCGCGAACGAGGCTGCTGCAAGCTGACGCTGGAAGTCCTGTCCGGCAACACGCCGGCATATAAAGCCTATGAACACTTTGGCTTTGCACCCTATCAGCTCGACCCGAACGCCGGCAGCGCCATGTTTCTGGAAAAGAAGCTCTAGCCTGACTTCAGATCGCGTGGTCTGTGAATGGCCGCCACCAGAACAAAGCTGATAATCATCAGCAAGAACCAGGCGCCAAGTTTCTGAATGGAAACCATATGCCATTCATGCGCCTGCCCCGGATAGGTCCAGGCACGGGCAAACGTCCCGGCATTCTCTGCAAACCAGATAAACAGAGCGACAAGCAACAGCCCCACAAACATGGGCAAGGGACGGTGCGCACGATCTGGCCGGAACCAGATCACGCATGGCCCATACAAAAACAGGCTCGCCGCATAGAGCCCAAGCCGAATGTCGATCGTGAAATGGTGGGTGAAGAAATTGATATAGACCGCGACCGCTAACAGCCCCTGCGCCCAGAGCGGCGGAAACCGGTCAAACCGAAACTCGAAAATCCGCCAGCACCGCGCAATATAAGACCCTACACAGGCATACATAAAGCCAGAAAAGAGCGGCACATCCAGAATGCGGAAAAAGCTGGGTTCCGGATACACCCAGCTGCCAATATGGGTTTTGAAAATCTCCATCAGCGTGCCGACCACATGGAAGATGAAGATGACCCGCGCTTCTTCCAGCGTCTCCAGACCTGTCCACAACAGAACGATCTGAAGGGAGAGCGCGCAGAGAAAGATAAAATCATAGCGCGCAAGCGGGCTGTCTGTTGGATAGACCAGATAGCTGGCGACCAGAATGAACACCATCGCGCCGCCAAACAAACACGCCCAGGCCTGTTTGATGCCGAAGCACAGAAATTCATGAACTGCGCCAGACACAGCCCCTTTGACGAATAACGCCCGAAACGCCTCATGGCGCGCCTGCAACCAGGATTGAATTTCTGTCGAGCGCATGCGGCATCTTTCTTAAATGATAACAAGCGACAAACTCTCCCAGAAGCCTGTCCAAAAAATGGCCAAACACAGCTCAATCGAAGGAACGATAACTTGAAAGATACTCCGTAAACCTGAAACGGGATCAGGACTGATCTGTTGCACGGCGCCGAAATGCCTCCCGGCTTAGTGGCAGCCTACAAGGTTGCGCCCCATCTGTAGGGTGCCATTAGGCCGAAAGCCGTAATGCACCAGAATAAACCCGCCTCAATGGTGGATTACGGCTCCGGACACCCTTGTTGGTTTCCGCGACGCTAAAGCGTCACCTGAAGCGGACTCAGGGCTGCTTCGGGTCTAACCCACTCATAATTCAATCGAACAAAGGTTGAAAAGACTTCCGAATTAAGCCAGCTTAACCGTTGAAAAATCCTAAGTCATCTGAGCTTGAGAAACTTTGCGCATTTCGTTTGAGGACAAAAAAGTGCGCGAAATATGTGAGAGCCGAAATGCCGCTATTGAAAAGTTAGGCATGAAAGATGCTAAATCTTTAGCTGCGCGTGTTGCTGAGTTGTGGGCCGCTTCCACAGCGTCGGATGTACCAATTGGCAGCACGGTCAATCGAGATGGTGTTGCTCATTTAAGAGTTCCCATCAGCAGCGAATTGAGCTTGTGGATGATCAGCACATCAAAACCTCACTTAGGCAAATCAAAGCCCACCATCGATTGGAGTAATGTCGATCGGGTGAAAATTGTAGGGATCGAATAGATGCAGGCGCAAGAATTCACTCCAGACTGGTTTTCAGCACCTCATGAAACTATCTGCGATCTACTTGAGCAAAAAAACATCTCTCACGAGTTTCTTGCAAGTATGCTAGAAATTAGTTTACGCGATGTCGATGCGATCCTGCTCGGAGAAGTCCGCATAGACGAATCTTTGGCGCAAAAGCTGCACGGTGCATTTGGATGTAGCAAGGCATTCTGGCTTCAGCGCCAGACTCAATTTGACGACGGTCTGAAACGCGCAAAAGCAAACTTCGACGTCGCACAGATTCGAGCTCTGAAACAGGCATACCCGTCCAAGGAACTGTCTCGAGTTGGATATCGATTTGACCCCGACGACGACTTTACTCCGCTGCTTAAATTCTTTGATGTAAGCACTCCCAATGAATGGGAGTGCCGCTACCAAACACTAAAAACAGCCGTTGCGTTTCGAAAGTCTGAGACCTTCGAAAACAGTGTCGATAAAACACTGCTTTGGCTGAGACAAGCCGAGAGAAAAGCAGAACTAATTAAAGTATCTGACTGGAACAAGACTGGCCTTATCGAGTCTTTAGAGCGGATTAAGAGGCTAACCTGGACAAAGCAGCCCCAAAGATTCTTCCCAGAATTGCAGAAAATATGTGCGTCTGTCGGTGTCGCGGTCGTTGCCGTTCGAACACCGAGCAAAAGCCCTTGCAGCGGCGCAACATTTTTTAGTGCGAGTGGCAAGCCTGTAGTGGTTTTGAGTTTTCGGCATAAAAGCGACGATCACTTTTGGTTCTCTTTCTTCCATGAAGTTGGGCATCTAATATTACACAGCAACCACTCAATTTTCTTAGAGGGCATTCAAGATCAGCCGTTTGAACGAGAAGAGAGTGAGGCCAATAATTTTGCTAGCAAAATTATTATACCAAACCAGTTTGCTCACGACTTCGAAAAACTATCGACGGACAAGGATGCAATAATCAATTTCGCCAAAAAGGTAGGTGTTTGTGCCGGAGTAGTTGTTGGGCAACTCCAACACCGACGTAGGATTGGTTTCAACCAGTTGAACCATTTGAAAAGGCGATACTCGGACGGTGATATCAATACTCTGTTCTAACGAAATGCTACGAACTTCGCCGGACTTTTTTGCCAATTGCAAAGAGCATCTTCCATTTCTTGCTGTCCCAGTCCGAGAGCATTTCCCAAGCGAAAAATAATCCCCTCTTTCTGCTTCATTGTTAACGAAGTGGGGCCGAGTAATAGGTTTACACCTGCTTTTGGACCGGTAGATTCACTCAGAAAAGTGCGCCCTGGGCGCGCATCAATCAGCCCAACCTTTTGAAGCATGGTCACATGGTCAAATGTAGCAAGCCTTCCCCAGCTTACGTTTTGCCTAAAGAATTTATACAGAAATTCGAATTGAGTGTTTGGATCATTAACACCAGAGATCACTGCTTGTATGGTTTGCCTTTGGCTCCCATAAACAGAAACTCTTGCCACATAATGTTTCACCGCAGCACCGAGACCGCGCGTTGAACCGGGCTTCAAAGTTTCATATTTTCTATGATTTCCAAAACGGAACGCTTTTAAGCTTGGCGCATTGGTATCCGCCCATTGGGCGAATTTAACTGGTGACTTATAAACATCATTCCATTTCCAATAGGGTTGGCAACCAAGCTTACCATAAACTGCTTTAGTCAACCTCCATCCATCAATGGAGTGTTTGCTAAACTGCGTAGCTAAAAAAAGCAGCCAAAACGCTTCTTCTTCGTCTCCGTTTTGAAAAAGCCAAATTGCCCCTCTTATTGGATCGAAAACGTCGGAATGTGGATCCGACCTTGCCGGCGACAAATTACGATTTCGCAGCACAGAAATAAAAGCCACGCGCCGTTTACTCTCGATCAGTTGCTCCACCAGCACCCATCGACTGTGTTGATCCGCAATGCCTAGTAATGGTGTTATGCTGCTGGAGAAATTTATTAGCTCATTATCTAATTTTTTGGCAAGCGCTCGTTCGTGAGGGCGTATCATGTTAATTGAAATCCAGTTTTAGCTGTTTCCGTTTTTTTGCTTTTAGTTTTGAAACTTCAGTCAAAACAGCGTTCTCAAAAGCGTTTGAACTTAATTCAGTCGCATAGCGTTGCATTAAATAGACATCGTCATCTATCTTCGCACGATACAGCATGAGAATGATGTTCAAGTCATTCCAATAGGTATTTGGAAATTTTCTTTGGGACTGTTCTGCCAAGTCCAATCGAATTTCTTCTTCGCTCTTCAATAAAAGTTGTAGACCTTCGCATACATTTTCTGACGGCATCGCGGGCATCTCAAATTTTGAAGACTGGAAACCTTCATCTATGTATTTTTGGGCTGACTTTGTGTCGTCGTTGTAGAGGTGCAAGCTCCCAACCGAATGCGTGTATTGCCCCAATTCCAATCCTACGACGCGCGCCACATACTCTTGGAGCAAAGTAAACGCGAACAGATCATGCGGTAGGCCTCGATACGCATCATTCGATCTCATAAAAACAATCAAATCTAAAGCGTCACCTTGCTTTAAGAATTGTAGAGTACAAGTACATGGGATCTCAGTACGTCTCTTTGCGATGTCCGCAGCGTCAAAGATCTGAATAACAGCGCGCTTCGTCGACGGTTTCTTCTTAAGCCCATCGATAACGTTCTGAAATTGGTTCACCCCTGACTTATCAAAAATTCTAGGCCCATACGCACCGTAGACAGTGAATCCATCATCGCTTTCGTCTACATACTTGGGGATGTAGTACCTGATTACATCCAGCGCAGAAGTACCTCTCATGTACCATAGAAATTCACCCAAGCATGAAAATGCGAGACCGCGAGTTAGACTTAGACTCAACCTAGATAGGGGGTTGGAAAGCTTCAGCATTGCGCCGGAGATTTGCTTCGCAGATGCTCGCGTGCCTTCCGAAACTTTGCCGCTAGCAAGGATCTCGGTAAACGTTGCGTACAACAGATCGTCTACAGTACTTTCTGATACATACATATCGCCTGAGCGAACCCATTCTTGTGTTTTTTTTAAGCTAGACACAAAACAGAACTCAACTTCAACGATTTATTTCGACTAGATGCATCTGTGTCGATTGAAAAATACTGCTTCTCGCGATCCTTTATTAATTCTCGGCCTAGCAACAGCCTGAAACAACCCCCAAAAAAAACTTATCCAACCCCACCACCAACACCCCTAAACTCACCGGCATGAAACCCGCGTCTGCCTCTGTCATCTCTTATCACGCGCTTGGCCCCGGCCAGGTGATCGGGCTGTTTCTGGCGCGGCTGCTGGCCTGCCTTTTGCGCCTGCGGGCGCGGGGCGATACGGTCGCGCCCCCACACATTGCGCCCATGGTGAGCGCGGCGGATGCGATGGTGCATGCCTATATCTGCAACCTTGCGGCCGGGCGGCTGAAATCAGCGGGCTATACTTATGCGGCTGATGCCTTGCGCACAGCGCGCGCAGGAAACGCGTCTCCAGCGGAAGCCGAACCGGCTACACCAGAAGCGCTCATCGCGCGGCTGGAAGACACTATTGCCACTTTTCATCAGGCGCAGGCGCTGAGCGTTTATTTTGCGCGGCTTGTTTTCTGTGCGCTGTGCATGATCTTTACGGGGGAGCTGTTCCCCGGTTTTCTTGTCACTTCCACCTTCGTGAAGCGCGGTTTCGCCATAGGCCGCGCCCCGGCCCGTCAATATGGTATGACGTCGGGCTGGGGCCCGCCCGACTGGCCACCTCCGGCTTCTTCAGCCATCGCATGTCCGCACGCGGCCTGTTCCGCGCATTAATCCTCTGACAAAACCACATTCCGACTTGCGCGGCAGAGACCCCTCTGCGGCGATAAAGGCGCATCTTTTGTTAATCGCAAGCCGTCGCTTAGAGCTCGGCCAAAATGGCATCGCCCATTTGTGAGGTCGACATGGAGCCACCGAGGTCAGCCGTGCGCGCCCCCTTTTCCAGAGCCTCTCCCACAGCCCGCGTGACTTCGTCAGCGGCATCTGCGCGATCAAGGTTCCACTGCAACGCCATTGCGAGCGACAGGATAGCCGCGCACGGATTGGCTTTCCCTTGCCCTGCAATATCAGGCGCCGAGCCATGCACGGGTTCATAGAGACCCGGCTTGCCCGCATCTGACAGAGACGCAGACGGCAACATGCCGATAGAGCCAGTCAGCATGCTCGCTTCATCAGACAGGATGTCGCCGAACAGATTGTCTGCCAGAATAACATCAAAGCCTTTAGGCTCGCGGACGAGCTGCATGGCGCAGGCATCGGCCAGCATATGGTGCAGCGGCACGCCCATATCTTTCAGTTCCGCGTCATAGAGCGCCTGAACTTCCTGCTTCCAGAGCAGACCTGAATCCATGACGTTGGATTTCTCGACCGAGCACACGCCGCCCCATTTGCGGTCATAATTTCCGCGGCCTTTGGCGATGTCAAAAGCGACGCGCGTAATCCGGTGGATTTCAGGGGTTGTGTATTCAGCATTGTCGAACCCACGACGCGTCCCGTCTTCCAGGGTTTCAATGCCTTTTGGCTGACCGAAATAAACACCGCCGACCAATTCGCGCACGATCATAATGTCGAGGCCTTCAATCAGCTCACGCTTCAGAGCAGAGGCATCCGCCAGCGCTTCGAAACAGATGGCCGGACGCAGATTGGCGTAAGTGTCGAGACCTTTGCGCAGCTTCAGCAAGCCATTTTCCGGACGTTTGTCGCGCGCAACGCCATCCCATTTCGGGCCACCGACTGCGCCCATCAGAACCGCACTCGACGCTTGCGCTTTCGCCAGTGTTTCGTCCGTCAGAGGGTCACCAAGCTGATCATAGCTGATGCCGCCGACAAGGCCTTCTTCCAACGTCAGATCCGGTGCAACTTTCTCTGCGATGCGAACGGCCTGCTCGATAACTTCCAGGCCAATACCATCACCGGGAAGAAGAAGAAGTGTCTGTGTCATGGGTCTCTCAATCTGGCGTCAGTTTGTTCGGACTGTCTGACTACGAAAGCGAGAGAAAAATCAAGGGCTGAATGAAGTTTCTGACCAGGCCATGCAGCCTGTTGGACGGCGGAGAGACAAGATTTCAGAGTGAGTTCACTCCGTTACAGTGACGAAGATTTCCTTCTCGAACTCAAGCTTGTTGGCATCGCGGCTATGGCTGAACACCAGCTTCACGTCGCCGGGCTTCAACGCTCTGAACGTAAACTCGCGGCGTCCGCCAACACCCGACATTTGTTGCGGATTCGGATCGTTAAAATACTCATTTCCAAAGTCGCCGAGAATGGTTTCATCCCAGCCACCATAGGTGCTCCAGAAATAGCCGGTCGTGACATTGCCTTTCAACGTCACGATCAGGATATCACCCGCCCGCAGGGTCACACGCGTGCCGGTTTCCGGATTGTAGAGTGTCTCTGTTTTTGCAGTCGACTTCAGTCCCTTAACCTCCGGTTTCGTGCCAAGAACATCCGGCATACAAGCCGTCAATCCGAAGGACAGTACCAAAAGGGCGAAAACAGAGCGCAGCATATCAGGCCTTTTCCAGCCACGGCGTCGAGAGTTTGCGCCGGGCTTCATATTCCTTGATCCGGTCTTCAGACTGCAGCGAAAGACCAATATCGTCCAGCCCTTCGATCAGATTATGGCGGCGTCCGGCATCAATATCGAAAGAGATGACCTCACCGTCCGGCAGGGTCACAGTTTGCTGTTCCAGATCGATGGTGAACATGTGATTGCCACCGCGCGCCTCAATCAGCATGCGCTCGACAACGTCCTGCGGCATCACGATCGGCAGAATACCGTTCTTGAAACAGTTATTGTAGAAAATGTCTGCAAAGCTGGAAGCGATCACGCATTTAATGCCCTGATCCAACAGCGCCCAGGGCGCATGCTCACGCGATGAACCACAGCCAAAGTTCGGTCCGGCAACCAGAATGCTTGCCCCCTGAAACTCCGGCTTGTTCAGAACGAAGTCTTCGTTTGGCGACCCGTCCGCATTCGTCTTCAGCTCGTAAAACAAGCCCTTGGACAGACCTGTACGTTCTGTCGTTTTCAGAAATTGCTTAGGAATGATCATGTCAGTGTCGACATTGGCCATCGCGAGTGGCGCTGCACGCCCTGTGAGAGTTTTAAAAGCTTCCATGCGCCCGTTTTTACGCGGGCATTCGGAAATGGCAATTCCAATTCTCACCGAACCGCAGAGAAGATGCACTCTGATCGCACAATGATTGGCGCAAATTTTCCGACGGCATCACCCTCTTGTATCAAGCAAAAGAGTCGGCACGCCGAGATCATGGCTTTTCACGCTCATCACCCGCGTTCCCGGCTTTCGACCCTTGCGGACGTCTGACACCTCAACGCCGCTGCGGCTGAGGCGATCATGGGTGACATCCAGATCGCCCACTTCAAACGTCAGCCCCCAAAGCTCATCCGGCTCATCAGCGGCGCGTCCACCTTCCAGTCGTTGGACCACCTCAAACGTCAGATCCGGAAGGCGGAAAAACAGAAACCGCGAGCCCCAGTCAGGATTGGTCCGATCCAATGCAAGACGCAGTCCGAGCTTGGCCCCATAGGCCGCCATCGCCCGATCAGGATTGCCGGTATTCACGACCAGATGGTCCAGACGATAAGCGGCACCTGAATCACACAATCTTGGCTTAAGCAGGTCGCCCGTCTCCTGACAGATGAATACTTTCAATCCGGCCAGCGCGTCGTCCTTGCATCGGAACCGTGACCAGGCGCGCCGATGTCCAAGATATTCGGCCTGCATTTTCGAAATGCCTTGCGGGAACAATCCACGCCGGGTCGCGACGAAGTCAGCTTCATCTATATCAGACACGCGAAAGGCAACGCTTGAGAACAGCCCGCTTCGCTCGCCCAGCAACTCCTTGATACGCCCCGCCACCGGGCCGGTTCCGGCAGGCGCAAGAATCTCAACCGCCATATTTTCCAGCACAAACAAGCTTGTCGCGGTCCCATCACTCGGATTGGAATGCTGCCAGTCAACGTCCCGCCCCAGCAAGGCTTCATACGCCTTGGTTGCGCCAACGAAATCCGCTGCGAGAATGACGACATGGTCGAGCGCAGTGATATCCATGCTCAGGCCTCCAGTTTTTCAGCAAGTTTACGCTCGATGAGCTTCATATTCCGTCTATGGCTTCGGAAGGCGAAGTCAATGAGGTCACCGATAAGCGGAACAGCACCGACCAGAAAGTCGAGCGTTATATTGATGAGGATTGAAAGCTGTGTGCCAAAGCCAAGCTTCAGCTTGCCTGCCAGCCAATAATGGTAAAGCCCGATCAGAGCGCTGATCGCGTCACCCCCGACAGGAATCAGCCCGATCAGGCCATCAAGCCCCACACCAAATCCACCGATGGAGATTTTGTCATCCATCCAGGACGCAATGCTTCGCGCGCGTTCAACATGGGCGCGTTCGTCCTCCGTCAGCTTCGCCAGATGGATTTCTGTGAGTTGTTTCGCCAAAATCGCCCCCGCACGTCAGAGGCGCTAACTGTGGTACAGAGCGTCCGTGAATAGCAAGGGCAATTCACAGACCAAGACCCCTGCCTCAGTCTTCTGAATGAATTTCGTAGAATGACGCGCGCAGTTCACGGCCTGCCTGATTGTCAGGAAAGACGGTCTTCAGCCAATCCAGATTGTTCGCTGGTCTCTGCTTTGTGCTTTGAGATTCAATTTCGCGCAGAATGATCTGAATCGTATTTTCCAGAGCCATCATCGCACTATTCATGCGCTCCAGCTCCGATGTCGGGCATTTGACGGCTTCTTCATCAACATGGCGCGACGCATTCGAAATACAGTCATCAATCGTTTCAGTAAGATAGCCTATCAGGGGACGATAATCGAACCCAGGCACACTATTGTCTTCCACACACATTCAGTTGGCTGCGGATCGGTTTTTCCGTCCGCCCTTTTTTATCACCAGAAGGAGCGGACCAAATATAGTAAACTAACGCAAATGTATGTCACGCAATTGCGTGTATCGGGGGCTTTTATCTAAAAATTCTGCAATGAAAGGCAGTGATATTCACCTCACTCTCAACAGGCGAACAGAAATTCCAACAAAAAAACCCGCACCTTGCGGCACGGGTTTTCCAGAGAATGCAAACTCAGGCTTTATCCCCGGCCCATAAATCCGAACAAATGTCCGCCAACTTTACGCATCTGGATCTCTTCGGAGCCTTCCGTGATACGATAGCGTCTGTGGTGACGGTAAATATGCTCGAACGGTTTATGACGTGAATACCCAATGCCGCCATGCACCTGCATTGCGCGGTCTGCCGCGTTACAGCAAAGGCGGTTTGCGCGATAGTTACACATGGAAACCTTGTCAGACAGATAGATCGCCACATCCGGCTTGGACATCTGGTCCATTTCCCACGCCGTCTTGAAGATCAACAGACGCAGCATTTCCGCCTCTGTGGCCAACTCGACCAGCGGGAACTGGATCGCCTGATTCACAGCAAGCGGCTTACCAAATGGCTTGCGCTCCTGCGCATATTTCACGCTCTCCTGAATACAGTACATGGCTGCACCGGTTGAGCTTGCCGCCTGACGAATGCGGTTTTCATGCACAAAGTGCTGCGCCAGAGCGAGGCCACCTTCCGGCGGACCAAAAAGCGCATCTTCAGGCACCCAAACATTCGTATAAGACACGCGCGGGTGATCCGTCGGCATGTTGAACGTCCAGAGATATTCTTCAATCTTCAGACCTTCCGCGTCGATTGGCACGATCAGACAGGAAATCCCCTTCGCGGCCCCATCTTCGCCGCTTGTCCGGCAGAATGTCATAATGTGGCTGGCGACATGCGTGCCGGTCGTCCACATTTTCTCGCCATTGATCAGCCAGCCCGGAACGCCATCACGCGTTTCGCGAACAGCGCGCGTTTCCATATGGGTCGCATCTGAGCCATGGTCAGGCTCAGTCAGGCCGAAACATGCCTTATATTTGCCGTTCAGCGCATCCTGGATCAGATGTTTCTGGTCTGGACGTGCAAAATCCCGGAGCATCAAGATTTGCGGAAAGTTGCCAACAATTGAGTGCTCGTTCTGCAAGTCATTAAACAGGCCGAGACCTTTTTTGGCGAGGTGTTCGCGAATAATCGCCATCCCCAGATTGGTGCCATCCTGACCGCCATATTCAGACGGCAGCGCATAGCGCAAATGGCCGGCCGCATCGGCGCGGCGGCGCGCCTCGCCCAGCAACTCTTCCCATTCGTCGCGGGGAAGACCACCATTTTCAAAGTCGGTTCGCGCCCATTCACGGCGATGATCGAAGAAGCGGATATTATCATCCTGCTCCTGCAATGGCATGATTTCGTCGTCGATAAATTTATCGAGTACGTGCAGATAATCCTCGATTTCAGCAGGGATTTTAAAATCCATACATTCCTCCCTAGTTATTTTTCCGAACTATAATCCCACCGACGTAAGGTCAGGCTAGCCTAATTCTTCGGAGAACATTTTCGTGAGGTTTTCATCTGCGAATTCGCACACGCACAAACTTTGAGAACATCGTTCACTAAATACTGGACAAAATATTCACTGTACATATATTAGGGCTGTAACGAGGTTCCGTGCGAGTTCAGAAAGGTTTTCCCATGCTTCGCTTTGCTTCTGTCGCCGTTGTTTCAACGCTCATCGCTTTTCCTGCTCTGGCATCTACGCCATTCACTGCCAGCCTGAAAACACCAAAAACTGAAAAAGAACGCGTAACTGCCTATGACGTCGTCTGGATCTGCGAAGCGGATACCTGCGAAGCTTCTCTGAACCGCAGCACCGCAACCGTTCGCGTTTGTAAGAAAGTTGCCAAAGAAGTCGGGGAGCTGACAGCTTTCGGCTCAGAGGACGATAAGCTTGACGCAGACGAACTCGCAAAATGCAATGCTGCTGTGAAGTAAGCAAAATTTATTCATCTCACTCCCCTCGACCGCCTCTTCGGCGGTCTTTTTTTGCGCGATTCTCCGAAAATCGGCCGCCTCGGTTCTCGCATTCGCAGCAAACCTGAACGAAAGCTGCTCTGCCTGCCTTTTCGTCAGCCGCGTTCACTGAATTCACAGAAAATATCCAGACAAGCGTCAGCGATGTGGTCGCAAACGGCTATAGCTTGCGAGCCGATTCTCCTGCAAACATGGCATGAGCCTTGCTTCGAAACAGGACCTTGCTCGAACACCTAATGAGAATTCCATAATGGGACGCCTGATCTTTTCAATCATGATAGCCATTGTCTGCTGTATCAGCGGAGCGATGTTTCTCTATGCGTGGATCACCATGCATAATCGCGCGACTATGCCGGCTATGCAGGAATCCGTGACGCCCCCTCCTGTTCGAAAATGTGTCAATATGGGCGGCGCACTGGAAGCGCCAACAGAAGGCAGCTGGGGCTATACCATTCGCGAGCGTGACTTCGTCATGCTGAAACGATCAGGGTTCGACACCGTCCGCATTCCTATCAAATGGTCCGCACATACCGAAAAAACAGCCCCTTATCGCATCGACACCAAGTTTCTGGTGCGCGTAAATGCGGTTATCAATCAAGCAACAGATGCAGGCCTCAAGGTTATCATCAATGTGCACCATTTTGATGAGCTGAACGAACACGCCGAAGACGAGCTTCCGCGCTTTTATGCAATTTGGGAACAATTGATCGCGTTTTATGGCAGCAAGCCGAACACGGTCATGTTCGAGTTTTTGAACGAGCCACACACTGCCATAACACCAAAGCGTGTGGACGAAATAAACCGTACGCTTCTGGCGCGCGTCCGCACCGAGAATCCAGAACGCTGGGTCATTTTGGGCGGCGGCGACTGGGGGACGCTTGATGGCCTGCTGAAAACAGATCCACCTTTTGACCGCCACGCCATGGTGACATTCCATTATTACAGCCCGTTTGAATTTACCCATCAGGGCGCCCCATGGGCCCACAAGAAAATCAAACTCGGCCAGACCTGGGGCTCGACCGCAGACCGTAAGGCCATGGCAAAAGACATTTCTCGTGCAGCGCACTGGCGCGACAAGATCAAAATGCCACTCCTGCTCGGTGAATTCGGCGTCTATACCGCAGTGCCAGATATGGAGCGCGCGAATTGGACAAATGCTGTCCGCCGGTCCTCTGAAACAGCCGGATTTGGCTGGTGCTACTGGGACTTTGCGACGTCTCTTGGTATGTATGACCTGAAAACTGAAACCTTCCGTCCAGGCATGTTATCGGCCCTAATCGACCAGTAACTTTTTCGCAGGTGCAACAAAAACGCCTTGACGTAAGGGCTGTTTACCCGCCAAAACTCCCCGCACAAGCATATGTAGCGAGGAGGACACGACCATGAGTACACAAGATCCGGTCGTAATTGTTGGTATGGCACGCACGCCTATGGGTGGCCTGTTGGGAGAGCTTGCAGGACTGTCTGCAAACGAACTCGGCGCGCACGTCATCAAAGCCGCTTTGTCAGAAGCAGGCGTATCAGGCGAAGACGTCCAGGAAGTTATCATGGGCAACTGCCTTCCAGGCGGCCAAGGCCAGGCGCCGGCACGTCAGGCAGCAATCAAAGGCGAAGTCGGCAAGCACGCTGAGTCGACCACCATCAACAAAATGTGTGGTTCTGGTATGCAAGCGACCGTTATGGGCTCTTCATCCATCCTGTCCGGTCTGGCTGACATTGTTGTCGTCGGCGGCATGGAAAGCATGACCAATGCACCGCACATGGTTGATATGCGCAAAGGTCACAAATATGGCCCGACTGCGATGAAAGACCATATGGCGACTGACGGTCTGGAAGACGCTTACGCGCACCAGCCAATGGGCAAATTTGCCGACATGATCGCTGAGAAATATCAGTTCACTCGCGAAGCTCAGGACGAGTTTGCACTCGAAACTCTGCGCCGCGCTCAGGAAGCGACTGAAAAAGGCCGCTTCAAGCGTGAAATCGCACCGCTCACAATCTCATCTCGTAAAGGCGACGTGACGATTGACACTGACGAGCTGCCACGCTCTGCCCGTCCGGACAAAATCCCGACACTGCGCCCGGCCTTCAACAAAGACGGCACAGTTACTGCGGCAAACGCATCAGCGATTTCTGACGGTGCTGCGGCCCTGGTTCTGATGAAACAGTCAGAAGCTGAAAAGCGCGGCCTGAAGCCGATTGCAAAGATCGTTTCTTCTGCATCTCACGCTCACGAGCCAGAATTCTTCACGACCGCTCCGGTTCCTGCAATGCAGAAAGCCCTCGAGCGTGCTGGCTGGACCAAAGACGAGGTGGAGCTTTGGGAAGTGAACGAAGCTTTCGCAGTCGTTCCGATGATTGCCATGAAAGAAATGGGCATCAGCCACGACATTCTGAACGTCAATGGCGGCGCATGTGCGCTCGGTCACCCAATCGGCGCATCTGGCGCACGTGTCATCGTGACCCTGCTCGCTGCGATGGAAGACAAAGGCCTGAAAAAAGGCGTTGCGTCTCTTTGCATTGGCGGCGGTGAAGGCATCGCTATGTGCCTCGAACGCGCATAAACTTTTACGCATTCGCGAAATTGAAATGCCCCCGGTCAGCACGACCGGGGGTTTTCTTTAGTCTGGGCAAACCGGACTATTAATAGAAAACAGGACTCACATTAATAAATACGTGTTTTTCTAGAGAGTTTCTCGGTTAATTTGTGTTCTCCCCAGATATCCCGACCTGTTCTGTAAAACAGGCTAACGGAAATAAGATTTTTATTAATCAAGCAGGATCAAATTCCATTCCATCAAGTGTTGATGGGAGTCCGCATGTCCATTTCTGATTTAAAAATTGCGACCAAGTTGAATTTGCTCAGCGGCATTCTGGCCACCGCTATTCTGACCATGGCTGCCGGTGGCTTTATCGGTTTGCAGCTGGTCGACAGCTCTGCGCAGAAAATCGAACATTCCGCAAAAGAGATCAAACAGGCTGAACGCCTTGAACTGGACACGCTTGAACTCAACCGCACTGAATATCATCTGACGGCAAATCCAGCCTACGCATCACAGGCCAGGACACATATTCAGGCCAAGCAGGAAGAGTTTCGCAAGATCCTGAGTGCTTTGGACAAAGCCTCCTCCCCAGACGAACAAGCACTCCTGAAAAAGGTGCAGTCGAATTTTGAAACCTATTCCAAAGCGGTTGACCACACGGTTACGCTCGCAACCAGCACCAGTTATGGAGTGTCTGCCGAGCAACAGAAGATCGTTAAAGCGATCGAAGCGACCGAACCTGCGCTCCTATCTCTCAATCAGGCGATTGATGACTATGTTGCGCTCGTCAACAATAAGGCTGAAAGCACCGCAAAAAGCGCCCATTCAACGACGCTTTTCGTCGAAACCCTTCTCATCGTACTTGCCTTGATCAGCATTGCCACCGGGTTTGCCGCTGCCATCTACCTTGCACGCCATCAGATCGCCATTCCTCTGGCGAAAGTTGTGGCCAGTCTGCGCCGCGTGTCTGAGAACGACCTCGATGTCGAAATCGACCAGTCAGGCCGCAAGGACGAGATTGGCGATCTGAACACTGCGCTTGCCATCTTCGTCAGCAATACGCGCAAACAGCTCGAGCTGATCAAGCGACAAGAACTCGACGCTGATGAGAAAATGCGCCGTGCGGCACATGTCAAAGACCTGACCCATGAGTTTGAACTCGCCGTCGCGGAAGCCATTTCCAGCCTGTCATCAGCTGCGACTGAAATGCAGGCCACTGCTGGCCACATGTCTGATAATGCGATGGAAACGGAACGCCAGTCCGGTAGCGTCTCTGCCATCTCAACGCAAACCTCTGCCAATGTGCAAACTATTGCCGCAGCCTCCGAAGAGCTATCCACCACCTCGGCTGACGTCGCCCGTCAGATGAGTGAGAGCGCCAGCATGGCAAGTTCTGCAAACTCACGTACGGAGCAGGCGGTTGCCAATCTGCAAAGCCTTGAAACCGCCGCAGAGGAAATCGACGAAGTTGTGGGTCTCATCACGGCGATTGCCGCGCAAACCAAACTGCTTGCCCTCAACGCAACAATTGAGGCCGTTCGCGCAGGCGAAGCAGGGAAAGGCTTCAATGTCGTTGCCAGCGAAGTCAAAGCCCTTGCCGAACAAACTGAACAGGCAACCTCTCGCGTTACTCTGCAGATACAACAGGTCAAAGGCGCGACCAGAGGCGTGCTCAACTCTGTCGATCAAATCACCAGCGTTGTTGGCAATGTCAGCGAGTTGACCACCAGCGTCGCCGCCACCGCCGAGCAACAAGTCGCGACCATCTGCGAAATCAATCGCAGTGTTCAGGAAGCGGCTCTCGGAACCGTTCAGGTTGGCGAGTCGGTTTCTGCGCTGGAGGGTGTGTCACAGCAAACGGCCGCGTCCTCCAGCCAGGTTGCTATGACCGCCAGCGAGCTTTCCAAGCAGAGTCACTTTATCAAAACCAAGATTGATGATTATCTGAGATCCGTTGAGGCCGCGTAAGGCAAGACCTTCGCGCGCCTCCCTTTGACGGAGCGCGCGCCCATGCCACAGCCCGACCTTGCAGAGCATTTCGAAGAACAGGCTGGCTGGTGTGACCTGCTCGGTTCTCCCTTCACCGCAGGCCTTTTGCGCGCCATGAAGGCGGACCTCGAAACCGGCGGCGTGATCGTCGATCTCGTCGGCAACTGGCCAACGAACCCGCGCGCGGATGCCCTCGGCTTGCGCCTTGCTGGCGCGCTGCATCATGCCGTTCTCACCGGAAAATCAGAGGCGCTAAGCGAGGTTTACCCCGCCGAAGGGCGCGACTGGGATATGGAAATCGTCTGGCCGGTGGCGGACGATTTTCTCATCAAGAACAAGGACTGGGTGACGAATTTCATCCAGATGCCTCCACAAACCAATGAAACCCGCCGCAGCTTTATGCTGCTGATCGGATTAAAAGCCATCGCAAAGCGGTTTGACCGACCAATTCATCTGTTGGAACTTGGGGCAAGCGCCGGGCTCAATCAGAATTTCGATGCGTTCTATTATGACGCAGGATCCTGGCAATGGGGCGATCCCGCCTCCCCCATGACAGTCACAACAAACTGGACTGGACCAGCCCCAGATCTCTCCGCACCGCTGCTCATTCATGAGCGCAAAGCCTGTGACCAGAACCCGCTGGATTTGTCAGACGCCGCAACGCGCCTGCGCGTCAAAAGCTATGTCTGGGCAGATCAGGCCGAACGCTTGAAGCGATTTGATGCAGCGGCAGACCTCGCCATTGCCCGGCATACCCGGGTTGAAAAAGCCGATGCCGCGGACTGGCTGGAGCGCGAACTTCAGTCCCGTCCAAAAGACGTGACGACTGTCGTCTTCCACTCGGTCTTTTTCCAATATCCGCCAATTGAAACCCGCAAGCGGATTACCGCGCTCATTGAAGACGCTGGCGAGGCCAGTGACACGACCTCACCGCTTTGCTGGCTGCGCTATGAGCCGGAAGTGCTCTGGTTCAGAGATAAAAAGCTGAATGCCGGGAAAATGAGCTGCGATATCCGCGTCTGGCCGGGGAATACCCACACTGTGCTTGCCCGTTCAGACGGCCATGTCAGAGATGTCTTCGCCGAATAAAGCCTGCTTACTCAGTGCCCGGCTGCACGTGGATATTGAATTCCAGCGCAATCATCAACGGGCCATCCGTTTCGGTCGTGTCAGCGCCAATCCAGAATTTATACCGGCCAGCCTCCTCCAGCTGTTTCACAAAAACGAGGCTGCCATCTTCGCCAGTCGTATAGGGCAGATACGCCGTCTTCGCGCCCATCAGATTGCCACTGCTCGCGCCGCTCAACCAACCGCCAACGCGAAGGTCTGCGCGTTCTGGCAGCACAATCTCGAACGTCTCGCCGGAGGCAATGGTGATATCACCATAGTTTGGCGCCAGCACATTAATGTCCAGCAGGTCAGCCTGTGGCCGACGCACAACCGGCGCACTGAACTGGTCGCCATCCAGCAAGCTCCACACAGACTGTGTTGGCACATGCTTTTTCACAAACTCGGCTGGCTCCGGGAAGAAATATTCATCCTTAAACCGTTTGATATAGCGTAGATCATTCGTAACAGACCCCGCCGCCCAGGTGACGTCCACCAGCTTCCAGTGACCATCAATCAGGATGGCATTCCAGGCATGGTTCGGAACCGTACTGGTCTGACCTTCCTTATAGCCCCAGCCTTTGGCAAAGCCGTCAACAGATTTGACGGTCAAGCCAACATGGCCACCCATCGCCGCAAATAAATCGGCATAGCCGGAACAAACGCCCCGGCGACGTTGCAGCGTGCTCTCGGCAGACACATTATTGATCGGCGTACCTTCAAGGCTCAGCTTGAAGACCTGCACATCATAGCCGATATGTTCGCTGATCCAGCGGTAAATGGCGCGGGTCTTTTCGGTATCCGTCGTCAGACCTTCAGTGATCTTGCTCGCGATGTCCTGATAGCTCGCCCCAAACATTGGGCCAGCCGCCAGCGCAGCCTCATCAACGATTTTCCATGGGTTTTCTGTGAGCGGCGTATTGCCTGCAAGCTCTGGATGCGATGACACCAGCTCAGGCACAAGCGTGGCAGCCTTGCTGCCATCAGCATAGCTCATCGGGCTAAGCACCACCCCAAGCGAGATAAGGATTATCTGTCTGGTCAATCGCATTATAAGCCCCCACGGCTCTTTCATAACGATGTGAGCATACGTTTAGATTTGCAACCAAAACATTTCCGGCATCTGAGCAATTGTCAGAACTGAACGCCTCAATCGTCTTTGACGAGTTTCACTTTCAGCTCGCTATCACCCATGATCCGGATCTCATCCTGACCAAGTGGCAGGTCAATACCATGCTCTTTGAAGTGATCCCACAGGCTGAACATCACCGCTGAACCGATATTATTGATGCCGTTTTGCGGGTCTCTGATCCAGAAACGGGCTTCCATCACAACGGCGTCTTCCCCGAATTCCATCAACAGGCATTTCGGCTCCGGGTCCCGCTCAACCCGCTCATGTTCGAGACAGGCCTGCACGCACAGCTTTGCCGCCAGACGCAGATCGGACTCATACTCCACCAGAAAGCGGCGCTTGATGCGAACCAGATTGTCTGAATAGCTCCAGTTCACCACTTTATTGGTGACGAGCTGTTCGTTCGGAATCAGATGCTCTTTACCGTCCCGCGTGATGACAGATGCATAGCGCAGCCCCAGTGATTTCACTTCGCCATAAGTTTCATCTACCTCAATCACATCATGTGGCTTGATGGACCGGTCAGTCAGAAGAATGACGCCAGAAACAAAGTTCGCAACGATCTGCTGCATGCCGAAACCGAGGCCAACACCCAGCGCACCCCCAAAGACCGCCAGACCGCCCAGCGGAATGCCAAGGCTCGTCATGGTCAGGAATGCTGCGGCGATGAACAGGCCAATCTGAATGGCATTCGACATCAGAATGCGCAGCGACGGCTCGACCTTTGGCAAAGTCTCCACACGCGCTTTCAGGCGTTTCGACAGCCATTGCGCCGCATAGATGAAGACGGCCGCCATCACCATTGCACGCAAAACAAACTCGACATTGACTTCAGAATCGCCGCTGCCGAACGGGATACCCTTTGAGTTCACCGCACGCCAAACATCATCCAGAACACCGCCTGCATTCAGAATGGCCAGCATCCAGGCAAACCACATAACCGGCTTTCGCAAGTCTTCCGGCAGGAACTGGGTAACCAGCTTGATGACCAGCCAGGCGGTTGCAAGACTCGCCGCAACCCGCACCAGAATATGCGGCTGGCCCATGCCTGCCAGAATGGTCTGGCCAATCCAGAGACAGCCAATCCACAGTGCTGGCCGCAAACCATGATCCAGCAAGAGAGGCGCAAACTGGCTGACCTTTTCGCCGAACTGATCTGGTAAACGACTAATCCCCATATCGATCAGTCTGCGCACACGCGGCGCCAGCATCCGGCCAATCAGGATAGCGGACATGATCACAGCGACCTGAATGCCAATCGCAATCAGGTTTTCAGGTGTCAGAACATGCTGCTTCAGCCAGATCAGACTGTCTTCAAACAGTTTCTTTGCACGAATCGCAAGGTCGGCCTCAGCAGAAGAGACGACTTTCTCAGGCGTTGGTGTCGGCGTAGGTTTGGGCGTTGCGTCCTGAAGGAAGCGAAACTGCAGAAACTTCGAAATCATACGCCCATGCCCGATTAAAAACCCGCACCGGTTATGCGTGCCAGTTCAGGTACAAATCAAGTGATTACACCCACATACCGGGAACAAATTGTCCGGGCTGTCGATTATTCCGGCTTTTTCGGCAATCCAAACAAATCCAGCTGGTTCGGGTCGACCTGAGCTTTTTTCTCAGTCCTGGTCCGGCCTTTGCGGAAATACAGATCATCGGCGTGGTCATCGCGCTTTTCAGTCGATTCCCCAGCCATTGGACGCTTCACTTCAACCGGAGCCTGCGCCTGAGGCTTCCAATAATTGATCGCGATGACGGGCTGCCCCTTATCAGACTCATAAGCCTGCGCGGAGCCATTTGAAATGGCGATCTGGATATCGCCCTGCCAGGCCTCCAGTTGAGCCGGATCAGGCTTCAGCCATTCTGTTTCAAAGCTGACGCTTCGGCCCACTTCACGGCGAGCCGAAGACTTTGTGCGTGCATGTCCGAGCGGAGCGGTCAGAGCGTCCGTGCCGTTATCAGCGATGGGATAAGTAAGGCTCATTGACCGCGTCCTGCCTGTTTACATTACCCGACCGAACGGGTCGCGGCGGAGAATAACATCTTCACGCTCCGGCGAGGTCGAGACCAGCGCCGCAGGCGTTCCGACCAGCTCTTCCAGACGACGAATATACTTCACCGCTTCACCCGGAAGCTGATCCCAGTCGCGTGCGCCCTGAGTCGAGCCAGACCAGCCCTTCATGGTTTCATAGACTGGCTCAACAGCGGCCTGCTCTGCAGCAGTCGCCGGCAGACGGTCCAGAACCTTATCGCCCAGCTTGTACGCCACGCAGATTTTGATCTCATCAAAGCCATCAAGAACATCGAGCTTGGTGATCGCCAGGCCATCGACCCCAGACACCGCACATGCCTGACGCACCATCACGGCATCGAACCAACCGCAGCGGCGCTTGCGCCCGGTGTTCACACCGAACTCATGACCAACCCGGCCGAGCGTTTCGCCAATCTCGTCGGTTAGTTCTGTTGGGAACGGACCAGAGCCGACACGTGTCGTATAAGCTTTAGCCAGACCCAGAACATAGTTCACAGAGCGCGGACCAAGGCCGGAGCCTGCCGCAGCCTGACCGGAGACCACGTTGGAAGACGTCACGAACGGATAGGTGCCGTGGTCAACGTCCAGCATAACGCCTTGCGCACCTTCAAACAGAATGCGGCGGCCAAGCTTGAACGCAGCGTCAAGGCGCTGCCAGGCTGGCCCAGCATATTTGAGAACTTCATCAGCGATTTCGAGCAGCTGGCTTTTCAGCTCAGCGGCATTTGGCGGCGGAAGGTCGAGACCTTTACGAAGCGGCTCATGGTGGGCGATCAGGCGCTCAAGCTTCATGTCCAGCGCAGCTTCATCTGCAAGGTCGGCAACGCGAATGGCGCGGCGACCAACCTTGTCTTCATAAGCCGGACCAATACCGCGCTTCGTCGTACCGATCTGCGCGCCGCCCGCCTGCGCTTCACGCGCGGCGTCGATATCCTTGTGCCAAGGCAGGATGAGGCAGGCATTGTCCGCCAGCAACAGATCGTCCGGGCCGAGATGCACATCCTGTTCTGCCATGGCCGCGACCTCATTGATCAGCTGCCATGGGTCAACAACAACACCATTACCAATAACGGAGAGCTTGCCACCACGAACAACGCCAGACGGCAACAGGTTCAGCTTGAAGACCTTGCCATCAATGACGAGCGTATGTCCGGCGTTATGACCACCTTGAAAGCGAACGATAACGTCCGCACGATGGCTGAGCCAGTCAACGATTTTACCCTTACCCTCGTCACCCCACTGGGCGCCAACAACGACGACTCCGGACATTCGCACTTCTCCGTTTCAACCGACGGGAAAGGACAGTGTTTGGCACCAAAATGCAAGACCCGGTTTGGTCCCGGTTCCGGAATCACGCCCGAAATCGACAGAAATTTCGTCGAATCCTCGATTACCAGAGAGCGCGACCGGCCAGACGTCGGGCTTCAGCCAGTTTTTCGGCCCGCGCAATCGGTTGAACCATGTTGGCCGGTGCCATGCTATAGGTCTGTGTCCGCAGATGCGAAATCAGATTCTGACGCTTTCCGGCGGTCTGCAGCTCCATCGGCTGAAGTGTTTTGCCGATCTGAACCGTCAACCGGCTGCCCATGCGACGACGCACCTCGCGAAAGATCATCGCAAGACGCAGTTCAAGTGAGATATGACTGGCCAGCTGGAACAGTCTCGAATTCTGTCCCTCAAAGAAGACCGGCGTCACGGACGCCCCGGTTCGCGTAATCAGGCTGGCCGTGAAAGGCTTCCACGGATCATCCACTGCCGCGCGTGCAAACGGGGTTGGCGAGGTCGACACGCCGCCTGCCGGAAACACAATAATGCACTCGCCCGCCCCAAGGCGCTTCAAACAGTCTGCACGCGTCGCAAGATTTGTCGCCCGCGCCTGCTTTGTCGGGGCAAAATCAATCGGCAGCAGCCAGTCTCGCGCCTCGGGCGCGCCATCCAGCACTGCATTTGTGAGAACTTTGAAATCGGTGCGCCGCTGACTGATCAGCCAGCAAATCGTCAGGCCATCCAGCACGCCATAAGGGTGGTTCGCCACCACGACCAGAGGCCCGGTCACGGGGATATCGGCCAGACGCGCCGCGTCAAACTCCAGCTGCAAATCAAGCAGCGAGATTGCACACTCAAAGAAAGGCTGATCGGCCATTTCACTTCGATAGAGATCATAAAGCTTTTGCAGACGCGGTTGCCCGGACAAACGCTCAACCATACGCACCAGTGTGCGTTTCAGCGGGTCATCAAAATACGCCGCATAAGACAGCTGAGGAGTCGTCACCATTGACGGAGTTTCATCGCGAAATCCTGTAATTTCAAGCGAAAAGCATCTGGCTCAGGCTTGTATCGGGCGCTTTCCAAGCAAGCGGATCACCGAATTTCGGCCAAAGCGCAAAACCGGGTAAACCCATTTCAGAAAACGCCGACCACTCATGATATTGAGGAACGGATTCCTGGAGACGAGCGCATTGATCGCCCATACCGCATCGCCGCCGAAATAGACCGTTTCGCCCGTGTCGACGATCATCCCGTCATCGATGGCATAGCCGCGCGCAGAATAGTCCGCGACCATATCCGGCACGTCCCGCGCATCAATCAGATCAATCTCGCCCAACCGGTCACGCAGGCGCGCGAACGATACATAAGAGGCACAGAACGGGCACTCACCATCATACAGTATTCGGGTTCGTTCAGGCTGGGACATATGCCTTTTTTCCGAGAATGTAGCGATCAATAAACTCATGAACCAGTTTAGGGTCAGCCACCAGAATATACATGGATAACATGGTCGCAGAGTAAGTCTGCACTGGCAGCATAACATAGAAACCGGCATGCAGCAGGAAAGCGATGGCAAATGCCCATGGCAAACGCCAGCGGAACACCAGCATGAATGGCAGAATATATTCGATCAGAACGACGGCTGTTGACCCCGTTGCCAGAAACCAACGCGCGGTCAGAAGGTCATAAAGCGGCGTTCCGGCATAGACCCACTCAAAAATACGCTCCAGCCGGTCCCCGCGCAGGAACTCTAAGTTGGTCTTGTCGATCGCGGTCCAGAAATAGAGCGCAGCCATCTGGAACACGAGCAAAGTCTGTACCCATCCCGGCCCCAGCTCTTCCGGAGGTGCCTTGCCATCCAGATCGGCCCGGCGGATCGCCAAAGCCCGGTCGAGCGAAAAGGATTTTCCACATGGCGCAAAGGCAAGAAGGAAGCTCGACCAGAACAGCATGTAGTGATGGTGGTGCCCCCAACCTGGCGTCGGTGAGTTCACGCCAAGGATAAAATACATATAGCCGAGCACGATTGCTGTCCCGGCCACTGCGACCCTCGTAAACAGGCCGACCAACATGAGTGTCGTGAAAGTGAAGAAAGCCAGCGACAAGATGATCGCCTCAAGGCTCTGCGCCAGATGCAGGGACATTTCAGCCCCAAAGCGCATATAAATCAGCCCGGCAATGGCGATGCGGAACAAGGAAATCGCGCGCGTTGAGCGCTGCTCGCTGACTTCGCGGTCGATATAGGCTGACAGATTAAACATCGAGATGGCCCTCTGCCTGACAGAGGTTTTCAGTCTTCAGATTGGCCCAGCCTTCCGGCACGCCAACCCGGCCTGAAAAGGAGAGGGCAACAACGCCTTTATGGCCGTCGCAATACGAGCGCGCCATGCGTTCAATGTCTTGAACGGACCAGACTCGGCGGTCGAATTCATAGTGAAATGTGTTTGGATAGCGTTCCAGCCCAAGCATTTCCAAAGGCTTGATGGATTTGGTTTCACCAGTCTCGTACTGAACGAAGAAATCGCCCTTCATCAGCCCCGTTCCAACGCCCGAAAACATCGTCCATTGACGGATCCAGGGCTGACCGACTTTGAAAACCTGAGGAAAGACCGGGGACACCAGTATAAATGCGCCAAAGGCGACAAACAGAGATTTTCTGACCAACATTGCCATAGCGGCCTCCCAACACTGCCGGGAGACTAGCTAATCATGGTTGAAAGCTGGCCTAAAAAGCCGGGTGAATTTTCACCCGGCTCTTAAGTAACTAGTCATCAAATGTGTAGCTGAGGCGAAGGCCGATATTGTCGACGCCCTGGTTACGACCATTGCCGAGAATCTGACCGTGAGACAGGTGTTCATACAGGAACTCGCCGCCCCATTTCTCAGTGAACTGCCAGTGCAGACCGACAGAAGTACGGAACAGATCTTCAGAGCCGAGCAGAAGATGCTCTTCAGCGAAAGCCGCTGCTTCTGGTGTACCGTTTGCGTATGGGTTGCTGACTTCGCCATCATGAATGACATAGCCAAGTCCCGGCTGAATAGAGAAGCTGTCTGTGATGTGGAAATCCCACTCAAGACCAACACCGCCAAAATTTGTGTTTCCAGCTGTGTTGATTGACACCATTGCGTAAGGACGCGGCTCGAAAGCCCAGCTCAGAAAGTCCGGAGACTTGAAAACAAGTTCCGCATTGACGTTCGGGCCGTCTTCTTTGTCGGCGTTTTTGCAATTCGCAATACAGATATTGTGATCCATCACGCCGATACGCGCTTCTTCAACAACGCCAGCCTGCGCCGAACCAACAGCCATGGCCATCAGGCCGCTTACCAAAAGAGTGTGTCCGAGTTTCATAGTTTCCCCCGATTTCGCTAGGCACAGTCATACCCTATCCAGCCGGTGAACCAAGCGAAATTTCAAGATGTTGGCCCGCCCAACCTCATTTTGATCAAAGCTGTTGCAGCCAAAAGTAAAAAAGCCGGCGAACCCCGCCGGCTTTCTTCTGAACCTGAAACGACCAATCAGACTTCCTGATTATAATCGCCGATTTCGGAGTATTTCGCGAGACGAGGCTTCACTTCCTGATGGAAGAGCGCCTTCATATCCTCAGCGGACTGCATGCTTTCGACCACAACAACCAGTTCCGGCTTGTTGGAGGACGCGCGAACCAGCACCCATGAGCCATCTTCCAGAGTTGTGCGCGCACCGTTGACCGTATTCACGTCAATGACTTTACGGCCTAGTATCTCGCCGCCGAGCAGGCTTTCATATTCTGCGACCAGCGTATCAACCATGCCATATTTGACTTCGTCATCACAATGCGCCGCCATGGTCATGGACGTCCACGCCGTACCGAGCTCACCGCGCAGGTCTGCCAGAGACTTGCCCGGATTGCGGTCCAGCATCTGAAGAACCGCAGCGGCTGCCACCAGACCATCATCATAGCCAAGACCGATTGGTGGACGGAAGAAGAAGTGACCAGACTTTTCAAAGCCAGCCAGCGCCTGAAGGTCTGTTGTGCGGCGTTTGATATAAGAGTGACCCGTCTTGTAATAATCGACCTCTGAGCCGTTTTCTTTCAGAACCGGGTCGGTCTTATAGAGGCCAGTCGACTTCACATCGACAACGAATTTCGCACCCTGATATTCCTTAGACAGGTCACGAGCGAGCATCAGGCCGATTTTGTCAGCAAAGATTTCTTCGCCTGTATTGTCGACAACGCCGCAACGGTCGCCGTCGCCGTCAAATCCGAGAGCGACGTCGGCATTATGCTCTTTCACAGCTTCCGCCATGGCATGCAGCATTTTTGCGTCTTCCGGGTTGGCGTTATATTTCGGGAAAGTGAAATCGAGGCTGCAATCGAGCTCGATGACCTCCACACCCATGGCGCGCAGCGCGTCAGGTGCGAACGCACCGGCTGTGCCGTTACCGCAAGCCGCAACCACTTTCAGCGGGCGCTTGATCTGAACGTCTTTTGTAACAGCCTGAAGATAGACTTCGCGCATATTGTCGACGCGGGTGATAGACCCACCAGACCGCAGCACTGGCATATTGTTCAGAACGACATCTTTCAGACGACCCATTTCGTCCGGGCCAAATGTCAGAGGCTTGTCATAGCCCATCTTCACGCCGCACCAGCCATTTTCATTGTGGCTGGCCGTCACCATTGCACAGCAAGCGGCATCCAGCGCGAATTGCGCAAAATAGGTCATTGGCGACAGCGCCAGACCAATATCCAGAACCTGACAACCAGCCTGAGCAAGGCCCGTCATCAGAGCATATTTGATGGATTGTGAGTAGTAACGGAAGTCGTGCCCCACAACGACTTTCGGTGCTACCCATTTATCATGAAAAACAGTGCCCATGCCCTGACCCAGAGCCTGAACGCCGAGAAGGTTCAGCTCAGGTGGTTTTTCATGGCCCGGAACACCAAACCACCAGCGAGCATCATACTCACGAAAGCCGGTTGGTTTAACCAGCGGGATGGTTTCGAATTCTGCGGTATTTGGCGCTATGTCTGCGCGTGGTGTCGGAAGCATACCTGTCCCCTTTGATATCCTAAACGTCTAAAGTCGTGCAGCGCTTAACGAGCTTTCCGGCGAATCCGATCGAACTGAACGGATTGAATGTCGATTGACCGCACCTTGTCAGGCACGACCGGTCGAATGGCCAGATAATCTACTGCGTTTTCGCTGACTGTGCGCGGCGGAACCTGCCACACAAATGAGTAAGATTTATAACCCGGTGTCATTTTAAAAGTGCGCCAGCCGGAATTGCCTTCCTGACCTGCACTGTAATTGGCCTGAAAAGCCGTCGCGCCGCGATCATCACCTGGCTTTGCCACAATGGTCACGCGAATGCGTTTGCCTGCGAACTGCGCTTCAAGGTCAGCTGCGAGACGAAAATGCGGGTTACGGTCCGGACGGTCACCCAACAGACCTGCGCCTGCTGAGACCTGAATTGCTTCAATGTCACCGCCATTTTGAATGCGCTTGAGTTCAGCCTGACCCGCAGCGTTCAGCCGGCAAAGATCATTTCCGGACACAGAGATCGAATTATAATTCGTTCCTGCCCCGCTAACTGAACCACACGCCAGCCTGTCGCGGCCTGGAAGCGCCGCAGATGCGACGACGGCCAGAGCGAGCGCAATCGCTAAAGGAAAGAAAATAAAGTCGTTCATGACCCCACAATACACACAGGCTGTTCATTGTCGTTCTGAAACGTCATTGCGTCAGATGCAAGGCAAAGAAAAGAGTTTTTGCCTTGTTAAGCTGCGCTGAACGAATTTGTGCGTTTGATAACAGAATGTTGTCTGCTGCAGCCACTTCTCTTTCGCCTGATACCCTCAGAGCGGCAAATATCAGTCCTGCCACGCTGCTGGCGACGGACTTCCTGAACCATTACAATGAAGTGGCCATGCTGATCGATCTTTTATCAATGGACCCGGAGGTGTCGGAAGACATTCTTGAATGGCGGCCCATGAGCTATGTCGATCACTTCCGTCACTCAGGGTTTCGCGACCGGGAACTGGCAATCTTTGCGTATGAAAACGCCTCGAAAGACCTCATTCGTGATTTCGAAGCCTGCTGCGCTGAACTCGATGAGAAAATCCTGACAATTCAGGCGCAGCTTCGCGAAGGTGACACCGAAACGCCTGCCGCCAATGGCAAACAGCTGTATGAGCACATCTCCATGATCAACGCGTTGATCGTCGGGCATGGCGATGACCAGACCCCGGACGATCCGGCACATGATGACAGCGGCGTGTCTCAGTCGGAAATCGACGATCTGTTTTCGTAAAACACCACCAATTGCCCACCGGCATCTCGACCTTTCCCCACTTTCCCGCTAATCGCTCAGCACTGATCGAATGGAAGAGGGACAAATGGCTGTAATTGCTTTGATGCGCCACGGGCAGAGTGAATGGAATTTGCAAAACCGGTTTACCGGATGGTGGGACGTTCAGCTCACGGAAAAAGGTGAAGCAGAAGCGAAGCGCTCAGGCGAGCTGCTAGCTGAAAGCGGTGTTGATTTCCGCCAGTGTTTCACAAGCGTTCAGACACGCGCGATCCGTACACTGTGGCTGGCTCTGCACAGCATGGACCGCTGCTGGTTGCCGGTCACAAAAGACTTCCACCTGAATGAGCGCCATTATGGTGGCCTGACAGGTCTCGACAAAGCGGAAACTGCTGCCAAGCACGGTGATGACCAGGTGAAAATCTGGCGCCGGTCTTATGACATTCCACCGCCGGTTCTCAAAACCGGGTCAGAGTTCGATCTGTCTGGCGACCCACGCTATGATGGCATTGACGTGCCACAAACCGAGAGCCTGAAGCTGACACTTGAGCGCGTGCTGCCATATTGGGACGGCACAATCACTCCGGTTCTGAAAGCTGGCACAAACACAATCATTTCTGCACACGGCAACTCGCTACGCGCCATCGTCAAACATTTGTTTGACGTCAGCGAAGACGATATTGTCGGCGTTGAAATTCCGACGGGCAATCCGTTGCTGATCGAACTCGATGACAATCTGAAGCCAGTCTCTGCGCGCTATCTCGATACTGAGCGTGCCAAAGACCTGCCGCCGATCAAATAATGAGCAAGCGATCCGACAGACGCTTTATGGGACGCGCCCTTGAACTGGCGCGTCTCAATTACGGCCTGACAGGCGACAACCCGTCTGTCGGCTGTGTGCTCGTCAACGCCATGGGCCACATTGTTGGCGAAGGGGTGACCGCATTCGGCGGGCGCCCGCACGCAGAACAAATCGCACTCGATATGGCAGGCGATGCAGCAAAGGGCGGAACCGCCTTTGTCACGCTGGAACCGTGCCGCGAACGCTCAACCGGCGAAGATGCCTGTTCGCGTCGTCTGATCGATGCAGGGATTGCCCGGGTTGTCTGCGCAATCGAAGACAAGCACCCAAAAGGCGCGGGCGGATTTACCGTACTTCGACAGGCTGGCGTAAAAGTCTTGACCGGCCTGAAGGCCGATGACGCCCTGCCGCTCTACGACGAATTTTTCGAAACGCACGCATAGGATGGGCGCAAAAGGTGTGACCCTCATACCACACCTGTTGCATGCCGCCCATTTCCCGCTTGAACCTTGCTCAAAGCGCGCGTAAGCCATGCCACCAAACTGGAGCTGGACACATATGGCCGCAGCATACCGACTTTTCGGGCTCGAAACCTCACCTTTCTCTATCAAGGTACGCAGCTACCTTCGATACAAGAAACTGCCGTTTGACTGGGTATCCAAGACATTTGGAACCGATGAAGAGTTTCGCAGCCTCGCCAAAAGCGAAGCCCTGCCAATGCTGGTCTCGCCAAATGGCGGTATCGCACACGACTCCACGCTGATCCTGTCAAAGCTTGAAGCGTCCAACACGACGCCATCTGCGACGCCAACGGACCCGGCCTGCCTCGCGCTGGCAACGCTGTTGGAAGAGTATGCGGACGAATGGCTGAACAAGGCGATGTTCCACTATCGCTGGGGCGATACGAAATCAGCCAAGGCTGCTGCTGCGCGCCAGACCGAGCTGGTTTTTGAGGGCTTTGATGTCGAGAACAAAGCGGACATCCAGAAATCCATGGCGAAGTCCATGTCTGGCCGCCTCAAGACAATCGGCCTGAACAAGAAAAACGGCGCAATTGTCGAAGCCTCTTTCGAGCGCTTCATCACATTGCTCAACGCACATCTGGAACACCATCTGTTCCTGTTTGGCGGCCACCCAAGCACGGCTGACTTTGCCCTTGCCGGTCAATTGTCTCAGTTGCTGCTCGAAGAGAAATCCGGAAACCTGATCCGCGAGAAAGCACCGTTCGTCACCGCATGGTGCGAGTTCATGGAAGATCCGCGTCCGGGCGCACCGTTCGAAGATTTTGACGCGGTCAAAGAAACGCTTCTGCCTCTGATCCGCGATGAGGTCGCTCCGACTTATGTTGCGTGGTGCCTGGCCAACGAAATCTCGATCAACAAGAAACGCAAAACCCTTACAGCTGACATTCTGGAAGATGAACTGAAGCAAAGCGTTCAGACTCATTCTGCAGCAGCATTCGAAGATGTGAAAACCATCTTCACTCAGACTCCGACCAGCGAAGCTCTGGAAACCTTCCTCGACGAAGCCGGTCTGGCGGAAGTCTTCACTATTGGCACCAACGTACCTGAAAAGGTCGAACCAACTGCCGAAGACAGCGCTGACGACGCCGACACTGATGATTCTGGCGAAAGCTCTGCGTCTGAAGACAAGAGCGAAGATGGCGAAAAGCCAAAGCGCCGCGGCCGTGGTCGCCGTCGCAACTGGCGCTCCCGGTCTCGCAAAGATAAAGACGGCGGCGGCGAAGCGCCAAAGTCTGGTGGCGGCAGCGACGACTAGTCCAGAGCCGACACAGTGTTAAACGCAGAAACGGCGCACCTTTCGGTGCGCCGTTCTGTCTTCAAGGGGGAGAAGTTTCGTCTGGGTGACGGTTAAGCGACGTTCTTGCCGCCTTCAATCACCTTCGGCGTTTCATTCACTGTCGCACCAATCGCAATCTTGCGAGGCTTCATGGCTTCTGGCAGCTGGCGCTGAAGTTCGATCCGGAGCAGGCCATTTCGGAGCTCTGCGCCTTTTACGATCACATGATCAGCAAGCTGGAAGCGTCGAATGAAGCTGCGCTCTGCGATACCGCGATGCAGGAATTCACGCTTTTCGCCATCTTCCGTCGCGCCGGTTTTACCGGTGACCGTCAGAAGGCCTTCTTTGGTTTCGATATCAAGCGTATCTTCGCTGAAACCGGCCACAGCCAGCTCAATGCGGAAGTCATTGTCGCCGATTTTTTCGATATTGTATGGAGGGTATCCCTGAGAACCGTCGAGGCGCGACGCAGAGTCGAGCATGTTTGCGACACGGTCAAAGCCAACCATCGTACGGTAGATAGGGGAAAGATCAATCGTTTGCATAATTTCGTCCTTTCACAAGCAACATTTCAAGCAGGTGCCCCTGCTTCTCTTTTCACTTTGAATGCCCGATATCGGCGCATTCAATGTCAGAACCCGAATTCGGCGTTCCGACCCGATTGAGATGGGAAGCTCAAAACCGAGTTCAAGACTTTTTTGTACGATTTTGGGTTTCGCCCATTCCCGCTGCCCCCTTGTTAAGACATCTCGCAAAGGTTTTATTCGGCAAATGAGTTGCACCGACCTATATGGACTCCAAGGATTCAACAGGGAGCCTATTCAATGAAATCTTTTATGCTTGCCGGAACAACTGCTCTCCTCATCGGACTGGCCGGTTGTACACCTTCGGCAGAGAAAACTGATACGACTCCAAGCACTTCACCAACACCATCTGCAACCACCTCACCTGAGGCGACACCAACGCCAATGTCACTGGAAACAGTTCTGGCTGGCGAGTGGCGCTCAGATGACGCGAAAGCACGCGATGCATTCCGCCACCCAAAGGAAACTCTGGAATTCTTTGGCATTGAAGGCGACGACACTGTCGTCGAAATCTGGCCCGGCGGCGGCTGGTACACCTCTATTCTGGCGCCATTCCTGAAAGCAGACGGCAAATATGTTGCCGCAGGCTTCGACCCGGAAACCAGCGATTACGCGAAACGCGGCGCTGAAAAATTTGCAACAGACTTTGTCGCAAAGCCTGAAGTTTACGGTGACATTGAAGTCTCCCAGCTCAGCAAGACAAGCGGCCCACTGGTCGCAGAAGGCACAGCGGACGCCGTTCTGACATTCCGCAATGTCCATAACTGGATGTCTGGCGGCTATGCAGACAAAGTCTTTGCAGACATGTATGCGGCCCTGAAACCGGGCGGCGTGCTCGGCGTTGTTGAACACCGCCTGCCGTCATCTGAAATGCAAGACCCGAAAAGTGGTTCCGGCTATGTGCACGAAGACTATGTGAAACAGGTTGCTGAGGCGGCCGGGTTCAAATTCGTTGAGTCTTCAGAAATCAACGCCAACCCGAAGGATACGGCCGACCACCCGTTTGGTGTCTGGACCCTGCCGCCAAACAGCCGCGACAAAAACCGCGATGGCACAGTGCCAGAAGGCTTTGACCCGGCGAAATATCTGGCAATTGGCGAAAGCGATCGCATGACGCTGAAATTCATCAAACCGATGCCGGAAGAAACACCAGCCGAAGAATAATCTGGCGCACTACATAAAACAGAATACCCCGGACTGTCTGACAGATCCGGGGTATTTTTTAGTGAGAACGTCGTCTCTGACAGAGACCGCTCCGCAAAATTCTTACGGCCGGAAGCCCTTTTTCTTATAGCCGGTCTCAATCATGCGGTCGGCATGATGGACGAAATCGACCAGTCGCTGACGTGTGTCGCGCGGGTCGATAATATCTTCGGCGAGGAAGGCTTCTGCTGACCGGAATGGTGAGCGAATAGCCTCAAACTTTTTATACAGCGCTTCCAGATAAGCCTCTTTGTCTTCGGCTTCTGAGATTTCCTTGCGATAGGCCGCTTCAATCCCGCCCGCCATCGGCAGAGAGCCCCAGTCACCAGATGGCCAGCAATAGCGCCATTTGGTGCGTGATGGATTCATCATGGCAGAACCGGCAAGGCCATAGGCTTTGCGAATGACAATCGAACAGATCGGCACCTGCGCCTGATAAACCGCCGCCATTGCGCGCACGCCTTTGCGCGTGACGCCTGCCTTTTCCTGCTTCACGCCAACCGCGAAGCCCGGACAGTCCACAAAGTGAATGATCGGCAGGTGGAAAGTGTCGCACAGGTCGACATGCCGGGCGACTTTCTCGCATGTATCCGGCGTCCAGGCACCATCGAGGAAAAACGGATCGCCCGCCATAATGCCAACAGGAAAGCCGTCAATCCGCGCAAAGCCAGTGACGAGGCTTTTGCCCCAATAGCGGCCAATCTCGAAAAAGCTGCCCTGATCTACGCAGGCATTGACGATCTTGCGCGGCATGTAGGGCGTTTTGCCATCGGTCGGCACAATGTCGATCAGGCTTTCTTCGCGCCGGTTCGGATCATCCGTTGGCTGCGTGCGCGCAGAGCGCTCATGCACGGAGGACGGCAGATAGGACAGGAACTGGCGCACGCGCTCAAAGGCTTCCGCCTCGCTATCAACCGCCTCATCGACCGTGCCGTTCTTGGCCTGAATATTCCAGCCGCCCAGCTCTTCCTTGGTGACGTCCTCGCCAATGGCAATCGCCACAGGCGGGCCAGCCACGAAGACCTGAGAGAGTTCCTTCACCATGACAGAATAATGAGACGCGCCGACGCGCCCGGCCCCGAGGCCTGCACATGGACCAAGCGCCAGCGCCACAACCGGCACTTCCGACATATTGGCGACCACATGGTCCCAACCCGGTGTTTCCGGAATATAGGTGCGCGGGTCCTTTTCGAACATTTTGATCGACCCGCCGCCGCCTGTGCCATCAATCATGCGCACCAATGGCAGGCGATATTCACCCGCCATTTGCTCAGCGATGAGGAATTTTCCGCGAATGGTTGCATCCGCTGCGCCGCCGCGAACAGTGAAGTCATCGCCGATGATCACGCAGTGTTTCCCGCCGACCTTGCCGCGCCCGACCACCATATTGCCCGGCAGGAAATCGGTCATTTCCTGATCTTCATTATAGGTGGCGCGACCCGCAATCTTGCCGATCTCCTGAAAGCTGCCAGGGTCTGCCAGAAAGGCGACCCGTTCACGAACGGTAAGCTTACCGCGAGAGCGCTGACGCGCAACGGGCTCTTCGCCCCCCATTTTCTCGGCAAGACGTTCGCGTTGTCTCAATTCGTCAATATGCGGCTTCCAGCTCATCTTATGATCTCTCCCTGATGTGAGCTTACTATCGCAATGTTTGTGGCCTCTTGTGAAGCAAGATAACGCGATTATTTACGGGTCTCACAGATTGCCGCACCCGGCTCCAAACAGATTGTCCGTTTCGTATGTCTGCCCCCCGCCAAATGTTCTGACCTTTATCCCCGGCACACTGTGTGACGAACGGGTCTGGCATCATGGCGAACTGAAGGTTGCCGCCGAAGCCGGACACATGGTGCCGCTTGAAGTTTCATCATGGCTGGCAAGCGAATTGAAAGTCTTTCATGAAATTAAAATAAGTGAACATGCGCATCACTTGCCTTAGGGGTGATGAGCGTCCATAGAGACAAAAACACCCGAGGGAGACCAGCCATGGATCTGGCGTCACTGACCACAAAAGCACAGGAAGCCCTGAGCTCCACTGACAGTTTCGACAAGAAAGTGAAGTTTGACTTTGGCAGTGTTGGCAAGCTGCTGCTCGATGGCGCAACCAAAACAGCGACTAATGATGACGGCTCAGCAGACGCAACGATTTCAGTCAGTTGGGACGATTTCATCAATCTGGCAAAAGGTCAGCTCGACCCGACTATGGCCCTGATGCGCGGCAAGCTGAAAGTCGCGGGCGACATGTCTGTCGTCATGAAGCTGCAGGGCCTGATGTCCAAATTCGCGTAACGCGACCACTCTCAAGGAAAGGGGCGTATGTCCTCAAAACCGTTTGTTGAAATTGAGGGCAACCCTGCTCCTATCGGTGCCGAAATCAAATGGCTCGAGGGCGCGAAAGGTCGTAAACTCCGCATGTGTATTGCGCCGGGAACCGGCGGCAAGAAAGCACGTGGCACGGTTATCGTCTGTCCCGGGCGCACCGAATTCATCGAGAAATATTTTGAAGTCGCCCGCGAACTTCAGGCGATGGGATTTGCAATCCTGATCCTTGACTGGCCGGGTCAGGGACTGTCGTCCAGACTTTTGCCGGACTCTAAAAAGGGTCATATCGACAATTTCCAGACCTTTATGAATGCCCTGCATCGCGCGCTGGATGAATTGTCTGAAACCCTGCCACGTCCTTATGTGTCGCTGGCCCATTCCATGGGCGGCGCGATTGCTCTGGCAGCGATTACCCAGAAACTGGTCGAGGTTCAGGCGGCGGCGTTTTCCGCACCCATGTGGGGCCTGAAAAGCCGGTTCATGGGCATGAAATACCTTGCCTGGTCGATGCGTACACTGGGCCGTGGGAACTCGCTGGCGCAGCCTCTGGAACCGCGCAGCTCGTTTGAAGAAAACTATGTGACCCATGATTATGGGCGCTGGGAAATGCAGGAAAAGCTGATTGAAGCTTCGCCTCAACTGGAGCTTGGTCCGATCACATGGAGCTGGCTTGCCGCCTCACTTGAGGTGATTGACCGATTTGCAAAACCAGCCGCTCTGCAGCATGTAAAATGCCCGGTTCTGATCGCGACGGCTGGCGAGGAAGACCTTGTCGACAATGACAGCCACCAGCGAATTTCCCGGTATCTGACAAATGTGGAGCGCATCTATCTGGAGGATGCGCGGCATGAAATTCTGATGGAAACCGACGATATCCGCGATCAGTTCTGGGCGGCGTTCAGACGTCTTCTGGAACGGGCTCAGATATAGACGGTTTCGTACCGGAATGCTGGGAAATCCAGACACCGGACAGGATCAACCCAAACGCCAATATCGCGTCCCAGCCCTGTACCTCACCAAAAGCAACATACCCGATAATCGCGCTGATCACCGGAATGGTGTAGCCTGTCAAGGACAGAAAGGTTGCGCTCGTGCGGGCGACCAGCTGCATATATAGCAGAGAGGCGAGCGCTGTCGGAAAGATCCCCAATCCGATCACGCCAAACCAGGCAGACGGCGCAGGGGTCAGCGCGGCGAAATCTACGCTCGGCAGACCGAACCAGCTGAACACGGCAGCCAGGCTGACAAATCCAGCCGACAAGACGAGTGGCGGCATGGGCGGTGCAGCGCGCGCTATAATGGTAGTGACGGCGTAGAATAGTGTTCCCAGCAACAACAAGATCTGCGCCCAGACACTGGCTGACCCGAAATTCGAAATCGCATCAGGCCCGAACAACACCCCGACCCCGGCAAAGCCAACAAGCAGACCAAGGCCGAGCTTCCAGTTCATGCGCTCGTCTGCGAAAAAGACATGCGCGAGCGACGCCACGAAGAGCGGCGTGGCAGCGACATAGAGCGCGGCGACGCTGGAATCGACCGTCTTCTGTGCGGTCGTGATGACGAAAAAGGGCGCGGTCATGCCCAGAAAGCCGAGCGCGGACATGACTGACCAGCGCCGCCAGTCACGCAAGACCGGGAATTTCTGACGCGTCACAATCGCCGTGGTGAGCAGGATCGTCGCACCAAGCGTCAGACGCAGAGCAATCACCAGCTGAGGCGGAAAGCCCTGGGACGGGTCTGCCGCATTCACGGCGAGTTTGGTGCAAGGATAGGCGACCGCCCAGAGAAAGGTCAGCGCGACGAACAACACCCAATCCAATGGCTCTCGTTTGGCACTCATAAAGGTTCTAGCCGCGGTGACGATCAGCCGTGCGGATTTCCGACATGAAGTCGGCGAGCTTTTTCGGGTCCAGATGTCCGTTGGTGCGAAGACCAGAACAGACATCCACGCCATATGGGCGGACCGTCAGAATGGCTTCGCGAATGTTTTCCGGCGTCAAACCGCCCGCCAGAAAGACCGGCTTTTTCGACTTCTCGACAAATTTGCGCGACAGCTCCCAGTCATGGGTGCGGCCCGTTCCGCCGAGTTCCTGCGTGTCCGCATTTGGTCGACCGGAATCGAGAAGAAAGGCATGAACATAGGGTTCATACTTGTCGATCAGATCAAGCGCTTCCGGGCCCTCCATATGGATGACCTGAACACGGCGCGTGCTGAGCAGAACCCGGTCCAGCGCCATGGTCTCAGCGATAGAAAGGTGCTGAACCAGCTGGACGGTCGCAACGCCGGTGCGCAGAAGGTGTTCGGCAACGCCCGAGGCAGTGGTTTCTGATGTCAGAAGAAAACAGCTAACGCCCGGCGGAACCTGCTGCGCAATCTCAGCGATTTTCTTGTCCGGAATGGGCCCCGGTCCAGATGGCATTTGCCCGACAAGACCAACAGCATCCGCCCCCATTCGAATTGCCAGATTGGCTTCGTCAACGGACGAGATACAGCAGATTTTGACACGTGTTCTCATGGATGGGCGATCAGGCGAGCTTGGTCAGATAAGGCGTTTTGATGGTTGCCCAGGTCACTGTTCCGGGCTCGGCGCGCTCAGCGATTGCGGCCTCGGCTTTCAGCGTCACCCGGCGGCCATCGGCCAGCTCCAGATGGACCATCTCAACCGGAATGCCGTCATCATAGTTTTTCTGACGCTCAAGAATGCCAACAGCGACCCATTTCTCAGTCTGACGCGCAGACCGGTTAGCAAAATAATAGCCCCCCCAGACAGAGGCCGCGTATAAAATGCCAAGTACAAAAAGGCCGGTAAAACCGAATGACAGAATATCGCCCATAAAAGAGCGTCCGCCGATCAGCTTTGTGAGAAGGATCAGGACAAGCGGCACGACCACAAAGGCAACGGACGCAATTTTCGTCTTACGACCCGCCTCTTTCACCTTGCTGTGCACAACCGGGCTCTGTGGCTTTTGGACCGTCGCCGCAAAGCGCTCAATCTTTTCACTCAGGGAGACCGCATCAAGTGTTGCGCCTTCCATCAGCCCCTCCAGACCAGTTTGTTCCGATTCATCTATACCGCCTTAGCGGCATTCCATGCAAATGCCTACTCATTTGCATGTAGAAACCAGGAGCCTGAAGCATTGGGCATGAAAGAGGCAGGAAAGAGATGTTTCGGTGGAACGAAGATCATCTTGAAGACGTGCGGCCAATAAGGGTGCACAGACTAGTCAATTGTCCCGTATTCCACAGCCAGGTTTTTCGATAACGTTCCGCAATGCCCCTTCTTTTATGGACGCCCTTTTCCATCAATTATCTGGTTCAGCTGATCATTGGTCTGCTAATAATTGGCTATTTGGCAGCTCAAGTCATCAGAGATGTTCGGCACAAACGTCTGTCGGTGTCCAACATTGCTCTATTGCTGGCCGTGACGGGCCTGTCCGGTTTTCTGGGCCTGTCCTTTCTGCGCACGACCCTGCACCCTGATCTGGCCGATTACACTTTGCCATGGATAGCGCCGGTCGCGATTTTCGCGATGCTCTCCATTCTGGTGTTCGCATATACCTATCCGGCGAAACTCATTCTTTTGAAGTCCATTGAGGGCGTTATCATTTCCGGCCTTGGAATCGGATTGTTACTTCTGGAAATTTGCGTCGCAATTAGCCGGGTCGTCATCCAGAATTCCGGCTTCATCGAGTTTCGGGACAATGCGCTGGATACAGGTCAGATCGGCCTGGTCTTCTGGATTATTGCCGTGTTCTGGAGGCAATATCTCAGAGCGCAGAAACAAGCTGCCAACAATGAGATTACACTGTCGCAGCAAGTGTCTCGCTTCTTTTTTGATCGCAAGCTTCCTCACGATGCAGCCGCGGCACGAGCCTTTCTGCTGATCACACTGACGCCGGTTTGCGCCGTCATTGCTGTCGCCCTTCAGTCCTTTCAGGTTACAGGCTCGGTCGTCTCCGAAATTGCCCTTTGCTGGCTGATGCTGAGCGTTCTAGGCGGCTTCACCCTTATTTACCTGAACTATATTCCGGAACGATCCTCGTTCATGGTCAAACTGGTCGGCGTCACGCTGACCGTTATGCTGGTCATTCTGGCGAGCATGTCCTGGATTATTGGCGAGACCTATACCAAGGCGTATCGCAGCACCGCGCTTCCGGAATCTGGCACCGCCATCAGATTTCAACCTGATGGAAGCAACGGTTATCTGGTCAATAAAACCGCCTTTCGCTTCGACGACGATATCGGCGAGAGGGTCCTGCTTCCCTACACGGCCGAACTGGATCTGCCTTTTCCGTTTTATGGCGTTGAAAGACAGGAACTCCATTTGCATTCAGGTGGGATTATCACCTTCGATCATAACCCCTCCATGCGGCATCTGTCTGATCGGTTTGGAGGACATGCCGCCATTCTGCCTTTAATGTTTGCTGTTGAGTTCTTTGGTCCTGAACCGAGCTCAAATACGGTCCCAGAGGGATTATATCTAAACCAGAAACCGGACCGAACCCTGATCACCTGGCATGAGGCCCATTCCGTCGGTCAGTTTGAAGACGTCTACACATATCAGGTGGCGCTCTACCCGAATGGCGTGATTGAGTTCATCTACAAAACCATTCCGGAAAATATCTCGCCGGATGTCTTCCGGATCAATGCGACCCCAATGTATTCGGGCATCACGCCCGGCTGGCTGGCCGGGCCGACCGCGCGCATTCATCTTGCTTCAGACCTCCCCTATGCAGCGCCGGCCTATACCGGCGTGATGGCGGATTACCGGCTGGACTTCCTGAAATATCTGAACCGCATTTACGAACCGGTCGCGATCTTCACCCTGTTCATCACTCTAACGATCCTGATCTGCGTGCCGCTGTTTTTTCAGAACAATCTCGTTGTTCCGCTCAATCAGCTTTTAACTGGGGTTCGGCAGTTCAGAGCCGGCGAAGATGCCCCGCCCGTTGCCGTCGCCTATAAGGATGAAATCGGCTTTCTGACGGAGGCGTTCAACGATCTGACCGAAGCTCAGAAAGACCTCGTCCGTACGCTGGAACAGCGTGTCGAAGAACGCACGCAATCCGCCCTGAGCCTTGCCGAAGAAAACGCGAGGCTCGCCGAACGAAATCATCTGTCCAGCGAACTTCATGATGCGGTCAGTCAGACGCTTTTTTCAGCAACCCTGATCGCTGACACACTGTCAGACCTTTGGGAACGCGATCGGGCCTCGGCCATGCTGGCGCTGGAGCGCATGCGGGAGTTGAACCGAGGCGCGCTTGCCGAAATGCGGCTTCTGCTGTTGGAACTTCGTCCCGGCCGACTGGCGGACCATAAATTCGGAACCTTACTGCGAGAACTCGGCGGCTCTGTCGCCTCAGCGAACAGCTTTAATGTCGAACTCGAAATCGACCATGACCAGCACCTGCCTTCGCCTGTGCAGATTACCTTCTACAGAATTGCACAAGAAAGCCTCAACAACATCACTAAACATGCTCAGGCGCAGACAGTGAAGCTGTATTTCGATGCGCTGCCCAATCAATGCATGATGTCCATCTCCGATGATGGTAAAGGCTTCGACCTGAAGGACGTACCTGTAGGCCATATGGGCTTGCAAATCATGCGAGACAGGGTTCAGAAGATCGGCGGGCATCTCGAAATTTCGACGGCACCGAACCGGGGAACCACTCTGACCGTAATCTGGTATGCGGGGGGAAATGATGAGTGAGTTAATTAAAGTCCTGCTGACGGATGACCATCTGGTTGTCCGGCGCGGCATTGCAGATGTCCTGTCTTTCTGTGACCAGATCAGCGTCGTTGGCGAGGCAGAGTCTGGCAAGGATGCCGTTGAGCTGTGCGGTACACTGGACCCGGACATCGTCATCATGGACATTAAGATGGAACAGATGGATGGCATCGAAACCACCCGTCGCATTCGAACCGCCTATCCGAACATTTCCGTTATTGGTCTAAGCACGTTTCCGCATGAAGCAATTGTTCGGAAGATGAAGGAAGCCGGGGCGTCTGGTTATCTCCTCAAGGATATTTCAGCGAGCGACCTCATCGACACCATCATCCGCGTACACGCCGGTGAAGAGGTTTATGCGTCAAATCTTCTGATCCGTCAGAAGGATGAAGCCGGAAGTCCCGTTCCGCTCGCATCAGCCCGCATGGACGACTTCAATATCGGGCCGCAGCAGCACAAGGTTCTGTGGCTCCTGACCAAAGGCCTGACCAATAACGAGATCGCCGAACACATGAATATTTCCGTGCCGACAGCGCGATATCATGTGAGTGCCTTGTTGCAGAAACTAGATGTTTCCAATCGGTCAGAAGCCGTTGCTCTGGCTTTGCGTGAAGGCCTTGCAAGCGACCCGAACAGCTAAGAACACACGACAGGATCGTCAGACTATCCACATGTACAGTTCAGTCCGACAGGTCCGGACTCTAGTCTCAGGCAGACGTCAATCTGCACTTTCTGAGACCTGTCTTGAGCGCCATCACCCAAAAAATCTGCCAGCACCATATCGTCGGACTTTCTGCCTTGCTGCTTGTCAGTCTGGCGGGAACAAGCCCGGCGTCCGCGAAAGAAAGCAGTCTACAGTACTCCCTCAACCCCGGCGACTATTCCTGTGATGCAGACTCTCGTCTTGCCTCCGTCAGCTATGTGAAACGCAACCGCGCCGCCCTGTGCAATGGATTACAGGATTGGGACGTTGCGCGCCTTTCCGGTCAGGCCTCACTCAGCGGCCCGGCGAAAAATTGCGAAATCCGCCTCAATGACACGCGCCGTCTGTTAAAGTCTGTCTGCATGCCAAAGGCGGACAATGCCTCGATCCGCGGCATTTTACTGTTTGGCGGGTTTCGGACCCAGGATGAACTCAACGCCGCCTCGCCGCAGGACTGGCGAGACGCGCTGAGAACAGAACTCAGCAACAGACTGGCAGAGCCGGTTTCCACGTTTGAGGCGCTGTCCGATGATGAGCTGAGCGCCATTGGCGGATTGTTTGTCTTTGTGCGGACAGCCGAAGACACCGACGCGCTGAAACTCTCAAAATTCACCCTCGATGATCTGCGCCGTGAAGCGCGCAGACTGCTTTTGGACCAGACCGGCATTCCGCTCTCTGAGCTGTCCGGCATGACCGACACCCAACTTTTCGACCTTTTCTGGAACGGATGAGACCATGGCAATTAAAACGTATCTTCCTGGCAGTCTGACTGCGGGCTGTTTCCTGCTGCAGGCATGCGGCGCGGGCGAGCCCCCAAAGTCAGACGACACGGCCATTCAGGCCAAACCTGTCACACAGGAATAAACGCCCCCGAGATCACTCAGGGGCGTTTTTTAGTGTGCGGTGAGTTGCGGACAGGCGGAAAGCGCCCCGCACCCGGCAAGGTGGAGGTCTGTCAGATCAGACCTTGCGTCTTCAGAGGCCTGATCAAACAGTTCATCAGGGGGATACCAGGTTTCGAGCCGTCGGAAGAAAGCCGGAAAATGGGGCCGCTCACATCGGTAGAGATGGTCCGCCTGTGTCGGAACAAAGGAATCAAAGCCTGTAATTCCAGGGCCATCTGCCTCATCGGAAGAGGTGTAAAACTCCCCGGCCAGCAGGCGCGAGGCCAGACGAAGCGCATGGGCGTCCACCCGGCCAATGGCGCGGGTGAGCACGCTTAAACGGTTGATCTCTCTCACGGCGCTGACTTCCGCCCAGTCGAGCGGCTCAAACGGACGCAGACGCCGGGACTTTGCCCGCGCCGGACGAGAATATCCGGCAATCGCGGAAAAGCTTCCGGGTTTGGGATCGCGTTCTTCCTGAACCAGAATGAGCGGGTCATAGGGGCGTTTGCGCGGAGGCTCGCGGTCTGGTCTCTGCCAGAGCGCGGCGGCTTTTGCCTGCCCGTCTTTCGTTTTCAAAAGCTCGCTTGCAAGACACAGGATCAGGCAACGAACCCCATGCTCGACGCGGCGAATATGGGCGCGCAAATGCTTCAGATAGATATATTCCATCTGGGTCCATGCCTGACGATAGGTCTCAGGCGGATTTGGGATGAGGTTCACGTCCAGAAATGTCCGCGCAATGCCGAGCAAATTGGCGACCAACACAGCGAGCGCGCCCGGGCTATCGCGGCGCTCTGCCGGTTCCGGGGCGCTGATCCGCGCAAGTGTATGGGTCGTTTCTGTCATGATGGCTAGCATGGCAGTGCGCATGCGGGGTGGAATAGATTTTGGGGCTCAAAATCCCAAATAGCCCCCTCTCTTTGGCAAGGAGAGGGACTTGCGCTTTCAGCATGGCTGAACCAGACTGATAAAACAATCAGGGGATGTGGCGCGTGAAATTAACAGACAGTCTGGTCAATACAGTTTCGTCTTTGTCGCTTGGCTGTATCGGACTGGGTTTTGGAGCACAGGCTCTGGGCGCGGCGGGTACTATTGGGTTGCCTGCGTTCTTGGGCGTTGCGACAGCGGCGGGCCTTTGGGCGGTACATAATCAAAAACATGGGATCGAAAGCGAGCCTGTTCTAAAAAGTATACAGGAAAAGCTTGCCAAGGATTTTCGGTACAAAGCAGCCTTCACTGGTAAATCCATCAATATTCAAGATGCCTGTAAACTTCTCGACCGGTTTCTGAAAAACGTCATGCTGCCGAAAGATGAGCTGGCAAAGACGGCTGCTAATTCAGGAGGACAGGGATTTCCTGATGCGGCAACAGAAATCGTCATGACCGCATTAATCGCCAAATCATCCGAAGTATTGCAAGCGCCTTCACCTTTTGCGGATGCGTCTTCAGGCGAAGCTGAATTTGCGCGCGCTGTTATTCGAAAGGCGTTCCAGACGGCCATCTTGGAAAAAGAATACTGGGAGCAGATGAAACCTTATCTGGACCTCGAAATTGGCCGCGTTGTCGGAGAAACATTTGAACTGGTCAAAGAGGTTGATGGGAATTTAAAGGAGCAAGGCAAAAAACTAGATATTCAGAGCGAACAAATTGAGCGTCTGCCATTGGAGTTAGCTAAGGCCGTAGTGCAGTTGTGGCAACAACAGGGTCACCAGTCGAACACACTGAAGACTGAAACGATTTTGGCTTTGGCAAGTCGCTTACCGAATTCGGGTGCATCGTTAGATGAATATGTCATCTCTCTCATCAACGCATTGGATGAGGCTGAAGACCTGATCCGACAGGGTCATAATCCGGGCAATGATGTGGATGCGTTTGCGGCACAGGTCATCCGGCAAATTTCTGACAAGCTGGAAGCGGGTGACCCGGACGGCGCGTCTGACGAAGCTGAGGCAGCATTCACCCAATGGGAAGCTGAAGAGAAAGAACGCGCAGATGCAGCCATACGCAATGGCGTCGCCATCCTTAAGGCTGGCATTCGAGCCGATATTGCGGCCAGCCGCCCCAACGCCGTTGCGGATAAGGAAATCCGGCTGATTGAACTGACCGTACCGGCAAATGCTCAAGTCAATGCCATTCGTGCCAAACAGGACGAATATTATGAGCGCGGGCGGGACAAAGGCATACGTATTGACCTTGAGATTGCCATTGCTCTGGCGCGGCATTGTCTGGCGCGTGCCGCCGGGCCGAGCGAAGCCGGGGCAGCCGGCAATGATCTCGGCATTGCGCTTCAAACTCTAGGGGAACGTGAAACCGGAACAAAACGCCTCGAAGAGGCCGTCACCGCTTTTCGCGCCGCGCTGGAAGAAAAGACACGCGACCGCGCTCCCCTCGACTGGGCCGCGACGCAGAATAATCTCGGCATTGTGCTTCGGCACCTCGGAAGCCGCGAAACCGGAACCACACGTCTGGAAGAGGCCGTCACCGCCTATCGCGCCGCGCTGAAAGAATGGACCCACGACCGAGTTCCCCTCAACTGGGCCAAGACGCAGAATAATCTCGGCAATGCGCTCTGGGCCCTCGGGGAACGCGAAAGCGGAACAAAACGCCTGGAAGAAGCGGTCACCGCCTTTCGCGCCGCGCTGGAAGAAAGAACGCGCGACCGTGTTCCCCTCGACTGGGCCATGACGCAGAACAATCTCGGCTCTGCGCTCCAGACCCTCGGGGAAAGAGAAAGCGGGACAAAACGCCTGGAACAGGCCGTCACCGCCTATCAAAATGCGCTGGAAGAGCACACCAGAGACCGCGTCCCGCTTCAATGGGCCATGACGCAAAATAATCTCGGCTCTGCGCTCCAGACCCTCGGGCAAAGGGAAAGCGGCACGAAACGCCTCGAAGATGCCGTCACCGCCTTTCAAAATGCGCTGGAAGAATACACCAGAGACCACGTCCCCCTCTACTGGGCCACGACGCAGATGAATCTCGGCAATGCGCTCCAAACCCTCGGGCAAAGGGAAAGCGGCGCAAAACGCCTGGAACAGGCTGTCACCGCCTATCAGAACGCGCTGGAAGAACGCACCAGAGACCGCGTCCCGCTCGACTGGGCCAAGACGCAGAATAATCTCGGCAATGCGCTCTCAAAACTCGGGCAAAGGGAAAGCGGCACGAAACGCCTCGAAGATGCCGTCACCGCCTTTCAAAATGCGCTGGAAGAACGCACCAGAGACCGCGTCCCGCTCGACTGGGCCACGACGCAGATGAATCTCGGCAATGCGCTCGCGATCCTCGGGGAAAGGGAAAGCGGCACTGAACGCCTGGAACAGGCCGTTACCGCCTATCAAAACGCGCTGAAAGAAAACACAAGAGACCGCGTCCCGCTCGACTGGGCGGCGACGAACGGCAACCTGGCGGGCATAAATTACGCACTAGCCGAGAAGGGCGAAGATCCCGCCGGAAATCTGCGCCGTGCCATTGATTTATGCAACGCGGCGCTGGAAGTCTACGAAGCCGCCGGAGCGGATTATTACATTGATCTGTTCAGTAAGAATCGCGCGATTATACAGGCGAAACTCGCCGCGCTCGATGAGTGAGCTTGCCCCCTCACCCCCTGCCCCTCTCCCTGAGGAGAGGGGGGCCCTTCTCCTTGGGGAGAAGGGTTTGGGATGAGGGGTTAAAGAGGGAGAAGGGCTTCTTGAGTGGAACAATGTCGAAAGAAACCGACCGCGCCCGAAAACTGAGACAGACCGCCACCACAGGCGAACAGGCCGCATGGCAGACATTGAGAGGATTTCGGCAGCACGGTTTTCCGGTGCGGCGACAACACCCGATCAACGGCATGATTGTCGATTTTGCGATTGAGCAGGCAAAGCTCGTGATTGAGATCGATGGCTCAATCCATCAGCGTTTGGATGTGCAGGATAATGATGCAGAGCGAGAGTTTAGGCTGGCTGAACTTGGCTGGCGGGTGGTGCGTGTGCCGAATGATGCGGCGTTTCATGGGGATTTTTTGTTTGGCCTGGTGGCAAAGGAATTGGGGTTGGAGTGATTGCCCCTCACCCCCTGCCCCCTCTCCCAACGGGAGAGGGGGAGCCCTTCTCAAAAAGAGGTTTTCCCTCACCACCAGCTCCTAGAGGGGAGTTTTGTCCGCAGCCCTGAGCCCGTTTCATCGCGAAGCGGGAAACAAACCAAAATGTCACAAATTTTCCTCTCGCCAGCTTAACCAATGTATGAGATACGGGCTGCGGGCCAGGCGCTCCCAACGGCGCTCAGCCTATCTGTAAGGATAGGAGTAAAACAGATGACGACTAATGTTGCCAAACCGGCTACGCGCCCTGCGTGCCCGTATTTTTCTTCTGGGCCGACTGCAAAGCGCCCGGGATTTCACCTCAGACAACTCGAAGACGCCGCCCTTGGCCGCTCTCACCGCTCCAAGCTCGGCAAAGCCAAGCTGAAAGAAGCGATTGACCTGACGCGCGAAGCGCTGGGCATTCCGAACGACTATCTGATCGGCATTGTGCCCGCATCTGACACGGGCGCCGTGGAAATGGCCATGTGGTCCATGCTCGGCCTGCGGCCTGTGGATATTTTCGCCTGGGAAAGCTTTGGCCAGGACTGGGTGAAAGACACTCTCGAACAACTGACTGACGTTGATGCGGAAACCTATGTCGCGAAAGACTATGGCACGCTGCCAGACTTCACAAAAGCGCGCGACGATGCAGACATCATCTTCACATGGAACGGCACAACAGCCGGCGTGAAAGTGCCGAATGCGGACTGGATCAAGCCAAACCCTGACCGGATCGTCATCAATGATGCGACGTCCGCTGCGTTTGCGCAGGATATTGACTGGGCGAAAGTCGATGTGACGACCTTCAGCTGGCAGAAAATCCTCGGTGGGGAAGCGGCCCACGGCATGTTGGTTCTGTCACCAAACGCTGTAAAGCGTCTTGAGACCTATACGCCAAACCGCCCTCTGCCGAAGATTTTCCGCATGACGAAAAAGGGCAAGGTTGACCTTGGCATTTTCGAAGGCGCGACCATCAACACACCGTCCATGCTGTGCGTGGAAGACTATATTCAGGCGCTGAAATGGTGCCTGGGTCTTGGCGGCTGGACAGCCCTGAAAGCGCGGTCTGATGAAAGCCTGTCTATCCTCGAAGCCTTTGTGGCCGAGAATGACTGGATCGATTTCCTCTGCGCTGATCCGGCCACACGGTCAAATACCGGCGTGTGCCTGAAAATCACAGACGACCGCTTTGCGGCGCTGTCTGATGAGGATCAGCAAGCCTTTATGAAGAAGATGACCGGTCTTCTGGAAAAAGAAGGCGTGGCATTCGACGCAAACGGCTATCGTTCAGCGCCTCCGGGTCTGCGCATCTGGTGTGGCGGCACGGTTGAACCTTCCGATGTGAAGGCCCTCACCCCATGGCTCACCTGGGCGTTTGAAGAGACGATCAACGCGTAACTTCCGCGACTTCCGCAAGGGAGAGGTCTCATGGACCCGATGACAGCTGTCACCAGCTTTTCGATTGCTGCAGCCCTTATGACCCTGACACCGGGGATCGACACGGCGCTCGTGCTGCGCACGGCATCTGTCGAAACCGGCTGGAAGGCGATGGCTGCAGGCGCGGGCATTTCGCTTGGCGTTCTGATCTGGGGATTGTTGTCTGCACTTGGCGTGGCGGCGGTTCTGGCCGTGTCAGAGACGGGCTATCTGGTGATGAAAATCGCCGGGGCCGCTTATCTCTGCTGGCTGGGCGTCAACATGCTGCGCGCGGCGTTCCGCAAGGGCGATGCGTTTGACACTTCCAAAGTGGAAATCCGTCAGACAAGCCTTTGGGGATGGTTCACGCGGGGCCTGTTCACCAACCTTCTCAATCCGAAGATTGGCGTTTTCTATATGAGCTTTCTGCCGCAATTCATGGTGGCGGATGTGAACCCGGTGGCCTGGTCAGCCATGCTTGCCGGCATTCATGTGGCGATGGGGATTCCGTGGTTCGGCGCAATTGTGCTGGCCACCCGCCCGATCAGCCAGCTCCTGAAAAAGCCGGTCGTGACGAAAGTGATGGATGGCGTGACGGGCGCAGTGCTTGTCGGGTTCGGGCTGAAACTTTTCTTCGATGAGAAACCAGCATGAGCGAGACCTCTGAAACCATCAAAGCCTGGGGCGATGAAACCTTTGGCAAGGCCATGAACCCGGTAAAGCTCGTTGAGCGGGCCGAGTTGGAACTGGCCGAACTGAAGGAAGCCCTCACCGAAGGCGATGACGCCGAAGCCGGAAAGGAAGCCGCCGATGTCGTCATCCTGCTGCACCGCCTGATGGGCGATCTGGGCAAGGATCTGGCGGCGGAAGTCGACGCGAAAATGGCCATCAACCGAACACGCGAATGGGTGTCTGCCGGGGACGGAACGGGCTCTCACTCAAAGAAATCACCAAGAGAAGTCAGATGATATCAGATCATATAGACATGCCGATGGGTCGGATTTCGATCTCTGTGTCGGGCAAGCAGATCGCCAGACTTCCGACAGAGAATCTTCCAAAGCCTTCACCTCAATTGCCGCAAGGTATGAGGGTGGACGATTGCCAGCTGCGAACGATCACTGTGCAGAATTCGGCGCACTCTGACGTGCTGATCACGCTGGACTGGCGCGGAAACGAACTTGCTTCGATTGGCGGCGAGAGCGGCCAGTATTTCGATGGCTTTGGTGTCGAGACGCCAACCCAAATCGGCAATTTTGGCATTCGCGGCGCGGACTGGTGGGCAGAAGTCAGGAATGTTTCAGCAACCTCTTTAGATCCTGAAGAGCATTTGCTCTGCATCAAACTCACTCCAAATCATAGCGGCCCTCTGGAAATTGAACTTGCGGCCGCGTGGATCACACACCCCCAAACAGACGATGAAATCGTGTCGCCTTGGTTTGCGAGCGATCTCGCTATGAAATGATAGGAAACACAAATGCCTAAAGTACTTATTGCAGACGAACTCAGCCCGGCAGCAGCGGATATTTTCCGCAATCGCGGCCTCGAAGTGGACGTGAAGCCGGGCCTCACCAAAGATGAGCTGCTCGCCATCATTCCGGAATATGACGGCCTAGCGGTGCGCTCTGCGTGTAAGCCGGATGCCGATGTCATCGCCGCCGCGACAAATCTGAAGGTCATTGGCCGAGCCGGGATCGGCGTTGACAATATCGACGTGAAAGCCGCCACCGCCAAAGGCGTTATCGTGATGAACACGCCTTTCGGCAACACCATCACAACAGCCGAACACGCCATTGCCATGCTGTTCGCAGCCGCCCGTCAGATCCCGGCGGCCAATGAAGGCACTCAGGCTGGTAAATGGCCAAAGAAGGACTTCATGGGTACTGAGCTGTCCTTCAAAACGCTCGGCGTGATTGGCTGCGGCAATATCGGGTCCATCGTCGCTGAGCGTGCCATCGGCCTGAAAATGAAGGTCATCGCATTTGACCCATTCCTCACTGAAGAACGCGCAACTGACCTCGGCGTCAAAAAGGTTGAGCTCGACGAACTGCTCGCAAAAGCGGACGCCATCACCCTGCACACGCCTCTGACCGCAGCGACGAAGAACATTCTGTCTGCTGATGCGATCCAGAAGACGAAAAAGGGCGTGATCATTGTGAACTGTGCCCGCGGTGGCCTGGTGGATGAGGCAGCCGTTCGCGCGGGTCTCGATTCCGGCCATATCTCTGCGGCGGCATTCGACGTGTTCATCGAAGAGCCAGCGAAAGAGAACATTCTGTTTGGCGCGCCAAACTTTGTCGCCACGCCTCACCTCGGCGCAGCAACTTCAGAAGCGCAGGAAAACGTTGCCCTGCAAGTGGCCGATCAGATCTCTGATTACCTGCTGACAGGCGCTGTTACCAACGCGCTCAACACGCCAAGCATTTCTGCCGAGGAAGCCCCTCGCCTGAAGCCATATGCTGAGCTAGCTGAAAAGCTGGGCCTGTTCGCAGGTCAGATCGCAGATGGCGGCTTTACCGACATTGAGATCGGTTTTGAGGGCGAGCCTGCTCACCTCAACACCAAGCCTCTGACGGCGGCGGCGGTTGCAGGCGCGCTGCGTCCGATCATGAATGACGTCAACATGGTGTCAGCCCCAGAAGTTCTGAAAGCCAATGGCGTCACCCTGACGGAGGCCACGCGCTCTGACTCTCCGATCTATGACAATCTGATCCGCATCCGCGTGAAGGTTGCTGGCAGCTGGCGCGACGTTGCTGGCTCTATCGTCGCTGGCGTGCCGAAAATTGTAGAAGTCAAAGGCATGGCGCTGGACGCAAAGTTCCGTCCGCACATTCTGTATGTCAACAACCTCGACAAGCCGGGCTTTATCGGCGCGCTGGGCGTAATGCTGGGCGATGCAAATGTGAACATTGCAACGTTCAACCTGGGCCGTGAGAGCGAAGGCGAAGAAGCCATCGCACTGGTTGGTGTCGACTCTGATGTGCCTGATGCAACGCTGAAAGCGATCTGCGATATGCCACATGTTCGCTATGCGAAAGTGCTCGATTTTTAACCAAAATCCAGCTCCCGAAACGTAAATTCTACAATTCGGGAGCTTTTTTAACGGCTCTACGAACCCTGAATGGAGCTCTATTCTCGAACAGTGGGCCAAGTTTAACGGAGATTCACCATGAATACGAAGTTCAAAGATAATTCTGACATAGAGACGGCTTCAATCCGCAAACCGGAATGGATCAAGCCAGAACTGATCCAGTTGCACGGCAATGATACAGACGGCAAAGCCTCGACGCGATCTTCCGAACGCTTTCCCACTGTCGGTCCATCCTGATCAAGCTTAACTGCCAAGGAAGGTCGGGATTCCACTCAGCCGCTTAACTATAAGTTTCAGATAGCTTGACTTAAGCACCTTCTCTGATACTACTCTTTCTGCGTGTTCTGATCCAAATTCTCTCGGTCCGGTTCATAGCTGAAACAGATATTTGAGGATTACCATGAACAAGACATCTATGACCCCACAGCAAGATGACACAAAAGCCAGTGGCAAGTCCTTCTGGATCAAACCCGAACTGATCCAACTGAACGACCAAGATGCAGAAGGTAAGTATATTCTTAACCCTACAGAGGCGTTTAATTACACTGCCCAATCCTGATCTGAATTCGCTGCCAGCATAAAAACACGAACGCCGCCCGGAAACGATGCGGCGTTTTTTGATAAACCAGCTCGCCCGATGAGCGCGAAGCAGTTTTCCACAGTCTTATCGTCAATCTACATATTTGCTTCATTCTAGCAATTGCATTACTAACTTAACGCAGCCCTCTAAAGGGTGGACTGATAAAACTGATATTTGAGGATTGCCATGAACAAGACATCTATGACCCCACAGCAAGATGACACAAAAGCCAATGGCAAGTCTGACTGGATCAAACCCGAACTGATCCAACTGCTGAGCCAGGATACAGAAGGTAAGGGTATGGATTCCGTTACAGAGGCGTCTCCTTACATTGGCATATCCTGATCCGAATTCGCTGCCAGCATAAAAAACACGAACGCCGCCCGGAAACGATGCGGCGTTTTTTATAAAGTTCAATCAGAACGAACATAATGCCCGGACAGGGGCACAGCGTCGATAACACTGCCATTTGGACGCTGAATGATATCTGCTGTCGATCCATCATCAGCGACATGAACCACAAACATGCAAATCTGCTCGTCCAATGAGCGCGAAGCAGTTTTCCACACTATTTTCGTCAATCTACATGTTTATCCATTAACGCAGTTGTATTATTAAGCGAATGCACGCCCATTGAGGAGTGCACTCTAAAAAAAGACATTTGAGGATTGCCATGAACGAGACATCTGCGACTCCACAGGAAGATGAGACAAAAGCCAGCAGCAAGACCTCCTGGATCAAACCCGAACTGATCCAGCTGATGAGCCAGGCTACAGAAGGTAAGATGTTCTACGCAACCAGCGAGGGTGACTCGTACGTTGCCCCATCCTGATCTGAATTCGCTGCCAGCATAAAAAAATACGGACGCCGCCCGCTAAAGGGTGGGCTGCTAAAGCTGATATTTGAGGATTGCCATGAACGAGACACCTCCGCCCCCACAGCAAGATGAGACAAAAGCCAGTGGCAAGGCCTCCTGGATCAAACCGGAACTGATCTGCCTGAATTCTGACACAGCCGAAGGCAAAGGAAATATAACAACAACCGAGGTGTCCGTCGGGTCCGGCTTTTCCTGATAAAATTCAGACATCCAGATAAACACGAACGCCGCCCGGAAACGAGGCGGCGTTTTTGCTGGCAGGCTCACTCAAGCGGAAACAGCTTTGAGATGATTTTTTCCGGCGTTTCACTAATCATTCACTCAAAGAATTTATTTCTCCAAAGAAAATGGAGGAATCACATGAATACTGAGAAACCTCAGAATATTGAGACACATTCCTTGTTGCCGCTTGAACCAAAATGGGTAAAGCCAAAACTTATTCTGCTGAACAACAAAGACACTGACGGAAAGTTCTTCAATGACCCTGTAGAGTCAACAACAGCGGTCATGTCGAGCGGCCCCTCCTGACCCTGTCAGCTTGTGGCAAATGGTGCAGACGGCCGCCCGGGAACGAGACGGCTTTTTTTATCAGGTTTGATCAGAACAATCTTAATGCCCGGACAGGGGCACAGCGCCGATACCACTGCCATTTTGGACGCTGAGTGGTATCTGCTGACGAAGCATGATCAGTGATTTGAACCACAAACATGCAAACCAGCTCGCCCGATGAGCGCAAAGCTGTTCTCCACAGTCTTGTCGTCAATCTACATATTTGATTCATTCCAGCAATTGCATTACTAACTTAACGCAGCCCTCTAAAGGGTGGACGGCTAAAACTGATATTTGAGGATTGCCATGAACGAGACATCTGCGACTCCACAGGAAGATGACACAAAAGCCAGTGGCAAGGCCTCCTGGATCAAACCCGAACTGATCCAACTGAACGGCCAAGATGCAGAGGGTAAGGCGTACTCCTTCAGCGAGTTTAACACGTTCATTGGCCCATCCTGATCTGAATGCGCTGCCAGCATAAAAAACACAAACGCCGCCCGGAAACGACGCGGCGTTTTTTATCAAATTTGATCGGCCAAACATAATCCTCAGACACGGGCACAGCGCCAACAACACTGCCATTTGGACGCTGAATGATATCTGCTGACGAAACATGGTCAGCGACTTGAAACACAATCATGCAAAACAGCTCACCCGATAAGCGCGAAGCTGTTTTCCACAGAAAATCAGTCAGTCTATGTAATTAATTTACTTAATAAGTTGTATTAATGTCTAAACGCCGCCCGCTAAAGGGTGAACTGCTAAACCTGATATTTGAGGATTGCCATGAACGAGACATCTCAGACCCCACAGCAAGATGACACGAAAGCCAGTGGCAAGGCCTCCTGGATCAAACCCGAACTGATCCAACTGATCAGCCAGGATACAGAAGGTAAGACTTTCGTTGGGCCTACAGAGACGGCACTTTACAATGCCCCATCCTGATCTGAATTCGCTGTCAGCATAAAAAACACAAACGCCACCCGCTAAAGGGTGAACTGCTAAAACAGACATTTGAGGATTGCCATGAACGAGACATCTCAGACCCCACAGCAAGATGACACAAAAGCCAGTTATAAGGCCTCCTGGATCAAACCCGAACTGATCCAACTGAACGGCCAGGATGCAGAGGGTAAGGCTTTCAGCGAAACCTTCGAGAGTGACACGCTCGCTGCCCCATCCTGATCTGAATTCGCTGTCTGCATGAAAAACACAAACGCCGCCCGGAAACGAGGCGGCTTTTTTTATGCACGGTTCAGACAGAGTGGCCCGCAGACCGATCACATATCAGAAGATGAATGCGATCCGAACACAAACGACATGATTTGCCTTTCTGCGGTCAAATTTCTGGCTCAAGGGCATGTTTTAAACCAGCTTAAACCGGCAATACTGCCGCAACTGAAACCTGGAAGTTTTGACAATGACACGTTCACGCACCCTGCCCCGTCTGTTGGCGGTTTTCGCGTTTTTCCTGTCGTCCCTCATGGCCCCTGCATTTGCAGAAGGGGGCACATCTGCGCGCATGAAAGATGTGATGCCATACCTTGAGACCTATAACAAAATCCCGCCATCCGAGCGGTCTCTGATCCAGATCGTGTACCGGATCAAATCCAAATCTCTGCCGGAAGATCAGGTTCGTGCCTGGTATGAGCTGGACGGACAGCGCGTAGACCTGCCGCTGAATAAACGCGGCGAGTTGTGGGACGTTCCGGATATGAAAACCTATCAGAAGAACCCGCTGGTCTACACCAATATTTCACGCAGCGATATTGTTCTGGCAACACGCGTTCGCCCGGACATCGCGCTCGATACCAGCATGGATGGCGCACAACTCCGCAAGGCGCTGAAAGAAGCCGACAAAGGCATTAAACGGGTTTCCGGCTGGTTTGCGTTCCTGCGCCCATCCGTGAAAGGCTATTATATCGAGCTGAAAGCCGGCTCGACGGCGGAGCTGCACTATGCAAATGGCAAGACGGAAGCGCTGACCGTTAATCCTTTGAACCCTCTGTATTCTAACATCATTCTGAAGCGCGATCAGCTGAATGGTGTCGAGAAGGTAACGCTGTCAAATGCGCCGATCCTGATGAGATTTCAGGACTGATCCGAAACGCAGCTCGGTCATCTTAACCAAAAAAGCCGACCTGTAACGGGTCGGCTTTTTCATTGGTTCGATTTGCGATGATCAGGCCGCTGTCACGTCACGCAGGAAACGGTCAATCTCACCCGCGAGCGCTTCAGTACGCTGTTTAAGCGTGCTGGCAGAGCTTGTAACCGCGTCAGCTGAATCTGACGTCTGACGGACGGTCTCACCGAGCTTGCCGATTGTGTCAGACACAAGCGCTGTACCACCCGCTGCACGCTGAATGCTTTGCGAGATTTCATTCGTGGCAGCCCCCTGCTCGCTGACCGATGTCGAGATGGAACTGGTGTTGGTGTTCACCTCTTCAATGGTCGACATGATCTCTACAATGGCGGCAGCAGACTCATCGCTGGCAAACTGAATGGCCGAAATCTGTTCAGAGATTTCACCGGTTGCTCTGGCGGTCTGCGTGGCGAGTTCCTTCACCTCAGAGGCAACGACGGCGAAGCCTTTGCCCAGTTCGCCTGCGCGTGCCGCCTCAATAGTGGCATTGAGCGCTAGAAGGTTGGTCTGTTCCGCGATATCCTGAATGAGGGTAATCACCTCACCAATGCGAGACGCAGAACGCGCAAGGCCTTGCATTTTCTCATTGGTGATCCGGCTTTTTTCCGTCGCGCGCTCCACAACATGGGTTGTCTGGCTGACCTGACGCTCGATCTCGCCAATAGAGGCGGACAGCTCTTCCGCCGCTGAGGCAACCGACTGTACGCTATGGCTGGCGTCATTGGTCGCGCTGGTGGTTTCACCTGCCTGACGCGTGCCGATATCGGCCCGGTCATTGAGCTCCAACGCTGTTTTATCGAGGCCGCCCGCCGTGACGCGCACTTCATCCAGAAGTGATTTCACAGAAATGCGGAACGCCTCAACCAGCTGGTCACGCTGTGCGCTGCGCGCCTGCAGGCGCTCGTCAGAAATGCGCTGTTGCTCATAAAGACGTGTCCGCTCGACCGCGCTTTCTTTCAGCTGCTCTACTGAGCGGGCCAGCACGCCAATCTCGTCTGTGCGAGAGACAAATGGCACATGGACGTCATGATCATCGTGCGAGATCCGGTCTGTAATTGCGGCGATATCTCGAACCGGGCGCATCAGACGACGTGTTGCAAACACCAGAACCATGATGGCAATGATCAGAACCGGAACCACCGCAATGAAGAATTGCGTGGCCATATGCGACACGACTGCATTGATCCTGGATTTTTCCACGCCGACATAAAGAATGCCGACAATGTCGCCGCTGCGATTGGTAATCGGCTGATAGACGGTGAAATAGTCTTTGCCAAGAATGGTCGCCTCGCCGCGATAGGTCTGGCCTTTGGTGACGACCGGATAAACCGCCCCCGTCTTGCCAAGCGGCGTGCCGACAGCACGGTTGCCATCTGGCTTGATGATGTTTGTCGTCCGGCGCCAGAAGTCTGATGTCGCGTCATCCCAGACAAAAATCGTCGCGGTTTCCGCTGTATCAAGACCGATCTCATCGATCATTTCATGAGACTCAAATGTCGGGATTTCATCAACTGTCACACGGGTGACATTGCCATTGCCGTCCCGACCGATATCAACGCCCTCACGCGTCAGAGAGAAAATACTGGCGGCGACACGCAGGCTGCGGTCCTGAGACGCTTGCGCATCCTGACGAACATTCGAAGATGTAACAGATATGGTGACTATGCCGACGACGCAGAGCGAAAGCACAATAAGCACCGCACTGGTCAGCATGAAAGACATTGTGATTGAGAGGTTCTTGAAAAAACGGAACACCACACACCTCTTTTAGGGTTGTTTCTTTGCGTCACCCTCGCCCAATATGTTTACAAAAGTCCGAACTTTATTTGAGAACAGGGCAAACTGTCTTTCAACTGTTCAAATAAAGATCACGCTCGCCTTTGCCTTGCAAACACGCACCTCCGTCAGCAGAACCCGTGATTTCGCACCTTCGCTTGCAAAGCCGCCACCAGAAGCTAGAGATAGACACGGTCATCACGAAAGCCTGTGCGAATGAGTACTCCCGGAGCGAATTTTCTGGACGTTTTTGTCGGTCAGTTGGTCAATGGTCTCACAGGGGGGCGGCCTGATGATCTGTGGATCGTTCTGATTGGTCTGACCCTGACTGGCCTGATCATTTACAAAGCGGGCGGACGCACCTGGGCCTTTATCTATTTTGCGACCATTCCGTTTCTGAACTGGTCTTTCGGCGTGATCGAACCGCTGTGTCTGGTAACGCCGGGATCTGGCGAACCGGGCCGGGTCATGTTCGACGCCTGTCTGGCTGAGCCGGTATCATTTCTGCCGAAGGGCGTCAGCCTGCACCCGCTGACCATTGTGACGGGGCTGGTGTTTGTCTTCCGCGATTTCGTGCAGCGAACCATGGGTCAGAGAGTGTTGATCGTCATGGGGCTCGGCATTGCCTGGGCGTTTTACTATGCGTGGCCGGTTATCGCACTGGCCTCTGGTATCGCCTTTGCGATTTCAGAGCTGGCGGACTGGGTGCTCTACACCTTCACCAAATACCGGCTGTCGACACGTATTCTGTTGTCGTCTGCCGTGGCCGCCCCGATTGATACGACGATTTTCCTGTTTGGTGCAGACCTTGCCGTCCAGATGAAACTGGACGAGCCAGCGGGGACAATGCTGCACCTGGCGAACTGGATCGCCTTCGTGATCGGCAAGATGGTCGGCGCCTATTTCGTGTATGAAGCCATCCGGCGCCGCGAAAATGCCGGACTGATCGACCCGGCAAGTATCTGAGTTATTCGCTGTCCTTGCGGACCCAATCGACAACATCGACCTGCGTGTCGAGCTGTTGGTGATCGCCTGCAACATAGCCATGAGCGATCAGGACATGTTCCGGCGAATGCCCCTCGCTGTCGACAGCTGAAAACACCCCGACACCACCCGGCAGGCTGACGCCATGCATGCGGCTGAGAAAAAAGTTGGTGAAAGGCGTCGGCCCGTCTAGGAAATAGTCAAACACGTCTCGCCCGCCCGTCACGGCAAGGGTTCGGACCGGTATCTCATAGAGCGCCAAAGCATCGGTGAGAGACGCGGCCGCCGGGTTCCAGAACACGATCAGTTCGTCTTTCCGGACCGGGGCGGAGACTGACCGGGTCATGATGAGACGGCGGCGCCCGCGCGGATTGGGCGTGACGTCATAGCTGCGCCGCCCAAGGACAGACACATCTGCCACATCGAGTGCAGCCTGAAAGAAATCCCACTCCGCGTCATTCTTCAGTGCATCCGGCATAGCGCCTGTCGCATCGGCAATACAGCCCCGGTCGCAAACGACAGCATAGCCTTCAATACGTGCGGGTAGGTCTGACATTCGGGGCCTCTCTCTTGTTTCGCCTCTGAGAGACCAGACGCGCGCCACTGTCAACGCTGGCTACGGGATGATAGAGGATTTCAGATGAACGACCCATCAGATCATACAGCAACTGCAGACCCGCCAGAACTGTCACCAGAGGAGGCGTTAGCGCGTCTGATCGAGCTTGACCGGAATGCCTGGAGACCGGCTTGAGCGACCCGCAAACAGCTGTGCTCGATGCGTGCGTACTGGTGGGCAGCATTCGCCGCCACGTCCTGCTCGTCTTTGCCGAGGCCGGTCTGTTTCAGCCCGTCTGGTCGGACCAGATCCTGACCGAAACCGAACACGCCATTCCCAAGACCCTGCCACCAGAGGCTGAGGCCAAATCTGACCATGCGCGCAAAGTCTGCGCATTGCTGAAGGCGGCGTTTCCGGACGCCCTGACGTCTTATGCTGAACGGCCCGTTTTTGCCGGGCTGCCTGACCCGGACGACATGCATGTGATCTCGCTGGCGCTTGATGCCGGGGCGAAGGTCATTGTCACCGAAAACCTGAAAGACTTTCCGCCGAAACTGTTGGCGGGGCATGGCTTGGCGCGCATGAACACAGACGCGTTTCTTGCCGGATTGATCCTTAAGCATCCGGAACGGGCCGCGAAGGCCATCGACCGGCTGATCCGATTAATTGGCGCGCCGCCGATCGATCAGGAGACACTCTTCGACAGACTGCGGCGAACCGGCCTGCGCAAAGCGGTTCAGGCATTGAAAAAGGCAGATTCTTTGCCTCTGCGCCAATCTGGCGCTTCCCAGTTTCGGTGAGGCAGATTAGATGAAGACTATGACTGATCAGACAGACCACACAAACATGCCCGAAGATGACGGCGGCGAGCGCGTTTCATTCGGGTTTGAAGACGTCACACCGGAAGAAAAAGTCAGCCGCGTGAAAGGCGTTTTCCGATCGGTAGCGTCTAAATACGATCTGATGAATGATCTGATGTCGGCCGGTATTCACCGCGTCTGGAAAACCATGACGCTGAACCGGATTGATCCGCAGCCGGGTGAAACCTTTATCGATGTCGCCGGTGGCACCGGGGATTTGTCGCTGGCGTTCCTGAAGCGGGCAAATGCCAAAGCGGAAAAGCGCGGCCAGCACCATATCAAGGCAAATGCGATTGTCTGTGACATCAATGATGCCATGCTGGCGTCTGGCAAGACGCGCGATGAAGTGTATCGCTTTGCTGGTCAGATGGACTGGGTGTGCGGTGACGCCATGGCGTTGCCGTTTGAGGACAATTCCGCTGATGCGCTGGCCATTGCATTTGGCATTCGCAATGTCGCCGACATGGATCAGGCCTTTCGCGAGTTCAAACGCGTTCTGAAGCCGGGCGGGCGGTTTGCCTGTCTTGAGTTTTCGCACATGACAGCCGGCGTTCTGCAGGATGCCTATGACGCCTATTCCTTCAATGTGATCCCGAAACTGGGCGACTGGATCGCCGGGGATGCACCGAGCTATCAATATCTGGTCGAGTCCATCCGGCGCTTTCCGAAACAGGATGACGTGCTGAAACGAATCGAAGCTGCGGGCTTTGGAAAAGTCAGCGTGACCAATTATTCCGGCGGTATTGCTGCGCTCCATTATGGATGGGCGATCTAAATGCTGAAAAGCGTGTCGGATTACTGGCGGCTCATGCGCGCAGGCATCAAGCTGGCGCAGCATGATGTGATCCTGCCGTCTGAATTTGCCTCGCGCATGCCGCTTCCGGCACGTCTGGCAGGCCAGATTCTGCGCGCTGTTTCCGGCAAGCCTGAGGGCCGTCAGGGGGAGCGTCTGGCGCGCGCACTGGAAGAATTGGGCCCTGCCTATATCAAGCTCGGTCAGTTTCTGGCGACCCGCCCGGATGTCTTCGGCGTGGAGACCACAAATGATCTGGCGCGTCTGAAAGACAAGCTGCCTGCCTTTCCGGTGGAAAAAGCCGAAGCCCAGCTGAAAGCTGAATTTGGTGAGGCGGCAACAAAGCTGTTTCCAAAACTGGAACCTGCCATCGCAGCGGCGTCTCTGGCGCAGGTGCACAAGGTAATGACGCCTGATGGTCTGAAGGCCGTAAAGGTGCTGCGCCCCGGCGTGGATGACGCCATTTTCCGCGAAATGAGCGCGATGAAACGGGCTGCGGCAACCGTGGAAACGATTGACCATGCCTCGCGCCGTATGCGCCCGATTGCCTTTGTTGAAACCGTCTCGGCGGCCATGGAAAAAGAGCTCGACCTGCGGCTGGAAGCTGGCGGAGCGGACGAGTTCGCCGAAATCGCCAGAGATGGTGAGATCTTCTCTGTCCCAAAGGTTGACTGGGAACGCACGGGCAAAACCGTTCTGACAACAGAATGGATTGATGGCATTGCGCTGACCGATACGGCGCGCCTCGCCGCGCACGACTTTGATCGTCACGATCTGGCCGAAAAGGTCACTCAGGGCTTTTTGAAAGCCGCAATCCATCACGGCGTATTTCATGCGGATATGCATGAAGGCAATATGATCCTGTCGCTGGACAACCAGCTCTATCTGATCGATTTCGGCATTGTCGGACGGATCGGGAAAACCGAGCGCCGTTTCCTGGCTGAAATCCTGAACGGCTTCATTGAGCGCGATTATTTGCGAGTGGCGCAGGTGCATTTCGAGGCCGGATATGTGCCGAAAGACCGCTCGGTTGGCGAATTTGCGCAGGCGCTGCGTTCTGTGGGCGAACCGATCCACGGCAAAGCGGCGCGCGAAGTCTCTATGGGCCGGTTGCTGATGCAGCTTCTGGACTTCACCCATGTGTTCGGCATGGAGATGCGCCCGGAACTCGTATTGTTGCAGAAAACCATGGTGCAGGTCGAAGGCGTGGCGCGGGCCATTGACCCGGATCACGACATCTGGTCAGCCTCCAAGCCAATCGTAAAGGACTGGATTTTAAAGGAGTTCAGCCCGCAAGGACTGACACGAACCGCTGGCGAAACCCTGCGCGATGTTGCAGGACGCGCGACGCGTCTGCCAGCCTTGCTGGACAGTATCGAAGCACTGGTCAACAGCCAGTCAGAAGCCTCAAAGCGCGCAGATACCCACCCGGTTTATCTGATCGCCAGACGCCCATTGCGGAGCCTGTTGGCGGTTGGCCTGACCGTAGCAGGCGGTGTCTTTGCCGGTCTCTGGCTTTATTCCCTGATCAGTTGATCAGCTCGCCAACTGCAAAAGCTTTTCCCGTCAATGGCGAGTGAACTTGCCAAAAGTGTAAACGAAATGATAACTTTATTTCGAATACGCAAATGGGGATCAGAAACAATGAAGCTTGTTTCTAAAGTTGTCGGTGCCGCTATCCTTCTCGCAGCTTTTGCTGCACCAGGTTATGCTGGCGAACCGGGCAAGACAAAACTCGAGCCACTGTATGATTACTCTCATAAGTACGAGAAAAAGACTTATGTGAAGAAAGACGGTTACACATACACTTATAAGACATCAAAAGCTGATGAGCTGAATCTGAAAGAGTATAAGCGTCTGAAAGAGGCGCCAAAGCCTCAGCCGAAAGTCGTTTACTACACGACTGAGCCGAAACAGACTCAGACCTATGTGTACACAGAGCAAAAGGTTTACCAGCACCCCCCTGTGACCTGTGGCGACTATTACAAATATCAGCAATCCAGCACTTGCGTCGCGCCTGAGCCGAAACAAGTGATTACATATGGCTGTGTCCCGACAGAGCCAAAATGCGTCTATCACCAGAAGGTTGAGGCCATGCCGGTCGTGCCGGTCACGCCGCCTGTGCATATGGTTGTCGAGACTTGCGATAAGGTGATCACACGTCTGAAAGACACAAGAGATGGTCAGCGCCGCTATTCAGTTTGCTATTCTGACCTGATGCACCTGTCTCAGAAACAACGAAACACCGTTCTGCTCGACCGCATGGAGAAGGCCTCAGTGAAAGCCTGCCGTGATATCAGCATGTCGCTCTATTCTCTGCGGGCGAAGAAAGACTGCGCCGAAGACACAATGGTGGCCGCCGTTTACGAAGCCAACCTGCCGGGCCTGGTGGATGCGTATTACATCTCTATTGGCAAGGGTCGCCCAACTGTGAAGGTCGGTAACCCGATCATGTAAGGCCCTGCCGAACTGAAATTCCAAAAAGGCGACCCGTAATGGTCGCCTTTTTTGTGACCGGCGCGTTATCAGCTGTGACATCTCCCCTATTTCCAAACCCCCTCACGCCATCCTATAGAAGGGGGAGTTCTTTTCCGGCGAAACGGCAGCAGGCATGGCGGACAAACGTATTCTTCTGATCATTGGTGGCGGCATCGCGGCCTATAAGAGCCTTGAGCTGATCCGCGAGCTTGGCCGGGCCGGTATTCGCACGCGCGCCATTCTGACCAAAGCGGCGCAGGAATTCGTTACGCCGCTGTCCGTTTCCGGCCTGTCCGGCGAGAAATGCTTCACTGAGCTGTTCGACCTGAATGACGAAGCTGAAATGGGCCATATCGAACTGTCCCGCTCGGCGGATCTGGTGGTTGTCTGCCCGGCAACAGCGGATTTGATGGCCAAGGCCGCAAACGGGCTCGCCAATGATCTGGCATCAACAGCGCTATTGGCAACCGACAAGCCGGTCGTGTTCGCGCCCGCCATGAATGTACGCATGTGGGAGCACGCGGCGACGCAGCGCAATGTCGCCCAGCTGCGCGCAGATGGCGCCACCGTCATCGACCCGGATGAAGGCGTAATGGCCTGCGGAGAGTTCGGACCAGGACGCTTGCCGGATGTGCCCGTCTTGAAGGCCGCAATCGAGGCTGCGCTGACGCCTGAGACACCCCTGACAGGCAAGCATGTTCTGATCACCGCAGGGCCGACCCGCGAACCAATTGATCCGGTGCGGTTCTTGTCGAACCATTCGTCCGGCAAGCAGGGCTATGAGATTGCCGCTGCCGTTCAGAAAATGGGCGCGAAAGTGACACTGGTCTCAGGGCCAGTCTCTCTGCCGCCACCTGCTGGCGTGACACTGGTGAAGGTGGAAACAGCGCGCGACATGCTCGCCGCCTGTGAAAGCGCCATGCCCGCCAATGTGTTTGTCTCTGTCGCCGCTGTGGCAGACTGGCGCCCGGCGAGCGTGGCGGACACCAAGCTGAAGCTGAAAGGCGGTGATGCGCCGGTTGAGCTGCAGCTGGCTGAGAACCCTGACATTCTGAAAACCATTTCGAACCTGCCTCTGCATCGCCCGGGTCTGGTGGTCGGCTTTGCCGCAGAAACCAATGACGTTGAGATGCACGCAAAAGCCAAGCTGGCGCGCAAGGGATGTGACTGGATCATTGCAAACGATGTTTCCGGAGATGTTATGGGCGGAGCAAACAATAAAGTCAGCCTGTACCGCGCCGACAGCGAAGAGCATTCCTCTGAAGCCAGCAAATCCGAGATTGCCCGCTGGATAGCGACTCGGATAGCTGATCACTTCGACCCTAGCTGACCGACTGAAAGGCAGATTCATGAGCCTCGCCATTCCGCTTCCCTTTGTACCGCTGCCGCATTTTGAAGGGCTGGACCTGCCGAAATACGAGACATCAGGCTCTGCCGGTATGGATGTGCGCGCTGCGCTGCCGGAAGGCGAGCCAATGGAGCTGAACCCCGGCCAGCGCGCACTGGTGCCAACGGGCCTCACCTTTGCCATTCCGCACGGCTATGAGATGCAGGTGCGCCCGCGATCTGGTCTGGCGTTCAAGCACGGCATTACCTGTCTCAACACGCCGGGAACCATCGACAGCGATTATCGCGGGGAACTGAAAGTTCTGCTGATCAATCTTGGTGATGCACCGTTCACGATTGAACGCGGCGAACGCATTGCTCAGCTTTTGATGGCACCTGTCATTCAGGGCATCTGGCAGGAGACAGACACTCTGCCGGAAACAAGCCGCGGCGAAGGCGGATTTGGATCGACCGGCAAGGGGTAATTACGCCTCTTCGATCAGGTCCGGGCCCTGATTACGGACATTGCCAACCTTGGCATCGACCAGCCAGGCGTGCATCTCTGCGGCCGGATAGGGCTCGAACAGATCGTCGAGCTTGCGGTAATCGCCATCAATCCAGCGCATATAATTGTCCGGGTGAATAATCACCGGCATGCGTGTGTGAATGCCGGCCATAACGTCGTTCGGCGTTGTCGTGAGAATGGTGAAGGTGTTGAGCTCTGACCCATCAATGAGCGCCGAATCCCATAGCCCTGCAAAGCAGAACCAGCGCCGGTTTCGCAGCCCGATGGCAAAGGGCGTTTTCGACTTTCCGTCGCGCATCCATTCGTAAAACCCGCTGACCGGAACAAGGCATCGACGGTGACGGAATGCGCCGCGAAAGCTGGCGGCTTCATGCACGCTTTCAGAGCGCGCATTGAAAGTAGAGAATTTCTTTTCTGAAATCGGCTTGTTCCACCAGGACGGCACCAGCCCCCATAAACAGGGAAAAAGTTCCAGTTGTTTGGTATCTATATCCCGCCGGATAACGGGATTGTAAGTCATTGGTGCAATATTGTATTTAGCTTCTGGTGGCTCCACGCCCTCAGGGACAATAATTTCCAATGCGGAGCGATAATCTTCCCAGCTGACATCATGTCTGAAAAACCGACCACACAAAGGCACCGCTCCTGTATCGCTATCACGCGTAGTTGACGGGAGTTTAACTCGCCAGATCAGCCTTGGAACCCCATATATAATCAAAGAAATTTCGCGTATAAGATTGACCCAATTCGTGAGTGAGGCGACACTCAATTCAGGAGAGACTTTCAAACATGGCTGCATTGCAGATCAGCATCAGCTTCATGGTCACAGTGATGATCGCGTCAAGCTTGCTGGTTTTCTCAGACATTGGGCCTCCGTCGTCGCGCATTCTTCCGCAATCGCTCGACGAAAAGGCCAAAAATGCCCATATCGCGTTTCCAAGCGAAGCGCGTCTGTGCAGCCATTTGGCCACGCTGGATCCTGACGAAAATACCTCAACGCCGCACATTGCCAGCTTTGCAGGCGGCGTTTATCGCGAGATCAGAGCCCGCGATCTGCCCGGTATCGTCAAGCTGGAGCCAGAGCGCGACCTCGACCCGTATGAAGTCAGCAAAGGCCATTGTTCGGCGACCCGCATTGCAACGAACTGGTTTGTGACTGCGGCGCATTGTGTGTCGAATGACTATGATCGCATCAATCTGCGCACGGGCAGCGAGTCGCTGTCGTCGAACGATATCCGCACGGTGCCGGTCGATTTTGCGATCTGTCATGCCGGGTTCACCGGGCGCAACAATCTCTATGACAACGATCTGTCGCTTTTATATGTCAGCAATAACCGGCTGGGCGATCTGGCGCGTGTGCCGGTGATTTCCTGGGGCATGACAGGCGTTCCTTTTACCAAAGCCCGTTTCCATGCGGCCCGCGTTGGCGGCTGGGGGCTGAAAAGCTTTGGCGGTGAACTGAACGACCATTTGCAGAAAATGGAGCTGGATATTGTTCAGATTGACGACAAGACCATTCGTCTTGGCAGCCGGGCCGGAAGAGGTCCCTGCATTGGGGATAGCGGTGGCCCGCTAATCGTCGAAGACGAGGGAAAGCCGGTTCTTATGGGCGTTCTGTCGACGATTTCTGCCAATTCCAGCGGCGAGATGTGCGAGGGGCGCTATGTCTCGAACTACACAAACCTCACCAGCTATCAGCCATGGATTCTGAACACTGTTCTGACCTGTAATGCTGATATTGAGATTTGCCGGAAAGGCTAGGATTTCTGGACCTTGAAGGTCGCTGATGCCTTGGCGATTAGATCTCCGTCGGCTTCGACCCTGGCGGAGGCAAAGGCAATCGAACCGCCCGCTTTCACCATGTAAGTGTCAACTTCCAACCACTGACCAATGCGTGCCGGGGCAATATAGTCCGTGTTCAGATTAATTGTAACAAGGCCTGCAATATCTGGCCGGTCGACCTTCATCACCTGCATGGAGGACAGCCCCATCGCATTGTCACACAAAGTGGCAATCAGGCCGCCATGAACGATCTTGCGGGAATTACAATGCGCTTCGGTCAGCCATAGGCCAATAATCACCTTATCAGCCAGAACTTTGGAATAGAGCGGCTCCCACGGGGCGGTAAATCCGGACTTGCGGAAATGCGGTTTAAACCCATCTGGCGGCGGCATGCTTGTCATGCCGACTGTTTGCACGAATATGATACCCCATGCAATCATTCGCTGCGCTTCTGGATCGCCTGATCCTCACCCCCGGACGGAATGCCAAGCTGACCCTGCTGGCAGACTATTTCCGGACCACACCAGACCCGGATCGGGGCTGGGCGCTGGCGATATTGACCGGCGAGCTGGACCTGAAAAGCGTAAAGGCCTCGCAGATCCGCGAGCTGATCGAGGCGCGCATGGATGGCGAACTGTTTCGGCTGTCTTATGACTATGTGGGCGATCTGGCCGAAACGGTCAGTCTGGTCTGGCCGGAAAAGCCCGGCCGCAATGACATTCCCTCCCTCGGTGAGATTGTTGAGACGCTGTCCGCTGCCAGCCGCAAGGATGGGCCAAAGCATGTTGAAAGCTGGCTGGATGCTCTGGATTCCAGTGGTCGCTGGGCCCTTTTAAAAATCGTCACGGGCGGTCTGCGGATCGGTGTTTCCGCGCGTCTGGCCCGACAGGCCGCGGCCAATTACGGATCGCAGGAAATCGGCGAGCTTGAAGAAATCTGGCACGGACTCAGCGCGCCTTATCGTGACCTGTTTGCGTGGCTGGATGGCACGGCGGACAAGCCCTCACCCGATGTGTCCGCCCCGTTTCGCCCGGTCATGCTGGCCCACCCACTACTGACAAAAGAAGAACGGCTTGAGCGTGATCTTTTTGACGAAGACCGTATCGAAATCGACGAATATGCGGTTGAATGGAAATGGGATGGCATCCGCATTCAGGCAGTCTCAGAGCGCGGCGAGCGCCGCCTCTATACGCGTACCGGCGATGACATTTCGCACACCTTTCCGGACATTGTGGAACAGCTGAATTTCGAGGGGGCAATCGATGGCGAATTGCTCGTCCGGACCGGAAGCGGAGAGGTCGCCGGGTTTAATGACTTACAGCAACGCCTGAACCGGAAAACCGTTTCAAAAAAGCTGATGGCAGAAAAGCCAGCCTTTATCCGCGCGTATGACATATTGTTCGATGGCGATGAAGATATCCGTAGACTGACGTTTAATGAGCGACGCAAGCGGCTGGAGCAACTGATCGGAACGGCAAACCGGGATCGCTTGGATGTCTCACCGCTTGTGAGTGCAGCAAATCTGAGCGAACTCGATGCGCTGCGCAATGCCCCGCCCCACCCGGAAGTCGAAGGGCTGATGCTGAAGCGCTGGGACAGCGCCTATCTTGCCGGACGACCAAAAGGCGAATGGTTCAAATGGAAGCGTGACCCGTTCGTCATCGACGCGGTGATCATGTATGCCCAGCGCGGCCATGGCCGCAGGTCGAGCTATTATTCAGACTATACATTTGGCGTCTGGCGCGACACCGAGGCCGGACTGGAACTCACCCCGGTTGGCAAAGCCTATTTCGGCTTCACCGATGATGAACTGAAAGAACTCGACAAGTTTGTGCGCAACAACACGATTGACCGGTTCGGGCCAGTCCGCTCTGTCAGAGCCAATTTGGAAGAAGGCCTTGTGGTTGAAGTCGCGTTTGAAGGCCTGCAGGTCTCGACGCGACACAAGTCCGGTGTCGCGATGCGTTTTCCCCGGTTTAGTCGCATTCGTTGGGATAAACCGACCAAAGATGCAGACACGTTAGAGGTTTTGAAGCGGTTTCTGAGTTAGCCTTCGGGACAATAAAAACCAGCCGGAGGAAAACATGTTCTCAACACGTCTGCTCACCCCGCTCCTGGTCAGTGCCGGACTACTCGCCGCCTGTGAACAACCAGAGTTCACGCCTGAAACAAATACGGCGAAGACATTCCGCCCCTCCAAGCCTGGATCAAACATGATGCTGCGCGCGCCGCTAACGGTTGCTGACGGCCTGGAAGTGATCATTTCTGACGTCATCATCCCGGCGGGCGGGACTGTGCCTCTGCATGCCCATCCGGGAGAAGAGTTTCTTTATGTCATCGAAGGATCTGCCATCCACCGGGAAGAAGGTCAGGATGACCGCATGCTCCAGGCTGGCGACTCATATGTAATCTCGCCAAATGCGCCGCATTCTCCTGTTGGCGGCCCCGACGGAGCGCGTGCAATTGTCTTTCGCGTCCATAAAACTGGTGAACCAGAGCGAAAACTCATCGAGACACCCGACGAGTAGGGTTTGCCTACCGCTTTCTAATAGGGTGCCCCCTTGGAAAACTGTTGCAATTCCGGTTTAAGCAGTAACCGGAAGGGCAGAATGGGTCTGCGCTCCAGAACTCTGGAGAAAATCATGGAATTCAATTTGCAAGACCTCTTTGACCAGTATGGTCCATGGGTGGTGAGCGGTGTTCTGAAAGTCGTTGGCGCACTGATCCTGTTGCTGATCGGTCTGCGCATTGCCGGAATGCTGGCGGATTTTGTGCGCACTGAAAGCACGAAACGTGAGAACGTTGATAACACGCTGGGCAATTTCTTTGCCTCTATCGTCCGCTGGGGTCTGACTGCCGCGGTTGCGATCGCGGTCTTAAGCGTGTTTGGAGTTCAGGTCGCAAGCTTCGCGGCCGTTCTTGGCGCGCTGACACTGGCGATTGGTCTGTCCATGCAGGGCGCGCTCGGCAATATCGCGTCTGGCGTAATGATCATGCTGTTCCGCCCCTACAAGCTGGGCGATTACATTGAAGTTGCGGGAGCGGCAGGTACGGTGAAAGACATCAACCTGTTCCAGACTGTTCTGGCGACCGTCGACAATGTGAAGATCATGGTGCCAAACGGTCAGGCGATTTCCGGAACCATCACCAATTTCTCTGGTTACACCGAACGCCGCTGCGATATGACCTTCGGCATTGACTATGACGATAATCTCGATGACGCCATCGCCATCATTCAGGAAATCGTTGATGCCGATGAGCGGATTCACCGGACACCGGAACCATTTGTTCGCGTGACCAATCTCGGTGACAGCTCAGTCGATATCACATGTCGCCTCTGGTGTAAGGCAAGCGATTACTGGGCACTGAAGTTTGACATGATTGAGCGCGTGAAAAAGGCCTTCGATGCGAAGGGCGTATCTATTCCATATCCGCACACAACCATCGTCAGGAAAGACGCCGACGCGGCTTAATCGCCCCGACATTGGCAGCAAGACAAAGGCCGCGTATGCTTTCGCGGCCTTTTCTATATGCGGGGAGACGCATCGGCATGTTCAGACGGCACAAACACTCACCAGCTATACCTTCTGAGCCTGCTACACCGGCAGAGAAGCAGAAACAGCCTTTGCTCGTCCGATTGTTTTCCATGAAATTCTGGGGCGCTGTCCGCCTGACCGCGCTGTGTGTTCTGGTCGGGATCATTCAGAAGATCGGCTGGGCTGAAAAGCAGACACGAGAATTCGATGTCTGGTCAACCATCCAGACCATCTGGCAGAACACATTTGATGGATTGATCTGGGTTATTCAGCATGGCTGGCAACCCGCATTGATGGGCGCAACCATTGTCGTGCCCATCTGGGTTATCTGGCGGGTGATCAGCCTGCCCTTCCGGCGCTGATTACATCAACGCCTTTTCGTCACGCTCGCCTGTACGAATGCGGATCGCACCTGACAGAGATGTCACGAAGATTTTGCCATCACCGATTTTGCCGGACTGAGCGGTTTTGGTGATGACGTCAATTGCGCGTTCCAACAGAGATGACGGAACAGCCACTTCGATTTTGATCTTCGGCACTTCCTTCACTTCGTATTCTGCACCGCGGTAGGTTTCAGTCTGGCCGCGCTGACGACCAAAGCCAGTGACCTGGCTGGTTGTGATACCCGTTACGCCGATTTCGGACAGTTCATCGCGAACAGCTTCATAACGGTGTGGACGGATAATGGCGGTGATTAATCGCATCGGATATTCTTCCTCGTGAACGAGGCCCAGATAGACCAGGCGGCGAATAGCTTCGGAGCGGGACGGCAGATCGGATTGACCGCGCCGCCACGAGTCCACTTTCGAGTTAAATTCTTTGGAGGCAACCAGCTGAATTCGTTGATCGAGCTTTTCGTTGTCAGACACAGCAAGCTCCTTCAGATCGCTTGAGCACGCATACACACAATAACTTACACATGTGGTGTATATTGCACGAATCAAACGAAATGACCAGACCCTAATCACCTCAACGACATAACAAATTGTCTGACCGGGGAATGAGGAACGAAAAATTCCTTCAAATTTTACGGTCTTCCGTTGAAATTTTTTCAGAACGTTTTGCTAGCGTGGGCAAAGTTAGAAGAACGAGTCCAGACATGACGAAACATCAGGGCGAATTGAAGAAAATCAATAAAGCCGAAATTGGCATCGTGCTTGGGGAACCAAGCAACTATGCGCGCGCTATGGTGGCGGAGGTGCTCCGCAATCTGGGCTACCAGAAAATTTACTCTGCGCGGACGGCGGCTGAAGTCATTGAGAACTGCAATGTTTGGCACCCGGATATTGTTATTCTGGAAAACCTGTTGCCTGACATGAAGGGCGTGGAACTCGTTTCGCGTATGCGTAAGGAAGAGATTGTGCCGGATCGCGGCATTCCCTGCATCATGCTGACGAATGACCCGCGCCTTGAAACCGTCAAAGAAGCGCGTCTGGCCGGTGTCGACGAGTTTGCCGCCAAGCCTGTGTCGCACAAAGTCGTTGAGTCCCGCGTGAATGAGGTGCTCTACCGCCCTCGCCCATTCATCGAGGCGAAAAACTATGCTGGTCCATGCCGTCGTCGCAAACGTAATCTGTCGTACAAAGGCTCTCTGAAGCGCCTGAACGACCCGATCCAGGCTGTGAAGACAACAACCAGCGAAGAATATCTGAACAAGAAAATGCTGGCGAGTTGCGCAGAGCGCCTGTCACAAGTCTCCTGTGATATCGACCCGACAAACCGGGCTGAAGTTCGCCAGCTTTTTAACACAGCCAGCGAAGCCAATGAGATTGCGAAAAAGCTGGACGATTCGGCACTGGAACTCGCGACCCAATGTGTGTCGCGCTATATTGAAGGCGTCGGCGCAAGCGGCGCGCTTCAGGCCGCTGTCATCATCGCCCATGTCGATGCGATGCGCCTTTTGCTCGGCTCTGTAAAATCCGAAGCTGCTGAACGACTGCAAATTGCTCAGGGACTGAAAACGATTGTGATGCAGAAGCTCCGCGAAGCGGCCTGATCGTCATGCAAACAGTCCGGAATGCGAGTAAATTCGAGCCAGAGAACCGAAGCGTTATCTGTCTCGATTTCAGTCAGTTTTCTCGCTCCATCATTCTTGAAGTGCTGCGCGGTATTGGCTTTTCCAATGAATGTATCTCGTTTCAGACGTCTGCTGACGCGCTGGATATCGGGTTGGATCATGTGCCGGACTATGTCCTTCTGAGCCATGAGACCGATACCGAGCTCGACTATGAGATGATCCTGCAGTTGCGCCGCAAGGAATGTCCTGAAGAGAGCGCCGTGCCCATCGTCCTGCTCTCATCGCAAGCGACGCGGAGCATGATCCTGCGCGCGCGGGATTGCGGCGTGGACGAGATCGTCATGCGGCCTGTCTCACCGCTGCAATTACAGTCAAAACTGCGCCAGATCACAGAATCGCCCCGCTCATTTGTAACATCGGCAGAATATGTCGGCCCGTGCCGTCGCCGGAAATTAAGCGACAATTATAGCGGGTCTCGTCGGCGTCTGGACGACTATAAACAAAACGGATCACGCGATCTGCCGGTTGAGCCGGGCGCAGACGAGCTGGCAACGGCTGTCTCTCAATTGCGCGAAGCCTGTGGTCAGCTGGCTGAGGAGCGCCTGGGGCTGGTGGCCCGTGTCCGTCAGACAGCAGAGCGCACCATGATGCTGGCACGCCAGACAAAAGACGCGCCGTTGGAAAAAACAGCCTATGCGATGAAGCTATATCTGGACGGGATCGGCACGAAGAACAGTCTGGAAACGCATGTCCTGGAGACCGGTATTAACGCGCTGACACAGCTCGCCATTCTGCCGAACTCTTATGATGGGACGCGCCAGTCCGTTGCCAATCTGATGATGGTGGCGGTGCGCAAGAAACTGGTCGTCTATGAAAAGCGAAAAGCCAGTGACGAAGATCTCAAATCAGAAGTGATGCTGGATGAGATCAACACATCCGCGCCGGGTCTTCATTCCGACACGCCTTCACCGAAGAAAACCGCTTAAGGTGTAATCACCAGCTTTCCGGTGACCTGGCGGTCAATCAGCATATTCATGCCCTCAAGCGCGCTTTCCAGCGGCAATTCGGCATGAATGAGCGGTCGCGTCTTGCCCTCAGCGGCGAGCTGCCAGATCGCATCCATATTCTCTTTGCCGCGCTCCGGGAACCGGCGACCATACTCCCCGGCCCTAACACCAACGACAGAAAAGCCTTTAATCAGAGGGATATTGGTGTTCACGCTGGCGATCCGCCCGGACATGAAGCCGATGACGAGAAGCCGGCCATCAAAGGCGATACAGCGCGTGCTTTCATCAAAGACATCGCCGCCAATCGGGTCAAAAATCACATCGGCGCCGCGCCCGCCCGTGAGCTCTTTCACGGTTTCACGAAAGCCGTCGCGAACATTCAATACATGGTCGGCGCCATAGGCTTTGAGCGCGGCAAGCTTGTCTTCTGATCCGGAGGTCGCAATGACGGTCGCACCCAACAGTTTGCCCATATCTATGGTCGCCAGCCCGACCCCGCCAGATGCACCATGCACAAGCAATGTCTCACCCGGCTGGATATTGGCCCGGCGAACCAGTGCCACATAGGCTGTCAGATAGGCCGCGCTATAAGAGGCGGCTTGCGCAAAGCTGAAACTGTCCGGAAATTTGCGAAGGGCCGACGCTGGTAACACGGCATATTCGGCAAAGCCGCCAATCTTTGCGCCGCCACAGACACGATCACCAACAGCAAACCCGTCCACGCCCTCACCGACAGCAACGACTTCACCGCTGATTTCCATGCCGGGAATGAATGGCAAATCCGGTTTGAACTGGTATTTGCCCTGGCACATGAGAATGTCTGGAAAATTCAGGCTGGAGGCGCGCACACGGCATTTCACCTCACCCGGACCGGCAACAGGCTCAGGGATATCTTTCAGCGCAACCGCCGACAGATCATCTGTTATTTCTGAACAAACAAGAGCCCTCATCGCCCCCTCCCCGATTATAGATTTTGGGGCAGGCTAATTGGCTTTGATCAAAGGGCAAGACTGACGTTAAGTCAGCGCTGACCCGAAAACGGTCTCAGCGTTCTGTGACGAGAGAATATCCTGCAGAACGGACCGTGCGGATCGGATCCGGGTCGCCATGTTTGCGCAGAGCTTTGCGCAGGCGGCCAATATGCACGTCAACTGTGCGCGCCTCGACATAAACGTCAGAGCCCCAGACTGCGTCGAGCAATTGCTCGCGGGAGAAGACCCGGCCCGGACGCTGGATGAGGTAATCCAAAAGGCGGAACTCGGTTGGGCCGAGATGCAATTCCTTGCCATTGCGCATGACCGTGTGCGCGCCGCGGTTAATCTCAATGTCACCGCATATCAGAACATCATCTGCCAGACCCGGACGAATACGGCGCAGAACGGCGCGGATACGTGCGAGAAGCTCTGTGGTGGAGAAAGGCTTGGTAACATAGTCATCTGCGCCCATGTCCAGACCGCGAATCCGGTCTGATTCCTCAGAGCGCGCCGTCAGCATAATGATCGGCATGTTGCGCGTATCAGGCTTGCTGCGCAGCTGGCGGCAGACTTCAATGCCGGTTGTTTTCGGAAGCATCCAGTCGAGCAACAAAATGTCCGGTGCGCGCTCGCTGACCATCATCAGAGCTTCGTCACCATCGACTGCGACGGCCACTTCATAGCCTTCACGTTTCAGGTTGTAAGTGAGGAGTTCGGCGACCGACTGCTCGTCTTCAGCAATTAGAACGTAAGGCGTCATTACTATCTACCTGGCTATGCTTCTTTGGTCCGGCCTACTTCAGAGACTTTCGGTCTCATCAAGGGTAATTCTTCACCTGAGATGAAGAAATGTACCGTCTCCGCGATGTTCGTACAATGATCTCCAATTCTTTCAAGATTTTTCGCAATAAAAAGGAGATGCGCGCCAGTAGAAATCAGCCTCGGGTCTTCCATCATATAGGTCAGAACTTCCCGAAACATGCTGTTATAGTGCTCGTCGATTTCTTCATCATGCAGCCAGACCGTGATCGCTTCTTCTGCATTTTCAGTCGAATAGGCATCAAGAACGGTCTGAAGCTGAAGGCGGACGGCGCGGGACATGCGCTCAACGCTCGCGCGGCCAGCAACAGAGGGTTCACCCTCCATCGCGATCAGGCGTTTGCAGACGTTTTTCGCCAGATCGCCAATGCGTTCCAGATCATTGCTGACTTTCAGCGCCGCGATAATACCGCGCAAATCCTGTGCAACGGGCTGGCGAAGCGCCAGAAGACGCATGATTTCGCGCTCGAGTTTCTGCTCCAGCTCGTCGATTTCAACATCGGCCTGAACCACTTTACGCGCCAGATCGAGATCGCCCTGACCAAAAGCGGTGGCCATGTCGGCAATCATGGCTTCGGCCATACCCCCCATGCGCAGAACATCGCTCATGAGCGCCATAAGCTCACCGGTGAAGGCTTTAACTGTGTGTGACTGCTGAACCATTTAACTAACCAAACCGACCTGTAATATAGTCATGTGTACGCTGATTTCGCGGCTTTGTGAAAATCGTCTCTGTAGGGCCAAGCTCAATGAGCTGCCCCTTGTCGAGAAAAATCGTTTCCTGAGAGACGCGGGCCGCCTGGGCCATTGAGTGCGTCACCAGCAGAATACAATAGTTCTGGCGCAGCTCGTCAATCAATTCCTCAATACGCGCCGTTGCAATCGGATCAAGCGCCGAACATGGCTCGTCCATCAGGATGACTTCCGGATTGATGGCAATGGCACGGGCGATGACCAGTCGCTGCTGCTGACCGCCCGACAGGGAATGGCCGGACTCGTGAAGTCTGTCCTTGACCTCATCCCACAAACCGGCGCGTTCCAGACTGAGCTGAACGATATGCTCCAGCTCGGCGCGCGACGAGGTCAGCCCGTGAATGCGCGGACCATAGGCGACATTGTCGAACACATTCTTGCGGAACGGGTTCGGTTCCTGAAACACCATGCCGACGCGCGCACGCAGAATGTTCGGATCCATCTCTTTGGCATAAACATTCTGGCCGTCCAGAAAAACCTCGCCCTCAACCTGACAATTCTCAACGAAGTCATTCATGCGGTTGAAACAGCGCAGAAAGGTCGTCTTGCCACAGCCTGACGGGCCAATAATGGCCGTAACGCTGCGGTCTGCGATTTCCAGACTGATGTCGGAAAGCGCAGCTTTGTCCCCGTAGGAAACAGACAGATTGCGAGCAGATAACTTCATGTCAGCAGGGTTCGGCCTTGTCAGTGTAATCGTGTTCCGGTCATCCGGTGCGGTTGCTTAATTTCATCCGTATCCAGATTGCCATGGCATTCATAGCGAGCATTAGAAACAACAATATGACAACGGCGGCGGCTGTGTTTGCTTCCCAGGCACGCTCCGGGCGGGTTGCCCACTGAAAGATCAGCACCGGCAGGGCTGAAGAGCGGTCATTAATGCCCGCAGGCGCATCGCCGACAAAAGCAAACATGCCAATCAGCAAAAGAGGTGCGGCTTCGCCCATGGCCTGCGCAAGCGCAAAGATTGAGCCCGTCAACATGCCCGGCGCCGCTTCTGGCAGAACATGATGCGCAACGGACTGAACCTTGGAGGCACCAAGGCCAACGGACGCCTCACGCACGGTTGAGGGCACGGCAGCAATCGCAGATCGAGCCGAGAGAATGACCGTTGGCAGAGCGATGAGTCCCAGAACCAGACCCCCGACCAGCGGCCAGCCCCGGCCAAGACCGCCGCCGAGCTGGATCATGGTGTCAGTAAACGGCAACTCGAACCGAATGCCGTTGATCAGGAAAGCTGCTCCCAACAGGCCGAACACAATGGTCGGAACGGCGGCCAGATTATTAATCGTCGCCGTGATCAGCCGGTTGACCCAGTTACGCGGGGCAAACTCCTCAAGATAGATGGCCGCTGCGATGCCTGCCGGCATGGCAAAACTCATGGTCACAAGCACGATCAGAATAGACCCGATCATGGCGGCGAACACACCGGCGAGCTCTGGCTCTGAGGAATCTGAACTCAACAACAGGGCCGTATTGAAAGATTGACGAAGCCGCTTCTTCACACGCAGCGCTTCAACAGCAGACACCTCGATGTCTGAAATGGCGCGCTGGACTTCCGGGGTATCAACGACCATGACCTTGCCTCTGGCGGAGGCCGGAACGTTCCAGTTCAGGACCGGTTTCAGGGATCGCCCCGAAGCGCCCGCGCCGGTCAATCGATAAGTTCCATCTGACAGAACGATCAGAAGCGAGGATGGCGCGCTGAGCAAATCATCGATGGACTGGCCGGAAAAAGCTTTCATTCGCAGCAATGGCCCAAGCAAATCCGTCAGGTCATCAGACGAGGACATCAGGCCCTTAAACTCGTCAGCCGTCAGCTCAGGCTTTGTGAGCTGGCTGTACGTGACCCTGGTCGACTTGCCCTTCAGATAGCGGTCAATCTGATCTGAAAGCGGCACATAGGTCGTCCAATAAGGCTTATTGTGATCTCGCCCACGCGGAACAGACTTGGCCGACAATGTGCTGACCAGCCCGCGGACTTCCTTGCCCGCCACCCGGTCAAAGGAGGCCTCCGGAAAAACCCGGTAAAGGTCATTGCGAATGTCATATGAGATTGAGCGCGTGGTATAGGAACTCGATGAGATCTGCACCTGGACTTCATACCGGGAAAAGGCGGATTTTGCCTGAAGCCCGATGGTGACCAGAAGGATGATCAACAGCGTTGCGGCAAAACCGATGGCGAACTGCCCATAAAAGCGAAAGCGCTGTTCTGCACGACGCCTGCGGCGAAGGCGCGCCTCAAATCGCGCTGAATGATGGGGTGACAGATCAGAGGGATGCATAGCGCTTCTCCTGTCGGTGAACCACCCATTGCGCCACCAGATTAAAGGCCAGCGTTACGGCAAACAGCACGCCGCCCAGCGCGAAGGCTGAAAGGGTTTTGGCCGTATCAAACTGCGGGTCGCCGGTCAGCGTGGAAACGATCTGCGCGGTGACCGTCGTCACATCTTCAAACGGGTTGAAGGTGATATGCGCCCGGTCGCCAACCGCCATGACCACAATCATCGTCTCGCCAATTGCGCGGGAAATGGCGAGCAAGAGCGTGCCCATCAGCCCCGGAAAAGCAGCCGGAATGACGACATCTTTCAAGGTTTCAGACTGTGTGGCCCCAAGGCCAAGCGCTGCATTGCGAAGCTTGCCCGGAACAGCGCGCAGCACATCGTCACTGAGCGAGGTAATGAGCGGGATGATCATGATCCCAAGAACAATGCCAGCTGACAGAACGTTTTTCGGCTGGGTCGCGATCACGTCTTCACCATTGGCGAGAGGTCGCAGCAACAGGTTCAGCCAATCGCCAATATCGCGAATAAAAGGGGCAACAACCGTCAGAGCGAACACCCCGTAAACTACGGTCGGCACACCAGCGAGCAGCTCCAGAAACGGCTTTGCCAGACGCCGCTCAGCCGGGCTTGCATATTCTGACAGGAAGATCGCCGAAAAGAACCCGATGGGCGCTGCGAATAAAATCGCAATCAGCGCCACAAAGGCTGTGCCGAAGAATAATGGCAAAGCGCCAAAGGCAGCTTCTGTCTGGACGTTCCATTCGGTGCCGAAAAAGAACTCAGCCACGCTGACTTTATCAAAAGCGAAGAACCGACCCGTTTCGAAGACCAGTGAGACAATAATGCCTATGGTGGCAAAGCTTGCGACGGCACCAGCGCACAATAACAGGAAGCGGATCATCCGCTCGACATGATGCTGGGCAGGAAAGCTCCACGTCACATTCACCAGACAGGCAAACCCGCCGGTCAGAGCGGCCAGAGGCAGGGCTAAGCGCAAGTAGAATTCCTGCACCGGAAACAACCAGCCAAGAAAGCCAGCCACCATCGCGGGTAGCAAACTGCCGAGCACACAGAACCAGCCATAATAGTCAGGTCGCGACGTCAGAAACTGGCCTGCACGCTGGGCGCGAACAGTCACCAAGGCCCGGCCTGACATAAACGCCAGACCAAGGATTGCGATCATCAGAAAGAGTGTGTTCTCGAAAATCGAAATCAGCATGCGCGCCCTTCTACACCCCTACCCTGTCAGGCAGGCGTATCCTCGCGCGTGATTGCGGGTTTTACCGCAGACGGAGTGTAGATCGGCAACCAGAACCCGAACGCAGAGCCGCGCCCTTCCTCACTTTCGACCATCAGGCCGCCGCGGTGACGGGCCAGAATGTGCTTCACAATAGCAAGGCCAAGACCGGTGCCGCCGACTTTACGGTCGCGGCCCTCATCAACGCGGTAGAAGCGTTCCCCAAGACGCGGCAAGTGCTGGCGTCCAATGCCTGCGCCCTGATCTGACACACGAACGGCAACGAAACGGTCTTTCATGTCGACATGGCTTTGCAGAATGGAGATACGCGCGGCATCATCCCATTTGCGGGAAATGAAATTCTTCGCGCCGTCCAGAGACAGATCGCAATCCATTTCCACGAGCACGCTGGTTTCCGGGCGGGTATATTTCAGAGCGTTCTCGATCAGGTTTTGCAGAACCTGTGTCAGCTCATCGCGCACGCCAAAGACTTGAATTTCTTTGGTCGAACCAATGAAATCGAGGCTGACATTCCGGTCGCGCGCAATCGGTAACATGGCCTCAAAGGTTTCTTCGACCAGCACGCCGAACTCGACAATTTTGTCGGGTTTATTGTGCTCGGAAAGCTCGATCCGGGAGAGCGATAAGAGATCATGGATCAGGCGGCGCATGCGCTCCGTCTGGCCATACATGATCTCAAGGAAGCGGTCCCAGGCTTCCGGATCATCCCGCGCCGGTCCGCGCATGGTTTCGATGAACCCGGCAAGAGAGGTCAGCGGCGTGCGCAGCTCATGGCTGGCATTGGCGAGGAAGTCTGCACGGGCTTTCTGGGCACGGCGAAGCTCTGTCAGCTCGATCAGAACCAACAGTACGCGCTCTTCGCCGAGAATGGTCATAGGCTCGGTTCGCACCTGAAAGAACCGGTCGGGCGTACCGGAAATCTCGATATCGAGCGGTTCAGGTGTCTCACCGGCAGACAGTTTTTCGAGACGGCGCAAAACATCTGCCCGGCGAATAATGGACGGACCAAGCCCGCCCATTCGCGGCAGTTTGAGCACATTCTGCGCCTGTTCATTGGCGACATAAACGCGGCCATCATAGCCCGCCAGAAGGCTCGGTTGCGGATAGGCATCAATCAGATTGCGGATATCATCGCGCAGACCCGCAGCGCTGAGGCGCGTCGTGCCGGAATCAAGATCGTATTGCTCACGGCGCTGCGCAGCGAACTCAGTATAAATCGTATTGTCCTGAGACGAGGAAACCGTCGACAGATAATAGGCCAGCGCGCTGAACACGAAAACCAGAAGCGAGGTAATGCTTTCTGCCAGTGTCAGCGACCCGGAAAATGTCAGGATAAGACACACAAAAACAAATATGCCGCCGAGAATAAAAAAGTCTCGTCGACGCGCCCGTTCGGCCAGCATGGCAGCAGAGGTTTTCTGCTGGGCTTTGTCTTTTACGATCTTCGTTTGCAAACTATTAGATCATCCTGTTCTATCGGGGTCTGGCGAATAACACAGAGTGACCTGTTCTTCCAAAGATTCGTATCAACTTCATGACGATGGCAAAAATACCACCATCGCCCTAAATGAATTCAGAAGTCGGGTTTTCTAAAAACTTAATATCGTAAAACGATAATTGTTTGTTGACAGTCATTCAGATCAGGCTTATGCGAAAGGCCAAATACCGGAGTTTCCTGATGCGAGCCCAAATTACGTTAGTCAGTATTATTGCCCTGACGGGTTGTTCTACGCTTCAACTTAAAACCGAGACGCCTGTCGTGCCAACGCCAGAGCACCCTGCAGCATGGAAAACCGGCGAACTCGCCCCTGTTCCAGCCAGTGGTGACTGGGTGTCTTCGCTTGGTGATCCAACGCTGACCAGACTGGTCGCCGAGGCCTTAACCAACAACCCTGATCTGGCGGTGTCTGCCGCGAGCGTTCAGGCCAGCCGTGCTGCCGCCCAGGCGCAATATGGCAACCGCCTGCCAAGCATTAATGGCAGCGCCGGAACCGACTGGACGAGTGCCGTTCAGGACATCAACGACAAGGCTTTCCGTACCGAAGGCTCAGGATTTGATTTCGCCGTCGGCGCCAGCTGGGAACCTGATTTCTGGGGACGTATTTCTGCTGGCATCAAGGCCGCTGAAGCCGATCTGAGAGCGAGCGAAGCTGACTTCCAGACCGCTGAATTATCGCTTGCGGCCAGCACAGCGATTTCATGGTTCCAGCTGAAAGATGCCATCCGTCAGGAAGCACTGGCAGAAGAGACGCTGGCAGCACGTGAGCGGACTTTGCAACTGACAGAGCGCCGTTTCCGCAATGGTCTGTCAGCTGCACTCGATGTTCGTCTGTCACGAAGCGCTGTTGAATCCGCCAAGGCGTCTCTGATTTCCCGCAAGCGCGCCTCAGGCGAAGCGCGCCGGGCGATTGAAATTCTGCTTGGACGTTACCCGTCCAACGAGATTGAGGTCAGCGATGGCTTCCTCGACCTGCCTGAGCTGGAAGGCGCAGGCGACCCGACAACCCTTCTGGCGCGTCGTCCGGACATTGCCGGCGCCGAAGCGCGCATCGCATCTGCCGGTTTCAAAGTTGAAACAGCACGTCTGGCTCTGCGTCCATCACTGTCTTTGTCAGGGCGTTTGTTCTCAAGCAATGATGACCTGCCGGACCTGTTCGATCCATCTTATCTGGCTGGACAGGTCGCCGCGTCTCTGACCGCGCCAATCTATAATGGCGGCGCGTTAAAGGCGAATATCCGCGCGGCTGAGGCGCAAGCCAAAATCGCATCATCATCTTATGTCGGCACGGTTCTGCGCGCCTGGCAGGAAGTTGAAAATGCGATTGCAGCTGACAGTCTGCTGGCTCAACAGCTGACATCACAACTTCGCGCGCTTGAAGAAGCACGCCTTGCCGAAAGTCTGGCTGAACGTCAGTATCAGAGTGGACTTTCAACAATTTTTGACCTTATTGATGCTCAAACACGGCGGATCAATGCTCAATCTGGCGTGATTTCAGCACAATCCGCTCGAGCAATTAACCGAGTGCAGTTCCATCTTGCGCTGGGTGGTGAACTTCCGCAGGTGAGAGCGCTTGCGAATGGGACTTCTGGGGACTCTATAGATGAGTAAAACAGCTTCTACGGTTGTAGCGATTGCTGCGCCGATCGGACTTTTCGTCGTTCTTGGCGCTGGCGGGCTTTTCGCCATGGCTGCGCTGAAACCTACGCCAAAGAAAGCCGATCAGGCGCCGCGAGGGCTTGCGATCTTCACAGAACCGGTCACACGGACCGATCTGAAACTGACCGTCAATAGTCAGGGTGAGGTCAAACCCAAACGAGAGATTTCTCTCGCCTCACAAATTGCCGGACGCGTTTCGTCTGTCTCTCCCGCCTTCATTGATGGCGGGTTTGTACGTAAAGGCGAAGTGCTCGTCCGGATCGAGGACGCTGACTATAAGCTTTCGAAAATTCGCGCTCAGTCGCAGGTCGCCAGTGCGGAACAGGCGCTCGTCCGCGTTCAGGCTGAAGCCGACATTGCAAAGAGAGACTGGGAAGAGCTTGGCGAAGGCGCAGCCTCACCGCTTGCTCTTCGTGAACCACAGCTGGCAGAAGCCAAAGCAGCACTCGACGCGGCCAAGGCACAATTGGCTGACACAGAGCTTGCTCTTGAGCGAACCGTGATCCGCGCGCCATTTGACGGTCGCATCCGGACAAAGAGCGTCGATATCGGCCAGTATGTTGGACCGGGTCAGGCACTTGGTCAGATGTTCGGAACGGACACCGCTGAGGTGTTTCTGCCGTTGAGCGACTCAGAGCTTGGCCGTCTTGGCCTGTCTCTGGCGTTTGAAGAGACCAAAAACGCACCGGGCCCGAAAGTGACATTCACCGCGCAGGTTGCAGGCAAAGCCCGGACCTGGACAGGACGTGTTACACGGACGGCAGCGGCGGTTGACCCACAAACGCGACTGATATCTGCCATTGCAACCGTCGCCGACCCGTTCGGTGAAGGTGCTGATGGCGACGCACCGCTCGCGCCGGGCCTGTTCGTCAATGCCGAGATTGAAGGCGCAACCATTGAGAATGTTCTGATGGCACCGCGCGCAGCTTTGCGTAAAGAAGATCAGGTCTATATCGCCAATCCTGAAAACAGCACTCTGTCGATCAAGTTCGTCGACGTTCTCTATACTGACCCGACAGGCGTTTACATGCGCTCTGGCGTCAATGTTGGCGAGCTGGCCATCATTTCCCCAATTCAGGCAGCATTTGACGGCATGAGAATTTCCATTGCCGGCGATGACGCCAACGATAACCCCGCTTCCGGAGACTAGAGATGTCCGAGCCTGCAACCAAAGAACATAAGGGTATTGTCGCCTGGTGGGCACAAAACTCGGTGGCCGCAAACCTTCTGATGGTCCTTGCGATTGCGCTGGGGATTGCAGGCTTTATGCGCCTCGAACAGGAGGTCTTCCCTCAAGCAGACTTTAACGGTGCCTCCGTTTCCATTTCCTGGCCGGGGGCTTCCCCGTCTGATGTGGAAGAACAGATTGTTACCCGTCTGGAAGAGGTTATGGCCGATCTGGACGGTCTGAAGCGTATGACTGGCACGGCGCGTGAAAGCGTCGGTTATGTCAACCTTGAAACCTATAACGACTATGACCTCGACAAATTCATCGACGAGGTAAAACTGCGCGTTGATACGCTGAACAATCTGCCACAAGCGAGTTTTCCGGCTCAGGTGACACGCTGGCGGAATGAAGAAATGTATTTCGGCATTGCCGTTCACGGCGATGTTGACCGGATGACGCTGAAACGCGTCACTGATGATCTGCGCGACAAGATTGCGGCCCTTGAAGGCGGCGAGCTAGCCACGGTGAACGGCACACTGGACGAGGAAGTTTCGATTGAAGTGTCCGAGGCGGATCTGCGCCGGTATGGCCTGACCTTCTCTGACGTTGCCAACGCAATTCGCCGGTCTTCTGTGAACTCGTCTGGCGGCGATATCAAAACCGATGTCGGGAATATGCGCCTGCAGGTGCGGGAACTGGCCGACACCGAAGAACAGTTCGGAAATATCGTCGTTCGTCAGCTGCCCTCTGGCGCAACTATCCGTGTACGCGACGTTGCGAAAGTCATTGACGGCTTCGTCGATGCCGATCTCGACACGACCTTTGACGGTGAGCCAACCACGTTCATCATGGTCATGGCCCCTGAGACCATGCATGTGACCGACTATGCGAAGAATATTCGCAACTTCCTGGACGAGGCCAATAAGAACATTCTGCCGGAAGCCATCAAAGCTGACGTCTTGTTCGATATGTCGGAAGCTTATGACGACCGGATGAAAACCATCACCTACTCTGCCCTGATGGGAACCGCACTGGTTCTGGTGGTGTTATTGCTGTTCCTGCGCCCTGTCGTGGCCTTCTGGGTGACCATCGGCATTCTGACCGCATTCGCAGGTGGTTTTGCCATCCTGCCATTGTTCGGCGTCTCGCTGAACGTCTTGTCTCTGTTCGCTGTCCTCCTTGTTATCGGGGTCATTGTGGATGACGCCATTGTGGTGGGCGAGAACATCCACAAGGAAGTTGAATCGGGACGATCAAGCGGCGTGGACGCGGCCATTATTGGTACGCAACTCGTCGTGAAACCGGTGATTTTCGGCGTTTTGACAACGATGATCATGTTCTCGCCATGGGCCATGCTGCCCGGACCGGAACGCCAGTTCACCGCGCAGATCACCTATGTTGTTGTGGCGGCCCTCAGCTTCTCGCTGATCGAGTCCATGTTTATCCTGCCGGCCCACCTTGCGCATATGAAGCCGCAGGAAAACAAAGGCGCCGCAGGTGCTCTTCTCTCCTTCCAGCAGAAGATTGCAGACAGTCTGATCTGGTTTGCGGACAATCTGTTCAAGCCCGTGCTCGAACTGGCAATCCGGTTCCGCTATCTGACAGTGGCATTCTTCTTCAGCCTGTTCGCACTGTCGATTGGTCTGATCATGTTCGGTCACGTCTCCGCACGGATGATGCCTGAAATCGATGATGATCTGGTTCAGGTGACGATTGAGTTGCCGGATGGCACGCCATTCAGCCGGACCCTGCAGGTGCGTGACCAGCTTCAGTCTGGCTTCAAAGTCGCCAAGCAGAAAATGAAGGATGATAACCCTGACAGTGAAGGCGAATTCATTCGCGATGTATCTATCGTCGCAAATGACCGCCGGATTCAGGCGTGGATTGGCACGATGCCGCCAGAAGAGCGTCCGATTGGTATGCGTACAAAAGAGATCGCAGATGTCTTGCGTGATGCAACCGGCCCGATCCCGGATGCTGAGGAAGTTACCTTTGCCTACACCATCAACCAGAATGACGGCGCTTACCGTGTTGCCCTGAGCCACCCGGATCTCGATTATCTGCGTCAGGCTGCTGACATGGTGAAAGCCCAGCTGGCAACCTATGACTCGACCTATGACATCGGGGACAATCTGTCCTCAGCGGCGCCAGAACTGCGCTTCTCGCTGAAGCCGAGCGCTGAAGCCCTGGGTGTCAGCCTGTCGACTATCAGCCAGCAGGTTCGTCAGGCTTATTACGGGGAAGAGGTTCAACGCCTGCCGCGTGATGGTGAAGACGTTCGCGTCATGGTTCGCTATCCAAAAGAAGCCCGGACGTCACTCGACAGTCTGCGTGACCTGCGCATTCGCACCACGGATGGTCGTGAAATCGCCATGGGTCAGGTCGCCGACATTGAGTTCGCGCCAGGCATTAACCGGATTTATCGCCGTGACCGTATCCGGTCTGTAGCGGTCTTCTCTGAAGTTTCCGGGGATAATCGTGGTTCGATCATGTCTGACCTCGAAGCGAATTTCTGGCCGAAATTCGAACAACAATTCCCGGACATTAAGCGCGGGAGCCTGGGTGACATTGAATCCGAGCAGGAATTTCTGACGAGCATCAGGAATCTGAACCTGGCTGCCCTGGCCCTGATGTATGTGGTGTTGGCAATTGCGTTCAAATCCTACTTCCAGCCAATCCTGCTGATGATGGCGATTCCGTTCTCTTTCACCGGGGCTGTGTTCGGGCATTTGTTCTTTGGCATTCCGATCGCCATGTTCAGTGTGTTCGGGATTGCAGCCGCCGCAGGGGTTGTGATCAATGACAACCTTGTCCTGATCGACAGTGTGAACAGGCGACGGCAAGAGCATGGAGAAGGCGCAGTTCAGGCTTTGGTGGAATCGGCCACGTCTCGTTTCCGTCCGATCCTTCTGACCTCTGTCACAACCTTTGTCGGCGTTCTGCCAATGATCACCGAACGGTCTGTGCAGGCCCAGTTCATGAAGCCAATGGTTGTTGCGATGGGCTGTGCGGTCGCGTTCGCTCTGTTCGTCAGCCTTCTGATGGTTCCTGCACTTTATGCCGTTGGTGCAGAGCTCGCCCGCTTCTTCCGCTGGATCTGGTGGGGCCAGCCCTTCCAACCCATCGGAACCACCTATGATTCTGACGCCGTGCCGGGCATCCTTGATAAGGACGACCATTTTCATAACTCCGCACCGGCCGAATAATTTAATCCCAAAACGGCCGGACGAAACTCCGGCCGTCAGTATATTGAGAGGACGCAAATGAAACATCTTTTGCTCGCGACATCCGCACTTGCCCTTCTGGGCGTTGCCGGTTGCCAAACGACTGTTGAACCGGAAATTAAGCCGGAAGAAAAAGTCGAGAAAACAATTGTTCAGCCAAAAGCCGAAATCGGCACATTCGGTCTGGACCTGACCACACAGGACCCAAGCGTCAAACCGGGCGATGACTTTAACCGGTTTGCGAACGGCAAATGGCTCGACACATTTGAGATCCCGGCTGACAAATCCAATTATGGCGTCTTCACCAAACTGGCCGATGGCGCAGAACTGCACGTGCGCCAGATCATCGAGGAGACAGCTGCGAAGTCCCCATCTGCCGACACGCTGGAAGGCAAGATCGCTGCGATCTACAATGCCTATATGGACACGGACGCCATTGAGGCCAAAGGCATGGAACCCGCCAAGCCTTACCTTGAAAAAGTCGACACAATCGAAACACGCGAAGACCTCGCCAAAGTTTTCGCATCAACTGGCTTCCGCTCGCCAATTGGTGGCTGGGTCGATGTCGATTCAAAGCAGACTGACCAGTATATTTTCTACATCCAGCAGTCAGGTCTCGGCCTGCCAGACCGGTCTTACTATCTCGACGATACTGAGAAGAATCTGGAAGTGCGCAGCAAATATGTTGCCTATCTGACGACAATGCTGGGCTTTGCCGGCTATGAGCCGGAAACCGCCTCTGCCATGGCAAACAATATTCTGGCGCTGGAAACAGAGATCGCCAAACAGCATTGGGATCGCGGCATTGGTCGTAACCGCAGCCTGACCTACAACAAAGTCAGCAAGGACGAGCTGATCAAAATGGCTGGCGATTTCCCGCTGGCTGTGATGCTGGACGAAATGACGCTTGGCGATCAGGAAGCCTTCGTTGTGCGCCAGGTTGCGCCAACCTCTGAAGAGATCAAAGACAACGCGCTGAGCGACGACGAACTTGCCAAGCTGGGCGACGGGTTTGTCGGTCTGGCAAAAGTTGCCAACGACTATGATCTGGAAGTCTGGAAAGCCTATCTGAAAGCGCATTTCATTTCCGGCATGGCAAGCGTTCTGCCGAAAGCTGTCGATGATGCGCGTTTTGCCTTTTACGGCACGACGCTGAGCGGCCAGCCAGAACAGCGTGAGCGCTGGAAGCGCGCCGTCGCCGCGACAGAAGGATCCGTTGGCGAAGCGGTCGGCAAAGTCTATGTCGGCAAGCACTTCAAACCGGAAGCCAAGACAGCCATGGTCGAGCTGGTCGCCAATCTGCGCAAGGCAATGGCGTCAAACCTCGACAAGCTTGAGTGGATGGGTGACGACACAAAAGTCGAAGCACACAACAAGCTGCAAAAGTTTACACCGAAAATCGGCTATCCGAACAAGTTCGAAACCTATGAAACTCTGGAAGTGTCTGCGGATGACGCTTTTGGAAACTCAATCGCGTCTGACGAATGGGCCTGGGAAGACATGATCTCCCAACTCGGCCAGCCAATCGACCGTGATGAATGGTTCATGTTCCCGCAAACCGTGAACGCGTACTATTCACCAAACCGCAATGAGATCGTTTTCCCGGCCGCTATTCTGCAGCCTCCATTCTTCGATCTGGCAGCAGACCCAGCCGTCAATTATGGCGGTATCGGCGCGGTCATCGGCCACGAAATGGGCCATGGCTTTGACGATCAGGGCTCCAAGTCTGATGGCGACGGCAAGCTGCGCAACTGGTGGACCAAGGACGACGAAAAAGCGTTCAAGAAACTAACCGGCAAGCTGGTGAAGCAGTACAATGAATTCTGCCCGCTGGAAGACGGTGACGACAAGAAATGCGTGAACGGCGTTCTGACGCTGGGCGAGAACATTGGCGACCTTGGCGGTCTCTCAATGGCTTACACGGCCTACAAACTGTCTCTGAACGGCGAAGAAGCCCCAGTCATCGACGGCCTGACCGGCGATCAGCGCTTCTTCCTGTCATGGGCTCAGGTCTGGCAGCGTCTCTACCGTGAAGAAGAACTGCGTCGTCGTCTGGATACAGACCCGCACTCCCCTGCGGCGTACCGGATTAACGGCATCGTTCGTAACATGGACCAGTGGTACAAAGCGTTCGGCGTAACCGAAGACGATGCGCTGTATCTGCCACCTGAAGAGCGTGTCACCATCTGGTAGTCAGATCGGACAGACAGATTTGAAAAGGAGGCCAATCGGCCTCCTTTTTTTATCTGATGCTGGTGCGATCGAGGCCGGTATTTCCGTTCGCCTTGTCAAAGGCATAAACCGTAATTTCGAACGGCCCTGAGGTTTCCGGCGTGAAGCTGCCCTTGAACCGGCTGGTCACGCCCGCATAGGACAGCGGCACTGTCGCGACTTTTGTGTCGCCCTGATAAATCAGCGCTGTGACTTCATAGGCATTGGCATCCCACAAGCCGCCCGGCGTAATCGGGCAGCCGCACATCATAACAACATTGGCTTCGATCACGACCTCGCCCTCAACGCCGGAATGCGCCGCAGGTGACAGAATATCAACGGCAAAGCCCGGAAGTTCCAGAAGCAGAGCATCGCCTTCAGTGATGTGCTTGCCCGGAAGGATCCAGTGTTCGCTCGTCACAGTGATCATGGACTGAAGCTGTGAGAGAGGGCCTGACGCCTCGATCTTCACTTTGCGCGGACGATCAATATCAAGCGTGAACGCATACTCCGCCGCGCCCTCTGACCAGAGTGTGCCTTTGCGATCATGGCTGTCTTTCATGATACGCGCCGTGTCGCCGGTCGATCCGGCGGTCACACCCTTTGCCAGCAATTCGCCGGTTTCGGCATCCTTCACCAGAATGCGGACGCCGCCCATGCTGGAGCCAACGAATTTCGCGCCCTTCGCAATGACGCGAACATCGACATTAGTGTCTTCTGCCTGCGCGCCGAGGGCGGGCAGCATGAACACGGCGGCGGCAAGCCATAAGCGTTTGAACATCATGTTGTGGAACTCCTGTTAGTCTGTCATTGCACGTTCTGCAGTCAAAATGGCCTGCAATCCTTCGCGATAGGTCGGGTAGCGCGGAGACCAGCCAAGTTCGGATTTGGTGCGCGCATTCGATACACGTTTGCATTCCTCATAGAAGCGCTGTCCCATGGGAGAGAGATTTGCCTCGTCTATCGGAATATCCGGCGGCACGGGCAGGCCAAGCAAGTTCGCAGCATATTCAATCACGTCTTGCGGCGGGGCGGCCTCATCATCGCATGGATGATAAACGCGGCCTGGATTGGGGCGCTCTATGCTGGCAGCAACACAGCTGGCAATATCCTCGACATGACAGCGCGAGAAGACCTGTCCCGGCTTGATGATGCGCCGGGCAGAGCCCGACCGCAGCCGGTCAAAGGCTGAACGCCCCGGACCATAAATCCCCGGCAGGCGGAAATAATGCAGCGGCGCACCGGTGCCCGCCCACTGGCTTTCAGCCAGAACACGACGGGTTCCCTGAACGCTTTGCGGGTTCACATCGCTCCACTCAAAGGCCCAGCCACCGCCAAGATCGCCATAGACGCCTGTGGTCGACAGATAGCCAATCCAGGACGCGGTGTCCGCCTGCGGGGCAAATGCGCGATAGCCCGGGCAGCCCTCATCATCGGGCGGGGCCGAGATCAGCCAGTGCGCGTCTTCCGGTAAAGACGGCAGGAAATCAGCGTCATCGGCCAATAACACAGGGTGGATGCCGTCCCGCTCCATACGGTGTGCGGTTTCTTCTGACCGGGTGGTCGCAATGACTGTGTCCAGCCTGTCGCCCAATTGGCGCACCAGCGCCTGTGCAACATAGCCATATCCCAGACAAAAGAGCGTAGTTTTCTGTTTCTTCATTTGCCTTTCCGCGCGTGAGAGGTCAGGTGTAGCATAAATTACCGGAGAAACTCATGGTCCGTCTTCTCGTTCTTGTCTATGGCCTGCTGGCACTGAGCGCACATGCGCAAACGACGACATCTGAGCTCATCCGGGCCGATGAAGAAAAGCGTCTGGAAGCCTGCCTGAAAAAGCAGGAGACAGATCCGGAAAATGCCTATGAGGACGCGCTCGCCTGGCAGTATGAGGGCGCGACGACAAATGCCCGCTATTGTGTGGCAACCTCCCTGATCGCCCTGAACAAATATGAGGAAGGCGCTGCCCGGCTGGAAGAACTGGCCGTGTCACAAACCCTGCCAATCTCTCTGGAAGACCGCGCAATTTATATGGCGCAGGCGGGCAATGCCTGGCTGACAGCCGGTCTGCCGGAACAAGCCATTGTCTCCCTCAGCGAAGCCATGCGCTTTCGCAAGTTTGACGCCTCTCTGTTTCAGGACCGCGCCCGCGCCTATATGGCGCAGCAGAAATGGGAAGACGGCGAAGCCGATCTCGATGAAGCGATCAAAATTCAGCCCGGCGATGTGCAGTCTTACATTCTGCGCGGGCGTGCACGTCTGATCCAGGATGATGTTGACGGGGCCTGGAGCGATGTCGAACAGGGCATGGCCATCGACATGACCAATGTTGATTTGCTGGTTCTGCGCGGTGATGTACGTGAAGCCAAACGCCTGACAATCAAGGAATAGCGTCTGCAGGCAGACGCTGTGCGCTAATCAACTCAGCTGGCGGTCTTCATCCAGCGCCAATTCCCATTCAGCGCGGACCTCGCCGTCTTGCTCAGCGTCACGGCGCAGGGCTTTCTGGTCTTCAAACGCGTCTTCGTCGAGCTGCGCCAGCGCCCAGACAGCCGCCCCGCGGATCAGCGGTTCGTCATCGCCCAACAGGCGAATGACAGACGGAACGAACCGTTCATTGCGGGAATTTCCGATCGCGATCAGCACATTGCGCAGGAACCGCCGCCGCTTGATCCGTTTTACAGGTGAACCTGCAAAGCTTTCACGAAAAGCCTCTTCATCGAGTTCGGCGAGCGCTTCCAGATCCGGAAGGTCAGTCATGGCATTTGCCGCAAACTTCATCTCACGGGTCTCCTGTGCAAACTTGTTCCAGGGGCAGACCGCTAAACAGTCATCGCATCCATAGATTCTGTTGCCTAAAACCTTTCGAAAAGCTTTCGGGATGGGACCATCATGTTCGATTGTGAGATAAGAGATACATCTGCGGGCATCGAGTTGGTAAGGTGCCGGAAAAGCGTGCGTCGGACAGACGTCGAGACAGGCACGGCACGACCCGCAATGATCAATTTCCGGTGAATCCGGGGAGAGCTCTGCAGTGGTCAGCATGACCCCGAGAAACAACCATGAGCCAAACTCGCGGCTGACAAGATTGGTGTGCTTGCCCTGCCAGCCAAGCCCGGACTGCGCCGCCAGTGGCTTTTCCATGAGCGGAGCTGTGTCGACAAAAACCTTCACCTCTTCACCGGTTGCGGTGGCAAACTCCCGCGCAAAACGCTTCAGACGCTTTTTGATGAGGTCGTGATAATCCTTGCCCTTGGCATAGACAGAGATCGCCGCCTTGTCGGTCTGCTCCAATGCGGTGAGCGGGTTATGATCCGGGCCGTAATTCGTGCCGAAGACGATGGCGGAGCGTGCATCGGGCCACATGCCTTGCGGATGGGCGCGCCGGTCTAGCGTGTCTTCCATCCATCCCATCTGACCGTGATACCCGGCAGACACGAAGGATCGAAGCCGATCCCCTGCTGGCCAACCCTGTTCAACAGAGGTCACACGGCAGACATCAAACCCGATCTCATCGGAGAGGGCTTTGATCTGATCAGAAGTCCAGATCGGCATAGTGAGCGACTGGTTGTTTGCCGGTAAGGCGGTCTGCGAGCACGCCGCGGAAACATGGGCGCGATTTGATGCGCGCATACCATTCACGAAGATCGGGCACACCGTCCCATGACACATCGCCGAAATAGTCGAGCGCGGACAGATGCGCCGCCGCAGAAAGGTCTGCAATCGTCAGCTGTCGCCCGACAAGATAGTTTTGCTGTTCGCAAATCGCATTGAGCAAGGTCAGTACACCGCGCAGCGCATGGGCACCGCGACGAAGCGCTGCGCTGTCTGGCGCGCTTGTTCGCTGAACCGCCTGAGCAATCCGCTCTGACAGAATGGAGCCATTGATTTCGGCTTCAAACCGGTTTTCCACCCAGCGCCACAGCCGACGCGCCTCAGCGCGCTCTGGGGCCAGAGGCGGCAAGAGTTTCGGTCGGTCCGGATAATTCTCTTCCAGAAATTCGATAATGGCGTGGGTGTGGTTTGCCACAACGCGCCCATGCTGGCCCTGATCCACTAGAGTTGGGCCGACCGTGTCGCCCATCAGGCGTTTCAGCTCTTCATTCGGTTTCCATGGCGCAGACACAACGAGATCAGTCTCCAGCTGTTTTTCAGCCAGAGCAAGCCGTACCAGACGACCGGCAGGATCAAGGGGCCAGTGGAAAAGCTTCCGCATAATGGGGTTCTATCTGTTTTCAGCCAACGCGAAAACCTTTGTACGCGCGAGAAGTATATATTCGGTTAAAGAGAGGTTAATGACCGCGACCAAAACTTTGGCGGGTGCGGGGCATGCTTAATCGAAACCCAGCTATGCAAACGCTGCGTCATGATTTCTCTCGACGCCGCGAAGGCAAGGTTTAGGAATGAGACAGATACAGTCGACAGGACGGCCGGGCAAGATGTCTCAAACAGCAAAAACAGCTCTGGTAATTGGCGCTGGCGTGGTTGGCGTGGCAACCGCCTATGCCCTGGCAAAGCGCGGGCTGAAGGTCACGGTGATTGATGCGCGGGCGCAGGCCGCCGACGGAACCTCGCACGCCAATGGCGGTCAGCTAAGCTATCTTTATACCGGTCCGCTGGCCAATCATCGCATCCGGTCTGAGCTGCCGGGACTGGCACTGGGGTTTAACCCGGCCTTTCGCATCAAGGCGAACCCGGACCCTGACTTCATTCTGTGGCTGCTGTCATTCTTACGAAACTGTACGCGTGATCGCTATCAGCGCAATAGCCGCGCCAGTCTCGAAATAGCCCTGGAATCGCAGGTGGAGATGCTGAAACTGCTCCAGTTGCACAGTCTGGAGTTCGATTATCAGGTGAAGGGAAAACTTCAGCTGCTCTACACGCCAAAGGCGATCAGCGCGATTGAAGAGAATTTCGGCCTGAAAGGACTCGGCACCGAAGACCAGACGCTGTTGTCACTCGCCGAAACAGAAAAGCTGGAACCGGCGGTTGCGCATGCGGTCGATAAACCGCTGGCGGCGCTGTTCAGCCCAAGCGAGGCCGTGGGCGATGCGTGCAAATTTGCAGGCGCCCTGCTGGACACGCTGGTTGAAAGCTATGGGGTGACTGCCCGGTTCAATGCGCGGGTCAACGCGTTGGACCTGTCAGAAACAGGCGCGCGCGCCACGCTCGCCTCTGGTGAGACGCTTGAGGCAGACTTTGTTGCGCTCTGCACCGGGGCGGATCGCAGGCTCCTGAAATCGTTGGGCCTCAAGCTGCCCATCTTCCCGATGAAAGGCTATTCCATCACAGCGCCGCGCGGCGCTCACGCACCGGATATCAGCCTGACCGATTCCAAGCGTCGTCTGGTCTTTACGCCGCTCGGTGACAAACTGCGAATCGCAGGCATGGCCGATCTTGGCTGGACCAGCGAGGCTGTCGACGCCAGGCGCTTGCAAGTGCTGCTTGATGCGGCGACTGCCTCACTCCCTGAGGCGGCGCGACTGGAAGACGCCCAGTCGCACTGGGCAGGACTTCGCTCGATGACACCGGACTCCGTCCCCCGTTTAGGGCGCCCTCACCCTGCGCTCGCCTATAATCTCGGCCATGGCATGCTGGGCTGGACCATGGCGATGGGAACAGGCGAACGCATTGGGAAAATGCTGGACTAGCGGCGGGTCTTTGCCGGCAGAACCGTGGTGGATGGCGTGCCGTCTTTTGGCGCAACAACCATCACCCAACCCGATTTCGCAGAGGCAGATTCGAGCGCAGCAGGGGCAGCTTTCGCCATAACCTCTTTCATGTTCTTTGATGGCTCGTACATATCGCCAGGAAAGTACATATCGCCCGGGAAAAAGATGTTACCCGGAAAGTACATGTCGCCCGGGAACAAGTTGTCACCGGGAAAATACATGTCACCTGGGAAGAAGTTGTCACCGGGAAAATACATGTCACCCGGGAAGGCTTTGTTCGCCTCGGCTTTTTTCGGATCAACTTTGAACTCTTCAGACACGAAGATGTCTGCGAGTTTGCCGTCTTCGACACGGGCCATATAAACTTTGACCAGTCGCGCCTCGCCATCAACGCGAACCGGCATGACTTTCATCAAAGCCTGACCCAGCTTAGCGCCGGAAAGCTTCGAGATCTTTTTGGCTTTTTGCAACGTGAGTGTCGTCGGTTCTGGTGCTTTCTCGTCTGCGAATGCCGGGGCTGATGCCAGGACAGCAGCGCCGAGGATCAGACTTTTGAAAAATCGCAATGTCATTTGGATTACCTTTCCTGAGTTATCTCTCGGAGAGGTTTGGACAGACCGTCTCCAGTCTGCTCCACGCGGGGTATGACAAAAGCCGGACAGGACGAACTGCTAAAGATGCAGTTGCAGGATCAGACCAACTGCAAATTCCCGCTTTCGCGGGAATGAGCGCAGAACGGCCATGACCCCTAGTGCGAGGGTGCGGTGATCACATCCTTGAGGGGGATCTTGTATTGCCGGTTACAGAACTGACAATCGGCCTCGAAATAGTCGTGACCAGTTTCCTCGGCCAGTTCGAGCAGTTCATCATCCGGCATGTTCTTCATGGTCGTGACGAGACGCTCATGCGAGCATGAGCATTTGTCATAGACATTTGCCGGGGCTTCCATACGGACGCCGTCTTCATGGAACAGGCGGAACAAGACACGGCCCAGAGACAGATCCGGGTCGATAAGCTCGGCATCGGTGACACTGTCGAACAGAATGCTGGCGGTGTTCCAGTCTTCATCCGTGTTGCCGCGGTTTTCGTCGCCTGCAATCCGCTGGATCAATGCGCCGCCCGCCAGCCAGTTGGCTGTTTCACCTGCATTCTGAATTTCCCCGACAGCGAGGCGAATTTTGGTCGGTACCTGTTCGGATTGTTCGAAATAATGCTCTGCGCATTGCGCGAGCGTGGTGCCATCGAGCGGCACAATGCCCTGATATGGCTGGACGTGCGGATTATCCTGAATGACCGTAATGGCGAGCGCACCATTGCCAAACACCTGACGCGGATGTGGCAGGTCGCCCTTGTTCACGCGTTCGACGCGCGCCCATTTTTCCTCGTCAAAGCGCAGCATGCCGCGCAGACTGCCGTCTGTGTGATATTCAGCGACCATCATGCTGACCGGGCCTTCGCCCTGCGCCTGAACCGCGACGCGGCCATCCACCTTGAGCGATGCTCCGATCAAAACGGCAAGCGTCAGCGCTTCGCCAAGGAAGCGCGCCATTTCGTGCGGATAGTTGTGGCGTTTGAGAATTGCACCGATGACATCGCCATCAAGGCGCGTAATCCGGCCTCGAACGGCCTGTTGTTCCAGCTGAAAACTCGCGACCTGATTGCCGCCAGCCCCAATATCATCTGCAAAGCCTGTCAGGTTGCCAGACACCATTTCAAAATTGCTTTCTGCGCATGGAGACGGTTTTCCGCCTCGTCAAAAACGAGCGATTGCGGCCCGTCAATGACACTTGCTGTCACTTCCTCGCCGCGGTGAGCAGGCAGACAGTGCAGGAAAACCGCGCCGCCATTTGCCTTGCCCATCAGATTGTCATCCACGATGTAGTCTGCAAGGTCTGAAAGACGTTTCTCTGCATCCTTATCACCCATAGAGACAAAAGTGTCGGCAACAACCACGTCAGCGCCGGCAACGGCCTCTGCCGGGTTGGTGAAGGTTTCAATGCGGCCTTGCTCAGCGCGGGCCTGTTCGATGCGGCCCTGCGGCGCTTCATAACCAGCGGGTGTACCGATCGCCATTGAGAAGCCGAATTTCGGCGCGGCATCAATGAAGCTGGCGCAAACATTATTGCCGTCGCCCACCCAGGCGATACGCGCGCCCTGAAGGTCGAGGCCATGCTCTTCCAGCGTTTGCAGGTCAGCCATGATCTGGCACGGGTGAGACTTGTCAGTCAGACCGTTAATGACCGGAATTGTCGCAGCATTGGCGAGTTCAACCACATCATCATGACTGTTCGCGCGGATCATCAGCGCGTCGACATAGCGAGACAGGACTTTCGCCGTATCATCAATGGTTTCACCGCGGCCGAGCTGCATGTCGCCCGCGCTCATCACCATGGACGTGCCGCCAAGCTGGCGGATCGCCATGTCAAAACTGGTACGGGTCCGCGTTGAGCTTTTTTCAAAGATCATTGCCAACACATGGTCAGCCAGCGGTGCGCCTGCATCGACCTTGCCTTTCGGCCAGCCGAGGCGTGCAGCTTTGGACGCCTTCGCGTCATTCAGAATGGCGCGAAGTTCAATCGCCGGGATGTCGATCAGGTCTAAGAAATGTCTCATTCCATCAATCCTCTTTCTCAGACAGCATCCAGATGGCTTGAGCCAGTGCTTTGTCGGGGCCGCTGCCGTTATCAGCAACCTGTTTATAAGGCGGCATCCAGTCATGTCGAGGCGTGCCATCCATGTGGGTAAGGTCATAGGTGGGCAGTCGCAATGTCAGCCCGGAGGGAAGGTCCAGATTTTCTATCCCACCGCGCAGGCCCGCCATTTGCGAACCAACAACATCTCCGACACCAAGCGCATCAAAGCCGACTGCCAGTCCTTCTCCCATTGAGCCTGTCCAGTTCCCAACCAGGATGATGACGCTTCCAGTTATTGTCCACGGCCCCCGAGGATCAACATAGCGATCAATATATCCACTTTCCGGTGTGCCATAACGCTGATAGTTGGAGCGCTTTTCAATAAAGCGCCCCAGAATGGGTTCGGCGACATCGGTATCGCCACCTGACGGCGTATCGCGCAGATCAATGATCCAGCGCCGGGTCTTTATATGATCCTCAATCGCGCTATCAAAAGCGTCGACCGTATCGGTATCGCCAAGCGAGTTGTTGAACCGAAGATAAAGCGTATCGCCGGACAATATCTGGCAAGTAACAAGGGGCTTTTGTCCCTGTGGCACCGGGTCTTTCAGATGGACTTGTCGCTCACCCTGATCCGTTTTCAACGTCAAAGAACGTGGTGTGCCCCGTCGACCCGCTGCAGCCTGATTGAGAGCTACCATGTCCAGACTCACGTCTCGGTCCCCAGACCAATAGGCGTCCCAGCTTGTAACGATCACGTCTATTGGCTGGCCATCAATTGCGACAATTTCATCTTCCGGTGAGAGGCCCGCCAGCGCGGCGGATGACCCCGGTCGAACACCGGTAACGATGGCCGTCCCCCTGCCACTCGGCCGAACTGTATAGTCAGCCCCTGTTGGCACAAGCCGGGGCGAAACAGACGTATTGGTGTCCAGACTAACGTGATTATCACGCAATGACGCAATCAACTTTTCCAGCACCGGGATGCTGCTCTGCTTATCAGCAGCGTCATTGGCCAGATCATCACAAAAACTGTCGAGATTGAGAGTCAGCGTGTCGTTATAGGCATAACGATTTGCAACCAGCTCACAAGCAGCTTCAATATCGGCTCTCACCGTATTGCTGGCCGGACTTGCGGCCACGCCTCCACTCACAGCGACCGAGAATGCACAAATGAATGCCCCAAGGACGCTGCGAGGAAGGTTTAACATGTCTGGATACGCTCTCAGTCTTCAGGTGAGGTTTCTGCCAGTACCGCATCCAGAATGGCGATCGCTTCGCGCGCGTCGGCTTCTGTCATGATGAGTGGGGGTGCCAGACGCAGAACATTATCGCCTGCAACGCCGCACAGGAGTTGCTTTTCGCGCGCCGCAACCTGAACCGCTTTCGGCTCAATGGTCAGCTTGATGCCGGTCAGAAGACCTTTGCCGCGGACTTCTTCAACGAGATCCGGATAGCGGTCTTTCAGGCTGGCAAGCCCTTGCTTCAGCGCGCCAGACACGCGGTTCACTTCATCCATGAAGCCGTCTTTGGTCAACTCGTCGAATACGACATTGCCAACAGCCATGGCCATTGGGTTGCCGCCATAGGTGGAGCCATGGGAGCCAACGCGCATGCCTTTAAAGGCTTCTTCGGTTGCCAGACACGCGCCCAGCGGGAAGCCACCACCAACACCTTTGGCAACAGCCATAATGTCCGGATCCGCTTTGCCGTCTGCCCATTGGTGCGCGAAGAGTTTACCGGTCCGGCCTGCGCCGCACTGGACTTCGTCATAAATGAGCAGAGTGCCGGTCTCATCACACAGCTTACGCATGGCAATCAGGTCTTCGATAGGTACGTCACGCACGCCGCCTTCGCCCTGAACCGGCTCGATCAGAATAGCGCAGGTTTCTTTGGTGACCGCTTGTTTCAAAGCTTCCATGTCGCCAAATTCCAGCTGGCGGAAGTTTGGCATAGCCTCGCCAAACCCTTCCAGATATTTCGGGTTCCCACCGGCGTTGATTGCGCCATAGGACCGGCCATGGAAAGCACCGGTGAAGGTGATGATTTCCTGACGATCCGGTTCACCATTTGCCCAATGATATTTGCGCGCCGTTTTCAGAGCGCACTCAATCGCTTCTGTACCAGAGTTGGTAAAGAAGACCTGATCCGCAAATGTGTGCTTGCAGTATTTCTCTGCCAGCTCTTCGCCAGCCGGGACACGGAACATGTTGGACAAGTGCCAGACCTTGCCAGCCTGTTCTGTGATCGCCTCTACCATTTTCGGATGCGCATGGCCGAGCGCGTTCACCGCAATACCAGCGATGAAGTCAAGATATGGCACGCCCTCATCTGTAAACAGTCGCATGCCCTCGCCTCGCTCGAAGACTTCCTTCGGTGGGGCGTAAACGGGAAGCATGGCTTCACGCATGGCATTCTCTCTTTGCTGTCTGTTAAGGGCATTACCCGGTTAAAAAGAAAGGCGACGCAATACCGCAATCTCGGGGTCTGGGTCAATTAAAATGCCCGGCCTGAGGCGCATTTGACCTGATCTTTGCTGTTAAACTTAGTAAAACCGTCAATCTTTGCCGTTGCATTCAAATGAAACTTTATTAAGGATTGTCCACACGACACGGGGTCGTTTGATTTGTTTTCCGATGTGGGAGGTACTCATGGGGTTCGGAGAAGCTGTAGGTCTTTTCTTCAAAAATTACGCAAATTTTCAGGGACGTTCGCGTCGCGCTGAATATTGGTGGCCAGCTCTGTTCTTTTTCCTGATCACAATTGCTGCATACTTTGTTGCCGGTATTTTCGTGGCAATGGGCGATGCTACTGCCATCATCGGCGGCCTGGTAATGATCGTCTATTACTTGTTTGTCCTGGCCATCCTTGTCCCGTATATCGCGGTTGGCGTTCGCCGCCTCCACGACAAAGACATGACAGGCTGGCTGATGCTGCTTGCCATTGTTCCTTTTGGCGGTCTGGTTCTTCTGGTTTTCTTCTGCCTTGAAGGCACAAAAGGCCCGAACAAATACGGTCCTGATCCAAAAGGCGGTGTTGCAGACGCAGCAAACGTCTTCGAATAAGATCTGAGACACACTCAACAGAGAAGCGCCGCGCTGTCCCATGGATAGCGCGGCGTTTTCGTTTCCGCTTGGCGTAACGTTACGCCTTGCCAGCCGCCCCCGGCAGATTAAGGTCGCCCACATAAATTCGGGAGATCCATATGAGCGAGCGCATCAAAGTAGAGATCAAAGACCATGTCGCAGATGTGAAACTTGTCCGCACTGACAAGATGAATGCGCTGGACGATGCCATGTTCGCGGCGCTGATTGATACGGCTGCCGAGCTTGATGCGAACAAAGATGTGCGCGCTGTGGTTCTGTCTGGGGAAGGCCGCGCCTTCTGTGCCGGTCTCGATATGGGCAATTTCGCCAATATGGCGGCTGCCGGGGAAAAGAAAGAGAAAGACTCGAGCGTTGCGGGCGGTCGCCTGACGCCGCGTACGCATGGCATCACCAATCGCGCACAGCAGGCCGTCTGGGGCTGGCGCACAATGCGGGCGCCCGTCATCGCCGCTGTGCATGGCGTCGCGTTTGGCGGCGGCTTCCAGGTCATGCTGGGGCCGGATATCCGCATCATTCACCCGGAAACCAAGCTCTCCATTCTGGAAGTCAAATGGGGCCTCATCCCGGATATGGCGGGCACGCCGATCCTGCGCCGGATCATGCGCGAAGACCTGATCCGCGAGCTGACCTATACCGGCCGCATCTTCACCGGCGTTGAAGCCAAGGAATACGGCATTGCCACGCATTTGTCAGAAGCGCCGCACCATGATGCAATGAAGCTGGCGCAGGATATTGCCTCCAAGAGCCCGACGGCGGTTCAAACCGCGAAAGACATTTACAATAAGCTGGGCGATGCGACGGATGCTGAGGCGCTGCTGACAGAATCTGTTGAACAGGATAAGATCATGGGCAGCCCAAACCAGATTGAAGCCGTGATGGCTGGCCTTCAAAAGCGGGATGGTAACTTCAAGGACTAAGCCGGGAGACCGATCAAGTGAGTGTAATGATGACAGCAAAGCGGATGAAAACGGGTTTTGCTGTCGCGGCCATCTTACTGCTGACGTCGTGCGGGTCTCCAGCCAAGACCCCAGACTTCAAGGCTGGCGACAGCGTTAAACACGTCGAACGCCAGTTAAAAAAGCACAATATGAGCTATTCCAAAGACCGCTCATGCGATGGTGACGGACGCTGTACGTTGAAAATCAAGGCGTTCAAACAAAAGGTTTCGTCATCTGGTTCCGTCGAACGACGTATTGAATACGCGCTCGCTTTCGACGCTAACGGCAAACTCGTCGTCGTTTCAAAGACTGACGTGTCGACCAGCCCCTGAAAAGGGCAGGCATCCCAAAACGCTCAGGATGCCCTGATTTGGTATTAAGCTTTCAGCTTGTAGCCAATCTTGAACAGCCACCAGACAAAGGCGCAGCTGACAAAGGCCATGCCGCCCGTGAAGAAGACACCCACGGTGAGATCAGAGTTGGCGACACCAAGGAAGCCGTACCGGAAACCGTCAATCATGTAGAAGAACGGGTCCCAATGGGCGAGCGTCTGGAATGGCTCTGCCAGAACCTTCACGTCGTAGAATGTGCCTGACAGGAAGGTCAGCGGCACGATGACGAAGTTAGACACGGCTGCGAGGTGGTCAAACTTGTCCGCCCAGATGCCGCCTGCCGCGCCAATAGCGCCGAGAATGATGCTGGCAATCATTGAGAACCAGATAACCGCCCAGAGATGCGCAATGCCCATATTGGCAAGGCCAAGCAGCTGAATGGCGAGGCCGGTGATCAGGCCAACAGCAATACCGCGCGTCGCAGCACCGGCAACAAAACCAATGGTCAGCTCAAGCGGTGACAGAGGCGGCATGAGGAAGTCGACCGTGGACCCCTGAACCTTGGAGATTGTCAGCGAGGAGGACGTGTTCTGAAACGCATTCTGCAGAATGGTCATAATGATCAGGCCCGGTGCCAGAAAGTTCTGGTACTGAATGCCCGCAAAATCGCCATGCAGCTCCCCCCGGTTTCCGAAAGCCAGCTTGAAGACGGTCATCAAAAGCAGAGAGGAAATCGCAGGTGCGAGCAAAGTCTGCATCCAGACTTTAAGAAAGCGTCCCACCTCGCGTTGATAGAGAGTCCATAGTCCAAGCCCGTTCAAGCCAGCAAATTTGCGTGGCTCTCGATAGCTATGCTCCAAAGAAGCGGAAGTCGTCTGATCAGTCATGGACCCCATTTAGGCACTGTAAGGTGGATCGGGAACAGTTTTTTAAGGTCAAGACGGAATTCGCGATCAATTACTAGTGATCCACAGCGAGTTTTCCACATCGAATTCGTTAATTTGGGGCACTAAATGTGGATTAATCGAGTTCTCCACAGATCAGCATATTGTGTCGAGCGCCTCACAGGGTACGATATATGGGCGATAGTAAGGTTAACTAGAAACTAACTTAACTAAATATTGATTAATAGCCGGGATGATAGGAGGTGGCGAATGAGCTGGACCGAGGAACGTGTCGAAACGCTGAAAAAGCTATGGACCGAAGGCCATAGTGCAAGCCAGATCGCAAACCAGCTGGGCGGCGTTACCCGCAATGCTGTGATCGGAAAAGTCCACCGTCTGGGATTGTCAGGACGAGCAACACCTTCACGCCCTGTGAAGCGTCCACCACGTCTGGCACGGCCAAAGCCAACGCCGCAGCGCGTGGAGCGGGCACCTGTGAAAGTCGCGCCGGTTGTCGAGGAGCCAAAGGTCAAACCAGCTCTGCCAAGCGTCGCCCGCGACGCGGAGCCTCTTGAACCTGCGGTTCTGTCGAATGGCGAAACGGCAAGCGTGCTGAACATTCGCGAAAGCATGTGCAAATGGCCAATCGGTGACCCGATGGACAAGGATTTCGCCTTCTGCGGTCGTGCGGCATCTGGCGGCCCATACTGCGCAGAACATGCGAAGATTGCCTTCCAGCCGAAAAAGGCTCGCACACGCAAGGAAGACAATGTGACACCGATGCGCCGCGTTGCCGGCTAAGGACGGGTCACACCGGAAAAAGAAAAGCCACGCAGAGCGATCTGCGTGGCTTTTTTTGTGAGATCAGCAATCGATCAGCTTTTTGTTTTCTTCGCTGTTTCTTCGATTTTATCGCCAGCTTTTTCGACGTCTTTGCCGAAGCCTTCAATAGTATTACATGCCACGAGCGTAACGGTCAGGCTGAGTGCTGCTACTGCTTTAAGAAACGTTTTCATTTTCAGTCTCCTTTTGCGGTCCCCAAAATGCGCCTTGCCTATGCTCGGCAAGGCAAAATTCCAGAATGCCCAATCTATATTTAGTTCAATTTTTTCGGATCGCCAGGTTTTTCAGGAGCCATAGCCCCCGGAAGTGGCATGGCAGGCACGCCTTCTTCAACCAGCTCTTTGGCTTCCTGAAGTGTGGTTTCGCCCCAAACAGGTTTATGCTCTTCCTCGCCATAATACATGGCGCGCGCACGGTCAGCAAAACGATCCCCCACATATTCATGCGTGGTCTCCACATGCTCACGTACAGCCCTGGCCATCGCCTCGAACTTTTCGACATCAATGTGTCGAACGGCTTTCTCTGTCCGGGAGTCGCGAACGGCCGGCGCCATGATTTGTTTGGAGATGCTGGGAGAGCCACATTGCGGGCAGGTCAGCTCACCGGCCTCACGCTGCGCATCATAGGCATCAGACGTCGAGAACCAGCCTTCAAAGCCGATCTCACAGGTATCACATCTGAGTGCGTATTTTACCATTCCTGTCAGTCCAGAGCTAACAACTGGTCCAGTTTACCCTTCCGGTCGAGCGCATGAATTTCATCACATCCACCGACATGAATATCATCAATGAAGATTTGAGGGAATGTTCGTGCGCCGTTTGACCGTTGAATCATTTCTGCTTTTTTGTCGGCATCCATACCGGCATCGATATGGGAATAGCGAACGCCCTTGCGATCCAGCAATTGCAGCGCCCGCACACAATACGGACAGAACTCACGTGTATAAATTTCGACTTTTGCCATCAAACTAACTCCTGAGACCGCTATATAAGGGGTTTTTGAGGCGCGACAACGCGCGCCAATGTAACGACATCGACATTTGCGGCGCCCGCCCGTTTCAACGCCGCCGCGCAAGCGGTGAGTGTGGCGCCCGTGGTCAATACGTCATCAACAAGCACAATGCGCTTGCCTCTGACATGTCGTTCGCGCCCCGCGATCACAGCAAAGGCGCCTGCAACATTCCGCTTGCGCTGAGCCGCAGACAGTCGCCCCTGACTTGGGGAGGCTTTACGCCGTTTCAAAACGCCGTGACGAACGGGAAGGCCTGCCTGATCAGAAATTGCGTTTGCCAGCCATCCGGCCTGATTGAAGCCGCGACTGACCAGTCGACGATAGTGTAGCGGCACCGGGATCAGAAGATCTGCCGTGTCGATCATCTCCCGCGCGGCAGCGTACATCCATGTCCCATAGAGCGAGAGGCCTGTTCGGATACCTTGTCGCTTGAGGCGCAGAACCAGCTCACTGCTGGCATCGCTGTAAATGAGAGGGGCCCGCGCCGCGGACCAGGGCGGCGGGTTTGCCAGACAGGACGCACAGACCGTGTCATCGCTCTCTTCATACTCAAACGGAAACGCACAAATCTGACACCAGGGCGGCGTTAAAAAGCGCAGATCATCAAATTCCGGAACATCCAGCAGCGCGCCCGGAGAAATGACCCGGTTCGACAAAAGCGAGCGTCCGGGCCGCGCCCAGAGAAAGGACGCTGACAGCCAGGATGAAATTGGCTTTTCCCACTTGGCCTGATGATCGTGACGGTCCATATCCATCGAATGTCAGCCTCTAACTCACCCTTTGTCTTTGACCGCTCACGGCTCGCCCAGCGACGCCGCCGGGCTCGTGACAGCTATCAAAGCGTAGATTTTCTGAAACGACGAGTCGCAGAAGACGTCGCAGATCGGATTTTGCTGACAAAACGCCATTTTCCGGTCGCACTGGAAACAGGCGCCGGTTTTTTAAACATGCGCGACGACCTCGCCCCGTTTGTTGACACGCATATCTGCATGGACCTCTCACCTGAGGTCGCGACCGTTACCGCTCAACCCACGCTGGCCGGTGACGAGGAGCTATTGCCCTTTAAAGAGCATAGTCTGGATCTCATCATTTCGGCTTTGTCGCTGCATTGGGTGAATGACCTGCCCGGCGCGCTGATCCAGGCGCGGCAAGCCCTGAAGCCTGACGGGTTTTTCGTTGCGGCCATGCTGGGCGGCAACACGCTGACAGAGTTGCGTCAGGTTCTGTTACAGGCCGAATCTGAACTGACCGGCGGCGCAGAAATGCGCGTCTCCCCCTTTGCGGACGCTCTGGACCTGTCCCAGCTGTTACAGCGGGCCGGGTTTGCCCTGCCCGTCAGCGACCGCGATCAACTGACCCTTCGCTATGACAGCATGTTCGCCCTGCTAAACGACTTGAAGGCGAGTGGGGAAACGCATTCCCCCTTCACACAAGGACGCAGACCGCTATCGCGCCGCATATTGATGCGGGCAGCGCAGCTCTATGCAGAGCAGTTCTCAGACCCGGATGGGCGTATCCGTGCGAGCATTGATATCATGTGGGTGACCGGCTGGGCGCCGCATCCCGATCAACCTAAACCGGCGCGGCGCGGGTCTGGCACGGTCAGTCTTGCCGAAGCCGTCGGTTCAGTGGAACAGAAAACAGGTGACAAAGCGGGTTAACCGTCCTGAGCGGCATCCCACTCACTGTCGAGGTTTTCATACATGGACCGCGTCGATTTACCGATGCTGTTCAAAGCCACCAGCAGACCAACAACAATCAGCGCAGCAATGAGGCCATACTCAATCGCGGTGCCACCGCATTGATTGCGCCAAAACGACAGCAGGAAATTACGCATGTCCGCCCTCGCAATAGGCACCGATATGCATTTCGATGAAATCGAACAGCGGAATATCAGCGTCTGGCGCAGGCAGGGATTTCAGCTCTGATGGTTTTGTCCAGGCAAGGCTCTGGCCTTCCTGAGGCGTTGGCTCGCCCTCCCAGCGTGTTGCCAGAAAGACCGGCATAACAAGGTGGAAGCTGTCATAACCATGGGAGGCAAAAGTGAATGGCACCAGATCGTCAGACTTTAAAGTCACTGCCAACTCCTCCCTCATCTCTCTCACCAGAGCTTCTTCTGGCGTTTCACCGGGTTCTATTTTTCCGCCGGGAAGCTCCCAAAGACCGGCCATGGATTTTCCCTCTGGTCTTTGCGCCAGAAGCAGACATCCATCCGATCTCAGGAGAATGGCTGCAGAAACATAGACGATCCGCTTCAGTGTCATAATACGCCAGGGTTCATGAAATTAAGGTTTGGGGATCAGATCAGGTTCGATAAGCGCCGTTAATCTCTACATAACCATGCGTGAGATCACAGGTCCAAACGCGAGCCTTGCCGCTGCCGATTGCCAGATCAACGCGGATAAGGATTTCATCGCCAGACACCGCCGCCGTTGCGCGCGCTTCATCATAGTCAGCAGAGCGTCCGCCGCCCTCTGCAACACAGACATCACCAATGTGAATGCTCATCTGATCACGGTTGACCGGCTCAAGCGCTTTACCAACCGCCATGACGATACGGCCCCAATTGGCGTCATTTGCCGCCAGCGCCGTTTTCACCAACGGAGAATTCGCGATTGAACAGCCAACAAACTTGGCTGAGGCATCGCTGACCGCGCCCTCAACCGCAATCTCGATGAATTTGGTTGCGCCCTCGCCGTCCCGAACAATCTGGTGCGCCAGATCAAGGAAGACCTCGCCAACAGCAGAGGAGATGAGGTCGAAATTCTCGCTGACCTGCTCTGCGGTCAGATCGACAGCGCCTGTCGCAAACATCATCACCGTGTCACTGGTCGAGGTGTCACCATCAACCGTGATGCTGTTAAAGCTGGTGTTTACATGAGACGAGGTCAGCCACTGGCATTGTTCCGGTGTGAGCGGCGCATCAACAAAGATATAGGCCAGCATGGTCGCCATGTTTGGCGCAATCATGCCCGACCCTTTGGCAATGCCCGCAATCGAAACCGTCTGGCCCGCAATCTCGATCTGCTTGCCTGCCCCTTTCGGGAAAGTGTCCGTCGTCATGAAGGCACGCGTCAGAGTGAGCCAGTCCGTCTCGTCAGACAAAGACGCCCACATATCCGGAATATTGCGCGCAACAAGGTCCGCCTCAACCGGAACGCCAATGACGCCCGTTGCCGCAATATAGCATTCTTCCTTTGGCTTGCCGGAAACCTTCGCAAAAGCGTCGAGCGTCGCATTGTTCTTGTCGATGCCCTTCTGGAAGGTGAAGGCATTGGAGTTGCCGGCATTGACGACCAGCGCCGTTGCCCGCCCACCTGACGTTTCCAGCGCTTCGCGGCACCAGTCGACATCACAAGAGCGGGTCAGAGATCGCGTAAACGCACCGCCGCAGCTCGCCCCATCCGGAAAAGCGACCAGAAACAGATCATCGCGGTCTGTTTTATACATGCCCATAGAGCGAGTGGCTGAGACCATACCCTTAACTTTTGGCAGTTCGGGAAATGATTTCGGGGCAAGCGGCGAAAGCTTCAGTTTCACTGACTGAAAATCCTTATTCTATTCAGCTTTTGGAGTTGGCGTCGTATCAGGTTTTGCGTCGACGGTATCGTCTTTTTCATCGTCAGCAACATCACCCGCATCATCGTTCAGATCGTCGTCCGATGCATCATCGAGACTGTCGTCGATAGCGTCCACATCGCCTGCGTCAACATCGAGGGAATTCGAGGAATCCTTGCCGGTGACGGTTTCGATTTCCGAACGCGTGCGAAGACGTTTCAGCGACTTGCTGATTTCAGACAGGGTCAGATACTGAACGATTTTAGGTCGCATCTCATCAAGGGATGGCGGCTCTTCCTTGCGGCGGTCATCGACTTTCAGAATGTGCCAGCCAAGTTCCGTTTCAAACGGCTTTGAATGTGCACCAACCGCAGTGCGGTTAATGACGGACGGGAACGGATCGCTGAGCTCATCCGGCAGGAAATAGCCCATCAGCCCCCCCTCAGCGCTGGTCGCCCGGTCGATGGAATAGGTGAAGGCCAGTTCGGCAAATTCCTTGCCATTGCGCAGATCTTTATAGAGCTTGTCGGCTTCAGCCTGGGTTTTCACCAGAATATGACGCACCAGAACCTCTTCACCGAGTTGCTGCAACTCGACCTGGGCCCTGTACATTTTCATCACGGCCGCTTCGTCGACCTGTTCGGAAACAAGCTTCTCGACATAGAGGTTGCCAAGAATGCGTTCGCGGGCGGCATGCAACCGGTGGCGCGCACCTTCATCCTGATCAAGGCCACGTGCGAGCGCTTCCTGTGACAGAAGTTTCTGGTCGATCAACTGCTCAAGAATTTGCGAAAAAACCGGGTCTTTCACATCGAGTCGTTCACCAACATCGATCAATCCCTGAGCGGCTGCTTCAAGTTCAACTTCGGTTGCCTGTATGTATTCGCCGTTCACAACAGCAGCAATCGCAGCATTAACGCGCACTGGCTGTTCTTTCTTTGTGGACGTTTCCGGCTCACAAGCACTAAGGAATACAAGGGCTAATCCAACCAATAGGGGATAAACGCTATGCTTCATTCTCTGGCAAAGCCTTCCTGATTCTGGTTCTTCCAATTGACACGTCTCACCCCCCTTCTTAAGTCAGTCCGGTTAGAGGGTCGAGCAACTTCCCGCCGTTAAGTTGCGAGTATTTAAATAATTGCGTGCGAGACTGCGCTTCCGAACGCAAAACTGGTTGTAACATGCTGAACATCGCTAAGAAATTCTTTGGGTCTGTAAACGAACGTCAGCTTCGGCCGTTCCGCAACAGAGTTAACCGGATCAACGCACTGGAACCTGTTCTGGAAGCACTTTCGGATGACGCACTTCGATCGAAAACGACCGAATTCAAAACCGCTCTCGCCAATGGGGCAACACTCGACAGCATTCTGGAAGAAGCCTTCGCTGTAGTTAGAGAAGCTTCGAAACGAACACTGGGAATGCGGCATTTTGATGTGCAGCTGATCGGTGGCATGGTTTTGAATGGCGGCAACATCGCCGAAATGCGGACGGGTGAAGGTAAAACGCTGGTGGCGACCTGCCCGGCTTATCTGAACGCGCTGACCGGTAAAGGCGTCCACGTCATTACCGTGAACGACTATCTGGCAAAACGTGACGCCGAATGGATGGGGCAGGTTTATGGCTTCCTCGGCATGAGGACGGGCGTCCTGTTCGGCGATCCGGATTCTGCAGAGCGCCGCGCCGCTTACACCGCTGACATCACTTATGGTACAAACAATGAGTTCGGCTTCGATTATCTGCGCGATAACATGAAGTACTCACTGGAAGACATGAGCCAGCGCGGACACAATTATGCGATTGTGGACGAGGTCGACTCCATCCTGATCGACGAAGCGCGCACGCCGCTGATCATTTCCGGCCCGACAGATGACCGCTCTGACCTCTACCGCGCTCTGGATTCTGTCATTCCGCAGCTGATCGATGAAGATTACGAACTGGATGAAAAACAGCGCTCTGTTGTCCTGACCGAGGAAGGCAATGAGAAGATCGAGAATCTTCTGACTGCCGCCGGGATTATGGAAGGGTCCATGTATGACCCGCAGAACATCACCATTGTTCACCATGCCAACCAGGCTTTGCGCGCTCACAAACTGTTCACACGCGATAAAGACTATATCGTTCAGGGCGGTGAAGTGAAACTGATCGACGAGTTCACAGGCCGTATGATGGATGGTCGCCGCCTGTCTGAAGGTCTGCACCAGGCAATCGAAGCCAAAGAGAATGTCGAAATTCAGCCTGAGAACCAGACACTGGCATCGATCACCTTCCAGAACTATTTCCGCTTGTATGACAAACTGTCTGGCATGACCGGTACAGCCGATACAGAAGCCTCAGAATTCCACGACACTTATGGTCTGCGCGTCTATGACATTCCGACCAACAAGCCGATCCAGCGAATTGACGATGACGATGAAGTCTACCGGACAGCTGGCGAGAAATACAAAGCCATCATTGATGAGCTGAAAATCTGTCACACAAAAGGTCAGCCGGTTCTTCTGGGGACAGCCTCGATTGAGAAATCCGAGCTTCTGTCCACCCTGCTCGCTCAGGCGAAAATTCCGCACCAGGTTCTGAACGCACGCCACCATGAGCGTGAAGCACACATCGTTGCACAGGCCGGTATTCCAGGTGCGATCACCGTTGCAACCAACATGGCGGGTCGCGGCACCGACATTCAGCTGGGCGGCAACCTTGAAATGCGCCTTGACGAAGAAATTGCGAAACTTCAGGACAAGCTGAAGCGCGATCTGACGCCGGAAGAGATCAAAATCACCGAAGATGAGATCAAAGCCGACATCGCACTGAAGAAAAAGCAGGCCCTTGATGCAGGCGGTCTGTTCGTTCTCGGTACGGAGCGCCATGAAAGCCGCCGGATCGATAACCAGCTGCGTGGCCGGACAGGTCGTCAGGGTGACCCGGGCCGCTCAAAATTCTACATCTCTCTGGAAGATGACCTTCTGCGCATCTTTGGCGCGGAACGCCTCGACGTGATCATGCGCAAGCTGGGCATCAAGGAAGGCGAAGCCATTGTTCACCCATGGATGAACAAAGCGCTTGAAACGTCTCAGAAGAAAGTCGAGCAGCGCAACTTCGAAATGCGTAAGAACCTGCTCAAATATGACGATGTCATCAACGACCAGCGTAAAGCGATCTTTGAGCAGCGTATCGACTTCATGCGCTCTGAGCATGTTGGTGAAACCATCACCGAAATGCGCCATGACGTGGTTGAGGACGTTGTTCACAACGCAATGCCAGCGCGCACCTATGCCGATCAGTGGGACATTGATGGCCTTGAGAAAACGGTTGCTGAAACCTTTGGTCTGACCCCGCCAATTCGCGAATGGGCGAATGAAGAAGGCGTGGCGAACACAGAGATCATCGAACGTCTGACGGAAGTGGTCGACACGGCCTATGCCCGCAAGGCTGCCGAAGTTGGCCCGGAACGCATTCGCTGGATTGAGAAGCAGATCCTTCTGCAATTCCTTGACCGCGAATGGCGCGAGCACCTTCAGCAACTTGATCAGCTGCGGTCAGTGATCCATCTGCGCAGCTATGGTCAGCGTGACCCGCTGAATGAATTCAAGTCTGAAGCCTTCCAGCTGTTCCACGCGATGATGACTGGCCTGCGCCTGTCTGTGACGCAAATGTTGATGCAATTCCAGCTTCAGCAGAGCGCCCCGCAGCCGCAAATGCAGACGGCACCGGAGCAGGAACAGGTCTGATACGACCCAAACCGATAATTTTGAAAAGCGGGTCTGAAAGGGTCCGCTTTTTTCATAATCGCCCTGAAACAGGGCTTTGGCGGGCTCGTGGCGGCAGGCTGGCGGGTCCATGGCGGGTGTACGACGTGGCTGATTGGACAGATATCACGAGATGAAGGTATCAGTTCAAACCCGAAACGGAGCACACGATGACCTTCAAAGCAGATACCGCCAAAATCAAACGGTGGCGCGAAGAGCGCCACTGGTCGCAAGAACATCTTGCTGATCTGGCCGGTATTGGTCTTCGCACCATTCAACGCATTGAGAATGGCGAGCCTGCCTCAAATGACAGCCTGAAAGCACTGGCAGCGGCCTTTAATGTCGACGTCTCTGCCCTGTCGATTGACCCGGAAGTTGAGGCCCAGCGCATCGTGCGCGAAAAGAATGCGAAAGGACGCGCCGCCGTTCGTCTGTCTCTGATGATCCATCTGGCAGGCTATATGATCGGCATGGTGGTTTTCATTGCCATCAGCATGGTTGAAGGCGCTTTCATCATGAAAATACCAATGATCTGGTGGACCGTTGGCTTTGTTGCCCATGCCGCAACGGTTCTGATTGTGGATGTCGCGACGCGCTATCAGGATGAATTCAAAACCTGAGCCTGGAACGGCAATTCGTTTTCTTCTTGTCTTCTCGTTAAGAGAATCATTTATTGTCGCGCGATGACTGAGATTACACCTTTCACCATCGCCATTCCGGAAACGATCATCGATACGATCGATCGCCGGGTCACCGCCTATAAATTCCACCCGGAACCGGTAGATGATGACTGGCAATATGGCATGAAGACCAGCGTTCTGCGGGATTTCAAGCGACACTGGCTGGCTGAGTTCAACTGGCGCCGCATGGAAACCCGTCTGAACAAGTTTCCACACTTCAAAGCCAGTGTTGACGACTTCGAGCTGCACTTTGTTCATGTTGTTGGCGAGGCGGAAGGAAAACGCCCGCTTTTGATCACACATGGCTGGCCGGGCTCATTCTATGAGTTCTGGGATGTCATTGAGCCATTGGCCTATCCGTCAAAGCATGGCGGGAAAGCCGAAGATGCGTTCGATCTGATCATTCCGAGCCTGCCGGGCTATGGGTTCAGCCAGAAACCGGAAAAGCCGGTTGGTCAGAAATTTACCGCGAACCTGTTCGATAAGCTGATGCGTGAGGTTCTCGGCTATGAGACCTATCTGGCGCAGGGCGGTGACTGGGGTGGCCTCGTCACCTCCTGGCTGGGCTATCATCATTCCGTGGCCAAGGGTGGCGGCTGTAAAGCCATTCACCTGAATATGATTGGCCTGCGCCCAACACCTGCGCTTCCTCAAAACGAGGATGAAACCAAATGGCTGGCCACTCAAGGCGCAGCCATGCAGGCCGAAGGCGCGTATCTGATGGAACAGGCGACCAAGCCACAAACGCTGGCTCTGGCGCTGATGGATTCCCCAATCGGACAAGCGGCCTGGATTTTGGAGAAATTCCATGGCTGGTCTGATCTTGAGAATGGCGACCTTGAGAGCGTCTATACCAAGGATCAGCTGCTCACCAATATCATGATTTATCTGGTGAATGACGCGTTTGCGACGAGCGTCTGGTATTATAACGGCCTGTTTGCCGAGGGCGGAAACGCCCTGCCAGAAGGCGAACGTGTCGAGGTTCCGACCGGATTTGCAAACTTCCCGGGCGAGACAGTGTATCCTGCGCCGCCGCGATCCTGGTGTGAGCGCGCCTATAATATCGTTCACTGGAGCGTTATGGAAAAAGGCGGGCATTTCGCCGCCATGGAACAGCCAGACGCATTTGTTGCCGATGTCCGCAAATGGGCGGCTGCGCTCTGACAGATTTTGTCCACGCAATACGGCTCGCGCCTATCGGAACGAGCCCTTGTACAACGACCTAAGCGATCTTCTTCGTCAGAAGGTCCAACTCGGTGAGCAGGCGCGTAATATCTTCCGGACGCGAGAGACGATGCTCGCCATCCTTGATCAGATGAAAATCGCAATCGGTGGAGACGAGTTTTTCCTGCACCTTCAAAGCATGAGTCCACGGCACGTCCGGGTCCATCTTACCCTGAAGGATGGTGACGGGAATGGAGAGCTCAATCGGCGCATCGAGAATGGACCATTGCTTGCCATCTGAGATCAGCTCTCTGGTGATCGGGTAAGGCTCACCATAATCAGTTGGCCGCATCCAGAACCCGTTATGAGCGATGTCTTCCTGCGCGGCACCCGAAAGCTCTGGCCAGAGCAGTTTCTGCGTAAAATCCGGAGCCGGCGCGATGAGCAGCATGGCTTTAACGCGGTCTTTGCGGGCAAGCGCGGTGAGCAGCGCCATCCAGCCGCCCATGGACGATCCGACCAGCACGAGCGGCCCGTCGGACAGTTCATCAATCGCGGTCAGGCAGTCTTCGCGCCAGCGCGAAATCGTGCCGTCTTTAAAGGCGCCGCTCGACTGACCATGCCCGAAATAGTCAAACGCCAGATACCCGAAACCGTTCGCTTCAGCGAAGTCTTTTACCGCGAGAGCTTTTGAACCGGACATGTCAGAGTTAAAACCAGATAACCATACAAGCGTTGGCGTGTTGGCAGGAGCCTGCAACTTCGTGTAGGCAAGGGTTTCACCGTCCTGTCGTGTGAGCGTTTCCATGTGTCGCGACCTCCCTGGTCGTCATTGAAAGGTTATTCAATTGGCTCAGCCCGGCCTCACTGTCCTTCAGGTTATCCCCGAACTCGCGGCGGGCGGCGCTGAGCTCACTACACTTGAGATCGTCGAAGCGATCAAGGCGACAGGCGGACGCGCCCTTGTGGTATCCGAAGGCGGACGGCTGGAAACCAGACTTGCAGAGCTTGGCGGCGAGTTGATCCGCTTGCCTGCAAAGTCAAAATCGCCGCTGACACTGTGGCAAAACTCCAAAAAGATCGAAGCAATCATCCGAAACGAGACCGTTGATATTGTTCATGCGCGGTCACGCGCGCCGGCCTGGAGTGCGCTATGGGCTGCGCGGCGAACAGACACGCCCTTTGTCACGACCTATCACGGGGCCTATGGCGGAAAATCTGCCCCGAAAAAGCTCTATAATTCGGTGATGGCCCGCGGCGATATTGTGATCGCCAATTCAGACTATATCGCCGATATTGTGCGCTCGACCTATGACGTGCCGCCAGACCGTCTGGTGACGATCCCGCGCGGCGTCGATGTCGACAAGCTAAACCCGGAGAGCGTTGACGCCACAGCTGTTACCGCCTTGCGTGAACACCTGGCGCAGGGCCGCGATTTTGTCTGTGTCCTGCCCGGCAGGCTGACAAGCTGGAAGGGGCAGGAAGTCTTCATTGAGGCGATTGGAAAACTGCCCGAAGCGCTGCGGAGCCGCATCTCAGCTCATCTGGTTGGCGACGCACAGGGCAGAAATGACTATGTTGAGGGTCTCAAAGCGCGTATTCACGCTTTGGGTATTGACAAATCAGTCAATATTTCAGGCCATTATAGCGAAATGGCGAATTTATATGCCGCTTCTGATCTGATTATCGCGCCTTCGGTTCGTCCTGAAGCATTTGGCCGCGTTGCTATCGAAGCGGGTGCAATGGGGGTTCCGGTGATTGTATCGGATCATGGTGGGCAACGTGAAACAGTTGATGACGGCCTAACAGGCTGGCGAACTGTGCCGGGTGATGCAGATAGTCTCGCCGGGGCGTTAAGCGCCTTTCTGGCGCTGACAGACGAGCAAAGACAAGACATGGGCAAAGCGGCAAAACAAAAAGTGCTGACACGGTTCACGAAATCGGGTTTGCAGGCTGCAACGCTGAAGGTCTATGACCGCGTTCTGGATATGAAGGCTGCCCGCTGATATGGCCAAGAAGCATGAAAACCCCGGCGACCAGGCCCGCAAAGTTCTGATCATCAAACTCAGTGCACTCGGGGATTTCGTCCTCGCTTTGGGCGCGATGAAGGAAGTACGCGAGTTTCACCCGTCCGCGCAGATCACCCTGCTGACCACGCCGCCTTTTGAGACTTTCGCCAAGGCGTGTCCGTATTTCGACCGGGTCGAGATTGACGGGCGTCCGCGCGATGCCGCTGGCACATCGCGTCTGATCCGTCGGTTGCGATCCGAAAAATACGACATGGTCTATGATTTTCAGACCAGTGGACGGTCCAGCAAATACTATCAGGCCCTGCGGCCAAACCCGCCTTTATGGTCGGGCATTGCGTCGGGCTGTGCGTTTCCGCACAACAATCCGAACCGCGACAAAATGCACTCGATCGAGCGTCTGGCCGATCAGATCAATATGGCAGGGATCGGCCCGAAAGGCGGCTATCCTATCGGTCAGGTCCCGCGGGCTGACTTTAGCTGGATTGAGCCTGCGCTGCGCAACCCGCCTCGTCTTCAGCCAGCATTTTTCTCGCTGACAGGCCCGTTCGCCCTTCTCATTCCGGGATCATCAGCGCATCGCATCGCGAAACGCTGGCCGGAAGAACACTATGTTGAGCTGGCAAAATGGCTGGCTGACCGCAAAATCACACCGGTTATCATTGGGGGTAAGGCGGAAAGCGAGATCGCGAAACAGGTCGTACGCGCCGTCCCTCAAGCCAAATCCCTCTGCACGCGAACAGATTTGTTTCAGGTCGTCTCACTTGGCAAACATGCGACTCTGGCTGTCGGGAACGATACAGGGCCTATGCATATGGCGACGCTGGCTGGCGCACCGGGTGTCGCATTGTTCGCAACCAGCGAATCTGACCCGGATAAAGCGCGCCCGAGAGGGAGCAATGTCATTGTGGTTCAGGCCGACACGCTGGATCAGGTGAGTGTTTCTGACGTAACGCAGGCGATTACGGCGCTCAACATTCTTCCGACGACGTAAGTTTCCTCGACATATCTCACTGGAAACGGGTCTGCCGCGCCAGTGGGCCTGGAGAAAACCACCTCCCTCGGTGTGACTTCCCATGAATAGTGATCGTTAATTCCACCGTTTTCGAGTATCATCCAAACCATAAGCGCCATCGCGATAAGGATCAGGAAAAGATCCTCATTGTATGGATTTCAGCGATGCCACATTGGAAAATCAGATCGTCGTTCTTGAATTTTTCACGCAAACGCGTCATATCTCTGCCGATCTTAACAATTTAAGGAGTTGAGCCATAGCACGTCGACCTATGCCGGCAAAACCGCCGCAAAAATCCGGACCGCGCATTAATGAAGACATTCGAGTCTCGCGCGTTCTCCTGATTGACGAAAATGGAGATAAACAAGGGGAAATGCCAATAGCAGCCGCGCTGGAAGCAGCGCAGGAAGCAGGGCTGGACCTCGTTGAAGTGTCTCCCAATCAGGAAGTTCCGGTTTGCAAGATTCTCGACTACGGCAAACTCCGTTTCCTTGAACAAAAGAAAAAAGCCGAAGCTCGCAAAAAGCAAAAGACGGCCGACCTCAAGGAAATCAAAATGCGTCCGAATATCGACACGCATGACTATGAGGTCAAAGCCAAAGCGATTACCCGCTTCTTTGAAGGCGGCGACAAGGTGAAAATCACACTGCGGTTCCGCGGTCGTGAAATGGCCCACCAGCATCTCGGCATGGAACTCATGCAGAAGGTGAAGGTTGATTTTGACGAAGTTGCAAAAGTCGAGCTCGAACCAAAACTGGAAGGCCGCCAGATGATTATGATCCTGGCGCCGCGATAACCTCGCCGCCCTTTTAATCACTTACTGAAAAAATGTTCAAAAGGCGAACCTGAAGCTTCACTGCTTCAGGTTTGCAACGAAAAAGCGCTGGACGTTTTCACACCCTGCAGTAGTTTTGCCTCAGGGGTGAGTAAATGATTACCGGCGCTTTTTTTGATCTGGTGGAGCAGAACGCCAGTTACGAAAAGGTCGAAAAGGCTCTTGTCGAGCTGGTTCGGCCTTTCGGTGTTATCACTGCAACAAGCGTTGAAATCCGGGCGGCCTTCAACGAAGAACCATTTATCGGAGCCGTATTCGGCAAAAAGAACACCGAATACATTTCGCGATATCGTCGCGAAGATCTGGCCAAGCATGACGTGGTCATCCACGAAACGCTTCGCACCGATGAACCGTTCAGCTGGACCGAGATCCAGCACAAGATCAACACCAATGAACGACAATACGTGTTTGATGCGGCAGCAGAGCATGGCTATCAGCAAGGCTGGGTTGTGCCCAATCATGGTGCGGCTGGCTCACTCGGCCTGACGACATTCGTCGCTAACAAAATGTGCGACGCGCCGGAAACGAAACGACTGCTCAGCTATGCCGGTTCGATCTTCTATCGCTACTCCAAACGCCTGTCGAACCCGACGGCGGTCGATACTGCCAATCTCCAGCTCTCCAAACGCCAGCACGAAGTGGCCTATTGGGTCTCACAGGGAAAGACGGACTGGGAGATCGCATTGCTGATCGGCATTAGCGAGCGCACTGTGAACCGGCATATGGAAATCCTGCGTAAAAAACTGGAAGTGCGGACACGGTCCGAGCTTATTGCGAAGATTTTCAGATATCATTTGCTGGACACATAGGCGTCTAGCGCCTGGAAACGCCTGACCTTCCAAGGCGCCATTCCAACAGATCGACGCGGTCCTGACCAAAGAACGGCTCGCCATTAAAGACCATCAGGGGCACACCCCAATGGCCCGCAGCCTTTTGTGCGGCTTCGTTCTGCTCGATTTCAGCTTCCAGCTCTGTTTCATGAGAGACGGCTTCAGCGTCCATAGCGGCAAGATCAAACCCGGCACGTGCGACGGCATCGGCCAGCGCACTGCCCTGCGTCCAGTTTTCCTTGCCAGACCAGATCAGGCGGGAGACCTCATCAAAAAAGGAGAGCGCATTCGGCTGGTGGCTGGCAAGCACCCCTAGCCGGGTCAGACGATGGATATAGGGTTGATCGGCCGGAACCTCGCCTGTCGTCATATCCATGACAATCGGGTCCGGCTGAGGTGGCCCAAATGGTAGCCCCAGATAATCGGCAAGCCGCAGACAATCGACCCGCAAATAAGGCGGCCACATCGGGTTCACCGTCTTGAAAAATCCGGGAATGCGCACCGCAATCGGGTAAACCGGGCGCATGACAAAGGGAATATCCCAGGCTTTCGACATTGCCAGCAATCGCGGCGTTGCCAGATAAGAATATGGGCTGCGAAACGACCAGTAAATTTCAACCTGTTTCATTTTCCAGATCCTCCCCGTATTGTATTTTGTGTGCTGGAAACCAACGTATTTCCGGTAGTTAATTATGGTTGGACGGAAATGGCAATTGATCCTGGTTTGCAGGCCTTTCTGCAAAGTCTGAAACTCCCCGACTTCATGAAGCCGGATTTTTCCGCCAAAGATTTCTCCAAAGCGGACTGGAATGAAACCGTTGAGCGCCTGCGCGGCTCGTTTTATCGGGCAACGCGCTCTGTGGAGAGTGATGCACCGGAGCTCGCCCGCATTGACAACATTCTGGTCGACGGGGCCGAAGGGCCGCTAAAGGCCCGTATCTATACGCCTCTGGCCGCCGGAATTGGCCAACAGCCCGCGATTTTGTATTTCCATGGCGGCGGCTTCGTCATTGGCGATCTTGATGGACATGAGATGATCTGTATGCGGCTGGCCCATGCAGCGCGCTGCCGGGTGATTTCGGTTGATTACAGACTGGCTCCGGAACATCAGTTCCCGTGCGCTCATGATGACGCCATGGCGGCGTATGACTGGCTGATGCGCCGGGCAAAGGATTTCTCAATCGACCCGGAACGCGTAGCCGTTGCGGGCGACAGCGCAGGTGGGAACCTGTCCGCATTTCTGTGTCAGGAACTGGCACGCACGGGCGGACACGAACCCGCCTTCCAATTGCTGCTCTACCCGCTGGTTCAGTTTGTCGACATCAAATCCAAAGGGCTGACCTTTCAGGAAGGCTTTTTCATTTCACCCGGCCTGTTTGACTTTTTCAAAGGCAGCTATCTGGCCGATATGGACCCGATGGATAAGCGGATCTCGCCCCTGTTTGCGCCTGCTGAAGAATTTCAGGGCCTCGCCCCGGCCCATGTGGTCCTGTGCGGCTGGGACCCGCTGAACGCTGAAGGCCGCGCCTATGCGGATAAGCTGGCGGCGGCGGGCGTGCCTGTCACGGTGCGCGAGCATCCCGGCATGGTGCACGGCTTTATGAATTTGACAGCGGTCTCCGTTCCCGCACGCGCCGCGATTGCCGAGGCCGGAAAGGTTGTCGGGAAGGCGCTTGGCTCTCTTTAATCTGACGTTCGGCCAGTCCGCGTTTCGATGATCGCCAGAATATTGGACTGGATATCGCCAAGGAAAATCTCGCCCCAAAGGGCTGCGTAAAGATTCAGCGGCGTCTGGGCCTGATACGCAGTGTGGAGCACCAGTCTGGTCTGTCCATTGCCAAGCGGTTGCAACGTGTAACCACCTTCCTGAATACGCAGATGATGACCATCCGGCGCGAGATGGCGATCTGTCTTCCTGTGGACAGAGTCATTTGGAAAATGGAACGTCCAGCGAAGCTGGCGGCCTTCCTGCCAGTCGAAGATATGCTCTTCAAACGAGATGTCATCATTCCAGGCGGCGTGACGGATAGCGCCAGCACCCTCACCCGTAACAACCGCCGAGACGGGCCGCGGAATACGTATTGCGTTCTGTGTCAAATTCCAGCGCCCTTCGCGACTGGCAATGTGTTCCATTTTCAGAAGATGCGGCCAGATGTCCTCTGGCTGAGCATTGAGAACAACAGAGCGCTCAACGCGATAGTCCGACACAGCTTGCGGCACAAACATGTCGGACAGGAACAGAATGACCGGCAAGGCGAGCGCGATATGCGCATCAAAACTGGAAAGATCGATCCCCGGTTGAGCATAGCGTTTCATCAGGCGCTTGACGGTGAACGAGCCACCAATCGCCGCAGGCAGCCATAGCGGCAATGCCATGATCAGGCAGACAATGCCTTCGCGAACAATCGCCCCGCCGACAATCAGCACGAGCGGAACCAGAAGCGTCGGCATCCAGATATAATGGCCGCTGCGCGTTGTCCCATTTGGCGCCGTTATGAAGGCAATCAGCGCGCCCAGAATATAAGGCAAGCCAATCAAAATGGTGAAGCCAACCGAAAACCCGCCTGTGCCCCGGTCGAGGAATTCCAACAGGACATAAAAGCAAAGCGCGGCGGCCAGAATGGCAAAAAAGATCAGGATGAGCCGCAGCAATACATTCTGCCAGACATTAAAATGTGACGTACGCGTCTTCATGTCTCCGCCCACCCATCAATTACCTGAGCATTTCTCTTGGGTAATCGGGAAGCAGAACACCCTCAATGCGACACGTTATCAGGTCTGCACCGTCACGTAGATTGCGGGCGGCATAGCCCGTTTGAGTTCGCCTTCATATTTGAAGAGCTCTTTTTCAAGGTCTTTCAGAAAGTCGTGGGCGTCTTCCATGAACTCTTCGCGGGCTTCAGAATGTCCCGGCATAGAGGGCGCTTTCTTCTGGCTATACTCAAGTTCGAGGCGCAGCTTTGTCGCAAATTCGCGAAACCCGCTCGCATACTGAATGTCAAAGCGCAGCTCAGTCGCAAATGGCGTCTGATCAAGGCGCACGCGCTTGCCGGTCATTTTCTGATAGGTTGCGAGACCATCTGACTGCACGGGCGGCGCGGCGACCTCCTCCGGAACATCCTCTAGCGCGTCGTCCGGCAGGTCTGCAGACATGTCTGCTTCAGCTGGGATGTCTCGCTCGTCCGGCATATCGGACGAGGCCGTTTGCGCCTCTGTTTCCGGGGCAGCGGCCGCAGTCGTCGCGGGCATGGAGAGCGACGGCATGGTGAGCGCGCCGCCGGATGCCTTGCCCAGAATATCGGCCATCGCCTTTTGCGCTTTTTGATATTGCTGGACGAGTTTGGCGAGCTGTTTGCCAAGGCGCACCAATTGCGCGGCAAGCTCTTCAGGGTCATTTGCCCAGACTTTGCGGACGATTTTCAGCTCTTCTTTCAGCCGCTCAAAGGCTTCCAGTGCCTGATTTTTCTCACGCGAATAACGCTGAACTTCCGGGTTTTCATAAATGTCTGATGCCGCATCACTTTCGCCGCTCAGATCAACTTTATCATCGGGTTGTGTGAGGGATTTCAGCGTTGAAAGCGCCGTCGATTTGACGCGCTCTTCACCGCCGCTTGTCGCGGGGTAGCGAGGTGTCTGACTGCGTTGTGCAGTCGACAGATAAGAAGATAGCTCTGTGGTCATCGGGCATTCTGCCTTGTTTATGTCACAGGCAGAATACCGCTTCGGTTTTAATTGATTTCTGTCAGCTTCTGACGATTTTGCGAGAAATTTTCGTGTCCGGTTTGACCAGACCGCAAAGCATCAAACCGGCAAATGAGACATGATTTCCTGCAGAATTTCATGCGCAGGCAGGCTGAACAGGCCAGCATCGCCCGCCTCTGCATCGCTGACCCAATCCTGATACATATCTTCCCAGTCGCCCGGAATGACATCGACATGGCCGACCAGAGTCAGCCGTGACTTTTGAAGCGCAGTATCCAGGAATGGCAAATGCGGAATGCCTTCCAGTTCAAACCCGGTCCGCGTGAACAATGGACCGCGAACCGTCACATGAACCAGCTTGCCGTGATACTCATCCATTTCGGTTTTCACGACCATCAGCTCAACACCAGAATAGTCGCCACCGATCACTTGCCAAACCTGACCGGGCTCGAATTCGAGCTGGTCTTTGTCAGCAAGTGTATCAATTCGGGTCGCAAACAGTCGTGACAGGCGCGCATCCATGGGGAAATCCTTTCATTTCCCCTGAGAAGTGCAATTCACGTTCCGTTTACACGCGGGATTTTCTGTTCAAAAGCCAGTCGCCTCTGTTTCAAAGCTGAGCATGTTGCCCGTTTCCGGATGTGCAAGGCCAAGCTCGCTGGCATGAAGGCAAAGCCGCGGGGCCGCAGCCCGGCTTTCCGGCGTGCCGTAAAACTGATCACCAAGAATAGGATGACCGATCTCGGCCATATGCACGCGCAGCTGATGAGAGCGCCCCGTCACCGGGGTGAGCTTTACAAGACTTGTCTGGTCATCAGATAACAAAAGCGCCCATTCGGTTTGCGAGGGCTTGCCGATCTCAAAATCAACTATCTGGCGTGGACGGTTTGGCCAGTCCGTGATCAGCGGCAGATCCACCCGGCCAGATGGTTCAGCAGGCCGCCCCCAGACACGCGCCAGATAGCGTTTGTGGATTTGCCGTTTCTCAAAGGCGATGGAGAGGGTTCGGTGCGCCGTTTTTCCGCGCGCAAACACTATGAGGCCTGACGTTGCCATATCCAGCCGATGGACAGTCAGCACGTCCGGGTAAACCGCCTGAAGGCGTGTGAACAGACTGTCCTTGTGTTCATCGAGCCGCCCCGGCACAGACAACAGGCCTGCTGGCTTGTTCACGACAAGCATATGCGCATCCTCAAAAAGGATGGGCAGAGGGTCAGTTGCCGGTGGCTGATAAATTAAGGGCGGCGCTTTCATTACGCCGCCCTAATCTGTCTGAGAAGTCAGAGCAAGCTTTAGACTTTTGTCAGTGGGCTGACGCCAGTCTCTTCTTTGCTCGCTTCGAAGCTTGCGACTTTTTCCGTCTCAAACGTCTCTTCGAGAATGGTCGAGACTTTGAAATAGTCGGCAATCGCTTTTTCCGGGGTCAGCGTGACCAGCGTATAGCCATGGCCGAACGGGTCATACCAGGTGACATCGTCATTGGCGTCGGCCAGCAACTCGCCCAGATTTTCCAGCGGAATGTATGCGCCCATACCCGGAGACGTGACCGAGGTACAGCCAAACTCTACACCCATTTGGGTGCCGTCTTTTGCGTGAGGCGTGTTCGCCCAGGCCGTATGCGTGTCGCCTGTCAGCGTCACCAGACGCGCGCCAGCCTCTTTTGCGGAGGCGAACAGACGTTCGCGGGCTGCCGGGAAGCCGTCCCATGCATCCAGGTTGAATGGCAGTTTCATTTGCGCCAGCGCGACGAGCAATTGCGCATAGCCATCCGGCAGCTTGGTCAGCTGTTCCGGCTTGAGCTTGGCTGCAAAATCCGGAGGAACGGCTTTGGCCAGAATAACCTGATTGACCAGAACCTGCCAGGTTTTGCCTGCACCGGCAGACGCTTTCAGGCCTTTATCCAGCCAGTCTTCCTGAACCTTGCCAAGCATGGTGCGTGACGGGTCAGAGTATTTCTGAACGGTTGCCATGACCTTAGCTGGCAAATCCGCTTCGGCAACGCCGAACAGCTCATTGCCCCAGCTGATTTCGTCAGACCGGCCCGTCAGACGGGATTCCAGCATGAAGAAGGTCGCCAGATCACCAAAATCTGCAGTGCGATAGATCGACTCTTTGGCGCGGCCCGGCTCTGGATCACGCACTGGCATCCATTCAAGATAGGCCTGAACGGCAACCTGTTTGCGGTCTGTCCAGCTGCCTTCATTGTTGTCCGGATTGTGGTTTTGCGCGCCTGTGCGGTAGCTGTCATTGGCGCTCTCATGGTCATCCCATGTGCAATACCAAGGGCAGATTGCATGTGCGGCCTGAAGGTTCGGGTCAGATTTATACAGTTTGTGGCGTGTGCGGTAATCATCCAGCGTGACGATTTCAGTTGCCGGAGCAACCACGCGGCCAATCTTGGCACCCACAGAGCCGCCATATCCGTCTGCGCCATACTCATAGATATAGTCGCCGAGATGCATGATGGCGTCGAGATCAGTCCGTTCAGACAGCGCTTTGTAAACGTTGAAGAAACCGAACGGCCAGTTCGAACAGGACACAACGCCCATAACCAGCTTGTCACCGCCTGTGACCGGCAGAGTGCGCGTCTTGCCAACCGGAGAGACGACCACACCATCCGGCGTTTTGACCGCAAAGGCATAGTAGTAAATTGAATCTGGCTGAAGACCTGCCGCATCGATTTTGACCGTGAAGTCGCGATCCGCGCTGGTCTGGAAATGAGAGAACAGAACCTCAGACGGGCCTGCCGCCTCGCCGCCCGCAGCCATGGTCTCAACAGACGCTTTGTCTGTTGAATAAAACGCGCTGACCGTGATGGAGCCGCTGGTTTCCTTCGCCGGTGTGACGCGCGTCCACAGGATAACGCTGTCCTGAATAGCATCGCCCGAGGCAACGCCATGGTCGAAAGATACAGACACCGTATTGTCTGTCAGAAGCTCAGAAAGAAGCGTGCCATCAACCTTGCCAGTCGTTGCACATCCGGCGAGACCTGCGCCGCCCGCAGCGCCAGCCATCAGCCCAAACATTTTCCGCCGTGAAATATCCATCAGCCATCCTCCGTTAATACCGAATTCTGAGACTTCTATCCGCGCAGTGCAACAAATGAATGACGGTTTAAGATATCGACTCTAGCAAACGGAACCAGATTTACTCGGATTGGCGAATTCCGGTTGATTTTCGCGTTGTGCTGAAGAATACTAGCTTAGGCCAACAAATACAGGGCGATATTGATTCCTTTGGAGATGACGATGATGACAACCGAGAAGACTGATCAGGCAACCGAAACAACACCAAAGTCAGATTCAAATAAATCACAATGGGTCAAACCCGAACTGATCGCTCTGCACGATGAATCCGTAGACGGAAAAATAGCTGCGCCCAGCGAATTTTCCCCCCCCTTCGGCCCATCCTGAGTTTGAGACGAGTGAGGCAAAGAAAGCTGGCCGGAGTTACCATTTCCGCTTAAAAGCCACCCATGCCCACCACACACTCATTTACTGTAGACGCCGCAGATGCCGGAGAACGGCTGGACCGCTGGCTGGCAAGTCAGATTTCTGACCTGTCCCGTTCGCGATTGAAATCGCTGATCGAAGACGGTCAGGTCGTGCCATCGCATGGCGCAAAGATTGATCCGAAATACAAAGTCAGCGCAGGCGAAACCTATACCCTCACCCTGCCGGACCCGGAGCCGGCAACGCCGCAGGCTGAAAACATTCCGCTGGATGTTCTGTTCGAAGACGAACACCTGATCGTTATCGCCAAACCCGCAGGCATGGTGGTGCATCCTGCCCCCGGCGCCTGGAGCGGTACACTGGTGAATGCGTTGCTCTATCATTGCGGGGATAGCTTGTCCGGCATTGGCGGCGTGGCCCGCCCCGGCATTGTTCACCGGCTGGACAAGGATACGTCCGGCGTCATGGTGGTAGCAAAATCCGAAGTGGCACATACCGGTCTTGTTGCCCGGTTTCAGGCGCACGATATGGACCGGCGCTATCTGGCGCTGACCCGCGGCGCACCGCGCCCCCTGCTCGGGCGGATCGAGACACGCCTCGACCGTGACCCGGCCGACCGCAAACGCATGGCTGTGGTCCGTGAGAGCCTGCGGACAGCCTCTGCCGATTGGCACGAGCCGGACGGTGACGGCTATGTCGAAAAGGGCAAGCACGCCATCACCAACTATAAAACCATCGAGACCTTTGGCGCGCTGGATGAAAAATCAGCTTTGCCAGCGGCGGCTCTGGTCGAGTGCCGACTGGAAACAGGGCGTACCCATCAGATCCGCGTACACATGGCGCATATCGGCGCGCCGGTCGTTGGCGACCCGGTCTATGGCAAGCATCGCGGACTGAAAGCTTTTGGCGAAGGCGAAGATTTCCGCGAGGCAACGACAGCAGCGCGCAAATTCTCCCGTCAGGCCCTTCATGCCTATATTCTCGGCTTTGATCACCCGGTCACGGGCGAGGCCCTGTTCTTCAAACAGGACCCGCCTGAGGACATGAACACGTTAATTTTGAAACTCCGACAAATGTAGTCAGGTTTTCGACTGGAAATCCTGTGTAGGACGGACCATGTTGAGAGGAACCCAATGCAAGGAGGCCTACTTATGTTGACCCGTTTTCTGATGACCGCTGCGACTGCCGGACTGCTCGTCGCCTGTAGCCAGGCGCAGACCGACCTCAAACTGCCAGAAGAATCGAGCGGCGATAACCAGATCAGCCTGCCAAGCATGATGAACGCGAAAGCCAGCATTATCGGTGTTGAAGGCACGGAGATCGGCACAGCCAATCTGATCGAAGGACCAAACGGGCTGTTGTTGCGCATTGCGCTGGAACCGGGCGCGCTGACTCCGGGCTGGCACGGCCTGCACCTGCATTCCAAGGGTGATTGTTCTGACGTCGGCGTGTTCAAAGCGTCGGCCGGCCATGTCGGCATGATCAAAGGCGGCCACGGCTTGCTGAACCCAAAGGGTCCTGAGGCCGGTGATATTCCGAATATCTGGGTCGCAGCTGACGGCTCGGCTGGCTATGAAGCCTTCACCTCGCTGACGACCGGTGCGAGCCTGATGGATGAAGACGGCTCAGCCATTATTATTCACGAAAATGAAGACGATCATCTGACACAGCCAATTGGCGGCGCGGGTGCGCGTGTGGCGTGTGGCGCGCTGAAATAGGCTTATCAAAGGGGTCTGGCCGGAAGCGGTCCAGATCCCTGCCTGCGCAGGGATGAGCGGCGAAAGTCGCTCAGTCCAACAGCCCGAATTCGCGCCGGAGCTTTTTCGTCAGGCCGCGACCGACAATGACATAGCTGTCCTTCACATAGGATAACAGCTCATCATCGGACATGGTTTCGTCGGAATAGCGTTGAATCCAGCTCATCCCACGCGAAGCCAGATGCGGTGCGCCGCGTAGTCCCGCTTGCTCTTTCAGGAATTCAAACCCCATACGAGAGACTTTGAACGAACAGCCCTCGAGCTGACCGTCAGCGCCGCCACGTGCAATGGCGAACACTTTGCCACCGATTTTCCAGACATGCGCCCCACCCCATTGCACGACACTGGTCGTGTGAGGAAGCGAGGCGCAAAACTGGTCATAATCGTCAAGGGTCATGCAGGGAATCATGGCGGACAATCGCCCAGCTGTCACCAGAGTTTCGATACAAAAAAGGCGGCCTTTCGAGCCGCCTTTTGATTTGTATTATGCTGCCGCCTCATCTTTGACCGGATGGTCAAGACGGTTATACATTTCGTGCGGCACGACCTGCCAGAAACGACCCAGTTCGGCTTCCCATTGATCCAGAATGGTCAGCGCACGATGAGAGCCAGTGCGGTCATAATGCGCCTGAACCATCTCTTTCAGCTGCTCCTGCCAGTATGGCGAAGTGATGCGATACCAGCCCACAGAATCCGGGTTCACGATTTTCTCAAACCGCTCCGTCGGGTCATAAATGAAGGCCATACCGCCAGACATGCCGGCACCGAAATTGTCGCCAACCTCGCCAAGGATCGCCACCTTGCCGCCTGTCATATACTCACAGCCATTCGAGCCACAGCCTTCAATGACAGCCGTTGCGCCAGAGTTACGAACTGCGAAGCGTTCCGCCGCCTGACCCGCCGCATAGAGATAGCCGCTTGTCGCGCCATACAGACAGGTATTGCCGATAATGGTGCTCTTCGCTGCATCAACCGCGAGGTGCGAGTAAGGCTTCAGAATGATGGTCGCACCAGACAGGCCCTTGCCAACATAGTCGTTAGAATCGCCAATGACTTCCAGCGTCAGGCCTCGAACTGCGAAGGCGCCGAGCGACTGGCCAGCAGACCCGCGCAGAGACACCCAGAGACGATGTTCCGGAAGCTCTTCATTGCCGAAGCGCTGAACGATTTCCGAAGAGGCACGAGAGCCAATCGCCCGCTGAACGTTTTTCACGCCATAGGCCAGCTGCATTTTCTCGCCACGCTCAAAGAATGGCTGGGCGTCGCGCAGGATTTGGTGATCCAGCGTTTCCGGCACTTCATTGCGGTGGTTTGGCTTGTAGGTAATCGGACGATCCTGTTCGACCTTGACCAGAAGCGGGTTGAGGTCGAGGTCATCAAGATGGGCCGCGCCGCGAGACACCTGTGACAGAAGATCTGTCCGGCCGATCACCTCATCCAGACTGGAGAAGCCGAGCTCTGCCAGAATTTCCCGGACTTCCTCAGCCACAAAGCTCATCAGATTGACGACTTTGTCCGGCGTACCGGTGAATTTCGCACGCAGGTCTTCGCGCTGTGTACACACACCTACAGGGCAGGTGTTTGAGTGACACTGACGGACCATGATACAGCCCATCGCAACCAGCGACGCCGTGCCGATCCCGTATTCTTCCGCGCCCAGCATCGCCGCCATGACAATGTCACGACCAGTCCGCAGACCACCATCTGTTCGTAGCGTGACCTGATCACGCAGATTGTTCAGCGAGAGAACCTGATGGGCTTCGGCAAGACCGATCTCCCATGGAAGACCAGCAAACTTGATAGACGTTTGCGGGCTCGCGCCTGTGCCGCCATTATTGCCTGCGATCAGGATGACGTCAGCTTTCGCCTTGGCAACGCCTGCTGCAACCGTACCGACGCCAGACCGCGCCACCAGCTTCACGCAAACGCGGGCGCGTGGGTTGATCTGCTTCAGGTCGTAAATGAGCTGAGCGAGGTCTTCAATCGAGTAGATATCGTGGTGCGGCGGCGGAGAAATCAGCGTCACACCCGGTGTGGAGTTCCGGAATTTCGCGATCATTTCCGTGACTTTGAAGCCCGGAAGCTGACCGCCCTCACCCGGTTTTGCCCCTTGCGCAACCTTGATCTCGATCTCGCGGCACTGGTTGAGGTATTCGGCTGTCACACCGAAGCGACCAGAGGCCACCTGCTTAACCGCAGAGTTCGGGTTGTCGCCATTTGGAAGCGGTTTGTAACGCTCACGATCTTCACCGCCCTCACCGGAAACCGACTTTGCGCCGATACGGTTCATGGCAATGTTAAGCGCGCCGTGCGCCTCTGGCGACAATGCGCCAAGCGACATGCCCGGTGTCAGGAAACGCTTGCGGATTTCGTTGATCGACTGGACCTGATCGAGCGGAATGGAATGCTCGGTCGTTTTGAAGTCCAGCAGGTCACGCAGCTGAATTGGCTCGCGGCTCTGAAGCGTCTGAGAATAGGTTTTATAGAGCGCATAGCTGCCTGTGTCACAGGCGGCCTGAAGCTGGTGGATCACCGCACCATCAAGCGAATGACGCTCGCTTGAACGACGCAGACGATAGAAACCGCCGATTGGCAGCGTAGCGACAGCCTCGTCATAGGCTTTGGCGTGAATCTCAACAGCTTTCTTCTCAAGACCGGCAAGACCAATGCCTGAAATACGGCTGGTCATGCCCGGGAAGTATTCCGCAACCAGCGCACGCGACAGACCGAGCGCCTCGAAGTTATAGCCACCCCGATAAGAGGAAATGACCGAAATACCCATTTTCGACAGGATCTTCAGAAGACCTGCCTCAATCGCTTCCTTATGGCGCTTCACACACTCATTGAGAGAAAGATCACCAAACAGGCCGCGTGCATGACGGTCTGCAACAGATTCCTGTACCAGATAAGCGTTCACACAAGTCGCGCCGACGCCAACGAGCACGGCAAAGTAATGCGTGTCGAGACATTCAGCTGTGCGGACTGTGATCGAACAGAATGAGCGCAGGCCCTGAGACACGAGGTGCGCCTGAACCGCGCCAGCCGCGAGGATCATCGGGCAGGCAATTTTGCCAGGGCCCTGATGCTCGTCCGTCAGAACAATATGCTCATGGCCGGAACGAACCGCGTCTTCGGCGTCCTGCTGGATCCGGTCGAGTGCGCCGCGGAGAGCTTCACCCGCAGGAACGTTTGGCTCTGGTGGATCGAAGGTACAATCAATAATGCAAACCCGGTCACCCAGAACACCCATCAGGCGGTCATACATGCCGTTGGTCAGAACCGGGCTCTCCAGAACAAACACATCCTGTTGAGTCGGGTCAGACGCCAGAATATTGCCGAGGTTTTTAAAGCGCGTTTTCAGCGACATGACGCGATCTTCGCGCAGCGGGTCAATCGGCGGGTTGGTCACCTGCGAGAAGTTCTGACGGAAGAAATGCGACAGCGGACGATAGGTGTTTGAAATCACCGCCAGCGGCGAGTCATCGCCCATTGAGCCAATGGCTTCTTTGCCCTCTTCAATCATAGGCGACAGGATGAGTTCCATGTCTTCCATACTGAAACCGGCAGCTACCTGACGACGGCGCAGCTGTTCCTTGTCAAAGGTCACAGGTTCCGGACCCGGACCGATTTCCGGCTCGAGCTCTTTCACGTTGGACAGCCATTCAAGATACGGGTTCTCATCGGCCAGTTTGTCGATGATCGCGCCGTGTTCGTAGAATTTGTTTTCCTGAATATCCGCAGCAATCATACCGCCCGGACGGACGCGGCCCTTGCGGACAATGTTTTCTTCCTCGAGCGGACACATGCCTGCCTCTGACCCAACGGCCAGAATATTGTCGCGCGTAACCGCATAACGCATTGGACGCAGACCGTTCCGGTCCAGACCCGCAATCGCCCAGCGACCATCATAAGCGGCAATCGCAGCCGGGCCATCCCATGGCTCCATAACAGCGTTGGCATACGCATAAAGCGCGGCATGCTCATCTGACATGATAGAGGCGCGTTTTGACCAGGCTTCCGGCATCAAAAGCGCTTTTGCCATCGGCGCAGAGCGGCCCGCTTTCACGAGGATTTCGAACACAGCATCAAGCGCCGCAGAGTCAGACGACCCACTGGAAATAACCGGCTTCAGGTCCGCTTCGTGGCCTTCAAACGCATCATTCACCATGCGGATTTCGTGCGACTTCATCCAGTTGGTGTTGCCGCGAACCGTGTTGATCTCACCATTATGCGCGAGCATGCGGAAGGGCTGAGCCAACCACCATTGTGGGAAAGTGTTGGTGGAATAGCGCTGGTGATAGATAGCAACAGATGAAACGAAACGCTCGTCCTTGAGGTCCGGATAGAATTTATCGATGTCTTCCGCGAGGAACATGCCCTTATAGATCAGGTTCCGCTGAGACAGAGAGCAGACATAGAAGCTCGGAATGCTGGCTTCACGCGCGCGGCGCTCAATCCGGCGCCGACAGATATAAAGGGCGCGTTCCAGGTCTGGCGCAGACCGGCCTGCCGCATCATAGAACAGAACCTGTTCGATCTCTGGGCGCGTGTCGTTTGCCTTTTGTCCGATCACGGATGGATTGATCGGCGGCTGACGCCAGCCATAGATATAAAAGCCGAATTTCAGGATTTCGTTTTCAACGATTGTCCGTGCTGCTTCCTGCGCAATCAGGTCTGTGCGTGGCAGGAACATCTGACCAACACAGATTGGCGCTTCGCTTGGCGTGTGACCTGTACGGGCAACCTGAGCCTTGAAGAATTCCTGCGGAACGTCGACCCGGATACCCGCGCCATCACCTGTTTTGCCGTCAGCGTCGACAGCGCCGCGGTGCCAGACCGCTTTCAGGGCGCGCACACCCATTTCAACAACATCGCGACGTGGTGAACCGTCGAGCGATACAATCAGGCCCACACCACATGCATCATGCTCGTCTTCAGGATTATAGGCATTCGCCTCGATCAGGCGTTCGCGTTGAGTGAGGTATTTTTCGATTTCGTTTGTCATTCTAGTTTGCCTCATCTGAAGACGGCTGAAACTTGGCCATGAATTCGGCCCCGGTCAGACGTGGACGATCGCCTGCCAATGCGTAAATTGGCGGTTTCTCGTCGATGAAAATCTCTTGTCCAATGGACCCGTCGAGCTGTTGATCGAGGGAGCCAACGGCGATTGCCCAAAAGTCTGTCGTGTCTTTCAGGCGATAAAACAGGCTGGAGCCGCATTTGGAGCAAAAGCCACGCTTTGCCCAATCGGAGCTTTCATACCAGCTGAGCGTTGCATCGCTGTCGAAACTGACGCTGTCTTCGCGCAGATCAACCCCGATGAATGGGCCTCCGGACCAGCGCTGGCACATTTTGCAATGGCAGGCATCCACATGAGATATCGGGCCATTGATTGTGTAGCTCACGCCGCCGCAAAGGCAGTGTCCTGTCAATTTATCCGACATGGCTTACTCCGCTGCCGCGATCGCGGCACGCTGGCAGGCTTTCTCTTCCAGATAGGTGTGGATTGCAGCGGCAGCATCGCGGCCGTCCTTTACAGCCCAGACCACGAGAGACGCGCCGCGAACAATGTCGCCAACGGCAAAAACGCCATCAATGCTGGTCATCATATTCCTGAAGTCCGTCCGGACCGCGCCCCAACGGTTCACGGTCAGCGCTGTTTCGTTGAACAGAACCGGCAGGTCTTCCGGGTCGAACCCAAGCGCCTGAATGACAATGTCGGCTTCGACGTCGAACTCAGAGCCCGCAATTTCCTCTGGCGCCTGACGGCCAGACGCATCTGGCAAGCCAAGACGCATGCGCACTGCTTTCACGCTGGACACCTTGCCACCATTGTCAACAACCGCTTTTGGTGCGGCCAGCCACTCGAATGTGACGCCTTCTTCCTCTGCGTTTTTCACTTCGCGCTGAGATCCCGGCATGTTTTCACGATTGCGTCGATAGAGACAGGTCACGGACGTTGCGCCCTGACGAATGGCTGTGCGAACACAGTCCATCGCCGTGTCGCCGCCGCCAATGACAACAACCTTCTTGCCCTGCGCATTGAGCGCGCCTGAGTCATATCCCTCAACAGCGTCGCCGAAGCTCTTCTTGTTAGAGGCCGTCAGATACTCAAGCGCCGGATAGACGCCATTCGCGCCCGCCCCCGGCAGAGTCAGTTCGCGTGCTTTATAAACCCCCGTCGCAATCAGCACGGCATCGTGCTTAGTGCGCAGCTCCTGAAAGCTGATATCTTTGCCAACATCACAGTTGAGAACGAACTCAACGCCACTCTGTATGAGATAGTTTGTGCGGCGCTCAACAACCTCTTTCTCGAGCTTGAAGCCTGGAATGCCGTACATGAGCAGACCACCCGCACGATCATATCGATCATAAACAGTAACTTTATAGCCTTTGCGGCGCAGCTGTTCAGCGCCCGCCAGCCCCCCAGGACCAGAGCCGATAATGCCGACGCTGAAGTCGCGCTCTTTCATCGGCTTGATTGGCTTGATCCAGCCATTTGCCCAGGCCGTATCGGTGATGTATTTTTCAATCGCGCCAATCGTAACGGAACCATGGCCAGACTGTTCGATCACACAGCTGCCTTCACACAGGCGGTCCTGCGGACAAATACGGCCACAGATTTCTGGCATGTTGTTGGTCGCAGATGAGACTTCATATGCCTCTTCAAGACGGCCTTCAGCCGTCAGCATCAGCCAGTCTGGAATATTGTTCCCAAGCGGGCAATGCTGTTGGCAGAAAGGGACACCGCACTGTGAACAGCGGGCAGATTGCTCCGTCGCCTTATCGGCAGCGAATTCACGGTAAATCTCGTGAAAGTCGTCCGCACGATCATCAGCTGTTCTTTTGACAGGGGTTTCCTGATCAAGAGAAACGAATTTGAGCATCCGCTTCGACATATGGCATCTCCTAGATTTGGAGCGGAACATATGTGAGGATAGTTTGGGCTGCAAGGAATGTTTTGGCGTACGGTATCAAAATGATATATTTTGAAGCACCATTTTTACCCAAAAAACGACAATTGCGATAGGATCGCAATTGTCGAATATCATATTGATATTTGTTTAAGCTTGGTCAGCTGGTTTCTTCGATTTTGGCACCAACAGATTCAGCGGATAAAACGCTTCTTCTGCCCAATGTGGAGACTCACCCGGCACGCCATATCGAGACGGTTTGCCTTCCGGAATATGAAGCGTTCCGAACATCCAGTCATAAAAGGCAAACATCAGCGCATAATTGCGATACATTTTTCCGTCCTTGCCATAACCGTGATGGGTATGGTGCAGGCTCGGTGTGATAATGATGTGCGCGACCGCGCGGAACCATGGCTGTTTGAGGAAGGCATCATCCCAGCGCCAGTTTGTATGCGTCACCAAATTCCACACATACATAAGACCGACAGACAAAGCGGCCTCAGTTTCCAGACCGAGATAGACGCAGAGAATGACATACCAGACATGTGGAGTCAGCAGCATCCAGAAGATGTTCTGACGAACTGTCACTGACGTATCCAGATGTTCGGCGGAATGGTGGGTCCGGTGGATTTTCCAGAGCCAGGCAAGGCGGCTCCCCCGCTTCTGTCCGATATGGGACCAGCGGTGCGCCCAGTAAAAGATCAATTCCATGACGAGAACGACACCGATAAAGGCTGGCCAGAATGGCACTCCATCAAGCGCGTTGGCATACTGAGGCAGCAGTGCCTTCGCAAGAAAACCAACCGCAAACCCCCAGACCGGGCGCATCACGACAGAGTTCACAACAAACACCAGAAATGTCAGCCCATGGTCTCGCTTGGTTGCCTGTCGCAACCCACCGGTCACAGCCTCAAAAACGAGGAACACCAGCAAAAGCACAAAGAGCCAACTCAAATCGTCTACCGAGATCTTGAAGTCAGACACGGAAACCTCCTTACGAAATCATGATTGTTTTTTGAGACACTTAGTGCGATTAAACGTCATGCGTCCAATGCATTCTTGTTTTGACATCCATGAGTTTTCCGCATGAACCTCAGTCTTCGCCAACTTCACCATTTTGTTGTGCTGTGTGAGGAGCGCCATTTCGGACACGCCTCCGAACGCCTCGCCCTGTCTCAACCGGCATTGAGCCGAAGCCTGAAAGCCCTGGAAGACGCCTATGGGGTGCAGCTGATTGAGCGCGGCCCGAGCGGGGCCGTGCCGACACGCTCCGGCAAGGAAATCCTGCGCATTGCCCGGACGGTTCTTCAAAACGCCATACATCTGGATGAAACCCTGAAAGCCGAAGCAGGCGGCAATGCAGGCAATGTGTTTGCGGGCGTCGCGCCGGCCGTGGCCAGTCTGGCCCTGTCAGAAATATGCGTGCAGGTTTTGCGCGCTCATCCCGGCGTCAGACTCTACACAAATGTGCAGCCGAACTTCTCCCTTCAGGACAAGCTGATCGCAGGCACGTTTGATTTCATCCTCTGCCCGAGAGAAGCACTTGGCAGCATTCAATCGCTGGACATACGCCATGCGGGCTGGATGCCGCTCGATATTGTTGTCCGGGCTGGCCACCCTCTGCTCGAGTGCGAGCGCGTGACAGTACAGAAACTGAGCACGTATCCGGTGATTGCCGCTCACCCCTCCCCCATCGGACGGCAAGCGCGTATCGCCCCTGGCAATGGGTTTTACGATCTGCAATATCTGCACATGTCCTGCGATAATTATGATGTGCTGGCGAATGTCACCGCGCAAACCGACGCCGCCTGGATTTCTTCACGCGCGATTGCCTCGGACCGGCTGAAAAGCGGCGAGCTCTGCCTTTTGGATAGCAGCGCCATGGAGATACCCGAGGCATTAGAACTGGTGGTCGCGTCCCTTCGCGGAGCAGGACTGTCGCCTGCAACGCGACTGGTCATGGATGATGTGGTTTCCACCGTTCAGAAGGTCATCGCTGCAAATTGTGTGGGCTGAAGCCGCGTTCTTTATCAGCTTTCCGGATTGTTGCCTTTTCCTCGCCTTCAAACCGCAGTAGGAGCTGACGAAACTTTCGAGGCCGACTTCGCCATGAACATCCTGCAGCTTATCATCTTCGCACTCATTCAGGGCATTACAGAATGGCTGCCCGTCTCCTCGTCGGGTCATAATCTGCTGGCAGCCGAATTGTTCAACTGGACAACGCGCGACGAGCTGATGATCAACGCCATGGCGCATCTCGGCACTCTGTTCGCGGTGCTGCTTTATTTCTGGAAAGATGTTGCCCGCGCCATTTCCGGCGGGTTCCAGCTGGTCGGCGCGGTCGCCACCAAAAAGCCACTCTCAGGCGATGCAAGACTGGCGCTGCTGATCCTGGCCTCTATGCCAATCACCTTTGCGGCGATTGTCGTCTACGAAGCACTGATCACAGATGCCGCCGAAGCCGCATTGCGCAGCATGTGGACGGTTGCTGGCTCGACACTGATTTTCGGCTTTCTGCTCTGGTGGGCAGACATCAAAGGCAAGACAACCCGCTCCACTGAAGAGATGAGCATCACTGAAGCGCTGATTATTGGCGCCACGCAGGCCATTGCGGCGATCATTCCGGGCACCAGCCGTTCAGGCATCACCATGACAGCAGCGCGCTGGTTCGGCTTTGAACGGACTGAAGCGGCGCGGTTTGCCATGCTGATCGGCGCGCCAATTCTTGCAGCTGTTGGCGCATTCGCCATTCTCAAACTTGTAACCGCCGATGACGCAGCCGGCACCGCCACCCTGACCGATGGTCTGATCGTTGCCGGGCTGTCATTTGTCTCTGGCTGGGCCTCAATTGCGGTTCTGATGGAATTGCTGAAACGGATGAGCTTCCTGCCATTTGTAATCTATCGCATTCTTCTGGCGGTCGTGCTGGTTCTGGCCTCTCCATTGGCGCTGAACTGGATCTCCGCCTAGCCCTATCGCAAGCCACCCGACTTCAAGGATTGGGCAAAAAAGTCGCTCGGCATTAAGTGGTAAGCAGACGGCTCTTGCCGTTTACTCAGTGCGCCGCTAGGCCAGTGATATGGCCGATTTTTACAAAATCCATGATGGACTGATTGATGCAAAAACCGCAGACCAGATTGAGCTGGTCCTGTTCGGCGCGCACTTCCCGTGGATCTATCACGCCAACACCAACTACGAAGAGCACACCACCGCCCATGATGATGTGCCGCAGTTCAATCACGGCTTTTTCCGTGATGGGCAAACCTCGTCAAATCTGACCGGCATTCCGCTAGAACTGGTCAAGCCTTTCGGTCTGTCCCTACACGATCTGTTCCGCGCAAAAGCCAATCTGGTCGGCTGGGAAAAGGCGGCGTTTCGCCAACCCTTCCACACAGATGACAACCACCCCCATTATGTCATTCTCTATTATGTGAATGATGCTGACGGTGCGACAGTGCTGCGTCTGCCAGATGGAAGCGAAGTTGAGGTCACTCCGAAGAAAGGTCGCATTCTGACCTTTTATGGTTCGCTGGCTCATTCCGCCTCAAGCCCCGTTGAGACCCGTTTCCGGGCTGTGATCAACATTAACGTCAAAGGCGACGTTTCCGCAGAACGACTGGGCCTGAGCCTCTAAACTCCCAAAAATGACCATTAATTCAGGTGTCCGGACATTATTTTTCTGGCATCCTGACAGGAGTTCGCTTCTAAATATTCGAAACAGATGGCCTTTCAGTGAGGCGGCTCAGGACACGTTTGGGAGACATTGAGACATGGCAAAGCGCCAGGAAAAGAAAAGCGAGAGTATTGAGATCCGGCTACCATACAGCCAGAAAACCGCTTTCATTGAAGCCTGTCGCGAACAAGGGCTCAGCGCCAGCGAAGCCCTGCGCAACCAGATCGATTTCTTCATGAACCAGAACAAAAAGCCGCGCCGACTTAGTTTAATCGGAGCACCACTGAATATGTTAGAGCGCCACAAGAAAAAGACTTTCACCGCCGTTGCCGGCACCGCCACAGTTATGAGCCTCGCCTTTGCCATGCCATCGGCTGCAGACAATTCCGTTTTCAAGTCATTCGATCGCGATGGGAACGGCGTACTGACCGCAGGCGAAATCTCCGCGAATGACAGCGCGGTCTTTTCAATTCTCGACAAAGACAAGTCCGGCAAGATCACCCCGGATGAGTTCAAACAGAACGCTGAAGTCATCGACGTGCGGGACTCCATGGTTCCGTCCGAAGAAAAGGGAAAGCCGGACGTTCGCGTCATTGAAATTGAACGCACCAGCATCAAGGCCGACGGCCCGGATGATGTGTCGATCTGGGTTCAGAAATGGGCCGAAGAAGTTGACCCAAATATCAGCGAGGCAGAACGCAAGAATGTCATCGAGCGTATGAAGCTGCAGCTGAAAGAGGTTCAGACGGTTGAAGGTCTGGACAAACTGGACGCTGTTGAGCGCGCCAAGGTGATGAAGGAACTGAAGCATGTCGAACGACTGCACACTCTGGCCAAGCTGAAAGAGCTCAAAAAGCTTGAAAACCTGAATATCGACATTGATGAGCTGGCCAAGCTCGACTCAATGGATTTCGATTATGAGTTCGACTTTGACGACCTGCCAGACTTCAGCAATCTGGAGAAATCTCTGGACGCGCTGGAAAAGAACGAATCCCTGAAACTGTCTGCTGATGACCGCAGAAGCATTGCTGAAGCCCGCGCTGAAATTGCCAAAGCCCGTGCGGAGCTGGCGCAGCTGAACGGCATGAAAAAGATTGTCGTCGTGCGTCATGAAATCAGCGATGAAACAACGACGAAAGACAGCAAGACAGTCTTTGAACAGAAAGTCACGACCGACACGAAAGACTAGGAACCAACTCACCCCTTTGCTGGTTCTGAAACGAAAAAGCGCGCCAGACCGGCGCGCTTTTTTTGATGTCCGAATTGCCAGAAACGCTTAAGTGTTGCGCGCCACGTGGAACTGGCCCTGCTCGCGATATGGCCAGAGATAGCCCGGAACGATCGCTTCGATGGTTTCCAGCTCAGTCACACCGAGGTCAGCCAGCGTCAGCGCATCGTCAGCAACGACATTGTCTGTTTTGAGCAGCTCAACCTGGTCACCTGTCAGCGGCGGCGCATGGAATGGCCACAGCTTGAACACGCCGCCAAGTGTATAGCCCAGCAGTTTTGCGATGAAGAATGGCAGAGGCAGAAGCAGACGCTTGCGGTCGATTTCTGTCAGAATGTACTGAAGCAGCTCTTTGAATGTGAAAGTTTCAGGACCGCCCAGTTCATAGGTTTTGCCTGCAGCGTCATCTTTCTCAAGCGCCGCGATTGCCGCATCCGCTACGTCGCCAACGAAGACAGGCTGGAATTTCGTGTGACCACCACCGATCAGCGGCAGAGCCAGCCACCCCATTGGCGAGGTCGCCATACCGGCAAAACGGTTGAAGAATTCGTCTTCCGTGCCGAAAATAATGCTCGGACGCAGAATAACCGCAGATGGCATGAGGCGGCGAACATCATCTTCCGCAGCCGCTTTCGTCTGCGCATAGCGAGCCGGCGAGTCCTTGTCGGCACCAATGGCTGACAGCTGAACGAATTTCGTGATCCCTGCCGCCGCAGCGATTTCAGCAACGTTCTTTGCGCCAAGGCCCTGCGTACCACTAAAGGTTTGCTGGCCTTTTTCATAGAGAATGCCGACCAGGTTGATCACACCGTCAGCGCCTTCAATTGCACGCTCAATCGATGGACGATTGCGCACATTCGCCTGAACGATCTGGACCTGACCAACATCGCCTGCGAGGCGCTGATCACCGGCAAGATGCGGGTTGCGAACCGCCACACGGACGCGATAGCCCTTTCGGCACAAATCCCGAACAATGTATTTGCCGACAAAGCCTGAACCGCCAAAGACTGTGATGAGTTCACCTGACATGGGAGCGCCTTCCGGTAGCAATCTGTTTGTGATGGCGTGATAGACCAAAATTTGTTACAAATGTCTATGTGTAGCAGACGATAAAAAGCGGGAGTAGGCCTGATGTCGTATCCGAAAGTCGTTTTACTGATCACCCCCGTCTCCCACATGGATCGACTTCAGTCATTTGTTGAACAGTGCGTTCAGGATGAAGTGGAGCTGATCGCTGTGTTCGGGCCGGATTGCGAATGCATCCACGACACTATTGATGAGATCTTGCTCGAAATTGATACCGAAGTGTCAAATAACCTGCCCACAAGCTGGCATGACGATGAGCCCTATGAAGATGCCGTGTTTTTCGCCAGGAATTATAAAGACGGCCGAGGCGGGTTTATCGAAGTGCGAATCTGATCCAACCCGCGACAGAACGCTCCATGCGCCAAGTGGCCACATAGATTGTATGGAAATTTCGCATAATTTACGGCTCCGAACTTGGAGATTGCCGCATGCGTAAGGAATGGATGACGCTCGCCACGAGCCCTGTGCCTCGTTACACCAGCTACCCGACTGCCGCTCAGTTCCGGGATGACCTGCCAACGCATTTGTCTGACAAATGGATCAGCTCGATTGGCCCAAATGAACCGATCTCGGTTTATGTGCATGTGCCATTCTGTGAGAAGCTTTGCTGGTATTGCGGTTGTCACACTACCATTCCGAACGGATATGCCCGTATCAGCCGCTATGTCGACATACTGCTGAAAGAGATTGAACTCTGGAAAACGAAACTGCCAAAACATGGCGGCGGGGTTCACCTGCATTTTGGTGGCGGCACGCCGAATGCGCTGAACGCTGAAGACATGCTGCGTGTGCTGGACGCCCTGCGCGAGGCATTCTGCATCACAGACACGGCTGAAATCTCAATCGAGCTGGACCCGCGTACACTGACGCCGGAAATGATTCAGGCGCTGGCCGCTGGCGGCGTAACGCGCGCCAGCCTCGGCGTGCAGGATTTCAACACAACGGTTCAGGAAGCGATCAACCGCGTGCAACCGTTTCTGCTGGTCGAGGGCGCCGTTGAGGCACTGCGTAAGGCAGAGATCAACGCCATCAATTTCGATCTGCTTTATGGCCTGCCGCACCAGACGGTGGAGAGCGTTGCCAAGAGTGCAGAACTGGCCGCCAGCCTGAAGCCGGACCGGATTTCCGCCTTTGGCTATGCCCATGTGCCCTGGTTTGCCAAACATCAGCGCGCCATTGACGAGAAATATCTGCCAGGAACTGAGGCCCGCTTCGCACAGTATCACATTCTGGCCGAAACGTTGGTCGAACATGGCTATACGCAGATCGGTCTGGACCATTTCGCGCTGGACGAAGACGAGCTGACCAGCGCGCTTTCAGACGGCACGCTGCATCGAAACTTTCAAGGCTACACGACTGACACGTGTCGCACTCTGATTGCGCTCGGCCCGTCAGGCATTTCTGAGTTTCCGGGTGGATTTGCGCAGAACCGCAAAGATATTCGCGAATATACCGAAGCCATTGAGGCCGGCGAACTGGCGCTGAACCGCGGTGCCCCACGCACACGTGACGATCAGATTCGCGGCGCGATGATTGAGCGCCTGATGTGCGACATGAAAGTAGATGTGGCGCAGATCGCCGCCCGGTTTGATGAACCGCTCAGCGCCTTTGCCAGTGCCATTTCCCGCGCCAAAGAGCTGGAAGAGCTGGGTATTTGTTATGTCGACGGGTCAGTCATCAGCGTGCATGACGATGCCCGTATTCTGCTGCGCAATGTCGCCCAGTGTTTCGACATTTACTCACCGGCAATTGACGTGACAGAGAAAAAACACGCCCGCGCGGTTTAAGGGGGCGCTGTCATCCCGTGCGCAATGCGATGCAAAGGATCGATTTGCCAGCACGGGAGCCTGTAACAGCTTCATCCACATCTCAGACCCCGTAACTGCCCGGCATCACTTCGTGCTGCAAGAGCGAGCGCGGTCGCCGCCAGAAGTGTGCAGATCATGGGACATCTCCAGAAATCTATCTGGGGCGCTCCTAACGAGGGACAGCTGATCTTTCGAATGAACTTGCCCTGACGGGAAATGGCAGTCGTGTGAGACGCGCGTTAGATTTACGCCTCTGCGGGAGAGCGTTTCTGCCGTCGCCCCATCAGAATAAGGCAGAGCGGCACGATGGCTGGTATCAAGAGCCAGATCACCAATGCCAGCCATACGATCACCGTCAGCGGTAAGCCACCGAAAAGCCCAGCCACAAAAATGATGAGATAGATCAGCCAGAACGGCGCAGCCAAATAAATGCACACCCCAAGCGACAGAAGAAGATGCTTCCAAAACATGGCGATTGCTATCCTTAGTCAGCTTGCACAAGCGAGCCTAAATTATCCTTGGGTTGAAAACCAAAAGCAATGCCCGAGCGTAGATTTCCCTTGGCCAGACAACGAACTAATTTCGTCGTTTGGCACTGGAAAATCGCGTTTCGCATAGTGATGTCTTCGCCGGAGACGTTCGATCAACAAGTGTGTTGGAAACGAACTGCTCGCAAATGTAAGCAGATTGATTGTTATGCTTAATGTTGCACCAAGCCCCCGGGACGCAATACACGATCTTGAGCTTGGACTTTCGTTGAAGCTTACTGATGTCATTTCCTTCGCGGACAAAAGGCTGGCGCCTGATACGCACGCCGTCGCCTGCGACATAGGCAGACGACGCTGCCTTCAGAAGCCCATCGGGATAGGTTTCATGCAACCATCGACCAGCCCCAAAAAAGCCGCCCGAGAAGACCGCAACAACAAAGACCACTTGTAATGCGATTCCAATCAAACTTTTGGAAACTTCCTTACCTTTGGCCATTCGGTAGGAGCCGTCGAACGACACAAGTCGCGTCAGCCCACCTAGCAAGAAAAGTGGCCAGAAAATCATAACGCTCAGTCGCAAGAGAATATCGATCCCCCAAACAAGAAACGTATTCTTAGTGCGGCTCTGGACGGTCTCGAAATAGCGAAGAAATTTTCGAGGTGAGAAGGAAAATGTATGTTGATCTTTCGATGCGTTCGAACGGTACAATACAGATGATGCAGAAACGCACAGACCTATCATATTGTAGACAATTAGAACCGTCATCAACCATTCCGGCAAATGCAGCCGAAATAAATTGAACAAAAACAAGGTTCCAATTGATAGAAACGCGTCAGTCACTACAACTGACCACATGTAGAAGAAATTCCAGACATCCACGAAAGGAAGAGGAATACTATCGCGCCAAAAGCGAAATGCCTGCATGCAGGCCGAGAATAACATTCCAAGAAAAATAAACTTGGATGAAACCGTCAATTCTTTGTAGTATTCTATAATCGATAGCCTCGGAAACTCTATCAATCGACGTCTACCCATTTCCCTCCCCTTCGAACGCCCCCTTATAACTTAAGGTTATTTGTCTAGCAATTTGAAATGACGCGTTGGGTTGATGGTAAATTTTTTCCCTTGGCCAAAAGCTGGCAAAACTCTAAATCTGTTGCATGAGCCCATTTGCCCTGCCCCATATCAAGATTTGCGGTCTGAAGACTGAAAACGACGTCCGCGCGGCGGTGGAGGCCGGTGCGCGCTGGCTGGGCTTTGTCCATTTCGAGAAAAGCCCTCGGCATGTCCCACTTGACGTTGGTCAGAAGCTGGCGGCGCTGGCAGCGTCCTTGTCGCCAAATGTTGAGACCGTTTGCCTGCTTGTGAACCCGTCCGCAAAAGAGGCGATTGAGATCGCCGAAGCGCTGGGTGTTGATCACATCCAGCTACACGGGCAGGAAACGAATATGGATATTTCCTCCATCCGTGCGGGGCGCCCGACCGGTGAAATCTGGAAAGCCCTGCCGGTATCAGACGCCGAAGACCTGAAAGCGGTGAAGCTGTATCCAGCGGCCGACAGGTATCTGTTTGATGCCAAACCGCCAAAGAATGCCGACCGGCCTGGCGGATGGGGACACAGCTTTGACTGGACCATCCTGAAAGGGTTTTCCTGCGCGCGACCCTGGCTGCTCGCAGGCGGACTGACGCCTGACAATGCCGCAGACGCCGTGCGGGTGTCTGGTGCCAAAGCACTAGACGTGTCGTCCGGTGTGGAGGCTGAAAAAGGCGTGAAAGACGCCGCTCTGATCAAATCGTTTTGCGAGAATGCTGTTTCGGGGTGATGGCGTTTGATCCCCACCACCCTTTCGGCGTCCCGTATTTCGATTGATGAGACCGATACCTTGGGAGAAACAGATGTTCAGAGCTGCACTTCTTGTCATGCTGACGACATTGAGCGTCCATGCAGAAACAATCACATTTGAAACCGAGCAAGTCAACGCCTGTAAGCTCAGGGACCCGACTTTGCTTGCGATCAAGTATTTCGACCACTTTTGCGCCAAGTCTACTGATGAGGAATGCCGGAAACTTCTGTCTCATGCGTCAGCAACGTTTTCCGACATGAAAGTTTATGATTTGACGGAACCGGATGTCATTCGCGCTTTCATATTCATTCCAAAGGGAGGAATTTTCGAGGCAGACGATGGCAGCGGAGACCAGATTGTTCAATTTGGGCCATCCAAGGTTACAGTTGATTACGATAAGAACGATTGCAGTGTTATCTCTGCGGAATGGGATAGGTAAACCCAAACCAGACAGGCGGAACAATTCCCCCATCCAGCGCCCGAACAACAAGACTTATGGTTAGTCAGCCCCTAATCCGGAGCGCTGAATCCCGCCCGTTTCGGACATGTCTGATGAACAAAACCGTCGTATTCTGACCTCTCGTTCAAAAGGACGGAGCAGGTCATGCAAATCAGCGGATTACGCTCATCGGGCTTTCAGCCGATCTCAGTTGGAACGGCCAGCGTGCCATCCGCGACGCCCTCCCCCTTGCCTGAAAAACCGGTCGATCCCGTCGATGACGTTGAGATTTCAAGCGCGGCGCTGAAAGCCTTTTCTGACAGCCAGACATCTACGCAAACAGACGACTCCGACAGTGAGGAACTGAGCGAAGAAGAGCAAAAACAGGTCAGCGACCTAAAAGAGCGCGACGCCGAAGTGCGCGCCCATGAAGCGGCGCACGCCGCAACCGGCGGCAGTTTTGCTGGCTCACCCTCTTTTGAGTATCAGGTCGGACCGGATGGAAAGCGCTATGCCATTGGCGGCGAGGTTTCGATCGACACCTCACCCATCGATGGCAATCCGCAAGCAACCATCGACAAGCTGAGACAGGTTCAGGCCGCAGCCCTCGCCCCGGCAGAACCGTCTGATCAGGACAGGAAAGTCGCTCAGCAGGCGGCCGCGAAACTGCGAGAAGCCGAAGCAGAGCTATCGGCAGAGAAGCAGGCTGAATTGCGCGGTGAAACGCCTACCGAACCCGGAAAACCGGCAGACCCGCTGGTCCAGCAACAGGTTCAGCAAGCCGCTGCGGCATATGAAAAAGTTGCTGCGCTGGCGTGATCTTTCGCTGGGCGAGCGGTCCATAAGCCCCAAACCCAGTCACGCAGCCCTTGACGAAAAACCTGCGAGGGTCAATTGAGACAGTCGAGTTTCAAACAGGGTGTTATCATGGATCTGCGCAATACCTGGGAAAAATGGCCTGACGTGAACGGTCGGTTTGGTGAGTTCGGTGGCCGCTATGTGGCCGAAACTCTGATGCCGCTGATTCTGGATCTGGAAGCAGAGTATCGCAAAGCCCAGAACGACCCGGCCTTCAAAGCCCAGATGGATGATCTGTGGACGCATTATGTTGGCCGTCCAAGCCCGCTCTATTTCGCAGAACGCCTGACGGATCATTTCGGCGGCGCGAAGATCTACTTCAAGCGCGATGAGCTGAACCATACCGGATCGCACAAGATCAATAACTGCCTTGGTCAGGTGCTGCTGGCACTGCGTATGGGCAAGACACGCATCATCGCCGAAACCGGCGCGGGCCAGCATGGCGTTGCAACGGCGACTGTCTGCGCCCGCTTTGGTCTGCCGTGCGTTGTGTTCATGGGCAAAACAGATGTTGAGCGCCAGAAGCCAAACGTCTTCCGTATGAAACTGCTTGGCGCGGAAATCGTGCCGGTGGAAAGCGGAACCGGTACGCTGAAAGATGCGATGAACGAGGCGCTGCGCGACTGGGTCACAAACGTGCATGACACATTCTATGTCATCGGCACGGCGGCTGGCCCGCACCCTTACCCGGAAATTGTTCGCGATTTGCAATCCATCATTGGCCGCGAAGCCAAAGAGCAAATTATGGAAATGGAAGGCCGCCTGCCGGATGCCGTCATGGCGTGTATTGGTGGCGGATCAAACGCGATTGGCCTGTTCCATCCGTTCATTGAAGATGAAGGCGTGCGCCTGATTGGTGTGGAAGCAGCGGGCCACGGCGTTGACACCGGCATGCATGCAGCCGCCCTGAATGGCGGCAAACCCGGCATTCTGCACGGCAACCGCACTTATCTGTTGCAGGATGATGACGGCCAGATCACTGACGCGCACTCCATCTCGGCGGGTCTCGACTATCCGGGGATCGGGCCGGAGCACTCCTTCCTGCGTGATTCAGGTCGCGCCGAGTATCTAACCTGCACAGACAAAGAGGCGCTGGCGGCATTCCAGCTGTGTACGCAGCTTGAGGGCATTATTCCGGCACTGGAGCCAGCCCATGCGCTGGCGCGTGTGGGAGAAGTTGCTCAAGACCTTGGAAAAGACAAAATTATCATCATGAATCTGTGCGGACGTGGGGATAAAGATATTTTCTCTGTCGCCGAGCATCTCGGCATCGACATGGGAGAATAAGCAGACCGAAGAAAAGGATAAGCCTTTGAAAAAATTCTGGACACTTTCCGTCGCCGCAATTTTTCTGGCCTCTTGCTCCTCCTACCTGCCGCCCATGCCGGACCCGTACTATCCGGCACCGATCATCCACAAAGGCGATGGCGTGAAACCGCCGTCGAAAAAGACAGAGCCTCTGCCCTCGTCTTTCACTTTGCCAAATGGCGTGAAGCTGAACGTGCTGGATGGCACACAGCTTCTGTCATCCTGCGCAGTGTTTGGTATTCCTGCCACGTCGAAAAAGCCGACCTATTGCGTCGCCATCCCTGCCAGCATGGCCGATGGGCGCGGTGGCGGTCAGGCGCAGAATGACTATGCCAATCTGTTGCGCAGCGCCGGATACGCAGGGCGATCTTTGCCTTTGCGATACCGCGACCGGTCTGGTTGCCGTCAGCATGTCATGCTGTCGACCTTTCCGGCGACCATTCAGCGCGATGAAAACTGGAGCGGCGCGAAAGACTATGTCGTCTTTATGGAATTTACGCCGCTCACCTGTCCGGAAAGCTGAGTTCACATCTGCGCCAAGTGCACCGCCCTCAGATTAGCATTGCTCCAAACACCCTCGAAGTTATTACATAACAAAAACATTTGGAGTTAGCATGCCGAACGAAGCAGAAAACAACGCGCCTGATAAGTTTTTTAATCAGGCAGCGTCGACGTCATATGACGAACGAAATCAGCACCTGTCAAAGATCTCAGAGTGCCTGCATTTTCTTTCCAACCTGACCCTGAGCAACGCCCCGGAAGAAGCAAAAGTACTTTGCGTTGGGGTGGGCACGGGTGCCGAAATTTTAGCTTTCGCGAAGATGCGTCCGCATTGGCGATTTGTCGGCGTGGACCCGTCAGAAGCCATGTTGGACGTCTGCCGGGCCAAATTAGATGCGCTTGGTTTAACAGACCGCTGTACGCTTGTTCATGGCTACGCGGGAGATGTTGAGGAAACCCAGTTTGACGTTTCCATTTCGTTTTTCGTTGCCCACTTTATTCCGAAAGCGGCCCGGTCTGATTTTTATCGAGCCATCATCGATCGCCTGAAACCAAATGGACGCTTTGTCTCGGCGGAAATTAGCTATGATCTGGATTCGGACACGTTTCCGGACATGCTCAAGAACTGGTCTGAAGTGCAGCGGCTGATGGGCGCAACACCTGAAACCCTGTCCAAACTGCCGAGTGTTCTTCAAGATCAGCTATCCGTTTTGTCTGACACTGAAACTGAACGCCTTATGCTGGAAGCCGGCTTTTCCCGACCGGTGAAATTCTTTCAGGCATTCATGATAAATGGCTGGCATACCGAAAAGCCAAACTCAGACCTGTAGAGATCGCTTCACCCAAGCTTTGATGCCAGCCAGGCATGCCCCTCGACCATGCGTTTGATCTCGCTGTCACGTGGGGTGAGATCCCAGTCGCCCTTGTCGACCGACCCGCCAAGCAGCACACCTGTCTTGCGCGGGAAGGAATATAGCAGGCCATAATCCGGCGTTCCGCCTGCATAGCCATAGTCGATGTCATTCTGCGGCAGCAGGAACGAGAGCTGCCCGCGCGCCGGAATAATGCTCTCATCGCCAAACACTTTGCCAGCCCCGAGGCCCATGCAGTTGACCACGCTTTTCTGAGGCAGGGCGTCCAGATCGGCCTCTGTGTCAAAGGTTGTTTCGACCATTTTACCGCCCGCCGCCATGAAGTCGTTCACCAGCGCGCGCAGGTAAATATCCGGGTCGATCATCAGCGTATAATAGCCGTCATAGCGGGCAAAACCGAACGGGCCATTCGGCTGGTTTCGCACCAGCCCAGGATAAAGATCATCGCCGCCAACATATGGGCGAGACGTGTTCATCTCTTTATTGCTGAGAGAGTACTGGCGAATCCAATAAACACCGTATTTCGGGTCATTAGCGTATCCGACAAAGCGCCTGAAGGCGATGCGGGATGCAAGGTCGAGCATTTTCAGCGTTGGCTCGCTGACCTGATCCCGCTCAAACAAGGTCACAGGATGCCACATCGCGCCCGCCACATTAGACGTAGTGTAGGGCGGAAAGTCCTTTGCATAAATCGTCACGTCATAACCGGAGCGCTGTAGCTGTAGCGCGGTGGAAAGGCCGATCGCACCAGAGCCCAGAACCGCAATCTCGCGGCGTTTGAAGTCTTTCACCATGGACGCAGCAAGCTCTGCTACGCCCCAGGACAAGGACACACCGCCCCCGCCATGGCCGTAATTGTGCACGACATCTTTGGACCCTACGGTCACAGCTTCGAGCCGTGGCCCCGGTTTGCGGAAGGGGCGAAGCCCGACAATCGTGCGGATAACCCGGTCCATTGAGGACTGAAGCGGGCGCATTGGAGCCTTAAGCGATTGCACCAGAGCGGTCCCTGGTGCACCCGGCAGGGACACGCCCGGCGTCACAGATGTTGGTGTCACACAGCCCGCCAGAGACGCCACGCCTAAGCCTGCGCCTGTGGTAAGAAAATCCCGACGTCTCATCTATCCGGCTCCAGTCTTCACTCTTCCCGAAATGAGCTTGGGATGGTGGCAAAACCAAGGTCAAGGAATGGACAGGACGTCAGTCGAAACCTTGCCAATCTGCATAGTCCTTAACCGCGCTCTGCCAGTCCATTGCGTGCAACCCGGCGATAGCTTAGGTCTTGGGCCGCACCATCCATTTGGTAAAATCAGACATGACCGATCTCATTCTTATTCGCGTGAATTGCTCGTCTCGTCAGGAAGCCGAATATATCGGCGCGGCGGCGGTGAAGGCAAAGCTTGCGGCCTGCGCCAATATTGAAGGCCCGATCACCTCAATTTACGAATGGGAGGGCAAGCTGGAACGCGGCGAGGAATTCCTGCTCTGGCTGAAAACACGAACCGCTCTGTGGACAGAGGCCGAGACGCTTATTGCCGAGCTGCACAGTTTTGATACGCCTGCAATTCTCACAATCCCTTGCCAACATGCAAATGCACGTTATGAAGCTTGGCTTCACACAAACACCGGAAAGCCCTGATGTCTGTTTCCCGAATTTCCGCCGCCTTTGACAAAGCCCGCGCCGAAAACCGCAAAGCCCTTGTCGCCTATCTGATGGCTGGCGATCCTGATCTGGAAACCAGCTATGAGGTTTTGAAAACTCTGGTCGAGAATGGTGCCGACATTGTCGAACTTGGCGCGCCGTTTACGGACCCGATGGCAGACGGCCCAAGCATTCAGAAAGCCGCGCTGCGCAGCCTGAAAGCTGGCACAACGCTGAAAGACGTGCTGGGTCTGGTGAAGCGCTTCCGGGCAGAGTTTCCTGATACGCCGCTCATCCTGATGGGCTATGCGAACCCGATCCACAATATGGGCTATGCAGCGTTCACCGAAGCCGCAGCAGAGGCCGGTCTGGATGGCTCTATCATTGTAGACCTGCCGCCAGAAGAAGATCAGCCGGTGCGTGACGAATATGCGCGCAAGGATCTGGCCGTTATTCGCCTTGCGACACCAACAACCGATGAAGCCCGCATGAAAGTCATTGCGGACGGGGCGTCTGGTTTCCTTTATTATGTGTCCGTGACGGGTGTCACCGGCGCTCGCCAGCCTGTCGCAGCAGATATTGCTCCGGGCATTAAACTGGCTCAGACTGTTTCAAATCTGCCGGTTTGTGTCGGTTTCGGGATCAAAACTGCCAAACAGGTAAGCGAAATGGCTGCTTACGCAGACGGTGTGGTGGTTGGTTCTGCTTTTGTCGACCTTATATCTGGTATAGAAACAGGTGCTGACAAAGACAAAACGCTGGCTGCCATCGCAGATTTGACGCGCGATCTGGCTTCTGGCCTGAAATAGGAACGCGCCGTTTGACGGAGAAACGCATGAACTGGTTGTCAAACATTCGTCCACCCGGACTGAAGTCACTGATTGGCAAACGCGAAACGCCTGAAAACCTTTGGGTTAAGTGTCCAAAGTCCGGCGAGCTGGTCTATCGACCTGATCTGGAAGCAAGCCTTTGGGTGACGCCATCCGGCGCGCATTTGCGCGTGGGTCCGCTGGTGCGTTTCCGCTCCATGTTCGACGATGCGAAGTGGGAAGCCATCCCTCTGCCGAAAGTGCCGAACGATCCGCTGAAATTCCGCGATGACAAGCCTTACACAGCGCGCCTGAAATCGGCCCGCGCAAAAATCTCTGCGACCAATCACGAGGTTAAATCCGGCGAGAAAATCGAGCAGGATGACTGTATGGCCGCAGCCCTTGGCCGGATTGGCGGCAAGCCTGCTGTCGTTCTGGTTCAGGACTTTGCCTTTATGGGCGGATCACTCGGCCCGGCTGCCGGTGAAGCCTTCATCACAGCGGCTGAAACAGCTGTCGCGAAGGGCGCTGCCCTGATCGTCTGCACCGCATCTGGCGGCGCACGGATGCAGGAAGGCACATTGTCTCTGATGCAGATGCCGCGTACCACGCTGGCCATTCAGGACGTAAAAGACGCCGGTCTGCCATATGTCGTCATTCTGACCGACCCGACCTCAGGCGGCGTATCAGCCTCTTACGCAATGCTGGGCGATGTGCATCTGGCTGAGCCTGAAGCGATGATCGCCTTTTCCGGCCCTCGCGTCATTGAACAGACCATTCGTCAGAAACTGCCAGACGGCTTCCAGCGGTCTGAGTTCCTGAAGGAAAAAGGTCAGGTTGATCTGGTGGTCGACCGCCGGGAAATCCCTGCCATGCTGGCAAGCATTCTCGGGCACCTGATGGCGACAAAAACTGACGAAAAAGCGGGGCTGCCACCGATTGCGCCCCCGGCAGTTGATGCCGTGACAGAGCTGCCAGAGGACTAAACTGACACAATCTCTGTTAACAGACGTCTTGGCGGCATTTGATGCTTTGCCAAAGCAGTTTCCGTTGAAACTTTCAACGGAGCCTGTGCGTCGTGTGCTGGCCCGACTGGGCAATCCGCAAGACAAACTACCGCCTGTCATTCATATTGCCGGAACCAATGGCAAAGGCTCAACGACCGCGTTTCTGCGCGCCATCGCTGAGGCGCATGGCAAGACCGTTCACGTCGACACTTCACCGCACCTTATTCGGGTGAATGAGCGTATCCGTGTTGCCGGACACCTGATCAGCGATGACGATCTGCGCCGCCATATCGATACAGTGCTGAAAGCCAATAATGGCGAGCCGCTATCCTTTTTCGAAGGCATGACGGTTGCAAGCTTTCTGGCGTTCACCGAAACGCCGGCAGATCTGACACTGGTTGAAGTCGGGCTTGGTGGCCGGTTTGACTCCACAAATGTTTTTGATGCCCCGGCTGTCAGCGTCATCACACCGATTGCGTTTGACCACAGGGAATTTCTGGGTCGGCATTTGTCGCAAATCGCCTGGGAAAAGGCTGGCATTATCAAGCCGGGCTGCCCGGTCGTCAGCGCCACTCAGACCCGTGATGTGCACAAAACCCTGCTCGCGGAAGCCAGTTTCTGCAAGGCACAGATCCAGTTTCTGGCAGATGAAATTTCAATTGAAGTCAGCGATGACGGTCGGGTCAGCTATCAGACCGGCGCATTGTCACTCAACGATGCAGAGCTGGGTCTGACCGGGCCCCATCAGCGCCAGAATGCAGCGCTTGCCATACTGGCTCTGAAGACTGCTGGCTTGTTTGAGCTGGAGGCTGACAAGATCAAGGCGGGACTAAAAGCTGTGACCTGGCCTGCCCGCCTGCAAAAGCTGGACGAAGGCCCGCTGACCGCGAAACTGCCGGGCAAAACGGTTTATCTGGATGGTGGGCATAACCCACATGCGGCGAACGCCATCAGCGAAGTGTTCCGCGACAAGCCGCCTGTTGCGATCATTCTGTCCATGCTGGCGACCAAGGATGCCAGATCCTTCATTTCGAATCTCAGCGGCATTGCCGAACAGATCATTGCCATTCCCCTGCCGTCATCGCATCGCTGCCAACCACCGGATTATCTGGCGTCTCTGGCAGAGGCAAATGGCGTTCAAGGCCGAACAGCAGAGTCTCTGGACGCGGCGATTGAGATGATCGGCGCATCAGCGTCAGACACCGCTCTGATTGCCGGATCGCTTTACATGGCCGGCGATGTTCTTCGCGCCAATCAACAGATCATCACATAAAAAACCCGGCCATTCAGGCCGGGCTTTTTGCGATCTTCTGAGCGGCGTTCAGACAGACTCTGTCTTGATCCATTCCTGAAGCTTTTCCTTGGACATGTCGCCCAGATGGGTCGCAGCAACTTTGCCGCCTTTGAACATGATGAGTGTTGGCAGGCCGCGAACACCGAATTTCGTCATGGTCATCGGGTTTTCGTCGACATTCAGTTTTACAACTTTCACCTTGCCGCTCATTTCTTCAGCGACTTTCTCCACATTTGGAGACAGACGCTTACACGGGCCACACCATTCGGCCCAGAAATCGACTACTACAGGCACATCCGAACCGATAACTTCCAGTTCAAACGTATCGTCATTTACTTCCATAGCTGACATTTTCAGCTCCTTCGAATTTTCCTTGAAAGCGGAGGTAGTGCCGCAAAGAGGGATTTCAAACCTCTGCTCTCGCTTTTGTTAACGCATCCAACATGACGGATTCGGGTAGAACCATAAAGTGGGGACCGTGAGTCCACAATAAAGCACACTTAACCGACTTATCAGGATAAGTATGGGAGAGCACATCGAAATAAGCGCCCATCTGCGCCAGATATGGCGGAGCGACCGTTTCAACACTCTTGGGCGGCGGCCTGTCTGTTTTATAGTCAATGATCCAGACCGTATCGTCCGTGATCCGCATCCGGTCGATGCGACCATTGATCACCAGTCCTTTTGGCAGGTTCGGACCACGCCCGACAATCGGCGCTTCTGCCCGGCCGCCCGGACCAAAAACCTCGGACAAGGCAGGATCATTCAGCACCTGAAAGGCGGTTTCATAAATATCGGCGGCGAGTTCGTCCTGATCTTCTGTCAGGCAGCGCGACAAGAATCTGTGCGCGCGCTCATCCCTGTCCTGCATCGGCACGTCGGGCAGTATTTCCAGAAGCGCGTGAATGAGACGGCCACGCTGGAAACGTTGAACATGGTTCTCGCCAAAAGGTGGCAAAACCGGCGTATCACCGGGCAAAAGCTGGCTGGGCGCTCTTTGTTCGATGCGGGCAGCTGACCCTCTGACAGGCGTGTTCGCCCAGTCTGGCAGCAATGGCTGCTCAGTGATCGAGGCGGGCGCCGCATCTGATGTATCAGACAGCGGCGGCAAGACTCCAAAGCTCCATCGTCCGGTTTGCGGATCGGTGATCGCCCGGCCTTGCAGCGCCGGTAAAGTACGCTCGCAAAGGTCGTACCAGCTGCCGTCTGAAAAGCCTTTGCCCGTCACCTTGCCACGCCATGCGCCGCAAATGACAAGCTGGTCGCGTGCGCGGGTGAGCGCCACATAGAGAAGGCGCAGGCTTTCAGCCGTCAAACGCGCTTTCTCCCGAACGCGAATGGCTTCAGCCGCCTCACATTCGCCTTTTGGACTGTCCATCCAGACCGGGACAAGATCATCAGTAAACTGCAGATTGCCGGTCAGTTTATCGGTCGGCACACCCGTTGTGTCCGGCAGGATGACGATCGGGGCTTCAAGCCCTTTTGCGCCATGCACCGTCATGATGCGAATTTCACCAGATGGCCCGGAGAGCTCGCGTTTGATCTCACTGTCCTGAAGCTCAACATTCATCAAAAAGCGCTGCAGTGAGGCAGCGTCGACATCATCCATGCCGCCCGCAATGCCAAGCAATGCCTCAACCGGGTCGCGAGATGGCATGCCGAAGCGGCGATCAATCATTTGCCAGCCGGTCAGACCGATATGCGCATGTCGGCTGTGAAGCACACCATCAAGGAATTCAAAGGCCGGTAAATGGCGGCGCGTGAGCAAGCCAGAAAGGAATGACACGGCGCCTTGATGCTCTGGCACGTCGGAGGCCTGCACTCTTGACCAGAGCGAGGCGTTCTCCCGACCATAGGCAAGCGGGAAGAGGTGTGTGTCATCATCAAGAAGGCCGATAAACGGACCTTTCAGAATCTCCGCCAGAGTGAGGTCATCTTCCGGGCAGAGCACAAAACGGATCAGGTTCAGCAGGTCCTGCACCGCCAGAGTTTCCAGCAGGTTGATGCGGTCAGCGCCCGCGACCGGCAGACCCTCTGCTTTCAGTTCCCGGATCAGGGCATGGAATAACGGGCCACGCGACCGCACAAGAATGAGAATGTCGCCCGGTTCAACCTTGCGCGCCTTTGCGGGACGGTCATCTGTCCACAAGCCTTCATCACTGTTGAGGCGATCCTTGATCCAGCTGGCAATCTTTTGAGACAAATGACGCGGGGCAGAGACTTCGCGCTCCATGTCGAGCGGTGCATCCCAGGCAACACCTGTGTCTGCCTTTTCAGGCGCCTCAACCGGCCAGAACTCGACCTTGCCGCCCTGATCATGGCGGAAGGGATGGTGCTGAATGCGGTCCGCCGCAGACGGAATTTCCGTTGTGAAGGTTGGATGCCCGGTGTCAGCCAGCTCATTGAAAACCGTATCGACGAAAGTGAGCACTTCCGGCGTTGTGCGGAAGGACATTTCAATTTCCGGCAAATGCAGGGTCGCCGCGTCGAGATCATCACTCTGACGTGCCGCAAAATTCTGGCGCTCGGCCTGAAACTTCGCCGTGTCCGCACCCTGAAAGGAATAGATGGACTGTTTCTCGTCACCGACGACGAACATTGTGCGGATCTTGTCTGACGCATTCGCGCCCGCAAAGAATTCCCCGACAATGGCATTCACAATGTGCCACTGGTCCGGGCTCGTATCCTGCGCCTCGTCCAGAAGGACATGCGAAATACCGCCATCGAGCTTGAACAGAACCCATTCGGCAAAGCCGGTCTTTGTCAGCAGATTGCGCGTTTCGATGATAAGATCATCAAAATCCAACCCGCCAACCAATCGCTTTTCGCGCTCATGTTCGAGCAGCAAAGGCTTTGCAATGGACATGAGCGCGGCAGTTCGGTCTCGCAGTCGAAGCGCAGACAGCCCGGAGATGGCGCTGCGCATACGCGACGTCTCTTCGCCATCCGTCACATTGAACAGACGATCAACCAGCGTGGCTTCAAGCTTTTTTGTGAACAGAGATTTTCGCCATTCCCCGCCCCCCGTCAGAAAGAAGCCGGAATAAAGCTGAAATGCTTTTTCCGGGCTCTGTTCCGCCAGAACCATGCGCAGATAGTGCGCCCGGTCCACATTCGTTTTGCCGCCATCATCCAGATAAACATCGACCGCGCTTTCGATACGGGCGCGCGGAAAATCTGTGTCCATGACCTGTTTCAGAAACGTGCTTTCAGAACAGTCTGGCGCATTCAGGGCTTTGGAAATGGGCGATGCCATGACGGCATCATCGGCCAGAAAATCACGGATTTTGACGGCGTTCTGCTGGATCAGCTTGCGCGCGGCTTCGAGCCCGAGTCCGCCAACATTGCGAATAACCTCGCGAAAGGTTTCGCGCATATCGGGGGTCTCAAAGGCCGCCAGAAACGCTGTGCGCGCGGCCCGTTCCCAGAGCTTTGTCCCTTCCACATCGTCAAGCTCGGTAAAGCCCGGCGGGATGCCCGCCTCCAACGGGAAACGTTTCAGGACACGGCCCGCAAACGCATGAAGCGTTTCAATGCGCAGACCGCCCGGCGTCTCAAGCGCTTTGGCAAATAAGGCCCGCGCCGTTTTCAGTGCGTCTCTGTCGTATTCGCGAATATCTGTTTGTTGCAGAGCCGAGAGGTCTTTAGCGAGCGCATCATCGGCCATGACCGACCAGTTGCCGAGCCGCTTGAACAGGCGTTGCTGCATCTCGCTCGCCGCCGCCTTGGTGTAGGTGATACACAAAATGCAGTCCGGCTCAGCGCCTGCCAGAAGGAGGCGCGCAACGCGGTCGATCAGGACCTTGGTTTTACCTGAACCGGCATTGGCCGACACCCAGACAGAGGCATCAGGTTCGGCCGCAAGACTTTGCTGTCCGGTGACGCGCTTATACGCCTCATCAGGTGAAAGATGCGCGATCATGCGTCGCCTCCCGGTTCTGCGCCGGCATCGGCCCATTCTGACCGTCTGGCGAGGCGATCATAATCTGTATATTTCGCTGCGAACTGGACCCGTGGCCCGGAGAGATAAGGCTGAGACGGCTGTAAATAGCTTTCCATCAGCTTGCGGAAGCCCGTTTCGGCATCATCAAGCAGTGGGGCAACTTCGCCGCCTTTGTCTGAAATGGATGTCGCCCCGGCTTTGCTGCCAAGTCCAAAATAGAAAAGCTCTGAGGTCGGCGCATTCGGGCCAGACTTTGCCTTGCCCTTCTCTGCGATAATCGCCAGCAAAGGCAGCTGCGGCTCAAGGCCGGTCAGAACCTGTTTCCCGGATGGCGGATTGCCGGTTTTAAAATCCGTAATCGCAAGCGTGCCGTCGCTGAGCGTTTCAACCAGATCAGCACGTCCGCGAAGTGTGACCGTGCCGGACCCGATTTCAAAATCGCTGACATAGCGCACTTCGAAATCGCGGTTTGTCACTTTGCCATTCCGGGCATTTTGCCATTCGATATAGTTGAAGGCGGCGTTTTTCCAGATGCCTTCGCGTTCAGCAAAGAATAGCGTATCGCCGCCAACGGAGCGAAGTTCACGCTCAAAGGCTGACAAGAGATCTTCAATTGAAGCGCCTTCATCAGACTTGGTGTCTTTATGTTCCAGCGCCCGGTGTATCGCGGTCCCGATTTCTCGCGCACCAAGCGGTGTTGGCAGCGGATCGAGCGGTTGAAGCCCCAGGACATGCTTGCAGTAATAGGCGTATGGATCACGAATAAGGCCAGTGACATCCGTCACATTGATCGCGCGCGGACGGGCGTCTGCCGGAGGACGCGGCGCAGGCGGGGCAATGTCTGGTGCTGTTCCGCCTAGCTGTCTTTGACGTGCCCACTGGCGATAATGCGCAGTCTCTGCTGTCAGGCGGCGATCTGTTTCATCGAGGCTTTCAAGCGCTCCGCTCGCCAGAATGCGCAGACGCCAGAGCCATCGTGATGCAACGCTTGGCTTGTTTTCCACGCGCTCTGACCGGGTCAGAACCACGCGCGGACTACAGGCAAGCTGGGCAAAGTCATGCGCAGAGAGGCCAATTCGGGCCTCAGTATCCGGCAAACCAATCTCGCGCCGGATATGGCGTGGCAAGAACCCGTCAACGCCCGGAGGTTCCGGCCAGACACCTTCATTCAAACTGCCGAGAATGATGAGATCACACGACTGAAGACGGGCTTCGAGCGGGCCCCAGATACTAATCCCGGCATGGCCCGGCCGCGACGGAGGCACAACCTTGGTCTGCGCCAGTCCTTCCAGAATGGGCCGGATATCGTCTTTGCCAATCTCGTCTGACCAATCACCGAACAGAGCAGCTTCTTCAAGGAAACGCGCCGCGCTCGCGCCGTCTTCGCCTGACCAGAGCATGGATGGACCATCCTCATCTTTTGGCTTGGACAGAACATTCGCGATTTCGGCGATGAGCTCGGCAATATTCCGTACACTGAACGGCTCGGTGATCAGAGTTTCATACTTGGCCAATAAAGGTGCGCAGCGATCTTCTAGTTCAGTAAGCGGTGCGGTGGCCGTTGCGAAGTCGTTCTTGTCGATTTTCAGTCGAAAATCATCCGCCTCTGCGCGCTCGGGTAAAGTCTCAGCCCAGTCCACCAGTTCGGCAAAACTCTCCCATCGACGAAGCCCGCGAAATACGCCGCGCTCCAGCAAAGAGTTTGCACTGTCCTTTTCATCCTCAAAGATCAGCGTTGTCAGCTCATGCTTTAACAGAGCCATCACGGCAACCGGATCGCCGGGATCGAGGAGAAAATCGAGAACGCGGAAAATGAAACTGCCTGCGCGAGTGCGCTGAAGCGGCGTACCGGCGGATGGTGAGAACTCGACGCCCCATTGCGCCATTAAAGACGAGACCCGGCGCGCAAGCCCCGCATCTGGCGTGACCAGCGCCGCCGTCTTGCCCTCGGCTTCAAGACATTCACGCAGCATGAGCGCGATGACATCAGCCTCTTCAGCCTCAGTTTCGGTCTCGATAAGCGACAGACCGTTCAGCCCCGCTTCGGTCATTTCCCGGCGCGACATGGGCGCGGCGCGGGCTTCAAGACGTGCCACCCAGTCAGCTGTCATGTCTGCTGGGGCCAAAGATTCCTGAATGAGCTTGCGACGCGGAATACCGGCGGCAGGCTCGATATAATCAGGCCAGGTCTGGACGGAGCTGAGCGGCGCGCCCAGAGCCTTCAGCGTTTCAGCAAAAGCGTGCTGAGGATGGCTCGGCGCGTTCAGAATATTCTGCCAGGTCAGATCGTCCGTTTCGGTGTCGAGCCCCGGAAACAAAACAGCACCGCATGGAAGCTCGGTCGCGGCCTGCATCAGCATACGCGTTGCGGGCGACGTACCAGTTGAACCGACGACGAAGACAGGCGTTTCGGGCGGCGAGCGCTTCCAGCGCGCACACATGGCTTCAGCAGCGAGGCGGTCCTGTTCTGTCGTGTCAGAAAAGCCGTTTTCATTCAGAACATCTGGCCAGGCTTTTGACAGGATGGACAGAAAGTCGACAGAAACCTGCCAATGGCGCGCAAGGTCTGAGCCTTCCAACACGGTTGCGAGCTTGTCCCAGTCGACCTGACCTGCCAGCGCGGCCTGATCAAGCAGGCGCATCAGATCGCGCGCAATAGCGACAGCGGAACGGGCCGTAATCGTGTCGCCCTGACTTTCATGCCAGGCGCGCACCAGCCGGGCGAGCGCGCCATGTCGCGCCCCGGCCGGCATAGGCGGGCGCACATCTACGCTGGCGAGTTCCCCGAGCAGCGCCGGGTCATTATCGCCTGCATCTCCGAGGGGTCGAATATCTGGCGGCAGAAATGCCTGCCCACCCAGATCGGCGAAAATTCGCCCGGCAAGCGCCCGCGCTGATCGCCGGTTCGGGACGAACAACAACACATCAGACAGAGTTTCAGGTGTTTGCTTCGCGCCGGTCAGTTCAACGAGTGTCTTTGATAACTCCCCCAGAAAGTCCGCGCCTGCCGGCAGCGTGAATAACCGGTTCTCGCCGAACAGTTTACGGGAAAGAGGCAAGGTCATTTGGCGGCGTGTTCCAACATCCAGTTTTCGGTCTCGATAATGGTTGCCGGGTCGCCCACATGCATCCATTGCGCATCAAGCGGACAGCCAAACAGCCGACCTGATTTCAGGCTTTCATTCCAGATGAGGTTTGCTGAAAACGGTCGAACCGCCTGCCCGTCATAAAGACCGGGACTGGTGATCCGAACGCCCGCATAGGCCCAGTCCGTTGTGCCATCCGGCGCGCGGCGCGTAATGCGGCCATCCTCATGAAGGTCGAAATCGCCCGGTCCCGGATAGCCAAGGCTGCGCTGTTTTTGCGCCAGCAATAAAAGGTCATCCATAGTGGACGGGTCATAAAGCTCATCGAGCACCTGAAACGGGTTTCTCGTCGCATTCACCCAGAAGGCATCCGTATTCACAATAAAAACCGGATCATCGCCGAGCAGGTCTCTAGCCTTGACGATAGCACCGCCCGTCTCAAGCAGCTCTTCCCGCTCGTCAGAGATGATGACCTCGACATCGGTACGCGCGGCCATATGAGCCTCAACCTGCTCTGGCAGGTAATGCACATTCACAACGGCGCGCTCAATGCCCGCCTCGACCGCCGCATTGAGCGTATAATCCATGAGTGCCGTGCCAGACACCGGAATGAGCGGCTTGGGTGTTGTCAGCGACAAAGGCCGCATGCGCGTGCCAAGGCCCGCGGCAAGAAAGAAGGCGGTTTTGACTTTGGTCATTGCAGTCTCTTTCGACCGGGCACGGCCTGCCCCATCACAGCTTTCAGTTCAGCCAGTGCCGGGTGCACAAAGCAATCTTCCAGATGGCCCCATTCGCGTTCCATGAATTGTTCATAGCGCGGCTTGCCGTCTCGCGTGATGAGCCGAGCAAATACGCCAAGAATACGAAGCGCATTCACAGCGCCCGCAATGGCAAGATCACGGTAGAAATCTTCTTCCTTCAGACCTGCGAGCTGGACATATCTCTGCACGATTTCCTGCTGAAGTTCCGGGGACACATCGCGCCGCGCATCCTGTACGAACATGGCGATATCCCACGCGGCAGGACCACGAACCGCATCCTGAAAATCCAGAATGCCCACTTTCGCTAGCCCGTCCCGTTCCGGCATCCAGAGAAGGTTCTCGGCGTGATAATCTCGCATCATCAAAACCTTTGGCAGGCTTGCAAGATGATCGCTCAGCCCGGCAATGATGTCATCATAACGGCGCGCCAGGTCCCCGCTAAAGCGAACGGATTTGTCGTAAGCCGGATACCATTTCGGGAACAAATCTGCGCCCGTTGTCATGGCGAGGCGGTCATACGCCAGAATCGGCCAGACCCAGTCTCCTGCCGTCACAGTTTCCGGTGCAGGCGTGGTGTGGATTTTTGCCAGCGCATCAATAGCGACAAGATAGAGTTCGCGCTCATCCTGGCCCGCTTCAATCTCACGGGCAAAAACGCCATTGCCGAGGTCTTCGATAATGGCAAAGCCCTGTTCAACGTCATACGCGAAAATGGTTGGCGCAGAGAGATCAAGCGCGCGCAAGTGTTCTGCGACGCCGACAAAGGCATCAACCCGGCAGGCGGCAAGCCGTGTGCGGGCGTTCCACCCGGCGATAATCCGGTCGTACTCACTGGCATCCGGACCGCAAGGCGCACTCTCGCTGGAGGGCGGCGCATCCATGAGGATGGCATTTCCCATTGGCCCCGCCAGCCGCATATAACTGCGCGTCGAAGCATCCTGTCCCATGGAAATGAGCTCGGCCTCGCCCCAGCCTGCACGGCTCAAAAAATCAGCTCTGGCCTGTTCACGCTCAGTCATGTCCGAAGTAATCCTCCAGTCGGCCTGCCCAGTCCTCAGACCCGGCAGTCAGTGTTAGTGTACGGCCATCCGCATCCGCCTCAAGCTGTACTGTGAGTCGTGCCTGCGGGAGATAGCTTCCCGCTTTTTCCGGCCATTCAATCAGGCAGACATCCTCAATGGCATCTTCAAATCCGAGTTCAATGACTTCGTCTGGTTCTTCCAATCTATAGAGGTCAAAATGCCAGAGCATGAACCTGTCCGTGTCGTATGTCTGGACAATCGTATAGGTCGGGCTGGGAACTTCTTCGAGATCTGGCAAAAGTGCCTTGATTAACCCTCGGGAAAGCGTGGTTTTTCCCATGCCCAGATCACCATAAAGCGCGAGGACGTCACCTTCTTTCAACAGTTTTGCCAAACGCGCCCCAAATCGGAGCGTCTCAGCCTCATCCGCCAAAAAAAACTGATATTCAGGTTTTGCATTCATACAAAATGCCTAAAAGGAAGATGAGGGAACAGCAAGATGCTTGAAAAAACATGACGCAGGCGTCATAAAAGAATTCAAGGGCAGGAAACGAAATGTCAGAACCAGAACGCGTCATCATTATCGGAGCGGGTCAGGCCGGGGGGCAGGCCAGTGTCTCCTTGCGCCAGCTGGGCTATGAGGGCGAGATTGTCCTTGTCGGCGATGAAGCCGCGCCGCCATATCAGCGCCCGCCCCTGTCGAAAGACTATCTGAAAGGCAAGCTCGACCGAGAGCGCCTGTTTCTGAAACCTGAGCAATTCTATGCTGATCAGACCATCACCCTGAAGACGGGCGTCGCGGCAGAGGCGATTGATACCTCCGCAAAGACGGTTCGCTTCAGCAATGGCGAAACGCTTGGCTATTCCAAGCTGATCATCTCAACGGGCTCTCGCCCGCGCCCGCTGCCAATCAAGGGCGCGGACCTCAAAAACGTCATGGACCTGCGCACGCTGCAGGACATTGATGAACTGAAGCCACTGGTCGTGGAGGGCAAGAAAGCCGTCATTATCGGGGCTGGCTTTATCGGCCTGGAGGCCGCCGCCGTTATGCGCGGACTTGGCCTTGATGTGACGGTAATCGAACTGTCAGACCGGGTGCTGGCACGTGTGACCTTCCCGGTCATGTCAGAATTTTATGAAGCCCTGCACACCCGCCATGGTGTGAAACTGGTGCTGAGCCGCAGCGTGAATGAAATCACCGGTATCGACGCGGCAACGGGTGTTGTTCTGGACAATGGCGACACGCTGGAAGCCGACTTTGTGCTGGTGGGCATTGGCATTCTGCCAAATATGGAAATCGCGCGCGATGCCGGCATTGCATGCGGCAATGGCATTCTGGTGAATGAGGATGCGCTGACCAGCGACCCGGACGTCTATGCGATTGGCGACTGCGCGCACCGTCCGCTGGTGCATTATGGCCGGGAAGGCCGTTTGGAAAGCGTCCACAACGCGATTGAGCAAGGCAAGATCGCTGCGGCAAACATTTGCGGCAAACCACGCCCGGCCGAAGATGTGCCATGGTTCTGGTCTGACCAGTATGATGCCAAGCTGCAGATTGCGGGCCTGTCGACCGATGCAGACACTGTTGTGACGCGCGGCGACCCGGCATCAGGGCACTTTGCAGTTTTCTATTTTCGCGATAGTGCACTCATCGCGGTTGATGCGGTGAATTCACCACCGGAATTTCTGACGGCCAAACGACTGATTTTGACAGGGGCCAGCGTGTCCCCTGAAGAAGTCGCCGATCTGTCCGTTTCGATGAAGGACATTATGGCCAAAACCAAGGCCTGAGGAATAAAAGGGAGAAGATAACGCCATGGTAAAAATTACTTTTGTGGACTTTGAAGGTACTGCACGTGACGTCGATGCAAATGTCGGTGAAAGTGTCATGGAAGCCGCTGTTCGCAACAACATTCCTGGAATCGACGCTGACTGCGGCGGCGCCTGCGCTTGCGCAACCTGCCACGTTTATGTCGACCCGGCGTTCAAAGACAAAACCGGTGAACAGGAAGCCATGGAACAATCCATGCTCGATTTTGCCGACGGCGTGACAGAAAACTCCCGCCTGTCTTGCCAGATCAGCGTCACAGCTGAGCTGGAAGGCCTGAAAGTGACAACTCCGGAAGCTCAACACTAAGCTGACCGGTCATAAAATGTGAGAGCCGCTGCCCGCCGCAGCGGCTTTTTTTATGTACGGGCTTGAGCTCCGCCGCAATTCATGTCGAACTTGATCAAAATGACTTTGGAGGGAACAACCCAATGCGCCGCATTCGTGACATTTTGATTTTTCTCACCCTGTCCGTCTTTGTGGCGGCGTGTTCGACCTCCACCCCGGATGCAAATGACGGGTTGATGAACCACCCTCTGATCCCATCCAAAACAGGTGAAGCCTGTGGGGGCATTGCAGCAATTGACTGTGCCAGCAAGGCAGATTTCTGTTCTATGAAGGCGACCGCCTGTCGCAAGATCGCCGACGCCGCGGGAAAATGCACACCAAAGCCACAAATCTGCACGATGGAATATAAGCCGGTTTGTGGCTGCGACGGCAAAACCTATTCAAATGCGTGTAACGCCGCCAGCAATGGGATGAATGTCGCCTATGAAGGCGAATGCTTCGGCTAACAGGCCTTATCCAGCTAAAACGCATTGAATCTGCTAGGGCTTTTGGGAAAGCCCCGGCAATTGGCCGATATCAACTCCTCCGGGTTCGCTCTAATACGGATTCAAATAGCCATCTGAGCCGTATTCTGATAAACTGGAAGAGAAAACAACATCATCCGTAAGCGGACTATGTTTGTGTGAAAAACCAATTGACTCTTCGTCACGGTTGTGCGAATTGCCGCGCTTCTGTCTGGCGAGAGGCCAGTAACAACCCAAGTTTCTGAGAGGATCTGCGCAATGTACGCAGTCATCAAAACAGGCGGCAAGCAATACAAAGTTGCCGCAAATGATGAAATCATCGTCGAGAAAATCGACGCGGACGAAGGCGACGAGCACGCATTTGAGGAAGTCCTCATGCTCGGTGACGGCGACAACGTAACTGTTGGCGCACCTACTGTAGAAGGTGCAGCTGTTGTCGGCGAGATCGTTGGTCAGGGCAAAGGTGATAAAGTTATCATCTTCAAAAAGCGCCAGCGTTCGACTTACAAGCGTAAGAAAGGTCACCGTCAGCTGGAGACCACAATCAAGATCACAGCGATCCTTCCAGAAGGCGTTGACGTCAAGAAACTGAAAAAAGCTGACAAGAAGACAAAGTCTGAAGAGACTGTTGTCATTAAGGAAGAAGCTCCTAAAGCGAAAAAAGCTGCGCCTAAAAAGGCTGAAGTTAAAGCTGAAGAAGCACCTGCACCTAAGGCTGAGACTGCGGCAGCATCTGCTGACGACCTTACTAAGCTGAAAGGCGTTGGCCCGGCATATGCGAAAAAACTGAACGAAGCTGGCATCACGTCATTCGCTCAAATCGCAGCTCTGACAGCAGACGGCGTTGCCGAGCTGGAAGAAAAACTGAACGCATCAGGCCGCGTCGAGCGCGACGGCTGGATCGAACAAGCAAAAGAACTTGCGAAATAAGCCTGTTTCAGGCATTTGACGCGAGAAGAATTTGAAGGAGTGGCCTTATGGCTCACAAAAAATCAGGTGGCTCGTCCCGTAACGGTCGCGATTCAGAGTCCAAACGCCTTGGCGTGAAAAAATTCGGTGGCGAGAACGTCGTAGCCGGAAATATCATCATCCGTCAGCGTGGTACACGCTGGTACCCAGGCAACAATGTTGGCATGGGTAAGGACCACACTCTGTTCGCGCTCAAAGACGGTAAAGTCGAGTTCCGCAAGAAAGCCGGAAACCGTCAGTACGTCTCCGTGGCGCCGATTGCAGACGCAGCCGAATAAGGCAGCTCGCAAGGAGGCTGCCTGTGTAGCCTCCCCCAACAGAGCAAGGTGATTTTGACCAGGGAGGCCCAGCGGCCTCCCTTGTTTCGTTTTACCAACCTTCATCAAGACGGATCACCACCATGGCAAAATCACTCAAGACAGACAGACTGGTTCTCAGACCACTGGCAACTGTCGATGCCGCATGGATGGTGTCTTTCTGGCGCGAAAAAGAGGTCTATCGCAATACCGGCAGCATTCCGGCAAATGTCGATGACGAGTTTGTCGAGAAGCGCATCAAATCTGCGCATGATGGCGAAGAAGCGCAAATTGCGATGATCCGCATTATTGAGCTGAACGATGAACGCGCCGGTATTGTCAGCCTGAACCGAAGCACGACAACCGAAGCCTATTCCCTCGGATATGCCATTCACCCGAAACTGAAGGGCCAGGGAATTGCAACAGAAGCGTCCGGCACGCTTTTGAACTGGGCAGACAGTTTCGTAACACCAAGATACTATATTTCCGGGCACTTTGCAGATAACCCTGCATCCGGTGCGGTTCTGCGAAAGCTTGGCTTCCTGCCATGCTGGCGCGGACCGGTCTTCAGTGCCGGAAGAGAAGAAAAAGCCGACCATATTTATATGTCGCGATTGGCGAGCTAGTCTGAACACATGAAATTTCTTGATCAGTGCAAAATTTTTATCAAATCCGGACATGGCGGGGATGGATGCGTCTCCTTCCGTCATGAAGCCTATGTTGAATTTGGCGGGCCGGATGGCGGCGATGGCGGCAAGGGCGGCGATGTCTGGATTGAAGCGGTTGAAGGCCTCAACACGCTGATCGACTATCGCTATAAGCAGCATTTCAAAGCCGCGCGCGGTGGCCATGGCATGGGTCGTAACCGTACAGGCGCAGCGTCTGACGATCTGATTCTGCCTGTTCCGGTCGGCACGCTGATCCTCGAAGACGATCAGGAAACCGTCATTGCGGATCTCGATGAAGTCGGAAAGCGAATCAAACTCGCCGAAGGCGGGTCTGGCGGCTGGGGCAATACGCGCTTCAAAACATCAACCAATCAGGCACCGCGCCGCTATAACCCGGGTCTTCCGGGCGAAGAGCGCTGGATCTGGATGCGCCTGAAGCTGATCGCTGATGTCGGCCTGCTTGGCCTGCCAAATGCCGGGAAGTCCACTTTCCTGAGCGTCGTTTCAGCCGCGAAGCCAAAAATCGCAGACTATCCCTTCACCACCCTCACCCCGAATCTGGGCGTGGTTGATCTCGGCCCGTCCACACGGTTCGTGATCGCTGACATTCCGGGTCTGATTGAAGGGGCCTCAGAAGGCGCTGGTCTCGGCCATCGCTTCCTTGGCCATGTGGAGCGCTGTAAAGTGCTGCTGCACCTGATTGATGCGACACAGGACAATCCGGGCGAGGCCTATACCAAGATCCGCGGTGAACTTGAGGCCTATGCCGAAGAACTGTCAGACAAGCCGGAAATCATTGCGCTGACCAAGGCCGATTCTCTGCTGGATGAGCAATTGGAAGAAGCCAAAGCCGAGCTTGAAAAAGTTGCAGGCAAACCGGTCGAGATTATTTCCTCGATTGCGGGCCGGAATATAACACCGGTCCTTAGGGCTCTGGCGCGGCATGTGTTTGCCGGCACCGCTCAGTCCTTGCTGGATGAAGACTTCGTCGATGACGGTGAAGGCTGGACCCCATAAATGAAGCGCCCAGTTGATACAGCCCAACGGATTGTCATCAAGTTGGGGTCTGCTCTTATTATTGATGCTGAAACGGGATTACCGCGGCAATACTGGCTGACGACCTTCGCAGCCGACGTCGCGGCACTGCGCAAAGCCGGAAAAGATGTTGTTATCGTGTCCTCAGGTGCGGCGGCACTCGGCCGGGCGGTTTTAAAAAAATCCTCTCCGATCAACAGCAAAACCGGCTTTCTGGAACAGAAACAAGCCGCAGCTGCGATTGGCCAACCGCGCCTGATGGCGGCGTTTCAGTCGGCTTTTGACCTGCAAAAAATTGAATTGGCGCAAGCTCTTCTGACGCTGGATGACACTGAGACCAGACGCCGCTGGCTGAATGCCCGCGCAACGCTGTTCACCCTGCTCGAACATAACGCCATTCCGGTGATCAATGAGAATGACACGGTTGCCACCAGCGAGATTCGCTATGGCGACAATGACCGGCTCGCTGCCCGTGTGGCTCAGATGATCGGCGCTGATGTGTTGATTCTGTTGTCAGACATTGATGGCCTTTACACGGCCGATCCGCGCAAAACTCCGGATGCGGAGCATTTAACTGATATCGACATGGTGACGCCTGAAATCCGCAGCTTTGCAGGTGATGCAAATGCCAGCGCAGGCGTGGGCACAGGTGGCATGTCGACCAAGCTCGACGCAGCAGAAATCGCCTGGTCAGCAGGCTGTTCCACCATCATCACGATTGGCAAACCAGAACACCCGCTCAAGCGCCTGCTCGACGGCGGACGGGCAACCACCATTCATGCCGGCATGACGCCGCATGATGCACGAATGAGCTGGCTGGCTGGGCATCTGACCCCGGAAGGCTCTGTTACGGTAGATGCTGGCGCCGAAAAGGCGCTCGCCAAGGGCGCAAGTCTTCTGCCGGTCGGTATCAAGACGTGTACGGGCAAGTTCCAACGCGGCGCGGCCATTGCTGTTCAGAACACCAAAGGCGACATGATCGCCAAGGGTGTCACCGCCTATAGCGCCCACGAGATTGATCAGATCAGAGGCCTGCAATCGGGCGATGTCAGCACAAAGCTCGGCTATCCGGCCCGCACGGCGGTGATCCATCGCGACGATATGATCCTGATGACATCGGTGAAGGGGTAGTCCATGCCCCTGAAACTTCCCGGCCCATACAAAGGGCTGCGTATCGGCCTGTTCGGTGGCACCTTTAACCCGGCACATTCCGGGCATCGTCATGTCGCGCTGATCTCCATGCAGAGACTTCAGCTCGACTGGATCTGGTGGATACCAGCAGCGGGGAACCCGCTAAAAGATAATCAGAATTCCTTTGAAGCGCGGTTCGCCAGCGCGCAACGCATGGCAAGTCATCCGCGCATGCGGGTCAGCGATCTCGAAGTTCAGCTTGGCACCCGCTATAGCTATGACACGATCCGGGCCTTGCTGCCGCATGTCCGCGGCGGACAATTCATCTGGCTGATGGGCGCAGACAATCTGCGCTATTTTCACCGCTGGGGCCATTGGGATCAGATTGCGCATTCTCTGCCGATCGCCGTGATTGCCCGGCCCGGGGATGCCAGACAGGCACGTCTGTCGAAATTCGCCCAGCGTTTTCGGAATCACAGACTGCCGCCACAACAGGCAAAAACATATCCGCGCCATGGCTTGCCAGCGTGGAGCTATCTGCCGACACCTCTGCACACTGCCTCGTCCACGAAGATCCGGGCGCAGGCTTTGCAACGCAATCCGTTTCGCCTGAAATCGGAATAAGCCGAGAAAAACCCATCTTAGGTTTTTGGAGTTCGGGCGAAGTGTGTTAGAAGGTGTCTTTGAGGGTAACAGGAAAGGAAAGATCCTCTTGGACGTGAGTACAGAATCCGCACCAGTACAAACTGGTGTTGACGCAAATAATCTTCCACCGCTGGAACAGCTTATTCTGGCAACACTGGAAGACGACAAAGCGGAAAACATTGTCGCAATTGATCTGGGCGGAAAGTCCTCAATCGCTGACACAATGATCGTTGCCTCTGGCCGATCCGCTCGCCACGTCAGTGCCCTTGCAGACCACCTTATCCGGAAACTGAAAGAAGAAGGTCATGGCCGCGCTCAAGTTGAGGGCCAGACAAGTGCTGACTGGGTACTGATTGATGCTGGTGACGTTGTCGTTCACCTGTTCCGCCCGGAAGTTCGTGACTTCTATCAGCTGGAACGTATCTGGACCGGTGATTCCAAACATCTGGCAGGTGGCAACGCCTGACCGGCGTTTAATCCCGAATGAAGATTTCACTCATCGCTGTGGGCCGCATCCGGCGTGGGCCGGAGCGCGAACTCATCGATGATTATATGACGCGCGCCAAAAAGCTCGGCGGTCAGCTGGGCGTGCGCGATGTTTCTGAAATCGAAGTCGAGGCAGGCGGCCTGCAAGCCGCCGAAGCCGACGCTCTGAGCGCAAAAATTCCAGGCGGCGCAGAAGTCATTCTGTTCGATGAAACCGGCAAGGATTTGTCGTCACTGAAGTTTTCTGCCGATCTGGAAAAGCTGAAAGATCAGGGCTGCCCGCATCTCGTTTTCATCATTGGCGGCGCTGATGGCTTTACGGATGAGATGAAATCAACCCTCGCAAGAAAAATTCGCCTTGGTTCACTCACCTGGCCGCATAAACTCGTCCGGGTTCTGGCAGCCGAGCAGATTTACCGCGCCCTCTCCCTGATGGCCGGCACACCTTATCACCGCGAATAATCATGATCCTGCTCGGCCTGCATAAATGCCCGTGTTGCGGGTTCTACACGCTGGAAGAGCGCGGCATTTTTGATATTTGCCGAATTTGCTGGTGGGAAGATGACGGCCAGGATGACCCGCGCGCTGACGAGGTCTGGTGCGGTCCCAATCAAGGCTATTCACTGACAGCGGCGCGTGAGAATTTCCGCGATCATGGCGATATGTACAACACAGATGACGGTATCGACATTGTGCGCCAGCCTGGCCCGGAACGCGAACGCCTGATCGAATATGTTCTAAAGGTCGTGAAGGGGGAAATTGACCTCTCAGAGGAGCTGCTCGCGACTTTATTGAATCGGGAAGAAGCAGTCGGCAGACAGGATTAGCGCATTCATGCTTTTTCAAGGCTCTGCCTGTCACCTGTTAATGACGCGTTGTGAAACTCGGACTATTCTGACCTAATGATTCCTGTTCTGCGTGTAATTGTCATTATCGCATGTCTGACTGCCGGTGGCGTATTCGCACCGCGCATCTGGTCAGATGTAACGCAGGACGAGCTGACCACCTACGAAAAGCGTCTTGAGAAAGAACGCAAAGCCCTTGCCGCACTGGAAGCCGCCAAAGACTCCACACGCGCAGACCTGTCTGTCATCACTCGCCAACTGATTGCCGCCTCGCAGGAAGACATTCGCCGCGAAGAAAAAGCCGCAAAGATTGAGCGCCGCCTGCTGGATCTGAAAGTTCGGGAAAGCGCCGCCCGCGATACGCTGATGGCGGATCGCAATGGTATGAAGGAAATCATCACCGCGCTGATCGCGACGTCTCGTAAAAAGCCGCCTGCCCTGATCGCACACCCGGACAAGGCCACGAATGCCATTCAGTCAGCCATTGTCATGCGGGATGTTGCCGACCAGCTAAAACTTCGTTCTGCCTCGCTATCGGCCAAGATCGCAGAATATGCTGACCTGATCGACAAGGTTCAGAAAGAAAAAACCGAACTGACGGCCGCCGAGAAAAAGCTTGCCGAGAAGCGCGAAGAAATTCAAAAGCTCGCCGCTGTGAAACGTGCCTCCTTTGAGGATTTGTCCGGCGAAACCGGCAAGCTGAAAAAGACTATCGAAGCCCTTGCCGCCAAGACGGACAATCTGCGCACATTGCTCGCTGACATCGCGGCGAATGCACCAAAGCCGCCCACCCGCAAACCGGACGTGTTTCGCCCGTCCAGGAATTCAGATTCCGAAAGCCCGATTGCCGTTGCGGTGCTGAGCAAGCTCGGCCTGCCCGCCGTTGGCAGCATTGTTCAGAAGTTTGGTGATCGTTTGCCGAGCGGCCGTAAGGCAGAGGGAATTAAAGTTCGTACACGTGCAGCAGCGCAAGTTGTAGCGCCCGCAGATTCCACTATAGTCTGGTCTGGACCTTTCCGCAGTTACGGTAAAATGTTGATTTTACGGACGGGAGATGGCTACCATATCGTCTTATCCGGACTTGAGGATATATATGGCGCTCTGGGCCAGTCAGTTCATGCCGGTGAACCGGTCGGGCAAATGTCCGGAAACACTGATACGCCGAGCGAGCTCTATATGGAACTCCGCAAGAACGGCACGCCGGAAGACCCGGCGAAATGGATGTCCCGGAAAGGATAACCGGGACCGTAGAGGAGAGAGCCTATGCGCTCATTACTGATGGGCACGACAGTTGGTGCCGCACTTGGCATGATGGTTATCGGCGTCACTTCCATGACGTGGTCAGCCAATAGTCAAGGCGATTCCAAAGGCTCTGACGTCTTCCAGCAGCTCGACCTCTTTGCAGAAGTTCTTGGCCGTGTTGACGCCGAATATGTTGTCGATGTCGATGACAAGAAAGCCATGCAGGCCGCGATTAACGGCATGCTGACCTCACTTGACCCGCATTCCAGCTATCTGCCGCCAGAAGACTATAAGTCCATGCAGGTACAGACGAGTGGTGAATATGGCGGACTCGGTATCGAAGTCACCTCTGACGATGGCTATGTGAAGGTTGTCACACCGATTGACGATTCCCCGGCCAGCCGCGCGGATGTTCGCGCTGGCGACCTGATTTCCTCAATTAATGGCAAGTCGATTGTTGGACTGCCGCTGAACGACGCCGTCAAGGAAATGCGCGGCGAAGTCGGCACAGACATTGTCCTGACAATTGTTCGCGCCGACGAAGAACCGTTCGACGTGACGCTGACGCGTGAAGTGATCCAGCCAAAATCCGTCGTCTTCCGCGTCGAAGACAAAGACATTGGCTATATCCGGATTTCAGCGTTCAACGAGCGCACAACAGAACTGCTGATCGAGGCGCTCGACGGCATTGAAAAGGACATTGGCACAAGCCCGGCCGGTCTCATCATTGACTTGCGCAACAATCCAGGCGGTCTGCTGGACCAGGCAATTTCCGTTTCAAGCCAGTTTGTGGAATCTGGTGAAGTTGTTTCGACGCGCGGCCGTAAAGCCGGTGAGATTGAACGCTATTTCGCAGAACGTGGCTCTCGCTTCCCGAACACGCCCATCATCGTTCTGATCAATGGCGGCTCTGCTTCGGCTGCAGAAATCGTTGCGGGTGCCCTGCAAGACCTTGAGCGCGCAAAAGTGCTCGGCATGACCTCTTTCGGTAAAGGATCGGTTCAGACCGTCTTCCCACTGAACGCGGAACGCGGCGCGCTGCGTCTGACAACAGCGCGCTATTACACGCCATCTGGCAAGTCTATTCAGGGCACAGGCATTGAGCCGGACTATGAAGTCTCTCAGCGCCGCTATACTGAAAAAGACATTGAGAATATGCGTCGCTTCTCTGAGGCGGATCTGCCAAACGCTCTGGACAATGATTCCGGTGTGACACGCCGTGAAATTCACATGCCGGACGATCAACCGCCAGAAGACTATGAAGGCGAAGATTACCAGCTGGAACAAGCGAAGAAAAAGCTTCGCACCATGACGTTCAGCAGCCTGCCAAAAAAGTCTGCCGGTTAAGCATAAATCCAGCCCGGCCTTGTTGTCGGGTATAAAAATACCCGGCAAATCTTGCCTGTTTTCGTAAAGCGTTAACCGTTCCCGTGAAATCTAGAGTAGATCGGTCACTCACTAGGTATTCACATGGCTGCGACACGCAAGCTTCCTCCCTCCCCTGTAAGGACAGGGCTGTTCCATGCCGGAGTCAGCTTTCTGACCTTTGCTGGCATTACCGCTGTCCTCGCGACCGCGATCCAGATGGGCGGGAATAAAGAGCTCGCAACCCCGAAACAAGTTGTCGGCCTGTTTAATGCCAATCCGAGCCATGACACCGTAAAGCTGAAAGACCGGCTGCCGGGTGATCTGACGACAGATCACAAAACGGGCGATGATACTCACGACACTCATGACGAGACGAAAGACCCGAATCTGGGCGTTGCGGATCTCGACCACACAGACAAAACCCACACCGTGGATGAAAAGAAAACTGACGATCATGGTGATGATGACGCCGATGACACGACATCTCACAAAACGGCCGACAGCAAACACGCCCTGCTGAAAGCGCCAATTGACGGCGTTTGGGAATGGGGCAGCAATGGCCGCATGCCGAAGATTGCTGATGATGGCCGCACCCCTCTCAACGTTTACAAACGTCCGTTCTCTAACCCTGCAGGTCGCCCAACCATTTCCGTCGTTATGGGTGGGTTAGGTCTGAACCGCCGTGTCACCCAGTCCGCGATTGATGAATTGCCGCCAGAGGTCACGCTCTCCTTTGTTCCGTATTCGCGCGGTCTGCAGGAATGGGTTGATAAGGCGCGCGCGGCTGGCCATGAGGTCATGATCGAGCTGCCGATGGAGCCATATGACTATCCGAACAATGACACAGGACCATATACGCTTCTGACGTCTGCCAATGCGGCAGAGAACCGTCGCCGGACGGAATGGTTGCTCAGCCAGGCGACAGGCTATTTCGGCGTCACCAATTATCAGGGTGCAAAATACGCCACAGACACGCGCGCGATCTCGCCTGTGTTCGACCTTCTGAAATCACGCGGCCTGTCTTTCGTGCATGATGGCTCTGCGCCGCGATCCATGTTTGAATCTGTCGCAACGAAATCAGAAATTCCGTTCGCTGAAGCCGCCCGCGTCATTGACTCTGAACCAACGGCCAGCGCTATTGATGAGCAATTGCTGCACCTTGAAGCAATCGCCCTGCAGACAGGCAGAGCGCTGGGGACAGGGTTTGCCTTCCCGATCACCGTCGACCAGCTGCGCGACTGGACGCAAACTCTGTCTTCTAAGGGCTATGTTCTCGCGCCGGCTTCGTCCATACTCCGTGCGCCGCCAACCTATCCGCAAGATACGGGCAGCACCAAAGTCAAAGAAGAGCATTCAGAAGGCGGTCACTAATGGAAGGACCATTGCAAGGGTCCCGGGATCCGTCCCGTTATCGTCCCAATGTCGGCATCGCGCTGTTTTCAAAGCGGGGACACATTTTTCTTGGTCGGCGTATTAACGCGCACGGCCCATTTCAGTGGCAACTTCCACAAGGCGGCATCGATAAGGGTGAAGACCCGGCAACGGCTGTGCTGCGTGAAATGGAAGAAGAAATCGGCGTCAATAAAAAGCTGGTTACGGTTCTCGAAGAGACGGATGACTGGCTCTATTACGACTTCCCGTCTGATCTGAAAGCCCGCCTGCCCGGCCCTTATTTTGGCCAGCGGCAGAAATGGTTTGCGTTGCGGTTCAATGGGTCAGATTCTGATGTCCGGCTCGACCTTGCCACGCCAGAATTTGACGCCTGGCGCTGGGCAGAACTCGATGAAATCACCCCGCTAATCATCCACTTCAAGCGCCCGGTTTATGAAGCTGTTGCCGAGCGCTTTCAGAAGTGGACAACGCCGGAAGCGTAATCAGTCGGCCTTGCTATCAAGGCCGCACTGAGCAACACCGGCGGTGAGAAACTCTGCGACCTCTTGCGGTTCTCCGGAATAGCCCGAATAGCGGATCTCGATAAAGCCGCCTTTCACGCGCGAATAGATCATCGCCTCGTAAAGCTTGTCAGTCAGCGTCGGCGCCGGATATGTCACATCTTCGCCAAAGCGTTCTATATCAACAGGCGTTGGTTTGAACCCTTCAAACCAGTTCAGCACAAGGCCCAGCGACTCACACGACTTCAAAGAATAGTCCTCGGTTTTGAGGGCGTTCTCGCTGATCGTCTTATACACGTCGATCACGTCTTTATAATCAGTGCGGCCCGCTGGGAATGGGGCATCGGCCGGATAACCTTTCGACGCAACAAACGTACTGACAGCGTCGCGGTCGAGGGTCTTGAACACAACGTCGCGCAGATGATGTTCAGCCTCGTCCAATGAGTATTGCCAGATCACCCAGTCACAACTGTCCGCAATCTCTTCATCGGTGAGCGGTTTGAAAAAGCCGTCTTCATCCGCGTCAGACTGTTTGCATTCAAATGTCAGACCGCCGGCCAGCGCTGTCAAACCGTCGCCGCCGCGGATATTGAACCGTGCCGCTTTCGATTCGCCGCGGACCACACCAAGACTGATAGACGTCATGCGGTCATTTGCCAGATCGGAGACGACCTTGCGGGCCTGCCGGAAGCTCCAGTTCTGCATATCGTTCAGAACGTCATCGGCAGCGAAACCCCCAATCAAATCAGTCGGTTTCGGCGGAGTATCATTTTGAGCAACGACCATTGGCGCTGTTATTATTGTGAGTGCGCCAAGCACAATAGTCAGTAGTCGGTTCATTTTCTGGTTCCTCCCAAAACAAAAAACCACGTCCAGTATTGGACGTGGTTTCCATTCTGTCATCTCTTTTCGGAGGAAATATCAGTGCTGAGATTCTTCGAGCGCTTCCAGCTGAGCCTGAAGACGTTTTACATCGCCCTCAGCTTTGAACCATGCAGCCTGATCAGAACCTGCGCGCTGGCGCGCTATCTCTGCTTCCGCAATCGCCTCTTTAATGCCTTCAGCATCAAGATCTTCCAGACGAATTGCTTCTTCTGCGAGAACCGTCAGGCCTTCTGGCGTGACGTCTGCAAAGCCACCGTGCACGAAATAGCGGTGAACCACGTCACCTTCAATGATCCGCAGACGGCCAGAGCGCAGCGTCGACATGAAAGGCGCGTGATTTGGCAGAACTCCAAACTCACCTTCAGCGCCCGGCGCAATAACGTGATCAACCTGTCCGGAGAACAGTTCACGGGCTGGCGATACGAGGGAAAAATTCAGCTTGTCTGTCATGATCATCTCACTGCTTTAGCGCCTGTTTAACGTACTCAGCGCCTTTGTCCAGTGGCAGTAATTGCCGCACTTACCGGAGAAAACGACCGCATCCCGGGGATGCGGCCGCCTGATTTTCAGCGTTGGCCAGCCGCAGATTAAGCTGCGTCAGCTGCCATTTTCTGTGCTTTCGCCATGACTTCGTCCATGCCACCGCACATGTAGAAAGCCTGCTCAGGAATGTGGTCGTAGTCACCCGCGATGAGGCCTTTAAAGCCTTTGATCGTGTCTTCGAGTTTAACCTGAACACCTGGAGAACCCGTGAAGACCTCTGCCACGTCGAATGGCTGAGACAGGAAGCGCTCAACCTTACGGGCACGAGCAACGACCAGTTTGTCGTCTTCTGAAAGTTCGTCCATGCCGAGAATGGCGATGATGTCTTGCAGTTCTTTGTATTTCTGCAGGATAGACTGAACGCCACGCGCAACCTCGTAATGCTCTTTACCGACGATCATCGGGTCAAGGATACGAGACGTCGAGTCGAGCGGGTCAACCGCAGGGTAGATACCTTTTTCCGCAATCGAACGGTTCAGAACCGTTGTCGCGTCAAGGTGAGCAAACGAAGTCGCTGGAGCCGGGTCGGTCAGGTCGTCCGCTGGAACGTATACGGCCTGAATAGACGTAATAGAACCTTTGTTCGTTGACGTAATACGCTCCTGCAGGCCACCCATGTCGGTTGCCAGTGTTGGCTGATAGCCCACCGCAGAAGGAATACGGCCGAGAAGTGCGGACACCTCTGCACCCGCCTGTGTGAAGCGGAAGATGTTGTCGACGAAGAACAGAACGTCTTTGCCTTCTTCATCGCGGAAATACTCAGCCTGAGACAGCCCCGTCAGAGCCACACGCGCACGTGCGCCCGGAGGCTCGTTCATCTGGCCGTATACGAGCGCAACGCGGCTCTCGCCGTCGAGGTTGATAACGCCCGCTTCCTGCATCTCGTGGTAAAGGTCGTTCCCTTCACGGGTACGCTCACCGACACCAGCGAATACAGAGTAGCCGCCGAACAGTTTCGCGATGTTGTTGATCAGCTCCTGAATGAGAACCGTTTTACCAACGCCCGCACCACCGAACAGACCAACCTTACCACCACGTGCGTATGGGCAAAGAAGATCGATGACCTTAATACCTGTTGCCAGGATTTCAGATGATGTCGACTGGTCGATGAATTCCGGCGCTTTCTGGTGAATAGACCGGCGCCTTTCCGTCAGAACCGGGCCGCGCTCGTCAATCGGCTCACCGATAACGTTCATGATACGACCCAGAGTTTCCGGACCACATGGAACCATGATTGGCTCACCGAGGTCTGCGACTTCTGCGCCGCGAACCAGACCTTCAGTCGAGTCCATAGCGATCGTACGTACAGTATTCTCACCGAGGTGCTGAGCAACCTCAAGAACGAGGCGGTTGCCTTGGTTAGTAGTTTCGAGAGCGTTCAGGATTGCTGGCATGTGTCCGTCGAATTCAACGTCGACAACGGCGCCGATCACCTGGCTGATCTTACCCTTTGGGAGAGATGAGGTGCTCATTGATGACCCCTTTTTCACTGATGTTTTGGTGTTACTGGTTGTTTTCTTAGCGGCAGGTTTTTCACTGCCAGAAGTCTTGGTCGTCGCCTTACTGACAGGCGCAGCAGCAGCCGCTGCAGTTGCCTTCGCAGGAGCTTTCGCTTTAGCAGGAGCTTTTGCGGTCTCTTTCTTGGCAGCAGGAGCTGGCTTTTTGGCCGCAGTCTTTTTCACTTCAGGCTTACAGGCACCACATGGGGCTGTGTCCTTGCGGCCTAGACTTGCGGCTTTCTTCTCAGCCTGCGCAAAGGTTTTGAACGGACCATGCCATTCATCCGCGTCGGTATTATCCGGTGCACCGCCTACGCCTTTACCGTCATTACAGTAACGGCACTCGGAGGTGTGAATCCGGGCACGGTTGCGGATTTTGTTTTCGTAGACCCAAAAGCTCATGGTTACGATCCTCTATCCTCGAACTAAAGCGCTTCAGCGCCGGCGATGATCTCGACGAGTTCTGTCGTGATCTGAGCCTGACGAGCACGGTTGTATTTCAGGGTCAGCTTATCGATCAGATCGCCTGCGTTCCGTGTTGCGTTATCCATAGCTGTCATAGATGCAGCCTGCTCACCTGCAGCACTTTCGAGAAGCGCAGACAGAATCTGAGTGTTCAGATAGCGCGGCAAAAGCGCTTCAAGAATGCCTTCTTCAGACGGTTCGTACTGGTACGTTGCGCCTTTCAGATTAACAACCGGCGTGTCTTCCGGCGGTTCAGCCGGAATGAGTTGCTTGGCTGTTGGAACCTGAGAAATCACGTTCTTGAACTGCGAGAAGATCAGCGTGCAAACGTCGAACTCACCTGTTTCGAAAGACGCGTTCAGTTTCTTACCAAAATCGAGCGCGATTTCGGAAAGATCTGTGCTGCCTTTCGCTTCAGACGTGTCAACGTGCTGGATCAGCATGTCACCATGCGTCCGAAGAAGCTGCTCGCGACCTTTTTTGCCGATCGTGATGATTTTCACGGTTTTGCCGGCAGAAACCAGTCGAGACACTTCTTCACGAGCGCGTTTCACAACGTTGGCGTTGAAACCACCGCAGAGACCACGTTCCGCCGTCATGACGATGACGAGATGAGTGTCGTCCTTTCCCGTACCAGTCAGAAGCTTAGGCCCCTGACCACCGGAAGCCGCATTTGTCAGGTTTGCAATAACCGCCGACAGACGTGCCGCGTAAGGCATGGATGCTTCAGCAGCTTCCTGTGCCCGACGCAGCTTTGCTGCCGCGACCATTTGCTTGGCCTTGGTGATCTTCTGTGTGTTTTTCACAGAAACGATCCGGCCTTTAAGTTCCTTCAAGCTGGCCATTTAAATGTCCGCCTTTCTGGAGTTACGCAAAGTTCTTCGTGAACTCGGTGAGAGCATCATCCATGCCCTTGCTGATTTCGTCAGTCAGCTTCTTCTCATCACGGATCTTCTTCAGAAGATCAGCTTTGTTGGCGTGCAGCCAGCTCAGAAGTTCAGCTTCGTAACGTGTGACGTCAGCAACTGGAACAGTGTCGAGATACCCACGTGTACCTGCGTAAATGACCAGTGCTTGCTCTTCCATCTGGAGCGGAGAGAACTGAGGCTGTTTGAGAAGCTCAGTCAGACGCGCACCACGGTCGAGTGTTTTCTGCGTCGCAGGGTCAAGGTCGGAACCGAATTTCGCGAAGGCTGCAAGCTCGCGGTACTGAGCAAGCTCACCCTTCATGGAACCGGCAACTTTCTTCATGATGCCCGTTTGAGCTGAAGAACCAACGCGGGAAACTGACAGACCAACGTTCACGGCCGGGCGGATACCCTGATAGAACAGATCCGTTTCAAGGAAGATCTGACCGTCAGTGATCGAAATCACGTTCGTTGGAATATAGGCAGAAACGTCGTTCGCCTGAGTTTCAATGATCGGCAGAGCTGTCAGAGAACCAGAGCCGTGCGCGTCGCTGAGTTTCGCCGCACGCTCGAGCAGACGGGAGTGCAGATAGAAAACGTCACCTGGGTAAGCTTCACGGCCTGGTGGACGACGAAGCAGCAGAGACATCTGACGGTAAGCAACGGCCTGTTTGGACAGGTCATCATAAATGATCAGTGCGTGCATGCCGTTGTCACGGAAATACTCACCGATTGTCGCGCCAGTGTATGGTGCAAGGTATTGCAGAGGTGCCGGCTCAGATGCAGTCGCAGAAACGATACAAGTGTAGTCGAGTGCGCCGCGCTCTTCGAGGGTTTTAACAACCTGAGCAACAGTTGAACGCTTTTGACCAATGGCAACGTAAACGCAGAAGAGTTTCTCTGAGTCGTCTTTCGCAGCGTCGTTGATTTTCTTCTGGTTCAGGATCGTGTCGATACAGATCGCTGTTTTACCCGTCTGACGGTCACCAATGACAAGCTCACGCTGGCCACGGCCAACAGGGATCATGCCGTCAATGGCTTTAATACCTGTCATCATTGGCTCGTGTACGGATTTACGCGGAATAATGCCCGGCGCTTTCACGTCAACACGGTTACGAGACACAATGTCAGTCAGCTCGCCTTTACCATCAATTGGCTCGCCCAGCGCGTTCACCACGCGACCAAGAAGGCCTTTTCCGACGGGCGAAGCAACAATCTCGTCGAGACGTTTTACATTGTCGCCCTCTTTAATGGTACGGTCATCACCAAAGATAACGACACCGACATTGTCACGCTCAAGGTTGAGGGCCATGCCTTTCACGCCGCCTTCAAACTCGACCATCTCACCAGCCTGAACATTGTCAAGGCCGTGAACACGAGCGATACCGTCACCAACGGACAGTACCTGACCAACATCGGAAACTTCCGCTTCCACACCGTAGTTTTCAATTTGTTTTTTGAGGATCTCGGAGATCTCAGCCGCGCGGATATCCATTGGGCCTATGCTCCCTTCATGGCAAGGTTCATACGATCAAGCTTGGTTTTCACGCTCGCGTCGATAAGACGAGAGCCGATTTTGAGTTGGAAACCGGCGATAAGGGCCGGGTCCACTTTCACATCCATAGACACTTCGCCACCGGAAACGCCGGCAACGAGGCCCTGAAGTTCTTTGAGTTGCGCATCGCTGAGCGGATGCGCAGATGTCACTGAAGCGCGCGTTACACCGCGATGATCTGCAGACAGATTACGGAACGCACGAACCATTGACGGAATTTCGAAAGCGCGGCGGTTTTCCGCCACAACACCGAGAAAATTCGCGACCAGCTTGGACAAGCCCATTTTCTCAGCCACGGCGATAATCGCCGAAACTTTATTTTCTGGCGCGATTGTCGGCGCCGTCAGAACTGCTTTCAGTTCAGGAACTTCGCCAATCGCTGTGTCAAACGCAACCAGCTCGGCTTCTGTCTGTTCCAGTGCATTCTTTTCTACGGCGAGGTCGAGAAGCGCAGACGCATAACGCGTGGCAGCCTCACTGACTCGTATGGAAGAATTTGCGCTCAAAAGCTCACCCATTCTGAAATGAGCCGCAAGGCGGCCCGTTGAAACTCGCTGTCGACAGCGTGAATTGCCCGATAAAAGACGACTCCCCCTGCCATGGGCGCGGTGATTAGCATGCTACCTCACCCCTGACAACAGCGAGTTCATTCCCTTTTTTGCATCCAACTGGCAAGGGTGTTTTTGTCGCAGGTCAGAAGAAAATTTCTCCTGACCTGCTTCACAACTCGGACGGCTTAATCCTCGTCGCTTTGATCCGGGAGTAGTCCAGGCGGTTTGTTGCCTTGTCCGTCACTGCCGATTGCCGTCGGATTGTTGTGATAAACAGCTTGTGCATGAGTCCGGTTGATCGCAGCCGCCTGTTCAATCGCCTCTGCATCTGGTCGCTGCAGTTGCGGTATGAACCGAAGCTCATCCAGGGAACGAACGGCTTCATCTACAGTCGCTTTCAAAAGACCATTTTCCGCGCCGAATTCCAAAATCGACCTCGGTCCCATTAAACCAATCTCGTTTGGACGGACAAAGCTACAAGTGTGCAAGGTTACAGATTCAGCCTCCAGCACGCCATTCATATAAGGCACTTTAACTGCTGTTTCGAACGAGTCGAAAGCAGCCTTTCCTATAGATTGCTGTACGGATGTCTCACTTCCAGAGAGCGATGCGCGCATTAAAACGCTTCTAAAGTTCGTTTCTCCGAGGAAGACCTCTGAAACGCCAAGGAACCATTTTCCAAATCCACCAAAAATCAGCGCCTTCAAGAGCCATGGGCCAAGTGCTGCCATTTCCTTCCAGGCTGAGATCAGATTGTCCTCGGTCGGCTCGTTACCTGCGGCAATAACTTTCTGTATCTCATCAAAACTTTGCAGATCAGGCAAACCGAATCCGATAATGAAAGCCGACACCAACAACAAAATGTTGCCTGCCCCCTCCGCAATGAATGGAATCGCCTTGGAAAGCGGTGCTCGGATTTGCTCCGGCTGAGTTTCCACATAAATGGTTTTACCCATATTATATACGCGCAATGCATCATTTTGCCGGCCAGCCTGAAGTGCAGTCTGGAACGCTTCGTTGAAGTGTTGAGGGTTCCCCACTCCGTCACGTTGAAAGCGAATGCTGGTAACGTTTTCATCCAGTTCACCCGACAATGTATGGAGCCGTTTCTGTCGAACAAACCAGAAAAACAACGTACAGCCGATCAAGCCAGCAGCGAGTACGAACACAAACACTGTCATAGTAACAGCGCTCGATACTGACTTTCCCGACACCAAGCGATCCTGAAGGCGTGTAATTTCTTCGAGGGAAATACCCGTCCACTGAGAGATGGACTCCATGCTGATAGCGGATGCCAGGACCGCGCTGACAACCAACAAGGCAATGAAGAAGATCAACCCACCCAGTGTACCCGGTGAAGCATTTCTCATCTGAGCAAACGTCAAAGACAGAGTTGATGGTTTCACACCAAGCCGCCAGCGAGTCATGAGGACAAAAACAAGAAACCACCAGAAGACTGACAGCCCCGTTGCGCTCAATTGCAGTCCAACCGCCTTTGAGGCCTGAATGAAGAAAATCGCAAGTCCAGCCACAACGAGTGAACCCAGAATACACGCAAAAATGCTTTCAATCAGCAGACGTATTTCAGGCGGCGCGTATCGTAAATCTGGCAGGAACAACTGCGCCAAACGTGCAAGCGGCCCGGATTTAGATTGATTTTCTGGCGGCGTCCCAACACTCAGAAGTTCGCTCAGATCACTTGCACCATAGCGAAAGAATTTGCCGACCGAAGAGACTTTTGTCCCGTTCTTTTGGCGTTCAACCAAATCTGCCGGAGACCGTGGGTCCGGCTCAAATCCAGTCAAGCGATTAAAGGCCTGAAACAATCCGGTTAAGCCCGAAGAAATCAGGATAATAGCGGCGAAACCGCAGAGGATTAAAGTGAGAGAATCATCGTTCCGAAAGGCAACAAGGCCTTTAAACAATAGAACTAATCCAATCAAAAAGACCAAAACCGACCGCACCAGCCGCAAAGCGCCTGACGCCAGAAAAGGGTTTCGAAACTGTGACGAACGTTTTTGCTTGCGAGCCATAGATATCCCCCCGGACAAGGTAACTCTCAGACAATTAAACTTGCCGGAGCACAAACTTCAACGGAAAAGACCCCCTTGCACGCCGTTTTTCAAAATTCAAAGTTGCTGACACGCGAGGACGCTCCCGTCAAAGCAGCCAATCATGTCGCAGGGCGCTGAACGCTGAGCGCCAGACGCTGCAGGCCGGTCGCGCCCATAGAGAAGCTGGCGCTGAGATCGGGATTGACGATCAGGCCCGTTCCCGTTGGCATGGCATTTAAAATCTGAGAGACACTCAGCGAACTTACGAACGGTCCGACATGCGCAACAGCATCAGCGCGGTCCCGCGCGGTATAGACCAGCATATGCGGTTCCCCATTCTTGTCGAACAGGACCGGACGGAAGTTTGACGGGTCTTTGGCGACATCAGTCGCGCTCGGCGCATAAACCACTGACTGAACAAAGGTCTTCAAAAAGTCATTGAAATTGCCCGTCGGCGCGAGCGCTGCAACCAAGGCAGTTTCAAGTGGGTTTTGCGGGATGAAGTCCGTCACATTGGCTCCGTTCGGGTCAGTCTATTTCAGCAGTATTTCATAATAGCCGGGCATGAGCGATTGAAGGCATTCCTGCCCGGCCTCTGTCAATCGGTTGCGCTTGATACGTTTATTGTCGGCATCTGATTCGACAGCCACCAGCTTGTCGTCGATGAGCGATTTGAGACTGCGACTGATCACCGGCGATGACACATCAATGCGGTCGACAATCTCGGAATGTTGCAAGCCGCCCTGCGCCCTTGCACGGTCGAGAATCACGCAGATGAGAAACCGGGTGAGAGAGAAATCGCGTTCCCGGAAGAAATCTTCCAGATCGCGCAGCAACACGCTCGCCTCGCGCAGCATTTCCAGTTTCGACGCAATCTGCGGCTCTGCCCCGGCTGGAAAGTGTTCGGAATAGTTCAGGATCAGCGACTGCGTCGGAAGGTATTTCAGAAAGAACATATCTGGCGCAGCCCATCTAACTTTCAGCCCTGACCTCAGGGTCAGCCGGGGGTATCAGGGACGCAAGGTAAATTCAATGCCCGCAGGGGGTCACAGGAAACTATAGGGGTCAATATCGATCTGTAACCGAGTCCGTGCCGGCAGCTTTCTGAGCCCGTCGCGCCATGCCGTCATATAGGCGGACAGATCGACATGCAGGTCAGCGCGAACGAGGAAGCGCCAGCGATAACGCCCACGCAAAAGTCCAATCGGCGCAGGCGCAGGACCCCAGACATCAACGCCTTCCGCATTTGGCGCTGCAATGCCAATATCCCGCGCAATCTGAGCGGCTTCCTGCTCTTCCGGATAAGAGATGATCACCGCAGCCAGTCGGCCATAAGGCGGCATGCCCATCACCTCGCGCATTTCTTCCTCAACGAGCAGAAACGCATCCCGGTCTGTCTGTGCCAGAGCCTGCATGAGCGGGGCATCTGGCTGATAGGTTTGCAATAGCGCCCGGCCCGGTTTATCGGCACGGCCTGCCCGGCCCGCCACTTGTGACAAAAGCTGGAACGTCCGCTCGCCTGCGCGAAGATCGCCGCCCTTCAGGCTGGCATCGGCGTCGACCACACCAACCAGTGTCAGGCCGGGAAAGTTGTGACCTTTGGCGATCATTTGCGTCCCGATCAGGACATCAATCTCACCATTTTCCATGCGCCCGATGAGCGAGCGAATATCATCACCGGACTGGACCGTATCTGACGACAGTAATTCGACCCGCGCACCCGGCAGTTTACGGCGGATTTCTTCAGCCACCCGCTCAATGCCCGGGCCAACGCCCATCAAACTGTCGCGTGCCCCGCATTTCGGGCAATGGTCCGGTCGCCGCATGGAAAAGCCAGTCAGATGACAGACAAGGCGTCCGGTATAGCGGTGCTCAGTCAGCCAGCTCTGCGTGCCCGGCGAGGTGAGTTTTTCGCCGCAAGCCTTACAGATGACAAGCGGGGCATAGCCACGCCGGTTGAGGAAGATCAGCGACTGTTCGCCCACCTCCAGCGTGTTCATCAGTTCGCGCGTGAGGACCGGAGAAAGCCACTCCCCCTTTTCAGGCGGTTCTTGCCTCAGATCGATAAGATCAATATCCGGCAGGCGCGACACACCCGGACGGGCGGCGAGCTTTACATAGCCATACCGGCCATGGTGTGCATTCGACAGGGTTTCGAGCGCCGGCGTGGCACTCGCCAGCATGACCGGAAACTTTTCAAACTTTGCCCGGGCCACGCACAGATTTCGCGCATGATAAATCACGCCGTCCTCTTGCTTGTACGAACTGTCATGCTCCTCATCGACAATGGCGAGCCTGAGATTCGGAAAGGGCAGGAATAGCGCAGATCGCGCGCCAACCACAATACGCGCCCGGCCGGTTGCGACCTCTCGCCAGGCCCGGCGACGTTCCGCATCAGACAGGCCCGAATGCCATTCAACAGGGCGCGCGCCGAACCGCTGCTCGAAGCGCTTCATAATGGCCTGCGTCAGAGCGATTTCCGGCAACAGGATCAACACCTGTCCATCGTCAGACTGTCTGATGACTTCGGCAATTGCCTCAAAGAAAACTTCCGTTTTACCGGAGCCGGTCACACCATCGATCAGGCTGACAGAAAAGGTTTCAGCCCGCACTTTTTCACACAACAGCTCAGCGGCATTCGCCTGTTCGGCCGTCAGCTCGTGAACAGGAGGAAGCGCCTCTGGTGCCTGATAGGGCGGATCCACCAGCCGGTCGGATGTTTTCAGCGCGCCAAGCTCGACCAGCCCCTTCACCACGGAAGTCGACACGCCAACTTCCTGCGCCAGTTCTGACGGCGTAAGCGGCGGGCTATCCTTGATATGGTCGAGCACACGCTGTCTGGCAGGCGTCATACGCCCCGCCTCGCCTGTGCCATACTCAACAACCGTCATGGTTTTTGAGGGCAATAATGCAGGCGGCGTGCGAAGCACCATGCGCAATACCGCACCGGGGTTTGAACAGGTGTACCGCGCCGTCCAGTCAATGAAATCCCGCATGGATTGAGAAAGCGGCGGCGCCGGATAGATCATATAGATCGGTTTTAATTCGCGCGTGTCGTTCGGGTCTTCCCGAACATCCCAGATCACACCAGTGCGTTCATTCGGGCCAAGCGGTGCGCGCACATATGCGCCCGGTGATACGTCCATTTCTTCAGGAATGGCGTAATCGAATGGCTCAGGCAGAGGCAGGGTAAACAGGATGCGCGCGATTCTCATTTGATCTTGGTTTAGCGTGAACCGCGAGATGCGAAAACCTCGCCTTAACCACATCAGGGAATAAACTGGTGAATGATGAATGCGTCCTTCCTGCCCGTTTTTCAGAGCTATCACAGCCATCTGAGTGATGGACGAAAGCTCGCGCCCGGAACCGTGGACGGCTATAGCCATGATATGCGCTCATTTCTGAGCTTTCTGAGTGGGCTCGCAAGTGAACGACCAGCCGCTCAAACGTTATCAGAGGTAAAGCCCGCCTCTGTTCGCTCATGGCTGGCAGAGCGCCGCGATCAGGGTCTGGATGCGGCAACCTCGCGGGCACGCGCCATGTCGGCGCTGAAATCTTTCTACCGGTTTTTGCAGCGTGAATATGGCGTGGAGAACGCGGCCCTGATGGCCATGTCAGGCCCGAAAACGCCCGAACGATTGCCCCGGCCAACTAGCGAGAAAGAGACCAAAGACTTACTGGAAACAGCTGGCACCCTGTCGGAAGAGCCCTGGGTACAGGCCAGAGATACGGCCATTCTGACATTGCTTTATGCCGCAGGTTTGCGAATTTCAGAGGCATTGTCCCTGACCGGCAACGATCGTCCCGCACCTGAGGTGCTGCGTATTCTCGGCAAGCGTCAGAAAATCCGCCTTGTCCCACTCATCCCTGTCGCCCGCAAAGCGATTGATGACTATGCCGCGCTCTGCCCGTATCCACTTCGGGACGGTACGCCCTTGTTTTACGGGGTTCGCGGAAAGCCGCTCTCCCCACGGATCGTACAGCGGCTGATGGAGCATTTGCGCCATGCGCTTGGCTTGTCCGACAGTGCAACACCGCATGCCCTGCGTCACGCTTTTGCCAGCCATTTGCTCGCCAATGGCGGTGATCTTCGCTCTATTCAGGGACTGATGGGTCATGCCAGCCCGTCCACCACACAGGTTTATCTCGGTCTGGAAGACGCCCGTCTCACCCGCGCCCACAGAGGCGCCCATCCCCGGGCATAAAAAACGGCCCCAAACCGGGGCCGTTCTTGTCACTGGTTCGGCAACCTTAAGCGCCGACGATCTCCGGAAGCGCTTTACAGAACCGTTCCACGTCTTCGATGAAACCCATGGAGACACGCGTCCATTCATTATAGTCCATATACTGACCGCGGACGGAGATTTTCTTTGCCGCGAAGGCCTTCTGGACGTCATTCGCCTCCTTACCGGATTTGAAGTAAACGAAGTTCGTTTGTGACGGCAGATACTCAAGGCCAAGCGAATCCAAAGTGGTCATCACCATCTGACGCGCTTCGACAATTTTACCTTTTGAAAACTCAATGAATTTCTCGTCTTCATAGCAACCAAGCGCAGCAGCGTAAGATGTACATGGGCTCCAGGACATTGCGGTCATCTGGATTTTCTGAGCCACTTCAGGCGCGGCAATCGCATAGCCCATGCGGATACCGGCCATGCCGTAAATCTTGGAGAAAGTCCGCGTTACAATGACATTGTGACCTTCTTTCACCAGATCCATACAGCTGGACTCAACCGGCGCATCGGCCAGTTCCATATAGGCTTCATCAACGATGACCGTTGTTTTCGCAGCCATGCGCTTAACAGCTGGCTTAATCACATCGGCAGGCGTCACAAGACCCGTTGGATTGTTTGGGTTACACAGCTGAACAAGGCCTGTTGCCTCAGTAACTTTGGCTTCAATGCCTGGCAGGTCAACGTCCATGCCAGCCGTCAGAGGCACGCGGTCGATTTCCGCCATGCCGAGACGCTTTGCATAAAGTGCAGTCGTATCCCAGAACAGACGCGGCGCAACGATCGGGCCTTTCGGGCCGTAAATCATCGCGATTGCAGACAGCGCTTCACCGGACCCCGTTGTCAGAGCGACATGGTCTGGCGTCAGCCCCCATTTGTCGGCGATCATCTTTTTCAGATCCATCACCGCGCCCTGAGACGTGTAGTATGCGCCTTTGCTGGACGCATATTCCAGCATTTTCAAAGCAGACTTGGACGGCCCATATGGGTTTTCGTTACGGGACAGCAGCGCAACGCCTTCCGGAGCCCCGAGCAGATACGGGTTTTCAACCTCGGAATTTTCCGGCGTGAACGCGCCTTTGTCTTCTGCCTGCGAAGACTGCGTGCACGCAGCCAGCCCGGACAGCGCCGCACCGGCAGACCCGGCGAGTAATAATCGTCTTGAAACATCAAATGCCATTTTTCTTCCCTTCCTGAACTCAACTTCCAAATTGAAATTTCAGCGATCAGGCGATCGCTTTGTAGAACACGTAAGCGGATGTGAGGATCAGATAGATTCCGAAAATCCGCTTGAGTTTGACCGCATCCAGACTGTGCGCCAGTTTCGCCCCTACTGGTGCCGTCAGAACTGACATGCTCACAACCGACAGAGCCGCGATCAGATTCACATATCCAACCGAGCCTGGCGGCAGACCTTCGGCCCCCCAGCCGACAATCATGTTTCCGATGGTTCCGGGCACCGCGATGATAACCCCGAAGCCAGCAGCCGTTGCGACCGCCTGGTGGATTTTACGCCCACAGGCCGTCATGATCATTACAGCCGGCGTACCACCGCCAATGCCCAGCATAGCACAGAACCCGCCCAGCGCGGTGGCTATCGGAGCCAGAACGACCCCCTGAGGCATCTCCGCACTGAAGCGGAAACGAACATTGTTCTTTGATGGAAAAATGAAGTGCAGTCCCATCAGGAACACGCCAACTGCAAAGATGATCTTGAGCGCCGACGCATCCAGAAAGCGCGTCAACAAAGTGCCAAGAATGGCACCCAGGACCAGCCAGATCGCCCAGTCCTTAATAATCTGCATGTCCACTGCGCCCTTCTTGTAGTGAGCATGCGCCGACCTGAAACCGGTCACCACAATAGTGGCGAGCGAGGTCGCAACTGCGGATTTCATGAGAACTTCGTTATCGACCCCAAAAAATCCAAAAACCACGATGAGAGTTGGAACAACGACGAATCCCCCGCCGATGCCGAACAGCCCCGCGACAAGTCCTGCCGCAAGACCCGCCGCCATCAGAATAAGAACCATCTGTAGCAGCTGAAATACGCTATAATTTTCTAACACACTAAACTTCCCCTGCACAAAACGGAATATTTTGTCCGTGATTGACCGCAGATTGAAAAACTTAATTCAAAAACAAATCAGGGGCAGGATTTCACCTGCCCCTAAGGGAATTTTCTCAGCTTATGCCCATAATCCATTCATTGTCCGGGCACTCCTCCCGATTAAAGGTCAGCTTTGAATTTCAGGTAGTAATAGCCACCCTGCCAGTCGACGACTGAATCGGAGCGATAGACACGGCCACAGCAGCTATCGCCGATGCTTGGATCCGCCTTGTCTGGATACTCGTCAAATGCGTTGCGTGCACCGAATGAGAGCGTGACCGCGTCGGACAGGTCGTATGCCGCTTCCAGGTCGAACATCAGAGTAGAGCCGAACTTCTGGATGTTGCCAGTAGCGCCTCCGCTGTCAGAGTTCTCGTACTCACCGTAATAGTTTGCACGTGCCAGGAAGTTCCAAGGCCCCATTGCATGCTTGACTGTGAACACGCCGCGCCAGTTTGGATCACCGTTTTCGAAATCGAATGTATCTTCGGCGTTGAAAAGCGCACTCGGATCGCTGTCGAACTCTGTTTTGTTGTAGTTCACAGAACCTGTGAAGCTTGTAGACGTGCCCTCAAAGAAGGAGGTGTTGTACGTCGCAACAATGTCCACACCCTTCGTTTTCGTATCGAAAGCGTTCTGGAAGTAGAAGACGCCGCCGATTGACTCAGCACCTGACACACCTGCCGCGACAAGCGCCAGATAATTGTCATAAGGGTCATCGCTGACAGTTGGATCATCCTGAGCAGGGTCGCTGGAAACGTCCTTGGTTGAGATCGCATTCACACGATCTTCCAGATCGATTTGGTAGAAGTCGATTGTCAGGCTGAACTTATCCCAGTTTCCAGTGAAGCCGAACGTATAGTTGGTTGATTTCTCAGGCTTGAGCGGAACCGCGCCAAGTGCACCAGCGATCGTGCCGCCAGCCGGGAACAGACCCGTTGCAACCGGCAAGCCGTTTGGCAGACGAGTTGAAACGTTGGTTGTACCTTGCTGACCCGGAGTTGGTGCACGGAAACCTGTACCAACAGAACCGCGAATACCCATTGTGTCAGTCAGATCGAACTGACCCGCAACTTTCCAGACAAGCTCTGAGTCGAAGTCAGAATAGTCTTCGAAACGAAGCGCGCCCTGGAGGAAGAGCTTGTCAGTGACGTCAGCAGACAATTCACCATACAGGGCATAAGAGTCACGCGTGTACTCGCCAGAGAATTCCGGAGAATAGCCCGGGAAGCCGTTCGAACCGACGCCGACAACCTGATAAACCGGGTCATCAGAGTCCGCACAATCAAGTGAAGAGCCGTTTGCTATAACAGCCAGACCGGCTGATGTCGGTGCACCTCCGCTACAAAAACCATACGGATCTGGCGTCGCATATGGACCAGCAGCAAAAGATGCTGGATCACCGCCTACGAGTTCGTAGGATTCATCCATATAGCTTGCGCCGAAACCAGCAACCAGCGGACCAGCAAGACCACCAACAGCGAATTCTTTCGTGAAGTCAGCCTGAAGCTGGAATTCTTCGTTGATCAGATCGCCCGGGTGGAAGCTTGTCGGGCTGGCCTCACCCATGGATGGGTTTACTGTGTTCATCAGCGTGTACTGGATTTCGTTGTGTCCGAAACGACCGCTAATGTCGTAAGTAAAGCCTTCGCTGAACTCACCACGCAGACCGCCAACAGTCGAGTAGTCGATGACTTCACCGAAGAAGCGCGGCGAGAAGCCACCTGGGAAGAAATAGAGCGGGCTCCAGACTGAACCATCCTGCAAACGAATGTTTTCAATCGTGCCGTTGCCCGGATAACGATAGAAGAAGCCACCATCAGCAGTACTCTTAGAGTAGTTGCCGAAAGCATAGAGTTCCATCGTGTCGGAAATGTCATAGCCTGCATTCACGAATGTACGGAACGCTTCAGTGTTTGGCTGCCCCCAAGGCTGAACCACATCACCGTAACCGATATTCGCATCTGGCAGACCCGCAATGAAAGTTGCCGGATCATAGCCTGCAATATCGGTGTTAAAGCCACCAAAAGCAGGGTTTGTCGGATCTACACAGGCCCAGCTTTCGCAATACTCAGTTCCGCGAGACGTCGCGTCTGACGTTGAGTATTCAACAGAGACGTTGACGAAACCAGCATCGCCAATACCGACGCCAAAGTTGCCCGCCGTTGTGAAGCTGAAGCCGTCGCCTTCATAATACTTACCGGTCTCAGCGGTCAGCGTCGCACCGTCAGTATCTTCTTTCAGAATGAAGTTGATAACGCCCGCAATCGCGTCAGACCCGTAAATCGCAGCCGCGCCATCACGCAGGACTTCGACGTTTGCAAGCGCAATCGCCGGGATGGTCGCAATATCCGGACCCTGCGTACCAGAGCCACCAATCTGCACGAGCGCAGCGCGGTGACGGCGCTTGGAGTTGACGAGAACGAGTGTTTTATCAGTCGGCATACCGCGAAGCGTTGCCGGACGGACGAAGGTACCACCGTCTGAAATTGGCTGACGAGAAATTGAGTAAGACGGAACGAGCGTCTTAATAATGTCGTTTGCATCAGTGAATGGAACAGCTTCCAATTCATCAGATCCGATAACGTCGACTGGCACTGGAGAGTCCGTTACGGCGCGCGCCTTACCACGAACACCTGTAATGATGACTTTTTCCTGAACTGCCTCTGTTTCGGCATCTTGCGCGACAGCCGGCATTGAAACGATGGAACCCATCGTCAATGCGAAGACCGAAGTCAGCAGTAAACCCTTGTATTTTTGGCCCATTTTACTTTCCCCTGTTGATACTCAAACAACGGGCCAGTTGCGGGAATTCCCCAGATGAAGGATGAAATCCAGCTCCCACGACCGCCCGGAAAACGGTGGCCCGTTGAACGCCTGATAATCACCCCTCTTTGGGTGGGTGATCTGAAACCAGATCAATCTGAGACCGAACGTTGGTCTCAAAAGTCACACATTGACTTATGAGCTTAGCCCATCAGCCAATCGAAGACCGGTAAAGTGATAATTTGTGTACGATTATTTTCGCCCAATTCCTGCCCAGATTTGGTGCGTCACAAAACTGTCGCGCCCAAACTGTGTGCACCGCAACATTCAAAATCACGCTCAACCGAACAATCCCGACACTGTCAGAATGTTCTCAGCGACCTGTTTCATGGTCTGATTATGAGACATCGCATTCTGGCGCATAAGCTCGTAGGCTTCGGCCTCTTTCATGCCTTTCTGATCCATCAGAACACCTTTGGCACGGTCAATAATCTTGCGCGATTCGAGCGAGGCTTTGACTTTTGAGAGCTCACCGCGAATTTCGGCATTGATATTATAGTGCTCTGCAGCAATTGCCGCGAGTACGGGCAGCCGATGCGGAATGAAGCCGTCAATGACACAGGAATCGGCGCCAGCTCGCAAAGTTTTTTGCCCCATATCCGGCTGCGCTGTTTCGGCAAAAACCAGAATTGGCGCGGCCAGAACAGCGCGAACATCAGTCAAAACGGCGAGGACAGACTCGTTCAGATCTTTACAGTCCAGGATAAGAAGGTCCGGAGTTGCGGCCTGAACCGCGCCTTTCAGATAGATGAGCCCTTCCGGTGCCACACTGACATGAAAGTCGGGCAGATAGTCCTTGAAGACCGCTGCATCATGCACACCGAAACTCGCGAGCAAGGCATAGCTGCTGCGCTTTGTCACTTTCCGGTCAATTTGAGTGCCCGCCACAAGAAACCGTCCGTTATTTTCCAATTTTCTGAAATATACGAGGCGGTTTTGATTCCACAGCAGCGGAAAATCGATTCTACGCGCAGAAGTCTGATTGCGCATAAAAAAATACCTGCCCTGATTACAGGGCAGGCATTTACATATTCAGTTAAGTCGCAATTCGCAACAAAACACGTTTACATCTGCATTGTCCAACCTTCAACAGCCATGGCAGCCTGACGAACCGCTTCAGAAAGCGTTGGGTGCGCATGACAGGTGCGCGCAATGTCTTCTGACGCGGCTTTGAATTCCATCGCGACGCAAATTTCACCGATCATCTCGCCAACGCCAACGCCGAGCATGTGAACGCCAAGAATTTCGTCCGTCGTCGCGTCTGCAAGGATTTTCACGAACCCCTCAGTTTCATGGTTACAGCGTGCGCGAGAGTTCGCCATAAATGGGAACTTGCCGGTTTTGTACTTGATGCCAGCCTCTTTCAACTGCTGCTCGGTTTTGCCGACCCAGGCCATTTCCGGGCTGGTGTAAACTACAGCCGGGACGAGATCATAATTCACGTGGCCCGCTTTGCCCGCAATAAGTTCAGCAACCGCCGTGCCATCGTCTTCAGCTTTATGCGCCAGCATTGGGCCCGCAACGCAGTCACCAATCGCCCAAACGCCTTCGGCACCTGTCTTGAAGTGACCTGAGGTTTCGATCACACCGCGCTTGTCAGTTGAGACACCAACCGTCTCAAGGCCCAGGCCTTCGGTGTAAGGCTTACGCCCAATCGCCATGATGACCACGTCAGCGTCAATCGTCTCTGCGTCGCCTCCCTTGGCAGGCTCAGCCGACAGCTTCAGCTTGGTTTTCAGCTTTTCGATGCCGGTGACTTTCGTGCCGAGCTTGAATTTCAGGCCCTGCTTTTCGAAGATTTTCTTAGCTTGTTTTTGAATCTCGCCATCTGCGCCCGGCAGGATATGATCGAGGAATTCAATAACCGTGACTTCGGAACCGAGGCGCGCCCAGACAGAGCCCATTTCCAGACCAATCACGCCCGCACCGATCAGAACGAGCTTTTTCGGAATTTCTTTCAGGGACAAAGCGCCAGTATTCGTAACAATACGCTCTTCGTCGATCTCGATGCCTGGCAGCGTTGCTGGCTCAGATCCTGTAGCGATGACAATATTGCTCGCGCCCAGTTTCACGGTCGAACCGTCATTCATCGCAACCTCAACCGCGCCCTTGCCGGTGATTTTACCTTTACCTTTGTAATGCGTGACCTTGTTTTTCTTCATCAGAAAGGCAACGCCCTCGGTGAGGCCTTTCACCGCGTCGTCTTTCTGGGCCATCATCTTGCCGAGATTGACCTTCAGGCCAGAAACCTCAATGCCCATGCCTTCAAAGTCATGCTGCGCCATGGCGTACGCTTCAGATGCGTGCAACAGCGCCTTAGACGGGATACAGCCAACATTCAGACACGTTCCGCCCAGCGTCTCGCGCATTTCAACAATGGCAGCCTTCAAACCCAACTGACCGCAACGAATTGCGCAATTGTATCCGCCGGGGCCACCCCCGATGATGATGACGTCATAGGTTTCAGACATATCTTCGACTCGCTGAGCTAATATTATCGCCTCTCTCCTACTCTCCTGTAACGTCAGGTCAATGACGAAGAGCGAATTGAGACCCTGTGCTTTCGGCTTAGATTACCGACTACGCGTTAGAAATAATCCCACACAAAGAAGGATCAACCCACCACTCAGAATGGCTTCGTCTTTCCAGAGCGAAATATCGGTTCCCATCAATACCATAGCCGCCGTCAGGAGGACATAACAAAGCGTTCCGACCAGAAACGTCAGAAAGCCGAGCCATTTCCCCCGGAACGAAAACGCTCCACCAGCCGTCAACAGGACGGCGCCGACGAACCGCAGCATGAAGGGCGCATCATTGATCAGTTGAGACCAGTCTCCCTGACCGCGTCCGGCCAGAAGGCCCTGATAAACACTGGCGGCGTTGAACAGCCACAAGCCTACCACGAACCCTGTAAATGCCACACACAAACGGATCATAACGTCCCTCCCATAATGTTTGGGACTGTTTATAGCGTATTCCCGTCTGTCGAGCACGTAATCTGCGAAATTGCTTTCCTAACAAAATTTCATTTGCGTGTGAGCGCTTGCTTATTGTACGTCAGGTCAACCTTTCGGCAAACGGACGAGGACGGACACATGAACTTCAAACGATTTGCAATTCCGATGGCCCTGACGGGATTCCTGCTCACCACCGCATGCTCATACACAACACAAGGCTCTTCCGGGTCTGACTATCTCGCCCGCTATAGCCAGCCTCAATACGCCAAAGCAAAGGCTGCCACAGACACGGCTGATGTCGATGCGCGGGTCAAAGACATTGCAATGATTGAACCGCATCTGGAATTTCCTGCACGCATCGGCATTGCCCGCATCGAACACGGTCGGTTGTCAACCATCCCGGCTGATGAAGGCGAAGCCTGGGTCAACGCTGCAAAGAAACTTGGTGAAGGTTATGGCGAGTTTGTTCCTGTCAGCCCGCTGATCGCAGAGATGGTGGCAACGCCAACGTCTGGCACAACTCAAGCAGCACGCATTGTGTCCACCATTCGCCAGGGCGCTGCGCGTCAACATCTGGATTATGTGCTGGTCTATGAAGTCGGCGTTTCAAGGCGCGATAAAGCGAACGTCCTGTCTCTCGCCGATCTGACGGTTGTGGGCATGTTTGTCATTCCAAGCCGGTCCATCAATGTTGAGGCAACGGCGAGCGGTATTCTGTTGGATGTGCGAAACGGCTATCCCTATGCCACGCTGACCGCCCATTCCGAGAAGAAAGGTCTGTCTCGCCTGGTTTCGAGCGGCAGCACGACTCATGAATATGCCAAGACCGCTCAAGGACGCGCTGTGGTCAAACTCTCCTCCGAGTTTGAAGCCGCCATGAGCGATCTGATGAAAATGGCGTCAGAGGCTAAAAAGCCTGACCCATCCGCCTCCTAGAGACGGAATAGCCCCTCAATCACGGTCACAGCGTTTCCGGATAGTTTGACGCGATCACCGATCAGTTCGGTTCCGATCACGGCCCCGCGCCCCGGAAACGCCTGATGACAGGCGAGCTTTGTCTGACCGGTGCGTTCCCTGACAACCGGAGCTAACAGGCAGTGCCAGCTGCCTGTTGCCGGGTCTTCATCAATACCAGAGCCCGGCGCAAAAAAGCGTGACGTCACATCTACGCCGTCACCGCCAAGAGCGAGGCATCCGAAATTGCCGCGTTCCCACTGATCAGACACACCAAGCTGCGCCAGCGCCTTCAGGTCTGGTCGCAGCGCCAGGATTTGGTCTGGCGTCTCAAAGACCGCTGCATAAAACGACCCCGCATAAGCAGCGACAGGCCGGGCACCGAGCGCAGCGCTTACCTCATCTGACACCTCGATTTGCGTTACCGGAGATGCCGGAAAATCCATGACATAGCCGGTATCGCGTCGTTCAACGATCAACTCACCTGATTTCACGGTTTCAAAGACGATTCTGTCGCCACCAAAGCCTTCATGCTGGAACAGGACATGTGCTGCGGCCAAAGTCGCATGCCCGCATAGTGGCACTTCGACGGCGGGGGTAAACCAGCGCAGCTTCCAGCGCCCCTCACCGGCCGGGACGATATAGGCGGTCTCTGCGACATTGTTCTCGGCAGCAATCGCCAGAAGGACCGCATCGTCCAGAAAGGCATCCATTGGCATGATGCAGGCCTGATTTCCTTCAAAGGCACGGTTGGCAAATGCATCGATCTGATAAAATCTGTAATCCATCATGATTGTCTCCAAGAAGCTTCGGTTTTAACCAAAGACGGCGCGACAAACCACATATGGAAACTGAGACGTTTGTCAGATTTCCTGTCGCAAAAGGGAGGCCCGCCATGGCGAATTTAGGAACACTTCTTGTCGGGTTGGGCGCTCTGTGCGGCATGCTGATCGCAGCGCAGGGCGCGATCAATGGCAAACTCTCCGGCGGGCTTGGTGGTCCGATACAAGCCGCATTTGTGTCGTTCAGTGTTGGCTGGCTTGCCTTGCTGGCCTTAAACGCCGCGCTCGGTCACCGTCCGCCAAGCTTTGGTGCCCTGACGCATTTGCCATGGTGGGTGTGGATTGGCGGCCTGTTCGGCGCTGTCATGGTGGTCAGCTCAGCCATGGCCGTTCCACGCATTGGTGTGGCCGCTTGGGTCAGCGCCGTCATTGCCGGGCAATTGGCGGCAGCAGTCCTTTACGACCAGTTCGGCTTTTTTGGACAGGAGGTCCGACACGCCACACCGCTAAGACTGCTCGGCGTTGGTTTTCTGATTGCCGGTGTCTATCTCGTCCGGCGCTTTTAGAGGTCAGACCGGCGCATAGAGGCGCTGAAACAATTCGCTGAAATAGCTGATTTCTGCTTCGGGCAGAGCAAGCTGAAGCGCCCACCAAATGGCCAGACCCTCGGTTTCAAAGGCCAGCCTGTCTGCATCTGACGCAAAGCCAGAAGAGGTGGGGGTGTCCCGGTTCAGAGCCGCATCATACAAATCAGCCCAAGCCTCAATGCGTGAGACCAGTTCGGCAGACACGCCGAGCGTTTGCGGGTCGATATTACAATATTGACCATCTGTTGTTTCCCAGACCGGCCAGCACTCATAGTCCGCCATGAGTTTGAATGTACGCAACATGACGATCAGTCGTCCCGACTCAGCGGCCAGCCATGATTGACCGGTCCATGCCCTTTGCCGAGTGGGATAGCCGTATCAATCGCCTTGATCAGGTAAGAGCGCCCCGCCTCAACGGCGTCAGGCAAAGAAGCCCCCCGCGCCAAATGGGTCGCAATGGCGGATGCCAGCGTGCAACCGGTCCCGTGCGTGCTGGTGGTATGAATACGCGGTCCTTCAAAAAAGACCTCATCGTGTTCTGTCTGCAAGACATCAACGATGCGATCACCGCCGACATGTCCGCCCTTTACCAAAACTGCGCGAGCGCCGGCTTCCAGCAGGCGTTCTGCGGCGCGGCGCTGACCATCGACGCTTTCGACGGCCTTACCTGACAGGATTTCAGCTTCCGGCGCATTTGGCGTCAACAAAGCCGCCCCGGGCAGAGCCAGTGATTTGAGCACATCGACGGCGTCGTCGGCCAGCAGCCTGTCGCCGGATGTTGCCACCATGACCGGGTCGATCACACGGGGAATCGCGGGCGCAAGCGCCGTTAGCTGGTCCATCACCGTTTCAATGGTTCTGCGATCTCCGAGCATGCCGGTCTTTATGACGTCCGCGCCGATATCCAGCAGCGTGACTTTGATCTGGCCCGCAATTGTCTGCGGTGACATAGGCACAACGCCGTAAACGCCTTGCGTATCCTGAATGGTAATCGCCGTGACCGCCGTCATGGCATAACCGCCATTCATGGAAATGGCTTTGATATCTGCCTGAATGCCAGCACCGCCACCAGAGTCCGACCCGGCAATGCTCAATATGCGGGGAAGAGTTTGAGACGGCTTAGACGACTTTTCCGACAATTTGTGCATCCGTTATTTGAGCGTGACACCAGTACATGCGATGTTCTTATTCTGAAACAATGGAAAGGTAACCAGATTTACCATTCATTTTTGGTCCAGAGACCGCTAAGTGTCATAGTTCGGGACTAAGATTTAGTAGTTCATCCAGTAGGGAGCGTAGTTCGTGCACGCATTAAACGTCACTGATAGCCGACCAGTCAAAGGTCAGAAGAAATTCATGTCCTCCGGACTGCCTGTGCTCGCCGTGCTCGCGTTTCTGGGAGCCTGCGAAGGCAGCAGCGACAAAGGCGCACCTGCTGGCAACAGCACGCCTGTGATTACATCCGCCTCTGCGGTAACGGTGCCTGAGAACACAACCGACTTTGTTTATACGCTCACAGCAACAGACGCTGATGGCGACGCGCTGGTGCTCGGCATTGCCAACACCAAAGATTCAAGCGCCTTTTCTTTCGACGCCACGACGGGAGAGTTGACGTTCATCTCGACACCAGACTTTGAATCCCCTCTGGATGGCGATCGCGACAATGTTTACGAAGTCTCTCTGACCGCGAAAGACCCTCACTTTGCGACTGGCACAGTTGCGCTGACCATTACGGTTGAGAACGTATATGAGGCATCCCGGACGCGCCGTATTTCTGATCAGTTCACCCAACCTGTCTTTACGACCTCCATTCCAGGCACAGACGATATGGTCGTGGTTGAACGAGGCGGCCTCGTACGCGTTGTCGACCCGGCCACTGGCGCAATCGAGTCTGTTCCATTCCTCGATCTGACCGCAGACGTTGATACCGCTGGTGAAGGCGGCCTGCTCGGTCTGGCTTTCTCACCTTTCTTTGCAACCTCTAAGCAGGTTTTCGTGAACTTCATGAACACGAACTCCGAAATGGAAATCCGCAGCTATACTATGGTCACCGGGTCCACCACTCAGGCGGACGCAACCACCGCGAACACTGTGATCAAAATCCCGCAGCCAGCAAACACGCACAATGGCGGCTGGATCGGCTTTGACGCCGTTGGCTTTATGTATGTCCCAACCGGTGATGGCGGTGGGTCGTCTGACGTTGCACAGGATCTGGACAGCCTGCTTGGCAAAATCCTGCGTATCGACATTACCGGCGACGGTTTCACAGACGATGACGAAAAGGATTATATCATCCCGGCAACCAACCCATTCGCAAGCTCTGGTGGTGCGCCGGAAATCTGGGCAGTCGGTGTGCGCAATCCATTCCGCAACGGTTATGATGCAGAAACCAACACGCTCTATATCGGCGATGTTGGCCAGAACACTGCCGAAGAGATCAGCCGCATCAAAATGGACACGGCCTCTGAAGCTGATGATCCGATCAACTTTGGCTGGGCCGTCAAAGAAGGCACGCAGGACTATCAGGGCACGTCGACAGCTACGTTGATCCCACCGGTTGCTGAATATCTGCATTCCGAAGGTCTCGGCACATCCATCACCGGCGGCTATATGTATCGCGGCGTCGTTGATGATTTGCGTGGAAAGTATGTGTTCGGCGATTTCACAAGCGGCAAGATCTTTTCAATCCTCGAAGCAGACTTTGATGACGATCAGACACTGACCTCATCCAGCTTCACAGATGAAAGCACGCTGTTCACGCCTGATGCTGGCACAATCACCAATATCTCAAGCTTCGGCACGGATGCGGACGGCGACCTCTATGTGGTCGATTATGGCGGCAGCCTGTTCGTCATCGAGAAGCAACCATAACTCAAAAGAAAAGGCGCCGATTGGCGCCTTTTTTATTCCGCGTCTTCAAAGCCCGCCTTCTGCTCATCCGACAAAGCCAGCTCGACCGGATTGGTCGTATTGAACTCGAAGATAACTTCGCGGCCGGGACGTTCCAGTTCATAGGTGAAGACGGAACCGGACCGCGCTGTCAAAGCCCAGACATTGTCTTTTGACGCCTCCAGCTCCGGCGTATCAAACAGGTTTTTGGTCTTGTCATCAGCAGGAAAATTCATGCGAGAGCCCGATGAATTCGCGATCGAAAGCCCGCCATAACCGGTCAGGCCGTCTTTATGGATGTGGCGCAGCTCGAGTTGACCAGAATGGCGCGTCAGCACCCATTTCGCATAGGGCTCGCCATCCTTAACGAGGAACATATCAATCCGCTTTTTGGAGCAGTCATCAAAGGACACGGCCAGTTTCGCGGTTTTGAATGAAGCGTCACGCGGATCATCGGTGATCATTGACCCTGAATAGGCGTTTTCACACAGTCCTGTCAGGCGTCCCCAGAACTCAGTTTCAGGGGAGCTACACCCCGACACCATCAAAACTGCCGCTAGTCCCACCAATCGTCGCATCACGTCCACCTCGCTGATATTTTAGCCAAGTTTAGGCACGGAAGACGGCAGCACAATGACTATTCCGCTGAATACCCACCATCGCAGGCCATGATCGCGCCCGTGATATTGCGCGCCGCCGGGCCGAGCAGAAATCCAATCAGTTCAGCGATCTCTTCCGGGTCAGAGAATCGCTCGGTTGGCGTGAGCGCAGCAACGGCTTTCCAGGCCTTATCTTCACTGCCCTTTTCAGCGACCAGTGTTTTGAACCAGTCCTGAGAGGAAAACATCGGGGTTTTCACCCCACCCGGCGCAACCGCATTCACCGTAATGCCCTTCAAGGCGCTCTCTATCGCTGCGACACGAACGAGCTGCTCCAACGCCGCTTTGGATGCACCATAAGCCGCGGTTCCCGAAACGGTTTTACGCGCGGTCGCAGAGCTGACAGCGACAAGCGCGCCGCCCTGAGATAGCGCAGGCAAACAAGCGCGAAACGCCAGAAACATGCCATCAAGATTGATCGACATGATCCGCTTCCAGCTATCAAAATGCATGTCGGAGATTTCGCCCGCATCACTCACGCCCGCACACAGTGCAGCGCCCGTCAGGCCTTTAACAGACTCACTCAAAACATCGCTCAGCCAGAGGTCTTCGCTCGACACGTCCCCGGCAATCGGCATGGTTTCGCAGGACAATGTGTCGATCAGAGAGAAAATGCCGGCCTCGTCCCGATCAACCAGGATCAGCGAGGTATCGCCTTGTTTGTCCGCCCATTCGGCAAGCGCGCGACCAATGCCAGACGCGGCGCCCGTGATGAGAAGTTTCTTATCGGCCATGTCGGTTATCCTGCTCAAGCAGCTTGGAGATGAGTTTCAGATGCAGGAATTTGCTTAACCAATGGTTCGCGCAGAAGCGGGCCACGATATCGCCACCACCACTTAGGAGTTCCAAACGCTCAGTTGGAAAAAGCCCGCATCAGCCACATTGCGTCCAACTTGTGTGAACGCCCCAAGCGCAGTGACACACCCGCAACAGTCAGACAGATGGGCAACAAAAAGCCCGGCGCGCAGGCCGGGCTGATCTGAATTATGCTGGCTCTGGAGAGCTGCCACCGACATCGCCTTCCGGCTTGTCTTTCTTCTTGGCACCGGTAATCGGCACGGCAGAGCTTGGGCCCGGCATGTCGTCTTCATCTTCCGGACGCTCAGGCTTTTTACCCTTGAGCAATTCCTTGATCTCATCGCCGGTCAGCGTCTCGTATTCGAGCAGGGCAACCGCAATGGTTTCCCATTCAGCGCGATGGTCCGTCATGATGCGGCGGGCTTCGTCCATACCTTTCTGAACCAGTTTGCGGACTTCTTCCTCAATCTTGCGAGACGTTTCCTCAGATACCTGTACGCGTGAGTATGGGTCGCCATCATCGCCATAGTCGATCGGACCGATTTCATCAGACAGACCGAAGCGAGTGACCATGGCACGCGCCATACGGGTCGCCATCTGAATGTCGCCCATCGCGCCAGACGTGACGTTTTCCTCACCGAATTTCAGTTCTTCTGCGACGCGGCCACCCATTGCCATTGCTAGGCGTGACGTCATCTGAACGCGTTTTTGAGACAGTTTGTCGTCTTCTGGCAGGTATTGAACCATGCCCAGAGCCCGTCCGCGCGGAATGATCGTCGCCTTATGGATCGGGTCACATGCCGGCATGAACAGAGAGACAATTGCGTGGCCAGCTTCGTGGTACGCTGTCAGCTCTTTTTCATCGTCAGACATGACCATAGAGCGGCGCTCAGGGCCCATCATGACTTTGTCTTTTGCGTCGTCAAATTCCTGAGCAGACACAACCCGCTTGCCGCGACGAGCCGCAAGAAGCGCCGCCTCGTTCACGAGGTTTGCAAGATCTGCACCTGAAAAGCCCGGCGTGCCGCGTGCGATAACCTTTGCGTTCACGTCTTTTGCAATCGGAACATTGCGCATGTGAACTTTCAGGATTTTCTCGCGACCAATAATGTCCGGGTTGCCGACCGTGATCTGACGGTCAAAACGACCTGGACGCAGAAGCGCTGGGTCAAGAACGTCCGGACGGTTGGTTGCTGCGATGATGATAATGCCTTCATTGGCCTCAAAACCATCCATCTCAACGAGGAGCTGGTTCAGCGTTTGCTCACGTTCGTCATTGCCACCGCCAATACCGGCGCCGCGAGACCGACCAACCGCATCGATCTCGTCAATGAAGATGATGCAAGGTGCGTTTTTCTTGGCTTGTTCAAACATGTCGCGGACACGGCTTGCGCCGACACCGACAAACATCTCAACGAAGTCCGAACCGGAGATCGTAAAGAATGGAACATTGGCTTCGCCTGCAACCGCGCGCGCCGTCAGGGTTTTACCTGTACCCGGCGGGCCAACGAGCAGTGCGCCTTTTGGAATCTTACCGCCAAGGCGCTGGAATTTGGATGGGTCTTGCAGGAACTCAACGATTTCCTGCAATTCTTCCTTGGCTTCATCAATGCCAGCCACATCGTCAAATGTCACACGGCCCTGACGCTCCGTCAGGAGACGCGCCTTGGACTTGCCAAAGCTCATCGCGCCGCGACCACCGCCGCCCTGCATCTGGCGCATCAGGAAGAACCAGATGCCCACGATCAACAGCAATGGCAGAATGCTGGACAGAATTGAAACAAGGTTGAAGCCACCTTCAGCCTGTCGAACGGAGACATCAACGCCAGAGTCTGTCAGGCGCTGAGGCAGCGTCATGTCGAACGGATACATGGTCGAGGTGAACGCCTCGCCGCCAACATATTTGCCTTTAATCGTCTGACCATCGATTTCCACGCTGAGTACGCGGCCATTTTTGGCCTCTTCAAGCATTTTGGAATAGCTGATCTTAGAGGCGTGTTGTCCTTTGCTCTGCGGCTGCAGGAAGGAGAACAATGCGATCAGCAGGGCAGCAATGACGGCCCAAAGGGCGATATTGCGCATATTCATCAGGTCAGGCTTTCTCTTCGTTCGTGTCGTTCAGATGTAACATAGGATAGCTTCACACGGAAAACGACTCTTTCAGTGCAGTTTCCGCACAATTACCCCTGTATTTTGTGTTCAGCCAGCGTTTCAGGCGCAAAGGTGCCAAATCTGACACACCGATCCCGAAATTATCTTCCAGATGCGGAACACATAAAATTTCACCATCGCGGTCCAAAATCACTGGCAGTGACTTACGAATATGAAATGGCAGGTCTCTCGCCCGGATCAACCTGTCAGGCACCGGACGTTCGTCCCATAGCGCCACGAAAACATGTTCAATTCCCAAGGAAGACAGGTGAAATTTCACACGTCCCTGCCAATACCCGCCTTCAGTCAAAGAATAGCGCCCGGTTTTATCAAGCAGTTCTGCTGAGAAAATGAGTTGCGGTTCGGAGCGCTCAACCCGGCAACCGGATAACGTTCGCACAATTGCTACACCCGTCTGCAGATCGGCGAGAATATCGCGCAGCGCCTCCATACGTGGTTGCGACATCTGTCCACTCACCGAGGGGATGAGGTGTTGCAGCAAAAGCCGCTGAAGCTCCAGCGAGAGGCCATCATAGGCGCTTATTTCAATCATCGCTGCGCCGCCGGGAAACCATTTGATACTGGCGTCAGCAAAAGCCTGCAGCTGCGCTGAAAAGCTGTTGCGAAGGACGGCGAGCTTTAACTGCGAGGCGAGCGCGCCGGACACCATGTTCGGATGATCGGCGAGCACCTTACGCAGCCGAACGCGCTCATAGGCGTCATTATCGTTCGACGGGTCATCAATCCAGCCTGTCTGACGCGTATCCAGAAACTCTCGAAGGTCTGACCGGGACGCCGCCAGAACCGGGCGCGTAATCGTAAGACCCTCCCCGTCTGGCCAGACCGGGAACGGGGCCTCGTTTGCAATGCCCGCAAGCCCCCACCAGCCAGAACCTGCGCGCTGCCTTAAGAGAAAGGTCTCTGCCTGATCGTCGAGCGTGTGCCCGGTGGCCACATGAGAGGCGCCAATCTGTCTGGCGTGTCCGGCGAGACAAGCATAGCGATGCAGGCGCGCACGGGATTGAGAGGGACGCTCCTCTGCGCCCCAGTCGACCGTCAGAATGGTGTGAGGAATGGAAAGGCCTGCGCACAGATCGGCCATTTGCCTGGCTTCCTCTGCCGCCTCAGCGCGAAGCCCGTGGTCCACGGTCGCGGCAAAGAGCTCAATGCCATGGCGCGGCAATATGTCGTTCAGGAGGAGAAGCATTGCGACGGAGTCGCTGCCGCCCGATACGGCCGCAAGAAGTCTGTCTGGCTTTGTTGTGAGCGCTGACAACCAGCGCTCAACCGATTGCTGAACCGGGTCTACTTGCAACCGGCTTCTTTCTTTTCGGTGTTGATCCGCGTGCGTGTCGAGCTGCGGATATCGTCTTTGCCATCGAGCAGAGACAGAATGCTGCAAGCCTTCTCTTTCTGACCAAGCTGGCGCAATGAACGGGCCAGTTTGTGATAACTGTCCGTGTAGTATTCATTGTCCTGGTGGAACTTCAGAACCTTGGTGAAATAATTCGCTGATTCCGCGTACTCACCCTGATTGTAATAGGCCTCGCCCAGCCAGTAACGGGCTTCGCCAACCCGCGCCCCGTCTTCAAAGCTGGTCTCATATGCAGACAGCGCAGAAACAGCGCCGGTATAATCACGGTTCAGAACCCGCATCATGCCGAGATTTAACAACTCGTCTGAGTCATTTGGCAGTTTGTCGATAGGAACCGACCCAAAACCACCAGAACCATCAGACTTGTCCGGGTCGATAATGGTCGTCTTTTTGCGGATGGAATCGCCGCGCAAATCCGTCGGACCGTCATCGACCTTCACGTCCGGCTGCAGCGTGTCATCGTCGTCAACTTTGACCGTGTCGAAACTGTTTGATTTGGAGTTCAGGCTGATTGCCAGGCCCTCAACCTTGCCTTCGAGTTTTGACAAACGTTCCAACAATTGCGTGTTGAGCTTGTCCGCGTCCGCTTTATCGCGTTCGGACTGTGTCAGCTTATATTCCAGATTTTCCATTCGTCCGGTGAGCTTTTGAATCTGAGTCTCGAGCTCTGTAATCCGGGCAGACTGTTTCGCGAGCCGCGCGTCAGTTTCCTGCGCAATCTTCATTGTGGTGGTCTGTCCCTGACGAATAGGGGCGGACTGAGCAAATGCTGACCCTGTTGCCAGACAAAGTGCCGACGAAACGAAAAGCAGTTTTACGAATGGTTTCATGGAGAGTCCAATTACAAAAAAGCAGGGCTGAAATATGGCAGCCCTGCATTTTCAATTTCGATAGTAAATCAGCGATTAACTAATCGATGTCGGATCCAGCATAGTGAATGCGTTCCGGTTGATTGCCCAACCTTCAGCATTCGAACGTGGATCGATCGGACGTTCCTTACCGTAAGAGATTGTATCGATACGGCTCGCCGGAACACCTTTGTTCACGAGATAGTCTTTCACCGCATTCGCGCGGCGTGCACCGAGCGCGATGTTGTATTCACGTGTGCCACGCTCGTCGCAGTTACCTGCAACTGTTACGCGGACATTCGGATACATGAGCAGCCATGCAGCCTGACGGTCGAGCGTCTGCATGTCATAGCTGTCGACATTGAACATATCCGTTTCGAAATAGACGCGCTCACCAACCTTGATGCGGAACTCTTCTTCCGTACCTGGCGCAGGACCAGTCGGCGTAGGTGTCGCTGTCGGCGTTGGTGTTGGCGTAGGTGTCGGAGCCGGCGTTGGTGCCGGTTTCGGCGTTTCGATGATGATTTCTTCTTCAATCGGATCAGGCTTGCTCGCACAAGCCCCGAGCGCCATGGCAAGTGCCGCTGTAATCAGTAGTTTCGACTTAAACATTTTCATGGTCAGGACCCCTTCCAACCGGTTTGACACAAGTCAGTCCGTAAGATTCAATTTTGTCAACTGTGCGACCAAGGAACAAAAATTCTCTCGGAAAAAAAGTTAATATTGCCACATGTTTCATCGAAGCGGTGGCGACCATGCCGGATCAGTAGCACTTCCCGGTGTCTTCACACTGCGAAGGTTACGACCTGTCAGGTCAATGGTGAACAGTTGTGGCTGCTGGCCAACACGGGCTTCCCGCGTGAAAATGATGACCCGGCCATTCGGCGACCAGGAGGGTGCCTCGACCAGATAAGAGTTCGTCAGAAGACGTTCACCGCGTCCATCTGGCTGGATCACGCCAATATAAAATTCACCGCCAGTTTGCTTTGTGAAGGCGATATAGTCGCCACGCGGCGACCAGACCGGCGTTGAATAATATCCGCCACCTGTGAAGCCGGTAATGCGACAGGCAACGTCGCGCTGGTTTGTTGTCGGACACAGGAATTCAGAACCGTCAGCATTCATGACGTAAATCTGCTGGCGTCCGCCTCGGTCAGATGTAAAGGCGATCTTCTTGCCATCCGGAGACATGCTTGGAGACACGTCAATTGCCGGATGATCTGTCAGGCGTGTTGTTTCGCGGCGCGTCAGGTTCAGAATGTAGATTTCAGAGTTACCGCCAATCTCCTGAGTGAAGATGACATTCTCACCATCCGGAGAGAAGCGCGGCGCATAGGTCATGCCTTCAAACTGACCAAGGCTCTCAGAACGACCTGTCTTGATGTCGAAGAGATAAACCTGAGGCGTATGATTTTCATACGTCATGTAAGTGATGGTTTGATCAGTCGGTGAAAAGCGCGGCGTCAGAACCATATCCTTACCACTGGTCAGGAATTCAGAGTTCGCACCATCCTGATCCATAATCGCCAGTCGCTTGATACGGCGGATTTTCGGGCCGGATTCATGAATGAATACGATGCGCGTATCGAAATAACCCACATCGCCTGTCAGACTGGTATAGATGTTGTCGGCCACAACGTGGGCCAGACGACGAAGATTGTCTTTGGTGACCCGGAACTGGTTGCCACGACGCGTCAGCGCGCCGTTTTCATCCGGGAACATGCGCTGTTGCTCTGTCCCTGTATCCCAGAGGCGGAAGCTGAAAGCGAGCTCACCTTTTGGCGTCATGTCGAGCTGGCCCACCATGACGTTCTCGGCCTTAATCAGACGCCAGTCGCCAAAGCGCGGCTTGAGGCTGATATTGAGCTGCGTCTCAACAAATGAGTTCCGGTCGAGAATTTCAAACAGACCCGTAGAATTCAAATCATCTTCGATGATTTTCATGATCTGATTGGCATAGGTCTGCGCCTCAGGTGAGCCGACCGTGAATTCTGGAATGGCGACGCGGAATTTACGCGCCGACGCATCAGAGATCTTGCCCTCCAACTGGGCGTTTGCCGCCATGAACGGCGCAAACAGGACCAGCATGGCAAGCCCGAGTTTCTGTATCAGTTTCATCATATACGGTTTCCTCCGCAGTTGTCTGGTTCAGAAAGATTCATCAAACGTCAGATCAATATTCTGGTTTCGCCAGAGATCATAATCTTCCTCTGGCAAGTTAAACGGGGCGCATAGCTGGATCGCGCGAATGGCGCGTTCCGATGCAACAAGGATAAAGCGGTCGTGACTGTCGATCGACCTGGGCGCAATGCGCACTGGCGCTTTGCTGATACGTCCTTTGGAATCGAGCTGGAAGCGGATGGTCACGTCCAGATCTTCCCAGTTCGGCAGGTCGCTCACCGAGCGATAGCATTCCCGCTCTTTCATCTGAGCGCGCAGGACATCAATCACCGCCGCCTGATTGCCGGTTTTCTTGCCCGCTGCATTGCGCGGTCCGGTATCCGACTGATCTTTCAGCTCTTTGCGCTGAGTTTTCGGCCTGGTTTCGTTCTTTGGTTTCGCCGTAAGATCCTTCAGAAGGTCTTCTGTGTCTGACAGCAAATCGTTCAGGTCAGGCTTTTTCTCAGTCTTTTCCTTGCGCTCTTCAACGATTGGCTTTTTCGTTGGTGTCGGCGTCGGGGTCGGCGTTTTTGTTGGAGTCGGCGTCGGTGTAGGCGTTGGCGACGGGGTTGGCGTCGGTTCCGGCTTTATATCGTCCAGATCCGGTAGCGCTTCGGTATCGTCCGGTTCCAATGCCTTGCTGTCAGTTTTCACCTCATCCGGGGGCGGCGTTTCCTCATCCGTCGGCTCGTCCTCTGGCTCGCCTTTATCTTCTTCGTCTTGCTTTACCTCAGGCTTCACAATTTCGCTGATGTCAGTGAACTCGCCAAGGTCGATCCCTTCCAGACGGATGTCGACAATCTCTTTGAAGTCGTCACGCGGCGCGACCGACCAGGCAAACATGCCCGATGCCGCGACCAGTACGTGCGCAAGAAGAGATGCCGGCAGGGAATACTTCATCCGTGATCAGCTCGCATTCGAATCCGTCACCAGAGCGATGTGATTAAAGCCAGCCGCCTGTGCGGTCGCCATGACTTTCACACCATCTCCATAAAGTATGTTTTTGTCCGCTTTTACATAAAGGCGTTCGCGATAGCCGGTTGCGACAATAGCTTTCAGCTTTGGCAGCAATTCCTGCATGGTCACGACTTCTTTCTGAAGATACATCGTGCCATCAGCCTCAATGGTGATCGACAGGACTTCCTGTTCCGGCTGCGGCAGAGATTTCGCCTTGGCATCCGGCAGGGCCACATCAACGCCAGTGGCGAGCAGCGGCGCTGTCACCATGAAAACGATCAACAGCACCAGCATAACGTCAACGAACGGGGTGACGTTGATTTCCGACTGCATGGCTTTGCGTCGACGACGCCCGCCTTTTCCACCTGTCCGGTTCAGCATCATTGCCATGAAGCTTACCCTTCCTTGCGCTCTGACAGACGACGAGACAGGCGAACCACGAATTCCTGTGTGAAGGTGTCGAGCCGGTCAGCAAACATGCCGGCTTCGCTGGAAAATTTGTTGTAGAAGACAACAGCCGGGATCGCGGCAACAAGGCCAAGCGCCGTTGCAAACAAAGCCTCGGCAATACCCGGCGCGACGACAGCAAGGTTGGTTGAGCCCTGCGCGGCAATATCACGGAAGGCATTCATAATGCCCCAAACCGTTCCAAGCAGACCAACGAATGGAGACACCGACCCGATGGTCGCCAGCGTTCCAAGGCCCTTTTCGAGACGTGACAGTTCACGGTCACTTGCAGCCTGCATCAGCTTTTCAGCGCGCTGGACCAGCGAGTCTGCCTGAGCTGGCGTCAGAGACGAGACCCGGCGCGCATCGCGCCATTCATTCGAGGCCGATGCAAACACCCGCGCCATGGCTTCCTGAGGTTTCTCGCGCGTCCGCTCGTCAGGTTCTTCAATCGGCTGACCTGACCAGAAGGCTTTTTCAAACTGTTTGGCACGGCTTGTCGCGCCGCCGAGCGTCAGCCATTTGTCGATTGCCACAGCCCAAGTCCAGACGGACAGGAAGACCAGAAGGCCCATCACAAATTTAACGATAATGTCTGCCCGCAGGAACAGATGATACAGGGAGAAGTCTGTACTGGCGACGGCGGCTAGGGTGTCTGTTTCCATCGAATGGTCCAACTCTCGTACTGATTAAGCATGTTCGCAAACAAACCGGCTTTGTGTATCTCCGCAACAAGTTTGGCGAAATCGAGACACGAAAGCCCGCTTGCTGCATTTTTTAGGTTTTTTGTGGCGAATAGATAACCGATCTCAGTTGTTCGACGATTTCCGGGATCGGACGGCGTGCCCGCCCGTCCGCATGGATGGCGACAGCCGTGATCTTCGCCTCGGCAATAAGTGTATCCCCGCGAAGGGCCGCCTGTTCAAAGAAGATCCGCGCCCCCTTTGTCCCGAGATAGCGGGTCCGAACGGCCAGAAGATCATCGACTTTAGCTGCGTTCTTGTAATCGACCTCTGCCTTGACGATAGTGAAGGCGGACGGGTCTTCGCGATTGAGCAGCGACTGATGCGACACGCCCGCATCACGCAAATGGTCTGATCGACCGCGCTCAAAGAATTTCAGGTAATTGGCGTGGTAAACCATGCCGGTGAAATCCGTATCTTCGTAATAGATGCGGACGGAGATCCAATGCTGATTTTCAGCATCGAAATTCTGGTCGTTCAGAGCAGGTATCGTCATAAAAATTGCGTTAGCAGATGAAAAAGGGATCGTCAGCCCTTCACTCACCCCTTATGATAATAGTTAATTATATAATTAAGGGAGTGAAACATGAGCGAATACGTGTCTGGAAAAGTCATTATTATTACGGGTGCAGGCAGCGGCTTTGGCCGTCTGGTCAGCGAGAAAGCGAGCGCCCAGGGCGCGAAGATCGTTGGTGCCGACATCAACCCGGAAACGCTGGCGGAAACTCAAAAAGCTGTCACTGACGCTGGCGGTGAAATGATCACTCAGGTGACGGACGTTTCCGATCTCGATCAGATGAAGGCGCTGGCAAAAGCGACCGTCGATAAATTCGGCCAGATCGATGTGATGATCAATAATGCAGGCATTATGCCGCTGGCCTTCTTTTCAGACCATGAGGCTGCCGCAAGTGCGTGGCATCGCTGCATCGATATCAATATCAAAGGCGTGCTGAACGGCCAGATCGCTGTTTATGATCAGATGATGGCGCAGGGCCGTGGTCAGGTGATCAATCTGTCATCCATTTACGGAAACTTCCCGGTGATCGGTGCAGCCGTTTATGGCGCTTCAAAAACCGCGGTAAACTTCCTGTCGGAATCTTTCCGCGTCGAAACGCAAGGCAAGATCAAAGTCACCATCATCAAGCCAACCGGCGTGCCGATGACCAACCTCAATTCCGCGGTCGTAAACCCGGAAGCAGCCGTTGGCATTATGGGCCAGAACACTGCCGCCTATACCGAAGTCTTTGCGCGGCTTGCGGAAGGCAAACTCTCAGCCGACGAACTCGACGCGAACAATCCGGGCAATATCATGCTTGATCCGAACTATATCGCCGAAGCGATCATGTATGCGATCAACCAGCCATGGGGTGTTTCCATGGGTGACATCACCGTCCGCGCGACGGGCGATGCGTATATTTTATAAGTATGGATGTCATCCCGGGTCAGCCGCGCCCCCTTTCATGATGCTCGGCGTCCGGGATGACAGATCTGTATTTGATTTAGCCGTCAGACATGCCATTGCTTGGTCATGACCAACTCCTCTCCGCTTCAGCCTGTTTTCCGAGGCCTGACACGCCGTTGCCCGGCTTGCGGGAAGGGAAAACTGTTTCAGGGCTATCTGAAACTGAATGAGACATGCTCCCATTGCGGCGAGGCGTTTTCACATGATCTGGCCGCTGATGGCCCGGCCTGGCTGACCGTCTTGTCACTCGGCCCGTTTTTCGCCCCGCTCATCTTTCTGGCGTCTCTTAATGCGGGCGACAAAATGTGGCTGGTCTTCCCCGCCATGGCGATATTCATGGTCACCACCGCCCTGTCCGTCCTCGCGTGTATGAAAGGCGCATGGCTCGGTGCGCTCTGGCATATGGGACAAAAGGGCGAAGAACAGTGATTGCGATCGCGCGGGCTCCCAGCTCTGCATTGTATATCTGTCAGAATGACGGCGCTTAAACCGACATTGCGAGAATCTGGCTGATCTCAGACAGGGTGCGACCGCTTTCGTCGCGCCATTTGGAAACCGCCGCTTGAGTCGCCGCCATATCGCGCTTTGAGTTCGGGGTTCTATCGACCACGCCATTCGCAACCAGCGCCATGACCACATCATGCGAGAAGACGAGACTTTCCAGCCCCATCCGCCTCAGGAAAATCATGCCAGACGTTCCGCCCAGACGGCTGGAGCGTTTGCGCATGGTCATGACATTCTCAAAATACTCGTTCGGGTCCCAGCTTGCGAAATAAGCCCCGACACTGCCATGCTCGGTAATGATATCCTTGAAATAGAGCGCGTTTTTACCGACCGATGACAGCCGCATGGCATTGCGGATGATGCTGGCATCTTGCATCAGGCGGCCCATTTCCTCATCCGCCATCATCGCCCAGTAATGGACATCAAAGCCGTTAAAGGCCTTCTCAAAGTTCGGCCATTTCTTATCAACCACATCCCAGTTAAAGCCCGCCTGAAAGATCATCCGCGTGGCCTCTGCCAGCCAGCGATCATTCGGTGTGGCAGCAATCTCATCGGCACTGCGAACGGCACACCGTCGGGCCAGCGTTTCTTCCAGCTTTTCGCGGCCATGTTTCTCAACAGCGCGATGTTCAATGGTCTCGAATCTGGTCACATCATTCCCCGCAAAAGGTTGCAGTCTGCCACCCTACAGTGCCAGATTGTGTCAGCCTTGATCCATACGAAAGCAAATTGCATGTTTGTGAAAGACCTGATTGTTCCAACCTACACAAATATGCTTCGCGCTTTAGCAAGCTGGCTTAAAAAAGCCGACGAGACACTTGATGATGCCGACGCCGTTCTGAGCGAACGGTTGGCGCCGGACATGTTTCCCCTCGCCACACAGATCCGCTTTTCGTGCGTGCAGGCCTATGAGGGATGCTGTCGACTGACTAATGAAGCCTTTCCGGCTGTATATCAGGAGCTACTGGATGAAGGCCGCGAAGGTGGGAGCACGCCCGGGACAGTCGAAAGCGCCATCACCCGCATAGAAACCACTCTCGCATTTTTGGATGGACATAGCGACGAAGATTGGGAAGCAAATGCGACGAAGTCCCTGGGACTCGAACTTCCCATGGGAATTGCATTCGATTTCACAGGCGAAGAATACGTGCGTGATTGGGCACTGCCACAATTCTATTTCCACGTCATGACCGCGTATGCAATTTTACGTCACAAAGGTGTGGCATTGGGCAAAGCAGATTATGTCGCCCATGCATTTCAATATATTCGTCCAGGAACAGAACCACAGGGATAGATTGTTCCTTCACGTCGAAATGGCTTACTAACTGACGTCATGAGACGCGATGCCCGCCCCTATTGGATGTATAAACTGAACCTGCAGTTCGAGCAGGCCTATGCCGCCTGGCGGGTCGTACCGCATCTGGACAGGCTCGGCCCGGACTGGCGCATGGGAAAGCCCTGGGCGATCCAGATCTTTGGTGCAGGCATTGAGGCCGGCGCGAGCTTTCATGTCATCGCCGCGAAGGATGCGAATGTCCGCCTGACCTGCTGGGCGCCGCCGGGTGGGTCAGCCCAGTTGACATTCGGTGATGCCTGCCTGATCGCGCCGGGTTGCCGCATCATGGCCGGTGAGCGCATCACGATTGGGTCTGGATGTATGTTTGGGCACAGCGCCACCGTTACCGATTGCGACTGGCATGGCGTTTATGACCGCACCGATGTGCATGGCCGCACCTTGCCCGTCACGCTGGGCGATAATGTCTGGGTGGGCGATGGGGCATTTGTCAGCAAGGGCGTCACGATTGGCGACAACTCCATTATTGGCGCACGAGCGGTGGTGACGAATAATGTTCCGGCGAACGCAATCGCGGTTGGCAACCCGGCCAGAATTGTGCGTCAGTTCGACCCGTCCGAGATCACGCGCACGCGCATGGATATGTTCGCAGATGCGCCCGCCGTGGACCGCTATTTCAACGCCATTTATCACGATACGCTGAAGGGCAATTCGACCCTGGACTGGTTGCGTTCAAAGATCGCCCCGGGGAGACGGGATTGAGGATGGCTTAGCCGGGAAGGCCATCCATTTTGGGGATGTTTTCCAACGCCTCATCCCAAGTCGCACGATCCGCGCAGCAAATATGCGCAATTGGCTTGATCGGAACGTCCGTATCCAGACTTCCAGCCGGAACCACGAGGAGCGCGCCATTCTCCTGAACGGAGGGCAAGGCTGACCCGCATGTCGCGCAAAAGCTCTTCTGGTGCCGTGTTTCCGGCAATTGGAAAGTTTTGACGTGATCCTCACCTTTCAGCCAGACAAGCTTAGCCGTCATCGAGAACAGATTGGCCGCATGAGCCGAGCCGGTATCTTTCTGGCATCGTCCACAATGACAGAGAAAAAAGGCATCAAACGGGCCGGAGACCTCAAAGGCTACCGCACCACACAAACAACTTCCGGAAGTTTTCGTCATTTCGGCCTCAACTACTCAAACAAATCGCCTAAGGGCTTGCTGACAGGTGGCGGAACACCAAGGCGTTCATAGGCGAGCGGCGCAGCGGTGCGGCCACGCGGGGTGCGGGCAACAAAGCCATTTTGCATGAGATAGGGTTCGATCACGTCTTCAATCGCGTCGCGCGCCTCTGAAAGCGCGGCGGCAAGCGTATCCACGCCCACAGGGCCACCCGCATAGGTCTTCACCAGCGCATGGAGGTAACGCCGGTCAAGGCTATCAAGACCATCCGGATCAATCTCAAGGCGTTTCAAGGCGCGGTCTGCGGCAGGCTTTGTGATGGCTGAGCCTTCGGCATCAGCAAAGTCGCGGACGCGGCGCAAAAGACGGAGTGCGATACGCGGCGTGCCACGGGCCCGTTTGGCAATCTCAAGCGCGCCATCTTCTGTAATCTGAACATCGAGCTTGGCCGCCGCCGCACGGACAATGCGGGAGAGATCTTCCGGTTCATAGAATTCAAGACGCAGCGGAATACCGAACCGGTCCCGCAGCGGCGTTGCAAGCAGACCCGCGCGCGTCGTCGCACCAACGAGCGTAAAGGGCGCAAGATCGAGGCGCACAGAACGTGCCGCCGGGCCTTCGCCGATCATGATATCGAGAGCGTAGTCTTCCATTGCCGGATAGAGGATTTCTTCCACAGCGGCAGGCAGGCGGTGAATCTCGTCAATGAACAGAACATCGTTCGGTTCCAGATTGGTCAGGATGGCAGCCAGATCGCCGGCCTTGGCGATGACCGGACCAGAGGTCGACCGAAAGCCAGCCCCAAGCTCCTTGGCGAGGATTTGCGCGAGCGTCGTTTTACCAAGCCCCGGCGGCCCGAACAGCAGAACATGGTCCAGCGCCTCGCCGCGTTTGCGCGCTGCCTCGACATAAACTTTCAGATTGGCCTTGGCCCGGTTCTGACCGACATAATCGTCAAACGTCTGCGGACGTAGCGCCCGGTCAAGCGCTTCGCCAGGCTGGAGTTCAGGGTCTGAGAGGCGCGGATCATCGCTCATTGGCTAAGTTCCTTCAGCGCGCCTTTAATGAGAGCAGAGACATTGTCGGCATCAACCGACTGCGCCGCAGCCGCAACCGCCCGCGCCGCATCGACCTGTTGATAGCCCAGATTGACGAGCGCAGAGATTGCCTCTCCTCGTGTGCCACTGACCTGTGTTTCGGTTGTTTTTGACTGACCCGCTTGCGGACGAGAAGCCATTTGGCCAAACCGACCCATTGGCGGCGCCTTGCCAGACAGCTCGGCAACGATGCGTTCAGCGACTTTCTTGCCGACGCCTTTGGCACGCGTCAGGATGGGTGCATCGCCAAGCGCGACAGCATCCATCAGACCATTCGGGCCGACAGCGTCCAGAACCGCCAGAGCCACCTTGCCGCCCACGCCTGGCACATCGAGAAGACGCACAAACCAGGCGCGCGCTTCATCGCTTTCAAAGGCGAACATCTGAATAGAGTTTTCTGTAACGCGGGTTTCGATGTGCAGCTCTGCCGGTTCGCCGGGCGCAAGCTTTGACAGAAGACTGACACCCGCCAGCGCCACATACCCCACGCCATTTACATCGATCAGAACGGTATCTTCCCCGGTAGAGATGACACGTCCTTTCAGCCAGCCGATAATCATGCAAAGCCCTTCGCCAAGACGCCCCGATAGTGCGCTGTACAAATCGCGCAGGCAAGCGCATCGGCAGCATCCGCTGTCATTGTGCCAGCACGTGGCAACAGTCGTTTCACCATGAAAGCGATCTGTTCCTTGTCTGCCTTACCCGTGCCGACAATTGCCTGTTTGATCCGACGCGGAGCAAATTCGGCAACGCTGACCGAACCAATCGCAAGCGCCGTCATGGCCGCGCCGCGCGCCTGTCCGAGTTTCAGCGCAGATTGCGGCCCGGCATTCACCAGCGTTTCTTCCACGCCGCCAAGGTCTGGCCGGTGTTCGGTGATCAGGTCACTAACCCCACGAAAGATAACGCCAAGGCGTTCTGCGAGCGGCAGGTTCGGATCCGGCTTGATCACACCATGCGCAATATGCGTCAGGCGTGGACCATCAGACAGGATCATTCCCCATCCGGTATGGCGCAGACCGGGATCAATTCCTAGAATTCTGACTTCGTTTCCCATGCCTACTTTCTGCGCCCGTAATGGTGAATCACGCCTTAATGTTTCTCGTTTTGTTCGCATGGAAGGTCAAGAGAAGACTGCGCCATTGAACCGCGAAGAGCACAGCTATTCCCGCACTGGTGCCGCGACCGGATGACAGATCCATGACGCCCATGTCACCTTTTTGCCACAGCTCAAACATTACGGTTGCGACAAGACAATTGTCATCGTTCTGAAACGTTACTGTCTCCAAAGTTTTGCAGTTCAGGCGTAGCGCGCTCCCATCACTTTCGGGAGCCTCCTATGAAGTCTTTGCTTATCTCTTCTGCCTCTATTATCGGCCTGACGGCGCTGTCTGCCCCGGCAATCGCGCAAACCAGCGATAACGAGAATCCACTCATTCAGAGCACAATCTATGTGACGGTCCAGAAGCGCGAAGAAGCGCTTCGCGACGTTCCGGTTGCTGTAACAGCAGTCGACAGCGCGTTTCTTGATGACCTCGGTCTCGACGAATTCGACCAGCTGGCGCGCTTCATTCCGGGCTTTGAAGTTCAGGAGCAAAGCCCAAACAATCCGGGTTTCGTTATTCGGGGCATCACGTCTGACTCCGGCGAGTCAAACATTGAGCCACGTATCGCGATCTTTCAGGATGGCGTATCCATCTCCCGCTCACGCGGTTCTGTTGTCGAACTGTTCGACGTTGAGCGCGTCGAAGTTGCCAAAGGTCCACAGCCAACTCTGTTTGGTCGCGGCGCTCTGATCGGCGGTGTGAACATTGTTCAGGCCAAACCAGACTTTGATTTTTCTGCAAGTGCTGCGCTCGGCTATGGCAATCTCAACGAGATCTATGCTGACGGCCACATCAATGGCTCACTGGTCGAAGGCAAGCTGGCTGGCCGCATTGCAGGCCGCCTGCGCCAGCGCGACGGTTATGTTGAAAGCCTGAACCCGGCTGAAGAAGACTATAACAGCCAGGACATGGCGGCGATCCGCGGTTCCCTGCTGTTCACACCGACTGAAGACCTGTCCTTCACCCTGATCGCCAACTGGCAACAGGATGAGCCATCGGGTACAAGCTTTAAATCTGGCGCATTTGCACCGGTTCCGGGCGCATCTACAGACGCATGGGATGCAGCTTACCTCAACACTTTTGGCAATTTCATGAACGGCCAGAAGCTCGGTCTTGAGCGGACAGTTCAGTCTGTCACGCTTCTGACTGACTGGGAAATCAACGACTATCTGAGCCTGTCATCCATCACGGGCTGGCGCGACATTGACAGTGTTGAAGTGTTCGATCCGGATGGCTTTGGCCTCGACCTGCTGATCTTCGCAGAAGATTACCAGGGTGAGCAATTCAGCCAGGAATTCCGCCTGAACTTTAACGATGGTGGCAAGTTCAAAGGCTTCATCGGAATGAGCTATTTCGACGAAGAAGGTACGCAATACGTTCCACTGACATATGATGAACGCGCCGTTCAGGCCTTCCTTGGCGGTGCGATTGTTCCTCCGAACTATCCGCCAGCAAGCGTTCTGCCGGGCTACAACATCACGGCGTTCAACCTTTATGGCGCGGTTCCGGGCACAGAATCTCTGTTCGCTATGAAGCCAATCCACAATGAGGCCTACACAAACTATGGTGACACGCAGAGCATCGATCTGTTCGCCGATGCGACCTATGCCCTGTCTGACCGCGTCGAAGTGACAGCGGGTCTGCGCTGGACTGAAGACCGCAAAAAGTCTGGTCTGCTGGTTGAATATCTGAACGGCCCAAGCCTTCTGACATATGGCGGTCTGTTCGTGACAGAATCAAACGGCATGATGCAAGACTCCGGCACGTTTGATGATTTCACATACCGCGTCGCCGGTACGTTCAAAGCGACTGAGAATGTGAACATCTTCGCAAACTATTCTCGTGGTCGTCGCCCTGAAGTCATCACTGCATCAGCATCATCACCAAGCGCAGGCTTTGCTGTTCTGGATGCCGAAATCGTTGACGCATACGAACTCGGCATGAAGGGCCTGTTCCTTGGCGGTGACCTCAGCATTGAGACATCTGCCTTCATTTACGACTACTCAAACTTCCAGACGACCTTCGTCAACGACTCTGGCATTATCGAGCCGACCAATGCGGGCGATGCAACCTCTAAAGGTTTCGAAGTTCAGGGTATCTGGGCGATCACAAACTCAATCGCCATGACCGCAAACTATGGCTTCAACCATGCGCGCTTTGACGATGACATATCTGGTCAGTATCCTGGCAACCCGCTGCGTCTGTCACCAGACCACACAGCGTCTGTTTCCGGTCGCTTCCTGTTCGATCTAGGATTTGCCGATCTGAAAATCGTTCCAAGCTATACGTGGCAGTCTGAAGTCTATTTCACCAACGAGAAACGTTCTGACCTGAAAGAAAGCGCTTACGGCCTTCTGAACCTGAACGCTCAGCTCGACTTTGAAAATGGCTGGGGCCTTGAAGCCTATGTCAGCAACGCACTTGACGAGGAATACCTCATCGATGCGGGCAACACTGGCGACGCATTCGGCATCCCAACCTTTATTTCTGGCCCACCACAATTGTACGGTCTGCGTGTGTCAAAAACGTTCTAAGCGAGCCGTAATAACCCAAAAAGAAAGCCACCGGATGTCCGGTGGCTTTTTTGTTTTTGGAAGCTGTATGGAGCAAAAGGCCTGCCTTGTCTGGCTAAGGCTCATTGCCTTCCCAATCGACAATCCAGTCAAGATGTTCTTCATCCAGCACGGTTTCTTCAGACACCGTCATGCCCATAATGGAATGTCCGTCCTGATGGACTGTGGCTGGATCGCCAGAAATCAGCGGATGCCAGTCAAACAGCGGCTTGCCCTCCTGCAAGAGGCGATACGCACATGTGCGCGGCATCCATTTCAGCTCTCCCAGCTTATCAGGCGTCAGCTTCACACAATCCGGAACGAACTGTTTTCGGTTCTCGTAATTGGAACACTTGCAGGTCTCTGAATCGAGCAGCTTACAATGAAGTCGCGTATAGGCGATCTCGCCGGTATCTTCGTCTTCAAGCTTCAGCAAACAACACTTCGCGCAGCCGTCACACAAGGCTTCCCACTGCTCATCTGACATGTCAGAGAGCGGAGTTGTGTCCCACCAGTTCGTGCTCATTCGCCAGCCGCAATCTGATCAAAAATCTCGTTGAAGCGCGCAACGGCTGCTTTCGGGCCTGCCTCATACAACCAGACCCCGCCGGATACTGCGAGGAAGTCTGCCCCAGCCTTGACCAATGGCTTTGCATTGTCCGGCGTGATCCCGCCAATCGCAACGCATGGCAGTTCCATCATTTCCTGCCACCAGGTCAAAAGCTCTGGATCGGCTTTGGTCGGAGCGACTTTCGTGGCCGTCGGATAAAAGGCCCCGAACGCGACATAGTCTGCGCCCTGTTCTCCCGCCAGCATGGCCAGATGACGACTGTCATGACAGGTTACGCCAACAATGCCGTGCTCCCCAACCCATCTCTTGGCATCTTTGAAAGACATATCGGACTGGCCGATATGAACGCCATCCGCGCCAAGCTCTGCCGCCAGATCAGCGCGATCATTGATGAGAACCGCGATATCAAGGTCCTGAACCTTTTCAATGATCCGTTCACCGAGCCGGCGGGTCGCCTCGCCGTCGGGGGTCACATTATCCGCCTCTTTCAGGCGAATTTGCAGACAGGCAACATCACCGCCATCAAGCGCTGACATCAGGTCCGCTTCGAAAGCGTCCAGATCGTCAATACGGGGCGGTGTGATCAGATAAAGGCGGGTTTGATGTGTCATGTCTCCGTTGGACGTAAAACCAGTGCCTTCGTCAAGTGCGCATGATCATCACATATGTCCCAGACGTGTGATCAGACCTTGACGCAAGGCAACATTCCTCTAGCAATTGTAGTTTCGTATTTTGCGTTTGGGGTTCTTATGAAGCGTTCGGTCACACTTTTTGCCACTACAGCCATTCTGGCTTTGTCTACAGCACTTGCAGCCTGCTCAGGTGGCGGCGGTGGCGGTGGTGGTAGCGTGCCAACACCGACCCCGACACCTGTGCCGACGCCAACTCCAACGCCGACACCAACCCCGACGCCAACAACCAGTTATACTCCTGGCGTTTATCCTGCCGCGAGCAGCTTTAAAGACAAATGCGAAGCGCCGCGCACAGGACAGGATTCTGAAGGCAATGACTTCACTGATGTGGAAGGCACATTGCTGGACGAGTTGAACTGGCTGCGGTCCTGGACCCACGAAACCTATCTGTGGAACACAGAAGTCACCGATCACGATCCGAGTGATTTCACGACTCCGGAAAATTTCTTTGACGTCCTGAAAACGTTTGCTGTGACCGCGTCAGGCGAAAACAAGGATGACTTCCACTTTTACCAGGACACGGAAGAATACCTGAAAGAACAAAATGCGACTGCCTCTTCGTCTTTTCTGACCCGGGCGACCAGCTATGGCGCAAACTTCACCATCTTCAGATCCACACCGCCGCGTGATGTCCGCACAAAATATACTCAAGATGCCACACCGGCTTCAGAGGTGACGGGTGGTTCACCTGCCTTGATCCGCGGTTCCAAAATTCTGGAAGCTGATGGCGTCGATGTCGTGAACAACAATACGCAAGCGGGTGTTGACACGATCAATGCTGCGCTCTTTCCGTCTGATCCGGACGAGACGCATACCTTCCTGGTCGAAGATCCGGATGGCACACAACGCACGATCACACTGACGTCCAAGGATATTGCCGAAGCCCCGGTCAATCGCACAGCCGTGCTCGACCATCTGGGCGACAAGGTCGGATATATCCTGTTCAACACCTTCTCACCGTTTGCGTCTGAAAAGGCGATTGCTGACGCGATGACGGACATGAAATCGGCAGGCGTCTCGGACCTTGTTCTGGACCTTCGCTATAATGGCGGCGGATTGCTGGCTGTTGCCGCACAACTTGGTTACATGATTGCCGGAGAGTCCGCGACTCAGAACAAGATCTTTGAACAGCTGGAGTTCAACAATGGTGCCGCCGGTATCAACCCTGTGACAGGTGGCGTAAACAATCCGGTTCCATTTATCGACACAGGCCTTGGCTTCAGTCTCGATGAGGGCGTTCAACTCGATACGTTAAACCTGAACCGCGTTTTTATTCTTTCAACGGGTAGCACATGCAGCGCCAGTGAAGCGGTCATCAACGCCCTGCGCGGTATTGACGTCGAAGTGATCCTGATCGGCGATATTACCTGCGGCAAGCCATATGGTTTCTATCCGACTGACAACTGTGGCACGACGTTCTTCACAATCCAGTTCCGCGGCGTGAACGACAAAGGATTCGGTGACTATTCAGACGGTTTTGTGCCGCAACAGTCCAATTTCCAGTTTGGCGAACGCCTGCCAGGTTGCGTGGTCGCTGACGATCACGACCATGAACTTGGAGATCCAAGCGAAGGACAGCTGGCCGCAGCTTTGGCTTATCGGGCAACAGGTAACTGCCCTGCACCGACGTCTGAATTTTTCGGCTCTACGTCCAAACTTCTCGTCGACTCAAATCAGAATGATGCAACCAACCCTCTGGCTGTAAAAGATCCGGCATCGAAACTCTCGCGAGACATTTTTGGCCGGGATCTGCGCAACACCAACGTGCAAGGAGAAAAGAAGTGACAGTTACGCTGAAAACAGCTGCTATCACGTTCGCTGGCCTGCTTGGTCTGACAGCGTGCAGTACTGGGAAAACAGAACCGCTGAAGCCAGCCGACCCTGTTGCCGCCGTTCTGGTCGATACATCCGACGCAACACTGGTAAAGCTGAAAGCTGCGCTTGGCAAAGCCGTCGGACGCGCGAATATTGAACTTGGCCCCGGCAATCTGACAGAAAAAGGCACTGTATCAGTGTTGCCACCAAAGCTGAGCCCACATGAAGGCAGAAGCCCGGTCATGCCGACATTGTTTGATCTGATGGTATCGGAAGACGGTTGCATCGCCCGCAACAGAAGCACCGGCGAAGATGTCGCTCTGGACGATATTACCTGCGTTCCTAAGCGATAAGTATTATACAAATCGCACTTGATCTCAATTTAGGTTGAGAAATTATCCATGTGTCTGTTCTCACAAGAAAGGAGCAGACACATGAAACTGAAAAGCACATCCAGCCACGCCCTGAAGATCGGCTCACAAAGCGCCCCGCTGACATTCTGGCAGGCTTTCAAGGATGCCATGGCCGTCGCCAATCGATAACATCCGACACAGAAAAACCCCTCACCACTGGTGAGGGGTTTTTCAATTCTAAAGGAACGGTGCGTTCCTCAATGATCTGTTTACGGATTAACCCGCTTTCGACGCGGCACAGATTGCGTCGATTGTTTCAGCGAGCGTCTCATTGAACTCTGCATCAGACTGCTTTGCAGACAGACCTTCGGTCAGTGCACGAGAGAAGCTGGCGATAACGCCTGTGTTCGCCGCAAGCTTCGCGTTGGAGTCTTCTCGAGAATAGCCACCAGACAGAGCAACCACGCGCATAACAGCCGGGTGATCAACCAGGCTCTTATAATGGTTTGGCGTTTCTGGCAGAGTCAGTTTCAGCATGACTTGCGTGCCTGCTGGCAGAGCATCGAGCTGTTTGGTGATCTCAGCGAGAAGAATGTCTTCTGCTTCTGCCTTGTCCGGCGCCTTGATGTTTACTTCAGGCTCGATGATTGGCATCAGGCCAGCCGCAAGGATCTGTTTACCAACTTCGAACTGCTGCTCAACAACCGCAGCAATGCCGCCCGCATTTGCAGAGTTGATGTTGGAGCGCATTTTTGTACCGAAAATGCCTTTGGAAACGGCTTTTGCGAGCAGTTTGTCGAGGTCTGGATTCGGTTTCATGACCTGAACGCCGTTCTCTTCGTCAGCAAGGCCTTTGTCGACTTTCAGAAATGGAACAACGCCTGTCTCTTTCCAGAGATATTCAGCTGTTGGCGTGCCATCGATATCGCCGTCCATAGTGCGTTCGAACAAAATCGCGCCGATCACTTTCTCGCCGGTGAAAGCTGGAGATTTGATGATGCGTGTACGCATTTCATGGATCAGGCCGAACATTTCTTCTTCGCCAGAATATTCGTTTTCTTCAACGCCATAGAGCTTCAGAGCCTTCGGCGTAGAACCGCCGGACTGGTCGAGTGCTGCGATAAAGCCGTCTTTTTCGGCAATCTGTTTGGCCATTTCGGTGTTAGACATTGTCAGTCCCTTTTCCCTAACTATACGTGCTGATTTACTTTTTAAGCGCTTCTACGCCTGGAAGAGCCTTGCCTTCCATCCACTCGAGAAACGCGCCACCCGCCGTGGAAATATGTGTGAAGTCCTGCGCGGCGCCTGCATGATTGAGCGCCGCAACTGTGTCGCCGCCACCGGCAACTGCGATCAGTTCGCCTTTGGCGGAACGCGCTGCTGCTGCTTTCGCCGCATCAACGGTCGCCTTGTCGAATGGGGTCAGCTCGAAAGCGCCGAGCGGGCCATTCCAGATCAGCGTGTTTGCAACATCCATGGCAGCTGCCAGAATGACGACCGTTTCCGGACCTGCGTCCAGGATCATTTCATCGTCCTGAACCTCATTCAGCCCGCAGATGCGGTGCGGTGCATTCGCCGCAAATTCCTTGGTCACAACGACATCTTTCGGAAGAAGAATATCGCAGCCTGCCGCCTTGGCATTGGCTTCGATTTCTTTCGCGGTTGCCGCCAGATCATGTTCACAGAGGGACTTGCCGACCTTGCCGCCGCGTGCCGCGAGGAAAGTGTTCGCCATGCCGCCACCAATCGCCAGAGCGTCGACCTTAGACACGAGGTTTTTCAGAAGATCGATTTTGGAAGACACTTTTGCGCCGCCAACAACCGCAAGAACCGGGCGTTTCGGCGTACCAAGCGCAGCGTTCAGAGCATCAAGTTCGCGTTCCATGGACTTACCGGCATAAGCCGGCAGATGGTCAGCGAGACCAACGGTCGATACGTGCGCGCGGTGGGCCGCAGAGAACGCATCGCTGACGAAGATATCGCCCAGCTTCGCCATTTCAGCAGCGAGTCCCGCATCGTTTTTCTCTTCGCCTTTATGATAGCGTGTATTTTCGAGCAGAATGATGCCGGTTTCCGGAAGCGCATCGATCGCCGCTTTCGCGCCTTCACCAATGCAGTCTTCATAGAATGCAACCGGCTGGCCGATGACTTTTGCAAATGCCGGCGCAACTGGCGCAAGGCTCATCTCTGCAACGCGCTCGCCTTTCGGACGGCCAAAGTGCGCCAGAAGCGCAACCTTCGCACCCGCGCCGCGAAGTGCATTCACCGTGTCGATCGCCGCAACCAGACGCGTATCGTCTGTGACGTTGCCGTCAGCCATTGGCACGTTGAAATCAACGCGCACCAGCGCAGTTTTGCCTGTCAGATCACCAGCATCTTCAATGCGATTGAAATCAGCCATTCAGAATATCCCCTAGCCTGTCTTTGATTTCTTGTAGACCGCTCGCAAAATGGCGGCGGGTCCGGTGTGGAAAGGTCCTTCCTCAAGCGTCTCAATCCCGGTGGTCAGGGAGAGTTCTTCAAGGTCTGCAAAGTCGGATTGAATGTCAGCAGCGGCATAGAGCATGTCGATGTCGTGAGGGCCGCCTGACTGGTATTTTTCCTGATAGGAAATCTGTTCTTTGGTGAAGCCTTCAATCAGGGCAAGGCCACCCGGTTTCAGTGTTTTGCAATACAGGCCGTGAAATGTCGGCCGAATAGCGGAGGGCATATGGGCAAAAGAACCAGCCACAATATCAAAAGCATTCTCTGGCCAGGGCCATTTAAAGAGATCTGCTTCCACCGTATTGACCTCAACGCCAAACTCTTCCGCCAGCTGACGTGTTTTTCGCAGACCTTCGGATGAAATATCAACAGCAGTAACGGACAGCCCGAGCCTGGCCAGATAGACTGCATCACGGCCTTCACCAGAGGCAGGCACAAGAGCGGTTGAATAGTCAGATTGCGTCAGTTCCGGCATCCACGCCATAAGAAGGCGACTTGGCCTTGTGCCATAGGCATAGCCGTCTGCAGAAAATCTCTCATTCCAGAATTCCTTCGGAATGCCCTGAGACAAGCCTAACTCCCCCACACAAAACTAAAACGCTTAAACTGGCGGCATGATTTAAACAGTTTTGCTCTAATGTCCATGACAAGACGTGCCGCAAACGGGGCATTTCATGGATTTTGCATAGCTTAAAAGCTCCGATTGGCATTCAGAGCAATTCGCTTCACGCACAAAAGGCGCATCTTTGTCCCAATCGCCGTCATAGTCCGCCGGGTCATGCCGGGCGAGCAGCCATTTGTCGTAACCGTTTAACAGCGGCGTGATTCTGCCGTTGCCGTCCGGATTATGTTCGCCCCAGCCGATAAACCAGTTGCCGGGGCGCTCCCTGGTCACGGCAATAAAAAACTCGAGGAGCTCTCGCTCCCCGAGTTCTTTGGCAATTGTTTTTGCTCTGTCGAGATCGCCCACACCTTCACCGTGTCGCATATCTAATATTGATCCGTCGTAATGGCATTATATCCAGACCCAAACCCAAACGAGCGGTCTAAGTCCATCCACGCCTCGCCTCGCTCACCCCGCGCCGGAACAATGAAATGCGCAACCCACTTTGCATCCACCCGCCCCGCCACACGGTCAATTCTCGCAAAAATTATGTCTTCACCGACGGTGCACTCTAAATATTGGATGTCCCAACTCACGACTAAAATGCTTGGCGTTGCGGTCTTCCAATTCCGGCGCTCTGTACAATTCGACAGGATAAGTTTTACCGATTGATCAGACGCAGTCTTACCTTCCGCAGCGTTTGAACCGTTCGAAACGATCTTTGATTTCAGCTGGAGCAAATCACCAAGGCCGACTTCAGGATCGGTCTGTTGACGCGCTGCCAGAACGGCAATGTCAATTGCCCTTTCATTAAGTTGGTTCTCAGATGATTCAAAGACCTGATGACTGGTGAGTTCCGCCTCAATGTACTTAAATGCAAAAATGGCGACCCCCAGTGAGAGGATCGCCATTGTTGCATAAGTCCAAAGGGGAATGCGTTGATGCCCCATTTCGGAAACCTAGATCAGCTTCGCCATAGCGATGGCTGTGTCAGACATACGTGTGGAGAAGCCCCACTCATTGTCATACCAGCTGAGAACTGAACACAGTGTGCCGTCCATGACTTTTGTCTGGTCCATGTGGAAGACAGAAGAGTGCGGGTTGTGGTTGAAGTCAATTGAGACATTTGGTGCGTCTGTGTAGCCCAGAACGCCTTTCAGCGGGCCATCAGCAGCTGCACGAATCGCATTGTTGATCTCTTCAACAGTTGTCGCTCGTTTCGCGATGAACTTCAGGTCAACAACAGAAACGTTCGGCGTTGGAACGCGCATTGCGAAACCGTCCAGCTTGCCGTTCAGTTCTGGCAGAACCAGACCAACAGCTTTCGCCGCACCTGTAGATGTCGGGATCATGGACATTGCTGCAGCACGACCACGGTAAAGGTCTTTGTGCATCGTGTCGAGCGTCGGCTGGTCGCCCGTGTAAGAGTGAATTGTTGTCATCATGCCTTTTTCGATGCCGATGACATCGTTCAGGACTTTTGCGACAGGTGACAGACAGTTTGTTGTACAAGACGCGTTGGAAACAACCAGATCGTCTTTTGTCAGCGTGTCATGGTTCACACCGTAAACGATGGTTTTGTCAGCGCCGCCTGCAGGCGCAGAAACGAGAACGCGTTTCGCACCAGCTGTCAGGTGAGCAGAGGCTTTTTCCTTGTCCGCGAAAATGCCGGTACATTCCATCGCGATGTCGACATTGTTTTCAGCGTGCGGAAGTTCAGCAGGATTGCGAACAGCTGTCACTTTGAAAGACTGACCACCCACCTTGATTGTGTCACCTTCAACAGACACGTCCATCGGCAGAGTGCCGTGGATAGAGTCGTATTTGAGGAGGTGAGCATTTGTCTCAACCGGACCCAGATCGTTGATCGCGACAACTTCAATGTCTGTGCGACCATTTTCGAGAATTGAGCGAAGTACGTTACGTCCGATACGTCCAAAACCATTGATCGCTACGCGAACTGCCATCCTAACCTCCTGATACATGGCGGCCTGTCCCTCACAGGCGCAGTTTCAGGGCTTCTAGACCGGAGTCCCCGCAACGTCCAGATGCCTTGAGGTCAATTCAGACGATTCCGGACAGTAACGACTGGTTTATGCGCCGGGAAAACTCTTGCGGGCGGCCTACTCCGCCGCTGTTGCTCGTGGGTGGTTCGGTTTGTAGGCGTCTGCGTCGGTTGTAAATTCTGCGTGACCATAGCGGTCCAGCAGCTTGCGGACTTTCCGGATCAGACGCTGGTCTGCATAGGATTTGAGACCCGGAATGCTCCAGAGCAGTTTGAACCAGGCCGTCTGAACAGTCATCAGCGGCATGATGAACAGAGCCGTCGCAAAATCCAGCCTGGACACATGAATCCCCATATCCTCTGCGGCCTTCTTATTGCCGTTCAGGAAGAATTTCAGGAACACAACGCGCGCAAACCGTTTCTCAATTGCATTGAACATACGGTTGCCGAGTGATTTCGTGTTCGGCAGATAAGCGTCCATGGTCGCCCGGATCAGCGCGCCACATGTGGAATCGTCAAAGCCGGACCGCAGCGTGCCATTTCGCGCATTCATGATGTCGACAATGCCCTGCGGGGTATCCATCAACAAATCTTCCGGCAGGCCGAGCAAATAACAGCGATAGCGGCTGAACTCGACGCGCGCACGCTCTTCAGCGGTGAACTCTGTCCGCCCCTGATCGATCATCTCATAGGCAAGCAGGAAGACATCAATCAGCCCGGCCGGCATCTGATCGACCTGCGGAATGGGAATGCCAAAGGTTTTTACATCCCAACCGCCAACTTTCCGCAGCACGTTAAAGCGCACCATGGAATGCATCAGACGCACCATTGCGGCGGCCTTAAAGCCCTCGCCTCGTTTTTCGAGCGCGTTCGGCAAGGTCGTGACCGAGAAGAAAGTCGCCGTTTCGTTGACGCGCCGCGCAGAGCCGGAATGGCTGAGCGTGCCGGTCATCGCCATCGGCAAGGCGGCATATTTATTGAGGAAGGTCGCCAGAAACGCGCCGCGGATCATCCATGGAGCCGTAACTGCTGATGGCAGCCGGTTGAGTCGCGCCCCTTCACGGACAAGCTCCATATCGAGCCATTCCGGCTCTCGCTCCATTTCCGTGATCAGGTTGACGAGCTCAACCGGTGCTTCCCCCACGGCTTCAACGCCGTGATCGCATGCCGTTTGCAGCATTTGAATCAGCTTGCGGAAGCCGTATTTCGGGATCAGTGCAGCGTAGGCATCTGCTGTCACATCTCCCAACATTGTATAGGCCTTCACCCGCTCAATCATGTCTGATGGCGGTTGGGTGTACTGGCTGCGTCCGGCGGCCGTGCTCAGGTCAGCATCGTCTGTGAAGCGTTCAGGAATAATTCCGAAATCGACATCACCATACATGACCGGAAGGGCCGTTTTCTGAAGCTGTATGCGCTCATAAACCCGCTCGAGACTGGCTGACATATGTAAATTCTCACCTGACTATTTGCCTGATCTCATGATAATCTAAGTAATGCTCATATTTGTACTCGCATTCCAAACTCAGCGCAGCGCCCGTCAAAGCAGCCAATAAATGACTGAAAACAAACGAAGAATCCCAACCCAGGGCCGCGCCCTGGCGACCTATGAGGCCATTCTTGAGGCTAGCTTTCAGATTTTGGATCAGGAGGGCGAACTCCGGCTCAATACCAATTACATAGCGGAGCGGGCCGGGGTGAGCATTGGCACGCTGTATCAGTATTTTGCAGATCGCGACGCCATTCTGGCAGAGCTCGGCCATCGCCATGCCGAGGCCATACGCAATCGTATCGCTGCAATTGTCAGCGAATCTCCGGATAATTCCGACATTCGCGCAATTGTCCGTGCCCTGATGGATGGAGGACGTGGCAAGCCGGAGACCCGGATGTTGCTATCTGAAACATTGATCAGAGTGCGCGGTGAGAGCGTGATTGGCGATCATCACCTCGCCTTTCTCCAATCTGTTTCCAAGCTACCCGGCGCCCGCCGTGCCCTCACCCACGAACAGGCATTTATCCTGACACAGGCGGCCATCAGCCTGCTCCGGGCTGCTGCTGCCGCTCCGAAGCTGAAACTTGACCGTATACGGCTCGAAGACGAACTCGTCAGACTGATGGAAAGCTATCTTGCGGCGCTGAACTGAGCCCCTCTGAAGGTCGTCACTGCTTTTCAGGATTAATACCGGTCCATTTCGCATCAACATATGCCTTGATGGACCGGTTATCGGCGTCGAGATCACCGGTCAGGTTAAACAATCTGTCCAGCACGACGCATTTGCGCTTGCCGTCAAAGGCGGCGAGAAAAACCGGGACGCCCGTCGCATAAGCGACCCGCAAATATCCGGTCTTGTACTGATCAACTTTTGACCGCGTCCCTTCGGGCGGGAAGCCCAGAACAATCTTATCCGCGTCTCTGACCATTTCGGCAAGCTGCTCCACGATGCCGGCTGCATTCTTGCCCCGGTCGACGGGATAGCCGCCGACGGCCCGGAAGATTGGCCCCATCGGCCAGAAGAACCATTCTTTCTTGACCAGAATTGTGTAGTGCAGCCCAACAGACAGCATGGAAAATGTTGCGGCCATCGCATCCCAGTTTGAGGTATGCGGCGCACCGATCAGGATGAGCTTTGGAACATCCGGCATCCGCCCTTCGACTTTCCAGCCAATCAGGGCAAGACCAACATCACCAATCCAGCGCGTAAAAGCATTTCCTTTGCGCGGTGACGACGGACTGAGATGTTGATTGTCGTATTTCAGCGTTCGCTCTCCCGTATTTTATCTTGTTCTAAGGAACGGTAGTTGTTCAGACTGATTTGGAGAAGTTATTTTCCCATGAAGCGCGAAGTGTCGCGGCTGCCCCGCGCAACCTGCCTCATCAATTAAGGTCGTTCTTACCTGCAATCATATCAATGATCTGACGCCAGGCGCTGTAAAACACCAGCTCGCCCGTTTGCGGGACAATCGTAACCCGGGTTGCAGGCTGAACGGAGACAAATTCTGCGACCCTCTCTGCAGTCATTTGCAGGTCGCCATCTCCCACAATCATCTGCACAGGGCATTCGAGCGCAGCAAGTTCAGGAAAGCCATCATGATGGCAAAGCTCAAACTCTCTGGCAGAAATTTCGGCCCCCTGCGCCATGGCATGAGCGCAGGCATTTCGGATCAAAGCGCGAAACTCAGAATCTTGCAGAACGCTGTCATCCGGCTTTGAATGTCCGTAGGCGCGCTGGAAATACCAGTCGACACCCTTTTCCAGCATGATGCGCCGGCCCGTTTTCGCCAGCATACGACACGCCCAGGGCGCGCGCTCGGCAAGATCGAGAAACGTGTTGTGCATTAGCGGTAAGTGTTTGCGGCGCGACCGGTCATTCATCGGAAAAAAGCCGCCAATAGAAATCAGGCTCGCCAACCTGCCCGGATACTTCGCTGCGTAATGAACGACGGCAAGGCCGGTATAAGTGTGCGCCAGAGTATGCAATCGATCGAGCTTCAAATGAATGCGCAACTCTTCGAGCGCATTTACTGTGTCTTCGAGGACAGGCAACTTGAGCTCCGCCTCACTATTGCCAAATCCCGGTCTTGAGAACGTGATGACTTTCAGCCCCAGACGCCGCAAGAGCTGGTCGGCCTGTTTCGGCAATGTCGAGGCAACAGAGAAACCGTGCAGCAGGATGACCGTCTCGCCTTTTGGCGCGCCGACCCAGGAATAAGACAGTTTTCGTCCCCTGAAAGAGCGAAACACCTGTTCCCGCCCATAAGGGTCGCTCCATGGCGGTATGGACTGCGTTTCGGCGCTATCCAGCCGAACGCTGACGAGCGCGAGCAAACGGATCAGATCAACCTGTGAGCGTGCGCCGGTCTTGTTGAAAATTGCCGTCAGCTGAAGCCGAACCGTGCGGGCCGAAGTCTGACGCTCTTCGGCGACGGCGGCGGTGTCGCGCAAGCGAAACAGAGCATGACAGATATCGGTTTCAGCATCCGTCAGACCAAAGGCGCGCTGCACGCCGTCCCGAACGGTTGCGGTCCATAAAGGGTCAAGCAAGCGGACAACCAACCCCTCCGGCGCAAGGCCCGAATTTGGCAGCGGAAAAGCCTCAGCGATGCGCTCCGTTCCATCCAGATCCTGAAGACGGACAATCGCATGCTGATGATTGCCACGCTCCAGCGCGGCACGTTTCAGACTACGGAAGAGCCCCAGGGAATCTGGCGCAATCCAGTGTTCGTCCAGTTTTTGTCCCTGACGATGACCGAATGCATACACCCAGCCATCGGTTAGCCCCATGACAAAACCATCGAGGTTGAAAACAAGACTTGGGCTGGTCGACTGAGACAGAACGCGCTGAATGGGGTCCTGCTGCTGAGACGCTGGCCGATCTGCCAAAAGTTTTTCAGCAGTTTTCAAATGCGCAAGAACATGATCGTCGAGTGCATCGTCCGTTATTTGGTCGTCCGCGGAAAGACGCTTTTGCCACGCCAGAACCAGATCATCAAAGGCCTCGGTATCGCTGATAACCCGAAAGCTTTGCGCAACAATGTCGAGGTCTTCGGAACGGGCGTCTGTCATTTTTCTGGTTTATATAACATCTGACATATGACAAGTGGCCAGAACTCAGGTTTCTGGCTGTCAGCAAGCGTTGGGATGCAAGGGACGCAAGCTTCTCAGATCACCAGTTTCGCCCGACGGGTGATCGCCCCCCAGAAGGTACGCTACACTTTGTTGTAGCGTACCTTTTTTTATTGCCTCCAACCGATGTGGGACGGAGGCAACGGAGTTACGGGTCTGAATTTACAGAACAGATTTCGCAGCCGCGACAACACCTTCAGCAGTGATGCCGAAATGTTTGAACAGATCCTGATAGGGCGCAGATGCACCAAAGCTGTTCATACCAACGAAGGCGCCTTTCCGACCAATCCACTGATCCCAGCCGTGACGAACGCCCGCTTCAACCGCAACCTTTGGCAGATCACCACCAAGAACGTCGTCCTGATAACTGTCAGGCTGTTCAGCAAACAATTCCCAGCATGGCAGAGACACAACGCGGGCTGCAATGCCCTCGCCTTTGAGAGTTGCCTGAGCCGCCAGCGCGAGTTCAACCTCTGAACCTGTTGCGATCAGCACAAGCTGAGCTGCGCCTTCGGCTTCAGAGATCACATAGCCCCCCTTCGCAGAGAGGTTCTCGCCAATCTTGCCAGAACGAGCCGGTGCGACGCCCTGACGGGTCAGAACCATCATGCTTGGGCCATCCTGACGCGCCAGTGCAGCTTCCCAGCACTCAGCTGTTTCGACGCCATCGCACGGACGGAACACATGCACGTTTGGCATTGCACGGAAGCTGGACAGATGCTCAACCGGCTGGTGGGTCGGGCCATCTTCACCCAGACCGATGGAATCGTGGGTCATCACGTGGATAACCGGCGCGCCCATGAGCGCACCCAGACGGATCGCAGCACGTGAATAGTCAGAGAAGACAAAGAACGTACCAGAATACGGGATCACGCCGCCATGCAGCGCCATGCCATTCATGGCAGACGCCATGCCGTGTTCACGCACGCCATAATGGATGTAACGACCAGAATAGTCGTTGGCGCTGAGCGGACCCGTTGAACTGGTCAATGTATTATTTGACCCGGTGAGGTCAGCAGACCCACCAATCATGCCCGGCAGAATTTTTGTTGCGACCTCAAGTGCAGCGCCAGACCACTGACGTGTTGCTTTCTTGTCCTGACCATCAGACACGGCTTGCTTGTGGAGCGCCATGGCCTCGCTGAATTCAGCCGGGATTGTGTTGCTCAACAGAGCCGCGAGGGCCGCTTTTTTGTCAGAAGCCGCAAGACGCGCTTCCCACTCTGTGCGGGTCTCTGCGCCGCGCGCACCCGCCGCGCGCCAAGTTGCCAGAACATCTTCCGGAACCACGAACGGCTCATGAGACCAGCCAATATTCTTGCGAATGCCAGCAATCTCGTCAGCGCCGTAAGGACCGCCATGCGCCTTGCCAGTACCTTCAATGGTTGGCGCGCCATAACCGATGCGGGTTTTGCAGGCAATCATGACAGGACGGTCAGACGCTTTTGCCCATTCCAGAGCCTGATCAATCGCCGCCGGATCGTGGCCATCAATCGCGGCAGTCGCCCAGCCAGCACTTTCAAAGCGTTTGATCTGGTCTGTTTCGTCAGCAACATCGAGCGTGCCATCGATAGTGACGTTGTTATCGTCCCAAAGAACGATCAGCTTGTTCAGCTTCAAAACGCCTGCGAGCGTGATTGCCTCCTGGCTGACACCTTCCATGAGACAGCCATCACCAGCGATGACCCAGGTGTGGTGATCGACCAGATCATCACCGAAATCTGCATTCAGGTGACGTTCGGCAATTGCCATGCCGACCGCTGTCGCAATGCCCTGACCGAGTGGACCCGTTGTTGTTTCCACACCTTTTGTCACGAAGTTTTCCGGGTGACCCGGAGTCGACGCACCAAGCTGGCGGAAGTTCTTGATGTCTTCCAGAGAGACGCTCTCATAGCCTGTCAGATACAGCAGGGAATAGATCAGCATAGAGCCGTGACCTGCAGACAGGATGAAACGGTCCCGATCGGCCCAGTCAGGCGCTTTCGGGTCGAATTTCAGGTGCTTGGTGAAGAGAAGCGTTGCTACGTCTGCCATGCCGAGCGGCATGCCTACGTGACCACTTTTGGCTTTTTCAACTGCGTCCATTGAGAGGGCGCGGATGACATTCGCCATATCCTTATGCGTCGCGTTCGTGTCGGCCATGGTACATTGATCCTGCATTGGGAGATGAGGTTAGCGTCGGCCTTACATTACTTACACACCAGGTCAAGGCTTGATATTTGCTAAGATACCGGTTTTTGGGAATAATCACATCTGATTCTTTCGCTCTAACCCTTCAGGCACGGCTTATGGATGAACTAAGAATAGCGGCCACAGAGCTTGAGAGCGCTCTCAGGCGACTGGAAGACAGCATTGAAGGTCTGTTCGAAGATCAATTGACCGGAACAAGCCTCGCTAAAGCTGAAGCCGAAGCGCTTCGCAGGGACCGTGCCCAGCTGGCACTGGACCTTGATGCCTCACGGGCTCGCGAACGCGAACTTGAAGCTCTGGCCGATGAGGCGTCTCAGGCGCTTGGCATCGCCATTGCCGAAGTTCGCGCTGCCATGAACCAGCGACCATAAAGCCGCAGAAGAAAGCCCTTCAGATATGTCAAAAGCTGAAATCTCCATCCTTGGAAAAACAATTTCGATTGCCTGCGCAGAGGGTCAGGAAGCGCGCATTCAAAATCTGGGGGAGCGGTTCGACGAACGAATTGGCGCACTGAAAGAAGCCATTGGTGATGTCGGCGATGTTCGCTTGCTGGTCGCGGCTGGCCTGTCTCTGCTTGACGAACTCGACGATGTCAAAAGCGGATCGCCTGTAAATGCGGAAGTGATTGATCTGGACAATCGAATTTCCCTGATCGAGCGCACGGCTGCAGCGGCGTTGTCGGACGCTGCGCTTCGCATCAACAAGATCGCCACACGCGTCGAAGAAGCAAGCTAACGCCCACCGGGTCCAGTCTTCAAATTTTCACGTTACAGGCGTAAAATTCCCGTGTCAGATTTCGGTGGGGGCCGCAGCAAACATATGCTGCAAACCCAGTTTGAAGACATGCTTAAATACCGCGACATGCAGCTGTAAACAAAAACCCCCGACCTTTGGCCGGGGGGTTCCGTTTGAGAGAGAAATAAGGGGTGTTCTGTTACGCGGTACGAACCTTGTGCAGGAAGTCCGTGACGTTTGTCTGGATACGACCACTTTCGTTGACCAGACCAGATGTTGCACTTTCCACCTGCAGAGCGCACTCGCCGGTTTCCGCAGTTGTCGCGCTGAGCGACTGGACGTGCTCGCTGACCGAGCGGGCACCACCAGCAGCTTCCTGAGCAGAGCGGGAGATTTCCGCAATCGCCGCACGCTGCTGCTCCATTGCAGAGAAGATCGTGTGCGAGATCGTATCGATATTGTCGATCAGAGCAGAGATTTTCTCCATAACGTCAACGGCTGCACCAGACGCGTTCTGGATAGAAGAAATCTGCTGTGCAATCTGCTCTGTGGCTCGGCTTGTCTGGCTGGACAGTTCTTTCACCTCAGAAGCAACAACCGCAAAGCCTTTACCTGCTTCACCGGCACGTGCCGCCTCAATCGTGGCGTTGAGTGCCAGAAGGTTTGTCTGACCGGCAATATTGTTGATGAGTTCAACAACGTTGCCAATCGCTTCAGCTTCTTTGTCGAGGCCTTTGACGCTTTCAGAAGACACCTGCATCTCGCGAACCGCTTCACTTGCGATCTTGGAGGATTCTTCGATCTGCTGAGTAATTTCAACGATAGACGCTGAGAGTTCCTCGGCAGCAGACGCAACCGTACCAACGTTCTGAGAGGCATTGTCAGCCGACATCGCCGCAGAGCCTGTCTGACCCGCCGCATTTTCAGCAGACGACTTCATGACAGATGCTGTGCTTTGCAGTTCCTGGGTCGCACCAGACATGGTCTGCAGAGCGCCTTGCATCGCCGCATCAAAGTCACTGATAAGGGCTTCAACACGCGCTGAACGTTGTGCACGTTCCTCAGATTCCTTGCGCTGCAGTTCTTCAAGGCGCTGACGCTCACGGCTGTTTTCTTCGAAGATACGGAGCGTTTTCGCCATCTGGCCGATCTCGTCCTTGCCGTCTGTACCGGACATGTCGACTTCGAAATTACCTTCAGCCAGTTCAGCCATCGCAACGTTCAGTTTGGTCAGACGACGAGAGATCATGCGGTTTGCATAGAAGTATGCCACACCACCTGCGCTCGCCAGAGAGAACACAGCTGTGATGATCAGAAGAACAACAGAAATCATTGCCATCGCACCGGCAGAATTCGCGCTGTCGCCAGCTGACGCCTGAAGGTTTGATTTCAGATCAACAGTCGATCGTTTGAGAATTGCCGCAGCACCAGCAGCCTCAGCTGCAATTGTGTCTGCTTCAGCGGCATAACCAAGTGAAGCAATTTTCAGGGCTGGAATGGAGTTGTCGCCTTCAACCAGCGCCGTCAGGTCTGACGCGGCTGTTTTCAGGCTGTCGCTGACAGACGAACCGAGAATGGCGATGTTCACCGTAATCTCGTCAACCTGATCGAGCATTCTTTCCTGAAGCTTCGTGACCGCCTCAGCAGAATCCTGCAGATCGGCTTCAGCAAACAATGAGTTCAGGAGGTTGGCTGTCAGACTGATACGCAGAAGCGTTTCGACATCGCCCTCGTCGCTGGCATCAAGCTGGCTTTCAACGCCTTTCTCGACAGCAGACCGATATTGCTGCGCCTTACGAAGCGCGCTGTCGAGACCTGTTTCTGCCGCGATGCGTTTGGTGACGACTTCGTTCATCTGGTTGACGGCTTTGTCGACCTTGTCGACCGCGGATTGAACCTGCGTCAGATCGATGTTTTTCATCCGCTCATCAAGCATTGTGAGATTGCCATCAATGCTGTCGATGTCGTCCATAATGGATTTGATTTGAGTTGACCGTTCCGACTCTTTGGTCACTCGCGCAAACAGGTTTGTGTCTGCTGCAACGACTTCCGCCCGGGTCGTCAGCTCACCGGCTTCGACCACTGCTGGAAGTGTTTTTCCTGAAACGGAATTCAGCGAGCCCGCTGTATTCGTTAATGCGAAAATACTGATCGCCGACATAGTGACGACAACCGCACACGCCCCGATAAATGCTGCCGGAAGGCGAACACTAATCAAGTTCGTATTGATGTTGGACAAGTTCATGATTTTCTCTCTGCACCCCTAAGTACTCGTCGGTCATCGATGTTCCGGTGTGTCCGGAATCTGAATTTTTTTATGAGATAGCCGGCGTGACTGGGCCACGCCGGTATCAGAAGAGCTTCTGGCTTAGCCAAGCTTGAAAGCGATTGTGACTTCGCCTTCGCCCGGCGCGCCTTTTTCGAATGTCCACTGCTCGAGAGCTTTAACGGCTGCTTTGTCGAAAACGCCCGGCATAGTCGCGCCTTTGACTTCGACGTTTGAAACAGCGCCGTCAGCGTCAACCATGAAAGACAGGTCAACTGTACCTTCAAGAGAGCGACGCTCTGCACCACGTGGGTATTCTGGTGGAACCTGCTTAACAAGAACCGGGCCCTCAGCCATTGCGGGAAGAGTTGTAACCCCCATCGCAGCGACTGCTGTTGCTGCTGCGAGCATCATTTGTTTGAATGCCATTTTTCACACCTTCGATATTTACACCTTATTCGCAGCAGTTATTCCCGCATTCGGCGGACTCGCTGCTTGGTACTTTTGTAAACTCGTTTGCGTGAAAAGCTGGTTAATTGGGACGTTGAAAATGTTCACCTTTTCAACGTTGGTAAATTGTCGACAAATATTAATCTATTGTTAAACTTAACTTTTTGTAGACTAACAAGGCTTTAACCCCGAAAATAAAGAGATAAGTCAATGTATACTTATGTATCACAAGGCGAGTTTTCGTGTCTACTCGTCCGCATCCCCCGGCAGTTCAGCTGAAGAATTTTTGAATTTTTTTATCATCTCACCATCAGCTGAGCGTAAATGCAGGTCTCTTTGCGGGAAAGGTATCTCAACATTTTCTGCTTTAAAGGCTTTGAAAATCTCTAACCGGATGGCGGTGCGCGCCTTCAGACTGTTCGAAACATCCGCGATGAAAGCCCGGATTTCAAAGTCGAGAGAACTGTCCCCGAAGCCTGTAAACAGGATGACCGGCTCTGGAGAATTCAGGACCATTTCGACCCGCTGCGGAATGCCTGCAAGGATTTCCATGATCCGGTCCGGATCTTCATTATAGGATACGCCAACCGGAACGGTCACCCGGCCAAGCTTGTTCTTATGCGTCCAGTTGGTGACGCTGGACGAGATCAGCTCCGCATTCGGCACCAGAATGGATGACCGGTCGAATGTCTCGATTTCAGTCGAACGCACCGAGATTTTCTTCACAATCCCTTCGCCAGAACTGGTCACAACCCAGTCGCCGACCTTGATCGGCCGCTCAAAAAGCAGGATCAGGCCAGAGACGAAATTGTTCACAATGCTTTGCAGACCAAAGCCGATACCGACAGACAAAGCACCGGCAATGATGGCCAGATTTGAAAGATCAAAGCCAATCATGCCCACGCCGGTCATGAAGGCGATGACCAGACCAACATACCCAATCAGCGTCTTGAGTGAGTTTCGAATACCGTCATCCACTCGCATGCGCGACAGGACGCGACGCTCTGCAACGCGCTGGAACAATCGGGTGAGCGACATAAGCAAGAGGAAAGCAAAAACACCGACCACAATCTGCATCAGCGAGAAATGCTGATCGCCGATTTTGAAACCGCTCATCAGCCTTTGGCCTAACAGCCCAAGATCTTCCCAGTTGAGACCGAAGACGAGCAGGAAGACCGGAATCGCCAACAAGAAGATCGCGCCATCCACCATGAGTTCGAACCAGAGGCTGATAAACTCTGTGTCCTTATTCTTTGACTTGCTCTTGGATTTACGACCGCTGAGCTGTATCGCAAACCAGCCCACAACAGCGCGCAAGGCTGTCCGCAAAGCAAAGATTACCAGCAGCGCAGCAACCCCTGCGCAAATGCGGATCGCGATGGAGTGAGACAGAATTGTGTAGCCGAGCAAAGCCCCGACAACCATCGCGAAAATGATAACCCGCGACAGGCCTCGCAAAAGCTTGAGCCATGACTCGTTGACGGCATAGACGTCCTCCTCGGTCTTTGGCTGATCAACTTTCCAGAATGATTTTCGCGTCAGCGCCAATAAAAGCGCGAACAAGATCAGCGTGACAATGGACGTCAGCTCTGAGGTCAGTGTCTGAGTCGATGGATACGCGCCCAGATACGGGAAGAGCACCAGATCCAGAAACAGGAAGCAGGCTATCGTTGTAAACAGCCCACGCAGAAGAGCGCCGCGACTGCTGCCAACGCGCGCTATATCAAACCGGGCATCGCGCGGTGTCAGGAATGTACGCCCCGCTGAGTCCACAAGGCTGAGTCCGGAAATACCGAGCCATAACGCTCTGACGACCGATTCTGACCCGGCGCTCAAAAACCCCAGAACAGACATGGCCTGATAGACGGCAAGCCCGCCAAGAAAGACGGGCAAAACCCGGATCGTGATTTTCAGAAGCCCGAGAAGTACGCTGGTATTGATCGAAAAGGTCGTCAGCGGAACATGGGCAAAAATCTGTGTATCAAGCCAGCCGCGAAACATAATGGTCAGAACTGTCGCCAGACCAATCGCCCCGAAAATGACAATCAGATTGAGGAACAAGCCGTTCTTTTCATTGCCTGCCGCGTACCAGGCCCCGATATCGGACAACACCTTTGGAAAGACCTCGCCCGCTTCGGCATATGCACCCGTGATCTGCCCAACCGACAAAGGCGACGGGCTTTTGGCTGTCACCTGAGACCAGCGCGATTCATGTCGGTTCAGTGAGAGCTCATTCTCGATCCGCCCCATTTCAGCGATGTTTCGCTTATTCTGATCGAGCGCTGCCTGATAGGTTTTCAGATCAGAGGACAGAACGGTCCGCTGGCGGGAGACCGCTTCACTTTCACCGTCAATCGGCTCTCCCAGCCATTCAAGGCGCTGTTTGAGATTGGTCACTTTGGTGTCGAGCGATTTTTCGAGGTCGAGCGCACTCTGGCGCGTATCCGCCAGCCTGCGGCTGATAAAGGCGGGATCGCCAGAACCATCGCTGAGATTGGCACCAAAACGGGCGATCTGGTCTGTCTGCTTATTCACCTCCGTGCGCGGGTCTTTTGACTGAGCATGCGCGGCGCCTGAAACCAGAACCGCAATCAGCATAAACAAACAAGTGCGCAGAAGCTGCATCGAAACGTGCCTTTTATTCATTTCGGAAAGACCTATCATAAAGGTCAGATCCATTCTTCCTTTGTCCTAGACCAGGATTGCCTCGCAAGGAATATTCATGTCGACAGAATCCAAAGCGCTCATTTACGGCTACAGCGTTTCAGATGATGGCCGTGTCGAAGCGGTCGACTGGACCAGCCTGAAGAAAGGTCCACTGGAAACACAAAACAAGCGCATCTGGTTGCATCTGGATCGACGCCATCCGGAAACCATCGCCTGGTTGAAAGACAAAAGCGGATTTGACGATTTCGAGGTAGACGCCCTTATCCGTGAAGAAACCCGTCCGCGCGCGGTTGAGCATGAAGATGGCTGGCTGATCAATTTGCGCGGCATCAATTTCAATGACGGTGAGCAAGACGATTTCATGATTGCACTGCGCATCTGGGTGACCGACCGCGTTCTGATCACAACCCGAGCCGTCAAAATCCGTGCTGCCGAGGACATGTCGCGGGAATACGCGGCCGGACGCCCCCCGCAAACTCATGGCGATGCGATCAGCTATCTGGCCGAACAACTCGTCACCCGTATGGAGCCTGTTATTGAACAACTCGGCGACCGCGTGGATGAAATCGATGAGAGCCTGACGGGTGATCGCCCGACCATCCGAAAGACTGAGCTCGCCGTAACGCGCCGACACGCCATTGCCATGCGCCGCTTTATGTCCCCGCAAAAAGAGGCGCTGACCGCATTGTCTGGCGCAAAGCACAGCCTGTTCTCTGTCGCTAACCGCAAGGAGTTTCGCGACACGCTGAATATTCTGCAGCGCATCAGCGAAGATCTGGAAAGCGTTCGCGACCGCGCCCAGATGGTGCAAGAACTGATTACCGAAGTTCGCGGCGAAGCGATGAACCAGCGTTTGTTTGTTCTGTCGATATTGTCAGCCGTTTTCCTTCCGCTCGGGTTTCTCACCGGCCTGTTTGGCGTCAATCTAGCGGGGATGCCCGGCACAAATTCGCCCTTTGCGTTTCTGATCCTGTGTATCGGCCTGATCGGACTGGGCATTGGCACATTCTGGCTCTTCCGAAAACTTGGCTGGATGAATTAAATCCCCTTTTCGAGTGCCCTGTCTCATCCTATGTTTAGAACAGGCTGCGGCGTGCGAGTGGGAGTTAATTCCGGCGACCTTACATTTTCGTCAGGGAACTGGCAGAACTGCCTGGACCGTGGTCCAGGTAACCGGTGCCCACCTAGCTTGCTGGGTCGACGGGAATAAACATGCCTGCACGGCGCTCGCGGTCACATTTTCATATTTGCAGAGAGGCAGCATGGGTATCGACAAGAATGCTTTGCGAGACTCAGCAAAAAAGCTGCGTGAACAAGCCCATGCCAGCCAGAAGAATGCCGGCCAGATTCTCGCGGATCGCTTTCCTGAAAAACTACTCGAACGGTTCGGGCCGGTCGTTTCCGGATATCTGGCGATTGGCAGCGAGATTGATCCGGCACGCCTGTTACAGCGCCTGAGGCTTCTCGGTGCAGACATTTGTCTGCCGCGAGTGGAGGCAAATGATCAGATGGATTTCCGCCTGATCAAATCAGATGATGATTTGGAGGCCGGTCCCTTTGGCCTGACCCAACCTGCCGCCCATACCGAGATCGTCTCACCAACACTGGTGATCGCGCCGCTTCTCGCCTTTGACGCTGCTGGCAATCGGCTCGGCTATGGCAAAGGCCATTATGACCGTGCATTAGCGAAGCTGCGTGAGAATGGTCGCGTCTTTGTTTGCGGTGTCGCCTATGCCGATCAGGAAGTCATTTCCATCCCTGTTGAGGACACGGACATTCCTCTGGACTGGGTTGTTACACCCGACCGCTCCATCCCCTTGTTTATGAGCCGCATGGTTGCAAAACGGCCATAGATAATCGCTTCCGGATGACTTGCCGACCAGCGATCCGACAATCTGAAAGATGTTCGCGCGGCCTGATCTGCCGCTCGACATCCAATGAAATAGCCCGGAAACGGTCAGTCCTGTCCCTGCTTTTCCGATCATATGACTTTCTTTTGACGCCTGAATGGGTCATATCGGCTGCCTCAGGAGACAGTTATGAGACTTGCCTTTTTCGGTGATGTGGTCGGAAAGCCCGGACGCGAAACCGTCGAACGTTATCTTCCGCGCCTGCGCGACCAGCTCTCGCTCGACTTTGTCGTGGTGAATGCAGAAAACGCTGCGGGCGGCTTTGGCCTGACCGAAGCGATTGCCAATGACTTTTTCGATGCAGGCGCAGATTGTCTGACACTGGGCGACCATGCCTGGGATCAGCGCGAAATGATTTCGTTCATTGAGCGCGAGCCTAAACTGCTCCGTCCACTGAATTATCCGGCCAGCGCCGAAGCGCCCGGCAAAGGGGCGAATATCTACGCTCTGCCCGATGGCCGCATGGTTGGTGTGATCCAGCTGCAAGGCAATGTGTTCATGCGCCAAACACTGGATAACCCGTTTCGGGTGCTGGAAGAGACGCTGGCCGATATGCGCCTGCGCGAAGTGTGCGACGCCATTATTGTCGACATGCACTGCGAAGCAACGTCAGAGAAAATGGCGATGGGGCATCATTGCGATGGCCGGGTCAGTCTGGTTGTCGGCAGTCACACGCATATTCCAACAGGCGATGCGCAAATTCTGGTGGGCGGCACAGCCTATCTCACCGATGCGGGCATGTGCGGTGATTATGACAGTGTCATCGGCATGAAGAAGGAAAACTCACTCTACCGGTTTGTGACGCAATTGCCGGGCGAGCGCTATCAACCTGCGCTGAGTGACGGCACGCTGTGCGGTGTGTTTGTCGAAACAGACGACAAAACCGGACTTGCAAACCGCGTGGAGCCGATCCGCATGGGCGGTCGACTGGCCGAAAGCATTCCCGCCATTTGAAAACTGGTTTAGTGTCCCGGTTGAAAGACAGGGGACGTCTGACCATGCGCATTTTCCGACTAGCGACACTTCCATTATTTCTGTTTCTGACGGCCTGCCCGCCGCCGGAAAGCATTATGACCGATGAGGAACTGAAAGCGGCTGCCGAAAAGGGTGATCAGCGGGCGATCAAGGAAATTAAAGATCGCCTTGAGGCGTCCAAGCTTCCGCCCCTTCCGGACGCACCTGAAAGCGAAGCGGCCTTTCGCGGCGTTCTGGCCGCAGGCGATCAGGAGATGCTGAAACGCCTTTCCGATATCGGAAATCCGTGGGCCAGATGGTATCAGGCCGAGCAAATTCTGAGATCAGACAGCCCGGAAGCGGTCAGGAAGACCGCGCGGGATTTCATGATTGCTGCCGTGAACGGAAATGTGCTGGAAGCGCGTGTCTTCGTTCTTCTGGCGCACCAGAACGGCGGCTTTGGTTACAAACAGGACCCAGATTATGTGCGCGCTCATCTGGATAACCTGAAAGCGGATTTGAAAGACGAGATCGAACTCGGTGGATCACACTACAAAGAGCTTCTCGAAAGTCTGCCAAACTTGCCTGAACCGTAAGCCGGCACAAACCACCAAAAGTATAGAAAATTTGTTTTTCTCGTAGTCTTTTCACGCTGACCCGGTTTAGGGTGAAACCTGCATGGAGGGGTTCATGGGTTGGTATTACAAATTGGGCGATACAGAGCACGGACCTGTGTCGCAAGAAGAGCTTATTGCGGCATTCAAGGCGGGCGATGTCGACCAGTTCACGCGCATTAAGGAAGACGATTCCTTTGCCTGGCGAGCGCTGGAAAAGACTGAGATCGGTGAAGCGCTTGGCTTCGTCACCATTGAGCACAACAATATCAAAGGCGAGCCTTTGCCTTACGATCCGGAAAAGGTAAGGCCGCTTGGCTGGCGCTCCGTCCTCCTTTTGTTTGCGACCTGGATGGCGATTATTGGCGCGCTGGGACTAACGATTTCAGCCGGTACGACGACCTATCAGATTGCAATGGCAGCATCTGGAATAACATCATCTGGCGGTGAACTGACCGCTCTGGGATTTTCAATGTTCGCCTATTTCGCGTTTATGCTGGTTCTGGGTGCCGGCACCATTTTGGGGATTTTCGGATACTGTTTCACATACCAGAGAGCGATGAAGAACATCCGGTTTCTCGGGGCGCATGAAAGCACCATTTCTCCAATCTTCACCTGGATCTGGTTTTTCGTTCCTTTTGCGAACCTCTTCATGCCCGCCAAAGCGATGAGCCAGATCTGGCATGCAAGTCATCGGCTTTCAGGCCTGGAGATCAAGGCAAAATGGGCCATCCCGACATGGTGGTCAGGCTGGCTGATCTACTATTTTGCCGGGCGTCTTTCTGATGTCTTCGCAGAGGGCTCCATCACCGATGACGCCTATATTGTTGACCCGCAAAACGCAGTTATCGGTATGATTTTTGCCTTCATTTCTGCTTTCGCCATCCTGCTCAGCAGCATTGCGCTCCTGCGTATAACGCAAATCATTGCCAGCCTTCATAAACAGTTGGGCCCCGCAAAGATGCTTTCCGTCTTCGACTAGGCCGAGGCGGCGGGAGATTTCGTCGTTTCTGGCCTTTTCTCAGGTCGCTGCATGAGGTAACACACCGGGCTTGTAGCTGAACAATCACAAACCAGACCGGAGTTTCCATGGCTGGCCACAGTAAATGGGCAAACATCCAGCACCGCAAAGGCGCCGCAGATAAAAAACGCGCCGCAGCTTTTGCAAAGCTGTCCAAAGAGATTTCAATTGCTGCCAAGCTTGGCGGCCCGGATGTGGACGGCAACCCGCGCCTTCGCCTTGCGGTGAAGAACGCGCGTGCGGAATCCATGCCGAAAGACAACATCCAGCGCGCAATTGATAAAGGTGCTGGCGGCGATTCAAGCGACTATTTCGACATTCGCTATGAAGGCTTTGCCATGGCAGGCGTTGGCGTGATCGTTGAATGTTCAACAGACAATAAGAACCGCACGGCGGGCGATGTCCGCTCAACCTTCGGCAAGAAGGGCGGAAACCTTGGCGAGACAGGCTCTGTTTCTTTCGGGTTCGATCAGGTTGGCGAGATCGTTTATGAGCGCGCCATTGGCGACGAAGAATCCGTCATGGAAGCCGCAATTGAAGCTGGCGCAGAAGACGTAGAAGTCGAAGACGAAGTCTATGTCATCTACACCGCACGCGATGACTTTATGGAAGTTGCTGGCAATCTCGATGCCGCTTTCCCGGATCACGAAGCCAAATCAACCAAATTGATCTGGAAACCGCAGAACTGGATCGAAGTGACCGGCGAAGATGCTGAAAAGCTCGTCAATCTGATCGATGCCCTCGAAGAGCTTGATGACGTTCAGAACGTCTATCATTCTGGTGATATTGATGAGTCTGCGCTCGCTGACGCCGAGTAATTTACACGCTCTCGCTTTTCCCGTGCAAGCTTCTGCGTTACGCTAATGCGCAACATAGAACGGCACGGGGGAAGGTTCATGAAAACGAAATTTGCAGGCGGTCTGATCTGCCTGAGCGGTCTGGGCCTGATAGCCTTTTCGCCCGCCGCCTTCACCCCCCAGGACACTGTAAAACCGGCTTTTCCAGAGCCGCGCCTGATGGCCTCAACGCTTTGCGGGCAAGACGGAAGCTGGCTGAAGCGCCGCGCCTTTTTCGCAGACCTCGGTCGCGCCTATGCTCAGGATGCCCCGGTTAAAGCCGAAAATACTGCGCTACCGCCGGAAACAGTGAAAGCCTTCAACCTGCCAATCACCAATTCTGCGCCAGATGCGCAAACATGGTTTGATACGGGCCTGTCCCATGTGGCGAACTTCAATCATGGTGAGGCTGTTGAAGCCTTCAGGAAAGCGCAAGCCGCAGACCCGAATTGTGCCATGTGTTTCTGGGGCGAGGCCTTTGCCCTCGGCGGTAATATCAACGCGCCTTTCAATGCGGACAATGGCAAGCTGGCGCTTGAAGCCATTCAGGCGGCTGCCCTGTTGACCGAGCATGTTTCCGACTTTGAAAAAGCGATGATCAGCGCGCTGGAAAAACGCTATATTCTGAATGCGCAAAATATCGTGACGGAAGACGGCGCAACCTTCGCCGACGCGATGGACGCTGTCGCAAAAGCTTATCCTGACAACGACTTTGCGCTCATCCTGGCCGCTGAAGCCAATATGGATACCCAGCCCTGGTATTACTGGGAAACGGATGGACTGCGCCCAAGAGGACGAACCGCGCGCACCATTGAGCTGATCGAAACCGTATTGAAGCGGAACCCGGAGTTTGCCCCGGCCATTCACCTTTATATTCACATTACCGAGGCCTCAAACGACCCGTATCGCGCGGAAGGCTATGCCGACCGGCTTGCAAAACAGGATTTATCGCTCAGCCATTTGATCCATATGCCATCACATACCTATTTTCGGATCGGGCGCTGGAAGAAATCGCTAAACGCCAATATTGCCGCCGTCGCGACGGATGAAGCCTATCTGACAAGCGGATCGGCCTCTGATTCTTATAAGTATGGCTATTACCCACACAATATTCACTTTGCGATGACCACAGCGCTGATGGCAGGCAAAGGTGATGTTGCGCTCGATATGGCGGAGAAGCTGAAGACTGCGCTGCCCATGACGGGCGACACACCTGAACCCTATGGTGAGTGGATGGCAGCGTCCTATTATCAGATCGCATTGCACTTCATGTCGCCGGACGAGGTTCTGGCGCTACCAAAACCGAAAGACACGCACCCCTTCCTGACAGCGAGCTGGCATTATGCACGCGGGGAAGCCTTTGCGCTGCTCGGTGAGGCTGACAAGGCCATGGCCGAGGCAAAGAGTGTTGAGACCTTCGCCAATTCTGATGAGATCGCCGCGTTTGATGCCGCGTCTATTCCGGGTGCAGATATTCTGAAAACGGCTGCTTTGACAGTAAAGGCGCGCAGCGCCGCTGCCGGGGGGGATCTGAAAGCTGCCATTTCCTTCATGGAACTTGCTGTGATCGCGCAGAACAAAATCCCATATACCGAACCGCCTTTCTGGTATTATCCAAGCCGTCAGACACTGGCAGCACTGGTTCTGCAGGATGGCCAGTTCGACCGGGCCGAAGCCTTGTTCTACGAAACGCTGGTTGAGACCCCGAACAACGCCTATGCGCTGTATGGCCTGTATCAGACCTTCAAAGCACAGAAAAAGGATGCGTCCGCCGCCTATGCCAAAAAGTTGTTTGACGAAGCCTGGATGGGGGGAGAAGACAGCACACCTGATCCTAAGCTGATCTGAGCCCTGCGCATCAAAGACAGAACATATTCGGAATACAGATGACCTTTACCGTCCTCGAAACCCTGAACTGGCCCGGCGGCGGGCTGAATGGCACAGAGAAGAAAAAAACCGGCGATGACCGGTTTGGCTTCGATGAAGGCGCCGGAAAAGCCTGGGTGCTGGACGGCGCAACAGATGTCGGCCCGTATCGTTTGCTGCGCAAAGAAGAAAGCGATGCGGCCTGGGTCGCCGAAGCCTATAACCAAGCTTTGATGTTGAAAGCGGGCGAAACCGCAACAGATCTCAAAGCCTATTTCACGTCAGTAATTGAAACCGTCCGCGCGCGCGCCGCCAAAGAGAGCAAGCACGATCTGGACAAGGCGGATCGTTCAACCTGGCCAATTTCCTCTGGCATGTGGATGCAGAAAACTGGCGATCTGGCCGTGTTCGTCCGGTTTGGTGATTGTATTGCACTGATCCGGACCCCGGACGGCAAAACGGACATTCTGGAGCATGTCGAACAGGCCAATAAAGAAACCGACACATCACGCAAGCTGAACGCACTCTCCGCTGAAGAAAAGCTCGCAGGCTTGCAGGAGATCAGAAAGCAGCAAAACACATTGCCGGATTATCCGGTACTGGGCATGCGGACCGAAGCCGTGAACGGTATGACGGTTGAAGCCCGCACTCTGCCGGAAGGCAGTCACGTCCTGCTCATGTCAGACGGGTTATGGCGGATCGTCGATGTCTATAAAATGATGACCGCCAAAGAGATGATGGACGCCGCGATCGATCAGGGATTGTTGTTTCTGGCCAAATCCATGCGGGATTTCGAGGCCGGGGACACGCAGGATAAATCAGTGCGCATCAAGGCATCTGATGATGCCAGCGGTGTGTTGCTCAGCTGCTAGGCTGAGAAAATCCACTTTACCATCTGTTAATCACGAAATTCCTTCCTTTATTTATAAAGGTGGAACAGGCAATTGCCAGCGGACGGATTAGTGGAACACAGACAAACACAAACATACAAAACGATTTATTGGGGACCTACAAACGAAGACGGGCGTTCAATCACGGAGTTGATGGAACAGCCCTCGATTTTCCGAAATGATCCCTATCAAAAAGGATGGAGTCCGATTCCGGATGCCATTCGTCACTGGTTGTGTTCTGAACTCGACGAGATCGATGGCAATTATGCGGTCAACCCACTGACCACGGCCATGTCTCAGGTCTCGCTGCCCTTTTATCAGAATGTCCGCTTAATCCGTCTGGCCGACGGAACCTGGGACCGCCCCGACCTCGCTATCTATTTTCTGGTCTGGGGACGAAAACTCTTTCGCCTGAATGGCATGTCGACGCCGATTCATGAGCTGAACCACAAACGGCCCATCAAACTGACCGAAGACACCGTGCTGGATTATCTGCGTTTCTTTTGTCACTTCGTACATGGTGAGAAAGGGCCGTTCCTGCTTGCGGAAAGCATGACGCAGGCCTTCATTCCAGACACGTTGGAAGAACAGGAGCGGACAATCGTCTCTGACAATGTAACTCCCGTCTCATTCAATGGCATGACACCTGATGACAAGTATGAGTGCAGCGGCATTGTGATGTATGGCCAGTCTCTGTTCTTCGCGAAGTTCCATGTCTATCCAAACGGGCTGATTGAGATGACGGAAGACGAGCCGATTGCGGGTGATCTGAAAGTTAAAGTTCGCATGGAACTCTCCTGAACGCGTTCACAATACCCAATCAGTATTCGAAGTAATTTTCTGTTTCGAATACTGATCGAACAACCAAACGGTCCTGCTTTGTCGAATTTCATACACACACAGCAGAAAATATGTCGTTTACTCGACCAATTCTTGAAATTTGCCTCAATACAACACTGACTCCGCATAAAAAATTAACGCGTCGAATGTATAAGTTTACTTAAATAACATATGCAGGAGATGGCTGTGAAAGGTCTGAGTACGTCTCATCAGTTGCTGTTGATTGGGGTTTCTAGTCTGTTCATTCTTGCCCTGACAATTACGGGCATGACATGGATGTCTTATCGAGCGGAAGTGTCGCAACGTGGCGCAGAGCTCGAAAGTCTTGTGGATGCGTCTTTGACTCTGGTCGAAGCCGGAAAGAAAAACGGCATTGCAAACCCGGAAAAGACAATTGAAGGCCTGCGGTATCGCGGCAATGAATATGTCTTCATTCTCGACAAGAACGTCACCATGGTCATGCATCCGATCAAGCCGGAGCTGAATGGTACGTCTCAGGCGAACGCGAAGGATCCGGACGGCAAACAGCTGTTTACCGAGATGGTGACAGCGGCCAAGTCCGAAGATGGTGGTATCGTCTATTATAAATGGCCAAAGCCTGGTCAGGATAAGCCAGCTGCAAAAATGACATTCGTCAAAGCCACCGCTGACGGCGAATGGATTGTTGGCACAGGTGTTTATATCGACGATCTGCACGCCATTCTAATGAACCGTGCATTGACGGGTTTCGTTGTTCTGCTCATCAGCGGCGGCCTGTTATTCTTCATCGTTCACCGTGTATCTCGCTCCATCACTGGCCCGATCACTGCGCTGAATAAAACCATGGGACGCCTGACTGCTGGCGAAACAGATATTGAAGTCGCTAGCGTCGAACGCTCAGACGAAATCGGCGCGATGGCAAGAGCGGTTGAGACCTTCCGGGAAGGTTTGATCGAACGGGCAAGGCTTGAAGACGCGGCAAAACGCTCCGCATCTGAACGCGAACAGCGCCAGTCCCGCGTTGAAGCTTTGATCAATGGCTTCCGAGACGAAGCCCGTGGGCTAATCGCTGAAGTCACTCGCAATGTCGACATGCTGCGCAGCACGGCAAATGAGGTCGACTCGCTCGCTCAGCAAACCACCAGCAGCGCCAACAACGCTGTGGGGGCGACCGGGCAAGCCTCATCTAACGTCGAGACGGTTGCCGCAGCTGCGGAAGAATTGTCAGCCTCTATCGCTGAAATCATTCAATCCATTTCCAGCGCGAATGGATCGGTTGGCGAAACGGCGAGCATTACCACTCACACCACGCAGAATGTCAGCGAGCTCGCCAAAGCCGTATCCAAGATCGGAGATGTCGTAAATCTGATTTCAGACATTGCTGAACAAACCAATCTTCTGGCGCTCAACGCGACAATCGAGGCCGCACGAGCCGGTGACGCAGGTCGGGGCTTTGCCGTGGTTGCGTCTGAGGTCAAACAGCTCGCCAATGAAACGGCTCGCGCCACAAAGGAAATTTCTGACCAGATCAGCGATGGACAATGTGACCATGACCATGACGCAAATCTCGTCTGCCGTGGAACAACAAGGCAGCGCGACGAGCGAGATCAGCCGAAACGCTCAAATGGCGGCGACCGTTACCCGCGATGTCGTTGGCAGCGCAGAGTCTGTGGTCGACATGGCGCGCCGCTCGAACACCTCCGCAGAGGCTGTTATGAAAGCGGCGAACGAATTGTCGAAAGGCGCAAAAGATCTGGAAGATCGTGTCGAGAACTTCCTGTCAGGCGTTGCTGCCGCTTAGGCAACTCACCAGACGCATCGAACAAAAAGGCTGGCAGAAACATCTGCCAGCCTTTCTTTTATCAAACCAGTGCGCTCAGCGGCTCACCGCGCACCAAAGCCGGAAGGCCCGGCTGATCGGCACTTGCCTGCCGCGCCAAGGCTCTGCGCAGCGGGGCAACCTTGTCGCCCACCGTCAGCGCCAAACGCCGCAGCGGCGTCAAAATCTTGTTGTCGTTAGAGAAGACCTTGTTGATGCCGTCCATCGCAAAGGCGGTGGAGACGCTATCAAATCGACGCCAGCGCTGATAGGTCTCCAGCTGGGCACCATCTGACAGAGCGAGCCCCGTACGACGGGTCTCACAAAGAACTTCGGTCAAGGCGGCAATATCTTTAAGGCCGAGATTAAAGCCCTGCCCTGCAAGCGGGTTTACACGGCGCACCGCATCACCAACCAGTGCCACGCGGTCCGCGATCAAGTCTGTCGCCATGCGCAAACGCAGCGGATAAGCCAACGGGTCGCGCAATACTTTCATCGGCCCTGTCAACTGTCCAAAGCGCGCATTGATCTCACGCTCAAGCGCATCATTGTCGAGTTTTGCCGTTGCAATGCCGGCATCCATTTTGCGGAACCAGGCAAGGTTTCCGCGGTTTTCTGTCAACGGCAGAACGGCGAATGGACCCTCGCTCTGGAACCATTGCCGCGCATGACCGTGATGCGGGTCTTCAAGCTGGATCGTAGCCGCGACAACCGCCTGATCATAGCTCCAGCCAATCGTGCGGATGCCTGAAAACTCACGAACAGAAGAGCCGACACCATCGGCGCCGACCACCAGTTCAGCAAGGATTTCCTCGCCCGTATCGAGTGAGACCTTTGCGCCAGCTGGCGTTACATTAAGGCCCGTCACCTTGCAGGGCGAATAGCGACGAATGCCGGAACAGGCATGAACGCGGTCGCGAATGGCGATGTTCAGCTTATCAACCTCAATCATATAGCCCAGCGGTTCACCGGGGCGATCCTGAGGCAAGTCATCGACACCGAACAATGAATGGGCGGCCGGAAGAATGCCATTCTCATCATGAGCTTCCATGCCCAGAAGCGGCTGGGCATCGCTCATCAAGGCGTCAGCAACACCTGCGGCTTCCAGCACGCGCCAGCCACCACGAACAATCGCAAAGGCCCTACTATCCGGCTCATACGGCAAATCCGGATCGCGCGCATCAACCAGCGCCACATCAAACCCAAGCTCAGACAGCATGACGGCGAGAACACCGCCCGACGAGCCGCCACCGACGATCAGAATTTCAGATTTTTGCATCTCGATCACCTCTCCAACGACAAGTCTATTCCAGATTCTGTCTTTTCAGAATGCGGTGAGCTGTCGCCCTCCGGAATAATGACCATAAATATGGGCTGGGAACGCCCTTCAGAAGATGCGCCGCAAAAATGAGCAACAAAACACGTAACTTACATAGTTTTGTTCACCGTTACGACTGGCTGACTCACTGTCAGTTTCTGCGCCTGAAAAATTCCCAAAGGTCTGGGCTAGTTGCCTGTCAGAACAAGACACCTTTGCCGATTGCGGAAACATTTCACCCTTTTAGCTGCGAAAACTGTAAAATACTCGCTCTGAAATCGGGCATATTGCTTCCCTGTCGGAAGTTTTATTCAGACGACCTGCATCGCCTCAGTTTAAAGAAAATGGCCCGTTACAGCGCCCCTTCATCCCCCTGTCTCCGGTGTAGGGCCCCCAGAATTGGCCCGAGATTCATTAACCTCTCTGCAATCCATTTGGGCGTTTGCCGTTCTGACTGCTCAAGCCTTGATCACTTTCAAGGCAAGTCCCCCCGAAAGATATAAGACACTTCGGCGACGACCGCGCCTTTGCCATTTTGTCCCCGAGCAAGCGGGCCGGGGGTCTGCTTCTCCTCTATTGAAGATTGGGGAAACGAATGAATAACAATATTTGGAAATGGGCGGGCCGGGCGTCGGGCCTTGCCGTTCTGAGTGGGCTAGCGCTTAGTGGCGCGGCATTCGCTCAGGAAGAAGCGGCAGAGCAAGTTGCCTCTGCTGTAAGTGCTTATGTTGATAACTCTTATCTCTTCCTGATTTCAGGCATGGTTGTCATGTTCATGGCAGCTGGTTTCTGTATGCTGGAAGTCGGTCTGGTCCGCAGCAAAAACGCCGCAACTCAGGCTGTTAAGAACATCATGATTTATTCCGTTGCCGGCATCATGGTTTATCTGTGCGGTTACAACGTGATTTATAACGGTGCCGCTGACGAATCCAAATGGATCATCAAAGGTGTACTTTCCATGCCTGAAGTCTGGTCGCAAACCGACATGGGCGTCATGCAAGGTGATTATGCAGCAGCGTCAGACTGGTTCTTCCAGATGGTATTCGTCGCAACAGCGGCGTCTGTTGTTTCCGGTACTGTTGCTGAGCGTATCAAACTGCTCCCATTCATGATCTTCACAGCTGTTCTGACTGGCTTCATCTACCCAATCCAAGCCTCTTGGGAATGGGGTGCTGGCTGGCTCGACGCTATGGATTTCTCTGACTTCGCTGGTTCTACTCTGGTTCACTCTACTGGTGGCTGGGCAGCGCTTGTTGGTGCACTCATCCTCGGCCCACGCGTTGGCAAATATGTTGATGGCAAAGTTAACCCAATGCCAGGTTCAAACATCCCGCTCGCAGCTCTGGGTACGTTCATCCTGTGGCTCGGTTGGTTCGGCTTCAATGGCGGTTCTGAGCTTGTTGCTGGCGACCCTGGCTCTATCAACGACGTTGCTACAATCTTCGCAAACACGAACCTCGCTGCAGCTGGTGGTGTTGTCGTTGCGGCAATCCTCACACCAATCCTCTTCAAGAAGATGGACCCGACAATCGTCATGAACGGTGCAATCGGCGGTCTGGTTGCAATTACTGCTGAGCCACTGGCTCCGGCTCTCTGGCAAGCAATCATCATCGGTGGTGCTGGCGGCGCGATTGTTGTCTTCGGTGTTCCACTGCTCGACAAACTGAAAATCGACGACGTTGTTGGCGCGATCCCTGCGCACCTCTTCGCTGGTATCTTCGGTACGCTTGTTGTTTGCTGGACAAACACAGAAGTTCCAATTGTTGCTCAGGTTACCGGCATTGTTGCAATCGGTGCATTCGTATCCATCGTTTCAGCGATCCTCTGGCTCCTTCTGAAGTTCACAATCGGCATTCGCACAAGCGAAGAAGAAGAACTGGAAGGCATCGACAAAGCTGAACTTGGTCTGGAAGCTTACCCAGAGTTCACCAAGTAATCTGCAGCTCATCTGCTCAAATCGCCCCGGGCCAGCACTGGCCCGGGGTTTTTATTTACAATTTGCTGCATTTCCGACGCAATTTTCTGTCATCTGTTTCCTTGCCATTAAGCATGCCACGCGAAAATCAGGCACACCCAACCAAAGTGCCCGCTGATCGAGATTGCCAGAATGCCAACTGCAAACACTGCACAACACACGTCTGACGCATCGGTTTCCACCGATCCGGTTTGGCGGATTATCACCGGATTTGCGATTTTCGCGGTCGGTGTGTTCCTGTGTGGCTCTGTTCTGACCTATGAGCCGCAAGACCCAAGCTGGAACGCGGCAACCAATCTGTCCGTCACCAATCTGTTCGGCTCTGTTGGCGCGGTCGTTGCCGACCTGCTGCATCAAATGCTGGGCTGGGGCGCCGTTCTGTTTGCATTCCTGGTCTTTTCTGCCGGCATTAAACGCATGCTGCTCATTGGAACCAGCGATGCCTCGAAATGGCTGATCGGTGGTCTGGGCGTGATCATCACCTGTACATTCCTGGCAGGCTGGCCGATTCCCGGCACATGGCCGCTGCGGGTTTCACTTGGCGGTTTGTTTGGCGACGGGCTGTTTGCAGTGGCGCGCCTGCCGCTAAAAGCCCTGCGCATCCCCTATTCTGACATCGTCACAATCACGCTGCTCGGGCTGGCCAGTTTCCTGTTGCTCACGCGTGCGGCCAATCTCGGAAACCGGGATCTGACTTATATTGGCAAGCTGCTGGGACAGGCGCTGAAGAAGATCATGATGTTCCTTCTGCTGCCACTCGGTCCGCTTGGACGTATGATGGGAAATGCCCTTGTCAAAGCCGTGAACACTGCGAAGCGCACGATTGGCAATCTGTTCCGCGACAAGGAACGGCCAAATCCTTATGTCTCTGGCTCGGCGTCTGCTGCGGACCACGGCTATTACGAATACAAGGAAGAGCCTCAGCGCGATTTTAAAGCGCCGCCGGACGATGCTGAAAAGCCTGTGCAAAGCAGCTTCTTCTTTGCCGATGAAAAACCTACCCCTGAAAAGAAGGCCAGGAAAAAAGCAGCTCGCGCTTCGGCACGGCCATCGGTCTCAGGCTCAGGCCTGCCCTCGCTCGACCTGCTCATGGAGCCACCCAAGCGTGCCGCCACGGTTGATGAGGCGCAATTGCTGGAGCGCGCAGAGCATCTGGTCCGCATTCTCAATGAGTTCGGCGTTAAAGGACATATCACGCAAGTGCGTCCCGGCCCGGTCGTCACCCTGTTCGAACTGGAACCGGCACCTGGCGTGAAGTCCTCGCGGGTCATCGCACTGGCAGATGACGTCGCCCGTTCCATGAGTGCGATCTCAGCGCGGATTGCGGTTATTCCCGGCAAGAATGCCATCGGTATCGAATTGCCGAACAAGCATCGCGAAACCGTGTATTTCCGCTCATTGCTGGAAAGCCCCTCCTTTACCGATACCAAACAAAGCCTGCCATTGGCTCTGGGCGAAGATATTGGCGGCGATCCCGTATGTGCAGACCTTGCAAAAATGCCTCACCTGTTGATCGCGGGGACGACTGGTTCTGGTAAGTCGGTTGGTATCAACGCAATGATCCTGTCGCTGATGTACAAGCTGCCGCCTGAAAAATGCCGCTTCATCATGATCGACCCGAAAATGCTGGAATTGTCGATCTATGAAGGCATTCCGCATCTTCTGTCGCCGGTCGTGATTGATCCAAAGAAAGCCGTTACCGCGCTGAAATGGGCCGTCCGCGAGATGGAAAGCCGTTATGAAATGATGTCCAAAGCGGGCGTCCGGAACATGGCTGGCTTTAACGAGAAAGTGGTTGATATGCGGGCGCGCGGCGAGCGCCTGACGCGAGAGGTTCAGACCGGTTTCGAAGCCGACACTGGCCGCCCTGTCTTTGAGATTGAAGAAATTCCACTCGATCCAATGCCAAACATTGTGATCGTAATCGACGAGATGGCCGACCTGATGATGGTCGCAGGCAAGGAAATCGAAGCCTGCATTCAGCGCCTCGCTCAGATGGCACGGGCCGCAGGCATCCATCTGATCACAGCGACGCAGCGTCCGTCCGTTGACGTTATCACCGGCACGATCAAGGCAAACTTCCCGACGCGTATTTCCTATTCCGTGTCGTCGAAAATCGACTCACGCACCATTCTGAACGAACAGGGTGCAGAGCAGCTTCTCGGCATGGGTGACCTGCTCTACATGGCCTCCGGCGGCAAGGTGAAACGTCTTCACGGCCCGTTTGTCTCCGACGAGGAAGTCGGCGATATTGTGGAATTCCTGAAGTCGACGGGTGAGCCGGACTATCAGACCGACATCACCGAAGAACCAGAAGACGACCCGAATGGTTCTGGCGGATCTGCTGTCATGGATGCCATGCTGGGCACAGATGGCGGCGGTCAGGACGAAGACCTTTACCGTCAGGCGGTTGCCGTTGTTCTGCGCGATGGCCGCGCCTCAACCAGCTATGTTCAGCGTCGTCTGAAGATCGGATATAACCGCGCTGCCTCCATCATCGAACAGATGGAGGAAGACGGCATCATCTCCGCGCCAAACCATGCGGGCAAACGGGAAATCCTGAGAAAACGGGAAGACGCAGAGTAGGCGATCTGCTGGCGCAGACAGACTTCGCCCGAATTTTGCCACAATTATGCGAGCATCTGCTCACTAATTGGAGGCCCGTATGAAGACATCGAGCTACCGCAAACGCTTGGAACGCGATCTCTCAACCTGGATTGAGAATGGCTGGGTAGCAGATTCCAGTCGCGCCCCTATACTCAAGAGTGTCGAGATCAGAGGCTCTGGCGACGGCAGGGGCTGGCTGGCCATGGCGGGCACATTGCTCGCTGGTCTGGCTGTTATCACCTTCATCGGCGATAACTGGGCGGCTTTTCCACGCGGACTGAAACTTATCCTGCTGACCGCGATCTTTCTGTCGACCTGCGCTGGCGCGGCGCTGTCCTATCGGACCAGCGAGAAGATTTCTAACGGGCTCAGCCTGTTGGCGTCGTTGATTTTCGCAGGCTCGGTGGCTCTGATCGGGCAAGCGTATAATCTGCCCGGCGAGCCGATTGGCGCCGTCTGTCTCTCTGCCTTCGCCGCGTCCCTGATCGGTCTTGCAGGCCGTTCGGCAGCCGCAAGCTTTGCTGCGCTCGTCTTTGGCGGCATTGCCATTTTCATGCATTTTGAGTTTGGCGCGGCAGGCTGGCAAAGTGGATGGTTCTGGGGACTGAATCTGGTCGCTGGTCTGGTGGCCCTGAATGGCTATTTCCTGAAATCACGCGCCCTGTGGCACGGATTGATCCTGACGGCTGTCGGTCTGTTCTTCTTCCATTTGATCGAGATTTCCAGCCTTTTGAGCGGCAATGGGCTTGAATGGTCTGAAGCCAATGTCGAGCGCAGTTCCGGCAAAACCATGTTGTCGATTTTCTTCGTCCTGTCCGCAACGCTCTGGGGCGGGCTCTGCGGCTATGGTCTGCTGCGTGACAAATATGAGCAACCCGGCGGGCGCACCCTTGCAGGGTATGGCAGCTGGGTTGGCCTTCTCGCCATCGCTTTGCTTGGCCTTCCTCTTTATCCGGAAGGCAATGCAGTGCACCGCATTCTATGGTTGGCGATCTGCGGATCTGCGCTGTGGTTCGGCGCAAAATACCGGTATGGATGGATAACGGCGGCGGCGATCGTCTCTCTGCTCAGCGCGATCAGCGTGATCTTCTTTGACCTTGGAATGGATCTGTCCGGCGCCGCGCTGATCTTCGCGGTGACCTCGCTCTTCGCTCTGGTCACAGTCGTCCTGTTGAAACGATCAGCGGATCGACAAGCCAGGAAGGAGGCGCCTCATGCGTAAATATTTGTCGCCGCTTTACGCCTTACCCATCACCGCTGCAGCGCTGATCGGACTGTTGCTCGTGTCCGTTTTCAGCCATATGGGCGCGTTAGCGTCCGGCGCGGAGATTATTGTGTCTGCGCGCGGATATGACCCGCGCGATATTCTGCTCGGCCATTATGTCCGGCTGACACCGTCCGCCGATACAACACTGGACGAAACGGCGAGTGAGACGGTCAGAGCCGAGTTCGACCTTGGCGAACGCCGCTGGGCGACTTCAACCGGCTGGACGGTCCTGGAGAACCAGAACGGAAGCTGGAATGTGGTGCGCGTTTTGAAACAGCGGCCAGACATGGCCAATTCTGAAAACAGTGTCGCCCTGTTTGGTGAGATCAGATTTCAACGGCGTGGAAGCGCGGGCGGTCCCGTTACTTATAAAATCACCCCGCCAATCGACATTGATCGCTATTATGCCAATGCCCGCGAGGCCAAAGCCATTGAAGACATGCTGCGCGACAGGACGTCCGACACGCCAGTCAGGCTGATCCTTTCCGTTTCGAAAGACGGAAAGGCCATGTTGAAAGGGCTGGAAGTCGACGGCCAGCGTCAGGTCATGAACTGGTGGTAAACCACCAGCTCAGTCGCCAAAAATGACCTAGTGACGGAAATGGCGCATGCCAGTGAAGACCATGGCAATGCCTGCTTCGTCAGCTGCCGCGATGACATCATCATCCTTGATCGAACCACCCGGCTGAATAACGCAAGTTGCGCCAGCTTCAGCGGTTTGCAGCAGTCCATCCGGGAATGGGAAGAATGCATCAGACGCGGCAACGCAGCCTGCTGTCTTTGGTTCAGCCCAACCGGCAGCTTCCTGAGCGTCGAGCGCTTTACGGGTTGCGATACGCGCTGAGTCGATCCGGCTCATCTGTCCTGCACCGACACCAGCCGTCTGTTGATCTTTCGCGTAAACGATTGTGTTGGATTTGACGTGTTTCGCCACGCGCCACGCAAAGAAGAGATCATTCCACTCTGCTTCAGTTGGCTGTTTCTTGGTGACAACTTTCATGTCTGCGCGCGGAACGAAGCCGCGATCCTGATCCTGAACCAGCAAGCCGCCTGCAACAGCTTTCATGAAAACACCCGCCGCGCGTGGGTCTGCCAGACCATCAGTCAGCAGAAGGCGCAGGTTTTTCTTCTTCCGGAAGATTTCCTTTGCCGCTTCATCTGCGCCCGGCGCAATGACGACTTCTGTGAAAATCTCAGTGATTTTTGCCGCAGTTTCCTCTGTCAGAGACTGGTTCAGCGCCACAATGCCGCCAAAGGCAGACGTGCGGTCACAGTCATACGCTTTCTGATAGGCTTCCAGCGGTGTTGCGCCGAGCGCCACACCGCACGGGTTTGCGTGCTTGATGATCGCAACAGCGGCCTGCTCATCAGATGGAAACTCGCTGACGAGTTCGAACGCAGCGTCCGTGTCATTGATGTTATTGTAAGACAGCGCTTTGCCCTGAACGAGTTCGGCCGTCGCAACACCGGTACGGATTTCCGGGGTTTTATAGAAAGCTGCTTTCTGGTGAGGGTTTTCACCATAGCGCATGACAGAGATTCGCTTGCCGCCAAAAGCGCGCCATTCCGGGCTTTCTTCGCCGAGTTGTTCGAAATACCAGTTCGAGATCGCTGCATCATAAGCGCCTGTGCGCGCGTAAGTTTTCGCGCAAAGCTTCTTACGAAGGGCGAGTGTCGTCGCGCCGTTATTGGTTTCCATATCGGCAATAACCGCGTCGAGATCGTCGCCATCGGTACAAACAGACACAAAACCGTAGTTCTTAGCTGCAGCGCGCAGCATAGCCGGGCCGCCAATGTCGATATTCTCAATGCAGGTATGGAAATCTGCGCCGCGCGCAACCGTTTCCTCAAATGGGTAGAGGTTCACATAAAGAAGGTCGATCGCCTCAATGCCGTGCTCTTTGGCCTGCGCTACATGAGTGTCATTGTCGCGAAGATGCAGCAGACCGCCATGAACCACCGGGTGCAGGGTTTTGACCCGGCCATCCATCATTTCCGGGAATTTCGTGACGTCAGCAACGTCTTTAACCGGAATGCCCGCATCTGCGATCGCTTTTTTTGTGCCACCCGTAGAGAGCAGCTCAACGCCCATATCAGCGAGTTTCTTTGCCCGTTCAATCAGGCCGGATTTGTCGGAAACAGATAAAAGCGCGCGTTTGATGGGAAAATCGGTCATTGCAGGAGGGGCTTTCTGGTCTCAGGAATCGCAAAGCCGCTGCATACGGCCTTTTAACCCGAATTTCCATAGCCTGCGGACACTTCCTGTGATCAGGCGACCTTTGTAAATGCCCAGCGGATAATATTTTCCGGTGTGCTGGCATCGCCATTCGGGCTGGCAGAGCCACTGAGAACAAGCTGCCAGCATTTTTCGACCGTGCCACGGGCGAGATAAACCGAACGATCAATACCGCGATTTTTATGGTTCGTCTTGAACAGCCAGGCGGCTCCGCTTGGCAAAACGAGCTTCAAATGCTGGCCATCCCGTTTCAGGCTGACACTCGGGTGCAGATGGAAGCGGACATCAAAAGGAATGCCCTCTTTCAGCTCTGTTTCGCCGGCGGACACCGGGCGGAACAGACTGTCCTCACCAGTCAGGCGATCACCTGCCTCGCTCATGAAAATACGGCGGCGGAACACAAGGCCGACACTGTCTTTCCAGCCACTATGCTGGGAATCGATCAGAATATCGTCGCGCTCTTCCATGCGGCGGGCGGAAACCCCCATCGGGCCAGCCGGAACATCCAGACCAACTGAGCGCAGAGGAATAAAATCAGAGGCGTCCTGACCATTAACTATTAAAGTGCTGTGACCATCGGTGCCTTTGGTTGCGGAACGCCAGACCGGATCCACATCCGGATGAGACCCGCAATTGGTGATCATGCGTTCGCCATTGTCTTCGAACTGAAAGCTCAGGCAGCCAGCATGGGCCTCAATGGCATATTCAGGCGGCGGGGCTGCCCCGGCATCCAGAAACAACCTTGCGGTTTTGGCTTCCAGCTTTTGAAAGCCCGACTTGGTCGCAAAGGCGAAAGCGCGACTTCCGGAATAGGGAAACAATGCATTCTTGATGTCGGCGCGATTACCCTCAGACGAGCCATTCAGAATCGGTAGCCCACCATCCTGTGTGCGCAGAAATTTCAACATACCCGCCATGCGCGGAATAATGCGCGCCAGAAACGGCAAGGATGGCCGCCCGGTCCGCAGATAGAGATCATCAATCGTCTGAAGATCGATCAGGAGTTCGACCAGAGCCTCAGGGTTACGGCTGACATGGCCGCCATCCGCGAGCACATGGTCCACCAGCATAAAATCGAGCTGGCCTTCCAGCTGTGGCAGGCGTTTGTCTGTTTCGTCGGTTGCAAAGGCCATCGCCATCTGCACGAGAATGGAGCGCATCTTCACTCGTGGCTCATGACAATCGTCAGAGCTATGCATCAAATGGCGTCCCTGACGAACCAGAGAGATCATCATCTCGCTGTCAGGTGGCAAATTATCAAACAGGATCGGGCCGCAGGTCAGCCAGTTCCACAACCGGTCAACGGTCACCGGAATGCGCCAGACAAAGCCATTCCATTTGCCGAAATCAGAAATCCATCGCTCAACGAGCTGACGGGCCCGGCGCTGCCCTTTCGGGCCAGCCGCTGTCAGATGAACGAGCCAGCCAAAGCGATGCAGACGATCTGCAAAATGACGAGACGGCCCGGCCTGATCCCACGGTGCATATTCCGGCGGAACACCCAAACGGTCTCGGCCAATCTTCCAGTGACCTTCCAGCATCTGCTCACCCAGAGCCGGGTTACCAGAGCGCAGATTTTGCGGATAGATGTTCAGTTTGTCCGGGATCGGACCATTGAGCTTGAGTTTGTAAACCGGTGTAGAGCGTACATCTTCCCCGAGCCGACCGCGATATTTCCGCCAGTTCTCCAGATCACGTTGAGATGCAGCATCATCCAGCAAGGGGACCTCTATTTCGGCCGAAGGGCAGCGATATTGTGGGCGTAGGAATCCGGACCACCTTTAAAGACAGCTGAACCCGCAACCAGTGCATTTGCGCCTGCCGCGATAACAGCCTGCGCATTGTCGGGTTTCACACCGCCATCAACTTCAAGAATGATGTCGCGGCCTGTCGCGTCGATCATTTTACGTAGCGCTTCAATCTTGCGAAGCTGGCTGTCGATGAAGCTTTGCCCGCCAAAGCCCGGGTTTACAGACATGACGAGGATCATGTCGATGTCATCAATCACATAATCGAGCACATCAACCGGCGTTGCCGGGTTCAGCGCAACACCCGGCTTCATGCCGTGTGCGCGAATGCTTTGCAGCGTGCGGTGAAGGTGAGGCCCAGCCTCTGGATGAACGGTCAGAATGTCTGCACCCGCATCAGCAAAATCTGCGATAAACTGATCAACCGGCGCAATCATCAAATGCACATCAAATGGCTTTGAGGAATGTGGACGCAGCGATTTGATCACCGGCGGCCCGAAAGTGAGGTTTGGCACAAAATGGCCATCCATAACGTCGACATGAATCATATCGGCGCCGGCTTCATCGATTGCGCGGACTTCTTCACCAAGTTTAGCGAAGTCCGCAGACAAAATCGAAGGAGAAATCTGAACGTTTGACATGGACTACAGATAGCAGTGAGCGCCCCCAGCTACAAGGCTGGGAGCGCTCTGAATTGGGCTCTTTGGCTGCTAATTTTTAGCGCAGAGGCTCGACGCGAACTCGGTCAGAATATTCTTTGATCAGGACAGGCGCACCAACACCGATTGCAATGTCTGCACCCTGGTTGATGCTGATCAGATCACCATTTGTGAGACGGATGGTATATTCATAGCCTGGGCGCGTATTTGTGCCTTTGGCAACTTCATTACCGAGCACACCGCCAACAGTCGCACCAGCGATCGCGCCGACAGCGTTCTCTTCTTTACCGCCACCAATCTGCGAGCCAGCAATACCACCAATCGCAGCACCGATCGCTGTACCGAGGATTTTATTGCCTTTGCCCGCCTGAATCTGAATTGGCATGACCGATACAACTGTACCTTCACGGACGCGAGCGACTTCCCCAACCGTGCTGGAAGACACCTGACCGGCGCCGTAAGAGCTCGCACAACCAGTTACAGCCAACATGAGCGCAGTCGCGGTGACCACACCAAGCGACTTGCGAGAAATTTTACGTGAAACGGGCATCATCAGCTCCTGAAATAAACAATGTCCAATTTTCGCTCTGTTTACCTGAACGACACATGAACCATCGGCTTTAGATGAGGAGCCGCTAAGCGCTTTTATAGAGTCTTACAGAGAATTAATCTGCCCGCTGGACCAGTCGCGAAATGAAGAAGGCATCGCATCCGCCCTGCTCACTCATAACCGGCGGCACAGTGTAGAGATCGCCCCGCTCTGTCAGGGAAGGCGCGAACGCGCCCGCCTCATCCGCCCGGATCGGATCACGCGTCCAGCCGGGATTTTCTGACAGAAACGCCTCAACCACATCAACGCCTTCACGCGGCAGCGGCGTACAGACACAATAGACCATTCGTCCGCCCGCGCGCACCCGGCCCGCAGCATTTGCAATCAGTCGGGACTGGATTTGCGGAAAGCGCTGTAAATCATCCGGGCGTTTGACCCACGGCCCTTCCGGATGACGACGCAGCGTGCCAAGCGCCGAACACGGCGCATCGACCAGCACACCATGATATTTGATCGGGTCGGACCATCTGGTCGCGTCGGCAGCAATACAGCTTGCCGACAGTTTCGTCCGCTCAAGATTCTGCTCGACCAGGCGCAAGCGTTTGGCAGAGCGGTCGACAGCAATCGTCTTTGCGCCGCTCGCCGCAATCTGCATGGTTTTACCGCCCGGTGCGGCGCAGAGATCCAGAATGGTCTCGCCCGCCTTTGGTGCAAGGACATGAACCGGCAGGCTGGCTGCAACATCCTGCACCCACCAGTCGCCCTCTTCATAGCCTTCGAGCGTGTCGGCAAAGCCCGTATCGAGGCGCACCGATGACGGACCAATCAAATGCCCGCCGAGTTTCTCTGCCCAGCCAGCCGGATCGGCTTTCACTGTCAGATCAAGCGGAGGTGTTGTCTGCATGCTGACGGCCAGAGCTTCTGAAAGGTCATCGCCCACCGAAGCCGTCATCAGTTTCTGGAACCAGACCGGCCAGGCCGAGCGTGCAGTCACCTCATCGCCTGACAGGCTGTCCGGCGTAAGCTTGCGAAGCACCGCATTGACGAGACCGCCTGCCCGGCGCGACCCTTCAAACCGACGCGCTGCGTCAACGGTCTCAGATACTGCCGCATGCAAAGGGGTTTTCAGAATACAGATTTGCGCCGCACCGATCTGCAGCAAATGGCGAATATGCGGATCAAGCTCTTTAAAATCGCGCCCTGTCACATAGCCCGCAACCAGCGCATTGATTTGTCCCAGATGGCGCAGCGTCGCAGAAGCAATCGCGCGCGCAAACCCGCGGTCCGGACCGCTTAATGACGAGAAGATTTCATCCTGGCCCAGTGCTTCATCCAGCGTCTGACCATTTTCCAGAATACGGATCAACAGAGATACCGCTGCCGGACGGGTTGGTGCCGAACTCATGACAGCACCTCAAAAGCCGTATCAGGCCGCTTTTGATTCTGGTTCGAGGCGATAGAGCTCTGCCACGCGATATGCTGTTTTGGATTGTTCGGGGCGATCATAGGATTCCTGGGCTGCAAACGGGTCGACCACGGCCACATTGGCCAGAAACGGCACTGTGTCGAGTGCGCTCCATTGGACTGCACGAACGCCGCGTTCAAGTTTTTTCAGCGCAGATGCCAGAATTTTTGCGTCCTTGCAAAGCGTCGCCGAGAACGCATCCGCTCGGCATTCCGGCTTTAGCAGCAGATTGGCGATCAGCGTTGTCCGCGGGAACATGTTTGAAAACACAGAGACAATCGGGCGAATACGAAGCGCGCTGATAAAGAGCGACAGTGACAAGCGCATCGCGTTCAGCGCCGAATCGCCCGCCTTGATATGGCCAAGTTCATGGCCAATCACCGCGGACACTTCGAGCCGGGTGAGCGTCTTAAACAAACCGCTGGTGACGACGATATAACTGGAACCAGTGCTCGCCCCCATGGAAAAGGCCAGAGGAACATGCGTGTCGATCATGTAAAAGCGTGTGGCTTTCAAACCTGCCGAATCCCGTAATGCATTCGCATCGCCAAGAAACAAGCGGTGAATCACGCTGCTGCGGACAGAGGCATCCGTCATCAGCTTCGCTTTGAGAGCGTTGAAAACGAGCTGGGTCGCAACGAGTTGCCAGATCAGCAAAATGCCGAGACTCGCGGCGCCCATGACTGCGGCGCAAACTGGTCCGGCTATGAAATAGCCAAGGGTTCCAAACAGAACTACTGCGGAAAGATTAACCTTAACGAATGGCAAGGTCGTCCTCCTTCTTATCTTTGTTAATCGAACACGACTCTTTTTTTTAGAGTTAGGCTCGAAAACTTAACGAAATCCTTTACAATCTTTCTGAGACGTAAATTTCCACGGATAAATTCAATGACCTCTGAAAAGCTTCCCGAAGGCGCCGCCAAAGATAAGGAAATCGCCCCGGATGCCCTGCGCGCATTGGAAGAAGCGGCTGAACGCCGCCGAAAAGCAGAGGCGGAGCGCGCGGCGCTGCCAACCGAAATCAACGGCCCTAAAGGTGAAGAACCAACGCGCAATGGCGATTGGGAACGCAAGGGAATCGCCTACGATTTCTGAGGGGAGAACACGGCCCGCCCCACATAACCCAAAACGAGAATCACACTTGGCCTGATGATTGCACAGCTCGACCTGAATTCGCCTATTTGGTTATTCAGGGAGCTGAGACTATGCCAAAACTGAACACTTTGTCTGCCGCATTGGTGGCAGCCGTCATGCTGACCCTGCCTGCAAGCGCAGGCGAGCCGGGTACAGAGCTTAAAGGTGGCCCGATTTACAAACAATCGTCTGACTATTCTTCAGGCGGCTATGTTTCAAAGCAATACACCACCCAGTACAAGTCTGGCACGTCTTACGCCTATGAGAAGAAACAGGTCCCGCACGTCAAACACCTGACAGCGACGGGCAAGGGCGACATCATCGCAAACAACATTGTTTGTGTCCTGCACGGCAAAGAAGTTCCGTGTGAAACGATCCCCGGCCTGGCCGATGCGCTCCGCGCACGAGGCATGACAACTCTGGCAAGCCAGTTGCCTCAGGTTCCGGTTCAGCCACACCTTGTTGATTGCGGCTCTCTGCACACCGTCGGCCCATGTGGCACAATTGCTTATACCGGCTGTGGCAGCATTCAGTCGGCAACACCATGCAGCGCGCCGGTTCACGGCTATGCAGAAAGCTACACCACACCAAAGCGCTATACGCCGACCTATCAGGCACCGGTAAACAGCGGCTATGGCCCATACGGTTCACAGTATTATGCAGCGCAAGGCACAACTTACGGGTCTTATGTCGAGACCCAGGTGCCTCAGCAAATTCTGACCCCATGTGGTCAGGTTGTTGGCGTAACATGCGGATCAATTGCACCGCTCTCTGTTCAGCTTGACGACGGTACTATGTATGCCTTTGGCGGCGGCGTCGGCGCTGGCGTTTACGGCGAATACTATGGCGGCGGCGGCACGCTGATCGAAGGCGGCGGATCTTATTCCGGCGTGACCGAGGCTTATGGCTTCCATTATGGCAACAGCTTTAACTACAAGTATGAGTACAAAGGCGGCGGCAAAGGCGGCAAAGGTGGCGGCTGTAAAACTGGCGGTGGCTGCGGCGGCGGCGGCAAGGGCGGTGGCGGCGGTTGCACGTCTGGCTGCGGCGGTGGTCACACAGGCGGTAAAGGCGGCTATCACGGCGGCAAAGGCGGATACCACGGCGGTAAAGGCGGATACCATGGCGGTAAAGGCGGCGGATCATGCGGCGGCGGCTGTAAGTAAAGCGAATTCAATTTACACTAAACTTTCCCCCTGCCGTCTCAGCCGACAGGGGGTTTTCTTTGAAATTTCCCGCAGATCGCGATGGCGTTTCGTCTCGGCAATAATTTTGTCAGGAACAGGGACGCAAATGACCAGTACAGAGAAACATTTATATAGTTCAGCCAACCGCTCTCATGCGGAAGCCATGTCTGCTACCCCATCGAACTGGGTAAAGCCTGAACTGATCATCATCGACGATGAAGAGATTGGCGGCAAACTCTTTTACAGGTCGTATGAGACCGATTGGAACTTAAGCGGGCCGACCGGACCGTCCTGAGCCTGCAGCGACTGTCTTGAGCTTCATCCCTGACACTTCATCTGGCAAGAGTTTTTCTTTGAATATTCCCGCAGATCGAGTTAGCCTTTTGTCTCGAAAACAAATTTGTCAGGAACAGGAACGCAAATGACGGACATAACCAACCACCCGCACGGCTCAACCAGCAACGCCCACGCAGAAACCGTGCCTGCCACCCCGTCAAACTGGGTAAAGCCCGAACTCATCGAACTCCTCAGCGAATCTGTATCGGGAAAGATAGAAATGTCTTATGAACTCAACACACCTTATGTATCGAACGGAGCATCCTGACGGAACATTTGAAGAGTCGTCAGCTTGCGCGCTTCGTCCAATTTTTGCTGCAACTGCGTAAAAGCCTCTTTCGTGTCTGAGGTCGAAGAACGAGTTTCCCTGGCAACAAAACAACACACTCTCAGTAGAAAACCCGCACCTGCGATTCTAACGGGTCCTCCGCGACACCCTGAATTGTTGTGATTCCTACAGCTATAAGGACGGTGGCAAGGTTGGCTATCACGGCGGCAGGACCGACGGCGGCGGCTAAACCCTGAACAATCCAAAACCTCCGTTTAAGTATTCATCGGGGGTTTTCTTTCCTTCACTTTCTAGTAGATTTGGAAGCAGTGCGGCATTTGTCGACACTAAGGAGATCGAAATGACTATTAATTTCAACCAAAAGCATACCAACGTCGACGAAATCGAAAAATCTCAGTCCCAAGAAGTATCCCACCGCAAAACGGATTGGGTAAAGCCGGAACTGATTTCTCTTCAGCAGGACGGAATTGACGGAAAACAGTTTACCGGTCCAGAGACCAGCTTTAATTATCAGGGCGCTTCCTGAACCAAACCCATGAATTGCCCGGAACACGCCAGCCCGTCAAACGGCTGGCTTGAGTCGTTTAAAGCCGACTTCAGTCATGAACGGTTATTTGTTTAACCGCAGAAAAGCCCCTTTTCTTTCGGAGTCTCCCGAACTAGTTTCCCCAACGACAGAACAACACACTCTTAGGGGAAAATGAATGAGCGCGACCAAGCCACCGAACGTCTTCTACAAACCATTGGCGATTGGCGCACCTGCGCCGCTTCGCGAACAACCCGTCAATGTTGAGCGCATGATCCATTTTGTGCCGCCGCATCTTGATAAGGTTCGCGCCAAGGTTCCGGACATGGCGAAAAAGGTCGATGTGATCCTCGCCAACCTTGAAGATGCGATCCCGGCTGATGCCAAGGACGCCGCGCGAGCAGGCGCCGTTGAAATGGGCAAAACGGTGGATTTCAAAGCCTCCAACACAGGCTTCTGGTCTCGCGTGAACTGCCTGAACAGCCCCTGGTTTCTGGAAGATATCACTACACTGGTCGCCGAATGCGGCGAAGCGCTTGATGTTGTCATGATCCCTAAAGTGGAAGGCCCGTGGGACATTCACTTTGTTGATCAGCTGCTCGCTCAGCTCGAAGCCAAGCATGACATCACAAAACCGATCGGCATTCACGCCATTCTGGAAACAGCTGAAGGCGTGAAAAATGTTGAACAGATCGCACTCGCCTCCCCGCGTATGCACGGCATCTGTCTTGGCCCGGCCGACCTTGCGGCGTCCCGTAAGATGAAGACAACGCGCGTTGGCGGCGGCCACCCATTCTACCGTGTGATCGAAGATCCGGTTGAAGGCCGCGAGCGCATGAATGCGCAGCAAGACCCATGGCATTATACCATTGCACGCATGGTGGATGCGTGTTCGTCCGCTGGCATTAAAGCCATGTATGGCCCGTTCGGCGATATCTCTGACCTTGAAGCCTGTGAACAGCAATTCCGCAACGCCTTCCTGCTCGGCTGTGACGGCGCCTGGTCGCTGCACCCGAACCAGATCGATATTGCCAAGAAAGTCTTCTCCCCTGATCCGGATGAAGTGAAATTTGCCGCCCGCATTCTCGAAGCCATGCCAGACGGCACAGGCGTTGTGATGCTGGATGGCAAAATGCAGGATGACGCGACATGGAAACAGGCCAAGGTCATTGTCGACCTTGCCAAGCTTGTTGCTCAGAAAGACCCGGAATACAAAGAAGCCTACGGGTTTTAGTATTCTACGTTTCGGGGGCGACAACTCCAAACATAACCTCATCCCAACCCTTCTTCTTTCGGGGAGAAGGGTTTTTCATTTGCATGCCCCCTACCCTTGCGTCACGCCTAGACAGAGGCGTTTCATCGGCGCAAAAGACTGCCTAAACACAAACAATTCGTCAGGGCGGACATATGTTATCGACGGGAACCACAAGCACTGAATTCTTCGAGCTTCGTGAAACACACAACAAACATCGTTGGCATCTTCCCGTCACCAATGGCATTTCCGTCGGCCCGCCGGGGATGAAATTCCTGTTTGGCGGCGTGGGCCTCGCCTCTGCCATTCGCGCGCTGGAGCGGACGACCGGACGCCAGACCATCTGGGCAACGGCGCAATATCTGTCTTATGCCAATCCGGGCCAGATCGTTGATATTGATGTGATTGTGCCAAAGGAAGGCAAGAACATCACCCAGGCCCGCGTTCTTGGCCATGTGCAGGATCGCGAGATTTTCACGGTGAATGCGGCGGTCGGATCACGCGGCAAAGAGCATGACTATCAATGGGTGAAAATGCCGGACGTTCCGCCACCGGAACAATGCGATCCAATGCCTCGTTTCGGTCGCGAAAAGGAAGATGATCTTCATCCACGCATGAATAACCGCGTTGCGATGGGCCGCTATGGCGAGAGTCGCAACAATGCAGGCCTGTCTGAAGATGGCCGCGCGGTTTTATGGTCTCGTCCGAAAGACCCGAACATTCCAATCGACACAGCCATGCTGGCCGTTATCGCAGATTTCGTGCCGTCAGCGTCTGGTCACGCGCTTGGCAAACAAGCTGGCGCGAACTCTCTGGACAACACAATCCGCATACGGAAGATTGTGCCAACCGAGTGGGTTTGCTGCGATATCCAGATTCACGGCATTCATGACGGCTTCGTTCACGGCGAAGCGCGCCTGTTCGCGCAGGACGGCACACTGATGGCGATCGCCAGCCAGTCCGGCATCCTGCGCATTTGGGAGGACTTCCTGAACCGTCAGGAAGCGTAATCAGCTCGCTTTGCGCAAGCTGCTCACGAAGGATTTCATCGCCAAATCAATCTCTGCCAACATGGCAGAGGTGTCACCTGCTGCGGACGAGGCCGTACGCGCCTTAACCGCGCTATTGCTGGCAACTTCCAATGTCAGGCGCGTATTCTCAGCCATATCGCGAACGGCATGGCTGGATTGCTCGGCGCTTTGCGCAATCTCGCTCGACGCCGCCTGCTGTTGAGACACGGCTTCTGTGATGTATTGCGACCCGGTGGTAACATGGCCGATGCCATCACGTACATTGCCCAGGGAGTCAGAAATTGCCGTCACAGTTTGCTGCAACTTGCCAACATTGTTTGCAATGCCTTCGGTTGCCTTGCTGGTATCCTGAGCGAGTTTTTTGACTTCGGCAGCAACAATCGCAAATCCACGGCCCGCCTCGCCAGCACGCGCCGCCTCGATGGTCGCATTCAACGCCAATAGGTTTGTCTGGTTCGCAATACCATTAATGAGACCCGTGATTTTCGAAATCTGATCCGTCACTTCAAGCAGTTGCGTGTTGGTTTCAACAACATGATTGACGCTGCCGGCAATCGCCGTGACGTGAATGGAGTTTTCCTCCACACGCGATGAGATATCACCAATAGTAGCGGACAGTTCTTCGACCGCAGCAGCCACAGATTCTACATTGTTGCGCACCTGCTCCGGGCCTGCGCCAGAATTATTTACGGTCTCACGAATGCGGTCCGCATCTTCGCCCACCGCCTGTGACATTTCCTCAATCGACGTCATGGCCGTGCGGATTTTTTCAAACGTGGACTGAATGGTGCCAGTGAAATCACTCGCCAGGCGCTCGCGCTCATCAGCAGCCTGCTGATTGGCGTCGCTGAAGAAGTAATACATCACAGTCGCCGCATCGACGAACACAGAGCGCAGCAACAAGCGCAGGTGCTCGTCGCGGCGATTCATCAGCTCTTTCGGACAGTTATTGATGAAGGTCGAGACCAGCGCATAACAATATTCGTGATAGCCAACCATATAGTCGAAAAAGTCGATCTGGCTTGAGACCTGTTTGACGATAACCGACTGTTTTTCCAGATATTCGCTGTCGAACTGGCCTGCTGCAATTTTCGACATTTTGAAGCGTTCCACCTGATCAACATCCGGCGGCACTTTATCCCAGTCCACGCCAACGGCATTGCGGTAGGTGTGGAGCAAAACCTTCTCCAGATGGGGCTTGAGAACGTCAAGCGTTCGCTTTCCCATCTCGGATTGTTCAGAGGTGTAATTGTACTGCTTGTCCTCAATCCGGAACGTCATGCTCATTTAAGTTCACCCAATCGTCATTGATTTTTTCTCTTCTTACTAGAAAGGACTTAAAAAAGAGCTGATCCAGATTAATCTATTTCCACGGCGCAACTCCAACGCTTCCCCGGCGACTTCACCTTATCGGCGCCCTGTTTAAGGCTTGTTTTTGCTGCAAAACTTTTGTCTGTTACGCAGACTCAAGGTGGATACGGGACGGATTATCCACCCTTAAAGCCGGAAAGCAGGGACACTGTTTTCCAAAACACAAGGGGACACTCATGTTGAAACGCGCCTTCGTCGCGGTCGCCGGGCTATGCATGGCGGGACTTTCATTTCCAACGACAATGTATGCTCAGACAGCGCCGATCACTCTGGGGAATGGCTTTACCGAAAGCCCAACCTGCCCGATCCGGGCGAGTCATTGGGTTGGCAACCCGTCGGGCACGCCACGCATTCGAACCAATCGCGCCCGAACGCTGGGCGTTCAGAACATGATGGTTCTGAACTGGTATTATAGCGGCGGACAAGCCATTTATGATTCCGGAAACCTTCAAAAAAGCGCCTTCCGCAATTGCTTCACCTCCGGCAAGGAAACCTGCGGAATCAAGAAGAACAATAAAGTCGCAAAGCTGTTGCTGTGGGGATATCTGGACCCGAAAGACAGGAAAAAACTCTACAAATCCTTCAATTCCGCGCCCCCTGATGAGGCCATTGCCGCCGCCAGTCAGGGACTCGGGCGCTGTTTCGGCGATCACCCGGCGCAGCCGTCCATGGAAGAGCTTGGCTTTGTGCAGATCGACCTCACACCAGAGCTTTGCGAACAGGTTCCGGACAATATCAATCAGACCAAATTTGGCGCGTTTTATAATTATTATGAGCCGAAACAATCCTGCGGACCGGGCACCTGGCTGCCTAAGGAAACCGCAGTGAAAATGGAAGCGCTGAAGAACAAGGAACCAGAGCCTGAACTGACTGTGGCACAGCGCATTGAGGGCCTGAACGGCTGTCAGATCGCCTATGGTCTCATCATGAGCGGCATTAACAATTCCTCGGTCAGCCGCATCCCGGACAGCGGCATTCGCTGGGCGCTGAAATATGAGACAGCGCGCATTAATAATGATGACTGCCCGCTCATGCCTGAAGCGTTAAGCGAATGGGTTCAGGCACAACCGCTGGAAAAATTCGAGCGCGCCGCCGACCCGTTCGAGGCCTATAAAAAGCGGATGCCGATTGGTGGAAATCTGGAACGTTGGACACGCTATGTCACCACCGTCATGGCGCATTATGAAACGCCGTGGAATACCCAGCAGGCCGTCCCGCCGGAACAGTGCCCGGGCTTTGTCAGCTGGCTGAAAGGCAAAACCGGTTTTGTTGCCTCAGAAAAGCGTGAGGACTGGGCTTTCCTGATGAACACGACGAAAGAGATCGCCACTCAAACCGGAAGCAATGCGGCTCTGGCCGTCTGTACCAAAGCGCCCGTCGTGATGATCAGTGACTTTTATCGCGAAAACAAAGAGCGCGCGGAAAAAGACGCCATTCTGGCGATTGAATACCAACGCCGGCATGAAGCGGAAATGCGCCAGAAGGCAGATTTTGACGCCAAATGGCGGGAACTCATGCGCTGGAAGCCGAGCTATCGCCCAAGAGTTGAGCCACGCTGTTATCGCCGCGACGACACGTCAGAGATTTGTTTTTTTAACTGATCGTCTGACATCTTGATCTTCACAATATCCCGGATGGCACAGGCTCTCCGGGATATTTTTTGGGTGAGTTTAGCTCGTCTGGTAAAGATTATCGATGCAGCGGATCAGACTGCCGTCACAGTCAATCAGGTTGAACAACCTGATCCCGTGCGGCTCTTGCGAAATGGGCGTCAGTCGAGGGATGTCCCGTTCTTTGTCGCTGATCTTTGCGCGAGAGAAACTGTCGTAAAGCGCATCGAGGTCATCCACCCGGAAACATGCTGAAAACCAACTCGTTTTCGGATCATTGTCGACCTTCAGGAAAAACTCCAGAACAAGATCACCCCGCTCCAGGATCATCCACCCGTCATCCCGGTAATGTCTTTCAAACCCCAGTGCGTCGTAGAACGCCTCTGTCTGATCAAAATTCTTACTCGGCAGGTTTGGCGTCGAGTAATCAGACACGGATCAGCCTTCAGCCTTCGCAGCGAGTTCGGCTTTGCGGCGTTCTGAGGCACGTTGCTTCACACTTTCAGAGCGCAGCTGACCACAGGCCGCGAGAATGTCACGGCCACGTGGGGTCCGGATTGGCGCAGAATAGCCAGCGCGGTTCAGGACTTCCGCAAAGGTTTCAATCGTTTCCCAGTCTGAACACTCATATTGAGAGCCCGGCCACGGGTTGAACGGAATCAGGTTGATCTTCGCCGGAACGCCGCGCAGAAGGCGCAGCAGATCTTTCGCCTCAGCCATGGAATCGTTCACGCCTTTCAGCATGACATATTCAAACGTCACCTTCTTGGAGTTACCAAGATCAGGGTACTGACGAATGGCTTCGAACAACTCTTTCAGCGGATACTTCTTGTTGATCGGCACCAGTTCGTTGCGCAGATCATCATTCGTTGCGTGCAGAGAAATGGCCAGCATCGCATTGGTGCGGCGGCCAAGTTCAGGGATCAGCGGCGCAACGCCAGCTGTCGACACGGTGATCCGGCGACGACCAAAGGAAATGCCCTCATTATGGCTGATCGTGTCGATCGCTTCGACCACATTGTCGAGGTTATAGAGCGGCTCGCCCATGCCCATGAAGACAATGTTTGTCAGCTTGCGGTTCTCGTTAGAGGTCGGCCATTCTTCCAGCGCATCGCGCGCAATCATGACCTGACGCACAATCTCAGCGGCTGTGAGGTTACGAACCAGTTTTTGCGTACCGGTATGGCAGAAAGAACAGTTCAGCGTACAACCGACCTGCGAGGACACACACAGCGCGCCAGCGCGGCCAACATCCGGAATGAAAACGGTCTCGGCCTCTGTATTCGGGCCATATTCGATGAGCCATTTGCGGGTCCCATCGACAGAGACCAGCGCCTCAGTGATGTTCGGGCGTTCCAGCTTGAACCAGTCTTCGAAATCGGCGCGCTGCGCCTTGGCAATATCTGTCATGCCATCAAAGGTCTGAACGCCGTAATGATACACCCAGCGCCAGAGCTGGCGGGCGCGCATATTCACCTTTTTCGGTTCAATGCCGCGTTCAATCAGCTCAGTGCGCAAATCTTCAAATCCCAGACCAGCAAGGTTGGTCCTGGTTTTTGGCGCGTCACGTTCAGCGCGCGCATCATGGCTGATATCAAGGTGCGTCGTCATAGCTTACAGGCTTTCGGAATAAGAAGCCGAGGCCAATAACACAAATCTCACTGTTTTACCAAACGCCAATGCGATCAGTTGCAAAGCGCCCGTGCTTTATCGATTGCGTTAGAGGATCCAGACAGGGAGAAAGAATAGGCAACTTCGGTATTGCGGCCTGATGTTGTCTCCACACGCAGCTCTGATCCGCGCTTCAGAGATTGCTCAATGGAACGCTCATCCGTGTTGGTGACAAAAGCCTCTTTGCCAACGGCGTAAAGCGCGTAAGAACGGCCACCGACAATCGCTTTGCCCTTCAGATCTTCACGCAGGTCAAATGAGACGCGCAGGCTGGATTGCGGCAGCTGAGATGATCGGAAGAACGATACAAAGAACACCACATCGCCGTGATCGGCAGATTTTGGCGCTTTGTCTTCGGCGCGTGTCACCGCATAACAAACCGGTTCGCCATTCACTGTGTCCTTGAACACAGACCATTTATTGAACCCGGCGACATAATCATACGCAGACGCGGCTGGCACAAAAAACAAGCTCAACGCGACCGCAATTATGCAATGCTTCATACTGAAAACACCTTTCGTGACCTTGTTGAAACCGTCGATACTGCGGGGAAATTACGTCAGAGACTTAAAGCTTCCGTTAATCTTTGACGAATTGCTTGCGGGAAGTTCCGACAGACCTACATGATTCCTTCTGCTTGCGAAGCTGACCAAGCATGTTACGGTGAATTGCGTTTAAAAGGAGGCGGCGTCTTGCTCGAACCAGCATCTGACGCAAAAGATTCAGATGTCACTGAGCAGGATCGTTTTGCTGAGGCGGTAGAGGCCATTGCCGCACGCGAATGCCGCGACTCCTTCACCTTGCTTTTCGAGTATTTTGCTCCACGGCTGAAAAGCTTCCTCTTGCGAATTGGCAGCGATGCCACTCAGGCCGAAGAAGTGGCGCAGGAAGTCATGATTTCGGTCTGGCGCAAGGCCGGTCAATATGATCGCCGTCAGGCTTCTGTCTCGACCTGGATTTTTCGTATCGCCCGCAACCGGCGCATTGACGCCTTCCGCCGTATCAAAACCCTGAACGCTGAGGCGGATGAGCCCGTTCTGTCGCCAGCCGAGCTGCCGCACCCGGAAACGGAATACGAAGCCCGCGAGACCGAAGTCATTGTCCGCAAGGCCATGGAGTTCCTGCCAGAGGACCAGTTGCGCCTGTTAAAGGCGGCATTTTACGAAGGATTATCCCACTCTGAGATCGCTGAAAGGCTAAATCTGCCATTAGGGACAGTAAAATCGAGAATTCGACTCGCCTTTCAGAAACTTCGAACCAGATTGCAGGAAGAATAGAACAAAACCCAGCGTTTGCTGGACTGAGTAATGGAGTCATTTTTGTCTGACAGACAAAATATCGGAGACGAGTTTTATGGTGCATATGCGGCGGGTACGCTTGACCCGGCGCTGATCCTGCTCATCGAAACTCAGGCTGCTTTGCGCGAAGACATTCGCCGCGCTCTGCATTTATCCGACACGATTGCCGGTACTTTTCTGGAGCGTGAAAAGCCCGCCCGGATGTCCGACCACGCCTTGTCGAAAGCGCTGGCGCAGATTGATCTGCTGGAGCGCCCGGAATCAGAATCGGTTACAGCCGCACGCATGGCGGGCTCAATTCTGGATGAGTTGATCATTCTGCCAGAGCCGCTGAAAGAAAAAGCCATGTTTGCTGCGGGCGAAGCGGGCTGGAAGTTTGCGGGCCCGGGCCTGAAGACCATGCCGCTGAACGTGCGGAGCGAAGCAAAAGTCGAGCTTTTACGAATTGAGCCCGGCCATGGCGCGCCGCGTCACACCCATGAAGGCAATGAATATACGCTGGTTGTCACCGGCAGCTTTACTGACGAAACCGGCACTTATGGGCCGGGTGAAATGTCGATTGCCGGACCTGACCTGATGCACCAGCCGATTGCCGATGACGGCGACATCTGTTTTGCGCTTGCTGTCACAGACGGCAATCTGAAATTCACCGGATGGCTGGGCATGTTGCAACGCGTTTTTGGCTAAGCGCGTCTACTTCATTTTGCCCTGAAGCAGGTTTAGTTCTTTTGCCGACATTGGGCCACCCGCCTTCACCGGACGTTCGGCAAACCGGCCCATGGAAATCATGCGATCATACATGATCACAGCCCCGGCCACAGAAACGTTTACGCAGAATTTTGTCGGGATTTTCACTGTGTAAGCGCATTTGGACATCATCTCGTCAGAGAGATTTCCCCGCTCGCGTCCCAGCACATAGGCCGCCGCGGCAGGGTGGCGAAAGCTCGGCAGCTCAACCGCGTCATCGGTCAGCTCAACACCAACCAGCGTGCACATTTTCGGCAGCGCCATGTCGCCAATGCTGTCCCATTGATAATAGGGCACGCTTTCAAAGGTTTTGGAGGTGTCGACCTTATAGACATTCCTGATCTTTTCCGCCGCGCCGATTGAGAACACAAAGCTTGCGCCAAACGCGTTGGCGGTGCGCATCAATGCCCCCAGATTGGCAGGCTTTGAGATGCCCTCAGCCCCGATTGCAAAATATCCCCGCATCAAAACACCCTGACGTCAAATTCACCGCGATAGGTGGCATAGCCACGCTTCATCATGCGCGTGTTGTACGGCATGGCAATGCGCCCCAGACAATCCACACTGATCAGGCCGCCCTGACCGCCCAGCAAGGAAATGTCTTCCATGACACAGGCCGCCGCTGTTTTCAGATCTGCGCGGGCATAGCGAATGCGCGCTGAAAGGTCCGCCGCAGCCGCCGAACGTATGAAAAACTCCCCCTGCCCGCTACAGGATACTGCAACCCGTTCATCAGCCCAGGTGCCTGCACCCACAACCGGTGTATCGCCAATCCGTCCCGGCAGTTTGTTCATCAAACCACCTGTCGACGTCGCAGCCGCCAGACGACCATCAGCGTCCAGCGCAACCGCGCCCACTGTTCCATGTGGCAGTTCGCCATTCTCTGGCACACGCGTTACCGCAGGCGTGTAATAGCTGTTTGGGTTCTTCACCCGCTTCAGAGCGAACGGTTTCAGAAACTTGATCGCGCCCTTGCCCGCGAACAGAACATGAGACGTTTCATCGAGCACACAGCGCGCGCAATCAATCGGGTTGCGAAATCCACGAAGGCCTGCAACGGCGCCAACACCGCGATTGCTGCCATCCATAATGGCGGCATCGAGTTCCCATTTGCCATCTGCATTCGGGCAAGCGCCTTTGCCCGCAACATGGTGGCCCGTATCTTCCAGTTCGCGGACGACAAAGTTCACGACATCCACCGCAGAACGGCCGCCCATAAGCATGTGGCGACCTTCCGCAAGGATATCGCGCATGCTCTGCGTTTCCGCCTCATAATCTTTCTTTGTCGCAGGGCCCGCGCCGCCATGAAGCGCGAGCGCCCAGATCTTTTCGGCCATTCCTACCGGTTTCCAAAATAATGTTACTCAGCTCGCATGAAGCCGCTTCACATGCAAAGATGCGTCAGCTAGCCTGCACCGGGATAAAAGAAAAGACAAAGTGTCAAATCGGAGGACATACTCATGAAAGCTGTGCTTTCAAAGCAACCAGGTTTACCCAACACTCTGGTCATGGAAGAGCTCGACTCTCCTGTCGCGGGAAAAGGACAGGTCGTCCTCGACGTTAAGGCTGTCGGCGTAAACTTCCCGGACTTCCTGATCATTCAAGACAAATACCAGTTCAAGCCAGAACGTCCCTTCTCTCCGGGCGGCGAAGTTTCCGGCGTCATCAAATCCGTTGGCGAAGGCGTCACCTCTCTGAAGCCGGGCGACCGCGTTATCGGCTCTTGCGGCTGGGGCGGCATGCGAGAAGAGCTGGTTCTGGAGGCGCATCGCTGCATTCCAATGCCTGATTCCATGCCATTTGATGACGCAGCTGCGTTCATCATGACGTATGGCACATCTCATTATGCCCTGAAAAACCGCGCTGATCCAAAGCCGGGCGAGAGCCTGCTGGTGCTCGGCGCCGCAGGCGGTGTCGGCCTTGCTGCGGTCGAACTCGGCAAAGCCATGGGCCTTGAGGTTATCGCGGCCTGCTCAACTCAGGAAAAAGTTGATCTCTGCCTGAAAAAGGGCGCGGACAAAGGTCTCGTCTATCCAACGGGCGATCTCGACCGTGCGCAGCAAAAAGAGCTGTCTAACCAGATCAAGGAAATCGGCGGCGGCGGTGTCGACATTGTTTATGACGCGGTTGGCGGCACTTATGCCGAACCATGTGTACGCGCCATGAACTGGGAAGGCCGCTTCCTGGTGGTTGGCTTCCCGGCTGGCATTCCGAGCATTCCACTGAACCTGACGCTGCTGAAATCATGCGATATTCGCGGCATTTTCTGGGGTGCATTCGTGGCGCAGTTCCCGGAAGAGAACAAAAAGAATGTGGAAGAGCTGTTCCGCTTCTATCAGGAAGGCAAAATCAAGCCGCACGTTTCTGCGAAATTCTCGCTCGATCAGGCTGGCGACGCCATTCAGCACCTCGCCGACCGAAAAGCCACTGGCAAAATCGTCATCGAGCCGTAAAACACTGCTGACCCGACGGCCAAACCCGTCGGGTCATTTCATTCAGGCTGAGACATAAAAACAACCAGCCTTTCACGGGAGGAAAGCATGGATAGACGAAACCTCGATGGCAAAGTTGCCGTCGTGACAGGGGGCGCGAGCGGTATCGGCCTCGCAACTGTCGAAACCCTTATCGAATATGGCGCAAAGGTCGTTGTCGGCGACATGCAGGAAGAAAAGGGCAAGGCCCTGGAAGCCCGCTTTGGCACGGACACGCTGCGCTTTCAGGTGACCGACGTCACCAATCAGGACCAGCTGCAATCTCTGATCAATCTGTCGGAAAGCGCGTTTGGCGGTCTCGACATTCTGTTCAACAATGCTGGCCATGGCGGCGCGCCGGGCACTATCGAAGAGATTGAGTGGGATCAGTATGATCAGACCATGAATTTGCTCTTGAAGGCGGTCTTCATGGGCACGCAAATGGCCATCCCTCTGATGAAAAAACGCGGCGGCGGCTCGATCATCAACACGTCTTCAGTGTCGGCCATCATGGCGGGGTATGCGCCGATCACTTATTCCACTGCAAAAATTGGCGTTGCGCATTTCTCACGTATCGCTGCCGGTCAGCTGGCGAAATACCAGATCCGCGTGAACGCAATCCGTCCGGGCTTTATCGCAACCTCCATTTTCGGGGCATCGCTTGGCCTGCCGCGCGAAGTGGCCGACCAGATGGCTGAGCAACTATCTCAGGCAGGCGCGAAAATGCAGCCAATCGGGCGCACCGGGCAAGGCCGCGACATCGCCGAAACCGTTGCCTTTCTGGCCTCTGATGCATCCGGCTTTATCACCGGCGAAAGCATCACTGTGGATGGCGGCATCACCACCGGCCCCCCCCATTCCTGGAATGAAGAACTCGGCGGACCGCTGCTCGATGCGCTGGGTATTTCGCCCGAAGAGGCCGAACAAATGGCCGCCGCCATTAAAGGCGAATAACCCCGAAACATTGCTTTCTGAAGGAAACGGTTTACCCCTTCAGAAAGCAGATGAGGTCTTTCATGCCCGGTCGTTTCTCTATTGCTGTTCTGGTCGCCGCCACCGCGTTAGCGCTTGGTGGATGCGAAAGCCTCGGCTCTATTCCGGGCGTGGACAGGCTCGCCGCGCCAGACACCAAAGCAGACCCTTCCGCCCTGAAACCCGGCCGTTATACGCTCGACCCGACGCATGCATTCCTCGATTTCAGCGTGAACCATATGCAGTTCTCAGAACTGAAAGGCCGGTTTGATCAATTTGATGTGTCGCTGACAATTGATGAGACCGACATCACATCGTCGCGCGTCGCCGTCGACATCGATATAACCTCGTTGTTTCTGTCGAGTGAGGACTTTTCAAACACGCTGAAAGGCAAGAACTGGTTTGATACAGACACCTATCCAACGGCGACCTTCACCAGCACTGAAATCATTCTGAAAGGTGAGACACACGGCACGATGAAAGGCCTTTTGTCGCTTCACGGAAAAACAGCGCCGGTAGACATGGATATTGTCTTCAATGGTGGCGCGCTGGTGCCCATCACCGGCAAATACACGGTCGGGTTTACCGCCTCTGGCGTGTTCAAACGAAGCGATTTCGGCATCGACGCCTACACCGCCCTTGTCAGTGACGACGTCACCATACGGTTCTCAGGTGAGTTTCATCGAGAATAGCGGACCTATTTTTTCGTCAGCTCCAAAACCGCGCTTGATGGCTGCGCGCGATAAAATGCTTCCGCCGCATCGATTATAGCCTGATCCATTTCGTCGGATTTGTCGCTGACCGTAATGCGAAGCTTGATGAACCAGTCATCCACCTTATCCAGCATCGCAAATGTCCGGAAAGCTGGATTCTTGACGTCAAAAATAGCGCAGCGCCCTTCCTTATTGGTTTCAATATGGATCGTAACAGGCTTGCCGTCGGCGTTCAGATCTTCCGGCAAGTTCATCATTTGACGAAGGAGCGAAACCTGATTGGCGTTCTTTTCCAGCTTTTCATGGCAGGCTTTTGTCTTGTCTTCCAGCAAAGCCGCGCTTGGCCATCTGTTTTTAATCGGAGCAATTACGAAACCACTCATATGTTGCGCCAAAGGCTCTTTATAGGCCGGATAGAAATATGCCGAAATCTCTCCGTAGGAGCCTGATCTTGAATATTGGCAGAGCCCGTCATTGCGTTGAACACCCTCATTTTCAAAGCTCAGAACTTTGAACTCAACTCTCGTAAAATTCCCAAGAGCTTCCGGGCAAATCCCACCGCTGGGTTGGTATTTCGCAGAGCCGTCATCCTCAACGCTCCAAAAGTCCGAAGCAACAGAGTCTTCCGCCAGAGTAGCTGGAGCATGTGCCAGCCCAAAAGCCAGCATCGCCAGACCAAGAATTCGCGCTTTCATACCTTCCCCCAAACAGTTCTCGTTTTGATTTAATCACTGTTGCGGCATGATCTGCAATGAGGAAATCTCATCAGCCGACAAAGCTTTGACTCCTGCGCCCCAAACCGCTATAGCGGCCCCAAATTGTAGGAAGAAAAGCATTCCTGAACCGTCAGGCGTGCCCCCCGCCCAGCGAAGAGTCGCCCGGCGGGGCTTTTTGCTTTAAGTGCTGGGCCCATATAGTTGAGAGACCGGGTTCAGCAAAAAGAGAGAGACCGCATGTTTGATGCACTGACAGATCGACTATCCAGCGTATTTGACGGCCTGACGGGCCGTGGCGCGCTGTCTGAGAAAGACGTCAGCAATGCCATGCGTGAAATTCGGGTCGCACTGCTCGAAGCGGACGTCGCCCTGCCGGTGGTCAAAGATTTCATCGCGACAGTTCGCGAACAGGCGGTTGGCGAAGCGGTTATCAAATCGATCACGCCGGGTCAGATGGTCATCAAGATCGTCCATGACGCGCTGGTCGACATGCTGGGCGGCGAAGACGCCGACACCAAGCTGAAAATCGACAGTCCGCCAGCCGTGATCATGATGGCCGGTCTGCAAGGGTCCGGTAAAACGACCACGACCGGTAAACTCGCCAAGCGCCTCAAAGATAAAGAGCGCAAAAAGGTTCTTCTCGCCTCGCTTGACGTGCGTCGCCCGGCGGCGATGGATCAGTTGGCGGTTCTGGCCGAACAAGTCGGCGTCAGCAGCCTGCCAATCGTCAAAGGCCAGTTGCCAGTCGATATCGCCAAGCGCGCCCTTCAGGCGGCAAAGCTGCAAGGCTTTGATGTCGTCATCCTCGACACCGCAGGCCGCACAACGCTCGACGAACAAATGATGGCCGAGGCCGAAGAGGTCGCGAAAATCGCCAACCCACAGGAAACCCTGCTGGTTGCCGATGCCCTCACCGGTCAGGACGCTGTTGAAACCGCCAAACGCTTCCATGAACGCCTGCCGCTGACAGGTCTCGTCCTGACACGGATGGATGGTGATGGTCGCGGTGGCGCTGCGCTGTCCATGCGCGCCGTCACAGGCCTGCCGATCAAATTCCTCGGCGTTGGCGAGAAAATGGATGGTCTTGATGCCTTCGCCGCCAAACGCGTTGCGGGCCGAATTCTGGGCCGCGGCGACATCGTCTCTCTCGTCGAAAAAGCCGGCGAGCAAATGGATGCTGAAAAGGCCGAACGCCTCGCCAAGAAAATGGCGAAAGGCCAGTTCGATCTTGATGATCTGGCTGAGCAGTTGCGCCAGCTTCAGCAAATGGGCGGCCTTGGCGGCCTCGCCGGCATGTTGCCGGGCGCGAAGAAAGCCAAGCAGGCGCTGGCAGCGTCCAATATGGACGACAAAATGCTGAAACGTCAGGAGGCAATCATTTCCTCCATGACCAAGAAAGAACGCGCAAAACCGGCACTTCTGAACGCGTCTCGTCGCAAGCGCATCGCCGCTGGCGCGGGCGTTCAGGTCTCTGACGTGAACAAAGTTCTGAAAATGCACCAGCAAATGGCTGGCATGATGAAGAAAATGGGCAAAGGCGGCATGAAAGGCCTGATGAACGCCATGGGCGGCGCAGGTGTATCTCAGGCCGACATCGCCAAAATGGCAGCGCGCAACGGCCCAATGGGCGGTGGCGGACAGTTGCCGGGTCTTGGTGGCGGCGCTGGCTTGCCTGGCCTTGGCAGCGGTTCACTTCCGGGCGGTCTTCCTGGATTGCCGGGAGCTAAGAAGAAGTGACGCTTGACGATCTGAAATCCGCCCATTTGGATGCAAGGCTTGCGACCTATGCCCGACTTCGCGGCGGCTTTCCCATTCCTATGGCCGGAACACTTTACTGGCTGACCGTCGCAGTGCTGTCGCAATTCTTTGCGCCATCCCAACAGCTGTTTTATAGCTTTGTTGCCAGCGGCATGATCTTTCCTGTTGCCCTGCTGTTCGCCACCGTCTTCAAGAATAACTTCATGAAAGACAAAGGTGTCGCGACGAGCGTTTTATTGCCTGCATTTATTTCCATGCTGCTTTTCTGGCCAATGATCATTGTTGCCGTCACCGAGAATAGCGCAAATACCGCGTTGATCATTCTCGCCATTGGACTGTCCCTGCACTGGCCAGTGATCGGCTGGAGTTACGGACGCACGGCGCTGTTTTCCGCTCACTCCATTATTCGCGCTGTTTTGGTTCTGGCGCTGTATTTCGTCTTTCCGGAACATCGGTTCCTGTTCATTCCTCTGGCTGTCGCGTTCGTCTACGCCGTGACGGTGATTGCACTACTGATAGATTCCAGAAATGTGTCTGCCGCGACATCGGAGGCATCGTCATGACCTCACCCATGGATGAACTTCTGCGCCTGCGCGCCAGCATCGACAATCTCGACGCTGTGCTGCTGCACACTCTGGCAGAACGTTTCAAGCTGACCCAACAAGTTGGCGTTCTGAAAGCCAATAATGACCTTCCGCCATCAGACAAAGCTCGTGAGGCGCGCCAGATTGAACGGCTGCGCTCTCTGGCGAAGGAAGCCGGGCTCGACCCGGAGTTTGCGGAAAAGTTTCTGAATTTCATCGTGGCCGAAGTCATTCGACATCATGAACAAATCCGGTCGGAGAGTACGGACTAAACATTCTTCAAAACGGCCTTTCAATGTGACTGGCCAAAACCAGACGCCATAAGACACTTAAGGAGATATACCATGGCTCTCAAAATTCGCCTCGCGCGCGGCGGCTCTAAAAAACGTCCGATCTACCGTGTCGTTGTTGCTGACTCTCGCATGCCACGCGACGGTCGCTTCATCGAGAAGCTCGGCCTGTACGACCCACGCCAGCCAAAAGATTCTGAAACTCGCGTTCAGATCGACGGTGAGAAAGCCCTCGCATGGGTCAAGAAAGGCGCGAAGCCAACTGACCGTGTTGCTCGCTTCCTGAGCCAGATCGAAGTTGACGGCACACCTGTTTACAAATGGGAAGCGTCTAACAACCCGAACAAAGGCCAGCCAGGCACAAAAGCCAAAGAGCGCGCTGAAGAGAAAAAAGAAAAAGAAGAAGCTCGCAAAGCTGCTGAAGCTGAAGCCGCTGCTGCACCTGCAGAAGAAGCTGCTCCAGCTGAAGACGCAACTGAAGAGTAAGCCCTGCTTCTTTCAGGATTCTGATTTTGAACGCCCCTTTCGGTTCCACCGGAAGGGGTTTTCTTTTGAGCTGGGTTCGCAGGAACCAGCATTGTGTGATCCGACAAAAATAGGGCATAACCGTCCTACACAGACGTTCGGGGGACGGTATGATGAAGTTCAAACGCGCGAAGACAGTACTGATCAGCCTGTTTGCAGGCGTCTGCCTGTCTGTCGGAGCTGCTGCCGCGCAATCTTATGGACAGGGTGACGCCACCCTCTATTCCATGACGCAATATGGCGGTTTTTCCCAACAGATCAGCCGCGCGGAAGAAAACCTCTCCAACCGGAACTTCAAAAACCGGGCGAGTTCCCTTCGCGCAAATGGCGGCGCCTGGATTTTATGCCAGGCTGAACGGTTTTCAGGCCCCTGCCTGGTCGCGCGTCAGGATATCAGAGATTTGCGGGAGTTCGGCTTTCAGGGCTCGGTTGCCTCTATGGGGCCGCTGCCCGCAAATATGAACTTTCGCCATGGCACTGTCGTCAGCCGGAACATTCTCGGTGAGTTTGTGTTCTTTGAAACGGACACATTCGGGAATCTGAATTTCAGCCATAACAGCGACCAGTATTATCGCTATAACGGATCTGGCGGATACGGACAGTATAACGGCCAGCAGGATGATACGTCTTACCGCGGCCCGTCCCGACCTGACATCATTGTCTATACCGAGCAGAATTATGGCGGTGCCTCTCTCGGCATCAACACAGATATTGGCGCACTGAACAGTGTCGGCTTTGACGACCGGATCAGCTCAATCGAGATCAAGCGTGGCGACTGGGAGTTTTGCGCCGATCCGTATTATCAGGGGCGCTGCAAAATTCTGGACAGCGATGAAATCCTGACGTCGCGACTAAAACTGAATGACAATATTTCATCCATCCGTCGCCTCAAAAACGGCGCAGCGAAGCGGCAAAGAGAAGAAGAAGCCAAGCTTCTGCGCACCGCGGATGTTGTCGTGTACAAGGATGGAAACTTCAGCGGCGAGTTCGCAATCATCACCCAGTCGATTACACATCTGGACGATGACACATTGAATGATGAGATCAGCTCCATTCGCATTCGCCGTGGCAGCTGGCAGGTTTGCGAACACCCGAACTTCGGTGGCCGCTGCCAGACCCTCACCAAGGATACGGCAAAACTCGGCGTCTACAAGCTGAACGACAACGTCTCGTCTATCAAGAAAATCAGCAATTAAACAACGCTTTGGCACATGACCAAATCGTTGCCTTATGTTCAGACGGTGTTTTGTAAAATGGTCCGCATAAGGGGTTTTGCGGAGTTAAAAAGATGAAACGCACGAATAACTGGATAAAGGCGCTGGTCGGAACCGTCGCCGCCGTGACACTGACGACTGGTATCGCCAAGGCGGACCATGGCGCAACCCTGCAATTGTTTGATGGCGCGCGCTATAACGGTCGCTCGGTTGAAATCACCGGAATTGCCGAACGCCTCAGCTATGCCAATTTCAACGACCGCGCCGCCTCTGTCAGCTTTACGGGTCCCGGCTGGCTGTTATGCAAGGACGCGAACTTCGAAGGACCGTGTCTGGTCGTTCGCGAACCGATCAGCGATCTCGACCGGTTTGGCATGGGCGATGAAATCAGCTCAGCCCGCCCGCTGTCCTACCGCAACCCTTACCCGCATGGCACAATCTTTGGCGTAGACTGGAGCGGTGAAGTCGAATTTTACGACGTCGACAACTTCGGCAATCTGTCCAGAATGGACCCGTATGACAGCTGGGGCTATGGTTATGGCGATGGCTACACAACCGGCGCTTACGGGCAGTACGGACGCTATGGCCAGTACAATCCATACAATCCGTCATATGATTATGACCCAACCGACTGGACTGGCTATCGCGGCCCACGCAATGCCGACATTGTGCTCTATCGCGACTCAAATTTCCGCGGCTCTGCCTATGGTGTGAACCGGGATGTCTGGGACATGACCAATCTGTATTTCAATGATGAAGTCAGCTCCATTGAAGTGCGCTCTGGTCGCTGGGAAGTCTGCACAGACGCACGGTTTAGTGGCCGGTGTTATGTGATCGATGCCAGCGTCTCACGCCTGAACACTCTAAGCCTGAATGACAATATTTCGTCCATTCGTCGCCTGGGCGGAAACCGTCACGGCAAATGGCAGGGCAACAAAGGTCACTATGACAAAGGCCATAATGGCGGCGGATATGGTCATGGTGGCGGCTATGGCCACAACAAAGGCAATAACGACCTGAATGCAAAAGTCGTCATGTATGAACACAGCAATTATGGTGGTCGATATGTCGGCGTGAACGGCGCAATCGCTAATCTGAGCACGGTTGGCCTGAATGACGGCGTCAGCTCAATCCAGATCAAATCTGGCAGCTGGGAGATTTGCTCCAACCCGAATTTCAGCGGAACGTGTCGGGTTATCAATGCCTCACAGAGCAAGCTGAACGGCTTCCGTCTGAACGATAATATCTCGTCCATTCGCCCGGTGAGCGGCCGTAACTCCGGCTACAGACAGGCAACGCCAAAGCCGATCAATCATCAAACCAAAGTGCCCGATTATACCGGGCACAAAACACCAAAGACGCAGGTCAGAAAGGAGCTTCCGGTCAATTACGGAAAATCCGCACCCCTCAAGCCTGATCGCAAAGTGAAGCCGACCTATCAGAGCAACACAAAAACCTTTGAGAAACAGGTACGGGCCAAGCGAAATGAGGTGAACAACAAAAACGCCCAGAAACGGCCTGTCCAGAAAGCTAAGGCAACACCGGTGACAAAGTGGACGCCAACGCCGCGTCAAAAGCTGCCCCCGGTTCAAAACGTCAAACCGATCAATGGCAAGCATGCCGCTATTCTGAACGCGACCAAAAAAAACGCGGCACCTGCGCCAAAGCCTCAGCCGAAGCCACAAGTGAAACAACAGGTCCAGAAACAGCAACCAAAACCGGTTGCCAAACAGGAACCAAAGCCGCAAAAGCAGAGGTTCAGGAATTTGGAGCGTAACGCTCAGAAATATCGGAACTGATCCACAGAGGGCTTATGTCGAAACAAGGTGACTGGGTATGCGTCGGCGCGATCGCCGGCGCACATGGCGTAAAAGGCGATGTCCGCATTCGCAGCTTCACTCAGTACCCTGAAGACTGTTTCGCCTATGGCCCGCTTCATGACGAAACCAGCAAGCTGCTGGTTGAACCGATCTCTGCCCAGCCGCAAAAAACGCACTTCATCGTCAAGACCAACAGCAAGCTGACCCGCGAAGACTGGGAAGCCCTGAAAGGCACCCGGCTCTATGTTCCGCGCGACGCGCTGCCGGAAACCGAGGAAGACGAATTTTATTATGACGACCTGCTGAATCTGCGCGTCATCCATATGGATGGGCGCGCCCTTGGCCGGGTGAAAGCTGTTCAGAATTTTGGTGCAGACGACTTGCTGGAGATCGTCGCGCCGGACAATAAAACCGCCTATTACCTGCCCTTTACCAAAGCGGTCATCCCAACCATCCGGCTTGCTGAAGGCGAGCTGATTGCCGACCCGGAAGAAGCCTATCTGCCGGAAGAGATGCAGCAAAAGCCGGATTAGGTTTTTCTCAGCCTGCGCCCGGGCTGTCGCTTGTGGCGAGCATCCGGCAGCCCGACGGGCACAGGGCGTCGGATCTTTTCTTTTTGCTCACGTGCTGATCTTCGCGTTCCGCTCAGGCACGTTGCGCCTGCGCAGTTTTTTTGTTCTGACCGCCCGCTTCGCCTTCGGCTTCGCGATAGGTCGAGCTCAAGGCTGTTGTGAAAACTCCCCAAACTCAACACTTCCCTTTTTCCCCTTTTTCTGTCATAAGCCCCGCTTGAAGGACGAGGTTCACCACCCCTAGCCCTGCTGGACGACATCCCGGCCTGCGCTGAACCGGTGAAACCGCTTCAAATCATTGCCAATCTGGCTTCAACCACCGCCCTCCCCAAAGGTGGGCGAAAAGAGAAAGTATTGCGATGTCGATTACGGCTGAAAAGAAAACTGAGCTGATCAAAAAGTTTGCCCGCACCGAAGGTGACACGGGTTCTCCAGAGGTACAAGTTGCCATCCTCACTGAGCGGATCAACAACCTCACTGGTCACTTCCAGGACAATAAAAAAGATAACCACTCCCGTCGTGGCCTCCTGAAAATGGTCGCAACACGCCGGAAACTGCTGGACTATGTGAAGTCCCGCGACGAGGGCCGCTATAAGACCCTCATTGAAGAACTGGGTCTGCGCCGCTAATCGGCCCAACCCATACCCGCCAGCGGCAATCCGGCTTCTGGCGGGTTTTTGTATGTGAAAGAGAGATATATGTTTGATAAACATGTCGTGTCGACAGAATGGGCGGGCCGTCCACTCATCCTGGAGACCGGGCGGGTTGCCCGCCAAGCTGACGGTGCTGTTCTTGCTACGTATGGCGAAACTACAGTACTCGCGACCGTTGTGGCTCAAAGAGAAGCCAAACCAGGTCAGGACTTTTTTCCACTGACCGTAAACTATCAGGAAAAATACTTCGCTGCTGGCCGCATCCCTGGCGGTTACTTCAAGCGCGAAGGCCGACCTACAGAAAAAGAGACTCTGACATCACGACTGATCGACCGTCCGATCCGTCCGCTGTTCGTTGAAGGTTTCAAAAACGAAGTTCAGGTCATCGCAACTGTCATGTCATATGACGGTGAAAACGACGGCGACATGGTTGCGATGATCGCAGCCTCTGCTGCCCTCACCCTGTCTGGCGTCCCATTCATGGGCCCAATCGCGGGCTGCCGCGTTGGCTATAAAGACGGTGAGTACATCATCAACCCATCTGTTGCTGACCTGCCAGAAAGCCAGCTCGACCTCGTTGTCGCTGGTACGCAAGACGCGGTCATGATGGTTGAGTCTGAAGCAAAAGAACTCTCTGAAGACGTCATGCTCGGCGCTGTTATGGCTGGCCATGAGTCTTTCCAGCAGGTCATCGACCTGATCATCGACCTCGGTGAGCGCGCTGCGAAAGAACCTTGGGATTACGAACCAGAAGATCGTTCTGCTGAACTGAAGCTGGTTCAGGATCTCGTTGGCGGCGACCTGTCTGCTGCTTACAAGATCAAAGACAAGGCTGAACGTCAGGCAGCTGTTGGCGAAGCCCGCGCGAAAGCGGCTGAAGCCCTGGTTGCGACGGAAGAAAAAGAGGGCATGGATGCCCTGATCTTCAAAGACGTCTTCAAGAAAGCTGAAGCGAAAGTTGTTCGCGGCGACATCATCAAGACCGGCGTTCGTATTGACGGCCGCGCGCTTGATCAGGTTCGTCCGATCCTGGCTGAAGTTGGCGTTCTGCCACGTACACACGGTTCATCCCTGTTCACACGTGGTGAAACTCAGGCATTCTGTGTGGCAACACTCGGTACTGCTGACGACGAGCAAATGATCGACTCGCTCGGCGGCACGTACAAAGAAGGCTTCATGCTGCACTATAACTTCCCTCCATTCTCTGTCGGTGAGACAGGTCGTCTGGGTGGTGCAGGTCGTCGCGAAATCGGCCACGGCAAGCTGGCATGGCGTGCAACGAAAGCGGTTCTTCCGACGAAGGAAGAATTCCCTTACGTGCTGCGCGTTGTGTCTGACATCACTGAGTCCAACGGTTCGTCTTCCATGGCGACAGTTTGCGGCACGTCTCTGTCTCTGATGGACGCAGGTGTTCCGATCAAGCGTCCGGTTTCCGGTATCGCAATGGGCCTGATCAAAGACGAAGACGGCATTGCCGTTCTGTCTGACATCCTCGGCGACGAAGACCATCTCGGTGACATGGACTTCAAAGTGGCAGGTACGTCTGAAGGCATCACATCGCTCCAGATGGACATCAAGATTGCCGGCATCACGAAAGACATCATGCAGACTGCACTCGAGCAGGCAAATGGTGGCCGTATGCACATTCTTGGTGAGATGGCGAAAGCCCTCGGCGAGTCTCGTTCGTCTCTGTCTGAGAACGCGCCACAAATGGAAACCATGCAGATTCCGACTGACAAAATCCGTGAAGTCATCGGTTCTGGCGGCAAGGTGATCCGTGAGATCGTCGAAACCACTGGTGCGAAGGTCAACATCGAAGACGACGGCACAGTTACGCTGTCGGCACTCGACAAATCCTCTATCGACGCTGCCCGCACCTGGATCCGCGGTATCACCGCTGAACCAGAAGTCGGTGAAATCTATCAGGGCAAAGTTGTTGCCGTGAAAGACTTCGGTGCATTCGTAAACTTCTTCGGTCCTAAAGACGGTCTCGTTCACGTCAGCCAGATGGCTGCAGAACGCGTCAAGCATCCGAAAGATGTTGTCTCTGAAGGTGATCAGGTCTGGGTCAAGCTGCTTGGCTTTGATGACCGCGGTAAAGTTCGTCTGTCCATGAAGGTCGTCAACCAGGAAACTGGCGAAGCAATTGACGAAACCGCCCAGGAAGACGACAATTAGATGATGTAAAGAGCAGGCAAGGAGGCGAAACTCGTGACGAATTCACGGTTAGACGGTTTTTCCGTCATGCTGAATTGCCTGCTCATTACGCTTTTCGGACTTCTGATTTTCGAAATCGAACCTTTCGGAAAAGTCGAAGCCGGAACCCTCACCGTGTCACATACTCTGCCCGGTGAGACCACGCAGTTTGCCTGTGATACGAATGAGCCGCTGCCGAGCTCTATCGAAAAATACGTTACCTATGCCAATTACTGTCTGCTGCATTCCGACCCGAACGTATCGGTTCTGGATGGCGACGTGCTGATGATGTTTCATCGGCTGAACGAAATACGCGAAACGAGAAACCTGCCGCCGCTGAAATGGCATGCCGGCGCCGCTGAAGCGGCCCGCCTGCACGCGATTGATATGCTGGAGCGTCAGTATTTCGACCATTCCACGCCGGAAGGCCTGAAAAGCGTTGATCGTATGCGCCGACTGGACCGCGATGAAGTGTTCAGTATTTCTGGCGAAAATCTCGCTTATTATGCCGCCGGCTGGCCGGACAGCTATTCAAGCATGACGCTTCAAAGCCAGCTAGAACGCTCGCCGTCTCACTTCAAGGCCATGCTGGACCCGGACTTCACCCATGCCGGCGCCGCCATCGTCAAAAAGGGTAATGTTTACATTGCTGTTCAGGTGTTCCTCGCTTCCGAAGGACAATTGCCTCACGAATGGCCAACCGTGCTATCGCCCGGTGAGGAATTCCTTCTGCCAGAGAAAATCGGCGAACGCGTGATTGGCGGCTGGCGACTGATCACACCGGGCAATCAGGTGGCCGCAGAAGGCTATGACCGCCGCGTCAAAATACCATCCTTCTTTTCAGACAGTCTTCGCCTTGTTGTACTTGGTGAAGAATCCCGTACGTCGTACATTCTTTTGAATGCACCTGCTGCGGATCTCAAATCTGCAGCCTCCAACTGACACGAGACCTGTCATCTATGACCCCATTCCTGATCGCAATTACTGGCGGTTCCGGCTCCGGTAAATCCACGCTTGCAAAAGAGTTCCGGAAACAATGCGGTGAAGATGTCTGCGCCGTCATTGGCGAGGATAACTATTACAAGGCCCGCGAAGATCACGAACAGGATGTTGTCGGCGCAAGTCTGGAAGACGTCGAGAAGATCATCAATTTCGATGATTGCGCGTCAAAAGACATGGACGCGATGGTCGAAGACATCAAAAAGCTGAAACGCGGCGAAACCGTCTTTCAGCCTGTCTATGTGTTTGAACAACATGACCGCGCAAAAGGTGAATCCGTCCGCGTTGACCCAAAACCAATCATCATCATTGAGGGCATTCACGTTCTGTCATCGCCAGACTATGCCGATCTGTTTGACCTGACCGTATTTGTCGATACGCCCGCCGATTTGCGTCTGGCACGCCGAATTTCACGCGACACCGCCCCGCTGAACAAAGGCGGTCGAGGCCGAGACCTCAAACGCGTTATCGCCCAATATCTGAAATTCGTTCGGGCATCTCATCAACGCCTGACAGAGCCTGCAAAATTCTATTGTGATCTTGTGATCGCAGATGAAGGCTTGCCAGCCTATCTGGAAACAGATGCCCAACCGAGTCAGTTTGCAAAAGACCGCATGGTTGCACCATTGGCGAACCGCGTTCGAACCCTCAGACCAGACTTCTTTACGTCATAAATGTTATATTATAACTTTCCATTGACCTCAGATGCCGTTCCATGCCCATAAGATAGGTCTTAGAATAAACGAAACGCCCGGCAGTGCCATGAAGTCCACCATTGTTACATTCCTTGCCTGTTTTCTAATGGCATGCGGTCAATCCCAAACGAATTCAGACCCAATAGTCGAACAAAAGCCAACCACAGTTTCAGTCATCACCTGGAGCAAACTGATGCCTGACGGCGGCTATGATGCGTTGGACCGTGAGCAGAAGGAGTTTTATGAGGGCCTCAGCACAAAACTTATGGCAGGCTCGAGACGGCTCTACGACTTACCAAAAACCGATAATGTTAATGGCATCGAAGAAGGCTCTTCTTTGGATTATATGCCTCAGCTCGGAACATTTGAAACCGTTCCAGACTTCGAAGGTCAACGTGTAAAAATTCCGGGTTACGTCGTCCCCCTTAACTTTGAAGGGAATGGACGCTTTCGTGAATTTCTCTTTGTTCCATCGCAGGGCGCTTGCATTCATGCGCCACCGCCACCCCCAAACCAGGTTATCTATGTGAAAATGCCAGAATCCATCACAATAGAAAACACTGATCTTCCGTATTGGCTGGAAGGCAAACTTCACTCCGAACGGAATGAGCATATGATCGGCGATGCTGCATACACGATCACGTCAGCCAAGCTGACGCCGTATCCGATACTGAAATAAAAAGCTTAGAACTTGAAGGTCGTCTTCAGGCGCACGCCTGCTTCAACCTTTTGTTCTTTCCATGCAGACACATCGTCCAGCTCATCCGCACCGACGGTGACCGAGCCGCCGAGTGAGAAACGCGGTGTGAAGTTGTACATCGCACCGGCGCGCATCTCTTCACGTGGCAGAGGCGATTCCTCTGAACGTGTGACCGTCTTGAGGTTCATGTGCCAACGGCCGCCAGAGCTACCGAATTGGAAAGACTGCGATTTTTCCTGCTGCTGAAGGAAATTCAGCGTATCTGAACCGGAAACTGTGAAATTCTTATCCCAGGTTTGCGCCTCAAGCGCGGGACCTGGAGTCGCACCAATGCCGTCCTGAACCTGGGCAAAAGCGCCTCCGCAGGAGAGAGTGATCATCCCTGAAAATATCAGAACAGCAAATTTCATAAGGTCATTTAGCCAGAAAAGATTCGAATTTAAAAGGAAATCTGACTCCGTTTGTATGAATTATTTGCGAATGCGGACTTCGAGCAACAGTCCACTTTGTTCCCAATCGCTTTTTTGATTGAACAGTGTGGACGGAAAATCAGTTTCGCTGACACGATAACCAAGCGTCAGGTCGACATGATCGTTCAGCGATCGGCTGGCCCCTAACGTCGCCGACCACCCCTTCAGATCAATTGTCTTGTCTTCACTATGATCGACCGTTCCAGTGACAACCCAGTCAGGCCCGACCCACCAGGACGCGCCAGCAGCCACACTTTGATACCGACCAAGGCCACCATTGCTGGAGTCCAACATGCTCAACCCCACGCGGAACACATCTCTGCGCTCAATTTCGAACCCCGCAGAAACAGTCTCAACATCTTCATAAACAGCAGACTTCAATTCCGCCTTGGACCAGGTCGCCGACCCGCGCACCCGCAAATTTGCCTGTCTCAGGCTTCGGCTGACTTGCAAGCCCGCCTCATAGGCTGCGCCAAGTTCCGGCTCGATTACGCCCTGCTTGCGATAAGCAGTGTTAAGATCCAGCCCCTCAAACCCGGCATCGGGCGTATAGGACAGACCCGCGCGGACGCCTAATATACGTTTAGAAACAAGACTCACCTTCTCTGCCGAGGAGGAAATATCGTTCTTTGTCCGAGACAAGGCCGTGCCGAACGGGTCAAGGACAGGGTTATTCGATTTTCCCAGGCGGAAGACAGTTGGACCACCTTCATAGAAGCGCTGCGCAACGCCCTGATCCCGGCCAATAACGACCTCACCCCAGCCGCCTTGCAGCGCCAGATAAGCCGCTTCAAGACTGCTTCGTCCGCCAGTGTCGCCGCCAGTGTCAAACGTAGATAACCGCGAGAAAGCGCCGCGAAGTCCGTTCCCGGCAAGCTGCGGACAGGTCATCTCAGTTACGGGACAGTCGAACACTGACCCGGCAAAGCCCGGCCGAGACGGATGATCCGTCTGCGCGCGAAAGGTCAGGCGGCCGGTCAGCTCCAAACCATTTTCGAACAGATAGGCCGCACTCGTCGAAACAGACAGTTCAGTCATCGCCCCACGCCGGTCTGGTTCACCAGTTTTGTCTTCGCCAGTGGCCAGCAAAACCGTCAGTTCTGCATCGATATCTGTTTCCAATTCTGACTGCGCAGCAGCCGAAAACGCCAAAAATTGGGTGAACATTAAGAATAAGAAACGCATTTCCTGCCTACTCTTTGCTGATGGGGACTTTTGCCTTGTCACTGTCATGCTATACACCAAACGCTAAATCGTGTTGAAGTCAGTGTAGGCGAATTCGCCAGGAGAAATTATGACCAAGTTTCGTGCGTTTGCATTTGCGATTGGAGCCTGCGCCATGGTGGCAACAGGTTGCAGCTCTTCCAAAAAAGATGTGGCCCAGGCGGACACGGCTCTCGTTGGCGTAAACGCCTTCCTGTGGCGTGCTACTCTGGACACAATTGATTTCCTTCCACTGAAAAGTGCTGACCCGCAGGGCGGCATCATCACGACGGACTGGTATGCTGATCCGGCTGTTCCAGACGAGCGTTTCAAACTGACTGTTTACATTCTTGACCGACGCCTGCGCGCTGACGGCATTAACGTTTCTGTTTTCCGCCAGGTTAAAGACGGCGCAGAATGGAAAGATGCCGAGACAAGCGCAGATACGGAAATCCAGCTTGAAAATGCTATTCTCACGCGCGCTCGTGAGCTCAAAGTTGGCGATTTCAGCTAATCTTCCGAAATAAATTCACAAAGGAGGCGCCACATGGCGTCGTCGCGATACAATCACCGCACCACGGAGCCGAAATGGCGCGCTGCGTGGGCTGAAGCTCGTATTTTTGAAGCCGGAGAGATCAATCCGGATCAGCCAAAAGCCTATGTGCTGGAGATGTTCCCGTATCCATCGGGTCGTCTGCACATGGGTCATGTGCGCAACTATGCCATGGGCGATGTTGTTGCACGCTATAAAAAGCTGAAGGGCTATAATGTGCTCCACCCTATGGGTTGGGACGCTTTCGGCATGCCGGCGGAAAACGCTGCCATGCAGCGCGGTGTCCACCCGAAGGGCTGGACCTATGATAATATCGCGGCCATGAAAAAGCAGTTCGAACTGCTGGGCCTGTCGCTCGACTGGTCTCGTGAGTTCGCAACCTGCGACCCGGAATATTACGCACAGCAACAGCGCATCTTCATCGCGATGATGGAGAAAGGGCTGGTTTACCGCAAAACCTCAAAGGTGAACTGGGACCCGGTCGACATGACCGTTCTGGCAAACGAGCAGGTTGTCGACGGCAAGGGCTGGCGGTCTGGTGCGGAAGTTGAGACCCGCGAGCTGGAGCAATGGTTCTTCAAAATCACTGACTATGCAGACGATTTGCTCGACGCGGTTCTGAAGCTTGAGAACTGGCCTGAAAAGGTCCGCCTGATGCAGGCGAACTGGATCGGAAAATCGCGCGGCGCAACCATTCGCTGGCCGATTGTGGGTGAAGCCGCGAAAACGCACGGCGACACGATTGAAGTCTTCACAACACGACCTGACACGCTTTACGGCGCGAGCTTTCTGGCCATCGCGCCTGATCACGCCATCACCAAAGCGCTGGCAAAAGACAATCCAGCCATCGAAGCCTTCCAAAAAGACTGCGCCAAACTCGGCACGTCTGAAGAAGCGATTGAAAAAGCGCCGAAGCTTGGCATTGATCTCGGCATCAAGGTTCGCCACCCATTCGACCCGGATTGGGAAATCCCCGTTTATGCCGCGAATTTCGTCCTGTCGACCTATGGCTCTGGCGCAGTGTTCGGCTCACCGGCTGGTGACCAGCGCGACCTGGATTTCGCCCGCAAATATGGCCTGACCGTCAATCCGGTGGTGCTGCCGCCAGATGCTGACGCCGCATCGCACACGATTGCTGACGAGGCTTATACTGGCCCGGGCACGATCTATAATTCAGACTTCCTGAACGGCCTGTCCACAACAGACGCGATTGAAACGGCCATCAAAAAGCTTGAAGAGCTTGGCCTTGGCGAAGGCGCGACGACTTATCGCCTGCGCGACTGGGGCGTCTCTCGACAACGGTATTGGGGCTGCCCGATCCCGGTTGTGAAGTGTCCGACTTGTGGCACATTACCTGTGCCGGACGACCAGTTGCCGGTCCGTTTGCCAGACGATGTGACATTTGATGTGCCTGGCAACCCGCTGGAACGTCATCCAACATGGAAGCACACAAACTGTCCAAAATGCGGTGGTGAAGCGGTCCGCGAGACCGACACACTCGACACATTCGCTGACAGCTCCTGGTATTTTGCCCGGTTTGCGGCACCATCCGATACCGCTCCGGTGGATCAGGAGGCTGCGGCCTACTGGCTGCCTGTTGACCAGTATATTGGCGGTGTTGAACACGCTGTTCTGCACCTGCTCTATTCGCGCTTCTTCATGCGCGCCATGCGCGATTGCGGCCTGATTCCGCTGACCGCTGGTGAGCCATTCGCGGCCCTGTTCACACAAGGCATGGTGACGCACGAAACATACAAATCAGCTGACAATCAATGGCTGTCGCCTGAAGAAATTCAGGAAAGCGGAACAGGCTATGTCGAAATCTCCAGCGGCAAACCGGTGTCCATCGGCCCGATTGAGAAAATGTCCAAGTCCAAGAAGAACACAGTCGACCCGACTGAGATCATCTCTGATTTTGGCGCTGACGTTGCCCGCTGGTTCGTTCTGTCCGACTCCCCACCAGAACGCGATGTTGAATGGACCCAGTCCGGCGTCGAAGGCTCATGGCGCTTTGCTCAGAAAGTCTGGTCAGTGGTCGATGCCCTGCCGGACCATGCACCCAAGCCAACAGCTGACCTTCCTGAAATGGACGACGCCGCGACAGAGCTGCGCAAAACAACGCACCGGTCGCTGAAAGCCATTGAAGACGCGATCGACACCTTCCGCTTCAACTCTGCCATCGCCACGATCCATGAATGGGTGAATATGCTGCGCAAAGTGGAGAACGGCGAACAGACGAAAGCTGTTCTGGCGGCCCGTGTCGAAGCAGTGAAATTCCTGTCTCACGCGCTGGTACCATTCATGCCGCACCTCGCTGAGGAATGCTGGCACCGTATTGGCGGCACAGGTCTGGTAAGCGTTTCAACCTGGCCAGTCGCCGAAGAGGCGCTTTTGAAAGATGATACGATCAGCATGCCGGTTCAGGTAAACGGCAAGAAGCGCGCTGAGATTCAGGTCGCTGCGGATGCATCCAAGGACGACATTGAGGCAATTGCCATGGCGAACCCGAATGTTTCGGGATTTACGTCTGGCAAAACCGTGCGAAAAGTGATTGTTGTTCCTGGTCGCATTGTTAACATCGTGGTGTCATGAGACTGAAACTTGCTACTGCCCTGCTCGCCCTGACGTCCCTGGCTTTATCCGCCTGTGGGTTTACCCCAGTATATGGAAATCTGAACGCCTCAGAACAGGGCAATATTCAGATCACAGAAATCCCTGGCGCCAGCGGTCACACCATGCGGCAGGAGCTGGTTCTGCTCCTGCGCCCGGGTATTCCATCTGTGAAATCCGGAATGCTGTCCGTTTCTGTTAAAGAAAGCGCCAGCCCATTTGCGATTGCACCAGATTCCCGCAATGTCCGTACCGTTGTTCGCATCAATTCTGAATATACCTTTGTGTCAGATGCTGGTGAATTCACAGGCGAAGTTTCCGCAGACAGCTCCTTTTATGCTGGCAGCCGCGCGGAAGGCGAAATCCTTGCGCAACGCAGTGCAGCTGAGCTCGCCGCGAAGGAAGCTGCGCGCAAACTCGTAGCGGACCTGATTGCACAAGTCGGCCGTAAGAAAGCCGCTGAGACCACAAGCACCGAAGACTAACGGGACTGGCATGAAACGTCAGGGACGTCAGGCTGAGGCTTTCTGTACAGCGCCCGATCCGGACACGGCAGCGGCGCTGATCTTCGGCAAACCCGGCGCACCTCTGGATGAGTTTTCTGAAACACTGGTGCGCAACTGGCAAAAAGCCTCCCAAGACCCACTCGATATTAAACGCGTCAGCTATGAAGACGCCAAACAAGAACCCGGCATGATTGTCGACGGGCTCTATTCCGCCTCACTGTTTGGCGGCGCCAATCTGTTCATCGCGACGATCTCCCGCGAAACGGAGGCAGCCCCGTTTCTGGACGCAGTCGCCGAGATTGAAAGCCGCGGTCAAATGCCGGATGGGCGGTTGCTCGTCATGGCTGGCGATCTGACGACCCGGTCAAAAACCCGTAAAACCTTTGAAGGCGCAAAACATGCAACCGCCCTGCACTTCTTTGAGCGGACGGAGCGCGAATTCGAAAACTGGGTAAAAACCTGGCTCGACACCCATTCTGTCAGACTGGAGCCCGATGCGCTGCAATCCCTGATCGCCAGTCTTCAGGACGACCAGTCGCTCGCCCCAAGTGAGTTGTCCAAGCTGGAACTCTTTGCAGCAGACCGGGACGAACCGCTCAGCCGAGCTGATGTCGCCAATCTGATCGCTCTGGAAGATCAGTCGTCGCATTTTGAGCTCGTTGATCTGGCGCTGGATGGCCGGGCCGCCGATGTTGGCCGCCTGCTTCCAAAGCTCTCTCTGGAGCCCGTGGCGATTCCGATCCTGATAGGCCTCGTCAATCAGCTTAAACGGCTCTCACAAGCGCATGAGATTGCGTCACAGGGGGTAACCGGCCCGCGCATCGGAGAGAAACTGACGCCGCGAATTTTTGAGCGTCAATGGGCGCCCTTTGAACGCCGAATGCAGATCTGGCATCCGCCGCGCATCATCAATCTGCTATCGCGCATTCAGGAAGTCGACACAGAGTGTCGCCAGGCTGCAAGCCCTCAGGAAGCCCTTGTGGGCCAGCTTCTGCTCGACATTTCCCGAGTTGGTCAGGCTATTCGGCGCTGAGGAAACATCCGGGTAAAAAAATTCAGGAAAAATGAGCCTGAAGTGATTTTTCCTCTTGCGAAAACCGGCTCGATGCGCTTTATCACCGCTTCCGGCGGAAACGTCGTACCCCACCGGATGCGGGCGTAGCTCAGGGGTAGAGCGCAACCTTGCCAAGGTTGATGTCGTGAGTTCGAATCTCATCGCCCGCTCCATTTTCTTTATTGAATCTGGATTCAGAAATCGGTGCCCCCCTCACGGGTGATGCAGATGTTTTGAATTCGTTTTACCCTGCCGCCCCAATGGGAGCGTCAGACATGATTTCCTATACGCAGAAACTGAATCATTTCTCCAAAACCACCAAATGGCAGCTACACGAAAAAGGGCTGATCATGACGGAGGAAGGCGGGGTTGAATGGAAAATACCGTTTGGGAACATCACCTCTGTTCGCCTGAGATTTGAGCCAAGTCGCGCGGAAACACGGCGCTATGCCATGCGTATTCAGGCCGGTCGGGAGTTGACCCTCACCAATATCAATTATCGCGGCATTATGGATTTTGAGGAGCAGTCAGAGGACTACAACGCCTTTGTCTATGCATTCCATGAAGCGCTGCGCAGGGCCAATCCAAATGCGACCTACAAGGCCGGCTCGACGCTCGGGGCTTTCATTGGAAATGTCATACTGAACGTTTTTGTTCTGACATTACTTGTCGGCGTTGGGATATTTTTCGTCACGACGGGCATGTGGGGCATTGCCGCCGTTAAAGCGGCAATCATCCTGTTCTACGTTCCGATCATGCTGATCCAACTGAAGAAAAACTTCCCCAAATCCTATGATCCGGCTCACATTCCGCCAGAGCTGAAGCCCGCCTGATGGCAGGCTTCCTGCGCTCGGTTTATCCGCGAAGATCTCCGCCAATTTTCTTGGCTGACTTGATGATCTTGTCCGCGATCTGATCAATCAGCTCGTCAGTCAGGGTCGCGTCTTTCGGCTGAATGGTCACTTCAACCGCGAGAGACTTCTTGCCCTCTTCAACGCCTGCACCCGCATAAACATCGAACAGGTCGACCGACGTGATCATAGTCTTTTCGGCACCGCGAACGGCTTTCACCAGCTCAGCGCCTGGCATGTCTTCAGCAACGGTGAAGGCAAAGTCACGACGTACTGGCGTCAGGTCCAGCTTTTCCAGAACCGGCTTGGTTTTTACACCCGCAGAGCGCGGCAGCGGCAGAGTGTCGACATTCACTTCAAAACCGATCAGACGGCCATCAATGCCCATCTTTTTCAGAACACCCGGATGAATTTCACCAAAGCGCGCAATCGTGTTCTTTGGCCCAAGACGCAGCGTCGCAGAGCGTCCCGGATGCCAATGGTCGCGCGTTGGCTCCATCACCATCAGTTTTTCCGGGTCCTGGCCCAGAGCGTCGAGCAGAGCGAACACGTCTGCTTTCGCGTCATACAGGCTGTACGCCTCACGCTTGCCAGACCAGTGGCGGATGTTTTCAGGGCGCACAATGGCAGAAATCATGCGGCGCTGATCTTTCGAGCCATCGCCCTGATAGATCGGGCCAGCCTCAAACAGGCGAATGTCACGCTGGCTGAAATCAGCATTGCGTTGCGCAGCTTTGATCAGGTTCGGCAGAATGCTCGGACGCATCCAGCCAAGGTCAGAAGCAACAGGGTTGGCAACCTGCAAGGCCGGTTCACCACCGCCAAACATTTTTGCCTCCGCGTGAGAAACAAAGCTCCAGGTGACCGTTTCGAGGAAACCGCGAGACGCCAGAACCCGGCGGCCCGCACGAACGCGGCGCTGGTTCTCTGTCAGAACCTGCGTCAGGCCACCCTCTAGCGGCGGAAGAGACGTCGTTGGCAGAGAGTCATAGCCTTTGACGCGGATAATCTCTTCGACAATATCTGCTGACTGTTTGATGTCGTGGCGCCAGGACGGTGTCGACATATACCAGGCTTCGCCGGTGTCTTCTGCGTCAAAGCCAAGTTCTTTGGCGATTCGGCGCAGCTCAGATGATTTCAGCTCTACACCTGTGAGCCGCTTGAGGTCGCGAACATTAAACAGAACCGGCGCAGGCGAGTTCGGCGCGGCGCCTGCGATGTGGTATTCAGAGGCTTCCCCGCCGCAGGCTTCCATGATCAGACGGCTTGCCAGCTCAATGCCTTCAATACAGCTTTGCGGGTCAACACCGCGCTCAAAACGGTAACGCGCATCAGAGATGATGCCCGTCGCGCGGCCTGTGCGCGCGGTCCGGTCCGGATCGAAATAAGCTGACTCCAGGAAGATGTCTGTTGTGTCTTCGGAAACAGCGGTGCTGGCCCCGCCCATGACGCCTGCCAGACCAATCATGCCGGACTCGTCCGCGATGACACACATGTCTTCTGTCGCGCTGTATTCCTTGTCATCCAAAGCGAGGAATTTATCGCCTGCCGTTCCAAGGCGCGCAACGACTTTGCCCTGAAGCTTGTTCAGGTCATAGGCGTGAAGCGGACGACAGCGGTCGAGCGAAATATAGTTCGTCACGTCGACCAGCATGTTCTTTGGATTGATGCCAACCGCTTTCAGACGGTCCTGCATCCATTGCGGCGAGGGCCCATTTTTCACACCACGAATGACTCGGCCAACAAATACCGGGCAGGCCTCGCGGTTTTCGGTATCGAATTCAACCGGGCACGGGAAAGTCCCAGCAACCGGCTTCACCGGCATTGGGTTGAACTTACCAAGACCTGTTGCAGCCAGATCGCGTGCAATACCCAGAACGCCGAGCCAGTCCGGCCGGTTCGGTGTAACCTCAAAATCAATAACAGGGTCCATCGCGCCAAGCGCAGTAGAGAGCGGCTGCCCGACTTTGAAATCGCCCTTCAGATCCATAATACCATCATGGTCCTGACCGAGTTCGAGCTCTTTGGCAGAGCACAGCATACCGTGGCTCTCAATGCCGCGAATCTTGCGCGGTTTCTTGTCGAGCGTCATATCATGGCCCGGAATGTAAGACCCGAGCGGTGCAAACGCGACCCACATATCGTCATGCACATTTGGCGCGCCACAGACGATCTGCTTCTCACCGTCGACCGTATCAACCGTACAAACGTTCAGCTTGTCTGCGTCCGGGTGCGGGGTCACTGATTTCACGTGCGCGACAGTGAATTGCGACAAGGCCTCCGCCGGATCATCAACGCTTTCCACCTCAAGACCCGCATTGGTCATGGCATCCAGCAACTCGTCCAGGCTGGCTTTTGTAGCGAGGTGATCATAGAGCCAGGAAACAGTGAACTTCATGGTGACGTTACTTTCTCGGGTGTGGTTGTGGAATTGACCGGCAAAAGCTCTTGCACTGCTCGGTCAAGGTCATTGCAGGATTTAACAGAATATGGGCGTGGATTATTCGCCATGGTCGTAGAGACCCAGCAATCTTCAAGAATTGAGCAATAACAGACGAAAACTTCAGCAGGTTGTCGTGCGCCGGAGACGTATTCCTGAATGCGCGCCTCGATTGCGGCCGTTGTCTCCGGGTTAGAATTCCAGCTGCCACGAACAGCGAGCAGTTCATCGCCCTGGCGTAAAACGCGGCCATTGATATTCGCATTTGCCCAGCTTGCCTCGCCGATTGTGTCCGGCATCAGGTAACGTACCATTTGCCGGAGGTCTTTGGTTTGCGGCTGGCCGGGAATACGGATCGCATATGTGTCGATCAGAGCCGGACCAACCCCGGCATTCTGAATGTGGAAAGTGTACGAGCTTGAGCCTTTACTGACATCGGTTTGGTGCGTCAGCTGGATCATTGGCCAGACTTCAGCCTTTTCCTGGCTGCGCATGACCCGCGCCTGATCCCACGCAATGTAAACGGCAGCGATTGAAGAAATCACCGCGCACACCGCGATCAGCATTTCCGCTTTATTGCCGTTTCCCATACCCAGGCCCCCTAAATCGTCTTACCCGCGCGTTCTGCCCGAAGATGAGCATCAGCTTGCGCCGCGAATTCATGATCAAGAATTTCCAGAACGCGAAACGTTTCGAAAACGACCTCCATGTCGTCAGCAAACCCGCCAGTCCGTTCAAAGAAATTCTGATGTGCCGTCTTCCAGTAATCTAAGCTCAGATCACCCTCTCCCTCCAGGGCCGCCTGCTCGGGCGTGACGTCGCAAAAACGAAGTTCCTCTGAGGTGAGTGTTTCCAAAAGCGCGACAGGCTTTTCTTCGCCATCGACCAGAACGCCCTTCTCGCCGGGAGTGCTCCGATCACCGGAAGATTTTGCCATACAGGTGCCGGTTTTCACGCCCGCAACGATCAGCGCAGCCAACCGGTCGGCGAGCTCCGGAGAGTCGCCAAACGGCCAGCGCGGCAGTTTTGCAAGCGTAGCGGCGTCTATCATGACAACCCGCCAGACAGGCTCGGAAGGAGCCATGGCTTGAACCCATAATGCTCAATCCAACGAACATCACTTTCAAAATATGGGCGCAGATCCGGCATGCCGTATTTCAGCATCGCCAGACGGTCGACCCCCATGCCAAAGGCAAAACCCTGATACTCTTCCGGGTCGAGGCCGCAATTGCGCAATACATTCGGGTGTACCATGCCGCAGCCCAGAACTTCGAGCCAGTCTTCACCCTGGCCAATCTTCACCGTGCCACCAGAACGATCACATTTCACGTCCATTTCAGCAGACGGTTCTGTGAATGGGAAGAAGTGCGGTCGGAACCGGCTGACCACGGAATCTACCTCGAAAAAGGCTTTCACAAAGTCGATCAGACAGCCCTTCAGATGTCCCATATGGGTGGTCTTGTCGATGACAAGCCCCTCAACCTGGTGGAACATTGGCGTGTGCGTTGCGTCCCAGTCATTGCGATAGACGCGACCCGGAATGATCACACGGATTGGCGGCTTCTGGCTCATCATCGTGCGCACCTGAACCGGTGAGGTGTGCGTGCGCAGAACCTTTTGATCGCCATTCTGGTCAGGCGTCAGAAAGAACGTGTCATGTGTTTCACGCGCCGGATGACCCAGCGGGAAATTCAGCGCAGTGAAATTGTGGAAGTCGTCTTCAATGTCCGGACCTTCAGCAACGGCGAACCCCATTGTGCCGAAGATTTCTTCAATCTCTTCAAAGACCTGCATGACCGGGTGCAGCGCGCCGGATTTCCAGGCCGATGGTGGCAGGCTGAGATCAGCTTTTTCTTCCGCAAGCTGGGCTTCCAGTTCAGCCGCTTCCAATGTCAGTTTGCGCGCTTCAATCGCATCATTCAGACGGTTCTTCAGGGCGTTAAGTTTCGGCCCCATTTCCTTGCGCTCATCCGCAGACATGCCGCCAAGGGTTTTCATCAGGCCGGACACGCGTCCCTTTTTGCCAAGCTCGGCAACGCGAACACCGTCAAGCGCCTTCAAATCCCCAGCCGCATCAATCGCGTCCAGAACTTCAGTTTCAATCGTTTCTATTTCGGACATGTCACCCACGCATTCGCTTGGCAGTAATCTTCAGCGCCTTTTACCAGTCTCTGCAAACTTGGCCAGAGGCATATCTTTAAACGCAAACGACCGCTGCTCTACAGCAACGGTCGTCTTACGGAACAGGTTGTAAACCGATCTGGTCTTAAGCGGCCAGAGCAGCTTTCGCCTGTTCCAGAACAGCTTTAAACGCAGCTGGTTCATTGATCGCCAGATCAGACAGAACCTTACGGTCCATGTCGATGCCTGCTTTGTGCACGCCATCAATGAAACGAGAATACGTCATTTCAGCATCAAGCTCACGAACTGCAGCGTTCAGACGCTGAATCCAGAGAGAGCGATAAACGCGTTTCTTCTGCTTACGGCCAACATATGCGTACTGACCAGCCTTCTGGACAGCAGCATTCGCCGTACGGAATGTATTCTTACGGCGGCCATAATAACCTTTAGCAGCCTTCAGAACTTTTTTGTGGCGCGCATGCGCCGGAACTTTATTACGTGAACGAGACATTGTTCAAATCCTTCTCAGCAGCTTGCGTTACTTATCGCCGTACGGCAGCCACTTCTTCACCTTCTTGGCATCTGCCTCGGCGAGAACTGTGGTTCCACGGTTTGAACGAATGTATTTCGCATTGTGGCTGATCAGGCGGTGACGCTTGCCGGCAACGCCGTGCTTCACCTTGCCAGTGGCCGTGATTTTAAACCGCTTTGCAGCGGCTTTCTTTGTCTTCATCTTCGGCATTTTCATCTCCTGCGCTGAGCGCTTTAATGTTTTAACTCCGGGAGGCAATGCCTTGCGCCTCTTTGGAGGAAAGCGCGCTTATACTTATCCGGGCAGAAATATCAAGTCCGAACAAGCATAAGCGCGTAAATACTTCATCCTTCAGGGCGATCAGGATGAAGGTCAGGAGGCGTTCAACCTCAAGCGTCCTGGAGCTCGTCGCCAGTCACGCCCTTGATGTATTTTGTGAAGGTATCAATCGCCCGGATAGAGGAGTCGATGTCACCGTCTTTCTGGGCTGTCAGTTCAGACAGCATGTGTGTGGCAGCCGTCCGGATTTGCTCCAGCTTGTCGCCGTTGATAATTTCCTGATTCTGCATGGGTTTCTCCCGGAGTTTCTTTTCCGTGCTGGTCGTTGGCAGCTTCGGTTTGATTTCGAACAAGACCGTGTCGTAAATCCCCGTCCGGTCACGCGTCTGTGCCAGAGTGTGTGGACCGCAATTCACCATGATGAGCTGAGCTTCGCCCTCAGCATCATCAAACCCGTGTACGTCCCCCATCGGGCGAACCGGCCAGACTTTGGCAATCCGCTCGATAAAAATTGTGTCTGACAGGAAAGTGTAGCCCGTAATGCCGCGGTCGACGGCAAACTCCATCAGACCAACAATCAGCTCTTGCTGTGCAGAGGCAATCTCGCCCGAATCCTTGCGGCGCGCATGGGGAGCGACCATCCAACGACCGACATCCCAGACGTCTTCGCGGCGCGGCGCTGGTTCATTAAGATAATGAGGCAACTTGTCAGCCACCAGATACGGCCCGGTTGTCGAGTTCAGCCTGAACGTCGACAGAATCCGGCCGAACCGATCAAGATTCATAAGATAGACTGCGTTCTCGTCGTCGAACTCGTCTGTCTCGCGTCCATCCTTAGGCTTGAGATTAGACCAGCCGCGTTGCTTGACGTAAAATTCGTACCGCATCCGGAACATCTCATCCAGCTGTCTGGCGTAGAGATGTTGGTTATCCGCGGAAACCACGTGGATCATGTTTTTGCTTTCCCCAATAATGTCACAAATGTGGCATTGCGCCCTAAAGAGGACCAATTGCTAGCAATTGGGGAGAGATTGACTACTGGGTAATAATACCCAACAGCACCATCCTAAGGTTTGAAAAGTAACGCAATTCGCCCAGCCGACGACAAAAATTCTACCCTAAACGTCAATCCTTGCGCAGAAATCTTCTACGGTTGAGCGCAACTGATAAGCAGGAAGAGAAATTCTACCTTAGGTTGTTTTTTTGGGGAACCACACCATTCAGCATAGATCTTCCGCCATCAAGTTCAATTGTCTGACCGGTCATAAAGCGCGCTTCACGCGATGCCAGAAAGAAAGCGATGTCGGCGAGCTCATCCGGACGCGGTGAGCGACCAAGCGGTGTGCGCGACACCAGCCAGTCATCATCACCTTCCGCCCGTGGACGAACCGTAACGACCGCATTCGAACGAATACGATGCGGCGCGAGCTCAATGGAAAGAGACTTGATCGCGGCCAGAATTGCGCCGTGAGACAGAGACGCTGTCAAACGGTTATAGTCCGATGTTATGGCCAGGCGGCTCAGCACGGTCACGAATGACTTATCGTAACTTGGACGCTCGACCTGTTCAGACTCCCACTCAATTTCGCGGATCATCTCGGTTGAGAACGTCTTGGCCGCCAACAATGTAGAGATCGCGCCCTTGTGATAAATCGACTTCATCTCTTCCAGAGTGAGATCTGCCAGAGCGGACGGTTCAGGAAATGGCGGGATTTTGAGGACGCAGTCTACGCCATCGAACTCATCAAGCGTGCCCGCGAGCGCGTTTTTCAGGCCCAGCCGGGTGTATTGGTCTTCGTGGAGATAGGTGCACAGGCCACCCAGATCATTTTCAGCGCGATCAAGGTTCTTTTGGTCTCCGTCGACAATCATGACGGACCATTTCGATTCTGCAAATCGCCGTGCGCAAGCCAATCCTGCTGATTGACCGACACCCAGCATAACCATGCATGGGGCTCTCATGAGACACCTTTCCTGTTTGGCTCCCTACGCCTACGCATGTCGGAAAGTGGTGGTCAAGGTCAGATACAGGAAAGCCAAAGAGCGCAGGACGCGCTCTCCGGCCATTTCTGATTAATGCTTGGTCTCAGATTCAAGCGACTGAATTTCTTCTTTCAGTTTCAGTTTTTCACGTTTGAGCTTGGTCATTCGTAACGAGTCCGACGAGGGTCTTCGTTGTTCTTCCTGGAGCACTTCGTCAATTTTACGGTGACGAGAGGTTAGTTCACGCAGATGATTTTCAATGCTCATCGCATAGCTCCTTCTTATTTATGGGAGCCGAGTGTGACATGGATTCAAGTCGCCGTTAAGGGGAATAAAATGGCCGAATTTCACAAATTGTGTGCCAAAATAAATCATTCCGAATCAAAACGCTTTGAGAAGCCGGTAATATTTGTTAATAAACGCCCCTGCTTTAACTAGGGTTTCTCATCATGGACGACATGTCTTCCAGCCTGGACTTCGCCAACCGCGAGATCGAAGGCCGCCTTGCGGAGCTCGAAGTCACTCACCGTGAACTGGATGAACTTGTGGCAGCAATGCATATTGATGGTGCAGATATGCTGCGCTTGCAGCGCCTGAAACGTCGTAAACTGCAGGTAAAAGACGAGATTCAGCGTCTTCGCGCCCAACTCTGCCCGAATATTATCGCCTAACGGCAGACGAACCGGTCGGCTTTTCTCCAATCGACTGAATTTGCCCGGTTTTTGCAGTACATTCACATTCTGGTCGCAATTTCAGGCTTGATACGGCTTTAAGTGCTGTAAGCCTCACTTTGTGTTGGCGCAGTTGGGGCGTTTGAGTAAGACGAATACTCTGAGAGGGAGTACTGGCATGCTGGGGAAAAAAGAACCTGATCAAGTTCACGGAACACTTGGGTTCCGCAGCGCTGTGATTGCCAGCCTTGTGTTGTCTCTGGTGTCTTTCCTGACAACGTGGAGCGGCCTTCGCGCAGCAGACCCGATCCAAAGCCGAATTGCCAATGGTGAAAGCCTGGAGGGCGTGGGTCTCTGGAAAGGCATTGAAAGCCTCGCCATTACACTCGGACTGTCTTTCGGCATTCAGGCTTTGATGCTGGCACTGGCCTGGGTTGCCAGCCGGTTGATCATGGTGGAGACACGCAAGAACTGGTGGTTGATCTCCTCCATTTTCCTTGGATACTTTGCCGCGACCTCCGTGTCCGTGACCTTCTCTTATATCGACCTGTTCGACCGCATGTTCAGCACCCAAAAGGATGACTGGTCTGCGCAAACCATTCGCGAGCGCGGTGATGTCATCGTAGAGCGACTGGTTGACGATCTTGAAAAGAACGAGCGCAAAGTCCGCTCTGAATTTGCCAGCCAGCAGGCAAGCTTTCAGGCGCAGATTAACGTATTGTCCGACGCCTCCAGCATTCAGCGTAAAACCATTCTGGCCGAACTCGATGCGCGCGAAATTGAACTTGCCAATCACGAAAAGAAAATCGGCTCAGCCCGTGCTGAGGCCCGCGCCGCCGCGATTGGCCGCGATACGCGAATCAAGCAGCTTGAAGAGAGCGTTGCCCAGTTCGACAAGCAGGTCACGGACCTCAAAAAGCAGCGTACGGACGTCAAAGCCAATGTCGACGCACTGGAAAAGCAGAGCCGGGACAAGGCTGACCAGAAACTTCTGGAAGAACGCGGCGCAGAGGAAAGCGGCCAATCTGGTCGTGGCCCGATCTGGCGCAAGCTGAATGATGAGCATGACATTATCAAAGCCAAGCTGGAAGTCGCGCAAAACCGGCTGGAACGCGTTGACCGTGAGCTGAAAAACGCCAGCGATGCCTTGCTGACCGGCCGCTCACAGCTTGCAACCATTCGCTCTTCGCAAAACAGCGATGAAGTCGACAAAGTGCTCAATACGAACAATGACGTTCGGGTGGTGTATCTGAAGGAAGAAATCAGCGCGCTGAAAAAGCAGGCTGATGCGCTCGACATCCCTCAGATCGACTTTAGCGGCGAGCGCATTTCTGAAACCGAGATTTCTCGTATTCAATCCGCCTGTACGCAGATCAAAAGCGAACTCATCGCGGCGAAATCCACCGGGACAGACCTTCGCGGCAGCAAGCTCAGCGAGTTTGATCCGTCCCGGATTGATTGCACCTCTGGCGGGGCATTCGACACAGCCCGACGTCTGTTTGCTCTGCAAGACAGCATTTCTGCAGTGAAAACCAAGTGCCGCGCCTCCGACAGTCAGGATTATGCTTCCCTCGAAGGTGGTAAGCTGCTGCAATATATTCGCGCAAACTGCATCAATGAATCTGCCCTCGGCGCAAAAGCCAAACAGGGCTATCTGGAAGATCTGCGCCGCGTTGCCCGGACACGCGATCCGGATGCGGCGCCAATCGCTTATGCATTCGTTGCCCTGCAGGACCGCGAAGCGCAGGCGATTTTCTCACTGTGTCTGGCGCTTGCCGCTGACCTTCTGATCCTGATCGTCAGCCTGTTCGGTAATGCCGGTCACCAGCATCTGACGCCAGCGCCAGCCGCTCCGGCGAAGACAGAGCGGCGCGAGCCCGCCCTGTTCCGGGAAGATCTGGACGACTAAACGGCCTGAAGGCGAATACTAACGATAAGGCCGCCCTCTGGGCGGTCTTTTTTCGTTCCTCAAAAGACCATACACATTTCAACGATTTGCATTAGACTGGTCTTCGGAGGGGCGACATGGCTGGAGACACTTTACGGGCACGCCTGTATCATTCACTGGAACCGAGCGCTTCAGACACCGGGCGTCTGTCGACGATCAACCGGATCCTGGTCATCCTTGTCCTGTGCAGCTTTGTCTTGCTTGCGCTCGAAACGGAACCAGGTCTTGGCGAAGACGCGCAATCTGTGTTTCGCGTCTTCAACATCCTGCTCGTCATTATCTTCGCGCTGGAATACGGTATGCGTCTTTGGGCGGTCGGAGAAGATCCGCGCTATCGCGGCCTGCCCGGACGCCTCCGCTATGCTGTCAGCTTTTATGCGATTGCCGACCTCGCGGCCTTTCTGCCGGAACTTTTGCTCCTGTTATTTGCAGGCGACACAATCGATGCCCGCACAGTTGCATTGTTAAAAGCCTTCCGCCTGTTCCGATTGTTCAAGCTCGCACGCTACGTTCCGGCCTTTGATCTGCTCGGCGAAGCACTCAAGCGCGCAGGTGGGCAATTGCTGACCAGTTTGCTTCTGGCGCTGGCACTCGTTTATGTATCGGCCATCGCGCTTTATCTTATTGAAGGCCAGCAACAGCCGGAAGCCTTTGGCTCCATTCCGCGCGCTGTCTGGTGGGCAATCGCCACCCTGACCACGGTCGGATATGGCGACGTCTACCCCGTAACGCCGCTTGGCCGGGTCGCCGCCTCTGTAATTGCGCTCGCCGGGATTGGGGTTGTCGCCCTTCCTGCTGGTGTTTTTGCCAGCGCTTTTTCAGACGTCATTTCAGAGCAAAGCCGGAAAAAGAAAGAAGAGCGTGCGAAAAAAGCACTCACCGGACAGGATAGTTCGCCTTACGATGAGGAGTGATCTCCCATCTTCGCGCGAATGCAGTTAGAGCCAGACTGAGACAACTTTATGAGGCATCAAACATGACCGGACTGCTTGCAAACTCACGAAACTGCAAAATCGTTGCGACTGTCGGTCCGTCCAGTAAATCACCACATGCCCTGGCCTTGATCGCCCGGACTGGCGTGAACGTCTTCCGCATCAATTTCAGCCATGGTGACCGCAGCGACCATGCCAAGGTGATTGAGGCCATCCGGGTTATGGAAGACAATCTCGGCACGCCGGTCGCCGTGCTCGCCGATCTGCAGGGTCCGAAAATCCGCGTTGGCGAACTGACAGACGGTGAAATGACCCTGCGCTGGGGCGAAACTGTTGAACTGGTCTGTGCTGCCAAACAGGAAGACGGGTCGACCGCTATTCCAATTCCGCATCCGGAGATTTTTGACGTCAGCGAACCGGGCGACCAGCTGTTGTTTGATGATGGACGCCTCGCCTGCGAACTCCTCACTGTGTCCAAAGACAGCGCCACCGCCAAAATCACCATGCCGGGCGTTCTGAAAAACCGCAAAGGAGTCAATGTTCCAGACCGCCGCCTGATGATTTCTGCGCTGACCGAGAAAGACAAAGCTGATCTCGAAACAGCTCTTGAGGCCGGGGCAGACTTCATCGCACTCAGCTTTGTGCAACACCCGGACGATATCCGCGAAGCCCGCAAGCTGATCGGCGACCGCTCGCGCATTCTGGCCAAGATCGAAAAGCCAAGCGCGCTGGACCATCTGGATGAGATCATCGCCGAAGCGGACGCTGTGATGGTGGCACGTGGCGATCTGGGCGTAGAGCTGCCGCCAGAACAGGTGCCCGTGCATCAGCGACGCATTGTGCGCACCGCACGCAAACTTGGCCGGCCGGTTATCATTGCAACGCAAATGCTGGAATCGATGATCGACTCGCCCGTTCCAACACGGGCCGAAGCCTCTGACGTCGCAACAGCCGTTTATCAGGGCGCAGATGCAGTCATGCTGAGCGCAGAAAGCGCCGTTGGTCGCCACCCCCAAACGGTGGTCGCAATCATGGACCGGATTATCCGTGCCATAGAGGCCGCGCCGGACTATTTCGACACGCTGTCACAGTTTCAGGCAGAGCCGGACTCAACAACCGCCGATGCCGTTTGCCATGCCGCCGCCGAAGTGGCCGAAACCCTTCACTGCAGCGCTATTGTTGCCTTCACGGCTACGGGTTCAACGGTGAAGCGCCTCTCCCGCGCCCGCCCGCGCGCACCGATTGTGATGCTGAGTGAGAACATCCGCACAGCCCGCCGCGGCGCGCTCTATTGGGGCGTTTTCTCAAAAGTTCAGTGCGATATTTCCGACTTCGAAGGCATGATGGAAACAGCAAAGAGCATTGCTGCACAATTGGGCGTACCGTCCGATGCACGGATTGTGATTACAGCAGGTTTTCCTTTTGGGCGTCCCGGCAAGACCAATCTGTTGCAAGTCACGCGCGTCGATTCAACATCGGAAGACTGATCGCGAAACGCACCAACCGAAAAGAGATCGCCCGTGTCCGCTGAATACGCATTCGGGCTGTTTGTCCTTGCCCTGACCATGGTTTGGACACCCGGCCCGAACAACGCCCTGCTTGCCAATTCCGGCGCGCGATTTGGATATGTCAAAACGCTGCCGCATATGCTTGGCGTCGCGATTGGCTTTCCAGTCATGCTGTTGCTGATCGCACTGGGTCTTGGCGGACTGTTCAAAAGCCTGCCCATGCTGCGGGAAATTCTTCGATATGCCGGTGCGGCCATCCTGTTATGGCTCGGCTGGAAAATCCTCACCTCACCGCCGCCGAGCGAAGAAACGCATGGCGATACCAAACCGTGGACCTTCACCCGCGCGGCTGCGTTTCAATGGATCAACCCGAAAGCCTGGGTGATGGCGATCAGCATAGTCGGGCAATTGCCAGACCTGTCGCCCTTTTGGCTGCCCGCACTGTTATGCGCGATCATTTTCCTGATTGCAGGCATTACCAGCGCCAATGGCTGGGCGCTGTTTGGCAAGGGCTTGCAGCGGTATCTTCACACACCGCTGCGCTACCGAATATTTGCGGGTGTCATGACCGCACTTCTGGTTCTGACCGTGGTCGGTATTCTGTTTGCCGACCTGTCATCGCATTAAGGCTTAATCCAGCGTCACGGCCATGAAGGCAGGTTTAGGCAATTGCACGGGTTCGGTCGCCTCAACCGCTTTTTGGATCTCAAGCTCATTGAACGCCGTGACCATGATCGAGCGCACATCATAAGCAGTGATATCTGCCGGTGCGTCGCCCTTCAGAACCAGTTTGACACCGAGTGCAGCCTCATCGTGCGACAAATGCATGCCTTTTTCGCCTGCAGCCGCAATCAATGAGTCTGCGACCAGTTTCATGACATCCGGCGCCGTGGCGACTTCAACGAATTCCATTTCAAACGTCACATCGCGAACGGGCGTGAAGGTTATCAACGCTTTTTCCAGCAACGCACCCGCTTCTTCAAGTTTCGGAACGCTGGCAGACACCGCTTCTGCGCCGGGCTTTGCCTTCAGTGTCGCAAGCTCTGTCTGAAAGGCTTTCAATTCGGCTTTGATCACCTCGTAAGAGGATCTGAGCGCCGCCTCATGGCTTTGCGTGATCTCACTGAAATCCTCTTCGCTGTCTTTCAGATCATCGAGGTCAGCGACCACGCCGCGAGCTGTCTTCGCCATCCAGGCCGCGGCCTCCCGGCGCGCTTTCGCGGTCGAACGGTCTCCATCACCCGCCAGAACAGACTTGGAGGCGTCATCCAGAAGCGTTGCGGCCTCCGTCACATAGCCCAGAATCTGCACGGTGCGTGATTCGATCACATCGGTCGTTTTCACCAGCATTTCATCATGCTTTTCAAGCGTATGACCAGTGGCGGCATCATCGCTGAAACCGGCTGGCGCCGAGACTGCCAGCACGAAAGCGAGACAGCTGGTACGAAACAGGGCCTTTTGCATGGTTTTGCACTCCATGAGATTGTCTTTCACGCTCACCTTACATATCTCGCTTGGCGAGCTTTCAACCCAGTGATACATGGCGATAATGATAGACCAAAGCCAAATCCGTAACTTTTCCATTGTTGCCCACATCGACCACGGCAAATCGACCCTTGCCGACCGCCTGATTCAGTTCACTGGCGGCCTTTCTGACCGTGAAATGAAAGAACAGGTCCTCGACTCAATGGATATTGAGCGCGAGCGTGGCATCACCATTAAAGCCCAGACCGTCCGCCTGAATTACAAGGCGAAGAATGGCAAGGACTATGTTCTGAACCTAATGGACACACCGGGACACGTCGACTTCTCGTATGAAGTGTCGCGCTGTCTGGCCGCGTGCGAAGGGTCTCTGCTCGTCGTTGACGCCTCTCAAGGCGTTGAAGCCCAAACGCTTGCCAATGTGTATCAGGCGATTGATCAGGATCACGAAATCCTGCCCGTTCTGAACAAGATCGACCTGCCAGCGGCAGAGCCAGAACGCGTGAAAGAACAGATTGAAGACATGATCGGTCTCGATACCGAACATGCCGTCCATATCTCTGCGAAAACCGGCATTGGCATTGAAGACGTGCTGGAAGGCATTGTCGAATTCCTGCCGCCACCGACTGGCGGGGATGCGACCAAGCCGCTGAAAGCGTCGCTCGTTGACGCCTATTACGACCCGTATCTCGGCGTTGTCGTGATCGTCCGCATCATGGACGGCGTGATGAAGAAGAAGCAAAAAGTCAAAATGATGCGCACCGGCGCAACCTATGAAATTGACAATGTCGGCGTCTTCGCACCGAAACCAACTTATGTTGACGAACTCGGCCCGGGTGAAGTCGGCTTTCTGATCGCATCGATCAAGGAAGTGGCTGACTGCGCGATTGGTGACACCATCACGACCGAGAAAAACCCGACGACGCAAATGCTGCCGGGCTATAAGGAAGTTCAGCCGGTGGTCTTCTGCGGCCTGTTCCCGGTTGACGCCGCAGACTTTGATGATCTGCGCGCCGCCATGGGCAAGCTCCGCCTGAACGACGCCTCCTTCACCTGGGAGATGGAAACGTCGGCGGCACTCGGCATGGGTTTCCGCTGTGGCTTCCTCGGTCTGCTGCACCTTGAGATTATTCAGGAACGTCTGTCACGTGAGTTCAACCTCGACCTCATCGCGACCGCGCCTAGCGTGGTCTATGAGATGACTATGACGGACGGTTCCGAGATCGAACTGCACAACCCGGCAGACATGCCGGACGTAGTTCGCGTCAAGGAAATCCGCGAGCCCTGGATTTCGGCGACTATCTACACACCTGACGAATATCTCGGCTCCATTCTGAAGCTGTGTCAGGATCGCCGGGGCATTCAGACCGACCTCTCTTATGTCGGCGACCGCGCCATGGTGAAATATGAGCTGCCGCTGAACGAGATCGTCTTTGACTTTTATGACCGCCTGAAATCGATTTCGCGCGGCTATGCGAGCTTTGACTATGAGATTATTGGCCACCGCGCCGAAAACCTCGTGAAGATGAACATTCTGGTGAATGACGAGCCGGTTGATGCGCTCGCTATGCTGGTCCACCGCGACCGGGCAGAAGGCCGGGGTCGTCAGATGTGCGAACGTCTGAAAGACCTGATCCCGCGTCAGCAGTTCAAGATTCCGATCCAGGCAGCGATTGGCGGCAAGGTGATTGCCCGCGAAACCCTGTCAGCCGTCCGTAAAGACGTGACGGCGAAATGTTATGGCGGCGATGCGACCCGGAAGCGTAAGCTTCTGGACAAGCAAAAAGCCGGTAAACAGCGCATGCGTCAGTTCGGCAAGGTCGAAATCCCGCAGGAAGCCTTTGTCGCGGCCCTGCGTATGGATGACGATTAGGGGTAATTTTTGCGGGAGGCGAGCTTGCTCCGACTTAATAATGATCGAGTTCTGTTTCGTCCTTCCACCCGCGCGCCCAATGGTCAGCATTTCGTAATTGACCGGCAACTGAAGGTGTCCCCGATTGATCTCGGGGGCATGTATGGCAGTATCCAACGCGTCGCAGACAATACATTGGTAATGCATCACCAAAACGGTTGTTCGCTTGTTGACTTGAACGCTGGTAACGAAGTCAAAGATCTCATTCAGCTTCAAGCGCCATCGGCAGAGTTCAATCCCAATATTGCTTTTCTGGAAGTGTTGGTCGACACCGTCTCCAGCACATATCTGACTTTAAGTTTAGCGTATGAGCGCTTTGAGCTCGATGACCCTGGCTATTCCGGACCATCGGGTGTTTCCCTGCTTCCTGATAGTCGCATTGCAATTTCGATTCACCGAAATCTCAAATATGCCGTCTATAACTGGAAACTTGATGATCTGACATACTTCCCGCTCGCGGGGCGGCAAGGAATTGGTCATCCACAGGTGCGAAACAATACTCTTTGGATGACGGATTACGACACGCTCTGCCGCGTCGACCTTGATACTATGACGGCGAATTGTTCTGATATTCTACAGCCCGCAATCGAACATAACGGTCATCACATGCGTCAGTATATTGGCGTTCCGGAGCACGTAGGAAGCATCAAATCATGGGTAATACCAAGGCCGTTCAGCGGAGATTTCCTGCTGGTCAGTGACGAGACGCTAGAGCCTGTTTCGACTTTGAAAGCCGGAGGCAGACCATATGCGGCGTGTGTCATGGACGATGGATTCGTTTTTTCGTGGGACCTTCCATCCTGTGAAGTTCGAACCTTTCACCTCGATCAGTTCTCACCATTCTAACCTGCCGCATTCGACGCGTGTTTTACTTCAGAAAACCCAGGAAAACTTATCTCAAATTTCTCTAAAATATTTATGTTGACAAAGTTACACATGTTATGTATTTAGTTGTTAACCAAGGGAGGAAACGCCCGTTTCAAACGGGCTTGGCAGAGGGGAGTTCAGATGGAAAAGGTCTACAAGTATCGCGGTTTCGACATACCGGCAGACACACAGAAACCTGCGCAAGCGCCTGCTGAACGCATGTATCGCGGTGTGCGCTATGTCCGGACTGAACGCAAAATCGTGAGCCCCCAAACCGGCGCAATCAAACTGATCTATCGGGCAGTTGTTGCGGCCTAAGGGCCGATAAAGCGGACCTGACCGACACCAGCGCGGCCTTGGTCGACGGTCTCTTTCCAGCCGAGCTGGGTATAAGCAGAGATCGCCTGCTCATTGTCGACATCGACATCAAGGCGAAGGCGCTGGCCGGAAATGCTGCGCCCGACTTTCAACAAACCTGCCGCAATCCCACAAAACCGCCAATCCGGTGCGACAAAGACGTGGGACACATAGGCCGCTTCGGCCTGCAGAATCAGAAAGCCAACCACACCGGCATTGTCTTCCTCCGCCACAAGAACAGTCGAGGTCTGCAACAGATAGCGAAGGCGGTCTGTATCGCGCGCCTCACGCGTGGCACGCCATGGAAATTCAACAAAGGTCTCACGAAACACGCGCTCAATCGCTTCCGCATCTTCGCGGGTATGAGGCCGGATTTTCCAGCCCGCAGCATCGTGTGAGAGCATAACCATAGCAAAATGTTAGGTTAAAAACGTCTGGTTGGGAAGCAAATTCAACCGCCCGCGCTAGACCCCCGTCCTGTTCGGATCTTCAGACGGCTCGAAATGCGGCTTCAGCCAATTATCCATTACAAGACATGCCGTTAAGTCACCTGTGACGTTCACAGAGGTCCGGCACATATCCAGTATCCGGTCGACGCCGAGCAGAATGGCAACGCCCTCTGCCGGTATGCCAACGCCCTGCAAAATGGTCGCCAGAATGATGATGCCAACGCCCGGCGTTGACGGACTGCCGATTGATGCCCCAACCACAGTAAAGATCAGGATGGAAAGTTCCGCAGGTGAGAGCGAAATTCCGTAAAGCTGGGCAATGAACAAAGCCGCCACCACCTGATAGAGCGCCGTGCCATCCATATTCACCGTTGCGCCAAGCGGGATGATGAAGCGGGCAATTCCCGGCTTCACCCGCAATCTGTCTTCAGCAATTTTCAGAGACAATGGCATGGTGGCCGCAGAGCTCGATGTCGAAAATGCCAGCAATTGCGCATCGAAGATCTGGCCTGCGAACCGCACGGGATTGCGCCCGGCCAGCACCAGAACAATCGCCATATAAAGCCCCAGCAGGATCACCAGACCCACAAGTACCGTCGCGATATAGGCAGACAGCCCTATGAGCGCTGAAATGCCAACCCGAACGACAAAATCGAGGATCAGGCCAAACACGGCAATCGGCGCCAGTCGCATTGCCCAGCCAACAATCTTAAGCGATACATCCTGCGCAATCTGAATGAGATTGATCGCAGGGTCTGTCCGGTTCTTCGGCAGAGAGATCAGCGCAATCCCGATAAAGAGAGAGGCGATCACCACTTGCAGCATGTTCTTGGCCAGCGCAGCCGATAACAGGTTTGACGGAATGAGGTCTGCGATTTGCGCGGTCGGGGACGGCGTTGCTTTCATGTCAGCCGCGCTTGGAACTGAGCTCGCCGCATCAGACGACATGGCCGACAAAACAGACTGATCCACAAAACTTCCCGGTTGGAACAGGGTCGCAACCAGCACACCAATCAACACGGCAATGACCGACGTGAACACGAAATAGGGGACGATCCGGGTTGCAGCGCGGCGCAGAAAATCAGGATCGCTTGTCGACGTCAGGCCCAGAATGATGGATGACGACACCAGCACAATCACAACCATCTGAATCATGTTCAGAAATAACTGACCCGGCAGACGAAACCACTCACCCAGAATATCTGCTTTTTCTTGTGACAGGGACAGAAACGACTGTGTGGCAGGTGACAACAGCACGCCGAGCAGAACTGCCAGCATCATCGCTGCCAGGATCTGCGCCCAGAGAAGAGATCGGATCAATCCCCGAATATCGGTGAGACGAATTCGTCCAGCCACTTCGCCCACTCCCGCCGTAAAGCTCTGACATCAGCCAGTCTGACGCCTGCATGGATGAGTGCAACGAACGGGAAAACCGGTCAACGCCAGACAGGCAGAAAGACAGGTCTGACAGATGCGTCTTAGCGGCGCTCTTTTCCAACCATGATCTGCATGATGCGGGTCACAATCATGCCAAGCAACAGGCCCGCAGAGACGGACGCCACCATCTGGCTCGTCCAATGTCCACCGAGTGCGATGCGAGACGCCATGCCGGCAAAGATCGCTGCCCAGGCCAGCAACTGCATGAGCGTGCCACGGAAGGCGTATTGAGAGGACCAGATCACACAGCCAAAGATCGCGCCATAGATGAGACCAAATGTCGATGGCAGACCGCTGGCGACAGAGGTCTGCGCAACTGCAACGATGTTCGCGTCTGGTTTTGGAACAAAGATTTCACCACGCAGCGCCTTGTCTGCGAAATGCGCCAGCCCCCATGCCAGAAGCGGCGTGCCGAACATCCGCCAATGAGACGCGAGAATAACCATAATGGACGCGATCGCGATTGCACCCCAGACGAGCGGTGTTTTTGCAGTACGGGTGATCAGCTCAGCATATTGCAGATACTCTGCGCTGTATTCCTGAACGCGCTGCGTCGCCCATACGTCCCAGGGAACTGGTCCATTGTAATAGATGGATGCGCCGCCCGCGACGCACATCAGCACAATGAAAAACAGAAATGAAACGGAAATTTTCACGCGATTGTCCCAAAACCCACAAAACCCGGGCCTTCACTAGCCATGACATCCGCACACAAACAATCTGATTCAGGCCAAAAGGGAATTTAACCACGCGTCCACACCTGAACAGCGCGCACAAAAAAGGGGCCGGATGGCCCCTTTTCATAAATCTGATGTCGGAAGCCTGTCTGGCTTAGCCTTCAACTTTTTTCATGCGCTTGCGCTCGTTCGGGTCAAGATAGACCTTACGCAGACGAATGCTTTCCGGCGTAACTTCAACCAGCTCGTCATCCTGAATGTAAGCAAGAGCGCGTTCCAGCGTCAGCTTCATTGGAGGGGTGAGGCGTACAGCCTCATCCGTGCCTGACGCGCGAACGTTAGAGAGCTTTTTGCCCTTCAGAACGTTCACTTCAAGGTCGTTATCGCGAGAGTGCTCGCCGACAATCATGCCGCCATAAACCTTCTCGCCCGGATCGATCATGATCTTGCCGCGGTCTTCCAGGTTCCAGAGCGCAAAGGCAACGGCTTCGCCTTTTTCCATTGCGATCAGAACGCCAGTGTGACGACCCGTGATTTTGCCCTTGTGCGGCTGATATTCGAAGAAGACCCGGTTCATGATGGCTGTACCGCGTGTATCAGACAGCAATTCGCCCTGATAACCGATCAGACCACGCGTTGGCGCATGGAACACAAGACGCGTGCGGCCAACGCCAGATGGCTTCATTTCGACCATGTCAGCTTTACGCTCAGAAAGTTTCTGAACGACCGCGCCGGAATGTTCGTCATCAACGTCGATCACGACTTCTTCGATTGGTTCCAGCTTGTTGCCGTTTTCATCTTCCTTGAAAACCACCTTCGGACGAGACACGCCCAGCTCAAAGCCTTCACGGCGCATGGTTTCGATCAGAACCGAGAGCAGAAGCTCGCCCCGACCAGCAACTTCAAATGCTTCAGCGTCCGTCGAGCGTGTTACTTTCAATGCGACATTGCCCTCAGCTTCTTTCTGAAGACGGTCCCAGATCATACGAGACGTAACTTTGGAGCCTTCCGTACCTGCCAGCGGTGAGTCGTTCACGCGGAACGTCATCGCAATTGTCGGCGGGTCAATTGGCTGGGCCTGCATTGGCTCATTCACGTCGAGCGCACAGATTGTGTCCGCCACAGTCGCTTTCGTCAGGCCTGCGATGGAAACAATGTCACCTGCAACGCCTTCTTCAATAGGCGAACGCTCAAGGCCGCGGAACGCCAGAACCTTTGAAATCCGGCCCTGCTCAACAACATTGCCTTCGCGATCAAGTGCCTTCACAGGCATGTTCGGCTTAGCCACACCGGCCTCGACACGGCCTGTCAGGATACGGCCAAGGAAGTTGTCAGATCCAATTGTTGTCGCCAGCAGCTTGAAAGAGCCTTCGGCAACGCGTGGTTCCGGAACATGCTTCATAACCAGTTCGAACAGCGCATCCATGTTATCGGTTGGATTTTCGTAATCCGTGCTCATCCAGCCATTCTTCGCAGATCCGTAAAGGATCGGGAAATCGAGCTGCTCGTCGTCTGCGTCAAGGTTTGCGAACAGATCGAACACTTCGTCGATCACTTCGTCCGGACGGCGCTCTGGTTTGTCAATTTTGTTGACGGCAACGATTGGACGCAGGCCAACTTTCAGCGCTTTTGAAACCACGAATTTGGTCTGTGGCATTGGGCCTTCAGCTGCGTCTACGAGAACGATACAACCGTCCACCATATGCAGAATACGCTCAACCTCACCACCGAAGTCGGCGTGCCCTGGCGTGTCCACGATGTTGATACGGTGACCTTTCCACTCAATAGATGTGGCTTTCGCAAGAATGGTGATACCGCGTTCGCGTTCGAGGTCGTTAGAGTCCATCATCCGGTCAGACGTACGTTCGTTTTCGCGGAACGTGCCGGACTGTTTGAGGAGTTCGTCGACGAGTGTGGTTTTGCCGTGGTCGACGTGCGCAATGATTGCGATATTTCGCATAGACATGAATATAGGCCTTGGCGGGAGGAAATTGTTGGGCCGCACATAGGCGAAAACTGACCGCTTGGCTATGTCTCATGGCGGATTGCTCTGAAAATATTCAGATGCACGCGCCAAACACAAAGAAAAGGCCCTCATTGCGAGAGCCTTTTCCAGAACAACAGTCGTCAGTTGGGGTTATCAGACAGACACCGACAACTGAACATCAATATTGCCGCGCGTTGCGTTGGAATACGGGCAAACCTGATGCGCTGTGTGAACCAGCTCTTCTGCTTTTGCCTGATCAAGGCCTGGCAAAGAAACATTCAGTGCGACTGTCAGACCGAAGCCGCCCTCATCGCGCGGACCAATGCCGACTTCTGATGTTACGGTCGCGTCAGCAGGAACTTTCAGCTCTTTATTCTGAGACGCGACGGCCTTCATGGCCCCGATGAAACAGGCTGCATAACCCGCCGCGAACAATTCTTCCGGGTTATTCCCGTTACCGCCAGCGCCGCCAAGTTCCTTTGGTGTCGATAGATTGACCTTCAGGCTGCCATCCAGCGTTTCAGCCGACCCATCGCGGCCACCCGTTGCTTTCGCCTGTGTCTTGTAAAGTACGTTCACGCTCATTTCATGCTCCTTTTGTATCGTGCACGATTTAATTGTAAGCGATACATAGTACCGTTGTCGGCAGAGTCAACGCTTGCGAGTATATCGCGTGCGATTTATATTCTTTGCGATGACCCCTTCAGGAGCCCACAATGGATAAATGGTTTGACGGACGCGACCTCAGCTTTGAACACTTTCTGTGTTTCTCTCTGTATTCTGCCAATCACGCCATGAACCGGGTGTATGCGCCGATCCTGAAAACGCTCGACCTCACCTATCCGCAATATCTGGTGATGATCGCGCTTTGGCAGACAGATGGTCAACTCGTCGGCGAACTCGGGCAGAAAATGCATCTGGAATCCAACACACTCACCCCATTGCTCAAGAGGTTGGAAAAACTCGGCTATGTCCGCCGCCAACGCGATAGCGAGGATGAGCGCAAAGTTCGTGTAACGCTCACGGCCGATGGTCACGCTTTGCGCGACCGCGCCGAATGTGTGCCGGGTCAGATTCTGGAAGCTATCGGCATGTCACCAGACGACATTCTGGCCCTGTCGGCTCAGATCAACAAAGTCCGGAAGAACCTGGAAAACTGGTCCCCAGCGCCATCACAATAGGGCCAAACGCAACTCCAGATTATTAGCGTTGACACTAATTAGCACTTTTGCTAATTAATTGCGCATGAGCAACGCCTTCAAAGCCCTGTCCCACCCGACCCGCCGGGAGATTCTCAATCTCCTGAAAAGCGGGCCAAAAACGTCCGGCGATCTGACCGAAGCCTTTCAGGTCAGCTGGCCAACGATTTCCAACCACCTCAATACTTTGAAGGACGCGTCTCTCGTCACCGCAGACCGTGAGGGAACAAGCATTGTCTACAGCTTGAACGCCAGCGTTCTGGAAGAAGTCGCGCTCGGCCTGTTTGATCTGATCGGACACGCGCCAGCTGTTCCCAAGAAAAAAGGAGAAGAACCTTCATGAAAGCTCTCATTCGCACCGGCTTGATCTGGTCCACAGCGTGCATGGCCGCCATGATCGGCATTCTCCTGTTTGCGGCGGCATCTCTGCCCAGCGGAGAAATGATCCCGATTCACTGGGATGCCGCAGGCAATGCCAATGGCTATTCCGGCAAGAACACAGCTTTGCTGGTCATCGCGGCGCCGGGCGGCGTTATCCTTTTGACCAACATTCTGCTCGCCGCCTTGCCAGCCCTTTCGCCGAGGTCGGAGAACATTCTGAAAAGCGCCAAGACCTATCTGATTTCGTGGATTGGCTCGAATATTCTGGTGCTGGGAATTACCGCAATGACCGCCTTTGCCATGGTGCGCGGCGTTGAAGACAGCACCAGCCCTTGGATGACTCAGATCATTCTCAGCGCGGTCTGCATCTTTATCATTGCGATAGGCAATTACCTGCCCAAGACCCGTTCAAACTGGTATATCGGTGTGCGCACACCCTGGACGCTCTCCAGTGACTACACCTGGACGAAAACGCACCGTTTGGCGGGCTGGCTGTTCGTTATTTCAGGGATTATCGGCCTGCCCTTCGCGCTGATGAGCAGCAATACGATCCTGCAGATGTTGATTGTGCCTTTGCTGCTCGCCACAGCCATTGTCAGCGTGGTTTACTCGCTTCTCGTCTGGCGCAAGGCTCCAGACCGCGCATAGGTTCAAACAAAAAAGCCAGCCCTTTAATGGGCTGGCTTTCATGTCTCGGATCGGGCCAGATCAGCCGATCACTTCTTTCAGGAAGTTTGTCAGCGCCGTCCAGCTGCGGCCGTCCGCCAGAGGCGAATACACCGTACCGAACGATGGATCATTGGCAGCCTTGTTTGTGAAAGCGTGCATTGTGCCGCCATAAGCCACCAACTGCCAGTCAGCGCCTTTCTTGGTCATTTCGTTACAAACGCCAACCATGGAGTCCGGCTCTGCCATCGGGTCGTCATATCCGTGCAGGATCAGAACTTTGGCATCGATGGCTTTGTCATCAGCAATATTGTCAGCTGGCATAAACAGACCATGGAAAGAGGCGACACCCGTGACATCCAGACCAGCGCGCGCTTCATCCAGTGCGCACAAACCGCCAAAGCAATAGCCAATGCCAACCGTCTTGTCTTTGCCAAGACCAGACTCTTTCTGAGCCGTCGCAATGGAGGTCGCCAGACGTGACTGGAGTTTCGCGCGATCACTTGCCAGCGGCGTCATCAGCGCCTGACATTCTTCGGTGGTTTCACCGCGCTCACCCTTGCCGTAAATGTCATAGGCAAATGCCGCATAGCCAAGGCCAGACAGGCGCTCGCACACTTCGCGTTCATGATCGCTCAGACCGCCCCAGGCGTGACCGACAACGACCAGCCCGATTGGGGTTGCCTCGCCAGGAAGAGCCAGAAAGCCCTCATAGGTTTTCTCTGAATCGGAATAGTCGACATATTTCGTGACCATGAGGTCCCTCCCATTGGTGTTCATGAGTACACCTAAACACCTAAACCTGCGCGCAGGTGGTTTCAATACGAAAGCGGTAACAAAACCCGCCCAACGAGACGAGCTCTCAGGCTTTTGTCTTGCCAGCACAAGCGCTGGGCTCTAGGGCTTGTTGTTCTGCACACCGCCTTATTCGGAAAGCGGCTCAAATGAGCAAACTTGTTGCCGTTCTCGGCCCAACAAATACCGGCAAAACCCACTACGCCCTTGAACGCATGCTCGCCTATCGCTCTGGCATGATCGGGCTTCCCTTGCGCCTTTTGGCGCGGGAAATCTATGACAAGGTTGTTGCCAAAAAGGGCGAGGCCGCTGTTGCACTGGTCACGGGTGAGGAGCGCATCTGGCCGGAGACAGCGCGCTATTTCATCTGCACAGTTGAGGCCATGCCGCTCAGCCAGCCGGTTGATTTTCTGGCGATTGACGAGATCCAGCTCTCCTCCGACCCGGATCGCGGTCATGTGTTCACGCACCGCATTCTGCATGCGCGCGGCTCGTTTGAGACGCTATTGCTCGGCTCTGAACCCATGCGCAATGCCCTGATCAAGCTGGGCCTTGATGTCGACACCACCTATCGGGAGCGGTTTTCAGACCTCACCTATATTGGCCCGATGAAGGCAACCAAACTGCCAAAGCGGTCCGCCATTGTCGCCTTCTCGGCTGAAGAAGTTTACGCCATTGCCGAATTGCTAAAGCGCCAGCGCGGCGGCTCTGCAGTTGTGATGGGCGCATTGTCCCCGCGCACCCGCAATGCGCAGGTCGATATGTATCAGTCCGGTGAGGTCGACTACCTTGTCGCGACAGATGCCATCGGCATGGGGCTGAACCTGGATGTCGAACATATCGCCTTTGCAAGCCTTCGAAAATTCGATGGCCGCCGCAGACGGCTTCTGACCGCCGCCGAGGCCGGACAGATTGCTGGTCGCGCAGGACGCTTTCGTACTGATGGCACATTTGGTGAAACCGGCGACTGCCCGCATTTCGACGAAGAAATGGTACAGCGGATCGAAAATCATACCTTCGAGCCGGTCGATTTCCTGCAATGGCGCAATTACGATCTCAGCTATAAATCCATCGATACTCTGCTGAAATCCCTGTCCCGGCCAAGCGGCGACCCGATCCTGCGACAGACACCGGACGCGCTGGATGAATCCACTTTGCGACGGATGTCACTCGATACAGACGTTCAAACCCTTGTAGATGCCCCTCGAAAGGTCAAACGCCTATGGGATTTGTGCTGTTTGCCAGATTTCAGGCGGACTGGGCTGGACGGGCACTTCCGTGTGGTTCAGAACCTTTTTTCTGTCCTGCATGATCCCGATGCGCGGTTATCATGCGAATGGATGGAACGAGAACTTAACAAACTGCGGGCAACTGAGGGCGACCTCGATGTTTTGCAGAACAGGCTTGCAGCCATCCGGACGTGGACGTATGCAGCCAACCGATCTGACTGGGTTGAAAAGGCAGAAACCTGGCGCAGTCAGACGCGAGAGATTGAAGACCTGTTATCAGATGCGCTACACGAGCGTCTGACACAACGGTTTGTGGACAAACGGACGACCGCATTGATGCGGGGCTTGAGCGGTGAGGATACCTTGGAAGCTGGGTTTGGAGAAAACGGCGAGATCACAATCGAGGGCCACGTAGTGGGCAAACTGGAAGGCCTGGTCTTCCACCCTGTGACGAATGCCAACACGGTTGAAGGCAAAGCAGTCCGCAATGCCGCCATGCAAGCACTCGCGCCAATTCTGGTGCAGCGACTGACTGCGATCTGCGAAGCGCTTCCGATAGCGTTTGGCCTCAATGATTATGCTCAGATCACGTTCGACAAGCAGCCAATCGCTCGCGTTGTCAAAGGTCATGACTGGCTGTCGCCGCGCGCTGAATTGATCGGCGCTGATGACACCACAACAGAACTGCGCGAACAGGCTCGCAAAAAAGCGGAAGACTGGCTGCTGGATTACACGCAGCGCCAATTGCCAGCCCTGTCTGCGCTGAAGAAACAACTGAACACGATTGAAGACCTGCCGGGCAGTGCGCGTGGCCTAGCCTATCGCGTCCTTGAAGCAGGTGCCGCAGTTGATCTGCGTGAAGACGATCCACCGCTTCGCCTGTCGCCAGAAGAACGCGAAGCCCTGAAAGGCTGGGGCATCCGCGCAGGCCGGGTTGCCGCCTATGCACCTGAAACCACAAAACCAGCTCAACAAGCGCTGATTGCGCGCCTTATTTCCGTCTTCACTGAAGACAAAGCCATGATTGCACCGTCTGGTGCTGGCTCGTTTGCGATTGATGAAGGCTGGACAGAAACAGCGCTGCACGCACAGGGCTATCTGATGTTCGGCAAGCGCGCCATTCGCGCCGACCTTGCTGAACGTCTGGCCTGGGAAATCGACAAGCGCCGCAAGGAAGCTGGCAAAAACCATTTTGAAATTCCGGCAGAGCTTGCCTCGGTCGTATCCTGCCCGGGCGATGTGTTCACAGACGTATTGAAAGGTCTTGGCCTTGTTCCGGCGGAAAACGATCCGGAAACCGGTGCGCCGAAAGCCTGGAAATACAAGGCCCGCTCTCGTCCGGAAGGACGTCCGGAGCGTCGCCCACGCAAAGGCCCGCCATCTGAACAGACCCGCGGCGAGCGACCAGCGCGCGCGCAACGCGCTGAAGGCAAAGGCGGTAAGCGTCCGCCGCGTGGCAATGACAAGGGCAAGCCAAACAAATCCTTCGCGGCGCAAAAAGCAGAAGCCCGCAAGCATGACCCGGACAATCCGTTCGCAGCACTTGCCTCTCTTCTGCCGCCAGAGCCTCCCCCTAAGGCCAAGCCGAAGAAAAAGAAAAAGCCAAAGCCGCCTGCAGCTGAGACCGCTGGTGACACGCCGGCTGAAACGGCACCGCCGCCTGTAACAGAAACTGATACGTCATCTGCGCCAAATACCGCAGCTGAAACTCCTGCACCAGACGCCGCTCAGGATTCGAAAGAGTAACTCTGCTTGAGTGACGTGACCGAACAACGCCTCGATATTTGGCTCTGGCGCGCACGCTGGGTCAAAAATCGAAGTGATGCGGCCTATCTGATCACGAATAAGGGAGTGAGGATTGACCGAACCGGCCTGGTGCGCAAAACAACCAAGCCCGGTGCGAGTGTCATGATCAATGACATACTGACCTTTCGGAAAGGCAGTGAGATCAAGACAATCCGAGTACTGGGCTTTCCGGATCGGCGCGGACCCGCACCGGAAGCGCGGGAGTTTTATGAGTTTGTTGATCCCAACGTCACATATTAGCGCGGATCTGAAGGCGCACCGGTCGAGAGGGGACTGAAGAAATGCTGAATTGGCTGAAATCAATGTTATCCGGCAGCGAAGAAACCGAAACAGAAGCCGGACGGACAGAAGACCCAAAAACAGCTGCCGCTGCCTTGCTCGTTGAAACGGCTTTGTCAGACGGCATTTACGCAGACATTGAAGAAGCGCGCATCCTGTCCGTCCTTCAATCCACATTCGGTATTGAAGAAGGCGAAGCCAAGACCATTCTGGAAGAGGCTGAAGACCTTGCTGAACAGGCAACCGGCGCACACCAGTACACCAAGCTGGTAAAGTCTCTGAAAGAAGAAGAACGCATCCGCTTTATTGAGGGTCTGTATTATGTGTCTTTCGCAGACGGCGAAAAGTGCCCGTATGAGGACGCTTTTGTGCGTCATGTCGCCTCCTTGCTTCACGTTCAGGATCGTGATCGAGCAGAAGCGCGTAAGCGTGCCGAACAAAAGTCTTCAGCTGAGCTTAATTGACATTTGGTAGTCTGCACGACATTTGCACATCAAAAGACAAAAGCCGAAATTCGGAGAAGTATAAATGACGTATATCGTCAAGGATGAATGCATCAAATGTAAATACATGGATTGCGTGGAAGTCTGCCCGGTAGATTGTTTCTATGAAGGCGAGAACATGCTGGTGATCCATCCGGATGAATGCATTGATTGTGGCGTCTGTGAACCGGAATGCCCGGTCGAAGCCATCGTTCCCGACACCGAAGATGATCCGGACGGCAAATGGCTGAAGATCAACTCCAAATACGCTGAAGTCTGGCCGAACATCACTCTGATGGGTACGCCGCCAGAAGACCGCGATCAGTTCGCGGAGGAAAAAGGCAAGTTTGAGAAATATTTCAGCGAGAAACCCGGCGCTGGAAATTAACGTTTCTCCATGTTTCCATTACACCATGAAAAAGCCGGGCGAAATCGTCCGGCTTTGTACGTTTTGAAGCATAGTTTCAGCTGTTCTTTCACGGTTACTGAACAGTCAAGTTGCCAGCGCAATTTCGAGCGAAATCACCAGCAGTCATACAGGTTTGCGTAAGTCTGCCGCCTGCCGGACAAGTAAACACTTGCTCTTCATAGAGCTGTTTGACGTGCACATGAAGAAACTGTGTCACGAAAACCTGTTCTTCTGGGAAAAACTGTGCTATAAGCAGGCCTCGCGTTCATAAGTCTTAACGAAACGTTAACACCGGATTAGCCAAACTATTCCGGCCAGACTTCGTTTTGACACGCGATATTGTTGCGTGAAGAGGTATATACTATGGCGAAACGGGCTCAAGAAAAAACAGCAGCGTTCGAGGTCGGTCAACACGTTGTTTATCCGGCACATGGTGTGGGAACGATCACCGGAATAGAAAAAGAAGAAGTCGCTGGGTTTGAGCTTGAAGTTTACGTCGTCGCTTTCGAACAGGACAAAATGATCCTGCGCGTACCAACGGCCCGCGCGGTGGCGTCTGGTATGCGTGCGCTCGCTGGTTCGAAGCTTGTTGACGACGCACTTAAAACTCTCACTGGCCGTGCGCGTATCAAGCGCACAATGTGGAGCCGTCGGGCTCAGGAATATGAAGCAAAGATCAACTCTGGCGACCTGATTTCTATTGCAGAAGTCGTTCGCGATCTGCACCGCGCTGAAGACCAGCCGGAGCAGTCTTATTCAGAGCGTCAGCTTTATGAATCTGCACTTGACCGCATGGCTCGCGAGCTGGCTGCCGTCGAAAATATCGACCGTGATGCCGCTCTGGAACGTCTGACGGTGTCGCTGGCAAAAAAGGCCGCATAATCCAGTCTGACGACGACTAGCGAATTTAAGGGGGTGAACTGATCCAGTTCGTCCCCTTTTTCGTATCTACCTCCAGACACAAGGAATCTGGAGGTATCCCATGTCGGCGACTGGCCGTACCGACACTGGCGCAGAGCGCAGCTTTCTGAAGAAAGCGATGAGCTCTTCCCTGCTCGAGCAGGACCATGAACAAGAGCTTGCGCGTCGCTGGCGTGACGAAGACGATGAAAAAGCGCTGCATGAACTGACCACCGCCTATGTCCGGCTGGTGGTCTCGATGGCCTCGAAATTTCGCAACTATGGCCTGCCGATGAGCGACCTCATTCAGGAAGGCAATGTTGGCCTGATGCAGGCTGCCGCACGATTTGAGCCCGAACGCGAAGTCCGCTTCTCGACCTATGCAAGTTGGTGGATCCGGTCTTCCATACAGGACTATGTCCTTCGCAACTGGTCGATCGTTCGCACTGGAACAACAGCGGCCCAGAAATCCCTCTTTTTCAATCTGCGGCGCCTGCGTGCCCAGATCGATGATATGAGCGATACCGGACTAACACCGGAAAACCGGACGCTGATCGCGGAAAAGCTGGGCGTGAAGGAACGCGATGTCGATTCCATGACCTCTCGTTTGTCCGCACATGACCGATCATTAAACGCCCCGCTCGGCATAGACGGCGATGGTGAGTTTCAGGACCTTCTTCCAGATGAAGCCGGAACTCCCGAAGAGCTCTATATGGAAGAGCATGACGCAGAAAAGCGCCGCGAATGGATCATGAAAGCAATGAAGGTACTGAACCCGCGCGAGGTCACGATCATCAGCAAGCGCCGCCTCAGCGAAGACAGCATCACTCTGGAAGCACTTGGGCAGCAGCTCGGCATTTCAAAGGAGCGCGTGCGTCAGATTGAACACGCCGCCCTGCAGAAACTGAAAAAAGCGCTCACCGGGCTTGTCGGCGACCCGGAAAAGGCTGGAATGATCCCCTATACCTGATCAGGGCTTTTGAAGACTGCGAACATTTTCATGCGAGGCGATATTCAGGCCGCGTTTTGATATCCAGCCGCGCACTTCATAGGTCTTGCCATCCTGAACCGGACACGCACCAGACGCGTTCAAAGACACAGTCGCTTTAAGAGAGTTCTGGTCCACACGGAATTCGCATTTTCCACCAACCGGCTTTGCCCCTGAAACTCGGGCCTGAAGAATGACAAATCCAGACGCCGGAAGGTTTGCCCCGCTCGAATAGACCGGCGCCCTTTTCGCCCACAGACCTCGCTTGGTCTCGCGGGCCGAACGCTCAGCTGTCCAGAGGCCGTCACTTCCGGTCGCAGTGTCCGGATAGAGCCGCACCCAGGCCGCCCCCTCCCGTACCAAAGCCTCGTTCAGCCAGAAGGCTTTGCCAGTTTTGGGAACCACCTTCACCTGAGCCAGCGCCCGGTCATAGCGGTCGCGCGTAATCCCCGGATAGTAGAGTTGAACAGGCTGGCCGAGCGCCAACGCCTCAAGCTGGCGCTTTGCCCCTTCTGCATAGGGCATATCTTCCCGGCCACGATAGCCGAATGATGGCGCCTCAATCGAAACAAGCCGGACGACCTGTCCGGTATTTAGCGCCAGCGTATCTCCATCAGTGACGCGCGAAACATAGCCGGTCTCCCCTGCCTGCCAGTCCGCCTCAAGGCCCTTGCCACAGGCAGCAACTGACAGAATGACGAAAACTGTAAGAACGCGCCACACAGGGCTTATTTCTTTGCAGGCAGCGGCGTCTTCAATTGCCGTTTGGTTTTGTGAGAGTCTTCCTTCTCACCCGTATTCACATTGTTCCCGCGCATATAATGGCGCTGCCATCCGGCGCGCATCGCCCCCTCATCCAGCTTGGAGAGACGTTGATTGAAGTCAGCGCGGCTATCACGCCATGCTTCATAGTCGGCCTTGAGCTCAGGATTATCATCCAGCATGTGCAATTCAGGCTGCACGTCTTCCAGCCGGTGATGTTCAACCAGTGTGAAGAAACAAAACGGCTCATCACGTTCAAACTTCACAATGCCCGGCTCTGTCATTTGCCAGTTCATGGTGAACGGAAATGGCAACCAGTCTGTCTCAATCAGGCCCGACAGAGGTGAAATACCATGTTTCGGCCAGTTTGGGGCACCGCCGCACCAGACCGCCCAACCCGGTGGGGTGCGGAATAAATGCCCGGTATGCATGGTCACAATGCCTTTGCGAAAGTGACTGCTGGCAAAAGATTTCACCCAGGCATCCCCTGCAGAGCTGCGAATCTGGATCGCGTCTTCCATAGAGCGGCCATTCCATTCGATCTCGATATCAATCGGACAGAGAATTTCCCAGCCGGTTGAGTTCGCCATGGTCAGCGGCAGGCAACGATATGGGAATCGATCCTCAAACGCATCCATCCACTCACGCCGCGAACGCCCCGGAATAATCTTCGGAGCGTTTTCGTAAATCTTGTAACAATCCAGTTTCATGGTAACCGGGCCTCAGGCAAGCATAACATTTCTGACTATTGAACGAATTGCAGACCACGAGGCAAGCTTCAGACCATGACAATGTCTTCAGACGACCTTTTTGCGCTGTTTAAACAGCTGAATATCGACGTCACGACACATGAGCACGCGCCGACCTTTACAGTTGAGGAAGGACGAGACCTGAAAGCGAACCTGCCTGGCGGACACTCAAAGAATTTATTCATGAAGGATAAGTCCGGCCAGATTGTGCTGATTTCCGCCCACGCAGACGCTGAACTGAAACTCAACAAACTGCACAAAGTGATCGGCACAGGGCGGCTGTCTTTTGCCTCTGCAGACCTGATGAAAGAAACGCTCGGCGTCGTGCCGGGCTCGGTCACAGCATTTGCACTGGCAAATGAGACAGCGCAAAATGTGCGCTTCATTCTGGAGAAACGCCTTTCAGACAGCGACCCGTTGAACTTTCACCCGCTGCGCAATGACATGACCACTGCGATTTCCCGGTCAGACTTTGACCGCTTTATCGCGCATACTGGCCGCACGCTTGAAGTGATTGATTTCACAGAGCTTGAGTAGTCATCGCTCTTCCGGCGGAACGTCTTTCAGCTTTTGAACAAAAGCCGCGATCTCATCCTTGTCATACGACAAATGGACCCGCTTTTGCGACGGTTTCTGAGCATCCCGACAAACACCAGTTCGCCACGTTGAAGCAGGCCGGATCGGTCTGGAAACAAATCCGCCGCCGCAATTGGGACAGACATTCTTCAAATGTGTCTCCACACAAGCGCGGCAGAATGTGCATTCATAGGTACAAATACAGGCATCTTCCGCCTCAGGCGGCAAATCCTTGTCGCAGTATTCGCAGTTTGGCCGAAGTTCCAGAGCCATGGTCGTCTCCCATCCCATGTCGCCCCAATTGTCCGCCTGATAGGGGAAGCGCGCAACGAAAATCCACCCGAACGTACCGAAACCTGAAATTTGCCTGCGACGTTCAGACTGTTATGCTTGAGTTGATCAAAAACTTTCCCATTTGTGTGGAAACTCAATTTGCTAAAATACGGAGGGTCTGATGGACCTCAGCGCTGGCGCCTCACCTGATCTGATCAAGGAATCCACCGATCAGAACTTTATGGCGGACGTAGTCGAAGCCTCTAAAGGCAGCGTTGTCCTGGTCGACTTCTGGGCGCCCTGGTGCGGCCCGTGTCGTCAGTTGACACCTGTTCTCGAAAAATGCGTTCGCGAAGCAGGCGGCAAGGTGAAGCTTGTCAAAATCAATATGGACGAAAATCAGGGCGTAGCCGGACAACTCGGCGTTCGCTCTATCCCGGCCGTTTTCGGCTTTGTTGATGGTCGCCCGGTTGATGCCTTTATGGGTGCCCAGCCTGAACCACAGATCAAACAGTTTATCGATAAGCTATTGTCTGGCACGTCCGGCGCAAAACAGCTGGAAGAAGCGGTTGAGCAAGCAGGCGAGCTGTTCCGGTCGGGCGACATTAACAGCGCCGCACAGCTCTATGCTGCGGTCATCCAGCAGGATCAGGAAAATGTCGGCGCGATCGCCGGTATGGCGCGCTGCTATCTGGCGATGGAAGACTATGAAAAAGCCCGCCAGATTCTGGAAATGGTTCCGGAAGATCAACGCTCTCACCCAGACGTAAAAGGCGTTCTGACAGCGCTCGACCTGATGGAAGATGCTGCTGAGCCTGACGAACTGGCTGAACTGCGCGCAGCTGTTGAGGCCAATCCGGACGATTTCGACGCCATCTTCAAACTGGCGGAAGCGCAGTTGGCCGCCAACCAGCAGGAAGACGCCTCTGCGAACCTGTTCCGCATTCTGGAAAAGGATCTTGCCTGGAACGAGAACGCGGCCAAGGACTTACTGCTGAAATTGTTTGAGGCAGCAGGCCCGAAAGCGGACGTCACCAAAAAGGGTCGTCGTCGCCTGTCAGCGCTGGTTTTCTCATAAATCGGCGTTTCAGATGACCGGCAGGCTGGAAAAAGTCAGATCCCGGACCAAATGAGACCGGGAAAGAGGTACAAACCATGCAACTGCCTGAAATCTATTCGCTCGACGATCTGCCACTCCGGTTCCCAATCTTCCCGCTACCGGGTTGCTTGTTGTTTCCCGGATCGCAATTGCCGCTGAATATTTTCGAGCCGAGATATCTCAACATGATTGATGATATCCGCGCGGGCGATGGCGTGATCGGCATGATCCAAAGCTATGAGACTGGCCCGAAAACCCATCCAGATATTGCTTCGGTTGGGTGCCTTGGCCAGTTGACCGGTTTTCAGGAAACTGAAGACGGTCGCTATCTCATCACCCTGACCGGTGTTTGCCGCTTCCGGGTGGAAGAAGAACTGCCATTCGAAATGCCGTATCGCGAAATTCGCGCTGACTGGACAGAATTCGAGCACGATCTGTTCGAGCCTGAAGAAGAACATCTGCCCCACCGCGCAGACATTCTCGAAGCGCTCGGCGATTATCTCAGCCGCAACGGGCTGGCCGCCAATCTTGAAGATGCGGACAAAGCCCCGACAGAAACGCTCGTAAACGCTTTGTCAGCGGGCTGCCCGTTTTCGATTATCGAAAAGCAGGCTCTGCTGGAAGCGCCCGATCTTGTCGCGCGGGCAGAGGTTCTGGTAACACTGCTCCAGATGGATGGACTGGATACAGGAGGCTCATCATCACTTCAGTAGCTCACGATGGACTGGACCCAAAACTGTTGGAGATCCTTGTCTGCCCCGTCACCCGCGGTCCTTTGATTTATGATCCGGACGCCGGGGAACTGATTTCGAAAAAAGCTGGTCTCGCCTATCCTATCCGCGATGGCATTCCGATTGTGCTGGCCGATGAGGCCCGTGAACTCGATCCTGCGGAACAGACGTGACGTCACCGCATCCGGTCGAGCTGCGCTTTCAGAAAGCGGCAAAGAACCTGCATATTGTGTTCGACACAGGCGAAGCGCGTGACATTCCGTATGAATTATTGCGCGTTGCAAGCCCGTCTGCCGAGGTTCAGGGACATGGCGGCGCAAAACCTCTGCCGCTTTTGAACAAGCAGGAGATTGGCGTCCTGTCAGCATCGCCTGTCGGCCATTATGCCGTTCGCATCAAATTCGATGATGGCCATGATTCAGGACTCTTCACCTGGAGCTATCTGAGAGAGCTGTCAGAAGACCCGGCCGCGCGACTGGCAGCACATCACGCCGCAAAAGCTTAGCTGTTAAAGCGGTTTTTCAGGAACAGAATGACCCGGTCTGAGGATGGGCGCCCATAATAGCCCTGCGCCGGGTTCACATAGACTGTCAGCTCAACATTGTTGTCGACAGACAGTTCCGGCCCTTTGCCAATCACAATATTTACCCGCTCAAGTTTGCTGGCATCTTTGACGGACTTAATGAGGCCCTTTACAGCAATACGCGCCGCATCTTGCAGCCAGATGGTTTCATCACCACCAGCATCCGCCAGTGTGATCGTCATCTCGCGTCCAAGTCGCAGACTCAGATAGGTCGACAATTCTTTTTCAAAATCACCCTCAATCGAAACCGGAGGCCCGATCTCGGAAGACTCGTCGAGCACGGCAATCGGTTCGCCATGATAATCTGGCGAATAGAGACTCAGATTTCCGCTGTCGGATAATTTCAGAAACAGGCGATCGATATCATTCTTAAAGAGCTCGGAATTGGCCGGACCGGTCGATATCTTAAGCGCCCAGGTTTCCAGATCACCATCGAATTTCAGATAGGCTTTCCCACCCTGTCGTTTGAGGGTGAACTTCTCCTGGTTTTCGCGCTGAAGGCGGACAGTACCATCCTGAAAAATGGAGCTAAAACTAAACAGGGGACCAAGACCAGCGTCTGCCCCCTCCTGGTGTTTAGGCTCAACGGTTTGCGCGTTCGACACAGCGGTCGCCGACAGCGCGATACAAGCCGCTGCGGTCATTGCCCATTTATGCAGATTGAACACGTTTCTTTTCATGCTGTCTGAATGACAGAAAAAATAGGCGGCAATTGGGCAAAATAATTAAATTTCCCGCCCAATCGCCGAATGTCAGACCTTAGCCAGCAATATATTGCGCGCCGTTTACGGTCATGGTCGCACCATTGATGAAAGCAGCTTCTTCGCTGGCAAGGTAAGCAACCATGCTGGCGATCTCTTCTGCTTTACCCAGACGGCCAACCGGAATGGTTGAGATAATGCCATCCAGAACCTCTGGCTTAACAGCCTGAAGCATTTCGGTATCGATATAACCCGGTGCGACAACGTTAGACGTAATGCCTTTTTTCGCACCTTCATACGCAAGCGCTTTGGTGAAACCGATCAGACCCGCTTTCGCCGCAGAATAGTTCGCTTGAGTAAACTGACCTTTTTGACCGTTGATAGACGAGATGTTGATCACGCGACCAAAGTTACGCTCACGCATGCCGTCCCAAACGTTACGGGTCATGTTGAACGCAGAGTTCAGGTCAACGTCGATAACCTTCGTCCAGGCGTCTTTTGTCATTTTGTGGAACGGCGCATCCCAGGTGATGCCTGCATTGTTGACGAGAACGTCACACGCGCCAATTTCAGATTCGATCTGTTTAATGCCTTCAGCGCAGGCGTCGAAATCTGCAACGTCGAACTTGTAGACAGAAACACCGATTTCCTCAGCGCATGCCTTCGCAGCTTCGTCATTGCCGGCATAAGTTGATGCAACTTTATAGCCGTCTTTTACAAGGCGTTCGCTGATTGCACGGCCAATCCCGCGCGTCCCGCCTGTTACAATTGCTGTTTTGCTCATTTATATGTCTCCCCGAGCAATATTTTTAGTGTGTCTGGCTATCGCCAGCAGCGGGTTTATACGCAACTGCACAATTTAAGGATAGTCTCCTATAGCGACTTTTTTGACGCAGCGTCGCATTCCCTTGCGGAAACACTCGCAAAAGATCAGAAAACAGGCAATCATCCAAACGGATTAGGCATTTGCCGTCCTCCGCTCTTCGAGTAAAAATATTTTGTGCACCGCAACATTTGTTGCGCAATATTTTTAAAATGCTGCGCAAAAGAGTTTTTTTGCTGCAAAAGCGAAACTGTGGTTTAAGTAGTGTTATATAAAACACAAAACTGACATTTGTTCAGTCGAGAGCGAAACGTTTCAAAGGCAAAACACGAGAAGGCGAACCAGGTGGCGGACACATCTAACCTCGATGACCCGATCATAATCAAGAAGTACGCAAACCGACGTTTGTACGACACTTCATCCAGCTCCTATGTCACACTCGAGCACCTCAGCGAGCTCGTGCGACAAGGCAAAGACTTCGTGGTTCAGGACGCCAAGACAGGTGAAGACCTCACCCGCACTGTCCTCACTCAGATTATTTTCGAACAGGAAACAAAAGGCGGAAATGCGCTGCCGCTGAACTTTCTGCGTCAAGTGATCCGGTTTTATGGCGACAGTGTGTCTACAGCACTGCCTACCTATCTCGATATGGCAATGAATAATTTCACCAAGAATCAGGAGCGCTGGCGCGATCTGGTGTCGAATGGCGTAGCAACCAACCCGATGGCCCTGTTCGAAGAACAAGCCCGCCGAAACTTTGAAATGTTTGAGCGTGGTATGAACCTCTTTACTTCCGGTGTTCCGGCACACGGTAAAAAAGAAGACGCGGGTGCACCAAAGCCAAAAGCAGAAGACGGAAACCCGTCCTCATTCTCGCCCGGCCCGGCCGACGGCCCACAAAGCGAGGAAAGCCTCGATCTCTTGAGGAAACAAATGGCCGACATGCAGGCTCAGCTGGAAAAGCTGACAGGCGGCAAAAGCTGATACAAAAAACCGGCCCTGAGGCCGGTTTTTCTTTATCTAGCGGTCACGATCGTCTTCATCTTCCGGATCATCGATCTGGAACAGGCGCGGCGACAGCTTCATACCATAAGACACATCAAACAGGTCGACTGTCACAGTCTGGCCCATGGCGTCAGAGGTTTCCCATTTCTTGAGGTCATAGCTCGCCGGATCAAAGAACAGCTCCAGCGTGCCATCTGTATCGCCAGACTTGTCGGCAAGCACAACGCTGACCAGACCGCCCTTTTTCGTGACCGAGCGAACATTTGCACGGCCCGCCAGATCGGCCTCTTTGCCAATCAACAGATTAAGTGGTGTTGCGGATAAAGGAACGGTTTCAACGGTCTCCCAGTCGCGATCCTCAAACGCCACCATGGTACCGTCAGCAACAAACAGGCGCGGATCGGGATCATCATAGACAAAACGCATCCGGCCCGGACGGCTGAGGTAGAATGTGCCCTGTGTGTAGAGCCCTTTCGGGTCCGTTTCCGCAAAACGACCTTTCGCCGTATCAATCTTGTTCAGAGAGGCATTTGCTTTGGCCAGCGCCTCTGTCGCGTTGAAGGTTTCTTCCACGACCGGCGTAACGGGTTTGACGTCATCCTGCGCAATCGCAGACGTCGACGACATCAATGCACCGGCCGTAACCGGGGCTGCCAGAACCAGGCCTGAAAGAATCCACGGTGTAATCTTGAACATCGAATAAACTCCATTCGCTTTCAGACGAGGTGATACATATGCTGTTGAGCAGCAATAAGACGTGATTTTGGCAGTTTGCCCAGTTTCGTTGGCTTATATTCAGCTTTCCGGCACGTGAACAATAAGCAAGCTCGGACGCTCAGACCGGCAGCTTGACCTGAAACTTCCGTTTGAAGGTCTCAAACGCCATGACATCTTCAATACGTCTGTCGAGGAAGGGACGCCATTCTGCTTCCGCGCCACCAGACTTTCGCCAGACAGCGAGCGTGGAGGCAAGAACCGCCGAAAGAGTTGTCCGCTTGGACATATAGGTAAAGCCCGTCGATGTATCGCCAAAGCCTGTCCAGATCGCATCCGCCACTTGCCAGATATATTCCGTCACAGGCTGGGGCCCGGCAGGACGAATTGTGCACCAGTCAATCGCCTTTACCGAGGCATCAAAATGAGCTGACAGCGTTTCAAGCCAGACCACGACACCGCTCGTCACCTTGTCCCGCACACGCATATCTTCTATAATGCCGGACATATAGTGATCAGAAACCGCGCTCACGGCACGCTGCAAATATAGCGGCACAAGTGTGTGGATACCGTCTGGAAGAGCCTGCGATATATCCGACTTTGTCAGACCGCACTCCTCCGCGACTTTGTTAAGCAAACTGTCGCTCCAACCTGCCGTCCCGGCAGATTCTGTCATTTTGGGAAGAATTTTTTCCAAAACCAGGGCAGTTGGAGCATCTTCAGGTGTAGGCATATCCATTCCCTTGTGATATTAGCGCGGCTTCGGATTTAGATAGTGCCCTTTTTGGGCGTTGAAAGACAGTGCGGTTTCTGACCGCAGTAACGAAACTGAATGGAGAGAGTCCCATCGTACAGATCGTTGTGCGCGACAATAATGTCGACCAGGCCCTAAAAGCTCTGAAGAAAAAAATGCAGCGCGAAGGCCTGTTCCGCGAAATGAAACGTCGCAATCATTTCGAAAAGCCTTCCGAGAAAAAAGCTCGTGAGCGTGCTGAAGCAGTTCGCCGTGCACGTAAGCTTGCCCGCAAACGCGCTCAACGCGAAGGCCTGCTCGGTAAGTAATTTCCGAAAACTTCAGTTTCGATGACCCCTCACACCATGGTGCGAGGGGTTTTTGTGTTGCTCAATTTTTGGAAGAAACCTAGTTCTTCGTCATCTCGACAAAGACATCTTCAAGGTCTGGATCGCGGGTTGAAAGATCCGCGATTGAGATGCCGGCTTCGCGGACATTCTCGATAATCCGGCCAATACCTGTTTCCGAAGACCGGAAAGTAATCGACAACCAGCCGTCTTTCTGGATTTTCGCATCCAGACCGGCAAGTGAAGCTGGAACCTCAATCAACGCGTCTTTCGGCTGAATGAGCAGCGTTTTGTGATCCAGACGCTTCAGCAATTGCGGTGTTGGCTCTGACGTAATCACCTCACCATGATTGATGATCGCAATCTCATCGCAAAGCTCTTCAGCTTCTTCCAGATAGTGCGTGGTCAGAATAATGGTCGTTCCGGCCTTGTTGAGTTCAACCACATATTCCCAGAGCGAACGGCGCAGTTCGACGTCAACGCCCGCTGTCGGCTCGTCAAGGATGAGAATTGGCGGCGCATGCACCATGGCTTTCGCCACCATCAGGCGGCGCTTCATTCCGCCAGACAATTGGCGGACATAAGCATCTTTTTTGTCATCCAGTCCCACGGCGGCCAGAATCTGTTCTGATCGGCGCATGGACTTCGGGACGCCGTAAAAACCGGCATGAAGTTCCAGCGCTTCCATCGGCGTGAAGAACGGGTCCATGGTGATTTCCTGCGGCACAACCCCCATCGCGGCGCGGGACGCGCGCGGTTGTTGGTCAATATCCATACCCCAGATCTTGGCCGTTCCACCTGTCTTGGTCACCAGACCGGACAGAATATTGATGAAAGTTGACTTGCCCGCGCCATTCGGTCCCAACAGTCCGAAGATCGATCCCGTTGGAATTTGGAGGTTGATCCCTTTGAGTGCACGTTTTTCCGGCATTTTGCCCGAAGCCCTGTACGTTTTTTCAAGTCCGATGGCTTCAATGGCGTATTTCGGTTTCAAAGCGTCGACACTCATGGAATATCTTTCTTGATTGACGAGAGGATGGCCCTCACCATACGTAGTGCGCACAATCCAATTGCGCAAACCTTCTTGAACGGGGCTGTGATATGTCGACCGAAACTGAACAAAAAATGGCATCTGAAATCATCATTGTGACCGACCATAAAGTCGCTTGTGACGGCGGTGGCGGCGTTCTCGGTCATCCGCTGACCTGGTATGAAATGGGCGATGACGATTTCGTGACCTGCAAATATTGCGACAGGGTTTTTGTCCTGAAAAACGGCAAAAAGGACCCAGCCACACAGGCATAAAAGATCAAACCGGGGGAGGAAAAGATAGTTTCATCACGTGTCATCGGACTGATACTCGGTCCGGTGCTGGCTTTGCTTCTTATCGCAGTCGGCACACCGGAAGGATTGAGCGATGAAGCATGGAGGGTGGCCGCCCTTCTGGTTTTGATGGCTGTCTGGTGGGCGACTGAAGCAATCCCGATCCCCGCCACATCTCTTTTGCCTCTGGTTTTTATTCCTCTCATTGGCGCTGGAACCACGAAAGAAGCCGCTGTCGGCTATGCCAGCCCGACAGTCTTACTCCTGCTTGGCGGCTTTATTGTCGCCATGGGGGTTGAGCGCTGGAACCTGCATTCCCGAATTGCCCTGAACATTGTGGTGCGCGCAGGCGATCATATGCGCCTGATTATTGCAGGCTTCATGATTGCAACCGCCCTGATTTCAGCGTGGATTTCCAACACAGCCACAACCATTATGATGGTGCCAATCGCCATTTCGCTCGCCGCAGAGACGGGTGAAAAGTCTGGTCGGTTTGAAAAAGCGCTGCTGCTCGGCATTGCGTATTCTGCCAGTATTGGCGGTGCGATAACGCCAATCGGGACACCAACCAACCTGATCGCCATTGCCTGGCTGCGAGAAAACACCGGCTCAGACATTGGCTTTCTGCAGTGGATGGCCTTTGGCCTTCCAGCCGCCATGCTTCTCATTCCGGTCGCCTGGTTTGTCCTGACGCGCGGCCTGCCGAAGCATTACAAGTCCGAGAACAATAATCAGGAAGGTCAAGCACAAGACGAAATCCGCTCACACCTTGATGCCCTTGGAAAAGTTTCCACGCCTGAAGCGCGGGTTGCCATGGTGTTCGGTCTGATCGCAACACTCTGGGTGCTGCGCGTTCCGATACAGGATTATGTCTCTCACCTTCCTCTGCTCGGCTGGACGGCCAAGATCAACGATATGGGCATTGCCGCCTTTGGCGCCGTGCTGATGTTTCTTGTGCCTGCAGGCGGAAAAGAAAAACGCTCTCTTCTCAACTGGGAAGAGGCTGAAAAACTGCCATGGGGCGTGCTCCTCCTGTTTGGCGGCGGCATTTCGCTCGGCAATGCGGTAAAAAGCACTGGCCTGTCAGAATGGCTTGGCGGAATGCTGGCCAGCATTGAAGGCGCGCCAATGATCGTCATGATCCTCGTGGTGGTCGCGCTTGTCGTCTATCTGACAGAAGTCACCAGCAATGTTGCCACTATGACGACGCTTGCCCCGGTTCTGGGCGCCTTTGCGATTGGGGTCGGCGCACCGCCAGAAGCCTTCCTTGGCCCGGCAGCCGTCGCAGCCTCCTGTGCCTTCATGCTGCCTGTCGCAACAGCGCCGAACGCCATCGTGTATGGCTCAAAGCATGTCTATATGAAGGACATGATACAGGCCGGGTTCTGGATCAATGTTGGGGCGGTTGTGGTCATCACCCTGATCGGAACCTATCTCGCCCCGCTGGTGTTGTGACCGATCAGGTCACAACCTGTTTTTTAGACATTGCCCACGCAAACCAGAGCGCAAACGCCAGCACGACGAAAATTACGCCGCCCGCAATATAGCCGGCCATGCCCGCGCCGGGCATTGGGTTCACCACCATGTTATGAACCGAGCTCAGAATATAGCCGACCAGCCCGGCCAGATAGAGCTTCACCGAAAGCGCAGATCGACACAGCAAAACGATCGACCCGATAAATGCCGCAAGCACGCTCGCGCCCCAGAGGAGCACCATCCACAAAGGAAAGCTGTAGAAATAGGTTCTCTGCTCGTCTGAAAAGCTGCCCATGTAAAACTCAGCCTTTAGCTGAGTCATGCTGAAATCAAACACACCAACTGCGTTAAACAGAACCAATACACTTGCGATGACCCAGAAATACCATGGTGCAGAAGCTTTATCGCTCATCTTACTCCCCCAAGCAGAGACGCGAATATATCAGCGATTTACACAGAATGCCACAAAGCGGGTCTGGCTCAGCTTTCAAGCGCTTCGTTCAAATGCTTTTCCACAGTGGCGTAGAGATCTTCGATCTGATCGCCCATGCCGGAGGCGCCAACCACACCCGTTGTCGCCGTTGCCGCCGCCAGAAAGATATAGGCCAGCATCTTCCATGGAAGACCGCCAAACATTGGCGCCTTTTCAACCTTCTCTTTGGCCTTTGGTTTTTCCTTGACCCAGAGCTGCTCACGAAGCTCTCGCGCGGTCGCAGAACAGTTCTCAAAATGAATTTCTGAAAAGTCGTGTTTGGCCATGTTAAAAACATCGCCTGAATTCGTTAAGCCTCACAGAACCCTTTGCGTGAAGTTTACCCGTTCAATCGGTTTTCGGGGCTGAGTTCCATAGACATGCTCATAAAAATATCCGGCCACAATCGTAGCCCGGCATTCATGCATACTGTCAGAACACCAGCGACAACCGGCGAAACGCCCATTTGATTTCAGATTTCATGTCCTGAAGCGTCATTCGCCCCGTCTTCGAACGTCCCACACCCGGAAATAACTAGACCTATCTGGCGCGTTGGTTAAGTCTCTCCCTCATAAAGAGGACATTGATTCATGGCCGAGCAAAGCGCCCCCATCACCGAAGACAGCCATCTCTATCTGATTGATGCCAGCGGTTATATTTTCCGCGCCTTTCATGCGTTGCCGCCGCTGACACGTCCGTCTGATGGCCTGCCGGTGGGTGCCGTTCAGGGCTTTTGCAACATGCTCTGGAAGCTGTTGGAAGAACTGAAAGGCGATGACCGCCCGACACACTTTGCGTGCATTTTCGACAAGGGCAGCTATACGTTCCGAAACGACCTCTACCCGGACTATAAGGCCCAGCGCCCGCCGCCGCCGGAAGATCTGCGACCACAATTCCCGTTAATCCGCGAGGCCGCCATCGCATTCGGCACACCAGCTATCGAAAAAGAGGGCTATGAGGCCGACGATTTGATCGCAACGTATGCGCGTCAGGCCGAAGCCGCTGGTGCGCGCGTGACGATTGTCTCATCCGACAAGGATTTGATGCAGCTCGTCTCTGACAAGATCACCCTGCTCGACACGATGAAAAACAAGCGCCTGTCCTTTGAAGAAGTACAGGACAAATTCGGCGTTGGGCCGGACAAGGTCATTGATGTGCAATCGCTCGCCGGGGACAGCGTTGATAACGTGCCAGGCGCGCCGGGTATCGGCATTAAAACAGCCGCCCAGCTGATCAATGAATATGGCGATGTACTGACCCTGCTCGAACGCGCGGAAGAGATCAAACAGCCGAAACGCCGCCAAACCCTCATCGACAATGCCGAGCAAATCAAAATCTCGCGCGATCTCGTCACCCTGAAGGTCGACGTACCGCTCGACGCGCCGATTGAAACCCTGAAAGTGCGTGACCCGGACCCGGCCACCCTGCTGACCTTCCTTGAGAACATGGAATTTCGGACCATCACCCGGCGCGTCAAAGAAGCCTTTGAAGCTGAAGGCGAATTGCCGGAAGACAACGCTCAGGAAGGCGTCGATCACGATCAATACGAAACCGTAACGACCGAAGCTCAGCTTGCAGACTGGGTTGAGCGCTGCCGCAAAGCAGGCGTGATCGCAGTCGACACGGAAACAGATGCTCTGGATGAGGTCTCATCCAACCTTGTCGGCATATCAATCAGTATACAGACGAATATTGCCTGTTACATCCCACTCGCGCATAAATCCTTACCAGAAGGTGAACTGGACCTTGGAGATTCGACCCATCCAGACCAGTTGCCGCTCGCAAAGGTTATCGAAACCTTAAAACCCGTCCTTGAAGACCCGGCCATTTTGAAAGTCGGACAGAATTTCAAATATGATCTGGCGGTGCTCTCGCGCTATGGCATCGACGTCGCGCCGTATGATGACACCATGCTGCAAAGCTTCTGCCTGCATGCGGGCATGCATGGCCACGGCATGGATGAACTCTCCGAACGCTATTTTGGCCATACGCCAATCGCGTTCAAAGATGTCTGTGGCACCGGCAAGAAGCAGATCAGTTTCGATCTCGTCCCGCTGGACAAGGCAACGCCTTACGCAGCCGAAGACGCCGATATCACGCTGCGGCTGTGGCGGTTGTTCCGCCCGAAGCTTTTGCAACAGCAGGTGAATACGGTTTACCAGCGAATTGAACGCCCGCTGCCTGCGGTGATCTCCAAAATGGAACTTGCGGGCATCAAGGTCGACCGTGACGCGCTGTCGCGCATGTCATCTGACTTTGCACAGCGCATGGCCGCCTATGAGGCCGAAGCCTATGAACAGGCTGGCCGGGAATTCAATATGGGCAGCCCGAAACAGCTCGGCGAGATCCTGTTTGATGAGATGGGCCTGCCCGGCGGCAAGAAGACAAAAACCGGGGCCTGGTCGACCGATGCCGCCAAACTCGAAGAGCTGGCGGCTGTCGGCCATGACCTGCCGCAGACCATCATCAACTGGCGAACCCTTTCCAAACTGAAAAGCACCTATGCGGACGCACTTCAGACCGCCATCAATAAAGATACGGGCCGCGTGCATACCAGCTTCTCGCTGGCAGCGGCACAAACCGGGCGACTGTCCTCTTCTGATCCGAACCTTCAGAACATTCCGATCCGTTCAGAAGAAGGCCGAAAAATTCGCGAAGCCTTTGTCGCCGAACCGGGCAATGTTCTTGTGTCTGCCGACTATTCCCAGATCGAATTGCGCCTGCTTGCGCATATCGCAGACATCACTGCGCTGAAAAACGCCTTCAAAGACGGTCTCGATATTCACGCCATGACGGCGAGCGAAATGTTCAACGAGCCGATCGAGGGCATGGACCCGATGACGCGCCGCAAAGCGAAAGCGATCAATTTCGGGATCATTTACGGTATCTCCGCCTACGGATTGTCTAACCAGCTTGGCATTCCTCAAGGCGAGGCGCGCGATTATATTCAGGAGTATTTCAAGAAATTCCCGGGCATTCGCGCCTATATGGACAATATCAAAGCCTTCGCGCAGGACCATAAATACGTCGAAACGATTTACGGCCGGAAATGCTGGGTACAAGGCATTGCCGCGAAGAACCCGGCTCAGCGCCAGTTCGCAGAACGTCAGGCCATCAACGCTCCGATCCAGGGCTCAGCAGCCGACATTATCAAGCGCGCCATGATCCAGATGCCAGACGCCCTGACCAAAGCAGGGCTGAAAGGCCGCATGCTGCTTCAGGTACATGACGAACTCATCTTTGAGTGTCCGGAAGCTGAGGCGGAAACCCTGATTGCGACTGTCAAATCGACCATGGAAAAGGCAACTGAGCCTGCGCTTCAGTTGAGCGTCCCACTGGATGTTGAGGCCCAGGCCGCAAAAAACTGGGCAGAAGCGCACTAAGCCGCATCATGAAAGATCAGGCCAAGCGTAAAGCGCTGGCCTGACCGCACCTCGCTCACGCCATGACGCATTTGTGTGCGATACCAACCACGTGAACCGCGAACGGGTCGTTCCCGAACCGGAATGATTACCGCATCCCCCAGTGATGGTCGCATAACCCGGGCGATGGTCTGCATGCGGGGGCGCTGTTCGGTCAGCACAAACTCGCCGCCGTCATAATCCGTTTCAGGATCAGACAAAAACACCACCATTTGCAATGGAAAGTGAATCTCCCCGTAAAGATCCTGATGCAGGCAGTTATAATCACCTGCACCATATTTCAGGATCAGAGGCGTTGGTCGGGCCTGCCCCGCTGACCGGCAAAGCCTCACTAACTCTGAATGCGCCTCTGGCCATTGCGCATCACTGCCGAGCCGTTCTGCCCAAATGTTCGCGATCGCCGCAAGGTCTGGATAAAATGTTTCGCGCAAGCTCTGTACCGCTTCGGGCAAAGGATAGGCGAAATAGCGATACTGCCCTCGACCGAAATTATAGCGCGCCATGTCTATGGTAGAGCGAAAGGTAATATCCGGATCCTCATACAGATTCCGCATTTCGCGGCAGACATCCGGCGACAATACGCCCGGCACCAGAGCATAACCCTGCCTATCAAGCGCAGTTGAAAGCGCATCAGCGCCTGTCAAAATCTGTTCGGTCAAACCTGCCTCCCCATGCATTTCAGCAGTGAGGCTAGAGAAATGTCAGCATGCCGTCGTCCCGTTTCTTGCTGAAACAGGGCATTCTGATGACGATTCCAAGATCGCCTTGCTTCCGGACACCGATACGCCATTTATTTAGTATTCGAACCAAAGGAGACCCTTATGACGACCATCTATGAAACTCTCAAGAAAGATCATAATCGCCATCGCCAACTTCTCGAAGATCTCGTCGAAACCTCGGGTGATAGCGAAACCCGCCGAGAGCTCTGGTCGCGCTTCTTTGAAGATGTCGCCAGCCATGCCGCAGCAGAAGAAGAAACCTTCTATGGCCCGATGATCAAAACAGAGGACGGCCAGCCACATGCGCGCCACTCTGTAGCAGAGCACCACGAACTCGATGAATTAATGCAGGAAATCAATGAGACTGACACGAGTTCGCCTGCCTGGCTGATAAAGCTCAAGCAACTCAAACACGAGTATGAGCATCATATGTCAGAAGAAGAACAGGATATCTTTCCGTGCGCAAAGGAAACGGTCGGCACCGACAAAAGTGGCCGCATCGCCGACGCCTTCAAAGAGCGCAAATCCGCTGAGCGAGAACTGGTGGAACAGAAAGCCGAAGCAGCTCTCGAAGATTAAAAAAAGGGGAGGCACCGCCTCCCCTTTTCGATTTGAGCTCAAATCATTTAAGCGTCTTCAAATGCTCAACGATCGCCGCAACATCTTCGTCAGACAGTTTGCGGAACACCATCGTGCTGCGCGCTTTTTCATTGCCTGATTTCTCACGCAGGAAAGACGTTGGGTCGGAAATGTACGCCGTCAGATTCTCGTCTGTCCAAACAAGCTCAGACTCAGCAATCTTTTTCATGTCCTTGCTGTAGCGTGTGAAGTTTTCCTGAGTGCCAGCTTTCGAGCCCGCAACACCGAACAGGTTTGGCCCTGTTTTCGTCCGCGGCGCATCATCAAAGTTATGGCAAGAGAAGCAAGTCTGCTTCATCAGTTTCGCGCCATCCGGCTCGCCCATGGAAGATGGAAGCGTGCTCAGAAGGCCGAGGCTGGCAATAATACTCAATACATATTTCATCGGTCAGAATCCTTTCCTGAAGAACGTCGAAACACATGCCCTTCTCAATTTTAGCCCCTTCTAAAATATTTCAGCCTCGTCGAACATGAGACAAATTATCCCTACGTCAGGTATGGGTTTTTCCGATTAAAAAAGCCGGGGCAGTCTCCCGACCCGGCTTTGCTGATTTGTGTGAGAAATTAACTTAGTCGCTGGTGACAAATGCGCGGATATCTTTTCCGAGCTGTTCCAGTGAGCCTTTATCCAGATACATCATGTGACCGGCCGGATAATAGGTTTTCACTATGCGATCTGCTGGAACGCCCGGCTCTGCCAGACTGATTTCAGCCGCATAGAACGGTGTTGCCTGATCATAATAGCCACAGGCCAACATGACTTTCATGTCTTTGTTCTCACGCATGCCACGCGCCAGACCCGGCACCACATTGGTATATCCCGGGCCGCCAGACCCGCCGCCTTCCACACCCTTCCAGGCGTTGTTCACATCGTAGGACAAAACAGTATAGCCGCGATCCATTTCCACGCCGAGATTGCGTGTCATATAGTCATTCATGGCGGCGGTGAAGGCTGCATCCATTGCATAGCCAGACGGGTCTGCATCAGCGCGCTCGCCAACATCATCCTCATCCTGCCCGGTATAGCGGCCATCATAGCGCCCAAGGGTGAGCCCTTCATCACGGAGAAGCTCTTTCATAAAGCGGCCTACGCCGACACGCAGTCTTGCGCGCTCAATGTAAGTTGGTTTCAGACCCGTAAACTGGGCGTATTTCTGAACCACCTGGTCATATTCCTGATGTGGCATGTCCTGGCCCATGAACAGGGCCGGGCCGTATTCGCGAACCGCAAAGCTGCGGGCATCGATCAGAAAGGCATCAAAGTCATTGTTCCATTTCGAACGGTCGACCTTGTTATGATACCAGCCAATCGCCGCCTGCGTTGGAATAGACCCGATATAACCATAGGAACCGCGGTCTGTCTCAAAGTCGAGAATCGCAGACACGAGCACAACACCGTTAAAGGCAACGTCGTTATAGCGGTCATTCAGTTCGGCCACGAGCGCAGCTGCGCGTGTCGTGCCATAGCTCTCGCCCGCCAGATATTTTGGGCTCGCCCAGCGCTTATGTTTGGTCAGCCAGCGGCGGATGAAATGACCGACAGATTGGGCATCTTCCTCAACGCCCCAATGATCGGCGCCATCGCCATCTTCCAGAACGCGGGAAAAGCCTGTGCCGACCGGATCGATGAAAACGAGGTCAGCAACATCAAGCAGAGAATGGCTGTTATTCACCAGCGGATAAGGCGGCGCACCATCATCTGTCGGGCTATCGGTGGCAACGTCCACGCGCTTGGGCCCGAACGTTCCCAGATGCAGCCAGAGTGAGGCAGAGCCCGGTCCGCCATTAAAGACGAACATGACCGGGCGTTTCGCCGGATCACCTTCACCCTGTTTGATATAGCTGAATGAGAAGATGGACGCGTCTGGCTCGTCCTTTTTGTTCAACAGAAATGTCTCTTCGGCAATCACGTCATAGCTGATCGTTTTGCCGTTAATCACCGCTTTGTCAGCGCTTTTGAAGCTCGACGGCTCTCCCGCTTCCGGGCCTTTCTTGTCGGCTTTCTTCTCATCCGCGAAGGACGCGGACGAAAAGGAGACCGCAGCAATTGCAACGATCAATAATTTTGAAAATGTCTTCATTGAATAGTCTTTCTGCAAAAAGAAATGGTTTAATTGTCGAAGCCAAGCACGTCTTTCAGGAACAGCGTTTCTGCCTCACGCTGGAAGTCCCGGTTAGATTTCTTACGGAAGCCATGGCCTTCATCATTCGCAAGCAGAAACCAGGCATTCCCGCCATTCTTGCGAACCGCCGCAAGGATTTGTTCCGCCTCTGAGGCCGGAACCCGTGGGTCGTTCGCGCCCTGAATAATGAAAAGTGGCTTGGTGATTTTATCGGCGTTTTTCAGCGGCGAGATTTTCTCAAAGAATGCTGCGATTTCCGGATCACGCTCATCACCATATTCGGCGCGGCGCAAATCGCGGCGATAGCCTTTGGTGTTCTCGAGGAAGGTTTTGAAATCGGAAATGCCAACAATATCAATGCCTCCCGCAAGGCGGTCATTATAGTCCACCATTGAGGCCAGAACCATGTATCCGCCATAAGAGCCGCCATAAACGACGACCTTGTCCATGTCGAAGCTCGTATCTTTGTCCATCCAGTCAAGCAGAGCGCCAATATCCTCAACCGACTTTTTCCGGTTCAAGCCATTATCAAGGCTGAGATAGGTTTTGCCATAGCCAGACGAGCCGCGCACATTCGGCACAACCACGGCAAGACCAAGCTCTTTCACCCAATACTGATACGTCGACGAAAAATACGGACGCGACTGACCTTCCGGTCCGCCATGAATGGAAATAATGGTCGGATGCGGACCTTCCCCGGCAGGTTTATAAACCCAGGCCGGAATATCCATTCCGTCAGCGTTCTTGAACGTGATCAGCTCCGGCTCAGCAAAGCCGGCTGACGACATGCCCCCGATTTCCGCCCTGGTCCAACGCGTGAGCTCGCCTGAGGCAACATCAAGGCTCCAGGCATCTGACGGGCTGGTCGCACTATTGAACGTAAAGCCGAGCCTGGTGCCCGCTTCATTCCACTCCACGCCAGCGGCAATACCGACTGGCAGCCCCTCAACAGGTGAGATCTTTTTCGTTGCCAGATCCATCAGATAGATTGTGCCGAGACCGCCTTCGTTCAGCGTATAGGCGAGCGTCTTTCCGTCCGGGGACAAGTCATAACTCGACACGTCCCATTTGACGCCCTCAACCAGGGCTTCGTCCTCGCCCGTCTTCGGGTCAATCAGCATGAACTGACGGAATTCAGACCCTTTGTCAGACACGGAAAGGATCATACCGTCATCCAGAATGATGCCGCCGCTATACGCCATATCCTCATCGGGCTTAATCTCGTTCAGATCGCCGCTCTCAATATCGAGCAGGAACAAGCGCGATTTCGCAATCGAGATATATTGCTGCAATAAAACGGTTTTACCGTCTTTGGAAATGTCGGACGGGAACAGCGCGCCCTTGCCCTCATGGATAACCTTATTGCCGGATGGGTCCGCCGGGTCGCCCATCAGAATATCATAGTTCGGATTGCCATCCTGAGCGCGATACCAAATGGCAAAGCCGCCATCATCAGCCCAGACCATGCCGCCATTGCGCGTCCCATCTTCGGTGAACTGGGTGATGTCACCGGTCTTCAGGTCATATCGGAACGCCTGATAAAATTCATCGCCGCCTTTATCGCGGGAGAACAGGAAAGCATCGCCTTCCGGACTGACAAGCGCGCCACTGGACGGCTCATCGAAAAAGGTCAGTTGTTCACGCGCGCCCATTGGCATGTCGACTTTATGAACCTGAGAGACCTCACCGAAGCGCGTTCCGATCAGGATCGAGTCGCCCGCCCAGGCGCGAAACGCATGCCCGCGCACATTCTGATAGCGGATCAGAGTATCGCGCACATCTTGCGGAATCTCGGGAATGCCTTCCATGACGAGATTACCTTCAACGACCCGCTCAACCTTAGGCGCGACCGGCGTTTCGGCCCTTGCGGCCAAAGGCAGAGACAGCCCGATCACTGCACTCATCATCAGACTTGCAAGAAAAGAAGGTTTCGTCATCGGGGCGATCTCCGCATCAACTGATCTCGTTTGACGCGAAGACTAGATGGTTTTTATCGTAAATCAACATGGATGACGCGAGATTTGACAATCTAATCCGCTTGCCGGAACCTTTTCGACTGAGCTTTCATGATCTGACGCGCAATCGGACCGGGCATGACCTGCGCGGTGGCAGCCAGCAATTTGTTCACACTGCCCGTCACGAGCACGGTGCGGTTGACCTCAACGGCGTAATAGGCGGCTTCGACCACCTCATCGGCCTGTTGCCACATATATTGCGGCAGACTGGACAGGCGGCCGCGCTGACCATTCACATCGTGAAACTCTGAATAGGTCAGTCCCGGGCAAAGCGCGGTAACATGAATGCCCGTCCCTTCGGTTTCGGCATTAAGGGATTCAGACAACTTAATCAGTGCCGATTTCACCCCGCCATAAAGCGTATGCCCTTTAGAGCCGGGCGTGAGCCCCGCAAGCGAAGCGACATTGATAATGCGACCATATTTGCGCTCGGCCATGCCCGGCAGCACACGGTGACACAGCTCAGCCGGCGCATGCAGCATGACTTGCAGAAAGTCTTTCTGATCATCCCAGCTGGTGTTCAGGAAAGTACCCGGCAGACCATAGCCCGCATTGTTGATCAGAACATCGACCTGTTTTCCCGCCTCTTCAACGCGGCTCAGAAGCCGTGTTGGCGCGGTCGGCAGCGCAAGGTCGAGCGGCACGACCATAACCTCAACATTGAACTCTTCAGCAAGACGTTCGGCCCGCTCGCGCAACCGGTCTTCCCGGCGGGCTGTCAGCACCAGATCATGCCCTTTTTCAGCGTAAAGCCTGGCAAAGGCAGAGCCTATGCCTGCCGATGCTCCGGTGATGACAACTGTCTTGCGCATGGCCCGTCTCCTGCGTTCTGCCCTTCCCGATAAAGCCCGAAAAGTGCAGATTTTGTGGCAGGCCAGATGCTTGTGAAATTAAATTCTGGCAAGTGCCTATTTGATGGCTACCGGATTGATGATTGCCTGCACAGTGCCTTCCATACGCGGCACACCGACGGAGAAGAAAAACTCAGTCACGCCATCCCTGGCGAGTTCATGTGTCACCATATTTTCGAGGATATAAACGCCATTCTTCGCCAGAAGCGTCAGATGTACATCAAACGGGCGCGTCTCTTTTTCAAACGGAACGACTTCCAAAGCCCAGCTATCCGCACCAACGGCGACCACGCCCTGATCGGCCAGATATTGCGCACCCTCAACGCCAAGCCCCGGCGAAAGCGGGCTGAAAGGCTTGCCCTCTGTCGCGACCATCTTTCCGGTGTGGAAGAGAACAATATCTCCTTTTTCAAGAGTCAGGTCCGCCATGGCGAGCGCCTGCTCAATCTCTTTTTTATTAAAGGGTGTGCCATCTGCCACCGGGTTCTCATTCATCAACTTCGTCATATCAAGCAGGATGCCCCGGGTCGCAATCGGAGGCAGCTTTTCTGTCCCGAACTGGGTGAGCCCGTCGGTTTTCACAAACTCCCGTACATGCACACCATTATAGTAGTGATGGTCTATTCCCATATGACCGAGACCATCAATCTGGCTGCCAATGCCGACATAAGTGCGCACGATATCATCATTGCCGGTTGCGTGGTTTTCACCCAGCGGCGTGCCGGACCCGTCAGACAATTGCAGAATGGTGACATCATATTCGCGCGGCGGGTAAGCGGGCGAACCGCGTCCCGTCACCATGCCAAGCGCATAGGTCTTACCGGTCGTGATGAGCTTTGCAGCCGCCGCAGTTTTCTCAGGTGAGAGATAATTCATCGCGCCCAGGCGATCTTCCTCGCCAAATTTAGACACTTTCCAGTCTGGTTCGGCTGGTTTCGTCGTCTCGTCAGCATAAGCGCTCGCACCCAGAAACACGCCCGCAGAAACGATCGCCATCATAAGTAATTTCATGTTTTCCTCCCACTATTCTCTGTTTGCTGGAAGGGTATCGAAGCTTTGGCGGTCGGACCAGTCTTTCTGATCAACCGTCCTGCTTGCAAAGAGACTTGCCTAACAGTCCGCGCATGGCCACATAGGCGACATGGTCACCGATCTTTATCATAACCGCGTCCTGGAACTTGCCGCCGACATTCCAAATGTCGGTCATCTGGACGATCCGGATGGAAAAGCCCATAAAGTCAGCCGCGTTTGTGGATCGGAAATCTGGGTTGAGCTGAACCTGTCTGAAGACGGTAAAACCATCACGGACATTGCTGTTGAATCCAAAGCCTGCGCGCTCGGGGCGGCCACCTTAAGCGTTCTTGCCAGAGAAGCGGTGGGCGCAAGTGTGGACGACGTGATCGCGGCCCGCGACCAACTCAAAGCCATGCTGAAACAAGGCGCCGAGCCACCCGGCGGACGGTTCTGGGAACTGCGCCATTTGTCCGGCGTCATGGATTATCCGCAACGCCACATGTCCACCATGCTCGCTTTTGAGGCCGCCGTGGCCGCAATCGAAGACGCAGAACAAAATCGACACGTCTCAACCGAACCGGCCTGAGGCGACCCAGAACTGCCCAAATATCAGTCATTTTCAAAAGCTCGCGGAAATTCGCCGCGGCTTTTACTTCGGTAACGGGTATTCCGACCTATATTAGACTCATGTGTCGACGCACCCACGAGCGCGAGAAACCGACCGGCAACCAATCTCCTGGGCTGCCAGATGCCCCGCACCTCACGTCGCAATCCTCCCTGACCGATCGTTTCCCCCCTCAACCAAAGGATGTCCTATGGGCCGGCTTATTGCCATTTCGAACCGCACAGCAGCAGACCCAAATGCGCGTGCCGGCGGCCTTGCCGTCGCAGTCTGGGAATCGCTTCAGGCCACGGAAGGGGTCTGGATTGGCTGGAGCGGCGAGATTGTCGAAGAAACCCCTCGCGGTGTGCAAACCTTTCGCGATGACGGGGTTGAATTCGTTCTGACAGACCTGACGGTCGATGAACATCAGCGCTATTATCTGGATTATGCCAACAGCGCGCTTTGGCCGATCTTTCACTATCGCATCGACCTTGCTTCGTTCGACAGCAAAGCCTTTGATGTCTATGCCGAGGTCAATAAGCGCATGGCAAAGCTCGCTGCCGAACGCGCTCGCCCCGGCGACAGTATCTGGGTGCATGACTATCATTTCATGCTGGTTGCTGATTATCTGAAACATTATGGCTGGAGCGGACCGACAGGATTTTTCCTGCACATTCCCTTTCCGTCGCCTGAAATTTTCCGTGCGCTGCCAGAACATCAATGGATTGCGCGCTCTCTGGCCGCCTATGACGTTCTGGGCTTTCAATCCGAACAGGACCGGGCAAATTTCGAGCGCTATCTGATCGAAGAACATGGCGCAAAAATCCATGCAGACGGCGTGATCGAAGTCTTTGAGACCACCACCAAAGCCAAATCCTATCCGATCGGTATTGATGCGAAAGGCTTCAAAGAAGCTGCAAAGTCGGACCTCGCCAAAACTGCCGAAACGCGCATATCCCGCTTTCTTGGCAATCGAAATCTGGTGATTGGCGTTGACCGGATGGACTATTCCAAAGGCCTGCCAGAACGCTTCGCCGCTGTCGGTCGACTGTTCGATACGCATAAGGAACTTCACGGCAAAGTCTCGGTCACACAGATCACGCCGCCGTCGCGCGGCAAGGTGGAAGAATATCGTCAATTGCGCGAGGAACTCGATGGCCTTGCCGGGCGCATTAATGGCGATTACGGGGATCTTGACTGGATCCCGCTGCGCTATCTGGCGCGGTCTTATGTGCGCGAGGAACTGGCTGGGCTGTATCGCACGGCCCGCGTCGGACTGGTGACTCCTTTGCGTGACGGCATGAACCTCGTCGCCAAGGAGTTCGTGATTGCCCAGGAAGAAGAAGACCCCGGCGTTCTCATCCTGTCTGAATTTGCTGGTGCGGCCGAACAATTATCCGCGGCGCTGATCGTGAACCCACATGATACAACGCGGCTCGCAGAAACAATAAACCATGCCCTGAACATGGATCTGGAGGAACGTCAGCGACGCTGGCGCATTTTACGCGATATCGTTGAAGAACAAGACGTAAACTGGTGGCGAAAGAAATTTCTGGCCGACCTTGGAACCATTTCAGAAAAGGTAGCCTGACGCGTATGACACTACTGAACGAGTTTCCTCCGATCACTGATGAGCTCGCCCTGTTCCTCGATTTCGATGGAACGCTCGCACCGTTACAAGACGACCCGGAGTCTGTTTATCTGTCCGGTCGACAGCTTGGCTTTATCGAGAACACAGCGCGCAAACTTTCAAATGGTCTGGCCATTGTGAGTGGGCGGGATGTCCGCGATCTTTCGAAACGCGTGCCGAAAAGCATCTGGCGTGCGGGCAGTCACGGACTCGAAATCTGCGCGCCGGGCGATATGGCCGACTTTGACCCAAAATCTGCACCACCCTCGCTGGTCTCGTCCATGCAAAGCGTGATCAGCGCGCATCCGGGAACCCGCCTCGAACAAAAGGGCGAGGTTCTCGCCATCCATTATCGCGCCGTTCCTGATCAGGAAATGCCGGTTCTGGAAATGGTCGCCAATCTTCTGAAAGCCTATCCGTCTTATAAGTACCAACCCGGAAAGTTCGTGCTGGAGGCAAAGCCCATCCGCGCCAATAAAGGTATTGCCATTCAGGAACTTCTGACCTTTCCGCATTTTTCCGGGCGCACGCCTGTCATGATCGGCGACGACACAACGGATGAAGACGCCATGGAAACGGTTCAGGCGCTCGGCGGCTGGGCCTTAAAAGTGGGCGACGGCACAACCGTCGCAAAATATCGTATGGATTCGCCAACAGATGTTTGGCGCTGGTTAAGTGAGGGGGCTCTATGAGTTCTTTAGAGTTGGGGGTGATCGGTAATCAGACTGTTGCCGCCCTGATTGACGAAAAAGCCTGTATTAACTGGATGTGCCTGCCGCGCCTCGATGGCGAGCCCGTGTTCAACTCCCTTCTGGGCGGCTGTGGTGACTTCACCGTCGAGCTCGAAGGGTTTGTGATCTCCCGTCAGGAATACGTTCGCAACACGGCTATTCTGACGACATTTCTCGAAGCCGAAGACGGCTCGGTCATTAAGATCACAGACTTTGCCCCGCGCTTTATGGATCGCGGGCGCATGTTCCGCCCCGCCAGCATTGTTCGCTATATCGAGCCAATCAAAGGCATGCCGCGCATTCGTGTTGCCATCAGCGCCGAGGCCGAATGCGGAGGCCGAGAACTCACACCAAAGCGCGGTGTTTCTCACCTCTCCTACCCGGATGAGGAGTATGGATTCCGGATCACCACAAGTGCGCCAGTCTCCTATCTTCTGAACAAACAGTATTTCGTTCTTGATCAGGCGTATGGCTTTGTTTTGTCCCCTGACGAACCGTTTCAGGGCGACGTCAACACAATCAGCCATGACTGGCATGTTCGCACGCTGGACCATTGGTCTGAATGGTCGCGCCGCCTCGCAACCGCGCCGGAATGGCAGGAAGCAGTAATCCGTGCTGCGATCACCCTCACCCTCTGCGTCTATGAAGAAACCGGCGGCATTGTTGCCGCGCTCACCACATCCATCCCGGAGCACCAAGGCTCAGAACGAAACTGGGACTATCGGTATTGCTGGCTGAGGGATGCCTATTTCACCGTGACGGCGCTCAACCGGCTATCCGCCGTGGGCACGCTGGAACGCTATCTCACCTATTTGCGCAACACGGTCGCCATGACGAAAGGCGGGCATATCCAGCCTGTCTTTGGTGTCGCGCTGGAAACGGATCTGACAGAGACCATTCCCGGCCATCTGCCGGGCTATCGCGGACACGGCCCGGTACGCTTTGGCAATCAGGCCGCAGAGCATGTCCAACACGATGTTTATGGCCATGTCATTCTGGGCGCCTCGCAGGCCTTCTTTGATGATCGCTTGTCATCCAAGGCCGGTATTCTGGAATTTGAGCAATTTGAGAAAGTCGGCGACCGTGCCTTCAAAGTCTATGACACGCCTGATGCCGGGATCTGGGAGTATCGTGGCCGTGCCAGCGTTCACACCTCCTCGGCAATCATGTGCTGGGCGGCTTGCGACCGGCTGGCACGCATTGCTGGCGAGCTGGGACTCGAAGACAAGGTCACTTTCTGGCATGAGCGCGCAGACATCATCCGAAACACCATTATCGAGAAAGCCTGGAATGAGGAGCGCAATGCCTTTACCGGTTCATTCGGCGGTGAGGAGCTCGATGCGTCGGTTCTGCTCATGGCAGAGATCGGATTCATCGACCCGATGGACCCGCGCTATATCGCAACCGTCGAGCGGATCGATGAGGAACTGCGAGAAGGCGATCATATCTACCGCTATCGCATTGCCGATGATTTTGGCACGCCGGAAACCGCCTTCACGGCCTGCACCTTCTGGCACATTGATGCGCTTGCCCGCATTGGCCGCAAGGATGAAGCGCGCCGCATGTTTGAGAACCTTCTGAAACAGCGCACCAAGCTCGGCCTTTTGTCAGAAGACGTAAAGACCGAGACCAAGGAGTTGTGGGGCAATTTCCCGCAAACCTACTCCATGGTGGGCATTATCAATGCCGCAGCGCGTTTGTCGAAGACCTGGGAAGAAACGGTTTAGAACGGCATCATGACACTGATAAGCGCACCAACGAATGACAAAACTGGCAGCGAAAATTCTATGACCGTAAGAGTGATAATGGGACGCCGATTACCGATGCTATGGTCAGAGAAGAAATGATATTCTCTTTGATATAAAGGGACTGTTAAGTGTTCTTCCAATTGCTCAATAACACGAAATTTAGCATTTGCTAGAAGTCGATAATATCTAAGTGTAAGAAACCAAACCACCGAAATTGGTAACACCGGAATAGCCAGCAATGAAATCTTGACGTCATTAACTGCACCAGCGACTACAAAAATAGCAGTCACGAGCATAACAAAAAAAGAATGCATCGCTTGGCGGCGGTTTTCAGTTGACGAGATCGTGCCCACCCAAATTTTGTACAACTCTAAATGATCCGAACTCGTCTTCGTTTCTGATAAATGCTCCATATCTTCCCTACTACTGACTGCTTATTCCAACCGCAGTAATCCTCCGAAGCCTGCTGCACAACCGAAGATTTTCGTTCTTGATTCCAAGGGTTTACAGCTAGTATTGGCTTTTTATACTTTTGAGCACCTTCAATTTCCTTAGCGATCCATTTACTGTAGTTTGCGTACATCCCAGTAGGAATAACAACAACATCAGCAATTTGGATTCTCTCCCAAATTGCTCTTTTTAGCTCCCGATCACTTTTTGCAAAATGAATTGGATTATCCTTCGGTACAGAAGTATCCAAGAATACGATTTTTGTGCCTTGAGACTGCCATTTGTTTTTAAAAACCCACTCGAACAGCTTTTCGTAGTGCTCTGAGTACTTCCAAGAATGACTTATGAATACAGATATATCGGGCATCTAAACCTCCAGAACAAAACAAGAATACCAGATATTCTCGATTCGTCTACCTGTGAGTTAGATCAGTCATTTTTCTGCAAGAAGTGATGTAACTTATTTTTACCCCCGCCCTTTAAAAGCTGCACCACAGGATTTTCCCTGTGTATTTTTGCCAAAGCTCATGCCGTCCAGCGGTATGAGCTTTCCGTCTTCCAGTTTGATTTTGCCTGACTTTACCGTGTCCGGGATATGATTACCGCCATCTGGCGTCAAAGTCAGAACACTGGTTTCGAGATCGTATTCATAATCCCCCCAATAGTCCTTATAGGACTCAAACGGTGTCCAGGTGACCGAGAAGGTCCCGTCTGCATTGAAGATCAGTTCTCTGATCCGCGCATTGTCGGCGCAGGTTTCGCCTTTTTCCTGAGACCAGAAACCAATCAGCGGGTTTTCTTTGGCTTTATAGACATTCAGCACCAGACTGATGGATTCTGAGCCCGCATATTGGGTGCGCAGATAGATAGGCTTTCCGATCTCGGCCTGCTCTGTGATGGTCGCAACGGCGGTGCCATCTTCCAGCCGTGACCAGCTGACCGCTTCGGCTGGGCTGGCGCTCAACTCACCCACGCAACCGGGTGGCAGGGAATCAAACGATCCGGGATGCGTGCTGAAATACGGGGGCAACGTGTAGGAGTCTCCCACCTGAAGGGATGGCCGGTCAAACGAATAGAGATATCCGCCCTGATCAGGCGTCGGACAAGCCTCACCGCTCAGCGTCGCGATCGTTGGGTCTTTCGCCGTCCCACCAGACGTCGTTTCACAGGCGGCCAGCGTCAGAACGCTCAGTGCCACAAGTCCGAGAAAATGTTTCATACCGTCCCCACTTCAGAAACTCATCTGTTCACACTTCCGTTCACAGACGCGGAAGTCAACCGGATGACGGAAAACCAAAGCTGGTGCATGACTTCTCAATTATTTTCTGTTATGGCCCGGAAATGGCAAATAAATATGCGCATATCTCGCCCGCACCACGGGCCTTGCTGATCGGCTATAAGGCGACTGCATCTGCAGTGCTTTACGCCTTTGGTGTGCGCTGTCGCCATGAGCCAACCTGTTCTGAATACGCGGCCGAAGCCTGGTCAAAACACGGCTTCCTGACTGGCCTGCGTTTGGGCGTTGGCCGTATTGCGCGTTGCCGCCCGGGTGGCACCAGCGGCTATGACCCTGTGCCGGATGAAAAACCCGGCCTGCACTTCATCAAGCCAACCACCACAACAACACGAACTTAGAGCGCGTCTCGGTTGTCATGCAGAGCTGCACGCCGGGGCGCGGGAAAAATGCCTCTGCGGACAGAATTCCTGTGCGCATAGGGGTGGTTTTGCAGCGAAACTCGGTTAAAGAACCCCAACACGAATAAGAGAGCGATAAAATGCTTGAAGTGACGCTGCCGGATGGCGCGAAGAAAGAATTTGAAGACGGCGCATCAGCGCTGGATGTGGCTGAATCGATTTCCAAATCCCTGGCCAAGAAAGCCCTCGCCGCTAAGGTGAATGGAGAGCTGTGGGATCTGACCCGCCCTCTGGACGGGAACAGCGACGTCGCGATCATCACTGAACGCGATCCGGAAGCTTTGGAGCTGTTTCGGCATGACGCTGCGCACATTCTGGCGCAGGCAGTTCAGGAACTGTATCCGGGCACTCAAGTGACTATTGGTCCGGTGATCGAAGACGGCTTCTATTACGACTTTGCCCGCGACAAGCCATTCTCGACCGATGATTTCGAGAAGATCGAAAAGAAGATGGAAGAAATCATCGATCGCGATCTGCCAATCGAACGTCAGGTCTGGAAGAAAGAAGATGCCATCGCGCACTTCAAAGGCATTGGCGAGAAGTACAAAGCACAGATCATCGATGACATCATCCCACCGGGTGAGCCGATCACTCTGTATGCCCATTCCAACCAATGGTCAGACCTCTGTCGTGGTCCGCACCTGCCATCGACTGGCAAGCTGCCAAAGGCCTTCAAGCTGATGAAGCTTGCCGGCGCGTATTGGCGCGGCGATTCGAACAATGAGATGCTGCAACGCGTCTACGGGACTGCCTGGGCAAACCCGAAAGACCTGAAAGCGTATCTCACGCGTCTTGAAGAAGCCGAAAAGCGCGATCACCGCAAACTCGGTCGTGAACTTGATCTCTTCCACATGCAGGAAGAGGGCAAGGGCATGGTGTTCTGGCACAAAAAAGGCCTGGCCATCTGGCATGCCGTGGAGGGCTATGTCCGTCGTCGTCTCGATGCCGAGGATTACGAGGAAGTGCGGACTCCGCAGGTTCTGGATCGCAAGTTCTGGGAGCAGTCGGGCCACTGGGACAAGTATCGCGAGAACATGTTCATCGCGGAAACTGCCGAAGATGAAACTCTGTCCCTGAAGCCGATGAACTGCCCGGGGCATGTTCAGATCTTCAAACAGGGCCAGAAGTCCTACCGCGACCTGCCGCTGCGCATGGCAGAATTCGGTGCGTGTCACCGTTATGAGCCATCAGGTGCGCTGCACGGTCTGATGCGTGTTCGCGCCTTTACTCAGGACGATGCGCATATTTTCTGCCGTGAAGATCAGATTGAAGATGAAACTGCAAGATTCATCACTCTGGCGAAATCCATCCATTCCGATTTTGGTCTGGAAACTCACCACATCAATCTGGCAACCCGTCCGGACGTTCGCGCAGGCTCTGACGAGTTCTGGGACAAGGCCGAAACTCAGATGATGAACGCCGCTCGAAAAGCCGGTGTTGAACCGGTCATTGCCGAAGGCGATGGCGCGTTTTACGCGCCGAAGCTGGACTTCATCGTCAAGGACGCGATTGGCCGTGAATGGACGTGTGGCACCATCCAGCTGGACTATGTCCTGCCGGATCGTCTGAATGCAGAATATATCGGTGAAGATGGCGCCAAGCATCGTCCGGTCATGTTGCACCGTGCGATTCTCGGCTCGCTGGAACGCTTTATCGGTATTCTGATCGAGAACTGTGCAGGCGCGTTCCCAATGTGGCTGGCACCAACTCAGGTTGTTGTCGCCTCAATCACTGAGACCGCCGCCGATTATGCTCAGTCCGTCGTCGACAAGCTGGAGGCCGCTGGCATCCGGGCAGAAATCGATGTCCGCAATGAGAAAATCAACTACAAAGTGCGCGAGCATTCTGTTCAGAAGATTCCTTATATTGCAGTCGTTGGTCAGAAAGAAGCAGAAGAAGGCAGCGTTGCCCTTCGTCAGTTTGGCACCAAGAACCAGATTGTCCTGCCTCTGGAAGACGCTCTGGCACGATTGTCCGAAGAGGCTCTGCCTCCGGATATAGCACGAGCCAAATCTCTTCATAATTAGTGATTTATGACCTTGCGGGCTCCGCCTGCAGGGTCATAAAGTTTCTTTCCGTAATTGGAACAAGGTAACTCATGGCTGCGTGGTTCTGGCTGATTGCATGGGGGTTATGGTGGCTGGTCGTTATTCTTGGCGCTCAGGGCACATCGCCGATTCTTGCGATCATTGGCCTGCTAAGCTTACCCGTTCTTATAAACAAGCGGCCTGACATCCCTCTGGATGCACTCGCTTTTATACTATTTCTGGTATGGTGCGTAACAACGTCTTTCTGGGGCCCCGGCGCAACAGACGGTCTTTTCGTCTTTGATTTCGAAAATCAGAACATCGCCATACGCGCCCCGGGTTTGCGGCTCGTGCTGACGGCATCGATTGCGCTGTTTGCCTTCTGGGCTTGCCTTCAGTTCAAACCCGCAATGTATGCCAAAGGCGTCTGGGCGGGCCGGCTCGGTATGGGGCTGATCTTCGCGTTCTTTGGGGCCTGTCTGATTAACTGGAACATCCTGACCAGCCTTGGCAACGCCTTGAGCTCCGAGAAAGAGGTCACTCAGAACATCGTTCGCTCTACAAACCTGTTAGTCCTCTCCCTGCCCGTCTGCATCGCACTGGTTCGCCCGAAAAATGGCTTGGTTCTGGCGCTTGCGATTGTCGTTCCATCTCTCATCGCAGGCTTGTTGGCTTTGCGACTGAGCGCTGAAGCGGCGCTTGTTGCTATTCCATTTGCTGGCCTTATTGCCGGTCTGACCTATTTCTTTGGACGACGTATGTTTCACGTCCTGACCGGACTGACCATCGTTCTTCTGGTCACCATGCCGCTCGTTGTCGGAGCCGTTGTGAAAGTTACAGACGCAAAGCAGGACAGCGCTATCCCGCTTTCCTTCCAGTCACGACTGGATACGTTTGACTATGTGTCTGACAAATTGTCTGAAAAATGGATGTTCGGCTGGGGCGTTGAAGCCTCGCGTGAGTGGAAAGAAGAGCATGCTGTTACTGTAAACGGACAAACGGTCCAATACCGTATCGTGCCCGGTCATCCACACAATATGCCGCTTCAGGTCTGGGCCGAAACCGGGCTGGTTGGCGCCCTGCTTCTGGCGATCAGCATCGGCTTGTTCGGGCAACGTTTATATGAACGATTTGCCGACGATCACGACAAACTCACCTTGTGTTGCTCGACAGCGCTTTGGGCAGCGGGACTGATCTTTGCGCTCGTGTCTTACAAAGTCTGGAATGACGCGTTCTGGACATCCATTCTGTTTCTTGCCACCGGACTTATCGCTGTCCGACGGACAGCGAGCGAGAGCTGATGTACGATATGCAAGGCAATTATAATCCCGGCACTCTGCCAAGCGTAGCAGCCATTGTGGTGACCTATTATTCAGGCCCTTCCCTGAAAGAGTGCATTTATGCCCTCTGCGCCAATAAGGAAGTCAGCGAGATCATCGTCGTCAATAACGGCAATGACAAAGCCACAATGGAATGGTTGACCGCTTTCCGCGAAAAGAACGAGCGCTGCTCCTATCAACTGATCTCCGGACATGGCAATATTGGCATGGGCAGCGGCGTAAATCTCGGCGCAAAGAACGCCCGATCAGATCGGCTGTTGATCATCAACCCGGATGCCGTTTTACGCATGGGTTCAATACCTGAACTCGAAAAAGCTTTGCAGTCCTGCACATCATCTCCTCGCCTTGTCGGCGGACGGATTTTCTATCCAAACGGAGAAGAACAGCGCGGCGGTCGACGCGAGCTTCTGACGATGTCATCTGCATTTGTCAGCTTCACAGGGTTGGCAAAACTCGAAAAAGTCGTTCCGGCCTTTCGGAATGTTCACCGCGAAAAAGACCCCGAACCCACCGGGCCAGTGCCAATGCCCGTCATTTCCGGTGCGCTATGCTATATGACCCGTAAGGACTTCGAAGCGGTCAACGGCTTTGACGATCAGTATTTCCTGCATGTTGAGGACATTGATCTGTGCCGCCGCGTCGCAACGCTCGGCGGTGAGGTGATTTACACGCCCAAAGCTGGCGCGCTGCACTATGGCTCAACGTCCAAAGTTTCGGCAAATTTCGTGGAGTGGCACAAGGCTCAGGGCCTGTCGAAATACTTCAAAAAGTTTGCCAAATCTCCACTCGAGCGCTCGCTCGCTGGCATGAGCCTCTATTTGTTTGCCTGCCTTTTGATGGGGCGGACAACCATGATCCAGTCATTCCAAAAACTCAGAGATTTATTCCGCTGACTCGGGCGGAAATCCACCCGCAGCAAGCAGTCCAGACGGAACTGTGTGCCCAAGAACACCTTCCAGCCAGCGGGCGGTTTCGATCATCAGAGACAAGTTAATGCCGGTTTCGAACCCAGCCCGTTCCAACATGTAAACGACATCTTCGGTCGCGATATTGCCCGTTGCATTCGGCGCGAATGGGCAGCCCCCAATACCGCCGCAGCTCGCATCAATAACATCCACGCCTGACTTAACCGCCGCAAAGACGTTCGCAAGGCCAGTATTGCGCGTATTGTGGAAATGCGCCCGCAGATAAACATCTGGCGCATACATGCGAACTTCTTCAATGACCGCCTCAACCTGCCAGGGTGTGGCAACGCCGATTGTGTCGGCAATCCCGACTTCAGCAACACCGGCGCGCTGCGCCTGTGCCGCCAAACCGCCGACCTGCCCTTTGGCAACATCCCCGGAAAACGGGTCACCAAATGCCACAGCAATGGTCGCACTGACTGGAATATTGGCTGACGCTGCAATCGGAACGATCTGCGCGAGGCTATCGGCTGTTTGTTGCGGGGTCATATTCTGGTTCGCCAGGCCAAAAGCCTCACTGGCCACGAGAACGAAATTGATCTCATCTGCGCCAGAATCAAGGGCCCGGCGAACGCCCTTTTCATTGAGCGCCAGCGCAATATGGCGCGCCGGATTTAAGGCCTTCACACCTTCAAAGACAGCCGGGCTCTCAGCCATTTTGGGCACAGCCTTCGGTGAAACAAAGCTGCCTGTTTCCATACGCTTTACGCCGCAGGCGATGAGACGCTCTATGAACTCGACCTTTTGCGAAACACTGAGGTCTGCCGGGTCATTCTGCAGCCCATCACGCGGCCCGACTTCGACAATATCAATGCGGTGCTGGCTCATGGGTCACACGGCTTATCTTCGACGCGCAGCGCAATGAAATGCGCCGGATCGCCATTGGAGTAATTCCACGCATAGTGTGACACGCTTTTACGAACGCACCGGTTCTGAGCTTTCGCGGCCGCAATGATCGCCTCAACCGTTCCCGGCGCGACGCTTTTGCTTTCAAAGTTCACCACATAGGCCATGATTGGCGCTTCGGACGCTGGCGGCAATGCGGCAGACGAGTCCGGATCGATCTTCACCTCAGTTCCTGTTGTGAAGACAAAGCTTGGCTCTGCATATCCAATTGCATGGATCTGAGACGGTGATGCGCCGCAGCCTTCCTGATCTGGCAGACCGCACACTTCCGCAAGCGCGGCCCGCGCTGTTGTCGTCGCCTGAACCCAGGTTTGTTTCGGCAGGAAGGTGACCCGCACATGCCAGCCAAGTGTCACACTGGTCAAAAGCGCAAAGGCAATCGCCAGCTGATAACGCTTCAGAACAAAGGTCAGGGCGGCTGCCGCAATGAAAACAAGCACGAAGACCAGCGGCCACTCAATGACCGGAATCTTCGCCCAACTCGCGGCAACGTCGGCGGCATCAGCCGTCTTAAAATCACCAAAGGCTTCCGCTTCAGCAATCGACACGCCAATGCGAGATGAAATCGCTGCGATCAGCAAAGCGCCCACAAGAAAAACAATCAGCGATGCAAACCGGCTGACCGGCAGCTTAACACCCTCGATCAGCTTCCATGCAGCATATCCTGCGAGCAGCGCCAGAGCCGGATAGGCGGGCAAAACATAATGGCTGAGCTTTGTTGGCAAGAACTCAAACACAATCCAGGTTGGCACAGTCCATGAGATCAGGAATTTCACACCGTCAAAGTCTTCAAACTTCTGACGCACGGATTTCACCGACAAGGTCAGCGCCGGAATCAGGAAAAGGGTCGCCGGGAAGAAATGCGAGAACAGGTGCAGCAAGTGATAGCCCGGAGGGCCTCCATGGCCTTCTGAAGCGCCCACAACCTTGTCTTTCAGGTCTTTACCAACCGCGCCCTGAAAGAATGCGCCGTCTGTCGCCATCTGAATCGACAGGAACCACGGCAAAACCATCGCCACCCACAGAACTGGTCCCGGCCACCAGATAAAGGCTTTAAACCAGTCCTCGCGCCACTCATTGCGCACAAACCGAACGGAACACAGCGCGAGCAGAACAACCCCGCTGCCCTTGATGACATATCCAACGGCTTGATCGAGCCCGCCAAAATTGAAGTAATTATCGATGAAAACCAGAATAAGGCCGAGCGACACCAAAGCGGGCCATTTCACACCATCTCTCTGCCAGAGCGCATGACTGACCATCGCCAGAAACACCACCATAGGCGTGACCGGCCCCTTGATGAGGAACCCGGCACCCATCGCAAACCAGAACAAAATGGCGTATTTTTTCCGCGCTGTTTCCGAATGGCGCAAATGCACCAGTGCGCCGATCCCAAGCGTCGTCAGCGCCACCAACACACCATCCGTTTTGGATATATGCGCCTCACTGGTCAGCAATAATCCCGTACTGAATAAGAGTGCGCCAATAAAAGCGGCGCGGCGCCCGATTAAAGGAATGCCCGCCCAGAACACGAAACAGGTCGCAAATGCCCCACCCAGAAACGACGGCAGGCGATAGCTCCAGATCTGTTTGGCTTCAGCGGAGGAAAACAGCGCAGTTGTGCCAGCCTGAAGCCAGTGAATGCCGGCCGGCTTTTTGTTCCGCATGCCATCCTGATAACGGATCATGATGTAATCGCCAGTCTCAAGCATTTGCTTGGACGCCTGGGCAAAGCGGGATTCATCCCGGTCCAGCGCTGGCATTGTGAACACACCCGGCAAAGCCGTGACGAATGTCAGAAAAAACAGCAGCACATAGCCGCGAATTCCAAAAGCCAGTCTGTCGAGCGTGTTGAACTGTGCCATTTAGGTCATCCTTGAATGAGAAAGTCTGCCTTATCGCCTTTCCTTTCTCATGTCTCCCTCTCGCATGTTTTGCAAACACTCGTTATGAGAACCTTTGAAGATCGAATGGAGAGCGACTGTGCCTGAAGCCGTCGAATTAAGTGTTGTTGTTCCCGTACATAATGAAAGCGGAAATGCAGCCAATCTCGTATGCGAAATCGCTGATGCGCTGGAAGGCCGGGCCTTTGAGATTATTTTCGTCAACGATGCCAGCACCGATCAGACGCTGGATGAACTGGTCGAGATAACTGCCAAAGTGCCTCAACTGCGCATTCTGACCCATCGCAGCAATGCCGGGCAGAGCCGCGCCATCCGTTCTGGCGTTCAGGCTGCGCGCGCACCTGTGGTTGGCACTCTGGATGGCGACGGACAGAATGACCCGGCAGACCTTCCGGAATTGTTCCGACGCCTGACCCGTCCGGACGCGCCGGGCGATCTGGCCATGGTGATGGGTCGTCGCGCATCCCGTAAAGATACGGCGTGGAAACGGTTTGGCTCTCGGTTTGCCAACAATATCCGCCAGTCATTTCTGAAAGATGGCTGTGACGATTCCGGCTGTGGCATCAAAGTCATCAAGCGCGATGTTTATCTGCAGCTCCCATATTTCGACCACATGCACCGCTATATGCCAGCACTGGTTCGTGCTGAGGGCTATACGTCCGAGTTTGTTGATGTGAACCATCGGGGCCGCATTCACGGCGCATCCAAATACACCAATTTTGGTCGACTTTGGGCAGCACTATCCGATATGCGCGGTGTTATCTGGCTGATGAAGCGTAGACGCCACCCGGGCGGCGTTGACGAAATACAGTAATTTCTCCTTAACTATTGACCTGACTGACGCTACAACTGCTCTTCATGACTGGTTTTGGTGTAATGGGACCGGGGCTGGCTGCAGCACGACTTGAGGAACGCAAACGTCGCGAAGCAGGCAGAGGACCGGAAAATCGGAGGGGTCGACCCATGAGGGCTATTTTTGGTATTTTTCCGCTGCTCACCATTCCGGTGATCATTTATAATCTGATGGCATTTCTGTTCAGCGGAAATCCTGAAATTGTTGAGGGGACAGTCAGCGCCGGCAGCCAGAAAGCGGCCGCCATGGTGGAAACGCTGCAAGCTCCAATGATCAGCCTGCCTATGGTGTCAGGCGCGAACTGGACCATGACTGGTGGCGACCTTCTGATTCTGATCAGCCTGATCTTCCTGTTCGTTGAAATTCTGAAGTCAACGAGCACCGGCACAGCAACCATTATGAACCATGCGGTCTCAATGATCCTGTTCATTGTGTGCCTTGTTGAGTTTCTGCTCTTCCCGCAATTTGCGACTTCAATCTTCTTCGTTCTGACCATGATGACCCTGCTCGACGTACTGGCAGGCGTGGTTGTGACGATTGTCTCTGCGCGCCGCGACTTTGCTGTCGGCGAGGGCTTTAGCGGCTAAGGCGAGCATAAATCCAGGATCAAAAAACCCCCGGCAATCTCTCGCCGGGGGTTTTTCTTTTCCCCTCTTTCCCCAGAGATCTCAGCCGAGAAACAGAATAATTCCGGCAAAAACAATCAGATCAAATGCGACCCAGGCAAAACGCTTCGCCCAGACAGCGTCCGATTTGCGATCAATTCTTTGCGTCAGCAAAAGCGCTTCACTCATTACGCCACCTCGCCTTTTTTGGGCGATTGCGCCTGCACCGCGCCATAGGCTGAAACAGCCTTTTTCGCCGGGACAGGCGCCCGTTCGATCCATTGTCCGATAATATGCGCGCCCAATTGGGTGCTGCACCACTGGTCTGCGGTATGGCGGTTCATCCGGTCAGATGACCGGCGCCCTTCGGAGCGACGCTCGCCCGTGCGGCGGTCGCCCATACGTCGATTTCCATAGTGACGACGGGCTTCATTGGCCTTTGCGTGATCCGCGTCTGACGCAAACCGGCTCTCATCGCGTTTTTCACGTCGATAATAGTGTGCCATTTCAGCACCAGAAGCCGGGATGATGCGTGTCATACCCCTGAAAATGCAAGGAAAGTGCCGCGTCTCGATTGTTGCCAGATAGGCACACTCAAAAGATAACGTATTTTTTATTTTTCTTTTCTCTTTTTTGTGGCATATTAAACACACTAGCGATTGACCAACATGCGTTGTCCCCCCGCCGGTCAATCACAAGCCGGATTTCCCCTCCCGGCTGGCGCAAAGCGCCAAACACCCGGACCACCCCCAAGGTCCGGGTGTTTCCGTATTCACAGCTTGCAATGAATCACAGACAGAGGCACAGCTGTGTCATGTCCAAACTTTCTGTCGTTACATGGAATATCAATTCCGTTCGCCTTCGCGCCCCACGGGTTTCTGCCTTTCTGCAGACACATCAGCCAGATGTTCTCTGCCTTCAGGAAATCAAATGCCGCGAAGCGCAATTCCCGACATCTACCTTCACCGATCTTGGATACAATTATATCCAGATTGTCGGACAAAAGGGTCTGCACGGCGTGGCAATCGTCTCCCGCCTGCCGCTGGAACCGCTGGACGCGCCTGACTTTTGCAATCTCGGACACGCCCGCATCGCGGCCTCGCGCGTTGGCGGCTATGAGATTCACAATATCTATCTGCCAGCTGGCGGCGACGAGCCAGATCCGGAAATCAATGACAAATTCGCGCACAAGCTCGACTTCCTGAGCCGTATGGAAGCGACCTACAAGGCCCATGACGCGTCATCACCGCTCATCGTGGTCGGCGATCTGAATATCGCGCCACACGAAAACGATGTCTGGTCACACAAACAGCTTCTGAAAGTCGTCAGCCATACTCCGGTTGAGACTGACGCCATGGCGCGAATCATCGCAGCAGGCGGCTTCTCTGATCTTGCCCGGCGCGAACACTCTGACGATGAAAAACTCTATAGCTGGTGGAGCTATCGCTCACGCGACTGGGAAGCGTCAAATCGTGGTCGCCGCCTTGATCATATCTGGGCCAATCCAGCCGCAGAGCCAAAGGCAATTCCCGGCACATTCCACATTTACAGAGAAGAGCGCGGCGGCGAAAAACCGTCAGACCACGCCCCTGTTCGTATGGATTTTGAACGCACCTGATCAGGCTGCCGCATAGGCGTCCCGCAGCCAGGCAATGACCTCAGCGTCGACATCTTCAACTGAACTGATCTTGACCGTGTGCGTGCACATGGCGGACTTTGACGCCTCAAGACGCCCATCCGGGTCTTTGCCCTTAATGTTGATTCCAGGATCAATGCGGGTTTTCGTGGCAGGCGTTACCAGTGCAAACTGTTTGGTCCGACGGAGACTGACAGAGGCCTTTTCTGGCATGTTTGCGATCATTGTCGTGGTTTGTTCGTTTAGTGTCGCCATCGTTTCGTCCCCTGTTCCGTCTGGAAGACTTTAACAGAGAACCTTACGACCAGCTATCGTCGTCCAATGCGAGACAAAGCGTTTGATACCTGCAGCGCAAAGAGGTTCAGTACCTGTGGGCGAACAAAAATGGTTATCACAAGCCCGGCCAGCGCACCGCCAAGATGAGCCTCATGAGCAATACCGCCAATATTGGTTCCCATCGCGAATGCGGAAATCCCAACAAACAAGACCGCGTACAGAATTGCAGGCATCGGAATAATGCCAAAGATCAGAATGATCATGAAGGGAACAAACAGGCTTACGCCCAGCATTACACCCGAAATGGCCCCGGACGCGCCAACCGCAGTGTAATACGGATTGTCCAGATGAAAGCCAACCGCAGCAAGATTGCCGACGATCAAGGATCCAAAATAGACGATCAGAAATCCCTGTTTCCCCAGCGCGCGTTTGTTTTCCAGAACGGGCCCAAAGAAAAACAAGGTGAACATATTGAAGAATAAATGGCCAATGTCCCCATGCAGGAAACCAGCCGTCAGAATTCGATAATACTCACCATTGACCGTTGGACCAACCTGCAGCGCAAAGGCGTTGAAAATATCAGGACGCGCAAACGCAAACAGCGACACCAACGTATTGAGGCCAATCAAAATGTAACTAACGGCAAGGCGATCGAAGGCCATATTCTGTCCTGACATCAGACCTGGAGACGATATCCCCCAGTTTCCGTCAGAAGAAGGCGAGAGTTTGCCGGATCTGGCTCAATCTTCTGACGCAGGCGGTAAACATGGGTTTCCAGCGTGTGCGTGGTAACGGTGGAATTATAGCCCCAAACCTCTGACAACAGCTCTTCGCGCGTGACTGGCTTGCCGTTCGAACGATAGAGATATTTCAGAATATTGGTTTCTTTTTCCGTCAGACGGATTTTCCTGCCTTCCGCATCGGTGAGCAGCTTCATGCTCGGACGAAACTCATATGGCCCAACCTGGAAGATTGCATCTTCGCTCTGCTCAAAGCTGCGCAAATGGGCGCGAACGCGCGCCAGCAAGACAGAGAATTTAAATGGCTTAGTGACATAGTCATTCGCGCCCGAATCCAGACCAAGGATCGTGTCGGCATCTGTGGACTGGCCTGTCAGCATGATGACTGGTGCGCGCACACCATCGCGACGCATGAGCTTACAGGCATCGCGGCCATCCATATCCGGCATGTCGACATCCAGAAGGATCAGATCAACTCGGCCAGACTTGGCCTGCGCAATGCCTTCCGTGGCATTCGACGCCTCAATGATTGAGAAGGCATCATAAAGTTCAAACTGATCTTTCAGCGTCTCTCTGAGATCGCCATCATCATCAATCAAAAGGAGTGTTTTCGTGGCCGACATTCCGGGCTCCGGGTCATTTCTACTTCGCTGATCTTCTATAATGGCATGTCAAATCAATTTTGTAGATGCAAACCGGTAAACTGCTCGCACGCGCCAACACAAATGCGTGTAGTAAACGAGAGCAAATACAGCCCGAAAGACGCTAGTCGTCGTCCTCGTCATCGTCGTCGTCGAGGTCAATATCGAGATCGTCTTCATCGAAGTCATCGTCATCAATATCAACAATATCGGCGATGTATTCACCCTGAACCGAGTTCACACAGTCAGAAAACAGATCCAGCAACTGCTCTTTTCCAAGATCGGACAGCTTAATCGAGCGGGATTCTAAAATAACTTCCATCAGCTTCCAGGCTGTATAGGAAGGGGACCAGTCTTTGGATTCCGACATGAGGATTCTCCCGGTTTGCAGACACAGGATGGACCCGTTTGCGCCGTGCGCAAATGGAAAAATCAACTCAGCTCGAAATTTGTCGGGCTGGTCTATTCTCCACCAAGCGTTCCGCTGAGAGCCGCCCGTGCTGCGATGCGAGGCGACACAAGATGCGTGCGTCCTGCGCGGCCCTGACGGCCTTCAAAGTTGCGGTTCGAGGTCGACGCACACCGCTCACCCGGCGCCAGCGTGTCCGGGTTCATACCCAGACACATGGAACAACCCGGCTCGCGCCATTCAAACCCGGCATCGAGGAAAACCTGATCAAGACCTTCCGCTTCAGCCTGTGCGCGCACAAGGCCAGAGCCCGGAACGACCATGGCCCGAACGCCTTTGGCGACGTGGCGGCCTTCGATTTCTGCTGCCGCAGCACGCATGTCTTCAATGCGAGAATTGGTACAGGAGCCGATGAAAACGCGGTCGACTTTCAGCCCTGCCAGAGGCTCACCAGCGGTCAGCCCCATATACTGGATCGCGCGCTCAGCGGCTGCTTTCTTAACCGGATCTGAAAAGTCATCAGGCGACGGAACAGAGGCTGACAACGGCAATGCCTGTTCCGGGCTGGTGCCCCATGTCACGGTTGGTGGTACTTCATCGCCCTTGATTTCAATGACGTGATCCCACTGCGCATCCGCATCAGAGAAAAGCGTTTTCCAATAGCTGACCGCAACTTCCCATGCGCCACCTTTCGGAACGGATGGGCGGCCCTTCATATAGGCAAAAGTCGTCTCGTCAGGCGCGACCATGCCCGCGCGCGCGCCGCCTTCGATCGACAGGTTACAGAGCGTCATACGCGCTTCCATATCCAGCGCTTCAATGGCCTCGCCCATATATTCGATCACGCAGCCTGTGCCGCCGGCTGTACCGATGATCGAGATGAGGTGCAGCGCCAGATCCTTGGCCGTAACGCCGTCTTGCAGGCGACCGGAAACCTTGACCGCCATGTTCTTCATTTTGCGCGCGCGCAGCGTTTGTGTCGCCAGAACATGCTCAACTTCGGACGTTCCAATGCCGTGCGCAAGTGAGCCGAATGCACCATGCGTAGACGTGTGGCTGTCGCCGCACACAATGGTCATGCCGGGCTGTGTACGCCCCTGTTCCGGGCCAACGACGTGGACAATGCCGTTATTGATGTCGCCCATTGGGAAGAATTGAATGCCGTGGCGCTCCACATTACGGGCGAGCGTTTCAAGCTGGTTTTTCGCCTCAGGGTCTTTCACCCCGTCAATGCCAAGCGACTGCCCCTCAGTCGGTGTATTATGGTCAGCCACCGCCAGAGTGAGGTCTGTACGCCGAACCGGGCGGTTATTCGCATGAAGACCCGCAAACGCCTGCGGCGTTGTCACTTCATGGATAAGGTGCAAGTCGATGAATAGCAGTGCGTCGCCATCCGGGGTCTGATCGACCAGATGGGCGTCCCAGATTTTGTCGTACAGTGTCTTGCCAGTCATCGAATTTATTTACCTCTTGCTTCGGCGGCTGTTCTTTCAATCCTTTTCGTCTTTGTCCAGACAGTTTGGGCATTTGCCGCCTGACGAATGTTAATTTTGATCTCTGGCACCATTCATCGCCCCGTGCGTCAAACAGACGGTTTTCCGCGCCAGAATTCCTGATAAGTGTGGTGCCATCACGCTTCAGACTGCGGGAGAATGACTCTTGGCGCTTACCGATGAACAGCTCGATCAATGGCGAAACTGGTGCACGACCAATCTGCATCGCGGCATTCGTCCCGATGCGCTTGCCAGGGAAATGCGTGCCAAAGGATTGTCAGAAACCGAGGCTCAGGCCGCGCTCGGTGAGGCATTCGGCAAGACCACTGACGTAGTGGATCACGCCGCCATTGCCAATTGCGCCATTACACGCCGTGTCGGCCAAACGCCGGGCGTCAAAAAACTGCTGACGAAGAAGGCGCAAGTCTACACCTGGGACAATTTTCTGTCTCCGGAAGAGTGTGAAAAGACCATCAGCCTGATGGAAAGCCAGTTGCGCCCGTCTACCGTTACCGATGATCGCGGCGATAAATATGTCCGCACATCATCCACATGTGATCTCGGCGATATTGTCGATCCGTTTGTGCCGGAGCTTGAAAAGAAAATCGCCGAAGGGCTCGGCATCCACTGGAGCTATGCGGAAACCACGCAGGGCCAGAAATATGAAGTCGGTCAGGAGTTTAAATCTCACACTGACTATTTCGAGCCAAACACCGCTGAATATCTGCCAAATACGGGCGAACTCGGCCAGCGCACATGGACGTTCATGATTTATCTGAACTCTACACCAGAAGGCGGCGCAACGCGGTTTGCCCGCCTGGACAAGCTGTTTCGCCCTAAACAAGGGCTGGCCGTCATCTGGAACAACCTGACCGAAGATGGCAAATGCAATCCGTGGACGCTGCATCACGGTATGAAACCACGGCGCGGTGAGAAATACATCATCACCAAATGGTTCCGCGAAAAAGGCTGGGGCCCGATGTTTCAGGATGTAGGGGTCTAAGCCTTAGCCAAGATTCAGACGCCGAACCACGTGCCCCATTTTTCGGCCAGCGCGTGCTTCGCGTTTGCCATAAATGGTCACCAGATCGTCTGAGCCAAAGGCGTCAAAAACATCATCACCCAACAAATTGATCATTTCGACATCGACCGTGCGGCGAGGCCGGATGAGCGGCCAGCCTGTAATCGCGCGGATATGCTGTTCAAACTGCCCGACCTGACAGGCTTCCGGCGTCCAGTGACCTGAATTGTGTACGCGCGGCGCCATTTCGTTGAGAACGATGTCGCCATTTTCCAGCACAAAGAATTCAGCCGCCATCACACCGACATGATCCAGCGCTTTGGCCAGTCGGATCGTATATTCAATCGTGTCAGCAATGGTTTCGTCATCAAACCCGGATGGCACTGTTGAAGAATACAAAATGCCGTCTTTATGGACGTTTCGCGCAGGTTCAAACGTCGTATAGGTTCCGTCTGCCTGCCGCGCGACAATGCCGGAGGTTTCCCCAATAAAGGGAACAAACGCTTCCAGAACAGCCGGTTGATTGCCGATCCGGGCATAGGCCGTTGCCGGATTGTCATCCTTGCTGACACGCGCCTGACCATGGCCATCATAGCCGTCACGGCGGGTTTTCAGAATGCCCTTGCCGTCCAGTTCCTTCAGAGCAGCTGCCAGATCTTCAACGCTGTTAATGACCCAATAGGGCGCCGTCGGAATGTCGTTACCGCGAGCGAACTGTTTTTCCAGATGCCGGTCCTGACAAATTTCGAGAGACGTTTTGCCGGGGCGCACGGTTGCGCCCATGTCTTCCAGAATCTGAATGCTCTCAACCGGAACATTTTCAAATTCCAGCGTGATGACATTCGTCCGAACGTGAAATTCGGCCAGCGCGTCCTTGTCAGTGTAATCTGCGACAATGGTGTGTTTTGCCACGCGCGACGCGGGGCTGTCCTCATTCGGACCGAACACAACCACATCAAACCCCAGACGCGCAGCCGCGCTCGCCAGCATCCGTCCGAGCTGACCATCGCCAAGAATACCAATCGTGGATCCGACAGGAAGCATGCTCATTCGTCGACCGGAAATTCCGTAACGGATGCTGTTTGAGCCTCGCGGAATGCTTTCAGACGGGCGCGCAGGGAATCGTCCTTCAACGCCAAAACTGCGGCCGCCAGAAGCGCCGAATTGATCGCGCCGGACTTTCCAATCGCCAGTGTTCCAACCGGAACACCCTTTGGCATTTGAACGATTGAGAGCAGGCTATCCATGCCTTTCAGCGCCGCGCTTTCCATAGGCACGCCAAAAACAGGCAAATGCGTGATCGCCGCAACCATGCCCGGCAGGTGCGCCGCGCCGCCTGCGCCCGCGATAATCACCTGAATGCCGCGCTCTTCAGCGTCCTTGGCATAAGTGAACATGCGATGTGGCGTACGGTGCGCTGACACGATCTTCGCTTCGTGCACGATTTCGAGTTCATTCAGCGTGTCTTGTGCGTGTTTCAGGACGGGCCAGTCTGACTGACTGCCCATGATAATGCCCACGCGCGGCGTTTTCTTCATCTTGGCCTCTTCCCGCAAAGCGCCACCTTATAGGCAGAAATCGCAAAAATGGAAACATTCGATGGAAATCGGGCGGTTTTCTGCCCGAAAATCAGCTTTCCCACAGCCTTTGACGAGTTGTGCCCAGAATCCCCACCCTGTTGAATGAGTTTGACCTGACGCCCCAAACAAAAGTAGGTAGCCTTGTCCAAATCGGACGACCTGTTGACCCGGCGCAAAAGAGTGACAATCATTCTGAGGGTTACCAAAAGGATAGCGTCCATGTCTGAATTGACCGGAGAAAATTCACAAGTGTCCTGCGACGCCATCACATCAGACACACCATCCGGCGAAGTCCTTCGCACCCCGCTGCGTCGCCAGCTTGATGAACTTCTCGATACGGCTGGCTGGGATTATCATGAGCTGACTTCGCCGCAATTGCGCGCGCTTGCCTCGCTCATCTCTGATCGCCAAAATCTTCTGGAAGCTTTGCGCAAGCAAGACAAAGAGCTGGAAGCATTGCGCAGCGACGCAGACCACGACCCGCTGATTCCTGTTTACAATCGACGCGCCTTTATGCGCGAACTGTCGCGTCAGCTGTCTTTCTGCCATCGCTACAACACAACCGCCTGCCTGATCTATATGGATCTCGACCGGTTCAAGGAAATCAATGACCGGTTTGGCCATGCGACCGGCGATATTGCGCTAAAGAAATTCGGCGAGATTCTCAGCGCACATACACGCGAATCTGACCTTGTCGGCCGTCTGGGCGGCGATGAATTTGCCGTTCTCCTGATCGGAGCTGATGGAATTGACGGCCTCCACAAGGCTGAAATGTTCCGAGAAGATGTTGCAAAGCTCCGCTTTGGACATGATCGCTCTGAAATCGGCTTTGGCTTATCCTGCGGTGTGGCAGCCTGGCAGCGCGGTGAATCAGCAGATGCTTTCATCAACCGCGCCGACGAACTGATGTATCGTCAGAAAAGCGAGCGCGCGGGTCTCTCCTTCCACCGGGACTAGTTATTCCGCGAGCGAAGCAGCCGCCTTACGCCGAGCCAGCTCATCCAGATTTCGCTGATGGTCCTCTCGGTTCAGCTTATAAAAGCTGAGCACCAGCATCATGGTCAGCCAGATCGCCAGCAAAACCGGCACGTAATAGAGGCCAAGCCGGAACAGCGTTTCGGGTTCAACGTCAGACGGTTTTGCCCCTTTCGGGAATTGCGCAAGCGTCAAAACCGTGGTCGCCGTCACCATGCCAAAGCCTTGCACCAGCTTGCGGATAAACGTTTTGGACGACGCAAACACGCCTTCGGCCCGCTTATTGGTCTTCAGCTCGCTCTGTTCGACCAGATCAGCCATCATTGAAGTCGTCAAAATCTGGAAACAGATGATCAAACCGACGTCGATCAGGGTAGTGACAAAGACAAACCAGAACACAAAAGGTGAGCCATCATCCGGCAATATCCCCATCAGCCTGAGAACAATCGGCATTGGCGAGCCAAGAAAGGCGATGAGGCCAATCACCATGGCCGCAGGCTTCTTGCCGAACACTTTCGTCGCGATTGGTGCCAGTACTGAGCCCAGGATCGCAGAGCCGAAGACCCCAAAGGTCAACAGACCAATCTGTTCAGAAGAAAACGACCAGAAATAAGTGTAGAAAATAAACGATAAGGCCGTGGTGAGGCCTGTCGCTACTGCCCCAAAGAGCGCGGCAATGAACAGCGCCAGAAAATTACGCTCCCAGAGCATCAGCCGGACTTCGCGGAGAATATCCAGAAACGGCCGTTTAGCCTGTTTCACAGGCTGGCTGAGATGCGGAATATGGCCATGCGTTCCAATGGCTGACACCACAATCGAGACAAACATCAAAATTGCAGAGATCAGCCCGTAAATATAATACGAGTCGCGGTTAAATCGCCCGTCGCTGATCTCGGCTGTCGCCATCATGGTGAAGACAACAGCGAACATCAGAACCGTGATTGTGTTGCCGCCAACCCAGCCGAAAAAATACCGGAAGCTGATTAATGTGCTGCGCTCTTCGTAATTGCTGGTCAGCTCAAACCCAAGCGCGGCACTTGGCGTTTCATACAGAGTGATAAAGGTCCGAATAAGAATAGCCAGGACCAGCAGATACCAGAATAGCTGAACTTCCGACCAGCCTTGCGGCGGCGTCCAGAGCAGGAAATAACTGAGTGAGGCCGGAATAGCGGAAAGGTAAAGAAAAGGGTGTCGACGCCCCCATCTGGACCTGAAATTGTCTGACCAATACCCCACCAACGGGTCGCTGACAGCATCGACCATGAGGGCAATAAGTACCGCGATTCCAACCAGATGATGGTCAATTCCGATCACCTGACTGTAGAATAACAGCAGAAAATAATTGAAACCATTATCCTTAACGCCATAGGCGACGGAGCCAAAACCATATGCAAGTCTTGTCAATATGCCGATTTTCCGGTCATAAGCGCCACCGGATTGTAAACCCGGTGTTGTATCTGAAACACCTTCAGACATATTTTCCTCCCGAAGCTGGCCATTATTTGGCTCTTAGCTTTATGCTAGTAGGATACATGGAAGTGACGATCAGACCAGCCTCGATTGTCGTCAGGGCATAAGGTCATGATTTTGAAACACAAAACTCTCTCAGTGCGGATTGCGACCGCAAGGCACTGGCGGGATAACGGAGTGGCGTAATGACGAAGTTCCCCCTGCGGACGAAAAGAAAAATGGCGACGCGGGAAAAGCTGGTACGTGCTGCCCGGCAATTATTCCTGAGCAAAGGCTATGACAATACGACACTCGAAGAGATTGCGGAGCTGTCAGGCCTTCACGTCCAGACGCTTTACCGTCACTTCGGCACAAAACAGGATCTCGCCAAAGCGGGCGATGAACACTGGTTCCGTATCTTTGAATCGACCGTTCGCACACGAGACGAGTCGACCACCATTTTTGCGTTCTGGCGTGACTTCATTGAAACCTGCGTTACGGAACTCACCGAAGAGGAAGGCCTTTACCGGTCTCACCTGAAGATGCGGCACTCTTCACCGACCATTATCGGCGCAACCCAGGAAATTCGCTATCGGTATGAAGACATTCTGACCCAGCATCTGGCGAAGGATTTCGGCATGTCAGATGACGGCATGTCTGTACCGCGACTGGTGGCATGCGCCCTGTTGGGCGGAAACAACCATGCCTTGCGTGTGTATGAACAAAACGACCATAGCAGTGAAGAAGACCTGATGAAGGATTCCCTCGCGGTCATCGACACCTGCGTCGACATGTTCGGACATCTGGTCAAGCTGCCCGCCAAACTCGAAAACTAAAGCCACAACCTGACGCGAAAACCATGGACGAACCGTCATGGTTTATGCTTTGTGTTAGTTCACTATCACCACTCAGTGGTGTTTGAAGATCAACGCAAGGGAGCGAAGCGTTATGCAAATGGATTTTTCAAACCTGTTTTCCGTTGAAGGAAAAACAGTCGTCGTGACCGGCGGGTCCCGCGGTATCGGCGAAATGATTTCAGCCTGTTTCCTGCACAATGGCGCCGAGAAGGTTTTCATCTCGTCGCGCAAAGCGTCAGCTTGCGATGAAGCGGTTGAGCGCCTGAAAGCCTATGGCAATGGCAATGCTGAGGCGATACCTGCCGACCTGTCCGACATGAATGGCGTGCTGCATCTGGCCGAAGAAGTCGCAAAGCGCACAGACAAGCTCGATGTTCTCATCAACAATGCTGGCGCAGCCTGGGGCGCGCCGATTGATGAATTCCCGGAAGCGGGCTGGGACAAGGTCATGGACGTCAACGTGAAAGGCGTTTTCTTCACGACTCAGAAACTGCTGCCGCTCCTGCGTAAAGCTGGTACGCAGGACGCTCCGGCCCGCGTTGTAAATATCGGCTCAATTGACGGCATCCGGACACCAGCCATGCTGACCCCGTCCTATTCTGCGTCCAAAGCAGCCGTTCACCACATGACCAAAGTGCTCTCTGCCCAGCTGGTCAAAGAGCATATCACTGTCAACGCGATCGCCCCGGGCCCTTACCCGACTTATATGCTGTCGACTGGCGTTGGATTTGGCGGCGACACAGAAGGTGTGGATTGGGATCTGATCGGTAAGAGCAACCCATCTGGCCGGGTTGGCATGCCAGCCGATATTGGCGGCCTGGCCGTCTTTCTGAGCTCAAAAGCTGGCTCCTATATTGTCGGCCAGACGATTGCGAGCGATGGCGGCATCGTCGCCTCTTCCTGATGATTTTCTGGACGGTTCGGGATTTTTCCCGCACTGTTCAAAGAAAAGAACGGGAGGAAGAACATAATGTCAGCAGACAAGCAGAAGCCGATCGGGTCCGGATTCGGGCATGGGTCAACGGCCCAAGACGTCGTCTCCGGTATCGATCTGTCCGGTAAAAACATCATTGTAACAGGTGGGTACTCAGGCATTGGCCTGGAAACCGTGCGCGCATTGGCAGGCGCTGGCGCACGCGTCACTGTTCCAGCCCGGCGCCCTGATGCTGCCGCCAAAGAGCTGGCCAGTATCAAAGGCGAAATCGAGATCGCCTCAATGGATCTGGCAGACCTGTCGAGCGTTAAAAGCTTTGTTGAGAGCTATAACGCTCAAAACGCCCCGCTTGATATTCTCATCAACAATGCCGGCATCATGGCCTGCCCGGAAGGCCGTGTTGGCCCGGGCTGGGAAATGCAGTTCGGCGTGAACCATATGGGCCATTTCGCATTGGCCACAGGGCTGAAACCGTCACTTGTCAAAGCCGACAAGGCCCGTGTCGTTGCGCTTTCATCCACGGCGCACAAGATCAGCGACATTCGCTGGGATGACCCTCAGTTCACAGCAGGTGCCTACGACAAATGGCAGGCTTATGGACAAGCCAAAACCGCCAATTGCCTGTTTGCACTTGGGCTGGACCAGAAATGGTCTGATGAGGGTATTCGCGGCTATGCTGTCCATCCGGGCGGCATTATGACACCACTTCAGCGCCACCTTGAAACGGAAGAAATGATTGCGCTTGGCTGGCTCGACGAGACCGGCGAAATGCCACCTCAAGTCAAAGCCCTGTTCAAGACGCCTGAACAAGGCGGGGCAACCGCAACCTGGGCCGCGACCAGCCCGAAGCTGGAAAGCTTTAGCGGCGTCTACTGCGAGGATTGCGAGGTTGCTCAACTCGGTGACGACTCCTCACCGCGCTATGCTCATGTCCAGCCGCACGCCGTTAATGAAGACAGCGCTGCCCGGCTCTGGGAAATGAGCGAAAAGCTCCTCGCAGACGCCTAATTCGACACCGTCACGGTTTTGGCATTCAGGAACTCTCTGAACCCTAATTCGGAGAGTTCCCGTCCAAACCCTGAATCCTTCACACCGCCGAATGGCAGTTTCGGGTCAGACGAGGTCATCCCGTTTATTGCCGTGAAACCTGCATCAAGCTCGTCGACAAAGCGCGCCTGTTCGTCCTTGTCTGTCGTCCAGGCCGCAGAGCCAAGCCCGAACCGGGTCGCATTCGCCAGCGTGATGGCATCCTCAATCGACGAGACAGAATAAACGCTCGCCACCGGGCCAAATAATTCTTCGTCCGCAGCAGGTGCATCCGCAGGAATGTCCGTCAGGATGGTTGGCGGATACCAGTATCCGTTCTCAAAACTCAGCTGTGCCTGATAGGCAATCTTCGCGCCCGCGCTGACACTTTTGTCGACCTGATCTTTCAGCTCATCGCGAATATCAGCTGTCGCCAATGGACCGATCCTGGTGTCTTCCGCTGTCGGGTCGCCCGTCTTCAGGGATGAGAACCGCTCGATCAGTTTTTCCAGAAATGCGTCGAAAATATCCGCGTGGACGATGAAACGCTTGGCGGAAATACACGACTGACCAGAGTTCTGCGTGCGCGCCGTAACGGCGGTCTCAACTGCGCGTTCAATATCTGCGCTCGGCATTACGATGAACGGATCTGACCCGCCAAGCTCCAGCACGCTTTTCTTAAGCTCTGCACCGGCACGTTCGGCAACCGCGCGACCTGCCGGCTCACTCCCCGTCAGAGTAACAGCCCGAACCCGCTTGTCACGAATGACCGCTTCCACTTTGGAAGAGCCAATCAGAAGCGTCTGAAATGCGCCCTTCGGAAAGCCTGCCTCAAGGCATAATTCCTCGATCAGCAGTGCCATTTGCGGCACATTAGAGGCATGCTTCAGCAAACAGATATTCCCCGCCGCCAGCGCCGGGGCGGCAAAACGAATGACCTGCCATAGCGGAAAATTCCACGGCATGACGGCCAGAACCGGTCCGATTGGCAGCCAGCGCACATAAGACGATTTATAGCTCGTCGCGATAATCTCGTCCTGCAGAAACCCTTCGGCATGTTCGACATAATAGTCGCAGCAACTTGCGGACTTCTCGACTTCAGCCTTTGCCTGAGTGATGGGTTTACCCATTTCAGCGGTGATCACTGAGGCGATCTCATCAGCGCGGGCCCGCAAAACACCGGCAAGCTTTGACAATGCAGTCAGGCGATTTGAAAGATTTGCGCGCTGACCGAAATCCCGCGCCAGGCTCGCTGCCCGATCCAGCGCTTCTTTGATCTGAGCCCCCGTCATTTCCTCAAAAGAAGTCAGTGTCTCTTCTGTGGCCGGATTAATGCTTTTGATCATGAATTGCTTCGCCTCATTCGCAGGAGTTTGCCTTTCAGGTGGGGAGCCCTGCCTCGCACGCAAGTGGGGTTCAGAACCTTTCAGCCTGACAAATCAGTGAAGCGAGATGCAAAAAAGAAACCGGACCGGGTTTAGCGGCCCGGTTTCAGAGGAGATACATCACAATTGATGTACGTAAACCTCATTATGCGCGATCAGACCGTCGCGTAGCAGAACCAGATCAAAACCGCGAAGTCGGGCCGCGCCATTGCCTATGTCGGCATACCAGCGACCGCAAAAGCCGTTCTCAACCGCCCAGACCTCTTCCGGCGTGTAGATCGTTGGCGGAGTCGAGCCGAACAGCGTCGTCAGATAGGTGCGCAGCGCATCATGGCCATGAATACCCGCAGTCGTTTGCGGGTCCATATAGGTCGCATCGCCCGTATAAAACGACACCAGACCGTCTACGTTTTTATCGCTCCACGCTTTCAGCCAGTCCGCATTAAAAGTCTCGATGTCCATCACTGCCCCTCCAGCACGAACTTGCGATGGTCTTCGGTGAAGAACTCTTCCGGCACAGCTTCCGGCCCGGCAAGGATCGCCACGCCATGAATGCCAACGGTCGGGTCTGCAACACGTCTGTGGTGATAGGATTCACGGCGCTGACGCGCCTCTTCCCCGAATTCCATATCCAGTGCCGCCTGCACCTGACCGGCAAAGCGCAGCCGACGCATACGCTCTGCCCGTTCCGTTGCAAAGGGGGAGAAATCAGGCCGACCGTCACGGCCTGATTCCTTCAGAATATCCGACACAATCCGAACATCCCGATATGTAATCGAAAGGCCCAGACCATTGATCGGATCATTCCACCCCGCGGCGTCCCCCACCAGAACGCAGCCATCTGCGAACGGCTCATCCGTCCAGCTGTCATTGTTGAAATAAGAAAACAGCGGCCCAGCCGGCTTTCCTTTGGCGATGGCTTCATTTCCCGGCACAGACCGGAACCTGAAGCTTTCCAGAAAGCGCTTTGCGCCATCTTCGCCATTAAACTTGCCGCGCTCTTCAAGCGCATAGCCGCCATAAACGCGAACCTTATCGCCGCCTTGCGGAAAGGCCAGAAAGCCAAACTCACCCTCGGTGCCAATGGTTTGGCGCGTATCATCAATGCCTTCCACGCCCTCAACGAGCAGCCCGGCAAACCAGTGATGCGGCTTGTCCTGATGCAGTTCAATACCCGCCTCTTTACGAACGATAGACTGTCGTCCTTCTGCACCGACAACGAGACGCGCGCTGGCCGTGATGGTCACACCCTCATGCAGATAGGTGACGCTTGGTGCGTCACCCAGTGTCACACTTTGCACGACGACGGGCCGCAAACACGTCGCGCCATTATGTTTTGCCAGATTAAACAACGTCTCACAGTGGTGCGGGTGTCCGATACACAAAGGTCCGGGCACATCCGGGATCAGATTGAGCGGCATGGCTGCGTCTTCGCAGAGCTCTGGCGCAAGGCTTTCATCATAGGTCACGTGAGAGGTGATGTGATGGCCACCAGCTGCCATCAGCGTTTCGTAAATGCCAAGACGCTGTGTTTCGACAACGCCCCAGGGCGCAATCCATTCTCCGCGCACCCGGTCTTCATAACTCTCCTGCTTTTCGAGAACGAGCACAGACCAGCCAGCTTTCGACATTGTGGCCGCGAGCGCAGATCCGCCAATACCGCCGCCTACAATGATGAGATCATAGTCCATGACCCTCTCCGTCCGCTGTATTTGAAAGTTTTGGAATCAGGTGGGAAATCACGCCGTAAAACGCGGCAAAACTGGCGATCAGGGCAATCGTGAAAATTCCCCACACGACATTATTCGCGAGCTGACCATTAACGGCCATGCCGCGCACGCTCAGCGCCGGGGCAAGAATCGCGGCGATCACATTGCCCCAGCCCGCAATCAGGAGCACCGGCACAAGCCAGCCCTGACGACCCGGCTTCATGGGCCGCCGGATGAGCGTCACCGCGCCAAGCGCTATCACCAGAAGACCGTTCAACAGACCCTCCAGATGCGCCATCACCCAGCCGCGATAATCACCGCCAACGTCAATCGGCGGCGGTTGTTGATACACATCACGCATGACCAGAAAAGCCAGTGGGAACCCCGCAAACACCATTCCGGCCAGAATCATCAATACACCATTCAGCGCGACAATCCGAAACCCGTTCGAAGACATGTTATTTGAACCTGTCCGGGTTCGCCGCGATTAAGGCTTCAAGCTTTGGAAGCCCCTCTTTCAGGCCTTTGGTCAGCTGGGCGGTGACAAGCATGCCAAGCGGGAAAATCGCACTCGCCTTTCCAGACCAGTGAAGCTCACAGCCGGAATCGGTTGGTTTGATCACATAGTCTTCGACGGCAGCAGAAATCGGCAAAGTCGATTTCTCAAAGCGAAAGGCCATGCGGCGATACTCTTCCCAGGCAAAGAATGTCTCATCAATTACAGCGCCGCCCGCTTCTACGGTACGTGTCGTTCCGACTTTAAACGGCTCCGGGCTTGTCCATGTCACCTTTGTCAGCGGCAGCCATTCCGTCCAGGCAGGGCCATCCAGAAGCGCCTTCCAGACCATATGAGTCGGAAACGGATATCTGTGAACGGCGCTCGATTGTTTCGCCGTGGCGAGATAGTCCTCGCCAACAGGTTTGTGCTGTTTAAGGGCTTTCGCCATTTTATCCTCCCTGCATCGACGTTTGCTGTCTGTTTTTAACGTCGATTGCCCGCCTCAAAACCGCGAAGTCATGTCTAAAGCTGACTTTTTTTCATCACGGCATTTTAAGTCAATTGACTTAGGTGTATCCATCCTGTCATGAGTGTCAATGCAAAAACCAGCGCTGTGGACCTGAAGTCCAATCCGAAACTGCAAATCAAACAGGTTGCGCGGCAAATGTTTGCGCTGCGTGGCATTCAGAATGTCACCGTGCGGGAGATTGCACGGGCAGCCGATCAGAAAAATCTCGGCGTTGTCGCCTATTATTTCGGGACAAAGGACAATCTGATCGCGGAAATCCTCATCGAGGGCGCAGAGCGAATTGAAGCGCGCCGCCTGACCTTTCTTGAAGAACTCGAGGCCGGAGGCGGACCACATACAGTGGAGAGCGCGGTTGAATGTATTCTTAGGCCGAGCGTTGAATTCGGCGATACCGATCTCGTTTATGGCCGATATTTCAACAGTTTCCTGTTCCAGTTATCGATCAACCATTCAGAATTTATCGATGAGACACTGGAAGGTCGCTGGAATCGTGCCTACCAGCGATGCCTGACGCATCTGCGCGGCCTGCTGCCACATCTGACAACAGCCGAACAAAGCAGACGATTTGTCTTTCTGGCGAATTATGTTTCGAACGTTCTAGCCCAGCGCGAAATCCGCATGGAGGATGATCTGAAAGATCACCCTACCTGGTCGTCGGATGCCACATTGCGCGACATCATCAAGACAGCGGCCGCCCTGTTAAGTGCGCCTGCGCCCTGACTAGCTGAAACGCGGCTTTTTCTTTGGGCTGCGCTTTTTCTCGCCATTCGGGCCACGCGGCTTTTTCGGACGGCGCGGCGCGGTGTCGAAATCGTCTACTGCCGAGCGGCGCTCTGCGCGAGTTTTACGAGCCTTCGGATCTGGCGCGTCCTCTGGACGAGATGTCATTTCATCCGGGCCTGATACGCGCTGAACATAGAGGCTTTTGTCAATGATCTGGCGCTCGCCTGCGCGCGCCATCAACTGGTCAGCGGCATCAGGGCGCAGCTCAACATGCGTTTCGTTCGGGCTGATCTTGATCACGCCGATATTGTCGCGAGAAAAGCCGCCCGATTTGCAGAGCATTGGCACCAGCCATTTCGGGTCAGCGCTTTGACGACGACCAACGCCGAGGGAAACCCATACGCCAGAGTCAAAGTCCGAACTACGACCGCGCGGTCCACGCTCTGCACGACGGTCGCCGCGATCACCTCGGTCACCACGCTCTGAACGTTCACCACGGGTACGGCCACGCTCCATCCAGTCTGACGGCTCTTCCGGGGCAGACACATCCTCAGGGATCGATTGTCCGGCACGCGCCAGACGGACAAAGGCGGTTGCAAGCTGATAAGGCTCAAACCGTGCGAGCAGAGTGTTGACCAGAGACTGCTCAGCTTCGGTCATGCCTTCTTCCAGAACCGGATTGGCAAGAATACGATCATCAAGAGCTTGCTGGATGTCAGCAACGCCTGGTGCAGTTCCCCATTTCGCAGAAACGCCTGCGTTTTTCAAAAGACGCTCAGCCTTGCGGCGCGCCCGTGTTGGAACGATCAGAACTGAAGCACCCTTGCGACCTGCACGGCCTGTCCGGCCTGAACGGTGCAGCAGGGTTTCCTGATTGCTTGGAATGTCAGCGTGAATAACAAGATCAAGGCCGGGAAGGTCGATACCACGCGCCGCAACGTCGGTTGCCACACAGACCCGTGCGCGACCATCACGCATTGCAAGAAGGGCGTTGCTCCGCTCTTTCTGGCTGAACTCACCCGACAGAGCCACAACAGCAAAGCCGCGATTGTTGAGCCGCGCAGTCATCTTGTTCACCCCATCCCGGCGCGAACAGAAGACCAGAGCGTTTGGCGCGTCATGATAGAGCAGCAGGTTGATGATCGCTTTTTCGACATCTTCCGGCGCGACGACAACGGATTGATACTCAATGTCGACATGCTGTTCGCGAGCAGAAATCGTGTTCAGACGCAGCGCATCTTTCTGATAGTTTTCAGCGAGGCGCGCAATCGGCTTGGAAACCGTAGCAGAGAAAAGCAGCGTGCGGCGCTCTTCCGGCGCAGCGCTCAGAATTTCTTCCAGCTCTTCACGGAAGCCCATATTCAGCATTTCGTCGGCTTCATCGAGAACCACTGCGCGCAAGGCAGTCATATCCAGAGATCCGCGTGAAATGTGATCGACCAGACGGCCCGGCGTACCCACAACAATATGCGGGTTCATGTTCAGGGCACGGCGCTCATCGCGCATATCCATGCCGCCAATACAAGAAGCAATACGGCCACCCGCAGCTTCATAGAGCCATTCCAGCTCTTTACGCACCTGAACGGCCAGTTCGCGCGTCGGCGCAATGATCAGCGCCAGCGGTGCATCCGCTACAGGCAGAAGGTCTTCATCTCCCAGCAAGGAGTGTGCGAGTGCGAGACCAAAGGCAACCGTTTTACCGGAGCCGGTCTGCGCAGAGACCAAAAGGTCCTGTTCGCCAATGTCGGGATCAAGTACAGCTTCCTGTACCGGGGTGAGCGTTGAATAGCCTTTTTTCTGCAACGCCGTAGCAAGAGGCGCTGCAATCTGCAGGTCTTCGGTCATAATGGTTCTCTCGAAAAATCGGACAACCAAACCGCACCCATCGCGACACTCGTGCCCAAAGTCGGCCTTCATACGCCTTTCTGCGAAAAAAACCAATCATTCTGTGAGGTCTCTGAAAAATAAATGCAGAGACCCGCTTTGCAGCCCCTATTCTCACACGTCGAACAGTTCGAGAAATCGGGGTGAACAGATTTGTCGCTAGCGAACTTCGCAAATCGTTCGGCCGGCATCCTCATGAAAGGTAATTTTACGGCCCGTGAATTTCGCGATCACCTCTGCATTTGTCAGCGCGTGCTGGCTCGGACGCGTGGTAGAAAACACCCCGCCTTTGGCCAAGGCCATCGGCAAAAGCAATTGGTCGGCCAGATGATGATCCACGGCAGCGCTGCTGCCAATGAAGGATTTCATCTGTTTCGCCAACCGCTTTGCGACCTGTTCAGAGCTGACATTGCGTTCGCCAAACTGGACAAAAACGGTTGTCCGATCACCATAACCCAATCGTCCGATCAGGGCATTGCCCGGACCAATCGAGTCAGGTGTCCGAATACGGCAATCACGCTCTCGGTCGAGACCGAGTTCCCGCGCCACAGTTGACAGCTCGCGCCGTGCAATATCACCCGGCAGATTGGAAATCATGGCTTCAACCGTCCGGCTGGTTTCGTCTCCGCGTTCCACCCAGTCTGCCGCTTTCAGCTCGGATCGACCTTTCACGGTCATCTGAATCTCACCGCCGCCCGCAGGATAGAATCCATAGGCGTTGAGCCGCTCTTCCGCATTAAACCCGAGCGTTCGAATGACTGGCAGAAAGCTCTCCGCCAGAAAATCAAACGGCGGTGAGGACGGGTTATGCGTCCCCCCCTGCAGGGTCACTTCGCTTTGCGCCTCCGCATGCATCAAAACCGGTAAAACAGTTTGTAAAACCAGATTGGCACTGCCCGCTGAACCCACGGCAAACTGATACGCCCCCGCGCGAATACTGCCCGGATAGAGCGTAATCTCACGGCTGCCGAGTTTCGCGCCATCTGCCCGTCCGCCGCAAATATCGGTCACGGCATTCAGCGCCGTCAAATGCTGACGCAATAAGCCAGGCTTGTCCCGGTTTGCCCGTACATTACGAATGTGAACCGGCTCACCGGTAATCGCCGAAAGCGAAAGAGACGTCCGAATGATCTGTCCCCCGCCTTCCCCAAAGGCTCCATCAATTTCGATCATTTATCACCCATTTCGTCTGGCCGAACTCCGAAACTCAATATCAGACGACAGCACCTGTCTATATGGCAGACAGATGCGATCATTAGTATTTACTGTCTTTTCCATCCGTCCAAACTGAGGGTCCGCTTTCGCGAACCCCCTTCCATTTTATCCTTTTACACAAACGATCTGACGAAGCGTATGCACAACCTCCACAAGGTCTTTTTGCGCCGCCATCACGTCATCGATTGGCTTATAGGCCGACGGCGTCTCGTCGAGCACGCCCTCATCCCGGCGACATTCCACATGCGACACAGCCTTGAGGTGGGTCTCCATAGAGACTTCTTTCTTGGCCTGTGTCCGGGACATCACCCGGCCTGCACCATGGCTGCAGGAACAGAAGCTTTCTTCATTCCCAAGCCCGCGCACAATGTAGGAGCGCGCGCCCATGGACCCCGGAATAATCCCGAGCACACCGGATGCCGCCCGCACAGCGCCCTTTCGGGTGACGAAAATCTCTTCACCGAAATGGGTTTCGCGCGTCACATAGTTATGGTGACAGTTCACCGCCTCCATCTCTGCCTCGAACGGCGTGGAAATCACGCTCCGCGCAGCCGCAATGGTGTTCGCCATCATCACGGTCCGGTTCGCTGCCGCAAAGTTCTGTGCCCATTCGACCGCCGCAACATAATCGTTGAAATGGTCTGTTCCTTCCGGAAAATAGGACAGGTCCTGATCTGGCAGATTGATAAACCAGCGCCGCATATCGGCCTTGGCCAGTTCGATAAAGTAAGACCCGATCCGGTTTCCAACACCCCGCGATCCGGAATGCAGCATAAACCAGACCCGATCCGCCTCATCGAGACAGACCTCAATGAAGTGGTTCCCGGTTCCAAGCGTCCCAAGGTGATTGAGATTGTTCGACTGACGAATTTTCGGGTGTCGCTCAACAATCGCATCAAAACCGCTCTTCATGCCTGCCCAGGCATCCTCAGCCGATTTCGGAGCCGATCCCCAGGACCCTTTATCCCGGCCTCCGCGTCCGCTTGTCCGGCCATGTGGCACAGCTTTCTCAATCGCTGACCGCAAATGCCCAAGCGAATCTGGCAGATCATTCGACGTCAGCGAGGTCCGCACCGCCATCATCCCGCATCCGATATCGACGCCAACAGCTGCCGGAATAATCGCATCCCGGGTTGGGATGACCGAGCCAACGGTAGAGCCGATCCCGACATGCACGTCTGGCATCACCGCCAGATGACGATAAATGAACGGCATTTCAGACGTTTTGCGCAGCTGTTCGCGCGCTTTATCATCAACGGCCACACCGTTCGTCCACATTTTGATTGGCGATCCGGTTTCAGATTTCATCACTTCAAAATTCGTCATGTCGATCTCCATAAAGCACTGAAAGACAAGGGCCGGCGACAAGGAATAGATGAGACATTGGTGCTCTACCAACTGAGCTACCGGCCAAAACCGGGCGGGATTCGAACCCGCGACATCCACATTACAAATGTAGTCCCATCGGCATTCGCCGTAAGCGGTTCGGGCGACAATTGGTTAGTGAGACACAATACCCGGCGCGCTTCCAGACTGCGCTACAGAACGCATACCGTTCTGGCAGGATTTGAACCTGCGACCTCCGAGCCCCTGATGTAGTCCCACTGGCATTCGCCCGTGTCCTTGTGTCAGGACGACAAGATGTGATCAGATTTTCTCTCGCTTTCACGAGGCCGGATTTGAACCGGCTCGACCAAATGTAATCCGATCTGCATTCGTCCCTTTGTCTTTCAAACGTCCTTTCTTTGTTGGTCAGTGTGGCTGGACTTGAACCAGCGGCCTTCCGCTTCCAAGGCGGACACTCTACGCACCTGAGCTACACACTGTTTATTCTGGCTGGAGCGGCACGATTCGAACGTGCGACCCTCCGGATCAAAACCGGAGATTCTACCGCTGAACTACGCTCCAAAGTCTCATTTCAAACATCCGAAGAGGAGGCTGGCGACAAGATCCCGACTGGCGCCGGAATTTCACGAAACACTTCCCGCTCTATCCATTTGAGCTACGGGCCCCCAACGATATTGCCCAAGGCTAATCTGTTGGACCCGACGGGATTCGAACCCGCAACCTGGCCGTTTAACAGACGATGTAGTTCCGTGAGGCATTCGCCAGTTTCCACTTCGGATAAACTTTCACTCCTGTTCCGGGCGAGCCCCATTGCCCGCCCGGGCTTTTGTTGATTTGAGGCCTAAACCTCGATCTTTTCGACTTCACGAACCCAGTATTCAGATCCGTTTTCACCTTTGACAAACCGGCCGATCACCTCGAACACAGCGTCTGAAAATCCGCCGACATTCAAAATATCCGCCCGGTTCTGTACCTGGCTCGTGCCGTATGGCGCGATATCGATACAGACCAGTTTTGCGTCTGGGTTCCGCCGCTTGAGCATCTCCCATTCGGTCATCATTGGCGTCGTCCGGCCATCTCCGAGATGCGCCCAGGACTGGTTGTCTGAAATGACAACAACGAGATCCGGAGCGATCTTCTGACGGTTCAGCATCCGCAATGGCACCGTGCAATCGGTTCCCCCGCCCCCATATCCCGCAAGCTTTTCAGCCATTTGGAATACGGTTTCAGATGCTCGAAACGAGGTCTGATAAGCCTGCGTATCGAAAGGAATAACCGTTGCACCATCATTGGTGCGAAGGAAGGCTGCAGACAAAAGACCCGCAACATCAACACATCGCATTTTCGACGTTGCCCCGCGGCGATATCCTGTCACAGGCCAGGTCATAGACCCGGACACGTCAGGACAAACCACCACCCGGCCCGCCACAGCTGGCACATTCGACACGGCGATTTCCATCGCTTGGTTCAGGGCTTCCCGAACGCGGTCCGGAATGTCCCCGCCCGTATGCAAGGCCGCAGAAAACAACTGGTATGGCATGGCTTTCGCCTTGCGGATTTCAGTTCGGTCAGACAGCTTTTTCGCAATCTGCTTTGTTGTCCGATCGAACCGGAACACCCCATGACGCGCAAACGTATTGAGGTTCATCCGCACCATTTGCCAGCTGCCACGCTCAGCGATTTTCGCCCATTGTTTGGCATTCAGTGGCAAAGCCGTCAGCATCTGGAATGGGACGACTGGCAAATGCCCGTGTCCTGTATCCTTCAGCATCATGTATTCCTGAACAGCCTTTGGCAGGTGTCCGAAATCACAAGGCTTGCCCATGATCCACGCAAACAAGGCGTTGCGCTCTGGCGTATCCGCCTTTGGGTGCACCATTTTGATGACATCCCCCAAAGATGGGGCATTCCCAATCGCGGCATTCAGCAATTGCCAGTCCGAAGCGGCGTTCAACCAGTCCTGAACCCGGCGTTTTGCTGCCGTACCGAGAGAGGTTCGCCCGACCGCACCAGACCGCATGATCTGAACGAAATTGCGAAGCATCTTGCCGTTATCAACGATCTGATCGAACACGCGATGGAACAGAACCGTATCCCGCATCGACAAGACCGCAAGCAAAACAGCTGGCGTATCCTTCATCAGGCCATGACGACGCGCATAGATGGCGGTTTGTGCCAGAAAGTCTGGTTCAACCTTATTTGCGGCAGTCAAAAGGTCCTGAAGCTGCGTTTCCGCCGTTCCGTAAAACCCGGCATTGAAGGTTCCCGTCATGGCGATCTGCACCAGCGCATGTTGCGCCTCGTACGCATATGCCGGCGCTCCTGCACGGTTATACGTGTCGGTTGCTGGCAGGCTGCGAGAGAATGCAGCAAAGATTGATTTATTCACCATAACTGTCCCTCCTTTTGAACTGGACATGCCAACTCATTTACAAGAGACGTGCCAAACTGGAGAAACACCGGAATTAATTTTATAGAGCTCTGTAATGTTTGCAAAAATTTTTTCTTAGAAGTTAGGAGCACAATTCCGATATCGATTCTTTTATATCTATAATTATTGTATTTTATATTTTTTTATAATATTGAGTGATCATGAAAACAGTCGCTATCAGTATTCTGGGAACGCAGATAGATGCGGGAAAATCCGCCGAGCGGTGGGCGCGCTGGCGCCCGAATGTCGCCCTCTGCCAACAGGAAGATCTGATCATTGATCGTCTGGAGCTGATCTATGAACAGCGCTATGCCGGTCTGGCCAAGACCATCATTGCCGACATTGGCGCGGTGTCTTCCGAAACCGAAATCGTCAGCCATATTGTCGACTTCCAAAACCCCTGGGACTTTCAGGAAGTCTACAGCACACTTCGTGATTTTGCAGACGGGTATGATTTCAAACCAAATGAAGAAACCTATCTCGCCAACCTGACCACCGGCACACACGTGGCCCAGATTTGCTGGTTCCTTCTGACCGAGTCCCGCTACATTCCCGGCAAGCTGATCCAGCTCTCCCCTCCGCGCGGGCGCAGCTCCGATGTCAAAGGCCAGTATCAGATCATAGATCTGGACCTGTCCAAATATGATGAAATCGCGCGCCGCTTTGCCGAAGAACGCGCCGAGGGCACAAACTTCCTCAAATCCGGCATTGTGACCCGCAATGCGGCCTTTAACGCCATGATCGACCAGATCGAAAAAGTCGTGATCCGCTCAAAGGCTCCCGTCCTGTTGCTCGGCCCGACAGGTGCCGGCAAATCCCAACTCGCGCGTCGGATCTTCGAGCTTAAAAAAGCTCGCCATCAGATTGACGGTGACTTTGTTGAGGTCAATTGCGCCACTCTGAAAGGCGACAATGCCATGTCTGCGCTGTTCGGCCATAAGCGCGGCGCGTTCACCGGCGCCGTTGCTGACCGCAAAGGACTTTTGAGAGCCGCTGATAATGGCCTTCTCTTCCTCGATGAAATCGGCGAACTCGGCCTTGATGAACAAGCCGTGATCCTGCGCGCCATTGAAGACAAACGCTTCCTGCCCGTCGGGTCCGACAAAGAAGTCACCAGCGAGTTTCAGCTGATCGCAGGCACCAACCGGGATTTACGAAAAGCCGTCCGCGATGGCAGTTTCCGGGAGGATTTGCTCGCCCGCCTCGATTTGTGGACCTATGAACTGCCCGGCCTGAAAGACCGGCGCGAAGATCTTGCCCCGAATATCGATTTCGAGATTGCCCGCTTCACCCGAAACACAGGTGACAAAATCAGCTTTAATCAAACCGCCTATCGCCAGTATCTGGCCTTTGCCGAAAGTCCGGAAGCCGCCTGGCTTGGGAATTTCAGAGACCTCGGCGCCTCTATCACGCGCATGGCGACCTTGTCTGATGGCGGACGCATCAACGAAGACATTGTGGCGGTTGAGATCGACCGGCTAAAGCGCGCCTGGGCAAGCGATGCGCCGTCCTTTTCCTATATCGAATCCCTTCTGGGCCGGGACCGACTGGAACAAATCGATCCTTTCGACCAGCCGCAGCTGGAACACGTCCTGAAAGTCTGCGCGCATCATTCCAGCCTCAGCGCTGCAGGCAGAGACCTTTACGCGGTCTCACGCCTGACAAAATCATCCTCAAACGATGCTGACCGGTTGAAGAAATATCTGGCAAAATGGAACCTCAGCTGGGCCGAGGTTTCAGGCAGCTAGCCCAAATATACGGACCCTTAGCTGCCGATAGGCTTTCCGCCCAAATGGGTAATAGCAATGACGGACGGACGGGGCGGTACGTTCTCGTCAAAGTCAGGCCAGCGGGTTGAGACTTCGTCCAGAGAGCGTGAATCCTCGCCCGGATGCTGCACGCCAAGCAACAACGTCTTGCCGTTATCAATGAATGTCGGGCTGCAGCATTCTGCCCCGGCAGGCGGCGCATAAAACAATTTGGGTAGCGCTCGTCCCGCGCCAGCCATATCCATAGCATATAAGGCATCATGGCCGGATGGCTGAACACCATCGGTACAGATCCACAGCCTGCCATCGAGATCAAAGCCAATATTGTCCGGATCTGTGAACCATCCATTCTCAGATGTTTCGGGATGAAAGCGCGCCTCATGGCCCGGCTCTGCCGGATCGCCGCACAAAGCCAGAATCTCCCAGTCAAAACTGTCGGCCGCATGGTCCGGCCCGACATCCGTCATGGGCGGGATCAACTCAACCAGATGACCAAACCGATTATTCACCCTCGGATTGGCCGGATCGATGCTCTCCCGGTCTGAATTACTCGTCAGCGCAATCACCACCGTGCCCGTCACAGGGTTTGGTGCAAATCCTTCCGGTGAATCCATTGGCGTTGCCTCAAGAAGATCCGCTGCACCGCGTGTATTGATCAGCACATCTGCCTGAGAGTAGAAGCCGTTTTCTGGCGTCAGTGGCCCCATGCCGAAGACCAGCGGCAACCATTCCATGCGGCCATCATCAGAAAAGCGTGCAACGGATAGCACGCCCTCGTCCAGAATGTCCTGATTGGCCTTTGCCCCACCCGGACGGACAGCCTGCGCACTGACGAATCGGTAGCAATACTCAAATTCCCAGTCATCACCGAGATAGACGACAACGCGCCCATCTGGCGCAAGCGTTGTGCTCGCCCCTTCATGAGCAAAGCGGCCAAGCGCCGTGCGCTTGATCGGTGTCGATGTCGGGTCCATCGGATCAATTTCGACCACCCATTCAAACCGGTTGGGCTCATTGGGTTCTGTATTCAGATCAAACCGGGGATCAACCCGCGACCAGCCCCAGCGGTTATTTTCCGGTTCGTCATAATAATAACGCTTGAGAAGTGCCGCATCCGGCAAACCAGAATAATCGCCGCTGAAAATCCAGCCCGCACCTTCTTCGCAGGTCAGAACAGTTCCCCAGGGCGTCACGCCGCCATTGCAGTTTGATAGCGTTCCAAGCGAACGGCGGCCCGTCGGATCAGCACTGGTCTTCAGACGGTCATGGCCAGCCGCAGGGCCAGATATCCGCATTTCCGTGTTCGCCGTGATCCTGCGATTATACGTGTCGCTTTTGATCGCCTTCCAGCCGGCCTTGTCTTTCTTAAGCTCAACCACCGACGCACCGACACTCGCCATTGTTACAGCAATCTGCTGGTCGGTCATATCGCGCGCCGCCGTGTCTTCGGTCAGGCCCGGCCACATCAAGTGCGGATTGGGGTACTCATGATTGGCAAACAACAGGCCATGATCCCCCGCTTCGCCAAGCGGCAAAAAGGCAAGAAAGTCATTGTTTACGCCGAACTGCCGGGCTGCAATCTCGGCCGTCAGTGTGTCCGGATCAAAAGTCGGGACACCTTCAAACAGAGCATCCCCCCAACTGATAATCCGGGAAGATACATACCCCGGCGCGAGCACTTCACCCGGCGTTTTCTTAAGGTCAATTTCTGTAAATGTCAGGCTGGAAACCGAGGCCGCCCCTTCGCGCTCCAGGCCCCGCAATGAGCACCCGGCAGCACCAAGGACGGTCAGTCCCGCCCCCAACCCCTTCATCATGGCCCGGCGCGAAATGAGGCCACCTAAAGAGGCCGCCTCACTTCTTTGACGAAATGGGCGTGAGAGCCCTCGATCATTTCCAACACGCATAACTCTCACGCTCCTCAGGGGGGTTAGAAATCGATCGTGAAGCCGAACGTCACCGTACGGCCATTGAATGTCACGTCTTCCGGATATTTGCCCGACTTGCCGAGCGTCTTGTTCACGACCGGGTCCAGACCATCATCCAGAATATCGATTGCGTTGACATAGACGTCCAGCCGGTCGGTCAGCGCATATTTGAACTGGGCATCCAGCGTTTTGTAAGACTGCTGGTACTTATCGATCAGATAAGGACCCAATTCTTCCATGGAATCACCGCGGAATGTGTAGGCCAGATTGGCTTCAATTCCGTACTTCTGATAGGTCAGAGCCGTGGTCCCGACATAGTCCGGCGCGTTGAAGAACGGCACGCTGTCTCGCCCCTCAAGACCGGTATCCGCAGAGGTTTCCTGCAAGGTCAGGTTTGCGTAGACACCAAAGCCACCCATAAAGCCTTTCAGCCCCGTGAACTGGTTCATATAGGCCAGTTCAATGCCGTAGACTTCAGCTCTGTTGCCGTTAAAGACGGTTTCAACATCAATGTTATAACCCGGATAACGCGCTTCAAGTTCCGGAATGCGGGTTTCACCTTCAGGTGCGGAATCGATAAAGATGAAGTCATCAATGGTCTTATAAAAGACTCCACCCGAGATGACGCCGATATTGTTCAGATAGTATTCTGCACTCAGATCAAAGTTCCAGGCATAAGCTGGTTTGAGCTTCGGGTTACCAACAAAGGCTTCCAGACTGTTGTCATCGCTGATTTCGATCTCAGTCGCCGCATTCAGGAAGACGAATTCAGGACGCGCGAGCGATGTAAACGCTGCACCTCTGAACACCAGATTGTCAGACGGACGGTAGTTCACCTGAAAACGTGGCAGGATCTGCGTATTGCTCGACGTGGATGTCCGCGCCTGAACGATTTCATCATCGTCTGTTTCGATGACTTCATAACCATTGGACGTAAAATCGAGATACTCGACCCGCAGACCACCGATGAACTCGAACGGTCCTTTAACGGCTTTGGCCATCGCATAAGCCGCGAACAGGTCTTCTGTCGCGTCATAGCTGTCCTCATCTGGCGGATCACCATCATAAGCGTTTTCCAGAACGCCGTCAGCGACAAGCTGGCTGCCGATTTTGCGCCAGTTGCGTACATAATTCGGGTTGAGCTTCAGAATGGTCCCATAAGGGGACCCAATGTCTGACGTATCAAGGAAGCCGCCCTCAAAGCCGGAACCAACCAGAGACAGATCACCCTCTGCTTCCAGAACATTCGCTTCGAACAGGACGCGCTCTGAGCGCTGATACTTGAAGCCGCCTTTGACGTATTCAAGCCAGACAGAATCTGGCTCATAGGTGACGTCGAACTGCGCGATGTATTTTTCGTCTTTTGAATCGTCGAGATCGATATCATTTCCGCCCAGGACGAAATTCGCGGGGTCGCGGATCGCCGCTTCGTCCGCATCGCTCAGGATTGGCTGCGGAAAGTGTTTTTTCGAATAGTCGTACAGAACCGGACCTGACAACTCATACTCAAAGGCAACTTCATAATCATTTGGCTCTTCGAAAATACCGCGCGCATAGCCGACGGAATAGTCAAAAACGAACTGGTTCCAGGCCGTCGACCCCCCAAGCGTGAGCGTGCTGTTTGTGAAGATGGACTCTTCATATTCGCTGCGCACCTGATAGACTGTGCCGCCTTCAGGATCGAAAACGCCATTTTGATAAAGCTCGTCATCATCCGCAATGATGAAGAAGCCAGAGCTGAGCTCAATATCTTCAAGACGGTTATAGCTGCCTTTCAGATAGAGGCTGGTCGCGCCGTCGACCTTATAGTCCAGCGCGATAGACGCACCGATATTTTCCCGCTTATTGTCGAAGTTCCCAAGACCGAACCACCAGGGGACAAGGGTGTTTCCGCCACTCATATCGATGGGCTCACCTTCATCCTGTTCGAAGTATGGAACATACTCCTCATCCTGAAGGTTATTATATCCCAGCGTATGACGCTTGTTATAGGTGGCCGAAACCAGAACCCCCAACTGGTCGCGGCTACCGAATGTATCACCAAACGTGCCCGAGACTTTACCGCCGAGCTTCTCGGCAAAGTCATTGAAATTGCCTTCTACATTCAGACGAAGCAGGCGTTCGCTGAGATCAAAGGCCGAGCCGGTCTCAAGCTCGACCGAGCCGCCAATCCCGTCGCCATCCATGTCAGGCAAAAGCGTCTTGTTGACGACGATTTTCGACAGCGCGCCAGCCTGCACCACGTCCAGCGGCACACGGCGCGTTTCCTTGTCGGTCTGCGCAACGTTAATGCCATTCAGTTTGAAATTGTTGAGACCTGAATCCAGACCACGGATCGAGATATAACGACCTTCGCCGCCCTTCTCTTCGCGGTTAATGGAAATACCCGGAATACGCTGCATGGCTTCAGCAGCATTGCTGTCCGGGAAACTTCCAGACTGGTCGGCAGAAACGACATTTGCGAGCGTTTCAGATGTGCGCTGCTGGTTCAGGGCGGACGCAATCGAAGAGCGCTGACCGATAACCTTTACACCATCGAGTGTAAGCGTGCTTGGGATCGCAAGGCTGATTTCGTTTGTCTGGCCTGCCACTATCGTGACTTTTTGCCTATATTCAGAGAAGCCCAGATAGTGAACGACAAGTGTGTATTCACCGGCCGGTACATTGCGGAAGGCAAAATGGCCGCCATTTCCGCTCGAAACAATTTCGCCGCTCTCTTTAAGAACAAGCTGCGCCCCCACAAGCGGCGTTCCTGTATCCTGATTGAGCAGGCGACCCCGGACCTGTCCGGTTTCCTGAACCTGTGCGGTCGCAGACAAACCAGTTGCACCAATAGTTAGAATAGAAAGCGTTGAGAACGCGAAGACGCTGGTCCGCAATGCGTTCTTTAAGGCAGTGCCCGCAAATTTCCGTGACATGAATTGTTCTCCCACTTGGCAGTTCCACAATTTGTCTGGAATCAACCGAGCCGGAGCTAAGCTTGAGAAGACCGTTAGGCATCATCCAGACTGGATTTTGCCTCGCACTTCTAAGCCCTGGTCCCCGCAGACTTGATAAGGATGCATAGGAGCATCGTCTGCTACAAAGGAAGTTGCCGGTAAGCCGAGCACGTTCTCAGTACTGAACCATCCGGAGCGGGACAACGCTTTTTATGTGAAGTTTTATTGTCGGTTTGACGACGCTATGAAGACCCTGTTTTCGGTCTCGTCTGAAACCAGTCCCAGAGCGCAAATACGACAAGGTAAAGCCCGCAGACCTGATAGGTCTCGATTACTGTCAGCACACTGAACAATATCGCGATCAGCACATTAAATACAACCGAGAGCGATTCAATCAACATGCTCATCAGAGATGTACTTGTTGCGCGGCTGGTACTGGCAATCGCGTGCTGAAACCGGCTCATCGACAAAACCAGCAAGGGCGCGATCAGAATATACGCCAGAGCGAGCGCCACCAGAGCAAACGCAGACGGGAAAAAGCCCGATGCTAATAGTGCGCCGCCCGATAGCGCCGGGAACACCCAGCTAATCCAGCCCAAGCGCTCAAACCGGCCAGAGAAAAATGACATCAGGGCTCTGGCCGCCCCCATAGCCGCTATCGTGATCCCGATGGACCAGACGGGCATTTTGATCGCCAGAAGAAAGAGCTGGTTGAAGTCCTCAAGTGTGCTGAGGCAGGTCACGCACAACATGATGTAAAGCGTGGCATAGCGCACCTGAGGCTTTGAGAAATAGTCCTGCAGCGCTGATTTCAGCAGTCCGGGCACCAGAGAAATCGGCGTCGCCTCAGTGCTCAGTCGCACAGTCCGGACATCTTTCAAAAAGCCGCCGGAAACCGCACACACAGTGAGCGGTATGGTCGACATCCAAAAGGCAAGTTGCAGATTGAGGCCCGCAAACACACCCCCGATAGCGGCTCCCAATAAAGTCGCAGCATCCTGAATGCCCCGCTCGCGGCCAAGAATAGTGGTATACTCACCGGGTCGCCCATGAGACGAGACATGCTCATAGAGCCAGGCCTCTTTCGATCCGGTGCGTAACGCAGACGCCAACGACCAGAACGCCATACCCAGAAAATAATAGCCAACATGGCCATCTGCGAAAATCCAGATGAGAAAGCATATCGCCTTACATGCCGGTGCGAGGATCAGCAAAAACCGGCGATCAATCAGATCAGAGAACAATCCCGTCGGAATTTCAAAGACGATGATGCCAGCCGCCCAGAAGGCCAGAATTCCCCCTATCAGTTCCGGAGATGAGCCCTGTAGCTGAAAATAGGCCGGAAAGATCGCATACCCGAATATGAAGTCATAACAGAACACATGCAGGTAATAGATGTTCAGCGTCTGCCGGAACGGGCTCTGCCGGATCATTGCGCGCATCCACATCAAATCAGTTTGAACGCACCACACGCCAATCTACAGCGCCATAGCAGGACTTAATGACAGTTTTTTAGCTAACACCAGATTGGACCGGTGGGCTGCGAAAGTCAGCAAGAGATGGCGTCGCGCAGATCATTTGACTTATTAGTTGATCTAAAGCGCGCCAAGGAAGAGCGCCCGGGCAAACACATGAACGCGTAAGTCATCGCAAAACGTTAAGTGCGCAGAGAGACGAGCTTTCTGCCATTGGTGGACGACGTTTGGACCTCTACCTCGCAGTTATACCAGCTCGAGACATTGGGAGCTGTGAGAATGTCGTTGGGAGCACCGGAGGCGACCACATGGCCCCCAGACATCACGTAAAGCCGATCTGCGAAAGCCGCGGCGAGATTCAAATCGTGCAGAATGCACAGAACGGATCCACCAGATTCTGATATTTTCCGGGCAGTGCCAAGAATGCGGGCCTGTTGTGCGAGATCAAGCGCGGACGTTGGTTCATCCAGCAATAGCAGCTTGCCAGCTCCGGGAAGTTTTTCTGGTGTCGTCATGATTTGTGCGAGAGCCTTTGCAAAAAATGCTCTCTGGCGCTCTCCACCCGAAAGCGACGGTACGAAACGATCTCGAAGGTGGTCCAGGTCTGCAATGTGAATCGCAGCGCTGATGATCTCGGTATCGAACTGCCGGCTGTCCCGATCTCTGTGAGGCGCCCGGCCGAGGCTGACCAGTTCTTTGACAGTGAAGTCAAAGGACAGATGTGGTGTCTGACCGACAACAGCCATCCGTTTGGCAAGGGGTCTCCGCTTCCATTCTGTAGAGCATTTGCCCGCAATGATTGTGCGACCAGCTGTCGGAGACAGCTGACCTGTTATGAGGTTGAACAGCGTCGATTTACCTGCGCCATTTGGGCCGATAATGCCAACGAATTCACCCTCTGCCACAGACAATGAAACATCCTCTACACTGAAGAACTGCCCACGGGTGAGTGAGAGGTTTTCAAGTCTAAGCATGTGCCCCTCCGGTATTTTTTTGTCTGAGCAACCATAAAAAGACCGGTCCGCCAATCAGGGCAGTCAGAACGCCAATTGGAAGTTCGGATGGCGCAACACTTGTTCGCGCAATAATATCCGCCAGTGTCAGCAGAATGGCCCCGAGCAAGCCTGACAAGGGGAGTGCGAAGCGATGATCTGGTCCAACAATAAGGCGTGCCAGATGCGGCCCAATCAGTCCGATAAAGCCGATTACACCACAGGTGGCGACAACTGCACCCGCGCCGACACATGTGAGCAGAAGGATGACGAGTTTGATATACTCGACCCGATAGCCAAGGTTTTGTGCTTCACTATCACCAAGGAGCAAGGCGTTCAGCGCCGCCATAAGAATAGGCGCGCTCAACACAATGGCCAGAAAAGCAGGTGTGACGGCCTGCACCTGCCACCAACTTGCAGCGCCCAGGCTGCCCAGACTCCAAAACGTCAGATCACGCAACTGGGCATCATCTGCGATGAAACTCATCAAGCCAATTCCTGCGCCGGCAATCGCGTTTACGGCGATGCCGCAGAGTAACATGGTCGAAACATTCACTCGGCCTTCATGACGGGCAAGAATAAAAACGGTGGTTGTGGCAAACAGACTGCCGATGAAAGCGGCAACGGGCAGGGCGAACACGGACACTTGGTCAGACAGGCCGGAAAAGAAAGAAGCCCCCAGAACAATCATTGCAACTGCGCCGAGTGCCCCGCCAGACGAGACGCCAATCAGAGCCGGATCAGCGAGGGGGTTGCGGAAAAATGCCTGCATCAGGACGCCCGTCATTCCCAGAACAGCGCCAGCCAGAATGCCAAGTATAACACGCGGAAGGCGAACGGAGACAAGTATTGCGCTATGAACGTCGTCAACGCTTTGTCCCGCACCCGGAATACCGAGAAAGTGACCGAGCGCATCGATTACATGAAGTGGATGAATGCCAACTGCACCAATCCCCAAAGCAAAGACTGCGACGACGATCAATCCGATCGCCGCCATAGTCGTTGCAATGCCAGGGACTCGCCGAACCAATATCAGGCCACTGGACATTAGTCTTCGTTCCGAAGCTCGGGGTGGACGTGCCGTGCAATAGCCCGAATAGCCTTCGGACTGTTGAGTCCCAGGCCCTGGAGATATCCACCCGGAAGAGCAAATATTTCTCCGTTTTTACCTGCCGGGGTCAATAAAGCGCCGGGGGCGGACAAGGCGATCAGAACGCCACCAGAAAGCTCCAAACCATCTTCATTGACCAGAATGAAGTCAGGCGCAGCCTGCAGCATGGCTTCCTGACTCATCGGTTTAAAGCCTGAGACACCATAAGTGACATTTTCTGCTCCCGCCAGATTGATCAGAAGCGCAATATGCGTATCGGCGCCCGCCACCAATGTTGGACGTCCACCGCCGGACAGGATGAACAGGCCACGAGGTTTACTTTTGGCGCTTTGGACGAGTGAGAGGGCATTGGCCAGATCGTTCTCAAATTTGCTGACAAGATCTTTGGCTTCTGTCTCCCGACCAAGAATGACCCCAATCTCTCGTATCTTTTCCGGTACGATTTTCAGGTCTGCGATATCATCTGCGAAGAAGTGAACTGTTACACCGGCCGCTTCGAGCTGAGTGATGATTTCAGGTCGGGTCTGGCGGCCAGCGAGTAAGGCTACCGTGGGACGCAAAGCAAGCATGGCTTCTGCTGACGTGTTTCTGAATCCCGGAATAACCGGCACGCCTGATAATTCTTCGATGTGGTCTGTGCCGCCTGAAACTCCGACGACTTTGTCGGCGTCCCCTAATGCAACAACGATCTCGGCAAGATAGCTGCCAATGATGAGGTAGCGCTCACTTTTGGCGTGTTCATCGGTTTCTTCGACACTGGCTGGAGCGCAAGCAGATACCAGTAGGCCAAAACACAGGCCGAGTGTAGTGAGAATGCGGCTCATTGGATGCCTCCCTTCTTTACGCAAAGCAGACGTCGGTTGTCACCCGTCATCATCAACACGCCGTCCTCTGACAGATATGTCTCTGTTGCTGGTGCAAAGCGGAGATGAGCCCGAATATTCGGTTCGTGAAGGTGAAACATATGTTCATCTATGCGGGCACCGGATATATCTCCCTGCCAAGCGACACGGGCATGATCGCCAATGAGTTCGAGCGATATTCTGCCGGCGGCACCTAATAGATCCGAGATTCCGGACTTCGCGCTTACAGGAGTTTTGACATCGGAAGGTCGGTCCGATTCCGACAATTGGGTCGCACAGAAGGTGCTGTCTGCCGGGGGGTGTAAAGCGAAACTGAGGCTTTGATTAGCTGACTTCATCCGCATCAAATGGTGCTCAGCTTGTTGAAACCGCGTCTTGTGAAAGATGAATACTTTGAGGATGGTCTGCCCGGCTGCGTTAAAAAACTGAACGCTGCGCGTGTTCCCATGACTTTCGTCGCTATCTATGAACAAATAGGCGTCCGTGACGGCTGCTTCATCAATCACGGCGGTCATTTCACTGCTGGTCAGATGCAGGAGCCCGGCTTCTGAAGCCGCCTCGACGCGCCCCAGAGGCATGTGGACACCGCAGGCATTTGAAAAAGCACATAGCACACGCCCCCAATCTGAAATCGGGGAAAGAAGCGCAGCCACGTCTGGCTTAAGCCGGGTCGCTCCCGTTCCGATCCGCGACGCTGTCAGCGCAGCTTCTGGTACATCCAGAAGGATAGCTGCTTCAGGTGCATGCAGATGGTCATGACTTTGAACCAGTGCTTCCCAGTCAGATTTCAACCGGGCGGGATTCGCCAGTCTGGCGGCTCCGTCTGGAGAGCGCGCCGGTGCAGCGCGCTCTTGTGAGGTTGGTAAGGGGGCTGGCATCAACGTCCCCCCATGACATAACGCAGCGATGCGTAGACATAGCGACCTGCAGGATCTTCGATTTGACCTGTGCTGGACCAGTTTATTGGCGTGAGCTCATCAAAGATATTCTCAACGCCCAGTGAGAGATCTATGCTCTCATTGAGTTTGTATCCGAGCTGGAGGTCGGCCACGGTATAGTCACTCGCGAATGGTGGACTTCCACGTGTGGCCGCGTCCGCGCCCCACATATCTCCCAAATGTCGTCCACGAAGGGTAGCGCTCCAATCATCTTTCGCCCAATTCAGCGCAGCTTTAAACGTGTTGCGAGAGCGCCCCGTCAGACGAGAATCATCGCTTCCATCCAGCGCGTCCAGATACTCATAGGAACCGTTGAAGCTGAAGCCGGAACCGAGATCATAGCTGCCGACCAGTTCCACGCCAGAAATGTCCACTTCCTGAATGTTCTGATAGGCTAACACGATCAGTCCGCCGGACATTTGACCATTCGCTTCAGCCTGGATCATGTTGGTGATTGTTGAGTTGTGATAAATCAGCTCTACATTGCCGCGAGATCCATGCCAGCCGACGGCGGCTTCCCATGTCTCACTTTCTTCAGGCTTCACACCCGGTGACCCGGTAATCAGGAAGCGTCCTCTGATAAAGCTTGAATACTGTTCAACGACGCTCGGGGCGCGATAAGCTTCACCATATCCTATCCGCCAGCGAAAACCGTCACCACGCGACCCAATTGATAAGCGCGGGACAATCTGTGTTCCGAATGCATCAAAGTCATCAACACGTAATCCGGCAACGATTTTCAGATCATCAGACAGATTCCATTCGTCCTGAGCGAAGGCAAACAAGTTTGTTTCTTTTCCGGTCTCTGTCAAAATTGAGACGTCGATGTCATCGCGTTGTGCGCCCGCGCCCAAAAGAAAGTTATGCTTGCCAGTCGTGAGGTAATACCGGCCCTGCACCAGGCTTTGCGTAAATTCGGTAATTTCATCCGGGCCAGGATAACTGCGGTTTACAGACCCATCTGAAAAGCCATGAGACGCCTCAACCGTCAAAGACCCAGGTCCGAGATCAACGTCATAGCCAATCGAGCCAAAATAACGGTCTTCTTTTTCGAACCGTTCATAAGCAGATCCGGTACTGGTCACCGCATCTGCCCGATCGTCTTGCAAATACCCTTCCGCCGTCCAGCGCAGTTCGCCAGTAGCGCCGAGTTTTGTTGTCCCGGCATACGATAGCGAGAAGTGATCAATGCCGGATAAGTCATCTGTAGCGACCGTGTCGTCAAAGCGGAAGGCGTCCGCGACCCGCCAATCCAGCGAGACACGATGACCAACTTGACCCGTCTTGAAGTTAGAGCTTGCGCCGACAGCAATTGTTTCGCGCCCATCGCCCTCGTCGCTTAGAGAAGAGCCCGTAAGAACGCGCAAAGACAAGGGCGAACCTTCGCCTGCAGGCTTTGTAATGACGTTGATCACGCCGCCGGAAGCGTTTGCGCCATAAAGCGCGGACATTGGCCCACGAATGATTTCAACGCGTTCGACATCTTCAACCGGAAAGTTATTGAGGTTCACATTACCGAATTTTCCGGTGCGCGGCATACCGTCAAAGAGAAACAGAACCGCGCTGCCAGCATTTGGAATTTGTCCGCGAACAGAAACAGTTGAGTTCGCGCCTGATGATCGGGCATCAATGCCGACAGACTGACGAAGAACTTCGGTGACAGACGCACCGGGGAACGTCTCGATCGTTGCAGAAGAGATGACTTCTACACTGGCCTGAACGTCTGTAATCGGCTGCTCTCTGCGGTTAGCCGTGATAACAACTTTATCGAGGCGTTTGTCGACGATTTCGGTGTCCTGAGCAAAGCTGACAGGAAGGGATGCTGTTGCCAGCAAAGAGGTTGCGGCTCCCAGAAGGAGCGACGCTTTTGACTGAATACTCATAGTGATCTCAACAAAAAACAAGCAGGCGCGAAAGCACCTCGGTTTACGGCTCGTCGCCGCAGGCTTAGTTTTCAGATGAGTTCAGGTGGGCCGGTTGCACCGACCGGGGGACCACGAATGTCCTCGACCAGACCGGGAACATATATTGGAAACTGAGTGTCAATTTTCGTCGACAGTGGCGCGGAAATTGAGGTTGGTGCCTGGAGTGGAGCACCAAAGGCCAGCATGCAAAGCGGGCAATGGCCATCGAATGGTACGGGGTCTTGATCGGTCTCGTTGATGACTTCAGAGATTTGTAATGCAAGATTTTCTGCGTCTTTCGATACTTCCTGACCAAAAGGGGCACAGATAAAACGGGAAATATCGACGCCGCGGGATTCGGCAATAGCCAATCCTCCGGGTAGAAAAACCTGCATGGCAATTGCAACCAATGCCAGCAGACTGACGATATTTGTCTTGCCCGAACGCTTCATATTCTGGCTCCTAGCCGAGAACGTTGGCGAATGCACCCACTTTTTTGGAAATCATTTGCGACTGAATAATTGTCGAAGAAACCAGGACACCGGCAGTTGATACGATTGGATTCTATCCTGATTTTCAAAGTGAACGAATAATGGATTCTCAGATAAGAAGAGTTATTTGAGTCTTTGTCAGTCAACGGCAAACAACTGAGGCAATCTGATTGAGAGAGCTTGCGCGCGGCTTCAGATGGCGAGCGCTTCTCGATGGCGGGAAATACGCAACAATCGAAGATCTCGGGCGCAGAGAGCAGATCTCCCCGTCCTATGTAGGCCGGATCATCCGGCTGACCTTCCTCGCACCAGACATTGTCGAGGCCATTCTGAACGGTACTCAGCCGCGTCTGCTCGATACCAAAAGTTTACTCCGCCCATTCCCTGCCGAGTGGAACGCCCAGAAACCTCATTTCGGGTTCGATCCCGGCGACGATTGAGGCATTCAATGCGATACGAATATCAAACTTTCAGTGAAGCATGACCGCATCAACGCCTGTAAATCAGGGGCCAAAGGCTCCGAACCTGAGACAGCTGGGTTCAGAGGTTTGGAGAAAAATGAAGAGCAGAGAAGAGATTTTGGAGGAACTCAGCAGAGAAACTCGAACCGCCGGGTTCTGAGCGTTTCCGACAAAACCCGCCATTCCTGCAGGGTTCTGGACAACAGTCAGGAAACTGAGAAAGCTCGGTCAGAACATCTGGCGGAGCGAGTGCCACCGGGATCGAACTATTCTCCAGCAGTTTGAAGAGATCGATCGAAGGCGTTCGCTTTACAAAAAACTACTCTCCTAGATCAGTTTTTGATCGGCGTATCGTCAATACTGGGATAGGCGCCGAAGCCATGTTCCAGAAATGCCTCCCAGTTCGGGGCTTTCACGGTGTCGTTGATCGCAGAGAGCGCGGGTCTGCAATTGTAAACGATAACGCCCAAGTCCGTTAGCTCCTTGTTCAATCGTGCGATATCGTCTGCCGGGTCTCCGGGAATAAGGTCCTGCAAAGACTTCACCTCTTCGATTTCATCATTGATGTCGCGAGCTTTTCTGGACCAAACATCTTTTATCTGCTTTCGCACTTCGTCCGACAATCCCTTCACACAAGGCAACCAATAGACCTTGACGCGGGACATATAGGCGCGGGCCTTTTTGTGAATTTCGGCGACTTCGGAATCGGTCTTGCCCGACCTGCCTGCGTCCCTGAACTGATCAGAGGAATACTGCCAGGACCGGGTCAGCTCATACATGCAGAAGAAGGATTCAAGATATCGCGCCGACAGGAAGATGTAGATGCGATCACCCCTGGCGAGGCGTTCCATGAATTCGTAGATGGAGTCTCCGGTTCTCGCGTCCTCACGATCCCGAAGCAATTTCGCATTCAACCTGCCGCCTGCATAGGCGCGGTTTGCTTCTTCCATGAATGCCCGCACGCGTTCTTCCCGCTCCGTTCCTTCTTCAGTGTTGTCGTCGGCCCAGGCATAGGAGACGTAATGCAACTCCAGTTCACTCGTGTCGCGACCTGGCGCCACTGCAGACGCCTTGTTAAAATCGCGATCTACATCGACGATCAGTTCCTGCCGGACGACAATACCGGCACGCCGGGCAACGTCATTCACCAGTCCGGCAAGGTTTTGGAGGAGAGCCGGAGCAGCTTGCTCGTCCGAACCATCAGATGTTCGCTGGACATTTATCAGAACGCGGCCAGACCAGTCTGCGTCCATCACGCGCTCAATGCGTGCGCGGCATTGGGTTTCCGTGTCAAAGATCTGGACACCGGCTTTCCAGTAAAAGCCGTCGGCACCTGCCATACCGCCAAGTCGAGCCGTGATGTCCCGCCAGATGCCATCATGCAGCATAGGAAAGCCGACCGCCTCTGAAGCGACCGGCGCTCGACCCGCCCAAATCTCCCGGGCGGCGATGGGTATCAGTTCGGGCAGGAAGTAGGGCGCAATATAGACCCCATCTTCCCGCCAGCTGCTTCCATGTCGGAAACACATTCCCGAAGACAGCATGAAGCCAAGAAGCAGGTTCTGGTCATTTTCGGAAAGAGCAGCGCGCCCGGGCATGAATCGCTGGCGGCTCCAGACCAGATCATTCAAAAGGGCTTGCGTGAACCGGCCCTGGCTTTCCTTGAGGCGTGGGACAATTTCAGTCCGGTCAAACAGCACGTAGATCGCTTCCAGCGCCCAGTTCAGGTCGATGATGATACGATCTTCGAAATGGCCGGGCCGCCTGATGACATCACTATTACTATCCAGCCAGTGCAGCAGGGTTTTGTGGCCGTGTTCCAACCCGATCCGCCGAGCAATGTCTTCAAACTCCTGGATTGTCAGGGTCTGTCGATGTTGTCTTTCCGTCTCCAGCGCCTGCCTGATGTTGAGCCAGCTTGTAGGCAAGGCCTTGACGTGATCTTTGTCCAGCACCGACCGCCCCGTTGTCGCAAGCCAGTCCCGGAGATCATCCAGCCCCTTCGGAGCGTAGCCAGCGCTATTCGGGTCACCCACCAAGCTTCCGACCTGCAAATGTTTCAGGTCAGTGTGTTCGCGGCGCGGATCGGCCTTGTCAGGAAGCAGGGAATTCGGCTGACCATCATCACATTTGGTTTCAAGAAACAGTATATTTGCATCCGGAATGCCGTGCGCCCGGGCATAGGCGAGCCAGTAGTCCGGTGGATGGTTGGTGCTGGCATAGGAAAAGCCATCCACCGACATGTTCTCTTCCCGCGGAGTCCAGCAGAGCAGGAAGAGGGCGTTCTCTTTCAGGAACAGGCTGTGCGCGCCATGGTAAAGGTCCTGTCCGCCAAAATCCCAGAGCTTGAACTGGATCGGCGTATGGACCGTAGACCGCTGAAGGTCCAGATCGCCAAGGACCATGCCGTGCGTAGAGTCGTGTACCGCAGATACCGGCCTGTTTCGCAAGGCATTCGCAAGACTGGTCTTTCCCGCCATCCCATTGCCGAGCAGGAAGACGTTGACCGCACGTGCGGTTTCCTTGTTTTCTTCTAAGGCGTTGAGGAAGTCACGGATACGCGGCAGGCAGTTTTCATTGGGGGCAACAGACAGCAATTCGTCTGGCAGGCCGTAAAGGCGCGCATCTTTAGCAATCACATGCTCAAGAGATGACAGGCGGAACAGGGCAGGATGCCAGTCCGTGATCTGAGTGAAGCTGCAATAGAGCGTGTGGAGGCTTTTGCAGTCTCTGAGGGGGTCGAGGCTGGTGATCTGTGTGAAGCTGCAATCGAGCGATTGGAGGCTTTTGCAGTCTCTGAGTGGTTCGAGGCTGACAATATTGGTTGAATCGCACCGGAGTGAAACGAGGGAGGGCAGACAGACAAGGTCCGGAATTTTCGCGACCGCGGTCCCGCCGAAATCCAGTTCCTTCAGCGCGCTGAGCGAAATGATTGCCGAGAGATCGCGGAGTGGTGTCATGTTGTCTCGGCCGATCCAGCCTTCTTCTTCTCTGATCCCCCCACATTTCAGCACGCGCAAATGGGTGAGCGCCGAAATCTCCTCCGAGACTGCAAAAGCCTCCAATCGCTCAATTGCTACCGCACTCAGATCAACAGCCTCGACCCCCTCAGAGACTGCAAAAGCCTGCACATGCTCGAGTGCAGCGGCACAAAGATCGACAGCCTAGACCCCCTCAGAGACTGCAAAAGCCTTCACACGGTCCATTGCAGCGGCACAAAGATCGACAGCCTAGACCCCCTCAGAGACTGCAAAAGCCTCAAAAAGCTCGAGTGTAGCGCCACCAAGATCAACAGCCTCGAAGGCCTCGAAGCCTGCTCAAGCCTGCACACGCTCGAGTGCAACTTCACTCAGATCAACAGCCTCGACCCCCTCAGAGACTGCAAAAACCTCCATTCGCTCGATTGCTACAGCACTCAGATCAACAGCCTCGACCCCCTCAGAGACTGCAAAAGCCTCCAATCGCTCATTTGCTGGAGCACAAACATCAACAGCCTCGAACCCCTCAGAGACTGCAAAAACCTCCATTCGCTCGATTGCAGCCGCACTCAGATCAACAGCCTAGACCCCCTCAAAGACTGCAAAAACCTCCATTCGCTCAAGTGCAGCCGCGCAAAGATCAGGGACTGGCATCCTGCCCTGTTCCGCCTGACGTCTCTTGAGAGCGTGAATGCTGAAGATGCGCGCCTTTTCGGCCTGCCAGACGAATTGCTGTCATCCGACAACGGCGAAAATTGCCTGCCACGCATTCGAGATTTCCTCAATGCCCTCGATAAAGGCAAGGAAGACGCACGCGCCGCAAAACTCTTCCTGCTCGGCAATGGGAAGGCCGGAAAGACGCAGTTTCGCCGCGTCTTGCTGAAGCTGCCATTCGAACGCGAATGGAACTCCACCCATGGGGTTGAGAAGTTTTCCGTGCGCCTCAAAAGCCCGGTTGATGAAGCCTATCAGCTTGATGGGTGGGATTTTGGCGGACAGGAAATCTATCATGGCACACATGCCCTGTTCCTGACGCGCCCGGCGCTTTTCGCCTTGCTGTGGACGCCGGATCTGGAAACCGGAAAAACCCGTGACGCATGGGAATTGGAGAGCCCCAACCATCCACTGGCCTATTGGTTTGCCTATGCCCGGCAATTCGGCGGGGAGGAGTCAAAGCTCCTCATCCTGCAGACTCATTGCGACAGCCCGGACGACGCCTTGCCGCTGTCCGTCGACATTCCAAACGAACTGAAATCACGTGCAAGAATCCTTCACATCGACAATGAGAAGCGGTCGTCTGTTCGTCCTGTCCTGAGCGCGCTGGTTGAGGCAGCCGAGGACATTGTTGCATTGACCGGCGTGACGCACCTGCCCAAAAGCTGGCTCGCGATCAGCGAGCGCCTGAAGGAGAGGGCAGCAGAACGCGTGATCCCTTACGGAGATTTCGAGCAAATCTGTTCAGACGCAGGGCTCGAACATGGTCACAAGACGTTGCTGCACTTTCTCGATGCGCGCGGTGACATTTTCTACAAGCCTGGCGCCTTTGGCGACCAGATCATTCTTGATCAGGCCTGGGCGCTGGATGCCGTCTATGCCCTCTATCGGCGGGATGGAGACTTCGCGGCCTTTCTTCGTGGCAATGCAGGGCGTTTCACCCTCGACCAGCTTCGTAGATTTCACCCCGCATGGGCGGCGAGACCGGAACAGGATCAGCAGGCGCTGTTCGACTTCATGCGGCGGGCGGGCATGTGCTTTGGCTTTCAAAGGGATTCCGAAACAAGAAACTTCAATCGCTGGATCGCCCCGGAATTCCTGCCAGATGAACCATATCCGTCTGCAGAAAGAGTCTGGCAGTCAGGCGTTGCGGCCGGAGTTTATTCCTGGACGTTCGACTTTCTGCATGACGGTCTGATCCGAGCCGTACTTGTGGCCATCGGGGAAGAAGCCAATGATGAGGCCGATTACTGGCGCAATGGCGTGCAGCTCTACGATGCCAGTACGCGGTGTCGGGCCCGGATTGAAGGCATCCGGTCCGGCGAGGGCTGGGTCGGGGAGCTTCGCCTGTCGGTTCAGGTCACCGAAGGCGCGGATGGCAAGAGTGCGGCTCGCTTGGTCGATGCCCTGTCGTCGCGGATTGAACGCGCCATCCGGCCGTTTGGCGACTCGGTCAACGCGGTAAATCTCAAACGACCGGATTTACCCGCAGTTCACGATACAGATGATGACGGCATTTCCGATGACTTTGGCCGCGCCTCCTCCCGGCCATCGGGCACACGGGACGAGCGCAAGAGCGCACGCGGCGAACGCCCGCTGAACATCCGGAATGACCAACCGCCAGAATTCTATGTGTCCTACTCCCGCGCCACTCCGGAGCATCCGCACATTGAGGCTGATGTCGACCGTTTCATGGAGCGTCTGCGCGAAACGTTCCACATTCAAAGAGACAAGCTGGCCATTCCGCTTGGCGCGCAATGGCCTGTGTTCATGGAAAAAATGGCGTCTGACCGGGCGTTCGTGTTCGCATTCATCAGCGACCGTTATCTGACGGCCGAGTATGGCGCCTATGAACTTGCCCTCATCAACAAGGAGGCCACGGACAAAACCCTGAGGCTCAGTGAAAAAGTTGACCCCTATTTCGTCAGCAAGGACATTCTTAAAGATCGCCGGTGGATCGCGCGGTCAAACGCCAGATGGGATGAGATCTACAATCAGTTTGTTGAGGATTGCGGCGGCCCCGGTGCTCTCATTGAAGCGATGAAACATCAGGACAATACGGATCGCGCGAACAGACTCGCTGTGATTCGGGCAAATTTTGTGACCGCCGTGAAGACACTCTGCGATATCAACCGGCCACCCGGGCAAATGAACGAAACGATCGATCAGTTCATCGAGCGGGCAGCGGCAATCATCACGGAAAAGCTGGAGGCGCATGAGACGCGTTTGCGTCTCCCGCACTGATGCCTACACCCAGAAACCGGCTCGCTCGTTCGTCTGAAGAAATCCCCGCAATTCCTGATAGCTCATGCGTTCCATGGCGCGGAGGATTTCGAGCTTTTCGACCTTTGAAGTTTCTTGCGCCTGGTACCGCGCCATTAGGTTTTTGACGCCAGCGTTGTACCAGAGATAACGGTCCGATTCTGCTTGCAGCTGAAGACCGTCACCCACTGCTCGAAGGGCGACGAAGCCGATACCGAGACCGCCGAGAATGAGCCCCAGTTGAACCACCCAGGGATCTTTCAATCCATCGCTGAAGGTTTCCTTTGACAGGCCCAGACAGAAGGCGAGCGCCGAAACACCCAGGGAAAACAGGATCAGCACGACTGTCAGACCCGCCGAGACTCGGCTGAGCAGTTGATGACGAAAAACCGGGGATTTCATGCCCGTCAGCTGACGCGAGCTGTAATCCTCCTGAACCTCAAATCGTTGATGCAGAAGAAACTCGAACCATTTCGCCAGTGACGCTTCAGACGCTCCCGGGGGTTTGAAGTCCTGCCAGTCGGGGGATATCCACACATCACTTTCATCCAGGTCCTCAACGATATTCCTTACGCGCTGGCTGACTTTCTGTTCGAAGTCATGACTTAGGAGAGAGAGTTGTTTCGCCCGCGATTCATTCCATTCTGCAAGTTTGGACTCGTCGGAAACGGCCTTAACTGCCAGATCAAGATTGTTGATGATGAACTGAAAGTTCAGTTGACGAAGACGCTCTGTCCAAAGTCGGCGGGCGAGCCAGGTATGCTTTGGACTTCTGAACAGAGCTCGGGTAACGCCAGAGATTACCGCCACCACGCCCGAAATCGCCGAGACGAGCAGCAAGGTCGCGGTCAACCAGTCGGGCAACCCCGAAAAGCCGCGAACGATCGCAGCCGAGAGCAAGGCAACACATCCAAACAGAAGGGCGATGAAGCCGAGCGAGCGGTTATCGCGCTTGTCACGATTGGCCTCATCATCCCGCGCCTTGAACATCTCTCTCAGTTCGGGCCAGTCAGCGACCCGGAGCTGGTCCGGGCAATGCTCTTGCAGAAAGTCCCGCTGCTTCTGAGAAAAGATCAGATCGTCGTTCTGCCATCCTGCGAGCTTGTCGTCGAACGGGCCATGTATGCCTCGATTTTGTTGAGTATTTTCACTCATGTATTTCTCCCGGATCGAAGGCTGATCGCCTTATGGAACTCGTTCATTTGTTTATCGGAAACTCGAAAACTCGGAAAATCGTTTCGGTTCCACGCACATTTTCAGCTTTGTCAAAACCGGAAAAGTGAAGTCCATTAGACTTGCCTCGATCTGTTCTGTTCTGCATCAAGATGTTGTTGCAATATCTGTCGCGCAATGTCTCGCTTCTGTTCATCAGTAAGCGTTGCGACAATATCTGGTGAATGACCTTGCTGCTGCGCAATCGCTGAGAGGATCTCGGTGAATTGATCACTTTTCATGAACCGATCGATCACCGCATCGGGAATGTCTGGTGCCGCCTTCTTGCCTGAATCTGCATTTTCAGTCGGCACGCGGCCGGTAATCCAGCCGACCTTGCGGCCATCGACCTCGAAAAACTCAAGCGGCAGGAAGGGACAGTTGTCGATCAGGAGTTCCGGCGCCTTGGCCTCGTGGATTTCGCCATCTGTCGACACCCAGACATGATGGCGCATCAGCCTGCGACCATCCATCACCGGAAGGGAGAGGGTCATTCCGCCGGGTCGAGGTGACCGTTGCCAGTTTCTCAGATATTCATCCGAGTAACCACTCATCGGAAGGCCCATACCCTCTTGCAAAGGCCACACCCCGCCTTCCGGAAGGGGCAGACGCGGCCTGTCCGCCTGCATCAGAACGCAGAGTCCTGCAACCATGCGGCAGACGTCATACTTTCTGAGATCGGGGGGATTAGGAGCGTACGATAGAGAGTACAGGATTTCCTCGACATTCTGGCCCGGCACGATCTCGATCGGGTCCAGGCTTTTATTGGTCCAGATCAGCTGGTCCAGAACCAGGCTTTCGCCAGATTGCAGCCGGGCTGACCGGAAATGCACGATCGAGCTTCCTTGGGAGAGGGCAATTGACATCGGCGCCTGCAGTGGACCGGCATGATTGCCGAAATCAAGTTCGGCGAGTGCGGAAGTGATCGACCCAATGAACGCGCCTGAAACTTCGGTTTCGACCCCACCCATCCAGAGAAATTGCTGGATTCCTGTTCTGAGTTCAATGGCTTTGTCAGCTTTGTTTGCGTCGGCAATGTCTCCTATGTCCGGCGAGTTGAGTATCTCCTCGATGAGTGTCTCGGATCCTTCGGGGGGCTTTGCGCCGCCGTCGAGCAGCAGACGAACAATTCTCTTATGGCGCCGAGCCATTGCGAGCATCAACGGCGTGTCGCCGCTCGGACCATGCACCTGACCCGCGTCAGCCCCCGCGCCCAGCAACAGACGAACACATGCCTCATGGCCGTTCTGCGACGCCATCAGGAGCGGGAACGTGCCAGTCGTTCTGTTCACCTGACCCGCATCCGCACGCGCGTCCAGCAACAGACGAACACATGCCTCATGGCCGTCCTGCGACGCTTGCAAGAGCGGGAACATGCCCGACTTCGGATCAACCTGACCCGCATCCGCACGCGCGTCCAGCAACAGACGAACACACGCCTCATGGCCGTTATGCGACGCCATCAGGAGCGGGAATGTGCCAGTCGTTCTGTTCACCTGACCCGCATCCGCACGCGCGTCCAGCAACAGACGAACACATGCCTCATGGCCGTTCTGCGACGCCATGCAAGAGCGGGAACGTGCCAGTCGTTCTGTTCACCTGACCCGCATCCGCACGCGCGTCCAGCAACAGACGAACACATGCCTCATGGCCGTTCTGCGACGCCATCAGGAGCGGGAATGTGCCAGTCGTTCTGTTCACCTGACCCGCATCCGCACGCGCGTCCAGCAACAGACGAACACATGCCTCATGGCCGTCCTGCGACGCTTGCAAGAGCGGGAACGTGCCAGTCGTTCTGTTCACCTGACCCGCATCCGCACGCGCGTCCAGCAACAGACGAACACATGCCTCATGGCCGTTCTGCGACGCCATCAGGAGCGGGAATGTGCCAGTCGTTCTGTTCACCTGACCCGCATCCGCACGCGCGTCCAGCAACAGACGAACACATGCCTCATGGCCGTTCTGCGACGCCATCAGGAGCGGGAATGTGCCAGTCGTTCTGTTCACCTGACCCGCATCCGCACGCGCGTCCAGCAACAGACGAACACATGCCTCATGGCCGTCCTGCGACGCTTGCAAGAGCGGGAACGTGCCAGTCGTTCTGTTCACCTGACCCGCATCCGCACGCGCGTCCAGCAACAGACGAACACATGCCTCATGGCCGTCCTGCGACGCTTGCAAGAGCGGGAACGTGCCAGTCGTTCTGTTCACCTGACCCGCATCCGCACGCGCGTCCAGCAACAGACGAACACATGCCTCATGGCCGTTCTGCGACGCCATCAGGAGCGGGAATGTGCCAGTCGTTCTGTTCACCTGACCCGCATCCGCACGCGCGTCCAGCAACAGACGAACACATGCCTCATGGCCGTTCTGCGACGCCATCAGGAGCGGGAATGTGCCAGTCGTTCTGTTCACCTGACCCGCATCCGCACGCGCGTCCAGCAACAGACGAACACATGCCTCATGGCCGTCCTGCGACGCTTGCAAGAGCGGGAACGTGCCAGTCGTTCTGTTCACCTGACCCGCATCCGCACGCGCGTCCAGCAACAGACGAACACATGCCTCATGGCCGTTCTGCGACGCCATCAGGAGCGGGAATGTGCCAGTCGTTCTGTTCACCTGACCCGCATCCGCACGCGCGTCCAGCAACAGACGAACACATGCCTCATGGCCGTCCTGCGACGCCATCAGGAGCGGGAACATGCCCGACTTCCGATCCGCATAGTTCGCAGCGTCTCGATAAATTCTCAGAACCCGGTCAAGCAAGACCTCCGATCCGATCTCGGACGCAGCGATTGCCAGAATGCCGAGGCTGGGCCGGTCTCTTCCGGCACTCGCAATCACTTTGTCGATCAGCACCCTTGCCCGATCTGACTCGCCAGACGCAAGGAGTTCGATTGGCAGACGATCCAGACGCCGCTCGGAATGGATATTGAGCCGTGTCGGATCAAACCGATCATGAAGGAATGACCAGAGGTTCTCGAGGTCGGTGCTGTCTTCACCTTCCCCATTTCCAACCCAGTTCAGGGCCAGATCGATGAGCGCGTCTTCATGCTGTTTACGCCAGTCTTCAGAAGAAGATAAAAGCGTCTGGAAATTGAGTTCCACCTTCAGGTGCATCCGGTCCCGGCTCGCTTCGACAAACTTGAGGCCTCTGTTCCAATGGTCCAGCAATGTTCTGTGCGGCAGACGCCAGGCGTTTGGTCCGGCTCCGGTGAGAAGCCGGTGCTTTTCCATGATGGAGACGAGCGAGCCCTGCGACCGCGCCAGGGTACCATCGCGCCTGATGGCCGACAGTTCGATGATGGGCACTGATCCTCTGAAGAAAGGTGTATCGACCAGTCCACGCATCAGAGCATCGAAACGACGCGTCATTTCAAGGGTCAGTCGCCGTTTCTCCAGATAGCCCCTTTTGTTGAGACCTGTCTCCTGTTCGACAAGCGGTTGCCATTTCGACCACGCCTTTTCGCCCAGCGACTGAATGGCGTGTTCGATGCTGGCTTCGGGTCCGAAGTCGGCGAGGGTCAGGACTGCTGGCCGTTCCGGCAAATCCCGAAACTTCTCCAGCATGAGCTGCATCGCGACCTTCACCTGAGGCAGAACCGATCCGGCTGAAATCTTGTTGTCCTTGCCGTCCTTCGGCATGCTGTCCGAAAGTCTCAGATAGTCATTAGCGATGGTATTGGCCTCTTCAGCCATTTGAGTGAGCAGCGTCGGTTCGGGACGAACGCCATAAGCGGCAAAGGTGCCAAATATCAGGGATGACCAGTCTTCCGTTGCAACGATGGGATCAATCATCTGCACGGGTGGCAGGTCTGGTTCTCCGTCAGTGTGTGGAATTGGCCAGATCGACAGGGCCGACCGCCGGTGAATCGCCGCGATAAGCCGGAAGCGCGGATCGGCGGGCGTCTGGCCATCCAGCCCGGACAGGCGGCAGATCAGATCGAGGAACATGGCCCAGCCGGGACTCAGGACGACTCGCGTTTCGTCATATTCGGCGCCGCTCCGTTCGCATCTCAGCCTTTCAGCCGCACGATGCTGCGCGAGAACCCGTTCAGCCTGATCCAGCACAAGGAGGATGGGACGATCATGGTGTTGCGTGGCTTTGGTCCACCAGACCATCGCTGCCTGAAGGTTTGCGTCACGGTCCGGCCCGGGGTCCGGTGGCAGTTCGGTGAGGGGCAGGCTTTGTGGCATGGGGCCGACCTGCGTCGCGCCTTCATTATCCGCGTCGGCCCTCGCGCTGTGTTTGTCCGATTTGTAAACGCCCTTGACCGGGCCCGCCAAAGCCGCAGCCAGCGCCGCGAGCGGTTGCGCTCTTTCGACAATGTCGATGGCGTCGCCCAATGTTGGCGGCGCGAGCAGGTCAGGATCGACCAGAAGACCGGTCGCCCCTTTCGCGGTGGCGAGCCCACGCGGCGCCCTGCGGAAACCCGCACCCATCAGACCTGCACGAAGGAAAGAGGATTTACCCACACCGGAAATGCCCGAAACGACAACCGCCTGCTCATTCTTCACAAACAGTCTGTTGAGCAAAATCTCAGTCGACTGGCTGCGCCCGAACAGAAGCGGCTCGTGCGCACGGACCGCCGCAAGGCCTGGCAATTCGTCTGCCATGACATCGAGCTTCGGCAGGTCGAACACGCGGCGGAGATCCTGCTCGACTTCGTCAAGAAACATGTTCTCATCAAGCGGTCGTCTCAGGGAGTGGGTTTTAGAAAACCCGCGGCCTGCTGGGGCATCAAGAAATTCATCCAGCCAAGCACGCTGTTGTTTCTGCCACGTCGGAGCGTCGTCAGCAGGTCTTTCGACCAAATGTCGAAGATCATAAACGACAAGGTCGGTTTCCTCTCCGGTCGCCATGGCTTCGAGCAGTTCGAAAAGCGTGCCGGTCAGCGGAATCCTGTTATCAGGCGGGTTGGCAGGATCTTTGTAGCTTCCTTCCCCAAGCAGTGCGATAAAGTCGAACCCAAGCGTGTTCAAACGTTGCCGCCATGCCGAAATGATTGCGTTAGATTGCAGACGCACCGGTGAACCGATCGAATTTGTGAATAGGATAAAGACCGGATTGGTGTCGGGGTCAGCAGTTGACACGATCTTGATCTGGTCCGGCAGAGAGGCTGTGTGATCGTGGGGGTTGTAACCGGAGGCCCAATAGAATGTGTCGCCACGAACCTGTCGGCCCGCCATCCCGTCCCAGACGCCCTTCAGCTTATCTGCGAATTCTTCGGCGTCGGTCGGACACCCGATCATCGCCTGCGATTTTCGAAGCTCGGTCATGAATGCCCCCGCACATCACAGAATAGCGATTTTGAAGGGCGCACGCTCCGGTGGCAAGGCAAATATGACTCAATTGATCGGAGTTCGAGAAGCGTTAGAACAACCTTTGCAACATGCCCAAGCCAACCACAAGATCTTCGAATAGACGCAGACAGTTTCCAGAAGGTCGCATACGTGAAAAGCGACGCGTATGTGGTTTGGGACGTGGTGGTGCTGCTTTGACTGAGTAACGCTGGGAAAAGGAAGGCAGAATAGCTCCTTGTCGGATGAAGAGTGGGAGCAAATGTGGGGACGAAATTGCTTGTTGGGATAAAAATACTTTTAAAAAAATATTGGGGGAGCAATCTTGCGGAAAGAAGGGAATTTCCGACAAAGTCTGTTATTCATTGAAAATAATATAGAAAAATTATTCCTTTAAGAACATGTAGCAAAAACGTAGCAATCTTTGTTGCCGGACAACCTTGGTTTCCTATCCTCGTAAGCTCGAAAAGTTCAAGCGAGCTGGTTTGCCAGCCGAATGCCCTAAGCCCCTTCGAATTTCATTGTTTTTCTATTGTTTGTGCGACAACCTCACATAGCAATGGATCATGATTCGAATCAATCGGAGAATACCCGCGAAGTCGATGCTGCGCCGTATGCGGCGGCGTTGATCGAAGGTCATCGCGATTTCGGGTACTGCCTTGAAACCGCACTAGCTGACTTGGTAGACAATGCCATTACTGCCGGGGCTTCCAAAATAGAGCTCATTGCGGAAACAGCCGAGAATGACCCATGGATTGCTCTTGCCGACAATGGTTGTGGTATGAGTGAAGCAGAACTCATAAACGCCATGCGCCTCGGCTCTAAAAATCCAACAGACGAACGTCCTTCTCATGACTTGGGACGTTTTGGACTGGGACTCAAAAGCGCCAGCTTTTCTCAATGCCGCATGCTGACGGTGATCACACGGAAGGGCGACGAAACCTGCTGCGCTCGATGGGACATGGATCGAGTAGCGCAACGCAATGACTGGTCTCTCGAACTGCCATATCCTGACGACAGCCTCCGGGGATACGACCTGCTTGGCCAAAACGGCACCGTCGTAGTCTGGCAGAAACTGGACCGTTTGTCTGGCGGCTATTCGAATGACAATCAGAAGCGAACCGCACTGATCAATTCCGAACTCACAAGAGCTGAAGACCACCTGAGACTTGTGTTTCACAGGTTCATGGAGGGCTCAAACCCAAAGCTGAAGCTTTATCTCAACGGCCGATTGGTCAAACCATTTGACCCAATGATTTCGAGTCATCCCGCCACACAGAAAGATCCGGAAGATCTTCTGGAACTACCGAATGGCGACGCCCGTATTAGGTGTCATACTGTGCCACACCATAACCGGATGACCAAAGCAGAGTGGGAAGAGGCCGGAGGCCCAGAAGGTCATTTGAAGACCCAAGGGCTATATATCTACCGCGAGAACCGGCTAATCATCGCTGGCGGTTGGCTCGGACTAGCTCGTCAGTCTGAACTCACCAAGCTGTGCCGAATTTCTGTCGATATCCCAAATTCAATGGATTCAGATTGGAAGATCGACGTCAAGAAAGCTTCTGCCCAGCTGCCACCACTCGTGAGAGATCGACTGAAGCTGATTGTCGAGAGATTGGTCGGAACATCCAAACGCACATATCGGAGTAGAGGACAAAAGCTGGTAGATGAAACCCGGTTTCCGATTTGGAACCGAGTGCAAAAGGACGGTCAGATCGTTTTCCGTCCCAACATCGATCACCCCGTTTTTCGGGCTTATGCGGAACAATTGCCCGATGAGCTGAGGGAAGGATTTGATCGCTGCATGCGGATTTTGGGCTCAGGCCTTCCGATTGAAACCTTGCATGCAGAGCTTGTCGGGAACGCCGAAGCCGTAACGGCTGATGAGACTTCTTCAGACGATTTAACTGAGCTGATCCGCACTCTCGCTTTCCAGCTAATGGAAAGTGGTACTGAGGCTGGCGACCTGATTGATGTGATGAAGAATTACGCGTTCCTGCGGTCGCAATGGAGCAGCGTTGAACCAATCTTAGTGGAACTATTAAGCGAGACCGAGTGATGAGAAGCGCATTTGATAGGTTAAAGAACACGGTCGAGATGGACCTTTTTGATAGCCCTCGAATGACTGGCGAAGAGTTGCGCACCTACATCTCGGAGCTGAATATGTTGCATGCACGCAGGACTCCTCCGGGCTTAACTGATGACGAAATCGAACTCATAGCAAAGGAAATTGAGGCCAAAGAAGGTATAAGAGCGGGTCTTGGCACGGTGGTCGACGGCGACGACTACGAGCCTTGGCTAGACGATGCAAAGCCGTCCATCACACCTTTCTACTGGAACCGTTACCAGAAGCTACTTCTGCAAAATGGCCTTCCGAAGGATGTCGTGATTTCAACGGACACGGTGACCGACAAAATTCTTGGTCGGCTGGGCAATCCCGAGAAGCAACAATGGGATCGGCGCGGCATGGTGGTTGGCCACGTGCAAAGCGGAAAGACCGCCAATTATACGGGCCTGATCTGCAAGGCGGCTGATGCAGGGTACAGGCTGATCATTGTTATTGCGGGTATTCACAACAACCTTCGAAACCAGACACAGGCCCGGATCGACGAGGGTTTCATCGGTCGCGATACCGGGAAGTCCCAGGAAACCAAGAAGGGCGGGGCAAAACATATCATTGGTGTCGGCCATTTCGACCCGAATAACACCCCTGTCAGCCTCACCAACACGCTGCGGGACTTCAACAAGGCCACAGCTTCCACAAACACGAGCGAGATCGACTCCTACAAGGTACCTGTCGTCCTCGTAATCAAGAAGAACCATCGTACGCTCGCGAACCTGCTTGACTGGCTCAAAGACAATAGCGCGCGTGGCGATCAGGAGATGATCGACCAGCCGATGCTCCTGATTGATGACGAAGCCGACAACGCATCGATCAATACCAAGTACGGCAAGAAGCTTGTCACGACGATCAATGGGCAGATTCGCGACCTGCTAAACATGTTTCACCGGAGCTGTTACGTCGGATACACGGCGACCCCGTTTGCCAACATCTTCATCGACCCCGATCAAGACGACGAGATGTATAACGAAGACCTCTTTCCGAGGGATTTCATCACCGGCCTTGACGCGCCCACTAACTACTTCGGCCCGACCAAGATCTTCGTGGATGGACTGCCGGAGGAAGGCGATCCAACCTGGCTTCGTTACATCACCGACAACGAGGACATTCTGCCGATCAAGCACAAGATCGATCATGAGCCAGATGCGCTTCCGTCGTCGTTGACGCGGGCATTGCGTGCCTTTCTGCTCGCAAGGACCATCAGGAACATGCGCGGGCAGCAGGCGGCTCATTGCTCGATGCTTGTAAACGCGAGCCGTTTCACCGCCGTTCAGGGCCGCCTGCGAAATCGCCTTCACGAAACGCTCAAGCGGATTCAGAATGCAGTTCGCGTCAATGCGAGTCGGGGCGCAGACGCACTGAATGATCCGGAGATTGCCGCGCTCCATGGCGTCTGGCAGGAAGAATACTTCGAAACGGAATTTGATTGGCCCTCCATCCAGTCCGAACTACTTAATGCAATGGCCTCCGCCAAAATCGTGGAGGTAAACAGCAGGGCCAATGATCTGGACTATTCGAACTCCGGAGAAAGGGGCCAGACCGTTGTTGCAGTCGGTGGGTTCTCGTTGTCACGCGGGCTGACGCTGGAAGGGTTGACCGTCACTTGGTTCCTGCGCAACACCATGATGTACGACACGCTAATGCAGATGGGACGGTGGTTCGGCTACCGGCCCGGCTATGAGGACCTTTGCCGCATATGGATGCCTGCCGAAGCAATTGATTGGTACTCATTCATAGCTACCGCCGCCGAAGAGTTGCATGATGAGTTGCGCGCCATGGAGAAGGCTAAGGCAACGCCTCGAATGTTTGGCCTTGCTGTGCGAAGCCACCCCGCTTCACTGCTGGTGACCGCGCGGAACAAGATGGGGTCGGGGAAGAGGGTTACAACGCTTGTTGGCCTATCGAACAAGTTCGTTGAAACATCTCGAGTTAGTATACGATCCGACGACCTTAAGGCCAACACCGATATTGCAAATCGATTGATTATAGAGTTGACCACTGGAGGTTTTGAAGAACGCACCGTATCAGCAGGTAAGTGTGTGATGGAGGTTCCGGTCCAAATTGTGGATAGGTTCTTGGCTGGCTGGAGAAATGCGGAGCAGAGCGTCACTTCTGACCCCGGTCCGATACGTCAATACATTCGTGCGCGAAAAGATGATGAGTTACCGCTTTGGGATGTTCTGATTGCCAGCAAGAAATCCGGTGATGATGTTCATACTCTTGTTCGAGCAATTAAACCCATCACACGGTCAGTAGACCCAGTGAAGCTAAAGGACGGATTCATTCCGTTTGGCGGGAAACGAATGCGAGTTGCCGATGCAAGCTTCGAGAAAGCAGGATTGGATGAGTATTTGATTTCGGATGTCGAAGAACAATACCGATCACGCCCTGACATCAGTGGAGATAGGCTGAGCTATCCCGGTTCGATCTACAGGTCTGTTCGTGAACGTCCTCTGTTGATGCTAATGCTGGTCAAGCCTCTTCCGATGGAAGGAACAGAAGAAAAGAGGGAAGTCGAACTCATTCCTGCCGATCCAGTTGTAACGTGGGGAATAAGCCTTCCCGTATCTTCACGCCCGGCCGAGCGGGTCGAGTACGTTGTGAATACGGTACGATACCATGAGCTCTTCGGTGAAGAAGACGAAGATGATGATCAGGAGGTAGCTCTTGAAGCCCCGTGACCCGTGGCAACGGCTTAATACAGACGAGGCAAAACGAGTTAGCTTGGCGGGTCGGTTCGATTTTTTTTGGGTGGTATTGGAAGCAGGCATGCCCGGTTTGATGTTGAGGCTACCGAGCTTACCACAACCATTGCCACGCTTACCAAAATTAAAGAACCTCAAAGCGTCGTTTCGTGCAGTGGCAGGCGGATCTGCATTTGTTCTGGGCCTTAGGGAAAGAAGCCAGATCGAGATTTTCGAAACCCTCTGCCGCGATGTTGTTGATGCTGGCGAAGCAGGGTCTGATCGTGACGACGCGCTCTCCAGAGCTCTTCAACGGACCCGACGTTGGTATCATCTGCTACGCGGCGGCAAGAGCAGTGGGCTTTCCGTTGAAGAACAGCGAGGTCTTGTCGGTGAATTAGCTTTCCTTCGGAAGCTTGTGTCCGCTTTCGGGCAGGAGACCGCTATCGAAGCCTGGGTAGGTCCTACAGGTTCTTCCAAGGATTTCGAGCTGATTGGAAGCTGCATAGAGGTGAAGGCAAGGCGGGTATCGGCAAGACCGGTCGTGACAATCTCCTCCGAAGACCAATTGGCCGATATGGATGGAAGCCGTCTCTTCCTTCGGGTGGTCAATGTCGCATCTGCGGTCTTGCCGGAGGGGCAGAGCTTGCATGATCACGTAAGACAAACTGCAAAAATGTTCGAAGAAAACGGCACAGCGGTGGAAGCCTGGGAAGAGACTTTGTATTCGACAGGCTATGATCCCGAAAATAGCTACGACGATCGCCGATGGCTTCTCGGCACTGCGACTGACTACGAAGTTAGAGAGGACTTTCCCCGGATATCCTCGCCCCTCGTTTCAGGGGTAGAGAATGTACGGTACTCCATCGCTCTTGATGCTTGCGAACCATTCAAACTCACTGACGATCTAATCGACTTGATCAGGAAAGAGTTTCCCAATGACTGAACTCGAAGAATTCAATCAACAACTCATTGCTGACGTCCAGGGTGATGCTGACACAGACGGCCTAATCACAAGGGAAGCGTTCTTTGAAAAAGTGGGCGATCTATTGACTGAAGCAGGGGAGCTCGATGGCGCAAATCGCTCCTATCACGAAGGTCGATACGGTCGCAGCAGTGTTCAGATTGATGGTTATGGTGGCGACCCACGCGACGCTGACGGCGTATTGAGCGTGATATTATGCGACTTTTCAATAAAGCATGAGGTCCGTATCCAGAACGCCGAGCAAATTCGACAGCATCTGAACCGTCTTTACAGATTTGTAGAAGCGAGTTTGAAGACAGATTTTCGGGACCAACTGGAAGAAACCAGCTCGGGGTTTGGTATTGCGGATTTGATTTATGCCACTTGGAAACATGTCGAGAAGATCAAGCTGATCATCATCACCAACGGCGATTTCCGCGTCAGAGCAGATGCTGCGAAGGTCAATGAACTCGACGGAAAGCCTGTCACCCTCAGCGTTTGGGACCTCAAACGGCTCAAACAATTCATGGAACAGGGCGAGACTAGGGCGAACCTCTCGATCGATTTCAAGAAAGATTTTGGAGGGAGCGTTCCTTTATTGGAAGCGTCGGGAGACGGTTCAACGTTTGACAACTACTTGGCGGTGATCCCGGGACAACAGCTGGCGGAAATTTACGAGAAATGGGGGCCGCGCCTATTGGAAGCCAACGTGAGGAGCTTTTTGCAAGCACGGGGCAAAGTAAACAAGGGAATTCGGGAAACAATCAAGGAGGAACCAAAAATGTTCTTCTCCTACAACAATGGTCTCAGTGCGACAGCGGAAGCCATTGAGACCGAACGGTCCGACAACGGGCTGACATTGGTTCGAGCCGACAACCTCCAGATCGTGAATGGAGGACAAACGACAGCCTCTCTGCATGCCGCGAGAAAACTGTATCCCGACCAACTTGGAAAAGTACGTGTACAAATGAAACTCACCATTGTTCCCAAAGAACAATCCGAATTGGTTGTTCCCAAGATTTCCGAGTTCGCGAACAGTCAGAACAAGGTCAATGCCGCAGACTTTTTCGCAAATCATCCGTTTCATATTCGCGTCGAAGATCTTTCCCGTCGGATCCTGGCTCCCGCTGGTGTTAATGGATATCGGGAGACAAAGTGGTTCTATGAAAGAGCAAGGGGACAGTTTGCCGACGAAAGGGGACGTCGTACACCCGCCGAACGGAAAAAGTTTGATGCCGAATTTCCCAAGACCCAGTTTCTTACAAAGACCGACTTGGCGAAATATGAGAACACTTGGTCCTGCGCCCCACACACGGTCAGCTTGGGTGCCCAGAAAAACTTCGCTGAATTCGCGAAGAACATAGGTACGCGATGGGGTGCTGAAGGCGCATCTTTTGACGAGCTTTGGTTTCGTCACCTGGTCGCAAAAGCCATCATTTTCAAATCGACAGAGCAGCTCGTTTCGAATGCTGACTGGTATGAAGGCGGCTATCGCGCCAACATCGTTACATACGCAATATCCAAACTCGTTCACGACGCATCACAGCTCAACATGGCTGTCGATCTATCTGCAGTGTGGCGACAGCAATCTACTTCAAGCAATTTGGATCAGAACTTGCTTGCCGGGGCAAAGGCTGCCCAGGAGATAATTACCCATCCTCCGGAGGGCATACGCAACTTCAGCGAATGGGCCAAGAAGCAGGCTTGCTGGAAGCGCCTCGAAGATATGAAGGTTCAGTATCCGGATACTTTTGAGAGCATACTCATTTCGAAGGAAACTCAAAAAGCCGAAATCAAGGAAGCACGAGCAGACAAGACCCTAAACGACGGCATCTTCGATCAAACGAACGTCATAACTCTGGGCGCTGACTTCTGGAAAGAAGTGCGCGACTGGGCTCGTGATCAAGGCCTCCTGAACCCGAAAGAAAGAGGGGTGCTTGACGTCTGCGCTGCCATTCCGAATCGCATACCAACTGAGAAACAGTGCGCCGTGGCTATGGCCGCACTTTCCAAACTTGAAGACAGTGGTTTCGCCAACAAATTAAGCGGCTAGGAAACGGCAATTTCCCTACCTGTTTTATTACGGACTTCTCAAAATATTGAATAAATCAATCTCGCGATCTGGTTTGCCAGCAATGGCGGTACCGCATTCCCAACCTGAACATACTGCTGAGTGCGATTGCCGATAAAATAGTAATCGTCAGGGAAAGTCTGCAGGCGAGCAGCCTCTCGGACTGTCAGGCTACGGCATTGCATGGGGTCGGGGTGAATAAAGTAATGCCCGTCTTTTGAAATGTGACTTGTGATCGTCGTCGATGCTTGGTTTTCCAGTTGGACTCTGAAGCGATCATTGAAGATCCCAGTGTGCCAGTTCTTGTGTTCAGGGGCCAGCATGGCCGGATAGTCTGAAGCCTTGGGGCTGAAACCGTGCACACGTCCGAAAACGGCCGCAAAGAGATAACGTCCAAGATCGGACGACATGTGCCCGCGCGTTTCATGCTGCGCCACAGCCTTGAGTTCATCACGCTCGAGCCATCGAGCCAAGGGAGAGTTTCCGCGCGCGTATCCCGGCGGAAGCGCTCTGGCTGATCTGGATAGCGAACCTTCCGCTTCCAGACCTGCTGCAATTGAAAGAAATTCGTTGCGCAGAGCCATCAGTTTGGGCTCGTCATCCAATTGAGCGAGTTGCTGCGCAAAATTTCTGACAGCCTCTCTCCAAGCATCAATTTCATCCGGTCGGCGGCTCAAGCCACTCCTAAGTCTGGACAGATTATCCAAAGCGTTGCCAACATTTGCCGGACGGTCCGTCAGTTCGATCTCCGCACGAGGAATACGATCAGCAAGGTCAGCACGAATGCCAATGATAATCACGCGATGCCGGCGTTGGGGCACACCGAACTGCTCTGCACGAACGATGAAATCTGATGGCTGCAAGGCATTTTCCAATCGCGCCTTGTGATTTTCAATCCTGATCGCGCGCAGTTCGTACTTGTGTCCGTCATCAGCGCCCAGAGACGACAGATCTTCCATCAGCATCTCGAACACACGTCTGCTTTCCACAGTCGACGAGAGCATTCCCTTCACGTTTTCCATGACGAAAGCTGCAGGCCTCAACTTATCCAGAACGCGGATGTACTCTCTGAAGAGAAAATGCCGATGGTCATCCTCAGGGACGTAACCCTCCATTCCACGGGACCTCGCACGACCAACAAGCGAATACGCCTGGCACGGCGGTCCTCCAATCAACACGGTTTCGGAAAACCGCGCCTTTGAGCGATCAATGGCCCGATCGACAATCCGGGCGGCGTCTTCAGTTCCCAGCTCAAGCGCTCTGGCTTCCTCTGTGGCGAGAACCCAACACTCAGGATCGACCTGAAACCAGTCTGGTTCAGATATCTCACCCGCGTGAAAGTCGATGTATTCTTGGGGAAGACAGCCGTGCTGCTCACGATACTCTCTCAGAAATGCTCTGAGCGTTAGTGTTCTATGAGCGGACGCTTCCTTTTCGACCGAAATGGAAATCTTGAACGGGTGCCAACCATCAATGCTCAATGACGAAAAGCCTTCACCGAGCCCGCCTGGTCCGGCAAACAGATCGACGACACCGATGCGATTGGACAATACCGATTCCTCACAAGATCATGTGGTTTCGGATATACTAGGTTATCGAGATAAAGCCAGGTGACTGCTCATGGATATTGTCAACAAGCCGACCCGCTCAAGAATGATGTCGGGCATACGGGGAAAAAACACGAAGCCTGAATTGGCACTACGCAAACGATTGCACGCACTCGGATTTCGCTATCACCTTCATTCGAGCAAGGTAATCGGCAAGCCTGACCTGGTTTTTCCCAGATATAATGCCGTCGTATTTGTCCACGGATGCTTCTGGCACAGGCATGAAGGCTGTCGGTATGCAACAACTCCGACAACACGCCCCGACTTCTGGCAGGCCAAGTTCGACGCCAATTTGGCGAGAGATATGAAGGTTCGCGAGCAATTGCTGAATGATGGCTGGCGAGTCGCTATTGTGTGGGAATGCGCACTCATAGAGAACGAGCAATTGGTCAGATCAGTTCATGAATGTGCCGACTGGCTGAGGGATGATAGTCGCGAAATCATAATTGATCCTGCTACGCTCAACATCAAATCCACCAAATGATGGCCCAACAGCCATTACGCTTGCCTGTTTCTTAACGCCGATCGAACGCTTCCGCTTCGCTCCCGAAATTGTATTCTCCGGCTTCCAGAAAACGATCGACGAGATCAAGTGCGAAGGAATGCTCGGCTCCTCGTTCCGCATAGGCTTCGCAGACGGCAAATACGACTTTCCCGAGTCCCCAGAATGCGTGCGAAAGCTTTTCTCCTTCTGGCGAACTTGCAGCGCTTTCAGTCAGTTCAAGCACACGATGCGCCATTTTCAGCCCGAGCTCGGGAAAAGACCGTGCTTCATCGGATAGAGCGTAGAACAGCAGACTGCCATGGTTTGAGAAAGCTGGTGCGTTGATCGCCGCTTCAACCAGTTGAAGAAAGGCACCGCCCCGTTCTAGTGCTGTTTTCCACCCAGTTTGAAATATCTGTTTTACGACATCAGCCGATTCATCCCGAAAGAGGCTGCTCGCGGTTTGTAGCGACGGACCGACCGGTTCGATTTTAAAGATGCGATGGGCTATCAACATTGCTTTTGCGCGACGCGCCAGAACGGGTTCGTCTGGAGATTCGTACCAAATACCGTGTTCGGCGAAATACATGTTATGATAGTAGATCCATCCGAGGGCGATGAGAGCCTCAACATCACTCCCCATCAGCGCATCCAATATCCATCTGAAACGCTGTCGATCCTGCCAAACGAGCCAACCGAAAATAAGTTCTGACCGATAATTGGCGAAAACCCTGATGTCCTTTCTCAAAATAGCTTCCAGAAAGCTGAACACCCAATCTTTATCTACTTCGGCGTACGCCGCGCCGGCGCATGCCATGCCCGGCAACACATCACCGCAATCTTCTTCTGCAAGGCGAGCCTGAAGCGTTGCCTTTATCGCCGAGGCCCGATCAGGAACAGCTTCAACGACCTTCGCCAGTATGAGCCATGCCGCATTTCTGTTTGCGCCGCCCGGGACGAAGAAGCCCCGGGAACCGCGGCCCAGAAGATCGTCTAGCGTTTGGCTCCCGATCAGGTCTTCTTCAGCGGTTTCATTTGAATGATCGGGCGGATCCCCGTTTAACGCTCTGTCGAGAAGCCAAGTATATATTCGCTCATCTCTGCAAACTTCAGGAAAGCGTTCCAAGAGATTGATCAGCGCTGAGTCGAAGTAACGCTCCTGGTAGGGCCATGCCGCTAAAATTCCCTGCTCAAAGGTCGCAATATCCGCATTGGACTCTCGTAGCCCATACAACATCGCATCTGCATATGCCGAGTGAACGGGCTCGCTGATCTCTCTAAAAAATCTGACGAATCGTTCTGGTTGCTTGGCGACGCATTTCTGAAACACATTTGCCAATGCGTTTGCGTTGCCAATGGGACCACTCACGGTGAACTCGGTCCGGTCTCCGTCGAACTTTCTAATGGCACTCAACCATGCAGCATTGCTCATCTGTGCAGCTTGCTCGGACGAAATCGGTGGTCGAACCCATCCGCCTTGGTGCTTCTCCTCGCGCACCGAAAACACTTTCGAAAACTTGCGGTTCAATTCCTGAATTTGGCGCGAACGCTCAGGTGTAAACTTATCTTCGCCGATATGCCGCATGATCCGCCATTGGGTGAGACCAGTCATACTCATTTTTTCAAGCGCGTATCGCCGCTCTCGCGAACTGTAACTGGCGTCCTCCGACTCTTTGGACCATTCTATAAATTGCCGTGCTTGCGCGTGTTCGGGACGAAACCGAAACAGCTTTTCCTCAAATTTGGCCCAGACACGATTTGAGACATGAGCTCGAATGGATTTTGCAGCTTTGGCGGCTGGCATCCAGACTTCACCGTCATCATCAGCCTCGAACAATAATGGCTGCTCAAGACACCTTTCGAAAGCTTGCTCACAATCTTGTCCGCCTATGCCAATAGCGCTGAGAACAAAGAACAGGTCCATCCGGCTCCGACCGACTGGGAAACTTTCAATGAATCGCGAACACATTTCCGGTTCGATTTCCTGCGCTGCCCGTAACGTTTTGAGAAGTAAACCGCCCCAGCGCTCCTCCTCTGGAAACGACTTCGTCCACGTGCGTTCAGCGTGCCAGCCATTATGGCCTGTTTCACCTCGAGAAATCCGACCCAGCGTTTCAGCGTAAAGCGGCGCAAACGCAGTGACAAATGCGACAGGCAACGACTTGGCCAGCTGTTGTATAAGATAGCTCGTCTTGTTTTCCTGCATCCCATTTCCGATAAACAGATCGCAGGTAGGTTTCTCCGTCATGTAGCGCTGGTATTTCAGGGCGAGTAGCTCAGCACCATACCCGGACTTGTCATCTGACCAATAAAGAAAATCTCCAGCAAATTCAGATTCTTCAATTTGAAACTCGACCTCTGGATCGTTGATTAGCCGTCGCCCAAATTCCGCTAATGGCTTTGCGTTCTTTCCTGGTGCTGCACGCCTGAAGATTTGCTGAAGTATCGGCAATGGATTGGCTGCGGCTTTCCAGAATCTTTCGACTTCTTCGAATGCTATTTCGGGGTGATCTCTAAACGCGCCAGCAGTCCAACCGACCGCAAGACTGACTTGCTGTTCATCTTTGGAACTGAGCCAGGACTGAATTTTGCCGTTCGAGACCAGAACTGGAAACCAGCTTTTGCCGCTTAGTATCTGTCGACGAAGCAGGCTCGGATAGTTTGCCTGGTCAATTCTCGAAACAATCTCAAATTCCATTTGGGTGGGGTTTGCGATGCCAGACAGCCACCGCGCTGCAGAATCCTTGACCAGATAGCGTATTCCATCACCGTTGAGTGCATCATCGATCGCCTGTAAGTAACGCGCATTCGTCGGATTTTCAGCTCTCAAATAGGATAGTATCTGCCGGACTTGCGTTCGACGGAACAAATGTTGTTCGGAGGAGATGAGCCAATCGCGAACCCGCCGACCAGTGGTCGCAAATCTAGATGCGAACAATTGATCGAAATAGCTTTCATGGGAAAGCCTTACGTTCGTGCCCTGCTCAATGAGCAATCCTGCCGATTGAAGAAGATCGACGGCGCGATTAAACGATTTGATCAGGGTCGTCGGCGCGATGAGCACCTGATGTTCATTCATGTACTCAACAAGAACGCCAAGGGCTTCGGAGCACCCCCAAGAGATTCCATGCTTGCCGAGATCGCGATCTGTCTTACGGATCAACAGATCCACCAGACCTCCCGCGGTACTGACTTCAAATGCACTTTCATCCTCCAGGTCCAACCTCATAAACGTGGCCAGGTTAGAGGGCGTTTCCAGAAGGCGAGTGAGTTCACTTGAAAATCGCGTTGCTTCGAACCCTGCAGATTCGAAGGCAAGTTTCAGATCGTCCTCCCAACTGAATAGCGGGACGTTGAGCTGCCGTGTCGTCTTTCGTTTCGACAGGTTTCCGAACGCGATGTCATTCTCAAGATCATACGAGCGACATGAAACGATGATCTTGAACGGTGCATCACCGGACCGAAGATTGGTCAGCCTCAATGCCAATTGCTTCAGGGCTCCGAGTCTGCCGCTGATTTCACTCACCGCATCCAGCTGGTCTAGAATAAGCACCGGTTTTGGCCCATGCCGCGCCAAAGAATGCAGTACCGCGACGGGATCGCAGGGCTGACCAAGGATCGAAGAACCCAATTCTGACATGCTTTTGCAGTCCAGATAGTTGTCCAGACGTATGGGGAGCGCTGGGATCCCCTTTGCACCAAATTCTCGAACGATATCCGAGAGCAGCTGACTCTTTCCCGCACCCGCCGAGCCTGTCATCAGTAAATGAGAGTGATTATCGTCGCAGTACCAAGCCATGACTTCTGAGACGAGGACCGGCCGTTCAATTTGAATGTCCGGCAGCACGCTCGTCATCTGATTCAAGAACTGTTCAGCCGCTTCTTCGACTCGCGTATTTACCGTCGGATTGAGCGCATAATCTCGAAACGGGAAGCCTGCCTCGTCTCGCAAAAGCCTACGAGCCGTATCTGTATCGATCCGCTTCGTCAGGTGTTCCAGACCGAGTCCTTCCAGTTCGTTGAGTACTTGTCTGGCCGGCGCACTGAAGACAGATGACGCCAGCTCATTTATCAGATCTTCAATTGTGTCTGTATCCAGCACCTTGACTTCAATGCGCTGCAGGATCGCCCAAGCTACGTCTGCGTCCAACTCCCACTTCTCAAGAAGAGCTTCGAAATCACTTTGTCTGCTTTTCGATTCTTCAAGCTGAATTTTGAAAGCGTCAAAGCCGGTTCCTCGTCTGGCCAGCTCACAGAGTCCGCCGAGCGAAGAAGCGGCCTGGTCCGTCACGAATTTGCAAGTAACGTTGGTCTCGCTCTGAATTTTGTTCCTGAAAGCTTCAAGAACTCCAGCCGAGGACAATCTCTTGATAGTCCATGCGTCAGTACTACGCGTCTTGCATTGATGCCATTCAGCACCGCTTGGCGTTTCTAGGCCAAACTCGAAGCCGTCACCTCCGCTAACCGGTTCGAGCGTGATCGCCGTCGCCTCAGCCCCCGTCACAACGCGCAACAGCTGCCATGCCACCCACCGGCTTTCGAATTTGTTCCCCAGCTTGTCCGCCAGCCCACCTGTCGACACTTCAGCGAATCCTTCTTCTCAATCAATCACTAGTGTGAGCCCGACTGAGGAACATTTTCAAGTGACACATACTTGTCCTCGGTATCGCTCGCGTCAGGGGGAAGGGGGGTAAAAAGTCGGGAGGCCGTAGTCACGATACCGGTGCCGGGGCCACATTTTCAGAAAGTCGAAATAAACAGGGGGGGTCGAATTTTCTGATTTCGGGCGCTGATGCGCCGGGTCCGATTTTCGTTTTTGAAGTGCGGCGTTCAAACGAGGACACGGATGGTTTTCCGGGGTCGCCAGGTCCTTTGATCGCAACCGACCTGGCCATCCGAAACAGAGACTCGGGATGACTGATCAAACCCACCGAGTCCATTTTTTTGCTTCGCACCGAGAGTTCAACCCCCGACCGACGTTACTCAGGCGGCAGCCAGTTCGCAAACAGCGCCGAGGGTTTGACCTTCAACGTAACCGCAAGCTGTTCGATGACTGTCGCGGTCGGGTTGCGAACGCCACGCTCAATTCCCGAAACATACGTTCTGTGGAGACCTGCCTCAAAGGCCAATTGCTCCTGGGACCAGCCGCGTTCTTCGCGGAATGCCCTGACATTCTGACCGATAAGTTTCTGGATTTCCATAATCCAGACGAAAGGCCTGTGTATCCTATCAATCTACAGCCTATGAGTCACACATTACTAAGAACTGTTAGGTATTCAGGAGTCTCTGCCCGTGAAAGAGTAGCAGGTGATGAAATGAAAAAGGCTGAAGCAAAACCAATTCAGGTGAGCCGTCCCGTCGGTATCATGGTGGTGTCGGCAGCCGTTGCAAGCGTCGTCTATATTGGTGCGATGCTGGCTTCTGGTTCCAGGGACTCGAATGAACCTGTTGCCTGCACGGTCGAGGATTTCGGACAACTTGCCTACGTCATGGCGCAGTCGGCGGTGAAAGATCGATTGAATGATCCGGCTAGCGCTCGCTTCAATCTGAGACCCGATCAGATAAACGTGGACACGGACACCGGTGTGTTTTCAATCCGTGCTGAGTTCTCAGCGAAGAATGGCTTCGGAGGCCGAGTCCGATCCGTGTTTGCCGCTCGCATGATGCGTCACGAGGATGACAGCTGGTCGACACTGGATCTGGACGTTCAGTAGTCTCGATCATCAGCTTGGGTGGTTCGACACCAGCTCAATCGCCTCGCCAGATTTCATGTGCAACGCTTATCGAACTGAACGCCCCATGCAGACGTCGTGCTTGCTGAGAGGTTCGATTTGCTGGCGAGGGAAAGTACCTTTTGCGCGTCTGCCCTTTAAGCGCGCGCACCGAGCTGAATGAAAGGTTTCTTGATCTGTGAAGGCAAGCCGCACGACCTGAACCTCCGAGTCCCAAAATGTTGACTTGGTCCCCTTTATTAGCGCCGCCTTATTGATGGGCGGCGCCTTTGGGGGGACCTGTGTCCATTTTCGGACTCGGGGTTCGTCGTGCTCGTTCCTTGATCAACCTGACTTTCGGAAGTTCATTTCTGTTTGAGCATAATCACGCTCAAGCGGTTTGTATGTCGGTTGATAGAGATAAAACCGCTCGCGCGCTCTGTCGGTACCAAATTTCTTGTCCGACGCTTTGTGAAAATAGCTTACTTTGGACCGACAGGCTTTGAACTGTGTCAGAAACCGATCAATGAGTTCGAAAGGCACCGGGATCTCCTGAATGATCTCGATGCGCTGTCCAACTCTCTTTTCGATAATGATCGCGATCTCCACCTCGTCGAACCAGTTTGTTATATGAACCGCGAGATGCAGATTTCTCGCGATCATTCCGACAGGTAATTCGAGTGTACCTTCAGAGCTGTTAGTCGATTTTCTTTTGTATTTTTTGATCATTTTTCTCTCTCTAGATATTGACCGGCGCACTGAAGCAGTTAGTTTTTTTTGAGAGCTTTCGGGGATCGGGCATAGCAGGAGCTCTTCCCCGGCCAACTTTGCCGGAAGCTCCTGCCAACCCTGTCCCTCACACATCGGTTTTTCCGAGCCGCTCTGAGAACCAGGACGCAGACGAACCGCTCTGTCGGCCGCCTGCTTGAACGCTTCTTTTCGACGCTAATCAGAGCGCGCCGTCCTGCCAGGGCATCGTTCTTCCGCAGTGCCCTCCCGGCGTCGACAGGATCCCCATGGTGCCGGTTCTGACATCAGTGCCACCGTCTACCCGCTTACCGACCGCTGATGCGAGCCTCCGAGATCGAAATTTCGAAGACATGACGATGCTACCCGGCGATGAGTACATCCGCCGGGCCTGTGAGATTGAAAAATTCAGAGGTAGGGGCCCTCGCCCTATTTCAGGGGGATTCCGCGATCAAGAGCGGACTTTAAAGCGAGAAATGTTGACCATTCATCAGCAATGAGACGTTCCAGTTTAGCTGCTTTCTCTGCTCGTTTCTTCCACGTGCGTTCTTTAATGATCGAACGCTCAGGCAAGCTTGTGTTCTGATGAGAAAGCAGAATGTCGTGGGCGTACACGAACTGACATTCGCCTCGATAATTAGCCTGTTTGAAGAGTGGAATCAGACGACGAAGCGCGATTTCGTACTCTTTTCGATCGGCAAGGTATGCTCGAACGAATGATCGTCTGCTCGCCAAGTTCATGGAGATACTTGTGGTAACTGGCGACAAGCCTGTGGCCTTCATCATCATCCAGGTGGTCATAGTCAGCCTCACTGTATGGCATGAGCATGACGCGATACGCATCAGGAGAGATTCCCCGAAGGATAGGAGAAATCTTCGTCCTGACTTTGGCAAGCGTTTCAAATTGCTTTTTGAGTTGTCCGAGCGTTTCCTTGCACTCGTCTCGGAATACAAGGGCCCGGTGGGTCAAGGCAATTTTCTTGACAGTTTCAGAAACCGAGACTGTCGATAAGTCGCGCGGTCCAGCGAGAACACCATACTTATCTACACATAACCAAAATCCCGGCGAGAGATATCCCGCGAAGCAGTCGTCTGGCTTTCCTCTTTTGATGTTGATCGTGCGACCGTCCTCCCATACCGACAAATCGAAAGGATGCTCAGTCGCTGAGTTCAGATATTCAATGGACAGGACGACGAGGTCGCTATCGATGTCTCCCGCAAGTAGCGGTCCAGGCGGTCTGAACTCCAAGGGCCCCTAGCTCCAGATTTTCGTTTCAGCCGGTCCTCACAAGATTTTGCAGGTTCGTTCACCCTGCGATCATGACGAACCAACTTTCTCTCGAAATTCTGAGCCCGGCTGAGAGACGGGCATCAATCTGCCGGATACTGGTACGTGGCCTCTTAAGATTGCGTTCTCGCGCAGATTCTTCGCATGAGCGACTGTACAATCCTTCCAATCAGAGCGGACCTCCGACACCTGAAGAACCGGGAGAAAAAAGATGAGAGAACCAAAGGTTCGCGAAGCGCAATCGCGTAGCGACAGCACCCTGAAAAAGGTCCTGGCACTCAAACTTAAGACCATGGATCAATTACGGGACCAATGGCGTGAGCTCTTTGAATGCGAGCCGCCCGGCTTCAACAGAAAGAACCTCGAAGCCCGTCTTGCCTATCGGATACAGGAGCTGGCGCTCGGTGGCTTGTCTGATGAAACGCGAGAGCGCCTCGAAGCCATTGGTGAGCGCGAGGACGGCGGTCTTCCGCATATTCGAAGCCGAAAGCATGAGGAGCGCCTTGTCATTGGCACACGACTGATCCGCGAATGGCAAGGTCAGGAGCATGTCGTCACGGTTACGCAGAATGGCTTTGACTGGCGCGGTCGCCCTTACAAATCACTCTCTGCTGTTGCGCGCGCCATAACAGGCACCCGCTGGAACGGCTGGATTTTCTTCGGCTTGAAACGCCAGGGAGGCAGCAATGGCTGACGGACAGACCAGAGATACGCGCTCGCTCCGTTGCGCGATCTACACGCGTAAATCCTCTGAAGAAGGCCTCGAGCAGAACTTCAACTCGCTCCACGCCCAGCGAGATGCCTGCTCACACTATATCAGGAGTCAGAAAGCTGAAGGCTGGATTGAGCTTCCTGCCCATTACGATGACGGCGGCTATTCAGGTGGGACACTCAAACGACCTGCACTCGAAGAGCTGCTCGCCGATGTCCGCGCGAAGCGTATCGACGTCATCGTCTTCTACAAACTCGATCGCCTGACCCGCTCCATCCGTGATTTCGGCGAACTGTTCGACGAGCTGGACCGTCATGGCGTCTCGATCGTCAGTGTGAGCGAGTCGCTGCAGACCCACACAGCCAATGGAAAGCTGTTCCTCAACATGCTGCTCGCCTTTGCCCAGTTTGAACGGGAAATTGCGGGCGAACGCATCCGGGACAAGATCGCTGCATCCAAACGGCGAGGCATGTGGACAGGCGGACATGTCCCGTTCGGCTATCGCGCCGTCGATGGGAAGCTGGTCACAGAGCGCCATGAAGCCATTCTGGTGCAGCAGATCTTCGACCGGTTTCTTGAGATTGGTTCGGTCACCGATCTCATTCGCGAACTGGAGGCCGGTGGCAAAACCAACCGCAAGGGCAAGGCGTTCGACAAGTCAGCCATTTACCGCATGCTGAACAACAGGCTCTATGTCGGGAAAGTCATTCACAAGAAGACCGAGCATGACGGGGAGCACAAGGCACTCATCTCCAATGAGACATGGACCCGCGTGCAGGCCATCCTGTCGACAAGCCCCAGAAGCCGTGCATCGTCATCTCGAGCAGAGACACCTGCACTTCTGAAGGGATTGCTGTTCGACGCAGATGGGCGCGCCATGTCTCCGACCCACACGACCAAGACCACGAAGACAGGCAAGAAGCGCTATTGCTACTATGTGAGTCAGCAGGACCTGAAGCATGGTGCAGGCACATCCACCACCGAGCGAGTCGCGGCTGGCGAGATTGAAACGGCCGTCATCCAGCATGTCAGAGGCCTTCTCCAACAGCCGGACTTCGTCGCCGAAACCTGGCGGCAAGCGCGGAAGACGGATCCGGACATTGCAGAGACAGATGTCCTGAAGTCACTCATTGAGTTCGACGCGGTCTGGGATCAGCTCTTCCCCAAAGAGCAGGCTCAGCTACTGAGGCTCATCGTTCGGCAGGTCACCATCCAACCCGAACGACTTGATATCCACCTGTGGCCGGACATGCAGGCGCTATGGGATGAAATCCACGAAGATCCGGACTTCGCGGCATGGGCGTGAAACAACCCAACCCCAGCGACAGAGCCATCAGTGTGCCATTCAAGCTGAAACGGCGCGGTGGCAAGAAGTTGGTCATTACGCCCGACCACGCCCCAACAATAGTTCGAACTGACAGGCGCGACGCTGTCATGATCAAGACTCTTGCACGCGGCTTTCGATGGCGAGCGCTTCTCGATGGCGGGAAATACGCAACAATCGAAGATCTCGGGCGCAGAGAGCAGATCTCCCCGTCCTATGTAGGCCGGGTGATCCGGCTGACCTTCCTGGCTCCTGACATTGTCGAAGCCATTCTCAATGGTACTCAGCCGCGTCTGCTCGATACCAAGAGTTTACTCCGCCCATTCCCTGCCGAGTGGAACGCCCAGAAACGTCATTTCGGGTTCGATCCCGGCGACGATTGAGGCATTCAATGCGATACGAATATCAAACTTTCAGTGAAGCATGACCGCATCAACGCCTGTAAATCAGGGGCCAAAGGCTCCGAACCTGAGACGGCTGGGTTCAGAGGTTTGGAGAAAAATGAAGAGCAGAGACGCGATTTTGGCGGAATTCAGCAGAGAATCTCGAACCGCCGGGTTCTGAGCGTTTCCGACAAAACCCGCCATTCCTGCAGGGTTCTGGACAACAGTTAGGAAACTGAGAAAGCTCGGTCAGAACATCTGGCGGTGAGACAGGGATTCGAACCCTGGAGACAGTTTCCTGCCTACACGCGTTCCAGGCGTGCGCCTTCGACCACTCGGCCACCTCACCGGTCAGAAGCGGCGGAATATAGTCAAGACTGCGAAACCCGCAAGGGAAAAGCTCACAAAAGCGTTAGAAAATTTTTCCTGTTCATCGCGCCCCGGCGCTCCTATCTTTGCGTGCAAAGAGAAAGGTGCCGAAACGATGTTTTCTATCGGTAAAAAATCAAACATGCCAACGCCTGAGGGTGCCCTGAAAGGCCGCGCAGAACCCATCGAAACCGCAGAAACGCATTTCATCAATGGCAATCCGCTCAAAGGGCCCTATCCGGACGGCTTTGAGCAGGCGATTTTTGCCATGGGATGCTATTGGGGCGTGGAACGCCGCTTCTGGCAGGTAGACGGTGTCTGGGTCACCGCTGTCGGCAATGCAGGTGGCATGACCCCGAACCCGACCTATGAAGAGGTCTGCACCGGAAAAACCGGCCATGCCGAGTCCGTTCTGGTTGTCTATGACCCCGCAAAGGTCAGCTATGGCGAGCTTCTGAAAGTGTTCTGGGAAAACCATGATCCGACCCAGGGCATGCGTCAGGGTAATGATATGGGCACGCAGTACCGCTCAATGATCTTCACCATGTCGCCAGATCAGCAAACGCAGGCAGAAGCCACGCGCGACCAGTTTCAGACCAAACTGCAAGACGCTGGCTATGGCAGTATCACCACCGAAATCCTGCCATTTGATGGCGATTTCTATTTCGCCGAAGACTATCACCAGCAGTATCTGGCGAAGAACCCGCAAGGCTATTGCGGCCTTGGCGGCACAGGTGTGTTCTGCCCGATTGGCGTTGTCACCAGCGACACGTAAGCGCAACACCCGATCTTCAGACAAAGAAAAAGCGGCTCACCAGAGCCGCTTTTTTGTTTGAATTGCGTTGACTGTCAGATCAGACAGACCAGCGAATAGAGAAGCGACGACGGTCTGCCAGCATGCGCTCTGCTTTTTGCAGCGAGGCAAATCCGGCTTCAGCCAGCTGCATACGCGCGTCAGATTTGGTGTTGTCGATGCCTTCGCGAATATGAGTCATCGCTTCCTGCAGCTTTGCAGGCTCGAACTTGTGTTCGCACACAAGACACATCGCCCGGCCAAGATCGATCTTCGCCTGTGACCAGCGGATCGGGTCCTTGCCCGGAGACATTTTCGCAAGAGATTTGGTTCGGAAGGCGATGGATTTTTCCAGCCAGTCCTTGTTGTTGAGGGTCTCGCCGACATGCAGCGCGCCTGCTGCGAAATCGTCCTCAAGCTCTTTACCCGCCTGGCCTTCAAGTTTGTTCTCGGCTTCGAGCAGGGTCGACATTGCCTGAAGGATGGGCTGCAGACGTTCCGCACGGAAATCGGCAGGCTTGCCAAGAGATGGGCGCAGACGCTTGCCCGCAACATACGCAATCGACAGGAAGTCTTCTTCCGTCCAGTCAGACGGCGAGCGCGCAATATCCATCGAGAAGAACCCAGAAGATGAACTTTCACGCAGGGTCGCCGGTGTCGCAAAACAAAGACGTGTAGAATGCGGCCCGAAATTCGTATCGCCCCAGATGATGAGATCGGCGCCAGACTCTTCAAACACAGTCGTCAGTTCTTTATAGTCAGACCGTGTCAGCGCAAAATCAGTTGCCTCCAGCGTCAGCGGCGCGGCGCCCATATAGAAATCAGAGCCGAAATTGAATTCCGGCAGTCTTTCTTCCAGCGCGGTCATCACTTTGCGAGACGCCGCCCCGCCAGAGCGTCCATCAATATTGCCGATGAGGATTTTATTACCCGGCGTCTGGTCTTCGCGCATGGCGAGGATCGCCGCTTTACGTTGCACTGTTGCAGACATGCGGAAGAAGAAAAACGCCGCACACGCCAGCAGAGCCAGTGGGATCACAATGGCTGCGATCACGCCCAACAGCTGAAACAGCTCCGGGTAGAGCAGTCGCTCAGTGACTGAAGCCGCCGCGCCATTCAGGCCAGACAGCATTGAACTTGAGGGTTGAGCCATGGAAGACGTCCATCAAAAAGGCATAAATGTGTTCGTTGAAGAGCACACATTTGGACTTTTCTGCCTCTACATGCAAGCGTGCCCACCACATCAAAACGATGTTTCTTTTAAATCACGACACAATAGTCACGTATTAAGGTGTCCCTTAACCATGTCCAGTTTCCCATCCCTGCCCCCACGAGCCGATTTGGAACATTTATTCTGCGCATTTCCGAAAGGGGCAGAAAGCCTGATGGCCCTGCATGACGACCTTTTGCGCAAGGATGACAGCGAGCTGACCATTGGCGAACGAGAGCTGTTCACGGCGTTCGTTTCCGTCCTCAATACGTGTGACTATTGCTTTGGTGCGCACCGGACCACTGCCGAGGCCTTTGGCGTCGATCCGCACACAATCAGCCAATTAATGTCTGATATTGAAACAGCCGACATCCCTGAACGCCTGAAACCCTTACTGAAATTCTCTGAAAAGGTCACAAAACGAGAGAGCGTTTTGCCAGCAGACACACGTGCTGTCTTCGACGCAGGCTGGAGCGAGCAAACCCTTCAAGATATCCTGATGATCACCTGTCTCTACAATTTCATGAACCGTCTGGTGGATGGTGCCGGCCTGTCCCCGAAATTGTCTTATGAGCGTCCGTCTGCAGGTGAACTCGAGAGGCGCCGAAATGGCACATATCTTGAATGGGGAAAGAAAGCGGGCTTCATCTCCCGGTAAGTAAAAGTGACGCAGAAGTCATGTTAACACTTTTCCCCCTTTTCAAGCGGCAAGTGCGTGTTAAGCTGACCTCACAGAGCGTTCACAGAAACGTGAGACTAGTAAGTTTGGGCACTAGTAAAAGAGTGTGGTGGCATGTTTGAGAGCGAGCAAACAGATGCGTATGCATCTGCCGAATTGGGCAATTCGGCTGTAAAAGATCGACTGATCGTTTTTGCAAAACTGGGTTTCTGGGTTGTTGCGGGCGTCCTCGCCGTTCAGCTCTTTATGGATGCGGTTTACTACGCAAACCTCTGAAAAAGCGACGCCGACCACGTTCCCGTAGTCGGCGCTTTTTTATTCAACCTGCGAAACTGATTATTGTCCGCCGACCACAGCGGCGCACAATGTGTCGAGACGTTCGCGGCCCTCGCCATTCAGCGCAATGCGTTGACGTTCCAGAACATTTAGCGCGATCTCATCACCTTTCAGTTCCTGAATGGCGTTTTCATACGCCGGACAGAAAGCCTTACGCTGCTCGACAAGAACACGCGGTGTTACCACCTCAGGCAAGGCCGGAATTCGAATGTCGCTGGCTGGAATATGTCGGTCACCGAGCATGCCTTCCAGTTCGAGCGCCATAGAACGCGTATTAAACAGAAGCTCACCGAAAATATCGCTCTCAACGCGGAAGGCAGAACACGCAACTTTTGCGAGGGATTTCTCGTGTTGCTTCAGCATTCCATACAGATTCTCAAGACGATCCGTAGTTGCGACTGTCATGGCGTGTCTCCTGTCTTACCTCACGCGTATTTCGAAGTGATATGCCTCACTCAATGTCATTCAGTCTCCAGCTTCCACAGTCTGTGGTTACCGAAGAGTGAAAATGGATGTTTTCCTTAAGTCTGGGCAAAAAAGAGGCACGACAGTGATGAAGAACAGAACATTCACGGCATTGCTGTGATGTTTCACTTACACATGCCCCTCGCTTTACTCATACTCTATTTACCAGACTGACATGAATCGCGGGATGCGAGAATTCCTCTGGAAACCGGTTGATGTATCAAGCTATACTGATGGCCCGGGAGGACAGTCGGATTTCAAATACAACAGATGGAGCACCATCTGAGCCGAACGAAGAGTCGGCCAGCGCTCACCCCAGTCAGATAAGTGAAAGCAGTTTGCTGCTTTTCGCAGTGGCGAGCGCCATTGTCACCGCGAACGCTTATTATATTCACCCCATCATTTCGAGCGTCGCCGAATATTATGGCGTCAGCGATGCCCTGATCGGCATGGTGCCATCATTCAACCAGATTGCGCTCGCGCTGGGCATCTTTCTGCTGCTGCCACTGGGCGACCGGTTCAGCAATCGAAAACTGACCCTGATCTTTGTCAGCCTTCAGGTGCTCGCCCTTGGGGTCATGGCGATGGCCGACTCCTATATACTGTTCGTCGCTGGCTCGACCGCGCTCGGCTTTGTGACCGTCGCCCCCTATCTGCTGCCCGCCTATGTCTCGAAACGCGTCGTCAATTCCAGGCTCGGCCATGCCAATGCCATTCTAACGACGGGTATTATTTTTGGCATTCTTGTCGCCCGTGCAGGGGCTGGCGTTATCGGCGAATATGTTGGCTGGCGCATGGTCTATGTCATCGCGACAGCGCTGATGCTGGTTGTTTCCGTTCTGCTCTATCTGATTATGGAAGAGCGCAGGGAACCAAGAAATACGCAGGGCCAGACCGGCTATTTCTCACTCATCCTGTCCGTATTTCCAATAACTCGCGCCTATCCGGAAATCCTGATTGCGGGGGCAATTCAGGGGCTCGGCTTTGGCGCGTTTCTGGCGATCTGGATGGGGCTTGGGCTTCATCTGACCAGCCCGGAAATGGGATATGGCACAGATACAGTCGGCTATCTGGCCGCGCTGACCATCTTCAACCTGTTCATCACACCAAGGCTCGGCCGCTGGGCAGACAAGAAAGGTCCGCGCAAAGCCAGATTGATCTTTGCGGCAATCCACACAACCGGGTCATCCCTGCTGTTGTTCACAGGGCACAGCTTATGGCTGCTGATCATCCCGCTGTTTCTGGTCAACTCAGTTGGCCCGACCATTGATGTCTCAAACCGAATGACCTTCCTGAACCAGCCCCCAGACGTCCGCACGCGCCTGATGACGATTTACATTGTCTGCATGTTTGTTGGCGGCGGCATAGCCAGTTGGGCCGGAACCGCCGTCTATCACTTCGCAGGATGGTCGGGGTCAGCCATTCTGGCGCTTTCACTGTCGGCGCTTGTCCTGCTGTTGTCTTTTCTGAGCTATCGCTGGAAAGGGCATTAGCGCGCTAAATCGCTCATTGACGCAACGACACGGTTTGACCGCCTTTGTCCCTTGTCGGAAACTGACAAAAAGACATGGGAGAAACGTATGAAAGTCTCGAGTGAAACACCTGTTGTGGTGACCGGCGGCGCGTCAGGTCTGGGCCGCGCCTCAGCAGAAGCCTTTGCTGCTGCTGGCGCACCTGTTGCTATTTTCGACATCAATGAAGAGCTCGGCACGAAAGTCGCTGACAGCATTGGCGGCGTGTTCTGCAACGTCAACATTATGGACGAAGACTCTGTCATCGCCGGCTTTGAAAAAGCCCGCGCCGCACATGGCCAGGAACGCGTGACAATTCATTGCGCCATGGCATCAAGCCGCGGCAAGACACTGAGCTTCGACAAGGAAAAAGGCGGCTTCAAGCGCCTCTCGACCGAAGACTATAATTTCGGGGTGCAAGGCATTCTGGTCGCATCCTACCGCATCGCGTCTCATTCTGCGCTCGGCATGTCGGCCGCTCCGGAAATGGAAGATGGCGAGCGCGGCTGCATCACTCTGACCGCATCCGTCGCAGCACAGGATGCTCAAATCGGCCAGGTTGTTTACGGGTCAGCCAAAGCAGGCGTAAATGGTCTTGTTCTGCCATTGGCACGCGACCTGATGGATCTTGGCATTCGGGTCAACTCGATCATGCCGGGGATTTTCGCAACGCCGCTCATGCTCGGTGCACCACAGAAAGTGCTCGACAGTCTGGCTGCGTCCGTACCGTTCCCGAAACGTCTCGGTAAACCAGAAGAGTATGGATCTCTCGCAATGGAGCTGGCCCGCAACACCTATTTCAACGGGCAATGCCTTCGCCTTGACGGTGCCATTCGTATGGCACCGCGCTGATCAGACAATAAGGTGGGGCGCAAACTGCGCCTCACTAGTTTACGATCATATCGCTTTGCTTTCGGCTTCTGCTTTCACGCCCTGATAATCCTCAGTGCCATAAGCCCTGATGATCTGACGACAGAATTCATTACAGGCCGCCACCAAATCAAAATCAGAACCGACGAGCGATTGAATTGACAGGCCCAACACCTGGGTGCCGACAAGAATGCTGGCCTGTTCGGTATCAGTGTTCTTCCGAATGGACCCGTCTTTTATGCCACGCTCAAACAACACGTTCAGAGTCGCCTCTGCGCGCTGATGCGAGCGGATGAAATGATTGCGAACATCTGACTGTTCAGCGACAGCGGAGCTCAAAAGGACGAAATAGGCCTTCTGCTCAACGCCCAGACCAATTCGCAAAAGGTGAATCCTGCAAAACAGCAATATCGCCTCAAGCCCGCACAGATCTTCAGAATGAGAATCCGTCCGCGCCTGATCAACTTCATCATGCAGATAATTAATAACGGCTTCGAGCAGGCCGTCCTTTGAACCGAACTTCTGGAACGCCAGTCCTCGGCTATAACCCGCTCTCTCGCCGATTGAATCAAAAGTAATTGACGCAACCCCTTGTTCTGCCGCCAACTCAAGGTATGCCTTGATCAGCTTTTCCGTCGAGCGGTTGCGTCTGTCTTCCTGCTTCATTCAGGCCTCGATCTATGAAGAGTTTTGTTCTGAGTGAACAAAAACTCTCGCAACGTCAAACCCCTTGCAAGCAAAAAACCTACTTCTTTAGTCGGAGAAGTTAATTATTTGGACATTTTAACTAGGATTGAAACGAATTGGGACCGATTTTGGCCCACAAACGAAGCTTGCCGCCATCCGTTTTGGCTCACCGGTCAACTCAACCGAATCAATCCGCGTCAGAATCTCTTCCCAGATACATTTCATTTCGAGACGTGCGAGATGCTGCCCCAGGCACACATGCGGGCCATATCCGAAAGCCAGATGGCGGTTCGGCGTCCGCTCAGGGTTGAATGTAAACGGGTCTTCAAACACGTCTTCATCGCGGTTTGCCGACGCGTAAGACACATAGATGTAATCATCCTTGGCAATCTTCTGTCCGCCGATTTCCGTGTCGGCCGTCGCAGTCCGCATAAAGTGCTTCACCGGCGTTTCCCAGCGGATCGCTTCTTCCACAAAGCCTGCCACTTTGGAACGATCGCCCTTGATCTGTTTAAAGACATTCGGGTTTCTCGCCGCTTCAATCATCGCACCTGCCGTCGACGCAGACGTGGTGTCATGGCCCGCCGTTGCCGCGATGATGTAATAGCCCATCGCATCCATGAACTTGATCGGTTCGCCATCAATCTGCGCATTGGCAATAATGGTCGCCAGATCTTCCTTCGGGTTCTTGCGACGATCTTCAGACATAGCGCTGAAATAGTTGTTGAAGTCCGCAACGACCGCGCCCAGCATTTCATTGGCCTGTTCCGCCGTCATGTTATCCATGCCAGCCCGGTTCAGTTCTTCATCGGAGCCGCCAAACAATTGCTGCGTCAGCATCAACATGCGTGGCTCATCAGCCTTTGGAACGCCGATCACTTCCATGACCACATGCAGCGGATAGAGGAACGCCACATCACGGGCGAAGTCACACTCATCGCCTTTTTCAAGCATCTGATCGACAAATGATTTCGCAATCGAGCGGATACGCTCTTCGAGCTTGCGAAGGTTTTGCGGCATGAACCAGGCCTGCGTCAGCTGGCGCAGCTTCATATGGTCCGGATTGTCCATCTGAACGAGAGACCGGATGAGAGACGGCATACCGCCCGTCATTTCCCGCATGAATGCTTCAGTCGACAAAGGCACGAGCGTCGATGTCCGGTCCCCACAATGGAACAGACCGCTCATATTCTTTTCGATATGCTGAATGTCAGCGTATTTCGTGACAACCCAGAAATCGTCATACTTTTCTGGTGACGCTTTGGCGACTGGAGCTGTCCGGCGAAGCTCCGTAAACATGTCATGGACAGGATCCCAGGCCGCAAACGCCTTTGGATCAACAATTCGCTCGGAGAACTCTTGTGAAATCTGCATATTTACCTCCCGAATACCGACCCATTGAGCGGACTACCATTTGTCGCATTGGCGGTATTTCCATTATTTGATACACGTATAGTATAATATGTTTCGAAATATGAAACTACGCGATTTGACGCACCACAGAGACGCAAACGCATGGAGGAACAACTCATGTCACAGGACGAACTAAAGGTCTGGCAGTGCCGGACATGCGGCTATATCTATGATGAATCCGCTGGCGACCCGATGGAGGGTCTGGAGCCCGGCACAAAATGGGCAGACATCCCTGAAGACTGGGTATGCCCACTATGTGGCACACCCAAATCTGATTTTGACATGGTCGAGCTTTAGGCCTGATGGCTATTTGCCCTTAAACTCAGGCTCACGTTTTTCCATAAAGGCTTTCATGCCTTCCATGGCGTCTTCAGAGCGCAGCAATGGCAGAAGCTGAAGGAAAACATGGTGCACATGTTCGGTGAACGGTTCAGCCAGTCCCATGCGCATCATGCGTTTGGAGGCCTGAACCGCCATCGGTGCGTTCGCAGCAATCTCAGCAGCCAGAACCCGCGCTTCATCCATCAGAGCTTCAGGTGAAACCACTTTGGCGCACAGGCCATAATCGAGGCATTCTTCGGCTGTCAGCGTCCGACCGGTAAAGATCAGCTGAGAGGCTTTTTCCCAGCCCAGAAGCCGCGGCAGGAACCATGTGCCGCCCGATTCCGGCACAATGCCCCGCTTGGTGAAAGCGGCTGCCATTTTGGCTTTCTCCGACATGATCCGGATGTCACAGCCAAGCGCCGTATCCATGCCATAGCCTGCTGCGCCGCCGTTAATAGCGCAGATGGTCGGCGTATCCATATTGAACAAAATGGTCGGCGGCGTGTTTCGAAGATCAAGATTGGCGCTCGCAACCGCGCCAGAGCCGGACACGCCCGAACTGCCATCCCCCTTCGTGGCGGCTGCCAGGTTCAACCCTGCACAAAAGGCCCGACCCGCACCTGTCAGAATAATACAGCGCACATCCGGGTCACGGTCTGCATGTACCAAAAGCTCAGACAATCCGTCGAGCATAGGCCCGGAAATCGTATTCATCCGCTCAGGCGCATTCAGGGTGATGGTCGCGATATGATCGCTCACCTCATATAACAGCTCTTCATGTTCGATTTTTGCAGCACCATCGGCCATTTTTCTCTCCCTCTCGTTTTATTTTGAGAGAGCTTAACCGATGAGATGGCCGGGCTCCATCCGTCACGCAGCGTCAGCTTGATTGCCGAACCGCCTGACAGGTCAGGCGCCAATCTCCATCAATGCCAGGCCAATCACCAGAATGACGCTGGCTATGATGCGGCGAGGGCCAATGCTTTCCTTCAGCACCAGCCAGCCCATCGCCGCGCCAAAGACGACGGCGGTTTCTCGAAGCGCTGTTACCCGCGCAACCTCAATCATGTCGACGGCCAGCAAGGCCGCGCCATAGGACAGAACCGACAGGACCGCCCCGGCAATACCGAACTTCATCACCGGCTTTGCAGCGCTGATAAACCGCTGCTGGCGCACAAACAGTGCGACAGTGACCGTCCCGAACCCGTCAAACATGAACAGCCAGACCACAAAGGTCAGCGGATTCTCAGCGAGACGCACAGCGCGCGCATCGGCCACATTATACGCCATGATCCCGACCGCAGTCATGCCTGCCCAGAACAGAGCCGACCGGCTGATCGACTTCCCGCTGGCTGACTTTGCTCCCTGCAAAAACCCGAATGCGATCACCGACGCCGTGGCGATCACCAGACCGACAATCGAAACCGGGCTCAAACTCTCCCGCAGGAAGACAAACGCGCCAATCGCCACCAACAGCGGCGCCAGCCCTCGCATCACCGGAAAGACCAGTGATAAATCTCCGCGGCTCAACGCCCGGATCATGCTCATCTGATAGAAAAAATGCACCGGAACAGACACGGCAAGCGCTAACCAGAGCTCCGGTGTCGGCATAGGCAGGAAAAACGAAAACGGCGCCATGATCAACGCGCAGCCGGTCGACAGAACCGCCCGCGTCATCAGAACATCATTGCTCGCTTTGACAAAAAGATTGGTGGTTGCAAGCGTCAGGGCTGAGAACAGCCCCAATATGATCGCAATCAGGTCTGCGCTCACCCGTCCAGCCCGACAAGCGCACGCGAGAAGGTTTCAGCCGAGAAGGGCTGCAAATCGTCTGCGCTTTCACCAACACCGATAAAATGGATCGGAATGTCATGGGCTTCGGCAATCGCGACCAGCACGCCGCCTTTGGCTGTCCCGTCAAGCTTTGTCATCACAAGCCCGGTCACACCGGCCGTATGGCGGAAGGCTTCAACCTGAGACAAAGCATTCTGACCAACCGTTGCGTCGAGCACCAGAAACACATCATGCGGCGCCTCCGGGTCGAGCTTTTTGGTCACACGAATAACCTTGGAGAGTTCCTCCATCAGCTCGGCTTTATTCTGCAACCGACCAGCGGTATCGACCAGAACCAGATCGAGACCTTCTTTCTGAGCCCGTTGAACGGCGTCATAGACCAGACCCGCAGCATCCGCGCCCGGCGTACGTGCCATCACCGGAATGCCTGCGCGCTCGCCCCAGACCTGGAGTTGCTCAATCGCAGCTGCCCGGAAAGTATCACCCGCCACCAACAGAGCTTTTGCGCCCTGATCTTTCAGTTTGGAGGCGATTTTACCAATCGTCGTTGTCTTGCCGGACCCGTTCACGCCAACAAACAAAACGATGCGTGGTTTCGGGCCGTCAGCAAAATCCACATGCACTTCGCGTGGCCGCAAAATGTCTTCAACTTCTTTGGCTAGCGCCAGTTTGATCTCTTCGTCCGTGACTTCCTTGTCGAACCGGTCCTTGGCGATATTCGTCGTCACGCGTGAGGCAACACGCGCGCCAAGATCCGACATCAACAGAATGTCTTCGAGTTCTTCCAGCGTCTCATCATCAAGCTTTTTCTTGACGAAAACAGACGCGATCCCTTCGGTTAGCTTATTGGACGACCGCGCAAGACCAGATGTCAGCCGCGCGAAAAAGCCTTTCTTCGCTGGCTCTGGCTCTGGCTCTGGCTCTGGCTCTGGCTCTGGCTCTGGCTCTGGCTCTGGCTCTGGCAGAGGAGTGTCCTCAACAGCAGGTGCCACAACCACAGTTTCAGAAACGGGGGGATCTTCAGGCGACGCCTCTTCGACAATCGCTTCGTCTGCACGCGCCTCAGCGTCGATCGCCGCTTCTTCGGCCTCAAACGCCTTGCCGGCTTCCTCGAGCTCTTTTTTCTTCTTCTTTTTGCCGAACCAAAGGATCAACGCACTTCTCCCAACAACCGGCCATCTCTCTGCCCTGTAATGAGGATTTCTGCAAATTCCCCGTGCGGCAGACTATCGGGCAAATCCGTCACCGGCGTAAAATCGGCAAGGCGTCCCTGCCCGTTTGCTTCCACAAGAACCCGTCGCACCTGACCCTGATGCAATGCCAGATGCCGCGACAAGGCTGCGTCCGCCGCCTCACGCAGGCGCGCCGCGCGTTGCTTTACAAGCTGGCGGTCAAGTTGCGGCATGCGCGCCGCCGGCGTGCCCTCACGCGGCGAGTATGGGAACACATGCACGAATGAAAGCTGGCAGGCCTCAATCAGGCTGACCGAGTTTTCAAACATCTCGTCGGTTTCAGTCGGAAAGCCCGCAATCAGGTCCGCACCAAATGCAATATCCGGGCGCGCCGCTTTCAGCTTCGTGGTCAGGTCAATCGCATCCTGTCGGGAATGACGACGTTTCATCCGTTTCAGGATCATCGGGTCGCCATGCTGCAAAGACACATGCAGATAAGGCGCAAAACGAGGCTCGCTGACGGCAATCTCAAACAAGGCCTCGTCCATTTCAATCGCATCGATAGAGGACAGACGCAGCAGCGGCAAATCCGGCACCAGCTTTAAAATACGCGCTACCAGATTTCCAAGCGGCGGCGTGCCGGGCAAATCTGCGCCCCAGCTCGTCAGGTCAACACCGGTCAGCACGACCTCACGATGACCGCGCGCCACCAATTGCCGAACCTGATCAACAACCTCGCCAGCAGGAACCGAACGGGAATTGCCCCGGCCATAAGGAATAATACAAAACGTACAGCGGTGATCGCAGCCATTCTGGACATGCACAAAGGCGCGTGCCCGGCCATCAAGGCCGTCTACCAGATGACCGGCGGTTTCGCGCACCGTCATGATATCGTCGACCCGAACACGCTCAGGCTCGTCCAACAGGCGCGCAGGCGTGAAGGTCTCAGCCTTCATCTTTTCAGCATTGCCGATAACGCGCGTCACTTCCGGCATGTCTGAGAATTGCTTCGGATCGATCTGCGCTGCACAGCCCGTCACAATGATAGGCGAATCCGGGTTTTCACGTCGCGCGCGTCGAATGGACTGACGCGCCTGACGAACGGCCTCAGCGGTCACCGCACATGTGTTGATAATCACCGCATCATCCAGACCCGCTGCAATCGCATGATCGCGCATGACTTCACTCTCATAGCTGTTCAGGCGACAGCCATGTGTAATCAGTTTAAGAGGTGAGTTGGGTGACGTCTGGTCAGTCATTGAGGCTAAATGACCCTGAAACCGCTATTTCGCAAGAGGCGATCAGGCGTCGAGGGTGGCTTCCATCTCAACCGGACCTGTCATCAACACCCGGTCATCTGTTTCACGCCACTCAATGATCAGTTCGCCGCCGTCCAGAATCATCTTTGCTTTGCGGCCTGTCTTGTTCAGACGCGCTGCGCAAACAAGCGCTGCACACGCCCCGGTTCCACAGGCTTTGGTCAGGCCCGCACCGCGCTCCCAGACACGCAAACGAATGGTCTGCTTATCAATGATTTGCGCGAAACCAACATTCACACCTTCCGGGAACATTGGGTGCCATTCCACCAGCGGCCCAACGGTTGGAATATCAATCGCATCAATGTCGTTTACAAAGAACACGGCATGCGGATTGCCCATATTCACACAAGCTGGCCGGGACAGAACGGGATCATCAATCGGGCCGACTTTCACATCAACGCCGCGCGTATCCATTTTCTCGGCCAGCGGAATGTGTTCCCAGGTCAGCAAGGGCGAGCCCATATCAACCGTCACAAGCTCACCATCGGCGCGTTTCGCTAACAGAATACCGGCTTCAGTTTCAATCGAGACGCTGGCCTTGTCAGTTTCTTCCATAGCCAGATGGCCAACACAGCGCGTCGCGTTTCCGCACGCTTTCACCTCTGTGCCGTCAGCATTCCAGATGCGCATGAAAACGTCTGCGCGCATTGATTCCTCAATGCCGATAATCTGATCGAAAATCTGTTTGCCGTTTGGGCTGGCAATTCTGCGCAGCTCATCCTCGTCGGGACGAAAAGGCTTACCAAACCGACCGTCAAAAATAGCGAACCGGTTTCCACACCCATTCATATGATAGATACGCATACGCTTTGCCCTGAAGCCTTCGACGCAGCAAAATAAGCAGTCAAACGAATTTAGTCAGCCCCCTTTTATTTCATTAACAGTGGAAATGTCTGCAGCGTAACCATCAGAACACATCTCCCTGACGTCTATCATCTGGCCGGTCGACAAGTCATTTCGCCAAAAACATTTCAATTGTTATTGAAATGTCAAAAATCTCTGATAGAGGCCGATGTTTTGGGAATATCGGGATCGGGGAGAAACCAATGGGTGTGTTTGAGCGTTTTTTATCCGTTTGGGTCGGGCTTTGCATTGTCACAGGCATTGTTCTTGGACTGCTCATTCCAGATGTCTTTCGCGTCCTTGCGAGCCTTGAATATGCCAGCGTGAACTTCCCGGTTGCCCTGCTCATCTGGGCAATGGTCTGGCCAATGATGATCGATGTCGATTTTGCCAGCCTGAAACAGGTCGGCAAAACACCTAAAGGGCTCGTCATCACTCTGGTCGTGAACTGGCTGATCAAGCCGTTTACAATGGCGGCTCTTGGCGTCTTGTTCTTCCGCCATGTATTTGCAGACTTCATCCCACCTGCCGATGCCGAAGGCTATATTGCCGGTCTCATCCTGTTGGGCGCTGCGCCCTGTACCGCCATGGTCTTTGTCTGGTCACAGCTTACCAAAGGCGATTCCAACTATACGCTGGTTCAGGTCAGCCTGAATGACACCATTATGGTGTTTGCCTTTGCTCCAATCGTCGCGTTCCTGCTTGGCGTCAGCGACCTGACCGTGCCGTGGGACACGCTGCTGATTTCAGTCGTGCTCTATGTGATCATTCCTCTGATTGCAGGCATGCTCACCCGCCAGATGCTGATGAAAAGCGGCGGGCTGGATGCTGTTGGTCGCTTCCTGAAAAAGGTAAAACCGTTCTCCGTCATCGGATTGCTGACAACCATCGTTTTGCTGTTCGGTTTTCAGGGGGAGACCATTGTCGCCCGCCCCATGGTGATTGCGCTGATCGCTGTGCCGATCCTTATTCAATCCTATGGCATTTTCGCCGTCGCCTATGGCGCCGCCTTCGCAATGAAGGTTCCGCACCCAATCGCTGCGCCCTGCGCCATGATTGGCACATCCAACTTCTTTGAACTTGCTGTCGCCGTTGCGATCAGCCTTTACGGCCTCAACTCCGCTGCCGCGCTTGCGACCGTGGTTGGCGTTCTGGTGGAAGTTCCGGTCATGCTGTCGCTGGTCGCATTTGCAAACCGGACGAGATCACGCTTTCCGGCGGGCTGATCAGTCCGCCGCGCCCGGACTGGTGGTATGGATGTCATGTAACGCCGCGCGCGCTTCAGCCAGGCTCATCGCAGCAAGATCAAGCGTCACCAGCTTTTCAACCCGCGCCTTCAGGGAGTGATACGCCGTCTCGAAAGCGGCCTGCTGGCCATCGCCCTCTATATCCGCCGGGTCCGGCACACCCCAATGCGCTTGCAATGGATGTCCCGGCCAGATCGGGCAGACCTCATCGCGGGCATTCCCGCACACTGTGATGACAAGATCCATTTTCGGCGCATCCGGGCCCTCAAATTCATTCCAGGACTTGGACCGCAGATCGGCCGTGTCATGACCCGCTGCTGCCAGCACCTGAAGCGACATTGGATGCGGCATGCCTTTCGGCTTGGACCCGGCAGAATAGGCAACAAACCCTGCATCCTTTCCAAGATCCCGGATCAGAGCTTCAGACAATAAACTGCGCGCAGAATTACCCGTACACAGGATCAGAACATTATACGGCTTTTCCATCAGCTTTCCCCGAATGACAGATGGCTCTCTCATACCCTGAACATATGACGCTCCCAAGACAATGTTTCAATAATAATTGAAATATAGAGCCATTTTGACCAGCCCCCCCCCTGCGTCAGGTTTCTGCCGCTACGCGCTTGCAAACTTTTCAAAGTCGGACATTCTGGCCGCAATTCATGAGGAGCTCATATGAAACGATCACTCATAGTCTCGCTGGTTTCACTGTCCTTTTTAGGATTCACCGGCAACGCACAGGATGTGGATGTGAAAAAAACAGATCTGAAGGAAGCGACGCAGAAATCTGAAGATCCCTATATCTGGCTGGAAGAAGTCGAAGGTGAAAAAGCCCTCAGCTGGGTCAAAAGCCAGAACGAACGTACGCTGAAACACCTTCAGGCCAACCCGGTTTACAAACAACTGGAAGAAGACGCGCTGGAAGTTGTGAACTCAACAGACCGCATTCCCTATGGCTCTATCCGCAATGGTGAAGTCTATAACTTCTGGCAGGACAAAACCAATGTCCGCGGTCTGTGGCGCAAAACCAGCCTTGAGAGCTATGCGACCGAGACACCGGAATGGGAAACCATTCTGGATTTCGACAAGCTCGCCGCTGACGAAGACAAAAACTGGGTCTTCAAAGGCTCCAGCTGTTATTCTGCCAAGGGCGAAGCAAACTATAAATGCATCATCACCCTGTCAGACGGCGGTAAGGATGCAGCTGTCCGCCGTGAGTTTGATCTCGCCTCCAAAACCTTTGTCGACGGTGGTTTTAAAATTCCGGAAGCCAAAGGCGGCACAGCCTGGGTTGATTATGACACCCTGCTGGTCGCGACAGACTGGGGCCGTGACGGCTCAACGCTCACCGATTCAGGTTATCCATCTGTGGTGAAGCGCTGGAAGCGTGGCACACCGCTTTCTGAGGCCGTGACCATCCACTCAGGCGACAAGACAGATGTCGGCGTTTTCCCGTTCACGCTGGAAAAAGAAGACGGTACATACATTGAAGGCGCGGTCGAAGCCGACACCTTCTACACCTCGAAATACTTCATCTTCCCGAACGGCGGCACAGATGCCGTTCAGCTGCCAATTCCGGAAAAATCCTCTCCGGTTGGCCTGTTCAAAGGCTATCTGCTGCTCACCCTGCAGCAGGACTGGACGGTCAAGACAGACACAGACGAAGCCAGCTTCAAGACAGGCAGCCTGGTCGCTCTTCCCTTCCCGGAAGATGGCAATGTTGCAGACGTGATCGTACCGGAAGTCGTGTTCGAACCGAATGAACGTCAGGCAATTGAAAGCGTGTCGATGACCAAGGGCAAGGTCCTGATGACCCTGAACGACAATGTCACTGGCAAAATCTTTACAATCGAACCGGGCGAAGCTGGCTGGAAAGCCGAACAGCTCGACCTGCCGGAAAACGGCACGCTGTCTGTTTCTTTCGCGGACACAGATGAAGACACTGTTTTCGTCAACTATGAGGGCTTCCTCACGCCGGACTCCCTGATGAGCTATTCAGCCTCTTCCGGTGAGATCAAAACGCTGAAAAGCCTGCCAAGCTGGTTTGATGCAGACGATCTGGTCGTTGAGCAAAAGCAGGTTGCCTCAAAAGATGGCACAATGATCCCGTTCTTTGTGATCCACAAAAAGGGCATCAAGCATGACAGCTCAACACCAACCCTGATGTATGGCTATGGTGGCTTTCAGGTGTCGATGCAGCCAAGCTATTCCGGTCTTCGCGGCAAGCTCTGGCTGGAACGTGGCGGCGCCTTTGTGCTTGCCAACATTCGCGGCGGTGGTGAGTTTGGTCCGAAATGGCACCAGGCTGGCCTGAAAACCAACCGTCAGGTCATTTATGATGACTTCATTGCGGTTGGCGAATGGCTGATCGACCACAAGCTGACCTCACCTGAGCATCTCGGCATTATGGGCGGCTCGAATGGCGGTCTGTTGATGGGCGTCATGCTGACACAGCGCCCGGACCTCTGGAACGCGGTTGTCGTTCAGGTTCCGCTTCTGGATATGCTGCGCTATCACCTTCTCCTCGCTGGCGCGAGCTGGGTGGGTGAATATGGCTCACCAGACATTCCGGAAGAGCGCGAATGGCTGGAAAAAATGTCGCCATACAACAACTTCCATGCCGACAAAGACTATCCGGAGCCGTTCTTTGTGACCTCCACAAAAGACGACCGCGTCCATCCGGGTCATGCCCGGAAAATGGCGAAACTCTTTGAAGCCGCTGACAAGCCATTCCTCTATTATGAGAACATTGATGGCGGGCACTCTGCAGCAGCCAATTTGCAGGAAACTGCCAAGCGCGTGGCTCTGGAATACACCTATCTGACTGAAAAGCTGATGGGCGACACCGAAGAGTAAGCTCAAACCTGAACGAGAAAGCCCGCCAATCGGCGGGCTTTTTCTGCAACTGAGGCCCCTCATGCGAATTTTCTACCTGATCATGGCAATTATTGGCGGCGTGGTTCCGTGGATATTCTTTGGAAGCTGGTTCTCTCAGAACGGATTATCGCCCATCTCTTTCCTGATGGCGGTTTTCCAAAATGACGCGGCAAATGCCTTTGCAATAGACGTCGTCATTTCAAGCCTCGTATTCCTGGTCTGGTCTTTCAGTGATGCCCGCAAAACCCAAACCCCGCTCTGGTGGCTGGTCCTGATCGGCAATCTGACCGTCGGATTATCCCTTGCCTTGCCGCTTTATCTCTGGCTGAGAGAGGGCAAGACACAAGCAGAGACAGCAGCATGACAAAACTTCTGACGACCTTACCGCTTCTTCTGGCAGTCGCGCTGACCGGCTGTGGCCAGAAACAGGAGGACACCTACGCGGTCATCAAAAAGGCCTGTCTCGCAGAAGGTGACGACGCGATTTACTGCGATTGCTATATTGATGCGCTCGAAAAAAATGTCAGCGACAGTGTCGCCGAGCGCATCGCCAAGGGCATTAAAGACGAGGGCAAAACTCGCATTGAAGCCGAAGATTCCCTGCCTGCATCTGACCTTAAAAAGATCCAGACTCTGTTCCCGGTCGTCTGGAATTGTGTCAGCGCGGAATAGCAGAGCTATTCATTTCGTCACGAAAGAGTTGCACATTTCCCCCTTGCCCCTTTGTCAGCATTCCCTTAAAGGGCCAAAAAGGATGCTGACCACATGCAGATTCGTTCCGCTTTCACATTTGACGATGTACTTTTAGAGCCGGGCCCGTCCGAGGTGATGCCTGCACAGACCAATGTGCGCTCCCGACTGACGAACACCATTTCCATCAATATTCCACTCGCCTCATCGGCAATGGACACTGTGACCGAGGCCAAACTCGCCATCGCAATGGCGCAGGCAGGCGGCATAGGTGTTCTACACCGAAACCTCACCATGAAAGAGCAGGCCAAACAGGTCACTCAGGTGAAGAAGTTCGAAAGCGGCGTTGTTATCAACCCGGCGACCGTCACACCGCAGACGACATTGCGCGATCTGAAAGCCCTGAAAACCAAGACAGGCTTTTCTGGCTATCCGGTTGTTGAAATCGACGACCCGTCCAAGCCGGGCAAAGTCGTTGGCATCATCACAAATCGCGATGTGCGCTTTGCAGACAATCTCGACCAGCCTGTTTCTGCGCTGATGACAAAAACCGTCATCACCTGCCGCGAAGGTGTGACCGAGGAAGAAGCCCGCCAACTGCTTCACCAGCACAAGATTGAGCGTCTCGTTGTGGTCGACGCTGACAATCGGTGTCTTGGTCTCCTGACCGTGAAGGACATGGAAAAAGCGGTTGCCAACCCAAATGCTGCCAAAGACGAACGCGGCCGCTTGCTCGTCGCCGCTGCGTCTACGGTTGGAGATGCCGGTTTCGAACGCTCCGAACGCCTGATTGATGCAGGCGTTGACGTTCTGGTCATCGACACGGCACACGGCCATTCGCAATCCGTTCTTGAAGCAGTTGCGCGCGCCAAACGCATTTCAAATCGCGTTCAGATCATTGCCGGAAACGTTGCAACCTTTGACGGCACACGCGCCCTGATCGATGCAGGCGCTGATGCAATCAAGGTCGGCATCGGCCCGGGTTCTATCTGCACGACCCGCATTGTTGCCGGTGTCGGCGTGCCTCAGCTGACGGCCATTTCCGAAGCAGCTCGCGCTGCCAAGGAAAGCCGCACGCCGGTTATCGCTGATGGCGGCATCAAATTCTCCGGCGACTTTGCTAAGGCGATTGCTGCTGGCGCGTCAACCGCCATGATGGGCTCTGCCTTTGCCGGGACTGAAGAAGCCCCGGGCGAGGTGTTCCTCTATCAGGGCCGCTCATATAAAGCCTATCGCGGCATGGGCTCGCTCGGTGCCATGGCGCGCGGCTCAGCTGACCGCTATTTCCAGAAAGAAGTCTCACAAGAGAAACTCGTTCCGGAAGGCATTGAAGGTCAGGTTCCGTTCAAAGGGCCAATCGGCCCGATCATCCACCAATTCGTTGGCGGCCTTCGCGCAGCCATGGGCTATGTCGGCGCAAAAACGATTGACGAAATGCACGAGAAAGCGCGCTTTGTTCAGATCACTGGCGCTGGTCTTCGCGAGAGCCATGTTCACGACGTCACCATGACCCGCGAAGCCCCGAACTATTCCCTGCCACGGAGCTGATTTGCACACACTTTATCCCGGTCGACGCGTTCTCTGGATGCCGTTCGATTATGATTGGCAGATGCCACCGGCCGGGACACAGCATTGCTGTGACAAGATGGATGCCGCGCTCGATTATGCCTGCGACAACCATTCAGACCCGTTTGAATGCGGCGATTACGCCATCGTCTATCACCCGCTGTTTCACGAATACGGGCTGGTTATCCGCGATGGCGGCATGTCTTATCTGTTGATCGATTATTGCCCGTTCTGCGCAGCCAAACTGCCAGAGCGCCGCCGCGACTGGTGGTTTGATGAGGTTGAGCGCCTGGGACTTGAGGATATGCCGTTAGAGGAGCTGCCCCAGCAGCTCCAACCCTGAAGCTTCTATCGCTTCAACCCGGCCTATTGGCTCCATCCTGAGCAAATCTGTTCCCGAACGGGCTTATAAGTCTGGGTGTAACGATAGAGCGCGGAAGGTGAATCCGCCCGCGTTTCCATAATATACTGCGCAGCGCGCATGCAGTCCTCTAACCCTTTGCAGCGCTTGGAAAGATCGCTTCTCAACTCGGAATCACACGTCTCTTTCGTTTTGTTTGCCATGCCATAACATATGTCATGCTCCACACAGGCTGCACCGAGAAATTTTGGTGCCAGCACCCAGTAAGGCCCGGGAAATGAACATCTCTTTGGTTTCCCAACGTCCCGGATACAGGTTCGGGCATCCTCATACAGCGTCACGCGATTTCCAAATTCCGGAAGCGCGCAATTTAGGCGCTTGAGGCATGTCTCATCCAGATATTTCAGATAGTAATCGTTACGCAGCTTGACCTCGAACACTTCCCAGCTGCCAACCCAGGGCGGCTGTGCATTCACCGATAGATTTTCATGTGCGGAAATATGTTTCCCACTGGCGGATCTGAAAGCGAATTTATACCATTCTCCCTGATAATTGATAAAAGAGAAGGTCTCGTTCTCCCGCACGATATGTTCCGTTGCCGTCAGATTACCATTCTGGTCGGATGCAATGTACTTTGCATCCCAAGTCTGGATCGCGACCTTATCATCGCCGAGAGGCTTCAGATAGAAATGCTCTTTCGCACCAGCGTTATCCTTACTGGCTGTGACGTTTCCCTGCGCATCAACTGAAAGATATTTTCCATGATGCGTTTTTATCGTCACCACATTATCCGCGTAGTCCCAATAAGAATCCTGCGCAAAAGCAGCGCCCGATAGCATAAGAATGATGGGCACGAATATCGCGCCAGCAAGTCGTTTCAGCATAATGTCCCCCCGGAAAATTCGATTTCCGAGTGACGCTAGCATGCTTTCCTCAAACTCAATAATTCATCGCGCAGCGACGGGTTGCAGCTCCAACCCTGAAGCTTTTATCGCTTCACCCCGGCCACCTTCATCAGCCACGCAAAATCAACACCGAACAATCAGCATGCAAGGCCGTTTGTGAGGCGTGTGAGCCAAACACATGGTCGGTGAGTTTCGGGTGATGGGTCGCCATCACCACGAAATCAAAATCACCCTTAGAAATTGTTTCCATGATCACGTGATTGGCCGATTCATGACTACGAAACAGGCCCTTGATCGGAAAATCATACTTCATTGATTCTTCAGCAATGAAGGCGTGAAAGCCCGGCTCTTTCTGGACAGAACCTTCCGTCAGATGTTTGCCAAGCGGGTAGGCCACGGTGAGAATGGAAACACTGCCCCCGGCCTGCTTTGCATAGTAAACCGCTGTTTCAATTGCCTTTTGCGAAGCATCTGTATGGCGCAGATCGACGGGAACAAGGATGTTTTTCGTCGTGAATGGGGGCATATCACTTCCAGTATGTTTGATTGTTTCTCTCCGGCAAAGCCAGCCCGACGAGCGTGGCTGCAGCCAGTTTAGAGCAATCCACGGTCTTTAAGATAGAAGAAGAGTTGGCGATCATGACGACTGGTCGCAGAAAGACGCCCTTCTCGCACCCAGGGCTTCCAGGGTGAGGGTTTTGCAGGCACCACCTCATCCCCCACCACTGTGACGCGTTGGATAATGCGCTCACCTTCGAAATCATTCAGCACAAAATGCTGGGTGCAGCGATTGTCCCAAATGCCAATACTGCCCGGCGTCCAGTTATAGCGTACGGTAAAGCGTGGCTGTTTCACCCAATTGGTCAACAACCGCAACAGAGCCTCGCTTTCCTCGGCATTCAGCTCAACAATCCGACGCGTGAAATGTTCATTCACATACAGCGCCTTACGCCCGGTCTCAGGATGAACACGGATCACCGGATGCACCGCCATCTGATCGGGATGGTTATGCGGCAAGGCATCATGAAGCGCGGTTAGCCCTTCCAGCATGGCCTTCATCGGTTCGGACAACGCATCATAGGCGGCATAAAGGCTCGTCCACATGGTATCCCCGCCCACTTCCGGGCAGGTCACCAAATGCAGGATGGACATGATGGAGGGGTTTTCCTGAAAGGTGAGGTCAGTATGCCATTCATCGGCTACACCGCCCCGGCTGGCGGTCAGCTGAAAGATTTCCGGTGGCAGGCGACGATCTGCGGCCAGATTAGGATGACCTTCCAGCGTGCCAAAATGCTGACCAAAAGCGACATGAGCTTGCGGTGTTGGTGACTGACCGGGGAGAAAGATCACCAGATGTTCGGCCAGCAAAGCCTTGATGCCGGCAATCAAGTCCGGCGTTGGCTCAGAGATATCGAGGCCCGTAACCTCTGCGCCCAGCGCGCCAGCCAGCCGTCGCACCTTCCAATATCCCGGAATGCTCATCAGATTTTCTCCCGTTTATTTTTTTGATAAGCCTATCAGTGGGGAGAAATTATGCCAGCACGGATCAACGCGTAGATTTCGGCTCCCGCCACATAGGTTCCATACAGGGTGACCCCGGGGCCAGTTCAAATGGATCGCCGCAACGTTCAAAGCCATGGGCGCGGTAAAAGCCTGAATTATCCCGATTAGAATTTTCCAGATAGACCGGCATGCCTTCACGGTCACACGCCTCCAGCACGGGACGTAAAAGCGTTTTACCAATCCCCTGTCCGCGGGCCGCTTTCGTTGTTCCAACAGTGAGCAAATACCAATGGCGCTCTTTCGGGTGATGCTGTGCCATGACTTCAGCCGACTTAATGCCGCGCTGAACTGCGCCTTTGCTGCCATAAAGCGTCTGACCAATTGCAAACATCAACAACTGTAAATTCGTCGGTTTTACATCAACGCCCCATGGCTCCCACATCGTCGCGCCTTTACCGGGGATAATATGGCTGACGCCGCGTGGAACATACGCTTCGCGCGCCAGTGTCCGAAATACAGATTTTAAGCCGCGATGCGTTCCCATCATCCAGGTCATGACCGGGTCTTCCGAAAACGCCTCCGCCGTGATCTCGGCAATGTCGCGCCACTCAGATCGATCAGCTTTATGCATGCCATCTGGCAAGTCGATTTTCACGCCTACTCCCCCCACTTTTTTCTTTAAGAGGAGCACAGTGTCTGTGATTTCACAAGGTTGCAGAAAAGCATGAAATCCATCGGGCGCGCCGACATACATTGATTTTCGTCCGCCACATCGGTAAGCGTCGCTCTTCCCCAAACGAAAGATCAGACAGATGAAAAATGGCGGACGCATCGAAGCAGCAATTCAGGTGCTTGATGATATTCTGAACCGACACCAGCCGGTGAAATCCGCCATGCGCGACTGGGGCAAGCGTGCGCGCTATGCAGGCGCGAAAGACCGCGCCTGGGTCTCCGGTCTGGTCCTCGACGCCCTTCGCCGCAAAAATTCCATCGCGCATGCCATGCAGTCTGATGCACCGCGCGCGCTGATCCTTGGCGCGCTGCGTCATGTGTGGAGCTGGGATTTGAAAGACATTGAATCGGCGCTCAAAGACGAACACGCGCCTGCGCCGTTAACCGGCGAGGAACGTGAAGGTCTGTTGCTAGCACCAGACCCATCTGCCCCGCCTCATGTTCAGGGTGATTTCCCGGAATGGCTGACCCCGCATTTCCAGCGCGTCTTCGGCGAAGAAACCGTCATCGAAGCTCAGGAAATGAACGCCCGCGCGCCCGTCGATCTGCGCATCAACACGTTGAAAGCGGACCCTGAAAAAGCGGGCAAAGCGGTCAAAACGGCGGGCGGCAAAGCATCTGATCTGCTCGTAAATGGCTATCACATTCCCGCCCCGGACCCATCGCAGCGCGAAACCAGCCTGCAAACCATTCCGGCCTATTCCAAAGGCTGGGTCGAGGTTCAGGATGCCGGCTCGCAGATCGCAGCAGCGGCAGCGAACGTCCAGCCGGGTGATAATATTCTCGACTTCTGCGCAGGCGGCGGTGGCAAGACACTCGCCCTGGCCGCGGCCCTTGGAGGCAAGGGACAGGTCTTCGCCTATGACATTGACGGGCGTCGCCTGTCTGCGCTCATTCCGCGACTGAAACGATCCGGCGCGCACAATGTGCAGCTCTGCCACCCGCGCGAGCCGGAAAGCCTTGAGGCCCTGATTGGCAAAATGGACCTCGTCTTTGTTGACGCGCCTTGTACAGGCACCGGCACATGGCGGCGCAAGCCAGATACGAAATGGCGTCTGAAGGAGTCGGCCCTCGCCAAGCGCAATGAAGATCAGGCCATGATCCTCGGCGAAGCGTCAAAATATGTGAAGCCCGGCGGCCGTCTGCTCTATGCCACATGCTCCTTCCTCGCCGAAGAAGATGAGGATCAGGTCGACGCATTCCTGAAACGGAACGATGCCTTCCGTCAACTGGATGCCGTTGAACAGGTCATCGCCTCCGGTCAACTCACTGACGACGGCGCAGCAATTGTCCGCCGCAATCAGATACCGGGCGGCGCCGTTCGTCTCACCCCACGCAAGGCCGGCACAGACGGCTTCTTCTTTGCGGTGATGGAGAAAAGCCTAGGCTCGTACTCATGCTGACGCTCACCCCACTCACGCAGTTCGGTAAAATCCCGCAAGAGCTGGCGGATCTGCGCTTCTCGCAACAGAATGCAGCGCTGATCGTCGATCTCTTTCCCCGAGACATGTCTTACGGTCCTCTGCCAGACTCGCCGAGTGAAGCTGAGAGCGTACTTCAGGATATGGGGGCGAAAAAAATCGTCCCCGGCAAAGAATTTCTGCGCCTGAAATTTGATTACATTGATGGCCTTGTCTATTGCGGCCCCGACGAGACAGCCGATGTGCTCACCAATGTCCCGGACCGGGATAGCGGCCCGTCCCTAGACGACCAAAGCTGGCCTTATCCGCTGTTGAAAGTCGAAAATTCAGGCTGGTCCGAACACATGTTGGGGCCCGTTGAGCATTTCCGCATGATCGGCCCGTTTTTCACGCTCGACGTCCTCGGGTATGAGCCCTCCGGCAGCTGGGAAATCGCTGACCGAACGGACTGATCCATCCGGCCTGTACATTCGGCTAGTTCCGCTCACCCCCCTCTCCTGAGTAAGCGTCTGTCAGGCACTTCAGGGCGTGTGGGGGTTACATGGCCATTCCAAAATGGGTCTCAGACTTCAAGTTTCCGGGCTATAATGCAGACATTGCCCGGTTTCTGACAGTTTTCTTTCTGACCTTCGCGGTCATTCTGCTGACATCGTCAGACGCACCGATCAACAAAATGGTGCAGATGTATTACAAGGTTCCTGACGAGTTTGTGGAACTCGCAATGATGCAGCTTGCGTCCACCATGCTGGCCTTTGGCACGATCAGTGGCTTCAGTTGGGGGCTGCACATCATGCTGCGCAATATGAACTGGAAACTCCTCCGACTGCCACTGCATCTGATCAATCTGGCGGTTCACTATCTGGCGCTGGTCTTCTTCCTGTTGACCTTGTTTGGCATCTTTATCGACATGAATGGGTCTATTGATGCCAACCCTTGTGTCCATCCAAATCTGCCGAATTGCCCAGCCGGGACACAAGTGCCAGCCCCCTGACGCACCATAGCCCCGAACCACCGGTCAGAACACGCAAAAAGACCAGCGTTTCACGCATTGAACTCCTCCCCGATTCTGGCTTATAGAGCGCCATGACGACGGCACACGAACATCTTCTCATTATCGACTTCGGGTCACAGGTGACTCAGTTGATCGCTCGCCGCGTTCGCGAAAGCGGCGTGTATTGCGAAATCCATCCGTTCAACAAAGTGGATGAGGCTTTCCTGAAAGCCTATTCGCCAAAGGCGATCATCCTGTCTGGCGGACCTTCCAGCGTGTATTGGGAAGACGCGCCCCTGCCGGACCCGAAAGTGTTTGAACTCGGCGTTCCGGTTTTCGGCATCTGCTATGGCCAGCAAGCCATGATGCACCTGCTGGGCGGCACGATTGAGGGCGGCACCAGCCGCGAGTTTGGCCGCGCCTTCATCGAAAAAGTCTCTGACGACCCGCTCTTCGAAGACATGTTTGTCGGCGGCGATAAAGAAGAAGTCTGGATGAGCCATGGCGACCATGTCGCGCAAATGGCACCCGGCTTTGGCGTAGTCGCCCGCTCACCGGGCGCGCCCTTTGCCGTGATCTCGGATCCGGAGCGCGGCTTTTACGGCACGCAGTTCCACCCGGAGGTCGTTCACACCGTTCATGGACGTCAGCTTCTGCGCAATTTCACACACAATGTAGCGGGCTTTAAAGGCGACTGGTCCATGGCGGCCTATCGCGCCGAAGCCATTGCGAAAATCCGCGCGCAAGTCGGCAACAAGCGTGTGATTTGCGGCCTGTCCGGCGGCGTTGATTCCTCAGTTGCAGCCGTCCTCATCCATGAAGCCATCGGCGACCAGCTGACCTGCGTTTATGTCGACCACGGCCTGATGCGCCTCGGCGAAAGCGAACAGGTTGTTGGCCTGTTCCGCGACCATTACAACATCCCGCTGGTCCATGTGGACGCGTCTGAGCTGTTCCTTGGCAAGCTCGATGGCGTTTCGGACCCGGAACGCAAACGCAAGATCATTGGCGGTCTCTTCATCGACGTATTCGACGAAGAAGCCAGCAAGATTGGCGGCGCTGACTTCCTGGCTCAGGGCACGCTCTATCCAGACGTTATTGAAAGCGTTTCGGCGCTGGGCGGCCCGTCTGTCACCATCAAATCGCACCACAATGTCGGCGGTCTGCCAGAGCGTATGAATATGGCTCTGGTCGAACCTCTACGCGAACTGTTCAAAGACGAAGTCCGCGCACTTGGCCGTGAACTTGGTCTGCCGGAAGCCTTTATTGGCCGCCACCCTTTCCCGGGCCCGGGCCTCGCAATCCGCATTCCGGGCGAGATTACCCGCGAGAAAGCCGATACGCTGCGCAAAGCAGACGCCATCTATATCGAAGAGATCAAGAAAGCTGGTCTTTACGATGAAATCTGGCAGGCCTTCTCTGTGCTTCTGCCAGTGAACACGGTCGGCGTTATGGGCGATCTTCGCACGTATGAAGCCGTTCTGGCCCTGCGCGCTGTCACCTCAACCGACGGCATGACGGCAGACTATTACCCATTCCCCCATGACTTTCTTGGCCGGGTCGCAACCCGCATCATCAACGAAGTCAAAGGCGTGAACCGCGTGGTTTATGACGTCACGTCTAAACCGCCCGGCACGATTGAATGGGAATAAACGCAGCCTTCACGACATGGCGGCCAATAGACATCAGACAGGCCGCCTGAATTGAGTTCATATGCCTATCACGGGATTATGCCTCATCGCCTTGCAATCACATGCCCGGACTGCAAGGCCAAAGCTGCGTTTGAATTTGCCGAATATGTACGAATAAAAACAAAGGCTGACCTCAAATGGTTTGAGGCCTCAGACACTTTCGATTGTTTGAAAGTTCGTAATTCCGACGGCCAGTTTGTCCACATCGCAGCGTATTATCACAAGCTCAAATCCAATAACATGCCTTCGATCGAAGGTCTGCCGCCTGACTATGACATCAAAAACTGGGACCATCCCAGACACAAGTTTTCATCATCACACGGAAGAGATGGCACCGTTGTTTGCGAAAGCTGCGGTATCCGTCGCAAGCATACGCTGAACTGGCCTGAAGAGGCCTTCTTACAGATTGATTATAAGGGCAATGTGCTCTGGGCATTTGATCGCCAAAGCGCGGCAGAGCTCATTGACTATATTGGATCGTCACATCGCAAAGCAGACCAATATTCCTATTGGCCGTTTCTTATGAAGATCCCCAGCATTTTTCTCTCAAGTCATGCCCGGCAAACCGTCATCGCTCGCCTGAAAGCATGTCTTCGCTGAGTTGAAAAACACGCGGAAAGATTGGAGGCCCGGTTTTCCGAAGGCCTCCAAAACCAAAAAACCTAAGGCTGCCAGTCATCGAGATTTCGGAACGGAACGCCCTCTGCGATGGCCTTTTTCCGCGCCGCCAATAAGTTCATCAACATAGGATGTGTGTCCTTGCCGGACTCGCATTCAACCGCAGAGCCTACTGGAACCGGAAATTCGGAACGGTTACGCGACTTGATGTTTTTCAGGAAAGCGTCAGCCATGGATTCATTCGTAGCACCGTCTGGGCCCGGAACGATTCCAGAGAAATAATAGATTTCACTGCTATTGAGCTGGCACCTGAAATGAACCCGGTCCGCCGCCGCGACTTTGGCTTTCAGCTCTTCGATTTTATTTGACGGCTTCGCGGTTTCAACCGGCTTTGGCTCAGGCGTGTCACCCGTTTTGCTTTCACCGCAACCAACCAAAGCAAGCAGCGCAATTCCAGCGCAGATGGATTTTCTTATCGCCATTGAACTACCCTTTCGTGTCATCAGCTGTATGATCCACGCATCGGCATGAAAAAACCGGACACAAAACGTCAAACCTCGCCGCCTCGATCCTTTCCAAGAGCACGCACGACCCAAAAGATGACCAACCAGCCAGAACGCATTCCCGGGTCTGACATTCAGCTGATCTGTTGGCTCGATTGGTATGATGGGCCGGTCTCTGGTCTTGCCAACTGGTCCGGAACGCAAGTCTGGTTCAGACTGAGCAGCGATGCAGACGCAGAGCCGCGCATTTATTCGCTCTATTCCTTAACACCAGACCAGCTTGCCGAAGCCCTCGACTGGTTCGAAGAAAAGCGAAACTGGTTTGAGACAAAAGCGCCAGAGCTGCGCCAACTCCTCATCGAGATTTCAGATACAGAAGACCAAAAGCGCCAGATTGAGGCGCGCGGACTGGCGCTGCGGGACTGGGCCGGGCCGGTTTTGTCATCCGCCCCGATTGCGGTTTTCGAGGATTCAGGCCTCGCCCCCGATTGGTTTGATGTAAACGCCTGGTCTGTCCGCCCGCCACAGGCAACGCCATGACGAAAGAACCGCAAATGAGCGTCACCGAACGCGACGTCCTCGACATTCTGAATCAAATCGAACAAGGCGACCTGACGCTGTTCCCTGATGTGAACCCTCAGGAACAGATCAAAGGCGATATTCTGTATCGTGCCAGCAATGGCTGGAAGATTGAAGTTAGCAATTGGAGCGGCGCGTTCGGCGGTATTGTCGAAATCACTCTGCCGAACGGGCAAATTTTGGACCTTGAGTATCTCGACGCCGCGATGCCGAACGTCGCCCAGTATTTCCCAACCAACGCGGTCGCCTGGCAGGCCTATCATATGAGGACCGTCGAAACCGGCTATGTTTATGAGTCTGAAGACAAGCCTGGCCCATTTGAAACCGCTCACATTGGCGAGATTGTCGCCAATCCGACACCCGAACCGCCTTGGCTGGTTGTCAGTCACACCTTGCAGGATGTCACCGTCGCTCGCTGGCCCGGACGCTTATGGCTGGCGCAGGTTATCGAGCGGTTAGAGCCGCAAAATCATCGCGGACATTATACGCGGTCAATTGCCGTTAAACTGCTCAAGGAGATGAAGACCGCGCATCTCTTCGGCCTTCATGGCAAAGACATTGAAGAAATCCTCCGTTATGCGAAAAACCTGACACCGGACGATGCCGAACATCTTTCCACCTATTCCAGTGAGCAAGCCAGACAGCTTCAGGAAAAAGGCTGGAATAGCTGGATGCACCAGACACAAGGCGCAGAGCCTTCCCAGAACGGACATATGATCGGTGTGGTCGCCGCCGGAAATGGCCGGTCCCGCTCGCCGATCGGTCACGGTCTTTCGCTCATTCACACCTGCGTCTGGGAGGCCGCAAAATCCTCTGTGGGCGACGTCGCCTTTGAAGAGGACGAAGAAGAATGCTGGTTGATCTCGCCATGGTCTGAAGCGGTTGGCGAGCTGATGAATGCGGCCTGGGCGCTGGGCGCGCCTGACCTGTTCACACCGGAAGAGCGCGAACGACTTTTGCACGCCTGGACCCATCGACGCCAGCGTGACTGACCTCAGTTTGACGGCCGATGCGATCTCAGAATGCCTCAGATCAAAGACCGGGCTCAAATCCGCCGCTCCGCTATTGAATTGCGCGGATGAATGAGACACCCTCCCCGCCAGAAAAGGGCCATCGCCGCTTTTCAGACATTGCTCGGGAGGTATGTAGCTTGTTTCGTTTTTCAGCCCTGATCGCCAGTTCCCTTTTACTCGCGGCACCTCTGGTGCATGCCGAGCCTTTGAGCAAAGCCGAAAAGTCTGCGTTGGACGGCATTGATGCCCGCTACGCTCAAACCTCCGACGTTGCGCACAAAATCTGGGAATGGTCCGAGCTTGGCTATAAGGAAACCAAATCCTCTGATTTGCTCGCCTCTCAGCTGGAAGCGGCCGGATTTACGGTCAAGCGCGGCGTTGCCGGCATTCCAACGGCCTTTGTGGCCAGCTGGAAACAGGGCGACGGCCCAGTCATTGGCATTCTCGGCGAGTTTGATGCTCTGCCCGGCTTCAGTCAGGCGGCCTCCCCAGACAAAACCGCCGTTGACGGGCGCGATGCAGGCCATGCCTGCGGCCACAATCTGTTTGGCGCGGGCTCCCTCTCCGCTGTGATCGCGGTGAAAGACTGGCTCAAATCCACCGGCACGGAAGGCGAAATCCGTTTTTACGGAACCCCAGCCGAAGAGGGCGGCAGCGGCAAGGTTTACATGGTCCGCGAAGGCTTGTTTGACGATGTCGACTTCGCCATTCACTGGCACCCAAGCTCTCAGAACATGGTGATGGGCGCAGCTTCGCTCGCCAACCGGTCTGCGAAATTCCGCTTTCACGGTATTTCGGCGCATGCCGCCGCTGCGCCGGAAAAAGCCCGCTCCGCGCTTGATGGTGTTGAAAGCTTCAACATGATGGTCAATCTGATGCGCGAACACGTGCCTCAGGAAACCCGCATCCACTATGTCATCACAGCAGGCGGCCTTGCGCCAAACGTAGTGCCAGACTTCGCTGAAGTCTTCTATTATGTCCGCCATCCAGAGCCAAAACAGGTCGAGGCGATCTGGGCCCGGATCGAGAATGCCGCTCGCGGCGCTGCGCTCGGCACAGGCACCGAAGTCGACTGGGAAATCATTCACGGCAATAACCCGCTTCTGATCAACCTGCCGCTTGCCGAAGCCATGCAGGAAAAACTCAAAGAAGTTGGCGGGGTCCAATACACCAGCGAAGAGACAGGCTTTGCAGAAAAACTGTTCAAGACGCTGAACAATCCAAAAGCTCAGATTTCAGACGCGGCAAAGATTCAGCCCTTCACCACGACCACCAGCTATGGGTCTACCGATGTGGGTGATGTGTCTTACGCAACGCCAACTGTTGGCGTGAACACAGCCACATGGGTGCCCGGTACATCGGCGCATTCCTGGCAGGCGGTCGCCGCGGGCGGAATGTCGATTGGCTTTAAAGGCGCTCAAACGGCTGCAAAAGTTATGACCCTCACCGCAATTGAGCTGTACGAGAACGAAGATTTGCGCGTAAAAGCCCGTGCAGCCTTCGAAGCGTCCCGCGGCGAAGACTATACCTATCAATCCCTGCTGGGCGATCGTGATCCACCTCTGAATTATCGCGATAATCCGTGAGGTCGAGTGAGTTGTCGAGCATTGCAACCTAATAGTATTGGGCAGAATGTCGGTTTCATTTGGGTCAACAAAAAAGGCATGATAGCGATGGATTTTGTTACTGTGGATGATTTCTGCAATGTCCGAACTCAAGCAAAAAAATATGGAGCAAAAGTCGGCTCGGGCCTGATTCTGCTGCCCGATAATCTGCAAACCGCCAACAATCCTTCTGAATTGCGCTCATCAGGAGAAGCATCGACAGCTTTCAAGCTTTTGAAGCAGTCCGGGATCGATATCAACCATTTGAATCCGGAACACGACACCCTCTCGGTCATACGCAACAACTCATTCGAATGGTACGGACCTATATTATTCTTGTCCGCTGCAGTGTTAACCGAACAACCTCTAATTCTCGGTTCGGTGCTGGAAATTCTACAAAACTATTTAGTCAGTCTATTCCGTGGCGTGGCGGGCTCAGGCAAGGTCAGTCTCAAAATAATAGCCGAGACCAATTCTGAAGGCAGTTGCAAGCAATTTGAGTATAATGGTCCACCCGAAAGCTTGGGCCTCTTAAAAGAATCAATAGAGAAATTTATTGATGGAGAAAACTGAGCGCATAATCGAGCAATACAACGCTCAAATACGCGATGTGGAAGTCTTTCTGTGCATAGCACGAGACTCCGAGTTGCAGACAGATCAACTCAGGAAGTTGGAGAAGATGTCTGGCGATCTCACAATTACAAAAGCGAAGGCTGTCGCAGAGAAAGACGAAAATCTAGCCAATCTAATCCTAGGATATCAGTGCGTGGCTGCCGCATTATGGCATGAGCTGTCAATGTGGTTACTTTTAAAGGCTGAAGAGCCCGAGGAGGCTTGGGACCACTTGGTGGATGCACAATCAGCCATCGCTTCCGCTGCTCGTGCTCACAAAGGATTTTGGAACGCCCATCGCCAGGCAAACCGATTGGACCTGATCGAACATTTACTATTTCCGCCACAAGTATTTGTCAGCTCTGGCTTAATAGTTGGCCGAGAAGAGTGTTCAATTTGCGGATCCGCATACGGGGAGTGTCAACACATAAAGGGAATGCCATATTTTGGTGAGTTTTGTCGAGTGATCGCGAAGGACGTTGAAGTCGATCATCTTTCAATTGTTGAAACTCCCGCCGACAAAGCATGTCGAATAGTTTCGTTTCACACTGAAGAAGGCGTTCGCAATCGGATGACTTGGAAAATTGATAAAACCGCTGAATCTAAGTATGAGCCGAGCGTGCTTATTACCAATACAACTGCTTTGAGATTCAGAAATTAGGCAACATGACATTGTTGCACCAGATCACTTTAGGAACTCCATATGACCCGCATCATCATCTCCAGCGACCATGCTGACATTGAACTGCGCAAAACCATTGCGGCACATGTCGCGTCCAAAGGCTATGAGGTCAAAGATATCGGCCCGATGACCTCTGAAAGCACGCATTACCCGAAGCATGGTGAGGCCGCTGCCCGCAAAATTGCGTCCGGCGAGGCGGATCTGGGCATTCTGGTGTGTGGCACCGGTCAGGGCATTATGATGGCTGCAAACAAGGTAAAGGGCATTCGCTGCGGTGTGTGTTCAGACACGTTTTCTGCCCGCATGATCCGCCAGCACAATGACGCCAACATGCTGTCCATGGGTGCGCGCGTCATCGGCGAAGGCCTCGCGCTGGATATTGTCGACGCTTTCCTTGATGCCGAATTCGAAGGCGGCCGCCACGGCACACGCGTTGACATGATCAAAGAGATTGAGGGCCAGGCCGACCTTACCCTCATTCGACAGATTGATTGACCCGACCCAGGATCGCGGAGAGCACAGCTTCGCGATCTTCCTGACTGAGCTGGCTCAGATTCAGCGGACGCTCCGCCCGGCCAGACACAATCAGTTCCGCCAGTCCGTGAACCAGCGACCAGGACGCCATCAGATCGACCATGCTCGCCTCGTCAGAATACGGGCTCTTCCCGTTCACGGCCTGCGTATTGTCGACCAGACGATCAAAAACAGATAGCGCCACGTTGAAAAACCTTTCGTCGTCCCGGTCGGGAATGGATGAGTTGAACATCAGGTGAAACAGCTGCGGATTGGCCATCGCAAACTCGAGATAACCAAGGCCTGACGCCACCAGCTTAGCGCGCGCATCGCCATCCTTTTCCGCTTCCCGCTTTGATTGCTGGTCAAGCAGTCGCTCATAGCCTTTGGCCGCAAGCGCGGTCAAAAGACCCTTCACATCAGAAAAATGATGCGCAGGCGCGCCATGACTGACTCCGGCCCGTTTGGCGACAGCGCGCAACGAAAACCGCTCAATGCCGTTTTCCGTCAACTCCGCCTCTGCCGCATTCAGCAGTGCCGCGGCCAGATCTCCATGATGATAGCTTTTCTTCTTCACGTTTGAGGTCCCTCATTTAAAGAGAGTATCTCATATAAACTTGACACTGACTAGATTGTTTTCTAAATCAATCCTGACACTGTCTAGTTAAAGCTTCTGGGAGGCGGGAAATGTTGAAATGGATCGGGCGGATTATCGGGGGCGTCATATTGCTGAGCCTGCTTGGCGGGCTGGGTACCTATATCTTTGTGCGGGACGCCGTTGATGGCATGTATGGCGGCAAGGCGCAGACGGCAGACGGCATCACTTCGCCGACAAAGCCAGCCAAAGTCATCATCACCAATGCCAGTGTCCTGGCCCCCTCAGGCACAGAGTTCCTGACTGGACAAGATGTCGTTCTGGAAGACGAGACCATCACCTTCATTGGCCCGAACGCAGACCGTACCGGAACCCCCGTCATCATCGATGCGAACGGCCAGTATCTGGTCCCGGGTCTGGTGGACTCCCATGTTCATTTCTGGCGGAGCGAGAACGACTTACTGCTCTATATCGCCAATGGCGTCACGCTGGTGCGCGAAATGCACGGCACGGACCTACACCTGAAATGGCGATCCGAGATCGATGCCGGGCGCCTTGGCCCCAACCTCAACATTATCGCCGCGCAGCTTGCCACCTATGACTTCGCGCAGGGCATCTGGGTCGACTGGACCGCCGAGCGCAATGTCGTTCGCTCTGACTCGGATGTGCGTCGCACGGTCAAATCGCTTCTCGATGCCGGATTTGATGGGCTGAAAGCCAGCAGCTATCTCAGCCGCCCAGCCTATCAGGCTGCCAGCCGGGAAACGCTCAAACATGACGCCCGATTTGTCGGCCACATTCCGGTTGCGGCCAATCTGGACGATCTCTACGCCTCGAACCAGAGCGAAGTCGCGCATGTCGAGGAGTTCGTCAAAGCCCTCAATCGTGAGTTTGGCAATTATAACAGCAAGAATACCGAAGCGTTTCTGACCTTCGTTCGAGACCGCGCCGATAACGTCGCCGCTCAGGTGAAACAGAATGGCATTGTCGTCACCTCGACTCTGGCCCTCGTTGAGAGCTTTCCATCCCAAATGCTGGATCTGGACACTGCGCTTGAAGGCGTTGAACTCGACTATGTAAATCCCGGCATCACGACTGGGCAGGCCATGGGCTGGCTGGACGAAAAGAACCGCTATCATATTCCGGAAAGCTATCGCACCGGCGATTGGAAACAGCGCTATGGCACCTATTGGGCGGCCTATGGCGAGGCGCAGAAAATTCTCTATCAGGCCTTCATCAAGGCTGATGTCACCCTGTTTGCAGGCACTGACGCCAATGTGCCCGTCATGGTGCCCGGCTTCTCGCTTCATGAAGAATTGAGGACTATGCAGAAAAACGGCATGGCACCGGCAAAAGTGCTCGCCTCGGCGACCTATCAGCCAGCTGAGTGGCTAGGTTATAAGGCCGGTCGCGTTCAAACAGGCTATGACGCCAATCTGATGCTGCTCACCGAAAATCCATTGGATGATATCGGTGCAACCCGATCCATTGATACAGTCTTTGTGAACGGAAACCTGTTGACCCGCTCTGATCTCGATCAGCTACTCAACACAGTGAGAACCGCAAATGCGCACAGCCGCCAGCCAGGGCGCGAACCCGGGACGTAAAGCGCGTTTCAGATGACCTTGCAGGCAGCAAGCCGGGCCTGCCCCTGATAACGCTTCTCAACGAAGGCTATAAAATGGACTGTCAGGCTATTGGCGAACACTACTGCCCGAACATGTTACCAAAGCGGTCCGATCTGTAAAATCGGCCAATCCGGATCAGCTCGACACCAGATCCGACACAGGGCCAAAACTGGAAATGCGGGCAGATAGCTTCTGTTCCGCATTTTTCACAACTTCATCGCCTGCCGCCGGAATATAGCGACTGTCGATTTCATTGTTATAGCGCTCTCCACCATCTGCGCAGATGCAGACAACCCGTTTCGGGCTGTCCTGCTGTGTCAGCCATTTAATGGCGCCAGTGACGACGCCCACACTCGACAGGCCAATATCGGACAATCCATGCGCTTTCAGGAAATGGTTGGCCGCCATAACCTTGGCTTCTTCTACGCGGATGACATCCAACGCCAATGACTCGTCGGCAAAGCTCGACCGGCGACCGCTGCCATATCCGGGAATGAACAATCCTTTTGGCAAGCCGTCCGGAACGTCCTGAAAGGCCTTTGAACTGGTTGGCTCCACCAAATTCATCTGTGTATGCAGATCGCTTTTCTGCAGGAAATTATAAAACCCCCGCGTCGTGCCACCTGATGATGCCGCCATGAAACACGCATCGAACTCAGCTTCAGCAAACACTTCAGGCGCCGTCCACAGCTCGTGGCTTTCCGGGTTCAGATTGTTTCGGTACTGGTCGAGGAACAGGGCGCCGGTTTGTTCGGCAATGTCGCCCGCCATCCGCATGCGCGCCCCGTTTGAGGACTCGCCCGGCTCTGGATGCGCGATAACAAGCTCCGCGCCGGCATCTTTAATCCCGGTCGCATTGAATTCGCTGATCGAAGGCGAAGACACAATCGTCACCTTCAGACCAAGGCGCTGACCTATGCGCGCAAGCGCATAACCATAATTGCCAGACGAGGCATCAACCACTGCGCCCTTCCAGTCCGGAGACGGAAGAGACCGGGACAATACATACCAGGCGACGCGGTCTTTGATGGATCCGAACTCGCTGTATCGCTCCTCTTTCAGGCACAGCTCATGCTCAACACCATCTATCTCGATCTTGTACCGGGTGAGGGGTGTCGCGCCAATTTTGAACGGACAATCTCGAACAACGGAATCTGGCATCGAAGGGGCTCTCGGAAACTCTTACTCAAAGGTAGGTATCACTCACATTCCCGTGTGCAAGGTTCACATTGTCGCTATTCGCGATCCGCTAACGGTTTGCACAGTGTTCGCGCGCAAAATTATCACCTCGCACAGTATAAAGTTGAACTTCCAAGAAATTCTTGCGTTACCGGATCAGGCTGTTGACCGCGTTTACTTGGGTTTCAGCGCCATCCGCCTCGAATGGGACGGGTGCGTCTCTCGCGTTTCAATCACCCGCCGGTCTTTATCGCCCGCGAGTGTCGCCGCAATGTCCTTCAGCCAGATCGGGTCTTCTTCATAGAAGGAATGACTGTAAGGGATATCAGCAAGCAATCCGTCATCATTCGTCCGGGCGACTTGCAGCCAGCGGTCTGAACAATCCACATCAACCAGTTGATCCAGCACCTCGTCCGGTGCGCCATGGCGGCCAAGGCGCGGTGACGACAAAAAGCGCTTCACATTGGACGTCGCCAATGCCTTGTCGTGCCGGTTATAATAATTGGTGACGCGTTGCGAGTTTGAGATCAGCTGCTGACCATCATCATTGCGAAGCGAGCCGGATGAGATATCCGCGCCATACATGATCATTTGCGTGACGCCCCATGCCGCTTCGCGCGTGCCCGGATAGCCCGCAGCAGCGCGATACGCCTCCCGAACCACCAGATTTCCCATGGAATGGGCGAGCACATGAACCCGAATACGACAATCTGGCTGAGTAAACCGGGCAAACAAGGCAATTCCCGCCCGCACCAGATGAATCGCGCTTTGACGCGCATCAGAGTCATCTTCCAGATAGTTCAGAAAGCTTCCCTTGGCTGGCCAGTCATAGCTGACACACACTGCCTTATCGATACCGCGCGCATTTGCAGTCGGTTTGCCGAAAGTTTTCAGACCTTCGGCAATCTTCTTGTGTGACCGGAGCGCACCTTTTGCATTCACGTTAAACCCGTGAACAATGAAAATGATGTCGCCATCTGGTGGTTCGTTCGGGTCAGGATTGGTGTTGGCATCCGCAATAATCTGCTCGGCCCAGCGTTTGGCGCGACGCGCAACCGGCCCGCTGAGTTCATGGTCAGGATGGAACTCACTCGCATCATCTGGCGCGATCAGATAACTCGGATCGCCTGGCTCGGGATAAAAGACTTTCTGACCGTTTTTTGTACCGGCGCGCCGCGTAGACAGACAATAATGCGTCATCACACTCCCCCTATCGTGTGGTTTTATTGTGCCCGTTTTCTATCACAGTTTTAGTCTCCTGAGGACTCCGCAATTCGGAACGAAATTTCCCTCACAGCTGCCCAGCCCGGCATTGCAGTGCCTGATTTACAGAAAAACAGAGCAAGACAGAGCTTCAACATGTCGCTGCCAGTTGCCAAGAAGGTCTGTTTTGTTCAATGAGGGGCGACGAATCCGAAACGATGTGGGGACCCGCAATGGCGACAAACTTTAAGAGCCAGCTAGAGAATATGGATGGCATTTATCAGGCGCTGTTCACAGCTGCCGAGAATATCTATGCCGAACTGAAAAAGGGCGAAGGCCTGAAGTTTGCGACCTCCAGCAATGAATCTGGCGATGACCAGATCGAACTCGACGTCATTGCTGACGAAGCCTTTTTCGACACGCTGAGCAAAGACCCGTTCTGCCGCTATGTTGTGTCTGAAGAACGCCCGGACATGATCAAGACCTCCGATGGTCCTTACAGCGTCGCACTCGACCCGCTGGACGGCTCAAAGTCGGCGCTGATCGGCATTCCGTCCGGCGCGATTTTCGGGGTCTGGAAAGACGCTGACGCCGCTGCAGATTTCCACGGCGGCAATATCATCTCTGGTGGTTTCTTCGTGTTCGGTATGAACCTCGAGGTCTATTTCGCTGACGGCGACAAGGTTTACAAAGGCCAGCACGAAGACGGCGAATGGGTGATCATGCAGATTGAGGGCGCCATGCCATCAGCTGACATTCTCGCCATTAACGGTCAGATGCAGAAAGTCTGGGGCAAATGGCTTCAGCAATATGTCTCTGATTGTGTCGAAGCGACAGACGGCAAAAAGCCATTCAATATGCGCTGGTTTGCGAGCATGGTGTCCGACATGAAGCGCATGGTGCTTCAGGGCGGCCTGTTTGCCTATCCGGGTGCGGACTTCAAAGGTTATGAATCCGGCAAGCTGCGCCTCGTTTACGAAGCCATCCCAATGGCCTTCCTGATTCACGCTATGGGCGGGTCCTCTACCAATGGCGACCAGTCGCTTCTGGAGATGCCCGTCGAGAAACTGCACCAGAAAGTGCCGGTTTTCATTGGCGACAAAGCCAAGATTGACGCTTTGGAAGCCTATAAGAAGAAATACGCCTAAACCCGTAGCATGCCTGCACCGCTCGACGATCTGACCCAGAAACGGGTTGATGACTGGATTGAACATTACCTGATCACAGAGGATGAGGCGTTATTGCGCCCCATCCGGCAGGCCGTCGAGCTGGACATTCCTCCAATCTCTGTATCGCCCACGCAAGGCGCTTTCCTAAAGCTCCTGTCGCAAAGCATTGGTGCAAAACGCATTCTGGAGATTGGCTGTCTGCTTGGCTATTCCACAATCTGGCTCGCCCGATCACTGCCCGAAGGCGGCAAGCTCGTCTCTCTCGACATTTTCGAACGCAATGTACGCATGGCAGGCGAGAACTGTGCCTTTGCCGGTGTCCGCGACAAGGTCGAGTTTCACTGCAATCCGGCTGAACGCTCGCTCAACATTCTCGTCAATGACGGCGTTGAGCCCTTTGATCTGATCTTCATGGACGCCGACAAGGTCAGCTATCCGATTTATTTCGACCGGGTTCTGCATCTGTCGAAACCCGGCACGGTGATCATTGCCGACAATATCATCCGCAAAGGTGAGGTCGCTGACCCGGCCTCAACCCTCCCTGCGGTGCGCGGCATCAATGAATTCATGAAAATGGTTCAGGAAGACGGTCGGTTGGAGGCGACCGCCATGCAAACCGTCGGCAGCAAAGGCCATGACGGCTTTGCCATGATCCGGGTGAAATAATCACGCTGTCTGCCGCTCTTTCATCACCTCAGAGATGATCTCGAAAGAACGGAAGCGCTTTTCAATGTCATACATGTCCGAAACGATCATCAGCTCGTCAGCCTGAGTCCGCGCCAGAAACGCGTCCAGACCTTTCTTCACCGTCTCTGGTCCACCAATTACCGTACAGGCCAGCATGCCTGCGGCCTGCGCCTTGATCTGAGGCGTCCAGTACTCATCGATATTCTCGATTGGCGGCTGCAACAGGCGACGCCGACCGCTGACCAGATTGGCAAACGACATTTTTTGAGACGTCGCCAGGAACTCGGCCTCTTCATCTGACTCAGCCGCAATCACATTCACCCCAACCAGAACCTTTGGCTTGTCCAGCACACCAGAAGGCTTGAACTGCTGGCGGTAGGTCCGCAGAGCCGGGTCCAGCGCCTGAGGCGCAAAGTGAGATGCAAACCCGTAAGGCAGACCAAGCGCTGCGGCCAGTGACGCACCAAACAGACTTGAGCCCAGAATCCAGAGTGGTACATGCGTACCAGAGCCCGGCACGGCTTCAATCTTCTGGCCCTCTTCGACCTCACCCAGCCAGCCTTGCAGCTCGATCACATCCTGCGGAAAGCGTTCTGAGTTCTGCGGATGAGTCCGCAAAGCCTGAAGCGTCATCTGATCCGTCCCCGGCGCGCGGCCAAGCCCCAGATCAATCCGGCCGGGATAAAGCTCGGCCAGTGTTCCATACTGCTCTGCCACCACATAAGGCGCATGGTTTGGCAGCATCACACCGCCCGCGCCAACACGAATGGTTTTCGTCGCGCCCGCCAGCAATCCCACGACGACCGGTGTTGCCGCCGTCGTGACGGCCTGCATATTATGATGCTCTGCGACCCAGATGCGGGTATAGCCACAGTTTTCTGCGTGAATGGCGAGGTTCTTCGCGGTTTCGAGCGCTTCAGCGCGCGTACCATTTTCTCTGACCCGCCCCAGTTCCAGAATAGATAAATGTGTCATGGGTCCTCCGCTGTTTTCATTCTCAATGCAGTCTGCACGCGAGACAATCAACCTGTGGGTGTTTGCTCGGTATAGCCAGCTATCATAGCTATTGGTCAAATATGACTATTGGGGAGACAGTTGAAGTGACAACACGTATTGTTGAATACGCGGCGCGTCCGTTCGGAACGCTTTCGGATTTCATCCAGATCCATGGTGATGAACGCCCGGAGAAAACCGCCCTCGTCTGCAATGATGTCGTGTTGACCTATGGCGAACTTAACGCAGCTATGGACCGGTTCGCTTCTGCGCTTCAAAAAGAAGGCCTTAAGCCACGCGATTCAATCTCTGTCTGCGCGGTCAATTCGGCAAATTATGCTGTGGCCTTTCTTGGTGCGCTCCGCGCCGGGATCACTGTGGCGCCGCTTGCCCCCTCCTCAACGGCAGACGATCTGATCGGCATGATCACCGATAGCGACGCGCGTCTGTTCTTCACCGACACAGCCAGCTTCAGCCAGCTTGAAGATCGCCTGCCTGGCCTGCCCGTCCGCACCATTCACCTCGACCGAACAGCCGAGACCGGCTTTGACGCCTTCCTCGCGCCTGAAGGCTCGAAACCAAACCCGGTTGAGATCACACCAGACCAGCCCTTCAACATTATCTATTCCTCAGGCACGACCGGCACGCCAAAAGGCATTGTTCAGTCCCATGGTATGCGCTGGGCCCATACCCGCCCGGTCGAGCCTTATGGCTTTGGCCCGAATGCTGTCACGCTGTTGTCGACGCCGCTTTATTCCAACACCACTCTGGTCGCATTCGTCCCAACCCTTGCTGGCGGCGGGACGCTTGTTCTGATGAGCAAGTTCAACACCGAAATCTATCTGCAGCTGGCGGAAAAATGGCGCGTCACGCACACAATGCTGGTGCCGGTCCAGTATCAGCGCCTCATGGATTTTGCCGATTTCGATAAATATGATCTGTCGAGCTATGAAGAGAAATACTGCACCAGCGCGCCCTTTGCCGCGGCGCTGAAGCGCCAGATCCTATCGCGCTGGCCGGGCGGGCTGACCGAATATTATGGCATGACAGAGGGCGGCGGTTCTTGCGTTCTGGAAGCTCACAATCATCCAGACAAGCTGCACACTGTCGGCCACCCGATTCCGGGCCATGATATCCGCATCATCGACGAAGACGGCAAGGAACTGCCTCACGGCGAAACCGGCGAGATTGTTGGCGCCTCCGCTGCGATCATGAATGGCTATCATAACAAGCCGGACAAAACGAAAGAGACCGAATGGTTCTCACCAGAGGGCGTCCGGTTCATCCGCACAGGCGATGTCGGGCGTTTTGACGAAGATGGCTTCATTACGCTGATGGACCGTAAGAAAGACATGATCATTTCCGGCGGGTTCAACATCTATCCAAGCGATATTGAGCATCTCCTGCTGACGAATGATCACATTAAAGACGTTGCCGTTGTCGGGGTTGCCTCCCGCGATTGGGGCGAAACGCCAGTGGCCTTTGTTGTGCTGAAAACCGAAGGCTCTGAAACGGCTGATGCCATCAAGGACTGGGCAAATGCTCAGCTTGGTAAAACCCAGCGCGTTTTCGATGTTGTCCTCACAGAGGACCTCCCGCGCAGCGCCATTGGCAAAGTTCTGAAACGAGAGCTTCGCGATCAATACGCTCCGGCCTGAAACGAAAAACCCCTCGCCGCAAGACGAGGGGGTCATATCGAGCAGGACGCTGCGCTTAGTCAGCTGTTGGCAGGAAGTCCGGAACAGAGAAATACCGCTCGCCCGTATCATAGGCAAAGCCAAGCACACGTGCATCAGCTGGCAGATCCGCCAACTTGGCTTTGATGGCCGCGAGCGTCGCACCAGACGAAATGCCAACCAGCATGCCTTCTTTGGCGGCCGACTGACGCGCCATGTCTTTAGCGTCATTGGCATCAACCTGAATGGCTCCGGTCAGAAGGTCAGTGTGCAAATTGTCCGGAATGAACCCGGCGCCAATTCCCTGGATCGGGTGTGGGCCCGGATCGCCGCCGGAAATTACCGGGCTCAGCGCTGGCTCAACCGCAAACACTTGCAGGTTCGGCCAGACTTTCTTCAGTTCAGACGCCGTTCCAGTGATGTGGCCACCCGTGCCAACACCTGTGATCAGCACGTCAATTGGCGCATCTGCGAAGTCTTTCAGGATTTCCTGCGCTGTTGTTTCGGCGTGAACCTTCACATTTGACGGGTTTTCAAACTGCTGCGGAATCCATGCGCCTTCAATCTCAGTCTTGAGTTCAGCGGCTTTCTCAATAGCGCCCTTCATGCCCTTTTCTTTTGGAGTCAGAACGAATTCAGCGCCATAAGCCAGCATGAGGCGGCGACGTTCAATCGACATGCTTTCCGGCATGACGAGGATCATACGATAACCCTTTACCGCCGCGACCATTGCCAGACCAACGCCTGTATTGCCGCTGGTCGGTTCAATGATAACGCCGCCCGGCTTCAAAAGACCGCTCGCTTCAGCATCTTCAATCATTGCCAGCGCAATACGGTCCTTAATGGAGCCACCCGGATTTGCACGCTCAGCTTTGATCCAGACTTCCCGATCCGGGAACAACCGGCTCATCCGAACATGTGGCGTATCGCCAATGGTCTCAAGAATTGAATTCGCCTTCATATCGCTGCTCCCTGTGCGGTCATTGCTGTCAAATTTAGAGAGTGTTTGGCTCCGCGCCAACCCGAGCACTAGTTTAGCATTTGCTAAATGTTCGTTGAGACCTGCTAATCGTTCATTTCAGATTGCGTCAAATCCTCTCATGTGGAGGAAAATGTGTCATATAATCATATCCTTGTTTTCTCTTACTTTTTGTAGGTCTTTAAAATTTCCCCGTTGATTATGCAGCAAAATTTCTGGTCTCCTTTGACTATAATTTTCCCCGGCGGCATCTGGACGTGTTTAGTCGCAAGTGCTCCAATCAGTTCATCAAAGACGCATAGGGCGTCGAAATACAGATGGACGATAGAACCATGACAGGGACGGAAACACTGGAACGGCCACAAGCTGGTCAGGATGTCGAACACTTTGACGTATTGATCGTCGGTGCTGGCATTTCAGGGATTGGCTCAGCCTATCATTTGAAAGAGCAATGCCCGAACAAAAGCTTCGTCGTTTTAGAAGCCTATGAAACCTTTGGCGGCACATGGCATATGCACAAATATCCGGGTGTAAGGTCGGACTCCGATCTGTTCACCTTCGGCTATCGCTTTAAGCCGTGGATGAGCGCGCCAATCGCAACAGCAGACGAAATCAACAAATATATGGGCGAAGTGATCGACGATAACGGTCTGGACGAACACATTCGCTACCAGCACAAAATCACTTTTGCATCCTGGTCATCCAAAGACAAACAATGGACGATCACTGCTACGAAAACAGATACAGGTGAGACCAAAACCTTCACCGCAAACTTCCTCTGGATGTGTCAGGGATACTATGACCACGCCAAGGGCTTTACCCCTGAATGGGATGGCATGGATGACTTCAAAGGCCAGATTGTTCACCCACAGACCTGGCCGGAAGACCTCGACTATAAAGGCAAGAAGGTTGTTCTGATCGGCTCTGGCGCGACGGCCGCAACGGTTGTTCCGGCCATGGCGGACGACACCGAACATCTGACAATGGTTCAGCGGACACCGACCTATTTCTTCCCGGGTCAGAATGCCAATGAACTCGCTGATCTTCTGCGCGCAGTTGAAGTCGACCCGATGACGATCCACGACATTGTGCGCCGCGTTGCCCTATTCCAGCAGGCCGAAACCTGCCGCCGGGCGCTGGAAGAACCTGAGGTCTTGAAAGCTGAACTTCTGGAAGGTGTCCGCGCCTTTGTTGGTCCGGATTTCGACATTGATAAGCATTTGACGCCGCCTTATCGCCCATGGCAGCAGCGCCTGGCCTTTGTGCCGGATGGCGACCTCTTCAAATGCATTGTCGATGGCAAGGTCAGCATTGAAACAGACACGATTGAGCGCTTCACCGAAAAGGGTCTGAAACTGACGTCCGGCAAGGAAATCGAAGCCGACATCATCATCACCGCGACAGGCTTTAATCTGTCCGTCCTTGGCGGCATTCCATTTGAAGTCGATGGCAAGGCCGTCAACTGGGCCGATACCGTCACCTATCGTGGCATGATGTTTACCGGTGTTCCAAATATGCTGTGGGTATTCGGATATTTCCGCGCCAGCTGGACCCTGCGCGTCGATCTGCTGGGCGATTATGTCTGCCGCCTGCTCAAGCATATGGATGCCAAAGGCGTGAAACAGGTCACACCAACCATTCCGGAAAGCCTGAAGGATATGGAAATCGGCGGATGGATTCAGGAAGAGGACTTCAACCCGAACTATCTGAAACGCAGTATAAACATCATGCCGAAAGCGGGCAACCATCCAGACTGGCAACACACACAGGATTACTGGCGCGAGAAAGACGAGATTCCAGTTCTCGATCTGGATACCGACGCCTTCGTCTATTCCTGATATCTTCAAGACCGGCCGGACACATGTTCGGCCAGTTTTGTTTTCAACTTCCCTGACGTCACCACTTATCAGCGTGAAACGGCTGGTTTAAGCTGGGACAAATAAAGAATGTCGAGGGAGTCAAATATGTCAAAACGGCCATTGTCCGGAATCCGGGTGATTGAAATTTCATCCGGGCCTATGGCTGCAATTGGCCGTCAGCTGGCAGAGCTTGGCGCGCATGTCACCCAGATTGTTTCCCCGAACGACACGCCCGGCCTCATTCAGGCGGTGGAACGCATCGGCAAGACCATTGAGGCGCGCGACATGGCCTCAACGGACGGTCAGGCCCATCTGAAAACCGCGCTTGCCTCAACGGATATTCTGATCCTCGATACCACCGAAGTCGCGCTCGATGTGAACGCACTCGCAGCGGACTATCCGGACCTCATCATTCTCGCCTTGTCGCCCTTTGGCCTGACCGGATGCTGCAAAGACTGGAAACTGACCGAACCTGTCATCCATGCGCTGAGTGGTGAGCTCTCCCGATCTGGCATTCCAGACCGCGAGCCACTCGTGCCTCCCGATGGCGTTGCCTGGGGCTGTGCTGCGTCGCAAGCCGTCTATGTAACGCTGCTGTCCTATTGGAACCGCATCCGCAATGGCGGCGGAAACCTCATCGATTTCTCAGTGTTTGAGGGGGCATCCCTAACGCTCGACCCGGGCTATGGCATTGCAGGCAGCGCCGCAGCCGGTGTGCCAGCGCACAAACAGCCATGGGGTCGCCCGGAAGGACGCCAGCGCTATCCGATCATCCCGTGCAAAGATGGCTATGTCCGCATCTGCGTGCTCGCCAAGCGCCAATGGCAGAGCATGTTCAAATTCATGGGATCGCCGGAACAATTCGCTGATCCGCAGTTTGAGATGCTGCACATCCGTTTCCGCGACCCGGATCTCATTCCCGCCATTGCCGCTTTTTTTGCCGACAAGACGGGCGACGAGCTGGAAGTCGAAGGCGAAAAGCGCGGCATTCCGATTGCGCGCGTCTACAAATTCGAAGACGCCATCCATTCTGTGCAGATTGAAGATCGCAACATGTTTGTTCGCCGGGAAATCCTGCCAGGCGTTTCCGCGCTCACCCCGAATGGGGCGCTGGAAATCAACCGCGTCCGCATGAATGCGACCCCCCCGGAAGAGACGCCGCGCATCACCTATCCGTGCGATCTGCCAAAATCGGAGCGCCCGTTTGAGGGGCTTCGCGTCCTCGATATGGGCGTCATCGTGGTGGGTGCCGAGACAGGCCGTCTGCTCGCCGATCAGGGCGCTGAAGTCCTGAAAGTCGAGAACTCCACCTTCGCAGATGGCATGCGCCAGAACAAAGGCGATGATCTTGTCTCTCAGACCTTTGCCGCCGGCAACCGCAACAAGAAGGGCCTTGGCCTCAATCTGCGCAGCCAGGACGGCATTGAGATTTTTAAAGACCTCGTCCGCCAGTCAGATATCGTCCTGTCCAACTTCAAGGCGGGCACGATGGAATCTCTTGGCCTCAGCTATGATGTGCTGAAGCAGATCAACCCCCGCATCATTGTCACAGACAGCTCGGCCTTTGGACCGAGCGGCCCATGGTCGCCGCGCATGGGGTATGGCCCGCTGGTGCGCGCCTCTATCGGCATGTGCGATCTCTGGCGTCACGAAGGTGAAGCTGAAGGCTTTGGCGACGCTCTGACCGTCCACCCGGACCATCTGGCCTCACGCATTGGCACAATCGGCGTCCTGTCGCTGCTCATCCAGCGCGCCCAGTCCGGTGAAGGTGGCCGGGTAAGCGTTTCACAAGCCGAAACCGCGCTAAACAGTTTTGGTGCGAAAGCCGCTCAGATTGACCTTGCCAGCCAGGGCATCACCACTATCCCAATGGGCGACGAGAAAGACGCGCCATGGGGCGTTTATCCAACCGGCGGCGATGATGAATGGTGCGCTGTCACCGTTCAGAATGAAACAGAATGGACCGCGCTTTGCAAAACCATGGCGCGCGATGATCTTCTGAATGATCCGGCACTGGCAACGCGCGAGGGTCGACTGGCCCAGTCAGACCGTATCGAAACCGCTTTGACCGACTGGCTGTCGCAATTCGACAAAGCCATGGATGCTGCAAATCTGCTTCAACAAAACGGCGTTCCCGCTGGCGGCATGTTGCGCGTGATGAACATTCCGGAGTTTGCCGCCTTTGAAGACCGCGACCTCTTCAAAATGGTGACACATCCACATATCGGCGAAGACTTCCTTCAGGAAAATGCGCCTGCACGTATGAGCACAATTCCAGAGCCGAAACTGAACCCGGCTCCGCTGATTGGTGAGCATTCCCGCCAGATCATGGCTGACTGGCTGGGTCTGAAGGAAGATAAAATCCTCGCTCTGGAAAGCGAAGGTGTTCTGGAAACCTGGCAGGGATAATCCCTGCCAGAGCGCACGTGTTTAGGCGCGCTTCCAGTGCATGACATCATCACTGTCGACCGCAAAGGCTTCGCCCTTTGTGCCAACAGGATCGGTTTTTCCGTCCGTCAGGAAGGCAATGCCTGCTTCGTCATCTGCCGGGATTTTCGCAAGAAAACGGGTCGCGCCATCTGGCGTGCGGCCAACAACCACCCCGAACCGCGGTGAGCCATCGCGCTTGTAATGCACGGTATAGGTCTCGATTTCACCCGGCCCGACATAGGTTTGATTAAGCTCCGGAACCGGGCCACGCTCGGCATCAGCTTCCGCCTGAAAATCAAAATCCTGCGGGAAGTGTTTGGCAATTTCCGGGTCGCGGCCAATCACAATCGTGTGGTTGTTCGTGGCAAATCCACCATTGGCGAACAACATGCCATATGTGCCGCTCTCACGCAGTTTTTCCACCATGCACACAACCGCATGGCTCATATAGTTTGCAATCGGACCCCCGCCGAATGTCAGGCCACCAAACACAGTTGCCGGCTTGTCCACTGGCCAGTCAATCACACGGCGCGCCATTTTTGGCACACATGGGAAACAGGAATAAAGCTCAACATGGTCAAGATCTTCGGTCTTCAGACCGTTCAGCTCCAGCGTCCGTGTCAGCGTTTTCGTCATGCTGGAGGAATGCGTATAGTCATCGCGCTTCAGGAAGTCGCCCGGCTCATTCGCATTTGCGCCCTGCCCCACATAAACGAGACGTGCTTCCGGAATGCCACGCTTTTTCGCTTCAGCAAGGCTGGTCACAATGAAGCCCGCCCCCTGATTGACCGCAGAGTTTGCGACCATGAACTTGGTGTATGGGAAAGAAATCGGACGGTTCTGCTCGTTCGGCGTGATCACCTCATCCACACTTTTCGGGCTACGAATCCACGCACCGTCTTCGGCGGCTGCAACTTCTGAAAAGCGCGACCAGATTTCGCCGCTCTCACGCTGACCTTCCTCCAGTGTCTGGCCATAGGCATGACGACCGGCGTTTTCATAAAGCGGGTAAACATCAACCGGCGCAGACAGACCAAACTTCTGACGGAAACTTGGCGGCGCTTTGCCAACGGTACGACGCATGACGTTTGTTTCTTCTGCCGCCGCCTTTGCGCGGGCACTCGCTGTACGCAGAGCTTCACCGCCAGTGACCACAACAATCTGACCCTCGCCAGAGCCGATCATATTCGCCGCCTCGTTCAACAGCCGGCACGGGCTGTCACCCATTGGGTATTTGGTCTTCCGGCAGACTTTCGGGGTTGCGCCAATGCTTTCCGCCACCGGCCCGGACAGATCGCCAAGCTGTGGGAATGAAATCTGGTCAACCACCAGAACGCCGTCCGCCTGAGAGAGCCATTCGCCGCCGCCTGCGTCTTTTTCCGCAATCTTCAGCGCCTCAACCATCAGCCCGAGTGAGTCCATGCCCTCGGTCGGGACCTCAGGACGGTCGTTATACTGGCCTACGCCTACAATCACCGGAATACGATCTTCAGAAACGCTCATCTGGCGGGCTCCCTCTCTGGATTTATCATTCGGAAGCGTTTTGCCGCCTCCGTTCGTTTGAAACAATCCGTACCGTTACGTCAGCTTCCGTCAGAGTGACTTACGCATATGAATAATGGTCTTGATCTCACCGTTTGAGCCGCGCTTTTCCTCTTTGAAAAACGCCGAATAGCCGCGCGCTTCATACAGCGGCAGGCCCGGAACGGTGGAACCGAGCTCAATAGTTTTAAATCCGGCCTCGCGGGCGGCCCCTTCACCAAGGTCCAGCAATAGCGAGCCAAGCCCTTTGCGCGTCCAGTCCGGGTGCGTGTACATAGCGCGGATCCGGGCCGCATCAACGGATGGGTCCGACAGGCTGTCATCGCGGCCATCTGTCTGATCCCCGCCATAAAGCGTTTTGCGCTTGCCCCAACCGCCGCACGCCACCATCACTGTTTCGCCGTCATGCTCCGTCTCGATGATGAAATACGTGCCATCGGAAATAAGCGAACGATCAACGCCCATCGCTTCGCGCGCGGCCTGAACTTCCGCTTCAGACAGAAATGCCCGCATATTCGTGGTGATGGACGCATCCATCAGGTCGACAATAGCCGGAATGTCAGCTTCCGATGCGATGCGGTGGGTAAAGATGTGCTTGCTCAAAATGCGCCTATTTTGACTGACCGGCCAGAACCATGGCCACGAGTTGGTCTATATATTGTGGCGCGTCTGCGATCATTAAATCCATCTTTTCCGGTGGCGTCGTTGCAATATGATTTGAGATTGCCCCGACAATGACATCCATCACCAGATTCGGGTTGATATAGAGCGGTAACTGATCACGACTGACCCCGCGATGCACAATCGTCATCGCCTCCCGGATCAACCGGTTTCGGTAGTGAACTGTCGCTTTTCGAACCTCGGGAAACTTTCGCGCATCGGCCTGCAGGAAAAAGTTCGTATGGCCATACTCGCCGGTCAGCTTGTTGAACAGCATCTGTGCCAGTGCCTGCAAATCGCCTTTCAGCGTTCCGGTATCAATGTTTGAGACTTCAAACCATTTCGCGTCCAGCGCATCGGTCAGCAATTCTGCGCGATCGGCCCAGCGCCGGTAAATCGCCGCCTTGCCGACGCCCGCCTCTTTCGACACCCGGTCAAAGGTCAGATACTGCCAGCCACCAGCGGAATAGAGCAACATGGTGGTGTGGAAGACTTTCTCTTCCAGATTTGGGTCGCGCGGACGGCCCTGGCTGATTTTCGGTTCAGTTTTTTGGGTCACTTCAAGCTTTCGTCTTGCAAACAAAACCGTCTGACTTCATAACGGACGAGATACGTCCGCTATATCGTTGCGGCAAGGAGGAAGCAAGGAAAACATGTCTATGATCACAGCGGAAGACCGTGCAGCCATGCGCGAGAGCTTCCATCGATTGCTCAATGAAGCGAGCGATGAGCAAGCCGTCCGAAAAGTCATTCAGTCCGAAACTGCATTTGATTCAGCCTTGTGGAAACAACTGGCTGAACTGGGCTTGCTGGGCATTCTGATCGACCCGGACCATGGTGGTCTTGGCGGTGGCGCGCTCGAAATCAACGACTTGATGGAAGAAGTCGGCGCGCATCTGATGTGCGGACCATTTCTGACGAGCGCGGTTCTGTCCTCTGTTCTTCTGAACACCAGCAGCGATGAAGAAAAGAAATCTTCTCTTCTGCCAGCCCTCGCATCTGGCGAGCTCATCGCAACAGCGGCGCTGACTGGAGAGACCGGAAACTGGACGCCGGAAGATGTTTCCGTCTTCGCCAATGGCAATACGCTGAACGGTACGGCGCATTATGTCATGCATTGCGACGTCGCAAATGTCATTCTGGTCGCCGCTCAGTCGGGAAATGGTTTAAAATTGTTTACCGTTAGTCCGGATACGGAAGGACTGACTAAAACCCCCATGAATCCTTATGACTTGACCCTGTCATTCAGCACACTGACATTTAATGATGTGACCGCCGACCCGGTCGAAGGTGTGGAAAAGCAAGGTTTTGTTAACGCTATTGAACTCGCCCGCATCGCTCTTGCCGGTGAACAGGCTGGCGGATCAAAGCACGTCTTCGATATGACGCTGAATTACATCAAGGACCGCTATCAGTTCGGGCGCGCGATTGGTGGCTTTCAGGCCGTCAAGCATATGGCCGCCGATCTTTATATCGAAGTGGAATCAGCTCTCACAGCGTCCCGTCAGGCCGCAGCCGCCCTTGCCAGCGATGCCCCAGACAAGGAAATCCTGGTAAATCTCGCCGCCTGGACCTGCGCAGATACCTTCACCCGGACAACCCATGACGCAATTCAGCTGCATGGCGGTATCGCCTTCACATGGGACCATCCGGCCCACCTCTATTTTCGACGCGCCCGCGCTGATGCCTTTCTGCTCGGCGCACCAGATTATTTCCGTGAACTTTATCTTCAGGCACAGGAGGCCACACGATGAGCGACCGCAAACTGTCTCCCGAAGATGAGGCGCTGTGCGCCGAGGCCGAAGCCTTTGTTCTGGAAAACTGGGACAAAGATAATCGATGCCTGAAAGGCCAGCCAGAGCTCGGCATGAAGGGCTTCATGCAAAAAGCCTTTGAAAACCGCTGGTGCGTTCTTACCTGGCCGGAAGACTGGTGGGGCCGCGGCCTGACCGTTCGTCAGTCTCGAATGATCGAACGCGTCTTCCGCAAGCACGGTGCAATCGGCCCGGGTCAGGACCGCAACAATATCGCGGTTGCCACTGTCTTTGCGAATGGCAAAGAGCATGTGAAACGCGACATGCTGCCAAAGATCATTACCGGCGGTTATGTCTGTCTTCTTTATTCTGAGCCGGGCGCAGGCTCTGACCTCGCAGCGGTTCGCACCCGTGCAGACCTTGATGGCGACGAATACATCGTCAACGGCCAGAAAGTCTGGACGTCTGGTGCGATGGACGCTGAATATGGCGTTCTTATCGCGCGCACCAATTGGGACGTGCCAAAGCACAAGGGCATTTCCTATTTCCTCTTCCCGATGAAACAGGAAGGCGTCACCGTTCGCCCGCTGCACCAGATCACCGATGACAAGCATTTCAACGAAGTCTTCTTCGACAATGCCCGCGTCCCGGCAGACTGGGTACTCGGTGAGCTTGGTAATGGCTTTAAGGTTCTGACCCAGGCCCTTGCGGTTGAGCGTCTCATCATGGGCGATGGCGCAACTGAACGCCGCATGACCGGCTTTTCCAAGCATATTGTGGATCTGATTGATCTGGCGCGCCGCAATGGCAAGATTGATGATCCGGTCATTCGTGAGCGGATTGCCAAACAGCTTGCCTGGCGCCAGCTGAACTCGATGAACCTTGTCCGTGCCAAGGATGAGCTCGCCAAACACGGCTCCTCACCGCTCATGTCCATTTCCAAGCTGGCCATGTCTCGCATGCAGCATGGCGATGCACAGGTGATGGCTGATATTCTGGGTCCGAAATCCCTGCTCATGGGCGAGGATCACCCGGATGAGGATTATGCGAACTATCGCTCCGCTCACGCTTTCATGAACTCGATTGGCGGGGGTACGGACCAGATTCAGCGTAACATCATCGCCGAACGCATTCTGGGTCTGCCTAAAGAAATTGAGGTCGACCGCGAAAAACCGTTCAAAGAAGTGCGTTCTGGCTAAAACCTTCGCAACTGCACAAAAAACACTTGCCGGAATAGCACGAGTCAGCAAGTCTGTTTCGGCAAGTGACTGTTTGTGGGGCCAAACTTTCCTTTTCTGGCGGCAAACACACACCTGTTTCGCCAGCAAAGGTGACCGCACATGTATCGATCCATTTTGTTTGTGTGTCTTGGAAACATATGCCGCTCCCCCACCGCAGAGGGGATTGTGCGCCAGCTTTCCGATCAGCAAGGACTTCCTCTGAAACTCGATAGCGCCGGGACAGGCGACTGGCATGTCGGCGAGCCACCCTATGGCCCGATGCAGCGTGTCGCGCGCCAACGCGGATATGACTTGTCCAGCCTCCGCGCGCGCCAGATCACCCCGCAGGGCTTTCTCGACTTTGATTTGATCCTCGCCATGGACGAATCCAATCGTCAGAAAATCGAAGCTCTCCGTCCGTCAGGTGTGCAAACGCCCGTCCGGCTGATGCTCGACTTCCACGATGACCCGACCATCAATGAAGTGCCGGACCCGTACTACACACTGGAGTTCGATAAGGTGGTCGACCTGTTGGAACAGGCTGGCGAGAAACTTCTCACCAATCTGCATTAGTCTTCAAACGTATCCGGCCAGTCGCGGTAGAGCGCAAATTTGAGATTCTGCACCAGACTGTTCGCCGCAAAATGTACGCGATGATCTTCGCCCTGCTTCGGCGCAAGTGCCCGAAACGCCTCATCCAGCTGTGCCAGGCCTTTCGTTTCGATCATCACATGCCATTCCGGCATAGCATCTGGCGACAGGCCCAGCTTACAGCGCGTCAGCCGCCAGCGCTCCAGCTTGCCCTGATCTTTGAGCCGCCCAAGAAACTCTGACAGACGCTCGGCAAACTGATTGTCAGAGACGCCCGGCTTGAGGTCACACCAGATGTGATAGATATCCATTCGCTGCCCTCGCCTTTCTATCCGATCTGCTCTATGACGGATGTGAACGTCCAAAAATGAGTTTCAAGTGCACATTCCAGACCCGGATCTCACCGTCCTCATTCCATTCTATAATGAAGAAGGCAATGTCCTTCCGCTTCTGGAAGAAGTCCATTCCGTGTTGGACGGAGTGTCCTTTGAAGTGGTTTGCGTGAATGACTGCTCGGACGACAAAACCGCAGAAGAACTATCCGAAGCTCAGCTGAAATACCCCAACACCGTTCGCGTCCTCACCCATGTAAAGCGCAGCGGCAAATCAGCTGCACTCTTTACGGGTCTGAAAATCATCCGCGGCACCTGGACCCAGCTTCTCGACGGAGACGGCCAGAACGACCCGGCCGATTGCCGACGCCTGTTCGACAAGCATATCGCGCCCGGCGCCCCAACAGACCTTGGCCTGATCGCCGGACGTCGCACCAGCCGGAATGATTCCGGCTTTAAATGGGTCCAGTCGCGCGTCGCCAATGGTGTCCGCCGCTTCGCCCTTCGTGACGATGCGACCGATACAGGCTGCGGCTTTAAAATGCTTCGCACCCGCGCCTTTCAGGATCTGCCTTTCTTTGCCAGCATGCACCGCTTCTTCCCGGCGCTCATCAAACGTGCAGGCTGGTCGGTCATCGAAGAACCCGTCGCAGACCGGGCACGCTGGCACGGCCAGTCGAAATACGGCTTTCTGGACCGGCTGTTCGCAAGCATTTTCGACCTCATCGGCATGATGTGGCTCGTCCGTCGAGGCGGATATGGCATTGCTGCGGAATCTGATGACCCCCGTCTGAAGCGCTGATCGCGCGCTTTAACCGGAAAGCCCGGCTGTTTTCTCAAAAATAGTTTTTCTTAATTTCTCTGACCCGCGCCTCGACGCGTCAGAGAACGGGTATTTATTCTCAATAAAAACAAACATGTATGCTCTTCTTCACCCAAGAGCCGAGGTTTTCGAAAAGCATGTTGACAAACTTACACACCTTGCATATATTGAGTGCATAGAAAGAACACACAGCGCCACCCCCGGATCGCTGATGAAGAAAGGAGCTAACTATGACAAACCTCATCTACCGTGGTTACACTCAAGCCGCTAACGACAACGCTCCTCGCGTTGACCACAGCAAACTCGTTTATCGAGGTGCATCTAACCAGAAAGACGCCAAAAAAGGCGCAAAGCGTGAGACAGCGTCACGCCTGGTTTACCGCGGCGCAGCTGCATAAGCCGCCGCTTAGACTACTCGGCCCCCAACGAGTAACAGGACTGCCTCCCCCATTCCCGAGGCAGTCCTTTTTTATGACTGCAGAAACAAGCGGCTTGGCTTGAAATATCCCGCGCGGACTTCGCCAAGCGCCAGCGCCAGACCATCATACATGGCAAGCGCGGTCCGATCGTCAGACTCTTCACCCTGCTTGTCTGCCCGCTGCTTTCGGAACGCATCCATTTCATGCGGCATCAACAAAACATCATTTCCATTTTTCAGCTTGCCGAGCTCATTAGACGAGATCTCCACAAAAGGAATGTCTTCCAGTGCCGTCTCGATCGCCAGCAGGCAAGCGCGGCGCGCCGGTGCGTCCGCCATTTCCTCAAGTTCCGCCGGACTGACCGAGTTTTCCAGACTGAACTGCCCCACACGCGTGCGGCGCAGGCTGGAAACATGTCCCTCAACGCCCAATACAGCCGCAAGGTCGCGCGCCAGCGCGCGAATATAAAAACCTTTTCCGCAAGTCACATGGATCAGTGCCTTATCCAGACTGGATAACGGGTCCAGCTCAATGGATAACACCTCCACGCGGCGCGGCTGTAACTCAACCTCTTCCCCGTCACGCGCCAGATCATAGGCCCGCTCACCATTTACTTTAATGGCCGAAAATTGCGGCGGAATCTGATCGATCTCACCTTCGAACCGGGTCAGCGCTTCGCGAATTTCATCCAGGCTTGCGCGCTTGTCTGACCGGGCAACAATTTCGCCTTCCTTGTCCTGAGTAGAGGTCGACGCCCCCCACTCAATCTCAAACGAATAGTCTTTGTCTGCGCCCATCGCATAGGCCGAAGTTTTCGTGGCTTCGCCAAAAGCGATCGGCAGAATACCATCAGCCAGGGGGTCAAGCGTACCGCCATGGCCCGCCTTTTGCGCGTCCAGCAAGCGACGCGTCAGACCAACGGCCTGCGTAGATGTCATGTCGACCGGCTTGTTCAGTACCAGCCACCCATGAACCGGGTCGCCCTTGCGCTTTTTGTTTCTGGCCAATGCTCAATCCCTGAAACCCTATCTTCCAGCGCCGAAAACCTGGGCCACCGAACAAGATAAATACATTTTGGAAAGGCGCCTGTTTATCGAACTCGTATGGCAAGGTAAACCAGTTCCACAAATTCACGCGAATATTTCTCGCCTGAAGAGAATGCCCGATCCGGAAATTCTCCTCAGCGTCGTAGAGTTACCAAACAGGGGCTGGGCTCACCATGTCAGATGTCTACATCGCCTATAATCCTGAAAACCGCGACGCCGCGCAAATCCTCGCCGACATGCTCACTGACAAATGTTATTCGGTCAGTTGGGACCGTAGTGCCTCCCAAACCGGGCCATCGACAGAGAAGATCGATACCGCAAAAGCCATCATCGTCATCTGGTCAAACGCCTCACGTAATTCTCAAAATGTTCGCCTTGAAGCCGCTATCGGTCGCGACAGAAACCGGCTTCTACCCGTCTGCATCGATACCAGACCGCCACCACCAGACTTTGACTATATTCACACCGTATCCTTGAATGGCTGGGACGGGATGGATGAAAGCTCACTGGATGACATTTTTCAGGGTCTAGACGCTCTGACGAAAGACACTGATGACTGGGCGCCAACGACATATCAGCCCGACTCCGCGTCGCGCTTTCCACTCATGTTCGCCGGGGTGAATGCCCGCCCTAATCAGAAGCCCGTCGCTGAGATCGAAACCGAAGAGAAAAGACAGCGCACTTTCAGAAAGACCTTCTGGCTGACCAGTCTGGGCCTCGCAGTCGCTATCGCGCTGATCCTCGGTCTGTCTTTTGGCTTTGAAACCGGGTTTACAGGTCTTGTCTGGATTATTCGCACCCTGACCGCCGCATTCATGATCGCAAGCGGGCTGATTATTGGCCGCCTCTTCATCATGACGGGTCGACGCATGGCAAAACGAAAGTCAGTTCAGTATTGTGATCTGCCGACACTCATTGCCCTGTTCGGGTCGATCGTCAGTACCGCACTCGTTTTTGCAATCCTTGTTACGCGCCCGCAAACCTCAGACCCAGATCTCATCTCTGCGTCAGTCATTACATCCGTGCTCTTTGGTCTGGTGATGGTCTTCCCGATCCTTGGATTGGCATCCTTGTTTCTCGGCGCAACCAGAGGCCGAAAACGGACCTCTTTTGCAGACGACTAAATCCGCCAGCTAGTCGGGCACATAAAGATGAGAGCCACTTTGAACGACCGTTGCATCCGGAACCCGGCCAAGCAGGCGGCAATAGGACCGTTCATCAGGTGATTTCGGTTCAACAAACAAAAACGCCTGGCAGGATTTGAAAACACCGCACGCAAGACGGCATCGTTCTGCCGACTTCGCCGAAAATGTTGCCCGTCCATCATACGGCACCGTCTTACTGCCGGGCTTTCGGACACCGACATCTGAATACCATGTATAGCCCGATAAAGCTTGCGGCACCTGATAGGATCTGGCGTCCTTCTGGCGCGCCACCCAGTCTTCTGTCACCCGCTTGCCGGTATCCGGAAAGTCAGTGAAAAAGCCGGTTGCGCCTGCGTTTAACAGCGCTGAAATCTCTTCGTCAATGGTTTGAAATGCAGGCGCAATCGCATCGTCCCGAAGTGTCCAGGTGTGAATTTCCAGACCCAGCGCCCGCGCCCGTTCTGCATAATCGGTCGGATTGCCATGCTGCAGATCAATCAGCATGGATTTGTACGGACCAACCCCATCCGCATAACCATCAATCTCACGCAGGCGATAGCTCGGCTTTCCAAACGGCTTGTATCCCAACGGGTAGACCAGCTGGACGAGCTTGATCTCGTCGAGGCCTTCCATGCGATCGATTTCTTTCAGAATGTCAGCTTCAAAACTCTGCAGATAAATCGTCGGAAAACAGGACGCGTTAGCCTTCTGATCGAGCAGTGCCTTGTGTTTCAGATAGGCCGCCTCAAAAGCTTTTGCCATGTCCAACCCACGCGACTTGTGATGCGTTGGCCATTTGGTTTCCGGATAGAGCCCTGTTTTGGACGCGCTGCAGTCTTGCGTCACCAGATGGAAAATCTCGTCCAGAACAGGAATATCGTAAAGACCATCATGCGAGGTGTCCCGGCCCCTGCGCGCTTGTCGGGCTTTTAGGGTTTTCAGCTCTTCCAGCGTGAAATCCCAGGTGAACCAGTCCGTAATCTCTTTGCCTTCCGGATCAGTCACCGTCGTCTTGCGGTCTGCAAATTCCGGATGGTCTGCAATATCTGTCGAATCTGAGAGATACGGGTCATGACGGGCCACAAAATACCCGTCCTTCGTCATGACGAGATCAGGCTCAATGAAATCTGCGCCCTGATCAATCGCCAGCTTATAGGCGGCAATCGTATGTTCAGGCAGATAGCCGCTCGCCCCACGATGCGCGATCACCACGGGTTTTGGTGGCTCGTCCGCAAAAGCGGTGATCGCTGAAGAACTCCCCAGAATGGCCAGGCCGGCGGCCATAATCCACGAAAAGGCCTGGCAAATCTGCATTTTATTCTTCCTCGTCAAACCCTTCGCGATGGGCAACTTCATCAAGAAGCCTGTCCATTGCGCTGGCAGAGTCATAGCTGGTATCCGCAAGGAATTTCAGCTGCGGGGTAAATTTCATATCGATAGACCGGCCAAGCTTGCCACGGATAAATCCCGACGCGCGCGACAGGGCTTCAGCAACCGCGTCCGCATCTGTGCTGCCGACCAGCGGCGAACAGAAAACCGTTGCGTGTTTCAGATCAGGCGACGTTCGCACCTCACCAATCGTGACCGAAACGCCCTGTAATTGGGGGTCGCGAAACTCTTCGCGCGCAAGAATATCAACCAGCGCATGCCGGATTAATTCCCCGGCTCGCAATTGTCGTTGGGAGGGCCCAAGCCCCTCAGCTTGTTTGTGTTTACTCATGAGACGTATTTAGCAGAGTTTCAGTGTTTTGGGCAGCAGGTAGAAACGTTATTCCGCAGCAGACGAAACAGTTTCCTGCCAGAGAGTCGTAATCGCTTCAGCGAATATCTTCATCTCTTTGCGGTTCTTAAACCAGCTTTTCGGAAGCACAACATCTGCCGTGTCGATAATGCCGACCTGAATGAAGCTGCGATGCGCTTCAATGTTTTTCACACCTTCCCAGCCGACCCGCGTTTTTACAGCGCCGCGCGTCCAGAAAATGCCAATCGCATCTGCCTCAAACGAGGTTTCCGATTCTGACTCTGTCGAACGTCCGAAAGAGTGGCGGTAAGATAGGCGCATAAAGATCAGATACCAGGAGATGCCCCCCATCGCTGCAATAATAGCAGAGGTCAGAAGCACCCAATAGTCACTCCATCCCGCACGTTCGAGCGCAGCGCCAACAACAGTCGCCAAACCGGCAGAAATCGCAGGCGCCGTCACACCGGCATAATACACCGCCGTCGGGCCCAGAACGCTGGAGCGCATTTTGCGGGTAATCTTCTTCAGATCTTTCTGAGAGACAAAACCACCGGCCGAGTATTTCTCGGGATAGAGTTCCGTTTCGGGCTCGATGGAATTCAGAGATGCTGGTGACATGAAATCAGTCTAACCAGAAACACTTACCATCCGGATAAACTCATTTAACAAATCCAACGCACAACGAAAAAAGCCATCGAAGTTTACCCTCGATGGCTTTCTGCAAATTGACTGAAATCGAAACGCTTTAGTGGGTCTTAGCCAGAGTTCGTTTGATCATCTCGACTTCGAAACACTCGATCATGTCGCCAGCGCGAATGTCTTCATAACGTTCAAACGCCATGCCGCATTCAATGCCTTCTTTGACTTCCGGAACTTCGTCCTTGAAGCGTTTGAGGGTTTTCAGCATGCCTTCGTGGATAACGACGTCATCACGCAGCAGACGAACGCCACACCCACGTTTCACAACGCCTTCGGTCACGCGGCAACCCGCAACCTTGCCGATTTTGGAGATGTTGAACACTTCCAGAATTTCGGCGTAACCGATGAATGTTTCGCGTTTTTCTGGCGCAAGCATGCCAGACAGTGTGTCGCGAACATCGTCGATCAGGTCATAAATGACTGAGTAATAACGAATTTCTACGCCTTCACGTTCCGCCAGTTCACGCGCTTGTTTGTTCGCACGTGTGTTGAACGCGATGATTGGCGCGCCTGAGGACTGAGCCAGCAGAACGTCGCTTTCGGAAATACCGCCAACCGCGCCATAGATGACACGAGCGCGAACTTCTTCGGTCGACATCTTCTCGACAGAGTGCGTGATCGCCTCGACAGAACCCTGAACGTCGCCTTTGACAACCAGTGGCGCTTCTTTGGTTTCTGAAGACCCGTCTTTCAGACGAGACAACATCTGCTCCAGAGACGCTTTCGCAGTTGTCGTACCACGAGCCTGTTTCTTCAGACGGATACGGTATTCGGTAATCTCACGGGCACGCGCCTCGGTGTCGACCACAACGAATGGATCGCCCGGATCCGGTGCACCATCAAGACCAAGGATCTCGACAGGAACTGTCGGGCCTGCATCTTTCAGCTGTTTGCCGCGCTCGTTGACCAGTGCGCGAACCTTACCCCATTGCTGACCGGCAACAACAATGTCACCGCGCTGCAGAGTACCGCGCTTCACAAGAACAGTCGCAACAGAACCGCGTCCTTTATCGAGCTGGCTCTCCACAACAACACCGTCAGCGGCACGGTCAGGGTTTGCCTTGAGCTCCAGAATCTCTGCCTGCAGCGTGATCGCCTCAGTCAGTTCGTCCAGACCCAGTTTCTCTTTTGCGGACACTTCAATCGCCTGCACTTCACCACCCATGGCTTCAACCTGGATGTCGTATTGCAGAAGCTCTGTCAGAATCTTGTTTGGTTCCGCGTCAGGCTTATCGATCTTGTTGACGGCAATAATAATAGGAACACCCGCCGCTTTTGCGTGGCTGATCGCCTCAATAGTTTGAGGCATCACGCCGTCGTCGGCTGCTACTACGATGATTACGATGTCAGTGATATCCGCGCCGCGCGCCCGCATCGCAGAGAATGCAGCGTGGCCCGGTGTATCGAGGAAGGTAATCTTATCGCCGGATTTAAGGCGGACCTGATATGCACCGATATGCTGGGTGATACCGCCAGCCTCGCCGGACACAACGTCAGTCTGACGAAGTGCGTCGAGCAGCGATGTCTTACCATGGTCAACGTGACCCATAATGGTGACAACCGGTGGACGGCCTTTCATGTCGCCATCATCGTCATCTGGTCCATCCAGACCGATTTCGACGTCAGCTTCAGAAACTCGGCGCACAGTGTGACCGAATTCTTCAACGATGAGTTCCGCAGTATCGGCATCGAGCACGTCATTCGCGCGCATCATTTCGCCTTGCTTCATCATGAATTTCACGACGTCAGCAACACGTTCCGTCATACGGTTCGCAAGTTCCTGCAGAGTGATCGTTTCTGGAACGATGACTTCACGGAAAGATTTCTCTTTCTGCTTGGAGCCCGCCATACGGCGCTCTCGTTCACGCTCCCGCGCACGTTTAACAGATGCCAGTGAACGCTGACGGTCTTCATCGCCATCAAGCGCCGCAGCAATTGTCAGTTTGCCCTGACGACGCTTCGGCTCACCGCGCGTACGCGCCGGTTTCGCCGGTGCAGGCGCTTCGATTTTCTGTTTTTTGACGCGGCCGCCAAGCTTGGACAGAGGATCTGCATCATTCGGTGCAGGCTCGAAGGCAGCTTCGTTCGGACGCTTGTTGACAGGCTGCGGACGCTCATCGCGCTTCTCAGGCTTTTTACCAGCCTTTTCAGACTTGGCACGCTGTGCATCAGCTTCAGCCTGTTTCGCAGCTTCCGCCTCGGCCTGACGCATCGCTTCTTCTTCAGCCTTGCGGCGAGCTTCAGCTTCTTCGCGTTCCTGTTCTTCGCGCTGGATACGATTCTGCTCATCTTTCAGACGCTGCTGTTGTTCCTGACGCGCGAGGTCAGCGGCCTTGCGTTTGTTTTCGTCTTCTTCGCGTTTCTTCAGAGCAGCCTGACGGGCACGCAGTTCGGCTTCGGTAATCCCGAGCTTTTTCGCGAGTTCAGCAGCCCTGGAGATCTGCGGCTTAGCCTTGGCACCCGCTGCAGCCTGCGCAGCAGGCTTCGACGTCTTGCCCGGCGCAGAGGAAATACGTTTTTTCTTCTTCTCGACGACAACCTGTTTTGACCGGCCCTGCGGAAAACTTTGTTTCACAGTTCCAGAATCCTTACCGCGATTTACGGAAAGGGGTTTACGGCCACCACCGTCAGATTCTGAATTTACGTTTTTCGTATCGCTCATCGACCACCAATTCTAATACCAAACCTGTCCGCTTTCCACCCAGCGAACGCGTACACTACTCGACCGTCCCAGAAACCCATACCGTGTCCGTCATTTGCCGGAACTCGTACAGTCTACGATAGTCATCTGTCCACACTTGTGCGAACCGACCCGTTTTCAACAGGGCATGTACCACATGCTCCCTACCAAAGGCCATGCCCAATTCTTCAGAAGTGAGTGCCTTTGCGACGCGCGCCTTGTCATAAAGTGCAATTGCGAGGCCAACAACACGTCGGCGTCCATCACGAGCACCGTCTGCGGCTTCAAGAAGCCAGCCCGGCTTGCGTCTTTGAAGTTCATTACGAACCTGATCAAACCCTAAGATAATAGCATTTGACCGTTTTGCCAGCCCCAGCGTCGCAATACACCGGGCCATTAATTGCTTATCGACCGTCTCAACAATGGACGCATCGACTTTGCAGGCCTTTTTAAAGCCGCGCGCAAAACTGTTTTTACCACTGACCGCCTCGGCCAGCGTTGATCGATCTGCAAGAATCCAAACCCCGCGTCCCGGAAGCTTTGTTCCGAGATCGGCAACGACCTCGCTCTCCGGACTGAGGACAAAACGGATCAGCCGTGAGACGGGATAGCGTTCCCGGCTCACCATGCACATGCGTTCCCGGCTGGATGAGGCCTTTTTCAGGCCATCATCCCACCAGTCTTCTAGTTCTGGAGTGTCACCCGGATCATTGAGGCTCTGCGTCATCATCGGCGCCCTCCTCAAGATCAGAGAAATCAGACTCATCGAGGTTTGCGATCGCATCGTCGAGAGACACATCACCGCCAAGGTCGTCAAGCGCGAGCAGCGCTTTTTCTTCTTCGGTCAGTTCAACGCCGCCGTCTTCTGCGAACTCTTCCTCTTCAACGAATTGATTTTCAATCGCTGCGAGGTCTTCTTCAGAAATCCAGCCGACTTTGAAGCGCGCACGCATGATCATCAGCTCGGCTTCATCAGCCGACATTTCACCCTTCGCCAACAGACCAGGCTGGAAGACCGGCTTGTGGTTACGGTCGCCCGGCTCACGCCAGCCTGTGATGTCATCAGGGATCAGACCTGCAACGTCTTCAACTGTCTTGATGTCATTCTCACCGAAAATGACAGCCATAGGCAGCGTGACGCCTTCAAGGTCCAGAACACCGTCTTCAACACCCAGCGACTTACGCTTCTCGTCGAGTTCTGCATTCTTGCGTTCGATATATTCACGCGCACGTGTCTGCAGTTCCTGAGCAACTTCTTCGTCAAAGCCTTCAATGCCCGCGATTTCGTCTGCATCAACGAAAGCGATCTCTTCAACAGATTCCAGACCTTCAGATGCCAGAAGCTGAGCCAGCATTTCATCGGCATCAAGCGCAGACATGAAGAGCGTAGACCGCTCCTGGAATTCGCGCTGGTAACGCTCAGAGTCCTGAGTTTCTGTCATCAGGTCGATCTGCCAGCCAGACAGCTGAGACGCCAGACGGACGTTCTGACCACGACGGCCAATCGCCAGTGGGAACTGGCTGTCACCAACCACGACTTCTACACGCTGCTCGTCTTCGTCGAGAACGACTTTAGACACTTCTGCAGGCTGAAGCGCGTTGACAATGAATGTCGCCGGATCATCAGACCATGGAATGATGTCGATTTTCTCGCCGCCAAGTTCGCCGACAACGGCCTGAACGCGCGCGCCACGCATACCAACGCACGCACCAACCGGATCGATTGAACTGTCATTCGACCAGACGCCGATTTTCGCACGAGAGCCCGGATCACGCGCACAAGAGCGGATTTCGATCACGCCCTCATAAACTTCCGGAACTTCCTGAGTGAACAGAGCCACCATGAAGTCAGGGTGCGCACGAGACAGGAAAATTTGCGGACCTTTCTGTTCGCGGCTCACTTTATAGAGATAAGCGCGGATACGGTCGCCATTCTGGAATTTCTCGCGCGGGATTGCATCACCGCGACGGATAATGCCTTCAGCGCGGCCCAGATCAACGATGATATGGCCATATTCTTCACGCTTGACGATGCCGTTAATGACTTCGCCGACGCGGTCTTTGTATTCTTCATACTGGCGGTCGCGTTCAGCGTCGCGAACCTTCTGCATGATGACCTGTTTCGCAGTCTGTGCCGCAACACGGCCAAAATCAAAAGGTGGAAGCTCTTCGCGAATTTCGCCGCCAATTTCGATTTCCGGGTCCAGCTTGCGCGCCTGCTCGAGGGTTAGCTGCTGAACTTCGTCTTCGAGTTCTTCATCTTCCACGACGGTCTGAACGCGCCAAAGCGTTTGTTCGCCAGTCTTTGGATCGATGTGGGCGCGGATGTCGTGTTCCTGGCCATAACGAGAGCGAGCCGCTTTCTGGATCGCTTCTTCCATCGCGCCAATCACGATTTCCTTATCGATGTTCTTTTCCGCTGCTACAGCGTTAGCGATCTGAAGGATCTCCAGTCGGTTTGCGGAAACGCCAATCGCGCTCATGACTCATCTTCCTCTTCAAGGGATTCCGGCTCTTCGCCTTCATCAGTTTCAAAAGCATCGAAGCCTTCCTCTCCCGGCTGCGGGGCAAGTGAGCCCTCGGCCTGAGCGGCGTCGATCAATTCTTCTGTCAGCACGAGGCTGGCTTTGGACAGATCGTCCACATGCGCCTCTAATTCTGTTTCATCATCCAGCAACAGCGTGATGTTGCCATCTTTTTCGCCAGTAATCTCGCCGGTAAAGCGGCGCTGACCAGACGGCAAAGGCATTTTCAGCTCAACCTTGGCCAGATGCCCCGTCCAGCGGGCAAAATCCTTTGCGCGGGTCAGTGGGCGATCAATCCCCGGTGTAGAAACCTCAAGGTGGTAATTACCAGAGACCGGATCAAGCACATCCAGCGCTGGCGAGATTGCGCGAGAAAAGTCTGCGCAATGTTCAACGTCAGTACCGCCCTCAGATTTTTCGATCATGAACTGCAGGGTCGGGGTGCGGCCACCCATCAGACGGACGCGGACAACTTCGATCCCCATGGCCTCGGCCTCGGGTTCGACAGCGTCCAGAATTCTTTTTTCGACGTCACGAAGTGCGCGCAATGTATTTCCAACTTTCGGCAACGAAAACGGCGGCCCAGGTTTCCCGAGCCGCCGCCACATATTTTAGCGATTTCGTGTCTTATACGCCTAAAATTCATTGTTGTCGATAGAGGTGTTGCATTCCGAGTTTAATCGACTGCTACTCAGTTTCTAGAGTATCGAACGATAACTCCCCTTCAAAACTATGAGCTGACATCAGCCACTGAGAAGCAGATTCAACGGAGCTTTTCACTTTAGACATGTATTCATTCAATCGATGAGGGTTAGCTCCCTGCATTCTAAATCCGCTCACGGCGTCACGCAGCACCAAACTTTGAATTCGTCCCCTTTGCCTTTTCGCACGATCAAGCGGATCTATATCCACGATCGCGAAAGTTGGAAAATTTGCCTCTTGAAAGCACTCAAAATTGTTTATGATGGAAAGGTCAGCGGCATTGTATTTCTTCACAAGATCTCTTTCAAACTCTGTGAGCTTGACGAGAACTTCGACAATAAATGCGTAGCCCAATTGAGGCTTTTTATCATCGACAAGCCTTTGCGATCGTTGAAACAAAACTTCCACTATCGCAGCCCCCCCAACTTTCGCTTTTTGCTTCTTATCAGCTCCTCAACCTTGGCAGCTGTTATTTTATCATCACCCAATTTTCGTTTTTGACTTTCAAGATCACGGATTTCTCGTTCCAACTCTCGTTTCAACGCGTCAATTTTCCGGCGTTCATCATCAAAAGCTCGCATCACAAACTCCCCTACGCTATTGCGGTGCGCTATTAGAAAACAACCAAATGACCGTCCGCCGCAATGACTTTCTACCAAAACTAGATTTTTTATGCGTCTCTGCTCGAAATTTGATTGGGCAGGCCCGTCGGGCCCTCTCTTATAACAAAAAGCGATTGGCTGCCGCTCAAATTGCTATGGAACATCCAATCCTCAGACCCCTGGTTTTTCTTGCAAAACGATATGCCCGTGCCAATATAATGGGAAATCCGCAAATGCGCGGACGATTCTTAACAAGGTGAAACAATGAACGATTTCAATTTCGCTCGTGCAGGTCAGATGCCAGCCGGCGCTATGGACACGTCCGTCGACGCTGGCCTGCGAAAGTTCATGCTTGGTGTGTACAACAAACTGGCATTGGGCATTCTTCTTGCCGGTGTGCTCGCCTATGTTGCGGGCACGGTTCCCCCAGTAACAGCACTCATTTTCGGATCACCACTTCAATATGTTGTGCAGTGGGGCCCAATCGCCCTGATCTTCGGTTCCATGTTCTTCATGCGCAACCCCTCTCCAATCGGATCTGCTATTCTATACTGGTCGATTGTCACCTTGCTCGGTCTCGGACTGGGCATTTGGGTGGTAATGGCTGAGCTTCAGGCGCAAGGCACTCCGCTCGCCGCAGAAACTCGCGGCGGCATCGAGATGGTCAACGCTGGTTATACAACCATTATGAAGGCGTTCCTCATTACTGCGGTCGCATTCGGCGGGCTGTCTCTGTGGGGTTATACGACAAAGAAAAATATTTCCGCGTTCGGTAACTTCATCATCATGGCGATGATCGGTGTGTTTGGCCTTTCCGTCCTTAACATCTTTATGCCGCCGAGTGCCCCTATGGAATGGATCATTATGGGCGCTGTGTTCGTTCTTTCTGCTGGCATTGTTGCCTGGCAAACTCAGGAACTGAAATTCAGCTATTACCAAATGGAAGGTGATCATCGCGGTCTCGCAGTCATGACGAATTATGGTGCATTGAACTTCTTCATCTCATTCGTGAACATGTTCCGCGTCATTATGATGCTTCTCTCGTCCCGCGACTAACCTCTAAACAGGTTTCAAATACAAAACCCCGGCTCGAAAGGCCGGGGTTTTTCTTTGCGTCGCGGTCCGAATACAGCCTTGTCGCAAGGGGAATTCGGGGTTTAGTGTCTGTCCTCTGGGAGGACGCTATTCATGACAACATATATTCTGATCGGGGTGGCAGCCCTTTTGGTCACCGTGACGGTGATCATTTTCAACACCATGGTCGCGAAAAAGCAGATGGTCGATAATGGCTGGGCCGATATCGATGTGCAGTTGAAGAAGCGCGCGGACCTGATCCCCAATCTGGTCGATGTCGTCAAAGGCTATGCCGCGCATGAAAAGTCCACGCTGGACGAGGTGATCTCTCAGCGAAATCAGGCTTTAAGTGCCGGAAATGACCCGGAGAAGCGCGGCGCCGAAGAAAGCCGGGTCTCACAAGGCGTTAGCCGTCTGATCGCGCTCGCCGAAGCGTACCCAGACCTGAAAGCCAGCGAACAATTCCTGAGACTGCAGGAAGAATTGTCCAAAACCGAGAATGATATTTCCTATGCGCGGCGCTTCTTTAACGGGGCCGTCCGTGAATACAATGTCGCCATTCAGAGCTTCCCGTCTGTCATGCTGGCCCCGCTATTCGGGTTCAGACAGAGCAAGTTTTTCGAAATCGATCTGGCAGACCGCGCCGTGCCGGAGGTCAATCTGGCCGGCGGAGCAAGCTGATGCTGTCAATCATCCGCGCAAGCCTGGCCTGTCTGTTCGCGCTGTGTCTGTCTGGTCTTGCGCAGGCAGACGAGCGGATCGAACAGTATGATATCAGAATTGAAGTGCAGACCGACGGCGATATCCTCGTCACGGAAACCATTTCAGTGGTGCCGGAACACCGGCAAATCAATCGCGGGATTTATCGCGCTCTGCCACGCTATTACGAGCTGGAGGGTGAGCGGTTCCGGTATGATTACAAAGTGCTGGACGTCACACGGAACGGAAAAGACGAGCCTTATTCCAAGTATCGCGAGGGCAATGGCTATTACATCCGCATAGGTGATGAAGATGTAATGCTGCCTTTTGGCGAGCTGCAGACCTATCAGATCCATTATCGCGCCAAAAATCAGATCCGGTATTTCGAGGATCATGATGAGCTCTACTGGAATGCGACGGGCACGTATTGGACCCTGCCAATGAGCAAGGTAACGAGTACGGTTATTCTGCCTGAGGGGGCGCGGCCGCTCTCCAGCGAGGCCTATATTGGCGCTTTTGGTGAGACCGGGTCTGACTATTCGGTCGAAACGCTGGGCAACAAAGTGAACTTCACCGTGACGCGGCCCCTGGCACGCCGTGAGGGTTTGTCTGTCGTGGTCAGCTTGCCGAAAGGCGTGATCGACCCGCCCTCGGCTGCGGATAAGCGCGGCATTCTCTGGCAGCGATATGGCGGATTGCTAATCCTGATACTGACCGCTGGCGGCGTGTTGTTCTACTATCTGCGCACATGGCGTCAGGTGGGCATTGATGCGCCGAAACTGCCGGTGTTTCCGCGATATTATCCGCCGGAAGGGCTATCTCCGGCGGCGGCGCACCATATCTATTATCGCAGCTTCAGCAGCAATAAAGCCTTCGCCGCGACGCTGATTGATCTGGCGATCAAAGGGTTTATGGACATCTCATCTGACAAGAAGACGGTGACGCTGACCCGTAAATCGCCAACGCCTAATGTGCAGATGGCAAATCATCAGCGAAAACTGTTTAACGCACTCCTGAAATCGAGCGATAAGAAAGTCATTGGCGGCAAGTACGACTCTGGCTTTGCGGCGTCCTACAAGACGTTTCAGAGTGATGTGTCGCGGGCCTATGGCGAAGCCTATTTCAAATGGAATCGTGGCGCGTCGGTTCTGGCCATTCTGCTAAGTGTTGCCTTTTTCGTTCTGGCCGTCGGGACAACCGTGAACTGGACCCCATGGCATACCGGGCTTTTGGTCGTGCTGGTGCTGATCAATGTCGCGTTTTTATATTTCCTGCCGGCGCAGACCCGCAAGGGTGAAGAAAAGCGCGCCGAGATTGCGGGCTTTCGCCTTTATCTGGAGACCGCAGAGAAACTACAGCTGAATGCGGCAGACATTCACGGCGATCAACCACCGCCAATGTCGACCGAGCGCTATGAAGAGCTGCTGCCCTATGCCATTGCGCTGGATGTCGAAGAGCCGTGGAGCAAGTATTTCGAAGACGTTCTGCCAGACGCGGCCAAAGCCTATCAGCCGGGCTGGAACAGTTCGGCCTTCTATACCGCCAGCTCATTGCATGGCCTGAATGAATCTCTGACAAACAGCATCAGTTCCGGTGTGTCATCGGCTGCGGTGAAACCGTCCTCAAGCTCTGGCTCAGGCGGGGGCGGATTCTCCGGAGGCGGCGGAGGCGGCGGTGGTGGTGGCGGCTGGTAGCCGCCACATAGCAGGCCTATTTATAGCGGTTCTGAACCACATGGAACATGGCACGCAGGCCACATGCGGCAGCCCCTTCCGGGTTGCCGTATTTCGCATTGCGCCACGCCCAGACATCCCAGTGAACCCAGGATTTCGTCTCAACGAATTTCGACAGGAACAGAGCTGCCGTAATCGAGCCCCCCATCGGGCCAGAGGCTGAGTTCACGCAGTCGGCAATCGAGCTTTTCAGCATGGACATATATGGCTTCCAGAGCGGCATGCGCCAAGCCGGGTCACCAACAGTGCCGGATGCCTCTGCAATCGCAGCAGCGAGTTCATCGTCATCAGTGTAGAATGGCGCAACTTCCGGGCCGAGCGCGACACGGGCCGCACCGGTCAGAGTAGCAAAATCGATCAACAGGTCAGGGTCTTTATCTTCCTGCGCGCGAACGAGCGCATCGCCAAGCACAAGGCGGCCTTCTGCATCAGTATTGTCGATTTCGACGGTAATTCCCTTGCGGCTCGACAAAACATCACCCGGACGGAACGCATCCGACCCAATAGCATTCTCAGCCGCAGACACCACCAGTTTCAGAGAAACTGGCAGATTGAAGCTCATGATCAGACGGGCAAGCGCGATTGCGTGCGCGGACCCGCCCATATCTTTCTTCATCAGGCGCATATAGCCGCCGGTTTTCAGATCGAGACCCCCGGTATCAAAGGTCACGCCTTTGCCTACCAGCGCGACTTTCGGGCGGTTTTCATCTCCCCAGCTGAGCTCGATCACACGCGGCGCATCTTTTGCGGCACGGCCAACGGCATGAACCATCGGGAAATTGGCGGTGAGAAGATCGTCACCGATTGTGGTCTCTACCACGCCACCAAACTCGCTCGCCATCGTTTCGACCGCCGCCTGTAGCTGTGTCGGGCCCATATCCTGAGCTGGCGTGTTGACGAGATCGCGCAAAAGATAGATCGCCTCGCGGTATTTCTCCGCCGTTGCGAAGAGATCGGCATCGTTAAGAACAAGCTGCGGCATGTCATTGGCGCGCGCTTTATAGCGTGTGAAGGCATAAGCGCCGTCTGCCCAGGCCGCCGTCAGGGTCAGTGGATCAACATAGTCAGGCACATAATCCAACCGGTAGGCACCGCCTTTCAGCGCCGATGACAGCGCGGCAACTGCCAATGCATCCTTACCATCGCCAATGCCAAACACAATGCGCGACAGGTTTCCGGTCATATCCGGCAGTCGGACCAGAGATCCGCTTCCCGCCTTGAACGCCTCGCTCTTCAGAACGACCGCTGAATATTCCGACTGCGCGTCCAGATAGGCCGACAGAGATGTCTCATCGACAATATCAACCGGGATCGGCGCGGAGTGCTCAGACAGAAAGCAGGAAATTGTCATGGAAAACCCTTTTTTGTTGACCTTAGCCGCTCATTAGATGGCGTCCAGTCAAGGCCTTGAAAAGGGGTGAGGATTTTTCACAAGCCTTAACCAATCCTTGACCCTGTCGCGTAAAATTGGGGAGAGTTTTGGAGCTGATCATGCTAAACCACAAATTTCCCCGACTGTTTGCTGCCGGATTGCTTGTCCTTGGCGCTGCTGCGTGTGTGACCTCTGCTCCAACGCAGAACGAAAAAGCCTTTGAAGCCAAGCTCAAAGCCAAGGATCTGGTGCCAGCCTCAGAGGATGACCGCATTAAAATCAAATCCCAGGACCCGGTTGCACAGGCGACCTTCTGGGGCATTGAGTATGAGAAAAGCCCGGGCGATATGGAGGCTGCGGTCGAGTTTGTTCGCGCCCTTCGCCTGATGGGCAGCGAGTCAAAAGCTGCAGAAATTGCATCTCAGGCTCTGGCGCTTGCACCTGATAATGTTGAATTGCTGAGCCTGTTCGGAAAATCCCTGCTTTCAGCAGGCAAAGCCGATGGTGCCGTCGATATTCTGAAGCGCGCCTATGACAAGCAACCGGATGACCTGACCGTGCTTGGCGCACTGGGCGTTGCCTATGACCAGACAGAGCGTCACCGCGAAGCGCAGGCGACCTATCGCAAGGTATTGGAAACAGAGCCGACCAATGCAGCGGCCCTGTCAAATCTGGGGCTATCGCTGGCGCTGACTGGCAAACCAGAAGAAGCCGAAACCGTTTTGCGTCTGGCCGTTCAACAGCCAAAAGCCGGTAAAAGAGAACGCCAGAACCTTGCTCTGGTTCTGAGTCTGCAAGGCAAGTTTGACGAAGCCCGCTTGATCGGATCAGCAGACCTGCCGGACAAGAAAGTTGATGACAATATCGACTATTTCAAAGCCATGCTAACGCCGAAATCTCGCAATTACGGCTCGCTGCGCGGCTCTCTCCAATAGGCGAGCGCTAAGCCTCAGTCAGGCGATTATCAGAAATGGCGCTCGGTTTGTGAAACCGCCAGGCGCCTGCAATAGCGACAATACAAAGCGGCACAATCATCACGATTGAAACGTCCAGCCATCCCATTTGGAAGGGGAACGGTTCTGGTTGATCGAAAAACACTTGCCGGACTTTTGCGGCAAAGCCCGCAAAAACACCTGTCAGAAGCACCGTCATGATGGCAGCAATGGCAATCGCAGCGCCGCGATCAGAGGCCAGTCGGCACACCGATACGATCAGACATGTCAGGGCCAGCGCGAGCACCGGGAACATGACATCACCCAGCATCAGCGAACCGGCATAAAACGCCGCCTGCGCCATGACCGCGCCCATCAGCATGGCCACACAACCAAAAATATTTTCCAGATGCTTGTCGAACAGAGACAAAACGTCAGCTCCAACTGAAGAATGAACTTATTTCAGTTATCAGTGAAATACAGAAAATATGAATTGATGAGACCTGTGAAAATTCCAGAAAATTTCACAGGTCTTTATTTTTCCATCTCGGTGAATTTGATGTAGGCCGGACCGAGAATAACCAGGAACAGAACTGGCAGGAAAAAAACGATCATCGGGACTGTCAGCTTGGCTGGCAGAGCAGCTGCTTTTTTCTCGGCATCCGCGATCCGCATATCCCGGTTTTCCTTAGCCATAATCCGCAGAGAAGATCCAAGCGGCGTACCATAGCGTTCCGCCTGTGCGAGCGCCATGCAAACGGCTTTTACGCCCGGATGGTTGGTCCGTTTTGCAAGGTTATCATAGGCCTCGCGGCGATCTGCCAGATACGACAATTCCGCGTTTGTGAGCTTTAATTCTTCGGCGAGCTCGGTCGAAGACTGGCCGATTTCGCTGCCCACTTTATCAAAGGCCATCTCGATCGACATACCGGCTTCCACACAGATCAGCAGCATGTCGAGCGCGTCCGGGAAGGAGCGCATGATGGATTGCTGGCGCTTGGTCGCAAGGTTGGAAACGTAAAGATTTGGCGCGTAGAAACCGACAGCGGCACCGGCTACCACCGCACCGAATTTCATTTGCGGTGCCCAGTCGACCATATTCAGAATAAAAACGGCAACAAAGGCGGCGAGACCAAAAGCAATCGGAAGCGCGAAGCGGAAAAAGTAGAAGGTCGCGACAGGCGCGCCACCGCGCAGACCAGCCTGAATGAGCTTGTCTTTTACGTTCGGGTCTTCAAGCAGTTTCTGAAGGTCCAGCTTGTCCACTGTTTCCTTCATAAAGCCTTCGCCCTGATTCTGTTTCAGGCCGCGCCCAATCGCTGCGCGGTTCTGACGACGCAGTTTTTCACGCTGGTCGGTTACGGCTTTCAAGCGTGTTTCCAGCTTGTCAGACTGGAATGCTGGCAAAGCGACCGTCAGGATCGTGGCAAAACAGGCAACCGCAGCAAAAACCGAGGCCAGAAAGCCCGGATCGGTCAGGAAGCCTGCAATATCGGTAAATTCCATCTCGACAGCCCCCCGTTAGAAATCGAAGTTGATCATGCGGCGCATGATGTAAATGCCAAGCCCCATCAGGAACACACCCATTAACAGGATCAGATGGCCAATAGGCTTGAGGAACAATTCCATCATGTACGCAGGCGTGGTGATGTAAACGAGCACCATGACGGCAATCGGAAGACAGCCAATAATCATTGCAGAGGCCTTGGCCTCAGATGACAGCGCCTTGATCTTTTCACGCAGCATTTTGCGCGACCGGATCACCGCGGAGAGGTTACCGAGCGCTTCAGAGAGGTTACCACCGGTCTGAGCCTGAATGCCAAGAACGATATTGAAGAAGTTCACTTCCTGCAGTGGAACGCGGTGATAGAATTTGTTCAGAGCCTGTGGAATGGACTGGCCCATCGAAATGCCGTCCGTGATCTGTTTGAACTCGCTGCGCAGAGGATCCGGGCTTTCAACCGCAATGATGCGCAGACATTCATTCAGCGGCAAGCCAGATTTCACACCGCGCACAATGACATCAAGCGCGTCAGCAAACTGATTGGTAATCTGTTGATGGCGGCGCTTTGTCATCATACCGAGCACCCAGCGCGGCAGGCCGAGAAAGCCCGCAAAACCGGCTGCGCCGGCAATCATGACGCGCGCACTTTCGCCAAGGAAAGACATGGTCACACTGGACGGCGCCAGGATGAACGCAGCTGCGGCGAGGGTCAGGCCCATAACGAGTGAGAAAATCCAGAAAGCTGAAGCGCTGACATTCAGGCCAGCCTGTTTCAGACGGGTACCGATATCGCGCGGCACCAGAGATTTCCTTTTCTGAGCCTCGCCGTCACGCAGAGTTTTCAGCATATCCTGCGTTTTCTGGCGACGCTGCGCCAGAACATCATCGCCAGAGACATTGCGCGTTTTGGAGGAAATCTGTTTGGCACGCTTCATCGCGGCTTCGTTCTTGTCGCCGCCGACAAGCGCAAAACCAACGCCAACAATGATCACAAAGGCCAGGGCCGCTATGAGAAGCGTGTTGGTATCCATTACGCGCCCTCCAACGCATCGAGTGCGTCCGCAAGTTCACGTTCCATATTGTAGTAGCGCGCACGTTCCCAGAAACGCGGACGGCCAACACCCATACCGCGATGGCGACCTTTAATCCTGCCGTTTGAATCTTCGCCATCGACTTCGAATTTCATCAGATCCTGTGTGACGATCACTTCGCCCTCCAGACCCATGACTTCAGAAATCGAGATAATCTTACGCGAACCGTCACGCAGACGAGACGCCTGAACCACGATATCGATTGAGCCCACAATCATCTCGCGAATGGTTTTCGCAGGCAGCGAGAAGCCACCCATAGTGATCATGGATTCGATCCGGCTGAGTGCCTCACGCGGCGTGTTGGCGTGGAGCGTGCCCATTGAACCATCGTGACCAGTGTTCATGGCTTGCAGAAGGTCGAACGCCTCCGGGCCACGCACCTCGCCTACAATGATGCGGTCAGGACGCATACGCAGACAGTTTTTGACGAGATCACGCATCGAAATCGCACCCGTACCCTCAAGGTTTGGTGGGCGTGTCTCCAGACGAACGACGTGTGGCTGCTGCAACTGAAGCTCGGCCGCGTCCTCACACGTGATGACGCGCTCGCCCGGATCAATAAAGGCTGTCAGAGAGTTGAGAAGCGTTGTCTTACCCGAACCCGTACCGCCGGAAATGAGGACGTTACAGCGGCAAGCGCCGATAATGCGCAACACTTCTGCGCCTGCCTCAGAGATCGAACCGTAATCGACCAGATTGTCGAGCTTCAGCTTGTCTTTCTTAAACTTACGAATGGTGAGCGTTGGACCGTCCAGCGCCAGAGGCGGGGCGATCACGTTCACACGAGAGCCGTCGAGCAGACGCGCGTCACAAATCGGGCTGGCTTCGTCGACGCGGCGACCCACCTGGGACACGATGCGCTGACAGATATTCATCAGCTGGGCATTGTCGCGGAAGCGGATATTGGTGCGCTCAATCCGGCCATCGACCTCGATATAGGTCGTGCCCGCACCGTTCACCATGATGTCGGCAATGTCGTCCCGTGCGAGCAGAGGCTCGAGCGGGCCATAGCCGAGAACGTCGTTACAAATGTCTTCCAGCAGGCTTTCCTGCTCGGCAATCGACATAACGACATTCTTGATGGAAATGATTTCCACCACAATGTCGCGGATCTCTTCCCGGGCGCTTTCGGCATCCAGCTGGGCAAGCTGCGCCAGATCGATTGTGTCGATCAGCGCGTTAAAGACCATGGTTTTGACGCGGTAATACTCGTCCGACCGGTCATCAATATTCGTCACCCGGTTTTCAGAACGCGAGCGGTCTTTCAGCTTTGTCTTCGGTTTGGACGGTGTCGGAGCAGGGCGCGGCTCAGCTTTTTTCGCAACAGGTTCCGGTGCCGGCTTTGGCGGCTTGACCTCAGTGGTTACACCGCCTGAGGCCGGGGTCTGGGGCTTTGGAGTGTCTGTACGTTTGCCGAACATTTACTGCCTATTTTCCGAGTTTGAACAGTTTGCCGATCAGGCTTTCCTGTTTGACTGATACGGCCCGGCCAGTCAGCTGACTGGCAAGGTGGTCGATACCAACAGAGGGTTTGGAATCCGGAGCGGCCTCTGAAATCATCTGGCCGTTATTGGCGGCCATACCGAAGAGTTGCGGATCAAATGGCAGCACAAGTTCTGGCTCCAGACCGATCGCAGCAGCAAAATCCTTCACTGGAATTTCAGGGCGTTTCGGAACGCCAACCATGTTGAGGATCAGCTTGGGCGGCGCATCGTTTGAGCGGGCAGCCTTTAGGAAGTCGATCAGGTTCTTACCATTGCGCAGGGATGCAAGGTCCGGCTGACAGACAATGATCACATCATCTGCATTCACCAGCGTTGAGCGCATCCATTCGGACCAGACATGCGGCAGGTCGAGAACCACGAACGGCACATTGCGACGCACGCGGTCAATGACTTCGTCATATGCCTCGTCGGAAATGTCATACATGGTGTTCAGCGTAGATGGCGCTGTAAACAGAGAGAGGCGCTCCGTCGTCTTGGTCAGCAAACGGTCGAGCACTGTGTCGTCGATCCGGTCCGGATCGGTCAGGGCGTCGGCGACGGTCTGGCTGCCTTCATGGTTGAAGTCGAGCGAGGTTGTGCCCCAGCTAAGATCGAGGTCGACCAGAGTAGAGTTGACGCCAACATTCTCTGAAATGCTCCAGGCGAGGTTATGCGCAATCGTGGACGAGCCTACACCGCCTTTAGCGCCCGCAATCGCAACCGAGCGACCGATGAACGGACGATCCGGGTCAACATAAAGCGCGCTGATAGACTGGATAAGCTGAAGCGGCTGGAATGGCGGAACGAGATATTCGCTGACGCCGCGCGCCACCAGTTTGCGGTAAAGCTGAACATCGTTCATCGCACCGATGACGAGTACGCGGATATCCGGGTCGCACAGCTCTGCGAGTTGGTCGATCTGCGCCAGCATTTGCGGCGCAGGCAGGCTGGATTCGATGATCAGCAGATCTGGCGTTGGCTGTTCCTGATAGATTTGAAGCGCGCGCGTCAGGCCGCCTTCTTCAATCTGGAAATTGGCGCGCGACAGACGACGGTCGCTGGACGCGGCCTCAATTACTTTCGCCGTGCCGGAGCGCTCGCAGAACGCATGAACAGAAATGTGCGGCACAGTAATGCTGCCCGTCAGGCCGTCGCTTTCCATTGCCGCCATGGCGGATGGATCAATAGCGCCGCCATCAAAATCTGACGACGCACCGCCTGTCAGGCTTGCGCCGATATCATCGTCAAAGCCGAGCGAGCTCGTGCCAAAGTCGTCGTCATCGCCGAAATTCGTACCAAAATCATCGTCGAATGGCAGATCATCGAGAAGTGAATGCTTGTCACCCATATCGTTTACTCCATCCGGCCTTAATCGATTGCATCACTGATTGCGCCGCTTTCAGCATCGGACCGTTCGGTCGCGGTCACTTCACCAGCGCGATATTTCTCGATGACGGTCGATCGGCGGATCACATCCGCAGGATCCATATTCTGAGCTCCGAGAAGATCAGATGGATAGGCGATCATTGCTGCGAGATTGGCCTGCGTTGCACAGCCAAAAGCAACCGTCGGGTCATTGGTTCGCATCCGTGCCGGGTTCACTTCCGACATGGATTTACATTCCGGAGCCACCGCCTTGTAGGAGGTGAAGGCGAGCACCATTGGCGCTTCTTTCGAGCCATTGCTCTCATAATCGGCGCGCTTCATTTCCTGAACGCCATAGTCATAGGCGAGCTTGTAAGTTTCCTGCGCGCTCGCTTCGAGCTGAGTCGCGAACGGGCTGTTCTGAGGCACAGACAGGACGAGCGGGCCATGGCGTTTGCCGCGGGATTTATAATCCGCCATGAAGGCTTCAACACGGCGACGCTGAGAATATGGAAGACCGCTTTCGGCTTCGCTCATCGGAACTTCGAGAACCACCGTGTCTTCAACGACCTGAATCTGATGCGTCCCGATACCTGTAGACCCTGGCTGCAAAACCGCCGGGTTAGAGGAACATGCTGCCAGCAGTGAGAGTGCAAACAGCCCTGAAACATTCTTCTTCAAAGACATATCACCCACTCCATTATTCGATGATGAAGCCAACAGGGGCGTCAAATTTCTTGCCCTTGGTATCAGCGCCCGGAACGGCATAAAGATCGTTCAGGCGACCAAGGAAGATCGATGCGAGATCCCCGGCATTCGAGTATCCGTCAGCCGGTGTACGCAGCTTGTTTGGATCGGTTGGATCAACCAGATATGGTGTCACGATCACGACCAGTTCGGTCTCGTCATTCTGGAAGTCACGCGAACGGAAGAGCGCGCCCAGAACCGGCACATTCTTGATGCCTGGTACGGCGTCCATAGACTGTTTTGTCTTTTCCTGAATGAGACCCGCAATCACAGTCGACCCGCCAGACGGAAGTTCTACCGTTGTTTCCGCGCGGCGAACGCTCAGCGCAGGAATGTTGATAGACTGATAGGTGATGACATTGCCGGCTGAATCCGTTCCGGCGACAGATTGCGGCGAGAACGCCCCTTCCTGTGTCAGTTCAGAAACTTCTGTCGAAATGCGAAGAGAAATTCGGCCTTCAGACAGAACCACTGGCGTAAAGCCAAGGCCGACACCAAATGGTTTGAATTCAAGCTTCACATTGCCTTCGTCATCCTGACCAACCGGCACAGGATATTCACCACCCGCGAGGAATTTAGCGGCTTCACCGGTAATCGAGGTGAGGTTTGGCTCAGCGAGTGTCTTTACGAGGCCAACACGCTCAAGCGCGTTGAGGCTGGCACCAAAACCGAGCTGGTCATCTGCATCAGACAGTGCTGCCGACAGAGACAGTCCACCCAGCACACGACCCGCCACGTTGAATGCATTGGTCGTCGAGAAGGTGACGTTATCAATCAAAGAGTCGCCATTATTGCCAACATCTTTGGACCCGGTCAGGTTCACACCAAGCTGTTTGGTCAGGGTGCGCTGCATTTCAACAATGCGTACTTTCAGAAGGACCTGATCCTTGCCCTCAACAATCAGCATATTGATGACTTTGCCAGACGATGAGCTGCCACCACCAGACGATGAAGTAGCTGCGCCGCCGCCCGCTGATGCGTCCTGCGACCCACCGGAAATGTAGTTATTGGCGAGTTCCACAGCTGTGGTCGCCTCTGAAATGTTCGCAACGCGGCCAGTCAGAATGATAGACCCGTTCGACGCTTCCGGTTTGATGCGGGCATTCGGCAGAAGGCGCTTATAGAGATCAACAAGACCTGTGAGGTCGCGCTCGACCTTGATCTGAAGATCAAGCAGCTGATTGCCATACGCATCAAAGAAGAAGGCGTTGGTTTCACCGGTAGAAACGCCGCGGAAAATCACACGCTGCGGCGTGCGGACAACCGCGTCGGCAATTTGCGGATTGGTGATGATGACATCAGCCGCTGGCACATTCAGCTCAACAACCGAAGACTTATCCATCGGCAACAGAAGATCTTTGGTCACGGTGGTTTTACCGGATTCAGACATGGTGATCTGAACCACAGAGGTTTCGGCAAAAGATGCCCCTGACAGGCCAATCCAGCCGAGAAGCACGGCTGGTAAGACAAATCTTTTAATCATTGGTCACCCCCAACGGTCGTCTTCTCGACCGTCCCGCTGCGATATATCCTGATGGTGCCGGATACATCTTTGGCAGATTGCAAAGAGCTGGTTGCCTCGACCTTGGTTCCGGATGCCGAAGCATCTTTCACGCCGCGCAGGGTGAGCGAGATATCGCCCATCTGATTTGCCAGCATCAAAACTTCCGCGTGAGACGGGCTCAGCTCAAGTGTTGCTGTCGTACCAACAACGACGTCTTCGCCTTCCACTTCACGATAAGACTGGTCAATTGCAAGAACACGTACGTTTTTCAGAACTGTCCGGGTCGCCGGACGCTCAACCACAACATCGCCGTCAGTGACTTCGACTTTATAACTGAGGATCACATCAACGCGGTCATTCGGAAGAATGAAACCGCCCGCCGCCGTTTCAACAGAGATCTCTACGGCAACCGCACGCATGCCTTCTTCCAGCATGGCAGCCATGATACCTTTTTCACCCGGCTTGATGATTTTCTGGTCGAGGATCGGTTCACCGGCAAAGAACGGGATGCGCACAACACCGCCGCTGAACTCAGCCGGGCTGTCAGGCGCTTTCTCATCTGTCAGATACCGTTCATCGAGGCCTTCGGCTGGCCATTCCTTCCAGACAAAGTCTTCAGGCGCCAGACGGTGGCCAACCGGATAATCCTTTTTCGCAATCAGGACCTTGGTGAGTTTGATCTGTGGTTCGACAGGTCTGTCGTCCAAAACCTCAACCACTTTCGGCGGTGGCTGGTTAGACATGTTGCGAACCATCATGGCAGCAATCAGAGCGGCGGCTCCGGCAACAACCAGGATCAGAATTCTCATAATCGACACGATCTGGACTCCCACGCCGGACACACATTTCCGGCAATCTTCATCGAAATAATCACAATGCCTCTAAAGCATCGTTAATAAACAAAGCCTGTTCCCTGTATTAATGAGGATAGTACTGGCGAGCGGAACATCGCCCAGATGGCACCAAGGCCAATTGCAACAGCATACGGAATGCCCGGCCCCTTTACGAAAGACCGCTGGAGGAACCCCGGAACCACCGTTTCAGGAACAAACCTGCGACTGATGAGAAGCAGCACGGCCAGCAATCCACCGGTCAGCGCAATACCATATATATATGGAAGCCAAGCTGCCGGGCCCATCCAGACAAGGACAGCAGGCAGGAGTTTCGCATCCCCGCCACCAAAGACGCCAAGCGCGAAAAGGCCGATACAGACGGCGAATCCGATCAATCCGGCCAGTAAATGCAGGCCAATCTGCGCAGGAGTTAACCCCACAGCGACGCCCGCAAGCGGGAACACCAGAACAAAAGCGACAGACACCCAGTTGGGAATGGTCATGGTTGCCACGTCATGGCACGCAGCGAACAGAAGACCCGCGAAGAACAAAACCAGCAACGCCAAAGAAATCATGTTTCGCCCTTCCTCAAACTATTTCGAAGAAAGTGCCGGAAACTGATAAAGTATTTCTTTATGCTCTGGTAAAAAGACAACAACGCCAGTGTGTTAAAATATTCGTGGCGTTTATTAACAGTCCCGCAAATATAAAAAACCGCCAGATTGCTCTGGCGGTTTCCAAAATTCGAAACGATTTATGTAAATCGCAAGGCTTATGCTTAAGAAGCAGCAGCGCCTTTGCCGATTTCAGTAGAAACGTTAGTGAACGTTTTGTTGGCGTTAGAACCGAGTGCAGTCACACCGGAAATAACAGCAACAGCGATCAGAGCAGCGATAAGGCCGTACTCGATGGCAGTCGCACCAGACTTGTCTTTCAGAAAACGAACGATGTTCTTCATGTTATACTCCCACGTTGGCAAAGTGTTCCCGACGCATCGTTGCTTTATCGCCCCGGGATGAGCTGAAAATACTCTGGCTTGATGAAGATGAAGTTCAGTCTGTTTTGAAGATTGCCGACCCCTGGTAAGGAATTGATTCACCATAACAGAAAGGTCGAACACCCCGTTTTGTTAGCAAAACCTCAAGGCTCTTTGTGTAATCTTACTCAGAAGTGATGGAGCCGCTGACCAATGAAAAACCTGATTCTCGCAGTTGCTCTGAGTGCAGCGCTCGTTCCGACAGCGGCCTCAGACGTTTCTGGTCCAAAAAAGATACCTGTTCAAAAACCTGAGCAAACTCTGGAGCTTGGACCAATTACAGTCCCGATTAACGAAGCGGTTCCTGTTAAATTTCCAGACGCGATTGCCGGCGTTTCTCTCGGCAGCCCATATGTCGCCAACGTCGTTGTTCATGACAAACACCTGATGTTTATCACCGGTCGCGCCTATGGCATGACCAGCCTTCACGTCGTCGACGAAAAAGGAAATGTGATCGCCACGACGACAGTTAATGTCGTAGGTGTTAACGAAACACGTCTGGTTGTTAACAAAGGCGGTTCTGATTACTCAATGCAGTGTGCACCAAAGTGTAAAGCAGCGCCGGATATTGGTGATAATACAGACTATGTCACCACGATTACTGAACAGGCGACCATCCTGTCTAAAGAAGACTGATCTCTGACGGGGATTGGATCAAATTTAACCGATCCCCGAAACAGCATGCAAAGCCTCCTCTGGTAAATGGTTTATTCGGAGATGAGGAGAGCATGAGTGTCTCACACAGCGGAACATCCAACAGCTAAATCTTCTGGTCGGGGTGTCCTCGGCTTTTTGAAGCGGTTTGGCGGAAATCGCGAGGCGGCCTCTGCCGTTGAATTCGCGCTTGTGGCGGCGCCTTTTCTTGTCCTTCTCGTCGGTCTGCTTGAAGTCTGCCTGATCTTTATTGCGACAACGACGCTGGAACACGGCGCCGCGGAAGCCTCGCGTCGTATCCGTACAGGTGAACTTCAGGCGTCCGGTGCCTCTGCCGAAAAGTTCAAACAGATTGTCTGCGACAACACATTCGGCCTGCTCGACTGCGGTGAGCGGCTGATGGTGGATGTTCGCGTGTTTGATAACTTCGGCACGGCGTCCGGTAATGATCCGATCAAGGACGGCGCGGTTGATAAGGACAGTCTGGAATTTGATTCCGGCGAAGGTTCTGACATCATTCTCGCGCGCGTCTTTTATGAATGGAACATCATCACCCCGGTGATTGGTACGCCAATGTCGAACCTGGATGGGAATAAGCGCCTGTTGCAAGCCAGCGTCGCCTTCCGCAATGAGCCCTTCGCAATGGATTCAGGATCATGATCAAGTTTCGACCCCCGTTTCTGAAAACACTGTCACGCGTCGCGAAAGACAAATCCGGCGTATCTGCGGTGGAGTTTGCACTGATCCTGCCCGTGTTCGCGCTGTTATTCTTCGGCTCGATCGAAGTGTCCTTCCTGATGACCGTCGACCGGAAGGTCACGCAGACTGCGAGTACGCTGGGCGATCTGGTCGCGCGGGGCACCACGCTGACCGAAAGCGAAATGAACGACATCTTTGCTGCGTCAACGGCACTGTTTGCCCCTTATGACGGGTCAGCCGCCGAGATGCGCGTGACCAGCATCACCCAAAAGAACGGCAAGGCTGAAGTTTCCTGGTCGCGCGCGCGCAATATGACAGCCTATACAAAGGGCGCGTCTCTGAGTGTGCCAAAAGGTTTGCTAACCGACGGTCAGTCCATCGTATTCGCCGAAGTCAGCTATGACTATAAGTCGACGCTAGGCTATTTCCTGCCGAACGCGCAGCATCTGAGCGAAGAGTTTTATCTCCGCCCAAGACGCGTTGAGGCTGTTGGCATTCAATAGGCCGGGATCAGCGAGCCGTTTTCGGATGCTTCACCGTTAACAGGATGAAGAAGCCGATGACAAACAGTACGCTGATGGTCGACATGCCTATCCGCTGGCTTTTGAAGGCTGAGGTGAAGGTCTCAACTAACAATGGGCCAAGCCAGACGGTGACCGTGCCGGCAATCGCATAAAGACCGAAGAACTCACCGATCATCTCTTTTGGTGCCATGCTGACCAGAAGCGAGCGGGATGAGGAAATGCATCCAGTCGCGAACAGGCCGAGAAAGCCGGCAACTGCCAGATAGGCCAGATCGTGGGTGTGGCTGTAGAGATTGCCCTCAAAGATGCGCTTGGATTCAATCAGACCAAAGAACAGCGACTCCTGAGTGATAGAAATCAACAGGAACAGAACGAGGGTCAGGCCGATCAGCTCGACCAGAAGCGCGTTCCGACATCCAAGGAAGCGGTCGAGCGTCGCACCAAAAACACCGCCTGCCGTGCCGAAGATGGACAGAAGAACAGCATAGCCAACCATCTCGACAATGCCCCAGCCGAGCTGGCCTGCCACATAGACCGCACCAAGTGCCAACAGCGCCGCCATACCATCCGCATACACCATGCGGGCAATAAGGTATTTCATGACTTCGCGATAATGGCTGGCCCGGCGGAGGGTATTCCAGATGCCTTGCATGCCTTCCTTGACGGCTGTAATCCAGCTTGCGCCTTTCCGTCCTGCATCCGGACAGTTCAAGAAGAATGGCCAGATAAAGATTGCCAGCCAGACGGCAGCAATCGGGCCGGCAATTCGGAAATGCTCATATTGAGAAACATCAATCCCGAACAAAGGCTTTTCGAATGGCCAGCCATTCATCGCCGGCAGCGCAAAACAAAGCACCAACGCAATCATGAGAATGGTGCCCGCCAGATTGCCAAGCGCGAGCCCCTGCCCTGAAATCTGCGGTAAGACTTCCGGTCGCCCGGAATCGGTCAACATCGCGTTATGGATGACCTCAGAATAAGTGAAACAGATCGATGCAACGATCAGAATGGCGGCGACCCAGAAGAGGGAAATTCCCTCCTCACCTGGGCGAACAAACCAGAGAAGCGACGCCATAATGCCGAGCACAGCAAGGAATACGAGAAGCAGAGGTTTGCGCTTTCCCCCCCGGTCCAGCGCAGCGCCAAGGATGGGCGCGGTTAATGCGGCGGCGGCGCCGGCCCATTTGGTAACACCCGCCACAAAGGCCTGACCATGTGCCAGAGCCGCTTGCTGGACTTTATCATCCGGAAGGTCTGCAAACATCCCATCAGAGATGGCGTTTGCAGCAACGACATCGCGCGCCAGATACGGCGCAAAAATGTAAATGACGATCAAGAGATAATAGGGATTGCGGGCAAATTCGAAAATTGCCCAGCCCACGCCTGCCTTGCCGAAAGGCCCACCCCGCTCATGTGGTGGCACGATTGTCGGCATGTCGCCATCAACCGACGCCGTTATTGCAGGACGACCTGTATTGGCTGCCTGATCATTCATTCAAATATCCTCCCGGCGGCTTTTACCGCTTTTCGGTAAACCTGCGACAGAATACTTGTGGTGGCTAGTGAAAAATGACGTTGACGTCATCACGTCTCATCAGGCGAGCAGAAAACGACGCTTCAGCGTATCTTTCATCGCTTCATCAACGCCCAGAACCTCGCGCGCATAGCCGAGCGGTGAGCCGTGAGCCGCAATCATGGTTTCAAACGCGTTCTCAAGATAGGTCCGGCGCACACCCATAAATGGGCGATAGACATCGGCTTCATGGTTGGCGCCGAGCATTTGGTTGAAATGGTCACGCGCGGCTGGCAGAAATTCGTCAATCTTCACCGCTTCATTGGTCAGCATATAGTCTGTGAAAACGTCTTTGTCGCGGACGCCGAGGGCAAGATGGGTCAATGCGCAGACAATGCCCGTGCGGTCTTTACCCGCTGCGCAATGCACGACCGCCGCGCCGTCATTTTCAGAAATACCTTTGAACCAGGATTTGAACAGCTCGATATGGTGATCCTTGAACGGCGCTGTCCGATAATAATTAGTCATATAGCCTTCAATGGACTCAGCGGTGACATTGTCGCCCTGAAGCGCTGCGACATGGGCCGGCACTTCCTCGCGGCCCCCATCGGTTGCGACCTGAATGACATGGTCTGCTGGCCATTTATTTGGCTGACGATCGCGCTCGTCCGGACGGCGCAGATCGACATGAAAGCCAACATTCAGCGAATTCAGAAAGTTCAGATCATCGTCCGTGGCTTCATTGTAATGGCCAGAGCGAAACAGGAGATCTTTACGGATTTCGCCATTCGGCGTCGCATAGCCGCCAAAATCCCGAAAGTTTCTGACCCCAGCGAGTGGTTTGACGCGATCTTCCATATTCTTCCCCTATGACTTCAATAATGATCTATCGAAGGAACAGGTCGGCGGTAACCCCCAAAAGCACTTTCACAGGCTTCGGCAATGTCGAGAATGCGCGCATCCTCGCCCTGGGCTCCAACGATCTGAACTCCGACCGGCAGGCCATCTGATGTACGCCCAACCGGAATGGTAACCACCGGCAAATGACACATGGTCGCTAGGGCAATCCAGCTGAGATTGGACGCGTAAGGTACTTTTTTGCCGTTCACATCCAGACTGCGCGACAACACATCACCCGACGGATTGTGCGGGAAAGCCGCTGTCGGTGAGACCGGCATAATAAGAGCGTCATAGGACTGGAAGAAATCCCGCATCAGCGATTTGATCGCTGAGCGTCGCCCGTCTGCCCGCATCCACTCAATGTGAGACTGCGTGGCTTTGATAGCCCAGTTGCGCGTGGTGAAAGGCGTTTTCTCAAAGCGACGAATAGCCTGCATCACCGGACGCAGCGCCGCCATGCTCATGAGCTGGCCTTTCGGCGCATCCATCATCACAATCGGAATGAGAAGCGACAGATACACATCCAGGATTTCGTCCGGATCGATATCCGGTTTGGCGCGGGCCAGTTCTGCGCCAATATCCGTCAGCTCGCCTGCGGCGTCTGTGATCAACTCGGCCATTTCCAGATCGAGCGGCCAGTCAGAATAGTCTGACCAGAGCGCGAGCTTCATGCCCTGCAGATTGAGTTTAAACCCGGTCTGCGTGCCAATCGCGCCTTGCATCATCACGCCGCGCAAAAGTTTCAGATCCTGAACACACCGCGCCATCGGCCCGACGACATTCAGATCGACCTGCCCCGGGTATTCCGGCGAAGGCGGCACATGTCCGGCCTGTGAAATCACACCATAGGTCGGCTTGAGAGACGTAATTCCGCAGAAATGCGCAGGAATACGGAGCGAGCCACCAATATCCGAGCCCATTTCAAGCGGTGTGACGCCGGCGGCGAGCGCCGCGGCCGCACCGCCTGACGATCCGCCCGGTGTTCGATCTGGCGCATAAGGATTGTTTGTCTGTCCAAACAGCTTGTTATAGCTTTGCCAGTCACTCGCCATGAAAGGTGAGTTCGTCTTGCCCCAGATGATTGCGCCCGCCGCCTTGGCGCGCGCAACTACGGCGGCATCAGGAACAGGTTTTGAGCGTTTCGACCATTGCGGTGCCCCGGCTGTTGCGGGCATAGAATCCACGTCCAGCGTGTCTTTCACCGTCATTGGCAAGCCATGCAAAGGCCCAAGGATTTTCCCGTCCTGACGCTGACGGTCGAGCGCATTTGCCCGCTCACGCGCGCGTTCAATATCCGTCTTGATGACAGAATTCAGATGCCGGTTGACCTGATTGAACTGACGAATATGCGCTTCCAACAGCTCAACACTGGTGATCCGCCCTGCATTCAGGGCTTCCATCTGGCGAAATGCCGGTTGAAAACAGATTGGGTTCACAGGCCGAGAACATCCTTCATGGAATACCAGCCTGCGGGCTTATCCGCCGCCCATTTGGCAGCTTTCAGCGCGCCGCGCGCAAACACATTGCGGTTGAGCGCTGTGTGAGACAGGGACAAGATTTCTTCTTCAGAGCCAAAGCTGACTTCATGTTCTCCGATGACACCGCCAGAGCGGCGCACGGAGAAGCCAATCTTGCCCGCCGGACGCTCACCCGTCACACCATCATAAGGGGGAAGTTTCAGGGCTTCGAGATCGGATCCACGACCTTCAGCCGCCGCCTCGCCCAGCAAAAGCGCCGTCCCGGACGGGGCATCAACCTTGTGGCGGTGATGCGTTTCAAGAACCTCAATGTCCCAGTCATCACCGAGAGATTTCGCGGCACGTTCCACCAATGCCGCCAGCATATTCACTCCAAGCGAATAATTCCCGGAATAGACGATGGCATAGTCGCGTGACCATTCCTGCAAGGCGAGTAATTCATCCTTGCTGAACCCGGTCGTACCAATCACGAGGGCGCGGGTATGGGTGCCTTTCAGGGCTGCAATTGTCGACAAAGTAACTTTTGGCCGTGTGAAATCAATCAACACATTTGCATCGCTCGCCGCGACAGAGACATCGCTGGTCAGCGTCAGCCCGGTTTTACCCTTGCCGATCAGCTCACCGATATCCTTGCCAATGCCATCGAACATTGGCGCCTCTGTCACACCAACCAGCTCAAGATCGTCAGCTTCATAGGTCAGAACAGACAGCGTCCGGCCCATTCGGCCAGCCGCACCTGTCACAGCAATTCGGGTAGGGATGGAATTCGACATGCAGCTATAGAAACCCAGTTTCGAGCCGCGTCAATCGACTGACGTGGTTCAACAGGTCACTAGGTCAGGAGAATATCGCCCGGATGCGTCCCATAAGACCATACTAGCAGGCCGGTGCTTTCAGATCGTCGTGCTCTTTCACGCGCTGATGCGCCCGCCCGGCCAAGCTAGTGCGATCAGCCCGCGATAGAGTGCGAGTTTGCGAGATTGAGCAGATCTTACGCCCCCGGCCTGCAAGAAAAAAGCCCCCGATTTTTCAATCAGGAGCTTACAAATTGAACGATAATCTGGCGTAATCCGTTTTGGTGAAAACCCAACTACCGTGCTTCGTCAGCGTCGGTCAGGTCTTCCCAGAATTTCTTGACCTTACCGAGGAAGCCATTGCTTTCCGGATTACAGTCTGCACCTGACTCGTCACAGAACTCTTTGAGGAGTTCTTTTTGACGCGCTGTCAGTTTCTGAGGCGTTTCAACAAACAGCTCGATATAGAGATCACCGCGCTGACCGCCGCGAAGCGTTGTCATGCCCTTATTGCGCAGGCGCATGCGTCGTCCGGTCTGAGCCCCTTCCGGAATGGTGATACGCGAGCGACCACCCTCAACCGTTGGAATTTCGATCTCGCCGCCAAGCGCTGCAACCGTCATTGGCACAGGGGCGCGGCAGTAGAGATTTGGCCCGTCGCGCTCAAAGATTTCATGCTCGCGAACCTCAACGAAAATATAAAGATCGCCTGGAATGGCGCCCGGACCACCCGGATCACCCTCACCTGACAAGCGAATACGCTGTCCGTTTTCAATGCCGGCCGGAATGGAAATGGCGAGCTTGCGATCGACCTGAACAGAACCTCGCCCCGCACATTTGCGGCACGGGTCTTTAATGACCTGACCACGGCCAGAACACCGTGAACAGGTGCGTTCCATGGTGAAGAATCCCTGCTGAACGCGCTGGCGTCCGCGACCATTACAGGTCGGGCAGGTTTCCGGCGATGTGCCCGGCTCCGCGCCAGATCCATCACAGGCATCACAGGTTTTCGAGCCGGGCAGATCGATTTCCATCTCTTTGCCGGCGAATGCCTCTTCAAGAGAAATGTCGAGATCATAGCGCAAATCTGCGCCGCGCGCCTGTTGCTGGCGACCACCACCACGGCTGCCGCCAAAGAATTCTGAGAAGATATCACCGAAAATGTCAGCCGGATCGACACCCTGACCAAAGCCGCCAGCACCGCCGCCGCCTTGCTCAAAGGCCGCCTTGCCATACCGGTCATAGGCTGCACGTTTTTCAGGATCAGACAGGACAGAATACGCTTCGCCTGCCTCTTTAAACTTTGCCTCGGCTTCAGGATTATCCGGGTTACGGTCCGGATGGTACTTCATCGCCATTTTGCGATAAGCACTCTTGATCTCTTTTGCGTCAGCACCTTTTGCAACGCCGAGAATGTCGTAATAACTCTGTTCGGACATGAATTGATTCCGTCATTTCCCGGTCAAGGAGAGATTATTTAGCAATCTCATTCTTGTAACGGACCAGACACCCTTTCACGGCTGTCTCATATTGAGGATCACCCTTTTCACGCGCCTCTGCAAAGGCGGCGCTGTATTTCGGGAGCTTCTGGTCGTATTTTACCTTGTCCAGTTTTTCGCCTTCCGCTGCATACCAGTTGGCAGCGCGGATAAGTTCCAGCGACTGTTTCATCGCCAGACCCGCTTCCTTCGACTTCAGAGACAAAGCCGCTTTGCAAAGCGCAGTGTCGTCAACCTTCAGTCCGGCAGCATGGGCAGAAAGTCCCGGGAGCGCGACCATCGACATTGCAAGAAGAGACAGAAAAGCTTTTCTAAAGGTCATGGTCATTACTCCCGGGTCTGGTTTCAGTTTTAAGCTGATCGCTTGTCGTCACCGACATCTTCGAAATCAGCATCGATGACATCATCGTCATCCGTTGCAGCGTCTTTCGCGGCATCGGCAGCGGCGGCTGCTTCACCATCGTCTTGCGCTGCGGCGTAGATTGCTTCGCCAAGTTTCATGCTGGCTTGCATCAGGGCCTGAGTTTTCGCCTGGATGTCTTCCAGATTGTCACTTTCAGCCGCTGTTTTCAGGTCAGCCATAGCGGACTCGATATCGCCTTTAATGGACGCATCGACTTTATCGCCATGCTCAACGAGTTGTTTCTCGGTCGAGTGAACCATTGCTTCAGCATTGTTTTTGGCTTCGACGAGTTCACGACGTTGCTTGTCCGCGTCAGCATTCGCTTCAGCGTCTTTCATCATCTGATTGATCTCGTCGTCAGACAGACCGCCATTCGCCTGAATGGTGATGCGCTGCTCTTTATTTGTCGCCTTGTCTTTCGCAGACACGTTCACGATGCCGTTGGCGTCAATGTCGAACGTAACTTCGATTTGCGGCATGCCACGTGGTGCTGGCGGAATGCCTTCAAGGTTGAACTGGCCGAGCATCTTGTTGTCAGCCGCCATTTCACGCTCACCCTGGAAGACGCGGATCGTCACAGCTGGCTGATTGTCATCAGCTGTAGAGAAGACCTGAGACTTCTTGGTCGGGATGGTTGTGTTGCGGTCGATCAGACGCGTGAAGACACCGCCCAGTGTTTCGATACCGAGAGACAGAGGCGTTACGTCGAGCAGAACAACGTCTTTAACGTCGCCTTGCAGAACGCCAGCCTGAATTGCAGCGCCGAGTGCAACAACTTCGTCCGGGTTAACGCCTTTGTGTGGTTCACGACCGAAGAATTTCTTCACGGCTTCCTGAACCGCTGGCATGCGGGTCATACCACCAACCAGAACAACATCTTCGATTTCGCCAGCAGATTTACCTGCATCCGCAAGAGCTTTCTTGCATGGCTCGATTGTGCGTTTGACGAGATCTTCAACGAGAGTCTCAAACTTCGCACGAGACAGTTTGATGTTCAGGTGTTTCGGACCGGTTGCGTCCGCCGTGATAAACGGAAGGTTCACTTCGTACTGAGACGCAGAAGACAGTTCTTTTTTCGCTTTCTCTGCTTCTTCTTTCAGACGCTGCAGAGCGAGCTTGTCCGTTTTCAGGTCGATGCCCTGATCTTTTTTGAACTCTTCAGCGAGATAGTCGACGATGCGCATATCGAAGTCTTCACCGCCGAGGAATGTATCACCGTTGGTAGACAGAACTTCAAAAACGCCATCACCGATTTCGAGGATCGAGACGTCGAATGTACCGCCACCAAGGTCATAAACCGCAATCGTTTTGCCTTCGGATTTCTCGAGGCCGTAAGCCAGCGCAGCCGCAGTCGGCTCGTTGATGATGCGCAGAACTTCAAGACCAGCAATCTTACCGGCGTCTTTTGTCGCCTGACGCTGAGCGTCGTTAAAGTATGCCGGAACGGTGATAACCGCCTGAGTGACTTTCTCGCCGAGATAAGCTTCAGCAGTTTCTTTCATCTTGGTCAGAATGAAAGACGAAATTTCTTGCGGCGAATAATTCTTGTCGCGGCCTTTAACCCAGGCATCGCCATTGTCGCCTTTGACGATCTCGTACGGGACCAGCGCCTTGTCCTTTTCGACAGTCGGGTCACCAGACGTACGACCGATCAGACGTTTGATCGCGAAGAAAGTCTGCTCCGGGTTTGTTACAGCTTGGCGCCGTGCAGGCATGCCGATCAGCCGTTCACCACTTTCAGCAAACGCAACAACAGAAGGTGTTGTGCGCGCGCCTTCAGAGTTCTCAATAACTTTGGCGTCTTTGCCATCCATAACCGCAACACATGAGTTTGTTGTGCCGAGGTCGATACCGATAATCTTACCCATTCTTTCCAATCCTCTTTTTTTAGCCGCCATTGGCCGTTTTATTGGCCTGCACTGCAGCACCCTGGCTCAATGGCTCTGCGGATGATTTAGGAGATGAAACTCCCTGTTCGAGCGAGATATGGGTAGCGAATTGAAAGGCTCAAGGGATGAATGCAGAATCAATCACAAATCCGTGTTCGAATGTATGTGATTTAACCATATTCTGGTTGTGTATATGATCAATGCTTTGAAAAATATCGAGTTTCGTTTCTCATCACATCTTGGCGAGCACGTTGATGGGTAAAGAGTTTTTAGAGGTCAGACCGGGCGGCGCGCGGCTCTTTCCTGGTTTTTTTGACCAGAAACAGCAAGAAGACTTACGCGATATCATCCGAAATGCGGTGAATCAGGCCCCTCTATTTACCCCGCGAATGCCCAGAACGGGCAAACCCTTAAGTGTGAAAATGACCAATCTGGGCGCTATTGGCTGGGTCAGCGACGAAACAGGATATCGCTATCAACCCACTCATCCGGTGACGAAAGAATGCTGGCCGGACATTCCAGACAGGCTGCTTAATCTCTGGGACACCGTCACGGACGTTGGCGCGCGAAAACCCGATGCCTGTCTGGTGAATTATTATGCCAGCACCGCGAAAATGGGGCTTCACCGGGATGAAGATGAAAAAGACCTCACTCAGCCCGTTGTTTCAGTCTCGCTGGGCGATGAGGCATTGTTCCGGCTGGGCGGGCCCGCGCGATCGGACAAAACACAAAGCTTCAAACTTCGCTCTGGTGATGTGCTGGTTCTTAACGGAACGGACCGTCTCGCCTTTCATGGGATCAGCCGGATTTATCCCGGGACTTCGACACTGTTGAAACATGGTGGCCGGATTAATCTGACCATGCGCGTGGCGGACTAAGAGATGTATTTCGCGGGTTACACTCAAATCGCATATACCGCTCTTCCCTGCGCAGGCAGGGATCTGCGGCCAGAACTCCAATCAACCTCACCCTAAATCCCTCTCCTATGAGGAGAGGGACTTGTCCTCAAATGACTTTACCGTCAAAGCAGTCAGATGGCCCACCTCCCCATAGACGACGTTCTGACAGACATTTCCGATGCCCTTGCGAGCGGCAATCGGCTGGTGCTGTCTGCGCCGCCGGGTGCGGGCAAGACCACAAGAGTTCCGCTACATCTTTTAAAAGCGGACTGGCTGGACGATCAAAAGATCATCATGCTTGAGCCACGACGGATTGCGGCCCGCCGCGCCGCAGAGTTCATGGCCAAGTCACTGGGTGAGAAAGTTGGTGAAACGGTCGGTGTCCGCTCCCGACTGGACACACGCATTGGTCCGAAGACCCGGATTGAAGTCGTCACAGAAGGCGTTTTCACAAACCTCATCACCCGCGATCCGGACTTACCCGGCATTGGCGCGGTCCTGTTTGATGAATTCCATGAGCGCTCGCTCGATGCAGACCTTGGTCTTGCCCTGGCACTTGAAACACAAGACGCGCTGAATGATGAATTGCGGATCATCATCATGTCTGCAACGCTGGATACGGCGCGTGTTACCCAGATAACACATGCACCGCTGGTGCAATCGGATGGCCGAGCGCACCCGGTGGAGACAAAATATCTCGGCCGAACGCAGGATCGCATGGAAGACCAGATGGCCCGTGCGATCAAAAAGGCTCTCGCAGCTGAAACTGGCTCCATTCTCGCCTTTTTGCCCGGTGCCGCCGAAATCAACCGGACCGCAGAGCGTTTGTCAGACCTGTCGGATGATATTCTGATCTGCCCGCTTTATGGCGCACTGAGCCCGAAAGAACAGGACGATGCAATCCGCCCTGCGCCTGCTGGCAAACGCAAAGTCGTTCTGGCTACCGATATTGCCGAGAGCTCTCTGACCATTGAAGGTGTGCGGGTGGTCGTGGATGCAGGCTTTGCCCGCATTCCCGAATACACCCCCGGAAGTCTGGGCGCGTCTTTAAAGACAATCAAGGCCAGCCTTGCCAATGTGGATCAGCGCCGGGGCCGGGCCGGGCGAACAGAGCCTGGCGTCTGTTATCGTCTTTGGCATGAAGAAGAAAATCGCGGCCTTCCAAAATCGGTAACACCGGAAATTCTGAACGCTGATTTGTCATCCATGTTGCTGCGTCTCGCCTTTTGGGGCGACCCGGACCCATTCCAGCTGACCTGGCTCGACCCACCCGCAAAAGGCATTGTCGAGGGCGCACTATCCTCACTGAAAGCAATAGGCTTCCTTGACCCATCAGGCCACCTGACAGCTTTGGGGCAAGAAGCGGTCAGATTGCCGCTATCGCCTCGATTGGCGAAGCTTGTTCTGACCGGAACGAATGACGGCGAACGTGCACTTGGCGCGCGGATCGCTGCGCTGTTATCGGAACAAGGACTAGGCGGAAATAACATCAACCTGACACATCGCGTTGACATGTTTGACCGATCATCCGCGCCGCGCGCCAAAGCCATGAAAGCCAAAGCGCAGGACTGGTCTGGCACAAGGGCGGGCGCAAAAGGCGATATTGCAAGCCTGCTGGCTGCGGCATGGCCGGATCAGATCGCACGGAAACGCGAAAACACGACAGACCGGTATCAGCTTTCCTCTGGTGGCGGCGTAAAACTGCCCGAGCATTCCTCGCTGCAGAACCAGAACTGGCTGATCATCTGTGAAACTGGTGGCCAATCCAAAGGGGAAGCCATTGTCCGGCTCGCCTGCCCGGTTGATGAGGCCGTTGTAAAATCGTCCTTGCCCGAAAACACGCATGACTACGCAGAGTTTGACGCGGCCACGGGCTCTGTCAGAGCCAGACGTCAAAAGCGGCTTGGCGGCATTGTTCTGTCTGAGACCCCGCTGCAAAAGCCGGACACAACAGCCCGCGCTGACGCGGTTTGCCGGGCTGTGACCGCACAAGGACTATCCATCCTGCCGGGTTGGGAAGCATTGTCACGCTATCTGCACCGGATACGCTATGCCGCGTCGCTTCATGCGAGCGACTGGCCAGATACAAGCGAGACCGGTCTGATCGAAGCGCTGAATGACTGGCTTTGTCCAGCAATTGAGCTCTCCGGCCTGTCTGTCATCCAGTCCGGTGAGCTAACTAATGCGCTCAGAAACTGGCTCGGCTGGACGATCACCAGTGAGATTGACCGTCTGGCCCCCACCAGTTGGGAAAGCCCAACCGGACGCAGCGTCAAAATTGACTATGACGGCGAACAAGCCCCGATGATCTCCATCCGGGTACAAGAACTTTATGGTCAGACGCGTCATCCAAGTATTTGCGATGGCAAAGTGCCTCTGACCTTATCCCTGCTCTCCCCGGCGCAGCGGCAAGTGGCGCTGACCAGAGACCTGCCCGGTTTCTGGCAAGGCGGATATGCCGATATGCGCAAGGATATGAAGGGGCGTTACCCAAAACACAACTGGCCGGAAGACCCCGCCAGTGCGAGCCCGCCAGGGCCGCGCGGAAAGCGCTGATCACGAAAACTTTTGCCTGCAGACCTTGAAACCTCTCTACGACGTGAAAAAATCCGTTCGGGGAAATAAAGGATTTCAGACATGGAAATGCGCGAACTTGGCCGTACAGGCATCAAGGTAACGACCTGTTGCCTTGGCACCATGACATGGGGCGAACAAAACACCGAAGCTGAAGGCCATGAGCAAATGGATTATGCCGTCGATCGCGGCATCAATTTCTTCGACACAGCAGAACTGTATGCCATTCCGCCAAAGCCGGAAACGCAAGGCGCAACCGAAACCATTATTGGCAGCTGGTTCAAGGCGCGCGGCAATCGCGACAAGATTATTCTGGCCACCAAAATGGTGGGGCGCTCAACCAATACCTGGCACCGAGATGATAAGGTCGATCTCTGCCGGATCACAAAAGATCAGGTCGATGAAGCTGTCGAGAAAAGCCTGAAGCGTTTGCAGACGGATTATCTGGACCTTTACCAGTTGCACTGGCCAGACCGCCCGGTGAATATGTTCGGATCACGGATTCACATCAAGGACTATGCGGTTGTGTTTGAACCGTTTGAGGAAATCCTCTCTCATCTGAACGAACATGTGAAAAAGGGAAACATCCGCCATATTGGTGTATCCAATGAGACAGCCTATGGCGTGATGCGGTTCCTGGCAGAAAGCGACAAACATGATCTGCCGCGTATGATGTCGATCCAGAATGCGTATAATCTCGTGAACCGCAGTTTCGAAGACGGGCTCGATGAAATTGCGATGCGCGAACAAGTCGGCCTGTTGGCGTATTCTCCGCTGGCACAGGGATATCTGACGGGCAAATACCGAGACGGCGCTTTGCCGAAGGGCTCCCGGAAAGAATTGTTCCAGCGCCTTGGCCGTTATGAAAAGCCGGGCGCAGAAGACGCAATCAACGCCTATGTGGATCTGGCTGAATCGAAAGGCATCGATCCGGCCCAGATGGCGATCAAATTCTGTGATACGCGGCCCTTCACCACCTCGACCATTATTGGTGCGACCACAATGGACCAGCTGAAAACCTGTATTGATGCGTTTGATCTGGATTGGACAGATGAACTCGAAGCTGAGGTGAACGCCATTCACCAGCGCAATCCGAATCCTTGTCCTTAACCATAAGGGCTGTTTTGCGACAAAAGGCTCAAAATAGACTGCAATTGAGCACTTTGCTTATTGAAAAACGCCCGTTAAGGTCGAGACCGGGCGCAGTGCTCATGAGTTGAACTCGGGCTTAATGGGGAGAATCCAATGGCCGATATCGCACCTTATGTCGAAAACGTAAAAAAGTACGCATCCAGCTATAACGAAGCCGCGCTGCAGAAAATCGTAAACCATCTCGGTATTGCGCTTCGCAACCGCGACTCATCACTCGTTTCTTGTTCTGACCCATCTGAGCTTGAGCGCGTTCGTGAGAAATGGCTGAAAAAGAAATTCGAACTGACTGACGCTGACGCAGATCTCGACGCTGCCATTCAGGAAGTTTGCGAAACAATGAAAGAAGAGAAAAGCAACAAGTCTCGCGTCACCTTCTACTACATCCTCGCTGAGAAATTTGGCAAAATTGACGCTCTGGCTGGTTAATCCGCCGCCGTCATCAGGTTTGGAAAACCCGGTCAAGCTGGCCGGGTTTTTTATTGTTCGCTCGTCGGTCGACTGATCCTGAAAGTGGCAGCGGCAGCGAAACAACGAAGCCAAACTGATTTCCTGTTGTGGTCGCTGTTCATTTTTGCATATTACCCGGCATGTGTGTTCATTGATCATGCAAATGGGGGCTCAGGATATGATCAAATTGAGTTGGACCACTTCCAACACGGCAGGATCCGTCCAAAACTGCTATGTCTTCGGACTACCAGTCGTCGTCCCTAATGGCGCATTTCGGTTTCATTGACCGTTTTCCAGTTTCGTAAGAAAGTTAAGAGTACTGTCCATGTCAGCCCGAAAACGTCGCCTAGATATTGATCTGCTCCGCGCAATTGCCGTTGGCACCGTGTTGCTGTTCCATTTCGACTTTCCCGGCATGGAGGGTGGCTTTCTGGGCGTCGATATCTTCTTCGTGCTGTCTGGCTATCTGATCAGCCTCCATATCAAGGAGCAGCGCTCAGAAGGGCGGTTTAAGTTCATCGACTTCTATCTGCGACGTATCCGGCGCCTGACACCGGCTTTGTTTGTTGCATGTCTGGGAACCGCGATTGCGTCTTTCTTCATATTGCCAAAGCCGCTGCTGGAAGAGTTTTCCCGCTCATTCGTTGCCGCGAATCTGTATGTTTCGAACATTTATTTCTGGAGCACGGCGAATTACTTCGACACGGGCTCGATCTTCAAACCGCTGCTGCACACCTGGTCACTCGGCGTAGAGGAACAATTCTATCTGATCTGGCCAATGTTTCTGGTGTTTATCCCGAAACGATTTGGCGCATGGTTTGTTCTGGCCGCAGGCGTCATTTCTCTGATCGCATCAGAAATCGTCCTGAACTATTCGGCATCATCCGGGTTCTATTTGTTCCCGTTCCGGATTTTCCAGTTCGCAACAGGCGCAATGGTCGCCTACATCACTCTGCCAAAGCTGAATTTCTTCATTCGTCAGGCCCTGCTGCTCATCGCAGCTGCCGTGATCATTGCATCCTTTGTCCTGACAAATGAATTCACGCGTAATCCGGGCTTTTCAGCCCTGCCAATCGTGATGGCGGTTGCTGTTATCATTGCGCTGAACGAACCTTGGCTGAACAAGGAACACCCGATCTCTGAGATTTGGGGGCGGATTGGCCTTGTCTCCTATTCGGCATACCTCGTGCACTGGCCACTGGTCGTTCTCTACAAGATCAACAATCCAGCCGAGCTAAACATAATGCAGGCCGGTTTGTTTGTGGTTGTATCTTATGTGATCGCCGAACTTCTCTACACACTGGTAGAGAAGCCAACCCAGAAAATTCCACTTGAGGGCTATCGCAAAGCCTGGATTGGCTGGGTCGTTTTGATGGCACTCATCGCTATTGGCTTTATGTTCATTGCGCAAAAGCGCGACGAAATTCTCGGTCGCGATAATAAAGTTACGGTCGCCTCTCTGCTCGATGCCATTCCACCGAACTTCCAGGCATATAAAGACTTCAAGGCAGAACTCGCCACGCTGCAAGCGGCCGATAAAGTCGAGAAAACTAAAAAGATTGTTGTGCTAGGAGATTCTTTGGCGTCAGACGTGAATGCGGCACTGGCCTATCAGGCACTCGGCACGCCTACTGAGGTCGGCATTCTGCATAGCAATTGCGATCCGCTGGCTGGCGAGGCCATTACAGTTTCTGTTCCAGACCTCTATGCCGAGCACCCTATTCCACAAACGCGTCAGGCCGGTTTCTGCGAGAAGTATCACGAGGCCTTCCTCGGCTCTCTGGTCAAGCAGAGCCCTGATCTGGTGATTTTCAGCGAGGCATGGCGCCGTCAGGCACTGCCTTACATGAGCGAAACCATTCGCCTGGTTCAGAAGAATACCTCAGCAAACGTGCTCGTACTTGGTGTGGTCCCTGCCTTCTTCCCGCATCCAAACGTTGCGTTCAGAGATGTCGAGAAGGTCGAAGACCTGAATGCTGCAGCCGAAACCAAACGGGTAAAAGGGTGGGATGATATGGACCCAGTTCTGCGACAGGCCGCGCTTGATAATAACGCCATGTTCGTCGCAAAGCGCGACATCGTCTGCCCGACCGGGCCATGTGATATTCTGTCTGAAGGTCAGATTACCTATCATGACGGCATGCACTGGAACCGAAGCGGTATGTTGTTGTTCGGCAAACGACTGGCCGAACGTCCTGAGCTGAAAGAGTATTTTAAGAAGAAATAAATGTTTCAGAAAACCCGGCTTCAATAGCCGGGTTTTTTAATGGCGATAAAAATGCAAATGCCGAAATCACGTCTCATCAGAATGGTTACCGCATATATTGCCGGACTATCTCTGGTCACTTGCGCTCCCCAAACGGGAAAGAAGCCCCAAATAGTGCGGATAAAACTGGCTGATCCGTCCTTCAATGTCTTAGGCGAATTGGATTTCACGACTGGGGATTACAGCATTGACGATTGGGGTGGAGAGATGGAGCTCTGCGGCGCAAACACGATGTGTGCGATCTCTCCAATCCCGTTTGCTGTCCGCAATGAGCTCAAAAGACTGGAGCGCGTTCTTGAACTTCGCGGTTGGACGTTCGAAAAGAGGAAGCTCTATCCCGAAAGTGTCTATTATCAGATTGTTCTGACGTCGGAATCTGATCTGGAACAATGGACACTAACGTTCAAACAAACCGCAAGAACGCCATATGCAATTGTCAGAACACAAAGAAACTCAATCACTGAGGACTGGACAGTTTTTGAATCATGGGAGGTGACACAATCGCCGGAAAACTGACTAAGCCTTACGGCTCTTCATCCAGAGTTTGAAGACGCGCGGGCCGTCGACCAGATAACGTTTCCAGAGGCGTTTTGGTTCGCTGAACAAACGATGCAACCATTCAAGGCGCGCTTTGCGCATCCAGAGCGGCGCGCGCTCGACTTTACCGGTCAGGAAATCGAGGCTGGCACCGCAGCAAAGCGCAACCCCTTTACCGCCGCCAATCTCAACCGCCCTTTTGGCCACCATTTCCTGCTGCGGTGATCCCACACACAGAAACGCATAGCCTTCATTGTGCTTGATCAGAAATCTGGCCGCCGCATCAATTGCAACCGGGTTATGCCGAAGCCCCATTGGCGGGTCATGCCAGGCAATGTTTTCAAGACCGAATTCGCGAACCAGACCTTCGATGATGTCCGGCCCACCGCCGAGAACAACGATGCGGTCATCTTCCTGAATATGCTCGCGGAGCAGTGTTTCCACGATATCTGCGCCCGGCGCAGCTGGCAGAGGCTTTCCCTCAAACCTGGCGAGCAGCTCCAGAACGCGGCTGTCGCAGACACTAAAGCCAGCAGCCTCATAAAGCGGTTTCAGCTGAGGCTCTTTTTCCAGACGCACCATATGGTCGACATTCGGTGTCACCACATAAGTCAGATCGCGATCCATCCGAATATGAAGGTTGGTCGCATCGATCAAAGCTTCCAGATCCAATGGATCGAAGTGCAGCCCCATAAAGAGGATTTTCTCAGCCGAAGCCAAGGGCGCGTCAGAAAATGATAAGCTTGAATATCCCATGGGCGAGATGTCTCACAAACAGGACAAAATTGAGTTCTGATTGTCTCGACAAAAGAACAGATTTTGCTAACCGTTGGTTCATCACTTCAAGGAAATGACAGCCCCATGGTTCTGGTCGAGTTTGCGAAATTCATGATCACAAACCGGAAGTTTTACGGAAGCATCATTGCCCTGTTGGTGGTGTTCGCACTGGTCCTTGAGCGCGATATGAATTGGCGGTTCTGGGGTGTATTGCTGACCTTCATGCTCTATATCGTTGTCGAGTTTGCGAGCTGGTATGTCAAAGCCCGCATTGATGGCGAAGGCTAGCGAAACCTACATAGAAGGCTTTGGCAGGGGCGTCTCACTGACCCGCTTTTTCTTTGAATCCATATCATGCTTGCGCAAAAGCCCACGAAACTGGTGATAGGTCAGATCCAGAAACTCCGCGGCCTTGCCCTGATGGCCGCCGGACTGCTTGAGCGCCTCTTCAATCAGACGTACTTCATAAAGGCGAACTTCCTGTTCAAAATCGATCCCGCCCACATCAAGCGGCGGTGCATCCAGTCGCAGATCCGGCGTATTGGTCTTTTTCGTCTGCGGACCAGTGATTGCGGCAGATGGCCGAAACGGGGAATTGAACGGATCAATTGCCTCGGGTGAAAACTCGATCCGGTCAATTGGTGAGCGCTGCAGGCCAGAATAGGTCAGCCGCTCGGAGACGTTTTTGAGCTCACGTACATTACCCGGCCAGTCATGAGCCTCCAACGCCAGAATGGCGGAAGCCGAAAAGCCCGGAAATGACAACCCCATTTCACGCGCCAGGCGACTGCCAAAATGGTCCGCCAAGAGAGAGATGTCTTCCTCTCGCGCACGCAGTGGCGGCAAGGTGACAACATCAAAGGCCAGACGATCCAGAAGGTCGGCGCGAAACTTTCCCTGCTCGACTGCATTTGGCAGATCAATATTCGTCGCAGCGGTTACACGTACATCACATTGAATGACGGCCTCACCACCGAGGCGCTGAAACTCGCCATACTCAATGACGCGAAGCAGTTTTTCCTGAACCCGCAGGCTGGCGGTTGCGATCTCATCCAGAAAGATGGTTCCACGGTCGGCCTGTTCGAAACGGCCAATCCGGCGCCCGGTCGCACCGGTAAACGACCCGGCTTCATGACCAAACAGCTCAGAGTCCAGAAGCTCTTCATTCAGTGCAGCGCAGTTCACCTTGATAAAGGGACCGTTCCAGCGCCGTGACAGAAAGTGAAGCCGTTCGCCGATCAGCTCCTTACCGGTACCGCGCTCCCCGATCACCAGAATAGGGCGATCCAGACCCGCGACGAAGGAGGTCTTTTCAAGGGCTTCCAGCCATTCCGGGCTCTCGCCAATTGGGGAAACAGGTTCAATCATTGGCGATTTATACGATTTTATTCGTCAAAATAACAATATCAATTTCGTCTAGTATGCTAATAATTGTTCGCAGGTTTCGCCGAGAAATTTTTAATCTTAATAAAAACAATGCATTACAAAATTTATTTCGACTTGGCACGGCCTTTGCAGATTTGGTTTCAGCTCAGCGGCTTAGGGGGCCGCAACATAAGGAGAAAGCGAAATGAAAGACTATGAGACATACCAGAAAGAGGAGACGCTCGGCACGCGCTTTAAACGTTTTTCCTCATGGCTGTCTCGCCGCCCGATGGAAAGCTGGGGCTTCTTCATCGCCGGTCTGATCACAGCTCGCATTCTCTTCTAATCAAAATTACCAAGGAGTACCGACTATGGGACTGTTTTCCCGCTTCGGAGACATCGTAAACTCAAACATCAACGCCATGCTGGACAAAGCTGAGGACCCGGAAAAAATCGCCCGCCTCATGATCCAGGAAATGGAAGACACGCTGATCGAAGTTCGCACAGGCGCTGCCCGTGCCATGGCTGACAAAAAAGAAATGGAACGCGAAATCGCCCATTTCGAAAAAGTCGCTGCAGAATGGGAAGCCAAAGCTGACCTCGCAATCGACAAAGGCCGTGAAGATCTGGCCCGCGGCGCGCTTCAGGCGAAACAAAAAGCAACTGCCGAGATCGAAGCTCGCAAGTCTGGTCTGGCTGCTGCTGAAGAAGCCTTCGAAAAGCGCTCTGCTGATCTGGTCAAGCTTCAGGCGAAACTCGACGAAGCCAAAGCCAAGCATCGTTCACTGATGATGCGTCGTCAGACAGCTGAGCACCGCATCAAAGCACGCTCTAGCACTTACGACTCTCGCGTCGATGATGCCCTGGCGCGCTATTCCGCTGTCGAACGCAAAGTCGACGAAATGGAAGCTTACGCCGACTCAATCAAAGGCCATGAGCCAACGCTTGAGCAGGAATTCGCCAACCTTGAGCGCTATGACGCTGTCGAGAAAGAACTCGAAGAGCTGAAGCGCCGCAAAGGTGTCACGCCAACGTCTACGCCGGTGAGCACACCGCGTCCGGACACGACTGACGAGGCATAAGGACAACAATGTTACTGCCTATTCTCATTCTGACAGCCATTATGGGCGTCATCACCGCACCGGGCCTTATTGCTCAACACCTTGAGGAAAAACGGGCCCGAAACTCTAACCCAGACGCCGGAGTGGCAAATGCCTGAAGAAATCGTAGCCATTGTGATCGTCTGCATTGTGTTCGTAGCGTTTCCGGCGACCATCTTTCACTACGTCACTCTGTGGCGGAAGCAAAAGACACTCCAGCCGGATGACGAACGCATGCTCGAAGATCTCTGGCGATCCGCTCGCGCCATGGAGCGCCGGATCGAGAGCCTCGAAGCCATCATCGAAGGTGAAACGGAGCGGTCCGACCGCTCCTCTAACCACCGCGACGACATCTACAGGAAAAGCTAATGCCTTATCATAAAGATCGTGACGAGGATTACGGAAAGTGGAGAGACACTTTCCACCGTCGCCACACCGAAGACGAGTACGACTATGCCGGCTCACCCAATCCAAAACGCCTTTACCGGTCAACAACTGACCGGGTGATTGGCGGGGTTTGCGGCGGAATTGCAGACCGGTTTGGCTGGGAGCCTACCCTGGTCCGGATCGCCGCAGTTGCAGCTGTTCTCCTGGGCCTGGGCCCGTTCGTCATCATTGGATATCTGGTGATGTGGATGATCACGCCTAAACCACCACGCAATTCCAGACAGCTTAGCCCGGATGAAGATACATTCTGGCGCGGCGTATCCGACAAACCAACCGTAACGTTTTCCAACCTTCGCTACAAATTCATGGATCTGGATGACCGCCTTCAACGCATGGAACACGCAGTTGTTTCCGATGAATGGCGCCTCCGCAAAGAATTCCGCGATCTGGAACGCCGTTAACATCAACATCTAACGCAAAACACCGTGTGAGAGGGACACGACATGGCACAAGTACAAGACTTCACAGGACTGATCATCGGCACAGGTATTGCCCTGTCAGTTCTCGCAATCGCTGTAGCATCTATCCTGACAGGTGATGTTCACATTCGACTGGCCGGACTGGACGTTAAGATCCAGAACCAGACCGAACGCGGCGTTGTTGTTCTGGTCGATGGCGCAGAATGCCCTGGCAAAGGTTGCCCGGCTTTCGCTCTCGACTGGAAGCTCACGACTCAGAGCTAAAAGCGGTCCCTTTTCGTACTGCCCGAACGAGAAAACGAACTGGCGTCACCTGTTCAATTTCCGGTCGGGCAAGTGGCAGGGGCTCTCCCAGTGACTGGGCCACAATCAGTTCCGCCAGTAATGGCGCAAAGGTAAAGCCCCGCGCACCCAGTCCGCATAACGCATAGACATTCGGCGTGTGCGGCAAACATATCGACACGTCCGCCCCTTTTGAGAGGGGCTGCAAGACAGAGCGAACACGCTCCGCTTCAAAACACACCCCCGCAATCGGCATCCGATCCGGGGTTGTTCCACGCACAGAGGCCCGCGCCTGAAGCGTGCTGAGATCAAGCCCGTCCAGCCAGTCTGGCGCCAGGGTCTGCGCCGCCGCGATATTCTCTGCCGTGGCCGCATCTGACACTTCTGGTGTTTGGCCCGGATCGATCTTTTCAAATGTTGCGCCGAACAGAATTGTTTCATCGAGACTTAGAATATAGCTGCCAGACGCTCTTGCGGCAGGCTCAGACGCCTTGGTTTGGCGAGTGCCCCAGTTTACCTGCCCCAATTTACCCGTCAGCGGTGTTATGACCTTCCCGAGAAGGTCTGGCGACTGCCATCCAGTGGCAATAATAACGAGGCTTGCTGGCTGACCAATTTCATTGAGGTCATCCAACCGGGTGTTCCAGCAAAGCTCAATATTTGAATGATCTGTCAGGCGCGCGACAAGCTCGGCCGGTTTCACCATCACGCCGCCAGAATGAACCAGCCCCTCAGACCCCCTCGATAGCCAGTCCTCATCGAGCGGCGGATCTGCCATCAGCTTGTCGAAGCGGATCTGTTCTTTGTCATTTTGAGGGATTTGCCGCACATCCAGATGATGAAGTTCATCCGGACACCGGTCTGCGTAAAAACGCCGTGCGCGCAGATAGGTCTGGATCAGCAGCCTCGCTTGCGGCGTATCAGCTGCATCAAGGCGCGGCATGACGAGGCCGATCGGATTGCCGCTGGCACCCGTGGCCGGGCCGCTTGCCTGATCGATCAGCTTCACCGCGAAGCCGCGCTCAGCATAGGCGCGGGCGGCGCAAGCCCCCGCAATGCCTGCGCCAACAATGACGATCTGTTTGAAAGAAATCTTGTCCGGACAGGCAAGCGACAGATCGGGCCGGGATGGAATATTCGCGTTCTCTGGCCAGATCGCCTCTAACCGTTCGCGTTTTCGACCAAAGCCCGGCTGTTTGGACACCTGAAAACCGACCTCAGCGAGCCCGCGTCGAACATGCCCGGCGACCGTATATGTACCGACCAGTGCCCCCGACGCAGACCGCTGCGCCATGAGCTGGTAGATCGCATCGCCCCACATGCTGTCATTCTTGGCAGGTGCAAACCCGTCCAGAAACCAGGCATTTGCTGCAAACTCACAGGTCGACAGCCAGTCTTCAGCGTCGCCGATATATAATGTCAGGGTCGCGCGGAGTTCCGGAAACTCGATCCGCTGTAAGCCTTTGGTGCGGACCGGCCAGCGCGCCAGAAGCAATTCCGTCAAATCCGCCAAATCTGCCCATCGAGCCAGAACCCGCCGCGCATCGTCTGCTGACATCAGGAATTTTTCGACGCTGGTGAAATGCAGCCACGCCTCATCTGGCTTTGGACTGTCTTTCCAGCATGCAAGCAGCCCCAGAAAATTGAGGCCAGACCCGAAGCCAAGCTCCGCCACGGTGAAACGCGGCGTAGTTTCCCATCGCTCCGGCAAACCACAGGCTTTCAAAAAAACAGAGCGCGTTTCTTCAAGGCCATCTGACAGAGAAAAATACACGTCATCAAAGGCACGCGATACGGGCGTGCCATCGTCTTTCCATTCAAGGTCTGGACGGGGAGGAAGTCGGGACATGTCCGGGCTTTAGCGAATTTCGTCAGCCTTGGTTAGAGACTTTAAAGCGCCTTAAGGCCGCAGAGCCGTCATAACAGATTGCGAGGCGCGAACGGCGAGAACTTCCGGCAATGGGCCGCGCATCAACACCATTCGGTGCCAGACCGGCCCGAATAACAGTTCGGTCGCTGTATCAATATCCCAATCGCGTTTGATTTTACCGCGAACGGCGGCCTCGGCCAAAGCGGCTTTCAGGGGCTTGCGATAGGTATTGTTGAACCATTGGCGAAAAACCTCGCCGCCATGGGCATCATCCGCGCCCGCGAGCAGCGCGCTTCGCAGCAAATGCGCACCATCGCCAACCCGTGCCATATGGGTGATAGGTTCCAGGAGAGCTCTTAACACATCCTCAACCGGCGCGCCCGGTGTGATCTGAGGTTCTGGAATGGTTTCGATAGCGGCTTCAACGGCAATTGCCGCAATAGATGGCCACCAGCGATAAATGGTTTGCTTGCTCGCCTTGGCACGTTTGGCCAACCGGTCGGGACTAAAATTACGCCAGCCCTGTTCGGCGAGTTCCTCTCGCGCAGCCGCAAGAATTGCCTGCCGCGAAGACTCGCTACGCTTCGGCCCTTCCCGGCGCGCCTCGCCCGGATCAGATTCTGTCGTCGATACCATCAACCTACCCCCAATCCCGTCACTATATCAGATCGAAAGGGATTAACCATGATTGCAGCTGCATATCAGACTGCAAAAAAGCAGCTAGCTGATTAACTGAGACACAAAAGCCCACAGAACAGACAGCGCCATGGCTGTACCAGCGCAAATATAGAAAACACGGGCAAATCGTGGGTTGGAAAACTGATGCGCCAGAGCGCGCGCACCACCAGCATATACGATCAGGCCAAACATTTCAGTCAACGTAACGGTGACGATCATCACCATGGCCTGCTGCACAATCGGTGCCGAGACGTTGAAAAAGGACGGCAAGAGCCCGCCAAAGAAAACCAGCGCATTCGGATTGGCGAGCTGCAAGCCCAGACCCCGCAAGAATAATGAGACGATCCGACCAGATTTTGCGGGCTTTTGCCCGTTCTCATCGAGAACATCTGTTACATCGTCTTCAAAATGCGTGTCGACAGGCTGAGTGGCTGTTTTCCAGGCCAGCCAGACAATGAAGATCAGACCCGCGACTTTCAGCAATAGAAAGATGGTTGGAAATTTGTCCGCCAGCACGCCCGCGCCAGATGCAGCGAGCGTGATCCAGAATGTGTTTGCCGCGCAAATGCCAATGGCCGCCATCATGGCGGGCCAGAACCCAAAGCGAAGCGAGGACGCAATCACCAGCATAACAGCCGGGCCGGGCGTCAGACCGCCCGTCGCGAACAGAACAACCAATGATATCCAGAGCTCAATTTCCATAACGCCCGGAAACTTCCCCAATTGAAAACGGGCCCGCCAATCTGGCGAGCCCGCGAAAAGCTAAAAGCTTCAAACCCGATTAGGCTTTAACAGATTCCTGATAGCGCTTGACTGATTCCATGATCAGTTCTTCTGCGCGCTCACGGCCGTCCCAGCAATCGATCTTGACCCATTTATTTGGCTCAAGGTCTTTATAGTGCTCGAAGAAGTGCTCGATACGCTCGAGGATAATGTCTGGCAGATCTTCTTTTTCCTGAACCTTGTCATAAAGACGTGTCAGCTTCTGATGCGGAACCGCGAGGATTTTCTCATCCTGACCGCCATCGTCTTCCATCAGAAGAACGCCGACCGGACGAACACGCAGAACAGAACCAGGAACCAGAGCGCGGCTACCATAGCACATCACATCAATCGGATCGCCATCAAGGCTCAGCGTATGTGGGACGAAACCGTAATTACACGGATAGCGCATGCTTGTGTACAGATAGCGATCGACAAACATTGCCCCCGATGCTTTGTCGATTTCGTACTTAATTGGCTCTCCACCCAGTGGCACCTCGATAATGACGTTCACGTCTTTAGGCGGGTTCACACCGGACGAAATTTTGGAAATGTCCATGGACTAGTATCCCCTAACACAGATTACATTCGGGCTCGTCTAACCGGGCTCACGCCTCTGTGCAAGCGCAACAAAAGGCGTAAGTGACCAGAAAGTGAGTTTGTTCGAAAAAGAACGGAGCGCGTTTCATATCGCCCCGCTTTTCATCAGATGGTTATTTCTGATCGCGAGCAGACAGAGTTCGCAGGCGAAGCGCATTCAGACGGATGAAGCCTTCAGCGTCTTTCTGATCGTATGCGCCGCGGTCGTCCTCGAACGTCACCAGCTGATCGCTATACAGTGAGTATGGTGACTGGCGGCCCGCAACCATCACATTGCCTTTGTAAAGTTTCAGACGAACATCGCCTGTGACTTTTTCCTGGCTCTTATCAATGGCGGCCTGCATCATTTCGCGGTCTGGAGAGAACCAGAAGCCGTTATAAATGAGTTTGGCATAGCGCGGCATGAGTTCATCTTTGAAATGGCCCGCATCGCGGTCCAGCGTGATGCTTTCCATAGCGCGGTGCGCTGTCAGCAGAATTGTTCCGCCCGGAGTTTCATAAACGCCGCGGGATTTCATGCCGACAAACCGGTTTTCAACCAGATCGATCCGGCCAATACCATTGTCATGACCCAGCTTGTTCAGCGCGGTCAGCATGTCAGCAGGCGAAAGCGCCTCGCCGTTCAGGCTGACCGGGTCGCCTTTTTCAAAGCCAATGGTGATTTCAGTGACTTCATCTGGCGCATCCATCGGACTGATGGTCCGCTGATAGACATATTCAGGCGCTGTCTGCCATGGGTCTTCCAGAACCTTACCCTCAGAAGATGAGTGCAGAAGGTTGGCGTCGACTGAGAACGGTGCTTCCCCGCGCTTGTCTTTCGCAATCGGGATCTGGTGCTGTTCCGCAAATTCGAGCAGCGCTTCGCGAGATTTGAAGCTCCATTCCCGCCATGGTGCAATGACGCGAATATTCGGGTTCAGGGCATAGGCCGAGAGTTCGAAGCGAACCTGATCATTGCCTTTACCGGTCGCGCCATGTGCAATCGCATCAGCGCCGGTTTCGCGTGCAATCTCAATGAGGCGTTTTGTGATCAGCGGACGCGCAATCGAAGTCCCGAGAAGGTATGTGCCTTCATAGACAGAGTTGGCGCGGAACATCGGGAAGACGAAATCGCGAACAAATTCTTCGCGCAGATCGTCGATATAGATGTTCTCTTCCTTGATGCCGAGCATAAGAGCTTTCTCTTTCGCAGGGCCCAGTTCTTCGCCCTGACCAAGGTCAGCCGTAAAGGTCACAACCTCACAGCCAAACTCTGTCTGCAACCATTTCAGGATAATAGACGTATCAAGCCCCCCGGAATAAGCCAGAACGACTTTCTTTGGCGTCGGGCGGGAAGGCAGGGTTGGGGCGATTTCTGGTGCTTCAGGCATGGCTGTCCTCTTGGAAACGTGGCGCGCACCTTATCCATCCGCCCGAAAGAGACAAGCAAAATGCCCAAAATGAGGCCTCAATCGGCCATATTTTCCCCTTATTGTAAGTAAATAATCACTTACAGAGCTAGAGGAGATGACTCATGAACGTGAAAGGACTGATTGGCATGGCAATAGCGGCGTTCGCTGTTACGGGCTGTGCCACCGCCAAACCTAAAGCAGAAACCGTTGAGTTGAACTCATATATTCTGCTGGATCGAACCGGGTCAATGAACTCAATCTGGGACGAAGCGCTTGGCTCGGTAAACGCCTATGTAAAGAGCGTCGTCACACCAGATGACGGTCCGGATGTCGACAACAACATTACTCTGGCCGTGTTTGACGCCCAACAAGGATTTCAGTTCGACGTATTGCGTAAAAATGTCAGCGGCACTGACTGGAAAGACGTCGACGCCAAAGAAGTCTCGCCACGCGGCATGACCCCATTATTTGATGCAATTGGCCGGATCATCGCTGTCGCAGATGCTGACGCGCCGGAAAAAGCCGTCATCGTGATCATGACGGATGGCCGCGAGAATGCGAGCAAGGAATTTAACAAATCCACCGCCAAAGCGGCGCTGGATCGAGCAGAGAAAAAAGGCTGGGAGGTTGTCTTTCTGGGCGCAGAATTCGGGAACTTTGCAGATGCTGACGCGGTTGGCGTGCAGTCCTCAAAACAAATGGCCGTCCATAAAGACAAGCTGGGCGTGACGATGGAAAATCTGGCGAAGAAAAACCGGGCCTACGCTCAGGAAAAGGCAGATGATGTCGAGTTTGACGACACAGATCGCAAACTCGCAGACGAAAAAGACGTGAAACAGCGCAAGGGTGGGAACTGACAGTCAGGGACGCACTGGTTCAACGCGGCGGGGGACACATAAGCCGCGTTGAATCTTTATAAGACTGTCTGCCGGGCGCCCTCTAGCCCGAACGCCCGGCAACCTCGCTCTGTGGGAACAGGCCCTGGCACCATCGCCAGGCCTGTTTTCCCGTTTCAGCAAAAACGACTATTCATAAGACCAGGCCGTAACCGTACCCGGCGTCCAGTTCGGGACAATGACAAGCGACTGATCAAAAACCGTCAGATCGTTCTGCAGAATGCCAGCCTCTTTTGTATTCAGAATCTCACTCACTTCGCCGGAGTTCGAGACAAAGAACACCTGTCCCGGCCAGGAGGAGACGAGATAACCGCCCTCAACGAGCCCGATCCCATCGGCATTTGGAATACCTGTCGCAATCTCTGTGATCGCCCCTTCGGCGGAAATTTTAAGAAGGCTGCCGCTGGTCATGGTGGACGACAGCAAATGATCGCCATTCCCGAGCAAGCCGTTCACGCCGCCAAGCGCCGGGTCTGTCAGAAATACAGATGTTTCGTTGTTTTCGATCCGTAGAATGGTCTGGCGGGCAGAATCTGCAACAAAAACAGCATTTTTCCAGACGGTTACATCATTCAGAAACTTGCCGTTCTCAATGGTCAGCGTAGCCGTGACAGTGCCAGTCGCGAGTTCGACAACCCGCACAACATCAATATCGGCGACGTATAAATGGCCATCATGGATCGCCATGCCCTTTGGGGCGTTCAAGCCGTCCACCCATTTCAGATCCAGAACTTCACCGGAGTGAGAGAGCCGGGAGATCCAGCCTTCGCCATCTTTTCCGGCACCCTCACCAACAACATTCGAAATATAAAGGTATTGGTCATCACGAGCGGCACCTTCTGGCGCGCTGAAACCGGTCGCCTGCCAGATTTGTTTCAGCTCGCGCGGCTTGTCGGTCTGATGGGGCTTTGGCGCTGCGTTAGATGACGGATTGCACCCGGCGATCAATACCGGGAATGTGGCGGCCATAGCGAAAGCCAGTGTTCTGATGGTCATTGTGTCCTCCCTTTTTCAAAAGAGAACACCACAGGGCGCAGCCAGATAAAAGTTATTGAATGGCAATCATGCCCTCCGGCGCAGACGACTGAGCGCGGCGCACCCGAAATTTCTGCCACAGACGCTCGTGGAACGCATAAGCAAAGGTCTGAATACACGGCTCGATCATGCCTATTGCGAGCGCAGCTTTGAGATCGCGCGTCAGCGCATAGGCGACGATCACAGCAACGGTTAAGTGCATTAATCCATAAGTGGCGGTTTTCATCGGATCTCTCGCTTTAAAAATGAAATTACATCATATTTGCGAACAATTCTCAAATAGGAAATCCAAATATTAATCATTGAAAAAATCTTCAATGGCCAAAAACCGTGTTCGGTTGCTTTCCGCGAAACACACTCTAGGCTCCATCTGTTTGGTAATCAGGGGAAGCTGAGATGAAGGCCTGGACAAAAATAACGCTCTGGAAGCGAGTAATTGGCGGTTTGATACTGGGCCTGATTGTGGGGCTCGCCCTGCGCTATGGGTTGGGCGCCGAAACCAGCGTACCGTTTGCAGATACCTGGCTAAAGCCATTTGGCGACGCCTTTGTTCGCCTGATCAAAATGCTGGTCGTGCCATTGATCTTCACAACTCTGGTCGCAGGTGTCACCGCAATGGGCGACCCGAAAAAGCTTGGCACGCTCGGCTTGTCAGCCTTTGGTTTGTATATTGGGACCACGCTGGTCGCCGTCTGCATCGGCCTGATTATTGGCAGCATTCTGCAACCGGGCGCAGGTATTGAAATTGTTGCTGATGCCAGCGCACAATCAACTGTCGGTGCCAAGATTTCCGGTGCAGCCGCAGCCGATGCATCGATCGCTGATAAGCTGCTTGCCATCATTCCGACAAACCCGGCCGAAGCCCTTGCGCGTCAGGACGTGCTCGGCATTATTTTCTTTGCGATTATGTTCGGCGTCGGCTGTCTGATGGCCAAGGATGAAGGTGCGCCAATCCGTGCTGCCATCGAATCTGCTGCCAGCGTCATGATGAAAGTCACCATTCTCGTCATGGAACTTGCCCCATTCGGTGTGTTCTTCCTGATGAGCTGGGTTATGGCGACCAAAGGGATCGATATTCTCTTCAATCTCGGCCTGATGACGATTGCACTTTATCTCGCGTGCATCATCCACATTGTGGTCATCTATGGCCTTGTCATTGTGAAGGGTATTAACCGACTGCCTATCATGCGCTTCTTCGACGGTATTCGCGATGCGCAGGCCGTTGCGTTTTCGACAGCCTCCAGCGCAGGCACACTGCCCGTCACCATTGAAAACGTGTCGGAAAACCTTGGCGTGAAGAAGTCTGTTGCTGCATCGGTTCTTCCGGTTGGTGCAACCATCAACATGGATGGCACGGCCATCTATCTCGGCCTGATCGCGCTTTTCGCGGCGCAGGCACTGGGCATCGCCATGACCCCGGCCATGTATATCTCTGTGGCACTTGGCGCGACACTGGCATCCATCGGAACGGCCGCCATTCCAAGCGCGAGCCTGCTGCTCGCGTCTGCGGTTCTGGCGTCCATCGGCATTACAGCCGAGCAGTCGCTCGTCGTGATCGCCATGATCTTCCCGTTTGACCGTCTGCTCGACATGATGCGCACAGTGACGAACGTCTCTGGCGATGCGGCAGTCGCAACCGCTGTTGCCAAATGGCAGGGCGAACTCGACGAAGAGACTTTCCGTCACAAAGCAACGAGATAGATAAAGTTCAGAACATCCTGTGGAGGAACAGAAATGACAATTTTACGCGCAGCTCTGTTCCTCTGCGGTCTGGCCTTTATCGGCGCCTGTGTCTGGGCCGGTCTAACTGGCAACTTCGCGCAAGAATTTCAAACCATGTCGGCATTTGCCTGGGGCAAGATCAGCCTGATTGATCTCTATCTCGGGTTTCTGGTGCTCGCGGTCATTGTGGTGATCTTTGAACCGCTTCGCATCGCCCTCCCGGTCATCCTATTGTTGTTCGTATTTGGAAACTGGGTCGCCGCTTTCTGGTTGGCACTAAGATTGCCATCTCTCGTTAAACGCCTCCGCCAAAACGGTTGAACATTCAGGCCTTGGCAGATTTGCGGTGCCATGGCCGCCAGAGAAGGATGATCCCGAGAATGAGGATCGCGCCAACGCCGATCAGCATGCGGGCCAGAGTGTCGCCTAGCTCCATGACGAAGAGAAGATTGTCGACCTTCCCGGTGTTCCAGAACACCCACTCGCTCGCAATTTGAGTTGCCAACAGCTCGCTACCGGTTTCGAAAACGACGATTCCGTCACCTGTCAGGGGGTTTAGCCGTGCAGCCGTATTAATGGCTGGCTCGTTATTTCCGTCATGACCGATGATGTATCCGCCAGCCCCATCCGGTGCGAGCAGCATAACGCCAAGCCCCCAAATATCAGCGCCCAGCTGCGACGCATGAGGTTTACGCATGTCAGACTGTGCTGTTTTCGACAGAACAACCGGAGCAGCTGCAGGGCTTTGTGCCTGTAAGAATCGCGCAATATCTGCCGGCGTTGAGAACAGCGCGGTCGGCGCAAGCGCCGTATACCATCTAAAGGCTTCCGTCTCGCCAGTCAGAGTATAGTTCTCTGCCAATCCAAATCCGATCGCCGTTTCATGGTCGAAACTCGTCCGGGTCATGCCAAGCGGCTGAAATACGCGCTCAGTCATGAAATCGGCAAAGGACTGGCCGGTAACATCTTCAATGATCATCTGAAGAAGTGTGTAGCCGCCACCAGAATACTTCCATCCAGATCCCGGCTCAGCGCTCAGGGCGACACGGCCGGATTTACCGGGAGATGCGTCGGTGGCTTTTGCCAGTGACTCAGCCAAGCTCTGCCTGTCAGCTGCCGTATCGAATCCATTATAACCGAGCCCGTCACCAAGGCCTGATGTATGGCTGAGAAGCCGTCTGATCGTGACGCCCTGAGTGTCAAACTCAGACGCGGGCAATTGCCAGCGCTTCAGATAATCTGAGACCGGCGCATCAAGGTCTAACTGACCGTCTTCAACCAGCGCCATCACACCCCAGGCGGTGAGCCATTTGCTGAGCGAGGCGACCTGAAACACAGAGTTTTCGTCAATGGCCTGTCCGTCAGATGAAAAATAGCTGTCTGAGGCGTTTCCGTTTTCGATCAGGATCAGCCCGAAATTGCCGGTATGGGTCTCTTCCACTTTCTTCGAAACAGCACCAATAAAGGCGTCCGACGTGTCAGAGTTTGTAATAGCGTTGCGTCCCCAACCTTCACTGGCCCCTAAAAATGTAAACGCCACCCAGGCGAGCGCAGCGATGAAGGTTGAGCCGATCACGACCAGAATTCTAAGCACGTATTTTCTCTCTGTGTTCCGTTTGCATTGATCTGTTAGGTACAAACCAGATTGCAAACTACAATGGACACAGCCAAAAAAATTATCGCTTTTCAATAAAAAGTGATCAGCCAGAATCGAGAGAACTCCTCTCTATGCCTGATCAGTCGTTTGAATTTACGAATATTTTCTTCAATTCACCCGCAACCAGCCTTGCATCATCCTCACGAGACGAACCGCTACGCCATGCGACCCCGATGGACCGGCCAATCGCCGGCGGAGAGAATGGGCGGATATCAATATCAAGGCCATTTCCAATACCCGCATCAACAGCGATGCGAGGAATGAGAGAGACGCCCAGCCCACCCGCAACCATCTGAACCAGTGTGTGCAGGCTGGTCGCGCTGACCTCGCCACCATCTCGAACGCTCGGCAGTTTACAAACAGACAGAGCATGATCGCGCAGACAGTGACCGTCTTCTAAAAGCAGAACATCATGCGGCGCGAGATCTTCTGGCTGCAATGCGCCCTCTTTGCTTAAAGGATGACCCTTTGGCGTTGCCAACAAAAACTCGTCTTCAAAGACAGAAACCGCCTCAATGCCGGTCGCCTCATACGGCAGAGCGATCAGAGCCGCATCCAGTCGGCGGGCGCGCAAATCATCCAGCAATCGCGCGGTCTGATCTTCGCGGAGAAACAGGCTGAGGTTCGGATAGGTTGTTTTCAGCTGTTTCATGATCCGCGGCAGCATGAAGGGCGCAATGGTCGGAATAGCGCCCAGGCGGAAACTACCATGCAAAGGCTCGCTCGCGCCTTTGGCGGTGAGAACCAGATCTTCCACATCGGAGAGAACCACGCGTGCCCGTGAGACAATCTCTGCCCCGACTGGTGTCAGCGTTGCGCCGCGCGCCTCGCGTTCAACCAGCTGAACGTCTAGCAAGGCCTCCAGTTCTCGGATGGCCGTCGACAGGGTGGGCTGGGTCACAAACATCGCCTCAGCAGCGCGTGAAAACGATCGTTCTCTGGCGAGGGCATCCAAGAACTGTAACTGCCTGATGGATGGAAGGTTCATATATAAATGCCTGTCGCTGAGCGGGTCTGAATTGCAATGTGCGTTGGCGCAGACTGCGGCGCAAGCCGGGCCGAATGCCGCAGCGCATCAGATTTATTGGAACCCATTGGTGAGACGGTCCGTCGCAAGTATCTTAAAGGACAACAAAAACAATCAGTTAAAAGATTACTTCCATGAAAAATTCTTCATAGGGCAATTTTATTGCAACTATAAAAAATATAAATTTGTTTTTCGACCCAACCTCCCCGATATAGGTCGTGTCCATCCAAGAAAGGGGAATTTCTATGGCACTTATCAATACTGAAATTAAACCATTTACCGCAACTGCGTACAAAAGCGGCGAATTCGTTCAGGTTTCTGACGCTGACGTAAAAGGCAAATGGGCGATCTTCTTCTTCTACCCGGCTGACTTCACATTCGTTTGCCCAACTGAGCTGGAAGACCTCGCAAACCTGTACCCAGACTTCCAGAAGCTCGGCGTAGAGATCTACTCTGTGTCTACAGACACTCACTTCTCTCACAAAGCCTGGCACGACACATCGCCAGCAATCGGCAAAATCGATTACTACATGCTTGGCGACCAGTCTGGCACGATCACCAACAATTTCGACGTCATGCGTCCAGGCGTTGGCCTTGCTGACCGCGCAACATTCCTCGTCGATCCGGATGGCGTCATCCAGTTCATGGAAATCACGTCTGAAGGTGTTGGCCGTAACGCAACTGAACTCCTCCGCAAAACAAAAGCGGCTCAGTATGTTCGTGCGAACCCGGGCGAAGTTTGCCCGGCGAAATGGGAAGAAGGCGAAACAACGCTCGCTCCGTCTCTCGACCTGGTTGGCAAAATCTAAGCCACCCCTTTCACGGCGCTGGTGCGGGGCCCCGCACCAGCCGCCATTTTCCTGACATGTGGTTCCGGACCCGAACCGTATCTCTAGCAAATGGCCACATAATTTTCGCGCGATACACGCGCGGTCCGTATTCGATCAATGGAGGTTGAACATGCTCGACGCTGGTATGAAAACGCAACTGAAGACGTATCTCGAAAACCTGCGCATGAACATCAAGCTGGTGGCTCATGTTGACGATTCGCCAAAGTCAAAAGAGCTTCTCTCCCTTTTGAACGACATCAAAGAAGCCTCTGACAAAGTCACTGTGAACAATGTTGGCACGTCAGACGGCAAACGCGTACCGTCATTCGACATTATCCGTGTCGATGACCCAATGGTCAGCGTGTCGTTTGCTGGTCTGCCAATGGGCCATGAGTTCACGTCGCTCGTTCTTGCCCTGCTTCAGGTTGGCGGTCACCCGCCGCGCGTTGATCAGGACGTGATTGATCAGGCCAAATCACTCGTCTTCGACAAGGAGATGAAATTTGAAACCTATTTCTCTTTGTCTTGTCAGAACTGCCCGGACGTCGTTCAGGCCCTGAACCTGCTTGCCATTCTTAATCCAAAAGTCAGCCACACCTCGATTGATGGCGCTTTGTTCAAGGATGAAGTCGAGAGCCGCAAAGTCATGGCCGTGCCAACGGTACTGCTGAATGGCGAAACTTTTGCATCTGGCCGTATGGGTCTGGAAGAAGTGCTCGCCAAAATCGACACCGGCGCACAGGCGCGTGAAGCTGCAAAGATCAATGACAAAGGCGCATTCGACGTGCTGGTCGTTGGCGGTGGTCCGGCGGGCGCAGCCTCAGCGATCTATGCCGCGCGTAAAGGCATCAGAACCGGTGTTGCGGCAGAACGCTTTGGCGGTCAGGTACTCGACACAATGGCGATTGAGAACTTTATCTCTGTGCCACATACAGAGGGCCCGAAACTGGCCACCGCTCTGGAACAGCATGTGAAAGAGTATGAAGTCGACGTGATGAACCTTCAGAAAGCGACCAAGCTGATCCCTGCAAAAACTCCGGGCGGTCTGATCGGTGTCGAACTTGAAAACGGTGCGACCCTTCAATCTCGCTCTGTTATTCTGTCGACAGGTGCACGCTGGCGCCAAATGGGCGTTCCAGGGGAAGATGAGTACCGCAATAAAGGCGTTGCTTACTGCCCGCACTGTGACGGCCCATTGTTCAAAGGCAAACGCGTTGCGGTGATTGGCGGCGGTAACTCTGGTGTTGAGGCTGCAATCGACCTTGCCGGCATCGTGTCTGAAGTCACTCTGTTCGAGTTCATGCCAGAAATGCGTGCCGACGCGGTTCTTCAGAAAAAGCTGTACAGCCTGCCGAATGTTCACGTGGTTCTGAACGCGCAGACCACTGAAGTTCTCGGCGATGGGAACAAAGTCAGCGGCCTGAAGTATAAAGACCGTGAAACCGGACAGGATCACCAACTCGATCTGGAAGGCATCTTTGTTCAGATCGGTCTGGTCCCAAACACTGAATGGCTGAAGGGCAGCGTTGCCCTGTCAGATCGCGGTGAAATCGAGATCAATGCCAAAGGCGAAACCTCTGTTCCGGGTGTTCTGGCGGCGGGCGACTGCACGACCACACCTTATAAACAGATCGTCATCGCGATGGGCGAAGGCTCAAAAGCCGCTCTCTCTGCGTTCGACTATCTCATCCGCACACCTGCGGCGACAGAAGAGCTCGAAACCGCTTAAGCGGCGACAGCCCAAACCAGTCACACAGTCTATCTGGCAGTTCCTTCCCTTCTCATACTGCCAGATAAAATGGCCGGTCAGCCTCCATTCCCCTCTAAGCAGCTGACCGGCCGATTTTCTTCTAACACATTCTGGACTATCAGATCCGTTCGACTGACAAGTTTTACCAGTCAGGGGACGATTGATGACGCCATCAGACATTCTGGAAAATCGCTGGGTTCGGTTAGAACCGCTCAGCCGGGACCATATTGAGGGTCTGAATAAGGCCGGCATCATCGATGCCATCTGGACTTATATGCCACGTCAGTCAGCCAATAGCGCGCTGGAAGACATTGTGGATCGTTTCATTTCAGATGAGGACCCGGAAGTTTTCCAGTGTTTTTGTATCTTGCACCCCGAAACTGGCATGGTTCTTGGCACGGTGGCGCTGGAAAATATGTCCCGTCCACACAGACGCGCAGAAGTTGGGCAGTTCTGGATTCGCAAAAAAGCACAAGGGACTCAGACCTTCCCCGCCACATTATTAGCGCTGCTCGATCACATCTTTGATCAGGGCATTCTGCGGCTTGAGCTGCGATGTGACAGTAAACACGGGCGTACAGCCGCGGCTTACGACAAGATCGGGGCCATAAAAGAAGGTGAATTGCGCTCTTATGAACGCATGATGGATGGTTCCAGACGAACGACAGCCATTTATTCAATATTGAAGCAGGATTGGTCAGAAGTTCGTTCTCGGCTCACTGCTGAACTCGTAAAGTGAACATCTCTCTTTCTTCAGACTATACCGCAGTGTAGGCGTAATCAGGCCGAAGTCTTCTTTCAAGAACTATCGGCATTGGGGGTAACTGCGCACAAGACTCTCTTAAAGAGGGAAAGGTTTTTTCTTCGACACTTCCTTGTCGTAGAAATGTGCAAAAGGGGCATAAGTCCTGCATGTCCAGGTACGACTGAGCCAAACTGGCACAGCTGGTACTAATTTAGTGATGGCAAGGCCTGTGAGGGTCAAAGGGGTATGAATATGAAGATTGCAAAAGGTCTCGTAATCGCAGGCATGCTGGCCATGACCGCGATTCCAGCCTGGGCTGGTAATGATGGCGGCAAAGGCGGCGTCGACTATGGTACAGGCGAAGCGCGCGTACTGACTGACAAAGAAATCCGCGACTTGCTCGCTCGGTCAGGCAACGCTGCGAAACTTAACGCCGGCGATGTCGACGTGAAATACATCGGTGCAGCTAGCAACACAGCGATTGCGTCTGAACTGTGCTGTGAGAACGTCAACGAAGTCGTAACCGAGTCGAAAAAGGTCGAGGAAACTCAGATCCCTGTCGATAAAGTTACAGAGCGCGAAATCATCCAGCCTGTTCAGATCACCAAGGTTCAGCCAATTGTCCGGGAAGTCCTCAATCCTCAGACAGAAGAGATTGTGAACCCTGTTAAGAAAGAACAGGTTGTTCTGCAGCCAATCGTCAACAAAGACGCTGTTCCAAAGATCAACGAGAACATCATCGTTCAGGAACAAGTCGTCGATAAAGTTGAGCGCACTGACCGCGTTGAGAAAGTTATCGCGAAGCGTGACATCGTTCAGCCGGTTGTTCGTACAACTATTATCCCAGTTCAGCGCCGCATCGACCGTCCGGTCATCGTCGAAGACACTCTGGATACACGTTACGAAACACGCAAAGCTCCTGTGAAAGTCATTCCGGCACCAACACCGCAAGTGAATGTCTACACAACTGAGCAGGTTTCTGTCGTTGAGAAGCAGGACCTGTCTGAAAAGCCAATTGATATCGTCACAAAGCGTAACGTTTATCAGCCAATCGAGCGCACAATCGTTCAGCCGATCGAGCGTCAGATTCTTCAGCCACAAACAAAGCAGATCACTGCTGAAACCCAGTACAAGCAAGAAGTTCTGCCGGGTAAAGTTGAGTATGGTCCACGTCCTGAAATCCAGGAAAACGTCATCCGTAAATATGTCGACAAGACAGTTCTCGAAGTTTCAGACGTCTATGTTGACCGCGTAACGAAAAACATCACGCAGCCAGTTCACATCACTACGATTGAACCAATTCAGCGCGAAGTTATCCGTCCACGTAAAGAAACTGTCGAAGCAGCTGTTCAGTACCGCACCGAGCGCCTGCCAGTCCGCGTCATTCCGGTTCAACCAGTTGAACCAGTTGTGAACGTTATCGAGCAGGTTTCTGAGAAACGCGTCGAAGACTACCGTGAGAGCTACTTCCAGGCTGTTACTCAGCACAATGTGATCCAGCCAGTTGTTACAACTCGCATCCAGCCAGTCGAGTATGTTCGCTATGAAGGTCTGGTTGAGCAGGTTGAGCGTCCGGTTCAGTTCGAAACAATCCGTGCCGACACGGTTGTCCTGAATGTTGGCGCAGGTTGTGTGTGTGCACGCTAACCTCACCTGACGATGAAATGAGAAAAGGGCGCTTCGGCGCCCTTTTTTATTGCCTGCTAGTCAAGCGGCAGCGGATCATTCAGTCCCGGAAGAGCATCAACCCGATCCATCAGTGTATTCAGTGATGCAGCACGCACGAGAATCCGGCGTTTCTCGTCATATAACCGGAATGACGTATCGGTTTTGATCAGCGTAAACCGACGCCAATTGGCCCGCTTTCGAAAAATCCAAACCTCATCGGTCCGATCCCCGGGTCTTGCCCAACCCGTCCAGACATGATCAGTCGGACACTGACGCCAGAGCTGATCGATAAAATCGATTTCCGAGGGAGTGAAATCAGTCATGGAAAATACAACTCCCCCTTTGAAAAAAGCCCCGCCTGATCAACTTGGCGCAGCAATCTGGATGCTGATGTCGGCCGTTCTGTTTACCGCTCATATCGCACTGGGAAAGTTCCTCAGTGGGAATTACGAACCGGGACTTCTGGCATTCTATCGATCAGCGATCTCACTTATCTGGATTTTACCCTTTGTGCTTCGCAGCCCTTTGTCAAATTTCAAAACAAAAAGACCGGGACTGGTTCTGACCCGCAGCCTGTTTGGTACAGCCGGGTTTTTGTTGAGTTTTTATGCGATTTCCAAAGAGTTCGGCATTCCGATCTCACAGTTTAATGCCATTTCGTTTTCAAGGTCTCTTTTCATCGTCGTGCTGGCCGCGTTTCTGCTGAAAGAAACGGTCGGGCCGCGCCGCTGGATCGCAACTGGCATAGGATTTGTCGGCGTGATCGTCATGGTTCGACCAGATGCTGGGCTCGATTTTGGCAGCTTGCTTGCCATTGGATCTGCACTGTGTTTCGGCGGCGCGATCATTCTCGTCAAAACGCTGTCGCGCGACCACACGCCCCTGGTGTTGTTGACCTATGCCAATCTGTTGTCGGCCGTTTTCACACTACCGATTGCGATCGTTCAATGGGAAATGCCGCACAATCTGGCCGATGTCGGGCTTATCTGTTGTATGGCGCTGGCCGGGGTTCTGGCGCAAACCTGCTATATTAACGGCATGAGCAGAGGCGATGCCTCTTTCCTGTCGACCATTGATTATGTGCGACTGCCGATGACGGCCGTCATTGACTGGTTGATATTTCAGGAGTTTCCGGGGCCACTCGTCTGGATTGGGGCGTTCATCATCGTCTTATCGACGCTTTACATCACCTATAGAGAGACACGCGCGTCCAAAGGGCCGTAAACTCTGTGACCGAGCAGCTGGCGCACAGAAGCACTTAACAATGCTTCGAATTTCGACATGTCCTTCACCGTCATCCGCAGGCCGGTAGAGCTTGCGACCAACAGGCTAGCCATCGCCTCAACATCCTGTTCCGGATAGTCATTCTTCTTCAGGTGACGACGAATACGCGATTCAAAGACATGCGCAGAGGATTGCACAATCTCTGCAATGTCGCGGTTTCGGACGTCGAGATACCAGGGCTGAGTACCGAATTTCACATCATCGGTCAGAAAGAATCCGTCCCGAGCATTTAGCGCACGAATGATCTGTTCCTCAAGCGATCCACCAAGTTCCAGCTCCGCAGTGATACGGTCCATGGACTTCTGATGGATGTTGATCGCCACATCTTTTAAAAGATCACGCTTGCTGGAAAAATACTGATAAATGGCAGGTCTGGAGATGCTGAGCTCGTCGGCGATGTCTTCCATTGTCGTTCGACGAGGACCAAATCGAGACAAAACCATCTCGGCAACGTCCAGAATCTCAGTTTTACGCGCCATAACCTGCATTTTTACGTCATCCCCCTGGAATGTTCTGGTCGTGCCAGACATTCAATTTTTCGTCGTGCAGAATACGTGCCATAAGTAAAGATCCTGTGGCCCTGACCCATCCGTCAAAGGAGAAAGTGTTAATGGACGAGCATATTCTGGTAACCGGTGCGACCGGATTCATTGCAATGCAAACCATTCTGGACCTGCTTGAAGCGGGGTATCGGGTCCGCGGAACAGTACGATCTCTGAACAAGGCGGATGCTGTTCGTGATACCTTGCGCGTCCACACGCCAATGGCCGATATGCTGGAATTGGTGGAAGCCAACTTGTCCGCCGATAAAGGCTGGGCCGCAGCGGTTTCCGGTTGTGACAAAATCCTGCATATCGCCTCACCGTTTCCAGAAGTGCTTCCGAAAAACCATGACGATCTGATCATTCCCGCCCGCGACGGTGCGCTGCGCGTGCTTCGGGCCGCAAAGAATGAAGGCGTGTCGCGCGTCGTGATGACGTCCTCAATGGCCGCCATTGCCTATGGCTGGGGCGATGCGCGCCCAGACCCGCTGACAGAGGAACACTGGTCCAATTCAGACAATATGAAAGACAACACCGCCTATACGCGGTCCAAAACCATTGCTGAGCGCGCCGCCTGGGATTTTGTAAACAGCCCGGAAGGCAGCGGAATTCAGCTTACAACCATCAATCCGGCAGCGGTTCTCGGCCCGGCGCTAAGCGCCGATACCTCGTCTTCCTTGCAGATTGTGACTCAGTTGATGAGCGGCGCTTTACCGGCTCTGCCAAAGCTGAGTTTTGGAATTGTCGACGTTCGGGACGTGGCAAGAGCCCATATCATCGCCATGAATTCTGACGCGGCGATTGGAAAACGCTTCCTGCTGGCAGATCGTGTTTTATGGTTTACAGAACTTGCCGAAATTGTCCGAAAGCATTTTCCAGACCGATCCGGGAAAGTTCCATCAGGAACCATTCCAAGCTGGGCGGTTCACGTCTTCGCGGCGTTCAACCCGCCGCTCAAAGCTATTCTTCCCGAGCTCGGAAAGATGCGAAATATTTCTAATGAACAGATGAGAACAGTGCTCGGCATTGAGCCGATTTCTGCAGAAGAAGCGGTAACCGCAAGCGCGCAGTCTTTGATAGAGCTCTGCGTAATCAAATAAGCAGGCTTTATTCTTTTCCCGGCTTAAAATACCCTACTTCAATAAAGGGTATGTAACCTGGGGAGGTTTTAATGTCTGACACAGAAAAACAATCTGCACTTTTGCCAGATGTCCGTGAGATAAAGATTCTGGAGCCGTTAAACTGGCTGAAGCTTGGCTGGGCTGATTTGTGGAAAATCCCGTCTCAGGCGCTCACTTATGGTGTCATTCTGGCCCTGATCAGCGGCGGATTAGCGCTCGGACTTTTGTTTTCAGGTGCGGCGAGCTGGATCATGGTTCTCGCAGGCGGGTTTCTCTTCATCGCGCCGATGATGGCGATGGGGCTTTATGAGGCCGGGTTCCAGCTGGAACGCGGCCAGACCCCGACACTCCGCCAGATGCTGTTCGTGAAAACCAATTCCACCCTCGACCTGGCCTATCTGGGCCTCGCGCTGTTGATGTTGTACTTCTTCTGGACCCGCATGGCGCAGGTTGTTTACGGGCTGTCGACCTATCAGGTGCACAAAACCGTTCAGGACTTCATCCATTTCATGGTGTTTGATTCTGAAGGTCATAACATGGTGATGACAGGCACTGTTATTGGCGGGATCATTGCCTTTCTGGCGTACTGCCTGATCGTGATTTCAGCCCCGATGCTGGCGGAACGCCACACCAATGTCTTCACTGCGACGATTACAAGCTTTCGCGTCGTTGCGAAAAATCCGGGGGCAATGCTGATCTGGGCCGTGCTGATCACCGGCCTCACCGTTATTGGCATTGTCACTGCATTTCTGGGGCTGATCGTCATCTTTCCATGGATCGGACTTGCGACCTGGCATGCCTATCGGGGGCTGGTTGAAAGCCCGACCAGGCCGGAAGCCGCCTTTTAGGCCGGGTTTCCAGCCTCTGGCTCGGGCATACGCAATAGCCGGCGCGCCTTACGGCGGTGTTCCGGCGTAATGTGTGAGCCAACAATGCCAAGTGCAGTCGCAAGAACCGTGGCATCATCAGTAAAGCCGAGCGCGGCAATCACATCCGGCAATAAATCTGTTGGAATGACGAAATAAGCGAGCGCCGCAAACAGAATGGCCTTCACTTTGCGTGGCGTTTGCTGGTCGTGCGCGCAATACCATGATGCCGCCAGATCATCTGCAAACGGAATACGCCCCACCAGCTTTAACAGCTTGGGAATGAACCGCGCACGCGTGGTTCGCTCATTCTTTTCTACAGTAATCGGAAGAAGCGCTTCCTCTTCGCCGGAAGCTATCTTCACGAGTGACGCTGCGTCAGACATTGGCACTCCCGTCAGATCGTTTATGTGTGTGTTCGTGGAGCAGAAAAGGGAGAAGCCCCATGAAACTTGATTCCAGTATTTCCGCCGTAATCACAGGCGGCGCCTCAGGCCTCGGTGAAGCAACAGCTCGCGCTCTCGCAGCACAGGGTGTTAAAGTCGGTATCTTCGATCTAAACGAAGAAAAAGGCGAAGCTGTGGCTAAAGAACTTGGTGGCGCATTCGCTAAAGTCAACGTCACATCTGAAGAAGATGTCGACGCTGGTTTTGCAAAAGTTCGCGCCGCTATTGGCCAGGAACGTATCCTCGTAAACTGCGCAGGTACAGGCAACGCAATCAAAACTGCATCTCGTGACAAGAAGACTGGCGAAATCAGCCACTTCCCACTCGATAAGTTCGACCTGATCATTCAGATCAACCTGGTTGGCACATTCCGTTGTATCGCAAAATCTGCTGCTGGCATGATGTCACTCGACCCGATCGACGGCGAGCGTGGCGCAATCGTCAACACTGCATCTGTTGCTGCAGAAGACGGTCAGATGGGTCAGGCTGCTTATTCAGCGTCTAAAGGCGGTGTTGTTGGCATGACTCTGCCAATCGCGCGTGACCTCGCGAAAGAGTTCATTCGCGTAAACACAATCCTGCCAGGTATCTTCAACACACCTCTGCTCGCAGCGGCTCCAGAGCCTGTAAAAGCAGCGCTCGCAGCATCTGTTCCGAACCCAGCTCGCCTAGGTAATCCGGAAGAGTATGCAAGCCTCGCTATGCAGATGATCACGAACGGCTATTTCAACGGTGAAGACGTACGTCTTGACGGTGCAATCCGTATGGCGCCTCGCTAAGCGTTCTTGATAAACCCCAAGAAAAACCCGCCTTTTCAGGCGGGTTTTTTTATCTCAGATCGTCATCAAATTCCTGCTGGCGACGTTTGCGATCATACCAGAGCCGCATGATGATATAGTAGGCCAACTCTGACAGTCCGAAGGCGAGCGGCACAACGATCAGGCCCGGCAGCCACGGATACCGCCCGGAAATCAGCGCATAGATGCCAAAGGCCGACGATAAGACGAGACCAAAACATAAATGCGCGATGGACGCATGAACAATACTGGGATTGGTTTCCAGATATCCGCTCGGGCGCATATAAAACCACGCACCAAACCCACCTAAAGCCAGCGCACCAAGCTCAATGGCCCAAAGCGCTTTCCAATCAAGCTGATACGACAGAATGAACGCGGAAATACCGGTTCGTGACAGCCCCTCAACGATGATCACATAGAGCGGGATCACAATCAGCAACCGTGTAAAATTCATACCGCGTCCTTTGCCTCGACAAGCGTTGTTAAAAAGTTAAACGCTATCGATGACCATCTGATGTCAATGACTGATGCGGATATTGGCAACAGAGCCGCTTTTGCCGCCAACGCCTTCCAGATTCCATTCCGTCTGATTGAGGGTCAGGGAGTTGAAAATCATGGTCAGTTTGCGCGAATAGACTGTCGAACCGGAATTATAGGTCGTATTGCGAGACGGCAAATGCAGGACGCCCTCAATGTTAAAGTCTCTGGAATCATCAAGAATGAAATCAGATTCCGACAAACCTTCTTTTTCAAACATCAGAATGTCTTTGTAGTCGCCGGATTTGGGTGGTTTCAGATCGGCTTTTACCGCTGAGTTGAACTGAATTTTCGACTGATCAGCAAAATAGAAGGTTACGCCCTCGCCTTCCCAATCGCCGCCATTCACGTTCCAGCCACCATTTTTGATACTGTAGAGGCCCGGTTCAAACGTGACATTGGTTCCAGAATTAAAGTTCACCCAACCGCAATACACGCCAGGCTTCAGAGTGACATTGCCGCCATTGTAATTGAGGTTGGAAAAATCACAGCTCAAAGAAGACGGCTCTTTGATTTTACCCTTATACGGATCTGCATCAACGGCGCATTCCAGCTCCACATTTTGAACATTGCGGTGGTTATCCAGCGTGCCGGAGCCTGCAATACAAATGCGGTTGAATTCCAGATTCATGCCTGAGTTAAAGTTTGCCGCCCATTTCGAGCCCGAATGAACATGCATTTCGCAATCTTTCGCGACAATGTCGGCGCCGCTATTCACCCGAAGCGAATAATTCTTCCACTTATCGAGCAGATAGATGCAAGCAAGCTTGGCCTCTTCCTTATCGGCCGTGACCTGCGAATACACTTCCAGTTCCATAAACTTCAGGCCGATAAATTCTGAAAATGTCATCGGTACTTTGGCTGTTGCCCGTCCATTATAAAGGACTTTGCTGGAAGAGGTATCGATCGAGAACTTTGCCGATGGGGACGCGAATTTCAACCGGTCACTATTGCGTGCGAAATAGCGCTTCGCCTCATCCTTATAGGCTTTCTTCCCCTGACTGGCGCCAGCAAGCACAGCAGAGTCCAATGCGGCCTGTAATTCCTGTTTGATATTGTTTGTGCGAGACAGATCGACCGTTCCGCCCAGCAAAACCATGATCGGAATAATAGCGATGGCAAAATACAAGGCGACATTGCCGCCATTGTTTCGAAATAGAATCTCTAACGTATTCAGCATTCTCACCGCCAGTATAATAATCAGACGGTGAGTACGACCGGAGGGGTTAATAGCGTGTGTTTAGCTTTTGCTAAAATGACGGAGTCGTCACCTTATTCGACCGAGCGCACGATTTTTGGTGCTAATGTCGTCAGAACGTCTTTTGCGTTATAGGCATTCGCATCACTTTCAGGCTTGTCGCCTTTCTTCGCGATGATCTCAGCGACCGCTTCATACTTCTTCACTTCACGCAGCGTCACATCATTGAAGAATGGGTCGGAATACATACGCCAGCCAAAACGCGGGTGATAATACCGATATGAAAATGCCGGGTGGAATGGCCCGGAATCAAATCCGGTCGACTGAACTTTCTTGTCTTCGTCAACCTTGCGGTCGACCACAACGAAATAGTCATAGCCATTTTCGCTCGCGAGCTCAGCTGAGCGATACAGCAAATAGTTCTGAACGGTTTTGAGGTCCGTCAGCGTGTTCCCGCTAAAGCTGACCTGCCAGCGATTCGATTCGATCTGTGTTTCTGTATAGCCATACTGGCCATCAACAGACGGCACATAAGGCGTAGATGTTGCGCAGGCCGCAATCATTGGCAAAAAGGCCGCGCTGACCAGGAGTGATTTGAAATTCATAGGAGTCTCCTCTCCGTTACTGGGTGAAAGAGCATGTCACCGATAATCAGGTATGCCGCATTAAATTGTGCGGATTATGACGTCCGATCAGAAAAGCTCAAAATCACTTTGGCTTTAACAATTTGTCTGGGCGAATACGCTGCGCCTCGGAAAACAGCGAATACGTCTGATTCACATAATTAGAGACATCCAGAACGCTGGAAATGTATTTATCGAGCTCTTCGGTACGTTCCTGCTCGACCAGTCGCACACGGGCGGCCGGGTTTTCGGTCTCAAACGACACATAGAACCACGGCTCACCACGCTTCAGAACCAGTGGCTGTGAAATGTCGTACCACTCAAACCCCCAGCTCAATGGACGCGGCCAGATATGAACCGGAAAGCGTCCACCCATTTGCAGGCCCGGGCGCTGGGTCGGGAAATAATGAAGATAAGGCGGCGTCTGAACCACAAAGCACGGATCATCAGACACAAATACATAAGGCGCGATCATTTGCAGGATTGGACGATCCGGATGGCGCCATTCGTTTTGCGGGTGCAGAACCAGCATATCCCGCAGGCCTGTCTGGCGAATGGCCGACTTATCGCCGTCCTTATCAACAAGCTGTAGCTGGCCATTGGGCTGGCGTTCAAACGACAGGGTCAGATCGACCGGACACGGGATCACAAAATGTCGCCGGTCAAAATCGACCGCAGCAGGGCAAACCTGAACGGATTTGGAAGATGCCGGTTTCGGGTCTTGTCTGGAGAATGACTTTGGTGGCCCCCAGATCACATCTGCCTTTTTGGTGCGAAGTGTCCAGCCTACCGTGACGGTACGTTTTTTACCGCGCGCGCCGCTTTCATCGCGCTCGCGCTCTTCAGCGAAGTAATCATCCCAGCTCATACGCTTCTCCTCAGAACGGATAGGACATCAGCCCGGTAAACTTGTCAAAGCAACACTTTAAAACACGAGTTGGATATACGTGTTTATGTGAGCGAATACTTACATATATTCCCTTATATCGTCACAAAGGGTCACTCTATCTTCACATTATTCATCGGTTTCCGCCCAATCCGGTCAGCATATTCAAACCATCGATACGCCAATGCGAAACGGAGGATTCGATATGAAAAACCTTGTGAAGATTTCAGCCCTTGCGCTTGCCACAACTGGTCTTGCCGCTTGTGCCACACAATCTGGTTATACAGAGCGCTCCGCTGCAACAGGCGCTGTAGCTGGCGCAGTCGCCGGCGCGATCATTGGTAACAATGTCGGCGACGGTGATGCGAAGAATGGCGCCATGGCGGGTGCTGTCCTTGGCGGCGCAGCGGGTGCAGCAAAAGGCTGCAACGACGCCGAAGACTGTGATCTGCCAGGTGCGAAAGACCAGGCTTATGAAAAAGACGCGGATAAAGACGGTTATGCTGATGCCGTAGACCGCTATCCATACGACTCTCGACGCCACTAAGCCCGAATGTGGTTCATCAATAAGAAAAAGCCCGCATCGTTGGATGCGGGCTTCTTTTTGTCTGGCTTAGGGCTGACTTAAGCGCCAGCGCCGAGAACAGCTTTTACTTCGAGGAATTCCTCGAAACCATGCTCACCCCATTCACGGCCATTGCCTGACATTTTATAGCCGCCAAATGGAGCTGCAAAGTCTGGACCTGCGCCGTTAATGTGCGTGTTGCCTGCACGGATGTGACGCGCAACTTCCGTTGCGTGCTCAACCGTTCCGCCAAAGACGTAAGATGACAGACCGTATGGCGTGTCATTTGCGATTTCGATCGCTTCTTCTTCGGTTTCGTATGGGATCATGACCAGAACCGGCCCGAAGATTTCTTCGCGCGCAATCGTCATGTTGTTGTTCACATCAGCAAAGACTGTCGGACGTGTGAAATAGCCTTTGTTGAAGCCTTCCGGACGACCTGTACCGCCTGCCAGCAAGGTCGCGCCTTCGTCGATACCTTTCTGGATGAGGTCCTGAACCTTGTTGAACTGGTTGCCGTTGGAAATCGGGCCAATCGCGCCTTTCTGATCCATGCCAACCTTAACCGCTTCACAAGTTGCTTTCGCAACGGCTTCAGCTTCCGCTTTCTTCGAGCGCGGGATCAACATACGGGATGGTGCGTTACAAGACTGACCAGAGTTGGTCATCATGCTCATGACGCCGCCAGCAACAGCTTTTTGGATGTCAGCATCTTCCAGGATGATGTTTGGAGACTTACCGCCAAGCTCGAGCGCAACGCGCTTCACTGTTGGGGCAGCCGCCTGAGACACAAGAACGCCTGCGCGTGTTGAACCGGTGAAAGACACCATGTCCACGTCAGGGTGCTCAGAAATCGCCTGACCAACAGATGGACCATCGCCATTGACGAGGTTGAAGACACCTGCAGGAACGCCAGCCGCGTCCATGATTTCAGCGATCAGCATCGCGTCGATTGGCGCCAGCTCGGATGGCTTCAGAACCATTGTGCAGCCTGCTGCGATTGCTGGAGCAACCTTACAAGCGATCTGGTTTGCCGGCCAGTTCCAAGGCGTGATGAAGCCACAAACACCGATGGCTTCTTTGCGCATCAGGGTTTTGCCCTTCATTTCTTCGAATTCGTATCCACGAAGAACGGCGGCAGTTGTTGTGAAGTGTGCCAGAGGCGCAGTCGCCTGAGCCGCATTTGACAGCCATGCTGGCGCGCCCATCTCTTCAGTAATCGCTGCAGCGATTTCCGGCATACGGGCCTGATAAGCAGCTACGATTTTATCGAGCAGGTCAGCGCGGTATTCAACAGACGTTTGAGAGAAGGTTTTGAACGCTTCTTTTGCAGCCGCAACGGCCTTATCGACGTCCGCCTTGGAGCCCATTGAAATACGAGCATAATTTTCTTCAGTTGCCGGGTTTTCGACCTCAAGCGTGCGTGGCTCAACCGGATCAACCCACTCACCATTAATGTAGAACTTCAGATAATCTTTCATGGTTTCTTACCTCCCGTGAGAACTCTTCACTGGCAATATAGGTAGAGAAATCCGGTTTGTCGCGGGGTAACGTTGGGTGAATATCGCGAAGTGCTCTGAACTCTACCGAATGTGAAATACACCATTCCCTGTTTTTGCAGGCATTCAGCAATGGCTTTAAGGATCAACACCACAAAAGCCGCTTGAATGACACTTATCGGCCAGGCACAGATACGCACCTGACTCTCAGTTTTTGGCTGAACAGCGAAACGCCCGGCATGGTCACGCAAGACATCTGTCTGCCGGGCAGCGGAGGATACAAACTCCTCTCAAGCAAAATCAATCAATCAAAAGCAAACCGATAGACCCGGTATGACCAAAAGTATGACCGTTTTTCTGGCGTCATACCCATCGTTAGCATATCTGACCTCACTTCATGTTTGACTTTCCGTCAGACACCGGTCCCACATATGGGGCAGAACGATCTGTGAGGAACAGGGCTCTCATGTTTGATGAGTTGAAAAACAAATTTGCAGAGAGTTTTGTCGGGGAATTCATTTCCACCGCACAGAATAACGATCTGACGACGCGGGCCGCCAGCCTGGCCTTGTTCTCGGCCATGTCTGTCTTCCCGTTTATTGCGCTTCTGGTGTGGATCTCGACCATTAGCGGCACGCCAGATGAAGCGCGGCTATGGGCAAACCGGTTTGCCATGTTCCTGCCGCCAGATTTTGCAGATCTCATCCGTCAGGAAGTCGATTACCGCCTGCAGCAGGAAATATCCGGTGGCCTAACCGCAATCGTCATGCATGTGGTGCTGATCATTGTGTCAGCTGGAGGGGCGATCCGGTCCTTTTTGTTCAGCCTGCGAGATATTGCGAAAGCCGAAGACGCAATTGGCATTCACCAGATCATCTTCCGCTCTTTCCTTCTGATCATTCCAGCGACGTTTTTCGTGTTCTTCGCCTCTGCGCTGGTGGGGTTTGTCAGCTTTATCAGCAATTATATCTCTGACGCGCTCGGGTCAGCCTGGTTATCCATACCGCTGATCTGGCTGTTCATGACTGGAATTTTGATCACCATTCTGAACGGCGCCTATGCCTCGAGCCTGATCGGGCATCAGACAATCCGTATTCATGGATGGATTGGGTCTATTCTGGCCGCATCTCTGATCTCAATCGTCACCATAACGATGAGCGCATATTATCATGTGCACCCCGCCAACCGCGAATGGTATGGCACACCGGGCTTCATCATCACGGTTTTGCTGTGGTTCTACGCCTGTTCAATCTGTCTGCTGTTCGGCGCGCAGATCAATGCGGTGAAGAATCTGCGAAGGCTGCGCCGTGAAGACGAAGACACACGTCCGTCTGACAATTGACCTTCCCGTCAAAGATGACAAATCTCTTCGTGATTTCAAAGTGTGTGTGAGGCCAGTCAAATGGTGAAATCAGTCATCGTCGTCGGCGGCGGAAGTGCGGGGTGGATTACAGCGAATCTACTCAATACTTACATTAAACGTTTGGGACGACCGATCAGTCTGACAGTCGTTGAGTCACCTGACATACCAACAATTGGCGTCGGTGAAGCAACTGTACCGACCATTCGTCGGACCCTTCAAACAATTGGTCTGAGCGAACAGGATGTTCTCCTGTCAGCAGACGCAACCTTTAAAAACCTGATCCGGTTCTCAGACTGGAATATAGGCGAAACATATGATCATCCATTTGACCGCAGACCTCGCCCACACACTGACGCCGCGGCTAATTTCTGGACGGCACAATACGGAAAACCGTTCGACAAGACATTTTCTGTCTTATCGAACCTTTCAGATGACAATCTGTCACCCAAGCATCCAAAAACACCGCAATATCAAGGCCATTTTCCATACGCTTATCATTTAGATGCGATAAAACTGGCCTTGAGGCTCGCCGAACACGGCCGAAAAAATGGCATTCAGCACATGCATTGTCAGATCAAAAAAGTCCACCTGTCCGAAGATGGCTCCATCGACACACTTGAGACCGACAAAAACGATATTCTGAAAGCTGATCTTTATGTAGATTGCACCGGTTTCAGATCACTCCTGTTAGGTGATTCCCTTGGTGTAAAAGCCCGCAATTACGGAAAGTACCTGCTATGCGATCGCGCTGTCGCAATGCAAGTTCCCTATGATGTGTGGAAACCATCAAAGATCTTGCCCTATACCAAAGCAACCGCTCGTGACTTTGGTTGGCAATGGGATATCAACCTGCAAACTCGCCGGGGCACCGGTTATGTCTATTCCAGCGCGTTTCTATCCGAAACAGATGCTGAAGCAGCATTGCGCTCTTTTGAAGGGGCACACTGCAAAGATATCCCCGCCCGTCACATCAAGTATGAGAGTGCGAAACGGGATGTCAGTTGGTTTAAAAACTGTGTCGCAATCGGACTGAGTGATGGCTTCCTGGAACCACTGGAATCCTCTGGCTTATATTTCATTGAAATGGCTGCGCAGGCTGTCGGACTCATGCTGGACGATTATTGCGTAACGCCGGATGCAACCCGCAATCACTTCAACCGGGTGATCAATGATCTCTACGAAGAAATCCTCAGCTTCATCAATCTGCACTATGTGATATCAAACCGCCGCGACACCGAATTCTGGCGAGCAGCAACCGCGCCGGAAGCGATCGTAGATGATCTCAAGGATAAAATTGAAGTCTGGAAAAACCGATCTCCAAATCAGCTCGATTTCGGTGGCGCGCAGCGACTCTTCGCTCAGGACAGTTTCGAGTTCATTCTTCACGGCATGAACTGGGTGAATCCAGCACCCAGAATGCCCGCGCCAGACATGCCGGACATGACACCAGTCCTGAAGAAAAGCCGGTCGGTGCTCCCAGATCATGATGCCTTTCTCGACCTTTTGAAACCATTTCGGAAATAAGCCTTACCGGCGGCGTCCGCCCAGTATGCCTCGCAGGACATACCGGGTAAGTTCCCGCGCGGCTGTTCGAAGTCCGGTTTTTACAGCGGCTTCTGTGGCGGACTGTCGGGTTGAGCGGCGCCTGCGCGGTTTAGCCTTGGCTTTTTCTTTCTCAGCGCGAGCTTTAGCCCGCTCTTCTTCTTTCGCCAGACGTTCGGCTTCTTTGGCGGCAGCCTCTTCTTTTTTCTCAAGGACCTCATAAGCCGACTCCCGATCGACAGATTCATCATACTTGCCCTGAACCGGGCTGTTCGCCATCACATCTTTGCGTTCCACATCTGTCGCAGGACCAAGACGCGACGATGGTGGGCGGATAAGGGTGCGCGCCACAATGGTTGGAACGCCCTTTCTATCCAGCGTCGACACCAATGCCTCACCAACGCCGAGGTCTGTGATAACGTCTTCAGACTCAAAGGCGTCGTTTTCCCGGAAGCTTTGTGCCGCGGCTTTTACGGCCTTGCGCTCTGCTGGCGTATAAGCCCGCAGAGCATGTTGAATCCGGTTTCCAAGCTGCGCCAGAACAGAATCCGGAATATCGCGCGGATTTTGCGTAACGAAAAAGACCCCCACCCCTTTTGAGCGGATGAGTTTCACAACCTGTTCGATTTTATCGAGCAGCGCTTTTGGCGCACTATCGAACAATAAATGCGCTTCATCGAAAAAGAAGACGAGCTTAGGCTTATCCGGGTCGCCAATTTCGGGCAGCTGTTCAAACAGCTCAGACAATAGCCATAGCAGGAAGGTACAATACAGGCGCGGGCTGTTGATCAGCTTGGTTGCGTCCATGACATTGACAATGCCGCGGCCATCAAGCGATGTGCGCAGAAGATCGTTTAGTTCGAGTGCTGGTTCCCCAAAGAACTGGTCTGCGCCTTCACGGTCCAACACCAGCAAACGACGCTGGATCGCGCCAATACTGGCCGGAGAGACATTGCCGTATTCTTTTGAGATCTCATTGCGGTTTTCGCTGACATAGACGAGCAATTTGCGCAGATCTTTAAGGTCGAGCAGCAGAAAGTCATTATCTTCGGCTACTTCAAAGGCGATCATCAGAACGCCTTCCTGTGTCTCGTTCAGTTCGAAAAGGCGGGCCAGAAGCACCGGCCCCATCTCTGAGATGGTTGTGCGAACCGGATGGCCCTGCTCACCAAAAACGTCCCAGAACACAGTTGGCGCAGCGCCATACTCAAACGGTTGCAAACCAATGGTCGCTGCGCGGCTTGTCAGTTTCTCATGGAGCTTATGATTGGCGCTACCTGGCTGAGAGATACCGGACAAATCGCCTTTAACATCAGCGCAAAACACCGGAACGCCAGCATCTGAAAAGCCTTGTGCCAGAATCTGAAGCGTAACGGTCTTCCCCGTACCGGTCGCGCCCGCAATCAGACCATGTCGGTTCGCCCGATTCAGCAAAAGCAATTGAGCTTCATTTTGCTCAATTCCACCACCACCAATGAAAATCGAATCAGACATGTGTCAGCCTCCCGCATTCAGACAAGCTTTAGCGAGCCTTGGGGTGAATGCAAAGTGACGAGAAGAGTTGACTGTCTCCAACCTTCAGATAGCGTCGCGCCCGTTAGTTTTGGGGGTGGAATTGGAACAGCGTGGCATAAAAACCGGCATTTGGATCATCGCCACCGGCGTGATCATAACTGCACTTTATCTCGGTCGCTCCATACTGGCGCCTTTCGCCATCGCCGTCTTTTTGTGGCTGGTTATGGAAAGCTTTTCGCGAAAGATTGGCGGTGCCCTGAAGTTTTTACCGGATTGGGCAAGCCGAATACTTGGTATTATCATCGTTCTGGCCGGTTTTGGCCTGCTGATCGTACTTCTCGGCCAGGGTATTGAAAATATATCCTCACGCGCGAAAGACTATGAAACCCGCATCGATGAGCTCATCAAATGGGGATATGAATCCCTCAGTCTTCCAGAAGCGCCATCCCTGTCGTCTCTGATATTCGGCGAACCCGGCCAGAAATTCCTGGGCTCGATCGCGTCTGCAACCAGCACGCTCAGTGAAAACCTGATTATCGTCCTGATCTATGTCGGCTTTCTCTTCCTTGCAGCCTCCGCCTGGCCGGCAAAGCTGGATGCGTTGTTCCCAAACCCGGAAAATCGGGAACAGGTTCGGCAGGTTTCAGAAGACATGCTTGAAGGAATTGAAGGCTATCTTTGGACCCAAACGGTTATCTCCGTCATCATCACACTACTGACCTATATCACGCTGATAACGCTGGGCGTTCACAATGCTTTGTTGTTATGCGTTCTGATCTTTATTCTGAATTACATTCCTACCGTTGGCTCGATTCTGGCTGCATTTTTGCCGCTCTTGTTTGCAGTCGCCCAGCCAAGCTGGCCATCTTATATGCCAGATAATGTGATGCTGAATGCGGGCATTGTTTTCATCGCCGTCAGCTTCTGGCAGTTTTCAATTGGCAACTTTGTTCAGCCAAGAATGATGGGCGATACATTGAACCTGTCGTCACTGGTTGTGTTGTTGTCGCTGGCCATTTGGGGCGCGCTCTGGGGAATTCCGGGCATGTTCCTGTCCGCGCCTTTAACCGTTTTGGTGATGATCATTTGCAAGCAGTTTAACTCTACAAAATGGCTTGCAATTGTTCTGTCTTCGGATGGTAAGCCGTAACTGTTATTTTTATTTCACAAAAACTGCAGGAATCACAAAGCTGTTACTGATTTCCGATAAAAAAGTAACAAAGTCCCGCAATTGCGTCTCTTGGCAAACCGGTATTTACAGGCCATATACCGGTTGAATGCTTGGCTATAGACGACTATAGCTTTTGAGATGGGCCTCCGCGTGCGTCCCCCACCCAGCCTGCGGAATGAGGCCCTTGGCCCGTTGGACACGTCCCCGTCCAACGGGCCGCCTAACCCCATTTAAAATAATTTTTCATCTGTCTGACATTAACTCTTGCGATAGATGGATCGACCCGCCACCTTAGCCCGTGTCGATTTGACCAAAATTTATTAAAACTGGGGCATGATGTTATGTCTTTGCAGAATAGCTTGGATGATTCTTCCTTTGAACTCCTAGTACATGCAGCAAAAAATTTCTCTTGGGATGGCACCAATCTGGTGACCGAAGAGATTCAATCTTTTCTGAAACAAGTTCACAGTGCTCTCGATCCAACGTCTCTGGATTTGTTCAGACTGGATGATATCGCATCAATGTCCCGGGAATTCTGGGACTGGACAGCTGATCGCTCCGCAGGATCTCTTGTCCGTATTCGAAGTGCACTAGACCGTAATGGCCAGAAACTTGGCTATTCTGTACTTGAAATTTGTGGCCCGGACATGCCGTTCATTGTTCGCTCGGTGACTGGCGCCTGCCTCGATATGAATATCAATCCGGTTTTGGTCATTCACCCGATCATGCAAATCACCCGGGATGAAAATGGTCTGCGCGGCAAGGACGGCACAAAGCATCAGGAATCCTTTGTCCAGATCTATATGGACATGCTGGATTCGACAGCCAGTGATGCACTTTATCAGGAAGTCAAAGCCACTTTGTCTGATATTGCGATGTGCGTCGCGGATTATTCCAAAATGCGCAAACGCATGCAGCATGCCGCCATTGATGTTCTGGACAATAAGTTTGTCGATGAAAACCTCCGCAAAGAAGCATCAGACTTTCTGAACTGGCTCGCGGACGAGCACTTCACCTTCCTTGGCAGCCGGGAATACAATTTCCCAATCAGCGAAGGCGCCGTTCTGGCCCAGGAAGAACCGGAAACTATTGATGGGTCCAGCCTCGGCATTCTGCGCGATGAAGATCGATACATCTTACGTCGCGGACATGAGCCGACTATCATCACCCAGCAGATTTCGGAATTCCTGCACGAGCCAGAGCCGGTTATTGTTGCCAAAGGCAGCATGTCTTCGCGGGTTCACCGCCGTGTTCGCGTCGATTATATCGGTGTGAAACGCTATAATGATAATGGTGAAGTCGTTGGCGAGGTTCGGTTTGCCGGCCTGTTCACCGCAGACGCCTATAACCGTATGACGCGTGACGTGCCAATGCTGCGCGAAAAGGTCAATCGGGTCGTCCAGCGCGCAGAAAAGCTGCCTGGCAGCCATGATGAAAGCGCACTGAAGCATATTATGGAAACTTATCCGCGTGATGAGTTGTTCCAGATCGGTGAAGACGAAATCTTCCAGACCGCTCTGGCCATCCTCCAGCTTCAAACGCGAAATGAAACCCGACTGTTTGTTCGAAAAGATCGGTTTGACCGGTTTATTTCAGCGCTTGTGTTTGTACCAAAGGAGTCTTTCAACACAGATTTGCGCGCACGTATCGCAAATGTGTTGTGCACGGCCTTTAACGGCACACTGACAGCCTTCTATCCGCTTTATGGGGACGCGCCGCTCGCCCGGATTCATTATCTCATCGATCTGGAAGCTGATCACAACAGCCCGAATCTCGATCGACTTGAGGAGGAAATCTCCCGCGTTGCGCGCAGCTGGAACGATCAGATGCGCGGGCTCATCCGAGCGCACCGATCAGAGCTTTTGCCGCAACTTTCAGAAAATGTTCTGACGAATGCGTTTTCAGCGGCATACAAAGAGGCCTTCGATCCCGAGGAAGGTCTGACAGATATCGAGTATTTGTCAGGTCTGTCGGATAACCGGCCTGTTCTGCTTCGGGCGTTCCGCATGAAGGGCGACGAAGCCAATATTATCCGGGCTAAAATCTATTCCTTTGACGAGCCTGTTGAGCTTTCAAACTGTGTTCCGGTCTTTGAGAATATGGGCCTGTTTGTCGTCTCTGAGACGGGTTATCCGGTCAAAATCAATGGCGGCAACAAACCTTTCTGGGTTCATGACGTTCGCATGCGCGGCCGCAACGGCCTGCAATTCTCTCTGCCAGACGTAAAATCAGTATTTGAAGACGCCTTCGAAGCCATATGGACAGATCGCTCGGTCAGCGACGGCTTTAACCGATTGGTCCTGTCGAATGGAATGAGCTGGCGCGAAGCTGCCTTGTTCCGCACATTTGCCCGCTATCGCAAACAAACTGGTCTCGATCCAAGCCAGACCCTGCAGATTCAGGCGCTTGTCACACATCAGGACATTACAAAATGCCTGCTCGACATTTTCAAAATCCGGTTTGATCCTGATCTGGACCTGTCCGAAAGCGAACGGGAAGCGAAAGCCTCTGCCCTGCGAAAAGACATTGCTCATGCGCTGGACAAGGTTGAGTCTCTTGATGAAGACCGCGTGCTTCGTCGCTTTGATGAATTGCTCGCCGCAATCAAACGGACCAATTTCTATCAGCTGAATGCGCATTTCGAGCCGTTCGATCACATCGCGATCAAGATTGCGAGCCGTGAAATTGCCAATCTGCCAAACCCGAAACCGTATCGGGAAATTTTCGTCTGGGCACCGCATGTCGAAGGTGTGCATCTTCGCTTTGGCCCGGTCGCGCGCGGCGGACTTCGCTGGTCAGATCGCCAGGATGATTTCCGAACAGAAGTGCTTGGACTTGTAAAAGCCCAGCAAGTCAAAAACGCTGTTATCGTTCCGGTCGGCTCCAAAGGCGGCTTCTTCCCGAAAAAACTGCCAAAGACCGGCGACCGCGACGCCATTCAGCAAGAAGGCATTCGCGCGTACCGCACATTTATTGGCGCCCTTCTTCAACTGACCGACAATCTGATCGATGGCGAACCGCGCCATCCAGACCGGACAATAGTCTGGGAAGGCAACGACCCGTATCTGGTCGTTGCAGCCGACAAGGGAACAGCAACTTTCTCTGATATCGCAAACGAGATCAGCACCAGCCTGGGCTTCTGGCTCGGCGACGCTTTTGCGTCGGGTGGGTCTGCTGGGTATGACCACAAGAAAATGGGTATTACCGCACGCGGCGCCTGGGTCGCGGTTCAACGCCATTTCCGTGAGATCGGTGTCAATGTTCAGTCTGATCCGATTGACGTGATAGGCGTTGGCGACATGTCTGGCGATGTGTTCGGCAATGGCATGTTGCTATCAAAATGCATTCGCCTGAAAGCAGCCTTCAACCATATGCACATTTTCATTGATCCAAACCCTACGGATCTGGATGCATGCTGGGAAGAGCGGAAACGTTTGTTCGACACGCCGCGCACCAGCTGGGCTGATTATTCAGAGAGCCTGATTTCCAAAGGCGGCGGTGTATTCTCTCGCAGTGCGAAGTCCATCGATTTGACGCCAGAAATCAAAGATTTCCTGAATGTCGAAGATAACAGCCTGACCCCGCAACAATTGATGCAGGCCATTCTGAAGGCGAAAGCGGATCTGTTGTGGTTTGGCGGCATCGGCACCTATATCAAGGCCAAGTCCGAATCGAACGCAGATGCGGGCGATAAGGCCAATGACGCTATTCGCATCAATGCCGATGACCTGAAGGTAAAAGTCGTCGGTGAAGGCGCAAACCTTGGCGTCACTCAGGCTGGCCGTATTGCTTTTGCGCGCCGTGGTGGTCGGATCAACTCTGACGCCATTGATAACTCTGCGGGCGTGGATAGCTCTGACCATGAGGTCAATATCAAGATCCTGCTTAAGAACGCCATTTCATCTGGTCTTCTGAAAGAGGAAGACCGGAACGACTTGCTGGCATCTATGACAGATGAGGTGGCTGAGCTCGTTCTGGTCCATAACTACGATCAAACCGAAGCGCTCACCGTAGCGCAGGCATCCGCCATTGAAGACCTCGACTCTCATGAGCGCATGATGGAACTTCTTGAGGCGTCCAGCATTCTCGACCGCGATGTCGAAATGCTGCCAAAGCCGGAAGAGGTCCGTGCTCTGAAACAACAAAAACTCGGTCTGACCCGTCCGGAACTCGCGGTCTTACTGGCCTATGCGAAGATCACTCTGTTTGACGAAATCATCGCGACAGATATTCCGGACGAATCCTATCTTGAAAAAGAAGCGTTCAACTATTTCCCGCATCCGGTTCAGAAATTTGACACAGCGGTTCAGTCTCACCGACTGAAACGCGAGATCATCGCGACTCGATTGTCCAACGACATCGTCAATCTGGGCGGCATCACCTTTGTTCATCGCGTGAAAGAGCGCGCTGGCGTCGATACCGCCCCTGTCATCAAGGCATTCGTAGCGGCGGACCAGATTTTCGGACTGCGTGATATCTTCAAGCGAATCGATGCACTCGATTATAAAGTGCCAGCGTCGACCCAGACCAAGCTGCGCCTCGATCTCATCAATGCGTTGCGCCGCCAGGTCTTCTGGCTTGCAAAAGCCAAGGCTACCACTGCCAGCATTCAGGAGATTGTCGATGAATACCAATCTGGTGTTCGTGACCTTCTTCAAACGACAGATTCCAGCCTGTCGCCATTCGAACAATCTTTGTTGTCAGGCTGGGTAAAATCCTATGTCGATGCTGGCGCGCCGGAAGATATCTCCAAAGCTGTTGCGAGTGTCTGCGCGATGACCTCTGCCACCGATATCGTAGAACTCGCAGAACGTCAGACTATGCCGCCAACTCAGATGGCGCTCTTGTTCAGTGCAGTTGGCGATCGCTTCCGGTTTGATAAACTCCGTCATCAGGCCATGTCACTGAAAGCGGACCAGCATTGGGACCGCCTCGCAACCCGCGGCATGGTGGAAACACTGCTTGGCCAACAGGAAACACTTGCCGAAAGACTTGCCGGATCCGCCAAAGGACATAGTTTTTCTACGCTAAGTGAAGCTCTTGAAACAACCGACAGGTATATTTCTGGGAATCATGCTAGTTTCGAAAGACTTATGGCGTTAGTAAACGATATAGAAAAGGCAGGTAGTTGGAGTTTCGCTAAACTCGTTCTTGTAACGAACGCTCTGCGGGGCTTCATAGAAGAGACGGATTTGAGGGCCAGTTAATGGTGAAAGCGGCTGACGTAAATCTGAGATTCAGAGATGGATTACCTGAAGATGCCGCCAGTGTCTCTGATCTGGGCACACATACCTATACCGAGAACTTCTCCAATATTTATAAAAAGTCCGATCTGGACGCGTATCTGAGAAAATACTTTTCAATTGAACGCGTCCTTCAGGATTTGTGCGATCCTGAAATCGACTATCGCGTCGCTGAGTCCAGCTCTTTAATGGTCGGTTACGCGAAAGTTGGCCCACCTTGCATTGAATTCAAACAGACCGGCAGGAATATTCTACAACTTCACCGGCTTTATGTTCGCGAAACCCGCCAGGGCGTCGGCGTTGGCGGTATTTTATTGTCTTGGGCGATTGATCGGGCGCGCGAACGCGGTGCCGAAGAACTCTGCCTTGGTGTTTGGGCCAATAATGAGAACGCGATCAAGCTTTATCAAAGCCGTGGCTTTGAGGCAGAACGCACTTACGACATCGATGTTGGTAACACCAAGGACAAAGAAGTCGTTATGTCTTTGAAATTAAAAGAGAAAATAGACGCTTAAGCGTTTTTTCTAAGTTGTCCGGCTCAGTCGGCGACACAAATCATCGAGCTGTTCAAGATCGCGATATTTGATCCGCAATTCCCCGCCTTTGGCTGAGTTCTTGATCTCAACTTCAAGACCAAGTGCGCGTGAAAGATCGGCTTCCAGTGCTTCCGTATCGACATCTTTTTCATCCATAGATGAAGATGAGATACGTGACGGTGGCGGACGGTTCTTTTCTTTTTGAACCAGTTTCTCAGTTTCGCGAACGGATAAGCCTCGAGCAACCACCTCTTGAACAATCGCTTCAGGATTGTCTGAACCAAGTGCGGCACGTGCATGTCCGGTCGAGATCTCACCTGTACGCAGTTTGTTGCGGACGCCTTCCGGCAGCTGCAACAGACGAAGCATGTTTGTCACGTGAGATCGACTTTTCCCAACCGCTTCTGCGAGCGATTCCTGGGTTTTGCCAAATCTGGAAATCAGGGATTGATAGCCTTCGGCTTCGTCAATCGGGTTCAGGTCTTCCCTTTGAATATTCTCAATGAGACCGATTTCTAACAGCTCAACTTCATTCGTTTTCAGAATTCGAGCCGGAATCGTCTCAACTTTTGCTGCTTTTGAGGCCCGCCAACGGCGTTCTCCAGCGATAATCTGATACTTATGGTCGTCAGCATCGACTTCACGCACGAGAATCGGCGTTAAAACACCATGTTTTACAACTGACGCGGTTAACTCAGCAAGTTTGTCCCGGTCAAAATGCTTGCGCGGCTGATTTTGATTGGGTTTTACGTCTGAAATTTTGATCGAATCAACGTCTTTTCCGCTGACAGATCCTGTATCAGCGACATCATCGATTGCATCATATTCACCAATGAGTGCGGACAGACCTTTTCCAAGACGGCTGTTTTTCTTTTCACTTGCCATCAGGCAGCCACCAATTCTCGTTCGCGATGCAGGAGTTCAGATGCCAAACGGATATAGGCCTCACTGCCCGGACATTTGTGATCATAAAGAAGCGCGGGTTTTCCATAGCCCGGTGCTTCCGAAAGTTTCACGTTTCGCGGGATCATAGTGTCGTAGATATAAACTTTGTCGCCCAGCTTTTCACGTGCCTCTGCAGCGACTTCGCTGGACAGCCGGTTCCGCTTGTCAAACATTGTCAGAACAATGCCCTGAATATCCAGCTGCGGATTAAGACCATTCTTCACGATCTGAACCGTGCGGAGAAGCTGTGACAGACCTTCCATCGCGAGGAATTCGCACTGAAGCGGTACGAGCAAGGAATCGCTCGCCGTCATCGCATTTACCGTCAGAGACGACAAAGATGGTGGGCAGTCGATCAGAATGATGTCGTAGGCGTCAGCGCCAGCGCGTTCACGATAGCTGCGAAGTGCGTCGCGAAGGCGGAAAGACCGTTTCGGGTCATCCGCAAGTGCAGTTTCAACACCCGCAAGGTTTTCGTCGCCAGGCACAATTTCGAGTCCCGGAACCAGCGTTTTCATTGCCGCGTCTTCCAGTGGAACCTTATCGACCACAACGTCGAAACTGGTAATTTTGCGCTGACGAACCCCAATGCCGAGACCGGTAGAGGCGTTCCCCTGAGCATCGAAATCAACGAGCAGTACTTTACGACCAACAGCTGCCAAAGCTGTGCCAAGATTGATCGAGGTCGTCGTCTTCCCAACGCCGCCCTTCTGGTTCACAACTGCAAGAATACGAGTTTTAGCCATGGTGGGTACGCACCTCCGAGAGAGACAGAACAACCCCGTTGGAATCGCTCCTGCTGGGGTAAATTTGAAGGTTAAAATTCCAATAATGGCGGGCTTCAGTCAATTCATCTTCTGCTGTCTGACCCTTTAAAAATAGGGCTTTTGCACCGTTTTTTAGCCATGGCTCACCCATTTTGAGCAGAGTCGTTAAATTTGCCACAGCGCGCGACGTCACGACATCAAATGTTTCACGTGAAATGTTCTCAATCTTGTCGTTTACGACGGTGACATTCAGGTCGAGTTTATGACTGACATGGCGCAAAAAGGCGCATCGTTTCGCGTTTGGTTCGACGAGTGTAAATGACGGATTGAACCCATCTGACCTCGAACATGCCATGACGAGACCGGGGAATCCCGCTCCGCTACCAATATCGACAATCTGACTTTTGGCGTCGATTTGTCCGACCAGCTGATAGCAGTCAACGAAATGCCGTTGCCAAATCTGAGCCCTCTCTTTCGGACCGATGAGATTGTGCGTTTTGCTCCAGGTTACCAAAGCGTCATGGTAGAAAGCCAATCGTTCAAATGTTTCACGTGAAACATCAAAACCGACATCGTCAACAAATTCCTTTAGGTTCATTCCGCCCGGCTCTTTAAATCTGTGTCTGCCCAGCTGGATCGCTTCCGAATATGCGCAAGAACGGCCATGATTGCGGACGGAGTCATACCCTCAATTCGCTGAGCTTGAGCTACTGTTTCCGGACGAGCATTCTCAAGCTTCTCCCGGATCTCGTTTGAGAGGCTTCCAATCTCAGAATAGCGAATATCTGGAGGAATGCTGCGTTTCTCATCCTTCTTGAGCGTCGCGATGTCAGACGCCTGACGCTCGAGATAGCTTGCATAACGCGCTTCAATCTCGACCTGCGCCAGATCCTTCGCAGCGAACCCTGAAATTTCTGGCCAACGTGCCGCAAGCGTTTCAAGTTTCACAGTTGGATAAGTCAGCATTTCAAACGCAGAACGACGACGTCCGTCGAGCTTGATATCGATTCCGAGTGCAGACGCCTCGTTCGGTGTCATATTCCGGGATGTCAAAAACTCTCGGATCGTCGACAAACGATCCATTTTATCACCAAATGCTTTGGCACGGGCTGATTTCACCAGACCAAGAGCTTCACCAATTCCAGTCAGGCGTTGATCGGCATTATCCGCACGTAAATGAAGCCTGTACTCTGCACGAGACGTAAACATTCGATATGGCTCAGTGACACCGCGCGTCGTCAGGTCATCGAGCATCACGCCGATATAAGCTTCAGACCGATCCAAAATGAAATCATTTGGAGATCCACCCGAGCGCATGGCGGCATTCGTGCCGGCGACAAGCCCTTGGGCGGCCGCTTCTTCATAGCCAGTCGTCCCGTTGATCTGGCCCGCCAAATACAGACCCGGAAGAGACTTTACCTCTAATGTGCGCTTCAGGCTTCTGGGATCCACATAATCATATTCGATAGCGTAGCCCGGCTGAAGAATTTCAACATCCTCAAGACCATCAATCGTACGAATGAACGCGTCCTGCACATCGACCGGCAAAGACGACGAGATCCCATTCGGATAAACCGTGTCGTCATCCAGGCCCTCAGGTTCAAGAAACACCTGATGACGGTCTCGATCGGCGAATTTATGGACTTTATCTTCGATACTCGGGCAATAACGCGGACCTCGGCCCTCAATCGCGCCCGAATAGACGGCAGACTTTAGAATATTCTCCTGAATGACGGAGTGGGTCCGATCATTCGTCCAGGTAATTCCGCATGCAATCTGCGGAACGTTGACTTTATCTGTCAGAAAAGAAAACGGGACGGGATCGTCATCTGCCTGTTGAAGCTCTAATCGTTCCCAATGAATTGTTTTGCCGTTCAAACGCGCTGGTGTTCCGGTTTTTAGACGTCCAAGCGGCAATTCAAGCGCCAAAAGACGTTTGGAGAGCTCAGTTGACGGCGCTTCTCCGACGCGGCCGGCTGGAATGCGTTCTTCACCACGATGGATGAGACCTCGTAAAAACGTCCCTGTTGTAATGACGACCGACTTTGCGGTCAGTTGCCGACCGGACTGGCAGACAATCCCTGCGACTTCGCCATCATGCACGATCAGGTCATCCACACCATCTTCAATAACTGTGAGATTGTCCGTGCCGTGAATTTCTGCCTGCATGGCATTTCTGTACAGTTTTCTATCCGCCTGTGATCGAGGGCCCTGAACCGCTGGTCCTTTGGACCGGTTTAAAAGACGATATTGAATTCCGGCCTGATCCGCGACACGCGCCATAATGCCGTCGAGCGCATCTATTTCACGAACAAGATGTCCCTTACCCAGGCCACCGATTGCTGGATTACATGACATTTCGCCAATTTTGTCGGCACGATACGTTACCAGAGCGGTTTTCGCTCCAAAACGCGCAGATGCAGCCGCTGCTTCAGTACCAGCATGGCCCCCACCAACAATAATGACATCAAAATCGCTCACAGCGACCACTCCTATACGGTTTGACGACGAACCTGATCAAGAAAACAATTTTAATGTTTCACGTGAAACATTATTTTCCGACGCAAAATCCGGAGAAGACTTCTCCCAGAACATCTTCTACGTCGACGCGTCCTAGTATCTGATCCAGGGCAGAAGATGCAATGGATAACTCAAACGCAGCGAGATCAACATCATCAAACTCTGCCAATTGATATTCACAACGTTCTAACGCCTCTAATGCGCGTTTGAGGTTGGTCTGATGACGCTCGCGAACAATATTCGGTGCTTCCGACACCCCTGTTAGAGATGTGACTTTATCGGACAGTAAGTTCTTTAGCGACGACATGTTTTCGCCACTGGAAACAGAAATCGACAAATCATACATATTTGATGGAGCTTCACTGTCCGAAAGATCAGATTTCGTTCCAATAACAAGATCAACATTCTCTGGTCGGGTAAATGAAGCCCCCACGGGTGTCAGATAAATTCGAAGATCAGCGCTTTCAGCCCAGGCCCGCGCTCGGCGAACACCTTCAGCTTCAATCGGATCATCAGTGTCCCGTAGTCCGGCTGTATCTGCCAAAGTCACATAGATCCCATTCAAAACCATCGGAACCTCGAGAATATCGCGTGTCGTTCCCGCGATATCGGAGACAATGGCTGCATCGCGATTCGACAGCGCATTCATCAGCGTTGATTTACCAACATTAGGTTCACCGAGAATGGCAATTCGAATGCCGTCTCGGATTCGCGACGCACTTTTCGCATTGTCTAATGTTGCCTGAAAAACTGATCGTAGATTTTGAATAATCTCAATCGCCGGACCATGAGGAGATTCACCAACATCCCCTTCGTCCGAAAAATCTATACTCGCTGCAAGATAGGCAGATGCTTCCAAAATCGATTTTCGCCATTCAGAAAGTTTGTCAGACGCATCGCCAGCTACAAACCGCGCAGCCTGATGGATTTGAGCCGGCGTCACGGCATCAATAATGTCGGCGATACCTTCGGCCTGAACCAAATCCAGTTTGTCATTCTCAAAGGCGCGACGGGAAAACTCACCAGGTTCTGCGATTCTGAAACTCGGAATGAGAGCTGAAAGACGAAGAATTTCCTCCGAAACTGCTAAACTGCCATGACAATGCAGTTCCAACATGTTTTCGCCGGTAAAACTATTTGGTGCCTGAAACTTTAAAATAAGGGCCTGATCAATTTTTTGCCCGATCTCATCCTGTATCCAGCGAAGCGCTGCAGTCCGAAATACAGTAATAGGTGTTTTCACATACCGGTCCAGAAACTCAAACGCATCTGGACCCGATATCCTGAAAACAGAAACTCCCGCCCGGATATTTCCGGACGAGAGTGCAATGATCGTATCAGCTTTTACGAATTCGCCCATGTGAGCGTTTCAATGTTTCACGTGAAACATTGCCTTAGTTATTCATCGACTGGAAGAACTCGTCATTGTTCTTCGTCTGACGAAGTTTATCGAGCAGGAAGTCAATCGCATCGGCCGTACCCATTGGGTTGAGAATCCGGCGGAGAACGTAAACCTTTGCCAGGTGTTCTTTCGGCGTGATGAGCTCTTCTTTCCGTGTTCCTGACTTGAGAATGTCGATCGCTGGGAAGACACGTTTATCCGCAACTTTCCGATCCAGAACAACTTCGCAGTTACCAGTACCTTTAAATTCCTCGAAGATCACTTCGTCCATACGAGATCCAGTCTCGATCAATGCTGTCGCAATAATTGTCAGCGAACCGCCCTGTTCAAGGTTACGCGCCGCACCGAAGAAACGTTTCGGACGTTGCAGCGCATTCGCGTCAACACCACCAGTCAGAACTTTACCGGATGAAGGAACCGTCGTGTTGTATGCCCGGCCAAGGCGTGTAATCGAGTCAAGCAGGATAACAACGTCACGGCCATGTTCAGCCAGGCGTTTTGCCTTCTCAATGACCATTTCAGCGACCTGAACGTGACGAGACGCTGGCTCATCAAATGTCGATGAAATGACTTCGCCTTTAACGGTCCGCTTCATATCCGTTACCTCTTCCGGACGTTCGTCGATCAGAAGAACGATGAGGTAACATTCCGGGTGGTTCGCTTCGATGCTGGACGCAATATTCTGAAGAAGAACTGTCTTACCCGTCCGCGGCGGCGCAACGATCAGCGCCCGCTGACCTTTACCAATCGGCGCAACGATATCAATCACCCGGCCAGAACGATCTTTTTTGGTTGGATCCTGAGGTTCCATCCGTAGACGTTCTTCCGGATAAAGCGGCGTCAGATTGTCGAAATGGATTTTGTGTTTTGCATCTTCATGCTGTTCGAAATTGATCCGAGACACTTTGACGAGCGCGAAATACCGTTCACCATCGCGAGGAGATCGGATTTCTCCTTCGACAGTGTCACCTGTGCGAAGGCCATATTTTTTGATGGTCGACGGGCTGACATAAATATCGTCTGGTCCCGGCAAATAGTTGGATTCTGGAGACCGGAGGAAACCAAATCCATCCGAAAGAACTTCCATCACGCCTGCGCCAAGGATTTCTGTATCTCTGTCAGCAAGCTCTTTGAGAATTGCAAAAAGCATATCCTGTGTGCGGAGTGAGGAAGCGTTTTCGACTTCCAGGCTTTCAGCATATTCGAGAAGGTCTTTTGGAGTTTTGAGCTTAAGGTCTCTAAGCGCGACCTGTTTGCGCTCAACAATCGTATCAGTCATGAATTCTCTGCGTCAAACGGCACATTGGGAATGTGCCAGAAAGGTAAATTGTTTGAAGTTACGCACGCCTGCGAATGAGGCCTTCTCTGAAAGCCATCTTTTCTGCAAAACGTCAAGTGAAGATGTTGTCAGAACGGTTTCACAACGACTGCGATAACCACAACAATCATCAGAAGAAATGGCACTTCATTCAGCATTCGCAAGAGTTTTGGATTCACTTGCTTGTCCGTGCCAATTTTTTTGCTTTGCGCCACAAACCAGCCATGCATGCCTGAAATGCCGAGAACGGCAACAAGTTTCAAATAAAGCCAGCCCGGAAGGTTCGGCCAATAGACTTTCGCAATCAGCAACAATCCCAACACCCAGACGCCAATCAGTGACGGCGTCAGAATGATATTTCTCAGCCGGATAATCGCTTTACCCATGACCCGATAGGTTTCACCACCCGGTTCCGCTTCGATTTGATAAACCATCAGTCGCGGCAACATCAACATGCCGGCCATCCAGGCGATCACCAGAATGATATGGATAGCGCGCAACCATTGATAATCTAACCAATCAAGCATGTGATCAACCTATATAGGAATTTATTCTTATCCCAGCGAGCGAATATAAGTCGTCAGTTCGTCAACGCTCTCTGGTTTTGCATCCGGTGTAATACCGTGGCCCAAATTGAAAACAAACGGTCGATCCTTATACGCTGCAATCAATTCTTTTGCCCGATCTATCATCGCATTACCGCCAGACAGCATCAAAAGCGGATCGAGATGACCTTGCACAGGAACATGTTTTGGTAGTGCTGAATTAATGAACTCCGGCACTTGTCCTGTATCCAGTCCGACCGCGTCAACACCAGTTGCTTCGACATAGTACGGTACCATCGCGCCAGCACCGCGTGGAAAGCCGATAATTGGAACAGTCACACCGCGATTACGAAGTTTCGTCACCAGATCCTTTGTAGGATTGATCACAACCCGCTCAAAAACATTCGTCGGCAGATTTTCAGCCCAGCTGTCAAACAGCATTAACGCATCGACACCCGCATCAACCTGATTGATCAGATACTCAACTGTCACATCGGTGATTTTCGCCAGAACAGCATCAAGCTCTTCAGGCTTCTGATAGGCCCAGAGTTTTGGATGACGCTTGTCTGTACCGCCTCGGCCTTCGATTGCATAAACGCCCACCGTCCAGGGTGATCCTGCAAATCCAATCAAAGGAAAGCCTGGATCAAGTGATTTTTTCAGTCTGGCGACCGTTTCCATGACCGGTGAGACGCGATCCATGATTTTTGGCATCGGAATGCGGTCAAGCTCATCAGCGCGCTCCAGAGGCTGCAGAACCGGACCTTCGCCTGTCTCAAACCGTAAGCCCCGGTCCATTGCATCCAGAACCAACAGAATATCAGCGAACAAAATCGCTGCATCCAGCGGATAACGACGAAGCGGCTGAAGCGTTGCTTCAACAGATAGAGATGGCGTGTAGCAGAAATCCAGAAAGTCTTTCGCCCGAGTTCTGATCTCTCGATACTCTGGAAGGTAGCGCCCGGCTTGTCTCATCAGCCATACCGGAGGTCTTACCGTCTTTTCGCCCTTCAGGGTTTTGATGAAGAGAGAGCTTTCCGCACCCGCCATGACCTATTCCTTATATAAGACTCTATTTGATTATGATTTTCTAACCCGGGGCTTGAGTTAACAAATCATTAAGGATTTCGCTCTGCGACAAATCACACAGGCTTATCCACACATGATCCACAATTCCTGTACTTCTCTAACGATCAGGAATCCGTAAATGACTCAAGGCTCTTTTCGTTAACCTCTTATTAACTTCCACATGCACTGGACGTTTAGAGAACAAAATGCAGTCGAATTTCCCATCTGTGGATTTTATTGTGGAAGACGTTTAAGACCTCTTTTAATCCACACTCCATCCACAGCCCCTGTGGAAGAACAGGTTAATGCCAGTGCCCGACGGATCGAAACGTAAGTTACAGGTATATTTCAACGTCCATCTGGTTTCAGATTCGACAGGCGAAACTCTAAACGCTGTCATGCGTGCAGCGTGTGCTCAGTTTGATAACGTTCTTCCGCTAGAGCACAACTACTACCTGGTACGTTCTCCACGACAGCTTGATCGTGTTCTACAGGAAATTGACGCCGCGCCGGGTGTTGTGTGGTTTACGATCTCTGATGAGAGCCTTCGCACGAAGCTGGAAAACCATTGCCGGGCCAAAGGTCACCAGACATTAGCAGTGTTGGATGCCTCGATCAGCATGCTTAGCCGTCATCTCGGCCTGCAGGCGAGTGAGCGGACGGCTGCTCAGCACGCACTGAACGATGAATACTTTGAGCGCATGGAAGCGATCAACTACACGCTGGCACATGATGACGGTGCGGGAACCGATGGGCTTCGTAATGCTGATGTCATTTTGGTGGGCGTCAGCCGGACGTCGAAAACTCCGACCTGCGTTTATCTGGCGAACCGCGGCGTAAAAGCTGCCAATGTTCCGCTGGTTCCGGGCATCCCTCCCCCAAAACAACTTTTGGAGCTTGATGGAAAACGCCCACTTGTTGTCGCGCTGAAAGTTTCGCCAGATCGTCTGGTTCAGATCCGGCAGGCGCGTTTGCTCTCATTGAATGAAACCACGACATCCAGCTATGCTGATGATGACAATGTGAAACAGGAGATTGCGAACGCCAATCGACTGTTCGCACGTCAGAAATGGAAAACCATTGATGTTTCCAGGCGAAGCGTGGAAGAAACCGCCGCAGCCATTTTAAATCTGCTGCAACGGGATAGCTGATCATGACCAGTCTCACACTCGCGTCCGGAAGTAAGATTCGCGCGCAATTGCTGAGAAATGCGGGCCTCGACTTCACGATTCAAACCTCAAAAGTCGACGAAGACAGCCTGAAAGACTCTATGCGGGCTCAGGGCATGCCACCAAAAGAACAGGCCGAATACTTAGCCGAGATGAAAGCTGTGCGCGTTTCATCTCAGGTAAAAGGCCTTGTGATTGGCGCAGATCAGATGATGTCTCTGAATGGTGAGGGGTTTGATAAACCTGTCGACCGTCAGGACGCGTTTGACCGGCTGAAACTGTTTTCGGCGAAGGCTCACCATCTCGAAAGCGCAATCGTGATTGCGAAAGATGGCGAAGCGATCTGGCGACATGTGAACCGCCCAAAACTCACCATGCGCACTTTGAGCGATGAGTTCATCACTAGCTATCTCGATCAGATTGGTGAGGCCGCCTATGAAAGTGTTGGCGCCTATCAGCTGGAAGGCTTGGGCGTTCAGTTGTTTTCGAAAATTGAAGGCGACTACTTCTCTATTCTCGGTCTGCCGCTCATCGAGCTTTTGACGTATCTGCGCGACCGCGGGGATTTACCGTCCTGATGGCACAGCCCGCTTTATATGGTGTGGTCGGTCACCCGGTGACGCATTCTTTGTCACCGCGCATTCATGCCTTCTGGTATGAACAGCTTGGCACGCATGCCATCTATTCCGCACTGGATATGATTGAGGGCTCAGCGCGAGATGATATTCAGGCTTTGGCGCGTGCCGGATTTTCCGGACTGAACGTGACTCTGCCACACAAAATCTCTGCTTTTGAAGCGTGTTCTGAGCATAGCGATGCTGCGTCAAAAATTGGTGCTGTGAATACGCTGATCCGTAAGGATCATGATCAAAGTCGTATCTGGCTTGGTGATAATACAGATTGGACCGGTTTTTTATGGTCGCTCGACCGCGTTTTAACGCAGTCTGTGAAAGACGTAGTGTTGATCGGTGCCGGCGGCGCGGCGCGAGCGGTGGCTTTCGCGTTGAAGTCACGCGGCATGCGGATTACCTTGCTCAACCGAACGATTGAGAAAGCAAAAACTCTGGCCAAAGAGCTCAATCTTGATGTTGCAAACCTTACAGATTTACAAAACCTGTCAGAAAGTTGCACCTCTGCGCCTCTCGTTGTGAATACAATCAGTTTGGGTCATTCGGGTGGGAAATTGTCTCTTCCGGAAACACAGACCGGTGTTTTTATTGATGTTTCTTACGGTGCGGCGGCTGATGCGACGTTGAAATCTGCATCAGACAATGGCTGGACAACTGAAGACGGCCTTCCAATGTTGATTGGTCAGGCAGCAGATGCATTCAAGCTGTGGTTTGGTGTTGATCCAAACCGCGAAAGCGCGCTTGAAGCTGCCAGAAACTGGCTGAAATCCTGATCTAAGCCTCCGGAAAATCTGGACGAAGCGCTCGGATTCCGGTTCAATCTCAATAGACAGAACAAATTTGGTGAGGGCTTCGCGTGATTACGCTTGGACTAACAGGCTCAATCGGTATGGGTAAAAGCGCTACGGCGGCAATGTTTCGAGATGCCGGCCTGCCCGTCTATGACGCTGATGCAGCCGTTCATCAGATTTATGAGCCGGGCGGCAGCGCTGTTGAACCACTAAATCAGGCATTTCCAGGTGTTGTAACAGATGGCCGGGTCGATCGGGCAAAGCTCCGCGAGCGTGTTCTGAACAATCCGGACGCCATGAAAATGCTGGAACAAATCGTCCATCCCCTCGTTGGTGAAACGCAGATTCAGTTTCGAAAGTCTGCGATTGAGAGCGGGTCTGACATGATGGTGCTCGACATTCCGCTGCTGTTTGAAACCGGCGGAGACAAACGTGTCGATTTTACAATTGTCGTCACCACAACACCGGACGAGCAAAAAATGCGTGTTCTGGCACGACCGGGTATGACCGAAGATGACTTTGAAGCTATTCTTGCCAAACAAATGCCAGACGCTGAAAAACGAAAGCGCGCCGACTTCATTATCAACACACGCATAGACCTTGAGTATGCGCGCGCGCAGGTCGATGCGCTGATTGCGGGTCTCAGACGTACAAATCCGAGCGAGTAATTTCATGCGCCAGATTATTTTCGATACGGAGACTACCGGACTATTCCACGACAAGGGCGACCGCATCATTGAGGTGGGCGCCGTCGAAGTAGTAAATTTCATGCCAACTGGCGAGACGTTTCAGTCCTATATTGATCCGGGCCGGTCTGTTTCTGAAGAAACGGTCCAGATTACGGGCATTACCGATGACATGTTGGTGGGTCAGCCAAAATTCGAAGATCCGGCTGTTGTCGGGAAGCTGATGGATTTTATCGGTGATGCCGAAATTGTCGCCCACAACGCAAAATTCGACGAAGGCTTCCTGAATATGGAGCTGAAGAAATGCGGGTATCGACCTGTTCCTGCAGATCGATGGATCGACTCAGCCGCTTTTGCGCGGAAAAAGTTTCCTGGCTCACCGGTGTCGCTCGATTCTCTGTGTAAACGGTTCAATGTGAATTCAGATGCGCGGACCTTCCACGGCGCCCTTCTCGACTCCCAACTTCTCGCGGAAGTCTGGCTGGAGCTGAATGGGGGCCGGTCCCGGACATTTTCTTTCGATGCGTCAGATGATCTGGATGAAGATGGAAAACGCAAACGCCGTGTGCTTCCTTTGCGACCAAAACCGCTCTCGTCCAGAATTACAGAGGAAGAAATCGCGCGCCATAAAGCCTTCATCGAAGATCTTGGCGCGCCGCCTGTCTGGTATAACGCGAAAGAAGAGGCTTAAGCGTCTGAAATTTGCTGGCGATAAAGTCCGGCAAAATCAACCGGGTCGATCAGCAAAGGCGGAAATCCTCCTTCCCGTGAAATGTCTGCGATAACGCGGCGCGCGAATGGGAATAAAAGCCGCGGGCATTCGACCATCAGGATTGGTTCAATCTGATCTTGCGGCGATGATGACAGATCAAATATTCCAGCATAGGCAAGATCGAGCTCGAACATTGTGTCATCGCCCACATGTGCGCGCGCCATCAGTTTCAGCGTCGTTTCGAAAACACCATTTTGCCCCTGAACCGGGTCGGAACTGACATCGACGCCCAGATCAATATTCGGGGTGCCGGCCATGCCGTTTACCTGAACACCGTCTTTGGAGACAAAGCTCGCGGCCTTGGCATATTGCGCCAGAACGCGAATGGTGGGTTCGGGCGGACCTTGCATTGAAAAATCACTGGCCATGGTTTTTGCGCCTTTTTGACTGAATGACTCAAGAATAAACTCGTCTGGACCTTACGTCCTGCAATACCTACCTATATGTAGAATGAACGATTTGAAGAAGATAAAGACGCGCTAAGCCTCATGATTGAAATTATTATTCTCGCAGCAGTGGCCATTTTCCTGTTCTCGCGACTTTTCTCTGTTATCGGCAAAGAAAAAGGTGCGCCGCCGCCTGCATATGGACGATCTCAGGAGGAAGAGCCTCAACGTCGCCCAGTGCATGTCGTTCCGGAACCGGGCGATGATTTCGATGACGAAAACGCTAGCGGTCTGGAAAAGATTGCGCGCGCCGATCCAGGCTTCACTCAGCGTGAATTCGTTAAAGGCGCGAAAGCAGCGTACGAAATGATCGTCCAGGCATTTGCAGATGGCGATCGCGAGACGCTGAAAAATCTTCTAACGCCAGATGTCTATGATGACTATGACGCGGCGATCAAAGCGCGCGAAGATTCTGGTGCTGAACCGCTCGAATTGATGCGAATTCGTGAATCCGAGATTGAATCCGGCGAACTGAATGGCAGTATTGCAGAAGTTTCTGTAGTGTTTGCTGCAGAGCTGACGGATGGTGAACGTGTTTCCAAAACCCGAGAGCTCTGGACGTTTGAGCGAGACATTAAAAGCAGAGATCCGAATTGGCGCCTTTCCGACGTTTCTGCGGCCTGATAGCCTTCACATGCCTTGTTGCGGCATGTGAACCAAAAGACCAAAAGGTCGAGCCATCGCCAGAACCTGAAAAACAGCAGGAAAAAACATCTGTATCCTCGGTGTTTGACCTGACATCTGTGGACTTCAGCGAATTACTGTATTGGCAGGGTCAGGACTTACGCCCTGCCCTGCTCGCGTTTCAGAAAACCTGTGCCTCATTCACCAACAAAGACCCGGAAGACGCTTTGTCCCGGACTGCGGTCTATGCGGGCAAGATCAAAGACTGGATGCCAGCCTGTTCTGTGCTGGAGAAATATCTCAATGCCGGCGAGTACCGCCGCTTCTTTGAAGATTATTTTGCGCCGTTTGAAATTGACTCCAATCAGGAGATCAATCGTCTGACCGGGTATTACGAACCCGAGCTCATCGTCTCTAAAACCAAAACCTCTCAATATTCTGCGCCAATTCCACTTCGCCCAAAGGATTTGATCGAGGCGCGTCTTGGTCAGTTTGATCCGGCGCTCGACGGAAAGACAGTCTGGGGCAAGGTTGAAGACGGAAAACTGGTGCTCTATCCGCCGCGGGCAGACATTGTTATTGCTTCAGACCGCGTGCTTGCCTGGGCTGATCCGGCTGATGTTTTTTTTCTTCAGATTCAGGGATCAGGCCGGTTAAAATTTACAGACGGGAAAATTTCCCGCGCGGGCTTTGATGCGCATAATCATCGCCCTTTCGGTTCGCTCGCCAATCATCTGATTAAAACGGGTGAACTGGAAAAATCTCAGGCCAGCATGCAGGGCATTCGAAAATGGATTGATGAGGTTGGTCCTGAGCGGGCCGCGAAAGCCATGAACGTCAATCCGCGCTTTGTCTTTTTCAAAGAACGCAGTGTGAAGGATGATTCTGAAGGGCCGATTGGGGCCGCAGGATTGCCGCTGACTCCAATGGGAAGTCTGGCGGTCGATCTTGATCTACACGCGCTTGGCGTACCGTTTTATCTCTCCACCAAACTGCCGACTGAAAAGTCTGGCTGGAAAGGTGAAGAGTCGGGTCTTCTGACGATCTCGCAAGATACAGGCGGCGCAATCAAAGGCGCGAAACGCGGCGATATCTTTTTTGGTTGGGGCGATCGCGCCGGGTCTGGCGCGGGCCGGATGAACCATGAAGGTCGGTTTTTTGTGCTCTTGCCTCAAGGAATGATGGTGGAGCCAGCCTCATGACCCGTCGCAAGCTGACCAAGACTGAGTTCCGAATGTGGTCGCGGGTCGCAAAGTCGGTACGCCCGATTGAACAGGAGCCGCAGGCGAAACCTGAAGCCCCCGTCCCGGAAGTTCCGGACATTCCCAAAGAAGAGAAATCTGACCCACCAAAACGTCTGCATGGGCGAACGCATGCGACATCGGATGATCTGGAAAAACTGATTGGCGGGTTTTCATCACCTCGAACGGCGAGCTCTTTGCGGAAGAAATCGAGTGGAACCACACCGAAAGCCGGGTCGCCTGCTGATCGCGGCGGCGAGCGCAGAGTACGTCGCGGACGCGTGCCCTTCGGATCGACGCTCGATCTGCACGGTCATACGCAAGTCTCTGGTCGGGCCATCTTGTTGCAGTTTGTTGCCTGGCACCGCAGTCAGGGAGAAACCAGTGTTCTGGTAATTACCGGTAAAGGTCGGGAAGGCGAAGGCATTTTGCGGCGGCGTTTTTTAGAATGGATCGCTGAGCCTGATTTGAGAACACACGTTACCGGATATGCACGAGCGAACCAGAAACATGGCGGCGATGGGGCATTTTATCTGTTCCTGAAGCGCGCAGGCGGTGTGACTTAAACACCATCTCCGCTACGAGACGCTTTTTCTACAAGACCTGAAATGCCTTGCCGGTCTGCCAGAGTTTCGGCAACCGCGTCCAGAGAGATATCGCGCGACCGCATGGCGACGAGCAAATGGAACAAAAGATCAGCCGTTTCACCAATCACTTCATCGTCAGACTGCGCCGACAGGGCGATGGCCAGTTCCACGGCTTCTTCGCCGAGTTTTTTGGCGCAGCGTTCCGGGCCTTTTGCGAGAAGTTTTGCAGTGTAAGAGCTTTCGGTATCACCAGACGCGGCCCGCGCATCAATAGTTTCAGCAACGCTTTGAAGAACAGCGAGTAATTTATCTGCAGAGCCAAGTGTCATGAGCGCACCTAATTATCGAGGCGAACAGGAATGCCCGCCGCTTTCATTGCGGTTTTCGCATCCATAATATCAATTTCGCCGAAATGGAAAATCGAGGCGGCCAAAACCGCTGTGGCGCCAGTCTCTTTAATACCGTCAATCAGATGCTCAATCGTCCCTGCCCCGCCTGAGGCAATGACAGGAATGTTGGTTGCATCGACGATTTTCCGGGTGAGTTCCAGATCATAGCCAGATTTGGTGCCGTCCCTATCCATGCTGGTCAGCAGGATTTCCCCTGCCCCACGCAGGCAGGCTTCGCGTGCATATTCGATCGCATCAATTCCGGTTGGGCGTTTGCCGCCATGGGTGAAGACTTCCCATGTGCCGTCACCTGTGCGGCGCGCATCGATGGCGACAACAACGCATTGGCGGCCAACCCGGTTCGCGCAGTCCGCAATGACTGCCGGGTTTGCAACAGCAGCAGAGTTGATGCCGACTTTATCAGCCCCTGCCCGCAAAAGATTGATCATATCGTCTGGCGTTCGAACGCCGCCGCCAACAGTGAGCGGAATAAATGTATTGCGTGCCGTGCGGCTCACAATGTCCAGCATGGTTCCGCGACCTTCTTCGGATGCAGAAATATCCAGAAAACAGAGCTCGTCTGCGCCTTTCTCACTATAGGCTTTTGCCAGAGCAACCGGGTCGCCCGCATCTTTCAGATCGACGAACTGAACGCCTTTGACGGTTCGGCCATCTTTCACATCTAGACATGGGATAATGCGGTTTTTCAGCATTTTGCAGTTTCCAGTGCAGCTCTCGGCTCAATATCGCCATCATAGAGTGCGCGGCCCAGAATGGTTCCGGAAACCGGTGCGCCACTGTTTCGAAGATTGGTAATATCCTCAAGTGAGCGCACACCGCCCGACGCAATGACAGGAATTGTCACTCTGTTTGCCATATTGGCTGTCAGTTCGACATTGACCCCGGTTTTCAGACCGTCACGGCCAATATCTGTCACGATGATGGCGGCAACGCCGGAATCTTCAAACGCTGACGCCAGATCGAGCGCATCAAGATCAGAGACTTCTGCCCAGCCTTCTACGGCGACCATGCCGTCGCGGGCATCAATGCCCACGGCGATCTTGCCTGGATAGGCTTTTGCGCATTCCTTCACAAAGTCCGGGTCACGAACCGCAATGGTTCCAAGAATGAGGCGTGAGATACCGGCATCCAGCCAGGCTTCGACCTGTTCGTGTTTGCGGATGCCGCCGCCGAGTTGAACCGGCATAGAAACAGTTTTCAGAATCTCGCCGACAGATTGGTGGTTTTCACTTTGCCCGGCAAAAGCGCCATCCAGATCGACCACGTGCAGAAATTCAAATCCCATATCCTCAAAGGCTTTGGCCTGAGTTGCTGGCGAATTACTGAAGACAGTTGCCTGTTCCATATCGCCCTGTATGAGGCGAACACACTGGCCTGCTTTTAAGTCGATTGCGGGATAAAGCTTAAAACTCATGGTCGCCAGTTAATCCAGTTCTGGAAAAGTTTCAGTCCGGTTTTCTGACTGATTTCAGGGTGAAATTGAACGCCAAAGGCACTGCCGCGGCCAACAGCAGCGGTGACAGAACCACCATAATCTGTGGTCAGATACAGATTGTCTGAGCCCTTGGTCTGAAAATGATAGGAGTGGACAAAATAGGCGTGATCGCCGTTTTGAATGCCGCTCAATACCGGGTGATCCTGTTCGATAGAAAGTTCATTCCAGCCCATATGCGGAATTGGAAGCCCGGTGTCCGGAATGGCATCCACCTGCCCTGCAATCCAGCCAAGTCCTTCCGTTTCGCCGTCTTCGAGGCCTAGATCAGCCATGAGCTGCATGCCGACGCAAATCCCAAGAATGGGTTTGGCCGCTGAGGTGAAGGCTTCGTTCAGGACGTCTACCATGCCCTCCGGGCGGAAAAGTCCTTCCTGACAATCGCGATAGTGTCCAACGCCCGGAATAACCAGACGGTCTGATTTTCGAACCTTCTCAGGATCGTCGGTTACGATGACATCCAAAGATCGCGCATGATCGCCCAACGCAACTTCAAGAGCGCGCAGAACGGACGGAATATTTCCCGCGCCGTAGTCAATCAGGGCGATGTCGGCCATGTCTCGAATACTTCCGTCTAAGGTTTAGAGCGAACCCTTAGTCGAAGCAGCCTGACCTGCAAATACCGGATCGAGAGAAACTGCTTCTCTCAATGCACGGGCCAGGGCTTTGAAACAGCTTTCGGCGATATGGTGACAGTTCTCACCGTACAGATTTTCAATATGGACACAGCCACCTGAATTCATTGCGAAAGCGTGGAAGAATTCTTTGAACAACTCGGTGTCGAACTCACCAATCTTGTCGCGGGAAAACCCGACTTTCCAGACAAGATAGGGACGATTGCACAGATCAAGAGAGGCACGCGACAGCGTTTCGTCCATCGGAATATAGGCGTGACCGAAGCGTTTAATGCCTTTGAACTCACCTAGTGCCTTTGAAACAGCCTGACCGATCACAATGCCGGTGTCTTCGACAGTATGGTGCATGTCGATATGCAAATCGCCTTCAGCCCGAACTTTAAGATCGATCGCACTGTGCTTGGAGAAAGCTTCCAGCATATGATCGAAGAATCCGATGCCTGTCTGAATGTCAGAAACACCTTTACCATCGAGGTTTAACTCGACTTTGATCTTGGTTTCTTTCGTCTCCCGGCAAACAGAACCGGTGCGCGCTTCAGTATTCATGGGCGGATCACACTCTTTCCGACAGTTGATCAAGTTTTACAGAGTCATTCACTGATTTCTAAACATATTCTTTTATCAGGTTTCAAATGGGCTGAAAGCGCGAGCGCGTCCAGTCCTTATTTGAGGTGAGAATGCTAGTTCGGGACACACAGAAAAAACTACGCACATCCAGCTTGCGAACATCTTTCATCATGTTCGTGTGCGGATTGGTTGTGCTGACATCCATTGTTTTCTCTGCCTCGAATGTCTGGTTCAGCACGATTGGTGCAAAACAGGAAGTTCAACGCCAGGCCGCTCGCTATATCTCTGCTTATGAGATGATGATGTCTCATGATGTCCATAAAGACGGCTCAATCGGTTCTGATCTCATAAAATATGCGATTGATCGCGCCGGGAACATTCAGGCGGCGTACCTTTACGATACCGAGAAAAATCTGTTGTTTCGCAAGGCGTTTGACGCAAAGACGAATCGTCTTGTCAGCGAGCTCACTCTGAAGTCTCTGGATCAGAACAAGTCTGCAGCGGTTACTTATGACCATGGCATTATCCTGACGTCACCTATCCGGGTTGAGGGTGAGACCGTTGGCTATATCGGTGTGAAAATGCCGTATGCTGCGACAGGCTTTAGTGTGAAGAACACAATTTTGTGGAGCTTTGGTACAACCTGTCTGATCTGTGCTCTGGCACTGCCACTCGGTATTTTTCTGGTTCACCGGATTACTGTGCCGCTGAAAAAGCTGACTGAATTTGCGTCCAGCATTTCAGCAAACCAGCTGTCGGCGCGGGTTGATGTGCAGGCGGGCAATGAATTTGATACGCTGGCTGAAGCTTTCAACTCGATGATGCAGCGCGTGGAAACGACCATGCGCCAGATTCAAAAGCTCGCTTTTGTTGATTCTGTTACCAGTCTTCCAAACCGCGAACACTTTATGCGCCAGCTCCAGCGCGCGCTGAAAGTGCGCGGCGAAGAGTGCTTCTCTGCCGTGATTGTTTTCAACGTTGATCGTTTTCGCTGGGTGAATGAAACACTTGGCCCTGAAAATGGCGATGAAGTTCTGGCCCTGATCGGTATGCGTATTCGCAAAGCATTGCTCATGGCGGACAAAACCGTTCGCCTTGAAGAAGCGAAAAACCGTCCATCGATTGTTGCGCGCCTTGGCGGTGATGAATTTGCGGTGCTTGTTCCGAATATTGACGCCAAGTCTGACATTACCCGTCTGATGCAAATGGTTGTTGCCAGCATGCGTCAGCCTCTGGAAATCAGTGGGCAGGCGGTCACGCTTGGCCTTTCTGGCGGCATTGCACTGGCACCAATTCACGGCATGAAAGCGGAAGAGCTTTTGAAAAATGCTGACCTTGCCCTGAAAGAAGCTCGCCGTGCTGGCCGTGGGAAAACCCGCTTTTATTCCAGCAAGCTCAACAAGATCGCGATGGATCGCCTTCATCTGGAAGCAGATCTGCGCCGTGCGATCGAGCGGGAAGAGTTCATTCCATACTTCCAGCCGAAGGTTTGCTTCAAAACCGGTGTTATTGCCGGCGCCGAGGCATTGGTTCGCTGGCAGCGCGCTGATGGCGATTTGATTTCACCGGGCATTTTTATCCCGATGGCAGAGCAGTTGGGCCTGATCTCCAAGATCGGTGAAGTGGTGTTGCGCGAATCCTGTCTTCAGGCAACGCGCTGGATGAAAGCCGGACACGACTGCAAGGTCGCGGTGAACGTGTCTCCGCTTCAGTTTGAAGAGAGTGATTTCTCTGAGAAGGTTCACTCTGCGCTTCGTGACGCAGACCTGCCTCCAGGCCGTCTCGAGCTTGAGATTACCGAGACCATGGCGGTTGCAGATACTGACCGCGTGTCAGAAATCATGCGTCCTCTGCGCGCTATGGGTGTGCGTCTGGCGATTGATGATTTCGGTGCAGGCCACTCAAACCTCGTCACGCTGACGCGTCTTCCGTTCGATGTGTTCAAGATTGACCAGCAATTCGTCAGCGCGCTTCACTCTGACAAACAGGCACCTGCGATTGTCGAGATGATTTTGGCGATGGCACAGACAATGGGTCTGGAATCGGTTGCTGAAGGTGTTGAAACGCCATCACAAAGTGACTTCCTGCGCCGTCGGAATTGTACGCTGGCTCAAGGCTATCTCTATTCCAAACCTCTGCCACCAGATGAGTTTGCGAGATTCCTCGACACATGGAAACCATTTGGTGAACTGGCCGATGGGGACTTCCTTGAGCGCCTGAACGACGTCGCTTAAGTCAAATAAGTCAGGGTTTTGGCAGTTATCATTCTTGTGTTTTGCAACGCATACGCCACATTGCCTTCATGACAATGCATGCAACGGATAATGACAGCAAATGGCGGGCAACTACCATTCTGGCTGTCCGCAAAAACGGTAAAATTGCCTTGATTGGTGATGGCCAGGTCTCTCTTGGCAATACCGTGATGAAGGGCAATGCCCGTAAGGTTCGCCAGCTTATTCCCGGAAAAGTCTTATCCGGCTTTGCGGGTGCGACAGCAGATGCTTTCACCCTGTTTGAGCGGCTTGAGCAAAAGCTGGAACGGTTTCCTGATCAGTTGCAGCGGGCCGCAGTTGAACTCGCTAAAGACTGGCGGACGGAAAAATACCTCCAGAAACTGGAAGCCATGCTGATCGTCGCGGATGCGAATGTCACACTGTTGATATCCGGGCAGGGCGATGTGATCGAGCCGGAACATAATGTTCTGGCGATCGGGTCAGGCGGGCAATATGCGCATGCTGCCGCGCGCGGTCTTTATGATTACGAACCAGATGCTGAAGTGATTGCCCGCAAAGCAATGGAAATTGCGTCGGATATCTGTGTGTTCACGAATTCGAGCTTTACGCTGGAAACCCTCGAAAATGGATCCTAGTCAGCTTCGCAAAGCTGTAGCCGACGGGATTATCACAGAAGATCAGGCCCGCCGGATGCAGGTGAGCGCGCGGGAACCGGGCGATGGCGAAGGTCCGACTGAATCTTTGAAGTTTCTGTCGAATCTGAACGATATCTTCCTGAGCACCGGACTTGTTCTCCTGTTTCTGGGACTCCTGATCGCGGCTTCCATCATGAGCTTTGGCTCGGTGGCGTATAAGGATTTCGCGCCGGCTGTTTTCCTGCCTATGGCGGTGATTGCCTGGGGACTGGCGGAATATTTCACAGCGCGTCGCAGGCTGGCTTTACCGAGCATGGTGCTCGCCACCGTTTTCACACTGTCTGTCAGTGTGATGGTCGCGGTTGTGGCCGGATGGATCGGCGTTGACGGCAAGATTTCAGGAGTACTGTCAGGCAATATCTTTGATGCGGACCCTGGCAGCATTGCCAATGATACCATCAGCGAAGCGCGCCGCGGCCTGTTGATCGGCCATGCGGCTGCTTTTATCGCTGCGCTGATTTTTTATCTGCGCTTTAAACTGCCTTTTGCCATGTTTCTTATGGCTGGCGCAGTACTGATGGCCTGTTTCCATATCTCATTTGGGTATTCGACGCTTGTTCTGACGGGCACGCTGACCTTGCTGGCCGCGATCTTCTTTGATGCGCTCGACCCGGAACGAAAGAGTCGTGTGTCTGACAATGGGTTCTGGTTGCACGTCGCCGCTGCGCCGCAAATTGTCTATGGCCTGAAAGGCGTTCTGGGGCTGAACCTCAGCGCGTCTGGCTCTTCGACCATGGTGATGATCATGGCGGGTTTAACGGTTTTGTCTCTCTTGCTAAACCGTCGCGCGCTTATTTTGTCGGCCCTTATCAGTTTTGGTTTTGCCATCTGGTCTCTGTTCCAGGTTTTTGGCGATTCTCTTCTGATGAAGATTGCCGGACCTCTTCTTTTCCTTGGCGGGTTCATTGTTCTTCTGGGGGGTGGTTGGACTACGGCTCGTCGCGCCTTACTTGTGATGTTCCCGTCCAAGGGTGTGTTGTCTCGTATTTTTCCACCGGAGCCCCAATAAATGTCTGAGTTTTCGCCGCGTGAAATCGTTTCCGAGCTGGATCGTCACATTGTTGGCCAGAAAGATGCCAAACGGGCCGTCGCGATTGCTTTGAGAAACCGTTGGCGCCGCAAGCAAGTGCCTGAAGGTCTGCGCGAAGAAATCACGCCCAAGAATATTCTGATGATTGGGCCGACAGGCGTCGGTAAAACGGAAATCTCCCGCCGTTTGGCGAAACTCGCTGGTGCACCCTTCATCAAAGTTGAAGCAACCAAATTCACAGAAGTGGGTTATGTTGGTCGCGACGTGGAACAAATCGTTCGTGATCTTGTGGAAGCTGCGATTGGCCTGGTCAAAGATCGACGCCGGTCAGAGGTACAGGCCCGCGCTGAGCTGGCCGCTGAAGAGCGCGTTCTGAATGCGCTGGTTGGTGAAGATGCAAAACCTGCAACGCGGGAAAGCTTCCGTCAAAAGCTGAAATCCGGCGAGCTGAAAGACCGGGATATTGATCTGCGCCTGTCAGATAATTCCAACCCGCTCGACATGATGGAAATACCTGGCGGTAGCGGGTCTATGGGCATGATCAACATGTCTGATCTGTTTGGCAAAGCCATGGGCGGCCGTACCAAAACGGTTCGTATGAAGGTCGGCGAAGCCTATGAACCGCTTCTTCAGGAAGAAAGCGATAAGCTGCTCGATGAAGACGCGATTGTCCGCGAAGCTATTCGCGCTGTTGAACAGGATGGCATTGTCTTCCTTGATGAGATCGACAAGGTTGCGACGCGCTCCGAACGGGGTGGGGCAGATGTCTCTCGCGAAGGCGTTCAGCGCGATCTCTTGCCTCTGATTGAGGGCACGACGGTTTCAACGAAGCGCGGCCCGGTCAAAACAGACCATATTCTGTTCATTGCGTCTGGCGCATTTCACGTGTCCAAGCCAAGCGATCTTCTGCCCGAGCTACAGGGCCGTTTGCCGATCCGTGTGGAATTGCGCGCCCTGACCAAGGAAGACTTCCACCGTATTCTGACAGAACCCGAAGCCAGCCTGATCAAGCAATACACCGCCTTGATGGCGGCCGAAGGTGTCACGCTCAGCTTCACTGACGATGCGATCGACGCCATTGCGGATCTGGCTGTTCGAGTGAATGACAGCGTTGAGAATATCGGTGCCCGTCGTCTTCAGACTGTGATGGAACGCCTGCTTGACGATATTTCCTTCACCGCACCTGATCGCAATGGTGAAACCATCGAAATCACTGGCCAGCATGTTCATGCGCAGGTAGGCGATCTGGCGCAGAACACCGATCTGTCGAAATACATTTTGTAGGACACGCTGCAAACTCTGCGTAATCGAACCAGTTAGCACTAGACGGGTGCGATTCCTTTATAGTATTGAAAATCATTCTCAATTAAATGCACTGACGGATCTGACCGGTCTCGTCAGTGCAAATGTTTTAAGTGTAGGGGTGGTTTTGGTGAAGACGGATCTTGAAGGGACAAACCCGGCTGGATTGTCACAGGATGTGTCTGCACCACAGCGCAAAGCCGCCAAAAAACCCAATAAACAAAAGAATTTCTGGAAGAAACAGGCCAGAATCTGGCACTGGATTTCCGGGGCGGTTTGTCTGGTCGGAATGTTGCTATTCTCTGTGACGGGGATCACACTGAACCATGCCGCGGACATTCCGGCAAAACCTGTCACCAAGTCACTCGAAGCGATCCTGACGCCAGATGAGCTCGCCGTATTGAATACTGCGCCGACATCCGGAACGACACCCGCCCTTCCAAAAGAAACAATCCGTGCGCTGCGCCACCATTTGGGGGTGAATGCCTCAGGGCGAACCGCTGAATGGACGGATGTCGACGTCTATGTCGGTTTGCCGCGTCCGGGCGGCGATGCCTGGCTGGCAATCGACCGGGAAACCGGATTGGTTGAATATGAAGTCACCAGCCGCGGCGCTGTTTCCTGGCTGAATGACCTTCATAAAGGACGAAACACCGGAACCGTCTGGTTTTGGTTCATTGATGTTTTCTCTGTCGCAGCGATTCTGTTTTGCCTGACAGGGCTTTGGTTATTGCAGATTCATGCGGGCAAGCGCGCCATTACATGGCCTTTGACCATTCTCGGCCTCGTTATCCCGGCGGCGCTCGCAATCTTCTTCATTCACTGACAAGGACCGAATATGAGAGCCAAACTGACCATTTCTGCACTGACCTTGTTTTCGGGTGTCGCAAGCGCACAGTCGCTGGATGTTGGTATTGAACTGCCGCGTCTGTCGGTCGCAGAATACCATAGGCCCTATCTGGCGGTGTGGATTTCTCGCGCTGATCATTCTGTGGCTGCAAATCTGGCTGTCTGGTACCAGCAGGAAGCTGGTCCGGAAGGCGAGGGCGAAACCTGGCTGAAGGATTTACGCCAATGGTGGCGCCGGTCCGGCCGGTCGCTCGAAATGCCAATCGATGGTGTATCCATGCCGACGCGCGCCCCGGGCCAATACACGCTCAGTTTTGCGTCTGATGACGCGCGACTGAAAGACCTGGAAGCTGGCGACTATATTCTGAATGTTGAAGCCTCTCGCGAGGTTGGTGGCCGGGAAGTGATTTCCATCCCATTTACCTGGACTGCCGATGCGACTGTAGACTTTGAAGAAACCGGTACAACCGAGCTCGGCAAAGTCAGCCTGTCTGTCCGACCATAATATCTGAGGAGACTCCCATGAAATTCCGACATCTTATTGCTCTGGCTGCGACAGGAATAGCAGTTGCTCAACCGGCTCTGGCGCACCGTATGTGGATGCTGCCATCGACGTTCACGCTGTCTGGCGATGAACAATGGATCACCGTGGACGGTGCGGTTTCCAATGATCTGTTCTTCCCGAACCATGTTCCGCTGAACTATGAAAACGTCACTGTTCAAAAGCCGGACGGCTCCCTTAACAAAGTTGAAGATGGCTGGGTTGGAAAGTTCAAAACCAGCTTTGATGTCCACCTTGATCAACAAGGGACTTACCGCATTAGTGAAGGCGGTGAACACTGGTTTGCCATGTGGGAAGAAAATGGCGAGCGCCAGCGTATGCGCGGCTCGATTGAAGAGCTGAAAGCCGCCGGCCTGCTCGGAAAAGAGGGCGTTCGGGTCATGAACTCTCAGCGCCGTGTTGAAACCTTTGTGACCCTCGGCGCGCCAAGCATTTCTGTCTTTGGCACAACAGGTTCCGGCCTTGAGCTTGTTCCGGTAACGCATCCGAACGACGTTTTCGCAACTGAGGAAGCGACGTTCCAGATCGTCAATGACGGCAAACCGGTTGAAGGACTGGACATTGCTGTTTCCAAGGGCAATGACCGTTACCGCAATGACGCCGGCATCAAGAACTTGAAGACTGACGCAGACGGCAAATTCTCTTTCACTCCGGAAGAAGCCGGACGTTACTGGATTTCAACCAGCGTCCGCGGCGAAGGAGAGTATGAAGGCCAGAAAATCAATGTTGGTCATTCCTATGTTGTGACCATTGAGGCGCTTCCGCTCTGAGCCAGCCTTATCTTTTGATACGTCCAGATTTGCCGGAGGGGTTAAAACCTCCGGCACGTCTTGCTCGCCAGCATTCCCTGCAAGGCGAAACCATGGGAACCTATTGGCGGGTTGTGGTCTTTTCTGAAAACCAGATTTCAGAGTCAGAGCTCACCGCGCAGATATCATCCCTCTTTGAGCGCGTGATTTCCATTTTCAGTCTGTGGCGCGCTGAGTCTCTTGTTTCGCGGCTGAATGCTGCTCCCTCTGGTACCATATTTTCCTGTGATGAATTGTTCTGGCCGGTCTGGCAGACGTATCTCGATATCGGATCGCGCATTGGGACGGTCTTCTCCCCGCTATTTCCTCTAAAAACTGAGCACACCCCTTCCCCTCTGCCTGATCTTGCTGATCTAACGCCCAATGCCGGTGAGATTGTCCGGCCAGCAGGGTTTGGGTTTGATCTGAATGCAGCCGTAAAAGGGTTTGCGGTCGATCTTGTGTCTGAGCTTTTACTTGGTCAGTCCATCACCTCATTTCTGATCGATATTGGCGGCGATTTTCGCGCTCACGGGATCAAACCGGATCAGGCGCCGTACTGGATTGAAATCGATTCGCGCATGACTTCGCCGAACATATTGCGTATCGCAGCGGTGAATGAGGCGGTCGCAACCAGCGGGCAGATCGAACAGGCTGTACTGAGCGATAGAGATTATTCATCGCATATCCGAGGCATAGATATCGATCTTAACACCGTGATCACAGTGATCATGCCGACATGTATGCTGGCGGATGGTTGGGCGACGGCGCTGCTCGCAGCGGGTGAGCGAGGGCTCGACCTTGCCAATGCGAACCAGATTCCTGCGGTGTTTTGCAGGACGGGTGAGCCCGCGAAAGTCTCCTCGGCCGCATTGGCCTATCTGCAAGATTAAAAAAACCCGCCAGTCCATACCGGCGGGTTCTTTGTTTTCATCTGGTCGCCAAACCTAGAAGACTTTTGCGATGGTCAGTTTGATGTTCCGACCCGGTTCAACGTCGTTGAGAATGAGCGGACCAAAAACCGGGTGAGTGGTTTCGCCAAGGCGAGACGCGTGTGAGGTGTACGCCTCATCGAAAACGTTATCGATACCGCCAGTAACGGACAGGCCATTAACACCGAATGGCTCCAGCCAGCGCGCCGCGATATTGTGAACGGAATAGCCTTTCTTCTCATCGCCGAGGCTGGTGGTTTTATCTTCGATAAATTGACCACTCACAGCCAGCGACAGGTTCAGTTGATCAAATGAATAGCTGACTTCATAAGATGTGGTGTCACCGATTTCGCGGAAGCTTTCAGATACTGAAGATGTATCCAGATCGTCTGTGTCAAAGTTTGAATTGTTATACGTGACGAAGACATCCCATGGGCCACGCAGATAGTTTGCGCTGACCTCGAAACCGGTAAGTTTCATCTCGCCGAGATTTGCGTCCATGGTTTCACCGGTTGTGGTGCCCGGAACGTCGACTTCGCCGATATAATCCTTGATGCGGGTTTCAAAGATATTCGCGCCCAGACCAAAATCACCGCCAGCAAGTTCACTTCTCCAACGGAAACCAATTTCGAGGTTTGTACCGGTTTCGGCGTCCAGAAGCGGGTTGATGATTTTGTTGCTGCCCGAGCCTGAAAATGGTTCGGCGAGCTCAGGTGCCTGGAAAATATCTGTATAGCTAGCGAGCAGAGTGAGGTTTGAAGACATGTCTGCTTCCGCCGCAAGGCCGAATACGATGTCATCAAAACTGCCGGTCTCGCCAGTTTCGACATAGGTGATCTCGTCATTTACGAAACGAACACCCGGACGCAGCCGGAAGGCGGATGTGAAGGAAATCTCGTCCTCTAGGAAAACAGCGGTGGATTCAGATGACTGCTCAATGACGTTGTTGGTGTTTGTATCAATGTCTGAGTCAAAGCTCAGATTCTGGTCGAAATACTGAACACCGTATTTCAGGCTGTGGCCTATGGTGCCCCAGTTCAGGTTTGACTGCGCCAAAAGGTTGAAGCCCTGATTGTCAGACGCAGCCATTTTGCGGGTATTCCCACCCTGAACGCGGACATTCGGGTTGGTTTCGTCGCGCTTTAGTTCCAGATCATTTGTGAAATACGTCGCCATCAGCGTGAAGGCGTCACCCAGATCAAGCTCGTATGTCGCGTTGATGGTTTCGCGCGTGTAATCGGTCGGCAGCAGAATGTCGCCGGTGATGGCCTCATTCGTCAGAACACCCATATCCGGGCGCTGCGTATAATCACCGCCATCTTCCAACTGGTCAAAGCTCAGCTGAATGCGCTGGTTTTTGGTCGGCTGGAAGCCAAATTTCAGAAGCAGGTTCTCAGTCGTACCGTCAGAGCCAATGGTCTCTCTGCCATTGCCGTCTTCGAAATTGTCCCGGTCGACCTGATGAAAATAGCCAAGCACGTCGAACTTGTCAGACAATTGCGCATAGCCCGTTGCAGACCAGGCTGTCTGAGCATTGTCATTGTAAGATGCCATTAAGCGGGCGCCATAAGATCGGTCAGAAGCGGCCAAAAGGTCTGCTGCACTTTTGGTGCGGAACCGGATCGCGCCGCCGACACCGTCATGCGTGACAGAGTTTGCGCCAACCTGAACATCCGCAGATGTCAGAATGTCAGCATTGATCAGCAGGTTGCCGAGGTGGTGATACAGATAGTTGGTCTGCAATGCGCCATCGATATAGATTGCCAGCTTTCGGTCATCGAGTCCGCGAATGTTGATGCGAGAGTTTACGGAGTGCGTTCCGCCAATATCGACGCCCGGTACGATGCGCAGAAGGTCAGACAAATGGTCGGCCTGGCGCAGAGACAGCTCACCCTCGTCCAGCGTAAACAGATCGGTTTCAATCGTTGTGCCCCAAACCTTGACTGTTTCCAGTGTCTTTTCCTCCGGGTCAGCGTGCGCCGACAGAGTAAGTGCCAGCGTAGCCACTGACGCTGTTAGAATTTTTCGTAATCCGGTACGCGTATTCATCGTCTTCCCTTTCGCGAATGCGTCGCAATACTATTAGGTACTGCTTAGACACGTTTTTGAAAATGATTGTCAATTGCGAAAGTGTCGCGGTTTTTGGGGAGGTCCGTTTTCACGAAAAAATTCTCTTGAACTGAGGTATTTATACAATAATGTATATACATCTTAATATGGAGATTCTTTGTGAAGCTGGAATTCAACTATGACTTTGTAAGCCCGATGTCGTATTTTGCATTGGTGCAGTTGCCTGAAATTCAAAGAGAAACCGGGTGCGAGATCGAGTATGTTCCAGTGTTCCTGGGGGGCATTATGCAGGCAACAGGCAATGTGCCGCCGCCAACGATTAAAGCCAAGCGCGCCTATATGATGAAGGACATGGCGCGGCTCGCTCACAAGCTTGATGTGCCGTTTGCTTACAACCCGTATTTTCCGATGAACACATTGTCGCTGTTGCGTATGGTTGCCGGAATGACCGAAAAGACAGAACAGGAAGACTTTATTCAACTGGTCTTCAAAAAAGTCTGGGTTGAGCAGTTGAATGTCGCAGACGCCTCAGTGTGCGAAACGTTTCTCTCAGAAGCCGGGTATGACATGGACCGTCTGACAGCTTTTGCTCAGGACCCGGCCAATAAGGAAAAGATCAAGGAAAATACCGAATCTGCCGTCGCCCGCGGTGCATTTGGCGCACCGACATTCTTTGTGGGCGATGACATGTTTTTCGGTCAGGACCGGTTGCACCTTGTGAAAGATGCATTGACCGGAAATGTCTGGGCTTAAAGAAGCCCAGCTCTAACGGCCAGTTGTCGGTAGCTGATTTCCGGGCGCGGCCCGTAATGTCCGATCACTTCAGCTGCTGCGATATGGCCGAGTTTTGCACAATCGCGAATTCGGCGGTTACGTGCATAGCCATACAGGAAGCCGGCGGCATACTGGTCGCCTGCGCCTGTTGCATCGACGACTTTCTTCACATGTTCGGCTGTCATCGGGATGATCTCGTCTGGCGTGATCACGACAGAGCCTTTTTCAGACCGGGTAACCGCTGCTGTTGAGGCATCACCGCGCAGTGCTGTGATGGCTTCATCAAAGTCGTCTGTCTGATAAAGCGAAAGCAGTTCGGCTTCGTTCGCGAACAACAGATCGACATGGTTGTTGATCAGATGACGGAATGCGGCGCGGTGGCGGTCGACACAGAAACTGTCAGACAGGGTCAGCGCAACCTTGCGGTCTGCCTTTTGTGCGATGGCTGCTGCGTGGATAAACGCCTTTTTGGCGGCTTCCTTGTCGAACAGATAGCCTTCCAGATAGAGAATTTTACCAGCCTGGATCATATCGCGGTCGATATCGTCCGGTGTGAAATCCGTAGAAGAGCCGAGGAATGTGCTCATGGAGCGCTCGCCGTCTGGCGTGACGGCGATCAGGCAGCGCGCCGTTCCTGGAACCTTTTCACCAGTCAGAGGCTTGGTATGGAATTCGATCTGAGCGCGCTCCATTTCCTTGCGGAAGAATTTCCCGAGCGCGTCGTCAGTCACCTTGCCGATATAACCGGTCGTGCCGCCAAAGCTTGCAATACCCGCAATCGTGTTTGCGCCAGATCCGCCAGGAATCCTGCGACCAAGCTCACCGAAAGCGCGAGCCAGTTGGTTGGCCTCAAATTGATTGACCAGCGTCATTCCGCCTTTACGGATATTGTGCTCAGTCAGAAATCCGTCTGGAACAGATGCAATCACATCTACAATTGCGTTCCCGATCCCAACAACGTCGTATTTCGTTTCCATCTAATGGCTCTGTTCCGATTGTATTTTTACCATTAACTACGGTGTTAACCTAAAGTGTTCAAGAAATGATGAAAGTAGCTTATCTCGCCTCATCAGTAACGTTGCCGGGCAGTCCTGTAAGACGCGCAGATGCGTTTGAACACGATTACCAGATCGCAGAGTTTGCCCCTGCTCTGCAAGCAAAAGATATTGATATTGTTGAATTGGACTGGCGAACCCCGGAAACGGACTGGTCAGAGTATGATGCTGCTTTGATTGGTACGACCTGGGACTATTCCGATCACCCGGTCGAATTTCTGGAAACGCTGGAAAAAATCGAGGCGTCGGGCGTTGCGCTTTATAACTCATCCCGTCAGGTGCGCTGGAACAGTCGAAAGATTTATCTGAAGGAGCTCGCGCAGAAAGGCGTGAAAACAATTCCGACCCTCTGGCTGTCAAAGCCGAGCGCCGTGGCGCTGTCTGAAGCCTTTGATACGCTTCAGTCTGATGACCTTGTTGTGAAACGCCAGATTGGCGCCGGTGCTCAGGACCAGATCCGCATTCGGCGCGGCGAGACTTTGAGTGATTATGCGCATGACGCGATGATCCAGCCCTTTCTGAACAGCATCCAGACCGAGGGTGAGTACAGCTTCATCATGATTGATGGTGAGCTTTCACATGCCTTGATAAAGCGCGCAAAATCAGGCGATTACCGTATTCAATCCCTCTATGGCGGGCGGGAAGAAAAGGTGCATCCTTCAGCTGATGAAATCGAGGCGGCCAGATCTGTTCTGGCCTGCCTGGATGAAATGCCGCTCTATGCCCGTGTCGATATGGTGCGCGGCACCGACGGCGCGCTCTGGTTGATGGAGCTTGAGCTGATTGAGCCCTATCTCTATCCGGAACAGGCAGATCAGCTTGGGGCTTTGCTGGCGACCGCCTTGTCGGCGCGATTGGCGTCTCGCTCTTAGGCCTTTTTCGGACCAAGAGACGAAGTCGCTGGCTTTTTCACATCGTCCGGATCGGGTGTTTTGTCTTTGAACTTGCACAGATGTGAGATGGCGCAGGTCCAGCATTTCGGCTTTCGGGCCAGACAGACATATCGACCATGCAGGATCAGCCAATGGTGCGCACCAAGTTTATATTCTTTCGGAATAATTTTTTCGAGGCCCTCTTCCACATGGTCCGGCGTTTTGCCGGGTGACAGCCCGGTCCGATTGGAGACGCGGAAAATATGGGTGTCGACGGCGATGGTTGGCTGACCAAAGGCTTCGTTCAGAACGACATTTGCCGTTTTGCGTCCAACGCCCGGCAGTTTGATCAGCTCATCACGCGTTTGCGGAACGTCCCCGCCAAAGTCATCGATCAACATTTGAGACAGCGCGATGACATTCTTTGCCTTGTTGCGCCACAGGCCAATGGTTTTGATATGATCGGCGACGCCTTCTTCACCGAGCTCCAGCATTTTCTGTGGTGTGTCTGCGATCTGAAACAGTTTTTTGGTGGCTTTGTTGACGCCAACATCTGTGGCCTGCGCCGATAAGGCGACGGCGACGACCAATGTGTATGGATTGACGAAATCGAGCTCTGTTTTTGGGTCCGGGCGTTCCTGAGACAGGATTTCGAACATTTGCCCGGCGCGCTCCTTGGAAAACCGGCGAACATTTGTCTTCTTTTTTGGCGCAGGCATGACTGGAAACAGGCTTTCTCAAATTGTAAGGCAACACTTGTTGAAGCGGGATTGAATCTACTTTTCAAGTCTTGCTCAGGCGATAGATTAGCGAAATGATTGAATATCCAAGTTCCACACCCGTTTATTTTGATGCCGTCTTGCAGCCGAACAAATCCTTGTCACGGCCAGCTTTTTACATCGTCATGGCAATTGTGATCGGAATAAACCTGTTTTCGGCTCTGGCGTTTCTGACGGTAGGGGCTTTGCCGATTGTTGGCTTCCTTGGGCTTGATGCTCTGGCGGTCTGGATTGCTTTCAAATTGTGTTTCCGCACGCAGAAGCAATGGACGCGGGTGCGCGTCACTGCAGACCATTTGCGCGTGGACCATATGAACCCAAAGGGCGAGCACTCAAATGTGGAATTGCCGACTCATTTTGTGCGTGTGGATCTGAAAGAGCCTGTCACGCCGCATAGCTGGCTGACGCTGTCTGTGCGAGGCGAGGCCTATGTGATTGGCCGGTTTTTGACGGTCGATGAACGCAAAAGTCTGGCCAAGGCGATCCGAGATGCACTTCATACAGCGCGCCGCGAGCGGTTTCCGTCAGAAGTCTGAACAGCACTCGCAAGAATCAGGTGGAGTGGGACGGAACGATCAGGCAAACTCAACTCATGACCACACCTGACCGATATCTGAACCTCGATGAACGCTGCACGGCCTATGACCGTATGGCAAAAGTGCTCGAATATATGGGCGATAGCTGGCTTGATCGACCAGACCTTGAGGCTGTGGCTACAAAGTTTGAGTTGTCTCCCTATCATTTTCATCGCGAATTCACGCGCTGGGCTGGTCTGACGCCCAAACAGTTTCAGTCTTCCTTTGCCCACGCAAAGGCAGGCGAAGCCCTGCGTGACGGTGCCAGCGTTCTGGAGGCGAGCTTTGAGGTAAACGCGTCCGGTCCATCCAGATTGCATGATCTGTTTATCGCTCATGAGGCGCTGACGCCCGGTGAAGCCGGGTCTGGCGGCCGGGATGTCAGCCTGACCATTGGCAAAGGCCCAACGCCGTTTGGCATGGGGGTGTTTCTTTTCTCGGATCGCGGGCTCGCTGCATTGGGCTTTATCGATGAAGGTGAGCAAACCCCGGAACGGGCTGGCCAGAAAACCGGGCGATCAGAAGATCTTGCTTTTGCAGATCTTTATGGTCGCTATCCATCGGCCCGGATTCGCCGCGATGATATCGCTGCTGCCCGCTATGCGGAAAAAGTCTTCGAGCCGGGTGCCAAAGTGCCATTGGCGCTGTATGGAACACCCTTCCGGCGACAGGTTTGGCGCGCTTTGCTCGAGATTCCGGTTGGGCAGACCTGCACTTATGGTCATTTGGCCAATGAGATTGGAAAGCCAAAAGCTGCCCGTGCCACGGGGACGGCGGTCGGTGCGAACCCGATTTCCTGGTTTATTCCCTGCCACCGGGCCTTGGCGTCTGACGGTCGGTTACATAATTATCATTGGGGTGTGCGCCGCAAACGTGCCATGCTGGCAATGGAAGCTGAATACGGTGAGAGGTCAGACGCTCTCACCAGATAATCTGATGGAGCGACCTTTGAGTCCATATTTTGTATTGCTCATTCTCGGATTGCTGGTTTGGGTCGGATTTCTGGTCCTGCAATATCGCAAGATCAAGGAAGAAGCGCGCGCCGTGTTCGACGCTTCTGTTCGACGCAATGAGATTTCGGCTTCTGAGGACTATTCGATTTTTGAGCGCGTCTATCTGAAAACAAGCGACCTTCGCGTTGGCGTGTATCGCATCACGGCACTGATCGCAGCGATTATCTCGCTGCCGATTTCGATCTCTGTGGTGGGATTCATCTGGGCCCGGTTTTACTATCTGCTCGACCGTCCGGCTTGGATGACAGAAGGCGAGCTGGTCCATTCTTTCTTCCTGGCGGTTTCCGGAATGCTTGGGTTGGTTGGCGTTGCCGCGATTTTTGCGCGTCGTTATCACGAATTCCGTCCCGGACGATTTGAAGACGAATGGGAAGCGGAAAAATCCAATTCCGTCGATAAAACAGACGCTGAACCCGCTAAAACTCATTAAATACAGGACACTGTCATGACGATTGAATACCTTCACACGATGGTTCGTGTGACCGACCTTGATGCAACTCTGAAATTCTTTGTCGACGGTTTGGGTCTGAAAGAAGTCCGCCGGGTCGACAATGAAGCCGGGCGGTTCACACTCTGCTTTCTGGCCTCGCCGGCGGATCTGGACCGAGCAAAATTCGATGAATCCGGAAGTCCTCTGAAAGAGGGGATTCCGATGGTTGAACTGACCTATAACTGGGATCCTGAAACCTATACAGGCGGCCGTAATTTCGGGCATCTGGCCTATCAGGTCGAGAATATCTACAACACGGTTGAGCATCTGGCCGGTCTGGGTGTGACCATTAATCGTCCGCCGCGCGATGGTCGCATGGCGTTCATTCGCTCCCCGGACAACATCTCGGTTGAGCTTTTGCAAAAAGGCGAGCCGCTTCCGCCAAAGGAGCCATGGGCGAGCGCTGAAAATATCGGGGAGTGGTAGATGCCTTACTTTCACGTCAAAGCGAAAGACAAAGCCGGTGCGCTGTCAGTGCGACTGGAAACGCGCGAAGCTCATCTTGGCTGGATTAAGGGAAAACTTGATCAGGTGAAGCTCGCTGGCCCTATGCTGAATGAGACCACCGGTGATATGGAAGGTTCAATCCTCATCATTGAGGCGCCTTCCAGGGCTGATCTGGAAATCTTTCTGACTGAGGATCCTTACGCAAAGGCCGGTCTGTTCGAAAGCGTCGAGATCACATTGTTCAAATGGGCGATCGGTGCGCCCTGACATTTGTCGTTAGCCCTTTTTCGGAAGGGCTAGCAGGTCATACCCAAGGTCATACCGAAAAATATCCCCGACAATTTCCTGATAGAGAGACAGCGCCTCACCAGAGAACAAGTCTTCCAGACTGTCTGAGCGGCGTTGCAGAACATTTTTCTCCGCTGCCGGGTCGACCTTTTTAGCCATGGCGTCTTTTGTGCCTTCTGCCAGCGCGAGCTCAATGGACTCAGGCTTTAAGCCCAAAGACCAATGATCGCTGATCGCCTGAAGTGCACCGCGAGTGTCGGCCTGCACTTCTTCATACTGAACGCGCAGGATTTTCTTCGGAAACTTTTCAGACAATTCCCCCCACCGGTTCCAGAACCGGGCGAGCCAGTACAGGTCGCAGCGATAAAGGGTTCCGGCCGGATCGCCCTTCAGATAGGTCATCCAGTCTGTCTGCAGCTCATAATTCCATTTTGCGAAATGCGACGCCAGAATCTGCATGGGATGGCGAACCTGCAGAACATAAGGCGGCAGGTTGAAGGCTTTGTGCAGGACAGCCTGATCGAAAAGCGCGTGCGGAATCGTATGCGCAAAGGCGAGAGGCGGCAGCTCTGCAAAAGGTGAGACATGCTTCGGACTGCCAATATAATTCTGGGTCGCGGCTTCAGAAAAATACTTCGGTGGTTCCACACCATAGGTGTCGGCCAGCGCGACACTCAACATGTATTTGATCCAGTGTGTGCCGGAATTCTTTGAGGTGACGAGACAGCCTTGCAAACGCCCATGCCGAAAGACAGAGCCGTTTAGCCATTTGTCTTTCCAGACTCGTGTTTCAAAAGCACCTGTCGTTTTTTCATTCATAAGAAAACGCCTATGACGGGCAGATCAGCGGTTCAAGTCCGAATTCCGGTTATTTGGCGAAACGACATAATGATATCCATTTGAGCCGGCGTTGGACTCTGCTCTGCCCGTGAAACTTCATTCAACATACAATCTAGATCGATGAGCTCAGTTTCAGAGACTTTTGATCTGATTAGTTTTACCATTCGGCGAAGAAGCGCATCAGTTCCGGCTTCATCCTGTACGACCCAACTTGCTTGAACCATCAATTCTGCTGCGTCTTCGGCGGTGAAATGAAATTGATCGACAATAATGTCGTTGATCTTGTCTTTTTGCTCCCGCGAGATTTCTCCGGCGGCGCGGGCGACTTCCAGCATCAAGATAACGGCTGCTTCGCGAGGATCTTCGACCAGACGTGAACCACGTTTTCCTGACTTTTTGCGAAAAGCTAATCTACGTGGAAGGTTCGCAGCGGTTTTGGCGAGATCACCTACCTCCCGTGCGGCGTGAGCGGCCATCTGTATGCGCCAGATTAATGCACCGACGGCGGCTAGCGCGCCAATAATCATCATTACAATGTGCATAATAAACCCCCCTCTATTTCCAGTAATGACCAATCCTGACAATCAGGTCGAGTCACTTTTAGCGGGAGCCGTTCAAACCATACGCTTCGATTTGGTCGCTTTGGTCAGGTCATCCTGCGCCCGCAAGATTGCTTCACGGATGCCAGCCTGCCAGGCTTCACCGGTTCCGGCTTTTTGCGCTGCCTCTGGGAAGTTCACAGACCGGGATGCGTTGACGACGCCGCCTTCCAGCGTGCCATCTTGTCCGGCAACAAAACCGGCGACCGCCGCTTCGGCACCTGCGCCTTGTGCGCCATACCCCGGAACCAGCAACAGATTGTCCGGTGCAGCGCTGCGGATGGCGCGTGCTTCGGATGGCGCAGTGGCCCCGGCGACCATCATCAGGCCGGACCAGCGCTCTTTCTGTCCTTTCAGCTTTTTGCCGCGTTCAGACAGCGCTTCAGCAAGCGACATATAGATTGGCTTGCCGTCGACAATCTGTTCTTCAATGTCTGCGGCCCCGGGGTTTGAGGTGCGCGTCAGGACGGCAATGCCCCGGCCATTGGTTGAGGCAGTCTCTATAAACGGGTCAACGGTTTCCAGCCCCATGAAAGGGTTCACCGTTAGTGCGTCGCACGGGACCGCAGCCTTTTCGCCAAGATAAGCATTTGCATACCCTTGAGCGGTGGAGCCGATATCCCCGCGCTTTGCGTCCAGAATGACGAGCAAGCCCGCTTCACGCGCCGTTTTGCAGACATGCTCCAGCGCGGCCATGCCCGGGCTGCCCCATAATTCAAAGAATGCGGCCTGCGGTTTAATCACAGCCACATGTGGCGCAGCAGCCTCGATAATACCATCTGCCCAGACGGCGATCTTTCCGGCGCTCGCCTCGCCGAACAAGTCCGGGAAAAGGTGAGGGTGTGGATCAATCCCGACACATAAAGGGCCAAACATGCGGACCCGTTCCATCAGTCTGTCGGCAAATGCGCGTTGCATCGTCTGTTATCTTTCTCTGCACACGACCGGTACGACGGTCAGGTTTCGGCGCAAACGGTCTGCTTCGCCGCCATAATTCTGTTGGGTGAGTGTCCGGCGTATCACGCCTCTCACCTGAGCATTCGCAAGAGTTGGCACAAAATTCTCAATTGATTTTGGTGCCGTTGTGTAAATTCGTCCGCGCCGAGGGCTTTCTGCGACGGTCACGCCGATGACTTCGCCATCTGAATCGTAAACCGGCCCCCCAGATATACCGCCAAGCGTTCCGACCAGTCCACGGGTGCGGCCAGCTTCTGCCCAGGCGAGCACAGGCTCTGACGTTTGATAGCGGCCACGTGTGATAAGGCGAGAACGACTGAGCAGGCGACTTGTGACTTCGCCGGGCTGGGCCTGTGGGTAGCCGACATGGTAGCCATATTGCCCAACCTTCAGATTGGAACTCAAATCTAGTGCAACAGAGGTTGGCCCGCCCTCAGTACGCAAAAGTGCCAGATCGCCACCCTGATAGACTTCAAAACCGATTACCGGCACGATCTTGTTACGGCCAATGGCGATGCCAAGATTTTTGCAGCCGTCGACAACATGGCGCGCGGTCAGCCAATTGCCTTCCGGTCCAATGGCAAAGGCAGTCCCTGTGCTTGGACCTGCATTTGCATCAGCATCGACCAGTACTTCTTCGTCAAAAATGCTGGGGGCCGGAAGTATGTTTCCGCTGCCTTCAATATCGATGGGCGGGGCGGGTGGAGCATTGGCGTCCGGTCCATCAGATCGTGACATGATGGAATAGACGACAGCGACAAGAACAACCGTATAGATGAGCCAGTCAGGTATCCGCACGGAAATCTCGTCCTATGGCAGAGGCGTTGGCGCAGTGGCCGGCCAGAGCGCCGCGCCAATGATCAGCGCGACAGAAATTTTGACAGCGATCAGAACAATTGCAGCGCCCGCTTCGTCATTCTCAATCCGGCGCGGCAAATCCTTGAGCAGCAGGTCAACACCGCGAAACGCGAGAAGTTGCATGAGAAGCGCCACAATACCCCAGATAATCTGGTCAAAGATCGAAACACTGAAAGCGAGGGCAGAGGCCGTAGGAATAGCGAGCCCGAGAATAACACCCGCCAGTCCAAGACCGGCTGACGCATTGCCCTGCCTGAGCAATTCCAGCTCTTTCATTGGGGTCAAAAGGACGTAAATCACGCAGGAACCGGTCAAAAGAACCCCTGCAACGAGCGTACTGATAAGAAAATTGTCGAACCCGTGCGAAAATGCGTTGATTGCCGCTTCCATAATGTACCTCTTATCTGGTTTTAAGGCGTACCGGACGGGTTAGACTCACGTCAAGCTGGTTCACCTATAAGAGACCTTTTGGAGATCAACAAATGCTCAAAGCCAAAACCGCCCTTGTCACAGGTTCAACCAGTGGGATCGGGAAAGCAATTGCAACACGTTTAGCGGCCGAAGGCGCCAATGTTGTGATCAATGGATTTGGTGATGCGGGCGAAATTGAAGCCTATCGTGCGTCTCTGGAAGCCGACTATGGCGTGACGGCGCTCTACAAGGGCGCGGATATGACAGACATCGCTGCGATTGAAGCGATGATGGCTGAAATCAAGTCTGAGCTCGGCCCGATTGATATTCTCGTCAATAATGCAGGCATTCAGCACGTCTCACCGGTCGAAGACTTCCCGGTCGACAAATGGAACCTCATTATTGATCTCAATCTGAATTCAGCCTTTCACACGACGCGCCTCGCGCTGCCGGACATGAAGGAAAAAGGCTGGGGCCGTATCATCAATACAGCCTCTGCGCATGCATTGGTCGCATCTCCGTTCAAGTCAGCCTATGTGGCGGCCAAGCACGGTATTGCGGGCTTAACGAAAGTGGTTGCGCTGGAAGCAGCACAACACGGCGTGCGCTGTAATGCGATCTGCCCGGGTTATGTTCTGACACCGCTTGTGGAGCATCAGATCCCGGATACAGCGAAATCTCGCGGCATCACTGAGGAAGAGGTGAAGCGTGACGTTCTTCTTGCGGCGCAGCCAACCAAGGAATTCGTTACCCCGGAACAGGTTGCCGGCATGGCAGTCTTCCTTTGTTCACCAGATGCTGATCAGGTGAATGGGGCATTGATGCAAATGGATGGCGGCTGGGTCGCTCAGTAAGCCTAAAGGCCAAAGGCGGCCATGATCCCGGCTGCTGTTGCGGCCAGACCAAACATCAGTGAGAGAGCCACCGCGACAATGCGCTGGCTCTTCTTTCTTTGCCGGGTTCCAGGCGGCGCTGACGGGGCCGCTCTCTTGGCGAGTGTCCATCGATTGGTGAAAAAGCCAAATGCCGACAAAGCCGCGACAGCCCCGGCGCCAAATGCACCGCCAAGCACGGACATTGCTGATGCGATCAGCAGCGCGCCTGCAATAAAGGTGGAGCCGGACCGTAAAACCTCGCGCACATGACGGTCAGCGCGGGTATGGTCCATATGATCGAAGGCTTCGTTTGGAACGACGATCACGCCAATCCAGGTGCCACCGGCCGCAAACCCACATAACAAAGCAGCGAGATTTGTCAGAATGTCCTGAAGGTTTTCAAACATGGCCCGATCCCCTCATTCTGCTGACGGGTATGTCAGCCAGCGTTCCTGACCAATTCAAGCCATACCGGGGCGCAATCGCCAAGGCCTTTCAGCTGGTAACGCGTTGGTTCATGGTCCTTTGGCTGGGTTTTCCAGTCCGCAGCACATTCCGCCGTCCAGTCAAACGACGGATGATCGAGGAATCTTGCGAGCGCCTCATCAGCATAGCTGGCAACATCGGTTGCAAAGCGCAGCGGTGCGCCGGGACGCATGACGCGCGACAGCTCATCAAGGAATTGCGGCTGGATCAGTCGTCGCTTTTGCTGGCGACGTTTCGGCCATGGGTCAGGAAAAAGAATAAAGCCCCGAGAGACGCAAGCTGGCGCAAAGAAAGGCAGGATTTTACGAACGTCGTCGTCATAAATCCGGACATTCTGTAGTTTATTCTCATCAATTCCGACCAGCGCTTTCGCGACACCGTCAATAAAAGGCTCAGCACCAATAAACCCAATATCAGGATTCAAACGTGCCATTCGGATCAGATGTTCAGAGCCACCAAATCCGATTTCCAGCCATAAAGGGCGGTCGTCACCAAACAGGGCTGCTGGTGAGATGGTTTCGCCGCTATCGGGCACTCGAATGTCAGGAAGAAGGGTATCGACCAGATGTTTCTGGCGTTTGGACAATGGGCGACTATCACGTCGCCCAAAGCTTTTGATTTCCCTCATATATTCGGGAGGAACTGTCATGGATAACCGAATTAGGCGAGGCCTTTGAGTTGATCCGCGAGGTCTGTTTTCTCCCAGGAGAAACCGCCATCCGCTTCTGGTGTCCGGCCAAAATGGCCGTAAGCAGCTGTGCGCGCGTAAATCGGGCGGTTCAGTTGCAGATGTGTGCGAATGCCTTTCGGAGAGAGGTCCATTACATCACGAAGCGCAGCTTCGATTTTCTCAGGATTGATCTTCTCAGTGCCATCGCAGTTCACGTAAAGAGACAGCGGCTTGGCAACACCAATCGCGTAAGACACCTGAATGGTGCACCGATCAGCCAGGCCAGCAGCGACAACGTTCTTCGCCAGATAGCGGCACGCATAAGCAGCAGAGCGGTCAACCTTTGTCGGGTCTTTACCAGAGAACGCGCCGCCGCCATGAGGCGCTGCGCCGCCATATGTGTCGACAATGATCTTACGACCCGTCAGACCAGCGTCGCCGTCCGGGCCGCCAATAACAAAGTTGCCGGTCGGGTTCACATAGAATTCTTCTTCCGGTGGGAACCAGCCTTCCGGCAGAACTTCCTGAACAATCGGGCGAACCAGTTCGCGAATGTCAGCAGGCGTGAAGCCATATTTGTGCTGTGTGGAGACGACGACGCTTTCAACACCGACCGGGCGGCCATCTTCGTAGCGAAGTGTAACCTGAGATTTTGCATCCGGCTCGAATTCTGGCTGTTCGCCAGATTTGCGCAGCTCTGCCATGCGCTTCAGGATCTGGTGTGAATAGGTGATTGGCGCTGGCATGAATTCAGGCGTCTCATTGGTTGCGTAACCAAACATGATGCCCTGGTCGCCCGCACCTTCTTCTTTATCGTCCGCCGCATCGACACCCATAGCGATATCACCGGACTGACCGTGTAGGCGGTTGATCAGTTCAGCGGTCCGCCAGTGGAATCCCTTCTGGTGGTAGCCAATGTCTTTGACAGCATTGCGGGCTGTCATTTCCATCTCTTCCAGAGACGGCATCAGATCTTCTGGCATACGCATTTCGCCGGCCAGAACGATCAGATTTGTCGTGGTCAGCGTTTCACACGCGACACGCGCTTCCGGGAAGCGGCCAATGAACAGATCGACAATCGAGTCTGAGATCCGGTCACAGACTTTGTCCGGATGTCCTTCAGATACACTCTCACTGGTGAAATTATAAGATTTGCGGGTCAATCGACGCTCCTGCGGGGTAAAACTGAAAACGCCCCCTTCGTTATGTAAACGAAAGAGGCGTTTGCAAGAATATTCGGTAAAAAACGTAAATTAATTTACGCGTTTTCTTCCTCGGATTCATCACGGAAAGTTGCATTCCGGGAAAAAGACTCCGCAGCGGCTTTCACAGCATCAAGCAGTGACTTGCGCAGACGCGGGTCCGGGATGCTCTGAAATGCAGTTACAAGATCAATTGCATTCGCATCGATCATGCCTGCGAGATCGCCGTCTTCGCCTTCTTCCGCTATGCCCATTGCGGCCAGATCGCCGACTTCTTCCACACCCTGATAAAAGTAATTGATAGTTACATCGAGAACTTTACCAACCTCAAAAAGTCGTCCTGCTGAAATACGATTAACGCCCTTCTCGTATTTCTGGACCTGCTGGAACGTAAGACCCAGCATTTCTCCAAGTTTTTCCTGGCTCAATTTGAGCTCTCTGCGGCGCCAACGGATACGGCGGCCCACATGTTTGTCGATCAGGTTTGGAAGTTTATTTTCTGACATATTTTCGCCTACACTCTAACAGACCGGCTTCACTGATAAAAATCGTTTATAGAGTCAACCAGTAAAATCAGTTCTTTTAAAGACTATAAGACTAATTGAAATAAAGCTAGACAAAAGTAACCATGACAAAAGATTACCAATGCTACCATAAGTTGTATTGAATCTTGTCTTCTTAACTGTGGTATCAGTTACGTTAACCGGCCATCCATTTATCTTTGTTGTAGTTTTGCTTCCGTCTATATTTCGGCCGAACGGGTCTACAGTAGTTGTGACCCCTTGATCTGCAACCCGTATAAGTGGTCGCCCGTTTTCGATGGACCGATAAGCAGCCTGCACAAAGTGTTGCTTTGGACCAATCTGTCCACCGAACCAACTGTCGATCGATATATTTACAAGAATGTCCGCGCCAGCGGCATCTTTCCTAACAAAATCAGGAAACAGAGCTTCATAACAGATAAGCGGAAGTATCTTTTCACCCGTAGGTAACTCCAGCACATATTCAGACGGTGTCAGACGTTTTCCTGGTTTGAATCCTTGTGTCGCCGCCCGCTGCATGGCCGGAGGTAAAATCCCACTTATTGTGTGGCCAAACGGAATGAAATCAGCAGCCGCCATTTCACCAAATGGGACCAGACGTCTCTTGTCGTAAATGCCCAATGCACCGCGCTGCGCACTTTTTCCCGTCAGGATTGCAAGACTGTTATACCAGGTCTCTTCAGAGATATTCGCATAGCGATCAACTCGAACGGTTCCGGTAATGAGCGTGCGGCCGCCGAGACGATTTGAGATCGCATCCAGCGCGTCTGGATCAATAATGATTGGCAGTGCGCGGTTATTTCCTGAAATGCGGAACGGAATAGCGCCTTCTGGCCAGATCACTAGCCTCGGCTCATCTGGAAAGTCATCTCCCATGGCTTCCAGATACGCGCGCAGAACATCCTGCGCAGCGCGGTTGCGCATGTCGCGGTTACCAGGCGGGTATTTTTCATCAATGGGGACTTCGATTTCCACGAGGCGAGCTGCAAGAAAGTCGTCTGACTCCTTCCAGGTCAGGCGGGCTGATCCCCAACTCCAGCCAATGCCGAAAATCAGGACACACAGAAAGGCCGGGAAAATTCGGCCCATTGCGCTACCGTCCGGGCGAAAGTCTGCAAGCGCTGCCGGGGCAGATGCCAGTAATACGGTCAGGATTGAGAGCCCATAAAGGCCTAAGACTGAGGCGAGTTGAGATGTTGCCCCGCCCGGCGTCCAGGTTGTTCCAAACCAGTTCCACGGAAAGCCGCCAAACAAAGTTCCGCGCACAAACTCAAATAAAGAAAAGAAGACGACGAACGTGAAAATGCGCCCGGGATTCTTCGACCAGAAGAAACCGGCACTCAGACTTGCGGCCCCGAAGAACAGGCCAAGTCCGGCTGGCAACAGGATGAGCGGCATCCAGATGAAAAATATATGCTGCTCTGGCTGCACCAGAAAAGGTGAGACCATCCAGTGCATGCTCGCCAGTGTAAACCCGGCGCCAAACAGCCATCCTCGCAGGAAAACAGCCTTTTTCCAGTTTGCCTGTTCCCGCGCGCCATCGATCAGCCAGATCAAAAGCGTGAAAGAAAAGGGCAGGATCGGCCAGAAATGGAACGGCGCGAAAGCAAACAGCGTCAGGACACCGCAAACAAAGGCGAGCCCATATGCTTGCAGTTTCGGCAACCGCGCCACTGCATTGTGAACAGTGCCGAGCGTAAGGCTGGTTTCTTGTGACAATTTACAGATCCGCGTCAGAGTGAAGCCAAGTCATACTCTGAATCGCCTATGCTGTGTTAACTATCAACCGGGCAGCGCAAACGAATCCGTTTAATTCGGCGGGTATCGGCTTCGACGATCTCCATATCTACACCATTCGGGTGGCGGATGATTTCTCCGCGTTGTGGCACACGGCCGGCGATCGCAAAGACGACGCCACCAAGCGTGTCGATATCGTCTTCGAATTCCGGAAGTGACATGTCGAACCCGGCTTCTTCATTGAAGTCCGGAATTTCGGTTCGCGCATCCAGCTCCCAGATGCCGCGACCACGAGGCGTGATGTAGGGAACATCATCATCATGTTCGTCTTCAATCTCACCGACAATCTGTTCAACCAGATCTTCCAGAGAGACGAGCCCGTCCGTACCGCCATATTCGTCTACGACTAGTGCCAGGTGCATTCTGGTTGACTGCATTTTCAACAGCAGGTCAGGCAGGCGCATGCTTGGCGGAACATACAGCAGATCGCGACGCAGTTCTTTCAAAGGACGTTCTGCATCGGTTTCTTCGCCGCGTGCCTGCGCTGCAAGCACCGTGACAAGGTCCTTTATGTGAACGAGGCCGACAGGGTCATCCAGCGTATCGCGATAAATCGGCAAACGGGAGTGAGTTGTCACTGCAAATAAATTGATGAGACCGGCAAGGTCTATGCCTTCGTCAACGGCGACAATCTCGGCTCGTGGGATCATCACGTCTTCAACGCGCTTGTTCTCAAACGCATTGATACGGAGCCGGATTTCCGCTGGAGATGGCGTCGTCGTCAAACTTGTCGACGGAGGTTCGGAGTCATCTTCGCCGCTTGTCCGCGAGAGAGCGGAGGTGATGCGGCTGAGAATACTCGGGCCTGAAGAGGCTTCTGTCGTGTCCACTAGGACCTTTCCTTAAATACTGGTGTTAATCGAATATGGGTCAGGAAGACCAAGTTCTGCAAGGATTTTCCGTTCCAGACCTTCCATTTCCTCGGCGTCGTCATCTTCAATATGATCGAAACCGAGCAAATGCAGATAACCATGAATGATCAGATGTTGAAGATGAGCTGTCTTCGTTTTTCCCATTTGTGCTGCATCACGGGTTAAAACACCGTGTGAGACGACAATATCGCCGAGAAAATTCTCAAAAGCTGCGTCTTCTTCTGATGGGAAGGACAAAACATCTGTCGGTTTGTCTTTTCCACGCCATTGCGCGTTCAGTTTCTGAATCTCGTCATCATTGGTCAAAAGTAGGTCGATCTGTCCGCCGCGCGTGGCGATTGCCGCTGTATCGAGGGCAATCTGAATGTCGCTTTCGAGCTCGCCCGGCCAGTCAGACCAGATCTCGTCATTGACCCGAAGATCAATTTCAACCTTAGCCTCCATCGGACAGACCATCATCAGGATCGACTTTCTCGTGCCGCTCATAGGCGTCGACAATGCGAGAGACCAGATCATGACGGACAACGTCGCTGCCAGTCAGGCGCATTTGTGCAATGCCGGGAACAGATCGCAGAATGTGTAGTGCGTGGGGAAGGCCTGATGGTTGCTTGTTCGGAAGGTCGACCTGAGTCGGGTCACCGGTCACAACCATGCGGGAATTCCGGCCCAAACGGGTCAGAACCATTTTCATCTGCGGAATGGTCGCGTTCTGGGCTTCGTCAACAATGACAAAGGCATTTTTCAGAGTACGGCCCCGCATGAAAGCGAGTGGCGCAACTTCGATTTCACCGCGCGCGCGCCGACGATCCATCTGGTCCTGACCGAACAGTTCGCGAAGCGAATCCCAGATCGGCAGCATGTAAGGATCGACTTTTTCTTCCAGATCGCCCGGAAGAAAGCCGAGTTTCTCACCGGCTTCGACAGCCGGGCGCGCAACAATCAGACGTTCGCACTTTCCGCTGACCAGCGCAGATGCACCGATCGCAACGGCCAGAAAGGTTTTACCGGTACCAGCCGGGCCAACACCAAAGACCAGTCCATTGTCTTCGTTCTGAAGCGCAGCAAGATAAGCCGTCTGACCCGCGGTTTGTGCCAGAACCTGAGTCTTCAGCCCCTTTACAGGACCGCCGCCAGAACGGTTCTGAGCTGAGATTGCCTTGTTGATGGCATTTTCAAACTCGATATCACCCGGCTCTGTACCCACCTGAAGCCGCGCCAGATAGTTAGACAATGCGGTCTCAGCATAGCTGACACCTTGCGCTGCGCCGAACAGCATAATGCCGCCGCCCTGACTTTCTGCGCGCAGAGAAAAATCCTCAAAACGCTGTTCCAGACGTTCAAGATTCTTGTGGTGCGGACCGCATAGTGCGCGAAGCGTGTCTGAATCTTTTACCGCGAAGATACGACTGACCGGTGCGGACGGGGATCTGGGTCTCAGACTCAAAGAACGGGCTCCACCTGAGTTTCAAGAACGCCGCCGACGGAGTTCAGCGTCGCTTTTTCGATTTTTACATTCACAATCTGGCCCGTCAGATCTTCATTGCAGTCAAAATGCGTGGCCTGAAGGTAAGGCGTGCGTCCGGCCATCTGGCCTTCATTGCGAGCCTTGCCCGTCACCAGAACCGGAATGGTTTTACCAATCTGGCTTTGATTGAAGCGGGTTTGCTGTTCGCGGATCAGCGCCTGAAGGCGTTGCAGACGTTCGTCTTTTACTTCTTCCGGAACCTGACTGAACATATCTGATGCCGGTGTGCCCGGACGGCGAGAATACTTGAAAGAATAGGCCGCCGCATAATCAATGCGCTCAACGATCGCCATTGTGTCTTCAAAATCCTGATCGCGCTCACCCGGAAAACCGACAATGAAGTCAGAGGTGATGGCAATATCCGGACGCGCTGCACGTACACGGTCGATAATGTCGACGTATGCTTCAGCCGTATGGCCGCGGTTCATGGCTTTCAGAATGGCGTCAGACCCGGCCTGAACCGGCAAATGCAGATACGGCATCAGTTTTGGTGTATCGGCGAAGGCTTCGATCAGATCATCATCCATGTCGCGCGGGTGAGAGGTTGTGAAGCGAATACGCTCCAGCCCATCTATCTTTGCAAGATGGCGAATAAGCTGGCCAAGCGTCCAGTCATCACCGCCCTCAAGGCGCGGCGCCGGGCCGTGAAACGCATTTACGTTCTGACCAAGCAGATTGATCTCGCGAACGCCTTTGTGAATGAGGGCGCGGGCTTCGGCAACAATGGCGTCCACCGGACGTGAGAACTCCGCGCCGCGCGTATAAGGCACAACGCAGAACGAACAGAATTTATCACAGCCTTCCTGAACAGATAGAAATGCGGTTGGGCCATCAACCTGACGCTCGCTCGGCAGGGCGTCAAATTTCTCTTCGACGTCGAAATCTGTTTCGAGGCGTTCATCCGCGGCGCGATGCACGCGCGCAATCATTTCCGGCAGTTTGTGATAAGCCTGAGGCCCTAATACGATGTCGACAGCGGGCTGGCGACGCATGATTTCTTCGCCTTCTGCCTGTGCGACACAGCCTGCAACACCGATCAGCATTTTGCCGCCAGAGGCTTGCTTCATGCGCTTCAGCTGACCAAGTTCGGAGAAGACTTTCTCTGTTGCTTTCTCACGGATGTGACACGTATTCAAAAGCACCAGATCGGCATTGTCCGGGGCATCAACACTGGTATAGCCAAGGGGCGCCAGAACATCTTTCATCCGTTCGGAATCATAGACATTCATCTGGCAGCCATAGGTCTTGATGAACAGGCGTTTGTTTGGCGTCTTTGAAGTCGTATCTGTCATGGGTGGGCTTATGCCTGAAAATTGATAAACAGGCCAGAGATACGGTCAGCAGTGCTGAACAGATTGTGTCTCAGGCAGAATGTCGTTCCTGGCTCGGGGCGTGCCCGAACTTGCGGGAATATTCCCGGCTGAACTGTGTCGGGCTGTCGTATCCTACATTATAGGCAATTGATGCAACCGATTTTTTGCCTTCCAGCAACTGATTGCGGGCCTCCAGAAGCTGAAGTTCCTTTTGATATTGCAAAGGCGATATGCCGGTCAGTCGTTTGAACTGGTCGTGAAAGGTCGACACGCTCATGCCGGCAAGCGTCGCCAGATCACCGATCGGCAGTTTGTCGCGAAACCCATCACGCATGCGCTGTAACGCAAAATTGATCCGAAAGGCGCGGCTGTCTGTTTGAGACAGATATCGCAAAAACTCTGCTTCGCCGGATGTCAGCAGGCGGAAATGGATTTCCCGTATCAGCATGGGCAGCATGACATCACGCTCTGCCGGGTCGGCAAAGTTCAGCTCATACAGGCGCGTCATTGCCTGTTTCAGTTTGTCTGTTACCGGGCCGCGCTGGATGATTGCATTCTGGTTTGACGTCTGTGGTGAGCTTGCCTCCAGGCTGGCATCGAGTTCCCGGATAAGTCCGAGATCAAGTTCCAGCGCCATGGCGACATATGGGCAATCCCGGCTTGCTTCCAGAATTCGGGATTTCACCGGCACAGTGATGCTGACCACAATACCGTCACCCGCTGCATAGCGAATGGCGGTGTTACCGGTCCATGTTTCCTTCGCGCCGCTTATGACCATGCAGAAAAGCGGATACATCACACCAGAGCGCAGCTCCGTCGGCGTGCGGCTGCGAACAATCGTCAGACCCGGAATATCGGTACGGATCGGCGTATTCGGCGCGTTCCGGGCGTCGGCATAGTCGAGGATTGAAGAAACAAGCGGTGCGTGGATCATGTCAGTCTTTTATGTCGAGATCGGTAAGAGAATTATACAGGAAATGCTGAAGCATTTCATCGCTCCAGACCTGATTTCGGAGAATCAGGCAGATCATTCGGACGATTGAGCAGGGAAAGCTCAGAGCAACCTCCAGATCAGGGCCATCATCCAGTTCAGAGGAGATGACCATGACAGGACAGATTGCACTTATCACCGGTGGCAGCCGCGGCCTTGGCCGCAATGCCGCCCTTCACCTTGCCAAAGCCGGCGTGAACAGCATCATCACCTATCACGCGAATGAGGCTGCAGCGCTGGAGACCATCGCAGAAGTCGAAGCGCGCGGCGCAAAAGGTGTCGCGCTTCAGCTCGATACCGCGGACATTGCTGGTTTTGACGCGTTTAAAGAGACGCTTCAGTCAAAACTGACAAGTGAGTTTGGCCGAACTGACTTTGACTTCCTCCTGAACAATGCGGGCACAGGCGTGCGCGCCTTGTTCGTCGACACTACGGAAGACCAGTTTGATGAGATGATGAACATTCATCTGAAGGGCGTGTTCTTTCTGACGCAGAAACTGGTGCCGGTATTGAAAGACGGTGGTCGCATTCTGAATGTGTCGTCCGGACTTGCGCGGTTTTCTTTTCCGGGTTCGGTCGCTTATGCGATCATGAAAGGCGGGGTTGAGACCCTGACACGCTATCTTGCCAGAGAGCTTGGCCCGCGGGGTATTTCGGTGAACACGCTCGCGCCGGGCGCTGTCGAAACGGATTTCCGGGGTGGTGAGGTCAGGGACAATAAAGACATGAATGCGCAGATTGCCTCCATGGCGTCGATGGGACGTGTCGGATTGCCAGACGATATCGGTCCGGTTGTTTCCAGCCTGTTTCTCAGTGAAAGCAATTGGGTGACTGGCCAGCGCATTGAAGCGTCTGGCGGAATGCTGGTCTGATATCAGAGAAAAGCGCCTCTCTGAGGAGGGGCGCTATTTTTCGTCGTCTGTCAGCGGAACGCCGTAAAGTTCCAGCCGGTGATCAACCAGCTTATAGCCAAGCTTTTTGGCAATCTCGATTTGCAGACGTTCGATCTCTTCATTGACGAATTCAATGACTTCGCCGTTCCGGACGTCGATCAGGTGATCATGGTGATCGTCTGTCGCTTCTTCGAACCGGGAGCGACCATCACGGAAGTCGTGGCGTTCGATAATGCCGGACTCTTCGAACAGTTTGACGGTCCGATATACGGTTGCCAGTGAAATATTGGTATCAATCTCCGAAGCCCGGCGATGAAGCTCTTCCGCGTCAGGGTGATCATCAGCATCCGATAGAATTCGCGCAATGACCCGCCGCTGTTCGGTTAACCGAAGGCCGTTTTCCTGGCAGAGTTTTTCAATACGACTCATTTTAATATCCCAGTTCCTAGGTCAACATATGCGCTGAACCGCCGAAAACGTCTAGTCATGACACGCTATTCAAAGTCAAAGACATGAGAATTGCATCCGTTTGGCTACCGTCTGCATTAACGTAATAATTCCGACGTTTTCCATCAATCTGAAAACCCATCCGATGGTATAAAGCTTTTGCCGCTGGATTATTGTCCGCGACTTCCAGAAGAATGCGTTCAAAGCCACTTGATTTGGCCTTCTGGATTGCCGCCGTCAAAACCTTCTCACCCAGGCGATGCCCCCGAAGGTCTGGATGCGTAGCAATTGCTGCGATTTCGACATCGTCGACGCTGGGGATCATCAGAACAAAGCTGTTCCAACCATGATCGCCCTGAATGCCAAAGCCCCAGCCGCCTCTGGTGTCAAAGAGTTCGGTGATACTGGATTCGCTCCACCCATCTGAAAATGATAGCAGGTGGAGCTCAGAAAGACTGGCAGCGTCGGCTGACTGGATCGGCGTGACCGGTCGATCAGACAAGCGGCTTTGCCGGAACAGCGTCCGGCTCCCTCACATAAACCGGGCTGGCTGGTCGCAACCGCCCCTGATGACGAGCCGCATATCGCGCAACGGTTTCAGCATCTGACATGCCTGCGCGCCAGTCGAGTTGCGGCACATAGTTTTTGGCATCGGACAAAAGCGCCTCAGGTGCGAGGCCAATCTGTGTGCCGTCTGCAAAGCTTGAGAGATCCTTGGCGTTTATTTCTGCTGGGTCCGTCAAATGCGGGCTATCAAACCCCTGCGTCCAGAAGGAAATATCCGGCAGGCGCTGTTTTGCGGGCAAAATGGCAAGAGCGGGGTTGCCATCCGCCGCAAGGCTCATCGCTTCAAGACTGGTCACGCCAACGGCAGTTGATCCATTCGCCAGCGCCAGACCCCGTGCAAAGGCGACACCCACACGAATGCCTGTAAAGCTGCCCGGGCCGACACAAACGGCAAAACAGTTGATGTTGGCAGGGTGAATTCCGGCTGACGAACAGACATTTTTTGTCAGCATGGGGAGTTTCTGGTCGTGTCCGCGCTTCATTGGCTCGCTTTCGCGGGCCAGCACGGTCTCACCCTCCAGCAAGGCCACATCGCAATCGGCGCCTGCGCAATGAATGCCCAGAATCAGCATGTCTCAGAGAACCTTGCAGGCCGTTTCAAAGGCCAGACGCGGGGAGCGCTCAAAGATTTCTTTGCCGCTGCCATAGCCGATATTGCAGAGGAAATTCGCCGTCCAGTTTTCTGTTTCGGCGCTGTCTCTGAAAAACTCTTTATCGATACCGTTGCGGTCGAAACCTGACATTGGTCCGCAATCAAGACCAAGCGCGCGTGCCGCCATCATGAAATACGCACCTTGAAGGGAGGCATTTCGAAAGGCTGTTTCGGCGCGAACCTGCGGATCGTCAAACCAGTGTTTGGCGTCTGGATTGTGCGGGAACAGTTCCGGAATTTTTTCTGGGAAATCAAGATCCTGAGCAATGATCACAGTCCAGGGCGCGGCCATGGTCTTTTCAACATTACCGTCCATCAAATGTGGCTTCAGGCGTTCCTTGGCCGCTTCACTCTGAATGAAAACAAACCGGGCCGGGCAACAATTGGCGCTGGTTGGCCCGAATTTCATCAGATCATAGGTGTCGCGAATGAGCTGTTCAGGGACAGAGCGGTTCAGAAAGTAATTCTCAGTGCGTGCTTCGGTGAAAATCCGCGCCTGCGCGGTTTCTGATACTGGCTCGCTCATCTGGTCCCCCTGATTAGTTGACAGCTTCCACGGCTGTGACTTCTGGCACATAAGTGCGCAGCATATTCTCAATGCCCTGTTTCAGCGTCATTGTCGAAGACGGACAACCCGCACAGGCTCCGCGCATATGCAAGGTCACAAGACCCGTGTCCGGATAGAAGCGTTCGAATGTGATATCTCCGCCATCCTGTGCAACGGCCGGACGCACGCGTGTTTCAATCAATTCCTTGATTTCCTGAACGATCTCAGCGGCATCACCTTCATAGACAATCTCTTCACCCGCGCCGACGGAGACACCATCAGTCGCCATGACAGGCAGGCCTGATGTGAAATGGTCCATAATGGTCGCCAGCGACATTGGCTTAACGTGCTTCCAGTCCGCCACAGGTGTTTTTGTGATGGAAATGAAGTCAGCGCCGAGGAAAACCCGGGCGACGCCCTGAATAGAGAATAAGGCTTCAGCCAGAGGTGAAGGCGAGGCCGTTTCGAGACTGTCGAATTCATACATTCCGTCTTCGACAACCGGCTGGCCGGGAAGAAACTTCAACGTGTCTGGGTTCGGTGTGGCTTCTGTCTGAATAAACATTCCGGCGCTCCTTTAATCGTGGAGATGGACCGGACCCGCTGCAAAATCAATGGGCAGCGACTTAACTGTTTGGTGAGTCGGCCAGTAAACTCCGCAGATGCGCCAATTCCAGTTGAGCGCGCATCGTCAGATAAGCCTGTTGCATGATGTCATTTCCGCCGAACGAAAACTTGCCAGGCTGCGGGTTCGAGACGGTTAGTGGCGCAGCGCGTGATGCGCGCTCCAGCGCCAGAACAGTCCGGTTGAGGGCTGAATTGATCCCCATAACCTCATAGCTGTTCGGATTGGTGGCCCGGATCAGAATACCTATTGCGTGCAACTCACCCTTGGCATGATAATAGGCTTGCACGATTTCACGGTTAAATACGCCGCGTGTTGGTTCGGCGGCGATCTTGGTTTGCTCGGCGATGATGTTGTCCAGCAGACGGGCAAACAGTGCCAGATCGTCTTTCAGAACGTCCTCGGCATTTCGCTCATCCAGCAGATTGCGCGCTTTGCGGCCATGATAGCGGCGCAGAGCTTCAATTGTGGCATGCATCTTATCGGCTGTATCTTGTCCGTTCAGTTGCTTCAGAAGGGTCGTTGCGTGTTTGAGGTCGCTATCCTGCTTATCGCCGGTTCCGGCACGAAGCCTTGCGAATTCGGACAGCGTGTCACTAATGCCCTGCTGATACGCAGGCATAGCGATAAGCCGGCTTTTTGGATGCCATGACGGGCTCGCCGAGGCCCAGCCGTAAAAGTCTTCGCGTTCCAGAAGCTCAATCGCTGCGCCAATCTTGCGGTCATCCCAGACCTGATTGGGCACTTTTTCCGGAATGATGTTGGTGACTTTGTGCGAGGACGCCATCAACAAAGGATAGGCGCTCGATATTACCGCCAGGACGAGGGCAAGCGCTAAACGCTTCCACCAGTTCATGGAACTGGTGGCTGTGCCGGAGTTTTTGACTGGTTCTTCGTCTGACACCTGAAAGCACTCTTCGCTGCAAAGCGTTGATCAAACCACCCACATGAACTGTGAGTGGTCGAATCAATTTGAGCAACCGTATCGGGCGTTTTCGGGGCCGAAATTCGACGAATTTCTAGATGAGGGGTTTTACCACTGCATCGACAGTCAAAACGACAGCTTCTCCTGATGACAGGACAACGAGTTCCAGAGGCACAGTGTCACCGATCTCCAGACCTTCGGTCAGGCCGAACAGCATGATATGATCACCATTCGGGCGCAGTTCTGCTGTACCAGAGATCGGAAGATCAATAAAATCGACCTTCTTCATCGACATGACACCATCCGCCATAGAATGCGTGTGCAGTTCAGTATTAGCCGCTTTCGGAGAGGAAGCGCTGACAATGCTCGCAGGCGCGTCTGTCAGAGCGGTGATCTTCAGGAATCCTGCTGTTTGCGTGCTTCCAACCAGCGGCGCGAGAATATAGGCATCCTCGACCTTGAACAGCGTGTCTGCTGTTGGCTTTTCGACATCGGTTTTCACCACAGTCTCTGCACCATCCTTTTTCGGCTGTTCGGCAACGCCGCATCCAATCAGGGACAAACACAGTGCAGGAAGCAATAAATGACGAAACATGCTGTATCCTTTCAAATCTCTACGAGCTTTCACCGCATAGATGATAATCCGAAGTCATCTTAACTTCCAGAATTCTATTTCCAGAAGCCGATTATGTCGCGGACTTCGTCAACGACGGGCTGGGCAATGGCATTCGCGCGGTCTGCGCCTTTGGCGAGAACAGCGTCGATTGCCGAAACATCTGCCAGCCATTCGTTAAAGCGAGCATTCACAGGCGCGAGGCTTTCTACGACGACTTCCGCCAGTGCAGGTTTGAACTTGCCAAAGCCTTCGCCGCCGAATTCGTTCAGAACGTCCTGATCAGAACAGCCTTTCAGCGCAGAATAAATACCGACCAGATTGGCGGCTTCCGCGCGTCCCTGAAGGTCGTCAAGATTATCCGGCAATGGTTCAGGGTCTGTCTTCGCCTTTTTGATCTTCTTCGCCATTGTGTCGGCATCGTCTGTCAGGTTGATGCGCGACAGATCAGACGGGTCAGATTTTGACATTTTCTTTGAGCCGTCTTTCAGACTCATAATCCGCGCGCCCGGACCTTGAATCAGTGGCTCCGGCATAGGGAAAAAGCCTGGAACGTCGTATTCGCGGTTAAACCGGTCTGCGATATCACGGGCGAGTTCAAGGTGCTGTTTCTGGTCTTCACCGACTGGCACATGCGTTGCCTTATAGACAAGGATATCCGCAGCCTGAAGCACGGGATAATCAAAGATCCCGACACTGGCCCGTTCTTTGTCCTTACCGGCTTTTTCCTTGAACTGAGTCATGCGTTCCAGCCATCCCATACGGGCGACACAGTTGAAATACCAGGTCAGCTCTGTGTGGGCGCGAACCGCAGACTGGACGAAGATAATCGCCTTATCCGGGTCAACACCTGCTGCCAGAAAGGCTGCTGCGATCTGTCGGGTCTGATTCATTAGAGCACCCGGTCCATGATTTGGCGTCACGGTGATGGAGTGCTGATCGACCACACAGAACACACAGTCATGGCTGTCCTGCAGGCGGACAAATTTCGTCAAGGCACCAAGGTAATTGCCAAGGTGCAGATTGCCAGTTGGCTGAACGCCTGAAAACACGCGTTCTGGGCCAGAGTAAGTTTCGGTTTCCTGTGTCATGCGCGCGTCTCTACTCGACTGTGCGGCGGCGGACCAGTCCTTTTATGTCGCGGAGACGAATTGCCCCGGTCAAAATCGCCGCAAGGCCATAAACAAGTGCCCCGCCCATGATGACGAGCAGCGTCACGACGATCTTGCGGTCTATCGTGTACTGGCGGATCAGGTCTTCATGATCGATGGCGTAATACAGAGCGACGCCCATCAGAACCGCCGCAATGGTTGTGCGTATCAGGCGGGAAATCAGAAGCGGGCCGGGCACATACCATTTGCGGCGGATAATGCCACCAAACAGCAGGATGACATTGGCCCATGCGGCAACGCTGGTCGCAATCGCCAGACCCGGAAACCCAAGACCCTGATTACTGCGAAGGAAAAAGAACAGGCTGGCACCAAGCACAGTGTTAATCGCCACTGAAATCAGGGCGTATGACATTGGCGATTTGGTGTCTTCATGAGCGAAATAGGCTGGCGCGAGGACTTTGATCAGAACAAAGGCTGGTACGCCCCATGCATAATTCATCAGGGCTAAAGAGGAATAAATCGCGTCTTCGGTTTCAAACGCGCCGCGTGTGAAAATGCCTTCGATCAGAAATGCGGGTGCCACCATCAGTGCGACGGTCGCTGGCAGAGTGAGGGCGAGCGCAAGGCCTATGCCCTCATCCATGGTGGACCGGCTGGAAATCGTATCCGAAGCGCGGGCCGCTCGTGACAGACGCGGCAGAATGGCCACCCCGACTGCGACCCCGACAATGCCGAGCGGCAGCTGGTACAGGCGGTCTGCGTAGTAGAGCCATGTCTTTGCACCGACTTCAAAGCTTGCCAGAGACTGGCTGACAATGATGTTGATCTGCGTTCCGCTGGCGGCAATCGTGCCCGGAATGGCAAGTGCCATCACCTTTCTGACGCCGGGCGTAATGCGCGGAAATCCGATCAGAGAGATATTCACCTTTTGACGCTTTACGCCCCAGGCCAGCATCATCGCTTGCAGAACACCGGCAATCAACGTGGCCCACGCTGCCGCCTTGGCCGTGATCACTGGCGAAACGCTGACAAAGGCTGAGGCAATCAGGCAGACGTTTAAAAGGGTTGGAACAGCGGCAGACAGAAAGAACCGTCCGGACGAATTCAACACGCCCGACAACAGCGCCGCAATCGACATACAGGTCAGATACGGCATGGTGATACGCGTCAGAAGAATGGCGAGTTCGAAATTTTCTTTATCGTCAGACTGACCGCCGTGAACGAGCAGCAACAGCCAGGGCATGGCCAGTTGTGCGACAATGGTCAGTGCGGCTGTCATGGCGAACAATACGCGCAAAGCCTCGCTTGCGACCTGTTCAGCAGCTTCCTTGCCTTCGGCCTCTAAGGTCCGCGCATAGGAGGGAACAAAGGCCGAGGCGAACGCGCCCTCTGCGAAAATGCGCCGGAACAGGTTCGGAAACATCAGGGCCGTGGTCCATGCATCCCCGATCGGACCAGCACCAATCCGTGCGGCCAGTAAAACGTCTCGCAAAAACCCAAGCGCCCGACTGACCAATGTCATTCCGGACTGGACAAGCGTATTACGCAGTAAACTCAAATGCGATCCCTTGCACGATTAGATCAGAAACTTTCAGCTGATCTGGCTTGAGCCAGTTTTTGTGCTGGTGTTCTTGGCGCTGTCCCCGCATCGCGACTTAATATGTCGAGCAGGTCGCATGCAAGAACTTCTGTGAGCTCAGGGTCTGTCAGTTTTCCGCCTTCCCACATTTGAACGTAGAACACGTCGTGGATACGTTCCCCATACGCGCCGGCATGGGCGGAATTGAGGCGGATTTTCCTGCTCGCAATAGATTTTGCTAGATCATAGAGCAGACCAGAGCGTTCCTTGCCGGTCACTTCAATGATTGTATAGTCGGCAGATCCCTGATTGTCGAAAATTACGTCTGGATCCACGACGAAAACAGCTTCCCGTCCAGCGCGGCGTTTGCGTTCAGCCTTTGGCTGGTGTCCGTGCTCGATGGCTTTGGTCACGCCGTTAATAAGACGCTTGAGACGAGACGCCTCGCCCCTGCCAAACATGCGGCCATCATCTTCTTTCAGAATGAAGGTATCGAGCGCGCCATTATTCTTGCCCGTGAAGATATGGGCCGATGCAATGGTTGCGCCCTCTTCGGTAATGGCACCCACAATATCCGCAAACAGGCCGATCCTGTCATTGGTGCAGACCAGCAATTCGACGCTTTCTGTATCCGGACGCGGGCGGCACTCGACAATGGTTTCATCCGTAGAGGCGTTCAGAATATCCACATGCCAATCGATTTCTGTGTTGGTCTGACTGGACCAATAGCCCGCCTCCATCTGGGTGAGGAGGTCAGGCAGCGACCCTTTACGCGCAATGACTTTCTGGCGTGTCTCTTCAGCGCGCTTGTCAAAGTCGATTGCCAGCTGGTCTTCTTCTTTCAGATCCGCCTTCATGGCAGCGGCGCTGGATTCGTAAAGCTCTTTCAGCAGCTGGCCTTTCCAGCCATTCCAGACGTCCGGCCCGACGGCCTTAATATCTGCAACGGTCAGAATGAGCAGCAAGTTCAGTTTCTCAAGCGTTTCGACGCGCTCCACAAACTGTGTGATGGTACGCGGGTCAGAAATATCCCGCTTCTGAGCACAGTCGCTCATTTCCAGATGGTTTCCGACCAGCCAGGAAATCAGACTGGCTTCTTCGTCATCAAGTCCGAGTCGTTTGGAGGCCCGGCTTGCCGTGATCGCGCCTTCAACCTGTTGGTCACCCAGTCCCTTACCCGTGTCATGCAGCAGCATGGCCAGGTAAAGCGCCCGCTTTTCTTTGATCAGCGGGAAAACCTCTTTGCCGAACTCAAACCAGTCACAATCACCGCGATCAATCTCCGCGATGGCATCAACCGCGCGCAGCGTGTGCTCATCCACGGTGAAATGGTGATACATGTTGAACTGGGTTTGCGCGACGATCTCGCCAAACTCCGGCACCATCTGGCCCAGCAATCCGGCCTCATTCATCATGCGCAGGATCGGGCCCGGATCTTTCGTATCGATCAATAGATGCAGGAACAGGGTGATGGCTTCTTTGGATTCTCGATGGATAGACGAGAAATAGGTCAAAGACCGGGTCACGGCCGACAACGCCACCGGGTGAATGTCGAGCGATAATTCCTCAGCCAGAACAAACAGGCGCAGCATCTCAACCGGATGCAGGAAGAAAAATGCCGGATCGTCGATCGATAAGCGCCCGGCTTCGATTTTAAAGCCGGTTTGGGTAACTTTCGGTCCCAGAATATTTGGCAGAAAGTCGAGCAGGCTGGGTTTGGCTTTTTGCTGGTCGGCTTCCAGCTTGGCGCACAAAATACGCGTCAAAGACCCAACCGCATTGGTCTCGATGAAATACTGTTTCATGAACAGTTCAACGCCGAGACGGTTTTCCTGATCCTTAAACCCCATTCGCTTGGCAATTTCAGGCTGTAGATCAAAGCTTAGCCGGTCTTCCGGGCGGCCTGTCAGATAATGGATATGGCAGCGAACTGACCACAAAAACCGCCCGGCGCGTTGGAAGGTTTCGGCCTCAGCCTTGGTGAAGATTTCTTTTTCACCCAGAATGTCTTCCAGCGTTTTGCCGCCATAAGTAAATTTGACCAGCCAGAACAAGGTCTGAAGGTCGCGCAGACCGCCCTTGCCCTCTTTGACATTCGGTTCAACGACATAGCGGGTATCACCCTGTTTTTTATGTCGTTTATCGCGCTCATTCAGCTTGTCGGCGATAAATTTTGTTTCATGGCCGTTGATGATGTCGTGCTTGTATCGATCAATCAGACTGTTAGCGATCTGCTGGTCACCGAACAGATAGCGTGCGTCGAGAAGCGCGGTCTGGGTGTTGAGATCGTCTTTCGCCATGCGGATGCATTCATCCACCGTGCGGAAGGCATGGCCGACTTTCAGCCCCATATCCCAAAGCATATAGAGCATGTATTCGATGACGGATTCCGCCCAGGGCGTCTGTTTGTAATTACGCAAAAACAACAGATCGATGTCGGAAGACGGGGCAAGGACGGACCGGCCATAGCCGCCAACCGCCAGAACGGCGAGGCGCTCGCCTTCGGTGCGGCTGTCTTCGCCGAACACATGTTGGGTGACAAACTCAAACAGTGCCGACAGCACTTCGTCCTGCACAGCAGATAAAAGTCGCGCCGTATCCAGACCGTCCGCGCCGTTTTCCAGTCGCTCTTGCGCAATCATGCGACCGCGAAACAAGGCGCCATGCAACAGGTCGAGTGCGCGTGCGCGCATGACCTTGGCATCATCAAGATTGTTAAAAGCCGTCGCCTGAAGCTGCGCGCGGAGTTTACGGCTATGGATCACCGAATCCAGTCGCCAGGGTTTCAGACCCTTGTCTGGCGCAGGGGCGGGTGTCTGTTCGGGGGATTGCAGCTCGCTCATGGCGCTAATTTACCGGTGTTTGCAGAGGTCGTCACCCGTTCTGATCCAGTAGTCCTTTTAATTGGTAAATCATGTCCAGTGCTTCACGCGGTGACAGCTCGTCCGGATTGATCTCTTTCAGGAAGGTCAGGGCCGGATTGTCCGGTGGCGATTGTGCGGCATCATCACTTGAAAGATCACCACCGGCAGGGGCGTCTGTAAAGCTGAACAGCGGCATATCATCGGTGACGGCAGCTCCGGTTTTGGTCGCCTCTAGCTCATCGAGCACCATTTTAGCGCGCATGACGGCTGCTTTTGGCAAGCCGGCCAGTTTTGCCACCTGAACCCCGTAAGATTTATCAGCCGGGCCCTCCTGAACTTCATGCAGGAAGATCAGATCACCGCGCCATTCCCGCGCTTTCAGAGAGAGGTTCCCTGCAAAGGGCAGACGCCCGGCAAGCTGAGTCAGTTCATGATAGTGCGTCGCGAACAGGCCGCGGCAGCGCACAGTATCGTGCAGATATTCCACGCAGGCCCAGGCAATTGCGAGGCCATCATAGGTCGAGGTGCCGCGCCCAACCTCATCCAGAATGACAAGTGCCCGGTCGCTGGCCTGATTGAGAATGCTGGCAGTTTCCAGCATTTCGACCATGAAGGTTGATTTGCCGCGTGCCAGATCATCTGATGCGCCGACGCGGGAAAACACCCGGTCAACAATTCCAAGCGACAGAGACTTTGCCGGGACATACCATCCAGATTGCGCCAGTATGACCAGCAAGGCGGTCTGGCGCAGGAAAGTTGATTTACCGGCCATGTTCGGACCGGTCATGACTTGCAGACGCGCGCCGGATTTGCCGTTTCCATCCAGGCTGAGCGAGTTCGACACAAAGCCGTGCCCGTCTTTGCGAAGCGAGGCTTCAACAACGGGGTGGCGCCCCGCTTCAATAAGCATGCGCTTATCGTCATGCAGCTCCGGACGGCACGCCTGAACCAGATTGGCCCAATGCGCACCGGCGCAGGCAACATCCAGTTCCGAGACGGACAGGCTGAGATCGCGCAGAGGTTCTGACAGATCAAGAACGCGCTCAACCATTTCGCCAAATAGTCGTGTCTCCAGTAGTTTTGCTTCGCTTGTGGCCGACTCAATCTGCCGTGCAATCTCGATCAATTCATCGCTTGAATATCGGGTGGCATTGGCAAGGCCCTGACGCCGATGGAAGAGGGAGGCGTCGGTATGAGCCTCGAACTCATCGACAAAACGCGCCGGGATTTCGATATAATATCCCAGCATATTGTTGAACTTGATGCGTAGCTGAGAGACGCTGCTGCTGGCCTGATATCTGGCTTCAAGCTCAGCAATCACCCGTTTACTGTTATCGCGCAGCTCGCGCAGATGATCGAGTGTTTCATTTGCGCCAGCGCGGACTATTCCGCCATCACTGGCCAGTAAGGGCGGCTCATCAACCAGCATGGAACGCAAATAGGTTTTAAGATCAGTCAGACCGCCGGTCAGACCTGTGGTTATACCCGATTGAACGCTCTGCAAGACGCTGGATTGCTGCAAACCATTATCGCCGAGCAGCGGGATCAGTGCTGTTGCCGTCTCAATGCCGATGGCGACCGTCAGAAGGTCGCGTGGACTGGCCCGGCCAAGACGCAGACGAGCGCGCGCACGGTCCAGATCCGGCATGGCTTTCAGTTCTGTGCGAATGTCTTCACATGTGTCTCGCGCTTCGATCAGGCACTGAATGGCATCAAGCCGCGCATTGATCAGCGCTTTATCCATCAGGGGGCGGGCAAGTTGTTCGGCAAGCCGCCGCGCGCCGCTGGCGGTGACGGTCTCATCAATGCACGCCAGCAGTGAGCCTTTACGCGCGCCGGTCTGTGTGCGGTCGATCTCCAGCGCCAGGCGCGTGGTTTCATCGATCATCATGTGAGAGCGAAGCGTTTCACGGCGCGGAAAATCGAGCTCGGCAGGAATGCCCGCCTGTGTCAGCTCAATATAACTCAACAAGAGCCCGGTTGCGCTGAACTCGGATTCGGAAAACTCACCAAGACCGTCCGCTGAGGACAGATGAAAGGCAGAGCGAAGCGCATCCTTGCCGCCTTTCACGCTGGCCTGTCTTGAAACATGCGGGGTGAGCGGAATGCCAAGCGGACGAATGGCCGTTAAAACCGGCTCGATCGTCGCCTGGTCATGCAGATAAACAATCTCGCGCGGGGAAAAGCTGGAAATCACGCCGGCAAAATTGCCAGACGGCGTTTCGAGCACGCGAAAACTGCCGGTGGAGATATCGGCTAGTGCAACGCCGACCCTGTCCTGTTCGGCCATGGGAAAGATCGCGCAGAGGAAATTGTCCGCGCGCGCATCCAAAAGCGTGTCTTCTGTCAGCGTTCCCGGGGTTACGATCCGCACGACTTCGCGGTTCACAACGGATTTTGATCCGCGCTTTTTCGCTTCGGCCGGGCTTTCGGTTTGCTCGCAGACGGCGACGCGATGACCAAGCCGGATCAACCGGGCCAGATAGGGTTCAGCGGAATGGTGCGGTACGCCCGCCATGGGGATGGGATTTCCCTGATGCGACCCTCTGTGCGTCAGGGTGATATCCAGCGCTTCTGCCGCTGTGTGAGCATCTTCAAAAAAGAGCTCGTAAAAGTCACCCATCCGAAAGAACAACAAAGCGTCCGGATGGTTTGCTTTGATCTGAAGGTATTGCGCCATAAACGGCGTTGCAGCTGGTGAATTTTGGGTTGTCATGAGGCTTGTGTTAGCGAACTGTCCAAAAAAACAAATGTCTTATTTCCATAAAGACGTATTTAGTGTTGTTACCAGTCAGTCCCGGCTCTACGCTAGGGCTGTAAGACACATGCGTGACTAGGGGAACGCCAGATTATGAGTACGAACAGACCGTCCTTCACAGACGAAGAGGCGCTAGCATTCCACAAGCACCCAACCCCGGGTAAATTATCGATTCTTCCAACAAAGCCAATGGCGACTCAGCGTGACCTGTCTCTCGCTTATTCTCCAGGCGTTGCAGTGCCGGTGCTGGCCATCGCGGAAAACGAAGATCTGGCCTATGAATATACCTCCAAGGGAAACATGGTTGCCGTGATTTCCAACGGTACGGCGATTCTCGGACTTGGCGATCTCGGCCCGATGGCCTCCAAGCCGGTCATGGAAGGTAAGTCTGTTCTGTTCAAACGGTTCGCGGACGTTGACTCGATCGATATCGAAGTCACGACCAAGGACATTGAAGAATTCATCACCACTGTTCGCAACATTGGCCCAACCTTTGGCGGTATCAACCTCGAAGACATCAAATCCCCTGAATGCTTCGTCATTGAAAGCCGTCTGCGCGAAGAGCTGGACATTCCGGTTTTCCATGATGACCAGCACGGTACGGCGATCATCGCTGCAGCGGGTCTTTTGAACGCCTGTGAGGTCACTGGCCGGAAAATGGAAGACGTGAAAGTTGCCGTGTCTGGCGCGGGCGCTGCAGGTCTGTCTTGTGCGGGTCTGATTGCGCATCTGGGCGTGAAAAAAGAAAACATCCTGATGTGCGACCGAAATGGCGTCATCTATAAAGGCCGCGAAGAAGGCATGGACCAGTTCAAGTCTGGCTTTGCCGTTGAAACGGACAAGCGCACGCTGGCTGAAGCTATGGAAGGCGCTGATTGTCTCCTTGGCTTGTCTGTTAAGGGCGCTGTGAACAAGGAAATGATCAAGTCCATGGCGGCAAACCCGATCATTTTCGCCATGGCGAACCCTGATCCGGAAATCCGCCCGGAAGAGATCAAGGAAGTTCGCGGCGATGCAATCATCGCAACGGGCCGCTCGGACTATCCAAACCAGGTCAATAACGTTCTCGGTTTCCCCTACATCTTCCGAGGTGCGCTGGACGTTCGTGCCCGCACCATCAACGAAGAAATGAAGGTTGCTGCTGCACGCGCGCTGGCACAGCTGGCTCGTGAAGACGTTCCGGATGAAGTTGCCGCAGCTTACCATGGCGCACGTCCATCTTTCGGCCCGGAATACATCATCCCGGTTCCGTTCGATCCACGTCTCATCTCCTACATTCCGCCATTCGTGGCACAGGCGGCGATGGATACTGGCGTTGCGCGTATTCAGATCGAAGACATGGAAGCCTATGCAGAGTCTCTGGCTCAGCGTCAGGACCCGTCTGCTTCTTTCCTTCAGCGCATTCAGGGCGCAGTTCGTCAGGAAGCGCCAAAGCGTATCGTGTTTGCCGAAGGCGAAGAGCCATCTGTCATTCGCGCAGCTTACAGCTTCCAGAACCAGGAACTCGGCAAAGCCATTCTGGTTGGTCGCGAAGAGCGCGTGAAGCGCAATATGCGTCAGGTTGGTGTTCCGGAAGATGCGATTGAAATCGTCAATGCGGCGCTGTCTGACCGTAACCCGGACTATTTCGACTATCTGTATGCGCGTCTGAACCGCAAAGGCTATCTGCAGCGCGATGTTCAGCGTCTCGTCAACAATGACCGGAACGTGTTCTCTGCGTGCATGGTCGCGCTCGGCGATGCGGACGGCATGGTTTCCGGCGTAACGCGGTCTTATGAAACAGTTCTGTCTGATGTTCGTCTCGTCATTGACGAGAAAGAAGACAGCCAAGTGATGGGCATGTCGATTGCGATTGCAAAAGGCCACACTCTGTTCATCTCCGATACGAACGTTATTGAGCTTCCGGATGCGAAAGAACTGTCTCAGATCGCGATCCAGACAGCCCATGCAGCTCGTCGTCTCGGCTCAACGCCACGCGTTGCCTTTCTGTCTTACTCGACCTTTGGCAACCCAATGGGCGAGCGTGCCGAGAAAGTTCGTGAGGCAGTTGGCATTCTCGACAACCGTTCAGACATCGATTTCGAATACGAAGGCGAGATGAATGCGGGCGTCGCTCTTAACCCGCTGGCGCGTCAGGCTTATCCGTTCATGCGGATCAGCGGCACAGCAAACGTTCTGGTCATGCCGGCAATTCACGCCGCTTCAATTTCCAGCTCGCTTCTGAAGCGTATTGGCGGTGCGACGGTGCTCGGTCCGATCCTGATGGGTCTGAAAGAATCTGTTCAGATCTGTTCGCTCGGTGCAACTGTATCCGACATTGTGAACCTTGCGACCATCGCTGCTTATGATGTGAACCAGGACCAGGCGCATGACGCGCTGAAAAGTTCATAAGGCTTCAGGCCATACTGAATAAGAAAAAGCCCGCTGGTTCAGCGGGCTTTTTTGTTATCTGGCTTCGGCGATGTCATCGTCCCTCAGCGTTTCACCGTCCGTTGACGTATCGGTAAACTGTTCTTCGCCCTTGGCTGCGAGCGTCCCTCTGGCGATGATCAGTATGATCAGAACAGTCGCCGGGAAGACGTAAGACGCGGACAATAAAAATAAGCCGCCATATCCAATTGCGTTGGCAATCACGCCTGAGAAACCAGCTGCGAATTTACAGAAAAAGGCATAGAGCGAACTCAGGCATGCATATTGGGTAGCTGCGTTTCGCGGGTCCGTCAGACTGGAAAGATATGCAATAAAGGCCGTACCAACAAAGCCGCCTGCAATATTATCTGCGCCGATGGCGGCGAGCAGATAGATGTTTGGCGGTGGCTCGATCCCGGCAAGAACGCCGTCATTGGCGGCGCGGATCGCATCTGCCTGATCCGGCATGCCAAGGCTGGCAAGCCCGGCATAGGCCGCCGTGGTGAAAAAGGTTAGCGGTGCACCGATCAGCATGGCACGAATAACGCCGAATTTTGCAACACAAAAGCCGCCCAGAAACGCGCCGACAATCAAGAGCCAGGGGCCGGCGCCGCTCTGAAATCCGCCAACAGCCACTTTGGAATACCCAAGGTCTGCATAAAGCGGGCTCGCCATGACACCCATGGTAAAGTCGGGCAGGCGGTAGAGCGCGACCAGTCCGGCAACGGGTAAAATCCAGATACCGAGGCGTTTGATCAGTTGGCCGAATGGTTCAACAATTGCATCGGAAATGGATTTCAGCGGAGATTTGGCTTCCTTTTGCTGGCGCGCCGCGTGCGGCGGTTCCTTCATGAACAGAATGCATCCGGCAATGACAGCCATGGTTGCCGCCATCACCCCAAATGAAACCGACCACGGGTAAAACTCTGCAATGGCGAGGCCTACACCGGAAAACATGATCGCAAACCGATAACCGAGCTGATAAACGGCGGCGAGATGGCCTTGTTCAGTGCCTTCGCCGGTTTCGATTCGCCAGGCATCAATGGCAATGTCGAGCGTCGCGCCGGAATAGGCGAGAACGGCTGCACCGATGAGGGTGATCCAAAGCGCTTCGACAGGGTTTGATTGCCCGATAACGATGAGGCCAATGATGGTCCCGGCTATGGAAAACATCATCCATGAACGTCTTTGCCCCAGCTTTTCCCCGATAAACGGCAGTTTGATCCGGTCGACCATTGGCGACCACAACCATTTCAGCGTGTAGGAAATGGTGATCCAGTACATGAAACCAATGGTCGATTTATCGATCCCAACTTCCTTCAGCCAGAAGGACAGTTTTGAGAACACCATCATCAGCGGAAGGCCGGATGCGAAGCCCAGAATAAGCATCGCAATCATTTTTGGTTTCATATAGACGAATAATTCTTCGAGAAATCCGGCGTTTTTCTCTGAATGGGATGTCATGCACTGTCCGCCTTGCGTCGCCAGGTGCTGGCGAGGGCTCGCAAGGTTTGGGCATCAAGCGGCTTGGAAGCAACCGCATTTGCGCCGCTTTCGCGGGCTTTGCGTTCCACCTCTGGGTTCACTTCTGCAGAAATTGCGATCATCGGGACCTGAGCTTTAGGTGAGTCGAGACCCCGAATCTGCCTCATTGCTTCGAATCCGTCCATGACTGGCATGCGCAAATCCATCAATACCAGGTCAAAATCCTGCATTTGGACGGCTTCAACGGCTTCTGCGCCGGTGGCAGCGCTTGAGCAGGAATATCCGGCTTTCTCCAGAGTGCGTGTGGCGAGAAGCGCGTTTACCGCATTGTCGTCAGCAACCAGCACGGTGCCGCTACCTGTATAATCCGGTGATGCGGCATCCTCATCTGATGCTGCAAATTGTCCATCTGAATGGAGCGCGCTGATTCGCGCCAGCAAAGAGGCGGGCCGGATTGGGCGCATCAGATAGGCCGCGCTGCCTTGTGTGCGAAGCGTTTCAATATGGCTGCGGTCTTCCGGGCGGATCAGCGTGATGAGAGGCGCTGAGGCAGCCAGCGTCTTCATTCGACTTGGCGGAATGGAGGCATCGACAAGCCGGAGATCAATCTTTTCGTTTTCCGGGCGTAAGACAACACGGTGTCCAAATTGCGTTAGCATGCTGGTCATTGACAGAGTTAGAGGCGCGCTTAACCCGACCAGTTCAATGGTGAGCGGCGAAACGGCTTTGGCTCTGGTAATGGGGCCCTGCGCCAGTGTGGGCGGAATGTACGGCAGCCTGATCTGAAAGCGGGCGCCCCAGTCTTTTTCACTGATCAGCGCAATGTCACCATCCATGGCGTCAATCAGGCGTTTAACGATGGTCAGCCCAAGGCCAACCCCGCCATCAATCCTTCGATGACTGGCTTCTGCCTGTCCGAAGGCTTGAAACAGGCGGGTCTGGTCTTCAGGTGCGAGGCCCGGCCCGGAATCAATAACGCTGATCAGAATGTCAGTATCGGTTTGTTCGAGGTCGATCAGCACACCGCCAGTGTCAGTGAATTTGATCGAGTTTCCAACCAGATTGAAAAGAACCTGACGCATCCGGCCATCATCCAACTTGAGGCGAGATGGGAAGCCATCGCTGGTGCGAATAGTGATATCGAGCCCTTTGGCATGCGCGCGCGGCGATAAAAGCTCGGCAACGTCCTGGGCCAGTTGAGAAAGGTCAACTTCTGTCAGCTCAAGTTCAATGCCCGCCGCATCCATTCGGGCGTAATCAAGAACATTGTTCAAAAGATCGAGCAGGCGCGCGCCGCTTTGGCGAATTGCACTGACATAATCCGCCTGAGCGGGCGTGAGGTCTGTCTCAGACAGGAGGGACGCCATTCCCAGAATGCCATTCAAAGGCGTACGGATTTCATGGCTTACCGAGGCGATGAAGCGTTGTTCAACACTCGATGTGTCGTCTGCTGCAGAAGTCTTTGAAGTCATGGCTGCAAACTGACAGAAGTTTCTCTCATTCGCGTTAATATGAGACCGGTTCAGCAATGAGCTCCATTGAGCTTCGCCAGCGATATGTCAGGGCTTCGGCAAGGTGAGCGCGTCGGATGGTACGGCTCTCATCGAGATCGGCGATCGTACGCGAGACTTTCAAAACACGGTGATAGGCCCGTGCAGACAAAGAAAACTGGATTGCCGCCTGTGAGAGTAGTTGCTGGCCTTCACTGTCGAGCTGGCAGAATTCATCAATCTGCTGGGTCGACAAGTCGGCGTTGACAGGTCGGGCATTTATATCCGTCTCTTCAGTGAAACGGGTCATCTGGATCTCTCTCGCGCGTGCAACCCGTTGGGCAATCTCTGCGCTGCCCTCAGATGGAGGTGGAAGCGAAAGATCGGCTGCTGTGACGGGCGGTGTATCAAAGAACAGATCGATGCGATCCAGAAACGGGCCAGATAACCGGCTCTGATAATCCTGAAAGCAGCGTGGCTTTTTGCGACATGAGGCTTCTGCCGGGCCGCCACCGCACCGGCAGGGATTCATCGCCCCAATCAATTGAAAGCGCGCTGGATAGCGAACATGCCGGTTCGCGCGGGAAATGACGGCTTCACCGCTTTCTAGTGGCTGACGCAAAGCCTCCAGTACCTGTGTCTGAAATTCCGGAAGTTCATCCAGAAAGAGTACGCCGTGATGAGCCAAAGACACCTCACCTGGCTTTGCTTTTGCCCCGCCGCCAACAAGCGCAGGCATGGAGGCTGAGTGATGTGGTGCCCGGAAGGGGCGGCGTTTCGACAGCTCGCCGCGTTCCAACATGCCAGCAATTGATTGAATCTGACTGATATCCAGCAATTCGCGCGGAGAGAGCTCTGGTAATATTCCGGGCAGACGGGAGGCCAGCATGGATTTTCCAGACCCGGGTGGGCCGCAGAAGATGAGATTGTGCCCACCTGCCGCAGCGATTTCGAGTGCGCGCTTGGCCCCTTCTTGTCCTTTGACATCTTTCAGGTCGGGCGGGGGTGGCAGTTTTTTCGGCTGGCCGGGAACGGGCGGCGAAATGATTTGTCGGCCTGCCAGATGATTGACGAAGGAAATGAGGCTTGGAATGGCAAGAACGCTGCCGCCAGCCCATGCAGCTTCCGGCCCGGATCCTTGAGGACATATCAGGGTTAGATCCATCGCTTCGGCAGCCATGGCTGCAGGCAGTGCGCCATAAGTGGCCTCAAGCCGACCGTCTAAAGAGAGCTCTCCAATTGCTGCCATGCCGTCCAGACCGTCTGGCGGAAAGGCATTCACAGCCGCCAAAAGCGCCAACGCAATTGCCAGATCATAGTGACTTCCCTCTTTGGGAAGGTCGGCCGGGGCGAGGTTTACAATGATGCGTTTCGGCGGAAGGGCGAGCCCGATGGAAGAAAATGCTGCCCGCACACGCTCGCGACTTTCAGCCACCGCTTTGTCGGGCAGACCAACAATGGTGAAATGGGGGTTTCCGCCAAGCAGTTGAACCTGAACATCAACCGGCTTGGCCTCGATTCCATCGAATGCAAATGTTGTGATTCGCTGAACCAAAATAATCCCCTTAAGTTGAGTTCAAAGTCATTAAGAACAAAAAGGGAACGATGAGTCAATTGCGATTCTGCGTTGTGTCCCGGAAAAGAATCATACCGTTCAAGCTAAGCTCGAATGCGGCGAGAGGCGACACAGTTCACACCGCGCAGCTGCGGCTAGACGTGTTTCAACCGACGACGGGTCTGATTGTTCAGCTCACCCATGCAGAGGCCGATGGCCGTATTGTCGATGTTCAGGTGCGCGATCTGAACTGTTCGCGCCCTTACTTGGTGCGCTGATCAGGCCTTCATGCGGCGATCGACAGCATCCCAGAAGGCTGCAGTCGCATCGATTCCGGAAAAGCGCTTGAGTTCCTGAACACCGGTTGGGGAGGTGACGTTAATCTCGGTCAGCTTGTCGCCGATAATGTCGATGCCGACGAGCACCAGTCCGCGCTTTTTCAGTTCAGGTCCGATGCGGGCGCAGATTGCCTTGTCGGTTTCCGTCAGCTCGGTTGGTTCTGCCGTGCCGCCCACATGCAGGTTTGAGCGGGCTTCGCCTTTTTTCGGAACGCGGTTAATCGCGCCGACCGCTTCGCCATCAATCAGAATGACGCGTTTGTCGCCATTGGATACATCTGGCAGGAAGGCCTGCGCGATGAAGGGCTCATTTGACCGCTCAAGGAAGATTTCCAGAAGCGAGTTATAGTTGGAATATTCTTCAGTGACCTTGAACACGCCCGCGCCGCCATTGCCATAAAGCGGCTTGATGATGATATCGCCGTGGGTTTCGCGAAAGCGTGCGATCTCGTCCAGATTTCGAGAGATCAGAGTTGGCGGCAACAGTCCCGGAAAGATGATCGGGAACAGTTTTTCCGGTGAGGAACGCACCCATTCCGGATCGTTCAGCACCAGTGTTGTGCCTTTCAGCAATTCCAGCAGGTGACAGGCGGTGATGTAGGACATGTCAAACGGCGGGTCCTGACGAACCAGCACCACATCAACATCGTCCTGCAGGTCCAAACGGACATAGTCTTCGAAAATGGCCGGTGTGCCTGCAACGCGCTGAACTTTCGTCTTGCGCGCTTTTGCGTAAAGACGTCCATCAAGGCAGGAGAGATCTTTTGGATGGTATGTCCAGATTTCGGCGCCGCGAGCCTGTGCGGTTTCGGCCAGTGCAAACGTTGTGTCAGCATTGATGTGGACCGTTTCCATTGGGTCCATCTGGATGGCTACGCGCAAAGTCATCTGTCTCTCCTAAGTGTCGACTGAGAGGTATGGTTTGAAGGAGACCCTTACCAGAGCAAAAAACTCAATTCGTCGTGATTTTGAAAACCAATCAGGGGTTTGTGCGCTTTTTCAGTGTGAAAACCGCTGGCTGGTGATCGGTATATTGGAAACCAAGGTCAATGCCTTTGACGGAAACGACGTCGACATCGGGTGAAACGAGCAAGCCATCAATGATGGTACGGTAATTCTCATCGGTCTTGAATGGGCGCTCATTGGTTCTGACGGTTGGAACGGTTTCATCAAACACCAGTTTCCAGCCTTTCGGAAGTTTGTCTTTCGGGAAATCATGGATCCAGAACAGCGCGTCTTCTGTCGAAGTTGACGGAAAATCTGTATCCGTCAGACGCATATTCCAGTCGCCGCCAATAACAACGGTTTTGCCTTTCGCATGCAGTTTTTGTGCGAGCTCAAAAACGGCGTTGACCTGTTCAAACCGGGTGTCTCCACCTTCATCGAATGCAGCCAGATGCAAATTGATGACGCTCCAGGCCTGGCCCGCGACGATTACGTCAGAGACCTGCACGTGATAATGACGCGGGATAAAGCCCATAATCGGCTCCGGCTCGCTTGGCAGTCTGATGATCTCCGGCTTTGTATTCGACAGTCTGTTGAACGTTGCCGGGCCATGATCCAGCCGAACAGGCGTCGGCAGCAGTTTTGAGCCAATGTCAGAGGAAAAGAACATTGACCAGTCTGACAAGGTGCTGGCCACACGGTCGCGCACATCAATGCTGCGGTTTAACAGGCCCGCACCCGCTGTTTCTTGCAGCAGATAAATATCAACCGGGTTTTCCGTCAGCGTGGCGGTGATGCCATCAAGGTTTTTTTCAACGACCGCTTTGCTTGGCGGAAGTAACATCTGGCCGCCATCGGCTTTGAAGTCGGACTCCTCGCCAAGCCCGGCATAGCCGAGATTCCAACTCATCACGCGCAGTTCGGGACCGGCCGGGTTGACTGGCGGCGTGTCTGACTTTCGAAAGACGGTTCTGATGTCTTTATTGAAATAGGTCGCAGCGATGGCCACACCGAGATAGGCCACCATCAGAACCAGCAAAATCAGAATTCCATTCAGCACGCGCTTTACCACCGTTCTAATCCTTAACGTTCTGACCTTGTCGTCCGTTTACCAATGACTTGTCGTCCGGCCCATTGGAAAAAGCCCAGAATGACCGCCAATCCGCCCCACTCATTCGCCAGCCGGCTGAAAAAGCCAATCAGAGATTTCTGATCGTCCAGCGACAGATAAATCTGGCCATAGCGTTGAATATAAAGCGGGTCCTCTGACAGGCCGCTCGCCCGCATCTGATCGAGCACAACCAGATAGTCGTCAATCAGTTCAGAATATTGCTGAACATAGACCCAGCCACCAACGCCGATCACCGTCAACACGCCAATGGCGGTTGTTGCATGCGTGATGTTGCGGGCGCTCTCGCGAAACAGTCCGTAGAGCGGGGTGAAGCGGATGGCGATATTGATCGCGAAAATACCGCCCAGAAACATGAAGGCCGGGGCCATTAATTGTTCCACCTGTCCCAGCAAGACCTGAACGTCGACAAAGGACAGTTCCAGAGCGCGGGGACTGTTCAGCCCCTCAGATGACAGCGTTTGCAGGATTGTGTCTGCGTGCGCTGCGAAGGCTTTGCCATCGAGAAAGGTTTGTTCAATCAGAATGGCGACCAGCAAAATGCCACCTGCAAAGAATACGATGGAATAGATATTATAGACCAGATAGGTGAAAAACAGCGGTGTCTTTTCACCGGGCGGCGCAGTCAGCGCTGTGTAGAAACCATAGACATAGATCAACACACATACGATCACAAAGCCGATCAGGACTGTGATGGATTTCTGGGAAATGAGTTGCTCAACACCGCTTTTGTCTGACACATGATCAATCAACACCAGCAAGACCGCGGCAACGGCCATGAGTGCGATTTCACCAATAGCGCCGCTGACCTGACCAGAGGTTTTGCCAATCTGATAGCGCAGAGCATGCTCGCGGACCCAGATGGGCCCTGCTATCACATAAGCAATGATGGCAGAAACTGACGCGATCAGAAACGCGATGAATATGAGCAAGCTTTCCCCCGAACTCTTTTTCCCAGAGTTCAGCAGACTGTATTCTCAGGAATTTGTCGCGGCAAGTCGCCTTGCAATCTGGGAATGGCTTTAAGCGAAAACGGGGCGAGTAATCATCAGCCCGATAATGACCAGCATGGCGAAAAACGCCGGAAACCCACAGGCAAACCAGATGTTGAACAGGCGGTAATACCGATTCGGCAGGTTCTTGCCTGCAATGAGGGCAGTCTCAGCAGTGAGCTGCATTTGCTTTTGTATCCAGACAACCGGAACCCAGAACGCGCCGACAAAAATATAAAGACCGATAGAGATGAGAATCCAGGGCTCGGTCAGCGACCATCCCAGTTGCAAGGCCAGAAGACTTCCGGTTATGGGCTGCACAATGGCGGCCGTTGCAGTGAATATCCAATCCGCAATGACCACGATTTTGGCGGTGTGGGCGATAATGTGAACGTCTTTCGTTCGGTGTGCCATCAACATGAAAAACGCAATTCCGGCTCCGGTTCCAAGAAGGACCGTTGCGCCGATGACATGCAGCCATCTCAGGAATTCTGCGAGTGTGATCATCTGTCCTCAGTGATAGCTGCCACCGCCAGTGCCAGCGCGATCGCCGGAAACACTTTGATCATAGGTCCAAGCGGGTCAGCCCATAAATGTGGCGTAATGACCGCGCTGGAGACGAGATAACTCATGGCGAGTACTATCGATGCGAAGGCGGCCTTACGGGTCCACGGTCTGATAAGCAATCCGATGCCGATCAAAATGTCGAGAACACCGCCGCCTGCGACCAGAATGGCGCGCAAAGGATCGGGAAGCCGACCCTCCATGACCTGAAGGGCGTCCTCGAAACTGAGAAAGCCTATCGCACCAGACACAATCCAGAACAGGGACAGCGTCAACAGAAGAAGTGGAAATACGAGCAGCGCCCGTGCATAAATACGCTCCTGCGCAGTAGAGGGAAGTTCAGTCAGCGTGAGGTGAAATGATTTGAGGGACTGGCCGGTTGTCTGTGTCCAGCGCGACCCATCGCCTATGACGTTCTTTTTCAGAACTTTGAGCGCCGTGCTTCGCAGCGCGGATCGCCAGCCAAGCCAGCCTGCGCAATCTGCGAAAAAGGCCGTCACTTTTCCTAGAGATGAAGGAAGCCGAATAACCGTGACAGGGTCTGCAAAGCCGAGCCAGTTTCGGATATCCAGAACCAGCTTTTCCAGTGTTTCAGGCGTTTCGGCAACGAGATCGAAATCCCCGGATGGGAGGTCCTTTGAAATCGCCAGAGACACCGCTTCGGCAATGTCTTCGACGCTGACTGTCTGAATCAGTGTATCTGCATCGACGATTGGCTGCACAACAGGAAATGCCGCCAGCTGTCGTAACAGGCTGGTGCCACCATAGGCTTGCGATGAGATGGCAAGCCCCGGCCGAAATATGATGTGTTTGAGTGATGATGCCTTGAGAAACGCATCTGCGCGGGCTTTGGACCGATAGAATTGTGTGTCGCTGATCTCCGAGGCGCCGGGTGCCGAAATCTGAATGAACTGGCAGATTCTTGCCGTCTGACAGGCTGAGATCAGGGCGCATATGGCCTTGTCCTGTGTGTCTGTGACGTGGTCTGTCAGACCCAATTGCAAGACACCAGCCGCATTCACGACGATGTCGAAGGGCGCGATGATCTGCTGCCAGCTTTCTGGTGTCTGGTGTTTCGCAATATCGGCAGATATCCAGTCAGTGAGCTGGCTGACCTTTCTGCCTTTTTCAAGACTGCGTCCCAGTCCGGTAACGGTGTGACCGTCTGAAACCAGTCGCCGGAGAATGGAGGAGCCGATCAGGCCATACCCTCCCAGCACCAATATCTTCATGTCCCCGGCCTCGATTCAGCTATTGAGCGCCCGGATCATAGACCTCTGACTTTGACTGATCCAGTGACGGTCTGCCGGTAGAAGGTTCACGCACCTGAATATATGAGACGACTTCCTTTACGCCGCGCACTTTGCTGGTCAGCTGTGCCGCACGCTGTAACTCCTCGGCAGATCGCGCAATGCCCATCAGATAGACGACGCCATCATAGGTTTCGATATTGATGTTCATGCTTTTGACCTTGCCATTGGTCAGCAGTTTGGTTCGCACGCGCGCTGTGATCCATTCATCGTTCAGGTTTTGCTTCACGCCGCCGGGCTTGCGAACCTTGATCTCATTGCCGACGTCTCTGATGACGCTGACCGTCCACGCGATGCGTTCGGCTTCAATCTTGTCTTCAGGGTTCGGGACACGGCCCGTCAAAAGGGCAATCTTGTTGGCAACCTCAACGTCGACTTCGTTAAAGCGTTCTGCGCTTCTGGCCATCAATTTGGCTTTCAGCTGGTTTGAGGCCGCTGCATCGTCCAGGCCCTCGCCCAAGGTTCTGTCCTGAAGCGCGGTGACGCCAACCGCGCCAGCAGCGCCGACGGCCGCCGTAACACATCCGCTGAGACTGGCGAGCCCGCAGGCCAGAATGATTGCGCGTACCAACATGTTGCTACTCCCGAATTTACGCGAAACTATCGCGACACCCTTAACTACGAGTTAGGGCAAAATCAGGACGCCATATGTCTTTCAGATGGCAGAGCTGAAATTTCGGTGTTGTCAGGAACAGATCGAACCGTCGGTCCATCTCACAATAGCGTTCTCCCTTGCGGGCAAGCCAGCTGTCTGCGGCACGGGCGATGCGGGCCCAGCTCGCATCTGAAACCGCCCGACGACCGGAATCGAGATTGATGCGGTGTTTGACTTCGACAATCACAATCAGCGACCCTTTTCGCGCCACCAGATCAAGCTCACCGACATGGGTTTTCGCTCTGCGGGCCAGCACCTGATAGCCTTTCAGGCGCAGCCAGATCTCCGCAACGGTCTCGGCAATGCGCCCGATCCGTTCTGATGTCTGGCGCTGTTTGCGATTAGCCACGAGCGTCTTTCAGTCTGGTTGCGAGGGCGTACATGTCCCGCTTGGGCCGATCGAATGTCTTGGCAGCTTCATTCGCTGCTGACTTCACACCCAGTTCATCCATCCGGTCTAACAGAAACTGTTCGATGTCTTCTTCGCTCGTTGCCGCAGCTTTTGAACCATGAAGCGAAATGAGTAGGACAATCTCACCTTTCGGAGTGCCATCCTCTGCAATGCGCGCGATCAGGTCTGAGGCAGGCAGGGACACAAAAGTTTCGAACAATTTGGTCAGCTCGCGGGCCATGACGACCGGAACATCACCAAACACATCAACAATATCTGTCAGAACGTCTGACAATCGATTGCCCGTCTCATAAAGGACGAGCGTGGTGTCGAGCTGACGAAACAGCTCCAGCCGGGTTCTCCGGGCGCTGCTTTTAGGCGGCATGAAGCCCGCAAAAGTGAACACATCTGTCGGAAGGCCCGCCGCAGACAGGGCTGCGGTCAACGCTGACGCACCCGGAATTGGAATGACTGAATGGCCTTGCTGGCGCAATTCCCGAACAAGTTTAAACCCCGGATCAGAAATCAGGGGCGTGCCGGCATCGCTGACCAGGGCCAGCGAGGAACCTTTTTGCAGTTCTTCCATGATTTGAGGTCGCATCTGAGCCCCATTATGGTCATGATAGGTGCGTAAGGTGGTTCGGATGCCATAGGCGTCGAGCAATCTGCGCGTCTGTCTGGTATCTTCAGCATAAATCAGATCGACAGAATTTAGTGTGTCGAGGGCACGTAAAGTGACGTCACGGAGATTGCCAATCGGCGTGGCAACCACATACAAGCCAGAGGGGAGTTCCACTTTTTGGACGAATTGCGCTAACGACATGGCGGGTTCTGACATTAAGCCTTCTGGCGGGGACAATTAAGAGATAACGCGGGAGTTATTATCGATGACATCAGTATCAGGTTTACGACGTTTTCGCCTGGTGCCAAGCATGGTTTTGGCGACAATGTTTATGACGGCCTGCGCGACTGTCCCGCCGAAACCCCCGATTCACATCTCCAAAGGTGATGATCGCGTAGATCCAAAGCCGGTTGATCCAACGCCGACGCCTACACCAACGCCGACCCCAAGCCCTGACGATGAGATTGATGTGATCGTCGACGAAAAAGCCAAATACGTCACGCCATCTTATATGGAAGGCCGCGATGTAAAACGCATTGCCGTGCTTCTACCGTTTTCACATTCCAGCAAATCTGTTCGCACACAGGCATCCGGCATTCTGGCAGCCATAGAAATGGCGCTGTTTGACTTTCAGGATCAGAACATTCTGCTCTTGCCGAAAGATACAGGCGGTGACGCGCGCAAAACCATCACCGTAACGGAACAAGCCCTTGCTGAAGGCGCGGACATCATCATCGGCCCGCTTTTCTCTGAAAATGTGCGCTCGGCCGCCATCGTGGCGCATCGCGAAGAAGTTCCGCTCGTGTCGTTCTCCAACGATTTGTCGGTTGCGGGCGATGACATTTATCTGATGAGTTTCCAGCCTGAAGAAGAAGTGTCCCGCATTGTTGACTGGACCATCCGTCAGGGCATTGACAGGTTCGCCTTTATCGCACCGGACAATGAATATTCCCGCCGGGTGGAAACCGCCCTTCGATTTGAAGTGACGCGCCGGTCAGGCATTGTGCTTGGCTCTGAATTCTTCAGCGAGAACAATCCGGCCCCGGTTGACGAAGTATCTCGTCTGACAGGTCAGATCAAAACGGCGCTCGCCTATGGCTCAGACAAGGTTGCAATCATGATGCCAGATCGCGGTGTCCGTTTGCTGGGTGTTGCACCGCTCTTCCCGTATTACGGTATTGAGTCCCGCAAGCTTCAATATATCGGCACGTCACGCTGGGAAGACCCAAGCATCTGGAAAGAGCCATCTCTGAACGGCGCTGTGTTCGCAACGACCTCACCGGAAGATACCAAGAACTTCAACGCAGCTTTTACGAGCGTCTATGGCCGCGGTCCAACCTCTCTGGCGAGCCTCGGCTATGATGCAGCGTCTCTGGTGATGAAGGTGATTGCCGACGGCCAGATCCACAAGTTTGAGTTCATGAATAAGGACGGCATTCTGGGCGCAAACGGGCTCTATCGTTTCCGGTCTGACGGGTCTGTTGAGCGTGGCCTTGCCATTCTGGGCATTCAGCAAGGCGGTCTGGTGATGATTGACGAGTCACCGATAACCTTCCAGCCGTCTATCAACTAGCGTCTGGTTCGTCCGGCAAAATCTGGCTGACAATATAGTCGGCCAGAAGCCAGCCCTCTTCTGTCAGGCAAATACGGCCTGCGGGTCTGGTCAGATGGCCAGTGTTCTCAAAGCGCGCAATTGCCCCGGCATTCAGGGGCCGTCCGTAAAGCGCTTCAATTTTTTCCTGCTTAATTCCAAACTGCGACCGCAGTCCCATGATCAGATATTCGTCGGCCTCCGCCTCACGGCTGAGGACGTCATCTGATTCAAGGCCGGTTTCTCCCTCAGACAGCGATTTCATATAATCCGCAGGCCGGGTGAGGCCACGAGTCATGTGCCGTTCGCCATTGGCAGAAAAGCGCCCCTCCGCGCCGGGGCCAATGCCCAGCCAGTCGCCGCCCAGCCAATAAGTCAGGTTATGACGAGACTGAAAGGCTTCAGATCTGGCATGGTTCGACACTTCATAGGCGGGCAAACCGGCTTTTGCTGTCTGTTTCAGAGTTTCCAGATAAAGATCAGCCTGCGCATCTTCATCGAGCGGCATGAACAGGGCACGTTCGACTTGTTTTTCAAATGCGGTCTTTTCTTTGATGGTCAGCTCATAGAGCGATAAATGCGGCGCGCCGAGGGCGAGTGTGTCTGACAATTCGGTCAGCCAGTCGTCAATCGATTGTCCCGGCCGGGCATAGATCAGATCAAGCGACACATTATCAAACACAGATAAGGCGTGTTCGGCGGCGCGCCTGGCTTCATCGGCGGTGTGTTGCCGCCCTAAAAATGTCAGATCGTCAGTCTTCAGTGACTGAATACCTAGAGATATGCGGTTTATGCCGGCATCTTTCCAGGCGCGCAGCGCGTCCGGCGTTACGTCTTCTGGATTGGCCTCAAGCGTGATCTCCAGCTGATCATCACTCGCCCAGTTTGACAGAATATAGGTCTGCAGCGCCGCGATCTGGTCAGCCGGGATCAGAGAGGGCGTTCCCCCGCCAAAATAAACAGAGGTGAGCTTCTTCTCGCCTGTTCGTCTGACCTGATGATCCATATCGCGCTGAAACGCTTCGACCAGCTCGTCCGGGCGACGAGATTTGGCCGCATATACATTGAAGTCACAATAGGGGCAGATGCGGGCGCAATAGGGCCAGTGCAGATAGATCCCGAAGAGTGGCTGTTTCAGATCAAACGACATGACAATCAGTTATTCAGGATGACCCGCAGCTTTTGAAAGGCGTCGGCGCGATGGCTCATAGCGTGTTTGCGTGCCGGGTCCATCTCACCGAATGTGATGGTTTCGCCTTCCGCGACAAAGATCGGGTCATATCCAAAGCCCTGATCGCCGCGCGGCGGGAACTCAAGATGACCTTTCACCTCGCCTTCAAACACTTCTTCATGACCATCTGGCCAGACCACGGCGAGCGCGCAAACGAATCGCGCAGAGTAATCTGTGGCGCCTTTTGCTTCCAATTCGGCCTTTACCTTTTCCATAGCGGCATAAAAATCTCTTGGTTCACCGGCCCAGCGCGCCGAATAAATGCCGGGTGCGCCATCCAGCGCGGTCACCGAAAGGCCTGAGTCATCCGACAATGCAGGGCGCTCTGTCGCCAGCGCAGCAGCCTTTGCCTTCAGGATGGCATTACCGGTGAATGTTTTTTCGGTCTCGTCCGGCTCTTCAAGGTCAAGATCGATCGCTGAGACGACTTTATATCCTAGCGGTTCAAACAAGTCCTTGAGTTCTTTGACTTTTCCTTTGTTGTGGGTGGCCGCAACAAGGTCTCCGGGGGCGAGTTTTCGGGTCATTTTAGAGGGCTCCGAGAAAAAAATTATCGAAAAACGATGCAGCTACTATTGATGTTTATCGATAAATACTTATTGTTTTATGGCAAGACGGATGGTGGTCATCTAAACCACTCCACAGTCGAGCAACTGTCATACCGGGACTTGCAGATAGAAAGGAAGAAAGAGAGAATATCATGGCACAGAAACTTACAGGCCTGAAAAACAGTCTGGTCAACATTATGTATATCGGTGTTGCACTTATTATTGCTGCAGGCATGACAACGGCTTTTCAGCCACTTGTAGTCTAGGTATGAGTATAACAAACAAATAAAAGTTTGTATGATATCAGGTATGGAACAGGCCATGCCTGGTATCCGCATGTAAGGAACAGGGATTTTGATGCCCATAAAGGCGTTAGGAAAAGGATCGGTCGCATCGGCGCTCAACGTGCTGATGACCGTCATCACTATTCTGGGATGGATCGGCTTCGTCGGAAGCGCCATTCTGCTTGGCGTGTTCATCATCATCGACATGACGGGTGGTGAGGTTCGACTCCCTGGTATTGAAGTGTACAACTCGGTTCCACTTGAGAATTATATTGTCGCCATTGCCGTTCTGTTCGTCACATTCAGCGGTTTTATCCTGATGGCAGGACAGTTGAAAAAGATCCTGCAGACTTTGGTCGAAGGCGATCCATTCGTTCCCGAAAACGCAAGACGTTTGCTTCGACTGTCTTTAATTGTCGCGGGAATGGAAATTTGTAGTATTTTTATTGGTATAGCAGCCAAATTATTCCATGTTGGTTCGACTGTTGATTTTTCAGTCAATCTTGCTGCATGGCTCGCCGCTATTACGTTATGGGTACTAAGCCAGGTGTTTGCTGAAGGCACACGCTTGCGCGAAGAAGAAAAAATGACAATCTGAGACCTGAATGACGATTCGAGTAACACTAGACCGGGTATTGTTAGACCGCCGCATGTCGCTGACCGAGCTCAGCGACCGGGTTGGTGTGACTCTGGCGAACCTGTCCATTCTGAAAACCGGCAAGGCCAAGGCCGTCCGGTTCTCCACACTCGAAGCGCTCTGTCGGGAGCTTGATTGCCAGCCCGCAGACTTGCTTGTCTATGATTCCGAAGAAGACGAGAAAGCCAAGACCGCGGCGGAATAGCGGTCTTGGACCGGCTTCGTAAAATCCGATCTACGGTTTTCCCGGATCACATCACTGAAATCCCTGTTACCGCAGTTGACGCTGACGCGCGCCGAACCGGATTTATTGCGCGTGATGTTGTGACCGGGCTTCTGTTGAATTTTGGCGGGCCGGAAACCGAGGTCCGACATTCGGAAAACGGTCTGGATGTCCGGACCTATCTTCCGATGAATTGTTTTGTGTTTCTGGCGGGTCTGTTCTCGATCGTGCTTCTTGTATCGATCCTTATTGTTCAGACTGGCTTTTTCGAAATCCTGATTGCGTTGGCGGTTTATTTGCTGGGGTATCGCTATGTCGCGCCGCGTTATCACGCCATGGCGGTCGAGAACGTTGAGCTGAATGAACCTCTAAAGTTCGATAATGCCAGCGCGCTGGATGTGTTCCGCACATATTAGTCAGCTTTTGAATCAGGTTGCAGTTTCACCCTGTTCAGCGTAGGGCAGCTTTCATGGAAAAGCTCGTAATTCTCACCACTGGTGGCACGCTCGACAAAGACCATGACACGTTTACCGAAAGTCTGGTTCTGAACGCAGAGAACGTAACCAACGTTCCGGAACTGCTGCGCGTTGGCAAAACGCACTATCCGCGGGTGCAGCCAATCATGAGCCTCGACAGCCTCGATATGACAGACGATCATCGCGCGCATATCCTGAGTGCGGTGAAAATTGTGCCGGAACGTTGTGTGGTCATCACCCACGGCACGGGCACAATGGACCAGACCGCGCGCCACCTGGATGGCAAGACTGGCGATAAAACAGTGGTTCTGACTGGGGCGCTGCGCCCATTCGCGCTCGGCAAGTCAGATGCCGGGTTCAATGTCGGCGGTGCGGTCATTGCGGCGCAAACTCTGCCGCCGGGCGTCTATGCCGTGATGAATGGCCGGGTTTTCAAAGCCTCTGAGGTGCATAAAGACGTCAAATCAGGCCGCTTTGATCTTTGATAGAAATGTAATATTGTTTCATTTTCGGTGGGGGAGAGAATGAAACTATGGATCGCCGTGGTGTGCATGGCTGTATTTACCCAGTTCATTGCAACGCAAGATGCGCTCGCTTGCGATGTTCCTCCGGCTCATATGTATCTGCCGCACGATCAGGCGATTGATGACGCCGAGTGGATTGTTCTTGCAGAAGCCGTCCAGCGGTCTGAAACAAACGGCCGTCCATCCTATCAGATGAAAGCTATCGAGCACGTAAAAGGGTCTGGACCTGAAACATTTACGATCATGAATCGCAATGAGCTTCAAAGAGCTTTTCGTCATTCAGAGGAGCCGTCATCGGCCAATTATTTTGCGCACCAGACATCTGATTTTTGGGACGATGCAAAGACTTACAGCAACTGGCCGGATTGTAGAATACATCCGGTATTTGGATTTAGTGGGCCACGATACTTGATCTTCGGACCGAAAGATTATGCGATTGGCTTCGAAAATGTCACAGAGAACGACGCTTGGCTCAACTACGTTCGACAGCGTGTCGCTGGCGGCAAACCGACCAAGCCGTTTCCAAAAACTGCTAAAGATTACTTCAACGATGCGAAAGCCATCGTTCGCGTAACTGCGGAATGGAAGCATAATACTGCAGTCTGGAAAGAAACTGTGATCAAGGGCGATAAACCGTCATATATCACGACGCTTTTCATTTCCCCTGCTGCTGAACTCTCTTCCTACCTCAACCCTGCTTGCGCTAACCAGCCTTTCCTTCCTCACTACAAAACTTTTGATTTTCTATATGTTTTGGAGGACGAGCCGAAGATTGAAGATAATATCAGTCGATATCTCTGGTGTCTCGGAGATACCCACGAACAAGACGGATACGTCGAGTCTTATGGACTGTATCCTACAACTGGCTTTCAGCGGTTTGAAATTCAAAAAGAACGCATCAATCTCGAACACACTGAATCATTCATGTATTCGAAAGAGCGCAAGGAAACCTATTTTCCAAAGGCGACGATTGAAGACGAGATCACCCTCGAACAGCTAAAGCGCTTATTGAATAAATAGAGCTACACAGAGCACGCTTTAATCGTCTCTGTTCAGGGCCAGCTTTTCGATAAAATCGTTGAGTGTTTCGCGAACGCTGCCTGCATCACAGGTTTTTTCAGCGACAATTGCACCCGCCTTTGAAACGGTAACGCCGCCAGAGGACTCGCCTGCCGCGCTGCGCTCTGAACTTGCATAGACCTCATAGCTATAGGCACCATGAGTGAAGGTAATGGCGGACCATTCCGCCTGTCCCATGCCATTCCATGGCTGCGCAGAAACCTGGCTATAAGGGCGTTGCAGGAAAAGCTCGGCAGTACCGCCGGGCACGGCATACACATAAGAGGCGATGGGATCGTCAGATTCCAGATGATCGCAAACTGTGAGTGTTTTCTTGCCGCCATCAACAGAGCACGAGAATACAACGCCATCATCCAGCAAACAGTTTTCATCCGCCAGAGCGGTCAGACCACTCAGCAAAACCGGACATGCAAGCGAAATAATGAATGACGTTGTTTTCAAGGAAGGGTCCCCACCCAGCTCCGATAAGGAGTTTTGCTCTTAGCCTGTTGCAGGGTCAGTCTTCATCCCCCAATATATGGGGTTGTGCGTGGAATCAGCTTTATTATCAGATCTCTTCATTGAGACTATGGTTGATATCGCGCTTTGGTGGTGCGCCAAACTGGCTCTATACAATTCTAGGGCGATGTCTTGCATCTGGTGAAAGCAGCGCCCTGTAAAGCCATGATTGAACGCGACGAACAGGGCGCTGTCTGTTTACCCGCCCAGAGCGTCTCTCTGTTTGGCAAACAATTCACCGCAGCCCTTTTGCGCCAGACGCATCAGCTCGGCAAACTCATCTGGTGTGAAGCTACGCTCTTCGCCAGTACCCTGAATTTCGATGATATTGCCGTCAGACGTCATCACGAAATTGGCATCGACTTCGCCCTGAGAATCTTCAGGATAGTCAACGTCCAGGACCGGAACGTCTTTATAGACGCCACAGGAAATCGCAGCGGCCTGAGCCGTCAGCGGGAATTTCTGGATCACACCTTCTTTGACGAGGTATTTGCACGCCAACGCGAGCGCAACATAGCCGCCAGTGATAGAGGCTGTTCGCGTGCCGCCATCTGCCTGAATGACATCACAGTCAATGACGATCTGATTTTCGCCCAGCGCTTTCAGATCCGTAACGGCGCGAAGGGAACGACCGATCAGGCGCTGAATTTCCTGTGTCCGGCCCGACTGTTTGCCAGCGGCAGCTTCGCGGCGACCGCGTGTATGGGTTGCGCGGGGCAGCATGCCATATTCGCCAGTGACCCAGCCTTCGCCTTTACCCTTCATCCAGCCTGGAACTTTTGGTTCCCAGCTGGCGGTGCAAAGAACATGTGTGTTGCCAAATTTGGCGAGGCAGGAGCCTTCTGCATACGCATTGACGCCAGTTTCGAGGGTGATGGTGCGTAATTCGTCTGCTGCACGGCCAGAAGGGCGCATCTGAAATCTCCGAGATAGAATTTTGCCTATGCCTAATGCGCTCTGCATTTCGCGTCCACTCCGGTGATGCCTTCTCTTGCAATTTCTGGAATCGGACGCAAATCTGGGGTGCATGGTGATAAGTAACGTTCAGGCCTTCCAGATATGACGACGCTGCAAGAGCTCGATCGCAGATCACGGGATATATTCAAAGCGATAGTTGAGGCTTATCTGGAAACAGGTGAGCCCGTTGGGTCGCGCACGCTGTCCAAGCGAGGCGTGTCGTTATCGCCTGCGTCCATCCGCAATGTGATGGCCGATCTGGTGTCGCTGGGCTTGCTCGATGCGCCGCATATCAGTGCCGGGCGTTTGCCGAGCCATATGGGGCTGCGCTTTTTCGTTGATTCCCTGCTTCAGGTCGGGGAAATCGCAGAAGAGGACAAACACGAAATCGACTCCCGGCTGGCCGGTGCCGGGCGGGATATGGACGATGTTCTGAATGAAGCCTCTGAGCTCTTGTCCGGCCTGACCAATGGCGCGAGCCTTGTCGCCTCGCCGACGGCGGATGAGCCTATCAAACAGGTCGAGTTCATCCCGCTCGGTCGGACACAGGCTTTGTGTATTTTGGTTTCAGCATCCGGTGAGGTGCAAAACCGCATTCTGGACCTGACAGGCAATGTCGGCCCGACCTCTCTGATTGAGGCGTCGAATTATCTGAATGCCCGCATGCGCGGCAAACGCCTTGTCGAAGCGCGCAGCGAAATCGAGCGCGAGCTCAGCGATAAACGCGCGCAACTGGATAAGGCAGCGCAGGGCCTTATTCGCATGGGTGTGGTGGAATGGTCAGGGGAAGACCCGGAACGCGGACGCTCTCTAATCGTTCGCGGCCGGTCGAAACTGCTGGAAAATGCCACTGCGCAGGAAGATCTGGAGCGGATCGGACACCTGTTCGATGAGCTCGAACGTAAGAAAAGCATGCTCGGAGTCTTGGATTCGACCCGGGAAGCAGCCGGTGCGCGCATTTTTATCGGCTCTGAGAACCCTCTTTTCTCACTTTCGGGTTCCTCCCTCGTCGTCTCTTCCTATATGAACACCGATCGTAAAGTCGTGGGGGCGCTGGGTATAATCGGACCGACCAGTCTGAATTATGCCCGCGTCATCCCAATGGTAGATTATACAGCCAAGGTGGTGGGCCAGATTTTGGATGGCCGCCAGAAACGGGACGGATAAGGTATGAGTGACGGTAAAGACCCATCTGAGATTCATGATGAAGTCGAACTGAGCCAGGCAGCAGCAGAAATGGCTGAAGCTATGGAAGCCGCTGCGGACGAAATGGACAGCAAGGACGGCGAGCCGACACTGGAGCAACGCTTCCAGATGCTCGCGGACGAAAATGCAAAGGCGAAAGACCAGCTTTTGCGTGCCCATGCTGAAATGGAAAACATTCGCAAACGCGCCGAGCGTCAGGTTGCTGATGCGCGGGTCTATGCGATTGAGAAATTTGCAGCTGACCTTTTGCCAGTGTCTGACAATTTCGCCCGTGCTCTGGAAGCACTGGATAACGGCGCGCGCGTCGAGCTGTCTGATGCGGGTAAGAACCTTTTGGTTGGCGTGGAAGCGATTCAGAAAGACCTGCACGCGGCGCTTGCACGTCATGGTGTGACCGCGGTTGATGCCGCGCCGGGCGCTGATTTCGACCCGAACATGCATCAGGCGGTTAGCCAGATCCCATCAGACCAGCCAGCGGGCAAGGTTGCCGCGACCTTCCAGGCCGGTTGGAAAATCGGCAATCGCGTGCTTCGCGCCGCTATGGTTGCCGTCAGCGCGGGTTAAGTTGTTTCATTGAAGCACCCCGGAATGGCCATGATTTCTCCGATATGTTGCTCTGTAATGCAATTTATCGGGGAGTAGTTGAATAAATCCGCAATTACATATAGGACGCTATTAAGAAATTTACGCGATGGTACTCTTGCAGTGTAAAATACTCATAATTGGAGCCAATAATGTTTGGGCGAAATAAGAAGCTTTCCAAACCTGAGGCAAAGGCTCCAAAGAGCTGTGGCTCGGTTGTTTCGTTTGAAGAAGTGAATCAAGCGAATGTTGAATATATGACGTTAGCCGAGAGACGTCGAAAATTACTTCAAATCCTGAAAGATTGTGAAGGTCTCGAGCATAATAAAGCTATTGGACTGCCGTTGAAGTGGTTAACAAATGATAGCCGGATAGCGGCGCAATCTTTAGTTGACAGCAGGTTGGCAACGTACTCTAAGGTGAGTTCTTCTCGAGTCGGAGAAGTGCTGCAGTTAACACGCCGTGGCAGTAGACGATCAGCAGATTTGGTCAGTTAACTGACCTCGTCTATCGCATTCTTCGACGACACATTAGTCGGAGAAGAGTGTGCAAGAAGAAAAAGATCTAGTTTCTTTCAGGTTTCTAGGATGGCGGCCTGTAGGGAGTACGCCTTTATTTGCTCCCGAAACTACTTTTGATGGAAGCATTGAAATGGATGCTTCGGTAGACGAAAAGTCCAGTTTTGACGAATCCAAACTGTCTGACGACGTTCGGATTTGCTTCGTTTCAGCTCGCTATCGCGCCAGGTATGATGGCTTTTACATTTTTGATGTAGACTTTTCAAAACCCGAGCTTGCAGATGAGATTGGTGTTGAGGTTGACGAAATAGGCGGAGCGTCTGGTACTGCAGCCTTAAATATTTTTCTGAACCGCGCTTCTGTTCAAATTGGGATGATTATTTCCACAGAATTGAAGCATCACCACTATTTCCACTCCCATTTTGAAGAACCTGGCCAAACACCTGGGGTGCCTATTGTATCCTTAGGTTTTCTCGCGCTCTTATTAGTTGCGTTTCCCTTAGTTTTAATAAGCTTTCACGGAAATCCAACTTTGTTTGAGTCGTTTGCTACAGCTTCAGCATTTTCATTGCTAGTTTTACCGATTAGTTGGTATTTCCGAAAATATTTTATCGAATTTTCACATGAGAAACTGAGTACTGCTGGCTGGTTAAGTGCTGCACCTGTGCAATTAACTAAAGAAAGTTACAAAGACTCTTTGGCTGACTTGGATATTCTTTCTTCTGATTATTTGATTAATCTCCCCTGTGAGCCGATGTACGGCGGACAACCGACGCGGATCGCTATCGGCCAAATTCGTCGAAATTTTCTGAGAAACCATGAAAGTGTGACAGGCTTGTTAGTTCAAGATCGTAAAAACGATCAGGAATGGTATATCACTTTACATAGGAAAGCATTTTTACCGGCTTTATTTTTCTCTATCATTTTGGTTGGTATTGCTTTTGTAGCTAATATTTCAAATGTCAAAATACCTGATAAGTTGCTGGTTTACAGCCTTCTTGTTATGTCGATTGTCTTTGCATGGAACATCACTTTAAATTCTGTATTAGTTTTTGTTTTTGACTTGCCGAAAATTAAGCTGCTGAGAAAAACGATAGGTTTTTTTCGTGCAGCTGATCCAATAAACGATGTGATCTTGTTGCTTCTCAAGAACCAATCCAATTGTCCCAAAGTATCCTCTCCAAATATTTCGTTCGGGTCTGTGTGTGAGATGCTGCAAATTCAATTGGCTGGAGAGAATCAACGACTATCAATTCGGCAGTTTTGGATTTCTGTTTCTTCAGCTGCTTTAGGCGTAATATTTGCTGTTATAGGAATTCTATTTGCTGCCTCTCCAAGGGAAGGTGCTGGAAATTTGACGACTAAATTTGAGTGTGTCGTTTGGAATCTTGATAAAGATAAAGTTCTTCAGGATTGTGAAATAAAAAGATAAGCTGCCAGAGCGTCCCGCTTTGGAATGTTTTATGAACCTGCAGAAGAATAATGCAGAGAGGTCAGGACACGGGTCCTGACCTTTTTGTTTGGGCAGAGATTTAAAATCTCGGCTATGGCCGATTCATAAAATCATTCACGCGCTTTTTCAGGCGTTCCAGCTCCATCAGCGAGCGGACGATTTCCTGTTGTTGATCTTCTGTTTTTGCGTCCTGAAATCTTCGGGCAAGTTGTCGGAAAGCGGCTTTGTATAAAAGCTCCATTTCTTCCATCGGGTCGGTTGCGACGGTCATTGCCTGAGCCGCAAATGCGACCGCCAGAAGCGCTTCAATTGCCTCAAGTCGGTTTAGAATCGATTGCATAAATACCTCCATTAAAAGGAGGCAGGGCAAGCGGTTATGATTAACAGAGTACGTAAGTTTGTTAATCACCAACAATATTCTGCAATCGCCAGGGCGGAAAGCGCCGGTTCGTGCCTGCATGAAACAGGCAGAGTTCATTGCCAGACGGGTCACGGAACCGGGCTTCCCGCCAGCCCCGGGGTTCATCGCGCGGCGCGCTCACAAACTCGATCCTGCAATCGCTCAAAATGGCGTGCTGGGCGTCAACGCCATCGCATTCAAAATACAAAACTGTCCCGCCGGGCCGGACCGAGTCAGCTATATGCAGCGACAGCGTTGTCGCGCCCGATGGCATTTCAAATCGCGCATAGCGGTTTTCTGACAAAACAATCAGCTTCAGCCCCATTGTATGATAAAACCGCAGGTCTTTGTCGAAATCGACAACACCGAGGGTGATCTGGTTCAAATCCATAAGATCGTCTCCTTGTTTGAGACGGGCGTACAATCTCAAGCCTGGTTGAGATCAAGTGCTTTTTGAGGCCTGTTGTTCAAGAACCGAAATTTGGCAAATCTTGCAGAAAACAGGCAGCTTACAGACGCAAAGCCCGCAATTTGCCTTTTCTGCTCGCCAATCCGAGTGAGATTTGCCAGCTTGCTCTCAGAAAGCTGAGAGGGGTCTCGTCATGGAAGCACTGGTCATTCTGCCGCCGATCGCCGCGATTGTGGTCGCGATTGTCTGGCGCAATGTTTATGCAGCTTTGCTCGTGGCGCTGTTTTTGTCAGAGACGCTGATCGCCGGATATAATCCGGGGATGGGCATTCTGGGCGTGATTGACCGGAATGTTGCCGTGTTTGAAAGCGGATATAACACGCAGATTCTGTTATTCTGTTTGCTCATTGGTGCGCTGATCGTCTTCATGCGCGATTCGGGCGGTGTGAATGCCATGGCGCGCGCATTGATCAGTTCTGGTCTGGCGGGCAGTCGCCGAAAGGCAGAGCTTGCGGTTGCCGGAACAGGCTCCCTCATTTTCATCGAGACGAATGTCAGCCTGTTGTCCGCAGGCGTTCTTGGGCGGCCGCTTTATGATGCGCACGGCCTGTCGCGGGAGCGCCTCGCCTATATCATCGACTCCACCAGTGCGCCGATCAGCGTGCTGATCCTGTTGAATGGCTGGGGCGCTTATGCGTTGAGCCTTGTCAGCGAATACGGGTTTGAAAATCCGCTTGATGTGGTGATGGGCTCTATCCCCTGGAATTTCTATGCAATTTTGACCGTGGCTGTGGTGTATCTCACCGCCATCACCGGCAAGGTCTTTGGGCCTTTGAAAACCGCAGACGAGAAAGCGGATGCCTTGACCGAAACCGGCCCGGAACCGACCAAGCCACGTTATATGTGGGTTCCGGTTCTGGTCATGGTGGTTGGCGCGCTCGCCTTCATGACATGGACAGGCAAGGGCAATATCACTGATGGGGATGGGGCAAAGTCCATCCTCTGGGCCATTTCGCTTGCTATTGTGGTCAGCGGCCTGATGCTGGCCATCGACAAGGTTTACAAACCGGCAGAGCTGCAAACCAAAGCCTTTGAAGGCATTGGCGAAATGGTGCCTCTGGTGACGGTGTTGCTATTGTCCATTGCGCTCGGCGGGTCGCTAAAAGCGCTCGGAACCGGAGCGTTTATTGCCTCGATTGCGGAGGGCAATCTCGCGCCCTTCCTCGTGCCGGTATTGTTATTCCTGGCCGCTGCCGTGACGAGCTTCATGACCGGAACCAGCTGGGGCACTTATGGCATTCTGGTGCCAATCGCCATGCCATTGGCGCAGGCGCTCGGCATTCCGCCGGCACTTGCCTTGTCGGCTGTCCTGGGCGGCGGTGTGTTTGGTGACCATTGCTCGCCGATTTCAGATACCTCACTCATTGCGAGTGTGGCTTCGGGCAGCGAGCATTTATCGCACGTCAAAACCCAGCTTCCCTATGCGCTGGCAACGGCCCTTGTCGCGAGTGTGCTCTATATCGTGGCGGGGCTGATTACCGCCTGAATAGAAAAAATACCTTTCCATTCCCCGGCTTGCTGGAAACTCTGAAGAGGCGCATCTCCTGTGGTAAGGAGAACACCTATGTCAGAGACACGCTGGCCAACATATTTCGTACCGCATGGCGGGGGCCCATGTTTCTTCATGGACCCATTGCCGGGCTTTGCACCGGACGCCTGGGATGAGATGGAAAAATTTCTGAGCGGTCTGGATAAAGAGCTCGGCCGTCGTCCGAAAGCGGTCTTGGTGATTTCGGCTCACTGGCAGACCCAGAAACCGACCATTAATTATCAGGAAGCCCCTGCGCTTTTGTATGATTATTATGGCTTTCCGGAGCATACCTATAAGCTTACCTATCCGGCGAAAGGTGATCTGAACCTCGCCGACCGCGCGTTCGATCTGTTGAAAGAGGCAGGCTTTGATCCGCAACGCGAAACAAAGCGCGGTCTGGACCATGGCGTCTTTATTCCGTTCAAGCTGATCTATCCGGAGGCCGATGTACCGCTGATCCAGATTTCCTTTCCGCTGAATAATGATCCGGCCTTGCAGATGAAATACGGCGAGGCGCTCGCCCCTCTGCGTGATGAAGACGTGCTGATCATCGGAACCGGCATGAGTTTCCACAATCTGCGCGCCTATTTCGGACCGGCTGCAGGCCGCCGTGTTGAGGCGTCCTTTCAGTTCGACAACTGGCTTCAGGATGCCGTGCTCGACACATCGCATCGCGAAGACAAGCTGGAACACTGGGCTGCAGCGCCCGGCGCCATGCAAAGCCATCCGGAAGATGAGCATTTCCTGCCACTACTTATCGCGGCAGGCGCCGCAAAGGGTGAACCCGCCACGCTTGCTTATTCCGGCGAAGTGCATGGCACGGCTCAGTCCGGCTATCGGTTCGGGTAAAGTTACCCCGGCACACCAGTCTTCATGCGCAGCGCGTGTAGACCAGCCTCAAATTCGTCTTTCAGGGCCTCATTCACAAGGCGCTGGGCGGCGACTCGACTCAATCCGACGAATTCTGAAGAGATGATTTCGACGTAAAAATGCGACTCGCCATCACCTGTATTGCCCGCATGACCGGCATGGCTGGCAGATTCGTCAACAATTATGAGCGATTCCGGTGAAAAAGCGTCCTTAAGACGCGCCTCTAGTCGCTTTGCTCTGTTTGTCAATTCTTGTCTCCGCCGTTGGAAAGGGATAAACATTTCCGCCATGAGTTCTGACTACGACTACCGTCCCAAGTTCAAGGATATCTCCATCGGTGCTTCGAAACGTCGTAAGCGCCCGGGAGCTGGAGCCGCGTCATCTTCTGAGAACGAAGATGGCGTTATTATCTGTGAGCACAAGGGATGTGATTCCCCTGGTGATTTCAAATCGCCAAAACATGGCGGCGGGCATCATAATTTCTGCCAGCGTCATGCGGCGGAATATAACAAGAAGTGGAACTTCTTTGACGGCATGACCGACTCAGAAGCCAAGTCCTTCTCGAAGTCGGCGGCTTATGGTCACCGCAAGACGTGGAAATTCGGAACGGGCCCTGTGGGCACGAAATCCAAGCTGCGGTCTGGCGACCCGCGCATGTTTGCCCACATTCATGGTGCAGACGAGGCGGCTCTGAAGGCTGCGGCGAAGAAAACGGGCCGGACACGTCTGCAGATTCGCGCGCTGAACGATCTCGACCTGACTGAGAATGCAACACCGACCGAAATCCGTGAGCGATATTCGGACTATGTGAAGCGTTTCCACCCGGACGTGAATGGCGGCGACCGCTCGTCAGAGCACAAGCTGGCCAGCGTGATCAAAGCTTTCAAGACGTTGAAAGCGGCGGGTCTGACCCAGGAAGATTAAGGTCAGGCGTTCGTCTGACTTTACGTCACCTATCAATTTAATTTGCAAAGTCCAAAGAGTCTCATTGGACATTGCGATTTCACGAGCTAGAACAAGCTCAAAGACTATTTGAGGACCGCCCGAATGACTGTCATATCTGCATCTGCTGAACTGGAAAACATGGCCCCTGATCTCAAGGTTAAGGTGCGTGATGTGTTCGGTATCGATTCAGATCTCGAGGTCGATGCGTTTTCGACGAGAACTGAATACGTTCCGGAAGAAGATCCATCCTATCGTTTCGACCCGCAGACAACCATGGCAATCCTTGCCGGATTCCAGTTCAATCGCCGGGTCATGGTGCAGGGCTATCACGGTACGGGTAAGTCCACCCATATTGAGCAGGTTGCCTCGCGCCTGAACTGGCCGCTGATTCGGGTGAACCTCGACAGCCATGTGTCGCGGATTGACCTTGTCGGTAAGGACGCCATCGTTCTGAAAGAAGGCCAGCAGGTGACTGAATTCCGTGAAGGGATTCTGCCATGGGCGCTGCAGCGTCCGGTCGCGATTGTGTTCGACGAGTATGATGCGGGCCGTCCGGACGTTATGTTCGTGATCCAGCGTATTCTGGAAGCATCAGGCCGCCTGACACTGCTTGACCAGAACCGCGTCATCGCGCCGAACCCGTATTTCCGTCTGTTTGCGACAACCAACACAGTTGGTCTGGGCGACACGACAGGTCTTTACCATGGTACACAGCAGCTGAACCAGGGCCAGATGGACCGTTGGTCAATCGTCACCACGTTGAACTATCTCGATCATGATGCTGAAGTCGGGATTGTTGCATCAAAACTGCCATCCTTCGACAAAGCGACGCTCGACAAAATGGTTCGCCTCGCTGACATGACGCGGAATGCATTCATGAATGGCGAATTGTCGACGGTCATGTCGCCGCGGACCGTCATCACATGGGCGGAAAACGCCTCAATCTTCGGTGATGTCGGCCAGTCCTTCCGGATGAGCTTTCTCAACAAGTGTGACGAACTTGAGCGTCCGGTTGTGGCAGAGTTATATCAGCGATGCTTCGGGGAGGAATTGCCGGAATCTGCTGTCATGGTGCAGGTGGCCTGATGCAGCTTGGCTACGGCGAGCCTGTTTTTGCCTGTCTGTTTTGCGCAAGCGAAAGATGAAGCCCGCGAAACAGTCTGGACGGCATCATTCCCAGCGTCTTTACAGGCGAAGTCTAATACATGGGCTTTGAAGCCTGACTTTACCTATGCCGAAACGGCTGGGAATGCCCGTACAGGAAAACCTGTCCAGACACCTTTGTCAGGCAAAGGTTTGATTTCGGGCGATGAGATTTCAGAATTTTGTGCTCTGAAAGGTGATATACCACCGCAAAGCTGTGACGCGAATAACCTGATCAGTTAACACTACGCCATTGCATGCTGACGAGATTTTTCGCGATACCAGTTATTCGATTCAAGGAACCATTTCTCGATCAGATTCCAGCGCGCAACAGCGACGAGAATTGTAACGACAATGGCCGTCGCATACCCTGCCCAGATGGAATACTGAAAAACACCCATAGCGATGATCGCCTGAGTGATGGGAAAATGCGTGCCATATATTCCGTATGAGAAATCGCCATAACGAGCGGCGTTGAGCTCTGGCCCCGGTGAGAAGGCAATACCGCCAATAAGTGCACACCAGCCCGCCGCCCGCAAAGGTTCAGCATGAGGAAGGTAAGACGTCAGCACGACGACAAATCCGCCAAGGGCAAACATCCACCAACGGGCGCGAATAAACTGTCGGAATTCCCACAAAATAATGCCCGACACGAAGAAACTCATCTGCCCCGGTAATTGGCGAGAGATCTGGATAAGAGCATAAGAGCCATTGGCATGGCCATACTGCGCAAAACCTGCCCGCCAGATTTCCGCCGCGATGTAAACGAGCGCCAGTAAAACCCAACGAAATTTACCGACCGCGTTCATCGTGATCACCAGAATTGGCAGAACGAGATAATACATCACTTCGACCTTCACGGTCCAAAGCGCGCCGTTGATTTCTTCAAAACGCTGCCCCTCAAAAATGCCCGGCAAAGTTGGCTGGAGGAAGTTCAGAAATGTTATATTGGCGAGAATGTATTTAAAGGTCGTCCCAAGATCTGCGCGAACTTCAGGGACAAAAATCAGCGCCAGAATGACTGTCGCAAAAATAACCGAAGAATAGGCCGGGTAAAGCCGCCTCACTCGCTTCAGCGCATAATTGCCAATCGATACTCGTCTATTCCAAGAGCCATAAACCAAGCCGCCAGACAGAATAAAAAAGCCCTGAATGGAGAGCTCTCCGAAAATGTTGGAAATGGATTGCACCTGACGAGTTCCGGGCATGTCAGGCAGCACCAAAACATGGCTGAACAAAACCGCCAGCGCGAAGACCAATCGCATTGTATCAAATCGATTGCTTCTTGCCGGAATCGGACCAGGCATGACTTATTCCCCCACCTCACAGACTCCCATCAGTATAGCCAAACTTACCCCAGACAAGTTTTTTCGCGTGAAACCTCAGTATCAGACGCTACGTCAGTTATTGTCAGCTCTAACGCGGAGTGTTTCACTCGCCATGAACACGGGGAGAAACACAAGACATGAGCGACACAGCACAAGACGCGCAAACCCTTTTTTCTATTGATAAAAACGGCATTGCCACACTGACGCTAAATAATCCGAAAACACTGAATGCCCTCAGCCCGCAAATGCTGGATGAGCTGAATGCCCATCTGGCGGATTGTGCGATCAATCCGGACATTCGGGTGTTGATTTTGACAGGCGCGGGGCGCGGGTTTTGTTCCGGCGCGGATTTGTCACCGCGAGAAGGGGCGCGCAAGCCGCGCACACCTCAGGAGCGGGGCGAGCAAACCCGTCAGGGCATGCACAATGGCTTCAATCTGGTCGCAAAGCGTCTGTTGAATCTGCCATTCCCGACCATTTCCCGCGTCAACGGCGTGGCTGCAGGCGGCGGCTATGGTCTGGCGCTGGCAACTGATCTTGTCATCGCCGCAGAAAGCGCGAAATTTATTCTGGTCTTCACCAATCAGCTGGGTCTGGTGCCAGATGTCGGCGCAAGCTGGCATGCGCCGCGCGCGCTTGGCCGGGCGCAGGCCATGGCCGCCGCCTTTTTTGGTGACAAGATGAGCGCCGCCGATGCGGTGAGTGCGGGCCTGATCTGGAAATGCGTGGCCGATGACGCGCTCGATGAGGAAGTCGCAGCTGTCGCGACGCGCCTTGCGACCGGGCCAACCAAAGCTTATCCGGAAGTGCGCAAATTGTTTGATCTGGCGCCGACGCATGATTTGCACGCGCATCTTGATCTTGAGGCAGAAGTTCAGCCAAAGCTCATCGCATCTGATGACTATGTCGAAGGGGTGAAAGCCTTTCTCGAGAAGCGCAAGCCAGACTTCAAGGGAAAGTAATCTGAAAGAGACGCGAAGTGAGACAATTCTGATCTTCGCTTCTGTTTCAATCCCGTCTATACCTCTTTTATGGCAAACCAAAAGACCGAACAGGACGAAGTTTTTCGCAACGCGCTGAGCGTGACGACCAAGGCATTGTCGGCGGATGAGGAAACGGAAGTTTCCTTTTCTCCGGACGGGCCGGGGACGGTTGGAAAACAGATTATCATTCGTACGCCGCCGAAAAAGCTCGATCCGGGCATTGCTGCTCGTTTGCGCGGCGAGGCAGATGCGGCTGCGCTGCGTATGGCGCATCACGATCCTGTTGCTCACGTCAGAAACCGCCCGAAAACGCCGGAAGGCCGGGAGATTTTCGAAGCGGCTGAACGAGCGCGTGTCGAATCAATTGGCGCTGCGGTCATGTCTGGCGTCGCCAAGAATCTTGACGCGGCACTGATTGAGCGCTGCGAACAGGCGGGCTTTTCCCGCATGCAGGATCGTCAGGATGCGCCGCTTGCGGATGCACTGGAATTTGTCCTGCGCGAGAAACTGTCGGGCCGTCCTTTGCCGCCGGTTGCCGAAGGCATTGCCTCGATCTGGCGGGATGAAATCCGCGCCCGCACCGGGGATGAATTTGAACGCCTTCCGGAACTGATGGATGATCAGGACGCGTTTGCAAAACTGATGCGCAACCTGATTCAGGATCTGACGGGTGTAGACGCACATGAGGGCGACGAACACGACGACGATCCGGAAGAAACGCAGGAAGACGAACAATCCAATACCGATCAGGGCGATGATGACGGCGATGTCGGTGAGCAATCCGTCGGTGCATCCATGGAAGAGGTTGATGCCTCTGACATGGACAATCAGGATGAAGAGGCCAATGTCACTGTCGAATCTGAAGGTGAAATGGATGCGGGCGACGAGCCGGAAGAAGTCGACGATGGCTCCAAGCCAATGCGGCCGAACTTCCCGGAATCTGACAGTCGGCACGGCCACTATAACGTTTTCACGACCAAGCATGACGAAGTCGTCAACGCTGAAACCCTGTGTGACGCGGATGAACTGACGCGATTGCGCGCTTATCTTGATCAGCAATTGTCCGGCCTTCAGGGCGCGGTTTCCCGGCTGGCAAACAAGCTGCAGCGACGCCTGATGGCACAGCAGAACCGCTCCTGGACGTTTGATCTGGAAGAGGGCGTTCTCGATACGGCGCGTCTGACGCGTGTGATCACTGATCCGACCTCGCCTTTGTCGTTCAAAATGGAAGATGATTCCACTTTCCGTGATACGGTCGTGACCCTGTTGATGGATAATTCCGGTTCGATGCGCGGACGCCCGATCATGGTCGCAGCGCTTTGTGCAGACATTCTCGCACGCACGCTGGAACGGTGCAGCGTGAAATGTGAAATCCTCGGCTTTACGACCCGTGCCTGGAAAGGCGGCAGCAGCCGCGAAGACTGGATCGAAGCGGGCAAACCGCCTCAACCGGGCCGACTGAATGATCTTCGTCACATTGTGTATAAGGCGGCCGATGTGCCGCTGCGCCGTGCGCGCCGAAATCTTGGCCTGATGATGCGGGAAGGCCTGCTGAAAGAGAATATCGACGGCGAAGCTTTGTTGTGGGCGCATGACCGTCTGTTGGGTCGACCAGAACAGCGCCGCATTCTGATGGTGATCTCTGACGGTGCGCCGGTGGATGATTCAACCTTGTCTGTGAATGCCGGAAACTATCTGGAACGCCATTTGCGCGACGTGATCGATTTCATCGAGAACCGCTCTGAGGTAGAATTGATCGCTATTGGCATCGGCCATGACGTGACGCGCTATTACAAGCGTGCGGTTACAATCGTAGACGCTGAACAGCTTGGCGGCGCGATGACGGAACAACTTGCGTCCCTGTTCGATGAGGACGGCAAACCGTCTGAATCAAATGGCCGGACACAGTATCGTGAGAAGCCGAAGCCGTCTCAGGGCTCAAAGGTCAGTGCCGGACGTGATGTTCGCAAAACCAGTCTTCAGGATATCACCCGTGCAATACGTTAAACCAGTTCTTTCATGCGTTGTTGCGGCGCTTCTGGCAGGATGCGCCTCAAATGCGCCTGATGCGCCGAAGACTGGGAAACAGGCTGATTTCGAGACACTGAAAACGGCGTCTTGCCCGGACGATGTGACATTCATTCTGCCGGAAAAACTAAAGACCAGTGTCACCGCGATTGGGTGGGGCGAAGGTGCAGATGAAAAATTTGCGCCGATCAAACCATTGCAAGTCTATGAGATTTCCAGCGAAGACGTTCGCATTGGCGGGTTATCTGGTCTCGATTTCCTCGACAGCGATACCTTGCTGTCTGTCACAGATAAGGGCGATCTTGTCTGGATCGACATTGAACCAGAGACAGGTAAGCCGACGGACAGTGTTTATCTGACCTTCCTGAAATCCGGCGAAGGTAAACCGCTGGACGGTAAACTGCTTGGCGATTCTGAAGGTGTCGCCTGGAATGGCGACTATGCCTTTGTCAGTTTTGAACGAGACCATCGTATCTGGGGGTATGACATTGAGGGCTGCGGTGCGAATGCGCGCGGCGTTGAGGTCGTTCATTTCCCAAATGCTGACTTTGGCGTGTCTGAAACCGTAAAGCCCAATAGCGGTATGGAAGCGCTCGCCGATTTTGGTGACGGGCTGATTGCAGGCCTTGAAACCCGTATCAAGGATATGGGCGCTGTTGCCGGCATGATGCCGGGCAAGCCGATTGCGTTTGATCCGGTACTTCCTTTGCAGGATGTCACCTTGCTGGTCGGGTTGGATATTCAGGCTGAAACAGATGGCACAGGGCGTATGTATGCGCTGACCAGGTCTTATGATCCCTTTCGTGGCAATCAGATTGGTCTGGTGACAGCGACGCTCGGCCTTGATGGCAAGGTGCGTGATCCAAAGTCACTGTTTTTCTTTGGCAAGCCGTTCACCATCGACAATTTCGAGGGGATAGCGGTTCAGCGCCGGGAAGACGGAACAGACCGTATTTTCATCATTTCAGATGATAACTTCTCGCCGAAACAGCGCACTCTGCTGGGCGTGCTGGACTATGATCCGAAGTCATAGCCCAGCCTGACGCCGGATTTACTCTTCAGCTTTCCAGACCACTTTGCCCGCGACAATGGTCATGACCGGTTTGGTTTTCAGAATGTCTTCATCAGCGACTTTCATCAGATCCTGATTGAGAACGGTCAGGTCAGCGAATTTTCCGGTTTCGATGGTGCCGAGCTTGTCTTCCTGAAAGCTGGCATAGGCGGCATTCTGTGTGAACAGTTTCAGCGCCTCATAGCGTGACAGCGCATATTCAGGGTGCCAGCCTTCGGCAGAAAACCCGTCCAGGCTTTTGCGCACGGTCGCGGCGTAGAATTCAATAATCGGGTCGCCAACCTCAACCGGGGCGTCAGAGCCGCCTGCAACGATGACGCCGCGCTTCATCATGTCAGCCCATGCATAGGCGCGATCAAGGCGATCCATTCCGAGCCGCGATGGCGCGAAATAGAGGTCTCCAATCGCATGAGACGGTTGCATGCTGGCAACAACGCCCAGCTTGGCAAATCGAGCTCGGTCTTCGGCGCGGACGATTTGTGAATGTTCAATCCGCCAGCGATAGCTCGGCTTAGTGTTTTCGTCGCCTGCTTCCTGGCCTTCTGGCTGATAGGCGTCGAACGCGTGCTCCATCCAGTCGAGAGCAAGCTTGTTTCCACGGTCTCCAATGGCATGCATTGAAACCTGAACATCATTTTCCAGCGCTCGCCTGAAAATGGCGCCGGTTTCTTCGCCGTTTGTCAGAGCAAGGCCCGTTGTGTCCGGGGCATCGCTGTATGGTTCGATGAGCAGCGCGCCGCGAGAGCCAAGCGCGCCATCGACATAAAGCTTCACAGCGCGTGTCGTTAGGAGAGAGCCTGAAGGCGCGCGATCAATCGCCGCCTGAATGAGCTCTGGTTCAACGGCGTTATAGGTCCGCAGTGGCAAAGTGTTCGACAGAGACAGGCCGCGCAGCGCGATCAGTTCCAATTCGCTGACAGACATATTGTGCAGGCCGGTCCAGCCGCGAGACGCATAAACGTCAAACCCGGTTTTGACGGCAAGATCGATATCGTCCTGCGTCGGCTTTGCGAACACAGGTGCGAGCAGCGGCATGGCATGGTCGATGAACATGCCGTTTGGTGTGTCCGTTCCGTCCGCTTTCAGGATTGCGCCACCTTCCGGGGCGATTGTTTCGGCCGTAATGCCTGCAACTTCCATCGCCTTGGTGTTCGCCACCAGTGCATGGCCGTCGGCGCGGACGAGAACGACAGGAATATCAGCGACAACAGCGTCAATGTCTGAGGCGGTTGGGAAGCGGTTTTCCGGCCAGTGTGTTTCAATCCAGCCACGCCCCTGAATGCCAGTCCTGTCAGCGTGGAACTCGCGATACGCCAGCAGGGAGGCTTTCAGCTCTTCAACGGATCTGACCTGATCAAGATTGAGCGTCAGTTCGCGTTGACCAATACCAGCCAGATGGACATGAGAATCTGTGAAGCCGGGGAACATGACATTGTCGCCGAGATCGACAATTTTTGCGCCGCCTTTTGCGACCTTGATCGCGTTGTCCATCGTGCCGGCATAAACGATCAGACCATCGCCGACTGCGACGGCCTCAACCGTTTCGCCGTCTGCGACGCCGGAATAAATCGTCCCGCCCTTATAGATGGTGTCCGCCATAACCGGGACTTCACGATTACAGCCGGCCAGTGCAAAACTGGACAGTGCGGCGAGGGCAAGGGCGAGCAGGCGCATCAGAAACTCCGGAATCAAAATTCAGCCGGAAATTTCGCATAAAAAAAGCGCCCGGCAAGGCGCTTTTCCAAAAGACTCAGAAAAACAGGGCTTATGCCGCTGCTTCAGCCTTCTTTTTCTCAATATCGCTCAGAATCTTCTGTGCTTTGTCATTGAGAGACGCTTTTTTCGTCTTCAGCAGATAGCCGTCCAGGCCACCGTGCTTGTCGACAGTACGAAGCGTGCTGGCTGCGATACGCAGTTTGAATGCACGGTTCAGAATGTCTGAGCGCAGAGTAACGTTCACCAGGTTCGGCAGGAACCGGCGCTTAGACTTGATGTTTGAGTGGCTCACCCGGTTACCAACCATTGGGGATTTGCCAGAAAGATCACATTCGCGCGACATGGCTGCGCCTCTTTATTGGTGTTCAGAAATCTCGAAGCGCGGTGGATACGGGCTTAAACCTCATTCGTCAAGCGCGATTCGACCTTCGCGCTGAATTGATTCGCAGAATCCGGTAGATTCCGGGTAGTTTCTCGTCAATTTTAAGAATGGGCTGTTCATCTTGCGCTCAGTCTGGTCATGTTAACAGGAAGAGCTCAGGGCGGGCAACGCATAGTAAAAGGTCTTTTGACGCGTATGAAACGTAAACTTTTCGCAGGTCTGGCTGTGGCGGCGCTGGGAGTTATGGCTCCATCTTATGGCGATGCCACCAAAGTGACGCCCGCTTCAGCAACGACGAAATCGGTGAATCCGTTCCTGGCCGATGTAAAAGCCGGTCAATCGAAGCGGATCAAATACGAGCTGGAGGCCGTCGCATATTTCCTGTTTTTCCCGATCACCGGTAAGGCGGAGTTTGAAACCTTCCTTGAGGGTGATCACTATTCAATCGATACACAGGTCAAGACGACAGGCCTTGCGGATATCTTCGTTGGTTATGATCTGAATGTTACCTCATCGGGTCGCATCCTCGATAATGGTCTTCAGACCACTCATTATGTCAGCCAGAATAATGACGGAAAAAAGAACCGTCGTGTTGAACTAACCTATGGCGATACGGATGTGTCGCTGAAAGTAACCCCAAAATGGGGCGATCTGGGTGAGCCGCCTGCAACGCCGGCCCAAAAGCTGGCAGCGGTCGACCCGGCCACGGCTATGATGCACATTGCGTTTGCACCGCGCCCGGCGGCCAATCTGTGCAGTGAGACGGTCAAAACCTTTGATGGCAAACAGCTGACCTATTTGTCGTTCAGGCATCTCGGCAAACAAATGGTCAAAACCAAAGCCTTTAACGGCATGGCGACAGAATGCGAACTTACCGTCAATCGTGTGGCAGGTTATAATAAAGACGATGTTGGCAAAAACCTCACTGGCATTGAAGGCCCGATGAAGATCTATTTCGGTGAGCCGATTGATGGCTTTGTGCCGGTTGTGAAGCTGGTCGTTGATACTGAGAAGGCAGGCAAAGTAACGCTGTCAGCCAACAAGATTAATGTCTCTGACATTGTCAGCAAAGAAAAATACAGAAAAACTCGCTAAAATTGCAGTATTGCTCTGATTACTTATGTATTCAGGGCATTTTGCATCTTCAAACACGGTTAGTATCCCAGAATCTTCTATAGTAAATATGATCAATTTTCGATCACTTGAGATGTTGAAGACATTTTTGAACATTTTTGTTCACATGAAAACACTTCGAATATTCTAAACAGGCTTGAAGAAAACCTCATTTAAACCCGCTGATTATCATAAATATCGGCGCTGAATCAGTATTCGGTGCGCGTAAAGCCCTAACCTCGACAAAAAATAAAAATCAATTCCGTGTGATCTTCGTCAGATCAGGATTTTTACTTTCAAAGTGCCAGAACTTTCAGCGAATTGTTCAAAATTCGGTCGAAACCTTCCGTATCCGGCGCAATTCATTGAATCCGGCTCGCTCACCGGAAACCCTCACACTCCTATGGATAAATCTAGAGGGGTCTTCCATGAGCGTATTCCGATCGTCATTAAAATGTGCGTCAGCCCTGGCAGTTCTTGCTGTCGGCGCTGCCTTGTCACCTTCCTTCGCGCAGGAAACGAGTGAGGAGGAGGTCGCCAAGCTGGAAACAGTCTATATTCAGGGGCGCCGCGTTTCGGAAACTGACACGGCGATTGGCCTTGACGCAGCCACCAATACGGTAGCGGTCACACGCGATGCGCTTCTGTCTGCGCCGGGCGGTATTTCGGGCCTGAAAATGCTGGAAACGCTTCCGGGCTTTAACGTTCAGACGGATGGTGCGCTGGGTCTGTACGAGTTTGGCAACTCGGTCACGGTTCGTGCGTTTAACCTTCAGCAAATCGGCTTCGTACTGGATGGTGTCCCGATGGGCCGGTCTGACGCGTTCGGTGGCAGCCCGATTTTCCGCTATGTCGATAATGAAAACCTTGGCTCTGTCGTGGCATCGCCGGGCGCAGGTGACGTCTCATTGCCAAGCTATGCCTCGCTTGGCCCGATTGTGTCTTATAACACTGTCGATACCTCAGAAGAGCCGGGCGGTATCTTCAGTTATACCATTGGGGACGATAATCTGGAGCGCAGCTTCATCAAACTCGAATCCGGCAATTGGTATGGATTGTCGGCCTATGTCAGCCGTTCAAAAACCGATTCAGACCTCTGGCGCGGGCCGGGCACGATCGACCGGGAACATATTGAAGGCAAAATCAAATATGAGTTTGACGACGATACGTTCCTGAAATTCGGCTATGTCCACAATGACTTTTTCGACTATGACTCGCCGTCCGGCCCGGCCTCTCGGTTCGAAGGTGACTATTACTCCGGGTATTTGCCAACTCTGCCTGAAACGGGCTGTATCGCGCCGAAACCGGGTGTCTATGACTTTAACGGCGACGGTGTTGCGGACGCGTCCGACTTCACGCCGATCAATACCGGCAGCGAATGTACCTCTTACTATGAGGACCGGGTGAATATCCGCGACGACACGCTGTACTCACTGAACTTTGAAACGGACATAGTGCCGGGTCTGATGTTTAAAGCTGCGGCGTATAAGGAAGAAAAAGACGGGTATGGCGTGTCGCCGGACAGCTATGGCAACTCTCATGGCATCTATGAGCGTCAGGCTGCTGCCGGTCTGCCAGTCGTTTGGCCGCGCGGCGTGCAATATGGTCTTTCCGGTGTTGGCGGCACCCGCAAAGGCATGGTTGCCAGCTTTGAATGGGAATTCAACAACCATCTCTTTGAGTTTGGGGGCTGGATTGAAGACGAAGACTATACGCGGACACAGATGCGTCTGAACAAGACGAACGGATCTGCCGATGGCGACGTTATCTGGGATGAAATCGTCTATTTCCGCCGGAACTACACATCTTATCGTGAGAGCACACAGCTCTTCGTGAAAGATACGATCAGTCTCCTGGACGATCGTCTCAATGTTGAGGTCGGGGTGAAGAGCTTGAGCGTTGATTACAAGCTTGATGGCTATCGGGACTATAATGACTATGAGTTGTTCGGCCCGCAGGTCATTGATGTCAAATATGAGGACAATTTCCTGCCAATGATTGGCGCAGTGTATGACCTGACGGATTATGATCAGGTATTTGCGTCATACTCGCAGAACTATGCTCTGCCACGCGGCGCGGATGATGTCTTCTCCATTGCGTCGACTGACCATTCGACAGAGCCTCTTCCGGCGCCAAAGGGCGAAACGTCTGAGAACTTCGAGATTGGTATTCGAACCAATCGTCCGGGGTTCAGTGGTGCGGCGGCCCTTTACTATACGGCCTTCGACAACCAATTGCTGAACTCCTCTGTGATCAATCCAGCAACCGATCAGCCAGAACCCTATTATATCAATGGCGGTGAGGTGACCGCCTGGGGCGTGGAACTGTCAGGCGTGTACCAGCCAGCTGTGTTCGATGATAAGCTCTATTTTAATGGGAACCTCACTTACAACAACACAGAAGATGAGAAAGGCAATACGTTGGCTGACAGCCCGAAATGGCTGATCATTGGCGGCGCAACCTGGGAGCCGACAGAGTGGGCCGTTGCCAATATTTCGGGTAAATACACAGGCGAGCGTTATTCAACTTTCATTGAATCTGACAAAGTTGAATCCTTCACGGTGTTTGATGCCTATCTCGACCTTGGCGGACCAAATGATTTTGGTATCCCGGAAAACGTGTCCCTGCGGTTTAATCTGAACAATGTGTTTGATGAGGAAGTGGCGACAGCGTTCATGTTCGCGGGCTCGGCATACTACCGTCCGCTCAACCCGCGCACATTCCAGATGACGCTGACTGCGCGCTTCTAAGGTTTGTAAAAACTCTAACCCCAAAACTGAAACCGGCCCTCCATCTGGGGGGCCGTCTTCTTTTTTGAGGTTTTAAACCTCGTCATCCTTTTTCACGCGCAAGGCGGTGATCTGGTTTCGGGATTTGCGCAACACATCAAACTGATAGCCGTGGAAGGAGAAGCGCTGGCCGGGTTCCGGAATTGTCTGTGCCTCGTGAATCACGAGACCGGCAATTGTAACCGCCTCTTCGTCAGGCAGGTTCCAGTGCATTGAACGGTTCAGGTCACGAATGGTGACAACCCCATCGACATTCACCGATCCGTCTGGCTGTTGGCGCACACCCTGAACCAGAACATCATGCTCGTCGCGAATGTCGCCGACGATTTCTTCCAGAATGTCTTCCAGCGTGATCAGACCTTCCAGCGCGCCATATTCATCGACCACAAGGGCGAAGTGATTGCGCTTTTTCAGAAAGGCATTCAGCTGTTCCTGAACGGTCAGAGTTTCCGGCACGAACCATGGTTCGCGCATAATGGTTTCGATATCGAGCTGGCTGAGATCACCGCGCAATGGGGCAACCGCGCGCAACAGGTCTTTGGCGTGCAGAATGCCGACAATCTCGTCCTGCGATCCGCGATATAACGGCAGGCGCGTATGCGGGCTGGAGAGAGCCTCCATAACGAGATCGCGCACCGGCATTTCAATGTCGAGCATGTTGATGTTCTTGCGGTGGATCATCAGATCCGCCACGGTCAGGTCTTTCAGGTCGAGCGCGCCAACCAGCATGTGCCGGTCATGTTCCGCCACGCCGCCTTCTGAGTGGTGAAGATCAATCGCGCCACGAATTTCTTCTTCGGCGGAGATCATGCCTTCGTCCGTTCTGACGCCGAACAGGCGCAGAGTGAAGTTCACGATCAGCTGGACGATATATACAATCCAGGACAGGGCTTTGACCAGCCATGTGACCGGGCGGGAGACGCCCATCGCCATATTGTCCGCGTTTGAGATTGCATAGGTTTTTGGCAGGACTTCAGCAAAAACGAGGACGAGCACGGTCATGACGGGGGTGGCAACACCCACACCGGCCTGGCCGAACCATGCGGTGAAGGTAACCGTCGCAATCGACGTTGCCAGAATATTGACGAGGTTATTGCCGAGCAGGATCGCGCCGATCAGGCTTTCCCGGTTTGACAGAAGCTTGTTCACCCGGGCGGCGCGTTTATCGCCATCGCGCTCGAGACTGTGCATGCGGGCACGGGATGCCGCGGTGAGCGCTGTTTCTGAACCGGAAAAGAAACCGGACATGCAGAGCAGCAGGATGACAAACAGAAATGGCCACACAGTGTCCATCAGATTTTTACTTCAGCCTCCAGAAATGCGCGTAGCGGCGGTGCTTCTACGCCTTTTTGCACAAAGGACTTACCAATCCCTTTTGCGAGGATCAGGGTGAGTGATCCGGATTCAACTTTCTTGTCCTGATACATATGCGCGAGCAGTTCGTTTGCGTCAAACGGGCCTGTATCAAGTGCGTTGAGTGTGGGGGCGAGGCCGGACTTTTCAAGCAGGCGTTCAACCCGTGTCACATCCTGACCGGGGCAGAGGCCGAGCTCTCTGGAATAGCGATAAGCCATGGCCATGCCTGTCGCGACGCCTTCGCCGTGAAGGACGCGGCCATCAAAGCCGCGCGCGCGTTCAATGGCGTGGCCAAATGTGTGGCCCAGGTTCAGAAGCGCTCTGCGGCCGCGCTCAGTTTCGTCGGCTGCGACAACACCGGCTTTGGATTCGCATGACACTCTGACAGCTTGCGCCAGAGCGTCAGTATTGCCGGCCAGAATGTCATCTGTGGCGACTTCCAGATGGTCGAAGAAATCTGGCCGATCAATCAGACCATATTTAATGACTTCGGCATATCCGGCGCGCCATTCGCGCGGCGGCAGAGTAGACAGCAGGCCAATATCGGCCAGAACCAGAGCGGGCTGGTTGAACAGACCGACCAGGTTTTTACCGTGCTTTGAGTTGATGGCGGTTTTGCCGCCGACCGAGGAATCGACCTGTGACAGCAAGGTGGTTGGCATTTGCACAAACGGCATGCCGCGCTTCATCAGGCCTGCAACGAGGCCCGCAAGGTCGCCGATCACACCGCCGCCAAAGGCGATCAGAATATCGTTTCGCTCAGCTTCTTTCGCAATCAGGCTTTCCAGAACCGTTTCCAGATTGACAAAGGATTTGGACGCCTCACCGGATGGAACCGTGATGACCTCACCTTTCAGGCCGGATGCATCCAGAACAGACAGCAGGCGCTCGCCATGTAACGGCCAGACGGCATCATCACTCAGAATGAAGACGCGAGAACGAGATGGGCCAACAAGCGCGCGGATTTTGGACCCGGCTTCGTCGAGAATGTCAGGACCGATGAAAATGTCATAACTGCGCGTATCAAGATCAACGCGAACCGTGTGTACGCTCATTCTGATGGAAACCGTTCTTCTATTGCACTCAATATGTCACGGACGGCATTCATATGCGGCCCGTCATTAGAGTCCACTACAATGTCGGCCAATGCGTAGGTTTCCTGACGCGCCAGTAACAGTTCTCGCAGCTTTCCTTTGGGGTTTTTGGTTTGCAAAAGCGGGCGTTTGTCATTGCGGCTGACCCGCTTCCAAAGCGTTTCCAGATCTGCACGCAGCCAGATGGTCAGCGCATGATCCTTTAACAGGCCGCGCGTCGTGTCGTTCATGAAAGCACCGCCACCTGTCGCCAGAATACGCTGGGGGCCATGAACCAGTCGTTCAATGACTTTCTGTTCGACCCGCCGAAATTCTTCCTCGCCATGAATGGAGAAAATATCCGACACGGAGAGTCCGGCAGCGGTCTCGATTTCATCGTCGCTGTCTGCAAAGGGAAGACCAACAGAGTCTGCGAGCCGACGTCCGACTGACGATTTTCCGGCCCCCATAAGGCCGATCAGTGCGATTGTTTTCCCATCGGCCAGAGGCAGTTTTGATGTATTCTTGTCAGTCTTCACAATTCCCACGCGCATTTGCTTTTGCGCCTCCACACATATGACGATTATACTTAAAGCACGAGCCGGGCAATTACCTGCGATGATGCGATGACTGTTGTCTCACGCGAAAACTGTGCAAGATGGCAGTTTCAGACAGATTTTCGCCAGAAAGTCAGGTCAGAAACAAATGACTGCACGAAACAGACAGAGGTATGTGTTGATGTTGAAACCGTTTGTGTTGGCGCTGTCCGTTATCGCTACGACGCTTTCCGCTTCGGCTCAGGGGACGTTTGACAGTTTCGGACTGGACGACATCAATGCATGGGGCATCGGATCACTTTCAAATTCTGATGGCGCCCTGCCAAATACGCTCTGGCTGAATTCTTCTGAAGACGATTTGTCGAGCCTGTTCTCTCAAACCAGTGTTCAGGCTTTGTCGCCTTCCATGCGCGAACTCGTGCGCCGCGCCGTCTTGTCGTCTGCTGTTGCGCCTGAGGGTGAGAAAGCCGACGCGCTGCTGGTTCAGCGTTACGACATTATTCAGGATCTCGGCGATCCGAAGGTATTTGAAGATTTCGTGCGCCAGTCGAGCGGTACGCCCGGCATTGTCTCTCATTTCGAGCTGACCATTGATAATGATTTTGCCAAGGGCAATCTGCGATCAGCTTGCAGTCTTGTCCGAGCGAGCTCTCAACAAACAACCTATCTCTTGCGCGCGCGGGCCGTGTGTTACGCGCTGGAAGCGGACTATTCACCAGCGCTCGTCGCGCTGGAATTCATTTCTGGCGATGGCGCGGACGATGTCTGGTACATGCAGGTCATCAACGCGATGAGCCGTGGTGAGAAAAAGAATTTGCCACCGCCGCGCTATGGCTCCGGCATGACGCTGGCCCTGTCGATTGGTGCTGACCTGATTCCGGAAAAAGATGGCTTTGTGGGTCTGCATCCGGGTCTTGCCACACAAGTCATTAATCGCAGCGATATTTCGCGCAAATTGCGCATTCAGGCCGCCGAGATTGCTTTTGCTGCCGGTGTTCTGGATCGCACCCCGTATCGACGTGCCTATGCAAAAGACAAGGTCGATCCACCACCGACACCTGATGATGCAACAGACCCGAAACCTGAACCGGAGCAAGATGCATTTGTGCCGGTCAGTCTGTTGGATGAGGCGTATGAAACCGTCAGCGATCAGAAAACGGATCTGGAACAGGCTCTGGCATTTCGCCGTGCGCTGAGCGCTTACAGCCATGATGTTGCTCAGTTCCGGGCCGCGTCCAGAGGCCTTTGGCACTTCATCAACGGGATCAACAGCCCGGTGATTGCACAGCAGTTTGGCGATAGCTTCGCGCTGTCGGCTCTGTCCATTGGCGAGTATCAGCCAGCGCGTCGGTTCATAAACGGTTTGCAGTCTGAAGGCAGCGCGCTCAACAACCCGTTCCTGATCGGTTGGCTTGATGCCTTCCCGATTCTGGCTGGCGAAGATACATCCCCGCAGTCTGCCATTGTGATTTCCCGGACGCTTGCAGAAACATCCGATGAGAAGACAAAGCCAGCGGCTATTCGCATGATCCGCGGCTTCCTGGCGCTCGGTCTTCCAGTGTCTGTTGAAGCACGCCAACTGATTGCGACCGCTGACGAGGCGAGCCTGACAGCTGGTCGCACGGTCAGCGAAAAAGACCTTCTTCTGATCAAGGCGGCATTCCAGTCTGATGCGCTGGGCGAAGCCGTTCTACGAACTGCCATTCAGGTCGGGTACAATCCGGCTGAGCTCAACGGGGAAGACCTTGCCCGTCTGGCCGGGCTTCTGTCTGAAAATGGCCTGAAGGATGTGGCGCGTCAGCTTGTGATCGAGGGTATTGGCTACCAGCTGCCAATCGAACGGACGACTATTGTCACCGATTGAGGATAGACGGCGGATTGCCGACTTTCTGAACATGCTGAGCGTCGAGCGCGGCGCCAGCCAGAATACGCTTGATGCCTATAGACGGGATTTGTCCGACGCGCAGGACTTTCTGAGAGACGGTGTGTCTGGGGCGTCGAGGGGAGATATTGCGGACTATCAGCAGCATTTGTCTCGTGCGGGTCTGGCAACATCCACTATATCCCGGCGCCTGTCGGCCTTGCGTCAGTTTTACCGGTTTGAATTGGAAGAAGGCCTGCGGACGGACAATCCGACCAGTCAGATCGAAGCGCCAAGAACGGTGCGGGAGGTTCCGGATGTTCTGTCCCGGGACCAGGTCACGGCGCTTTTGAAAGCGTGCGAGGGGCCGACGCCAAAAGATGCGCGGGATTTGTGTCTGCTTGAGCTGATTTATAGCGGTGGGTTTCGGGCAAGCGAGGTCTGCGCCTTGCCACTAACAGCGCTTGCGACCCGGATGGAAGGCTTCATTCGGGTGACCGGTAAAGGCAATAAAGAGCGGCTCTGTCCTGTGGGGCGACACGCAAACTCTGCCATCACGGCGTATCTTGATCACCGGGCCGGGCTTTTGCCAAAGCGCAATCAACAGATTGCAGGCCAGTTTGTGTTTCCGTCATCTGGAAAGGCGGGTCATATTGAGCGTCGCACTCTGCAGAATATCATCAGTCAGCGTAGCCTGATGGCTGGCCTCGACCCGTCGAAAATCTCGCCGCATTCCCTGCGCCATGCATTTGCGACCCATATGCTGCAAGGCGGGGCCGACCTTCGCACGGTCCAGCTATTGCTGGGGCATTCCGATATCTCGACGACGCAGATTTATACCCATCTTCTGACAGATGATCTGGCAGATATGCTGGCAGCGGCGCATCCGCTGGCGCAAAAGCCTTAAGCTGCGTCGAGGGTGGAAGCTGTTTGCGCAATGCGCGCCAGCTGGGCCATCGCCATTTTCATGTCAGGGTGCTGATCGAGCCGTTCGCGTGTGCCTTCTGTTTGCAGGAGGCGGCTGGCGGTTCCAGCGGCAAGCGCAGCGCTTTGGCCGTGTGGCAGCGTCTCGGCGGCCAGCCGGAACAAGGCCAGCGCAGCCTTTTCAGCCGTGCCCGCTTTTCTGATCATGTTGCGGAAGAGCTGGCTCTGACCAATCAGGCGTACTCCTAGCGTATCAATATCTCGCGCGCCATGAAGTTTATCCTGTGGCGGCAATTTTGAGCTCAGCAATTGCTGCTGCGTGTTGCGCAATGTGTTCAGCATCGCAATCGGGTTCTTTGTGCCAAGAACTGCGACTTCGAACTGAGGCTGAGACAGATACCCCCGAAATACGCCAACCAGTTTTGATTTGGCTGTATCACCAGCGATATTACTGCTGAGCGCCAGCAGCTGATTTGGGCGCTCGCCGAGTGGGAAGGCCGCAAGGTGCTCTTCTACCGTTTCCATCGTCATCAGCGTGTTTGACCGGCTGCAGAAGGCCTCATACATTTCGCTCTGACGTTCTCCGCCGAGTAGGCGTACAAGCCGGTCGCCGAATGTTTTCATAAGATCTAGCTCGCCCTTCAGATTCTCTGGGAAGAGGCGGCGATTACAGCTTAGTTCTTCAAAGATCAGACTGATAATGCGATTACGTGCTGTCGGCAGAACGCCGAGAGAAACTGCCCGCGCAAGGGTCTGCGCGGTTGGCAAAGCGGAGAGCGGGTCTTCGCCCGGCGCATAAAGATTGCGGGGCTCAAGAACGGCGATCAGGCGGTTCAGCTTTTCCGCACCATGAGAAAGGTCGCCCAGCATCACACCAAGTGTGTTCGGTGCCTCAATCCATTCTGAGAAATAATGAGACAGAATCTCATTGCAAAATTGTCTGTCGGCGTCTGGCAGAGTTTCCACTTCTTCCCAGATTTCGAGAAGCTCTCCGAGCTTGTCCTTCCAGTTCGGCGCGGTTTTGAGCCGATCTGCCAGCGCTGACGAGAACGCATTCTGTGGATTTGGCTTTTTACGGGCCTTGGCCACAATTTCCGGCAAGGGACGGTCGAATTTCAGATGATGACCGGATTTCTTATCCTTGAAGCACAGATTGATCGCGTCTGAGACCATTTCGTGAAGTTGACGGGCGGTCGAATGCAATTCTTCGCCGCCGCCGGCGCGAGCAATGGCAACGCGCTGAATGGCCTGTGTTATCTCAGAGCCGGTTGCTTCAAGCTGTTCCAGCAAATCGGTCCGGTAAACCAACTCGCCCGGCAAAACCCGATAGCGATTTAAAAAGCGCGGCATGACTTCCTGATAGGTTTTGCGTGCTTCCGGTTTGAACAAATCCATTGGTGAAATACACGATGAGGACGCAGCCAGCTGGAATTCACGGGATTTGCGGCGATTGGTTTCTGCGCAGTTTCCGACAGTGGCAACGATAACAGAGTCATAGTCGCCGGTTTGCAGATCGCGCGATTCCTTAATAACCCTGACACCCCCGTCCGGATGGGAGCGGATCAGCACCCGGGCTTTCTCTACGGCCTCATTGCGTGTGGGGCAGGCGTCAAACAAAACCCAGGAGGATTTTGTATTCTTTCGCAAAAAAAGTTCGAAATGAGTCTCGCGCCCCGACATACCAGCCCTGTCAGCTTTGTTATTCTTGGGTTACCATACTCTTTCCCGTTTAAGGCCTCATGAAAGTCATGATTGCACCTTGTTGTTTCTACGTTAGAATTTCGTAAGACTGTTAGACGGTACGATTTGCGCATGGGTGCGCACCATATAAAGGAGCTGGGATGGCTACGCTGGCATTGGTTGATGACGACGAGAACATCGTTGAATCGCTGAGAATGTTCTTTGAAGCGGAGGGATATAAAGTCCGCTCCTATCACGATGGTGAAGCCGCGCTTGCCGGATTGACCGAAACGCCACCTGACCTTGTTGTGCTGGACGTGAAAATGCCGAAAATGGACGGCATGGAAGTTTTACGTCGCCTGCGTCAAACCTCTGATATTCCTGTAATTTTTCTCACATCCAAAGATGAAGAGATTGATGAAGTCATCGGCTTCAACATTGGCGCGGACGACTTTGTTCGCAAGCCATGTTCAAACCGTTTGCTGGCCGAACGTGTGAAAGCGGTTTTGCGTCGTTCACGCGGCGCAACGGAAGTCGAAGGCGATCAGAAGCCAATCGTTCGCGGACGTCTGGTGCTGGACCCGAACCGACATGTCTGTTCATGGAATGGCGAACCGGTTCGTCTGACGGTAACTGAGTTCCTGATCCTGCTTGCGCTGGCTCAGCGTCCGGGATTCGTTAAGAACCGTGACCAGTTAATGGATGCGGCCTATGACGATCAGATCTATGTCGATGACCGGACGATTGACAGCCACATCAAGCGCCTGCGTAAAAAGTTCCGTGACGTTGATGATGAGTTCGATGCAATCGAAACGCTTTATGGTGTCGGTTACCGCTACAAGGAGATGTAGTCCTGCCAGCAACGCGCGCGATCCGCAGCGTCACGCATTCCCGCATTGCCAGGCTGATTTTTGCATCAAACCTGGCAGGCATCCTCATTCTGATTGTCGGCTCGCTTGTTTTGAATGAAATGCGGGTCGGCCTGATTGAGGCGCGCAAGGAAAGCCTGACCACGCAGGGTGATCTCATTGTCTCGGTTCTCGCCGAAGGGGCGACGGTCGGTCAGCCGGAACCGGCGCTTCAGCGTCAACTGGCGCGCCGGCTTTTGCGCCGTCTGACCCTGTCACCAAAGGTCAGTGCCCGTCTTTATGACAATGAGGGCAAGCTGGTTGGTGATTATGCGCTATTGTCTGACAAGGTGCGAAATCAGGAATTGCCAGATATCGACAAGCCGAATGTGTTGCAAAACGCAGCGAACGGTTTGTCGAATATGTTCGATACCGTTGCTCGTTCAATCCAGACACGGGCCAGTCATTCTATCTTTCAGCAAATCTCGCTGGAAGAAGAGCTCGCAATGGCAGCAAAGGGCGAGATCATCGCCAGTGAGCGGATCAATCCGAACGGGACTCGCGTTGTCAGCGTGTCCATTCCCATTAAGCGCGTGTCAGCCGTTGTTGGTATTCTGACACTTGAGGCGAGCGATGTGACGGAAATTGTCCGTCGTGAACGCGCTGCGCTTTTGCCATTCATGATGGTTGCGATCATTGTGTCGCTCATGTCGGCCGCTCTTCTGACTTATATGATTGCACGCCCGTTGCGCCGCCTGTCTCTGGCCGCAGACCGGGTACGCTCCGGCGCCGCTGAAAAACTTGAACTGCCGCAAATCACCAGGCGACAGGATGAAATTGGCGAACTGGCGAACTCGCTGGAGGCGATGACGGCCGCGTTGTTTGATCGGATTGTCGCGAACGAAGCCTTCGCCGCTGACGTCGCACATGAGCTGAAAAATCCGCTCACCTCTATCCGGTCTGCGGTTGAGACGTCTGAACGGGTGACGGACCCTGCAGCGCAGGAAAAACTACGCAAGGTGATCGCGTCAGATGTGCGCCGTCTTGATCGTCTGATCACCGATATTTCCAACGCGTCTCGTCTGGAAGCGGAAGTCGCGCGCCAGCCGAACGAACCGTTCGATCTGGAAAAACTGCTTGGCGATCTTGCTTACACCTATGATGCCATTCGCGATGACGATCAGCCCTATGTCAGCTTCAAAAAGGATGATGACGAGAGCGAACTTCTGGTGCTGGGACGTGAAAGCCCGCTGGGTCAGGTGTTCCGCAATCTGATTGAGAATGCACGGTCATTCAGCCCGCCAAATGGCAAGGTTGAGATCTCTAGCCGTCATGTGCGGATTGATGGCAATCTGTTTGTCGAAACCACTGTTGAAGACGAAGGTCCGGGCATTCCGCCAGACAAGCTCGAAAAGATTTTCATGCGCTTTTACACGGACCGTCCGGCAGGTGCGAAATTCGGTCTGAATTCGGGTCTGGGCCTGTCCATCGTTCTGCAGATTATCGAAACGCACCGCGGAACGGTGGAAGCTGGCAACCGGATTGATGGCGATGGCAATATCACAGGCGCGGTCTTCACGGTGCGTCTCCCAGCTGCATCAATGCCTCGTAAATCTGGAAATTCGTAACAGGTTTCTGCAGAAAGCGTTGAATACCCCTTGCCAAAGGGTAAAACTTCCCCCCACCATATACGGCTATGGCAATGAAAGAGGCATTCCATGATCGGTGTGGTGGTGGTCAGTCACGGTAAACTGGCGAGAGAATTGGTAGCCGCTACCGAACACGTAGTTGGCGAGCAGCGTCGGTTTCGATCAATCTCGATCGAACCAGATGACGATATGGATGAGCGCAGAACGCAAATTCTGGAAACCGCTCAGTCGTGCGATGATGGCGATGGTGTGATCATTCTGACAGACATGTTTGGCGGTACGCCGTCCAATCTGGCCATCTCAGCGATGGGACAGGGCAAGATTGAGGTGATTGCAGGCGTGAATTTGCCAATGCTGATCAAGCTGTCTGAAGTGCGCGAAACGGCCTCTCTGTCGGAAGCCGCTGAGGCTGCTCAGGAAGCTGCGCGCAAATACATTTCCATCGCGTCGAAACTTCTGGTGAAGTCCTGATCTGACATATGACTGTTTCGCGTAGTGTAGAGATTTGCAATGTCCGGGGCCTGCATGCGCGCGCGTCAAACGCGTTTTCCCGCATGGCCCAGGAATATGATAGCGAGATCGTCGTCATGCGTGACGGGATCAGCGCTGATGCCCGCTCAATCATGGAATTGTTATCGCTGGCGGCCAGTCGGGGATGCATGATTGAGATTGTGGCCACGGGCCCGGACGAAGACACTGCTGTGTCCGCCATGGTCGAGTTTGTCGAAAACCGCTTCGGGGAAGATGACTAGGGGCGTTCTAGTTTCCCGGAACGCTGTTTTCACTTACTTTCGGGCGCGTCAGGCGCTCAATTTCATCGTCCAAATTGTCTTTTTTCTTCGCTTCACCTTTCGGATTGACGGTGAAAGCGGTGAACAGAATTTCACCGTCTGAGTTCTTGAAGGTCGTTGAAAAGATTTTGATCCCTTCAATAAACTCATCCAGCGTGACCTGGTTCGGAATGGCAGAACGGAAAAAGCTGCTGTTCTCCAGAACATCGCCATCGCCGGCCATGAGTGCCGCCCAATTGCGCTGCTCAATTGGCGTGATGAGGTCGTTCCCGTCTGCATCCGCGATCTTGAACGTATTGCGCGCGCCGGCCTCGACTTCTTCTTCTGTGACGATGAAGTCCTGATTGGTGTCAAAGCTCGCCAGCAGCAAAGCCCCCGACTTCAGAAACCGGGCCTTGCCTGCCGGGCCGGAAAGTGACCCGTCACTGCGTGGGTTCAGTCGCTCAACCTGCGCCGAAGCGAGCGAGGTGAAGGTAAGAGCGCCTGCCAGCAATACGCTGAGTTTCAGAGAGTGGCGAAGAGGCTGAAGCAGGGTACGCATACGAATTCCTTGGTTGGTCTCGCAGACTAACCTGAAACCCTTGGTTATCGAAAGCCAAATTTGCAGGTTAAATCTTCCTGATAGAAAAAGATATAAACTTATCTTTATATGATTTGATGATGAAACAGGTTTGCGGTATAAGCCGCGAAACGCCCTGAGGCAGACACGAACTATAAGGATCCCCAATGTCCAACGACTATGCCGTCCGCGACATCTCTCTTGCAGACTTCGGACGCAAGGAAATCGAAATCGCCGAAACTGAAATGCCGGGCCTGATGGCCGCGCGCGCAGAGTTCGGCCCGACCCAGCCGCTGAAAGGCGCCCGCATTGCTGGCTCTCTGCACATGACGATTCAGACGGCTGTTCTCATTCAGACGCTGGAAGCCCTCGGCGCGACAGTTCGCTGGGCGAGCTGCAACATTTATTCAACGCAAGACCATGCCGCTGCCGCGATTGCGGATGCGGGCACGCCGGTATTTGCCCATAAGGGTGAGACATTGGAAGAGTATTGGGACTTTGCTGACAAGATCTTTTTCTGGCCGAATGGCGAGCTTGCCAACATGATCCTCGACGATGGCGGCGATGCGACCATGTATATTCTGCTCGGTGCACGCGCTGAAGCGGGCGAAGATGTGCTCTCCAACCCTGGCTCTGAAGAAGAAGAAGTTCTGTTCGCGCAGATCAAAAAGCGTCTTGCGGCCAGCCCGGGCTTTTTCACCAAACAACGTGACGCCATTATGGGCGTGACAGAAGAAACAACGACAGGTGTGAACCGTCTCTACCATCTGATGAAGAAAGGCATGCTGCCTTTCCCGGCCATCAATGTGAACGACTCCGTCACCAAGTCGAAGTTTGACAACAAATATGGCTGTAAGGAATCGCTCGTAGACGCGATCCGTCGCGGTACAGACGTGATGATGGCGGGTAAAGTTGCCTTCGTTGCGGGTTATGGCGATGTGGGCAAGGGCTCTGCAGCGTCTCTGTCCGGTTCAGGCGCGCGCGTTATCGTGTCAGAAGCCGACCCGATTTGCGCTTTGCAGGCAGCCATGGACGGCTACGAGGTCAAAACCCTCGAAAACGCCATCGAACGTGCAGACATTTTTGTGACCTGTACAGGTAACCGCGACATCATCACCATCGATCATATGCGCAGTATGAAAGACATGGCGATTGTTTGTAATATCGGTCACTTCGACAATGAAATTCAGGTCGAAGCTCTGCGAAACTTCAAATGGACCAATATCAAGCCTCAGGTGGATATGATCGAATTCCCAGACGGCAAGCGTATCATTCTTCTGTCTGAAGGCCGCCTCGTGAACCTTGGTAACGCGACAGGCCACCCATCTTTTGTAATGTCAGCGTCGTTCACAAACCAGACTCTCGCTCAGATCGAACTGTTCACCAAAGGTGATCAGTACAAGAACGAGGTCTATGTTCTGCCGAAAGAGCTCGACGAGAAGGTTGCAGCCCTTCACCTCGACAAGCTGGGCGTTGAGCTGACCAAACTTGATCCGAAACAGGCTGAATATATTGGCGTGTCTCCGGAAGGTCCGTTCAAGCCGGAACATTACCGCTACTGATAGCGACACTGGGATGCCGGGTGTTTCTACCCGGCATCACCTTTGATGAGGGCGCCTTTGGCCATGTCTGGCGAGAAATCCAGACAAAAAGAAGGCGCTGCGGGCGACAGCGCCTTCCATTTGCCAAGCTGAGCCAATCTGATTGGGGACAGTTGGCTCAGAGAGTGTATCCGAAACGTCGGACCATCGCGTGCGTCCCACACACAAAGCGATCGCTCACTTATATATCCTAAACAGCAAATAATTGAAATGAAGAAATATGAAGACCGCTGTTTCGCTGTGGAAACGGGCGATGACGCTGTTCTTCGCGCCATTGTGAAATCTTACTGCATTTCGTGATCAAACCTCAGCGCAGAAGTCTGGAATATGGCTTCGAATTGGAGGATAAGACGAACGGACACAAGGAGTAAGCGGGGATATGTCGACGTCAAAGACATATAAGTTTGAGGGGTTTGCCCTTCACGCGTCGTCGTTAAAACTTGAAACAATTGCTGGAGAAGAGGTGAAGCTGGAACCTCAGGTTCTCCAGCTTTTGCTGTTACTGGTCGAAAATCATGAGCGCGTCGTCAGCAAGGACGAAATCAATCAGAAAATCTGGAGTGGTCGCATCGTGTCTGATGCCTCGCTCGCCAGTCGGTTGCGAGCCGTGCGTGCGGCCATCGGGGACAATGGGTCAGACCAGCGTCTGATCAAAACCATTCCCAATATTGGTTTGCGCTTTGTTGGTGAGGTTACGCTGTCCGGGCCAGATACCTCTGGCGGTTGGGGTAAACTCATGTCTGCCGTCCGGAACAGGCCGGTGACTGGTCTGACAGTCGTGACGACGGCTTCTGTGTTGGCCGGATCTGTCTGGTTGCTTGGGGTTGAGATGCCTCGCCGCACGCTTCATGGCCAGTTCGTCAAAACGCCGAACGCAGCCATCCGCTATTACAATCACAAGAAAATGCGCGATACGACCGTTGAAAAATGCATGCGCGCCTGTCTTGAGACGACCGAGTTTACCTGCCGCTCTTTTGATTTCTATAAACGAATGAATGTGTGTGATCTGTCAGCTGCGACCGCTGAAAGCGCTGGCGGGCTGAAGACCGATTATGAGCTTGACCCGTATGATCATTATGCGCGCAAAGCCTATCCGCCCGGTCCGATCGAGCTTGGACGCGACGACACGCTGACCCCGCAATTTCCTGAACTATCTGACAAGGGCGTGGAATAGCGCACGCTGAGATCTAGTTTGCCTGAGGGCTATCAGGACACGCATATCCTAGTCTAAACATCATCCAGATAGCGAATGCCGCCAAACCGTCATGGATGACGGTCTGATAGAGGAAATGGACGGAAATCACAAAGCATCCAAGACACAAGTCAGAGCTGGCGTTTAAAGCGCAGTGATAGAGCCCGTTTCGCCAGTCAGAACCAGCGCGCCAGTATCTTTCAGTTCGACGTCCAGACCTGTAGTCAGGGCTCTCAGGAACTTTTGTTCAAGGTCCATAATGGCAGGCGCGCAGCCGCGACGCGTTGTTAGTAGCGGTGAAAAGGAAATCTTTGATCCCGCAATGACATAGCGGCCACTGAAGCTGTTGCATCCGGTCGAGCCTGATACAGAAATACCGTCAAAGGTCAGGGTTGCGTGATAATTATCGATCACGCCGCCCTTATTGATATCCTCCACCACCCATTCCTTGCTTGATAGCCATGGCATGGTCGGTAGTTCGGCAATATCGCGATCTGTTTTGGTGCAGTTCCGCTGCAGGCCATCTGTGAATTTGAAGCTGGCATTGATGTCGTCAATCCAGAGCGTCATCGGCCCGGCGGTCGTTTCGTCTTCAAACTTTGCGCCGGTTGGGGCGCCAACCTTCGGCAATGACCAGGTCTGGCCATTGAACTGAACGATTGCGCGGTCTTCACTCAAAGTCGCGCCAAGCTCTGTGTCGCCACAGGCAAATACAATCGGATCTGGAGAGTCGGTCGATGTTTGTTTTCTCTCATCGACTTTCTTGTCCTCAATAATGTTCACGCTGGTTGTGCAAGCTGTGATGGCCATCAATGCTGTGGCCATGGAAGCTGTTAATAGCGGTTTCATCTAGACGACCTCTGGTCTTCCCATAGTGATTGTCAGCCTTAAGGTCACACATCAATCGGGCAGAACAGGGCAGTCACTGTGACAGTTCTGGGGCAATTTTCAGAACGCTGTCCCGCAAAATTTCCAAATCAGACAGTCTGGTCCGGTGATTGGTGATGTTCACCCGGATAGCAAGCTTGCCTTCAATGCGCGTAGTCGAAGGGGCCGCAATACCGCTTTCCTGAAGCCGGATGACGATCTCCTGATTACGAAGATCATGGTCGCTTTCGCTGAGGCCCGGCCAGATATGGCGGAAACAGCAAATGTTCAGATTCTGATAGCTGAGCAGTTCCAGATACTCAGACTCGTTGACCAGTTTGGCCAGATAGCCCGCCTGTTCGATATTGCGCTCAACCACCTGACCCAGCTTTTTTGGACCATGCTCAATCAACTGGCTCCAGATTTTCAGAGCGCGGAACCCGCGTGATAGTTCCGGGCCGTAATCGACCGGCCATGGCATGTCAGAGCCAAGGCCGCGCCCCATATCGGCCAGATAGTCCGGCCGGTCCGAGAAAGCTCGGCGATGCGCGTCTTCATCACGGATCAGCGCGCATCCGGCATCGTAATTTACCTGCATCCATTTGTGGAAATCAAAGGCGATGGAATCGGCTCGTTCAATGCCATTCAGCCGGTGACGATGGGTGTCGCTCAGGCGTAGCGCCCCGGCAAAGGCTGCATCAACATGGAACCAGAGATCGTTTTGCTGCGCGATGTCCGCAATCTCTTCCAGCTTGTCAATTGCACCGCGATTGACCGTTCCGGCCGTCGCACAGATCACAAACGGTGTTCTCCCATTCGCTTTGTCGGCGGCGATCTGCGCAGCGAGTTCGTCAGTATCCATCTGCCCGTTCGGCAGTTTTCCAATCTTGCGCAGTGCGTCGCTGCCAAGGCCAAGCATGTCGAAGGCCCGATCAATACAGCTATGTGCGCCGCGGGAGGTATAGCCAACCAGATCAGGGCCGTTTGCGACCCCTGTTTTACGCACGTCGAAACCGAGCGCGCGGTCCCGGGCAACTTTCATCGAAACCACCGTTGCCATGCTGGTGCCAGTGGTCAGAAGACCGCTTCCGGTCGCCGGCATCCCAAAGACGTCGAGTGCCCAGGCAATGACGCTGCGCTCAACGCGAATGGCAGCGTGATTGCGTCCACCGCAATTGGCGTTCATGGCCGCAGCGATCATTTCACTGATCAGGCCCGATGGCGTGCCTGCTCCATGGACCCAGCCAAAAAAGCGAGGGTGCGTGTTTCCCACAGCGTAGGGCATCAAGGCTTTCAGAAAAGCATCATTTGCCGCTTCACCCGTGCCAAACGCCTGACCATCCAGCACTGGCTGGATCGCATCCGGCTTTTGCCAGACAGGCCCCTCTTTGGCGGATTCCATCCGGTCAATCGCAATATCAAGCATTTGGTGCGCGCGAGATCGAAACGCGTTCCAGTCCTCTGGGTCCAGAGAATCTGACATTTTGTTCGCCCTTGTTTTGGGATGAGTTGAGTGATGTCTATCGAAGCTTGCCGCGTAGATGCAAGGGCCAGTGAGATCACATCAAACAAAAACGCCTTCGCGCAAGGACACGAAGGCGTTCTTTAAAAGGGTCCTGAAGCCGGATTAGCTTGCGAGGAGTTGTTTGATGAACTCAGCAGACTGAGACTGAACGAAGCGCGCGCGCTTAACCAGTTCATCAGCTTCGCTGCCGATCTGACGAGCAGCCTGACCGGTCTCATGAGCAATACTCGCCACTTCAGAAATATTCGTGGACACAACGCTGGCAGAAGACGCTGCAGAGTCGACGTTTGCTGCGATCTCTTTTGTTGCACCGTCTTGCTGCTGCATCGCTGCGGCAAGCGCACCAGAGACATCATTCAGTTTCAGAATGACGCTGCCCACAATGTCGGAAGCGGCTTCTACGTCACCGGCAGAGCGGCGAACAGCTGCGATCTGAGCGGCAACATCACTTGTTGCTTTTGCTGTCTGAGATGCCAGATCTTTGACCTCTGAGGCAACAACCGCAAAGCCTTTACCCGCTTCACCCGCACGGGCAGCCTCGATGGTTGCGTTGAGTGCCAGAAGGTTGGTCTGTTCCGCGATATCAGCGATCAGTCGAACGACAGATTCAATGTCAGTGACCACTTTGCCAAGTGTTTTGACCTGTTGCGTCACGTCATTGCCAGCTTTCTCACCCTCATTGGCCATGTTGGCCACTTCGGCAACCTGAGAGGAAATGTCGGCAATTGTGACGGACATTTCTTCAGCCGCACCTGCAACCGCAGTGACATTGTTCGCAGTCTGAGATGTAGATGTAGAGACTTCGTTTGCGCGTCGACCGGTGGTTTCCGCGGCATCCATAACGCTGTCAGACGCATTCTTGAGCGACTCGATAGAGTGCGTGATCTCAGAAATGGTCGACATGACTGTGTCTTCAAACGACTTGGCAAATTTCGCCATTGTCTCTTGTTTCTCACGTTCAGCGCGGACTTTGGCTTCAGCCTGTTCTTTCTCAAGCTCTGCTGTGCGCTTCAGGTTTTCCTGGAAGACTTTCAGAGCGCGAGACACGTCGCCAACTTCGTCCTGAGCTTCGATGGTCGGAACGCGGACGTCCATTTTGCCATCAGCCAGCTCCATTGTGACATCGCGAATGCGACGCAGCGGACGGGAGACAATCATGTTGAACATCAGGCCCAGACCGATTGACGCTGACAGGGTGATGACCGCACCGGCAATGGCAATGATCAAAATCCAGTTAGAGGCCTTTGCTGCATTCTGGCTGGCCGTGTTCGCCAGACCATGAATTTGTGTCGCAACCTGAGCCAGCTGCTTGCTGGTTTCGTTAAACCGGCGGCGTCCTTCACCTTCACCCTCACGGGCACGGGCATAGTCAACGCTGTCCACGCGCTCCATCATGCGGAATTGCTGGCCCATCCAGTCTTCGGAATAGCTGAGCCAGGTCTGTTTTGCTGTATTAATAGCTGAGACCTGATCGGGTGCCACGTCAGCAACTTTTGCGCTCAGATCATCGAAATGCGCTTTCAGCTTCCCTGTCTCTGATTCAAACTGGGTGCGGTATTTCTCATCTGACGACAGCATATAGCTGTTCGCAACGACCGCATGCTGTCCGAGTTTCAGTTCCAGATCGGTTGTCTCATCCAGCAATGCGTTCAACTTGATGTTCTGTGCTGAAGCGGCCTTGGACGAAAAGATGTTGAAGACTGTCGCGCCGCCGACGGCGACACAGATCAGTGACAGGATCAAAAATGCGCTGATGGCTTTTTGAGAGATATTCATTTTGTTGAGCATGATTAAAGCCCCAGAGCGCTTCGACGTTGAAGTTCGGTAAGATTGATTTCAATCGTGCTACTGCCGATTGGTGTCCCATTGTCATCGAGCGTCAGATTGACCTGTATGATCCAGGTGCCTGTTGCGCTGACATATTCCGGTTCGTCAATGAATACGGCGCCGGCTCCCATAGGGAATGTTTTCTGGAACTTGGCTTCGTCGCCCTGCCAGAAATCTGACGTGATGGAGCTTTGACCAACATTCAGGCCATTTTTGTCCATGACGAACAGCTCGTTATACAGGCCTTTAGAGCCAGCTTGCTGTCTCAGAAGATAAGTCGAAACCGGGCTGCCGAGCGCCGCAGCAATATAGGGCTGCGGGCCCTGCGAGCCACGCTCTTCGCGCCAGGCTTTATCCAGAGCATCAATGTCCGCCTGAGATAAATTGTTGCGTGATTCATTGCGCGCTTTCACGGATGCAATGACAACTGGCTGCGAGACGAGGTCACGCAGATCCTTGACCATTTGCGGCGTGATGAGGCTCTTGTCTGGTGCAGGCGTAGAATCGCTTTGCGCCAGAGCGAGTGATCCTGTCATAGAGCCGAACAGGAAAGCGGCTCCGACGAGTAAGGATCTGGAAGAAAACCTGGATTGCATACTGTTATTTCACCTCAGTAAAGTTCAGCCTGGAGCCGAATGACGAATGTATCAGCGTCTGTGTCGCCATAAGACGGGCTGTCGCTGATCTCTGCGTGTGTGTAATTGGCAAGGACGCGCACATACTTGTCGCGGAACCATGTGCCGCCGAGAACCCAGCTTTCCTGACGGCCACCCATAATGACGTCGTCATTCAGGTCAGCGACATCATAACGGACAGAAACGGCAAATGAGCCCATTCCGCCTTCACTGGCTGGTTTGTCGATTTTGTTGCGCGAGAAGAGGCCCTTTTTCATGACGCGGTGACCGCCCCATGTATAGCTGGCATCAACATAATAGGACTGGAACTCTGCGTCGCCTGAGCAGACAATACAGTCTGCTTTTGTGATGGCGTATTCTGATTGCAGGGACAAACCGTCTTTCAGATACGCACCTTCAAGCCCGATAAACAGATCAGAGTCGGCAAGGCCAGACACTTTCACCGTTGACGGCGAAGAGTTGGCGAATGGCTTGTGTGCATAGCTATACGTGCCAGTATCAGCATTTTCCCGATAGCGCGCAGACGCGCCAAGATGAAGAAGGCTGTCTTCACCATTTGGGTGAAGTTCAGTCGCAACGCGGCCAGACACCGCCCACTCATCTTTATCGCCATTGTCATTCACATTGGCGCTGAAAATGCCGCCTGACAGGTGAACGTTATCGAATGAACGATAAGCTGCGATGCCGAGCTTGCGGCCAAGGCCGTTTACGCGTTTGACAGAGCCCGCCTCTGCAAACGGTGTCGAATAAAGAGAAGATTCCTGCTCCAGACCATTCATGATCTTGAAGTTACCGATACGGATTTTCGTATCGCCTTTGAATTCAATGAACAGGTCCTGAACTTTGACGTCATCGCCGTGCAGGTCAAAATTGCTTTTGAAGACATAGTCTCCGTATGACCCGCCAACGTCGACACGGAACAATCTGAGATCGGTTCCATCGACTGGAGTCATAGAATTAATTTCAACATTCTCATAGTCGAAGAATGCGTGAGCACCCACCTTGATTTTGAGGTCATCAGCCTGAGCTGCACCAGCCAGAAGTGCTGAAGCTGAGATCAAGCCTGCAATCTTTTTATATTTTACTTTCACGGGATCACCCTTCGTTAGCCGTCCCCTCGTCCACAAACCTGTTTAGTATGAAGGCACTAAATCGGCGTAAATTTTTGGGTGAATTTCAAACGAGGGTCTTTCCGTGTCCTTGGTTGTTTTACTAACTGCGAATAGAGACAAGGGTATGCTGGGTCCGCATTTCCACTTCAGATTTTAATTATGCGATCAGATAGTTATTTGCTTTGATGTGGTTTGCGGACGTTCAGACCGTTCAATTTCAGACTTTGGTCTTTTGTTTTCCACAGAAGAACAAAAAAAAGCCGGGCAATTGCCCGGCTTGTCTCAACTTAGGTGATTTGTTCTAGCGGCGACCGGTTATCCGGCTTTGAAGAACGTCAAAGTTCGACAGACATCCATCACGGTTGAATTTATCTGGCAGGGCCTCGTCCTTGTCGATCCGCCAGAAGATGCCGCCTTTTCTCGTTTTAACGGCTTTGCCAACGCCGCGCTGTTCGGGGTCACGCTGGCTTGACTGGCACACCACATTCAGAATGTCGTCAGTCACCTGATAGTTCAGCGCATAGATTGCATGGTTCTTCACCAGATAGTCTTTTGCGTTGAATACCCAGAAGAAGTCCGCAAAGGACAGGGCAGACATATCAATCGTGTGAATTGGCAGATGTTGGTCGTTTGCCTTGCTCTCGAAGACAAAGGGTTCGTCACCGACTGAGAACACGCCAATACGCTTTTTGTGTTCGGTCGATTTGATCAGGCCGAGCACGTTCAGGCTGCGCAGCCAGTCAGAGGTCTGGACCGCGCCATCATATTGAGACGTATAGATGGTGACGCCATCGACATTGGTCAGTGATGATCCAACCCATTTTTCAAACAGGGTGGAGTCCACATCGCCAGACGCGAAAATCACTTCGCCGAATTTGATGGATTCATTTGAGGTCGACAGCCGCGCCAGCGCCTGAGACGTTACACGCGCGCCCATTGAGTGCGCGATAATGTGAACCTTGGTGCCATTGTCGATGCATTTGCCCTTGGCGTCCTTGCTGGTGCAGGTCGCCGCCTTATGCGCAAGGCGCAGGAAGCGGACAAGCCCGTCCACGCTGAGGTCGCCATCAACCTGATCGGTCAGATAGTCAGTCGTATTGCCATTGGCTGGCCAGGAATAAGCCATGACCGGGCCGTCAAAGCGCATGTCATATTTCATCTGTCCGGCGCGCATCACAGCATCGCGGAACTTCACATTGAAGCCGTGAATATAGACGATGGCATGGCCGGCAGAGTTGTTATCCTTGTCTTTCAGAATGCCGCGAACACGCTCCATGAAAGCGGCATTCGGGTCTTCGACAAACTTGCCTTTGCAGAATTTTACATAGCGATTATCGCCTTCCTTCTGGGCGGCCATAAAGCGTGCCTTGTCACAGAACGGCGTATGCGACGCATTCCACATCTGAGATTCCAGATCTTTCTTGCGCATGATCTGGCCGGACTCAGATGGCTTCAGATCGCCGCCGCGGCGGACAGCCGGGATCGCAACGGAAACCTCACCCAGATGACAAACCGCTTCGCTCTTATCGGCGGTGCGATAGAGCGTTGGGGACGGCTCGCAATATTCGAAATCAGCTGACGGGCCGTACATCCAGCCCACATCTTGCAGGAAGCCATCGTCGAGCTGGTTCGGGGCATAATGCGGCGTACGGTTCGTTCCGTATTGAACTGGCACACATACATAACCGTTTTTCGCTGCGACTTCGCTGTTACACTGGCCGGAACTGGCCGCCAGAACGATATCCAGCATGGTCGGATCAAAGCTTGGATCGGTGCGAACTTTCACTTTGTCCGCGTCTGGCATTGGCACAGGTGTTGGCGCCGGTGGGGGCGGTGGCGGCAGGGGATCACTATTATTTGGCTGCGTCGGTGTGGTGCACGACGCAAGGATCATAGCCAGGCCTGTCATCATTAAGAAACGAATGCGCATCGCGTCCCCCTTGTTACGTCATTCCTTAACCTGAGCTCATATTGCAGGATAAAGGCAATCCTGTGTCTGCAAAGCGAAAAGCTGAGGCATGAACGGTGTTTTGGTGCTCTGATACACCCTTTGGCATTTACCTTATTTAACGATACGTTAACTGAACAGGTGCATTTCGTTAAGATGACGAACTATGTAATTTTGTCAGAACGATTCGTTATTGGAGCGGCGTAATGGCGCTAAGTGCAGACCAGATTCCAGTCCTTGTCGCAGTCGGGGCATCGGCCCTTGCTCTGTCGTCTATGCTCTGGTCTTTGCGTGTGACAGACGGGCATCGCGGTGCGGCCAATCGCTTTCGCCATCGTGCCAGTCAGCTGGAAGAAAAGCTTGCGCGCGCCGACAGCATTTTTGGTGCTCATCCGGGCGTTGTTCTGGTCTGGGAAGAAGACGAAATCGGCGACGATGAAATTGGTCTGCCTCAGGTTTATGGCTCACCTGTTGCGCTTGGTGGCCTGCTTCGATTTACAGACGATTCCATTTCTGGCGATCCGGCCATCCGCATTGTTGAAGGCCTTGCTGATCTTGAAGCGCGGGATGCGTCTGGCAAGGATGCAACACTGCGCCAGCGCCTGCGTGAGCTGCGCCTGAACGGGGCGCCATTCTCTCTGACGATTATTGGCCCGAATGGCCGCTTTCTGGAAGCAGATGGCCGCACCGCCGGTGCCCGCGCTGTTCTCTGGCTGACAGACGCGACGATCAAAGGTCTCGAAGAAAGCTCTGCTCGCGGACGCATCGAAGAGGCCCGTCAGGTGGTGGCCCGCGACCCGACAGCGTTTCTTGAAATGCTTGGCCGTGCACCCTTCCCATCCTGGCGCCTGTCCGGCACTGGCCGCCTGCAATGGGCGAATGCGGCTTATCTTGATGCTGTTGAAGTGCGCAGCCTCGACAATGCACTAGAGCGTCAGGTCCATTTCGACCAGCAGGTTCAGGATCAGGTCCGGCAGACGATTGAGAAAAACACGGATATCGTCGAAACCCGTCAGATTGCGATTGGCGGCGAGCGCCGCTCCATGCGCATTCTGACCTTTCCTTTGTCAGGTGGCGCGGGCGCGATGGCGTTTGACGTGACCGATGAGGTCGATGCCAAAGAAGATCTTCAGCGCCATGTTCGCGCGCATGATGAAACGCTCAACCATGTTGATGAAGGCGTTGCGATTTTCCGTGCAGACCGTCGTCTGGTTTATCATAACCGAGCCTTCACGCGTCTGTGGAGCCTGAAGGAAAGCTTCCTTCTGGATCGTCCAAGCCACGGCCAGATTCTCGATCAGCTGCGTGCTGACCGCAAATTGCCGGCCAAAGCCAATTTCGGCGAATGGCGCGCAGAGGAGTTGGCGCATTATCAGATGAAGCAAAGCGTGGCTGAGGACATTTGGCGCCTGCCGGATGGCCGAACGCTGCGCGTCACACGCCAGCATCACCCGCTGGGTGGTCTTCTGATCATCTTCAAGGACATTACAGATCAGCTTCAGCTGGAGTCCAAGTACAATCAGATTGTGAAAACCCAGTCTGCGACGCTGAACAAACTGCATGAAGCGGTCACCGTGTTTGGCGGCGATGGCCGACTTCAGCTCTATAACGCATCCTTCCTGCGCCTTTGGGAGATTGAAGAGTCAGAACTCGCCGGTGAAACCGATTTTACCCATATTTCTGACCTCTGCATGAAGCTGTTCCACGACACATCAGTCTGGCTGAATATGAAAGGTCACGTGACCAATCCGAGCCCGGAAGCTCGCCGCGAAACATCCGGTGAGATGAAACGCTCTGACGGCACTGTCGTGACGTATATCACCCAGCCTCTGCCAGATGGCGCGACCCTGATTGCCTTTGTGGACATGACAGCGTCCCGCCGGGTTGAAGAAGCGCTGCGCGAACGCGCTGAAGCCTTTGAAACAGCAGACCGTCTGCGCACAGAATTCGTTCGCAATGTCAGCTATCAGCTGCGCGACCCTCTGAACGCCATTGTTGGCTATACGCAATTCCTGGAGAGCGGTCAGACGGGCGATTTGAACCCGCAACAGACAAGCTTCCTTGGTTCTATCAGCGAGGCGTCAGGCACGCTGTCCAAGCTGATTGATGATATTCTTGACCTGGCGATGATTGAAGCAGGTCGTCTGGACCTTGATATCTCATCCGTTGATCTGGCTGGTCTGGTTCAGGACAGCGTCAATTTGACGGTCTCGAACGCGGAAGATACGGAAATCACGGTTGAATCCAGGATTGATCCCGATGTCGGCTCGATCATGGCAGATGAGCGCCGGATTCGTCAGATTCTGTTCAACCTCCTCTCGAACGCAATGCGCTTTACCGAAGCTGGTGACCGGATCACGGTTGAGGCGAGCCGCATGGGCGATGTCGTCACTTTGGCCGTGTCTGATACCGGCGCGGGCATTGATTATGAGAAACAGGCTGCTGCCTTTGACAGCTTCAGCTCTGGTGATCGTCGCGGCGCAGGTCTGGGTCTTGCGCTCGTTCGCTCCTTTGTGGAACTCCACAATGGTCAGGTCATGATGCAATCTGCACCGGGTGAGGGCACAAAGGTTATCTGCATGCTTCCGGTCGATGCCAGCAATGCAACGCCTGCAGATCCAACACTGGAAGCTTTGCCGGATGCTGCCTGATCTCTCCCCCTTGTGCCGGGCCTGACGGCCCGTTAAGGCTGGGCGCAGGGGAAATAGTCGGGCGTTTGCAGTGAAATCTCTTTTTCGAATATTCGACGCACCATCCGTGCGTCTCGGGCTGATCATCGCTGCGTTGTCCGTGATCGGTATGCTGACCTGGCTCAGCCTCGCTCAGCCTGACTTCTGCAGCCGTCTGACCGGGGCGCAGAACTGGGTGAATGATTATCGCCTGATTGCCTATCTGATCGTTCTGGTCTGGTCGTTCTTCCTGTTTCTGACCATCATGCCTTTGGGCACGACCACGATTCTGATTGCAGGCTTTTTTCTGGGGCCATCCGTCGGGGCCGTTCAGTTTGTGTCGCTGGTTGCGGCAAGCGCCGTGCTCTACGAGATCGGACGGGAAAAGGATGAGGCCGCGCTCGCCAAACGCGTCGCGCAATATCCGGCGCTTTTGAAAATCGCTGAAACAGGCCGCAAGCGCGGGCTGATCTTTTCAATTCTCTTGCGTCTTGCCCCGGTTGTGCCGAGCGCCGTTGCCTCTCTCACCGCAAGCTTTTTTGGGCTTGGCCGTCCGGCCTTTTATGGCGGTACATTGCTCGCAGGCTGGGTGCGCCCGGTTGGCTTTGCCACGCTCGCCTGGTTTGCAGCTCAATCCTTCACTTCTGACGACCCGCTACCATTCCTGCAGGAAAAAGGCGTGTGCGCCAGCGCGTCGGTGAGCGAAGCTCAGATCGGAAACAACATCGCCACATTGCAGCGTTCATAACGCGCGCCATAAGTCTGCATGACAGTGTCATCGTGCCGGAAGCCGAGCTTTTCATAGAGATGGATTGCCGCTTCACATTTGGCATTGGTCAACAGGAACAGCTTTCTGACGCCGATTGACCGCGCGCGTTCGATCAACGCAGCGAGCAGAAACTCACCGGATTTCTCACCGCGGTTTCGGCTGAGAACCCCCGTTTTGGTCAGTTCAAATGTGCCTTCATCCCCGACAGGCATCAGCGCGCCAGCTCCGACAATGCCGTCCTTCTGGGATCGGACGAACAGAATGGTTCCGCCTTTCGAGACGATATAGCTGTCCGGGTTCGACAAAACCTCTTCATCCATTTGCTCCATGACGAACATGTCGGAAATCCATTCGCGATTGATCTGGTAGAAATCCTTGGCGAGCGATGGGTCATATTCAACAATCGACAAGCCGGATGAAACGCCTTTGCGCTCTGTCAACGGGCGCTCTTTCAGGCGCTCCTCCATCGCGCCAAGTTGATCCATAATGCCGCTCTCAAGACCAGCGGACAGGTCCTCGGCTGCAATGCGGATTTCCCGCCATGGCCCAGCCTTTAATTGCGAGACAAGCGTTTCACCTGCCGGGGTCAGGCGCACTTCCTTCTGGCGCTGATCATCTGCCAGCGGGGTCAAAGTCAGCGTGCCCTGATCCTTCATGCCGGTTACGGTTCGCGTAATGGCGGGCTGTGAAATTCCGCAGCGCTCAACCAGCTGACCAATCGTCATCGGACCATAGCGATCAAGAATGGCAAGCACTGCATTCGTTGCGGGCAGGAGCTTGCCAAACCCGGCACGCTCAAAGATTTTGGTCGCATCGGCCTGCATGCGTTCGGCCAGACGCTTCATCCGGCTGCCCAGAAACAGAAAGCCCAGTTCTTCGAGTGCATCTTCGCTCATTGCACAAACTCCATAACGCGTTATATAACAGGCTATGCTTTTTATCTGAACTTGCAACAGGAAAATTTGGAGTGGTTGGTTTCAATCAAAAGCTGGCTGGATAATCGGGGCGCTGTTATAGAGCGGACATGAAAAAACAACGCCTGCAAAACCTTCCTGCCTTCATCATTCTGGGCGTCCTCGCCCTGACGGTGTCGTCCTGGATTTCGATCCCGTTAAATCCGGTACCGATCACACTCCAGACAGTGGTCGTTTTGTTGCTTGGCATTCTGTTTGGCGGGCGGCTCGGCGCGGGAATCGTTCTGGTCTGGTTGATCCTTGCGGCGCTTGGTCTTCCCGTCCTATCGGATGGAAAATCCGGCATCCGCGCTCTGACAGGACCAACAGCGGGCTATCTCTGGTCCTTCCTGCCGGCAGCTTATCTTGCCGGCACTTTGCCACCAAACCGCCAGTTCGGGGCCGTGATGACCCGGTTTAGCGGGGCTATCGGCCTGCATGTTCTGATCTTGTCGGCTGGTATGGTCTGGCTCAGCCTGTCAGCGGGCATTAACACCGCATTTCATAGCGGGTTCCTGCCGTTTCTGTTCGGCGGCTTTATCAAAAGTCTGATCGTCGCAGCCGTCCCGGCATTTCTGCCAAAACGGCTGGACCTTCGTTACTGACCCGTCGGTTAGAGGCGCGCTGCGTGCCAACGCAGATGCTCTTCCATGAAGGTCGCGATGAAATAATATGAGTGGTCATAACCCGGCTGGTAGCGGATCGTCGCTTTCTGGCCGACCTTCTCGCAAATATCTTCCAGCAGCTGAGTTTTAAGCTGGTCCTTAAGAAAGTTGTCCGCTGTACCCTGATCAACCAGCAGGTCTTCGGCGCGCGCACCATCGGCCAGCAAAGCGCGGGCATCATACTCACGCCATTTCATCTGGTTCTCACCGATATAACCGCCCAGCGCCTTTGCGCCCCATGGGCAGTTCAGCGGTGAGACGATTGGCGCAAAGGCAGAAATCGACAGATAGGTTTGCGGGTTGCGCAGGCCGATCGTCAATGCGCCGTGTCCGCCCATGGAATGCCCCATAATCCCCTGGCGGTTCATATTTGCCGGGAAGTTCATGGTGATGATTTCCGGCAATTCCTTTTCGATATAGTCGCGCATCTGATAATGTCTGGCGTATGGCTCTTCGGTGGCGTTCACATAGAAACCTGCACCGAGACCGAAATCATATGCCCCATCCGGATCATCCGGAACGCCTTCACCGCGCGGGCTTGTGTCTGGTGCAACAAAGATCAGACCAAGCTCGGCGCATGCTTTGCGGAATTCACCTTTTTCGGTGACATTGGCGTGCGTGCAGGTCAGGCCCGACAGGTACCAGACGACAGGCAGGCGTGCGTCCGGCGCATGTGGCGGCACATACACAGAAAAGGTCATCTCTGTTCCGGTATAAACCGAGCGGTGCTTGTAAACGCCCTGAACCCCGCCATAGGCCTTGTTCGTCGAAACGGTTTCGATCGCTGTCATTCTATATACCCCGGTCCTAAGTCATCGGTCTAGTTTTAAGAGCTTCCCAAGCGGGTTTGCCGTAAACCCCTGCAATATCAGAGACGTTACCACAACCACAAAAACGGTATTGAAGAAAACCGTATTTATCGGGCCGGGTTCAATAATCGGGTAAATGGCGAGCAGGATCGGGACAGCGCCGCGAAACCCGACCCAGCTTAAAAAGACCAGCTCTTTGATTGAGAAACCAAATGGGCTGACCGTTGCAAACACTGCAATTGGCCGGGCGATAAAGGTCAGAACTGCCATGCAGATGAGACCGCTCACCACCGCATGAGGCAGCTCGCTTGGCGTGACCAGCAGTCCAAGCAACAGGAACAGTAGGAGCTGGCTCATCCACTGCATGCCTTCGCTGAAATTTGCGATACGCTTCAGAGAGCTCAAAACCCGGTTCCGAACGAAAATTCCGGCGATATAGACGGCCAGAAAGCCAGACCCTTGCGCCAGCGAAATGGCGGAGAAAATGAACAAGGCTCCGGCAATGGCAAACACCGGATAGGTGCCCTCTGGCAGAGGGAGTTTGTTCAACAGATACGACAGCGCCTGTCCGCCAAGAATGCCGCCCAGACTGCCAATGGCAAACTGAAGCAGGATCAGCCCGCTATAGTCGAGCCAGTTTCCGCCCGTCTGAAGACCTGTTGTGCCAATGATTGCGGTCAGAACAATGGTCAGTCCGATGCTCGCCGGGTCGTTAAAGCCGGATTCCAGCATTAGCGTATTCTTGAGACGCTCGTGCAGTTCCAGCCCGCCATGACGGATCATCATGAAGGTCGCAGCCGCATCTGTTGGTGCAAGGACCGCGCCGAGCAGAAGCGCCACCATCCAGGGCAAATCCAACAGATAGTGCATGGCGACACCCACCACGCCCGCGGTGATGATGACGCCGTGAAAAGCCAGCACTAGGGATGGCGTTGCAGCCTTTCTGAAGCTGCTACGCTCGGTTTCAACGCCGCCCGCAAACAGGATGATGGCGAGCGCGATACTGCCGACATCAAACGCCAGTCGGTAATCGCTGAATTGATATCCGCCGGGCCCGTCTTCGCCGATCAGCATGCCAATGCCGAGAACGATCAGCAATAAGGGCGCGCCTGATTTTCTCGCCACAGGAATAAGCGCCAGACTGAGCAGGGCTGAGAAACTTACAAGGGCGAGCGCAAGCAGCATTTGGCGGGTCCGTGTGGGCCGTGCTGCCAGTTCGATGGAACGGGCGAAAGGCGATGGGGGAATGTTATATATATAAATGGTCTTTCCGGCGTTTTTGAATGGCAGGCCGCAATTTTTCGATCTAGGCTGACCAAAAAACAAGTTTAGGGAGGAAATCATGAAAACACGCGCAGCCGTGGCCTTTGAGGTGAATAAACCGCTGGAAATCGTCGAGCTTGATCTGGAAGGCCCAAAGGCCGGTGAAGTCCTGATTGAGATCAAGGCAACCGGTATTTGCCATTCTGATTTGCACACGCTGAATGGCGGCGATCAGCGCCCGGTCTGGCCGACCATTCTCGGTCATGAAGGCGCAGGCATTGTCCGCGAAGTCGGCGCGGGCGTGACCACGGTTCAGCCGGGTGATCATGTGATCCCGCTTTATATGGCGGAGTGTCGCCAGTGCGTGAACTGCCTGTCTGGAAAAACGAATATCTGTCTGGCGCTCGCCGCGACCCAGTCTCAGGGCCTGATGCCAGATGGAACGACGCGTTTTTCCTATAAGGGCAGCCCGGTTTATCACTTTATGGGCTGCTCGACCTTTTCCAATTTCACGGTTCTGCCGGAAATCTCGGTCGCAAAAATCCGCGATGATGCACCGTTTGAAAGCGCTTGCTATATTGGCTGCGGCGTGACGACAGGCGTTGGTGCGGCGATCAATACAGCGGGCGTAAAGCCCGGTGATACGGTTGCGGTGTTTGGTCTGGGCGGGATCGGCCTTAATGTGGTTCAGGGCGCGCGTCTCGCCGGAGCCAGCATGATTATCGGCGTCGATCTGAATGACGACAAAGCTGAATGGGGCCGCAAATACGGCATGACCCATTTCGTGAACCCGACCAAAGGCGGCTCGGCCGTTGAACAGATCATGGCCCTCACCGGCATGGGCGTTGATTATTCCTTCGCCTGTATCGGCGTCATCGATGTGATGGAGCAGGCGTTCGAGGCAACGCGTATGGGGTGGGGCAAATCCGTTGTCGTTGGTCTTGCGCCAGCGGAAAAGAAGATCTCAGCCATTCCTATGCAGCTGATCACCGGCAAAAGCTGGATCGGCACGGCCTTTGGCGGCGCGAAAGGGCGCACTGATGTTCCAAAGATTGTCGACATGTATATGGGCGGTCAGATCGAGATCGACTCCATGATCACCCACACCATGCCATTGGAAGACATCAATAAAGCGTTCGATCTGATGCATTCCGGTGAAAGCGTCCGCAGCGTGGTGGTGTTTTAGTCGCCTGACGCGGAATTGGGGGCAAGAACGGTTTTCAGTGTCTCTGACAACCGTTCTCCCATCACTTCAACGCCTTCGGCCGTTGGGTGCAGCCCATCCGGCATGATCAGATCCTCATTCCCCCAAACGCCTTTCATCAGGCTTGGGTGAAAGGGAATATCAGTGTCAGCGGCCAGCTGTTCCAGCATGTTTGCATAATCGCTTTGCAGGGCATCCGGAACACCGTTGAATTTCGGCCTGATGCCGACCAGCACAACGAAAACCCCACCGTCTTTTGCGCGCTTGATGATGGTTTCAAGATTCTGGCGTGCGGCAGCAACGGGAATGCCCATCAGAAAATCATTCGTCCCGAGCGCGATCACCAGAATATCTGGTTTGTGATAGGTGACGCTGTCGTCAAACCGGAACAGACCGCCGCCAGTCGTGTCTCCGGAAATACCCGAATTGATGAGTTCAACATCGAGCCCTGCGGCTTTCAGCTGGCGTTCGACAACAACCGGCAATGCCTCGTCCGCTTTCAGCCCATATCCTGCAGTCAGGCTGTCGCCCAGCATGACAATCCGGATCGTGCCGGAATGAGACGGCGCAAAGCGTTCAGTCATTGGCGAAATCTCCCTTTCCTCAGGCGGGCTACAGGCAGACACGCTGGCAAGCGCCGCAACGCCAAGGCACAGAGCAGAGATGATGCGCAACATGTTAGTCTGCCCCTTCATTTACCGCGCGATCGAGCTCGGCCTTTAGCTGTTCCACCAGCATATAGACTTTGGGCTGTAAATGGCGTCGATGCGGATAGACAGCCCAGATGGGCTCAGGCGGCGGTTGAAACGCGTCCAGCGCTGGCAACAAACGTCCGCGCGCAATCCCGTCGCGAACATAGAAATCCGGCAGCTGGCACAGGCCGACACCGGCCAGTACCGCCTCCAGAACGGATGCCCCGGAATTACACCTTAACCGGCCCGTCGGGCGAACCGAGCGGACAAGGCCGTCTTCCTGAAAGGTCCAGTCACTGGCCGAGCCAATCACGCATTCATGATGTTCCAGATCGTCAAGCGTCTCTGGCAGGCCATGTGCCGATACATAATCGCGGGAGGCGCAAACCCGCCAGGCGCGATGGGTCAGCAATGTGCGGATCAGCCGGGAATCCTCCATCTCGCCGGTCCGGATAGCGAGGTCATAGCCTTCTGCGACGAGATCTTTCTGGCGGTTCGATAAATCTACAAACACAGAGAGTTTGGGATAATCCTGCATAAAGCCGCGCACGATCGGGGTAATGAACCGTTCGCCGAGCGCAACAGCGCAGGTTATGCGCAGCTCACCTTGAGGCTCCCCCTCACCGCCCAGCAATGCAAACGTCTCATCCCGGTCCTGAACCAGCTGCGCACAATGGCCAAACAAGGTGCGGCCAGTATCGGTCAGTGTGACTTTTCGGGTGGTGCGAAAGAATAAGGGCGCATCAAGACGCTCTTCCAGCCGCATAACGGCCCGGCTGATATGGCTGGTCGATTGCCCCAGCGCCTCGGCAGCCTGTTTGAAGCTTTCGTGCTGGGCCACGGCCACAAATTCTTCAATCCCGTCCCAGCGCGTCATTATTATCCCTGTATGGCAATGATGAATTTCAATTTGGGTGATTTATCGCAATATCAGTCGCCGTTAAAGTCGCGACCAACACAAATCAAAGGATGTGACTATGAAAACTCGCGCGGCTGTTGCGTTTGAAGCGAAAAAGCCTCTCGAAATCGTCGAGCTGGACCTGGAAGGCCCAAAAGCAGGTGAGGTTCTGATCGAGATCATGGCGACTGGTGTGTGCCACACGGATGCCTACACGCTCGACGGCCTCGATTCAGAAGGCATTTTTCCATCCATTCTGGGTCATGAAGGCGCGGGCGTTGTGCGTGAAGTTGGCGCGGGCGTAACCTCAGTTAAGCCGGGCGATCACGTCATCCCGCTCTACACGCCGGAATGCCGCCAGTGTAAGTCTTGCCTGTCCGGAAAAACAAACCTGTGTACGGCGATTCGCGCAACGCAGGGCAAAGGCCTGATGCCGGATGGTACGAGCCGCTTCTCTTATAAAGGCGAGACCATTTATCACTATATGGGCTGCTCGACCTTTTCGAACTTTACGGTTCTGCCTGAAATCGCGGTTGCGAAAATCCGCGAAGATGCCCCGTTCAACACGGCATGTTATGTCGGTTGCGGCGTGACGACTGGCGTTGGTGCCGTTGTGAACACAGCCAAGGTTCAGGTTGGCGATAATGTCGTCATTTTTGGCCTCGGCGGCATTGGCCTCAACGTCATTCAGGGCGCAAAAATGGCTGGCGCTGACAAAATCATCGGTGTCGACATCAATGATTCCAAAAAGGAATGGGGTGAGAAATTCGGCATGACGCATTTCGTCAATCCGAAGAACACCAAAGACGTTGTGGCTCACCTTGTTGAACTGACAGATGGCGGCGCGGACTATTCATTTGATTGTACCGGCAACACAGAGGTGATGCGTCAGGCACTGGAATGCTGTCACCGCGGCTGGGGCACGTCGGTCATTATCGGCGTTGCTGAAGCGGGTAAGGAAATCGCCACCCGTCCATTCCAACTGGTAACTGGCCGTAACTGGCGCGGCACGGCCTTTGGTGGCGCGAAAGGCCGGACTGACGTTCCGAAAATCGTTGATTGGTACATGAATGGCAAAATTCAGATCGATCCGATGATCACACACGTTATGCCGCTTGAGAAAATCAATGACGCGTTTGATCTGATGCATTCCGGTGAAAGCATCCGCTCCGTCGTCACCTTCTAAAGTCAGAGTTTCCTCTCCAACTGTAGCCCCCAATGAAAATTGGGGGCTTTTTCTTTGGCATTTGCAGAAATTCAGGGCTTTACTACTCCTGAGATAGTGTAGTGGGTGCTTCGAATTATGATTCCTGATTATCAATCTTTAATGCGGCCGGTTCTTGAGAAAGCTTCACGAGGTGAAGTCCGGGTTTCGGCGGTTGTGGAAGATTTATCCGCAGATCTGGGTCTGACTGAGAGCGAAAAAGAAGAGCTTTTGCCAAGCGGCAAGCAAACCACTTTTTCCAATAGAGTGCATTGGGCGAAAACCTATCTGAAGCAGGCCGGACTTGTTCGGACGACAAGACGCGGTCACTTCACAATTACAGAAGCAGGGCTGGCAGCTTTAGCGGAAACGAACTCTAAAATTGATAACCAGTTCTTGAAGCGGTTTGCGGCTTTTCGAGATTTCAAATCCCGCGCGTCAGGTGCGGAGAGTTCTGGGTCGGAAGACCAAAACGACGAAGTGGTCAGTATCACCCCCGATGAAGAATTGCGGCGGGCACACAAAAAGATCAATGACAGTCTGGCTGATGAACTGCTCGAGCGAGTTCGAGACGCGTCTCCGGCTTTTTTCGAAGAACTCATTGTCATCTTGCTGGTTGCTATGGGGTATGGGGGCAGCGCAGAAGATGCCGGCAGGGCCTTGGGCCGGTCCGGGGATGATGGCGTTGATGGTGTAATCGACCAGGACCCGCTTGGAGTGGATCAGATTTATATCCAGGCAAAACGTTACAAGGCGGGAAATTCGGTTGGGTCTGGAGCAATCCGAGACTTCTTTGGTGGGCTTAGTCTTAAGCGCGCTCAGAAGGGCATTTTCGTTACAACATCAAGCTTCTCTGCAAGTGCGGTGTCAACAGCGCGCGATCTGGGCTCCCGCATTGTTCTAATTGATGGCGCGCAACTGGCAAAGTTGATGATCCGATATAATGTCGGATGTCGAGATGAAGATGTCCTGCGTCTGAAAAAAGTCGACGATGATTTCTTCGACCTGACCTGATTATCGGGCGTGGCGCATTTCTCTAAAGTGACCAATTCCCCTTTCGGGAAAACTGTGCTCAAAACTTATGACACTTAAGGAGGGAACATAATGTACAGCCATATGATGGTCGGCTCGAACGACCTTGATAAAGCAAAGGCGTTTTACGACGCGACATTCACGGCCATGGGCGGTCAGCCAGGCATTGTCGACCCGAAAGGTCGTCTCGTTTACATGAATAATGGCGGCGTTTTTCTGGTCACCAAGCCAATCGACGGCGCGCCAGCGACATGCGGCAATGGCATGACAATCGGTTTTGCAGCGGCAAATCCAGAGCAGGCTGATGCCTGGCACGCAGCAGGCGCTGCAGCGGGCGGTACACCGATTGAAGATCCACCAGGCTGGCGCGAAGGCGGCGGCATGAAGCTCTATCTGGCATATCTGCGCGACCCGGACGGCAACAAAGTCTGTGCTATGTGCCGCGGCTAATGTCTTGAAGATGACAAGCTGAAGTAAACCGTGCCTCTCAAAAGGCACGGTTTTTTCATTCCGAACCGGCGTTTGCTTTTTTCGGGTGTGTCTTGAAGAAGTCCCAGATGATGCTGGTCGCATCGAAATCCGTTCCCGGGTCGTCTGCGCCTTCACGAACGGGTTTGCTGCCCGGCCAGGCGTGCCCCAGCTCGTACAGGTAATAATGAACGACTGCGGTGTCGTTCTTACAGCCCTCATAGACAATCTTTTGAATGACATGGCTGGCATCGACCGTGGTTGGAGACTTACAGCCATTCTGACGGACCCAGTAGACCAGCTGATCATTCGCCGTTGCATACGGTTTGTTATTTGACGGCTCTTTTCCGAAATGATCGCCATATCCACCCCCCGGTGGGACATTTTTGTCGAGCATACCCGTGATGATGAGAGTTGAAACAGGGCCCTTCGCCTTTGAGTCTTCTGGAAAGACAGAACCAACTACAGGCGCAATAGCCGCAATCTGATCGCTGAGTTCGCGGCCCAGTCGGTGAGCCATCATCCCACCATTGGACATTCCGGTCACATAGACGCGGTTGGGATCGATTTTATAGTCAGAGACCAGTTTTGCGATCAGTCCTTTGATGAAGCCTGCATCGTCAGTGTTTTCCCGCATGGCGTAGGCACAACAATGCTCGGCATTCCAGGTGAGGAGCCTTTTGCGCAGTTTGCCGGAGCCGCTTGGATAGGCAACGATAAAGCCCTCTTCATCGGCCTTTTCATTCCAGCCATAAGCTGTTGAGGCATGTCGACCGTTTCCGCCGCCGCCATGCAACATGATCACCAGAGCGCGCTCGCCCTCGGGTTTCAGATTATCGGGAATATAGAGCCGGTAGTCGCGTTTCTTGCCGCCTGCGAAAATTCCGCGATCGCTTTCATTGCCAGCCGAAACAGATAACGCGCCTCCTGCCATCAGGAGCGCGAAAATACCAAGTTTCAAGAAAAGGGATCTGATCCCAGTTGTCCAAGTCATCATCTTACCCAGCATCTGTCGCAAGGGTTTTCAACGCTCAATGCGGCGATTTATGGATAAGACTGCTGACGAAAGTATCGTGCGCAGCGATCAGGCTGCCATAACCCGCTCAACCTCGTCCACCAGTTCGCGAAGGTGGAAGGGCTTGGACAGGATTTTAGCGCCCGCAGGTGTGTTTGACTTGTTCGACAATGCGACAGCTGCAAACCCTGTGATGAAGACGATCTTCATGGCCGGGTCCAGCTCTGCGCCGCGCCGTGCCAGCTCGATGCCATCAATACCTGGCATCTGAATATCTGTTAGCAAAAGATCGAACACTTCCCGTTCGAGTGCATTCAGGGCTTTGTCGCCATCTTCGAATGCCTGAACCTCGTGACCAGCGCGTTTCAGCGCGGCCGTCAAAAAGCTGCGAAGGGAGTCATCATCTTCCGCGAGCAGGATCTTTGTCATATTTATCAGACCTGTTTTTCCACCATTCCCGGCCTCACTATCTTAGACCAGAGTAAACCAGCCGTGAACGACAGAGCGATGCAAAGCTAAAATTCACAGGAATCTGATAACACTTTTTGCTGGATTCGGCACGTCCTGCCTGCACAACTGCAATCTTCATGTAAATTCATGTGGCTTCAGATATATTCACTGCCAGAATTTCCTCTGTGTGTGGGACAGTTTTCACGCCGGAAAGGGGATGTTCCAAATGTTCAAGAATTTAACAAGATCAATCATGGCGCTCGCGATGTTCGGGGGTGCGGTCGGCTTTGCCACTCAGGCGTCTGCGGATATCACTCAGTGCGTGACCAATAACGGCGACTATCAGATTACCGTGGATTGGTACAAATCCAGTGATGTTGTGATCGATAACTCTGAGCCGTGGAATAACCGGCTTCTCCTGAAACGCGATAAACGACTGGGGACAGGAAAATGTGGACAAAATGCCGAGACAGGAAAAGTTGAGTGTCAGGGTGTTCACGTAAAACCACAATCTTCCAGAGTGCTCAGGAGTCTGGCCAAGCAGGACAATAAGCAGAGCTGCGTAACCTCTCCAGAAGGCGATATGTTCGCGATTGTAAAATGTAACGGCTGCACCACAGGAACCGAAATCGTAACGGCGGCGGCAGGTACAGTTGCCGGCATGGCGCTTCCAGGCGGCAGCATTGGGTCGGTTATACACTCGGTCGCTGACTCGCAAGGCGCGGGCATCAACTCTTCGATAAACCAACTCGTCAGCACCGCGTCCAAAAACATTCGCGTAAAAGGCAAAGTGGCCCAGAATCTGACGATTCATGATGCCTCGGATCTGGCGGACAGTTACGACATGTCTGATGTGATCTTTGTTGGAACGCCGAGCAATGTTCAGTCCAAGGGCGCATTCTTTTCGGCTCACGCGTATGAAAAGAAAAACACTCTTCCTCGATTTGCATACCGTTATACCGTGGAAATCGACTGCTACATGGCGCTGAATGCATTCTTCAAACATGTTGAACATGCTGATACGCGCGACACGATCATCGTCAAATTTATGACGAAAGGGAAAGTCGTCAGCAGTAAGATGATCAAGGGTGACGACATTAACTGCAGTGCCACCGGAGCTGATACGCGTTGGACGTCAGCCTCTCTCGGCGAAAGAGTTGATCGTATTCGCATTGAAACGACCGGTCAGGACGCGTTTCTCATGGATGAAGTGAAATTGAGTTTTTATCAGACCGGGGGGCTCGAAGCCAATGGCAGCTTCAACGTTAATATCGGCGGCGGTACCGATGACGAAAAAGGCTGGTGCCTGTCGACCGACCCGAATGATAAGTTCAAAGGCTATGCTGACAGGTGTATTCCGGCTTGGGAATTTGTTGTCAGATAGGTTCAAACCGGTCTCTGCCTGACACACTGGAAAACAATGACGCGCGCATTCTCACTTGACGGATGCGCGCTTTTGCAAACCATAACGGGCATGGAACGGCCTGAACCAATTTCGACAGCCTGTGAAACAATGGATGGATTGCCCCCGGCATTCACGTTCCATGCGCCGCAACACGACTGTTCCGTTCTCTTTTCTTCACCGCATAGTGGGCGGTACTATCCTCAAGATTTCCGATCTGAGCTGCGCGTTCCCCTGTTGGATTTGCGCCGGGTGGAAGACGCCCATGTCGATCAGCTGATTTATGGTATACGCCGGCTTGGTGCTGGTTTGATTACCGCAAATTATGCGCGCTCCTATGTCGATCTGAACCGTTCTGAAACTGAGATCGACTCGCGCATGTTCCGGGATGGGCCACCTACGCCGGCCGGTGAGCGATCTCCACGCGTTGAGGCGGGGCTTGGGTGCATTCCGCGCATCGCCGCCAGCGGACAGGATATTCATGCCGGAATGTTGTCTCGGGAAGAGGCAGAAAAGCGTCTGAACCGGGCCTACCGGCCATATCATGATGCAATTGATGCCGCTTTAGCTGACATTTGGCGCAATCATGGCCATGTCGTGCTGGTCGATTGCCACTCCATGCCGTCTATTGTGGCCGGTCGCCGGATACAGGCCGATATCGTCCTTGGGAATCGTCATGGCGCGGCGAGCGATGAATCCCTCATCCGAATGGTTGAGGGCGAATTTTCCCGCCGTGGATATCGGGTCTTGCGCAATGTTCCCTATGCAGGCGGTTATATCACACAGAAACATGGCGTCCCGCTTCAGGACCGTCATGCTCTGCAGATCGAGATTAATCGCCGACTTTATCTAAATGAATCAACGGTTGAGTTGAAGCCTGGCTTCTATCGCCTGCGCGATGACCTTTTAGCCATTGCAAAAAAAGTGGTCGTCTGGGCAGAGCAAAAAAAAGCCGCGCCATAAGGGCGCGGCAGAAGTCATAGGGAGGAAACGCCCCAAATGAGGGCGACAACGCAAAACGTTGTGAATTCAAAATACGCTGCAACGCAAAATATGCAACCCCTTTTCATCAGAAAATGCATTTTTTTATCGTCAATTTTGTCGCACATTACCCGTACAAGGTTATTTTTAGGCCCAAATTGCTGCAATGCGACATAGAAAATGTTGCGACGCACCAACGAGTTCGGCACGCCACTTGCTCGTCTCAGGCGAAATCGTTTCTTTTTGGGACGAGTGTTTCGGAGGGCTATTATGGCTACAGATATTGATCTTCACGTTGGAAAGCGTCTTCGTCGTCGTCGACGTCTGCTTGGTCTCACTCAACAGGAACTGGCCGGACAAGTTGGTGTCCGTTTCCAGCAAATTCAGAAATATGAGTGTGGTGCGAACCGCATTACATCTGGCCGACTGTTCGACCTGTCGCGCGCACTGAATGTCAAAACTCAGTACTTCTTTGACGGTCTCGCTGAAAAGCTGGACGCAGGTGTGACCCCGGCAAATGACACAGAAGGTCTGGAAGGCGATATCCTGTCGCAAAAAGAGACTCTCGAACTTGTTCGCGCCTATTACCGGCTTGGTGAACGTCCGCGACGCCGTCTGCTCGAACTTGCCAAAGCCCTCGAAAGCGATGCAGCCGACGTAGCATCTTGATCCGATGTGAAAGCTGGGGCAGGGAAGATGGATGACTGATCCGTCGACCATTCCTGTCCCGTCTTCCGCTTATGCTGATCGCCTGCAAGCCGCTCGAAAGCTTGCAGACCTTGCTGCTGAGGTCACTCTGGCACTGTTTCGTCAGCATGGCGAAACCATCGACAAGGCGGGGCCGGGTGCGTTTGACCCGGTAACGAAAGCCGATCGCGACGCCGAAGCCGCTATGCGGGACTATCTGGACCGTGAATGGCCGGATGACGCCATTGATGGCGAAGAATTTGGCGTGAAAGACGGCACGTCTGGCTGGACCTGGTATCTTGATCCGGTGGACGGCACGCGCGCCTTTATTTGCGGCCTGCCAAGCTGGACGACGCTGATTGCCTGCGCCGAAAACGGTATGCCGAAAATCGGTATTATCGATCAGCCTTATTTGCAGGAACGCTATATCGGCTGGACCGATGCGGCCTGTGTCGAAATTCGCGGCGAAACGCACCGTCTGTTAGTTAGTGCTGAAACGAAACTGACCAACGCTATTCTCTCAACAACTGATCCGTTCATTCTGACACCCTCAGAGCGTGGGGCGTTTGAACATCTCCGTCAGACGGCGCGTCTGACCAGATATGGTCTGGATGCCTATGCCTATGCGCGATTGGCAGCGGGGGATATTCACCTCGTGACTGAGACCGGGCTTCAGGCTCATGATGTTGCGGCGCTGATCCCGGTGGTGCGCGGCGCGGGCGGTATAGCCTGTGACTGGACGGGCGCACCTGCCGATACCGGGCCACAGCTTGCCTGCGCAGCCAGCCAGGACATTATGGATCAGGCAGTGATTTCACTTCGCCGGTCTGCCGGACGACGCAGCCGGATTGGCATTGACTAGTTGAACTCGCGAAAATTTCGCTTGTCAAAAAACTGTGTCTGGCTCTTATGTATGTTCACGCGAAATCGTCCGCGTTGGGGAATCCCCATAAGAGACAATTCCGGTGACGATCCGGATTTCTGGAATAACACACATGATGCTTGTCCGAGCATATCTGGCGCCCTCAGCAATCGAAGGTCTGGGCGTTTATTCACGTGATGATATCAAAAAAGGCGATCTGATCTGGCGGTTTGACGCGCGCCTTGATCAGCTTATCCCTCGCGACACGCTGGATCAGCTTGATCCAACGACACGCGAATTCGTAGAGCGTTATGGCTATGACATGCGCAACCACCCTGACCATATCGCGCTAGATGCTGATGAGGGTCGGTTTATGAACCATTGCAACAAGCCGAATACAGATTTCAGCCATCCAGATTATGGTTTTGCGTTGGAAGATATTCCTGCTGGCACTGAACTCACATGTGATTATCGTGAATTCACCACGGGTGAACTCGTATTTCTTCCGTCGCGCCATGCGGTTGGCGCCGAAGTTGGTCTGGCGCTGAATTAATCGTCTTCAGAAATGAAAAACCCCGAGCCGCATGGTTCGGGGTTTTTGCTTTGACTTATTTCTTCGCGAGCAGATCACGGATTTCTTCCAGCAGAACTTCCTGCTTTGGCGGCGCTGCTGGCTCAGCTGGCTTTTCTTCTTCTTTTTTCTTCAGCGAATTCATCGCTTTGATGATGAAGAACAGACATGCCGCAACAATTACGAATGACAGAACATTGTTGATGAACAGGCCGTAATTGATGCTGACAGCTTCTGAAACAACTTTGTCGCCTTCAGTGACCGCGCCCTTGAGCACGTATTTGAGGTTTGAAAAGTCAACGCCACCGAGCAAGAGCCCGATTGGTGGCATGATGATGTCACTCACCATGGATTTCACGATGGTCGAGAACGCGCCGCCCAGAATGAAGCCGACAGCGAGGTCGACAACATTGCCCTTCATGGCAAAGTCTTTGAATTCTTTAAGTATACCCATATCTAGCCCCTGTAGTTAGATGCCCGAATTGGGCGAAAAAATTCTTCGTGTGTTGTTAACTTTGCGTCAACCATAAAATTCAGTGATCTGATCAGTTTGGGCCATCACACAAATGTGCACACACGCCTTATGACAATAATGGCATACTCTCCTCAAAAAGGAGGATTCCCATGAGGTTTGCAGTATTGGCGCTCAGCGCTTCTGTTCTTGCGCTTGGCGCTTGTCAGTCTGTGTCTGAATCAAAGCCAGATGTGAAAGACGCCCAGATCACCGAGACACTCAGCTATGACGCGGCGCTGAATGCGAGTTACCGGTCTGACGAGGACAAAGCCAAAGACGGTGTTCGCAAGCCTGCGCAGACGCTGGCCTTCATTGATATCCGCCCTGGCGATACTGTTCTTGAGCTTGAAGCTGGAGGGGGCTATTTCACCGCGCTTCTGGCCGCCAGCGTGGGGGAAAGCGGCAAGGTCTATATGCAAAACCCGGCCGCATTTGATCGGTTCTGGGGTGGCGGTGATCCTCCGCGGATGAAAACACTTCCAACCAATGTCACCTATCTCAGGTCTCAGTTTGATTCATATGACGGCATCCCAGACGGCAGCATCGATACGGTCACCTGGATTATGGGACCGCATGAGCTTTGGTATAAACCAGAGGGCGCGCCGGAGGGGCTTGGCGATCCGGATCTCACCTTCCGCGAGATAGCGCGTGTTCTGAAAGATGGCGGGACTTTGGTTGTTCAGGACCACCGTGCAGCTACCGGCTCAGATACCTCAACGGGCGGTGATACACATCGGATTGATCAGAACCATATCGACATGCTGGCGGCATCTGCGGGACTGATCAAAACGGAAGAGACTGATCTGTTCGCTCATCCTGACGACGACCTGACCCTGAATGTCTTCAACGATGCCATCCGAGGTAAAACCGATCAGTTCCTCGTAAAATATGAAAAAGACGGAACGTACTGATCTGCCATTGGCGGGCAGGCCGGGAAAACGTGAGCAGAGTTTTCGCCCTTTGATGAAAACGCTGTAATCTTGCCGATTGTCTCTTTTTCTAAATTTGTTGGTTCCTACGTGTTGTTTATCGATAAAGGAGCCAAATAATGAAATGCCCGATTGACGACGAAATTCTGGTTGTGTCCGAACGAAATGGAGTCGAAATCGACTATTGTCCGAAATGTCGGGGTGTTTGGCTCGATCGGGGAGAGCTTGATAAGATTATTGATCGCGCCGGTGAAGAGTTTCAGCGTCGACTTATGCCTCAGTTTGAGGACCGCCGGGACTATGGTGAGTTCGGCGAACACGGTGAGCGAGGAGAGTATGGCGAGCGCGGCGAATACGGATCGCGAAAGTCCTATAAGAAAAAGCGTGAAAGCTTTTTATCTGACTTGTTCGATTTCTGATCTGACAGGTCAAAAAGCCTCCCGCCTTCAGGTGGGAGGCTTTTTTTGTTTGAGTTACTCGCAGTGCCAGCAGGTTTCGTATTGCGACATGCCGCCAATTGGTCCGCCGGGCGGTAAAGGATTGGCGGAGACTTTCGGCTCGATCGGTGTGGCCGGGCGTTTGAGGAAAGCGTCAATCTGACTATTGAGCCAGCTTGCTTCGCTGGTCTCAATCGGGGACAGCTCAACCTGCAGATAATGAAGGCCAGTATAGGCCATTGCTTTTACGGCAGTGGACTTGGCGCTGTCGTGCAAATCCATCAGGGACTGGGCATAGCGCGCTGTGACGGCTGAAGCGATTTTCGCTTCACGCGGCGATGCGGTTGGTGAGAGCAATTGCTTTGTGATTGTTGCCAGCATTTCCTGCATGCCCAGCTGTTTGTCATCGCGGCGATTGAATTCAATGACGCGGGCTACGCGTTTTTCATCCAGCAGAATGCTGAATGTCATATCAGCGGCGGTGTCTGCGGCGGTGATCACATCAAACGCCGGATAGGCTGTTTGTTTGAAGAGTTCTCGCTTGCTGTCTGCCACGCCCCAGCGGTCAATTGTCGGGGTGAGCAATGCAACCACCTCATCCTTGAGATCAAGCTCAGAAGGTTTGAGTGTCGCCAGCAAGGCTTTCAAAGCCTCGCGCTGTTCGTCGGCCGGAACGACTTTTGCTGGTGGCTGGCCATCGCCACTCAGGCCATAGTTAAAGCTCATCCCGCCGATTTTCTTGCCGGCTGCTGCCGCCTGATAGCGGTGGAACAGATAGATCGGGACGATCACACTGTTGAGGTCTGCAACAGACTGGCCTTTGGCGATCCGGTCCGGGCCAAACGTGTCCAGCGCGACGCGTCGGACGGCCATCACCTCGTTAAGGGCTTCGACCGGGTCTTTGCCATTGTCCCAGATATTGCCGAGCGGGTGACCGGTGGAAATGCTGCGGGCATCAGAGTCTTTGACATAGACCAGACCGTCTTTCACGGCTTTCTGGACGAGGGCTTCACGGGCTTTTGCGTCCATCTCGCCATAGAGCCAGGTCGCGGCGAACTTGTCCCAGGAGCCGACACCAACGCCATAAGCATTCGAGAAGTCGATCTTTCCGCGCTTTAGCCGGATATCCGGGGCGGGATAGTCCATCACAGAGGCCCGGCCATATGTGCTGGCGGCAAAGTTATGGGCAAAGCCGAGCGCGTGGCCGATTTCATGGGCGGACAGCTGACGAATACGGGCAAGCGACAGCTCGACCGGGTCGTCTTTATCACCTGTGCCGGTTTTGGAGGTTCCGGCGAGGCCTTCGAATATCATGCGGTCCTGACGAACGCGGAGCGAGCCAAGAATCACCTGACCTTTCAGCATTTCGCCGGTGCGTGGATCTGAAATGCCGCCGCCATAAGACCAGCCGCGTGTCTGACGGTGAACCCATTGCACCACATTATAGCGGATATCCATCGGGTGGGCGTCTTCTGGTAAAAGTTCGACCCGGTATCCATCCGGATAGCCCGCGGCAGCAAAGGCGCTTTCCCACCATTTCGCGCCGTCCAGCAGGGCAGAGCGGATCGGTTCCGGCGCACCCGGATCGATATAAAAAACAATCGGGTTGATGGTTTTTCCATTAGCGTCTTTCTGAAGACGGAACCGGCGGGCAAGGCGGGTTTCAATCGGTTCATCCAGCGCGGCGCTATAGTCATAATAACTGATATCAATGACGCCGGTTCGCGGATCAGATTTCAGGGTCTGATAGCCGTCTTCCGGCAGGCGGACAAAGGAATGGTGCTGAACCAGAGTGACGTCTTTACCGTTGGCGGTGGTGGTGGAAACTTCGCTTCCGGTGCTCTGTCCAGACAGGGTCAGGAAGACATCAATTTCAACATTGTGCGGAAAGGCCAGAATATTGGTTGTGTCGACCATTGTGCGGTCTTTCGCGAGTGTGAAACTGCCTTGTTTGGCGTGTTGCAGTTCGCCTTTCAAATCCAGAATGTCACTGGTCAGAAAGTCGGTGAGGTCGATCTCAATGTTTCCATCGGACGATTTGATCGGCGCGCTGGCGATGAAAGAGCGGCCAAAGCTGTCTTTCACAGCGCGCACTTCCAGAGGGTTATTTGGCCTGGCGCGATATTTGGTGTTTTCAATCTCCATGACGACCTTGTCGCCAATCTTGCGGAAAATGAGAATTTCTCCGCCGCGCCACCAGCCACGATCCAGACCGAGCGGGTTGGAGCCAAGACCGCCGCGCAGGCCCACAGTGTGGATCAGGCGGAGAATTGTGCCGTCTTCATTTGGTTCTGGCAGGACAGCGAGGACCGTATTCTTGTTTTCATCCACCTTCAGATCGAAGAAGCCTTCATAGGCTTTATAGACCGGCGCATCCGCGTCTTTGTCTTTTGGAGGTGAAGGATCGGCCTGTGCGGATAAGGGCAGGACCAGACAGGCGAGTAAGGTGAATAAAACGCGGCGCATAAACTTCCCCGGATAAAGCTTCGTCGGGGCGAGAGTAGAACAGCCTGCCGGGGAAAGTCGACCCATGGGGATAAGGCGGGCCGTGAACGCAAAAAAGGCAGGCTCCGAACGGAAACCTGCCTTTTGCAATGATCAAATTTTAAGCCCCGATCTGTCGAGGCCCAAAACCTATTCTTCAGAAGCGCCTTCGGCTGCTTCAGCCGCCGCCGCAGCCGCTGCTGCTTCAGCTTCTTTAGCTGCTGCCTGAGCTGCGCGCTCTTCAGCTGCGCGAGCTTTACGCTCTGCTTTAGCTTCTTCGTTGCGACGCTTACGCTCAGTTTTGCCGAGGATTGTTTCGCGAACTTCGATGCCGTGGCCAGACGTACGCTCAGCGATACGTGCAGATTTACCACGACGGTCACGCAGATAGTAAAGTTTCGCACGGCGAACTTTACCCTTACGCTTCACTTCAATGCTCTCAATGTTTGGAGAGTAAAGTGGGAAGACACGCTCAACACCTTCACCGAAGGAAATTTTGCGAACTGTGAAGCTCTCATTCAGGCCACCGCCTGAACGGGCAATGCAAACACCTTCATAGCGCTGAACACGTTCGCGTTCGCCCTCTTTGATCTTCACGTTGACAGTCAGTGTGTCACCCGGAGAAAAGTGCGGGATCTCCTTGTCGCCTGCAATGCGGGCAATTTCTTCTTTTTCAAGCGTCTCGATGATGTTGGTCATCTTCTCTACTCCGGCGCGGTTCACCAGGCTTCTCAGCCTTGCTCTTTTTTCTCAGTCCATGCCTTCCAGAGGTCTGGTCGGCGTTGTTTGGTTATCTTTTCCGACATGTCCTGTCGCCATTTATCAACGGCGCCATGATTGCCAGACAGCAATACATCCGGAATTTCCCGATCCTCCCACACGCGTGGACGCGTATAGTGAGGATATTCGAGCAAACCGGACTCGAAACTTTCCTCTTCGAGCGAGTGATCATTGCCTGCGACACCGGGCAGAAGCCTGACAACCGCCTCAAGGAGGACCATGGCCGCCACTTCACCGCCAGCGAGGATATAATCCCCAATACTGACTTCCTCGATCTCGCGCGCTTCAATAACACGCTCATCCAGGCCTTCAAAGCGTCCGCAAATCAGGATAACCCCAGGTGACTGAGCGAGCTCTCGCACCCGGGCCTGAGTAAGCGTTTTACCTCTCGGGCTCAGATAGATCAGCGGTCGATCTTTACGGTCAACCGCATCAATTGCTGACGCCACAACATCGGGGCGCAATACCATACCGGCGCCACCACCCGCGGGTGTGTCGTCAACAGACCGGTGCTTATGGTCTGAAAAATCCCGAATGTCCAGTGTTTCTAACGACCAAATGTCATTTTCCATCGCCCGGCCAATAATTGAGGTGCCGAGTATGCCGGGAAACGCCTCTGGGAAGAGGGTGAGGATGGAAGTTTTAAAGGTCATTTTTGTTAGTTTGCTCGAACGCAAATCCTCATTTCATTCGGGCGTTCTGCGCCCAGCCCGGTCGGGCTGTGGGTGCTCTGTTACCATCGAGCTGAGCAAAAAATAAAACCGCGTTGCTCGTGAGGTGCTCTACACAAGCGTCTGCGCGGGCGCAAGTGATCCGAGCCGAAGGCGAGGCGTATCACTGAGCAAAAAGAAATATAACCAGCGTACTGCGCCCAGCCCGGTCGGGCTTTGGGGTGCTCTGTGACCAACGACTGTGCAGGCGCAGGCGGGGTGAGCCAAATGGTGCACCGTTAAGCCCAGCAAAAAAGAAAAACAGCCTTGAGCCTGTTTCATCGCGACAGCGGAGCGAAGCGGGAAACGATAGGATAAACCCCTCATCCCAACCCTTCTCTCGGCGGGAGAAGGGCTGTTCCACCCGTTCGTCCTGCACCTTCACCCGCAGAGGGCAGCAAATCCCTCTGCGGCGCGATAGGCCGCGTTGTGGAGCAATGTCAGGTCTTCCGCTTCTTCTTCGCCTGCATCCGATTTCAGTTCGGGCGGCAGGCTGTAACATTTCAGCGGTTGAATAAGGGGAGGAGGCCTTGATCGGGGAGGGCGTCTGCAGGGGTGCTCGTGCGGGCTTTCATCAGGCTCTGGCCGGGTCAGGAAGCCCGCCCAGCGTGCGGCGAGGCGCGTTGCGCGCTCATCAATGCTGTCGAAGAGCGTTTCAAGCCGTTCAAACTGAAGATAGAGCCGCTCATGCGAACCAAGATCATCGTTTCGGGGGCGGCGTGAGGGTTTGCGCCGGTTGCGCCGAGGGGCGTTGGCCGCGCTTTCTTCGCGCAACACATCTGACGGCATGGAAATACTAAAAACCGGCGCTTTTGGCTCGTAAAGAGGCAGGCCCCGCATGGCGAATTCCGGGTGAACCGGGTCTTGCGGCGGTCGGCGTGACGCGCCGCCAAGTGGCATGGGCGCAGAATTTGTCGGGACAATGCTGGTGTCGCGCATCTTGCGATAGGCCAGCCAGATGATGAGGCAACGGATCATATGCTCTGCGCGGATAATCATCTGGCGAAACCGCTGGGCATCGTAACGGAACAGGCGCGGGCGCATATCGGGCTGTTCCAGACCGGGCTGAGGGATGCCCCAGTTTAACGGAAACGAGATCAGACGTGACAGGTGCATGCCGACCTGAGCGGTCATCTCCTGAAAGGTCATGAGGGTTTTATCTGTTTCCGCAGTTTTCATGCAGACAGTATGGGGTGTGACTGGCGGGGTCGGATAAGGTTTTTGCTGGATCCCGGTCTTGCTGGCGCAAACCGGGACAGCTGTTTGGGGGACGTGGCGCTCTTAAGTCTTAGCTTTCCCGGGTGCGTGAGCGATCCGGGATCCAGAACTTAACACGCAAACCGGGACAGTAAGCGCCGTCATGGCAAGGCTTTTCGGCCCCCTCATCCCGAACCCTTCTCCCGGCGGGAGAAGGGCCTTTCAGGGCGAGCGCTAAACCAGCAATTCGTCGGCTTTGCTGACCACCATGTGCGGGACGCCATCGGCTGTTTTCGCAAAGGAGGTGCCGCCCGGAGAGATGAGTGCGCCGACGCGGCGGCGGAAATTGCTGAAACTGTCAAAGCTGACCACATCGACGGGCACGTCAAACTCGATCACCACGTCAAAGGCAGAACCCTCGCCGCGATTGGTGACGGAGAGAACCGTGCCATCAAAGCTCTGTTTCAGATAGTTGCCGCACACACGGTCTCCGACCTGAAGCGGGGTTTCGGGCGCGTTGCTGAGACGGGCTGACAAAGTGTTCCAGTCCGCCCAGCCCTGCTCATGGGCCACCATTTCGAGGGCGGCAGAATGGCTGATCGGATGACCTTTGGCGGTTTCCTCGGCACGCAGAGTGCGGGCGCGGGCTTTTGCCTGATCGCGGGTGTTTATCTGGGGTGTCATGAGACAATCCTGTTATTTCTTGCGGTCGTAAATAACGGGGCTCGCCTTGCCGTAGGACCTTGAGAAAAGTCAGGGCTGTTCATTTGGGCATGCCTGTCGGCAGGGAGATCTTCACCATCTGGCTATGCCAGGCGAGCGGCGGGTGTCTCTGACCTGAAGCGTCAGATAGGGCGGCGCGGCGGAGAAGTCAACCGAGGGGTGATGTGTGAAGCTCGCGCGGTGAGATCGATAAACTTTCAAATAGAAAATTAGCCATGTCTCAATTCGAATTCCGTTAAATTAAGGTCCTGCACAATGTCGAAGGGCGACGGATTTTGGGGCCAGACATGCCAAAGCGTGTATTTCAGTTCGGGCTGTACATGATCTTGTGCTGGCTTGGCGCCCTTTTGGTGCTGGGCCTGTTCAACGAGATTTTCTTCTCTGCACTTAGTCGATCCCCACATGCGGCGCTGCGTCTGGTCGGGTCGGTGACTGATCTGATCTTTGGTTTGTTATGGCTGGCGTCTGGTCCGGCCGGCGCGCTGATGGTGGACCGGCGGACATTCGTTGCCCGCGAGCGTGAGGCTGAACTGTCTGAAAAACGCCGGGCTGAAGAGCGTTATCTGCTGAAAGAGCTGGTGAATAACCAACATGTGCCGCTGCGCCGAAATTTGCGACGTGCGGTGAAGCGCAATGATTATGGCGCAGTTGTCAGAGACACGCGTCAGAAAGCTGTTGAAGAGTTTCTGAGCAGTTTCGACCTGCCTCGCTATCTGACGCTTGAGGAGAGCATTCCGATTATCGCTTCAGAACTGCGCGCAATTCAGAGCGAAGACCTACAGCGGTTTGATTTCAGCCGTATTCCGGCAGACGGGATCGAGTTTGAACACTGGGTCGCCAAAGGCTTGTCCACACTCGGCTGGAAGGTGAAGGTGACCCCGCCGGGCGGTGATCAGGGCATTGACGTTCTGGCGCAGAAATCTGGTGTGCGGGTCGGGTTGCAGTGCAAACTGTATTCAAAAGCGGTTGGCAATTCAGCCGTTCAGGAAGCGAGCGCTGGCCGCAATTATTACGCTGCGCATAAAGTAGCTGTGGTCACAACGGTTGGTTACACGGCGGCGGCGAAAGAGCTGGCCGATGCAAATAACGTCATTTTGCTGCTCGCTGATCAACTGCAACAGGCCGATCAATACCTCCTGAATTAAGCCGGTTTTACCAAAACTTTCGGGCGGGATTAATCCCGCTCTAAACCCTTTGCGTTAGCGTGACGCGCGACAGGGAGCGTGCATTGCCAAATCTGATCAGACATTTGTTCGGCTATCTGCCGGTGAATATGGTATCCGGCCTTGTGTCCTTTGGCGGGGTGTTTCTGTTCACGCGTCTTCTGGGTGCGGACGAATATGGGCGCTATGCGCTGGCGTTTTCGACGCTGCATCTGATCCACACATTCACTCTGACATGGTGTGAGGCGGCGGGCTATCGCTTTACCGCTGAGGCTGAGGCGAATAATCGCCTGCCGCACCATTTCCGTACCAGCCTGTCGCTGGCGGTGGTGTCTTTGGTGCCGGCACTGATCGTGCTGGGCATTGTGATGGCCTTGCTGCATGCCGCGCCGGACTTTCGCAATGTTCTGATCTGGCTGATCGTGCTTTTGCCCGCCTCTGTGGTGATCAATCTGGCGCTGGAGAGCCATAAGGCCGGACAGCGCGTGACGCGGTATTCCGCGGTCGAGATTGGCCGCACGCTGGGCGGGTTCATTCTGGGTGTATTGCTGGCCTGGCTTGGGGGGTATGGCGCAGCGGCGCCGCTGATCGGCATGGCGGTTGCCTTCACCATTGCGGCGCTGACGGAACTTGTCTGGCTGGTGCGTCAGTCCAAAGGCGGTCAGGTTCAGATGTCCGATGCGAAACGCTATTTCACCTATGGCACACCGGTGGCGATGGCGCTGATCCTTGACCTGATCCTGTCAGCCTCTGACCGCTTTCTGATTGCATTCTTCATTGATGAGGCCGCGGTCGGGGCGTATGCAGCGGGCTATGGTGTGGCGGATAAAACCGTGCTGATGATTTGTGCCTGGGCGGCGATGGCAGGGGCTCCGCTGGTCATGGAAGCCTTTGAGAAGCACGGCAAAAAAGCGGCTGAAGATCAGGCACGGGGTCTGGCGCAAACGCTGATCCTGATTGCCTTTCCGGCAGCGGTCGGCATTGCGATTGTGGCGCACCCCCTGTCAGAAGTGATGATTGGCGAAGACCTGCGCGATCAGGCGCGGCGTATCATCCCGTGGATTGCCTTTGCGGGCCTGTTTAACGGTTTCCTGATCCATTATTTCTCTGAAGCGTTTCAGCTGGCGCGGAAAACCGGCGAGCGGGCGTTGATCATGATTGTGCCTGCGCTTTTGAATATCGGTCTGAACATTGTGCTGTTGCCTCGCATTGGCTTGATGGGCGCGGTCTATGCGACAGTGGTGTGTTATGTGCTGGCCGTGGTGTTGCTTGCGGTGTTCGGGCGTCGCCATCTGGCCATGCCGGTGCCGGGCATGGATTTGCTGAAAGTTCTGGTCGCAAGCTTTGCGATGGCCGGCGCGGTGCAACTGGTGCCGGATATGCTGCCAATTGTCGAACTGATGGTCGAGGCTGGTATTGGCGCTTTGGTGTATGGTCTGGTCGTGGTGTCGCTGAACGCTGCTGGCGCACGGGTTATGGCGATGAAGATCGTGGCAAAGCTCAAGGCGAAATTTCTGCGAGAGAACGCGGCCTAGTTTGTACAGTTCCTGATGGCGGCTGCGATCTGGCCATTCCTGTCATAAGTTATCGTTTACCGTAAAAAGGCGTTGAACTGAGTGCCGTTTCGGTGCGTAAAGGCAGTATGACAACGACATCAGACGACACCACACCAAAGACTGGCGCAGATCAGGCCAGGAATGCAACCAGCCTGTGGGCAGAGCTTGGCCCGGCCGTTGCGTTCATCCTGACCTATACGATTTTGGGCCGCATCTTTCCGGGCTGCGAAAAAGGCGTGGAAGAGTGCGCCTTTACCGGGCCGTTCACCAAGGATGCTGCAATCTTCTGGGCGACCGGCGCATTGATGCTGTCGACGGCTGTGGTGATTGTTCAGCGCCTGTCACAGGGTAAGAAAATTCCGCCAATGCTGATCCTGACGGGCAGTGTGGTTGGCTTTTTCGGTATTCTGACGATTGCGCTTCAGCAACAGGCCTTTGCCTATATCAAGCCGACGCTGATCAATTCGCTGTTTGCGATGTTGATTTTTGGCGGGTTGGCCTTTGGCGTGAATGTTTGGAAGAAAATGTTCTCCCATGTGTTCGACTTGCCGGATTATGCCTGGAAGGTGTTTGCCATCCGCTGGGGCTTTTACTTTATCTTCCTCGCCGTTCTGAACGAGTTTCTGTGGCGCTATTTCTGCCCGGTTCCGGAGCACCCGCTGAGCCTGTTTGGTTTGGTGATCGCACCGACCGAGGCCTATACCTTCCTTGGCATTCAGTTCGGGGCCCGCGATCAGGAAGATATCTGGGCGTATATGAAGCTCGGCAATATTGTCGTGACGTTCGTCTTCATGATGGCGAACCTGCCCTACATGCTGAAGCATGGTCATGTGATCGAGCAGGCGAAATCTGAAGAGTAGTTGCATTCACGCTAAGAATCCGTACGTTGAAAAAGTGGTTGTTTGCGTTCAGATGGGGTGGTTTAGCGATGGATATGTCCTGCTTTGATGAAGATCAGCTGCTCGAGATGGCTGCGGACTTAAATTTTTCGGAAAACATTTCGGAAACTGACCAACTGGCAACTCGCTTTAATTCTGATCTGCAGTTGCAAGGCATGGGCTTCGGGGCCAGAGACTACTGGAGGGCATTAAAAGCAGAAATGCAGGTGCTCATATGCGGTCCGCGCGGTGACGATAAAGATCCGTACGTCGATCTTCGAGCAACTATGAAACGTCACAGTTCCAAATCCACCGTTGCGATTGTGAGCGGGATAGCAGTCTTTGTCGGTGCAAGAATTGGTGTGGAAGCTGCTGTACTTGTGCCTTGGATCGCGATTTTTTTTACCATCGTATTGCGTGTAGGGGTTGAGGCATTTTGTCGATTAGCCTCCAATGTCTAGCGCTGGTTGGCACGGATCGCTGAAATGAACAAAGATGTGGATGCGCAGAAGGCTTCTCTTCTTCGCGCGTACGGTGACGACTATGTCAGAACCGCACTCGACAAATTCGCCGAGAATTTTGACTCTTTGAAACTCAAAAATGAACTTCAAATTTCATACGAGTTTATTTCTGTTAACTGGCTAACAGCGGCATGTCGAAGTGAAAATAAAAGTTCAATTGAAGAGTTGAAGATTGAAATTAGTGAGCCGTGCCTCAACAGCTTAAGTTGCGATATTGATTTCACAAATGAGAATGAGGCTATATATCTGGAATGGCGTTTCTATTGGTTGATCTTTCATGAGCTTGGTCATTGGTTATACGGTCACATCCCATATTATCGTAAACAAGGTTGGCTGACCAAGATTGGCTTGTCCGAAAGCACAACTCAATACAATGTTGGCGTTGGTGAAGACACAGATAACGCTTCGTCTCAAGCCACGGTTTTTGCCACAGCGCACGCAGCCGAACTTCAAGCAGATGCATTTGCGACAATCGAGCTCTTCAAGTCGATAAGAAAACTAGCGGGTGATTTCGACGACGCACAGGAAGAATTGTTCCTGGATGTTCAGTTTTGTTACTACAGCATCGTCACGACGATCTGCAATTTCTACAAGGACGCGGGCACGGCCAAGGGGGGACCGTTCCATCCGTCTTGGAATGTTCGTTGTTTGAACGTCCTGCTAACCCTCTTTCGTGCCTTCGCCAATCAGCGAGGCTTACAGGGAGGTTCGGAAGTGACTTATCATGTGGATGTCGTCGCTGAAGCAGTATCCGACTTTATGGAACATGCGATCGTGCCTACAATTGAAGGCATCGAAGGGTTCGCTCAGGCCTTAGGCGTGGATCATTTGATCCATGATGTAGCAGGCTTGTATGATCCACTGGAGTTTGTGCGATTTCTGAATGGCGATTTCGCCGACAGCAGTCTTGCCGCAGAGTTGAGTGCGTATTTTGGCCTTATTGAGGAGCTAAATGCCGCCACCTCGCCATTGCGTTCTGCTGAAGATTTTGTTCCGGGAGATGTGACATCGAATCCGGAAAGGAAGAGCAGAAATTTCAAGTTTCAAATTTTGACAACCTTTTCTCGTGGCGAATGCAACTCGGCCATCAACAGTTGGAAGCGGTCAAATGAACTTTTTGCCGTGGTCTGGGAACTGCTTCCGTATGAGGGGTCGCTGGATGCTCAAAGCATTTTGGAAATCGAATTTGAAACGAAAAGCCCAATTCTTCAACGAGATGCCCAAGATTTGGTCCGGCTACTTTTCAACGACTAAGTCACACTACCCGTGAGTCATATGTTCCATGCCGGGCGGGTTTCCGAACGGCGTGAAGTCGGTTTTGCCATCCAGTGATTTCCATTGTTTCAATGCCCAGACGGTGGACGGAAAGGCGAGCTCTTTCCACGGGATCTCATCCCATGTGACGAGCTTCACATCTGTACTTTCCGGGCCCGGTGCAAAATCAGGTGAAACCATCCGGGCCTTGAACATGAGCTGGACCTGCGAAATGCGCGGGATGGAGTACATGGCCAGCATGTGTTCAATCTCGATATCGACGCAGGCTTCCTCGCGGGCCTCACGGCGCGCGCCATCCTCAACGGTCTCGCCATTTTCCATGAAACCGGCCGGTAATGTCCAATAGCCAAGGCGCGGTTCAATCGCCCGTTTACAGATCAGAATCTTGTTTTCCCAGGTGACAACACTGCCGACAACAATGCGCGGATTCACATAGTCAATGAAATCACAGCGATCACAGACACGGCGTTTTCGGTCATCACCGGGCGGAATTGTCAGTGTAAAGCTCGGTTCCGGCTTATCCATGTCTAAAAACCCTGCCTAATCAAAGGAAATTTCGTCCGCATGCGTATAGTTTCATGGGAATGAAATATTTTCCACGTATGATGGTCAACAGAGATTCGATGAATCGGGTGAATTAAGGGAGCACAGAACCTTGGAAACTCCGGACCAGGCAGACGAGTTTAATCTTGACCGATCGGCGAGCCATTTGCTCCACCGCGCACAGCAATTCGCCGCGGAACGTTTTGAAAGCATGGGTGAGATGAACATCACCCTTCGACAGTTTGCCGTTCTGGCCGCTGTCGCGGAACAGGAAGGCTGCACGCAGTCTGATCTGGTTCGCTCGACGGGTATTGATCGCTCAACACTGGCGGACATGGTCGCCCGGATGGAGCGTAATGGCATGATTGAACGCCGTGTTGCCAAGCTGGATGCGCGCGCAAAATCAGTTCATCTGACAGAGGAAGGTCGGGCCTCGCTCGATGCAGCTTTACCAATGGTTCAGCGTGCGGACGATGCTATTCTCGATATGATGCCGAAAAATCGCCGCCGTGCGTTTCTGGGTGTTCTGGGCCTTCTGGCGAATGTGGGCGGTCTTGAGTTCGAAGAACTCGACTCTCCGGTCGACGTGAAGGCGAAGAAGAAGTCCAACGACGTTCGGACCGAAGAGAAAAAGAAAAAAGACGGCAAAAAGAAAAAGAAGAAGAAGAAAGAGAAGGACTAAGCTCTGATCGCTTAATCTTCTGTCGAATCTGTGTGCTCCAGCATTTTCAGGCGTTTCTTCGCCTGATTGAGCTTGTACCAGCTCCAGAAAACCAGCGCGCCAATGACGATGGCGGAGATCGCAAAGCTTGCGATGATGAACTCTTCACGCCCGGTGATCGTGCCTGTCATCTCAATTCCCTCGATTCAGGCGGGCAAGCCGCGTTTCATACTGGCGCGAATAGATTTCTGCCCGCATGCTGGCGAGCAGTAGCGCGCCGAAGACCAGACTTGCGGCCAGTGCATTCAGGATGAGCGGCCAGAAGAATTCAGGTGAGAGGCCCGTATTCTCTGCCACTTTCTGACAGGTTTCCATCGCGTCCTGACCATAGCGGTTCAGGCATTCCGCCAGCGCCCGGTTTTTTGAGGCGAACATGGAGCTTGGCTGGTGAAGGCTGTTCCACCAGTCCACCGAATATTTGATGATGGGCAGGTTGATCGCCCCGACAAGGCATAGAATCGCGCTGGCCTGAGCGGCCTGTGTTTCGCGCGAATAGGCGGCGCGCAGAGCCATATAGCCAAGCACCAGAAACAGCTGGAACAGCATGGCCGTCAGGCGCGCATCCCAAACCCAGTATGTGCCCCAGGCCGGACGTCCCCAGAGACTGCCTGTGACGAGGCAGAGAAAGGCGAAACCGGCAGCGGCTGGCGCGGCGCTTTTGGCAGCAACATCGGCCAGCGAGTGTCGCCAGATCAGATAGATCAGGCTCGCCACCGCCATCATGCCGTAAGACATGAGTGAGGCCCAGGCGGCTGGGACGTGAAGATACATAATGCTGGTTGTGCGACCCATTTCTTCTTCGATCGGAAGGAAGAAAGCCGCCCAGATCCATCCGGCAATCAGGGTGATTGCGCCGAGCACGCTGAGCACGGGCAGCAGCCATTTGGATAGCGCCATAAAGCGGTGAGGATTGGCAAAATACGAAAGCATCCGCGCTGACTACTCCAGTTTCATGGCTGCCGCCATGGCAAAAGGTGCCACGGCGAGCGCGGCAAGGCCATTGGCGCACAAAAGTGTGAACCCTGCCCCGAAAGGCTGGCCAGTGAAAACGTGTGATAACTCCTCTGCCCCGAAAATGACAATTGGGACAAATAGCGGCAGGACGAGCAGGGCGACCAGAGGTCCGCTGCGGCGCAGGCCTGCAGTGAGAGAGGCGCCAACGCCGCCCCAGAGAAAAATAGTGAGCCCGCCCACCAGAACGGGGAGAATGGAGATCAGCGTGACCGTCTCTGCGCGCATCATGATGCCTGCAATCGGGGTTAAAAGCGCGAGCGGCAGACCGGAGACAAGCCAGTGGGCGAGCACTTTATATAGCGTGACCAGCTCCATCGTTGCGCCAGACAGGCGGTGATGGTCGGTTGCGCCGGTTTCAAGATCCGCCTGAAAAATCCGCTCCAGTGTTGTGATGGAGGCAAGACACAGCGCGACGAAGATCATGCCCGGCGCGACAGCGGACAGGAGTTTCGGTTCGGTGCCGATGCCCAGCGGGCCGAGGAAAATCGTTCCGGCAAAAAAAGCGGCCGGCAGGAACAGGCCTGAGCCCCCGGCCCAGGCCAGGCTGAGCTCTCGTCGGAACAGGGTGAGAGATCCCTTCATGGGCGGAACTCCCCAAGGTCGAGCGTGACATCCGGGGTGAGGGCGAGTGCGTCATGAAGTGCGGCAAGGCATAAGCCACCATTGGCAATATGCGCCGTAATGAGATCGCATAAAAGCGCCTGACCTTTGACATCGAGCGCGGCGGCGGGTTCATCCAGCAGCCAGAGCTTGCGCGGCGCAATGAGTGCGCGGGCAAGGCCGATGCGTTTTTTCTGGCCCGCCGACAGCGCATGTGCCGGGACGAGCGCGCGGGCTTTCAGGCCGACACGCTCAATGACCGGTTCGATGAGACTTCGGTCCGCATGGTGGAGGTCCGCCCAGTCGCGTAAATGATGCAGCGCTGTATCATTCGGGCGAAGGCCGTTTTCATGTCCGAGATAGAACGGGCCCTGCTCTCGATGTTCATCCGGACAGGTGATGGAACCGGTTTCCGGCCGGATCAAACCGGCTATCATACGCAGCAAAGTTGTCTTGCCGCTGCCATTCGGGCCAGACAGGCAGGCAAACTGTCCCGGCTTTAACGTGAAGTTCAGATCGCGGAACAACATAGTGTAGCCGCGCACACCTGCCAGAGCAGTGATGTTAAGTTCCGACCCGACTGACGTTGTAAGCTCTGACAAATTTACTACCTAAACACCTACGCAAACGATTTATGTATGAGCCAGCGTGGCGAGGAAGCCACTCCAGTCTTACCATCGCCCTGGCTGCGTGCAGAAATCCAATCTGCACATTGGAAGAAGGAAGAAAAGCCCATGACATCACTCGACAGCTTTAAGTCCAAGAAAACGCTCACCGTTGGTGACAAGACCTACACCTATTACAGCCTTGAAGCAGCTGCGGCGAATGGACTTGGTGATGTTTCCCGTCTTCCGGCCTCTTTGAAGGTGCTTCTGGAAAACATGCTGCGTTTTGAAGACGGCAATACGGTCACGGCAGACGACATTAAGGCCTTTGCGGCCTGGATGACGGATAAAGGCTCCGCCCAGCACGAGATTGCTTACCGCCCGGCGCGGGTGTTGATGCAGGACTTCACCGGTGTTCCGGCGGTGGTGGACCTTGCCGCCATGCGCGACGCCGCCAAAGAGCTCGGCGCAGACCCGAAAGCGATCAACCCGCAAGTGCCTGTCGATCTGGTCATCGACCACTCTGTCATGGTGGATTATTTCGGGCAGGCAGATTCCTTCCAGAAAAACGTCGAGCGCGAATATGAGCGCAACAAAGAACGTTATGAGTTCCTGAAATGGGGCCAGACAGCGTTTGAAAACTTCCGCGCGGTGCCTCCGGGCACGGGTATTTGTCACCAGGTGAACCTTGAATATCTGGCGCGCACGGTCTGGACGAAGGAGGAGGGCGGCGAGACAATTGCTTACCCGGATACCTGCGTTGGGACGGATTCTCATACAACAATGGTCAACGGCCTGTCCGTCCTTGGCTGGGGTGTGGGCGGTATTGAGGCCGAAGCGGCAATGCTCGGCCAGCCCGTGTCCATGCTGATCCCGGAAGTGATTGGCTTTAAGCTGACAGGTGAGCTGGCGGAAGGTGTGACCGCGACGGACCTTGTTCTGGTCGTGGTGGATATGCTGCGCAAAAAAGGCGTTGTTGGTAAATTCGTTGAATTCTACGGGCCAGGCCTTGCAAACCTCTCTCTCGAAGATGAGGCAACGATTTCAAACATGGCACCGGAATACGGCGCGACATGTGGCTTCTTCCCGGTTGATGACGAAACGCTGGAATATCTGACCACAACAGGCCGCTCGAGCGAGCAGGTCGCGCTGGTTGAAGCCTATGCTAAGGCGCAAGGCATGTGGCGCGCAGATATGGGCGATCCGATCTATACAGACACACTGGAACTCGACATTTCTACAGTGAAGCCGTCGATTGCAGGTCCGAAACGTCCGCAAGACCGGATCATTCTGGACGATGCAGCGGACGCGTTCGCCTCTGTCATGGATACAGAATTCAAAAAGCTGGATGTGGCGCAGAAGCGGGCCAAGGTTGAGGGCGAAGAGTACTCCATCGGCCATGGCGATGTCGTCATTGCGGCGATCACGTCGTGTACAAACACCTCCAACCCATCGGTGATGATTGCGGCCGGTCTGCTTGCCAAGAAAGCGGTTGAGCGCGGACTAGAGGTGAAGCCCTGGGTGAAAACCTCTCTCGCGCCGGGGTCGCAGGTCGTGACGGATTATCTGCTCAAAGCCGGTCTGCAGGATGACCTCGATAAGCTTGGCTTCGATCTGGTTGGTTATGGCTGTACGACTTGTATCGGTAACTCTGGCCCGCTGCCAGAGAAGATCTCCAAAGCAATCAACGAAGCCGATCTTGTGGCAACATCTGTCCTGTCCGGCAACCGGAACTTTGAGGGACGGGTAAATCCGGATGTGCGCGCAAACTATCTCGCCAGCCCGCCTTTGGTGGTGGCGTATGCGCTTGCCGGGTCCATGAACATCAATCTGACAAAAGACCCGATTGGCTATGACAATCAGAATGAGCCGGTCTATCTGTCCGATATCTGGCCGACCAATGCAGAGATCACCGAAGTGGTTCGGGCCTGCGTCACTCCGGAAATGTTCGACAAGCGCTATGGCGATGTCTTTAAGGGTGATGAGCTCTGGCAAGAGATTGAGGTGAAGGGCGGTGAGACATATGGCTGGCCGGAATCCACCTATGTGGCGAACCCTCCATACTTCACCGGTATGACGCTTGATCCGGCGCCGATCACAGATGTGGTGAAGGCCAGCATTCTGGGTCTGTTCGGCGAGTCGATCACAACAGACCACATTTCCCCAGCGGGTAATATCAAGGCTGATAGCCCTGCAGGCAAATGGCTGAGCGAACATAATGTGCCGGTGATGGATTTTAACTCTTACGGCTCTCGTCGTGGTAACCACGAAGTGATGATGCGCGGCACATTCGCCAACATCCGGATCAAGAACCAGATGGTTCCGGGCACGGAAGGCGGCGTCACCAAGCATTGGCCGGAAGGCAAAGTCATGCCGATCTATGATGCGGCGATGAAGTATAAGGCGGCTGGCAAGGAACTCGTGATCTTTGCGGGCGAGCAATACGGCACCGGGTCATCTCGTGACTGGGCGGCCAAAGGCACAAACCTTCTGGGTGTGCGCGCGGTTCTGGCTGACAGCTTTGAGCGGATCCACCGGTCGAACCTGATCGGCATGGGCGTTCTGCCTCTGCAATTGCCGGAAGGGTCTGGCTGGAAAGACCTCGGCATGACCGGCAATGAGATCGTGACAATCGAGAATGTGGCCTCTGTCACACCGCGTCAGGATGTCGATGTGAAAATCGATTTTCCGAACGGTGAAACGAAGATTGTGAAAGCGCTTCTGCGTATCGATACAGAAAACGAGCTCGAATACTTCAAGAATGGCGGCATTCTGCACTATGTTCTGCGCAATCTCGCGCGGAATGCGGCGTAAATTCACCCATAAAGGGTCGTCACGCAGCGATAACATCCAAGTGATTCGCAGCGTGACGCCGGAATTGTTATGTCACTCTCATGACATCTAAATGTGAACCGTTTCGCGTTTCGTCCTGCGTCGCCTGTTGTTGTACAGCAGGCGCGTTGGCGTTTTCTGTGCCTGCGTCGGCCACGCCAAAGGCAAAGGAACCAATTCTTGTCGAGCTGTTCACCAGCCAGAACTGTCCGGCTTGTCCGGCAGCCAATGAGAAACTGATCGAATTATCCAAGTCCATGGAGATTTTCCCGCTGACCTGGTCAGTGTCCTATTGGGATTATCTTGGCTGGAAGGATTCCTTTGCGCAGCCGGAATTTAATAAGCGCCAGCGTGCTTATGCTGATCGATTTAATTTGCGCGGACCTTATACGCCGCAAACTGTAATCGACGGCTGTGTTCAGTCGTCCGGAAAGTTGTCGACCGAGAAATTCAAAACGACAGTTGAACATGCCATGACGCCTCATGGCACAGCCGTGAATTTCAAAGTTGATCTGAGTTCAGTGAAAATAACGGCGGGTGACTCTGCGCTGGATGCTTCCGTCATTCTGGTGGGGTATTTACCAGGCATTACGGCAGTTGTTCCGGATAAAGGCTTTAACAAGCATAAAATGCTGTCTCATGTGAATATGGTGACGAGCATGACACCGGTTGGCACCTGGAGCGGCGATACCAGCGAAGTGCTGGACTTTACCTGCCGCGATGAAGCCTGTGTGGTGATCATTCAGGAAGACGTGTCCGGCGAGATTCTCGGTTTTGCCAAAGTGCCGACGCCCCCAAAATCTGAAGGCTAGTCCGCGCCTTACGGTAACAACTCGCTCGCAGAGAGCGGGTCGAGCTTGAAGATGCGGGCGTCTGCAAGATCAGGCCGCTTAAGCGCTGTTCCGGAAAGACGCGCCCAGATTTTCCCATCCAACAGGATCAGCCCGATTTCAAGGTCACTCTGGTCTGTGAAATAGACTTTGTGGGTCGCATAAACCTGCATAGTTTCGGGCACGTATGGTGCAACGTCTTCCAGTTTCAGGTCGGCAGAGGCCTGCACCAGAAAGCGGTCCCCACCCGAAACCTCGCCTGCGCCGGGGCGAATGACATAGGCTGCGGCTTTGGGCGGTTGACGGATCTCAACTTTTGAAACCGGCTTTTCGCCTGGCAGGCCGATCAAAGACAGATCGAGCCACCAATCTGGGCTGTGCAGGGCGGGAAAGGCGGTATCCAGAACCCAGCTCTTATTCTCATTGGATCTGCGGCCATAATCAATTTGATTGCGGCGGCCAATAATGACGGGGCGGATATTTGTGCCAGGGATTTCGATCATGGCGCCATTGCCGCCAAGGGTCGGGTTTCCGAGCCCCAGATCGTCATGACGACTTTCAAGTGAGGTTCTGGCGTCGGTAAATCTGGCGGTTTGCAGCGCGTTTAACAACTGAACCATTTTGACCATATCGACAGGAAAGCCTGCCTTGCCTGGAACGATCCAATGATCTCCATCAAAGCTGAGCGTGTAGTCTGTCTCATTCGTCGTGATGTGAATTTGCTTTGGCGTGACGCCGAGCCCCGGAAAGGCACGTTCATTTGAGACAATGCGCTGGTCTTTTCCAACACCCAGACTGGTTTTGATCACAAGCGATAGAGCGATGAGGCCGATGAACACGGCAAGTGCGATGAGCGCGTGTTTCTTGTCTGCTTTGCGAGCGTCCGAGATCTTCATGAGGCGCGCCTTCCGGTGAAGTGAACCAGAAATCCGGCCAGAATGGAGAGCGCGACCGGGAACCAGATGGTCAGCGCGCGCAGCCAGCTTTCAAGGCCGGTGATTTGCGCGCGGAAGGATTTTTGCAAATCGCGCAATTGTTCTCTGGCGTTCAGATACTGGGCGCGAACTGCCGGGTCGATCTCGTCGGTCTGGCCGCTCATCTGTCCCTGAAGTTTGGAGATTTCCTGTTCAAGCGTATCTTGCGCGGTCAGATATTTCTTCTCTGCGGTCTCTCTCATCTCCAGAATGCGGGTCATGGGCCGGCGCGCGACGGGACGGGTGCGCAGAGCGGCAAGCTCCGGGCGACCGGCAAACTGGTCCAGAAGGGACAGGACAAAGTCTTCATTTCCGGCAATTGGCTGGCCGGTTTGCGGATGGACATAGAAAGCATCGAGCAGGAAGTCTGTGTCAGCGATCAGAATGATTTCACCCTGAACGGCGCTGTCTTTCAAATGTGGTCGCTCAATGAGTTCGGCTTGCGCGAGCCGTTGTAAGACCGGGTCGTCTGGCAGCTTTGGCTGCGGCGCGCCCTCAGGAAAGAGAGAGGTGAAGCGTCCGGACAGTCTGGACGCGATGGCGACCGTTTCGCCAATCGGTTTGGCGGTTTTGCGAATGCCCGCCGGGCTGAGATCGCCTCCCTCCAGCGCGTTAGGAGTCAGATAGGCCGGGGCATTGCCTGAAGAGATCAGAGAATGTGACGTTATCGGCATGTCTGGCAGAGATTTGATCCAGCCTGTACCGCCAAAATAGATCTTCTTTTGCAGACCAGAGACGAGAAAGTCGTTGGCGTTGAAATTGGCCGGGCCGGGGCCGGGATAGAGCGGTTGAGGTTCAATGCGCTCGCCGGACAGTCCGCGCGTGGTGACAGGCAGGCCAATCTCCATATCGGCAAGAATATTGGTTGAAATCTCTGCGCCCCACGAAGTGATCAGCCGGGCGAGCGCCTCTGGCATGTCTGGGGCGTTTCCAATCAGCGGGGCGGGGTCTGACAGGAGAATGACCCGGCCTTTGCGCATCAGGAACTGATCAATCTGATAGGCGGTATAGTCCGACAGGGATTTCGGGGCCACAATGATCAGCGTTTCAACATCGTCCGCAATGGCATAGGAATCGCCGGTCAGCCAGTCGATCTGGAAACCCGAATCGAGCGTGGAGAGCAAGCGCATCGCGCTCTGATTGCCGCCTTGCGGGCCAATTGCTTCAAGACCGGAGAGGATGGCGATACGCGGCAGGTCTGGCTTGTCGAGCTTTGCGATCAGGCTGGCAATGTCAAATTCCAGCGCGCTGTCGAGTTCCGGGTTCAGATAGGAAATGGTCTGAGTGTCATCGACCAGATTGGTACCGGACAGGCCGAAATATAAAGGGTCTATGCCTTCAGTGGAAATGGCATCAATGCCATGGGTGACGGCGCGGTCTTCGGCTTCGGAAAACGGTTTCGGATCGACCAAACGTAGTTTCAGCTTGCCGCCGGAGGAGCGGACAAAAGCATCAAGTAAGGCTTTGACGCGCTCGGCATGAGACCGGATTTGCGGGTAATCCCGGCCTACGGCTTCATTGTAATAAAGGTCGAGATAAATCGGCTCTTTCAAATTCTTTACGAGGTCGCGCGCTGCCGGAGAGAGCGTGTTCAGATGGTTCTCTGTCACATCCACGCGCAGCGGCGCTGTCAGGGTCTGCACATGTTGCCGGGCGATTGGCAGACACAGAATGAGCGCAGTGAAGGTGAGGGTCGTCCAAGGGGTCGCAAAGGCCTGACCGGTGCGGCGTCTGGCATTCAGCAAGGCAAGGGCGAGGCTGAAGAGCAATGCGCCGGACATCAGAACGAAGAGCAGGTCTGCGACTGTCCAAACGCCCCGCAAAACGCGGAAATAGGCTTCCAGCAGCGACAGATTATGAAGCCAGGCGACCAGGCTGTCCGGAATCTGGCCTGAGAACTGGCCAAACACATTTGGCAGGCCGAGTGTGAGGGAGGCAAAGGCGGTGACCGTCGACAGGACAAAGGCGATGACTTGCTGCTGGGTGAGCGCGGAGAAGACCAGCGTGATCAGCATGAACACGCCGCCAAGCAGGAACAGCGCCAGATAAGAGAACGCGATGATGTTGTTATCGGGTGAGCCGAGATAATTCACGATCAGCCAATAGGGCAGCGTACCGATCAGGGCGAGCAGAACCACACTCAGGCCTGCGGTGAATTTCGCCAGATGGATCAGCCAGAGCGGCCTTTGAGATGTGAAATAGAGATCAGCTGTCTTGCCGCGAAAATCTTCACTCCAGAGACGCATGCCGATCGCCGGAATAAAGATGGCGAGCAGCCAGGGCTGAAACTGGAAAAAGGGTGACAGGCTGGCAATTGCCGTGTCGAAAAAGCGCGACACATTCCAGGTCGCAAGGCCAGAGACGAGCAGGTAAACTGACAGAAAGACATAAGCGAGCGGGGAGTAAAAATAGGCCCGCAATTCCCGCGTCAGCACGGCCATGAATGCAGTCATCATCAGCCTGCCCCTTCGCTGACAAGCGCGTGGAAAGCGCCTTCAATGCCGGCCTTGCCGCCTTTATCAGCCAGTGCATCATGACTGCCGTCAAAGACCAGTTCGCCGCGATCAAGGATAAGGATGCGGTCACACAATTCGGCAACATCTGACAGGCTGTGCGTCGAGATCAGCATGGTGCGTTCAGATCGGGACTGGCGCAACAGAGTCAGCATGCGGGTCTTTTGAACCGGGTCGAGGCCATCTGTCGGCTCATCCAGCAATAACAGTTTTGGCTGGCACAGAAATGCGCCCGCCAGTGCGACGCGTCGTTTATAACCTTTTGAGAGCGAGGAAATCTGTTTGCGTGTGACGTCTGTCAGTTCAAAGTCGTGCTCGGTCTTTTCGATGGCATCACGGCGGTCGGTTTTGGATAATCCGTAAAGACCGGCCAGCGTTTCCAGATGGCTGCGCACGGTGAGGTCTTCGAACAGGGGCGCGCCTTCCGGAATGAAGCCGAGTAGATTGGGCAGGTCCTGAACGGCGCTGATATCGCGCTCCAGAAACAGGATGTCGCCCTCATCGGGCAGGAGCTTTCCGGACAATAGGGAGAGCGCTGTCGATTTGCCCGCACCGTTCAAACCGAGCAACCCGACAATCTCGCCGGTATGCAGGTCGAAACTGACATCTTTCAGCGCCGGTTTGCCACCATAGGCGCGAGACAGGTTTCTGACGGATAGGATTGGGGTCACGCTCGATCCTTGGTTTCAGTCCGCAGCCAAACCCTGTGTAGCAAAAAGCGCGCTGCCGTAGCAACGCGCTTATTGGGAGGTTTCATGATTTCACAAGTAAGGGCGTCAGACAGCCTTCACATACGCCCAGGGGGCTGGGGGGGCTGATGGGTCTGGAACGTTCTGTGCCGCTGCCTGACCCTTAGGATATTGGGTTCGATCATAGGCATGGAAGGGTCTGAATTGAGGCATTCTTGTGTTCTGAGTTAAATAATTGTCACAATGAGCTCTGAACACTAGGCTGTTCGTATCTGGGAGGAAAGAATAGCACTATGCACATGATAACAAATACCCAGCATCATGCCAAACACCGTCACGAGCCGGTCTGTTTTGTGCGCAAGGAACTCGACACAATCCTCAATGTTTATGGCCGTATGGTCGCCGCCGGTGAATGGCGTGACTATGCCATCAACATGCACAAGGACAGGGCTGTGTTTTCGATCTTTCGACGCGCCGCTGAAATGCCGGTCTATCGGATTGAGAAACAGCCAGCCCTAGCCCGCAAACAGGGGGCGTATTCGATTCTGTCTGCTGAAGGTGTGATCCTGAAACGCGGCCAGGACCTGAAAGCAGTGCTTCAGTTCTTTGACCGTAAACGGTTTTCGGTCGTCAATTAACGGAGATAATCAACCAGAGACAGGCTCTGGATGCGGTTGAAGATATTCGCCGACGCCTCGAATTGGAGTTGTGCCAGATTAAGGCGTAGCGCGACCTCCGCGAGGTCAACATCGGTGATGTCGCCTGTCAGAGAGGCAAGCAGGTCGTTCTCAGACTTCTGACGAGAAATGATCGTGTCGGTCTCATTCATGACCTGACCATTTTGCGCCTGAACCGCGAGCATATTGTCATAAGCGGTCGACAGCCCATCAAGCGCAGCTTTCACAGCGTTCTCTTCGTCTTCGGTTGGGTTGGACGTAAACGGACCGGTTGCACCGTCATTGAAAATCTTCAGATCGCGCAGAATGCCAAAGATTTCCGACGCTGCGTCTTTTGCGAGCGGAGCGGCTTCGACCAGACGGGAATCATCAATGCGCACCTGAATGGCTTTGCCATCCTGAAGAATGGAATCTGTAAGTGGGTTTGCAGCGAGTTCGTCGAGGCTGGCGGCCTGAATCGGCGGGGTTTCTGACAATGTGCCAGAGAACATGTAATTGCCGTTATGGGAGGTGTTGAACGCCGATTTCAAATCTGAAAACGCGCTGTTCAATGTCCGCGAGACCTGGCTGAAATCATTGAGTGCGAGGGCTGAGGTCAGCTGTTCCTTGAGATTGGCGATGACATCGCCGGCCTGTCCGAGCTGGGCATCCTGAAGGCTGAGGCGCGTATTCAGTTCGGTTGCGGTTTGCAGATAGGCTTCGCCTTTGGCCTGCATCCGTTGAAGGCTGACCAGAGACTTGGCATCCCGGCCATAGCCTTTCACGTCGTCCGCCTTGGTCTGAGCAGAGGTCTGGCGCTGCGCTTCGAACATGTCAGTTTGCGCGCGCTGCAGATTCTGCAGGGCATTGGCATTGAGCATGGAAGAAGAAATACGGGTCATTGTTTCCTAGCCTCAGATCATATTCAGCAGGGTGTCATACATATCGCGCGCGGCTGTAATCAGACGGGAGGCCGCGGCATAACTTTGTTGATAAGTGGTCATTTTTACCATTTCCTCGTCGAGGTTCACGCCCTCGACTGAAGACCGGCGCAGTTCCGCTTCTGACTTCAGAGCCTGAGCTGCATTGGCGCGGCCTTCCAGATAGGCAGCTTTTGTACCGGCATCGGAGGCGACCTCGGCCGCGATATCGGCGACCGACATCGAGGTTAGTGCAGTGCCGGTGACGTCGTGATAGGTGACGCCTGTCGACATGGCGGCCTGCAGTGCCAGTGCACCTGAATTGTCGCCTGCCGCGACGCCGAGATCCCCGGCGGCGGTTGCGGTATAATCAAAGATGGACGTTGGCAGCTTTGAGGCGTTCAGAGCCAGATCCTGGCTGATCGACAGAGAGCGTGCCCGCTCGGATGGGACTTCAAGGCCCAGACCAAACATTTGAGACATGCTGACGCCTGCCGCGCCGCGCGTTGTGTCATCATTCAGAACGTCAACAACACCGGTGCTTGTGCCGGTGAGGGGTGTCAGAACCAGTCGACCATCATCACCAAGAGATGCGGTTGCGTAATAGCCAAGGGCATTGCTGGCATTCAGATCATTGACCAGATCAGCCATCGTGCCGCCTGGTGTTGGCGTGAAGGAGATCGTCTCCATCAGGTCGCCATTGCCATCACGCACGCCAAAGGTGATCGACCCGGAGGTAAAGCCGTGAGCGTCGCTCGCTTGCAATCCGGTTGAATAGGTTGACGGCGCAAAAGACGTCACAATGTCGTTCATGCCGAAAAAGGCTGATACACCTTTGCCAGCCCGGTCAGATGGGTTGGTCGGGTCTTGCGCAATCGCGACACCATTTGTGCCGGTCGCAGAGAAAGACATGACTCCGGCGCTGAAGTCGACGGTGGCTGAGCCACCAAAGCTTGCGTTCAGTGCGGTGGCAAAACTGCCAACCGTTGAGCCGATGCCGGTGACAGCGCCAGACGCATTTGTTGCTGTGCCAGCATCAAAATCAATCGTGACCGAGTCGATTGTTGTGCCGCTGGAATCGACGACAGCGAAGACCGCAGAACCTGTGAAGTTCAGCGAATCTGTCGCCAGAAGCCCGGTATTCTTGCCTTCCAGTGCAGTTGGCGCAGGCGAGGATGTGCCCTCGTTTGCGGCCATATTGAGGGATTCTGCAAGGCCAGCGGCCAGCTCACCCAGAGCGTAGCTCATTTCTGGCAGATCAGAATCGCGGGCATTCAGAAGTCCGCGAAGTTCGCCGCCCTGAATTTGCCGCGTAATATCAACAGCGCTGTCTGCGCCCGGCGGCATGATGGAAATCCCGGCATAACGAGCGCCGTCGCTATTGTCTGAGAAAGTCAGTTTGGCAGCTTCGCGACTAACGAGCAGCATGCCGCTTGTTGTGCGCAGCTCAACGCCGCCCAGATCCTTCTCAACGATCTTGAAGTCGATGACTTCCGCCAGCTGGTTCATGAGCTGGTCCTGTTCATTTTCAAGGCCGCTCGCGTCACCGCCGCTGATTTTCGTCTTCTGAATCTCAGCGTTCAGGGAGGCAATGTTCTCCATGATCAGATTGGCAGACTCCATTGCGCTGCCAAGCTTTGTGTTGGCTTCGTTGCGAAGACCATCAATTGTGGCATAGCCTGTCTGAATATCTTCAAAGGTTGCCTCAATCGAGGATACCAGATCATTGCGGCGCAGCGCCGAGGACGGATCATTCGCAAGCGATGCGGCCTTGGCCATAATAGAGTCGAGACCGGAGAATAAAGAGGTGCTGCTGGTCGGGTCTCCGAGTGCGGCCTGCCCCCGGTCCATCAGCCCTGCAGCCGCTTTATATTGAGCCGCGCTGGAAATGGACAGCATATGTGTTGCTGCCAGAAACTTGTCGGCGGCCCGTTCGACAACGGCTTTTACACCGGAGGCCACTCCGCCAAGTGAGACAGAGGTCATTTGCGTGTCCTGACGCACATAACCTTCTGTATTAACGTTCGCGATATTGTTGGATGTTGTACGCAGGGCTGACTGGTTCGCTGTTAAAGCGCTCAGTCCGTTATTCATAATATTGGAAACACTCATGTGATTGTTCCATTACCCTGCGTTTTGGCGAGAACTCGTCCAGATCGGTTCGCGCGCATTCTTAATAATCACCAATAAAAACAAAAAATAATTAAGCAGAGCTTTCCGAAGTGTTTCCGGGAGAAAGTAATCTCTCAGATACTGGCAAGTAGGCAGAAACAGATCGGAACTTTATACACAGGCATGATTTGCCGAGCTGGCCCGGCAAAAACGATACGACACGCTTTGCCAACGCATTGGAACACTTTCTCAATATTTATAGATCACTGTTTTTAAATAAGAAAAAAGGTAAACGCGCTGGAAACTATTCTGGTCCCGCGTTTGCTGGTTGGTTGGGACGCCGAGATTTGGGCGTGAGTGGAGTGATGGATGCAAATCGGAGTTACCGATATAATTGCCGGAAAGGCTTTAACGGATCAGGGGTCCGGCACCGTTAAAGGCGATGCTGGGATTTTTGCTGGTCTCGTTACGAATGGCCTTGCTCTGCTCGACCCGTCACAGCGTCCGGGCGGCAAGTTTATGTTGCCAGGACTGCAGCGACAGCTCTCCGACGCTCAAGCGTCGACTCAAACGCCAACAGACGGGTCTGCGACACCTGAGACCGCGGCGAAAAAGACATCAACTGGCGAAGCTGCCAGTGAAGGGAACAGCGATGTTGTGCCCGCAGGTCTGATTGAACTGATGCTGATACAGAACCCGCAACTTGCGGCGATTTTCTCTGGTCTTGGCGTGACTGGTAATGCGCAAGGTGGCGCGCCGACCGGGACCGACACACGTCTTACTGCGCAGACCGATCTGACAGTTCCGGGGCTGGTTGATACGCTGGGCAACAGCGCAGAAGCACAAACCGGTCTTCGCATTCCGGCGATAGCGAAAGCATCCGGCATTGCAGGTCAGGCTGACGGGAAATCCTCTCTGACGTCTCTTCTGACAGATGCGGGCATTGCGACCACTCAAACCAATGTGTCGGATCTGGTGAAGGTGATACCAACCGGTCAGGCAGATACAAAGCTGACTGCCATGATGCAGGCGGGCACCGCGCCAGCAGATTTGTCGCTTATCGTCGATGGCGATGCGGCCCTGATGGGTGATGATAGCGCGCTGTCAGCTGAGCTTGATGCGGCGCTGAATCTGAAAGCTGATGCGAAGCCAACAGAAATGTCTCAGCACGCGGCAACACGTGCGCTCAGCAGCTCTCATATGGTAGCCGTTGTCTCGCGGGTGAGTGAGCAGTTTCTGGAACGCTTTAACGGCAAGACCTCAACCTTTGAGATTCGTCTGGACCCGCCAGAACTCGGCAAGGTCGATGTTCGGGTAGAAGTTGGCCGCGACGGTAAAATCATGGCGGTGATCGCAGCGCGCGACCCGGCCGTTGCTGACGCGCTGATGCGCGGCGCAAAAACACTTGAGAATGCTTTGACCCAGGCTGGCCTGACATTGGCGGAAGGCGGCGTACGGGTTGAGATTGATCAGAAAAATGGTTCCGGCTTTTCCGGAGCTTACAGCGATGAATTCGCTGACACGGGCAATAGTCTGGACACAACAGACGGGCCCTCCCTGGCAGAAGCCGGAGATGACACATCCGTTGTCCCAGTAATTGAAGCATGGTCCCGGCGTCGCCTGGACGTGACTGCTTAAGGAAGGCTCCCATGGTTGATGCAGTATCAGCAGCAATGAATCTGCAAAACAGCGCCGCAAATTCAAGAGCGTCGCTGACAAACAATTTCGATACCTTCCTGACTCTTCTGACAGCCCAGCTGCAGAATCAGGACCCGCTGGCGCCGGTCGACTCGACCGAGTTTACAAACCAGCTGGTTCAGTTCTCTGGCGTTGAGCAACAGATTGAGACGAATACGGCGCTCTCGAATCTGATCGCGATCACGGCAAGTTCGACGGCGGCAAGCATGTCTGGTTATCTTGGTCAGACTGTTGAAGTTTATTCGGCAACCGGCGAACTCTCCGAAAACGGCATTGACTGGCTCTATGACCTGCCGGAAGGCGTTAAGAGCGTCACTATCTCTATTAAGGATGATGCAGGCGCGATTGTTTATTCCGAAACAGTGGACGCACCGACCATCGGCAAGAACGAATTCTCATGGGATGGAACGCTGGAAAATGGTACCGTTCTGGAAGATGGCACATACAGTCTGCTGATCGGGGCAACTGACGGCAATGATCAGGAGGTCAGTGTCGCGCCGACCCTGCGCACAAAAGTGTCAGGTATTGATCTGTCGTCGGGCTCAGCAGCCCTGGCAACAGATGCGGGCGTTTTCTACTTCTCATCCATTCTGAGATTAATGTCGGCGAACTGATAACGCCGAAGAAATAAGAAGGGACGATCAAAAGGATTGTCCGCGCCAAAGGCGCACCAGGCCGAGAAAGGTCGATCCAACAAAACAATGTGGTGATGATCCTTCAAGGAGAACCTTTTAATGAGTATCCATACGGCACTTCTGGCCGGCACGTCCGGTTTGCGCGCGAACGCGTCTGCCCTTGCTGCAACGTCCGATAACATCGCGAACGCAAACACTGTTGGCTTTAAGCGTATCCGAAATGACTTCACGGCCCTGCTCGTGGGTCAGAACGCTTACACCAGTTATAACGCAGGTGGTGTTCTTGCCGGTCAGACTCAGGAAGTCGGTGAGCAAGGTGCTCTCGGCAACAGCCAGCTGACCACGCACCTCGCCATTTCTGGTGAAGGCATGTTTGTTACGCGTGCGAAAGCAGCTGATGCGACAGCGGCGGACGATTATTACTTCACACGCGCAGGTCAGTTCGCACCTGACGCGGACGGTTTTCTGAAAAACACTGCTGGTCTGTTCCTTTATGGCTGGCCGGTCGCTGACGACGGTTCAGTGACAGCGGGTCCGTCTGATCTTGGTGCTCTGAGGCCAGTTCAGATTACAGGCATTAGCGGTGCGGCCCAGGCGACAGAGAACATCTCTTTCTCTGCGAATCTCGATGCCGCTGAAGAAGTGAGCGCTGCAGCCTCGACTTATGATCTGACAGCCAACCCGAACCTCAGCATGGCGTCTGGTGACTTCACACCGGATTTCCAGACAACGGTTCAGATTTATGACTCGCTCGGCGGGATCAAAACGGTTGCCATGTCGTTCCTGAAATCACCGACACCAAATGAATGGTATGCAGAAGTGCACGTCATTCCGGCCAGCGATATGCAGGCATCAGGTTTGCCGGACGGTCTTCTTGCGTCTGGTACAGTTTCGTTCACAGCCTCTGGTCAGCTGGATATGACGAACACAACGCTGCCATCCTCCATCACGATTGGTGGATCTGATACGGTTGCAACTGCACCGAATGTCGGCTGGGCAGCAGGCGCGGGTCTGGATGCGCAAACTCTGACGCTCGATTTTGCCGGTGGAGCAGCAACAGGCGCTCTGACACAATATGATTCGCCATCTGAGGCGGACCAGTCTGTTGTCGACGGTCTGGCCTATGGTGTTCTGTCGACGGTCGAGATTGATGAAGAAGGCTATGTGAATGCGCTCTTCACGAACGGCATGTCACGTCGGGTCTATCAATTGCCACTGGCAACCTTCTCGAACTATTCCGGTCTGACGTCAGCGGAGGGCGGTGCCTATACAGCGTCACCAGATGCGGGCGCGCTGATCCTGTCAGCGGCGGGCGAGTCTGGTGCGGGCACATTCCGGTCACAGGCACTCGAAGCGTCGACCGTGGATCTCGCCGAAGAGTTCACAAACCTGATCACGACACAGCGGGCTTATTCCGCTTCGTCAAAAATTATCACCACAGCGGACGAAATGCTGGACGAATTGATCCGTCTGAAACGCTGATTTTAACGCTAATTTCTGAGCTGAACCCGTTTCGTTAAGCGAAGCGGGTTCTTTTTTAAGGTTTTTTGCGAAACGCAGGCCGTTTTTATAGCTAAAGATTTCCATAAAGTTTGCATCAAACCGACAAAAGGAATTCAGCAACACTTTAAAACTGTTCTGTCTTAATAACCATTATCAACAACACGCCACAAAGAAGGGCAAAGTGATGGTGCATGAACAGACAGTAGGTGATGCTGTGCCGGGACCAGACGGCCGTATGATCACCCTTAAAGATTTACCCGAACCTGGTATTCGACGGTGGGTGACCCGTCGCAAAGCAGAAGTCGTGGCGGCCGTCCGCGGCGGACTTCTTTCCCTCAAAGAAGCCTGTGACCGATACAATCTCAGCGAGGAAGAATATTCCGGTTGGGAACGCCTTTATGATCGTCACGGCTCAAAAGGTTTGCGCGTAACGCGCGTTCAGCAGTACCGGGCCTGAAAAATAACCAGATTTTTTTTTAAGTTTTCTCAACTTGTTAAAACCTCTTTTACGCTGAAGTGGGAAATTCCTGCCTAGTGACGTTTTTTTTAACGGGTCAACTAGGCAGAAATGGCAGACGAAGACAAAAAATCTGGTGTCTCGGTGATGAAGATCGGACAGACCCGAATCATAGCGGGTCTGATCGTTCTCGCCGTCGTGGGCGGCATTTTCGCGGCTGTGATGCTGCGAACAGGTGGTGCCCAGAAGGCCCTTCTCTATTCCGGCTTGCAACTTGCTGAAGCGTCTGAGATCGCCGGCAAGCTCGATCAGGCAAATATTAAATATGAAATGCGCGGTGACGGCTCTTCGATCTTTGTAGATCGCGGCGCGGTTCTCGATGCGCGCATGATGCTGTCAGCCGAAGGCCTGCCGACGCGGGGCTCTGTCGGCTATGAAGTGTTCGACAAGCAGGACGCACTCGGCGCGACCACCTTCATTCAGAACGTCAACCGTCTGCGCGCGCTGGAAGGCGAACTCGCCCGGACGATTAATTCCATTGATAATGTCAAATCTGCCCGTGTGCATCTGGTTCTGCCAGAACGTCGTCTGTTTGAGAAAGATGAGAACAAAGCCACAGCCTCTATCGTGATTGATATGGTGGGGCGTCATCTTGATGGCGGCCAGATCCGTGCGATTCGAAATCTGGCGGCGAGCGCGGTTCCGGGCCTTGAGCCGGGCCAGGTCACCATTCTCGATTCGCAGGGCCGTCTGCTGGCGGCTGCGGCGAATGACCAGAATGGCATGGCGGGCGGCTTGTCCCCGGATGAACGCCGCGCACAGATTGAAGAAGAACTCCGCCAGAAAGTGCTCGCTCAGCTGGAGCCGGTGGTTGGTGCAGGTGCAGCCCGCGTACAGATCAGCGCGGCGGTCGACTTCAACCGCAAGACCCGTTCCTCTGAACTGTATGATCCGGATGGCCGCGTTGTTCTGTCGACCAAGACGATTGAAGAGACCAGCAATGAAAGCATTCGGGGTCGTCAGGACGGCGGCGTAACGGTCAAGGAAAACCTGCCTGATCCGAACGGTGCCGGGGCTGCGGACGGTCCGACTGAAGACATGAACAAGGCGCGCACCGAAGAATATGTGAACTATGAGGTCTCAAAAACGCTCGAGACTGAAGTCATTGAGGGCGGTAAGATTAACCGCCTGTCGATCGCCGTTGCGATTGACCACGCACCGCAATTTGCTGCGCCGGGCGAAAATGCGCCGCCAACCTATCAGGCGCGCACCCCTGAAGAAATGGCACAGTTGACCGCTCTGGTGCGATCGGCGGTCGGGTTCAGCGAACAGCGCGGCGACGTATTGGAAGTCGTGAATATCCGCTTTGCTCAGCAACAGCTTGATCTTGGTACGGCAGCGTCCAGCTCTCTGCTCGGATTCACGCAGAGCGATATCATGCGCGGCGTTGAGCTGATCGCTCTGTTGATTGGTGGTCTTGCGCTGATCTTCTTTGTGCTGCGTCCGCTTGTGGCGGGTCTTCTGAACCCGGCCAAACCGTCTGACAAAGATGACGGGCTTGGTGCGCTGGCAGGAAATCAGCGCGCGCTTCTTGAGAATGCATCCGTTGGTGAAGCGCGCTCTGCGGCGAATGATCTTGAGAAAACCATTGATGTGGCGAACGTCACCGGTCAGGTGAAAGCCTCCTCCATGAAGAAAATTGCAGATCTCATTGAAAGCCATCCGGACGAATCGGTCTCGATTCTTCGAACATGGATGAATGAGGGTGAACAGGGGCTTGCAGGATGAGCGAAGCGCCAGTTCCAGCGTCAATGTCCAGCGGTCCGTCCCTGAAGGCGAAACAAAAGCTCGCTACGCTGAATGGCGCAGAGAAAGCTGCGATCATTCTGATGGCGCTGGGTGAGGATATGGGCCCGGTCTGGGACAAGCTCGGCGAAGATGAAATTCGTGAAGTCTCACACGCCATGTCGGGTCTTGGCGCCGTTGATGCAGAGATTGTGGAAGCGCTGATCAGCGATTTTGTGTCCCGCATGAGCGGTCAGGGCACATTGATGGGGACATATGAGCAGACCCAGAAACTGCTCATGCACTTCCTGCCGCATGAAAAAGTTGATGCGTTGATGGAAGAAATCCGTGGTCCGGCAGGTCGGACCATGTGGGACAAGCTCGGCAATGTGAACGAAGTCGTTCTGGCGAACTATCTGAAGAATGAATACCCGCAGACCGTGGCTGTTGTCCTGTCGAAAGTCAAAACAGATCATGCTGCGCGGGTGCTGGCAGCCCTGCCGGATGACTTTGCGATTGAGTGCGTGCAGCGCATGCTGCGCATGGAGCCGGTTCAGCGCGAAATCCTCGACAAGATCGAACTGACGCTGCGCTCCGAATTCATGTCCAACCTGGCGCGGACCTCCAAGCGAGACAGCCATGAGATGATGGCAGAAATCTTCAACAGCTTTGACCGTCAGACCGAAGGCCGGTTCCTGTCAAACCTTGAAGAACGCAACCGCGACAGCGCCGACCGTATCCGGGCGCTGATGTTCGTCTTTGAAGACCTGTCCAAGCTCGATCCGGGTGGTGTTCAGACGCTGCTGCGCAGTGTCGATAAAGACAAGCTGGGTCTGGCCCTGAAAGGTGCCTCTGATGATCTGCGCGATATGTTCCTGTCCAACATGTCTGAGCGGGCTGCGAAGCTTATGAAGGATGACATGGCGGCTATGGGTCCGGTTCGTCTGAAAGACGTTGATCAGGCGCAAACCGAAATGGTCTTCATTGCGAAAGACCTCGCGGCGCGCGGTGAAATCATGATGGCAGAAGGTGGAGGCGATGATGAGCTCATCTATTAAGCCGGAAGCTTTCAGCTTCGATACCGAGTTTGGCGATAAAGGTCAGGTCGTTCGCGATAATATGGCGTCGTACAAACGCTATCGTCAGGACGAAGTCGATGCCGCCTGCGCCAATGCCTATCAGCAAGGTGTGCAGTCGGTTGAGGCCGAAACAGAACGCCGGATTGCTGCGACCGCCGAAGCGATTGTTGCGCATCTGAAGCCGGTTTTGCCGTTTGCCCGAAATCTGGCGGAGCAAATGCGCAAGGAAGCGGCTGAGCTTGCTATTCTGACGGCCCGCAAGATTGCCGGCGCAGCGCTGGATCATGTGCCCGAAGAAGCCGTCAAAGACTGCCTGTCGCATATGCTGTCGCATTTACCGGAAGGCGCGCGGCTGATTCTGTCTGTGCACCCGGATATTGCCGAACGAATTGAAGCCGCGATTATGCCGCAACTGCCAGCTGACACCGAATTGCGTGTTGCGCCGGATGCCAGTGCAGCGCCGGGCAGCTGGAAAGTCAGCTGGGATAGCGGCGGCTTTTCCCACAACCCAGAAGAGCTCGCCGAACGGATTGAAGCGCTTCTGTCTGATCATTTGCAACAACCCGTCGAAGAGCAGGGGGACCTGTTCAGTGATGTTGCCTGAGGAACGAAAAGAGATGTGTAGTGAGTAATGACGAGCCAATGAATCTCCCTGACTTCGAGAGCGAAGGCAGTTCACCTGTGAGAAAATCGTCAGGTGAAAATCCGAAGGCTGCTGCTGACCTCGCGCCGGTGTTTGACGTTCCGGTCAATATTCAGGCGGTGCTCGGGCGGACGATGATGGAAGTGCAGGACTTGCTGCGACTTGGGCCGGGCTCTGTCATGGAACTCGACCGCCGCGTCGGTGAGGCCATCGATATCTATGTAAACAACCGCCTTGTGGCACGTGGTGAGATCGTGATCGTCGACGATCGTCTGGGCGTGACCATGACGGAAATCATCAAGGACGGGGAGGGCGTAAGCTAATGACCGCTGTCCGAATTTCAAAACAATTGCGTAAAGTGAAAGGAGCCTCGCCGTGCGGGTAATGATGATCGGGAATCTGGGGGGCCAGCTATCGGTCGCGTCTCGCATCGCATTCGAGCGAGGCGCAAAGGTCACTCATTTCGAAACAATTGATCAGGCCTTGTCGGCGCTTCGCGCTGGCCGTGGTGCGGACCTGATCATGGCGGAGTTCCGTCTGGATCTGGAGCGTCTGACAAATGCGCTCGATGAAGAGCGGATTGTGGTGCCTGTCGTGGCGTGCGGTGTCGAGGCCGATGCGCGCGGTGCGGCCGCAGCGATCCGTGCCGGTGCGCGTGAGTTCATTCCTCTGCCGCCAGACCCGGATATGATTGCAGCGGTTCTGCAGGCAGTGGCCGATGATGATCGTCCGATGATCGCCGCTGAACCGGCCATGACGCGCGTTGTGGAACTTGCCGATCAGATCGCAGCCAGTGAAGCCAGCGTTCTGATCACCGGCGAAAGCGGTGTCGGTAAAGAAGTCATGGCGCGCTATGTGCACAAAAAGTCACGTCGTGCGAATGCGCCGTTCATTTCGGTGAACTGTGCGGCGATCCCTGAAAACCTTCTGGAATCAGAGCTTTTTGGTCACGAAAAGGGCGCGTTTACAGGCGCTGTCAGCCGTCGCATCGGTAAATTCGAAGAAGCCGATGGTGGCACATTGCTGCTGGACGAGATCTCGGAAATGGATGCGCGGCTTCAGGCTAAGCTTCTGCGCGCGATCCAGGAACGCGAAATTGACCGGGTTGGCGGGTCCAAGCCGATCAAGGTGAATATCCGTATTCTGGCAACGTCTAACCGTGACCTTGTGAAAGCCGTGAAAGAAGGCGTCTTCCGGGAAGACCTTCTCTATCGTTTGAACGTTGTGAACCTGAACATTCCGCCGCTTCGTGAGCGTGCGGGTGATGCGGTGAAAATGGCTGAGCATTTCGTCGAGAAATATTCTCTGGCGAATGGCTTTAAGTCGAAATTCCTTTCAGGCGCTGCCAAAGAGCGGATCAAGGCGCATAACTGGCCGGGCAATGTGCGTGAACTGGAAAACGCCATGCACCGTGCGGTTCTGTTGTCCGCTGGCGATGAAATCGGCCCGGATGCGATCCGCCAGCCAGATGGATTTGCCCCGGTCGCCGAGCCGATGACAAGCCTCGCGCCGACCGGAAACCCTGTTGTGGATGCGGCGACGCAATCTGCACAAACGGTGACGCAGACGCTGGTTGGCCGCACGGTTGCAGACGTTGAGCAAGGTCTGATCCTTGAGACGCTGGACCATTGCTTCGGCAACCGGACACACGCTGCGAACATTCTGGGTATTTCCATCCGTACACTTCGAAACAAGTTGAAAGCTTATTCCGAAGCTGGCGTTGACGTGCCGCAACCGGGTGAAATCCGGGAAGCGGGTTGAGTCTGAACTGAGAGCTGACCTTGGCTGATACGACTTCATCTGAAACCCCACGCGCTGGCGGTCTCGTTATTGGCGGGATAGACCTGCAGGCTGTCTTCATGTCCAGCATGCGGGGTGAAGTGGCACTGGGCGTTGGTGTGCTGGCACTGATCATCATGTTGATCATGCCAATGCCGAGCCTGTTGCTCGACCTGATGCTGGCGGTTTCCATCACGTTTTCCGTTCTGGTTCTGATGACAGCCCTGTTCATCAAGAAGCCGCTGGAATTTTCTGCCTTTCCGGCGGTTCTGCTGCTGGCAACTCTGTTACGGCTGGGTTTGAACCTTGCTTCGACACGGTTGATCCTGAGCAAGGGCGCGCAGGGACCGGACGCGGCGGGCGATGTCATCAAGGCGTTCGGCTCGTTCGTGATGGGCGGCAATTACATTATCGGTGTGATTGTCTTCATCATCCTGGTCATCGTGAACTTTGTCGTTATCTCCAAAGGTTCTGGCCGGATCGCAGAAGTCGCGGCCCGCTTCACACTGGATGCGATGCCCGGCAAACAGATGGCAATTGACGCCGATTTGTCAGCTGGCCTTATCAATGAGCAGGAAGCCAAGGACCGCCGTAAGGAAGTCGAAGGCGAGAGCAATTTCTTCGGTGCCATGGACGGTGCGTCGAAATTCGTTCGCGGTGACGCAGTTGCCGGTCTTCTGATTACGGCGATCAACATTATTGGCGGCATGGTGATTGGTGTCGCGCAGGAAGGACTGCCGTTCGAAAGCGCAGCCGAAACCTATACGCGTCTCACCATTGGTGACGGTCTGGTCTCTCAGATTCCAGCTCTGATCATCTCGATTGCTGCGGGTCTTCTGGTGTCGAAAGCCGGCCTTGATGGCGCGGCTGATAAAGCGCTCGGCAAACAGCTGATGAGCAATCCACTCGGCCTCTATATGGTTGCCGGATGTGCGTTCTTTGCGGGTATCCTGCCGGGCATGCCGTTCATTCCGTTCACTTTGCTCGCGAGCGGTCTCGGATATCTGGCCTGGAAGCTGACCCGGGATAAGGAAACGGCTGAGCGCATTGAGAAAGAAGCTGTGGCGAGAAAAGAAGCTGCGGCATCGTCTGAACCGAAAGAGCCGCCGATTTCAGAATCACTGCAGGTTGATGAGCTTAAGATTGAGCTTGGTTTCGGCCTCGTACCTCTGATCAATGAGACCAAGGGCCGGAAACTGACCGATCAGGTCAAAGCCGTTCGTCGCCAGATTGCGTCGGATTATGGCTTCGTCGCGCCGTCCGTGCGAATCGTCGACAATCTCGAGCTTGGATCTGACAATTACCATATCTGCGTTAAGGAGTTGGTGGCTGGCGAAGGCCGTCTGAAGATTGGTCACCATCTGGCGATGGATGCCATGGGTAGCGGTGCGCCAATCCATGGTGAGCGCGTAAATGAGCCTGTTTTCGGGCTTCCAGCGATCTGGGTGGACGAAGCCAGCAAGGAAAAAGCGGCTGTTTCCGGATACACGGTCGTCGACCCGGCAACCGTACTTACGACGCATTTTACGGAAATTGTTAAGGAAAATATGGCGGAACTCTTATCATTCGCCGCCGTGAAATCGCTTCTGGAAGATTTGCCGGCACAACAAAAAGCCTTGCTGGACGATATCGTGCCTAATCAGATCAGCTTTTCTGGGATTCAGCGTATCTTGCAGAACCTGTTGTCAGAGCAGGTCTCTATCCGCGATCTGCCGACCATTCTGGAAGGCATTGCTGAGGCAAGCGCGGTGCCGTCCGATCTGGTGTCGATTACAGAGCATGTTCGCTCGCGTCTGGCGCGCCAGCTGTGCTTTGCCCATTCCGATGACCATGGCCAATTGCCGGTGATCACATTGACCCCGGGTTGGGAAGAAGCCTTCGCCAATGCGATTGTGGGTCAGGGCGCCAATCGCCAGCTCGCACTTGAGCCATCCAAACTGCACGCTTTCGCAGGCGACGTGAAACGCGCCTTTGATTCAGCGGCCCAAAAAGGGGTGACCCCGGTTCTGCTTACCAGTTCCGGTATTCGCCCATTCGTCCATTCTCTGATCGACCGGTTCCGTCCGAAAACGCCTGTCATGTCGCAGAATGAAGTTCATCCGAAAGCGCGCCTTCAAGCCGCTGGAACTGTTTAAGGGAGTAGAGTTTATGAGGAGGGTCTGCCCATGAGAATGAAGCTCTACTCGGCCTCCAACCGGGAAGAGGTTTTGGCGCTCATCTATCAGGAGATGGGCACAGACGCTGTTATACTGTCTGAACATGAAAACGACGATTGTTATGAGGTTCGTGCCGCTGTTGAACGGCCAACCTCAGTCGTCGCGCCGAACTTCGCAACCAAGCCGACGCAGGCACCGCAATTACAGGTCAACAAGTATCGTGATCGTCTGAAAGACGTTCTGACCTGGCATGGCGCGCCGGAAGGCTTTGCCGAAATGATCGCATCCAGCGGGTCTCGCCTGACGGGTGCGCCAACCGATCCGGCTGCCGGGTTCTCGTCTGCACTGGAAGGTGCAATCGGGTTCGCACCGGTTCAGCCGTCTCTGCATGAGCCGATCATGCTGGTCGGGCCGCCAGGGTCTGGAAAGACCTCGACCGCGGCCAAGCTCATTCGCCGTGCCTGTGCAGCAGGCGCGAACGCTGTTCCAATCGTTGGCGACTTCGATGCGACGGCCGGTGGGCATCAGCTGTCGGCATATCTGCAACAGGTCGGAAACAATGTGGAAAACCATTATGATCCGGAGGATCTTATTGCCTCGGTGGCCGAACACCGGGAAAAGGGAACCTCAGTCGTGGTCGACACACCAGCGATTAACCCGCTGGACCCTGAAGACCTGCAGAGGCTCAAAGACCTCATTCATCTGACAAATATTGAACCGGTTCTGGTTCTGTCGGCGGAAGGCCATCCACTCGACCTCGAAGAGAGTGTCCGGGCTTATGCCGATCTTGGAATTAAAAGGTGTATCGTGACTAAGCTTGACGTTGTCAGGCGGCGAGGCGGCGTCTTATTCGCCATCGCCAGCGGCAAAATGAATATATCTCATCTTGCTCTAACGCCCTTCATTGGCGGGGGGCTCATTCCCGCCACACCTAACAGGCTGGCCCGTATTCTGCTCGAAGAAGCTCCGGGTGCTGAACTCCTGAAAGGAGCCGCGTAATGGCTATCATTTTTAAGCGACAAAAAGATAAAATAAGCGCTCAGCCACGGGTGCAACCAGCCTCTGTTATTGCGGTTGCCTCAGGTAAGGGGGGCGTGGGCAAATCCTTCGTCTCGACGGCTCTGGCTGGTGCGCTTGCGAAAGCAGGACGACGCACTTTGCTCGTAGATGGCGACCTTGGTCTGGCCAATGTGGACGTCCATCTGGGCATTGCCCCGCAAACCGACCTTGTTGCTGTTATGGCGGGCTGGGTTGAACTTGAGGATGCGGTTACGCCGGTTTCCGGCGGGGTCGCAAATGGCGGATTTGATGTACTGCCGGGCCGCTCTGGTTCCGGTGCGCTTGCCGAGCTTCCCCATGAGGAAGTCGCCCGACTGGCGGCAGGCCTGACAGCGCTCGCGCTGCAGTATGATCACGTCCTGCTAGACCTCGCGGCGGGCATTGAAGCCAATGTCATGCGTCTGGCGAGAGCGGCTGACCGTGCCCTCGTCGTCGTCACGGACGATCCGGCCTCAATGACGGATGCTTATGCCTTCATCAAGGTGCTGAAAGGCTACGCGCCGGCGGTTCACCCGATTGTTCTGATCAACCAGGCTGACAACCGTCAGCGCGGACGTCAGACCTATGAGGCGATCGCAAAAGCGTGTCACACATTCCTTGGCTTCCGGCCGCCGCTGGCAGGCATTATCACGCGCGATCCGAAGGTTCGCGAATGCCTGCGCAGTCAGACGCCGATCATGGACAAATACCCGACCACTCAGGCAGCGCTTGATGCAAGTCAGGTGGCTGAGTCTCTGATCCGTGGCTGGGAAATCACGCCGACACCGGAAGAGCGTCCGAGCCTTTAGTCCGGTCGTTCCGAACATGTCAGAGACCCGATTGCGATCGGGTCCTGCAATACGCTGCTTGTGACATATCCGGTCTGAGAGTTTGCCTCAGACCGGATTTCTATTTTTGACCAGCCGTTTGGCAATTGCGGACCGCCAAAGACATCCACCAGATAGGCCGATTGACCGGGCTTGAGCGTTGTCAGGCTGCGGCTTTTCCAGCTCGGGTCTTCCTTCAGCGTGGTGGCAAGTTTCAGACAGACGAGTTTTGCATCATCCGCTGGCAAGGCGGTATGTGTCGATTGCGGCTTGGGGGTCTGTTTCTTCGGTGTGCGCGGGCCGGGAATGCCATTGCGTTCAACCTGCACATCATTGAACTCGCCAGACACAAAGGTCCGGACAGGGGCTTCGCTCACGACGGACAAAACCGCCATGCAGATGCCAGCGGCGAGAAGCGCGGTGACGAGATCGGCAACCAGCGTCCAGCGTGTGCGATACTCAAGATAGGAAACACGCTCTCGCAAGGGCTGGCTGAGTGTTTCCGGCGGTGTGTTGCGTTCTGCCTGTGCATGGGCAGCCAGCGGGAAAGGCGTGTTCTCTGGCGGACGCAGTTTCATGCCTTTGCCGCGCACAAGCTCAAAGCTGAAACTCATCGGCAAGGTGAGGGCTTTGCCTTTTGTGCGATTGAGCAGCAGGTATTTTGCCTTGCGCAGCAGGACATAAGGCGAGTCCGGCTTTTGCTTGTGTCGACCACGGGCAGATTTCAGCGCTTTTTCGTGTCGCTCAAGCGCGACCGCGATGGATTTTTCCTCGTCCGGTGTGAACTGGTGCTGGTCCAGCCAGTCGCGCAGCCGGTCTGCCGGAATGGAATGGCGCGTTTCTGAACTGGTTGTCTGCAGGCTGGAAATACTGGCTTCGGGCAGGCGTTTGATATGGGTGCTCAGGTCGCCTGTCCGGCTGTCGAACACACTGTCTGCGACGATGATTTCCGAATTGGTGAAAAACAGACAGATAAAGCGGACCGGCTGGTAATAAGCTTTGAACAGACCGCGCCCGAGCAGACGGTCTGCCGCGCTGCCTGAAAAGTCGGGTTCGGGGCCGTACGGGGTCAACATGCGGATCGACTGATCTGTCAGAAGCCCCATGAATTTTCGCAGTTCAGCAGGCGAGAATAACTGGCTTTCCAGCGGGTCGTGATGCGGAGTTCCGATCTCTCGCAATGGCGCGTTCCTGATGCCGGCCCTGCGCACCATTTGTTTCATGGCGCGCTCATAATCGTATTTTAGAATGGCCAGAACATCGCGCTCAAGGCTCGCCAGAACGGTCTTGCGACGCTGGCGGGCAAGCGTCTTATGCAGCTGTAAAATGAGAAACTTGAAAGCGCTTCCCAGAGCAAACACACAGGCGCTGAAAATTACGACCTCAAGCAGGCTTTCGCCGATATTTTCAGGCATGAGAGGCAAGTGTTCCCGCAATTTTACGAAAAGGGTTGCGAACACTGCACCCGCCTGGAGTATAGAGAGAAGCCATGCCCATCCCGGCCTGACGATCATCGTCGGATAGCGGAAATACCGCTCGAGACGTTGCCTGTCAGGATGTGGTTGGATCATGGCGCTTTGAGATGTCCGTTCAGTCTGTTTGCCCGCCAGCTTATCAGATGGTCCGGAGATTGCATGACTGTCCAACCAAATGGGGAAAAGGGGATTATAAATTCCCGATTTCCGACACCTGATCGTTCATGAGGTAAATGTCGAATGACACGTCTGCTAGGTTTGTTCGTAACTGCAGCACTTGCCTGTATGACCTTTGCGTCGGCAAAGGCAGACCCGGTCGACTATGACTATCTGGATGCGCGTGTTCGCCAGCTAATGCAGCGCGACGACATGGTGGGGCTTGCCATTGCGGTGGTCGAAAACGGCGAAATCCGCTTTGCCAAAGGCTATGGCTATACAGAGATTGGCGGCAAACCGGTTGATGCCGATACGTCGTTTCGCTGGGCATCTGTTTCCAAAGGCCTGTCAGGGTCACTGGCAGCGCAGCTGGATCATGAAGGCACACTTTCGCTCGATTCCCATGTCTCAGACTGGCATACGTCTCTGAAATTGCCGGGCACGGGGGAAACCGTTGCAACGGTGAAAGATGTTCTGTCTCACCAGCTTGGCCTCATCCCGAACGCCTTTGACAACAAGATTGAGCACGGTCAGGACCCGGCGAAGGTGCGCGCAACTCTGGTCGGCCTGAAGCCGATTTGCAGCATTGGCAAATGCCATGGCTATCAGAATGTCGCCTTTGATACGATTTCCGAAATCTTCTCCAAAAGCACGGGCAAGGATTTCGATACGCTGACCCGGACCAAAGTGTTCGAGCCGCTGGGCATGACCACGGCCAATGTCACCTATTCCGGTTTTCTGTCGTCTGGAAATTACGCTAAGCCTTACACCTGGTCTTCGCGTTCGAATAAGCTTTATGAGAGCTCGATCACCCTGCCGTATTTCCGCGTCGCGGCGGCAGGCGGCGTCAGCTCCTCTATCACTGACCTTGCGCGCTATATGCAGGCGCAAATGGGTCTTCGCCCGGATGTGTTTCACCCGGATGCTCTCAAAGTTGCTCACCAGCCGCTGGTTTACACGGCGCGGGAAGCCAATGGCATGGGGCATCGGTATGAGGGCGTGGAAAGCGCGGAATATGCGCTTGGCTGGCGGATCTATTCCTATCACGGCCACCGTCTGATCGGGCATCGTGGCATGGTGCGCGGGACACGCGCGCTGATCCTGTTTGATCCGGAAAAGAATTCAGGCGTCGTTGCAGCATGGAATTCAAGTGTTGGCAGGCCGACCGGACTTCAGTTTGAAGTCATGGATATGATTTATGGCCTGCCAAAGCGGGACTGGATGCGTCTTCTCAACGAAGACGGCTAGAGCGTTACGCCGCTTCTGGTACGTTGTTGAGGGCTTCTTCCAGCTCTGCAAAGCTTGGCTGAGCAGAAGACGGGATCTGACCACGACCGATTTCGACAGAAATCTGCGCTGCGTTACCGTGTAAATGAGCAACCAGAACGTCGCGAATGATCTTGTAGAAATTGCCTTCTTCTTCGACCACTTCACCCATGCGCGCCGCGAACGGGCCAACCAGACCATAGGCCAGGAACACGCCGAGGAAGGTACCCACGAGGGCCGAACCGATCAGCTTACCCAGATATTCCGGAGGCTGGTTGATCGCGCCCATGGTTTTGATGATACCCAGAACCGCCGCAACGATACCGAGGGCCGGGAGGGCGTCTGCCATGCCTTGCAGGGCGTGGGCGGCCTGATGCGCCTCGTGATGGTGCTTTTCGAGCTGTTTTTCGATGGCGTCTTCGACCTGATGAGGATCTTCGAGGTTCATCGTCATCATGCGCAGTGTATCGCAGATCAGATCAAGCGCGAAATGGTCTTTCATGATCTTCGGATATTCCTGGAAAATCCGGGATTCTTTAGGGTTCTCAATGTGGGCTTCAATCGCCACCACCCCTTTCGTCTTCATCGTTTTCGTTAAGACGAATAATATCGATAACAAATCGGTATAGTCTTTGGGTTTCCATTTCGGTCCGGCCATAGCCTTACCAAAGCCACTCAACACCCCGAGAACGGTTTTGAATGAGTTACCAATCAGGAGAGCGCCGACGGCAGAGCCGCCAATCATCATCAGTTCGAACGGAGCGGCCTTGATGATAACGTCGAAATGGCCACCGGCGAGCATGAAGCCGCCGAATACCATGCCGAAAACGACCACGATACCAATGATCTGAAACATCGAACCCAAACTTTCTGTTTTTTATCTTGGCTATTCACTAGCGCATTAGCCTTAACGCCCGGTTTCGGGATTGTTGAAATTAATTGGAAATAGCACCAAAATTTCAGGCATTTACGTGCCAGACACCGCAAACCGATTGCAAAAACCTATCCGGTGTTATCAGTTGACCCTGTTTAAACGGAGGCGCAAAACCGTTGTATGTCAGACACTGCACCCCTTCCAACAGCCGGTAATCGGCGCGGCGCTTTTCGCCTGTTATTCTTCGCGCTTATGGCAGTGGGGGCGGGCAATACCATGCTCATCACCACGGTTTTGCCGCTGCTTATCCGGGAGTTGAACTTCCCGGCCTGGACGGCAGGCGCGATCTTTTCCTTCTCGGCATTTGCCTGGGTGATGTTCAGCCAGTTCTGGGGACGAAAGTCCAATGACTGGGGGCGCAGACCTGTCGCGGCGCTTGGTATGGCCGGGTTTTCAGCCTCCATGTTACTGTTCGGCATCTCAGGCGCAGCGGGCCTGTTGGGCCTCATTACCTTCTGGCCGGTCGTGTTTGTACTGTTGCTGTCCAGCCGGTCATTGTTCGGAATTTTCGGGTCAGGCACCAATCCGGCGGCGCAGGCCTATGTTGCGGACCGGACGAATAAAGCCAACCGGACCGAAGAGATCGCGTCTCTGACGTCTGGCTTTACCTTTGGCACGGTGATCGGGCCAAGCGTGGCGGGGGTTCTGATCGAGCATGTCGGCCTTCTGGCGCCTGTATTCTTTATTTCCGGTATTGCCGCTGCGATCTGTCTTGCCATCTGGTTCTTCCTGCCGGAGCGCCGTGAGCCGCAGCTGAAAAAAGTGCAGTCAAATGAGGGCAAGGGGCTGTGGCGTCATCCGGGCCTGATGCCCTATCTGGTGTATGGCATCGGCCTGTCACTGGTGTCAGGCGTGCTGTTGCAGACCTTCCCATATTTCATGCTCGACCGGCTGACGGAGACGGGCTATCTGCCTGCGCCGTCTGAGGAGACGGGCAATCCGGGCGCGCAGGAACTGGCAATTGTCATGACCCTGGGCGCGATGGCGACGCTGGTTGCGCAGTTGGCGCTGATCCCGAAACTGAAACTGTCACCACGCGCCTTGATGGTGGTCGGGGCGATCTTTCTGGCGATTTCTGCGCTGGTGGTGATGTCACCGGCCACGCTGGCCATTTTTGCGATGTCGCAATTATTGCTGGGTCTGGGGCAGGGCTTTTCGCGTCCGGGATTCACGTCCGGGGCGTCGCTGGCGGTTGGCGCAAGCGTTCAGGGCAATGTCGCGGGTCTGGTCACAGCTGCGAACGGGACAGGCTTTGTCGTGTCACCGATTTTCGGTCTGTGGGCGTATGAGCATATTCACCCGCTGTTTCCGTTTGCGTTCGCGGCGGTTGTTCTGTGCGCGATGGGCGTCTTCGCTTACTTTCAGGGCGCGAACCGCGTGGTCATAGATGATGACGAGCCTGATACGGACGCAGAATAGTCAGGTGTCTGATCAAGGCTAACCGGGCCACGCGCGATTGGCATGGCCCGCAGAGGCGGTGATCAGAGCAAGGCCTGAATGGCGTTGAGAGACCTGCGGGTCGGAAAGCCGTCGGCCAGCATGCCGCGATCAATCTGAAAGCGCTGCAGAGCGCCGCGTGTCCCGCGACCGGCAATGCCGTCGACACTGCCCGCATTATAACCGAGCTTGTTCAGGCCATCCTGCAACAGTTTGATCTCATTGATAGACAGGCGGTCGATGGAGCGCGGCCAGTCCGCCTTTGGAACACGTGCGCCTTTAAAGCTTTCCGCCATCAGAGAGACGGCGAGCGCGTAGGAATCTGCCCGGTTATAGGTTTTGATGACGTTGAAATTGTCGAACAACAGGAATGCCGGGCCGGTATGGCCGGCTGGCAGCCAGAGCTCAGCCTCAAACACACCCGCCGGGGCGAGGACATCGTGTGAGACCGGCTTGACGTTCAGCGTGTGCCAGGTCGCGATCGTGCGCTTGGTGCCATTGGCCATGGCATAGTCAAAGCCCTCGGGCAGGGTGACTTCCCGCAAGGCTGGCTGACCCGGCTTCCAGCCAGAGGCGCGCAGATAATTGCCCGCCGAGGCCAGAGCGTCGGCACGGGCGCGCCAGACGTCTTTCGTGCCATCTTTCGTCCAGTCGACGGCATAGGCGTAATAGGTGGTTGGCATGAACTGGGTGTGGCCCATCGCGCCCGCCCAACCGGCTTTCAGCCATTCGCGCTTCGCATCGCCGCGCTCGAGCAGTTTCATAATGGCGTAAAGCTCGTTTTCAGCGAAGGTTTTACGGCGGCCCTCAGTTGCCATGCTGGCAAGGGCAGACGGGGCATCAAAGTCGCCAATAACGGCGCCAAAACTGGTTTCCATGCCCCAGATACCGGCCAGATATTCTGGCGGCACGCCATATTCCTTGGCGAGGTCTGCAAACAGAGCCGCATCGGCCTGAAGCTTCATCTTGCCATTGGCCAGACGAGAGTCGCTGACTGTGTCGTCGACATATTCCCAGATCGGCTTGGAAAACTCTGCCTGATCCACGACGCCAATGCGCTGGACCAGAAAGATCGACATTGGCTTAATGCCATCCAGTACGCTGCGAATGGTGCTGACTTTATAACCTCTGGCGAGAGCGCGACCGGCAAAATCCTGCCGCCATGCGTCTAACCCGTCATGGCCGGAAGATGTGAAAGGACCGACTGCAGATGGGGACGGCGTAGGAGTTGGGGTCGAAACCGGAGTGGGTGTTGGGTTCGGGGTTTGAGGTGATGTTGTCTCACAGGACATGACAACTGGAGCAATCAACATGAGTAATGGCTTCCAGGAAAAACTGCGCATAAAACCCTCGAAAATCTGAATTGCCGCCCCATTTCGAAGGTATCGATAAACTTGATTCTTGCCAAATACTGATTTCAGCAAAGATACCGCATTGAGGCATTGACTCTATCCCCTGAGACGGGTATCCACCGCCCTTTCGAATTCCAGCTCAACGACGGCAGAAAACCAATGAAAGTCAAATCATCCCTCAAAGCGCTCAAAAGCCGCCATCGGGATTGCAAAGTGGTGCGTCGCCGTGGCCGCGTCTATGTGATCAACAAGACCGATCCGCGCTTTAAGGCGAAGCAGGGCTAATCAATCCTGATTTAAGCAGTAATGCTGATCGATCCCAGTTTGAGATCGGTCAGTTTTTCTGTGTCTTCTGTTCTGTGAAGACAAGATCGCTTGGATTTTATCCTCACACTGTCCGGGTTTGCAGATTTCTCTGCAGAACTGGTCTTCAGTGTTGACGCCGTTAAGATTCCCTCCAATCTAGGACAGGGGACACGACGGAAGACTTGATGCGATCACTTCTATTTCTGTTATTTGCGGCCTTCAGTGCGCCAGCTGCGTTCGCGCTTCCAAGCGACGAGCTGTTTGACGCGTTGAAGACAGCGCCAACAGCGCAACATGCCAAGCCGCTGGAAGCAGATATTCTGTCCGCATTAAGGGAATCCGGTTCGCCAACGGCTGATCTGGTGTTCGAGCGCGCAAATCTTGCCGCAGAAGCCGGGGAGACGGCGCTTGCCCGTGAATTGCTGGACCGGGTTCTGGCGATCAAGCCCGATTTTTCAGAAGCCTGGCTGTTCCGTGCACGCCTGTTCATGGCGGAAGATCAGCTGCGTCCGGCGATTGAGGACCTGAATGAAGCGCTGACCCATGAAAAGCGAAACTTTCGGGCCTGGACCATGCTCGGCCAGATTTTCGAAAGGCTTCAGCATGAGAAAGAGGCCCTGGAAGCCTATAATGAAGCGCTGAAGGTTCACCCACATTTCGAAGCGGCGTCGCGCCGTGCCAGGAAACTTGAGCCGGTTATTCATGGCCGCGAAATCTGATGGTGTCAGCGTTCAGATCTGCTGTGGCAGTTCTTGTGCTGGTGGCATCCGCAATCAGTCTGTCATCTTGTATGTATACGCGTAAGGTCGAAGCCAGATATCCTCCCATCGGTGAGTTTGTGACGGTAGACGGTGCCGCGCAGCACTTTGTCCAAAAGGGTGAAGGCAAGCCGGTTTTGATGATCCATGGCGCGAGCGCGAATGCCCGCGAATATCTGATCACACTGACCCCGCATTTAAGCGATGAGCCCTTGTCTCTGTTCATGGCAGACCGAACGGGCCATGGCTATTCTGAGCGGGTGGAGGATGGCAAGGCGCTGGCTGTTCAGGCCGCAACACTGGCCAAGGCCGTTGAAGCGCGTGCGTCAGAGCCAATGGTTGTTGTCGGGCATTCCTTTGGCGGGGCAGTGGCGCTTCGCTTTGCGCTGGATTACCCGGACCGGGTGAAAGCGCTGGTGCTGATTGCGCCCGTGACCCATGACTGGGGTGATGGCGGCGTGACCTGGTATAACCAGATTGCGGCTCTGCCGGCGATTGGCCATGTGTTTTCACAGTTTGCGCCGCTGGTCGGGCCAGATACGGCCAGGGGAAGCCTCAAAAGCCTGTTCTCACCTGCGCCGCCTCCGGAAGGCTATGCGGACAGAATGGGGGTCGATCTGTTGTTCCGGCCACCTGTGTTCCGCAATAATGCGCGCGACATGATTGACCTGAAAGCGCAGCTTGCGGTTCAGGAAAAACGCTATAGTGAGCTTGAGATACCTATTGTGGTTTTTTCGGGCAGCTATGACACCGTTTTGAAACCGAAACTTCATGCTGCAAAGCTGCGGCGGGACGTGCCGGAAAAAGTTGTTCTGGTTAAGCTTGATGATGAAGGCCATATGCCCCATCACGGAAAAGCCGAATTAATCGCGCACACGATTTCGCGTCTGGCCAGAGGCGAATCGGTGCAGGAAACTGATTTTGAAATGCCGAGTGGATCCTAAGATATGATCGATGATGAGCCATCAACTGTCAGCATGCAGTCGCTGAACGAGTCGACCAAAGAAAAGCTGAAACAGACTGTCGCCCGTATAGAGCGTCTGGAAGAAGAAAAAGCTGAAGTCGCGCAACAGATCAAAGATGTCTATGCCGAAGCCAAAGCCTTTGGTTTTGATGTGAAAGCGCTGCGTCAGATCATCAAAATCCGCAAAACGGACCGTCAGGAACGCGAAGAGCAGGAACTGGTTCTGGAAACCTATCTGTTGGCGCTCGGCGAAATCTAGGTTTATCATCTTGCTCGGCTTTATGGTTCGCTAAGCGCTCACCCGCCTGCGCCTTCGCGTTGCTCGTGTTAATCACCTCACGGCACAAGTGTGACGGGCGTAAGCCAACCGAGCCAATGGCGAGGAACATGGCTGAGCAGTGAGGAAGATTCATGCCGCGCGATGTGGATCAGAAGAAGACGCGAAAGGCTTTGCGGAAACTCCGTAAAGCCAAAGAGCGTGCTGAGGCTGACGGCATTGAACTGACGGACTGGGAGCAGGACTTTGTTGATGGCGTGGATGAACGCCTCACAAAATATGGCTCAGCCTTTGTGGACCCGAACCTTGGGGCATCTGATGAGGCGCTCTCAAATGCCCAGACTGAAATTCTTCGACAACTCGACAAGAAAAGCCGCGGCAAAACTGCCGGGGGCTTTAAAACGCGCAAGCCTTTAAGGGCAAAAAAGGGGAAATTCGATACCTCCCCGCGCTCGCGTCAGCTGAATGATGATCTGGAGGAAACTCCAAAAGATTCAGGTGAGAGCGATTTCGAACGAAGCGTTCCGTATACGGAAAATTTACCAAGACTTCGCGTCGTGACCGATGACGACGCCAAAGCAGACACGGCCCCAGCCCCGAAACCGAACCCCCGTACGGTGTTTCGCGTCATTGATGGTGGAAAAGCCAAGGGCTGACACATCTGGGGCTATGTTTCTGACGTATTGATCAGGAAGAGGGAGGTCACAGTTATGAATTCTGTTTTGATTACAGGTGCGTCGACTGGCATTGGCGAGGCTGCGGCCCGGTTTCTGGCTGACAAAGGCTGGCGAGTTTATGCGGGCGTTCGAAAAGACGCGGATGCTGAGGCGCTACGCGCGCTCGATGACCGGATCGTTCCACTTATTCTGGATGTCACAAAACAAGACCAGATTGATGCTGCGATCCAATCCCTGTCGAATGATCTTTGCGGGCAGAGACTGTCGGGCTTGGTCAACAATGCGGGCATTGCCAATATGGGGCCGCTGGCCTTGCAGCCCATGGATGAAATTCGCGCGCACTTTGAGGTGAATGTCTTTGGCCTGATGGCGATGACCAAGGCGGCTTTGCCTCTGCTCGGAACTGATGAGGCGCGGTCTGGCGCGCCGGGCCGGATTGTGAATATCAGTTCGGTTGGCGGGCGTTTGTCAGCACCCTTCCTTGGCGCCTATGCCGCAACGAAACACGCCGTGGAGGCGTTCACGGATTCTTTCCGCCGCGAGCTCATGCCCTATGGCATTGATGCCATTGCGATTGGGCCTGGCGCTGTGAAAACACCGATCTGGGACAAGGCCGAAACCGCCAATCAAGATCGCCCGTATAAAGGTTCGGTTTGGGATGAGCCGATTGAACAGTTTGCTGACGTGATGCTGCAGGGCGGGCGCGATGGTCTGCCGCCAGAAACCATCGCCGAGGTGATTTTCGAGGCGCTGAGCGCTGAAAAACCAAAAGCTCGCTATGCGCCTGTGCCGGACAAGCTGACCAACTGGACCATTCCAACACTCCTGCCTAAGCGTGTGGTGGATAAAGCCATGGCTAAGCGGTATGGTCTGGAGAAAAAGGATCAGAACTGAAGAGGCCCTATTCGGCTAACCCGACTTTCTCAAGTGCCTCGGCCTGACGTTTTTCCATGCCGTCGGCGGTGAAGCCCTGAATGCTGTCCTCGAACAATTGGTAGAAGTTCAGCTCTGCGCCGAGTCGTAAGTAAGCTGCGCCAAGGCCAATCGCGGCGCGGTCCATGAAGACGAACTCGGCGGGAATGGTGACGGGGCCTTTTTCCTTTAACAGGCGGCGCACCTCAAAGGCTTCCTTGCGGCCATATTCGCCGGGTTTGACATTGTCGGCGATGGTCCGCACGCGGTCATCCAGCAATGGACCATAGATAAAGTTTGCCCAGACATTCAGAACTTCGCCGAGTTCCCGGGTGAGGTTTTTAAAGCCCCAGGTCTCATAGGCGGCCATACAGGCGTCGAAATCATCCGTCTTCAACGCTTCGCGAAGACGCACAACGCCCTCGACAAAGGAGGGTGGGAAAATGCGGATGCAGCCAAAGTCCAGCAGGTTGATGCCGGTGCCGTCGCCGGTGATCTGATAATTGCCCAGATGCGGATCGCCATGAATGACGCCATAGGCATTCATCGGGCCCCACCATGTCCAGAACAGCATTTCGGCGATGCGATTGCGAGTGAGCTGATCAGCGGATTCAAACGCATGCAAAGGCGCGCCCTCAACCCAGCTCATGGTCAAAAGACGGCTGGTGGAGAGGTCTTTGACCGGAACGGGCACGTTCACAAAGTCTTTGTCGGTCAGCATGTTTCGATAGAGCAACATGGCTTTCAGCTCGCGGGAATAGTCGAGTTCTTCACGCAGGCGTGCGGTAATCTCGCCAACGATTTCTGTTGCGTCGATGGAGCCATCCATCCGTTTGAACATGGCGAGCAGGGTTTTGAGCTGCGACACATCGCTTTCAACGGCGCTGGCCATGTCCGGATATTGCAGCTTACACGCGACGAGCTGGCCGTCCGGCGTAGTGGCGCGGTGCACCTGGCCGAGCGATGCGGCATGGGAGGCTTCTTTGCCAAAGTCTGCAAAGCGGGACTGCCAGTCCGGGCCGAGTTCGGCGCGCATGCGGCGTTTCACAAAGGGCCAGCCCATGGCCGGGGCATGCGCCTGAAGCTGGGAGAGTTCTTTGGCATATTCCGGGGGCAGGAAGTCTGGAATGGTCGACAACATCTGGGCCACTTTCATCAAAGGGCCTTTTGTATTGCCAAGCGCAGAGGCGAGCGCGGCGGCGACCTTGTCGTCATTGCCGCCAAGGACCTGACTTGCGCCAAACCGAAGCGCTGCGCCGGACAAATTGGTGCCAACCTTTGCGGCGCGCCCGATGCGGGCAGAAAAGCGGTTGCGTTCCGGGTCGTCAGTCACTGATCAGTCTCCTTACAGGAAGAGATAAGACAGTGAAGGGATTTGCCAATGTGGTGAAACGCGCATGCGGCACATAACAGAAAGGCCGCCTGGGGAGCGGCCTTTAGTTTGACTGGAGGTCAATTGCGTTATCAGCCAATCTGGCTGTTCACTTGTGAGTCGTGAACCGCGTGGAGGGATTTTGCGTTGATTTTTTTGACTGTGGTTTCAACCGCCTGATCGATGCATTTCTTCTCAATATTCATGGCGGAAACACCGCGACGACCATTTGTGAATTCACATGCGTCTTTCACCTGATTGCGAAGGCGCTTGTAGACTTCGCTTGCGCCTTTGTCGGTGTTGAGTTCAGAGCGATCGAACTGGAATTCGATCGGGAAGCTTTCACCAGCATAAGCCATTGGCGTTGCAACGAGGCCGGTCAGGGCGAGTGCGATAACAGTGTTTTTCATCTCTCTATGTATCCTTTTTTATGTCCCCGTCTTTGGGGGAAAGTTTTCTTGTGTGCCTTGTGATTGAGATATATTGAAAAACGATAATTGTTCAAGTGAAAATATCGTAATTCAATAAAAAAATATTGATTACCGTTATTTCATTATGAGGGGATTGCAGCTGTCATAAAGGCGCCGTGACGGGCAAACTTGCGTCAAATCAGGGGAAAGCTTAGCCTGTCTGAGGGATGAAGTGCGCGGCTTGTCGGTAGCGCGAGTTTGAAAATAGCCCGCACTTAATGAGCGATTGCTCACCTTTGTGCTGTTATTTCGCCAAAATCCAGTGTTAGTGAAAAGCTGACAGGGGTCTGCAAGTCTGTGGGGACGATATGAAAGTTTTGGCATTTGGTAGTCTGCTGGCAGGATTGGCTCTGGCCAGTCCGGTCTTTGCTCAGGATATGGAAGAGCTTGTCGCCGACCCTGCGCCGCCCATGATGAAGCCATCGGCCTGCTTTACCGAAGAGACAGTTGTCTGGAGCTGCCAGCGTGATGGAAAGGTGTTTTCTGTCTGTAGCGGTGAGATCGATGACGCACTGACAGTGCAGTTTCGAAAACTCGACTCCAACGGCGCGATTGAGATTTTTCCGAAGAAAGAACCCTTCCTCGCAAATTCGAACAATGTCAGCTATGGCAACGGCAAGGATGAGGCGGATATTACGCTGAGCGATGAAGACGATGAATATGTCTTTATCTCCAATACCGATACCCAGTCTGCACAATTCTCCTATTGGCATGACGGGTCTATTGTCGATGCGACGACGTGTTCTCTGATTGAGCAGAATGTTTTCAGCTTCTCTGAGGCGGCGGATAAAAAGACCTATGCGCCGGTGAAGATGATGCCGGTTGAAACAGCGGCTGCGCCGGATGGTTTTATGGATCTGGTGTCGACGCTGAAATCTCTGGAAGCTCAGGGATTACTAGCGGCGGGCAAGGGGACAGAGCCGCTCGACACGCTGGATGGTCTGTCACCGAAAGCCTTCGTTTTGTCGCTGCGGGACAAGGCCTTTACCTGTCAGGCCGATCATGGCGGCATGTGCGCGGCAAAGGATGAGGTTTATCCTCTGTTTTCTTTTCTGCGCGCATTTGAGGGCGGCGACGGGACAATCGAGGCGGCTGATCTGAAGCCGGGTGAGACGCCTGATCTTGCGGCCCTGTCCTTCAGTTTTAAGCGTTTGCCAGAGCCAGGCTATGCAATCTCTTATGAAGAGGATGACCCGGACGGGGCGTTTTGCGAGGCGCGCGCTTATCCGGAAGACTGGGAAGCGCATCAGAAAAGCGTTCTTTCCTATCAGAAACAATTCAACTTCACCGAAGGGTCTGACTATGAGGCGCTTTGGAATGGCCTGCGCGCGGTCATGCAAAAGCATAATGTTTATGAGGAGCCTTCTTTCGATTCGGACGTTGTTGGGTCTCTCGATAATGAAATGGCCCACTTCCCGAGCGTTGATGTCGTGTTTGAGGCTGATAGCCGGGAATGGCGCGAAGTTATTCTGCCAGATGGCAGTACGGGCTATGTGGCGGTTGCCAATTCTGACCTTCTGAAAATTGATGATGGCGGAAAGGTTTGCGCGAAGAAGTCTGGTAATTCCTTTGTCCTGACCTCTGCCTATTATGGCGGAGACTAAATATTAGGCCCTGATCTTGCATGATTGCTCCTGAGACAGGAGCGGACATGCAGCGGACAGACTTAAAAGGCGAAATACCAGAGCTACGATCTTTGCGTTTTCCGTTCGGATTGCTGATCGTCATCTACCATTTCACCAATTATTTTTCGGACTATGAAACGACTTCCTGGGTGATCCTTGAGGATCTGGCCTTCGTGCTGGATTTCTTCTTCATCTTGTCGGGCTTTGTCATGGCGCATGTCTATGGACGCCGCGAGAATTTTGATTACGGCCGATATCTCAATCGTCGTTTTTTCCGGATTTATCCGCTTCATTTTCTGACGCTTATGTCTCTGGTCCTTCTGGCAGTTATTGGATCGGCCCTTGGGGTTGAGGCCAGCAATCCGGAGCGTTACCGGCTTGATACGGTCTGGATGCATCTCACCATGGTGCATGCCTGGTTCTTTGATCCGGTCATTACATTCAATGTGCCGAGCTGGTCGGTGAGTGCCGAATGGTTTGTCTATCTGATCTTCCCGGCTTTTTTGATGCTCGGGCGACATGTCTCGCCCGCGCGGCTACTGATTCTGGCGGCTATGCTCGCTGCGGGCTGGTATTTTGTGACGCTGTTTGTCACTGGTTACAGCTTCCCACACCTTGAAGGTTATGCGTTATTCCGTGTGTGTGTGGACTTTTTGCTGGGGTTTGCGTTGCGGGAGTTTCTTCGCAAGAACAGTCTTCCCTTCACCCGGTTCAGACATGCCTCACGCGTATATGCAGCCTTGATGGCAGTGCTCGGTGTTTTCGGGTTTCCGCCAATTTTGCCGATGATTGTGTTCGTCTGGTTTGCAGCATCAGCCTATGAGCGGGTTCTGGCTGATCGGACGGACGGCTTTTTTGATAATCACACATTTAACCGGTTCGGGGATACGGCGTTCGCGCTTTACATCACCCATATGCCGGTCGCGATCTACGCAACCAATCTGATAGAGATGGTAACTGGTCTGTCTCTGCCCGGCCCGTCTTCCGACCCGAGTGTTGCATTGGTATTCGTCGGATTGATTGTTCTGGCCATTTTCGTGGCCTGGCTCGTTCATAATCTGATTGAGCAGCCCATGGCGGTTTATGGGCCACGTTTTGTTGAGGCGCTTTTCAAACGTCGAACCAAAAGACGTTTCAGGTCTGGCAAAGGTTGAGCCCGGTCAAATTCCGTCATCGGCATTAAACATACTTTTAGTACATTGTGCCAAGTTGGCACCCGAGAACAAGAAACGCCTCAAGGCGGGATAAGGGTGACAGGATGGCGAAGACGGTGTTGGTCGTTGATGACGACCCGACGCAGCGGCGTTTGCTTCAGGCGGCAGTGGAGAAGGCGGGATTTGCATGTCGGGTAGCACCTGATGGCGAAAGCGGTCTGGCCATGTCGCGCAACGCGACGGACGGGGTAGATGTCGTTCTGCTGGATCTGATCATGCCGGGCATGTCTGGCATGGAAGTGCTGGAAAAGTTGCAGGAAGTTCGTCCCGATCTGCCCATCATGGTTCTGACGGCAACCGGCAGCATTGATACCGTTGTTCAGGCCATGCGTGCCGGCGCAATCGACTTTTTCGTAAAACCTGCCTCACCAGAGCGCGTTATCGTTTCCATCCGCAATGCGCTGCAAATGTCTGATCTGCGCACCGAAGTGAAGCGGTTGAAGAAGACCGCAGGCGGTGAATTGTCGTTTGATGACATGATCGCAGCCGCGCCGCCAATGCGTCAGGTGGTTCGCCTCGGCCAGCGTGCCGCAAGCTCTAACATTCCGATCCTTATTCTCGGCGAAAGCGGTGTTGGTAAGGAAGTCATTGCGCGCTGTATTCAGGGTGCGTCAGAGCGGTCTGGCCGTCCATTCATCACGGTGAACTGTGGTGCGATCCCGGAAAATCTGGTTGAAAGTACGCTGTTTGGTCACGAGAAAGGCTCGTTTACGGGCGCGGTCTCGAAACAGCTTGGTAAGTTTGCTGAAGCCGATGGTGGCACGCTGTTCCTCGACGAGGTGGGCGAGTTGCCGCTGGAAATGCAGGTCAAACTGCTGCGCGCGCTTCAGGAAGGCGAAGTTGACCCGATTGGCGCGCGTCGCCCGGTGAAGGTTGATGTTCGTATCGTTTCCGCAACGAACAAGGATTTGTCGCAACTGGTTGCTGAAGGCCGGTTCCGCGAAGACCTGTATTATCGTCTGAACGTTTTCCCGATTGATATGCCGCCTCTGCGGGACCGCCGTGAAGACATTCCGGCAATGGTGCAGCATTTCATCAAGCGGTTTAACGCCTCAGAGGGCACAAAAGTCAGCGGTGTGTCGGCAGCGGCCATGACTGTGCTGAATGCGTATGACTGGCCGGGTAACGTCCGCCAGCTGGAAAACATGATCTTTCGGGCAGTGGTTCTGTGCGAAGGCGACGAGCTGGTGCCGCGCGACTTCCCGCAACTGGCCAGCCTGATGGATGAGCTGCCAGATGTTGAATCTATCGCGACGAATGACCCGGCGAATGACTATACGCCAGCGCCGAATGAAGCGGTGTCTGTGTCTTCATCAGATGCTGACGTGCCGGTACAGGTGATGGACCGGGCTGGTGAGCTTCGCACGCTGGAAGAGGTTGAACGCGACCTTATTCAGTATGCGATCGACTTTTACGCCGGGCATATGTCGGAAGTTGCCCGCAAGCTCGGAATTGGGCGCTCCACGCTGTATCGCAAGGTGCGTGAGCATGATCTGCGCGTGAAGCCCGAGGATGATGAGGCTGAAGCGGGTTAAGCTATGCAGGACGATCTATACGTCAACCGTTCATTCTAGCAATGCCCGTCGAACTGAAGTTCGTCGTCGTCACTGAAAAAGCCTCTGAGGCCGATTACGGCACATTCAAACGCGTTTAGATCGGACTGACCGTATACCAAATGATCCCAAATCTTGGTATCATTCTCAAATACGACAAACCGACAGGAACGCTGATGAATATCATGCTCACGAGGGGCATAAATCTGAAATTTTCGGCGCGGAGTGCCCCCTGTCAGAACAACTCGGTTGGCCAATTCATTCCCGGACGTTTTCTCTGACATCGTGATAGCTTTTCCATGACGCTCTGGTAGCTGAATGACTCGCTGTTGAACTTCGACATTCAGAACATGATGGCCCAGACCAAAAAGCGTACCAACTGGCGGCGTCAGCTCAGAAAGCTGAGCCTGACACCCAAAAGGCCATCATCAAGAATTTCAAATGAGCTAGCCGTCGCGCCATTTTTCCATGGACAGTGAAATCTGAAAGGTTTCGCGGTATTTCGGGCTGTCAGATGGGCGCGGAGCTTTGACGGATGTCATGTTCATGATTTCCGCCAGCTTGTTGTGAGCGGCACCGGCCTGACCCGCGCCAATATAGGCGTGCAATTCAACCAGCGCAGAAGACAGCGGGTCGCGCGCGCGGATGACGAAGTATGGCTCGTCGTCTGGAAGTTCCTGATAAACGTCGAACTTGGATGGATTGGCCTTGGAGCCAAGTGGAGCATCATTCATCTGGGTCACTTTCCGAAAACTTGATGATTGGGTACCAAGTCTGGCGTGCGTCGCCCGTTCCGGCAAGGCGGTGTTTTGACTCACTCTTGCGCGGCGTGGCTGAGAATGTCAGACGAGAGGCATGTATCGACTCTTCGCCGCAATAGAGGTGCCGACCGAGATCGGGGAGGCGCTTCAGAGCATTTCCAGAAAGGTGATCGGTGCCAGCTGGCGGCCGATAGAGAATTATCACATCACGTTGCGGTTTTTCGGCGATGCCGACGCCAATCTGGCGCGCGAGCTGGACGAGGAACTGGCCAGGATTGAGGCCCCGCAAATGCAGTTGCGTCTGAAAGGGGCAGGCTGGTTTGGAGCAAATGATCCGCACGCCATCTGGGCGGGTGTTGAGGCGCATGGGGCATTGTCGGCTTTGTCGGGCAAATGTGAGCGCGCTGCGCGTCGGCTCGGCTTTCAGAAAGAAAAGCGGCCTTATCGTCCGCATGTGACGCTGGCCTATTGTCACGGAACGCCGCTGGAGGAGGCCGCGGGCTTTGCCCACAGGCATGCCGGGCTCGATCTCGGGCCGTTCTGGGTGGACCGGTTTCACCTGTACTCCAGCTGGTCTGGCAAGGGCGCCTCACGTTATGTGAGCGAGGCGGAATACCCGCTCGGCCCTATCCGCACTGTGGCAGATTTACCAAACAGCAACCAAAACACTTCCCAATAGGGTCTGGCGGAGCAATTCTTACTTGCTTGCCGGGACGTAAACGGGACCAATGAGACGCTATGACTATAGCGAGTGAACCGCCAGTTGATGTGCAAGGGCTGCCTCAGGAAGATGGCCCGTTAAGTCGGTATCGGGGTGAAATACCCGAATGTCCGTCCTGGTTCACGCGCGCGATTGCGACAGGCTATGAGACGCGTTTCGTGCGCGTCAAAGGCGCTCGCGTTCATTATCAAAGCTGGTCTTCTCCGAATAAGCCGGGCTTGCTGCTGGTTCATGGCAATGGTGCGCATGCGCATTGGTGGGATCATATTGCCCCGTATTTTGCCAGCAAATACAATGTCGTTGCGATGACGTTTTCTGGCATGGGCGAGTCGGACTGGCGCGAGTCCTATGACATGCAGACCTTCTCGGAAGAGCAGATCGCGGTCTGTGAAGCCACTGGCATGTTCAATCATGCGCAAAAGCCGATTATCGTCGCGCACTCTTTTGGTGGATTTGTCACCATTCTGACCGGCGCGGAATATGGCGACCGGCTGACGGGCACAGTCATTGTGGACAGCCCGGTCAACCCGCCAGAACGCGACCGACAGCGCAAACGCGAAACGCGCGCGCATCGCATTTATCCGGATCTGAAAACCGCGCTCAGCCGGTTTCGCCTCGCGCCGCCGCAACCATGCGAAAACCATTATGCGATGGATTATATCGCGCGATGGAGCCTGAAGCAGGTGGAAACCGAAAACGGCATGGGCTGGCGATGGCGGTTTGACCCGCATATCTGGAACCATTTCGAGATTGGCCGACCAGCCAGCGAGCTTTTAAAAGAAACTGCCTGCCGCATTGCGCTGTTCCGCGGTGAAGACAGTGACCTCCTCCCGGATGAAGTCAAAGACTATATGGAACAGCTTCTGGACCGCAAAGTTCCGTTCGTTTCCATCCCGCACGCTTATCATCATGTGATGCTCGATCAGCCGCTCGCTTTTGTCTCTGCGCTGCGTGCACTGCTCGATGACTGGGATCATTCGGCGCCAACACGCACTTTATGACGATTATTTCGGGTCTTACGGTCGAACGGGGCTTGCCGGATCGCAAATGACATTTTATCCACGGTTCAATCGAATTTAGGCTGAAAGGGCAATCGCATGAGCGGAGACTACGTTCGCGGCGAAATGGATATCTCCACTCAGGAGAGCACCTGGACCGGATTTATGAAGGTAACCCAGTGGACGAGCTTCATCCTCGTTCTCATTCTGGCGTACGCAATCTTCACCATCACAATGGGCATGCACTGGGTGGTCGCACTCGGCCTGCTCGCAGCTTTTGGTATTGTTGGCGGTTTGTTAATGGGCATGGGCACAGCCTGGGTCGCAACCGTTATCGGTCTCGGCGCGCTGGCCGTTTTTATCCAGATCATCATCATGGTTTCAAAAGCGTTGCTCAACTAGTTTGAGCATCAGACCATTTTAAATAAGCCGGGCGTTTCGTCCGGCTTTTTTCATGTCAGGCGTTTGGCTTGCAACAGCTATCACAGATGACGGCTGACGGGTCGACTTCCAGCCTTTCAATCGCAATCGGCTGATCGCAGCGAATGCAATATCCGTAATCGCCGTTTTCGAGTCGTGACAGAGCGAGCTCTACCCGAAACAGCACATCGCTATCCTTGATCGGACGCGGTGTCCGCAGGGCAGCAGCCATTTGAGGCAAAGCCGGAGTGCTGCCTGAAACCATAAGGTTTTCAGGGGCTTGGTCGGCCTCAATGGGCGGTAGATTGCTATATCTCTTACTCACAACTGTATGCTGTGATGGAAATTGCCTTCCTGCAAGAGAAAACTTTGTAACGCATTTGCAGTTCGTTATGCTGTTTAAAGGATGCTCAGTCTTTCGGCAGACACGCACCCAGACTGAAAAGGTTCTAACGAATGTCCGTTCATCCGCTTGAACTCATCAATGCCTCCAAGACATTTGGCGACTTCAAAGCGGTTGATGATGTCTCGTTCCAGCTGAAAGCAGGCGAGGTTGTTGGCTTTCTTGGGCCAAATGGTGCCGGGAAGTCCACGTCATTGCGCCTCGCACTCGGGATTATGTCACCTGATCAGGGACAAAGCCGTTTGTTTGGTGAGGCGCCCAAGCTGACTAATCTGCGCCGCGTCGGGTTCCTGCCAGAAGAGCGGGGACTGTATAAGCGGATGTCTGCGCGCGAAACCATCGCCTATTTTGCCCGCCTGAAAGGGATGAAGCACCGTGAGGCGCTGAAACGCGCAGATGAGTTGCTGGACAGATTCTCACTGGGTGAATTCCGGGCGACACGCATATCTAAACTGTCCAAAGGCATGGCGCAGAAAGTGCAGATCCTGTCGACACTGGCGCACCGGCCCGATGTGCTCATCCTGGATGAGCCGTTTTCGGGTCTGGACCCGGTCAATCAGGCCGATCTTGAAACGCTGATCCGCGCAGAGCATCAGCGCGGCGCCAGTATTTTGTTTTCAACGCATGTCATGGAACATGCAGAGCGCATATGCGACCGGATCATCATCATTGCGTCAGGTCGCAAAATGTTTGATGGCAGTCTGCAAGAGGCATTCTCTCTGATCCAGTCGCATGTCCGTCTGGCAACGGCGCAGCATGAAGACCTGAAAGCCGTGTTCCGCGAAACCGATTTTGACGTGACGGAGATAGAGGACACCCAATCCGACGATGAACGTCGCTGGTGGGATATTACCTTGTCCGGACACTTAACCAGTCAAGACGTGCTGAAAGCCGCGATTTCGAAGGGCGTCTCCGTCGAAGGGTTTGACCCCGGAGAGAAACGCTTGCGCGATGTGTTTGTCTCACTCGTCAATAAGGCGGAACAGAAATTTGGAGCGGCGCGTCATGGATAAGATTTTTCTCGTCGCCCGCCGCGAATACTTTGCCTATGTCACGGCCTGGGGGTTCTGGCTCGGCCTGTTGTTTACGCCGCTTATTCTGGCGATTGCCGGCGGTCTGCCTTTGCTGATCGAAAAGACCCAGCCTGCCCGATACTATACGGTGATTGATCAGGATGGAGCGTTTCTGCAGGCGCTGGAGGCGGAGGTCTCTAAGCGTCGCGAAAAGGCGGCCAAGGCTCTGATCAAAGCCTCGAAGGACGGAGAGGCCGAAAAGCTGTTTGATACCCTGCGGACGGATGGAGCGAGCGTCGATCAGGCGCTGGTGCAGGTATTGCCTGCCGGGCAGGCTTCCCTGCCGTCTCAGGCGTTTGAGTTTGTGACGCCGCCAGCAGACACAGTTGATGGCTTAAAGCCCTATCTGACCGGCGAACAACTGGTGGCCGGGCGTCTGGGGGAGCGGCCATTATATGCGGCCTTTGTGGTGCTGCCGGATCGCATTGAGTATTGGAGCAGCGATGTGGTCGCCTCCGATCTGCGCCTGATTGGCCAGCGGGTGAGTGAAGATCTGTCCATCGCGGCAGCCTTTGAAAAGGCGGGCGTGTCGACGGATATTACCCGAAAAGCCATTGAGGCGGCGCTGTCGATTGAGGTTCGCAGCCCGTCTGTTGCTGATGAAACCGGCCAAGTCTCTCTGGCGGACCGCATGCCGTTTTATGTGGCGCTGGTCCTGTCTGGCATGTTGTGGCTGTTGATTTTCTCGGTGGTGAATTACCTGCTGACCGGCACGATTGAGGAGCGCTCGAACAAGATTTTCGACACGTTGTTGACCAGCGTGTCTCTGCCTCAGCTGTTGACCGGAAAACTGCTCGGCATTCTGGGGCTCAGCCTGACGCTGATTGGCGTCTGGGGCAGTGTGTCCGGGCTGTTCGCGCTGACCGCCGGAGATAGCATTCCGCCGGAAGTTGCGCTTGGTTTTTCTGAGATGGCGAACCCGTCTTTGCTGATCCCGACATTGATCAGCTTTGCGCTCGGTTATCTGATGTATGGGGCGATGTTTCTGGCGCTCGGGTCTTTATGCGACACGATTCAGGAGGCGCAGGCCCTGTTGAGCCCGGTCTTCATCGTGATGATGATCCCGCTTCTTATGTTGCCTGTGTCGATCAACTCACCGGATTCGCCGCTGCTCGGCATGCTGTCATGGGTGCCACTACTGACGCCATTCTTGTTGATCCTGCGGATTCCGAATGATCTGCCGGGATGGATGATCCTGCTCCAGATTTGCTGGATGGTGGTATTCACGCTGCTGGTCTTGTGGGTTGGTACGCTGGTCTATCGCGCAGGTGCGGTGCATGGCGCTGGGCTTGCCGACGCAAAACGCTGGATCGGGTCTTTGTTCAAACGGAAAAAGAAGAGCGCTTAAAAGCGCTCTACCGTCCAGCCCTTGTCTTCCAGCATCTGAACGAGGCTGACAGGCCCGATTAGGTGGCCCGTTCCGACGGCGATAACGATTTTGCCGTCTTCAGTGTTCAGCAGGTTTTCAACAGTCGTAAGCCATTTGCGGTTTCGGTCTTCCAGAACCACTTTGTAAACCGATGGGGATTCGTCACGCATCTCCTTCATCATCAGTTCGTCGACTTTGACTGTGTCACCGGCCATCCAGGCGCTGGTGGAGGCATCAAATACGGCTTGTGTGGTTTCGACTTCGGCCAGCGTTGATTGCAGCATGGCGACCTGATCTTCACTTGGCAGCTGTGACATTGGAATTGCGACGTCAGAAAGCGTTTCCAGAGCGCGGACCGGCGTGTCATGCAAAAGCGCTTGCTGGGTCAGCCAGGCTTCGGCGCCATGTTCCGCGGTATAGCCGTTCTGTTCAATCAGCATCTGGCCAACGATCAGTGACACAAACCATGGCATTCTTTGATTGAAGACCTGCGGATTCAGATTGAGTGACTGGAGGTGTCCAACAAGTGCGGCCTGATCTTCAGGCGTCAGAAGGTCCGACAGAAACTCACCCTGTTTTGCAAAGCTCACCTGGTTGAAGGCGGCCTGATCTGCCGGGTCGATATTATTGCCATCGACTTCCAGATAGAGGTATCTGGCGCTGGACACGGCGGCTTTCAGCTCGGCGCGCTGCCATTCGAGATCAGCTGGTAGTAGGTGAATGGTGCCGAACAGGATGATTTCCGTATCCGCGTCTTTCACGCGCCACATGGCCGGGCCCGCTGGCGCGGAGGTATCGGACTTGATCGCCGCGTCGTCCGGATTGGCGCTTGCCGTCATGCCGAAAGCGGCAAACCCGGCAATCAGGGCAGAGGTCAGCCAGCCAGCGAGGGTTGTCTGAAAGGAAAATCGAGCTGTCATTGGGCGTTCCGGTCCTTTTCGTGAAGCTTTGACTTGCCTTTCGGCGTCACTCACCATATGCACACGGGCTCTTCAATGCTATGCAAAATTACAGGCACCCATAGCTCAGCTGGATAGAGCGCTGCCCTCCGAAGGCAGAGGTCAGAGGTTCGAATCCTCTTGGGTGCGCCATTTACTCCCTTGAAAATAAAGAAATAAATCCGGCTTTAGCTATGGGTGTCCCTTTGGGTTTTCGTCTGCCCCACACATGCCCCACAATGAGGGTTGGGGTGTGGCTAGATCGAATCGCGCAGAGTTAGGGCTTCTGCGGTGTTGTGGTGCTTGGTGTTCTCCACGGCAGCCCACACTTCACTTGCTTTGAAGCGAAGTTGATTCCCTACCAGATAGGCGGGGAAGGGCATGGTGTTCTTCTCTCGCCACTTCCTAAGTGTTGCCACTGAGACGTCGAGCATCGCTGCGACCTTCGATAAGGAGAGGAGGGGTGTCACGGCGTCTTTCTCGGGTGGCTTGGTGGGCATGGGGGAAACTGAGTTTGATGTGATCACTATTAGAGGGGCTCACATTTTTCTGTCATTTTTCATTGAGTTGGGCTTCGTGTTCCTGGGGTCTTCACCCGGTACTCTTCAGAGTCCGCCGCTTTGCGTTGCCCCGTTCGACACTGAGGTTTGAGCGTCTAAGGTCTGTGCGGTCGTTGTTCTCGTATCGGACGATAAAGCCGGATTGTGGTTTGGTGAGTTCCCTTACAATATTCACTCGGCTGTGTTGGAAGCGTGGGTTTCTTCCAGAGACGTAAAAACGTCCCTTTCCATTGTGGCATAGACACCAGCGAAGGCTTGTGCCGCTCTCGTGGATTTCCATGAGGTCGTCATAGTCGATCACAGCGAACGGTGCGTCAGCCGCATAACGTCCGTTCAGTGGAACACGAGCTACTTTGGTGCCGTTCTCGTCGATGAATGTTTCAATGCTTGGTGGGTTCATGCTGAATTGTCCTTCAGAATGCGCAAAGCCCGCCTCAGTGAAAAACTGGGCGGGCCTGCGAGGGATTGATTTTGTTTTGCTTGTTGGAGCCCTAGGCTCCGTGATGGCGGGGGTTTTGGGGCTCTCTTTCCCTAGCACTGTCAAATATTTACAGTTGAGCTAAAAACACTTGGGAAAGCAGGGGGTTAAGTGAAGTCGTATTCGCTCTGGCTGCTAACCTCAGCGGACGTCAGGTCCACTCCGAGTTTCCCCAGTGCCTTACTTAGGGCCTCTCGGGCGTGCTCTGTGGCTTCCTCCCCAGTCCGTGAGAGGTTGGCAATCTGGTTTGAGTAATGGGTGATTGCCTGCAGCCTCGCCTTGAGGGCTCGCTCTTTGCGGCACAGAGTGGGCTTATCGGCCTCTGTGGCTTCACGGCCCATCGCCTCAGCAATCCGGGGGAACAGGTCGCTCATCCAGTTGAAGATGGTCTGGTGGCTAAAGCCTAGCTCTGCGCCTATCTCCCGGTAGGACTTATAGCGGTCTTTGCGCCCTTGGGAGGTTCTGACCTTCACATGACCATCGGCCTTGATGAATGCTTTAAAGCCTTCCTTGCGTTCCTTGGAAGAGAGTGGGCGCTCAGCCTTCCAGTGCAGCGCAAAGGCTACCCACTGGGCCTCTTGCAGTGTGAGACTGCCGGGCAATTTGAGGGCACCAATGCTTTGTGTCTCAGTCGTGATCAGCGCTTGGTAGCGGTGATAACCGTCTATGAGGGTGAGTGTCCCTTCAACGTCAGCGATGACGAGTTCCCCGATGTCACTCCCAGCGAATATCGCTCTGGTGAGGAGTTTTACCCGAGAGGGGTCTATGCTGGTTCTGCAGTTCACTCGGTGTTCGACCGTGATGCAGTTCACGGCCACGTCGACTAACTCGGCATCCCTGAGGATAACCGAGCGGTCGGTCGTTGGTGTTCTGTCCATAAAGAATGGTCCTGAATTTTGGGTGGTTTAGGGTGCGCTCAGAGGCGCTAGGGGAGAGGTCTCGAAGGCGGACTAACTTCTCCATTACGCCGCTTTTTGAATAACCCAATGAAAACAAGGTGTCTCCATTGGGTCTCGCTGGGCCTGTCAGGGGGGCGTTATCACACCTCTCCAATACGCTGGTTTTTGTACTGAGTGGTGCCTTGGTGCGGGGGGCGTTATGACAGCTTCCCCAATACGGTACTTTTTGATTACCCGGGGTTCTTCACTCGGTACTCTTCGAGTTCGCCTAGAGATGCTCTGTGTTGAACACAGGGGCCGGGACTTCTCCAATACGGTGGTTTTCGAGGTCGCTTCCCAATACGCCGCTTTTTGAGGTTGCTTCCCTATACGCGGGTTTTTGAGGTGGAGCTTTCGAATACCTTTCTATGGTCTATTGGTAACTCGCAGAAGTTTATGTCGAACTTAAAGAAAAATTCCTCTCGTTTGTTCCTCTACTGTTCTGTTTGTCCTACAGTAGCCATTCTGGGAGATTCGCGATGAATATTAGGCCAATTGCAGTAGATCTATTTGCTGGCGCTGGCGGTATGAGCCTTGGGTTTGAGCAAGCGGGCTTTGATGTGGTTGCTGCGGTTGAAGTAGACCCAATTCACTGTGCGGTTCACAAGTTTAACTTTCCCGAGTGCGCAGTGATCCCTCAGTCCGTTGTTGGCTTAAAGGCGTCTCAGATAAGGCTCCAGTCTGGTATTGGAGACCGTGACGTTGATTGTGTGTTTGGGGGGCCTCCTTGTCAGGGTTTTTCACTGATAGGGCAAAGGGTGTTCGACGATCCAAGAAATTCCTTGGTTCTGGAATTCGTCCGTTTGGTAAGAGAACTAAAGGCAAAGACGTTTGTTTTTGAAAACGTGAAAGGCTTGACAGTAGGCAAACACAAGCAATTTCTTAACGAGTTGGTCGGGCGTTTTGAGGAAGTGGGCTATGAGGTTCGTTTGGGATGGGAAGTTCTGAATGCAGCACATTATGGCGTTCCCCAGAATAGAGAGCGACTCATCTTGATGGGCGCTCGAAAGGGGGCTCGAGTTCCTAGCTATCCAGAGATTCGAAACGAAGTAGCGCCAACAGTTCGTGAGGCTTTGTCCGATTTGCCTGACGCTGATGAATTTGCCTCATTGCTGAAATCCGATTCAGTGAAGACAAAAAAATTTGGTAAACCGAGCAACTACGCTGCTGAACTCAGGTGTCTCACAAATGACTGCTGGCATTTCGGCTATGTCAGAGAGTGGGAACCCTCGGTTTTAACTTCGAGCGCAAGGACGGGGCACACAGACATTTCTAAGCGGCGTTTTTCCGAGACTGAACCCGGCGCTGTTGAGCCAATAAGTAGGTTCTTCAAATTGCCGCCCGATGGTCAGAGCAACACACTTCGTGCTGGAACCGATGGGTCGCGAGGTGCCTTCACAAGCCCAAGACCAATTCATTACAAGTATAATCGTTGTGTCACTGTCCGGGAAATGGCCCGATTGCATGGTTTTCCAGATTGGTTCCGCTTCAATGGTACTAAATGGCATGGTGCTAGGCAGGTTGGAAATTCAGTTCCACCACCATTAGCTAGGGCTATTGGGTCTAGCATAATGGTGTCTCTTGGTGCCGAGCCAATTTCTCCCCAGGAAGTAACTCCATTAGGTGATGCAAGTTTGCTAGAACTAGAATTGCGACAAGCGGCGAAGCATTTCGGAATTGATCCACCTGCAAATCGTCGAGACCGGAAAAGTGGTTCCCGGAAACGAAAGCAGGAAGAGATAGAGAGCGAGTTGTTGTCTAGGAGGTCAGCGAGTGCCTGAAGCTAAACCAAATCGTTATGACGCAATTATTGAGAAGATATTTTTCGATTATTATTCTGAGGGTGTCACGGAGATTGGGTTTAAACGACAGGACATCAAAGATGCAGCGGATCACCTTGCTCTGAAGCTACCGGATAATGTCGGTGACGTAATTTACTATTTTCGTTTTAGGAATGACCTGCCTGATGCAATTCTTTCTACCCAGCCAGAGGGTCTGGAGTGGGTCATCGAATTAGCTGGAAGAGCGAACTACAAATTTAGGTTAATGAAGGTCAATAAGATTGTCCCTCGGGATGATCTTGTGACGATTGATATTCCTGATTCAACGCCCGAGCTAATTCGCGCTTATGCATTAGATGATGAACAGGCCCTTCTCGCCATTGTGAGATACAATCGCTTGATCGACACGTTTTTGGGATTGACTACTTACAGCCTTCAAAACCACTTGCGAACAACGGTGAAGGGTGTCGGGCAAATAGAGATAGACGAACTTTATGTGGGGCTAGATAAGCACGGATGTCACTACGTGATTCCAGTTCAGGCTAAAGGTGGAAACGATCAGATAGGGATTGTGCAGGTTGCTCAGGACCTAAAGTATTCGGAGCAGAAGTTTCCCGACATGCGGTGCCGTGCAATTGCGGCTCAGTTCATGGCGGATGGGGTAGTTGCTTTGTTTGAGCTAACTATTCAACAAGAAGAGGTGCGAGTTGTGGAAGAAAAACACTACAGATTGGTACCTGCGGATCGGCTTGATAGCCAAGCTATCAGGAATTACCGAGACTGACCCATTCTCACCACATTGGTGGCCTCTTGGTGGTCTTCAGGCAGCCTGTCGGCTACTCTGAGGATTTCCTGTGCCCATGCGTCCAGTGCCCGGCGCTTTTCAGGCAAATAGCTGTTGCGGTCATATGTCCGCGTAAGTTTGTCTCCGATCTGGTGGGCAATCACCGCTTCCCCCACATGGGGAGGAAACCCTAGGCGCTCTGGGTTGGTGATGGCGGTTCGCCCAGTGCGGCGCATGTCGTGGGGTGTTAGCTCGGCTATGCCCAGCACTTCGCAATCACGGCTGAAGGCCTGAGTAATAGAGTCTCTCCGGATCGCTCGCCCAGTGCGTCCGGGGAAAGGGTGTTCGGCCTCGGGGTGTCTTCTCTTGGCTTCTCTGAGTATCTCTAAGGCAGGCTCTGAAAGTGGAATAACGGCCAGTCTGGCTTCTTTCTTGTCTTCCAGTGGGACGGTCCAAGTCTTTGCATCTAGGTCAATATCTGACCACTTCGCCTTGGCGACTTCCTGCCCCCTCTGGAGCGTCAGGGAGAGAAACTGGAGTGCCGCGCTACCTGCCCAGTCCTGAGGCCTTCCTGCCTTCATGCGGGCCTCCCAGTGAAGCCAGAGGGCCTTTAGTTCCGCATCAGTGGCAATCCTTGTGTTGGTCGTCTCTGGCAGTCTTTCCACTTCGCTTGCAGGGTTTCGGTCCATCCACTCCCGTTGGACGCCAAACTTAAAGACCTGTTTGAGGAACTTGAGGCAGTCATTAGCACCTGCGTTACCGTTCTTGGCTTGAGGGCTCTTGCTGATGCGCTTCGCAATGGTTGGGAGTAGCTTGTCGATGTCGGCATACTTGATGTCGCTCACCTGCCAGCTTCCTGCGAGCGGGACCACGTTGTTGAGAAGGTGGTGGCGTTTCTTTGAGAGAGTTGAGCCTCTCACCCGTCCGCGCGTTTCCTCACGCTCTAGGTAATCCTCTATGAGGGCTTTGAGGGTTCTCTGGCGTTTCTCTGTGCCTTCTGAGCGGGCCTTCCGGGCCTCCTCTGCCGGGTCTTCTTGGGTGGTTATCACGCGCCCTCGAATGTCTGAGGCAAGCCTCCGGGCCTCCTCAACAGAAACAGAGGGGAAGTCTCCCAGTGTCTTTTCGCTGTTCTTTCCGTCTGCGGTTCTATAGCGAACGCTGAATGTTTTCTTCCCGCTCGGTTGCACCACTATGCAAAGACCGGCCTGTTTCTCGTCATTCACTCGGTATCGCCGGGCCTCTGACGTCAGAGAATTGACCGAAGAATTAGAGAGTCTCTCTCGCCTAGTGTCGCTCTTAGTCATCCCAAATCCGCCCTCTGCCCCACACATGCCCCACAAAACACTTATCGAGGGGTATCATTCTTTAGCAAGAAAGGGCAATGGTCACAGAATAAAAAGATAGAAAAAACAGTAACACTAGGCACTAAAACAGGTGTTCACGGACATGCGCAAATCCCACATCTTTGCCCTCCGAAGGCAGAGGTCAGAGGTTCGAATCCTCTTGGGTGCGCCAATCTCCTAAAAAGGGATTTTGCGGTCTTGCGCTCGCTAGTTTGGCGTGTTGCGCCCGTTAAGCACAAACCTATAATGCGGCACGGAGGAAGCTTTCATGTTATGCTATTTGGCGCATCAGTTTCCGCCTTTCGTTGCAAACTTCCTTGAGCGTTCCCGTCCGCTACGTCGACGCTTCCGCGAGGAGACGGTCACAGACCTACTGATGGGTAGCTTAGTCGCCGCGGGTGGGCGGATCATCGTCGAGTTCCCGGACGAGCCAGTCACCGGCGCAGACATGGAGTGGAATTTCGCCAATCCCGATGATGGCACGTTCTTCCGCATTCTGCTCCAGGCCAAGCAGTGCTATGGAAAGGGAAATGTCTGGACGAGGCACAACTACAGGGAACTGCTGCACAAGGTCGGCAGCGGGTCTAAGCTCCAAGCCGTTACTCTTTGCGATACGGCAAGGGCCGAAGCGGCGACCTATCCTCTTTACATCTTCTATCATCCCGAAAGCACCTGCACGGCCGCTAGAGCCTCCGGCGAGAACGCAGTGACGGGTGCGAGCCTTGCTGATGGATATGCTATCGAGCGGCTGGTCACCGGTGCGACTACGCGGACACTGCGCACGCGGAACAAAAGCCTGAAGACTATTGCACCGTTGCTGTTTCCTCTCAGCGATCTTTTCTGCCCGCCCACAGTGCTTGAGATAGGTCCACAAGCCTTCGCTTCCGGTCAGTTCTTGCCCTCAATTGCGACCGGACGCGCAGGGGGGCGGACTGTTGTCGGAGTTCCCATTCCGCCGACCCCGGCAATCATCCGCGACCGGATCGCAGGCAGTCTGGAATCCATGACCGAACCCGGGGAACAGGCGGCAACCGAGATACCCAGCGTGCCAGCTGTCGCGGCGGAGATCCCATCAGAGGTGCTGTCCGCTATAGCGAGGGTACGAGACGGTAGCACATCGGGGCAAGGTCTTCGGCGCTGGCGTGTGACGTTCGTGTCGGCAAGTCCAAGCGACATGGATGCTGAACTGGCGCGGTTCAGGCAGAGCCGTGGATAACTACGATCGAACGTCGCTCGCACTATCCATGTTGCCTTGATAAAATAATCACATACGAGTTCCCATCTTCACCGTCACTGGTGCGCCATTGTTTTGATCTCACGACAATTCGCTTTGCTCATGTCTCCGATGGGGCGGGCTGTCGCCCGGACCGCAGTCGCAGTCTTTGAAGCGTGCGTTTCTCTCTAAAATGTCAGAAAAAAATGCCGTGAAGGCATGGGCCGACCTTTCCGGGCGAAGTAAGGTCGAGTGTCCTTCACGGCAACGGTGCTCCGCGTGCGTCCCCCCAGGGAATGCGGTTCCGATTTTTCAGATCAGGTAAGTGATCATAAATTCACAATAAGAAAAATTAAGATCGAGAACCTCGGCAGGATTACCTAATTTTAGTTGCGCACCCTACCTATTTTTTGCAACTGTTGAATTTAGATATCCTTTGAGGGGAAAACTTCCCGTATTGATTGCGGCAAGTTAGAGGGCGCACCAAAATATGCTGATTGAGCGTCAGGCTGAGCTGGACCAATTGAATGCCTTTCTTGACGCTGCAATGCTTAAGCGAGGCGAACTTGCGCTCATTTCTGGTGAGGCCGGGATCGGCAAAACATCGCTTTTGCGCGCTTTTCGGGAGTCCAGCCTCGGAACACACAAGAAGCTGCGCTGGGTTTCTGGTGGGTGTGAGGCGCTTTTCACACCAAGGACGCTCGGCCCGATCCACGACATGGCGACGGATCTGAACCTTGATGTGAACGGGGCGCTGACATCAGAAAGCGGTCTGACAGTACTTTATACCCAGATTTTACAGCGTTTTGATACCGGCCGACCGACTGTCGTGGTGATTGAAGACCTGCACTGGGCCGACCATGGCACGCTTGATCTGATCAAGTATATTGCCCGGCGGATCAGCCTGTTGCCCGTACTGCTGATCCTGACCTTTCGCGATAATGAAGTCGCAACGGACCATCCGCTGACGCAGCTGCTGGGCGATTTGCCAAGTACGAATACACACAGGCTTGCGCTGAAGCCCTTGTCAAAGGCCGCAGTCGATGAGCTGGCAAAATCAAACGGCCGCGATGGCGCCGCGCTCCATAAGATCACCAATGGTAATCCCTTTTATGTGACGGAGCTTTTGTCGGCGCGAACAGAGTTCGGTTCGGTTCCGGCCTCGATCAAAGATGCTGTTGCGCTGCGCGTCAGTCATATTGATCAGGCCGAGCGAACGTTGCTGGAGCGGCTGAGTGTTTTGCCAACTGCGCCGCGATATGAGCTTCTCGAAGCTTTGCTCGGCACAGACGCTCTGGAGTTGGTCTCTGCCTGTATCGGGAAGGGCTTTCTGGTCGATGATGGTGCCTCGGTGCAGTTCCGCCATGAATTGTCTCGCCTTGCTATTCTGGAGCGGATTATTCCGGCGCGCCGTCGCAGCTATCACAAGGATACCATGACGGCGTTGATGTCGCTGAAAGGGACGGTTCCGATCGATCAGATCGTGCATCATGCATCCGGCGCGCATGAGAGCCAGATCGTGCTTGAGTATGCCCCAAAGGCTGCGCGCGCTGCATTGACCGCCGGGGCGCACCGCGAGGCGGCGGCGCATTATCAGTCGGCGCTGCGGTTTGTGGATTCAGCAGAGCCCCAGCTTGCAGCAGAGCTTTATGAGGCCTGGGCCTATGAGGCGACTTTGTCGGACCGTATGGATGATGAGGTTCTGAACGCCAGGCGACATGCAATCACACTTTGGCGTGCGCTCAACCGGCCTGACAAGGTGGGGCAGAATCTGCGTCATTTATCCCGACTTCACTGGTATCGCGGTGAAAGCGCGGAAGCGTCGCGCCTGAATGATCAGGCCATTCGGATTCTGGAAATGCTGCCAGCCTCGTCAGAAGCCGCAATGGCGTATTCTCTGCGAGCGCAATACCACATGCTGAATGATCAGATGGCGGACGCTATCAAATGGGGAGAGATGGCGCTGAAGCTGGAGGCGGAGCACCCGGCACCTGATGTCCGCATGCATGCCCTGAACAATATCGGAACAGCGAAAGTATTCCGGAACAACCGGGAGGGTATCCAGCATCTCGATGATAGCCTCTCGATCGCTCTGGCGCATGATTTTCATGAGGGTGCGGCACGCGCCTATAACAATCTGGCGGAATATGCGGTCGAGTTTCGCGACTTTCCACTGGCTGAAAAGACCATTGAGGCGGGCCTTGCGTTTGACACTGAGCACGACCTTGACGCGTGGACGCATTATTTGTCTGGACGGTTTGCGCAGCTAAGACTGGATCAGGGGCGGTTCGAAGACGCGAACGGTATTGCCAATGGCATTGTCTCTCTGCCGAGCCCGACACTGGTGTCGCAATTGCCGGCCAAGCTGGTGATCTCCAAGGCGAAGATGCGTATGGGCGCGCCGGGGCATGAACATTTGATGGAGGCAGCTCTGGCAGATGCTCTGGCAACAGATGAGCTGCAATACACAGTTCCGGCCCGGCTAACCTTGATTGAATGGGCATGGCTGACAAACTCACCTGCGCGGGCGAGCGAACATATGGAAAAGCTCAATCGGCTTGGCGTGAATGATCGCCACCCGTGGAATATGGGCGCGCGGGCTGTCTGGGCAGATCGGTTCGGCCGGTTTGATCCGGATATGATGAGCGAAGATATACCGGTCCCACACAAGCTGGAACTGGCCGGTGATTATTCAGGGGCGAGTCAGGCCTGGCTAGATCTGGGACTGCCTTATGAGGCGGCGATGGTGAAAAGCCGGGGCGCGGATGAGGGCGATATAAAAGCGCTTTATGAGACGTTCCAATCTCTTAACGCCCTTTTGGCACAAGAGCGTTGCCTCCGTCTGGCGCGGTCGCTCGGGGTCGATCTGGATGTTACGGAGCGTCGCCGCGGGCCTTATAAAGCCGCAAAAAGCCATCCGCTTGGCCTGACCGCCAAAGAACAGACCGTGCTGCGGTATTTGCAGCAAGGCTTGTCGAACCGGGATATCGCAGACGCACTCAACCGCTCTCAGAGAACGGTTGAGCATCATGTGGCCTCTATTCTGAACAAGCTGAATGCGCCAAACCGCATGGCGGCGATTTTGAGGGTTCAAAGAGAGCCCTGGCTATTGGGAGAGACCGCGCCAGATTAGCGGCGAACTCCCTCACCGCCGCCGCTGGCGCAGGCAGACAGCGCGACCGCCAACAGGCCGCACATGGCGGCCTTTTCTGAAAACGGGTGTCAGGCTGACGCGCTTATTCGCCAAGCGCCAGAATGACGGCAGAGGCAGACGCTGTCAGAGCCGCTGGATTCTGGTCGAGTGTTTCCGGGCGCAGAACGTCGGCATAGGCTTTGCTCATCAGTTCGAGAGATTTCTCGATCGCAGCGGCTGCATCCGGGTATTCAGCCTTGATGCCATCAATTCCCATTTCATAGGCGTTCATGGCTGCTTTGTAGAAGCCATAGCCATCAAGATATGGTTCGTAATCGTCTGTCTTGCTTGCCAATTCATACATGACGGCAGCGCGGTCGAGCTGGTCGGCAGCGACGCCAGCTGCGATACGGGCTTCGCTTGATCCGTCATCAGGTGCTTTGGTTGCTGCGTCGCGCAGGGCGATGATGATGCCATCTGTGCGGCCTGTAATGTCTTCTTTGGAGGCGCCGTCATAAACTGCGCTGGAGGCGTTGATCAGAAGATCTGTGAAGTCTTCCACGCCCTGCTGCTTCAGATAGGGTTCGACATCGGAGAGCACTTCTGAAACCGGGTGAGCGAACATCTCGCCAGCGGCGTCTTTCTGGTCTTTCATATAGGCATCATGAGCAGCCAGAATGTGAGCTTCGGTGATGGCCAGAGCAGAGCGGAAGACAACAGGATCTGTGCCAGCGCGGTCGATGGCAACGCCGCCTTCGCCTTCACCGCCTTCGCCCGGCACAACAACTGGTGTTTCGACATCGTCTGGTGCAGCTGTCGTCGCGGATGCCGTTGGTTCCGGAGTTGGCTCTTTTTTAGGAGCTTCCTGTCCGCAAGATGCGAGCAGTGCTGAACCTGCGAGCGCTGCGCTAAGGCCGAGATGAGTCCATTTCTTCGAAACTGTTTTCACTGTCTGCTTACCCCGTTAATCTGGAACACAATGAGACGAGTTGTCTGCTTGTGGCACGATGAGTTTGCGCCTAACAACCACGAATGATAATCAATCGCAAGAAGAAACGCAAATGATGCTGACTATTGATGGCCTGCTTTCGTCAGAGGATCTGGCGCAGGTAGAAAAAGATCTGAAACTCATCGCCTGGCGCGATGGCGCGGAAACGGCTGGCGCAGTGGCGCGAGCGGTAAAGAAGAATGAACAGGCGGATTTGTCGTCGCGCGGCGGTGTGCGCCTTCGAGAATTATTGTCGTCCCGGATCGAGGCGCATCCCGTGCTTCAGGCCTTTGCCCGCCCGGCGATTTATTCAAACCTGTTGATCAGTCGCACGCGAAATGGCGGGGGGTATGGTCTGCATGTCGACAACCCGTTCATGCGCCATGGAAGCCGGTCTCTGCGGACCGATTTGTCGTTCACCTTGTTTCTGTCTCCGCCGGACAGTTATGAGGGCGGGGAATTGTCTATTGAGCTGTCGGGCGTGACCCATCAGGTGAAGGGCGAGCCGGGCGATGTGGTGATCTATCCATCGACGACCTTGCATGGGGTTGCCCCTGTCACCAGCGGCGAGCGGATCGTCTGTGTTGGATGGATTGAGAGCACGGTCCGGTCCGGTGATCAGCGTGAAATGCTGTTTGATCTGGAAAACCTGCGCGCAGAGCTGTTGCAATCTCACGACCCGAACAGCGCAGAAATGCTGATGCTGGCAAAGACGACGGCCAATCTGAAGCGCATGTGGGTGGGGCAATAAAAAACCCCCGCAGACTCTGCGGGGGCCTTAAATCTTATAGCGGGTCGATTAAACGCCGAGCAGCATACGTTCTGGGTTTTCGAGGGCTTCCTTCACGCGAACAAGGAAAGTCACAGCCTCTTTACCGTCAACGATGCGGTGGTCGTAAGACAGAGCCAGATACATCATCGGACGGATAACAACCTGACCGTTGATCGCAACCGGACGCTGCTCGATGCGGTGCATGCCGAGAACGCCAGACTGAGGTGGGTTCAGGATTGGCGTCGACATCATAGAGCCGTAAACGCCGCCGTTAGAGATGGTGAATGTGCCGCCCTGCATGTCTTCCATGGTGAGCTGGCCATCACGTGCCTTGCGGCCATAATCGCCGATTGCGGCTTCGATACCTGCCAGAGACAGCGCATCACAATCGCGAACGACAGGAACAACGAGACCTTTCTCCGTGCCGACGGCAACGCCGATATCGTAGAAGTTTTTGTAGATGACGTCTGTGCCGTCGATCTCAGCGTTGACCGCTGGGATTTCCTGCAGCGCATTGACGACAGCCTTCACGAAGAAGGACATGAAGCCGAGTTTCACGCCGTGGCGCTTCTCGAAATTGTCTTTGTACGCTTTGCGCATTTCCATGATGTTGGTCATGTCCACGTCGTTGAACGTGGTGAGCATGGCTGCAGTGTCCTGCGCTTCTTTCAGACGACGTGCAATCGTCTGACGAAGGCGGGTCATTTTCACGCGTTCTTCGCGTGGGCCAGTAGCGCGTGGAATGCCGGACGTAGATGACATTGCAGGAGTATCCATCGGTTTCTTTTCGAGATAGGCAAGAGCGTCGCCTTTGGTTGCGCGGCCACCTTTGCCGGAACCAGGAATTTCAGCAGGATTTACGCCGTTTTCAGCCGCGATGCGACGAACAGATGGCGAAACAGGTGCGCCGCCGGATGGAGACGCTGCCGGAGTTGTTGCTGTTGGGGTCGGGCTTGCCGCTGGCGCCGCTGCTGGTGCAGAGGTTGCTGCGCCTTCGCCGCCGCTGACGCGTGCGATAACCGTACCGATCTCAACGGTCTCGCCTTCCTGAACGAGGATCTCGCTCAGAACGCCATCAACGGGAGACGGGACTTCAACTGCAACTTTGTCAGTTTCGATCTCGACCAGAGTTTCGTCTTTGGAAATCTTGTCGCCGGGCTTCTTCATCCATGTGGACAGAGTGCCTTCCGCGACGCTTTCGCCCATGGCTGGGACAGCAACGTCAACAGTGTCACCAGACCCGCCGCTTGCCGCTGGCGCTGGTGCCTCTTCTTTTGGTTCGTCTTTCGGAGCCGGTGCAGCGCCGTCGCCTGCGCCAACCTTGCCGAGCAAAGCGCCGATTTCGACGGTGTCACCTTCATTGGCTACAATCTCGGACAGAATGCCATCTTCAGGCGCGGTGACTTCGACGGACACTTTGTCTGTTTCGAGTTCAACGATCACTTCGTCTTTTGTGACGGCTTCGCCCGCTTTTTTAAACCATTGTCCGACGGTCGCCTCGGAGACGGATTCGCCGAGTGTCGGGACGGTAATATCGGTCATAAGTTCTTGCCTTCTTTCCGGTTAGGGCGGCGTTACGCCGTCTCAACAGTGGTACATTTGCCGCTGTCACCAAGGGCAGCGTCGATGAATGAATCGCGTTCGGCGATGTGTTTGGACATGAGGCCCGTCGCAGTCGATGCGGCAGCCGGGCGACCTGCATAGATCGGGCGCGTGTGTGTCGCCTCAACCTGTTCCAGACACCATTCGAGTTCGTCGCGAATAAAGGTCCAGCCCCCCATATTGCGCGGCTCTTCCTGACACCAGACCATCTCTGCCTGAGGGAAGCGTTTCAGCTCCTGCATCAGAGATTTGCGTGGGACCGGGTAGAACTGCTCGATACGCAGCAGGTATATGTCTTCAATGCCACGCTTTTCGCGCTCTTCGAACAGGTCATAATAGACCTTGCCGGAGCACATGACGACGCGGCGGATTTTCTTGTCATCAACGAGTTTGACCTCGCCGCCGCGACCTGGTGTCTCGGCATCATCCCACAAGACGCGGTGGAAAGATGACCCCGGACCGATATCTGCCAGAGCAGACGTCGCCAGCTTGTGACGCAGAAGAGATTTCGGCGTCATGATGATGAGTGGCTTGCGGAAGTCACGGTGAATCTGACGACGCAGCGCGTGGAAATAGTTCGCAGGCGTTGTCAGGTTACAAACCTGCATATTGTCTTCGGCTGCCATTTGCAGGAAGCGCTCAAGACGCGCAGAAGAGTGCTCTGGGCCCTGACCTTCATAGCCGTGCGGCAGAAGGCAGACGAGGCCAGACATACGCAGCCATTTGCGTTCGCCAGAGGAAATAAACTGGTCGAACAGAACCTGTGCACCGTTCGCAAAGTCACCGAACTGGGCTTCCCACAGGGTCAGCGTGTTCGGGTCTGCGAGCGAATAGCCATACTCGTAACCAAGGACGGCTTCTTCAGAGAGGAGCGAGTCGATGACTTCGTATTTGGCCTGACCTTCACGAATATGGTTGAGCGGCGTGTAACGCTTCTCAGTTTTCTGGTCGACAATGTGTGAGTGGCGCTGAGAGAAAGTACCGCGGCCACAGTCCTGACCGGACAGACGGATCGGGAAGCCTTCATCAAGCAGTGAACCGAAAGCAAGATGCTCGGCAGTTGCCCAGTCCATGCCTTCGCCGGTTTCAATGGCTTTGGCGCGGCCCTCAATAACGCGTTTCAACGTTTTGTGTGGGGTGACGCCTTCCGGAATGGTGGTGATCGCTTCACCGATACGCTTCAGCGTTTCGGTCGCAACCTCAGTATTGCCGCGGCGCTCATCGCCTTCTGGCAGGCCAAGGCCTGACCATTTGCCGTCGAGCCAGTCAGCGCGGTCAGCAGAATAGGTTTTGCCAGCTTCGAACTCGTCATCGAGGAATTGCTCGAAATCCTTGTTCCACTGTTCAACTTCGTCACGGGTTACAATGCCTTCGCTGATCAGGCGATCTGCGTAGAGTTTCTGAACCGGTGGATGGCCTTTGATCTTGTTGTACATGACCGGCTGGGTGAACATTGGTTCGTCACCCTCGTTATGTCCGTAGCGACGGTAGCAGAACATGTCGATGACAACGTCCTTACCGAATTTCTGACGATATTCAGTGGCAACCTTGGCTGCGTAAACCACAGCTTCCGGATCATCGCCGTTCACGTGGAAGATCGGTGCCTGAACCATCAGAGCAACGTCAGACGGATATGGTGAAGACCGGGAGAATTTCGGGCTGGTTGTGAAGCCGATCTGGTTGTTCACGATGAAGTGGATTGTGCCGCCTGTGCGATAGCCCGTCAGGCCAGACAGGGCGAAACACTCAGAGACAACGCCCTGACCAGCAAACGCCGCGTCACCATGCAGGAGCAATGGCATGACTTCAGCGCGGCGGCCTTTTACGGATTCGCGCTTGATATAGCCTTGTTTTGCGCGGGCCTTGCCCAGAACCACCGGGTTCACCGCTTCAAGGTGAGATGGGTTCGCCGTCAGAGACAGGTGGACATTGTTTTCGTCGAATGTGCGATCAGACGATGCGCCAAGGTGATATTTCACGTCACCAGAGCCGAAATCGTCAGCGCCCTGAGATGAGCCGCCCTGGAATTCGTGGAAGATGATTTTGTATGGCTTGCCCATAACGGCAGCCAGAACGTTCAGACGACCCCGGTGTGGCATGCCGAGAACGATTTCTTTCACGCCAAGAGCGCCGCCGCGCTTGATGATCTGTTCCAGAGCCGGAACCGCAGACTCGCCGCCATCCAGACCAAAGCGTTTCGTACCCGGATAACGCTTGTGCAGGAATTGTTCGAACGCTTCGCCTTCGATCAGTTTTTTCAGAATAGCGATTTTGCCTTCTTTGGTGAAAGCAACGCCTTTGTCTGGCCCTTCAATGCGTTCCTGCAGCCAGGATTTTTCCGCCGGGTCAGAAATGTGCATGAACTCAATGCCGACCGTCGAACAATAGGTTCGCTTCAGCACGTCCAGCATCTGACGGACAGACGCGTATTCCATGCCGAGATAATAGTCGATGAAGATCGGGCGATCCCAGCTATCTGGCGCGAAGCCGTAAGATTGCGGATCGAGTTCTGGCTGTGCGCCAAAATCATTGAGGCGCAGCGGATCGAGATCAGCGGCGAGGTGGCCACGCATACGGTATGCGCGGATCATCATGATCGCCTTGATGGAATCCTGAACCGTGCGCGCGATTTCTTCTTGGCTGACGCCCGGCGTTGCGCGTTCGGTAACTTTGCGAGTGAGTTCTGGTTCGTTTGGCGCGTAATGATAGTCGATTGCGTCGGTATTTTCATCGCGCTGCGTCAGTGGCCAGCCTGCTGGTGTCCAGCTTGGGCCATTCGCAATTTTGGAAACCGGCTCGCCTGTGTCGCCTACAGACTCGAAGAAGCTGCGCCAGCCGGCCGGAACCGAGTTCGGGTCGCGGTCATAAGACGCTTGTAATTGTTCGAGATATGAAGCGTTCCCACCGTATAAGAACAGCGTATCCAACATTGCTGCATTGCTATCTGAGCGATTGCCTTTGGAGCCGTTTGCCGGTGTGCCGTCATCTGCCATTTGTTTACGTCCTGAAGGTCGGTACTGATTTTAGGTACAGAACACATATCTGGTTGCTAACCTATTTAGGGAAATTTTGTGTGAAACGAAACCCAACCTTGGTCCAAGGCGCGATTTCTTTCACACAGGTCCTCACCACCAAACAGGCCTGTCGCGAAAAATTGCCTTCCGCTAAACGAAAAACGCTGGTTTCGCAATGCAACAACAGACGAATTTACTGTTTTCGGAAAGTTATTTCCTTTCGCTCGTCAGGCGAAAAGAGAATTGAAAACAGTCAGGGCGGACACGGACAATAAAAAAGGCCCTCCGAAGAGAGCCTTTTCCAAATTCAGATGAAAGGGCGATTAGCCTTTCAGAACGTCTTCCAGTGTGACGCCGAGACGTGCAGGAGACGGAGACACTGTGATGCCGGCTGCTTCCATCGCCGCGATCTTGTCTTCTGCGCCGCCTTTGCCGCCAGAAACAATCGCACCAGCGTGACCCATTGTGCGGCCTGGAGGTGCTGTACGACCTGCGATGAAGCCAACCATTGGCTTTTTGCGGCCTTTTTTCGCTTCGTCGATGAGGAACTGAGCCGCATCTTCTTCCGCAGAGCCACCGATCTCGCCGATCATGATGATGGATTCAGTTGCGTCGTCAGCCAGGAAGAGTTCCAGAACGTCGATGAAGTTTGTGCCATTGACCGGGTCACCACCAATGCCGACAGCTGTTGTCTGGCCGAGGCCAACCTGAGAGGTCTGGTAAACCGCTTCATAAGTCAGTGTACCTGAACGAGACACGACGCCGACAGACCCTTTCTTGAAGATAGAGCCCGGCATGATGCCGATTTTGCACTCTTCAGGTGTCAGAAGACCCGGGCAGTTTGGACCGATCAGGCGAGACTTGGACTTTTTCAGTTTGTCTTTGACGCGGACCATGTCCATGACCGGCACGCCCTCAGTGATACAAACGATGAGTTCGATTTCAGCGTCGATCGCTTCTTCGATCGCGGCAGCAGCGCCTGCTGGTGGAACGTAAACAACAGACGCGGTTGCGCCAGTGCGTTCTTTGCCTTCAGCAACAGACGCGAAGATTGGCAGTTCCTGGCCGTTATCAGCTGTCCAGTTTGTGCCACCTTTTTTCGGGTGGATGCCGCCAACCATTTGCGTGCCGAAATACGCCAGCGCCTGATTTGTGTGGAATGAACCGGTGTTACCGGTCATGCCTTGTGTCAGGACTTTTGTGTTTTTGTCGATCAGAATGGACATGATGTTTCCCTCGTTAAGCTAGAAAATCTTCGATGAATGGGTTGCAGACGCGGACAGAGCCATAGGTCTGCCCGTGATTGAGGTCTTCTGAATACAGAATTGGTGTTTGCGCTTTTTCGGCAGCGCGGATGATCAGTCCATCCCAATGGCTGATCTGATACATTGTGCGTTTGTCGAGCGATTCCAGAACGTCTTCACGCTCAATGCCGATAATTGTGTTGTTGGAGAGCCGCCGCACATAAGCCGAAGCCAGATCGACATCCATCAGATCCTTGCGGACCAGAACACTGAAGGTCTCCATCAGCACCTGAATGGAAAAAACGCTGTCGCGTTCCATAAGTAATTCCCGGGCGACCGTCCGTTTGGACGCGCTCTGATCGCGGGGATCAACCGCATAAACTGCGATATTGCTGTCAAAGAAGGCTGCGGTCACGCATCACCTCATCATACAGCTCTTCCCGAGATGGCAGGCCGCCTTCCATTTTACGACGGCGTTCCCCGGCCTCAGCATCAACTTTACGGAACAGGGCTTCCCAATCGGCACGCTTGGCATCGCGGGAAACGGCGCTCACTTCATTTGCCAGAAAATTACGGACCATTTCATTCACGGTCGTGCGTTTCATGGCCGCAAAGACGCGAGCCTTGTCCAAAAGGTCCTCATCGATCGCAAGAGTGATGTTTTTCGTCGTCACGATATTATTGCTCCACATATCCTGTGTAACACGGGTTATGTGGAAATTGAAGTGGCTTTGGCTAAAGTTCGCCGGGAAACTGGTGTCCTTCAGGTCCTAAAGGCAGGGGCCTGGTCCAGACCACGTCGCTTGCCCGCAATTCCCGATACAAATGCGGGAAATCTGCGCCACCGCGGGAGGGCTCCCATTTCAGATCATCGCCCAGCCGGTCTGTCTCCACTGCCAGCAGAAAGAGGCCCTCAACACCAGCGAAATATTTGGCGCAGGTTTCCCTCACCTGATCCCCGGCGGACAGATGCACAAAGCCATCGGCCAGATCAATCGGCGCGCCGAGGGTGGACCCATTGGCGGAGAAGTCGGCCTGCTCATCGGCCCGGAAGAGTTTATAGATTATCATGCCATCGAAAGAGATTAGTTCGCTTTGCGTTTCAATCTGAGCTGAAGCAGTTTCTTTGCGGCATAGGACTTTAATTCAGATGGCACAGTAATGACGTTGTCCTCGGTCCAATTATAATCTCCGAAGCTCGTGAAGTACTCTGCATTATCGCCGCAAAACATTGAGGACGCTGAGCCGTCCTTTTGCCCCTGACAATGGCGCTCTAGTTTTTTCGCCCGGGCTTCCTTATCGTAGGCGGCCTGCTCTTTTTCGAGCACTTTCAATTCACTGGCGCAGACATAAGTGAGCAAAAAATCCGTCGCTCGGCTGAGATCATCAGTTGTGGCTTCGACATCGGCTGCGTTGGATGAAATGCAGGCCTCGGCAGCGTTCATGCTGGCCGTTTGTGCCTGCACAGATGCAAACTGCGCGCTTACCATTGCGACAAACATTGTCGCGCTGACCATGAAAATTCGCTTCATTCCGATATCCCTTTACGATCCCTTGGCGACCTTAGCGGGATGAATCTTCAAAATCTACTTTTGGGTCGTGGTGGCGGCAGGTTTTCATGAGATGTCGATACCAGAACCGAACTGGTGCTTATTTGTGAAGGATAACAATTTTGTCTGGATGCTGTTCACAAGATGTAAACACCTGAACAAGCGACACCTCGGATTTTACCGAAGCCGTATAGACTGTTCCGTTTTCCATTGTGCTTACAGCGAAGATTTTCGTGGGTGTTTCTAAAACATCATTGAAGATGGTTGTTAGACCGGAGCAGTCTATCGTCCCGGAACTCACCAACACTTCTGTCTCGCCGTCTACATAAGGTTTGATACCAATCGCGAGGCAACCCTTTGTCCTGATGATCGGCATCCAACCTTCAAGTTCAGGATAGTTCCAACCTTCCGCACCTGGGTCACCTGCGAGCAGAGTTGGATAATCAGTTTTGTACGATAATTTCATTCAGGGTATTTTTCCGAAACGCGCAGATTATTTTTTCTTTTTAGCTTGTTCCCGACAAGACTGCCGCTCTGATCTGTTTCCTCAGGGCGGCAATGCCGGTGGAAATCAAAAGTCGATTCTAAACCAGCATGACTGACCTGACGCTTATTGATGGTGATGGCTTTCTGCGTGTTCCATGTCGAATGGAACCGTGCCGTGCGAGACGACTTTGCCGTCGACGACAATGCGGGTGAATTCGTCTTTGCCCGGCGTCGCGATACAGGACCCGACCGGCTTGTCGACCAGGGTCATCTCGTTTGGCGCGTCGTAAACGAGGCCGGAAATGGCGCCATAGGGAAATGAGATCATCACTTCGTATTCATCATCGATGGAGATGGAGTCTTCCACGGGCGCAAAGGTCAGCTGTGTGCCGTCCTCCGCCGCGATGTGATGAGAGATATGCGTCACGCACGCCGCATAGGCCTTGGCGTTGAAAGTGTCATCCGCATGGGCGGCGCAGGTCAGTGTTGCGGCGGCAAGGCCGGTTGAAACAAGCATGAAAAACGTACGCATTTTCGTCCCCTGTATGCGTGATCTGATGGGCGGAGTTTGCCGTTGATCTTATCGGCTCGCAAGCAGGATTTGCAGAGGAGCGGAGCGGTCAGAAATGGGTGCGATGTCACTCTTTCACCCTGCGCGCAAATCTGCTCTACTCGACTTCAGCGGGAGAGATGGTGTGGTGGAATTTCGTAATCGAAAAGACATTCAAGACTGGCTGATGGATAAGCCACGCGAGGTAAGTGTGGCGATTGCGGCTCGTGCCGCGCTGCGTGTTTTGCCGCTGATGAACGGCGCGCGAAGAGAAGAAAACTTTGAAAGCGCCATTCTACTGCCCGTTTTCCATGGTGCGGCCATACCGGCCTTTGCGGGCACATGGCCAAAGGCCGGTATGGATGCCGCCCGTGCCGCCCGTGCCGCCGCTGGTGCTGGTGCCGCCGGTGCCGCCTATACTGCCTATGCCGTCGGTGCCGCCTATGCCGCCTATGCCGCCCATGCCGCCGCCGGTGCCGCCTATGCAGCCGCCGATGCCGTCGATGATGCTGCCTATGCCGTCGGTGCCGTCAATGCCGCCTATGCCGCCGTTTCTAAGGATGCCGCGTTTTTGGCGCGTTTTTCGGATGGCGATCTTGAGCAAGGCTTACTGGAGCTGGCCAGAACGCCGCTCTGGCCAGACCATGGGCTCAGCTTGCCGGAGGAGACTTCGAAAAACTGGCACGCCCTGAAAACGCACCTTCTGTCCCGTGAGGTTGAAAACTGGCAAGTCTGGACAGACTGGTATGAAGACCGGCTGAATGGGTTTGCAAACCGTGACCCGAATATGGAACTCGAAAAAGCGCGTATTGAACGACTAACAAAAGCCGCCTGGAATCACCCTGATAATCCGGCACATGTGAATGGTATTCTGGCCGGGATCGAGGAGGAGTTTCGAGCATCGAAAATTTCGCCGGAACAAATTGTTTCACTTCACCAAGACGAGACAGTTGCAACAGCGGTAATACAGAACCAGAACATCAATCTTGTTCCGCCTGCAAAGCAAGCTGATTTTGAAGCCGCAACGTCTCCAATCGTTAGCCAGCTACATCAGGCGTCGAGACGTCAATTGCATGAAATGATGAACGATGTTTACGAGTTGGCTAACCGGCCTGATATGCGCGGAATTGGTGGAACTTACGACCGTCTAACCGGTGCCTTGGGTGATACGCCGCAGCAATTCGCAGAGAATATAGCCTCGTACTGGGCCGAACTTTGCGAACTAGGCAGCTATCTGGAGGCGGATGATGACAAAAAATTCGTGCCTCCGATCGATTTGAGCGTGCGTCGAAGGCTTGATGCATTTCTAAAAACATCCGCGCCGCTTGTTCGGAATTTGCCGACAGGACTTGAATTGGATGAGGCTGTTAAGGCCTACAAAACGCCTGCGGAGCGATTTGGAGCGGCAGCCGGCTTGGTCGAATTATCCAGCGCAACATCGTTGCTGACTGAACATGATGTTGAGATGCTGCGGGAATTCATCGCTGCTGCAAACCGGGGGGATTTTCAGGGCCTTAAGCTTAAAAATTACAGCACGCGAATTATGCGGAACGTTGCTATGGCTATGATTAGTGGTGTCGCAGGTCTTTACCTTGGAGCGGCGTCTTCAGTGATGGCGACTGATTCTGTTGTAGCAAACAAGATTGCTGAAACGCTGCTCGAGGGCGAAGGATACGTACTCGAGTTGTTTGCTGACCATCCTTTTGAAATTCGAAAAGCCACAAAAGAACTGATAGACGATCTACGTAACAACAAGCGTGACCATGGGAGCTATTATCCAGAGTATCGGATATACCGACGACCGGAAGACGAAAGCTAGACACACCCCAACAAACAAAAAAGGCGAGCCGAAGCTCGCCTTTTCTTAAATCAATGGACTGTAGGGCGTGGTTGAGCGTAGCGATACCCGCCATTAACCGGCGGGATTTCCGCGAAAATTTCGCGGTGCATCGCCGCCCTACGTCTCCTTATTTCTTCACAGCTTCAGTGATTTTCTGAGCGGCGTCGTCCAGGTCATCAGCCGGGATCACGTTGAGGCCAGAGTTCGCGATGATCTCTTTACCTTTTTCAACGTTTGTACCTTCGAGGCGAACAACCAGTGGAACAGAAAGGTTTGTCTCTTTCACCGCTTGCAGAACACCTTCCGCGATGACGTCACATTTCATGATGCCGCCGAAAATGTTGACGAGGATGCCCTCAACATTCGGGTCTTTCATGATGATCTTGAAGGCCGCAGCAACTTTCTCTGCAGAGGCACCGCCGCCAACGTCACAGAAGTTTGCAGGCTCAGCACCGTAGAGTTTGATGATGTCCATCGTCGCCATAGCGAGGCCGGCACCGTTCACCATACAACCAATTGTGCCGTCGAGAGAGATGTAAGCGAGGTCCCATTCGTGGGCTTCGATTTCTTTCTCGTCTTCTTCAGTTTTGTCGCGCAGTTCCTGAATGTCCGGGTGACGGAACAGAGCGTTGCCATCGAAAGAGACTTTCGCGTCGAGCACGCGCAGGTGCTGATCTTCCATCACGATCAGTGGGTTCACCTCAAGCATCGCCATGTCTTTTTCAACAAAGGCTTTGTAGAGGATCGGGAACAGTTTGAAGCCGTCTTCTTTTGCGATGCCTTCGAGGTTGAGGGCTTTGCAAAGTGCTTCGCAGTCAGCGTCAGTCACACCAGTTGTCGGATCAATGTTGATCGTCAGGATTTTTTCCGGCGTTTCAGCAGCAACTTCTTCAATGTCCATGCCGCCTTCTGTTGAAACAACAAAAGCAGGCTGACCTGTTTCGCGGTTGACGAGCAGAGAGCAGTACAGCTCAGACGCAATGTCAGCACCGTCTTCGATATAGATGCGGTTTACTTGCTTGCCTTCTGGGCCGGTCTGGTGCGTGACCAGAGTTTTGCCGAGCATAGCTTTGACGTTTTCGTAGACTTCTTCAGGAGAGAATGCGAGACGGACACCGCCCTTTTCGCCAGCTTCTGCTTCCTTGAATTTGCCTTTACCGCGGCCACCAGCGTGGATCTGGCTTTTGACAACCCAGAGCGGGCCTGGAAGTTTTGCGGCAGCTTCAGCTGCTTCATCGACTGAGAATACTGCGTAACCGTCCGCAACAGGAGCACCGAAAGATTTCAGTACTGCCTTCGCCTGATGCTCGTGAATGTTCATGGATGCTGCCTCTTTTCGTTTTGGGCTTAGAAATCCCTCTAAGACAGGTGTGGGTTATAACAGTGGAATCGCCTCGTGCAACTCTGACCTAAGGCTAAATTTACGCATTTTGTTGCGGAGCGTCATGTTCCGTCACGTCAGTGCGGGGGTCAATTTCCACTGCAGGAAGCGAATTTGGCAAAACAGCTTCATATGATTCGCGTTGCTCATCGCGAACCGGGGCCTTGGCTGTGCGGCGATAAATCATCGCAAATGCGAGCAAAAATCCAATCGCAGCCTCCAGAAAGAACAGGCCTTGCGTGCCGGTTGGCAGCGACATGACGAAGCCGAAAATGATCGGGCCGAGGACGGAACCTGTCGCCCAGACGAATAACAGACCGGACAGCATTCGCGCAATTTTATCCGGCTCACAGCGGTCTGCGGCGTGTGCGACGCACAATCCATAGAAGGACAGCGCCCCTGCGCCCCATAATCCGAGCAGGACAAGCGTGAGCATCTGGTCTGGTCCGCCCTTCAGGAAGGTCAGGGCGATTGCGGCAATGCCGGAAATAATGCCCATGCCTGCGATCACGAGGCGGCGGTCAATCTTGTCAGAGAGGAGACCAGCGGGAAACTGGCTGATCACGCCGCCAATAAAGGCGGCCGCCATCAGCTTTGCGGCGGTTTCGGCTGCGCCGCCTGATGAGGCTTGTTCAGCATAGACCGGCAACAGCGCCAGAAAGCCTGTATTGGAGAACCCGGCGACAAATACACCAATTACAGCGGCCGGTGTGACCTTGAACATGCGGCTGATCGGGTATGGGTCCGGGTCTGGTGGGTTTGGTTGCAGGCGGCGGGTCACACAGACCGGGATCAGCGCCAGGGTCAGGAAAATGCCGCACCAGATGAACGGCTCCAGCGCATGGGAAGAATAGCCAACAGCCAGAAACGGGCCGAGCACCAGCGCGACCTTGGCAGCCACGTGATAAATACCGAGCACCGAGCCGCGCTGGTGTTCCGGCGTCGCCTCCGTCATCCAGCTTTCATCGCTGGCAAACATCAGCGCAATGCCAATGCCTTGCAGAAAGCGCATCAGCGCCCAGACATAAGGATCGCGGAACATGGCCATGATCAGCGCGCCGACCGCAGCAATGGCAGCAGCAAAAGCGAAAACGCGAATATTTCCAATGTCGCGAATGAGGCGCGGCGCATACATCGCGCCCAGCATGAAGCCTGCAGAATAAATACCGGCGATGAGACCGATCACGCTGTTCGAAACGCCCTTATCGCCGAGACCCAGCGGGACGATGACGCCGAGCAGGCCGCTTGAAACCTGTAAAAGGGCGGCGGCAAGGATCAGCGAGAAAACATTCCGGTAAGCGGTCATTTCAGTCCGGTGCGGTTTTTGAAACAGGAAGGGAGATAATCCCCTTCCAACATCATTTACCGGAATGGCTCAAGGATCAAATTTTTCGTGAGCCCTGATTAGGGCTTGCAGGGAAAGAAATAGCGGACGCGGATTGCCGAAATGGCCTATCCAAATGCCACAATATTCAGCAAACGATCTGGCGTGAAGGCCAGGATGCCCGGAATGAGCAGGGCGCCATAGATCAGCCCGCGGCCTGCATTCTTGTGCCGTTTCCAGTTTTTACGCGCGACCCCCATGGAGACTCCAAACAGGCCAAGCGCGGCGACAGGGATCAATGCGTGAATCAGGCTTGGTTCGCCATCGTTCAACTGGAATATAAAGGCCGCTGAAAGTGTCGCAATGGCCAGAAAAACCGCAGTGATCATGCCGAGGGTCCGGTGGGCTTTACGCCCACGCGGAAGAAGCAACAAAGACAATCCTGTGATGAGCCCGCAGCCAGCTGAAAGGGCATGGATCTGAATTACGAGTGGCGCTTCGGCGAAGGCTTGCAGGTTCATAAGGAAACTCCAGAAAAAAGGGGGATGAAGGGCTGATCATTTGAGGTGAACGAGCTGGGGGTTCTCACCCTCGGTGATTTCAAAAGCTGCAGCGCTCCACTTCGGTGGGCCGAACTGAACAGGAGCATCATTGGAAAACGCGAAGGATTCTTTCGGGATGCCCATAACGCCAAGGTCGAGCTTTCCGTTTGCGTTTTCATCATAGTAGAGGCGGATACCGTACTGGCCGGGTTCCAGACCTTCAAAGACGGTTGTGAAGTCGTCAGACGTCACCTCGACCGCTTGCGAGGCAACAGATTTCTGGCTCGCCCAGCCTTGTTCGTCCTTAAAGAGTGCGATTCTCATCGTGCCGTTTGTGTCTTTGATTCCAGCAACTTCAAGAGACAGGGAGGCGGTCTCTTCTGCGTGGGCGGTGAATGTCAGAACCGGCGCAGAAGCGAAGATGACAGCGATCAGCGAGATGGCAGTTTTTACGGTAGATTTCATAACATTGTTCCTTTGTGTGTGACGGCGTGTTCGCCTGACAGGAACAAGAATGACGAATGTTTGATCGCTTTCGAGCAAAGCTTCATGAAAGGGCTGACGCCATTCGCGAAATCTCGCTAATGTCATTCGCGAAGCGTCAGTGACAGGCTGATTTGAAGGGGAAATCCGTTTGCGTATCGCGATTGACTGGAAGAAACTGGGCCGCGCAGGCGCAATTGTTCTGGCTGTTGGAACATTTCTGGCGATCATCCAGCCTTATGGCGTAACCGATGATTTGCCGTTCATGCTTGGCTGGCTCTACTGGACCGGACTGATCCTGTATGGAACCGTCATTGGTGTGTCAGTCTCCCGGCTGACATTGAAATGGCTGGCCGGAAAACCGTCTGCGGTCATTCTTTTGGTGATCTCTACGGTGACGGCCTTGTTCGTGACACCGGTCATCGCGGTGGTTCATTATCTGATGGGACAGACCAATGCCTTTGCAACCGTCCATATTCTGTACGGCTTCGTCTGGGTGATCACTGCTGGCATGACCGGGCTTGGCTGGCTGCTCCATATCGTCAATGAGCGATCTGAAGTGGCGGATGAGGGGCCAGATTCCGGCGACACGATCCGTTCCTTCATGTCTCGTTTACCACTGCCGTATCGCAATGCAGAGCTCTATGCCATTTCGTCGGAAGACCATTATCTGCGCGTTCATACCAGTGCGGGTGAGCATTTGTTTCTGGAGCGCCTGAGCACGGTGATCCATCAGTTGAAAGACGCGGACGGCTTACAGACGCACCGGTCTTGGTGGGTTGTAGAAACCGGTGTGGAACAGGCGCGCAGCCAGAATGGTCGGATTACGCTGACCCTGAAGTCTGGCGTTGAGGTTCCGGTGTCCCGGACGTTTGCATCGGCTGTCCGGTCGGCGGGCTGGGTCTAGTCGCTGTCGGCCTGATCGCGCAGATTTCGGACCAGTTGATTGACGAAATGAATGTGGCTGCGCAGGCGATAAAGTTCATCTGTGTAGGATTCTGGAACTTCCACGACACCGACTTCCGCCTGAAGCGCGCTAAGCTCTTTCAGAAGATGGGTGTGCTCGTCAGCGTCAGAGGTCGCGCGGGCGCGGGCCTCCAGCTCTCTGAGGTCTTTATACCAGATGTAAATCTTGCGACGTGTCCGCCAGCGATAGATTGGCGGCGCGGCCCGGACCAGTGGGAAGCCAAGCGTAATCAGCGGAATGGCAAGAACCCAGGCGCGTTCCAGAAAGTTTGCCACAGTGAACGGGAAAACGCGGCGCAGGAAACTCGGTCCGCGCTCATAATACCGTTCAGCTTCGTCTGACAAAGGCAGGTCGATCCGGTTCGGGCTCGGGAAATCGCCTGGCGCAGACAATAGCGTACCGCCGCGGTGACTGTCAGACATTGCATCCAGAAGCAGAGCCTGCAAAGCAGGATGAAGGTCTTTACGGACGACGACTTCAGCTGCCGGGGCAACCAGCTCAATCGGGCGTTCCGGCAGATTATTTTTCAGGTCCAGCCCGCCTTCAGGAAAGATAACGCGCTTGAGGTAAGGCGTGCGGCGCTCATAGGCGAGCGCGCGGTCAAAACTCAAAACCTTCACAGTCGGATTGCCGAGCAGGTCATGAACAAATGGCGCGTTCGGAGCCGACACAGAGACCAGAACGTCAATCTCGCCCGCGATGAGCGCCTTTGCGCCTGCCTCCCCGCTGAGCGGAATGAGGTCAGAGTCGAGGCCGTTCTGGAACAGAAGCTGATCGGTGAGGGCGCGTGTGCCAGAGGTTGGAGAGCCAGCAGCAATCCGCAGGCCCTTCAGGCTGCGAATGTCGAGGCCATCTGCATCGCCCGGTGTGGCATCGGCGCGGAAGAAAACCCAGAGCGGCTCATAGAAAATCGCGCCGAGTGAGCGCAGGCCCTCTTTGTCCTGAAGGCTTGCGGTTCCGCCCTGAACAATGGCGGCGCCCACCTTGCCAGACCGGAGAAGCTCCAGATTGTCGCCAGAGCCGGATGTGTTGATGATGTTGAGGTTGAATTTCTGATCGGCGAACTTGCCGCCATACGTCGCAGCGGTCAGTGAGTACGCGCCATCAGGGGAGCCGGACGCAAAATTCAGTGTTTTCGGTGGCGCTGGCGCGACAAAGCGCGACAACAGAATAACGACGATCAGCACTATGATCGCGATTGGCCAATACGTTCTGATTAGTTTCTGCATTTTCATCCCCACCGTCTCACCAATAAAATGAGAAAGCCGAGTTGAAAACCTCGTTCTTTGTCTGATGGCGTTGCTGAAAAGGAGGCCGACACATTTCCGCCCGTTTCGCGTCGAAAAAGTCATAATCTTTGTGTTTCTGTGCAAAATATGACCGCAGTTGAGACGTTTCATAACCCTCAGACGCGGAACGTTCCCTCCGCGTCGCAGCTCAGGAGGGATAGATGAGCAACGAAAACTGGCTAGGTAAAACTGTCGCCCTTACTCTCACGGCTACAATGGCATTTGCCACCGTATGGCTGGCTGTTTTTCAATCCTCATCGCCGTTCTGACGCGTTTCCCAATCACGGCGAGGTGAAACCCCAAACGTGTTCCCCATTTTCACCTTGCTTGTGGCCTTGCCCCCGCATCTTGCCCAGATGCGGGGGTTTTCTTTGCGCTCAGAAAGAGAAGGTCAGTTGAAAATAGCTGTAAAAGCTTGTGTTTGCCTCGGGCGCGTCAGGGGCGTTTCTGGCAAAGTCGCCATGCAGAAACAGCGAGGCGCCGATTTCGGCCCGAACACTGTCTGGCACCAGCCAATAGCGCGCCCGCGAGTCGAGCGTATGTCCGATAAAGCGTCCTGACTGACCGGTTGGGTCGTGCAGGTCGGCAACCACCCATTTATCGGTCTCAGACGCCAGAAAGGCGCTGTGATAATAGAGGCGGGCATCAAACCGGTCGGAGGGTTTGATTTCCAGCCGAAACCCTGGCGCGGACAAATTAGCGGGTGCCAGCGGGCCATAGATTGACGTGTTGTTGAGATCAGAGCGCCGCGAACCGAACAGGCGCTCATACTGGTCAAAATTCAGATCGGTAGGATTCTCATCCCCGCTAGCGTAGTAGTATTCAAGTGCGAAGCGCGGCTGCCAGTCATGTTTGAAGGTGTAACCCGCAGCCAGGAACAGCTTTTCAGCCTGCACGTTCAGAGACTGCGTATCTGAAGGCTCGCTGCTGGCATAGCGCGTGCCGGTCCGAAAAGAGACTTCCAGATCAAGGTCCCATTGACCGGTTTTGGGTTCGCGCAAAAGCCGGAAACCCGGTTCAACAAAAGACCTGTCTGGCGTCTGAAAGCGGCGAGTGTCGTTTTCCTCAAGCCCGTAGACAAAGGTTTCCAGCCAGAGGTCAGAGATGAGTTGCGGCAGGACATCGCTTTTCCGGTAATTCAGCCCCCAGATGCGGCGTCCCCATTGTTCAGTATCGCTGACCATTCTGTTGTCGAGCAGGTCTGCTTTCGACGTTGGACGGCTCGCAACCGGCACGACAAGGAAGGCCTGAAGCTGGCTGCCGTCTGTATGTTCGGACTGGACAAAGAGGCCGGAATAGCTGTCGATCGCGTTGGAAAACCCGGTGCGCTCAATGAACCGATCAGACCCGACAGAGAGGGTTTGCCGGCCGAGTTTGAACTGGGTTGTCCAGCCCGGAGCTGACTCGAGTGAAACATCATCCAGCGTGATATATAGCTGCAGAATGTCGAGAGGGTCTGCGGCGCTGGTTGAGATTGGCGTCCCCTCATCGCCAAGATAGGTGCGGCTGTCCTGTAGCTCTACGCCGAAGGAAACAGGGCCAGTATCCCAGTTTGCGTGGAGGAGAGAGCGGATCGCAAGCAGTTGATCGCTGCCCGTTCCGTTCCGGCGAAACTGCCCGTCCAGCGTTTCATATCGCCAGCGAGATTCACCTGACAGATTGAACTGCGTCACAGGTTTTCGCGCAGCGTCATATCGATTGGTTTCGCTGCTGGCGGGTTCAGGGATCAGCAGTGCTGAGGCAATACTGCTGCCCGATAAAAATCGTTTTAGATTCATCATTTAAGCAAAACAGATAGAGACTGTTTTACGGAATCCAATAATCCGTATTCGGATTTTTTAGCAGGTTTCTTTTGTTTTACTCAGATCGTTGAGTGCGGCACAAACCTGTGGGTTATTATTGCAGCAGGTCTCAATCAGGCTTCTGACAAGGTCAGAGATCGCATCAATATTAGCGCGATAGATCATCCAGCGACCATCCCGGCGGACATTGACCAACCCGGCATTGTTGAGAATGTTCAGATGCCCTGAAAGCTTGTTTGGCGCCAGATCCATCGCTTCCGCAATCTTCCCGGCAGCAATACCCTCTTCGCCCGCACACATGAGGTAGCGGAAGACGCGCAGGCGTGTTTCCTGCGCGAGGGCCGAGAGTTGAGTAATGGTTTGATTCAATTCTGTCATGATAAAACTATCTATTCATCAATTATGACATTATTGCTAGGGTCTTTGAAATTCCAGTCCATTTCAGCCGCTAAATACGTAAAAGCTGCATAGGCGGCAATGTTTTGTTTCAACGTATCCGGATCAATTTTATCAAATGTATCATCTGGCGTGTGGTGGAGATCGAAATAGTCCCAGCCATTCTGAACCGGTGACACGACCGGAACTCCAGCGCGCGCGAGCATGCTGACGTCTGGACCGCCGCCTGCGGTATTGCCGCCGGGCGCAATGCCGAGAGGTTCCAGAATGGCCTGCATGGCTTTGGCATAGGGCATGGCCCCTTCACCGAATCTCGTATCAAAGCGCCAGATTTTATCTGCGCCGAAGTCGCTTTCAGCTGCCAGAATGTGATTGTCGAGATTGTCCTTATGGGCCTTCAGATAGGCAAAGCCGCCAAGAAGGCCGACTTCTTCAGAGCCATAAAGTACAACGCGAACGGTGCGCTTTGGTGCTTGGTCGAGCTCAAGCAGGAGTTTTGCCGCGCCGACAACGATGCCGCAGCCCGCGCCATCATCAACGGCACCGGTTCCAAGATCCCAGCTATCAAGATGGCAGCCGATCAGAACGATCTCTTCAGGTTTTTCGCGGCCTGTCACCTCGGCAATGACATTGCCAGACGGGGCTTTTTCTTTGGTTGCGACCTGAATGTTCACCTTCACTTTCACGTCGACATCGCCATAGGAGAGAAGGCGCGCAAGTTGATCAGCGTCTGGTGGGGAGAGGGCCGCTGCCGGGCCGTCACCAACCGCCTTGCCGCGCGCCATCATGCCTGTATGCGGGAAGCGTCGCGTTTGGGTGCCGACAGAGCGGATCAGACAGACAAGCCCGCCTTTGGCAACGGTTTCTTTCGCACAATTGCGGCGTTTGCGAACGGCCATGCCATAGCCCGTGCCGTCCTGTGTGCGGGTCATTTTCTCGTCGATGAAGACGATTTTGTCTTTCACATCGGCCGGGTCCGCCGCTTTCAGATCGCTCATGCTTTCAAAGCGAACGACCGCTCCGGTGACGCCGCCTTCCGGTGTGGAGGTCGACCCGCCCAGCGCTGTGATGATGAGTTTCTGCGGATAGGGAGAAACGATCTCGGCTGTATCAGTCAGGCGAGACCAGTAAGGAATTTCAAACGGCTCAATGCGGACATTATCAAAAGCAAGTCCGTTCAGTTCATGCACGGCCCAGTCGCGTGCCCGTTGTTCGGCCTCAGATCCGGCCAGACGCGGTCCGATTTGTGAGGTGAGGCGTTCTACGAATTTATAGCCCGTGTCGTCTGTCAGAGCGTTGATGATCAGTTCATCAACCGTTTTCGCAACCTCATCCGGCAGAGGGGCGGCCTCATCTGCAATCGCAGGCAGGCAAAAAACGGCCAGTCCGGCCAGGGCGAAACGCAACTGGGTCATCATGTCTCTCTCAATCTTTGATCGAGATAGTGTTTAAGTGATTGCGCGCGGCGTCAATGTATTTGCGCCAAGAAAAGAAATAGTGTCCAAGTCATGAGCATGTCAGCAGATCTTCCCCCAATTCGTCTCAACCCTGCGCTCAATCCGAAAGAGTATGCAGAACTCTACGCGCAGAAGAAGATTGTCCAGATACCGGGCGTGTTCGAACCAGAGCTCGCGGCGAAGATCGAAGCCATGCTGAAAACGCTGCCCTGGCGCTTGTGCTATCACGATCCGCAACAGGGCGTGGTGCAGCTGACCAAAGAGGATTTACAGCGACTGGGGCGCGACGGCCTGAATCAGCGCATGGCAAAGGTCATGGAGCTGGCGACGCGCAATTATGGCTATTGTTACAATACCTATCAGATGAATGAGGCACAGCGCGAGCATCGTGATGCGGGGCATCCGATCCACCGGCTGACAGAGTTTCTGAACAGCCCGGAATTCATGAATTTTGGCGCGGAAGTGATTGGTGAAGCGGGCAAGATCACCAATGTTGATTGCCATGCCACGCTTTATACGCGCGGCTCTTTCCTGACGCGGCATATCGATGATGGCGCCATGCATGAACGTCGCTGCGCTTACACGCTGGGCTTCACCGAGAACTGGATGACCGACTGGGGCGGGATTACGTTATTCCTCGACAAGAATACCGATATTGAAGAGGGCTATCTGCCGCGCTGGAATATGCTGACTTTGTTCGACGGGCGACGTATTCACTCGGTCAGCGCGATCTCGGCCTTTGCCGGGCGCAATCGCATGTCTGTAACTGGCTGGCTGAGGAATGACTGATGCTGCGTAAATGGTTTTTCTTTTTTGGCATTATCAACATTGTACTCGGCCTGATTCTGGCCGTCGTCATGTTTGCCAATATCAATGTTTTCGGCGATCTGTCGAAAGCGCAGACAAGCACGGTTGAAGTGCTGTTTATCTGCTTTGCACCAATCTTTGTTGGCATCGCGCTGATGATTACGGGCTGGCCTAAAAAGGGCGGTTAGCGCTTTTTAGGCTTAGGGAGAGTTTTTGGCGACTGGGCGCCCATTATTTTATGGGGCTGCAGAAGTTGAGGCGCTTCCAGCCCATCGATTGATTGTTTTAGTTTTTCGATCACTTCGATTTTTTTGAGCATCAGGTCCAAAGCTTTGGATTCTCGATCTAATGCGGCGTCAGCTAGCTCTGATTGGCGGCGCTCATACAGATCTCGTGCCTGCTCAAGAATAAGGACGGTTTCAGCCTCCACTTTTTCGTTGTTTATTTTTCGAGTTCGAAACACCTCTTTCAAGTCGAGCATTGCGAGTTTGGCAGTATTGGAGAGCTCATCACCGACTGTTTTCTTGGTAGCGGGATCAATCACCGTGGAAACGAGTGAATCCACCGCTTTGATCATTTTTGTTCTGAGCCGCTTTATAAGTACAGAATCGTCTTCCTGCGCAACGAAGCGAGCCGGTTGCTCAATCTGTATTTTGCTCTTGCCGGAATAAAGTTGAACCAGAACATTATCCAAAAGGTCGACTAGCAAGTCAGCGGCTTCAATCGCTTTCGGATTGTCCATCATCAGAACCAGCCGGAGAATACCTTTTCGGGTTATCATCCATGGCAAAGCCCGGCTTCCACCGCGTCCTGGTTTTGGGATCACTCCGAGTGATCTCAATTCTGCAAGCTCTGCCTTGCTGACTTCGAAGGCATATTGTTCCGTGAATAGGCTTTTGTTTCGCTTTATGTTTTGTACGATCTGACGTGTGGGAACTTCGAACACGTCAGCGACAACAGAAGCTGGCGTTACGAGTTTACCCCTCAATTCGGCGATTGACGATGATAGCATCACCGATATCTGCTCTTTGTCTGACGGCAAAAGAAAACCCCTAAGTTTGACATCACAGTGAGTGATCTCAAACTTAGGGGGTGACTACTTCTCTAATCAACCCTTGCGAGATGAGGACCTAGCCGAAAAGCTTCTCAACAGCGGCGCGCTCTTCACGCAGCTCTTTATCTGTCGCGTCCATTTTTGCGCGAGAGAAGTCGTTGATTTCGAGGCCCTGAACGATCTCGTATTTGCCGTCTTTGCATGTGCAAGGATAGCCGTAGATCACGCCCGGCTCGATGCCGTAAGAACCGTCAGACGGGATGCCCATAGAGACCCATTCGCCGTCTGGTGTGCCGAGTGCCCAAGACCGCATGTGGTCGATCGCAGCAGACGCAGCAGATGCCGCAGACGACGCACCGCGTGCTTTGATGATCGCCGCGCCGCGTTGTTGAACTTCTGGAATGTAAGTGTTGTCGTACCAGTCCATATCAACCAGATCGAGGGCAGCTTTGCCTTCAACAGTTGTGTGGTGCAGGTCTGGGTACTGAGTTGCAGAGTGGTTGCCCCAGATGACGACGTTCTTCACGTCAGTATTGTGGGTGCCGGTTTTCTCAGCCAGCTGGCTCATTGCACGGTTATGGTCGAGACGAACCATTGCCGTGAAGCATTTTGGATCGAGGTCCGGAGCGTTCATCTGAGCGATGAGTGCGTTGGTGTTGGCTGGGTTGCCGACAACCAGAACTTTGACGTCACGGCTGGCGTGATCGTTGAGTGCTTTACCTTGTGGGCCAAAGATACCGCCATTTGCTTCCAGCAGGTCTTTACGTTCCATGCCAGCTTTACGTGGCATAGCGCCGACGAGCAGAGCGAAGTCAGCGTCTTTAAACGCGACATTCGGGTCGTCAGTCTGAACAATGCCAGCGAGTGTTGGGAATGCACAGTCATTCAGTTCCATGCAAACGCCTTCGAGTGCGCCAAGCGCTGGCGTGATCTCGAGAAGCTGCAGGATAACGGGTTGATCCGGGCCGAGCATTGCACCTGAAGCAATGCGGAAAAGCAGGGCGTAGCCGATCTGGCCAGCTGCGCCTGTGACGGCAACGCGAACGGGTTCTTTCATTGTCATTCCTCGCTGATGTGTTGGTTCGGGCTCTTTAAGAGAGGCGCGTGTAAATCTGCACACAGATCCGACATTTGGCTTCTGCTTCGCCTCTCATAGGAAATCCTGCGCGGAGCGATACCGCATGGTTGCGAAATGCGCAATGTGGCGGAACTGGTAGAAAGGTCGCATTCGGCTGAAAAGCCCCATGATTTGGGAGAATCCGGCACGCTTTCAAAAAATTGATCGCGGTTCGAATTTACATATTTGAATATAGTGAGATATCGTCAAGAAAACACAAACGGGGAAGAAGATGAGCTCTTACACGCTATATGGTGCAGACGTCAGCTATTATACGGGCAAGGCGCGGGCTTATCTGCGGTGGCGCGATGTGCCGTTCGAGGAGGTGCTGGCGACGGGCGACGTCTATAAAGACATCATCCTGCCGAATGTTGGCTGGCCGGTCATCCCGGTGTTGAAAGCGCCGTCCGGCGAAATCGTTCAGGATACCGCAGACATTATCGCTCATGTCGAAGCCGCTGAGGCCAAAACACCGTCGGCATATCCGCAAGGCGAAGTGCAGAATTTCGTCTCTGAACTCATTCATCTCTATGCCGATGAATGGCTGGTTCTGCCGGCCATGCATTACCGCTGGAATTATAATGAGGACTGGACCTATGGCGAGTTTGGTCGCATGTCGGCGCCGCATCTGACACCAGAAGAGCAATATCAGATTGGCGCGAAAAATGGTCAGCGTTTTAAAGGCGCGCTGCCGCCTCTCGGTGTGTCAGCGGCGACGATTCCAGGGATTGAAGCGTCTTATGAAGCGTTGCTGGATGAGCTGAGCGCGCATTTTGAAAAGCACGACTTCATCATGGGAAATCGGCCCACGATCGCCGACTTTGCGATGATCGGCCCGATGTATGCCCATTTATGGCGCGATCCGACCTCTCGTGAACTGATGGAATCGCGTGCGCCGCTGGTCGCAGAATGGGTGAAGCGCGTTCATGAAGGTGAGGGTAAAACCGGCGCTCTGCTGGCAGATGATGCCATCCCGGAAACGCTCTTGCCTGTTCTGGCGCGGCAGATGCGCGAGCAAATTCCGGCGCTGATTGCGACATTGGCTCTGTTTGCGGACTGGGCTGAGGGCGTAGAGCCAGAAGCGAAACTGCCAAGAGGCCTTGGTGAGATTGAGGTCTCAATCGAGGGACATTCGGGCCCCGCGCAGGCGCGGACCTTCCCATTGTTCAGATTGCAGGCTGTGCAGGATGCTTATGCCGGGCTTTCGGCTGAAGCGCGCGCCAAAGCTGATATTTTGCTGGAGAAGATTGGCGGAACGGCTCTGAAAGACGCGAAATTGCCAAACCGGCTTGCCCGTCGGGACTACCGGCTGGCGTTGGCCTAGCGGTCGATGGGTTGCATCAGGCGGCGTGAAAAGCCTTCGCGCACGCCAACGCTTTTCAGGATTTCGTCGATCACGTCTTCCCGTGAGCCCTTATAGCTGACCATTCGGAAGGCAAGCACTTCATCGCGTGTCTTGCGCAGCGGTGCGTCGTTAATGCGCCAATTGCGTTTTTCCAGAACGAAGCCAATGCGATAATTCGCGCCCGGGTCATTGGTGGCGAGCTTGGCAGTGGCGCTCTCTGACGAGATGTTCACATCGCGCAATGTGAAGTCGTCCATATCGGGTACGCCCGCCAGGCCGTTTTCGACCAGAATGGCGAAAATATCCCGCCCTGTGAATTTGATGAGCGCGCGGCGATCATAGCGGGCACGCAGATAATATACCGAAATTTCGTCATACAGGGTCAGGCGTAAGCCATAGCGTGAGCCTTCAAGCGCATAGTCGCGAAGCTTCGCGTAATGGGCTTCGGTCGGTTTGGAGATAAGCTCTGAGGCCTGATGTCCGCGGCCCGCCTCTACGGCGCGTGCAAATTGGCTATACAGATTTGATAGTTCAGATTCACTGCCGACTGAACACGAGGAGAGGGCGAGAGATCCGATCAGCAAAAAGCCTGAGAGGAGTATCCGGAACCGGCGAAGCAGCATATCAGACCCATTTGTATGCGAAACGAGTCTTCAGACTATGCTTGCTGAGCAAATATTGAATTAATAAAATAGGTTAGTCTGTAAAGGTCTTTCCAGTTTTACTGAAAAAGTGGCGTTTCACAGTATATTGTCTTCAGTGACAGCGTGTTCTGCAGCGAGATAGTCTGCGCTGCGCATTTCGTACAGCCGTGATGCTGTTCGCTCGAACTCAAAGGCACCATGCCCCTCAGTGTAGAGTTGGTCAGGCTCGGCTTCAGCAGCGACAATGACTTTGGCTTTGGCTTCGTAAAGGGCGTCGATCAAGGTCACGAACCGTTTGGCGGCGTCGCGATTGTCTGGCCCGAGCTTTGGCACATTGTCGATCATCACAGTGTCGTAATGACGGGCAAGTGACAGATAGTCTGCCGGGCCGAGTGGCCGTTTGCAGAAATCGTCAAAGGTGATGCGGGCAACACCAGCGGCGGTCAGCGGAAGTCTGATGTCGCGGCCCTGAACTTTCAGATGGGCTTCTGTGCCTTCGGCTGAAGACGTCAGACGATCCCATGCTTCGTTCATTTTGGTTTCGGCGCCATAGCCGAGCGGCGAGTAGTAAACCGGCGCAGCGGTCAGGCGTTCAAGACGGTAGTCGCGTTCTGAGCGGATTTCATGCACGTCATGTGTGCGTTTCAGGAGCTCAATGAATGGCAGGAAAAGCTGTCGGTTGATTCCATCCTTATACAGATCATCTGGATGTCGGTTCGACGTTGCCACCACAATAACGTGGCGGTCCAGCAGATGTTCGAACAGTCGCCCAAGCAGCATGGCGTCTGCAATATCGGTGACCTGAAACTCGTCAAAGCAGAGAAGTTCAGCGCTCGCGGCGACCTTTTTGGCAGCGGGTGGGATCGGGTCATCATCGCCGCCTTTGACCGCCCAGCCGGTTGCCCGGCGCTCAGACGACGACATTTTCTTCCATTCATTGATGAAAGCATGCGTGTCCTGCATGAAGTCGTGAAAGTGGACCCGGCGCTTATGCTCGATTTCGACGGTCGAAAAGAACAAATCCATCAGCATGGATTTGCCGCGTCCGACACCGCCCCAGAGATAGAGACCGGTTACCGGCTTTGGTTTCGAGAACCATCCTTTGCCGCCGCGATTTTCAATGCGGACTTCAAGTTCGTCCAGCAGGCGTGCGACTTCAGCTTGTGCCTCGTCAGCTTCGATCCGGCCATCGGTCAGTCTGGCATTATAGGCATTGAGTAATCCGGCCATGACCTATCCAAACACACCGGCAATCTGAGAGAAGAAATAGGGCAGTGCGGACGGGAACAGGATGATCGTGATGACGAGCCCTGAAATTGCGCCGAACAAATGCGCGTCATGGCCGATATTATCGTTCTGCGCGCGCATGCCATAGAGGCTGTAGAGAACGAATAGGATCGCATACAACAGAGCGGGCACCGGAATGGCGAAAAAGACATAAATCAGCGTGAAAGGAGCAAACAGGCAAAAGCTGAACAGCACGCCTGAAACCGCACCAGACGCGCCAAGCGCTCGGTACTGACGATCACGCCAATGCATGATGAGTGCGCCGATATTTCCGAAGACCAGAGCGCCCAGATAAATCAGGAAAAATGCCTGTGAGCCCAGCTGGCGTTCAATGGCTGGTCCGAAAAAGTAAAGTGTCAGCATGTTCACCAACAGGTGAAACGGGTCGGCATGCAGAAAGCCTGAGATCAGTAATCGGTGCCATTCCTGGCGCTTGCGAATGGCCTGAACGTCAAGCAGGCCGAAATCGGTGAACTTTTCATTCGCGAACCCGGCCACACTGATCAGAATGTTCGCGGCGATAAAAATAAATGTCGCCTGGGGCAGACCCATAATTTCCATCGTGCCGGCCTTTCTGAGAATACGGACAGTGTCTGATGTGGCGATATTTCAGAGCGTGTCAAATGCATCAGGCAATTTAGTCGGCATGAGGGACAAATAAACAAAAAAAGCGACCCCTTTTCGGGAGCCGCTTTGAAATCTTTGAGCAGGCTTCAGCTTATGCCGCAGTCTTTTCCTCATGTGTCATCAGGCTCAGCAGAAATTCATAGAATTCTTCCGGACGTTGAATGAAGCGGTTGAACGGAAGATCTTCTTTTGCGATGGCTTTCGGTGCGCAGTCGCAGCCAGCCGCAATCGCAGCGCGCGCAATCTCATCACGCTGTTCACTTGCGGACACAACAGCAATGCGGAACTGGCCCATAGAGGCAACGCGCGTCACGGTCATGCTTTCGTCGAAACTGTCTGGCAGGCGCAGATCGAGGACAACGAGATCGAAATTCTCAAAGCGAAGGCGACGTTCTGCTTCCATAAGGTTTGCGGCAATAACGAGATCGAGTTGCAGACGCTTACGAACGGCTTTTGTTGCCGCTGTCATCAAAAGCTCTTGCGCCCGCAGGTGATCTTCTACCCAAAGGACCTTCATAAACCTAACCCCTCGAAAACGTCCCGTTTTCCCTAACGGTTTAAACTATCTGTCTTGCCCGGCAGTTTCTCTCCAAGACCTTTCTGGAAAGTAAATTTAACCAACTGCCAGGCCCTAATATTCAGTAATTTGGTTAAAATAAAGCAAAAACCATAAAGAACATATGGATTTTCTGGTCGCGCCAGAAGAGGGCTGATTAAAGGCTGTTTGAGAGCGGAAAATTTCCTAATACCTTGTAGATATGGAAATTAATTTTCACCGTGATAAAGTGATATTGTTTTTCGAAAAATTTCACTGAGAAAAAAGCTTGGTTTTTCGACTTTAACATTCGTTACCGTTCGTTTGTTTACACACATTAATATCCCGATGAAATTCAGGTAGATATTAAGAAAAAATGCTCGCCTTAGGTGTTTTTCTGTCATTGAAATTCCGCTTTTCCCAACCTTCGCAGCAGATTAGTGTGGGCTCATGACTGACAAAGACTCACTGGCCAATGCAAACACTGTTTTCCTGCCCGAACAGGAGCGCAAGGATGCGCATATTGTTGATGTTCTGATTGAGGAACGCTGCCCGAGTTTTGTGTCTCACTGGAGCTGGCCGGTCCTGCGTCCGATTTTATATGGGGCGCTCGGCTATAAGCGCGCTGTCAGCATGGCAGATTATATTGCAACACTGGCTGGTCCGGAGGCGTTCGATCATCTGACTGAAGATCTGGAAATCGATGTCAGTCTGCGGTTTGCCGACCGTATGCCGAAAGAGGGCAAGCTGATCTTGGTGGTGAACCATCCGACGGGTCTGGCAGACGGGGTTGCGCTTTGGTCGGCGGTAACGCAGGTCCGAAGAGACATCAATATATTTGCCAATGCGGATGCGATCCGGGTGAGTGAGAAGCTGGCCGAAACCATCATTCCGGTCGAATGGGTGCTCAATAAGCGCTCACCTGCCAAGGCAAAGGAGACGCTGCGCCGGGCAAAACAGGCGTTTGATAACGGCGAGTGCGTTGTGATTTTTCCGTCGGGAAAACTGGCAGGGCGCGAAAATGGCGACATGGTTGAGCGGCCATGGATGCCGACCGCTGTCACATTGGCCAGAAAGCAGAAATGCCCGGTTTTGCCGGTGAATATTCAGGCTGAAAATTCCTGGCTCTATTATTTTCTGTCGGAGCTGAATGGCGAGCTACGCGATATCACGCTGTTTTATGAGTTGCTCAACAAGAAGCGCGCGGAGTTCGACATCACTTTCGGTCCGCTGATCCAGCCGGAAGATCTGGGCGGCGATGTTCAGGAGGTGACAGAGATGCTGAAGTCTTATGTTGCGTATTCTCTGCACGACGCTCCCGATGAGGCTTTTGCCGACTGGCGAAAACGAAAAGGGCCGGTCGCAACCAGCCCTGATCCTTAAGATTACTCGTCTGATGGGGCATCATCCTGCATGCCGTACCAGTTAATGTTCCGGGTCATATACATGGTGAAGCCGATGGCCGCGAAGCTCGCGAAGGCTCCGACCAGAAGCGCATAGTCTTCCAGTCGCATCAGGACATACATCAACAGATAAACGCCTGAGAATATACCCAGAGCCCGAAGGCCATATTGGCGGCTTTTGAAAACAGTCATGGCATAGGACGACGTCAGTGCCACGGTCATGACCGCCGCGGTGAAGAAGGCTAGATCGAAGCCGAATTGTTCTGCCATGGCGAGCAGCAACAGATAGAAAACGGCCTGCGCCAGTCCAACCAGCACATATTGAGCCGGGTGTGCTTTCTGCTGACTGGTCACCTCAAACAGGAAATAGGCAAGAAAGACAAAGCCGATGAACATGATGGCATATTTCAAAGCGCGCTGAACGCTCTGATATGGCGTTGCCGCGTTCACGAAGCGTACTTCAATGCCGTTTGCCGGATTGGTCAGTTGGCTGAGCGCAATGTCTTGCCCGACGCCGGGAATGCCGCGTGCCTCATAAGGGATAGACCAGCTGGCTGTAAAACCGCCCTTGTCATTCGGCGTGTAAACCTTTTGCTGGAAGCCGCCTTCGAATTTTGGATCATCCCAGTCACTGGTCAGTTGGATGTCTGTTGTTCGAGCGAAAGGCGCAATGCCGATCTTGCTGGCGCCAGATACGACCATGCGCGCTGTCACCGGGACATCGCCTGACAGGGTTTGAGCATTCTGAAGACGTCCGGCCAGTGTTGTGACACCGATCGGTCTATAGCGATTATTGACTTTCTGGCGCGTTGAGCTTTCCGGCTCGATCAGCAGTCGCGTGCCGTTAATAGAGATGGTGGAGGTTTCACGAACCGCCCGGCTGTCGGAAATGCTGATTACCAGGCGGGCATTGCTCCAGTCTGGCTCTGCGTTCTGAGGCAACGCCTGTTGGAGGCGTTCGGGCCGGAAGCTGGCTTTGAAGTTGAGTTCCGCCAGATAAACCGGAATTTCGTGAATTCCGCTTTTTTTGACCTCGGTGGAGATATCAGCCTGAACGCTTCCGGTTTCCGGGAACAGGACGACTTGTCCGGATTTGCGGACGGTCTTGTTGTCATCAGTTACTACGATTTCGGAATAGGGAAGGATGAAGACCGGTCCCATGGCGCTTTGCTCGCCACCATAGCGTGAGGCAACATCCTGTATGGCACGGTCCGCTCGGCTGGATCGGTCATAGACAACGCTGAACACAAACAGGGCGGGAATGGCCATGACGAGCGCGAGCGCGCAAACCAGCAAGAGTTTTAAGCCAAATGAGCGTTTGGGCAGAGTGCCGAATGGCCCGAAGCTAGCTCCATCAGGAGATTTCGGGCGCATGGACACAGTCTGGTTATCGGGGGCGGTAACCATCGGAAAAGTCCTTCAAAAATTTTCGTGAGACTCCCAGACATACAAAAACCGCGGCCAGATTATGGCCGCGGTTCGACATGTTCAGGTTGAAACCATAATTTCTTCGGAAATTACTTCTTCGCGACCAGTTGAACCGGCATGTAAGTATAGCCCTTAACGAAGCTGCCTTGTGTGCGGGTTGGCTCTTCAATGACGATAATGTCGTCAAAGCGTTTGAAGAATTCTTCCCAGAGGATTTTCAGCTGCAGCTCGCCGAGACGGTTGCCGACGCAGCGGTGAATACCGAAACCAAAGGAGAGGTGGCTGCGAACTTTCGGGCGATCAATCCAGATATCGTTTGGACGCTCGAAATGCTCTTCGTCGCGGTTACCAGATGCATACCACATCGCAACCTTGTCACCGGCCTTGATGGTTTTGCCACCGAGTTCAACATCAACCAGAGCCGTGCGGCGCATGTGCGCGAGCGGCGTCTGCCAGCGAATGATCTCAGAGACCATGCTCGGCAGAAGATTGTGGTTGTCTTTCAGCTTCTGGAACTCTTTCGGGAAGAGGTTCATGCCGTAGACAGACGCAGTCATGGAGTTACGGGTGGTGTCATTGCCGCCAACGATCAGCAGGATGACGTTCCCGAGATATTCCATTGGTTCCATGTCACGCGTGTGCTCACCCTGAGCCAGCATGGTGATCAGGTCATTGCCTGGTTCGTTGTTGTTGACACGCTGGTTCCACAACTCTGTGAAATAGCCGAGGCATTCCATCAGCTCATTTCGCCATTGCTCTTCACCGCCCGGGCAAATTTCCGGGTTCTCGCGACCTGTTGCAACGTCAGACCAGCGGGTCAGTTTGCGTCGGTCTTCGAACGGGAAGTCGAACAGGGTTGCGAGCATCATGGTGGTCAGCTCGATGGAAACTGAGTCCACCCAGTCAAAGGTTTCACCAACCGGCAGGGAATCGAGAACAGTCTGAGTTCGCTCACGGATGAGTTTTTCAAAGTTCTTCAGATTGTCCGGGCCAACGATTGGCTGAACGGTTTTGCGCTGAACGTCATGCTTTGGCTGGTCCATTGCAATGAACATTGGCAGGACGAAATCATCGTCGAAGTCGAACAGCGTGATGCCGCCTTTATAAGCGTCTGACGAAAAGCGGATATGGTCTGTGTCGACAGCCATAATGTCTTCATAGCGGGTGACTGACCAGTAAGCGCCGATTGGGCTGTCTGCGCAGTAATGAATTGGATCTTCTTTACGCATACGCTCGAAACGGTCCCACATGGCATCGCGGCGCCAGAGTTCCGGATCGGTGATGTCGAGAGTCGCCAGGTCGATAGCAGACGCCGGAGGGATCACGCCTTTTGGACGAATGTGGTTCGGGCTGATCCGGCCGTCTTCCAGACGGTCATAGCGGCTATCAAACTCTTTTTTATTGTCTTCAACTTCTGTGGCAGTGTCGGCCATGAGTGATCCTCCCAATATTTGTTTTCACCATACTAGCATAAGAATTCTCAAAAAACTATGACGCATGCGTCATTTTTAAGTCAAATATTATTGCAGTTTCGCCATAGCGCATAAGGTCGTCATTCCTTATGTGACTCTGTATCAATTCAGGTGAGACGAAATGAGACAATCGCATTTTTCGGTATCTGCAATCGCGCTGGCACTTCTGGTGACGGCCTGTAGCGATGAGGGCAAGACCATTGCCGTGAATCCGAATGCGAAGCCGCCTGTGTCTCTCGGCGATCTGAAAAGTCAGGTTCAGTCCGACAAGCCACCCGAGGACATTGTGATTGATGTCGACCCGGCGGCGAAAAATATCAATCCGCTGAAAACCCCTGAAAACTATCTCGAACGCGATGTGTTTGACGCGCTGCTGATTAAGGCGCGAGAAGATGCAAGCTATCTGGACCGGTCCATGAGCGTGACGCAGGACAGTTTGCCGGGCCTGCCTTACGCGGTGTCCTTTGAAGACTATTCGAAAGCGCTCGAAGAGGCCGCCATCATTCATGCGTCATCGCTGAATGGCGATCGTGCGGCGCATGTGGCGTTGAAGCAGTCGCGGGCGCTGCTTGAACCTGTGCTGGTTATGGGCGAACGCAAGGATATGGAAGAGCAGATCTCGCCCCTTGAGTTCAAACGCCGGACAACGGATTTCCGTAAACGCACTTATCTCAACTATTTCCTGACCGTGGATAAAATCCGCGCTGAGAAAAGCCGGGAAGAGGTGAAAGGTCTGGCGGACGCGCTCGCAGAGACGATTCCGCCAGAGGTTCTCGAAGACGAGTAAGTCTACAGCTTGCGCGGTGGGTAGCCTGCCGCTAACAGCGCCTCGACGACTTCCTGAGTGTGCTGGGCATCGCGGGTTTCGATCAGAATGTCGAACTCCGCGCCTTTGGCCGGAACATCCAGCGCAAGGCGGTTATGCGCCACTTCGATAATGTTCGCGCCGCAATCGCCGATGACAGTTGAGACACGCGCCAGCAGACCCGGACGGTCATCCCCGACAATACGGATATTGGCGAGGCGCTTCTCCCGCACCAGACTGCGCGTCAGAACAGATGCCAGAAGGCGGGTATCGATATTGCCGCCACACAGGACGAGGCCGATTTTCTTGCCAGTAAATTTGGACGGATAGGACAGCAAGGCCGCTAGGCCAGCTGCACCCGCACCCTCGGCAATGGTCTTTTCGACTGTGGCAAAGAGCGTGATGGCGCGTTCAATCGCGTCTTCTTCGACCAGAACCACATCATCCACAAGGCGTCGGCAGACTTCGATATTGCGGCGGCCAACCTGTTTCACGGCAATGCCTTCGGCAATTGTCTGGCCGCCAATCACATGTGGCTCATTACGCAGTTCCGCCAGAAGTGACGGATACTGGCGCACTTCAACGCCTGTGACCTGAATGTTTGGCTGCAAAGCTTTGGCCGCCGTCGCGATGCCAGAAATCAGGCCGCCGCCGCCAACCGGAACAACCAGCATGTCGAGCTCGCCTGGCGCCTGCTCCAGCATTTCCAGCGCAATTGTGCCCTGTCCGGCCATTACCAGCTTGTCGTCATAAGGATGTAGAAAGACAAGGTTTTCGCGCTCTTCAACCATATGTGCATGGTAGCTTGATTCAACGAGCGTTTCGCCTTCAAGCATGACGCGCGCGCCAAAATTGCGCGTGTGCTGTACCTTCACGAAAGGCGTGTTTTTCGGCATGACGATGGTCGCCGGAATGCCAAGACGCTGGGCGTGGTAGGCAACGCCCTGCGCGTGGTTGCCAGCTGACATGGCGATGACGCCGCGCTTTTTCTCTTCCTCGGTCAGGCCGAGCAGACGGTTCAGCGCGCCGCGCTCTTTAAAGGCTGCCGTGAACTGGAAGTTCTCGAACTTGATCCAGACCTCTGCGCCCGTAATCGCAGACAGAGTCTTTGACATACGCATTGGCGTATTCAGAACCTGGCCTTCGATATTTTTGGCGGCGAGCTGGATATCTTCCAGCGTCAGAGGTGTTTCGTTAGTCACGGCTTTTACTTCATTTTCTCCAGCATGGCGCCCATGGCGGCATGTACGGCGTTGATGGCTTTCAAGGGGCGGACCATGACTTTGAATTCGACAATTTGTCCAGCCTCATTCCAGCGGATCATGTCGATGCCATTGATTTGCAGGCCGTCAATTTCGGTTTTGAACTCCAACACGGCGCGATCTGCGCAATCAAATTCGCCAACATAGTGGAATTTGTCGTTTGCGAGCACCTGATCGGCGGCCGACAGATAAGCATAAGTGATGGCTTTGCCTTCCTGCGGTGTGTGCACGACGGGTGAGTGAAACACGACGTCGTCTGCCAGCATCTCTTTCAGCGCTGACAGGTCGTGGGATTCCACGTAGTCATACCATTTCTGTAAATTCGCACTGGCCATATCCGCCTCCCTGATTGTTGTTCAGACAGGCTTTACGCCTCAAATAGTCTCGGTGCAAACTCAGTTCAACGCCGGTTTGTTTTTGGGAGTGACACTTGAGCAATTTAACTGCGCGTGTGCTGGCCGTCATCTGGATGCTGGTTTTTGTTGGTGGTCTGATTCAGCTCGCCATGGGCGTTTTATGGCTGTATTTTCTGGCAGCGATCATAAACACCAGCTTTCCGGCAGCCCTGCGACTTCGACAGAAAGAGTTTCGGGATGTTGGTATTGGTTCTGCGGTGATTTGTATCGCAGTTGTGATCTTTGCGGCGCTTCAGTTTGTTGAGCTTTCCACCGTGACACGCATCGAATATGAAAAGCTCTGTTTTTTGGCAGTTTTTGGCGTCACCCTTTGGTACATCACCAGTTACCTTGATAGCAGAACGCTCGCCATCAGAACTTACGCCTTGCGCGTCCTTGGTTTGTTTTGCTGGCCGCTGGTGGTTTTCTTTGGCTATGAAAACCTGATCGCATGGGGTGGGCCCACGCGATCATGATGCATTAGCTGGCAAGCAAACCTTCGCTGAGTTCAGATGGGTCATGTTCGGCAACCAGATGGTCTGAACCGACTTCCACCAGCTTTGGTTTGTACTGTTCTGCGTCCGGGTCATCGATGATTTTCGACTTCATGAAGCGCAGGGTGGCCCGGCGATCCAGCGGGGATGGCAAATCGCCTTCGAGGCGGGTAATGTCGCGGGCGCGTTCTTCTTTTGGGTCCGGGTTTGGAACCGCCGAAATCAGCGCTTTGGTATAAGGGTGGCACGGATTTTCATAAATATCGTCGCGGCTCGCCAGCTCGACCACACGGCCAAGATACAGCACCATCACCCGGTGAGAAATCTCACGCACAACGGCAAGGTCGTGGCTGATGAAAATCATGGACAGACCGAATTCCGCCTGCAGCTCAATCAACAGATCGATGATCTGGGCCTGAACCGAAACGTCGAGCGCCGATACCGCCTCGTCACAGATAACGAGCTGTGGTTTCAGGATCATGGCGCGGGCAATGCCAACGCGTTGGTTCTGACCTCCTGACAATTCGTGCGGATAGCGGTTGATCAGCGCCGTATCGAGGCCGCAGCGCGGCATGATTTCGCGCACGCGTTCCTGACGCTGTTTCTTGTTCAGATTTGGCTGGAATACGGTCAGTGGTTCAGCGATGGACTGGCCAATCGTCATGCGCGGATCAAGGCTCGCAAACGGGTCCTGAAAGACGATTTGCAGATCCTTGCGGCTGGCGGTGAGCTTGCTGCGGTCCAGCTTGGTCAGGTCTTTTCCGAGCCAGGACACAGCGCCGTCTTTTGACTCAACGAGGCGGAGGACAGCGCGGGCCAGTGTGGACTTGCCGCAACCGGACTCGCCAACCACGCCAAGAGTTTCACCCGGACGCAGATCAAAGCTGACGCCATCAACGGCGCGCAATTCCTTGGTTTTGCCAAACAGACCGCCGCCGACCTTGATCGGGAAGCCGACCTGAATGTCGTCTACATTCAGATTCGGGCTGATATCTGCTGACGGGCGCGGAGAGAGCTTGGCGCGGCCCGGACGGTCTGGCTGGTCGATGCGCGGCACAGCTTCGAGCAGTTTTTTGGTGTAGTCGTGTTGCGGGCTGTAGAAAATTTCGTCGACTGTGCCAGCTTCGACGATTTCGCCGGACTTCATCACGACGACGCGGTCACACATGCGGGCAACGACGCCCATATCATGGGTGATCAGAACAATGCCGGTATCAGTTGTGTCTTTCAGGTCTTTCATCAGACCCAGAACCTGTGCCTGAACCGTCACGTCGAGCGCGGTTGTTGGCTCGTCAGCGAACAGAAGGCGCGGATTACACAGCATCGCAATCGCGATCATGATGCGCTGGCGCATACCGCCGGAAAGTTCGTGCGGGAATTGCTCCATACGGCGTTCCGGTTCCGGAATACGCACACGCTCCAGCCATTCAACGCATTGCGCATCGGCTTCCTTGCCGCGAGTTTTCTTGTGGATGGCCAGCACTTCGCGCAGCTGGTCGCCAACCGTCATATGAGGTGTCAGCGAGGTCAGCGGATCCTGAAAAATCATGGACATTTGAGAGCCGCGCAGACGGCGACGTTCTGCCTTTGGCATGGAGAACAGGTCTTTGCCGTCGAACAACACTTTGCCAGATGCCGTGCCATTGCCGGCCAGCAAGCCCATTGCGGCCAGCGCAGACTGGCTTTTGCCAGACCCGGATTCGCCGACAATACCGACACATTCCCCCGGAAACACATCGAAACTGGTGCCGCGGACAGCTTGGACAACACCATCAGGTGTGTCGAAATCAATCTGCAGGTCCTGAACCGAAAGAAGCGGGGTTTTGTCTGTAGGTGTCAACGCGATACTCCATGAACTTCAGCGACCATAATCACCCTGTTACAATTTCATAGCCCAAAGACTATTGATTACTGGTTTTTGGTGGGCTTTTGTGCATTCGCTATAGTGAAGTATATTCGGGAGGACCTCATGCCAGTACTAAATTTTCTGACGACATGCATATTTGATCATGGCGCTGTTCAAAAACTCGGCGGGACGCTGAAGTCCCTGGGCGTCAGCAAGGCGTTTGTCGTCACCGACCCGGGCATCAAATCCGTCGGCCTGCTGGACAAGGTTCTGGAACATGTCGGCGTTGAGTATTCGGTCTTTGCCGAAACTGAGCCAAACCCGACTGAGAAACAAGCCAAAGAAGCAACAGAGATTTTCAAAGCCTCAGGCTGTGACGGGATCGTCGCGCTGGGCGGTGGATCCTCTATGGATATTGCCAAGGCGATTGGCCTGTTTGCCACGCATGAAGCCCCTTACGAGCAATATGGCGCGCTGGTTGGCGGCGCGCGCAAGATCGGCAAAATCCCGCCGCTGGTCGCCATCCCGACGACAGCAGGCACAGGCTCTGAGGTCAGCATTGGTGCGGTTATCACCATGGAAAACGGCCGTAAGGAAACGATTGTTTCGCCAAATCTGATCCCGGCAACGGCAATTTGTGACCCGGAACTGACACTCGGTCTGCCGGCGCATCTGACAGCAGCAACCGGCATGGATGCGGTCACACATTGTATCGAAGCTGTTCTGGTGCCGTCTCTGAACCCGCCTGCGGAAGGCATTGGTTATGACGGTGTGGCACGCGCTGTTGGTGATGGCTGGCTGAAAAAAGCTGTTCAGGACGGGTCTGACCCGGATGCGCGCTGGCATATGATGATGGCCTCTTATGAGGGCGCTCTGGCCTTCGTTAAGGGTCTGGGCGGCGTTCACGCACTGGCGCACGCAGCTGGTCGTCTGCACGAGCTGAAGCTGCACCATGGTACGCTGAACGCGATCTGGCTGCCGCACGTCCTTCGCTATAATGAAGGCGCAGCGGACGCGAAATATGAGCGTCTGCGCAAAATGATGAACCTCAAGGACAATGCCTGCCTTGGTGATGCGATTGCAAAACTGAACGAAGATCTGGGCATTCCGCCGCGTCTGTCTGACATTGGTCTGACAGCTGATTACGGCGAGACCGTCGTTGATTATGCGCTGAAAGACCTCGCAAACCTCAGCAATGCGAAGAAACTTGAGCGTGCTGACTATGAGAAACTGTTCGAAATCGCGCTTTAAGCGCGGTTTCACCTAGCCGATCTGATCCGGCAGGAACGGATACGGATCGACATAGACCACTCCGGGGAATTGAGCGAGCCGCTGACCGAGCAGGCTCAATTCTCTTGAGGTGGTGATTTCCTCTTCTGCGCCGGGAAAGACAATCACGGCTTCGCCCGCAGGCGTCAGCGTTGCGAGCTCAAACCCCTGAAATCCGCTGCTTGAGGCGGCCCAGATACGAAACGCATCGCGGCCTGCGCGTTTATTTTCTCGGAATTTTCGAAGCGCGGCTTCTGCGCCCGGCTCATTTTCAAAACGGATCAGAAAACGGATGTTTTCGACGCGCTTGTCTTTGACTTCGGCCAGCGGATTTGAGCCTTTAAGCGATCTGGTTTCGTGCCAGAGACCGACTTTTTCGAGAAACGGACGCACATAGTGTTCCAGAACCGGGCCACCGCCCCGATGAGCTGGCGTCACCATCACGCCCAGGATCAGAACGGCAGCAGTGATCGCGCCAAATCCGATCAGGCTGAGGCGCAGCGAAAAGGCATCGAGGCTTAGAAATCTAGGCGTTTTCTTCATACGTGTTCAACTCGCACTCTTTGTGAGTCCGTTCGTGTTATGCCCGGATGTATTTTGGAACCCGCCCCATTTTTATGATTCTGTGGTCCTTTACGAGGAGACTAGGCGGTGATCAGGGGGTGTCTAGTTAATTCTCCCAGCTGGCGAGTCGAGCGTCAAGCCCGGGTCTCGCCGAGATAGGTCCAGCGTCTGAGCAGGATTTCTGCCGGGCCGCGCTTGAATATTTTCAGCCAGAGAGACGTGAAACAGATCGACAAAATGCCTGCGCCAAAAGCGAAGAGAAGCGCCTGACTGACGGGGATTTCACCGAACAGGCCAAGACCGAATGGCAGGAAGACAAGGCACATCAGAACAGACTGCAAAAGATAAGCGGACAGGCTGGCTGACCCGCCGCGGGCAATGAAACTCAGAACTGGCCAGTGGGCAAAGTCTGACAGTTTTACCAGCCAGCCGACAAAGCCAAAGGTGGCCAAAGGCGAGGCCACCATATTGAGGAAAATAGAGAGGAGCGCGCCGGATGTGTTGTGGCCGGGTTGTTGGGCAAAGAGCCAGCCTGCGGGCAGGGCGATCAACAGGCCAAGCGGCAGAAATACATATCGGCTGAGTTTCCAGAGCGGCAGGTCTGAACGGGTGAACCAGCCGCGCTTTTGTCCGGCAAGGCCGAGCAGAAAGAAACCGAGGGCTGAAATGCCCTGCGTCATCGGGACCGACTGCAACAAGACGGGATAGATGGACAGACGGGCGAGCGCGATCTGCCAGAAACTGCCATCTCGGAAAACGTCACCGGCGGCGGCCAGTCGGGCCGTTTCTTCATCGATGGCGGCATACATCGCTGTGCGCATTGCGCCTTCTGGCAGGCTTTCCAGCCCGAAGAAAAACGCAGTGAGTGAGAACAGGATCAGCGCCTGAAACGCGATAAAGCATAAGCCCCAGAAGATCAGCGTTTTTACGCCCGCATTGCGGAACAGAAATAATAGGCAGCCAAAGACGGCATAGGTGACCAGAATATCGCCTGAGAATAAGAAAATGGCGTGGGCGAGGCCCAGGACGAACAGGCCGAGCATGCGCCGGAAATAGCGGCCGCTGAACAGTCGACCGGCGCCTTCGTCACCGGCTGCGGTACGGGCGCTGGCGAGCTGATAACCAAGCCCGGCACCGAACATCATGGAAAAGAGAGAATAGCTCTTCATGGTGAAGAGCCCGAAGACCGCTACGGTGAGGCCCATGTCGAGCGGGGTTTCGCGCGCGCTCGTCGAATAGCCGTTCAGTCCATAGGCGAACAGCTCCACATTCACGAGCACAATGCCAATCAGGGCAAAGGCGCGCAAAAGGTCCGGCAAGGGATCGCGCGATACGGGCGTCATGGCACAAGGCTCGCTGTGGTTTCTCCGAAATGAGCGGTCATGTTTCGCCGTGCGGCCAGCCGGGCCAGTTGCAGGGTCAGGGCTTTTCGCCGCGCGCCAGCCAGCTTGTGTTCCGGGGCAGGCCGGGTAAGGGCGCCGCCAAACTGGTCGGCAATGATCAGCCCGGTATCGAGCGGCAGGAGTTCGGTCGGGAAACTTTCGGCAACCGCGAAGAAGAAACGGTCACAAAAGGGGCGGTATTCATGCCATTTGCCATCGCTTTCAAAGTCAGCGCGGCAGGATTTGACCTCAATGATCCAGATTTCCCCTTTTTCGCCAATGGCCATGATGTCGCTGCGCCGATTATTGGCGAGCCGCATTTCCGTGACGCAGGCCATAGCCATCTGGTCGAGCAAGCGCAGCGCCCCGAGGGTGACATCTTTCGTGACCTCTGGCGCTGAAAAACTCACTTTACGAGTTCCGCCTTAAACGGGCGGTCGAGCAGAGCTGCCATGGCTTCTCTGAGGGTCATATCGCCGTTCAGAACATGATTGATGGCAGAACAGATCGGCATGTCGACGCCATAGCGCTCTGCCAGTGAGACAACGCCGGGTGCAGTGGCGACGCCTTCGGTTACGGCGTTGCGTTCGGCAAGAATGTCACCAGCGGCGCGGCCTTCGCCGAGGGCTTTGCCGAAGCTCATATTGCGCGATTGCGGGGAGGAGCAGGTCAGCACCAGGTCGCCAAGACCGCACAGTCCAGACAGCGTATCTGCGCGCGCACCCATGGCCGTACCAAGGCGCACCATTTCTGCAAATCCGCGGGAGATCAGTGCGGCGTGGGCTGATCTTCCGAGCTCCAGACCCTCAACAGCGCCGCAGGCAATGGCGAGGACGTTCTTTACGGCACCGCCGATTTCGGCGCCAATAATGTCTTCGCTCCAGTACGGGCGGAATTGCGGGCGGCCAACGCTCTCCATCCAGGCTTTGCCGAGGCTTTCGTCTTTACAGGCGAGCGTGACGGCGGTCGGCAGGCCAAGGGCCACGTCTTTGGCAAAGCTCGGGCCGGACAAGACAGCAACCGGCGCGGATGGGCGGGTTTCGGACAACACATCGGCCATTAGTTTCAGTGAGCCGCGCTCAACCCCTTTGGCGCACAGAGCGAACGGTGTGTCAGCTGGCAGAATATCGCCGATCTGTTCAAACACGCTGCGCGCAAACTGCGCCGGGACAACCGCCATAATCGCATCGCAATCGGCCAGATCGCTCAGCTCGGACGTGGCAGGAATGACGGGCAGGCTCAGCCCCGGCAGGAAGGCCGGGTTTCCTTTGCCTTCATTCAGGGCAGCGGCGACATCTGTTTCACGCGCCCAGATGATGACATCCCGTCCGGCTTCCTGTGTGGAATAGGCAAGTGCGGTTCCCCATGCGCCGGCACCAAGAATTCCGATTCTTTGAAATGTCATACGTGAAAATCTCTGTAGGCTGAAGTTATCATTGATGATTCAGTATTTTCCGATATTGTTGCAAGATGGATGAACGACTAGACACGCGCGACTGCATTCTCAAGGCAGCTATGAATCGTATCTTACACTACGGATACGGCAAGACCACTATGGCAGAAATTGCCAAGGACTGTTCCATGTCCGCAGGCAATATCTATCGGTTTTTCAAGTCAAAGATAGATATCGCCGAGGCGATGGCCCGCAAGATAAATGCAGATGTTTTTCAGACCTTTGCAGATTTCGCGAGGGCATCTGACCGGTCTTCGCTCGAACGTTTGCGCGAATTCTTCGTGTATAGACTTGAGCGCACATATGAACTTCTTGAGAAGGATGCCAAAATTCTGGAAGTCGCTGAAATTCTGGGGAAGGAGCGCCCTGAATTCGCGAATGAAGAGCTGGCTCAGGAACGTATTTATCTGGTGCAAATCATCAGTCAGGGCGTTGAAAAAGGTGAGATCCAGCTGACGCAGGACCCGATGTTCGTCGCTGAGATGATGCAAACAGCGCTGATGAAGTTCGATTACCCTCAGCTCTGGAGCAGTCTGAACATGGAAAAACTGAAACGTGAATTCCATGGCGTTTTTGATTTGCTGGAGCTGTCGATCAAGGCATCGGAACCCGCAAAACAATAAACGCTGAATAAAATACAAATCATTCATTGATTTTGAATTGGACGTGCCTACATGTCTGATACGGCAGGCTATTGCCGGTTTCATGAAGGACACAGACATGTTTACAGAAGCGCATCGCAACTTGATTGCGGCACTCGCAGCGTTGCCCGTCACAGTGATGATCACTGCGGCATCCGTCGCAGCGTTTGGCTATATTGTATAAGTGACGTCAGATCAGTTCATTGTCACGGGGCTGGAAGCCCGCAATCAGATAATCCGCCGTGTCTTCGTGTATGTCGAGTTTTCCAAATTCGAAGGCGCGGCGGTCCATAACGAGATCCCTTGGTCTTAGAGGGCGGGACAAGTCCAGGCCCTCTAAAGATCGTGCCCGGGAAAAGGCAACATAGGCCTGTCCGTGCGCGAACATCCCATTATCAAAGTCAATATACACCTTATCCAGCGTCAGGCCCTGCGATTTATGGATCGTCACGGCATAGGCGAGGCGGATCGGCAATTGCTTGAAAGAGCCGACGACGGACCGGTCAACCTTGTCGGTGTCCTTGTCGAGCTCATAGCGATATTTCTCCCAGGTCGATGGTTCGATCCGGTAGGTTTCATTGTCGATTTCGACGAAACAGGCATCATCTTCATCGTCAAAGCCTTTGACGATGCCGATTGAGCCATTCACCCAGCGTCCCTCCGGATCGTTCTTGATCAACATGACCCGCGCGCCCTTTTTCAGCTCCAGAATTTCTTCTGTCGGGTGGGTTTTGTCGTCGAACTGACCTTCGACGCGCGCCTGAAAGGCATACATATCGCCTTCCAGCGCTTCGAGGCGCGCCTTGTTGATGCGATAGGCGGCCGCATTGTTTGGGGTCAGCACAATATGCGTGGCACTCGCCTCGATGGAGGAGCGGCCAGAAACGCGCGAATCCAGCGTCTCAACGTCGGACTGTTCCAGACGCCCGTTTCGAATGCTGTTCAGAAGATCAAGAAAGGTCGGGTCGCTCTGGCGGTGTACATGTTTCAGCGCGACCAGCGCGAACGCCCCGCTTTGAAAGGCTTCAGAGCGGAAGAAATATGGATTGCCATATCGCTCCATCAGAATGTCGCCTTCGTCGCGGCCAACAACCGGGGGCAATTGATGCAGGTCGCCGGCCAGCACCATACGAATGCCGCCAAACGGCTTTTTTGACCCGCGATTCAGCTGAAGCGATTTATCAATCGCGTCCAGCATGTCGGCGCGGACCATGGAAATCTCATCGATGATGATGGTTTCGAGTTTTTTGATCATCCGCGCATTGCGAAGGCGTTTGACATCGCCCTGATCCAGCAGGCGCGGCGGAAATTTGAAAAAGGAGTGGATGGTCTGCCCGCCCGCATTCATCGCGGCAATCCCGGTTGGGGCGAGCACAACGGCTTTATCGTCCGCCTCGGACAGAAACTTGCGTAAAAGCGTGGTTTTACCCGTACCGGCGCGCCCGGTCAGAAACACATTGCCTGTCGGCGAACGCTCGCGCCCGGACACCCAGTCCAGCGGTGCAGAATTTGTGATCTGAACGTTATCAACAGAACTCATCTTGATGCTCTTGCGGTAAAAACCCTATGTAAGGGAACCAGATAAAAAGGCCCAGCCATGACGCCGGAACAGGTCGAACGATATAAGCGCCATTTACTCGTGAAAGAAATCGGCGGGCCTGGCCAGAATAAACTTTTGAATGCCGCAATTACCATTGTTGGTGCCGGTGCCCTGGGCGGGCAAATGGCCTTGTCGCTGGCAGCGGCGGGTGTCGGAACAATCCACGTATTCGATGATGATTTGGTCGAATTGTCCAATCTGCATCGCCAGACCCATTTCTCTATGTCTGATATTGGCAGGCTGAAAACCGATGCGCTGGCCGATCGCATTCATGCGGTAAACCCTGATATTCAGCTGATCGGGCATAGCGAGCGTTGGACGCAGGCTGCAGGTCTTGGCGAGGTCAGTCTGCTGCTTGATGGGACGGACAATTTTGAAAGCCGGTTTGAAATGAATGCCGCCAGCCGGAAAGCGGGCGTGCCGTTCGTGACCGGCGCCGTGGCGGGCTGGCAGGGGCAGGCTATGCTGGTGAATGACCCGAAAACGCCGTCCTGCCCGTGCTATCGCTGTTTTGTGCCTGGTATTCCAACCCGCGCCGGGGATTGTAATGATCTCGGGACGCTCGGCATGATTACGACAATGGTCGCACAATATATGAGCCTCATTGCGGTGAAATATCTTCTGGGCCTGCCTGTAAAAGCAGGAGAAATCTGGATTCTGGACGGGCTGACCAATCGTCAGCGTCATATTCTGCTGCCGCAAGACCCGGATTGCCCGGATTGTAAGTCCTGAACAGTTGATGAAACAGCCTTGCAACGCAGGCTGGTATGTGCTGTCTGATGACAGTTTTGTGACAGCTGGGTTTGCGACGGGGCATGTTCAGACGATTCTTAATTTTGGTACTGGTGCTGTCAGCGGCCATTGCAACCGGCTGGCTGGCGCTGCGTCGTGCGGATATCCCCTATGATTCGCTCGAGGCGAAATACACCAGCTCTGATTCAAAATTCCTGACTCTGAATACGGGTGAAAAGGTTCACTATCACGATTTCGGTGACAAATCCGCGCCGGTCGTTCTGCTGGTACATGGCTTTGCCTCATCCTTGCTGACCTGGTCTGACTGGACCGGCGAGCTGTCGTTAGACTATCGCGTGATCAGTGTTGACCTGCCGGGACATGGCCTGACGCGTGTGAATGAAGAAACAAGTCTTTCCGTTCCGGGCATGGTCGATTTTCTCGACAATTTCACACAACAGCTGGGCGTGAAATCCTTCTATCTGGTTGGCTCATCCATGGGCGGAAATACGGCCTGGAATTTCGCTATTGCCCAGCCTGAGCGCCTGAATGGGCTGGTGCTGGTGTCTGCATCTGGTTTGCCGCCAGAGGGGAAAAACAAGGACGCGCCGTTTGTCTTTACGCTGATCCGCAACCCAATAACCGGTCCGTTAATGGTTGATCTGGATATCACGCCGCTCATTCGTGACGGGATCGAAAAATCGTTTTATGATCAGTCGCTTGTGACGGATGACATGGTCAATCGTTACGCCGAATTTGCCCGCGCGCCGGGGCACAGAAAGGCTCTGCTTGCGCTTGCCAGTCGCGAAGATCCGGAGCTTTCAGGCCATGTCGAAAAGTTGAAAACACTGAACGTGCCAACACTGATCCTGGTCGGCGATCATGACAATCTTGTTCCGCCGGCTGACGCGAAACGGTTCAGTCAGTTGATCCACGGATCAACGCTTATTGAATATGAAAATGTCGGGCATTTGCCGCAGGAAGAAATTCCGGTTCAGTCGCTGAAGGATACCAAAGCCTTTCTGGCATCCTTGCAGACAACAAACTGACCAAACAAACCTAGCTTACAGCATGGCCGGGATGACGCGATCCGGCGGTTTGTGACCATCAACGAACGTCTTGATGTTGATGATGACCTTCTCACCCATTTCGATCCGGCCTTCTTCGGTTGCTGAGCCCAGATGCGGCATCAGAACGACATTTGGCAGGTCTTTGAGCGTCGGGTTAATCGCAGGCTCATTCTCGAATACGTCGAGACCGGCACCGGCAATCTTGCCTGTTTCGAGCGCACGCGCGAGGGCAGATTCGTCAATGACTTCACCGCGCGACGTGTTGACGATGAACGCATGTGGCTGAATCAGGTCCAGACGGCGTGCTGACAAAAGGTGATAAGTCGCTGGCGTGTGCGGGCAGTTCACCGAGATATAGTCCATGCGGGTCAGCATCTGATCCAGACTATCCCAATAGGTCGCGTTCAACGCTTCTTCGATGCTCGGGCTGACCGGCTTGCGGTTATGGTAATGGATTTGCATGCCAAAGGCTTTGGCGCGCTTTGCAACAGCCTGACCGATCCGGCCCATGCCGATAATGCCGAGGCGTTTGCCGGTGATGCGGCGGCCCATCATCCAGGTCGGTGTCCAGCCGTGGAATTCGTTATTCTCAATGGCTTTGACGCCTTCGATCATGCGGCGCGGAACGGCCAGCATCAGCGCCATTGTCATGTCGGCTGTGTCTTCTGTCAGAACACCGGGCGTATTGGTGACGGTGATGCCGCGCTGCGTCGCGGACTGAACGTCGATATTGTCCACGCCTGCGCCAAACTGAGCGATCATCCGGAAGTTTTCGCCGGCATGCGCCAGAACGCGGCCATCAATTTTGTCCGTAACGGTGGAGACCAGAATGTCGGCTTTGGCCACTGCGTCGGACAGTTGGCCTGTGGTCATAGGCTCATCGGTCACATTCAGTTCTGCGCCGAAGAGTTCCTTCAGGCGGAGTTCGACAACACCTGGCAATTTTCGAGTGACGATGACGTTCAGTTTCTTTGGCGAGCTCATTGCGTCCCTAACTCTGTTTTTCTATCCACTATCAAACGATAGCGATTTGGCAAATGCGGCTTTCGGACATCCTGAAATTTACAGTTTCTGTTTACCGGTGATTCACCAAAATCGGCAAAAATTTCCCTGTTCCGTTAACCAAAGCCCAATAGGGAATATTGTTATGCGCTTCGCTGCTGCAATCCTGTCTGTCATTTCGCTTGCGCTTTTTGCTCCTGTACAGGCTCAGGAGGCCAATCAACAGCCCGTTCCGGATCTCACGGATATGACTGTGCGCATCAGCTCCTTCTCTGGCAAGCCGGTTCCCCGCTTTGAATCGCTGAAATATGCCGCTGTTCATGGCCGCGCCGGGCCAAGCCTCGATTATCCGATTGCATGGCGTTATGAGCGTCAGGGCCTGCCTGTGCTCGTGGTCAAGGAATCGCGTGACTGGCGCATGGTGCGCGACCCGTCCGGCGAAGAAGTCTGGATGCATGCGCGCACGCTGGGTGGTCATCCGAGCGTTATGGTGTTTGGCGACGGTCTGATTGAACTCAAAACCCGTCCAAAGGCGGATGCACGCGTCGTGGCGCGCGTTGAAACCGGTGCGATTGCAAATCTCATCGATTGCGACGGAAATTTCTGTGAAGTCTATCTCAGCCGCAAAAAGGGCTGGATCGCAAAATCGCATCTCTGGGGTGCGCCAGGGTCGTCTTCGAAGCCAATTCGCAAGCAGATTGCTGAATTCTCCAAGGCGAGTGTTGAGTCTCGATAAGGGCTCTGCTACTCGCTTCGGCCTATAATATAAGCCTTGCAGAAGGATAGTGTGCGTGGCCGATACATTTACACCTCAATCGTCTTACACAAAAGAAGAGCTCATTGAGAGCGGTAAGAACAGCTTGTTCGGCGAAGGCAATGCGCAGCTTCCAGCCCCGCCAATGCTGATGATGGATCGCATTAATGAGATCACGCTTGATGGCGGTGCGAAGGGTAAGGGCTCTCTGATCGCTGAGCTTGATATCGATCCGTCTCTCTGGTTTTTCCAGTGTCACTTTATTGGCGACCCGGTTATGCCTGGCTGTCTTGGCCTTGATGCCATGTGGCAGGGCGTTGGTTTCTGGCTTGGCTGGAGCGGGTCTCCGGGCAAGGGCCGCGCGCTCGGCGTTGGCGAGGTGAAGTTCACCGGTCAGGTTACACCTGACGTGAAAGTCGTACGCTATGAAATCGACATTAAGCGCGCCATGCGTGGCCGGTTGGTGCTCGGCATCGCAGACGGTCGTCTCTACGCGGATGACAAGCTGATCTACACAGCCAATGACATGCGTGTTGGTCTGTTCAAGCCGGAAGCGATGGGCTGATCCTGCAATGAAAGCCAACGATCTCCGACTGGCGGTTGATGATCACGGCGAAGCGGAAATCTTCCACTCCATTCAGGGCGAAGGGGCGAGTTTGGGCGCGCCCCGCGTCTTTATCCGGCTGTCTGGCTGCAATTTGCACTGCAAATGGTGTGATACCGCCTATACGTGGAATTGGGACGGCACAGCTTTCGAGCATGAAAGCGGTCAGAAGTTCGATCTGGTGGCGGAAACGGTCACTCTGTCGATTGAAGAGATCGCAAAACGTGTCGCCGCGTTCGAGCCGGTCGGCATTGTCATTACCGGCGGCGAGCCCTTGCTGCAGCAAGCGCGTCTGCCAGCCCTGATTTCTGAAATTAAATCTCAGGCCGGGCCGGTCTGGGTTGAGATTGAAACCAATGGCAGCATGCAGCCATCGGCTGAGCTCGTATCCTTTGTTAATCAGTTCAATGTGTCGCCGAAGCTCTCACATTCTGGCAATGAGGCCTCAGTGGCTCTGAAGGCAGCCAGCCTGTCAGCCTTTGCGGGCCTGACCTCAGCCTGGTTCAAATTTGTCATTGGCACGCCGGAAGACGCCGAAGAGGCGCGCCGGATTGTGATTAAGCACAAGATTGCGCCAGATCATGTGATGTTCATGCCGCTCGGCACAACCAGCAAAGCAATACGAGACCGAAGCGCCTGGCTGACTGAGCTTTGCCTGAAATACGGGTATCGCTTTTCAGATCGCCTCCATATTCACCTTTTTGGCGATACAAGAGGCACTTAAACTCCCCCAATTCGTGAGCGCGAGTGACTTTCCGCTCACGGTTGTGGTAGTCTCGGTGTTGGGAGGCGCACGATGAATATCGAAAAATACATCGTCGAACTAGGCAATATTTCTGATGTCGATTGTCTGAAGTCGTATTTTATTGACCAGTTGCCGCTTTTTGAGGCCAGCTATGTTTCTGGCTATCCGCTACATTTCGGCGATCAGACGGAACCGTGGTTGCCCTATGTTTCAAATTTTTCGCCCGAAATTCAGCGGCTCTATGAAGACCGTGGAACCTTGCAATCTCCTTTCATGGAAGCGACGCTGGTGAGAGGTGGCCCGGTTCAATATTCCCAAATTCAGCACCAGCTTCATTGGGATAATGAACAGGCAAGTTTTATTTCTCGCTTACCTGAGTTGCATGTACATGATGCCGTGGGTGCGCCCGTCAGCCCAAAGCCGGGCGTGCTCGTCTTTTTCGTGATGATGTTTCCGGAGGTACGCCCGCAAATGAGCTGGTCTGCGCTGCGTCGCATTCAGGTTTATTTCAACGAGTTTTTCGTTCGGTATTGGGAACTCAGTCGGCAGTTCCGTCCGCAGATTTCGTTCAGAGAGCGTCAGATTCTGATGGGCATTATGCGTGGAAAATCCAAAACCGAGATCTCAGAACAGCTTGGCTTATCTGTTCATACGGTTGATACATATACGCGTCGCTGCTTTGAAAAGCTGGAAGCGAAAAACAAGACCGAGGCGGCCATCAAGGCGTTCGGCCTTGGGCTCGCCTATGTCGATTCAGCTGTTAATGATCTGATGTGAGGGTCAATGGATATCCGTCCCGGTGATTTCGCCAATCCGCAGGTACAGGCTCTTTTAAAATTCCATCTGGAGAACATGCATTCGAACTCCCCGCCCGGCACCGCTTTTGCGCTTGACTGGTCGGGTCTGCAAAAGCCGGACATTACGTTTTTGACCGCCTGGGAGGGCGATGATCTGCTCGGTTGCGGTGCCTTGATGGAATTGTCCCCTGAGCAGGGCGAGATCAAATCCATGCGCACTCATCCTGATCATCTGCGCAAGGGTGTGGCGCGGGCTTTACTCAGTGCTGTCATGTCGCTCGCGGAAAGCCGTAACTACAAGAAAGTCAGTCTGGAAACCGGTACGGGAGAAGCGTTTGAGCCTGCCCTGACCATGTATCGGTCATACGGTTTTGCAAAGGGCGATCCGTTTTCGGATTATCAGCCGAGTGACTTCAATCAATTTTATCACTTCGAGTTTGACGCGGAGGCGGCGCGTCCAAACGCTTGACGCTTGCGGCGCGACCGCCTAGCGAAAAGAAAATTCAATCCATAAGGAGGACACATGTCTGACTGGAACATGCCTGAAGGCAATCTCATGGCGGGTAAACGCGGTATCGTAATGGGTGTTGCGAACCAGAACTCAATCGCCTGGGGCATCGCCAAACAACTGGCGGCTCAAGGCGCGGAGATTGCGTTTACCTATCAGGGTGAGTCGCTTGAACGCCGTGTTCGTCCGCTTGTTGAATCCATTGGTATGGATTTCATGATCCCAGCCGACGTGACCGATGATGAAAGCATGGATGCGGCCTTTGCTGCGGTGAAGGAAAAATGGGGCAAGATTGATTTCCTCGTCCATTCCATCGCCTTTGCCGGTAAGGACGAGCTGATGGGGTCCATGGTCGCCAATACCTCTCGCGAAGGCTTCCGCCGGGCGATGGATATCTCTGTTTATTCCTTTATCGATTGTTCGCGTCGTGCCTCTGAAATCATGCCTGATGGCGGTGCCATCATTTGTATGACGTATCTGGGCGCTGAGCGCGTTGTGCCATCCTACAACGTCATGGGCGTTGCAAAGGCGGCTCTTGAAGCCTCCACGCGCTATGCGGCGCGCGATCTCGGCAAACAGGGTATTCGTGTCAACGCGATCTCTGCAGGCGCGATGCGTACATTGTCTCTGGCAGGTATTCGCGGCGGCAAATCGCTGATGGGGACAGGCCGTGAATGGTCGCTTCTGAAGGAAGACACCAAGATGGAAGGCGTTGCCGGTGCAGCGCTTTATCTTCTGTCGGATATCGGTCAGTCGATTGCAGGTGAAGTTCTGCACGTTGATGCCGGCTTCCATGTTGTCGGTGTTCCTGAGCCGTCAGAAGGCGAAGAATAAGTGTATTATACGGCGTCCTGTAGCTGTGGCGGGCTGAAGGCCAGATGCAACGGGACGCCGGACAGCATTGTTCAGTGTCATTGCCGGGACTGTCAGAAGAAGTCAGGCTCGGCGTTTGGCCTTGGCGCCTATTACCCGTCAAACCGGGTTGGGATTTCCGGCGTGTCGCAGCGCTTTGTTCGTAAAGCAGCCTCTGGCGCGGATTTTATTCAGTATTTTTGCCCGAATTGCGCGACCACACTCTATTGGACGACGGCGCGTCATCCAGAAGGCATTGGTGTTGCTGTCGGAGCGTTTGACGATCTGCCGGATACCCGTCCTGTGAGGGCTGTTTTTGATGAAACCCGGTGCAGCTGGCTCACCCCGCTCGGTATTCCCACCTTCACGCGCGGCCGCGATTCTGAACAGGTGATGTGAGGCGCGGTAGAGGGTTATAAAAACCCCTCAATCGCAGCAAAGCCAGTGAGGCGGCTGATTTGACCGACGGTCTGACTGTTCACGCCGCCCAATCCATAGATGAGCTTATCGCTGGACAGCGCTGTCTTTCGCAGGCGCAGAGCGCCTATTGCTTTGCCTGCACTGGGGCTGTTTGACGGGAAAATGGCTGAATAGAGCACAGCATCGCAGACGGCCGATCTCATTCCGGAGGCGGAATGAACTGATTGCGTCTGCATGAGAAAGCGGCCCTGCCAGCGCCTCGCAAGGACGGCCCTGGCCTCTGGCCAGTGCACTCCATCGGCCTTTACGTGCAGGGCAAGTGCCGGATCATTGGCGATAAGGAGAGGAATTCCCTTTTTATAACAAGTATCTCGAAGTTTTGTTGCGATTTCGAAATGATTGTTTGCGCCGAAATGGCGATAAATGACACCGACGCCAGGAGGAAGCGTTTTGATGATCGCTACAGGGTCGGGCGTGCGCGCCGGATCGGTCAGAAAGAACGCGCCCGGAAATGGCCTCGGCATTTGACGACTTGTCTGTCTTGCGGCAGACGCCATCTTTCGTCTTACTGAACTCGTCTGAGCGGAGCCCGTCATTGGTTGATACCTTCACCGAAAACCTGAGCGAAATTGAAGCCCGTATTCTGAAGGCTTGTCAAAAGGCAGATCGGCAAGATGCGCCGGAATTTGTGGCTGTGTCGAAACGCCAGCCGGAAGACCGAATTGAAGCGGCGCTGGCAGCAGGTGTGCGTATTTTTGGTGAGAACCGGGTGCAGGAAGCACAAGAGCGCTGGGCAATGCGCCGCGCCGTTTATCCGGACCTCAAACTCAGACTGATCGGGCCGCTCCAGTCTAACAAGTCAGAGGACGCGGTCGGCTTGTTCGACGCGATTGATGTGCTCGACCGCGAAAAGCTCGCCCGGACGCTCGCCGAGGCGATTCAGAAACTGGGGAAAGCTCCGGAACTGCTGGTGCAGGTGAATACAGGCGAGGAGCCGCAAAAGGCTGGTGTGTTCCCGTCTGAACTGGACGCCTTCCTGACAAAGACCTGCCCGGACTATGATCTGAGACCGGTCGGCCTGATGTGCATTCCGCCCGCGGATGAACCGGCTGGCCCGCATTTCGGCTTGTTGAAAAAGCTCGCCGCTCGTTACGATCTGCCAAAGCTGTCCATGGGGATGAGCGGCGATTTTGAAACCGCGATCCAGTATGGCGCAACGCATATTCGCGTTGGCTCAGCGCTGTTCGGTGAGCGCAATAGCTAAAGACTTCAGAGTGCAGAGCTTGTGAACGAGGCGTCCGCTGGGGTTTGATTGCTCAGCATGCCGGAAATCGCATCGATGAGCCGCTCTGGTGTGATTGGCTTTGACAAATGCATGTCTGCGCCGGCATCGAGCGACTTTTGAATATCGCTGGTATCGGCGTTCGCGCTGAGCGTGATGATCTTGCTTTTCGGCTTGCCGTTCAGGATTTCATCTGCCCGGATTTCGGCAATCGCGGTCAGGCCGTCTTTATTCGGCATTCTGACATCCATCAGGATGAGCTCGAACCCGTCCTCCGTGGCGGCGTCAACGGCTTCCTGACCGTCTTTTACGGCAATGATTTCAAAGCCCAGCGGATTGAGGATGATCTCGATAACGCGGCGATTCACGGAATGATCTTCAGCGATCAGGACGCGCGGAACTTTGTTTTCAGTGGTGCAATCAGCGATCTCCTGAGCCGGGGGCACGCTTTGACGCGTGTCGCATTTTGTCAGCTCGAACTCGCAGCAGAACAATGTGCCTTCGCCCGGTTTTGACTGAACATCGATCTTGCCATGCATCAGTTCGACCAGCGATTTGCAGATCGACAGGCCAAGCCCGGTGCCACCATAGGTCTGATAGATTGAGCCATCAGCCTGACGAAATGGCGAGAAAATTTCCTCAACGGACTTTTTGCTCATGCCGATGCCGCTATCCTGAACCTTCAGGCGGATCTCATAACGCTTTTCGTCGATTAGCTCTGATGTGACGCTGATCTTCACAAAGCCATCTGAAGTGAATTTGATCGCGTTGGAGGTGAGATTGCTGATGATCTGGCGCAGGCGCACAGCGTCGCCAATAAACCAGCCGTCACAGCCTTCACCAATCTCTACGATAAACTCGATCCCCTTTTCTCTTGCGGCTGGCAGATAGAACTGACTGCCTGCACGGACGGTTTCTTCCAGATTGAAGGGTGCATTGTTGAGCTCCAGGCGTCCGGCTTCGATCTTGGAAATGTCGAGCACGTCTGTCAGCTGGCGTTCCAGCATGCCGGCTGAGTTGGTGATCAGTTCGGCCATTTCGCGCTGGTCTTCAGACAGTTCGGTTTTCTGCAGAGCGCCCGCAATGCCCAGAATACCATTCATCGGGGTGCGCAGTTCATGGCTCATTGTCGCCAGGAAGGCGCTTTTCGCATTGTTTGCTTTTTCAAGTTCAATTGTCCGCTCGGCAATTTTGGCTTCAAGTTCGTTAGTATAACTCTCGACCTGTTCCTGATAATCATTCAGCGCGCGAGCGAGGTATCCGACTTCGTCGGCCCGACCTTCAATGGCCTTGAACTCTTCATTGTAAATATCCCGCGCCTTGAAGTGAGAATTGGTCTGCGCGACGAAGCGTTGAGCGAGTGTGTTCAGTGGAACAATACCATCACGCCGGACCGCATAGGCAAGGGCTGCGACGGCCAGAAGCAGAACTGTCAGGGATGCAAAAAAGCTGAAAGAGACATGCTCAAATGCGGCATGCAGCAGTGATTTGTGCGGAATGCGGATAACCAGATACCAATCCGGAATCTTCAGGTGATAGACGACGTCCAGATTTTCAAACAAAGCTGAGTTGGTCGGCTTTAACGGGCCGAAATGTTTGTTCTGGAGATCCGCCTGATGGGCGATTTCCTCTGGTTTGAGTTTTGCCTCAATGACGTCCACATCACCCGCACGGACGTAAGTGTTCAGAAGGAGGTCGCGGTGAGCGATCAGCTTGCCTTCAGACGTGATGAAAAACAGGTCGGCCTGATGGATCGGCACATCCTGGAGAGATTCCCGGAAAACATTCGCCAGCGGCAGGGTCGTGCCCCAAATGCCATACTGAACATTCGTGCGTCGGATCGGCGTCTGGCAGCCTGTGGTAAGGGCCTCGCCGGACTGAACATACATAAGACGTGACAGCGGTGTGCAAAGTGTTTTTCCGGACGGGTTGGCTTCCATGGATGAAATTGCATGGAATGGGGCATCGGCCACGGAGAAATCTGGCCCGGCCTCTTTTCTGTAAAATGTCAGGTGATCCGGGCGCTCCGGCGCAAAGATCAGCACATCATCATCCGGTGAAATAAACCACAGGCTTTCCAGTTCTCCTCGGATTGAGGGCGCCATTGATGCGATTGTCAGAAAGGCTGAAATCAGCGCTCGCTTTCGGGGGGCGTCAAACTCTGTTTTGCCAGACAAGAATGCCCCAATGCCGGACACTTGGCCAACGCCATCAATGTAGGTGCCGGTATAAATATCATCTACGCTACGATAGGTGCCGTCGTTTTTGGCGTAAACAATGCGGTCCATCAGCGTATCAATTCGCTCATCACTCAGATTGTCGTAATGGCGCCAGAACACCTCATTCGCAGAGTTCTGAGTGTTTTGTAGCAGATTGAACATTTTCTCTTCGCGTTGGCCGCGCTCGGAGATGTAATTGGTCAGGAATTCGGAGGTTTGCCCGCGTTCACGCAAATAAGCGGCCATGACGGAAAACCCGGCAGTGACGAACACAGCGATCAGTGTGAGAAGGGCAAGAAAGCGCAGCAGTCTAGATTGCAGGCTTGAGGTCATTTCTGGCTCGAACTGTTAAAGGCCTTTCAGTCCTAGCCAAAAATAGTGAATATTTCGGATATTCACGTTTAGTGATTTACCGGAGTACAGAAAGTACAAGATATATTATATAGTATTAACACTTGGCGCGCGGTGTTTTAGTCCGCTGGTCGCCAGTCTTTCGGGGCGAGTTCAAAGCTTTCAAAGCGGAAACCCGGTGATACGGTGCAGCCGCATAACGTCCAGGCACCAAGGCTTTCCCCGGTTTGCCAGGCGTTTGCCGGAACGACAAATTGCGGGCGATGCCCTTGTCTCAGATCAGGGCCGAGCACGGTTGAGCGTGTCTTGCTGAGCGTGCCATCGGTGGAAACCGTTAGCGACAGAGGACCGCCTGCATACCAGTGCCAGATTTCTGTGGCATCAATGCGATGCCAGGCGGACACGTCACCTGCTTCAATCAGAAAATAAATGCTTGTGCCGACACTGCGCCCATCTGTTTCGGTGGGGTCGCGGAAGGTTTCCTTATACCAGCCGCCTTCCGGGTGAGGAGCCATGTCTAAGAGGCGGATGATCTCCTTGACGCCGAGATCGCCGGAAATCCCCCGCATCAGAAATTGTCCTTCCGGGATCTGATTTCTGCAAAGGTCGCGACCGGATCGCCCGCATGACCCATTGCCATTTGCAGGTCTGGGATATCAGCCCGCAGGAAGGGGTTGGCTTTCAGCTCTGCTGATAAAGTGGTTGGGACGGTCGGCTTGTTCTGGTCACGCAAGGCCGCAACCTGCTTCACATAGGCTTGCAGGTCGGCATTGTCCGGCTCGATCGTGATCGCGAATTTGGCGTTGGACGCGGTATATTCATGGGCGCAGTAAAGCTCGGTATCGTCTGGCAAGGCCGCGATTTTAGAGATGCTTTCCCACATTTGCGCCGGAGTGCCCTCAAAGACGCGTCCGCATCCAAGCGCAAACACGGTGTCCCCGACAAAGGCAGTTTTTTCGTCTTCCATGAAATAGGCGATATGGCCCAGCGTGTGGCCTGGAACGTCAATGACTTTGGCGATGCGTGCGCCCAGATTGACGATGGCGTCCTGACCCACGGCGCGGTCAATGCCCGGAATTTTCTCATGTTCACCAGCAGGGCCGATAATGGTGCAGCCGGTTGCCTCTTTGATGGCGAGGTTGCCGCCTGCATGATCTGGATGCCAGTGCGTGTTCCAGATTTGCGTGATCTTCCAGCCAAGCTTGTCCGCCTCGCTGAGAATGACGCTTGCATCGGGCGTATCAATGACTGCGGTTTCACCAGATAGTTCATCGTGAACGAGATAGCCATAATTGTCGTTCAGACACGGAAATTGGTGAATTCTGAAACCGGACATGATGTGTTTCCCTTCCTAATGCTTATCTGAGATAATGGCGAGCGCAGACACGCGAGACAAGACGAGATGCATCTGGATATTTCCGACCTTCTGGATTTCTACGACACACCATTGGGCCAGTGCGCCCAGTCGGCGATCTCTGATCGGGTCAATACGCTGTGGGGCAATCTGTCAGGACTGGATGTCCTGGGCATTGGATATGCGCCGCCCTATCTGGAGCGGCTTGAGGGCGAGCCGCGCCGGGTGATCAGCCATATGTCAGCGCGTCAGGGCGGTCATAGCTGGTGCTGGCGCGATCAGATGAATGCCTGCGTCATTTCCCGAGACCGGCAAATGCCCTTTATGGATGCCGTGTTCGACCGGGTTTTGCTGGTGCATTCGCTAGAAGAAACATCTCATACGCCCAGCCTGTTGCGCGAAGTCTGGCGCGTCAGTGCGCCTGAGGCGCGAATTATCATTATTGCACCGAACCGGGCGAGCTTCTGGTCGATCAGTGACCGCACCCCGTTTGGTCATGGCCGGCCATTTACTTCGCGCCAGCTGAAACGATTGATGCGTGAGGCGCTGATTGAGCCGAAAGCCTGGACGCGCTCGCTTTATACACCGCCATTAGACTGGCCGATTTTCACGTCATCATCGGATGGATGGGAACGCGCGGGCGAGATCTTTGTCTCAGGTCTGGGCGGCGTAAATCTCATTGAAGGTGTGAAGCGTGTCCGCGTTGAGCCGGGCAATCCGAGCAAAGCCCGTATTGTCGCGCCGGGGAGAATTCGCCCGCAAGTTTCGTAAAAAAATTTCTTGCACCATCATTTTTAGTATGTTACACACCTGACACAAGTTAAGTGAAGCGTGCAACTGAACTCAGGAGAAACGCCATGAAATTCGTTACAGCTATTTTCAAACCATCTAAACTGGATGCCGTTCTCGATGTTCTGACAGACAAAGGCGTCACTGGTCTCACAGTTACTGAGGTCCGTGGTTACGGTCGTCAGCAAGGTAAAACTGAAGTTTACCGCGGCACAGAATATGAAGTTCGCCTGCTTCCAAAAGTGAAAGTCGAAATCGCATGTTCAGACGAAGCCGTCGACAACATCGTTTCTGCAATCTCTGAAACTGCAAACACCGGCAAAATCGGTGACGGCAAAATCTTCGTAACTGACCTCGAAGCTGCTCTGCGTATCCGTACAGGTGAGCGCGACAGCCAGGCCATCGAAGCTTAAGCCTTAAACAGTCCCCAGTTCGAAGCTAACGACCCCCCGTTCACCCGCTTCGAATTAAAAACCCCTGAGAGCATCGCCCTGCTTTCAGGGGTTCCCCATGTCTAAGAACAGGTATTGCGAAGGTCCGGATCTGCCAGCAAGGCATCGAATAGCCGGATCGCGTCGGCTGACGCCCATTCTGCATCCCCTGAAATCCGGCCCACTTCACATCCGTTCTGGCGATAAATGATCGTGGTCGGGAAGCCATACATTTTTGTATCCTGAAGCAGACGGCCATTTGGCGCGCCATAGAATGGCAGTCGCCCATCTGACAGCTTGTCGAGCTTTTGTTTGGCTTTGGCATATTCGCTCGGCTTGTCGAAGCTGACAGCGACCACTTTCAGTTTCTCTGGCGGGTAATGATCCTGCAAATCGCCCAGCGTTGGCATTTCATAGACGCAAGGCGGGCAGTAAATATGCCAGAGGTTCAGAACGATGATTTCTGTCTTGAGATCGTAAAGCGAAACCTCTTCGCCATCGGCATTCACAATCGTCGATTCAGACATTGGCGAACGAAATTTATCGTCAAACTGCAGCCCCTTCATTTTGCCGCTGGCAAAGGATTTGATGCCTGTTTGCGTGTTCTGCGTTGAACTTGCGGCCATCCAGACATAGACAACTGAACCAAGTCCAATCAAAAGCATGGCGATGATGCCATAACGGATGAGCGATGCCATGTTGTGTCTCCTTGTCCTTCAGTAAAAAGATAGGTGCCATGGCGAAAAAGCCAGAGTCAGGTCAGGAAATGTGGGGTGGACGGTTCGCCGCGAAACCCGACCAGGTGATGGAAGCGATTAACGCGTCTATCGATGTCGATCAACGTCTAGCCGAAGAAGATGTCGCCGGTTCCATGGCCCATGTCCGCATGCTGTGTGATCAGGGCATTGTCTCTGCGGCGGACCGGGACGCCATTCTTGGTGGTCTGGATGACGTGATCAGCGAGATCCGTGCAGGCGATTTCCCATTCCGAAAAGACCTTGAAGATATTCATATGAATATCGAAGCGCGCCTGAAAGCCAAGATCGGCGAACCGGCTGGACGCTTGCATACCGCGCGTTCCCGTAACGATCAGGTCGCAACGGATTTCCGTCTCTGGGTTCGTGAAGCGCTGAAAATCCGCGCTGCACAGGCCGATGGCCTGATGCGCGAATTGCTGGGGCAGGCCGAGACATACGCTGACACCGTCATGCCGGGCTTTACCCATTTGCAAACCGCGCAGCCCGTGACGTTTGGCCATCATCTGATGGCCTATGTTGAGATGTTTGCGCGCGACAAATCGCGTCTTCTGGATGCGGCTGACCGGCTGAATGAAAGCCCGCTCGGTGCTGCGGCTCTTGCAGGTACGGGCTTCCCGATCGATCGCCACAAAACCGCTGAGGCGCTTGGCTTTAAAGCGCCGCTGGCAAACTCGCTTGATGCAGTTTCGGCGCGTGACTTTGCGGTTGAGGCGGTTTCGGCTTGTTCGATCTGTGCGATGCATTTGTCGCGTCTTGCCGAAGAAATCGTGATCTGGGCTTCTGCGCAGTTTCATTTCATCCGCCTGTCTGACGCCTGGTCGACCGGATCGTCGATTATGCCGCAAAAGCGCAACCCGGATGCTGCTGAACTCGTCCGCGCCAAGACTGGCCGCATTTATGGCGTGCTTCAGGCGCTTCTGACCGTTCTGAAAGGTTTGCCGCTCGCGTATTCCAAAGACATGCAGGAAGACAAGGAACTGACCTTCCTGGCGTTTGACGCGCTCGATTTGTGCCTTGCGGCCATGACCGGCATGGTTGCAACATGGCAGGCCGATGAAGACGCAATGCGTAAAGCGGCGGCTCACGGCTTCTCAACGGCGACCGATCTGGCGGACTTCCTTGTTCGCGAACTCGGCATGCCCTTCCGCGAGGCGCACCATGTAACTGGTGCTGCTGTGAAATGCGCTGAAGACAAGGGCTGTGATCTGGCTGAATTGTCTCTGGAAGATTTCCAGAAAATTGAGCCTCGCCTTACTGACGCCGTATATTCTGTGCTCACTGTCGAGGCATCCGTGAATTCACGCACGAGTTATGGTGGAACTGCGCCCGTTCGTGTGCGAGAACAAATTGCCCGATGGAAGGAGCTTCTGAAATGAAACGCTTTTTAATCCTCCCTGTTATGATGGTCGCGCTCGGCTTGTCTGCCTGCGGTCTGCGCGGTGATCTTGAGCGTCCGGACCCGCTTTGGGGTGAGCCTAAAGTGGAAGAGCCGAAAGCAGAGCCAGAAGCCAAAACCACTGAATTGCGCCCACGTACGAAAGTGGCTGAAACCTCTTATCGTGACCCGCAAACAGGCAAAGTCGTCTGGGTTCAAAACGAAAACGGCGGTGAAAAGCCGCTGGCAGCGCCCGTCAAACCGCTGGAAAGCACTGACGGTCTTCCACCGATTCAAGAGTAAAATACCTCCAAATGCACCATTTTGAGTATCGCGGCGACGTTCTGTTCTGTGAGAATATTGCCATTCCGGACCTCGCAGAGGCGTTCGGAACGCCCCTTTATGTCTATTCCACCGCGACTTTGACCCGCCATTACAAGGTGCTGGCAGAGGCGTTTGCCGGTCGGCCATGCCTGATCGCCTATGCGATGAAGGCGAACAGCAATCAGGCGGTGCTCGCGACCCTTGCGGCGCTCGGGTCCGGGGCTGATGTGGTCAGCGGTGGCGAGATGAAACGTGCGCTGGCGGCAGGTATTCCTGCCAGCCGGATCGTCTTTTCCGGTGTTGCGAAATCTCATATGGACATTCTGGACGCGCTGAAAGCCGGCATTCACCAGTTCAACGTGGAATCCCTGCCGGAATTGCATCGTCTGTCGGCGATTGCCAGCGAGCATGGTCTGACCGCGAATATTGCGTTCCGCATCAATCCGCATGTTGAGGCGGGTGGTCACGCGAACATCTCAACCGGCGGCGCAGAACATAAATTCGGCATTGCCTGGCATGAGGGCAAAGCGTTTTACGAGCTGGCAAACAGCCTGCCGGGAATCGCGGTTAAGGGCGTTGATGTTCACATTGGCAGCCAGATTACTGATCTGACGCCAATGCGGGCCGCTTTTGAGAAAGTGGTCGGACTGGTGCGTGAACTGCGCGCGTCCGGTATTCCGATTTCGCGCATCGACCTTGGCGGTGGTCTTGGCATTCCGTATCGCGAAGATGAAGTTCCGGCCTCACCTGCAGAATATGCCGCAATGATCAGCGATGTTCTGGGTGATCTGGATGTGGAGCTTATTCTGGAGCCCGGTCGGATGATCGCCGGAAATGCGGGCGTATTCATCTGCCGCGTGGAATATATCAAAGAACGTGATGGCAAGAAATTCGCCATTCTGGATGCCGGCATGAATGATCTGATGCGGCCAGCCCTGTATCAGGCAACGCATCTGCTGAAACCGGTTGTGAAGTCCGATGATCGCGGTCAGGATGTTTATGATCTGGTTGGCCCGATCTGCGAAAGCACAGACAGGTTCGCCAGAAATTATGCGGTTTCAGAATTGCGTGAGAATGACCTCGTCGCGTTCATGTCAGCCGGTGCTTACGGTGCTGTGATGTCGAACCAGTATAATACCCGACCATTATGTGCTGAGGTGCTGGTCGACAGGGACAAATTCGCGCTGGTGCGCAAACCCCCGACTTTTGAAGAAATGCTCGCCAATGAAAGTGTGCCGGATTGGATTCAAACTTAAGACATAGATGGTTACAGGCCAAAATGGCCCAGACGCGAGGACGCCTGACGCGCCTCGCTGCCTTCGATGCTTTTGTAATTCCGGCAGGCGTTTTCGCGGCCCTCATTCTGCTAATTGCAACCGGTGCGCTTGGACTGGTGTCAAAAGGCGCGCTGGCGCTTTTGATGTACGGGCTGATTGGCCTGTTTTGTGTCACGCTGGTGCGTGGTTTTCTGAAATACCGCAAACCAACAACCGATCTGATCCGCGACAAGCTGGATGAAACCGATCCGCATCGCCCATTGGCGGCGATGAAGGACAGCCCGGCCAGGTATTCTGCGGATACGAAAACCTATTGGCAGGCCCACCGTAAATTTCTGCAATTGCGGATCGACCAGTTAAAGGTTCCGGACCTGACAGGAGACTGGAAGAAGCGCGATCCTGCATATTTGCGCTTCATTGTTCCGGCTTTGCTGGTTTTTGCGATTGGTCTGAACTTCAAGGCGATGCCAGCGCGACTGGGGCAAGCGGCGTCTGCCGATCTGGGCGCACTGTTCGGCGCAGATGACTTGCAAGTGTCAGCCTGGCTGACCCCTCCGGAGCATACGGGCGAAGCGCCGGTCTATCTGACCTCAACGGCAGGCGACATTAAAGTCCCGGCCGGTTCGACCCTGACCTTTCGGGTGCATGGCAGCGGCACGCCGAAGCTGAAGCGCAAGGCGCTTGGCGAGGAAAAACTCGACGGGCCGAAAATCATTAAGCTCAGAAAATATGTCGACGGGGCCAATCAGGCCGAGTTCAAAGTGTTCGCGTCGCAAACCATCAGCCTGCATTACTGGGGCAAGCGTGGCAGCTGGAATGTCGAAACGGCGCCAGATGGCAAGCCGACCATTACCTTTGCAACGCTTCCGGCAATGGATGAGAATGACAAGCTGAGCTTCGACTGGAAGGCTGAAGACGATTATGGCGTTGCCAAAGTCTTTCTGAAACTGACCACCTTGCCGGATACGGGCGTTGAGGCTGGTCTGACCGATCTTATCCCGCTCGATCTGCTAACCGCGTTTCAGCAATCCGCAGAAGATACCGCACGGCTGGATCTGGTGCGCCATAAATGGGCGGGGCTGGATGTCGGCATGTCGCTGCACGTGGAAGACACGGCCGGCCAGACAGCGGACAGCAAATCGATCACGCATAAACTGCCGGAAAAGCTGTTTCTTGAGTCTGTTGCAAGATCCAGTCAGGAAATCCGCGTCACCCTGCTGCGTGAGTACAAAACCTATGGCAAGCTCGACCCTGCCAGCAATAAGTCTGGTATTTACAATGGTCTGGGCGATCGTTTGGGCGTGGCGCCGGACGGGGTGCAGCGCGCAGCTTTGATGCTGGATGCGGTCACGTATAAGCCGCAAATCTTTATGCGGGACTATGCCATCTATCTTGGCCTGAAGCGCGCATACGAAACGATTCGTGGGGCGACGTCGCTTGGGGATTTGAGCCCGCTGGATGACCTTCTCTGGTCGGTTTCGATGCGCGCTGAATATGGTACGCTGGCTGATGCTGCACGGCGTCTGGCCGCGGCGCGTCGCGCGCTCGAACAAGCGCTTCGTAATGGTGCCAGCGAAGAAGAGATCAGACGCTTGATGAAGGCCTTTCGCGAAGCGGTGGAAGACTTTATTGCCGCGCGTATGGCAGAAGCGCTGACCAATGATCTGGACTCTCCCGGTGGTGGAGGGCAGGGCGGTCAGATTGGCGGGCAAGATCTTGAGGACATGCTGTCTGCGCTTGAGCAACTGACGGAAACCGGTGCGTCTGACGCGGCGCGCAAGCTGCTCAGCGATGTTTCGAACCTGCTAAACAATCTTCAGTTCCAGAAAGGCGGATCTGGCAGCGGTGGTATGCCGGGTCAGCCGGGGGAGCCGGGCGAAGAAGACAAGAATGCTTCTGACGAGGAAAAAGCGCTGCAAGGCGCGCTCGATAAACTCGCTGACCTGTTGGAAAATCAGCGCAAGCTGAATGACGATACACTGCAGGAACGCTTTGGTAGCCAGCAGCCGAAACAACAGGGCGGGTCTGGCCCGTCACCTGATGGCCAACCGAAAGAGAGCCAAGGCGGTGATGGCGGTGAAGGCGGCGATCAGCAGGGCGATCAGGTCGGACCGGGCGGTAAACAATCCGAAGAGTCGCTGGCAGAGCGTCAAGGTAGGGTCTTGCAGGATCTGGAAGCGTTTGCGGAAGGTCTCGGCGAGGATTCTGGTGGAGGCACAGGTATGACAGCGCAGCAGCTGGAGCGGGCTCGCCGTGCGCTTGGCCGGGCACAAAATGCGCTACAACGCGGTGATCTCGATGCGGCGCAATGGAATCAGGACCGCGCTATTCAGGATCTTCGCGATGCCGCTGGTGACATCGCAGGCAAGCTGGATGAACGCAAAGCCGCACGACTTGGCGAGAATGGTCAGGACACGAATGATCTCACTGATCCGCTGGGTCGGCCGAATACCGGGACGCGGAATGGTGAGGGCGAGAATATTGAAATTCCGGACAAGGTCGATCGCCAGCGCGCGCGCGATATTCTCGACACGCTGCGCAAGCGTCTGGAAAATTCACAAGATGAAGACGAACGCGAGTATCTGAAACGCCTGCTGGACCGGTTCGGGTCCTGATCAGGTGCGCACAGCGCCGAGATAAGGCAGACCGCGATAGAGCCCGGCATCATCCATCCCATACCCAACCAGAAACCGTTCTGGTGCGTCATAGGCGAAGGCGTCGACGCCTTCTGTCGGTGAGGATGGCTTGCGGGCGAGCACACAGGTGAGGACTTCCCGTGCGCCTTTGGTGAGAAGGTGTTTTTTGGCAAAGGCGAGAGTGCGGCCAGTGTCGAACACGTCATCAATCAACAGAACACCGCGACCGGAGATGCGCCGCGAAAGGTCAGCGCGCACAACCACCCGGCCAGAGCTTTCCCGCTCATCGCGATAGCTTTCCAGCCATAGCGCATCCATCATGGGATTGACGTCCAGATCGCTCAGATAGCGCATCAGGTCTGTGGTGAACGGCGTTGCGCCAAGCAGAATGGTGACAGCTGTCCAGTCGCCCTGAAGACGCGGGGCCAGCGACTCGGCCAGCGCACGAACACGCGCCTGAAGTTCGTCTTCATCCAGAAGAACGTCAAATTTGCCTTTGTTTGTCATTGAGCCAGCCGTCAGCTTCAGTGGTGACCGTCACCACTTTCGTCAGAACCGTGCGGGTCTTTCGCGTGAGAATCAACTTTTTCGTGGGATTTCACGTCGGTTTTATCTGAATGGTCATCGCCATGGCCGTCGTCATGAGCATCGCCATGATCGTCTTTCGGGGCGGCTTTGTGCGCATCACCATGATCATCGCCGTGATCGTCTGTCGCCGGGTCCTTGTGTGCGTCATCGTCTTTTGTGATGGCAAGGCGCACATCCTGTTTGCCCGGTTCGACAAAGGACATGGCCAGATCAAAGGCTTCCAGCGGCGGATTATCGATTCGGGTGCTGAAGCGCGCCTCTTTACCGGGGCCAAGCACGTCTTCATTCAGGGTGATGAGAACACTATCCACATCTTTTCCCTGATCATCGCGCAGATCGATGCGGATCACTGGAACGGACTTGAAATTTTTTGTCACGTTAGAGACGGAACCGGCCAGATTCAGGATCGGGGTCGTGCCTTCAAAGGTGCGTTCAGCATCCACTGCGCCGAACTCAAGACCGAATCGATTCGTTTCCAGACCCGCCATAGCATAGGCGGTTGCAGCCTTTGGCCAGACTTTGACGACGGCGTCCCGATTGATGACTGCGCCTGCGCCAAGGGCAAAGAAAATCGCCGCGCTGCCAGCCCATGCAGAGAGCGCCGCGACGCGGGATCCCTGACTACGGCGCGCGAGTTCGCGTTCGCGATAGGCTTGATGCGGAGCGACTGTTTCCTGGGTTTCAGCCTGTCGTGCGCGCTCCACCTTTTCGCGAGAAAGTTCAGCTTCATCAAACTGTTGTTCCAGTGACAGCTCTGGTTTAGCGAACCAGGAATGCCCACAGGCAGCACAGCGTACAGTTCGCCCGTTTTCGCCGATGGCCTTATCATCGGCAAAATATTGTGCTGAACAGGATGGACATGAGAGGATCACTGAAGTCTTCTCCAACCACAAAACGGACCTATTTGAGTGGTCCTGTTAGAACGCAATTTCCAGTCCCGGAGGACTGATCTGAACATGAACGCCGAGATGGCCCTTTTTACTGACGATCCGATCATCCGTTTGGATGGCGTTAATCATGGCTATCTGTCTGGTGACAATGTGTTAGGCGACATTAACATAGAGTTAAAATCAGGCTCATTTACATTTCTGACAGGTCCGTCCGGATCGGGCAAAACCACCCTGTTGCAGCTAATGTATCTGGCCCAGACTCCGCGTCAGGGGCGGGTGTCAGTTTTCGGTGTGGATACGTCCCGGACACCGCGAAAAGACCTCACCCATTTGCGCCGCAGAATTGGCGTAGTGTACCAGGATTTCAGGCTTCTTGACCATTTGACGGCCTATGAAAACGTCGCGCTTCCTCTGCGTGTGACGGGCAAGCAGGAGAAGGATTATCGCGATGATGTGGTTGATCTTTTGAACTGGGTTGGCCTTGGTGATCGGATGAATGCGCGGCCCACAACCCTGTCCGGAGGGGAGCAACAACGCGTTGCAATTGCCCGTGCTTTGGTTAACAGACCAGACCTTCTGATTGCTGATGAGCCGACCGGAAATGTGGACCCGGAAATGGGCGAACGGCTGATGAAATTAATCCTGGAACTGAACCGACGGTTATCCACGACAGTGTTTATTGCGACCCATGATCTGACGCTTGTGAAACGTATGGGCGCGCCGGTGGTGCGTCTGGAAAACGGCTTGCTGATGCAGACCGATGTTGAACGGGAAAGCGAGGCGCGGTCCCGAAATGGCTGAACTGACACGCTCACCTCTTTTGCCATCAGAAGATGCACGCGAGGCGGCATTGTTCTTTGTTGTGTCTGCGCTCTGCTTTCTGGCGGCGCTGACGGGGCTGGCAACCCGTGCGGCCTATGGTGCAGCTGAGAGCTGGGCGGGGCAGGTACAGGGCGAGATGACCGTGCGCATGAGCGAGGTCGGCGAGGCAGACGCAAAGCGTCTTGCCGAGGAGCTGGCCAAGCTCGATGGTGTGATTTCGGCCAAACCGGAATCGCGTGAAGCGACCGAAGATCTGTTAAAGCCGTGGCTGGGCGATCAACTGCCCTCAGACCTGCCGATTCCGTATTACATCGCGCTGCAGACCAATCCGTCTGTGGCGGGCCTGAAAGACGAGATTGTGACGACGGCGAAAGATCTTGGCTATTCGGTCGATGTGGAAGTGTTTCAGCAATGGGCAAGCGATGTTGAGCGCACCCTCTCAATTGCGCGCATGACAGGGTTCGTGGCACTCGGCCTGTTGGCCACGATTGTGGTGTCGGTTATCGCCTTCGCGACGCATGCTGCCTTGCTGGCGCGCCGCGATGTGGTGGGCGTGCTGCATACTTGCGGGGCAAGTGACCGGTTTATCTCTCGCTTGTTTGAATTCCGGTTCTTCGGGCTTGGCCTGAGGGCAGGCGGCATGGGCGCACTCTTTGCGCTGTTCGGCGCATTGCTGTTGTTCTTCCTCGCCAGACAATCCGGTGACCGCAGCTGGTTGCTGCCGCAAATGTCACCGGATATCGGGACATTCATCATTTTGCTGGTGACGCCACTGGTTTCTGCGCTGGTTTCCATGTTGGCGGCTCGTATAACTGTTGGGCGCGCATTGGCGGACCTCAACTGATATGACTTTCAAACGTAAACGATATCTGGCGTTGCTCCTGCTTGTGATGGCTATGCTCATCACGGTGGCAGACTTTCATCGCTGGGTCTCGACGGTTGGCAATCTCAGTCGCCCTGACGCGCCCAAAGCTGACGCCGTGGTTGCCCTGACGGGCGGCTCTGGAAAGCGGATTCAGGCGGCTATTGCGCTGCTCGAACAGAAGGCGGGCGAGCGGCTTCTCGTCAGCGGCGTCCATATCAGCGTTGATACGCGCGATCTGATCAAAACGGCAGGCGGCACAGAGGCACTGTTTTCCTGCTGCATTGATATTGGTCATGAGGCTAATTCTACGCAGGAAAATGCGATTGAGACCTCGGCCTGGGCCAAGAAAAAAGGCTATAAATCCATTGTTCTGGTGACTTCTGACTACCACATGCCTCGTTCTTTATTGTGGTTTCGGGAAAAGGCTCCGGAGCTTTCCATTGTCGCCTATCCAATGCAGTCGCAATTGCGCCCGAAAACCTGGTGGAAATCATGGAAATCCTTTCGCGGCCTTGTTACTGAGTGGGCCAAATACCGCGTAACCGTCTTTCTGCTGGCGTTCTGATATGTCGACACTTCGCTCTCTGATATTTGTGACAGTGCTTTATGTCAGCATGGTCGTTCTGGGTCTTGTGTTCATGCCCGCCATGCTGTTGCCGCGCTCTGCCACCATGCTGGGCATTCGGTGCTGGGCGCGTGTGGCGCGCTGGGGCATGCGCGTGATTATGGGCGCGCCGACCGAGATTCGCGGGCTGGAGCATATCGCACAAGAACCTGTGCTTCTGGCACCGAAACACCAATCCATGATCGATACGCTGTTGCCATTTCTGTTCCTGAAAGACCCGTGCTTCGTCCTCAAGAAAGAGCTGATGTATTATCCGATCTTTGGCATGTATGCTGCCAAGGCCGAGATGATCGCCATTGACCGGTCAGGCTCGATGAAAGCACTGAAAGAGATGACGGCAAAAGCCAAGGCTGCAATTGTAGAGGGCCGTAGCCTGGTTATCTTCCCGGAAGGCACGCGCCTTGCGCCGGGCGAAACCGAAGAGCTGAAGCCCGGCATTGCGCTGTTATACAAAGACCTTGGCGTGCCGTGCGTGCCGGTCGCTCTGAATACTGGCTATTGCTGGCCCGCCAAAGGCATTCAGCGCCATTCCGGACAAATGGTTCTCGACTTGCTGCCACCCATCGAGCCAGGCCTGAACCGTAAGGTGTTCATGCAGGCGCTGCAGACCAGTCTGGACGAAGGAACCCAACGTCTTACCCCCGCAAAGGACGCCGCAGAATGACAGATACAAGCAAAAAGAAAGGCCAGCTTCCTTTTTGGCTTGGGGGCGGACTGCTGCTCGTTATTCTGGTGTATTCTGTCTATTGGTTCTGGATGGCCGGACAGCTGCGAACGGGTGTGAATGAATGGCTCGCAGACCATCATGAAGACGGGTATGTGATGACCTTTGAAGAACAGAGGGTCGGTGGCTATCCGTTTCGCTTTGTGCTGACTTTTGATCAGCCGGCTATTGCGAATACGGTTGAAGGCTGGTCCTGGAAGAGCGAAAAGCTGAAGCTCGTCGCCCAGTCCTATAATCTCTATCATCTGATGGCGTTTGCGCCGGGTGAGAACACGATCAAGCTGGAGGGGCATGACGCGCTGAAAATCACACCGGGTAAGAAGTCTGCTGCCAGCTTTATTTTTGACGATGATTACAATCTCAAACGCTTTGGCATGAGCCTGCCACAGGCAGATGTTCAGTATGGGGATGATTACCGTTTCGACATTCACGAACTGGGCCTTGGGCTAGAGCCCCTGCCAGACAATGAGGAAAACCTGAAGCTGAAGCTGAATGTGGACTATGTGAATGTGGTGGCCTCTCCGGAAAATCTGTCATGGCTCGGGCCAAAGATGGACGAGCTGATTGTCTGGATCGAGGTTGAGAATTTCTACCAGATCGTTCGCGGCGAGATCGACGTGAAAGGCTGGCGCCGCAGTGAAAATCAGCTGCATTTGCGACGAGGCGAGATTGACTGGGGCCCGCTGGATGCGGCGACGCGCGCCAGTGTCCGTTTTGACGACAAGCTTGATCCATATGGATTTGTTGGCGTGCATCTGGAGCGTCAGGATGAGCTGCGCTCAGCGCTCGATTCCGTTGGCCTTCTGACCAATGACATTAATTTCGCTATCGCAACGATTGCTTATCTCAGCCAGAATGACAATTTCGCGACGGTAGAAGTTCGCGACCGCACCTTCTATGCGTTCAAGCGCAAAGTCGGCACTTATTAAGCGGGATTACTTTTCGCTGTTATCTCGGCCAAAGTTGGTTTTGTCCGTATCCTGACCAGCATCGATAATGCTCTGGCGGATACCGCGCGTGCGTTCGAAAAATTTTTGCAGTTGTTCGCCTTCGCCCCAGCGAATGGCGCGCTGCAAAGCGGCCAGATCCTCGTTGAACCGGCCCAGCATTTCCAGAACGGCTGTTTTATTGTTCAGGAAGACGTCGCGCCACATAATCGGGTCTGAGGCGGCAATCCGGGTGAAGTCACGAAAACCACCGGCGGAGAATTTGACGACTTCGCCCTCGGTCACAGTTTCCAGATCGGCGGCCGTTCCGACAATGTTGTAAGCGATCAGGTGCGGCAAATGGCTGGTAATGGCGAGCACGCGGTCATGGCGCTCCGGGCTCATAATCTCAACCGTGCTGCCAATGACAGTCCAGAAATCCGTCAATGTCTCAAGCGCTGCCTGATCAACGTCTTCTGCAGGGGTCAGAATGCACCAGCGATCCTGGAACAGGCTCGCAAAGCCGGCTTCCGGGCCGGATTTCTCTGTCCCCGCAATCGGGTGACCGGGAATGAAGTGAGCGCTGTCCGGCAAATGCGGATTAACGCTCTCCATAACGGAAGTTTTGACCGAGCCGACGTCAGAGATAATGGCACCGGTCTTCAGAAAAGGCGCAATTGATTGCGCGACGCTCTCCATCGCGCCAACCGGCACGCACATCACGATGAGATCAGCGTCTTTGACGGCCTCTTCCAGCGTATCAGAGACCTCGCCAATGCCCAGCATTGCGGCCCGCGCCCGAACATTTTCGCTAGCATCGAACAGACGAACCTTTTCGGCGGCGTCATAGCTCAGCGCGGCGCGCGCCAAAGACGAGCCGATCAGGCCAATCCCGAGAATGGCCAGCGTATGGACGGGCGCAGTGCTCATTACGATGCCATGAAGACTTTCAGAGCGTTGATGACCGCCGTGTTGGCTTCCTTCACACCGATGGAGATACGCAGGCAATTGCCAAGCCCATAGGCGCCAACATTGCGCACGATCAGGCCGCGTTTGGCCAGAAAGGCGTTGGCGATGTCCGCCGTCTTGTCGCCCGTGGTCGGGAACTCGACGAGAATGAAGTTGGCAACGCTCGGCCAGGCTTTCAGGCCGGTCTCATTGATCGCAGGGATCATGCGGCGCAGCTCTTTATTGTTGAAGTCCGCAGAGGTCTTCATGAACTTTGCGTCTTTCAGGGCGGCAACGCCTGCTGCCTGTGCCAGCGCGTTCACATTGAACGGGCCGCGCACACGGTTAAGCGCATCAATCACCTCGACCGGACCATAGGCCCAGCCAAGACGCAGGGCCGCAAGGCCGTGAATCTTTGAGAAAGTGCGCGTCATCAGCACGTTATTGCTGCTGCCCGCCAGCTCCATGCCGGAACTGTAATTGTTCTTCTGCACATATTCGGCATAAGCCGCGTCCAGAACCAGAAGCACGTCTTCCGGCAGGCCCTCATGCAGGCGTTTGACCTCATCAAACGGCAAATAGCTTCCGGTGGGATTGTTCGGATTGGCCAGGAAGACGATTTTCGTCTTATCGGTTACGGCGGCAAGCATGCCGTCGACATCGGCTGTCAGCTTTTTGTCCGGAACGGAAATCGTTGTTGCGCCAGCTTGCTGGGCGACCAGTTGATAGACCAGAAAACCGTATTGAGACTGAATGATCTCATCGCCCGGCGCCAGATAGGCGCGCGACAAGAGCTGGAAGATCTCATCAGAACCAGAACCACAGACAATGCGGTTGGCATCAATGCCATAACGGTCTGCAATCGCATTGCGCAGAAGATTTGCGCCGCCATCAGGATAAATCTCAAGCGAGTCCAGACCAGCCTTGATGGCCTCAACGGCATTTGGTGAACAGCCGAGCGGGTTCTCGTTGGACGAAAGCTTGAAGCCTTCCTCAGCCGCTAGACCGGGAACATAAGGTTTGATTTCCAATACGTTTGGCAAAGGCTTGGGAGCCATGGCGACATCCTGTCTGGTTTGATCTCAACGCGGAGAAGGATCAGTTCTCCGGACGGTTATATCGCGGTAGTGCGCCGACAACACGCAATCCGTCAAGTCCTGCGATTTTCGCAGCCTTGAGCCGCGGATCACCTTCGGCGATGCGTTCATTGATTTCGAACAGCACCAGAGACCGCGCGCGGCCAAACTCATTCACTATCAGATCAATATCGCCAAAGATTTTCGAGACCTTGTGATGGTCGTCATGAGCGATCAGAAGGGTGGAGTTTCCGACGGGCGTGTTCAGCGGACCATGGCCAATGACAGCGGCATAAGGGGCCTTGTCATGGCAGACCGGCCAGACGCCCATAATCCGCAGATTATGGAATTTGCTTTCATTCAGAACCGGCCACCACTGACCCGACCCGGCAAGCGTCATCCAGCCAAGAACAACGGCGGAGTTTTCATGATCGGCGCAATAGGTCAGCGCTTCGCGCGGGTCAGCATCAAAGGTCATCTGAATGTCGTGACCGAACAGGGCGCGGGCCTGATCCCAGATGCGCAGAGGCTCTGCGCCAGATACCAGCACCTTTTCCAGACCTGAGGCGGCGATATCGCCCGTAAAGCTGGACGCCCAGGAGCGCAGCGACAGGGTCTGCGCGGCATCATCCAGAATGGCGAGTTGCTGAAGTGAGGATAGCGTGCTGGCAGACGTCAGATTGTCGTCCCCGGCCAGCAGTTTCAAAAGCTGGAATGAGGTTGCGTGCCGCTTCTTCAAGAGGTCGCGCATATTTGTATCGATCAGGTTGAGCTGGGAAAACAGCATCTCCAGACTGACCGAATGTTTATCCTCACTCATGACTTTCTACCGCTGTACCGACTCATCTCATCGGAAAAAGAGCTTCATAATCTTAGTTACGAAATTTTCCAAATGAAGGGGAAATCACTCCGCATCAGGAGTGTAAACGAGATCAATTTGCGCTAATGGTCAATCACTTACACGCTGTGCGGAACTGAAGGTCAGAACCGCACGGCGCAGAAACAGGATTGCTTCGACCTATCGGGTCGGGACCGGCGCGTCGCCGCGATAGTCATAGAAGCCGCGACCGGACTTGCGTCCCAGCCAGCCTGCTTCGACATATTTCACGAGCAGTGGGCATGGGCGGTATTTGGTGTCGGCCAGACCATCATGCAGGACCTGCATGATCGACAGACATGTGTCGAGGCCGATAAAGTCTGCCAGCTGGAACGGACCCATTGGGTGGTTCGCGCCGAGCTTCATGGCTGTGTCGATGCTTTCAACCGTGCCGACGCCTTCATACAGCGTGTAGACCGCTTCGTTGATCATTGGCACCAGAACGCGGTTCACGATGAAGGCCGGATAGTCTTCGGCATTGGCGACGGTCTTATCGAGCCGCTTGGCCAGCGTCATCGCCATTTCATAGGTTTCCTGATCCGTTGCCAGACCGCGAATGACCTCGATCAGCTGCATGACTGGCACCGGGTTCATGAAGTGCATGCCGATAAAGCGCTCAGGGCGGTCGGTTGCAGAGGCGAGGCGCGTAATGGAAATGGAGGAGGTGTTGGACGCGAGGAAAGCTGTTTTCGGAACGGATTCACACAGGCTTTCGAAAATCTTGAGTTTGACAGCTTCTTTTTCTGTGGCGGCCTCAATGGCGAGGTCCACATCACCAAAGCCGCTATAGCCGGTATTGAAGGAAATGCGAGACAAAGCGTCTTTCATCTGATCGAGCTGAATGAGGTCCCGGCTGACCTGACGGCTCATATTCTTTTCGATCGTGTCGCGAGCTTTATCCAGTGCGGCTTCGGCAACGTCACTCACAAGGACTTCATATCCGGCAAGGGCGCACACATGTGCGATGCCGTTACCCATCTGACCCGCGCCTACAATGCCGATCTTTTTCACTTCGCTCATATTATCGTAATCCAAACGCTTATATCTAATACGGAATTGTATCACAGATTGGACGTTAGGCGAGCCATCACGGTCACCATTCGGACTCTGTTTCCTATCCCGCTTGTTATATTGTGTCCCAATTGCAACGCTAGCATTTCAGCTTTTGTCGAGTTTGCAGACCATCCCAATCGCATAAAAGCCATGCGAAAATTCATAGTATTTATCGGGGCTTGCGTCCGGGTCTTGGGTCAACTTAGCATTGTGCGAATAATCTGAATCAGAAGAATGATCAGGGCGATTCTTCCGATCATCCAGGATACTTTGACGATCATGGAGCGCGGCGTGTCCGCGTTCGCCTCCGGGAATGTGCCGGTTTCCGGAACAATTTCGATCCGCCGGGCGGGTGGACGCCCCCATGCACCGGTCTTTTTGCGACCTGCTTTGTATTCGGCCGCCTCGACCAGACGATAAATCCAGGTGTTCTGCCGACTTTCATACCAGTTCGTGATGGACTGTCTGGACCAGCCAAAGCGGTCATCAAGTTCAAGGAACACTTCTGCAGCTATGCCGCTTTTTGAGGTTGGTGTTGTCGCCTCAACGGTGAAGCCTGTACGTTCGCAAATCTCGTTTCGCAGTCGGTGCGACATCATCTGAAAGGCTTCAAGACTGAGCAATTCCTCGCGGTCGAGGATTTTCAGCCATTTTGACCAGATGGCGGCTTTCTCCCGGTCTTCCATCAGCGTGGCAATATCCGCCATGGCGCGGTTGACCGCTGTGTAGTCGTTTTCCACCTCTTCTGGCGAGGTAAGGACAGTCTCAAGGTCGACCTCGATCGTATCAGCGCCGGAGGGTGCGTCCTCGTTCAGCTTCAGCGTGTCAGGCGCGTCCCAGCTTGCCCCTTCGCTGAAGATCGGAGCAGGCGTGGCGTCGTTCTCCGGCTCGTCGGAGGCCTCGTCGATAAGAGCGTCCTCGGCGTCTTCATCGTCTCCCTCTTCATCGTCATAGTCTTCGTCGTCACAGGCGCGCCAATGCAGCTGGCTCTTTGCCAGTTCCAGCGCGTCTCGAAGTTCCATAAAGCCTTCGGGATCATCCTCTGGCCGGGTGGTTTTCAGTTTGACGGCATAGGCCCGTTTGATGTCCTTCTCAGTCGCGCCTTTGGGGTCAAGGCCGAGAATGACAAACGGGTCCTTAGAAGACATCGTGCGATTCCATTTGCGCGACCGGCGCTTCCAGATTCTTGCGGCATTCTGCAATGACGCGCTGATCCTGAGAGTGGAGCGCAGATTCGAACTCATAGATGAACTGGCTCACGATTTGCCGGGCTTCGCCGAGCGAGCCTTCATAAAGGGCGGTAAGGCGCGCCATGAAGGCGACGTTTTCCTGCTGATCGCGCGGATTGATCTTCAGCGCGTCGAGCTCTTTCAGGCGCTTCTCAATATCGCTGCGGCTCATCGCGCCCGGATTGCCCTCAATGACAACGCGGTTTTCCTTGCCGGTGGAGGCCACTTTCGCCAACACTTCCAGAACGCCCGATGTGTCATAGGTAAAGCGTACATCGACGACTTCACGGTCCTGATTGTTGCGCGGGATCGCAATCATCAGCTCGCCGATTTTGACATTGTCTCTGACAAAGGGCGATTCCCCCTGATAAATGCGCAACTCGATCTTCTCCTGTCCCCTATGAAGGGGCGTGATCGGGTGATTGCGGCTGACCGGAACGACGGTATTGCGTTCAATCAGCGGGGAGAAATGTCCGTGCTCATAGGCACCGGGGCGCACCTCCATTGAGGTTTCATAGCCGAGGGTAAACGGGGCAACATCGGTCATCACCATATCGTCGAGCGCGGCGTGCCGCATTGCCAGACCGGCTTGAACCCCTGCGCCCATGGCAACAACATGGTCGGGGTTGATGTCGTGCTCCGGAAAGCGCTTGAACAGGCGCGTGATCAGCGCGCGAATGCAGTCCATCCGGGTGGCGCCGCCAACCAGCAGGATGCGGTCAATGTCTTCTGCGCGCAGCCCGGCATCAGTGATAGCGCGCTGGATTGGCAAACGAATGCGCTTGGTCAGCGGTTCGCAAACTTCGTCAAATTTTTCGCGCGTAATGGTGAGTGTATGCTCTTCCCCGTTCAGGGCGAATTTGGCTGAAGCTTCCGGTGTTCCGGTCAGTTTGTGCTTCATCCGGTCGACGATGGCGCGCAGACGTGAGGTCTCTTCTGACGACATTCTATCGGCTTTGAAACCGGTCGTTTCCATTATGTGAGCCATCAGGGCGTCGGTGAAATCCTCACCGCCCAGAAACGCGTCACCGGCAGAGGCGCGCACTTCCATAACGCCGGAGAACATTTCCAGGATGGAGACGTCGAATGTGCCGCCGCCAAGGTCGACGACGAGGAAGGTGGTTTCAGCGTCCCGGTCTTGCAGACCATAGGCGAGCGATGCGGCAGTTGGCTCGTTGACGAGCCGGACAACCTCCAGACCGGCCAGCTGTGCGGCGGTCATAGTGGCTTTGCGCTGGACGTCGTTGAAATAGGCCGGAACGGAGATGATGGAGCGCTTTACCGGATGGCCAAGATGCTCTTCGACATCGGCTTTCAGAGATTTCAAAATCAGCGCGGAGAGTTCTTCCGCACGATAGGATTTCTTGTTGAGCTTAACCTCGCGGTCCGTGCCCATATAGCGCTTGAACCGGGCCGTGGTGATGTTCGGGTGCGTGACCAGTCGATCTTTCGCCGCCTGACCAATCAGCAGGCTGCCGTCGTCGGCGCAGCCGACGGCTGAGGGGGTCATGAAACTGCCGAGCGCATTTTTGATCAGAACCGGACCGTCTTCACCAAACACTGTCACCAGTGAATTGGTTGTCCCGAGATCGATGCCAATTATCGTTTCTTCACTCACGCGCAGCTCCTGTCGCCCCTGCTAAGTGTTTAGTGGGTTCAACTGTGAGCTGGCAATATGCCAAACGGAGGTGCGAATGTCTTTCCTGCGCCTCTCGAAACAGGGAGGCGCAGGTGCCGGAGACGGTATCAGCGCTTATCAATTACCAGACATTGCACGGCGCGGCCAAAAAAGCCCTGTTCATCGGCGAGTTCGCCATAGCCGAGGCCGCGCCCGTCCGGGCCGATCCAGGCATTTGCCGCCAACATAATATTGTCGCCGACGGGTTTGCGCGCAAAATGAATGGTCAGGTCGGCGTTGATGAAGGTCCATTTATTGAAATCGAGACCAGACCCGAAACCGTTGCAATAATCGCCCGTCGCGGCCGCGCGCATGGTTGGCGTGGTTTCGTGATCGCCAAGCCATGGGCGGGCAATATGGAACCAGGCGGCGCGGCGCATATGTGCCGGGGCGCTTTCCGCCTCAAAGATGGTCACTCCGTCGTTAAACCCCTTAAAGCGCACAACTTCGTGCTGTGTGGTGCCTTTCGGGTAGACGGTTGTCGGCGGACGCACATCTTCCGGCATGTCGAACTCTTTTTCGCGCACTTTCAGAATGGCGGCGCGGCAGACTTCTTTCTCGCCTGCGATCAGCGTGATGTCCGCTGCGATGATGTTTCGGCCCTTGCGGGTGATATCCGTTCTGACATCCAGCTCGCCCAGTGGGATAGGGCGTTTCATATCTACCGTCAGGCGGGTGACGAGCATCGGGTCGTCGCTTGGAATCTGTTCTGCAATATGCGTCATCAGGCCGGTCGGTGCGCCGCCATGTTGCATGCTTGGATCCCATGGCCCAGCCGTGTGAGGGCTGGCAATGACTTTGTTTCCCTTGAGCTCGAAATAAGGTTCCATAAACGCGCTCCCCGCTTTTTGTAGTTTACTACACTGAAATCAGGTGTGACGCAGGGGCGTCAACTAAAAAACGCCAGCCCGAAGGCTGGCGCATTCTGTCCGTCAAGAAAGGGAGGGGAGATTAACGGACATCAAATCGGTCGGCTTCCATCACCTTGACCCAGGCCGCGACGAAATCCTTTACGAATTTCTCTTTGGCATCATCCTGAGCATACACTTCAGCATAGGCCCGTAGGATAGAATTTGAACCGAAGACGAGGTCCATGCGGGTCGCTGTCCATTTGGTTGCGCCCGTTTTACGGTCCCGGATCTCATAGAGTCCGTCCCCGACAGGTTCCCATTTATTGGACATATCCGTCAGGTTGACGAAGAAGTCTGTGGTCAGAGCACCGACCTTGTCGGTGAAGACGCCGTGCTGTGTGCCGCCATGGTTCGTGCCCATGACACGCATGCCGCCAATGAGGACAGTCATCTCTGGCGCGGTCAGACCGAGCAGCTGAGTATGATCCAGCATCATCTCTTCTGGTGCGACGGCATAGGCCGTTTTCTGCCAGTTGCGATAGCCGTCAACGAGCGGTTCGAGCACATCGAACGACTCCGCATCGGTCATCTCGTCTGTGGCATCGCCGCGACCCGGAGTGAACGGAACGGTGATGTCTACGCCTGCTGCCTTTGCTGCTGTCTCGACGCCGACATTGCCCGCCAGAACGATTGTGTCAGCAATGCTGGCACCGGTCTGTTCTGCGATCACTTCCAGCTTGCCAAGCACGTTTGCAAGACGGTCTGGCTCATTGCCTGCCCAGTCTTTTTGTGGGGCGAGACGGATGCGTGCACCGTTTGCGCCGCCGCGTTTGTCAGAGCCACGATAGGTGCGGGCGCTGTCCCATGCAGTCGAGACGAGATCAGAGACGGACAGACCGCTTTGTTCGATCTTTGCTTTGACGGCATCCACGTCATAGCTGGTTGAGCCAGCCGGAACCGGATCCTGCCAGATCAGATCTTCTGAAGGCACCCACGGGCCGACATAGCGGGCTTTCGGGCCCATATCGCGATGGGTCAGTTTGAACCATGCCCGCGCAAAGCAATCAGAGAAGTATGCGTGGTCTGCACGGAACTTTTCCATGTACTCGCGATAGATCGGGTCGACTTTCATCGCCATGTCAGCGTCTGTCATCATTGGCATCGTCTTGATCGACGCGTCTTCAACGTCTGCCGGCATGTGGTCTTTTGTGATGTTCACAGGTTTCCACTGCCATGCGCCAGCCGGGCTTTTTGTCAGCTCCCACTCATAGTCGAGCAGCATGTCGAAATAGCCGCCATCCCATTTGGTCGGGTCAGACGTCCACGCGCCTTCCGGGCCACCTGTCAGCGTGTCACGGCCAAAGCCTTTGCCTTTCGGGTTCAGCCAGCCAAGGCCCATAGCTTCGATTTCGCCAGCTTCCGGCTCTGGGGAGAGGGCGGCGGCATCGGCGTTACCATGCGCTTTACCAATGGTGTGACCACCCGCTGTCAGAGCGGCGGTTTCCTCGTCATTCATCGCCATGCGGGCAAAGGTGACGCGAACGTCTTTAGCCGTGCGGGCCGGGTCTGGTTTGCCGTTCACGCCTTCCGGGTTCACATAGATGAGGCCCATGACAACGGCTGCGAGTGGATTTTCCAGCGAGTCGCGGTCATCTTCCGGGTAACGGTCATCATCTGCCGTCAGCCATTCTTTTTCAGAGCCCCAATAAGTATCCTTTTCCGGGTGGTAGATGTCTTCGCGGCCAAAGCCGAATCCAAAGGTTTTCAGGCCCGTGCTTTCATAGCCCAGCGTACCGGACAGAAGGATCAGGTCAGCCCAGCTGAGCTTGTTTCCGTATTTCTTCTTCACCGGCCAGAGCAGGCGACGCGCCTTGTCGAGGTTGGCGTTATCCGGCCAGCTGTTCAGCGGGGCAAACCGGATATTGCCAGACCCGCCGCCGCCGCGACCATCGGCCAGACGGTAAGAACCGGCAGAGTGCCATGCGAGGCGACCAAACAGACCGGCATAAGTGCCCCAGTCGGCTGGCCACCAGTCCTGGCTGTCCCTGATGACATCCAGAACGTCTTTTTTGACTTGTTCAAAGTCGAGCTTTGCGACCTCTTCAGCATAGTTGAAGTCGTTGCCGAGCGGGTTCACCTTGGTGTCGTGTTGGTGAAGAATGTCGAGGTTCAGTGTCTTCGGCCACCAGCTTGTCACGCTTTCCTGACCTGATGTCAGACTGCCATGCATAACGGGGCATTTTCCAGAACTGCCGTCCATAATTCTCTCCTCCTGAGTGCGCAGCTGGGGGCTGCTTGGGGTGTCAGCCTGACGGCCAAACGCGGCGATCAGACGTCTTTGTGACGGCAAAGATAGCTCAGTCGGAGGCTGAGGTATAATTGATTGTTCCGGTTCAAGGTATAAGAAAAATTTATGCTGCGGCGCACTGAAAGGCGCAAAACTGGGCAAATGCGGGAGAGTATTCTCTCACTACGGAGAAAAAACGGCTCAGGAAAAAGGAAACTTTCGCACTGCGGCAAGCCGGTTTCGGGTGCGTCCATCGCCGCCCGGTCCCAGTTCGAGCGTGATTTTTGACCGGTTGACCGGGTGTCCGTCACTGTTCACGAGGTCAAATCCGTCGACGCGCAATCCGGTGTCGTCATCGATCATGCGCACGGGCTCATTGCCCTCGCCATAGATGTGCGCATTGCCCCAATGGCTCATCGCCAGAAACACCGCATCAAGCGCGCGGCCCTTCTCGGTGAGCTCATAGACATGGCTGGTTCCGCGATCCGCAAAGGGCTGGCGCATAAAAATGCCATCCTCGACGAGCTGGTTCAGGCGCTCTGTTAACAGGTTGCGGGAAATACCGGTGTTTTTGAGAAAATCTCCAAACCGGTTTGTGCCGTAAAACGCTTCCCGAATGAGCAGCATGGTCCAGCGATCCCCGATCACATTCAGTGTCGCGGCGATAGCGCAGGGGTGGTCATGTTTCTTGGCCATGCATGTCCTTAAACTCGATATCTCAGTGTGCCCATTCAATGGTTGCAATTCAAGACTAATGATTCAATAGTTCAGAAAAAGAACTATTAGGAGGACGCCATGGCAGAGGCGAAAGGCGCCTGTCTCGTGATCGGGGCGGGCGATGACACCGGCGCGGCGATTGCCCGTGCCTTTGCAAAGGAAGGGCTGATCGCTTGTCTGGTCCGGCGTCCGCGCCATGCTGACGCGTTGGAGCAATTGGCGCAATCGATCCGCGATACGGGCGGGGAGGCGCTGGCCTTTCCGTGTGATGCCCGCGACGAAGACGCGATGACGGACCTCGTCGCAAAGATTGAAGCCGATGTCGGCCCGGTCGAAGTCGCCGTGTTCAACATTGGCGCGAATGTCAAATTCCCCATTACAGAAACGAGCGGCCGGGTGTTCCGCAAAGTCTGGGAAATGGCCTGTTTCTCTGGCTTCCTGATGGGACGCGAAGCGGCAAAATACATGACACAGCGCGGGCGTGGGACAATTCTGTTCACTGGCGCCACCGCCAGTGTGCGCGGTAGCAGCGGCTTTTCAGCCTTCGCGGCAGCCAAGCATGGGCTTCGCGCTTTGGCGCAGTCCATGGCGCGAGAGCTTGGCCCGCAAAACATCCATGTCGCCCATGTGGTGGTGGATGGCGCAATCGATTCCAACTTCATCCGCGAGAACGTGCCGGATGTGGACCAGAAGCGCGCCGAAGACGCAATTTTGAACCCGGATCACATCGCGGCCAACTATGTCATGTTGCACAAACAGCCGCGCACGGCCTGGACGCATGAACTGGATATCCGCCCCTGGAAAGAGAAATGGTGAGGGACCCTCATGAGCAAGACACTTGATTTCATCTTCGATTTTGGCAGCCCGAACGCCTATCTGGCCTATCAGGTTCTGCCCGGCCTTCTGGAGCGGACCGGGGCGCAGCTGAACCTTATTCCGTGCCTGCTGGGGGGTATTTTCAAGGCGACGAACAATCAGTCCCCCATGCTGGCCTTTGGCGGCATTAAGGGGAAGCTTGAGTATGAGAACCTTGAAACCAGACGCTTTATTCAGAAGCATGGCCTGACGAGGTTCAAGATGAACCCGCACTTCCCGGTGAACACCCTGCTGCTCATGCGCGGCGCAGTTTTTGCCGAGGCGCAGGGCGTCGCCGAGACCTATACAGAGGCCGGTCTGAAAGCCATGTGGGAAGACGGCCAGAAAATGGATGATCCGGAGGTGTTCGTCTCTGTCCTGACGGCGGCGGGTCTTGAGGGACAGGCGTTTCTGGCGGCCACGAAAGACCCCGAAGTGAAGGCGAAACTTGTCGCCAATACTGAGGCGGCGGTGGCCCGCGGCGTGTTTGGCATTCCGACCTTCTTTGTCGGTGAGGAGATGTTCTTTGGTAAGAACACACTGCCAGAGGTGGAGGCGCTGTTGGTAACTCAGGCGTGACGGAAAGATGCGCGTTTACCCGCAGAGAGCGGGAAAGCCCTCTGCGGCGCGCAAGGCCGCACCATGTAGGAAGAGAAGGTCTTCAGCCTCGTCTGGCCGGGCAAGGTCCAGCCAGTCCTGTGGCGGATCATACGTTTTGATCGGACAGGGCGGTCTGATGTTCTGAGTGGCATCAGGGACGCTGCGTGACGGGAAATGGTGCGCAGCCGACCCCGGATTTTGGGACGGCGGCTGTTCCGGGTCCCGTATTTGCGCAGCATCACTGGCGTGGTGCGACGCGTATGGGACGACAGGCGGAGAGAACTGCCCCGCCCAGCGCGCGGCCAGACGCGCGGCGCGCTGATCTATGCTGTCATAAAGATGATCCAGCCGATCAAAGCGCATATAGAGCCGCTCATTTGTGAGAATATCATCATTTCGGAGCTTTTTAGAGCGAGGCGCGCCGCATTCCTCGTCGCGCATGGCGAGCTCAAACTCTCTGATCTGGCGCTCATGCTCTGTAAGGCCAGAAACTGGCCCTATAGGGCTCTGGTGAGGGGGCGGGACAGGCTCCATCTCGCGCAGAGATGAGCGATCCTCCGGCATGGAAATGCAGAATGGGGGCGGTTTCAGGTCAAACAGCGGCACACAGCGCGCGGCAAGCCGATGATCAATCGGGTCTTGCGCCAATCGTGCGCCGGGCGGCGGCGGTGTCGGGATGAAAGACCGGCGCGGCGTTACGGTCTCATCGCGCATTTTACGGTAAGCCAGCCAGATGATCAGACAACGGATCATATGTTCGCCCATGTCGATCAGCCGGGACAGGCGGCGCGCATCATAGCGAAACAGGCGCGGGCGCAGTGTTTCTGTGATGGGCGCGTCATCGATGAGGCCCCAGTGATAGGGGAAGTGCGCGACGCGGGTCAGATACAGCGCGACCTGGGCCATCATGCCCTGAAAGGTCAGCTTGCTGGTATCTGTGTCACTGGTCTGCATGCCCTGGAGTATGGCAGCGGATCAGGGGTGTGGGATAAGGGGGGAATTGACTCTTCTGGCTATTCTATCGCTTCATTTCACTGCAAGTGTGAGTAGTATTATGTCGGAATTAGTTGAAAGTATGTTGGTTGGGTCCCGGTCTCCTTTGGCGGCGAAGGACATACAGAATCGAATGAAAGCAATTAAACGCCAAACCAAAAAAATTTGGAGCAAAGAGGCAAAATTAGGCGAAAACTCAAGGCTTTTGTCTAGTGCCGAAACTAGTCTTCGAGAATTAAATTCATATGCCACACCCAAAGATGATGAAACTGCGAACGACTTTAGGGAGTTGCTCTTTCGAGCATGGTACAATGTCTGGCGAGCAAGAGACTACACAATAGAGCGATTTGAACGAGAGTGGAGTAAGCCCGATCATTATGATCAGAAACGAGAAAACTATCTTAAGTTACTTCGGAATGGATGCGTAAATTATCGCGATGCTCGCTTTTCTCAGCTCCATCTTCCGCCGAAAGATCCGGAAACTCTTGAAACTATCCACCCCAATCGAAGTATTAGACATTTTCGGTCTAGTCGCTTGGATAGTCAACTATTCGAGGGAGTTACAGCTACTGATGCGAATACAGAGCTTTCGGAACTGATAGGGAAAGGCCACATCCTAAAGAATGGATATGTTTCAGCCAACAACATTGCTCGGTTTTTTGGCTATGAAGGGTGTTGGCTTCAAAGCAGTCAAACGAATCTCGATGCTGTCTATTTGAGGTCCTGTATTGCCTGTTCCGATGTAAATTTGGCCGGACGAATAAATTTAGAGGAAACATATTTATTCTCCGGATCGCGCTTTGAGAAAAATTTAAACGCTAACGGAAGAATAGAGGTGATCTCAGAAAACAAAGCGCTGTTCGATTTTTATGTTGCGGGAAGTTTCCATGCTCCATCGTATTCAGGGGCGCAATGCATTGTCCTGAAGCCGAGCAATCAAGTCGGATGTTTCAGGTTGAATCTAAATTCGACCAAAAAATATCAAATTTCGAAAGCCAAGTGCGATCTGGATCTCAATAGTGTGGACAACAGCGGAGCGGAAGTGGAGCTTATAGAATCGAAAGGTCGAAGCTTAATCATATCTGGCGACCGGACTAAGTGCTTGCATATTAAAGACGTCGATTTTGAAGAAGTAGATATTAAAATAGCTGTGAACGAAACAGTTGTTGAAGACTCTTGTTTGGGGACGAACTCTGGCGGAAACGAAGTGACGTTTAAAGGCGTTTCAAAATCTATGATTTTGCAGAGATGTGTTTTTCAAAGCAATGCGAATTTCGGGGGCTATTCTTCAAGCTCAACGATTCATGATTTTGATAGTTTGAATGTTTTGGAATGTATTTTTCAGAAAGACTTTCTTGCGCGCCAAACTAATTTAAGTGGCTATTTGAATTTTAAGAATAATATTGTGAATGGCTTGGCCGATATGTCGGCAGAAGTTCTTGATGCAAATAAATGCCGGATTTCAAAAGCAGATTTTGAAGGAACGGTGTTTAGAGAAGACGTAGATTTTTCTAATCGCGCTTTTACCGGACGAACAAGTTTTGACTTGTGTGTTTTTGAAAGGATCCCGATTTTCCACGGTGCTGAACTGCATCAGGACACAAGCTTTAGGGCGACAAGATACCTTTGGGCGCAAACTTTCAAAGCGCACTCTTCTCCCTGGAGGACCTTCGTAGAGTTTAAAGCCAAGGAGACCAATAAGATAGCCAAATGGATGAGCGGGGCGAAGAAGCGTCTTTGGCCTGAAATTGGGATGTTTGGTAGGAGGAATCTTAGGTTCTACGAAAAATGGCGGCTCCAGTTTTCGGCAATGGTGTATTGTTGGTCGGTGCCTAATTTCAAACCGCATGAATGGGCTGAGCAAAACCAATTCTTGGGAAATAAAAATCATTCCCTTGGGAGGGTCGAGCGATCTTTTCGTACTCTTCGGCAGGCGATGGAAAAACATAATGCTTCTGATCAGGCTGCGATTTTTCATGTAAATGAAATGAGAGCCAGACATGCTCGGATCGGCGACCTTTCCGTGCCTCGGTCCGAAAAATTTTTCGGGGGTTTGTATGATTTTTTGGCGGACTACGGCGGCAGCTTCCTTAAGCCAATTGGGTTTTATTTTGGGTTGTTAGTCGCCATGAGTTTTATTTATTGGCCGTGGGCGTTGGCTCTGAAAAAGGGTGTTTCTTTTTGGACGACATTGGAAATGTCTTTTCTGATGATGGTAAGACCATGGTTTCAGCTAAATCCTAGATTTTTTTCTGCTGAAGATCAGGGCTCCGTAAAAAACGCAGCTGACCTGGTTGAGCTTTTTTTGCGTGAAACAACGATAGTTTTCCTGCTCGTTTCTACAATTCAGTCTTTACTCGCGGCTATTTTGATATTTCTTGTGCTCTTAGCAGTTCGTCGAAAGTTCCAACTTTCGTGATCGCATTGATTTTGTTGGACCCCGGTGACACGCACCGGGGCGACGCAAAACGATAGATCGGATGACAGGCGTGTTGATCCCCACCCTCAGTCGGGACATCGTGGTCGATTTCTGATCCCCACCTCGATCCTCCCCTTTGTAAGGGGAGGAGGCGCAAGGGGCCCGGTCGGCTCTCCCCCTTAAAAAGGGGGAGTGGTCCGAAGGACCGAGGGGGATTGATTGGGCTCTGATCGTTTCTTTTATGCTCGCCTGTGTGTTTCGCGTGCCGCTCAACCCGGCTGCGCCTGCGCGGTCGCTTGTGTAGAGCAAGACGCAATAAAAAACCCGGCCATCGGCCGGGTTTTTGGTGATTGTTTTGAGGCTTTGATGCCCTCACCTTAAATCCCTCTCCCACGGGAGAGGGACTTTGAAAGGTGCTTACAGAGCGTCAGTGAGCTCTGGAACAGCAACGAAGAGGTCAGCCACGAGGCCGTAGTCTGCAACCTGGAAGATTGGAGCTTCTTCGTCTTTGTTGATCGCAACGATGATCTTGGAGTCTTTCATACCCGCAAGGTGCTGGATCGCGCCGGAAATGCCGATGGCAATATAGAGTTCCGGAGCCACAACCTTACCTGTCTGACCGACCTGATAATCGTTTGGCGCATAACCTGCGTCAACCGCCGCACGAGAGGCACCAATACCTGCGCCGAGCTTGTCAGCCAGCGGTGTGATGTATTTCTCGAAGTCAGCTTCAGAACCGAGTGCGCGGCCACCGGATACGATGGTTTTCGCAGAGGTGAGCTCTGGACGGTCGCTTGCGACAATCTCTTCAGAAACGAAGGCAGACTTGCCGGCACCGGCAGGTGCTTCAATGGTTTCGACAGACGCAGAACCCGTTTCTTCAGCAGCTGCGAAGGCTGTACCGCGAACCGTGACAACTTTCTTTGCGTCAGAGGATTTAACCGTCTGGATCGCGTTACCTGCATAGATCGGGCGAACGAATGTGTCAGCGCTTTCAACGGCGATGATGTCAGAGATCTGCATCACGTCGAGCTTCGCAGCGATACGCGGCGTGACGTTCTTGCCCATGGTTGTGGCAGGAACGAACAGAGCGTCATAGCCGTCCATCAGAGGCACAACAACCGCTTCCATGGCTTCCGCCAGGTGCTTTTCAAGGCCATCAGATTCAGCGTGCAGGACTTTGCGAACGCCAGCGATCTTCGCAGCAGCTGCTGCAACATCGCCTGCGCCTTTGCCCGCAACCAGCACGTCGATGTCGCCACCGAAAGCCGCCGCAGCTGTAACTGTTTTGTGGGTCGCGTCGCTCAGAGACGCATTGTCATGATCTGCAATTACGAGAACAGCCATTAGATTGCTCCTGCAGCTTTGAGTTTGGAAACAAGTGTCGCGACGTCTTCGACTTTTTCACCCGCTTCGCGAACCGGTGGCTCAGTCACTTTCACGACCGTCAGGCGCGGCGCGATATCAACACCGAAATCGCCAGGCTCTTTCGTGTCGATCGGCTTTTTCTTCGCCTTCATGATGTTTGGCAGAGACGCATAACGTGGCTCGTTCAGGCGAAGGTCAGTTGTGACGATCGCTGGCATGTCGAGCGCAACAGTCTGCAGACCGCCGTCGATTTCGCGCGTGACGTTGCATTTGCCGTCAGCGATTTCAACTTTTGACGCGAATGTGCCTTGCGGCCAGTCGAGCAGAGCTGCGAGCATCTGACCGGTCTGGTTTGCATCATCGTCAATCGCCTGCTTGCCGAGGATGACCAGCTCAGGAGATTCTTCAGCAACAACAGCTTTCAGAAGTTTCGCAACAGCGAGCGGCTCAACGGTTTCGTCAGTCTTGATCAGGATGCCGCGGTCAGCGCCCATAGCGAGGGCTGTGCGCAGAGTTTCCTGAGCCTGTTGCGGGCCGATGGAGACAACAACAACTTCAGTCGCTGTACCAGCTTCTTTCAGGCGAACGGCCTCTTCGACGGAAATCTCGTCGAACGGGTTCATGGACATTTTCACGTTCGCAAGATCAACACCTGACTGATCAGGTTTGACACGAGCCTTGACGTTATAATCAATCACCCGTTTGACGGGGACTAGGACCTTCATGGCGTTCTCCGGTGACTTCTGCGTTATCGCAGTATTTATGATCCCTAACTTGGCATTCGGAAAGAGAATTTCCAGCCTGTTTGCGCTGCAGGTGCTAACGGCTCTTCAGTTCAGCGTCAAGCTTACGTGAACGTAAACGGAAATTGTGCCGCACCTATGGTGGTTACAGGTTTCATGTAGTGCGCTACATTTACCGGGTCAAGCGCGTCGTGATGACGTTGGGGCAGGCAGAGCGCGGTGTTGAACGTCCGGCGGATTTTGCGCGTGCGGTCATTTTCTCGCCCTTTTCCGTTGTTAGCAAGCGCTCACAAAGGGTTGAACGGCGCGCTAAAGGGCGTTACTCTGCCTGGGCTTTAACGATGGGGACGCACGTGAAAAGAGCACTCTTTGGACTGATGGCCATTGCAGCGCTGGCGACGGGGCCAGCACATGCGGGCAAGCAGGTTGATCTTCACAAGACAGATGGAAACGGGATCGCGCTGATCTCAGATGATGCGGGCAGTGGAAACCTGGCCGGGTTGTCAACGGCGCTGCCTGCCTGGGCGCAATCCGGTTCGGGGTTTGCTCAGCTCGCTCAGCTGGACGGTGAAGAAAACTCAGATTCCGGCGGTGACCGGGGCGGCGGCGATAATTATCGCTATACCGTGTCTGACGATTTTTCGAGCTTCACCTATGAGGATCAGAACAAGGCAAAGTCGTACAAAGCCGGCTGTGACAATGGCAATATGGTCGACTGTCACAATATGGCGCTGCTCTATAAGAAGAATGGCAGCCAGCACGCTCTGAAAGTGGTCGATTATTATACCAAGGCCTGTCAGAACAGTTATGGCGCGTCCTGTTATCAGATGGGCTCTCTTTATGAGGTGGGCACGCTGGTCACCGCGTCCAAGAACTCGGCGATCTATTGGTATAAGCGCGGCTGTGACAGCGCGAAGGACCGGTCCAGCTGTAATGCGACGGGGCGTCTGAACAAGAGCCTCGGCAATACGGTTGATGCGCGCATCTACTATCAGAAAGGCTGTGACCTTGGGTTCCAGACGTCCTGTACGGCGCTGAACAATCTCGACAAGTCGAATGGCGGCGGTGGCGGCAGCAATTCTGATTTCACTTATGACGAAAACCAGAAGCTGCGGACCAATAAAAGCTCTTGCGATGGCGGGTCTGGTCGAGCGTGTTTCGAGGTGGCCGAGCTGTATAAGACAAAGGGCGCGAAATATCCGAATGAGGTGACGAACTATTACCGCCTCGGCTGTGAGGGCCGGTATAATTCAGCGTGCTATCGTCTTGGCTATGCCTATGAAAAAGGTCAGTACGGGATTTCGCCATCATCATCGCAGGCCATTTACTGGCAGCGTTATGGCTGTGACACGGTCGGTTATGACATTAGCTGTGCATCTGCAGGCCGGCTTTATAAGGCGCAGGGAGATACTTCCTCTGCGATCGCGTATTACCGCAAAGGCTGCAATAAGGGCTACAGCCTCGCCTGTACGCAATTGTCGAGCCTTGAAGGCAATGGCGGTGGCGGCGGTGGAAGCAATCCTGACTTCACATATGATGAAAATCAGAGCCTGCAGTCCAATAAGACCTCTTGTAATAACGGCGTTGCGCAGGCGTGTTTCGACGTCGCTGAGCTCTATAAGAAGAAAGGCTCAAAATACCCGAATGAGGTAATCACATACTATTCGAAGGCTTGTGAGGGCAGCTATAAGTCGGGCTGCTATCGCCTCGGCTATGCCTATGAAAAGGGCCAGGCCGGGATTTCATCTTCAATGACGCAGGCCGTTTACTGGCAACGCTATGGCTGTGACACGGTCGGCTATGATATCAGCTGTGCGTCTGCAGGTCGGCTTTATAAGGTGCAAGGCAATACCTCTTCGGCGAAATCGTATTATCGCAAGGGCTGCAATAAGGGCTATAATCTTGCCTGCACAGAGCTGTCCAAGCTTGAAGGCAATGGCGGTGGTGGTGGCGGAAGCACAAGCTCGCTTCAAAAATATCTGAATGGCTGTTCCGGCGGCTCCGGACGCGACTGTAACTCAGCTGCGGGGGAGTATAAGAAACAGGGCAATATGGGTCTTGCAGCAGATTATTTTGGCCGTGCATGTAACGCCAATTATTACCTTGCCTGCTATTGGGTTGGCTATCAGTATGAGAAGGGTGATGGCGTTAATCAGTCCAGCTCCCAGTCTATCTATTGGCAGAAAAAAGGCTGCGCCGGGGATAACCGGACAAGCTGTTCAGCGCTGGGTCGGCTCTACCGCAAACAGGGAGATGACTCCAACAGTCGGTATTATTACCAGAAGTCCTGTAATCTGGGCTTCCAGTCCGCGTGTAAGCAACTGAATCGCTAGGTGGGGGAGCCCCGGGGTGTGTGCCCGGAGCTTTTCGCTAGCTTATTAAGGTGTCCGGTTTTACCGGGCACCTTTTTCTTAAGCTTGGTCTGTTGATGCTTTGAGGAGCAGGCCGCGTTATGGATCCAGCTCGTCCATGATACGCTCATAAAGACTGCGTTGTTCAAGGGCGGAGCTCAGTCGGTCTAAAGATGCGACGACATCGCCTGCTTCCAGGTTCAAAACTTCAGAAACGACCTGCATAGCCTGCCAGACCGGCAACAGCTTTTGTACAAAGGATCGCCCGTTTTCTGTCAGGGTCAGGTGCTTTTGGCGAGCGTCGCCGGGAACGGGTGTTGCCTCAATATATCCGGCCGCTTCGAGCGATTTGCGGGCCTCGCTTACAGAAGCATGAGAGATGCCAATACGTTCCGCTAAAGATTTCACAGATTGCGGCCGACCATCAGACAGCTGATTGAGAATGGAAAACCATCTTTGTTCAAACTGCACACCGTGAGACAGGTATACCCGCTTCGAATCCCGGTCGATCTGGTCTGAGAGGCGACGCAGTCTTTTCCCGAATGCATGATGGTCGTGAAGAGGCTCCAGCGCTCAATCTCCTGAATTAAATGTTATTGACAAATAAGTAGGTGCCTACATAAAGGAGGTATGTTAGGCGCCTACTTATATCGTCAGACGAACCAAGTGTCGACTAAGCGTCTGAAATGTTCTGGTCGTAGTGTGAGGTAAATTGGATGCGAATTTCCAGGCGGAATGCTCTGACGGGTCTGGGCGCAATGGCTTTGTTTTCTGGATGCCGCCACGAAGCACCATTCGCTGCTGGCGAAGATGGAAACAAACGACTGATGATCAACGGGAATATGGTCATTCCTTTTGATTCCGACGGTAAATTGCCGCCATCATATAGCGAGAAGATAAGGTCGACTGGCCTGGCGGCGGTCAAGGTCTCTCTTGGTGGTCCGGACGCGAGCTATGAACAGGCCAGAGAGATGGTCCGTGTGTATGATCAGGGAATACGGGATAATCCGGAGTGCTATCGTGATGTCAGTTCCGTAAGTGACATTCTGGCTGCTTACAGAGATGGCAGGGTGGGGATCATCAAGTCTTTCGAAGCCTCAACTCCAATCGAGGATGATCTGAACCATATCTCCGAGTTTGCAGGCCTTGGCGTAAAAGTGATGCAGCTGAGTTATAATAAAACCAGCTCACTTGGTGCAGGCGTGATGACACAAGACGGCGAGTTGGGGCTGACTGCAAAAGGACGTGATGCTGTTGCGCGCATGAACGCCAGTGGGGTTTTGCTTGATCTCAGCCATTCCCATGAAGTCACTGCGACACAGGCTTTGAAGGCAAGCACCCGTCCTGTTGCTGTTACTCATAGTGGCTGTGGAGGGGTTTTCAGGCATCCTCGTCACAAATCAGATGAGTTTATGAAAGCTCTGGCTGACGCTGGCGGTGTATTTGGCATTTATGAACTGAGCTATTTGACGCGGTCTCAGGAGCCAACGCCAATGTCTGCGTTTCTTCGACATATCAGGCACGCGCTAAACGTTTGCGGAGAAGATCATGTCGGAATCGGGAGTGACACCCTGTTATTGGAGTTTGATACTTCCCCAGAGGGGGTGGCCCAGTGGGATGCGATCACGAAAGCTCGCAAAGAAGCGGGCATCGCCGCGCCGGGCGAGGGGCCTTTACCTTTCGTGACAGGACTTAATGGTCCCCACCGTATGAACACGATCGCGCAACGTCTCGAAGATGAAGGCTTGTCGCCCCGGCTGGTTGATAAGGTGATGGGGAAGAATTTCCTGCGCCTCTTTCAGGAGGTCTGGGTGTGAAACCCATTGTCCTGGTGTGAAAGCATATCCTGCATCCGCCTGAAGATGTGTCCGGTTTTACCGGGCACCTTTTTCTTGAGCTTTTCAGCGGGGCGTTTCTCTGACCCGGCATGGTGAACAGAGCTTAAAGGAACGCGGCGTGCCTTCAGACCTGATTAAGCAAAAACGCTGCGTTTTGTGCCGCCCGTGATTTTCGAAGGTGTCGTTGTGACGGACCTATCGGTTTGCGCCAGGAACCCATTTCACATCGGCTGCGCCGTTTGCATTGGCGCGGCGCCCGGCAACGAACAGCCAGTCTGACAGACGGTTGATGAAGGCAAGCGCCTGTTCGCTGACGATTTCATCTTCCATGGCAGCGCATTCGGCCACATGGCGCTCTGCGCGGCGGGCAATTGTGCGGCTGACATGAAGATGCACAGCCAGCGTGGACCCACCCGGCAGAATGAAGCTGTCGAGCGGTGGAATGTCGGCATTCATCTCGTCGATTTCTGTTTCCAGTCGCTCGACCTGAGACTTGATAATGCGCAGCGGTTCCCAGCCGAGATCCTTGCCGCGGTCTGGCGTGGCAAGGTCCGCGCCGAGATCGAACAAATCGTTCTGGACGCGGAAAATGGCATCGCGCAAATAGGTGTCGTCGCCAGCGTGCAACGCGGCAACGCCAAGTGCAGCATTCGCCTCATCGACGGCGCCATAAGCGGCAACACGTGGATGGTATTTGTCGACAGGCTCGCCCGTTGAAAGGCGCGTTTTGCCCTTGTCGCCGGCGCGGGTGTAGATTTTATCGATCTTGACCATGATTGTTCTGCTCTCGTTTCGCTATCGCTCACCTAGAGCGGGCTCAGGGCTGTGTTTTAGTTTGCTCTCGTTTCGCTTCGCTCACCTAGAGCGGGCTCAAGGCTGTTCTAAAACTTAATCATACCAGAGACAAAGCCGATCACAACGAGGATGAGGACAGCGATTGCCTGCACCAGAACGCGCAATTGCATAAGGCGGTTAGAGCGAGATTTCTGCTTAGAGTCGGTCCGTACAATGTTGATGATCCCCATCGCCAGAATGATGAGCAAAAGGCCAAAGGCGAGATAAAGCGCGACCTGAAGTGCTTCCTGCATGTGAACTCCTGAAACTACTACGCCTCATATGGACCGTCTTGGAGGGAAAGGACAGCCCCCAACTGGAAACGCGACAATTTGCGGGATTTCCGGAGCCGGGATGGCACTTAATGCGTTTGGCGTGCTGACAAGGGCGGCAAGTTTTGGTTTTCTGAACAGGTGGGGAAGGAATTCAAGGCCATGGCAGACAAGACATCAGAGAAATCCGGCGGCGGTATCAGCAAGTTTCTGTTTGGCGGGCTGGCTCTGGTACTGGTCGCGGGCGCTGGATATGTCGGCTATTCGCAGCTGACCCAGTCTGAACGTGTGGATGAAGGCCTGCCGGTCGCAGAAGCGGTGGATGACAAGGTGACGCCATCGCCGAAACCGACGCCGACCAAATCGTCTGGTGCGGCCTTGTCTGAAGACTGTATGAGCTATTCCGGTGCGTTCCGGCTGGACAAGAAAGGCGCTGGTGCGCGGCTTCTGGACGCCGCAGGGCGCGGGACACCGCTGTCTGCCTCTGGCGATGCTGCGACTGATGAGATGAAGCGGGCACTTGAGATCATCCGGTCTTATGATCTGCAGACGCAGTGTTTTGCCGGGCGGCCAAACCCGAGATTTCGCTATTGGAAGACCGTTTCCGGTGAGCTGCCATCCGGCGCGCTGGCAGGCGAAGACTGTGTTGCGATTGATCCGGCGACATTGTCTGTGAAACTGCGCAATGGCTCGTATCATGTTCAGTCAGGAACCACATCGCTGATGCGGTTCATGACGACGGCCAATGCTTCAAAGACGGTGAAAACCATACGGCATTATGGGGCGACGCATGTTTGCTATGTCGGTCGCCCGGATGCGAGCATGATCTATATCCGCAATTAGCGGCTCTAGTGATGATGGTGGTGCGGTTCGGTATTGTACTTTCCGCACTTGCCGCATTTTACGACTTTGCCATGCGCGTCATGGTGGGCAACATTCGACAGAAGCTTGGTTTTGCAGGCCCCGCAGCGATAGGATTCATCGCCGCCGCCTTCCAGCGCAGGCTTGCCCTTTACGTGTTCGATCACATCTGCCCCGGCGGCTTGTTCGGGTGTGAGGATAATCATGTCGAACTGAGGCATTGCCTGTTCCTTTGCGTTATGTGTCATCTTGAAAAAAAAAGCATGATCACGGGGAAAGAAAAATGTCGAGCCAGCTTGAAAGCCTGAATGCGGCCATGCCGTTTGCGGTGAAGGTGGGAATGCGGTTTGTGAAAGCCGAAAAGAATGAAGTCGTTGGCGAGGTGATGGTCACGCCGGACAATTGCACGGCCGGTCATATCGGCCATGGCGGATTTATCATGACTATTGCAGACTGCGCGGCGGCGATTGGAGCGGTGCTGAATCTGCCGGACGGGTGCAAGACGACAACGACGACCGAAGCGAAGACCAATCTGATTGGCGCAGCCCCTGAGGGTAGTGTGCTGCGCGTGACGGCCAATCCGGTCAGCACCGGGCGCAGGCTTCAGGTCTGGCAGGTGAAGGTGGAAACTGCCGACGGCAAGCTCGTCTCTCTGACCACGCAGACCCAGATGAATTTGTAAGGCCGGAGTTGGGCCAGCTCTGAGGCGCTTTTATGTGCCGGTTTTAAGATCCCGTAACAGCGCAGCACCACTGCCGTGATGCAGCGCGTACGGGATGACAAGACACTTTTGTTCTTGTATTGTTCTATTCGTGATGGAATCTTTGTATTATGTCTATATTCTCGCCTCGCGCCGGGACGGAGTGCTGTATGTCGGCGTGACGAATAATTTGTCCCGGAGAGTATGGGAGCATAAACAGGGCAAAGCGTCTGTTTTTACAAGCAAATATCGGGTTCATCGTCTTGTATGGTGTGAGGGGTTTGCCGACGTTCGAGACGCGATTGATTCAGAAAAGCGTATGAAAAACTGGCGCCGGGCCTGGAAGATAAATCTGATCGAAAAAGATAATCCAGACTGGCAGGATCTGTACTCAGAACTTGCCTGACCCGTTTTGTCATCCCGTGTGCAATGCGATGCGGAGTATCGCTTTGCTGGCACGGGATCTTAAACAGCAGTGAGCTCCTGCCTAATCCTGTTTCTTTGCCTTGGGCTTTTTCGGTTTGGGTGCAGGCAGCGCAGCAAATGTGATGCGCAACAGCTCGCACACCCGGTCGCGGTCTTCCAGCTTGTCGCCATCCATGCGAAAATGGGGTTTGGCGCCGGGGTAAGGCGCGCCCCAATCGGGCTCGCCGAGAAAGGTCTCGCCTTCAGATGTGGGCTTGATGAAGAAAGTGTCATCGCAAACAAGCGCGATGAATTTGCCGTCCAGATAGACGCCATACTCACCAAACATTTTCCTGGCGGTGACGCTGCCCGCGCCATCAATGGCTTCGAGAATGAATTCGAGGGTTTCGGGTGATGTAGACATAGGAAGGTTTTAGCACAGATGTGTGCAGGAATCTGTCAGGAGAATTTGCCCCTCACCCTAACTCCCTCTCCCGGTGGGAGAGGGCGTTGAGTTTTCTGTTCTAGTTCTTTGTATCCAGAACGCGGCGTGAAATGACCATGGCCTGAACTTCGCCGGCACCCTCGAAAATGTTGAGGATACGCGCATCCTGAAGGACACGAGAGACCGGGTATTCCAGAGCAAAGCCGTTACCGCCATGGATCTGAACGGCATTGTCAGCTGCCGCCCAGGCAACACGTGCGCCGAGCAGTTTTGCCATGCCGGCTTCCAGATCACAGCGCTTGCCAGAGTCTTTCTGACGGGCTGAGAAATAAGTCAGCTGACGCACGCCAACGAGTTCCGCTGCCATCATGACCAGCTTGTTTGCCACGCGCGGGAATTCGAAGATTGGCTTGCCAAACTGAACGCGGTCGAGCGCATAGCGCAGGCCGAGTTCGAACGCGCACTGACCAACACCAATGGCGCGGGCTGCGGTTTGAATGCGTGCGCCTTCAAAGGTTGCCATGAGGTGCTTAAAGCCCATGCCTTCGACTTCGCCGAGCAGGTTTGAGGCCGGTACTTCGAAATTATCGAAGCCGATTTCGTATTCTTTCATGCCGCGATAGCCGAGCACTTCGATTTCGCCGCCGGTCATGCCGTCCGCCGGGAATGGTGTTTCGTCTGTGCCACGTGGCTTTTCACAGAGGAACATGGACAGGCCGGAGAAATTGTTCGTCGCCGGGTCGGTGCGGGTCAGAACCGTCATCAGATCAGCGCGGACCGGGTGCGTGATCCAGGTCTTGTTCCCCGTGATCTTGTAAGTGTCGCCGTCCTTGACCGCACGGGTCTTCAGGGAGCCGAGGTCAGAGCCGGTATTTGGCTCAGTGAAGACGGCAGTTGGCAGGATTTCACCAGAGGCGATTTTCGGCAGATATCTGGCTTTCTGCTCATCCGTGCCGCCAATCAGGATCAGCTCGCCAGCGATTTCAGACCGTGTGCCGAGGGAACCAGTACCGATATAGGCGCGGGAGAGTTCTTCTGAGACCACACACATGGAGGTTTTGCCGAGGTCCAGACCGCCGAATTCTTCGGGAATTGTCAGGCCGAAAACGCCAAGTTCCGCCATGTCATTGACCACATCCATCGGGATGTAGTCATTTTTCAGATGCCATTCGTGCGCATAGGGAACAATGCGGTCATCGGAAAAACGACGGAACTGATCGCGGATCATGGACAGGGTCTCGTCGAGACCTGTTTCTTCCACAGTTGCGCGGCCAAGCGCGTCCGGCAGGAATTTTGCCGCCGCGGCCATGCTGGCGGGCGTTTTGCCTTCGCGCAGGAAGCGCTGAATGGCCGGTGCGAACAGGTGTTTCACGCTGTCTTCGCCAACGCCAATGTCAGACGGGCGGATAATCTCGCCCTGGTTCATCGGAATGCCACCGATCAGCTGAGCGCAGTATTCTGCAAACAGAATTTGCGACAGGAGCTGTTCGATTTCGCCGAACTTGCCTTCTTCGGTCAGGCGATGCGCCCAGGCCGCAGTTTCGCGCAGGGTTTCGCCATAGGTCGCAATCCAGCCAAAGCCGTGAGAGGCATGCTGTTCGACATCCATCAGCTTGCGATCAATTTTGCCATCGACAGAGACACGGGCGTTGAGCGCCGCTTTCGCGTCCGCAACATAGCGGTCAACAGCCTGAACTGCGCTATCCATGCAGCTCAGCAAATCCGACATCACCGGGTTTGCCTCTGAAGCCGAGGCATCAAGAACTTCAGTACTCATTATATGGTTTCCTCCTGAGTGATAGTAACCTAGCGTGAAGGTATTGGTCTGACCATATGTTGCGCCGCACAAATTTCGATTTTTTTGAATTTTTTCCGGACAGGCCCTGCTGAGAGTGCCGGTTTCAGGGCGTGGACATACGCTGCCATCGTCTGGCGGTGCGGCCTGAGCGGTTCCATTTTTTAGGAGGTTGGGTCACTGGCATGGCTCCCAAAACACGTTTGGGTTCGACGTTAGCGCGAGCGCTTAACTCCGCCAGCGCAGGATTCGGGGTTCGATCGGGTTTTCAAACTCTGTGTCGGCTGAGCGGGCCTTTACCCAGGCGCGTTTCAGCGTCTGATACCATTTGGCCTGCACGTCGATGTCATCAATCCACATCATGTTTTTCTGATACTTCATGCCTTCATTCTGAAGGTTCACCATCTCGCCATCCTGATTGAGGAACATGCGCGCAGCGGGTTTGAAGATTGGCAAAAGCAGGTTCAGAAGCGGGGCATTTGCCCAGTAAGTGACCTGCGTGATCATGGTCTTTTTCTCTTCCTGCGGCGTCAGGCAGGTGAGGGTGAGCAGGGTCGCTTTTTCGTTCTCAACGATTTCCCAGCGAAAGCCTGGAATCTGGAACAGAATTTCCGTTGTCACACTGCCGCCAAACAGAGCCTTATAGGCAAGGGAGTTGCCAGATGGCTGGTGTTTGGCAATCGCCCAGCCGCGGGTGCGCGGCTCGAACTGCTTTTCCTTGATCTTGAAACCGGCAGATGGCGGACGCCACCACCATTGGTTATGCACGAAGGGCACGTGGGCCGGGTCCATCAGACCGACCACTGCGTCATCCATATGCGCATTGAAGATTTCAGACACGACGAAGCGCGGCTTTTCCGGAAGCGCACCAAATTCTGGCGGCGGAACAACAGGCGGCGCGGTTGAGCGCGGATTTTCTGCGACATAGACGAACACCATGCCGTTTGCTTCATGGATCGGATAGGCGCGGACCTTGACCTTTGACGGGTCATACGGGTCGCCCTCAATGAGGGACGGCATGTGCTTGCAGACGCCATCTGTGCCAAAGCGCCAGCCATGATACGGGCATTCGACGGTTGGCTGGCCATCGGTATCAACCTGACGACCGGCAGAGAGCGGCACCAGACGGTGCGGGCAGACATCGCGCAGGGCAAATGCCTCGCCCTTGTCTGTCCGTCCGATCATGACAGGCTGGTTCAACAGGATCATGCGCCGCTGCGTACCGGCTTTCAGATCCTTGCTTGTGGAGACGAAATACCAGCTGTCTGTCAGCCAGCCTTCGGGGGTCTGTCCGATTGTCGTCTCTGCGGTCGTCATGCCCAGCCTCTGTATTTACTCGCTCGCCATTGCTGCCATGATCTGGGCATAGCCTTTGGACAGGCGGCCCATATTCTCAACGGAAATGCGCTCATTGGTTCCGTGGAACCCGGAAAGATCGGTGATTGGTACCACACTCGGTGCAAATCTGTAGACATTGTCCGAGATTTCTGTGGTCCAGCGCGCATCCGTCGCACCAAGCACTAGACCCGGTGCCGCTTTCACGCCGCCGCCTGCTTCACTGGCGACTGTGGCCAGCACTTTGAACGGGCGATTGTCTGTCGGAGATACGGGCGAGGCGCTGGAGCCAATGCCGCCGCTCTCGTCAAAATCTGCGGTGACGCCATCAATCTTTGAAACGAGGTCTCTGACATGGGCGAGAACGGAGTCCGGCGTATCATTCGGGTGGACGCGGAAATTGACCAGCGCATAGGCTTTTTGCGGCAGGACGTTTTCTTTCACAGAGCCGGTCATCATGGTTGGGGCTGTGGTGGTGCGGATCATCGCATTGGCCGCGCCATCCTTGGCAAATTCGGCTTCCAGCAGGCCGCGGAACAGCCAGACATTGGCAAAGGCCATTTTCTGCATGAAGGGCATGTCGTCAGCCGTTGCGGCGACCATTTCAGACAGAGGCGGTTTGGAGAAGTCCGCCGGCATCTGGTTGTCTTCCAGCGCGACAATGGCGCGAGACAACTGAACGCCCGCAGAATTGCGCGGCGGGGTGGAGGAGTGACCGCCCTTGGCGACGGAGGTCAGGCGGATGGTGATATAGCCTTTCTCGGCAATGCCGATAATGCCGGTGGTTTTGCCGCTGAGCGGGAAAGGATCGACGACGACAAAGCCTTCATCGAGCACCATTTCCATGCGCTCGCCCCTGGCTTTCAGAAGCGCCACGCCAGCGCGGGCACCAGAGCCGGAGACTTCTTCGTCATGGCCAAGCATGATGTAGATGGTCCGTTTCGGCTGGAAGCCGGATTTGGCCAGCCCATTGGCCGCTTCCATGATGGAGACGAGCGAGGCTTTGTTATCCAGCGTGCCGCGGCCATAAATGAAGCCATCAACGATTTTTCCGTCGAAAGGCGGGGCCGTCCAGTCTTTCTCTGTGCCGATATTCACCGGAACAACATCCTGGTGGGCCATCATCAGGATTGGATCGAGCGATGGGTCTGACCCCTTCCACTCATAAAGCAGAGTGAGGTCTGCGACATGGGTTTTCTCGGCAACGGCGTGGAAGTCCGGATAGGTGGTTTCCAGATAGGCTTCGAGATCGTGCCACGGGCCTTCCAGACCGGGACGCGGATCACCGGCCACCAGCGTGATGGTTTTGAGTTTCAGAACATCTGACAGATGCGCGGCGACCGTCTGGCTGTTGAAGTCCGGAACCTGAGGCAGGCTGACAGTCTTGTCAGCGGCAGACGTGCCAAAGGTGACGGTACGGTAGAGGACAATTCCGACCAGCAAGACAATTGCGGCGAGGACCGCCAAAAACAGCTTCTTTAACATTTGCGGCTCTCCCGTTTACACTTTGCCAGTTGCGATCAGTGTTTTTCATTCTTTGCCGAATTTTCGTGCACATTGGTAGTGCATTGTTTATTTTTAACGATCACAAGGGCAGGTCAATTGCTGAGAATGCCGGGGGAGGCTTTTGCAGTCATCTGTTTCGATATTATTGCTGGAAGATAATCCACAGATGCGGACTTTGCTGACCGTGATTCTGGATGGGTTCGGCTTTAAGAATGTGCAGGGAGCCAGCACGATTGCCGACGCAATTAGTCGCTGTCGGCAGCGGCAATATGATCTGATTCTGGTCGACCAGCTTTTGAACAATGGTGTGTCCGGGCTCGATTTTGTGCGTTGGATGCGTATGTCACCGGACAGCAATCACTCCACCGTTCCTGTGATTGCGGTGTCATCTTTCTCTGAACGCTGCCGGATTCTGGAAGCGATCAATGCAGGCGTGGACGAGTTTCTTGTCAAACCTCTGACCCCAAAGGATCTGGCACTGCGGATCACGGCCATTACGCGCAAGCGTCGCCCTTATGTGCGGACGGCTGAATATTTTGGGCCGTGCCGCCGGCGCCATCCGAATGCGTATTATAAAGGTCCGCAACGTCGTTGCGATGATCCGGAAAATGTCGGCAAGTCCGAAGTGCTTGAGCTCTAGACGGCTTCTCTTTGTGCAGTTCAACGGGAACCGCGCAAGCCAGCGCTGAACTTTAGGCATTTACCATAAGTGAACCTGTTCAGACTGGACAGAGACAAATCAACGCGCCTAGTCTTGCCCCAATGAGCGACTTTAGTCGCAGCCTGGAAGGGGGCTTCCGGGTCGGGTTTCACAAAACAAAGGGGCGCTTATGGAAGCGTTTTCAAACTTTTTCTCCATGCTAAACAGTTATGTATGGGGATCGGACACCGTTCTTTATCCGCCTGTTCTTCTTTTGCTTCTGGCAACGGGTCTGTATCTGACGGTGCGTCTTGGCTTTATGCCAATCCTTCGAATTCCGTATGCATTCGGTCAGCTGTTCAAAGGCGGCCACCAGAAAGAAGAAGGAGATGTTTCACCGTTCGGCGCGTTGATGACGGCGCTGTCCTCAACGATTGGTACGGGTAATATTGCCGGTGTCGCCGCGGCGATTGCAATTGGTGGTCCGGGCGCTATTTTCTGGATGTGGATGACGGCGCTGGTCGGCATGGCATCGAAATATGCCGAAGGCCTGCTCGCCCTCAAATATCGCGAAACAGATGCAGATGGCCGCCATGTTGGTGGCCCGATGTACTACATCAAGAATGGTATGGGACCAAAATGGGCCTGGCTTGGTGTCTTGTTCGCAGGCTTTGGTGTTCTCGCCTCCTGGGGCACTGGTGCCAGCATTCAGGCGAATGCGATTGCGGACGCAATTGATGCAAACTACGGCTATCTCGGCATTGAACCATGGATGACAGGCGTCGTTCTGGCGCTGGGCGCGGGTGCGGTTATCATTGGCGGGATCAAATCCATTGCGTCGGTTGCAGAAAAGCTCGTTCCTGCAATGGCGATTGGTTATCTGGTTGCGGGTCTGATCGTTGTTGGCATGAATATCTCGGCCGTTCCGGACGCGTTTATGCGGATCGTCACTGAAGCGTTTGGCTTCCGTGAAGCCGGAACCGGTATTGCAATCGGTCTGCTGCTCGTTTCCATGCAAAAAGGTGTCGCGCGCGGTATCTTCTCAAACGAGGCAGGTCAGGGCTCAGCGCCAATTGCTCACGCGGCGGCGAAGAACCAGGACCCTGTGAACCAGGGCATTATCGCAATGCTCGGAACATTCATTGACACGATCGTTGTGTGTTCGATTACAGCCTTTGTTATTCTGACAGCGGGTCTGATCCCAACAGAGTGTGAGCCGCTTATTCGCGAATCGATTTCTGCGCTTCCGGCACAATGTCTGAACTCATCGCCGCTGACTGTGGCAGCGTTTGAGAACTCTCTGCCGGGTATTGGTAGCCATGTTGTGGCTATTGGTCTGGCAATTTTTGGTTTCACCACAATTCTGGGCTGGTCATATTATGGTGAGCGCTGTGCGGAGTTCCTGTTCGGTGAGAAAATCATCTTCCCGTTCAAGATCACCTGGGTCATCGCAGTCTTTGGCGGCGCAGCGGCTCTGATGATGCGCGGCGAAGGTATTGTCAAAGACGTGGTCAGCCTGTTCTGGCTGGTCGCAGATACGCTGACAGGCCTGATGGCAGCACCGAACCTGATCGCTCTGATCGTTCTGTCGCCAATCGTCGCGAAAATGACGGCAGACTATTTTGCCAAAGAAAAGAGCAAGTCTGACAAATAGCCAGATTAAATTCTGTCCAGAAGCCCCGGTTCTCGCGAGCCGGGGCTTTTTTGTGCCTGCATCCTCCCTACGTCAGTTGCGTGTCCTATGGTGTGCCAGACCGCGCGCCCAAACAGTTGGAGAGGTTATCGTGCTGAAACTGTTCAGGAATTTCGCTGGCGCGCTCGCCGTATTCGGCTTGCAGGCCGCACCGGTTCTGGCTGAAATCGAAGACAAGCCGGAACCACCGGTCTTTTCTGCTGATCTGAAGGATTATGCCTATCCGTTTGAGGTGGAGACCTACGCCTTTGAAAGCCAGGGAAATGCGCTGGAAATGGCCTATATGTATCTGCCGGCGCGCAAGGATTTGCCGACCGTTGTTCTGATGCATGGTAAGAATTTCAATGGCGCTTACTGGAAGCAGACCGCCAGGCATTTGCAGACGCTGGGCTATGGCGTGTTGATGCCGGACCAGATCGGGTTTGGGAAATCATCCAAGCCGACAGATTATCAATACAGCTTCAGTCAGCTGGCGCTGAATACGCGCAATCTGATTGAAAGTCTTGGACTGAAAAAAGTGATCCTGACCGGGCATTCAATGGGCGGCATGCTGGCCAGCCGGTTCGCCCTGTCTTATCCGGAACTGACGGCGTCACTGATCCTGATCAACCCGATCGGGCTGGAAGACTATCTGGATTATACCAGCTATCCGGAGATTTCAGACGCCTATGAGAGAGAGTTTGCCAAGACCGGTGACGACATCGTCGCTTATCAGAAAGCCAATTATTATGATGGTCAGTGGTCAGCGGACTATGAGGCCCTGACAGTGCCTCTGGTCGGCTGGCAGAACGGTCCGGACAAAGAGCAGATCGCCTATGTTGCGGCGCTGACCTATGACATGATCCTGACCCAGCCTGTCATTGATGATTTTGAGCTGATCTCGGTTCCGACGACGCTGATCATCGGCACGCGCGATACGACAGGCCCGAACCGGGGCAATAAAAAGCCGGGTGTAACTCATAAGCTGGGACAATATGATTTGCTCGGCGATAAGGCGGCGTCGCTGATCCCGGACTCTTATCTGATTGAACTGGACGGGCTCGGCCATTTGCCACAGATCGAAGATTTTGATGCCTTTGCGCCCGCGTTTGATCTCGCCCTGACCCGCGAGAAAAAGTCGAACTAAGCGGGGAAGGTCTATTGTCTTGCGTCCGGGTATATCCTTTATGCTTTGATGTAGCGAAGTACATTAATTCTGGGGAGTGAAAGCATGGTCAATCCGGCAGTCAAAGCAGTGGTTTGGGATTTTGGTGGAGTGATCACATCCTCGCCGTTTGATGCATTCAACGCGTACGAAGCTGAGCGCGGCCTGCCAAAGGATATCATCCGGACAATCAATTCCAAAAATCCGGATACCAATGCCTGGGCAAAGCTGGAGCGCTCAGAAGTGACAGCTGAAGAGTTCGACACCGTTTTTGCCGAAGAGGCGAAGGCGCTGGGGTATGACATTCCGGGCAAAGACATTCTGGCATTGTTGTCAGGTCGCCTTCGTCCGCGCGTGGTTGCAGCGCTGAAGAAATGCAAAGAGCATTTCAAGGTCGGCTGTATCACGAACAACGCGCCCGTCGGCAAAGGCGCCAGCATGACCAGTGATGAGAATAAAGCGCGTCAGGTGGCCGAAGTGTTTGAAACCTTCGAACATGTGATCGAAAGTTCTAAAGCAGGTGTTCGTAAACCCGACCCACTCATATATAAGATGATGTGTGAGGCGCTTGAAATTTCGCCTGATACGTGTGTGTATCTGGATGATCTGGGGATCAATCTGAAACCGGCACGCGCGATGGGGATGACGACGATCAAGGTGCTGAATGAAGATCAGCTGTTAAGCGATCTTGAAAAGGCGACAGGACTGACTTTTGCATGAACCACACTGTTGGATGGAAAACACTTCCGCTGATTTTGGCGATGTCTCTGTCGCTGAGCGGGTGTGATCTGTCTGACAAGCTTGAGCCGTCTGAGCCGGTCGAAAACGAAACCATCATCAAGATACCAGAATCCGAAGAGGTCAAACCGGCTGAGGGGGAATTACCCGCAGCCGTGGCGGCCAAACGTGATGAAATTCTTGCCATGCTGGAGACCGGGTCCATTCGGACCATGGTGCGGTTCGTGGCGAAAGAGCCGAATTTCCGGTCAAACTTTGGCGGTCGCTCGCATTATGAGCACTGGTATCTGATGAAGCGGGCCGGGCTCGATCCGATGGAGCAGACCAAGCGCATCCTGCAAGAACCTTTCGGGGTGAAGGATTTCGGCGCGGAGAAATACTATATCTGGCCGGAGCTTGCGACCCGCACACCTGAGGAGCTCGATTTCTCACGCCTGTCGTTCAAGGAACGCGTCACTCTGCAGGAATTGCTGGGCGAGGCGGGCATTGAGCGGGTCAAGAAGGGCGAAACCTATCCGGGCTTTCGAACTGCAATCCGTGAAGACGGTCGCTGGGTCTATCTGTTGCAGGATAACTAGGCGCGCCGGTTCATTGCGGGGCAGTCTGGGGGATCGGAGCACGTCTTGCCATGACGTCCAAAGAGGCGTCCTTTAACCCGATAGAGAGAATGATGAACGGAGGAAATCATGACGAGCATTTGTGCTGCGAACGCGGTTGCCGAGCTGGATCTGTGGGAGATTGGCGAGGATGGAAAATCCATTACACGCAGTTTCAGATTTGATGATTTCAAAGCCGCTTTTGCTTTCATGACGGCGTGTGCGCTGAAGGCCGAGCAGATGGATCATCACCCGGAATGGTTCAATGTTTACAACAAGGTGGATGTGAAACTCACCACGCATGACGCAGACGATGTGACCGATAAGGACATCGAGCTGGCGAAGTTCATGGATGCCCGCGCGGGCGACTAGCAAAGTCGGGAGTTGCCTTTCGCGATAGTCCGGTACACTGTCCCCCAGAAGTTCAAGATTCAGGGAGAAAGTTATGGGTCGCGTTTCCAATAAAATGGCCATTATCACCGGCGGCGCACAAGGGCTTGGCGCTGCTACCGCCATGATGCTCGCAAAAGAGGGCGCGAAAGTCACCCTGACGGACATTAACGGCGAAGGCGCCGAAGCCATGGCTGCGAAAATCAACGAAGCCTATCCGGGCTCTGCCTTTGCCATGCAGCATGATGTGACCAGCGAAGCGCGCTGGAAAGAGGTTGTTCAGGAAGCGCATAACAAAATGGGCGGCCTGAATGTTCTGGTGAACAATGCCGGGATTGGTTCGCTCGGCTCTGTTGAAGACGAAGAGTATGAGACCTTCAAAAAGGTTATGGCGGTCGACGTCGATTCCATTTTCCTTGGCTGTAAATATGCCATTCCGCTGATGCGTGCGCATGGCCTCGGCTCGATCATCAATATCTCGTCGATTGCAGGTATCGTCGCGAGCGGCAATTATGTGTCCTACAACACGGCCAAGGCGGCGGTGCGTCATTTGTCGAAATCTATCGCGCTTCATTGTGCGAAAACCGGCGGGCAGATTCGGTGTAACTCGGTCCACCCGGTCTTCATCAACACGCCAATTCTGGACCGCACGAAAGAGATGTTCGGCGAAGAAGAGGCGCTGGCAAAGCTGGGTCGTCAAATCCCGCTCGGCAAAGTTGGCGAGCCAGATGATATCGCTTATTCCGTGCTGTATCTGGCGTCTGATGAGAGCAAGCTGATCACCGGCGCTGAGATCAAAGTGGATGGCGGCATCTCCGCAATGTAGTCAATCTGGGGGCTTTGCGGCCCTGCAAATGTAATAATTGACTTTTTTCCTTGATCTGTTTTGACCGAGGCACAATTTCCTCTTTCGGAAATGTGTACGGACAAGGAGATGTGCTGGTGCCTAAGTTTATCGATGGTGTGATCAAATTCCGAAACGAGATTTACGGACAGCACAAGGATCTCTTTGAAAAACTGGCGGATGGGCAGTCACCAGAAGCGGTGTTCATTGCCTGTTCCGACTCGCGGGTTGAAACTGCGATGATCACACAAACCTATCCCGGCGAGTTGTTCATTCTGCGGAACGCCGGGAATATCGTTCCGCCGCACACCTCTCAAACCGGTGCGATGACGGCAACGATTGAGTTCGCCATGTCGGTTCTGAAAACGCCGCATATCGTGATTTGTGGTCACTCGCAGTGCGGGGCCATGAAAGGCGCAATGAACCCGGATGCGATTTCGCACCTGCCTCACGTCAAGGAATGGATCGGGTTTTCCCGCGCTGCTGTGGAAGTGGTTGAAGAGCTCGCCAAAGACAAAACCGACGAAGAAAAAATGGATATGCTGATGAAGCAGAATGTCATTCTGCAGATCCAGCATCTGAAAACGCACCCAAGCGTTCTGCGTCGTCTGGCGAAGAAAGAACTCACCATTCATGGCTGGGTGTATGACATCAAGACCGGCGAAGTTCAGGCGGTTGATGAAGCAACCGGCGAGTTCCACGCGGTTGACGAGCACTATGCAAAACTAGCGCGCGAAGCGATCCCGCCACATGACTGCGGACACGGCCACTAAGAATACGGGTGAATGATCGCTGAGGAGATCGTGACCTTGGCGACACCCGGGCCGAGCTGGCGATCTATCGCCTTTTGCATGCGCGCCCCCATCATTTCCAGATTAGGCACGCTGTCCGGCTGGTAGGTGGCATTCATATAGATGTGCAGGGACTGACGCAGCGTGTCGCGAACACGCGGCATGGTCAGTTCGGTCTGTTTGCGGATTTTGCTGTCTTCGATTTCAAGACCCGCATCAACGGCCATCATGCCGGTAAAGCCATTCCAGCTGGCAATCGGCACGTTCAGTCCTGTCACGGCCACATAGTGCTGTGAACCGGTTATCCGGGCGATGGCTTTATCAACCTGAGGCGCACCGCCGCCGGCAGCTTCGGCGCGAAGCGAGACGGATGGCAGCAGCATAAGGCTGGCAAACAGGGCATATTTCAAAGCGCGTTTCATAGGTGAATATATACACCAGACGCGTTAAGGCCTTCACATATCCGGTTCTTGAAGTTTCGACAGCTCTGGTAGGAGTTCGTTAAACCCAAATACTTCCGGGTCGTGCAGGTGAGACGGGCGCACATGCGCCAGCGCATTGGCCATTTTGGCTTTGCGACCGGGGTTCTTCTCTTCCCAGTCATTCAGCATGCGCTTGGTGAGTTCGCGCTGCAGACCATCCTGAGAGCCGCACAGCGTGCATGGAATGATCGGGTATTTCATCCCGATGGCGAATTTCTCAATGTCAGCCTCGCTGGACCGGATGAGCGGGCGCAGTACCATGAGATCGCCTTCATCATTCACCAGCTTTGGTGGCATGGCCGCAAGACGTCCGCCATGAAAGAGGTTCATAAAGAAGGTTTCAAGCGCATCATCGAGATGGTGGCCGAGCACAATCGCATCGCAGTTTTCCTCGCGGGCAATGCGGTAGAGAATGCCGCGGCGCAGGCGTGAGCACAGCGCGCAATAGGTTTTCTGTGCCGGCACTTTATCGGTGACGATGGAATAGGTGTCTTCGGTCTCGATCCGGTAAGGCACTTCCAGACGGGTCAGATAGTCAGGCAGGGTTTCAGTTGGAAAGCCCGGCTGTCCCTGATCCAGATTGCAGGCAATCAGCTCTGCATTCAGTGCGCCGAGATATTTCAGCTCCAAAAGGATCGACAACAGGGCATAGCTGTCCTTGCCGCCGGACAGGCAGATCAGCCAGCGGGCGGGCTTGCTGCTCGATTGAGACGTGTCGAGGCCGTAATCGCGAATGACTTCCTGTGCCTGACGCACCAGACGTTTGCGGGTCTTTTTGAAGGTGACGCTGTCCGGCGCGTCCGCAAATGCCGTGAGAAAGCTTTTCTCGACATTCAGCTCGCTGACAGCAGAACGCAGCGTTTTCATCTTGGGAGCAGTAGCAGACAGGTCGAGAGTCACGGGACAGGGGCCTTTTTGTTCAAACCTGTCCATCTCGCAAAAAGAGCCGACCGGCAAGTGTGTGGGGTGCAAATCAGTTTGCACAAGCCGGTCGGCCAAGAGTGGGCACGACCAAAAACGACTTTCTGCATGAACCTGACTTAAACAGAATGTTCAGGTGCAGGTGAAAAACTGAGTTCTGTTTCCTATTTTTACAGCTGAACTCTGCTAAGAGACCTAAATTGGCTGAAACTCACAGAAGGGGTTTTACATGTTCGGCGCATTATACTGGCTGATCAGCAACATCATTTTCATGTTTCAGATCGTGGTGTTCATCTATCTGATCACGCGAATCCTGATCCAGTTCGAAGTGGTGAACAGCTATAACAAGCTGGTGCAGTGGATCCTGCAATTCGGCGGCGGTCTGGTGGAACCGGTTCTGGCTCCGATCCGACGGGTTATTCCTCTGATCTCCGGAATTGATCTTTCTCCGATTGTCTTGCTTCTCGGGCTTGGCTTTCTCAACAGACTTGCGTACTGGCTGCTCATTCAAGTGCCAGCAGGAATGGGATGATCAATGGCCGGAGCGCGCATAGACGGTAAGGCGATTGCCGCCGAACTCAGACAGCAAGTCGCTGCAGATGTGAAAACACTGAAAGATGTACACGGCATTCAGCCGGGTCTTGCTGTGGTTCTGGTGGGGGAAGACCCGGCCAGCCAGGTTTATGTGAACTCCAAGATCAAACAAACCGAAGAGGCCGGAATGCGGTCTCTTCACTATCACCTGCCGGCAACCGCCAGCCAGCAGGAAGTCGAAGACCTGATCAGCTCTCTGAACAGCGATGATGCGGTGGATGGTATTCTCCTGCAGCTGCCGCTTCCGGACGGGCTCGATTCTGACGCTGCGATTGAAAAGATTTCGCCAGAAAAAGACGTGGACGGGCTGACGGAAATGTCGGCTGGCCGTCTGGTTCTGGGCAAGCCGGGCCTGCGTCCATGCACGCCGAGCGGATGTGTCATCCTCGCCAAGAAAGCGCTCGGCGATAATCTGTCCGGCAAGCATTGTGTTGTGATTGGCCGCTCCATTCTGGTGGGCAAGCCTGCGGCGCTGTTATTCCTCGCGGAGAACTGCACAGTGACGATTGCGCATTCGCGCACGGCCGATCTGGAAGCGGTCTGCCGTGAAGCGGACATTCTGGTCCCGGCTGTGGGTCGCCCGGAAATGGTGAAAGCCGAATGGGTGAAGCCTGGCGCGTGTGTGATCGATGTCGGCATTAACCGCATTCCGGTGCCTGAAAAGGGCGAAGGCAAGACCCGTCTGGTGGGCGATGCCGACTTTAAAAGCTGCGCGGAAGTTGCTGGCCATATTACCCCTGTTCCTGGCGGTGTCGGCCCGATGACGATTGCCTGCCTGCTCGACAATACAGTGAAGGCTGCGAAGCTGCGCCGGGGAATTTGAGAATATCAGACCCTTCTCCTGAGGGAGAAGGGTTTGGGATGAGGGCGACACACCGATTGAGATGTTCTCATACCCTCACCCCCATCCTCTCTCCCAAAGGGCGAGGGGAGTTTGGGGTTTATTTTTATGCTCGGCTCTGACGTTCGCTAAAGCTCACGCCGCCTGCGCCCGACCCTTGGTCGTGTGAGGCACTTCACAAGCGACCGTGTAGGCGCATATGACCTGAGCGCAGCGAAGAAATGTCATCGAGCAAAAAGACATGTCCCAACCGTATAAACCGAAAGAGACGGCCTTGTTTGAGGCGCTGTGGGACGCGCAGGCGGGCAAGTGTGCGCTTTGCGGAGAAGTGATGCCGCGCCATCGGTTTGAAACGCCTCACGCGCGTGTCTGGGCCAAGCAAAGGCCGACCTTTGATCATATCCGGCCGCGCTCCAAAGGCGGCGGCGATGAAGATGAGAACCTTCAGCTGGTTCATGCGATTTGCAATAAGCGTAAGGGCGCTGACTGGTAAGCTCGGACTAAGCTTCCCGACCGGCAACCCAGCCGCTGGCCCAGGCCCATTGGAAATTATAGCCGCCAAGCCAGCCGGTGACGTCGACCACTTCACCAACGAAATAGAGGCCGGGGCAGAGCTTGCTTTCCATCGTCTTTGAGGAGATGCCGTCCGTGTTCACCCCGCCAACGGTGACTTCTGCGGTGCGATAGCCCTCCGTCGCGGTGGGGGTGACGGTGTGGCGGTGCAGACGCTCGCTCAGGGCGGTGATGTCCTTGTTGGAGAGATCGCCCAGCTTTTTGCGCAGATTCAGCTCGCTCAGCACATCTTCGACCAGCCGGTTTGGCAGGCGTCCGGAGAGCCAGGTTTGCAGCATGGCTTTCGGCGTGTCCTGCCGGGCCGCTGTTAGTTGGTCGGAGATGGACTGACCGGGGAAATAGTCGATTTCCACCGCTTCCCCCGGATGCCAATAGCTCGACGCCTGAAGGATTGCGGGGCCGGACAGGCCGCGATGCGTAAACAGCATGGCTTCGTGGAATTCGGTGCGGTCTTCCGTGTGGATATCAATATCTGTCGCGACGCCCGCAAGAGCGGCAAAGCGTTCCAGCAGGCTGCCGGAGAAGGTGAAGGGCACCAGCCCGGCGCGGGTTTCAATCAGATCATGTCCGAATTTGCGCGCAATGTCATAGCCAAAGCCGGTTGCCCCGATCTTTGGAATGGAGAGGCCCCCCGTCGCAATGATGAGCGACTGACAGGTGAGCGGGCCAAGGCTGGTGTCCAGATGAAAGCGATCATCCGGTTTTGAGATATCGGTGATCTGTGTGCCAAGTTTCAGCTTGCCGCCCGCGCTGTCAAAATCATCGAGCAGCATTTTGACAATGGCCCCTGATTTCTGATCGCAGAATAACTGTCCCAGTGTCTTTTCATGCCAGGTCAGATCATGCGCGGACATGCGCTCTATAAAGTCCCATGGCGTGAAGCGGGCGAGCGCGGATTTGGCAAAATGCGGATTGGTCGAGAGGAAGCGCGACGCATGGGTTTCCAGATTGGTGAAATTGCATCTGCCGCCACCGGAAATGCGGATTTTTTCAGCAGGTTTTGCTGAATGATCAAGGAGATAGGTCGACCGGCCACGGCGCGCAGATTCAATGGCGGCGAACAGCCCGGCTGCGCCCGCACCAATGACGATTACATCGACATTGCCTTGATTGGATCTGCTTTTGCCAAAATCTGAACTCATAAAAACCACGTCGATTGTATGGGGTGACAATTCCGTCTGAATGGAGCAAAAGTGTTTCCAGGTGGAAAGGGGACAAAAATGACACGTTTCAAGTTGCTACTTGCCGCAGCAGGGCTCGCTCTGTCTATGGGCGCATTACAGGCCTGCTCGAAAAAAGACGAGCCTGTCAACAAGGTCATCGAAAAGACTGATACGGGCGAAACGCAGACGCCTGCCAAGGAGACCAAACGGTCTGAGGCTGAGCTGCGCCGGATCAAGGAACGTGATCGCCTGCGACAACAGGCAGCTGATGAAAACAAACAGGATTTTGGTTTCCTGCGGTATAAAACCGATATGACCGGCGCGTCCCCGCTGGCGTGTCTCGTGTTTTCTGCGCCGCTGGATTCTGAGGCTGATTACAGCCCGTTTGTTGAAGTGTCCCCGAAAAAATCCCTTACCTATTCTGCGAATGGACAAGAGCTGTGTGTCGGCGGTCTGACCTTCTCGGATACGCGCACTCTGACCCTTAAAGAAGGGCTGAAAGCTCTGGATGGCCGCACACTTGCGGCTGATGAGACTGTTTCCATCGATTTCACCGACCGACCGCCATATGTCGGCTTTAAGGGCGGCGGCGTTATTCTGCCACGCCTCGATGCGGATGGTCTGCCGATTGAAACGGTGAATGTCGACAAGCTGAAAATCGAAGTGTCTCGCGTCAATGACCGCGCACTGGCGTTCAAGCGCATCACTGAAGGCGTGACCCGTGCTCAGGGCGGCTATGGCTATCTCTATGGCGATGAAAATCCGTCAGATGTGTCTGAAGTCGTCTGGACCGGCGAAATGGATGTTGAGGCGAAGCAAAACGCGCCGGTCATCACTGTGTTCCCGATTGATCAGGCGATTGGAACGCTGGAGCCGGGCGCATATTTCGTCCAGCTGACAGATGCAAAAGAAAATCTGGGCCGCCTCGGTCCGCCAGCAGAAGCGCAGCGCTGGATCATTTCAACTGACCTCGCTTTGACGACTTATCAGGGAGATACGGGCCTTGATGTCGTGGTTCGCTCTCTGCAGACCGCAAGTCAGGTTGGCAATGTGAAGCTGCAACTGATTGCGCAGAACAATGAAATTCTCGGCACGGCGACCTCTGACGGGACGCGCGCAGCGCATTTCGATGGTCCGCTGTTGAAGGGCGAAGGCAATCTGCGCCCGCGCATGATTGTGGCCTATGGCGCGTCTGGTGATTTTGCTGTGCTCGATCTCGACCGTGCGCCGATTGATCTGTCGTCTGAGAATATTGATGGCCGCAATGCGCCATATCCGATTGATGGCTTTGTTTACACAGAGCGCGGCATTTATCGTCCGGGTGAGACGGTTCATGTCTCTGCCATGCTGCGCGACGAAGCTGCACGTGCGGTAACGGATCGTGCGGGCCGGTTTGTTGTCTACCGCCCGAACGGGATGGAAGCGAGCCGCCATGTCTTTACAGAAACCAGCCTTGGCGGGGTTCTGTTTGATTATGATCTGCCGAAAGCCGCTGCGCGCGGCCAGTGGCGGATCGATGTTGAGGTTGATGGTCTTGGCCGCGTTGGGTCAACCAGCGTGTCTGTCGAGGATTTTGTCCCTCAACGCATCAAGGTTGATGTGTCTGCGGATACGGACAAACCAATTCTGATGGGGGAAACCCGCGATGTGGAAGTGGAATCCCGCTTCCTTTATGGTGCGCCGGGGTCTGGCCTGACGGTTCAGTCTGAAGCGCGTCTGGAAATTGACCGTGCGGCGTTCCCGAACTTCAAAGGCTATCGCTTTGGCAAGTTCGACGAGACCTTCCGTCAGGAAATCATTCAGTTCCCGAAAACCGTAACAGATGGCGCGGGCAAGGTGACCCTGCCTCTGGCACCGGGCAAGCGCGGCACAAGCGAAGCGCAGCCATTGCGTCTGCGGACGGTTGTGAATGTGCTTGAGCCGGGCGGCCGCGCTGTCAGCGATAGTGTGATCGTTCCGTATCGTCCGAAGGCCCGCTATCTGGGCATCAAGCCGGACTTTGACTATGCGCCCGGCAAGAACCAGTCATTTGGTTTTGACGTGGTGTCTCTCGATCCAGAGGGCAAAGCGCGTGATGGCGTGGTCCAGTGGCAGCTCATCCAGGTCTATTATAACTATGACTGGTACAAGGATGGCAGCCGGTGGCGCTGGCGTCGGTCTCGCTATGTCAAAGAGGTCAATACAGGCGAGCTGAAGCTGAAAGACGGCAAAGCCGGCAAGTTGAAATTCGATGGCCTCAGCGATTATGGCGATTATCGCGTCATCCTCAAAGACGATGCGAACAAGCTTGAGACCAGCTATCAGTTCTGGCTCGGTTGGGGTGGTCGCGCCGAAGGCGGCGTTGAAGCCCCAGACCGTGTTCGTCTGTCTGTCGCTGACAAAGCACCGCGTCAGGGCGGCAAAGCCCAGATTACGCTGCTGCCACCTTATGCCGGCGAAGCGCAGATTGTTGTCGCGACTGACCGGGTTCTTTCTGTCACGTATCAGGACGTTGGTGAGAAGGGCGCAGAGCTTTCCATTCCGGTGACACCGGATTGGGGGGAAGGCGCCTATGTGATGGTCAGCGTTTATTCCAAACGCGACGCACTGGCCAACCCTGTGCCGCGCCGCGCGGTTGGCGTTGCCTATGTGCCGGTGGATACGTCTGACCGGACATTTGAGGTCGATTTCGATGTGCCTGAAATTGTGCGCCCACGCACAGAGCAGACCATCAAAGTCACGCTGAAAGAAGGCCCGAAAGAGCCGGTCTTCCTGACGCTTGCTGCGGTGGATGAAGGCATTCTGGCGCTGACCAAATTCCAGACGCCGGATCCGGCCAGCTGGTATTTCGGCAAAAAGGCGCTGGGTGTCGATCTGTATGACGATTATGGACGCCTGCTCGATCCAAACCTTGGTGCGCCTGCGGACATCCGTTCGGGGGGTGACCAGATTGGCGGCGAGGGTCTGTCTGTCGTTCCGACGAAAACCGTCGCGCTGTTCTCTGGTCTGGTTGATGTCGGCCGCAATGGCAAAGCCGAAGTCACGTTCAAAGTACCGGACTTTAACGGCGAGCTGCGTCTGATGGCCGTTGCCTGGTCGGCAACAGGTGTCGGGTCTGGCGATAAGCCGATGACGGTTCGTGATGAGGTCCCGGTTGAGTTGTCTCTGCCGCGCTTCCTTGCGCCGGGCGATACCGCCTTTGCGACAGCCAGCATCGACAATGTCGAGCTGAAGTCTGGTGACTTTACAGGTCAGCTGACGGCTGACGGTGTGGTGACGTTTGAAACCGACAAGCTGGACGCAACGCTTGCTAAGGGTCAGCGCAAAGACCTGCCGGTCAAGCTGTCGACTGATGGCGAAGGCATTTCCAACCTGACGATTTCTGTAAATGGTCCGTCTGACTATGCGGTTGCGCACAGCTATCCGATCCAGACGCGGTCTGCCTTCCTGCCGGAAAGCCGGATTTACACGTCGCTGGTCGAAGTCGGCAAAACCTATCGCGTCAGTGAAAACCTGCTCGAAGGCTATATGCCGGGCACGTCTGAGCTGACGGTGTCGTTCTCGACGCTGCCGATTGATCCGGGTGCGCTGTATTCATCGCTCGCTCGCTATCCATATGGCTGCACAGAGCAGATGACGTCCCGGGCAATGCCGCTTCTCTATTCAGAGCAACTGGCGGCACTGGCAGGCAAAAGCAGTGAAGATGCGAAAGCCGCTGCCAAGCGCGAAGTTCAGGATGCCATCAATACGCTTCTCAACCGTCAGAGCCCGGATGGGTCGATCGGTCTGTGGCGTGAAGGCGACCGCAATTCCTCGCCATGGCTCGGGGCGTATGCAACGGACTTCCTCTATCGGGCGAAGGCTGCGGGCTATACCGTTCCAACAGAAGCTCTGGACCGCGCGTTCACGGCTCTGGCGAACATCTCTCAGGGCGATGCATGGCGCGTTTATGGCTATGACACCGATGTCTGGGAGAGCCCTTGGCACAATGACACTGAAGACCGTCTGATGCACCGGTCTGCGCCTTATGCTCTCTATGTGATGGCGAAGGCTGGTAAGGCCGACATTTCCCGCGTCCGCTATATGCATGACCGTGAACTGCGCAAGATTGAGTCGCCATTGGCGCGGGCTCATCTTGGTGCGGCGCTGGCCATTCTGGGGGACCGGGCACGGGCTGTGACAGCGTTCTCTGCGGCGCTGGACGGTCTCGGTTATCAGAACTCCGGTGACTATTATCAGACACCGCTGCGCGATATTGCGGGCATTCTGACCCTGGCAGCAGAAGCGGACATGACAGACGTCATGAACGAGCTGAGCAAAAAGCTGGGTGCGGATACGCCGGATGCGAGCCGTCTGACCACTCAGGAAAAAGCCTTCCTTCTGATGGCGTCCAACGCCCTCAATAAAGGACAGGACCTGCCGAAGATCGAAACGGCTGTCGAAAGCAAAGGCGGCGACAATCAGTTTGCCTTTGCTGAAGGCGACGAGGCGAAAGCGGCCCGGTTTGTAAACCGCAGTGCAGGCCCGGTCTGGCAGACAACGTTCGTTCGCGGCGCACCTGCTGAGCCGCCAGCGAATGCGTCGTCCAATATGCGCATGGTGAAAACCTATTACACCATGCAGGGCAGCCGTCCTGACCTTCAGAACCTGATGCAAGGCGACCGTCTGGTCATCAAGCTGGAGCTGACCCCTGAAGAGCGCCGGACCAATCCGATGATCATTGAAGACCTGCTTCCGGCTGGCTTTGAGATCGAGGCAATCTTGCGTCCGGATGATGGGGCGAGCGGTAAAGGCGCGTTCAGCTGGGTGGGTGACATCCACTACGCCAATATCACAGAAGCGCGTGATGACCGGTTCGTTGCGGCGATTGATGTTCGCGATAAGCCAAGAACGCTTGCTTATGTCGTTCGTGCGGTAACGCCGGGCCGGTTCACTTTGCCGGGCGCTGTTGCGGAAGATATGTATCGCCCTCAGGTCTTTGCGCGTACGCCATCTGGCAGCGTAGTGATTTCCGGCGATGACGGCTAAGTCACTCAAATCTCACACGGCCGGTTTCACACTGGCCGTGCGACGCTTGTTTCAGCGGCGACCGAGGCTGGCACTTGCTGGTGCTGTGCTGGCCGGGGCTGCGGCAACGCTGTTTATTCTCGACAAGGCATTTCCGCCGCCGGTTTATAAGGCGGTCTCAGGCTCCATGCTGGTCACAGACCGTGCGGGTATTCCGCTGCGGGCGTTTCCGACCGAAGAGGGGCGCTGGCGCTTGCCTGCAGATGTGGATGCGATTGATCCGGCCTTTCTGACGGCGCTGATTGGCGTTGAGGATGCGCGGTTCTACTCTCATATCGGTGTCGACGGGCTGGCGGTTATCCGGGCGGCGAAGTCGGCTGCGCAGCGCGGACGGATTGTGTCCGGGGCGTCGACCATCACCATGCAGACGGCTCGCCTGCTGGAGCCGAGACCGCGAACTCTGCCGTCAAAGTTTGTGGAAATGCTGCGCGCTGTTCAGCTGGAACTGCGTTACAGCAAAAAGGAAATTCTGGAACTTTATCTGACGCTGACGCCTTATGGCGGCAATCTGGAAGGCATTCGCGCGGCGAGCTGGGCCTATTTTGGCCGTGAGCCGGATCGGTTGAGCGATGACCAGATCGCGTTGCTGATTGCGCTACCGCAATCCCCCGAAGTTCGACGCCCTGACCTTCGGCCCAAGAGCGCTTTGGCGTCGCGGGCGCTGATTCTCGACCGTTTGGCGGAATTGGAGATTATCTCTTCGGAGCGGGCAAAGGACGCAAAAGAGCTTCCTTTGCCGGGGCGACACGCCTTTCCAGCTTATGCCTGGCATGCCAGTGCGCAGGTGCGCGATGCCTATGTCGGGAGCAAAGCGCCGACCGCCCTGCCGCATGACTTACGCTCAAGTCTGGATGCGGGATTGCAGACCTCGCTGGAAGCCTTTTTCCGCGAGCAGGCTGAAACCGTTGGCGGCGGCGTTCAGTATTCCGCAATTGTCGTTGATATCAAGACCCGGAAAGTCCGTGCCCATATTGGCTCGGCCAGCCGGAAGCGCGCTGGTGGCTGGATCGACCTGACACAGTCTGCGCGGTCTCCGGGGTCCACGCTCAAACCGTTTATTTACGGGCTTGCTTTTGATGATGGGCAGGCATTGCCCAACACTTTTATCGAGGATTTGCCGGCCCGGTTTAACACCTATCGTCCGGAAAACTTTGACCGGACATTCCGCGGTCAGGTTCGCATTGCTGACGCGTTGCAGCACTCGCTGAATGTCCCTGCGGTTATGGCGCTGGAACGGATCGGTCCGGAACGGTTTGCGGCAGCGCTGACGCTGGCTGGCGTGAAAGTGCAGGTCCATGCAGGCGCAGACCGGGAGGCTGGCCTTGCGCTGGCCCTTGGCGGTGCGGGGATGACGGTTCAGGATCTGAGCCGTTTGTATGCGGGGCTTGGCGATCAGGGCGTGGTGAAGCCTTTGTCCTGGCTCGAGGCCGAAGCCAGCGGGGCGGAGCTTGGCAAAGGTCATCGGTTCATGTCCGATGCGTCGGCAGACAAAATCATCGATATTCTGAAATCAGCGCCAACACCGAGCGGGCGTATGCCTGCGCGACTGACGCAGGATGCTCCGGAAATCGCGTTTAAAACCGGCACGTCCTATGGCTTTAGAGATGCCTGGGCGGCGGGGGTTGCGCGTGGGTATGCCGTTGTTGTCTGGGCCGGGCGGGCCGATGGTGCGCCGCGCCCGGGTGAAACCGGACGCAAGACGGCACTGCCTTTGCTGTTCTCTGTTTTTGACAAGCTCAACTCGGTTATGGGCGCGCAAGGGCAGGCGAGTGACCGTCTGATTGCGGATAAACAGGCAACGCCGCATTTCTCCATGGTGGAGTTTGCCAAGGACGACCTGCCGCCAATGATCCTGTTTCCGCCAGATGACGCTGTTCTGTTGCAGAAACGGCCGGATCATCCGAGCCCGGGCTTTGTGCTGAGCGGGCGCGGTGAGGGCGATCTGCGCTGGTTTGTGAACGGTCAGATGATCAGCCGCGATGCTGCGGGTGCGCCGGTCTGGATTCCGTCCGGACCCGGCTTTTACAAACTCTCAGCTGTTGATGAGAATGGCCGGGAAAGTCATGTGCAAATCCGGGTAACAGACCTCACGAACTAGTGACGCTGAATGACAATTGCTTCATTCGATGCCGGTGGGGGTAGAATTTTCCATTCCTTTAGGTCATAGCGGGTGCCCTGATCTGTCTGAAGCGGATCGGACTGTGTTTTCTATAAACAATGTAGCCCTCTGTTATGCGTATTTCTCAATCTATTCTTGTCGCCATCCTTGCCGGTTTCATCGCCGCTGGTGTCGCTTTCTGGAAACAGGCTGATGCCAATGATGACCGGCGCAATACTTTGCTGAAGCCGTCACAGGCGGATGCAGTTTTCGCGGGCGGCTGTTTCTGGTGTGTCGAGGCTGACTTTGAGAAAGTCGAAGGCGTGTTGGAAGCGATTTCCGGCTATACGGGCGGTCATGTGAACAACCCGTCTTATGAGCAGGTTTCTCGCGAGAAAACAGGTCATTATGAGGCTGTCCGGGTGATCTATGACCCGGCGATTGTCAGCTATGAAGAGCTGATTGACTATTTCTGGCGCCATGTCGACCCGACCGATGAAGGTGGCCAGTTCTGTGATCGCGGCGAGAGCTATCGCACCGCTGTTTTCGTTGAAACCGAAGACGAAAAAGCCATCGCAGAAGCGTCAAAACAAGCGCTCAACGCGTCGGATATTCTGGCTGATCCGATCGTGACACCGATCCTGGATCAACAGACGTTCTGGCCCGCGGAAGGGTATCACCAGAACTATTATAAAACGCACCCAACGCGCTATTCATACTATCGGTTCAGCTGTGGCCGCGATGGTCGGGTGAAGAAAGTCTGGGCAAAAGACAAAGCGCATTAGGCTTTGTCTTACTCCTGCGGGTCTCGCTGTTTCGGGTCAAAACCGCTGACGAGATATACCTCGAAGGCACGCTTGTATTTTCCGCCAAGACTGATGGAGAGCGGGCCGAGATATGTGTTGGTTTCAAAGTCTGCAAGCAGCTTGTCCCGGTCCACGACCCGATAGCTCAGAACCAGAGCGTTCTTTGCATTTTCATCCGTAATTGGCGCCTCTTCTGAGGCGCTTTTCGCATAGGGTTGACGTCGCCAGGCGCGGACAGGGACTTTTACGACACCGTCGCGGCCATAGTAATCCAGACCGTGCCATATCTCTCGTTCATCGACGATGATGGCGCTGACATCATGCGAGTTGGCCAGATCATTGACCGCAGCCACGGTTTCCGGCCAGGCCGTCAGGCGTTTGGTGGATCGGGCGCCGCCGAGTGCGACTTGTGTGTCATGCGGCAGGACGGCGAACACGGTGAAAATCACGCCCAGAAGAATGTTGAAGGCAAGACCTGCGAACAGCGCGGTCCGGACGCGGCCACCATATTGGACGGCCCACCAGGAGAGCAGAATACAGGCGGCAGGGTAGGCAGACGCGGCCCAGTTGGCGTGCGCGCGACTGATAAAGGCCTGAACCGTAATGATCGCGAGTGGCGGAATGATGAAGCCGAGAAGTCCGAGAAGGAAGCGATCTTGCTGCAAGATCTTTAATCGGCTGACGATCAGCAGAGCGATGAAAACCAGCAGCATGATGAAATGCACGGGGCCGAAAACGCCCAGCTGATCACCGAGGAATTTGATTGCGTTTTCAGGGTTGTAAAGGTCTGCGCCCCAATTGGCATTGTCGGCGGTGTGGCTGACGGTTTTAAAGCCATTCTGGGTGTTCCAGATGATGTGCGGCACGAGCCAGGCCAGTGCGATAAGCGCGGTGAGCGCGCCTTTCAGTCCGAAGAACGCAGAGCGCGTTTGTTTATCCACGATCAGGGTGAAGCAAAGCCCGATCAGGAAATAGATCATCGCGTATTTTGACAGAAAGCCGAGGCCGATCGCCATGCCGAGCGCCAGTGCGGACAGATAATCTTTCCGTGTTCGGAGACGAGCAAGCGCATAGAGCCCGACTGACCAGAAGAACAGGAGCGCGACATCGGTTGTCATCAAAAGGGAGGACAGCCAGACACCGCCCATGAGCGCATAATTCAGGCCCGCGAAAATGCCGACTTTTTCAGACCAGATCTCCCGGCCAGCCAGGTAGAGACAGATCGCCGTCCCGATGTGAAAGAAAGGAGAGGGCAGGCGCACAGCCCAGGCGGCATCTCCGAATACGGAAGTAACGGCACCAATCGTCCAGGCGACAAAGGGGGGTTTTGAGAAATACCCCCAGTCAAAAGTTTGCCCCCATCTCCAGTATTGTGCCTCGTCCGGGCCGAGATTTAACTGTGTGAGGAAAATTGCCGCAACCCGGCCAATCAACAGAACTGCCAGCGCAACAATGAAGAAAAACAAAGCATTATCAGAGGTTTTTGGCGATGTTTTGCGCATAATCGACCCTCTGGGGCAAGGTGTTTGCTTGATTCAGCGGACAGTGTGAAAATGTCACTTGCAACGCAAGGGGTTTTTCGATATTTCGCGCCTCTTATTTAGTTTCGGGGGTAGAAGTCTACCCCCAATGGAAAGAAGGTTTGTGAGCATGGCTTACGGTACTCCGGTTCCGCCGGAACTCGAGGATAACGTCGATCAGGGCATTGCCGCATCAGAAAAGCAGTCTGGTGCGGCGGAAACAGAAGAGCGACTCGATTTCTTCATCAAACGTGATGGCGTTGAGTTTGCTGGAACCCACCTGATTATTGACCTGTGGGATGTCAGCCGGATTGATGATCCGGAACACATCGAAAAGTCCCTGTGCGATGCTGCGGTTCGCGCGGGCGCCACGATCCTGAGTTCAGACTTTCACGTCTTCACACCAAACAATGGTGTGTCCGGAGTGATTGTTCTGTCCGAAAGCCATATTTCCATTCACACCTGGCCTGAGCGCAACTTTGCGGCCATCGACGTTTTCATGTGTGGAGCGGCCCAACCTTTGCGCACAATTGATGTTTTGAAGGACGCATTTGCGCCTTCTCGCATCGGTCTGACGGAGCACCGTCGGGGATTAACAGTCCCAAAATAGCAATATTTTCGCTATTCAGATTGTGAGACAATAGTTAACCGGGCAAGTTTGCCCGGTTTTTTTGTTTCTAGAGTTGTTTTTTGCGTTGAGTACGGATGTTGCAAGAAAGCCTCACTCCTTACAGGAAATTAAAGTTGTCATAAAAGCTTCACATAAGGGTCTTTTAAGCGTCATTGAGCGCGATTAACAGCGCCCACAAGCGAACCCGCTATTTCGGAACGGGTGAACTTATCAAGGGGTTTATCATGACAAACTGGAAGACACTGGCTGGTGGCGTAGCATTGACGGCTATGTCAGTGGCAATTGCCGCTCCGGCAATGGCGCAGGTTACGACCTCCGCAATCCGCGGTACTATCACGACTGACGAAGGTACGCCGGTCACTGGCGCAACTGTCGTCGTTACGCACGTTCCATCAGGAACAAAATCTACAGCGATCACAAACGCATCTGGTACGTTCTCTACACGCGGTCTGCGCGTTGGTGGTCCGTACTCTGTAAACGTTTCTGGCGGCGACTTTACACCTGTTGAAGTCACTGACATTTACGTTCAGCTTGACCAGACTTTCGACCTTCCGCTGACTGTTTCTGGCGAGAAGAAACTCGAGAAAGTTGTTGTTTCTGCACCTGCAATGACGTCTGGCTACCTCGACACTGGTCTGTCGACGTCTCTCGGCCTCGCTCAGCTGAACAACATCGTTTCTATCGACCGTGACATCACTGACGCAGCAGAAGTCGACCCGTTCGCAGCTGTTAACGTTCAGTCTGGCGGCGAAAAAGAACTGTCGATCGCTGGTGCGAACAACCGTTTCAACTCTCTGACGATTGACGGTATCGCCCTGAACGACCGTTTCGGCCTGAACTCTAACGGTTACCCAACTCAGCGTTCACCAATTTCTTTCGACGCAATCGAATCTCTCCAGATCGAAACTGCGCCGATGGACACAGAATTCAACGGCTTCACTGGCGGCACAATCAACGCTGTTACGAAATCCGGTACAAACGAATTCCACGGTTCAGCGTTCTACTTCTTCACGAACGATAACTTCTCTGGTGAGACGATCGGCGCGACTCGCGATGGCGACATCGACCGTCCGCAGGACTTCGAAGAAGAAACTTACGGTTTCACGCTCGGCGGTCCAATCCTGAAAGACAAGCTGTTCTTCTTCGTGTCTTATGACTACTTTGAAGAAACTGCTCCGATCAACACACTTCCTAGCGATCCAGGCATCGACATTTCTGACGCTGATCTGGCGTCTATCACGCAGATCGCTCGCGACGTTTACGGTCTCGAAACTGGTGACTTCTCCAAGTCTCCTGTTGAAGACGAGAAAATCCTCGCGTCTCTCGACTGGAACATCACCAACGAACACCGTGCGAAGTTCACTTACCTGAAAACTGACGGCTCTTCGATTCAGGAGCAAAACGGTAACAACTTCGTTGAAAGCTCTCGCGTCGCTTACAACTCGTCTTGGTACAACCGTTCTGAAACTGTAGAATCCTTCATCGGTCACGTCTTCTCTGACTGGACGCCGAACTTCTCGACAGAGATCAAACTGGCGAAAACGACTCAG